>NZ_JACHHJ010000011.1 GCF_014207655.1 Geomicrobium halophilum | reverse complement strand
TATGATGGAGAGTTTGATCCTGGCTCAGGACGAACGCTGGCGGCGTGCCTAATACATGCAAGTCGAGCGAACCCGGGGTGCTTGCACCCTGAGGGTTAGCGGCGGACGGGTGAGTAACACGTGGGGAACCTGCCTTGCTGTCTGGGATAACACCGGGAAACCGGTGCTAATACCGGATGTCCCCTTTCCGGCACCTGCCGGAGAGGGAAAAGGCGGCTTTGAGCCGCCGCAGCAAGAGGGGCCCGCGGCGCATTAGTTAGTTGGCAGGGTAACGGCCTCCCAAGGCGACGATGCGTAGCCGACCTGAGAGGGTGATCGGCCACACTGGGACTGAGACACGGCCCAGACTCCTACGGGAGGCAGCAGTAGGGAATCATCCGCAATGGACGAAAGTCTGACGGTGCAACGCCGCGTGAGTGATGAAGGTTTTCGGATCGTAAAGCTCTGTTGTGAGGGAAGAATAGGATGGGGAGGAAATGCCCGATCTGTGACGGTACCTCACCAGAAAGCCCCGGCTAACTACGTGCCAGCAGCCGCGGTAATACGTAGGGGGCAAGCGTTGTCCGGAATTATTGGGCGTAAAGGGCACGCAGGCGGTCCGGCAAGTCTGATGTGAAAGGCCGTGGCTCAACCACGGAATGGCATTGGAAACTGCCAGACTTGAGTACAGAAGAGGAGAGTGGAATTCCACGTGTAGCGGTGAAATGCGTAGAGATGTGGAGGAACACCAGTGGCGAAGGCGACTCTCTGGTCTGTGACTGACGCTGAGGTGCGAAAGCGTGGGGAGCGAACAGGATTAGATACCCTGGTAGTCCACGCCGTAAACGTTGAGTGCTAGGTGTTAGGGGTTTCGATACCCGTAGTGCCGAAGCAAACGCATTAAGCACTCCGCCTGGGGAGTACGACCGCAAGGTTGAAACTCAAAGGAATTGACGGGGGCCCGCACAAGCGGTGGAGCATGTGGTTTAATTCGACGCAACGCGAAGAACCTTACCAGGTCTTGACATCCTCTGACCGCCTTGGAAACAAGGTTTCCCTTCGGGGCAGAGTGACAGGTGGTGCATGGTTGTCGTCAGCTCGTGTCGTGAGATGTTGGGTTAAGTCCCGTAACGAGCGCAACCCTTGAATGTCGTTGCCAGCATTGAGTTGGGCACTCTACATTGACTGCCGGTGACAAACCGGAGGAAGGTGGGGATGACGTCAAATCATCATGCCCCTTATGACCTGGGCTACACACGTGCTACAATGGACGGTACAACGGGAAGCGAAACCGTGAGGTGGAGCGAATCCTGAAAAGCCGTTCTCAGTTCGGATTGTAGGCTGCAACTCGCCTGCATGAAGCTGGAATCGCTAGTAATCGCGGATCAGAATGCCGCGGTGAATACGTTCCCGGGCCTTGTACACACCGCCCGTCACACCACGAGAGCCAGCAACACCCGAAGTCGGTGAGGCAACCGTTTGGAGCCAGCCGCCGAAGGTGGGGCCGGTGATTGGGGTGAAGTCGTAACAAGGTATCCCTACCGGAAGGTGGGGATGGATCACCTCCTTTCTAAGGAGCACAGGGGCCTTCTAGCCGAAGGCCCGAACGACACGCTTTAGCTTTCATTCAGTTTTGAGCGGGCAACTGCT
>NZ_JACHHJ010000010.1 GCF_014207655.1 Geomicrobium halophilum | reverse complement strand
GAAAAAATCGAGGCATTGCAAGAAGGGCAACAAGTACAAGAACAATTTAATCAAGCTCTCATGCAACGTTTAGACGACCAAAACACCATTATGGAAAAACAAAAAGAATACATCGAAGAAAGCCTTAAAGAACGAGATAAGAAACTCCTTGAGACACTAAACGAAGCAAAGGCAAACAAAAAGGATCAAGGATTTTTTGCGAGAATATTTAAGAAATAAACTGCTCAACAATCGCGCTTCGATTGTTGAACAGTGAGGATTTTTCAAATGGGCTTTTTTTCATCTTCGCTTATTAGCATTCTAAAAAATAGAAATTAAAGTGTTGAATGTGCCATTCGCATACATTATATATAAACCTAAACCTATAAACACGATTGGAACAATCCAACGTTCATACTTCTCAATTTTCTCCGAAACATAATTCACAGAAGCTAAGCGATAGCTGACATAACATAAAACACCAACCATAATAAGGAAGACAAGAAGTACAACGGGTATTTCAATCGCATTTAATGTTGTGAAATATGGTATATAAATTGCAAAATCATCTGCACTAGAAGCCAATACAATAAAAGTGACTGTTAAGTAAAGTTGATTAAAACGATCAGAAGAAAAAAGAGATAAGATATTACTTTCATCTTCATCTTCTTCCCCCTTGATCCACACTCTAACCCCTAAATAAATGGGTAAAAGACCAAGTAACCCTACAATCCATTGTTGAGGAATTAGATTGACGCCATAAGCTGCTAACAGGCTCACCAATAAGATAATTACCGTTCCTAAATATTGCCCAATCCAAATATGCTTCATTTGACCTTTCTTTATTTGAGAAAATAGAAGAATTAATATGATCAAATAATCAATACCTGTGGCTATATAAACTGCAATCGCCGTTAAGATTGTTGCAACCATTTTTTTATCGTCTCCAATGAACGCTCATTTTTCTTCAATTTGTTTTACCTTTTAGTCAGATCTTAACCTTCATTTCTGTCTTATGCGTTAAAGCGATCATCATTATCTGCCTGATATGTTCATCATCTAACGAATAGAAAGCGAGTTTCCCTTCTTTCCTAAAGTTTACAACTCCTTGCTTATAAAGTGTTCGTAAATGATGAGAAGCATTCGCTACCGTAACACCTACGATATTTGCTATATCACAAACACATAACTCTTCATCCTGGCACAAAGCATAGGAAATTTTTGCTCTATTTTCATCAGCAATGGCCTTTAACATTTGGGTAACACCAGTAATATCAACTGTTTTCAAGTCCCCTTGTATTCGATTAACCTTTTCTTCGTCATAACAAAAAATTTCACAAGTATCTTGTTTTTTCATATTGCCTCTCCCTCATCATTCAAATAATTACTTGAATAAAGTATAACCATTTTTAATCTATCATTCAAGCAACTATTTGAATAAAAAAGAAGAATTGGAGTACGTCCCCCAATTCTTCGTTATTCTACATGAAAACTTTCTTCAACAATCGCGCTTCGATTGCGGCATAAATTCCGAATGATTAGCATAGATAACTTTCTTAGCATTCGTCCTTTTATCGATTACTACCCCCCTGTTAGAGGTGGGGGGTTATAAATCCATCCATCATTCGGTTTTTCTACCTGTTTCCCTCTACGCTGCCGCTAGCGACTGCCGTCGCTGACGAGGGAAACAGGTAGTTACTCCTTAATCGTTCAATTCCTCTAAATAGCGCTCAACTGCACGCTTTGTCTCTGCTTTATAAGCATCATCAGATTTATCCTGTAAGTACCACAAAAAGTTTTCCAACTCTTTTACATCAATCATCTTTTTCATGAGTTTGCTCCTTATATTGCTTATATATCATCTTGCCTACATACTCATTTTCATGTTCAGCTTCATAAACATTAGCTCCATTATCGATCAATTCACTTTCGATCGCTTCCAGTTCTTCTTTAGAAACCGCCTTTTCTTGAGGCTTATAAAGACCTGTAGCTTGAAAATAAAGCTTTTTCCCTTTTTCCTTCGCATTTTTTCCTGTTTTTGTCTCGCTATCTTTCATCATTGCGTGTATATCTTTTTCTATGTACTTCACTACGTATGCACCGACATTATCGACATTATCAATCGCATTAATCCGAAGTCCTCTTTGTTCTTTACCATTTTCCCATACCTTCACAAGTTGATTTTGGGGAATATACGGCAAATTGTAAAAAAGCACATGGAAATGAATCGCTCCCCGAGCTTGTCTTTCAACGACACATGTGTATTTCAAACCACTTTGTTTTTTGAAAAGCCTTCGCGAAAGTCTTCTAACAAATTGCTGGAATTCTTTATTAGCTATATCATGATCTCGAATATTTTCTTTAAACGTTAAGGTCATAAATTTTGGCTTTTCTTTGCCCCACTCGTGGATATTCGCATTAATTGTCCGTCTTAACGTTTGAACAGTCCTTGAAAGTGATCGCTTCAAGTTAGCTTGATCCCGCATGGCACGCTCTTCTTTCGTCATCTTTTCATCTCCACTACTCATAGCGTTACCACCTCCACTTTGAAGACCAACTATAACGCCATTTTGATACGAGTAAACCTCTGTAATCTTTCCACTGACCACGACTTTATGATATACTTGCATTACGGTTGTCCCCTTTCCTGTGTATTTGGAAGTCCTCAGGAATGGGGCATTTTTATGCCAAATATATCCTCAACGTTTCTACCAGTCTATCACATTGGTAATCTTGTGTCTATATAAATAAATCAAGTAATGAAGAAACTCGATTTTAGCGCGCTAAAATATCGTTAGAAATATCCCTTCATAACGGGGCATACACCAATTTTTTAAAGGGTTATTTTGAACTTCCATTTTTATCGCTAAAAAAAGAGCGTAAACATGCCATTAAACCATTCGCTTTTATTACAAGATTTTTTGTACGTATCACTTCCCCTCATCACTATGATTGAATAAAAAAGCTCTCATAGATTCATAGAGAGCTTTTTTATATACTTAGGATGTAAACCACATAAAGTAATATAAAACACCTTAAATAACTTATGAGTAGCTTTTATGAAGGAATCCTCCACCAAGAATCACAACGCCACACCCTCATTAAAACCACCCCGTTTCGACGCCCCCTTGAGGGGACGCCGACCAACGGAGCCCGTTGGATCGCTATTTAAAAGAGCCTCCGGCGGCTCGAAACCCAGGTTTCAAGACTTCCAGCCCTCGCCGGGTGGCAAGGAAGAAAAAGTGTTTTCTTCCAAGCCAAGAGGGTGATGAATCAGATCACCTCATCAAGGCATAAATTCCCTCGCAAAATCAGCTCGGTCAGACATTTATACTTGACGAGGCACGCTTATTCTTACTTTCTCCGTTGGATAAACCAGAACCATTTCCTCAAACATCAGCAGCAACCAACATGAATAAAGCGACAGTCCATCTAATTTGCTCTATATACTTTCCTTTTGTCCATCAATAGTAAAGCACACAAACGATCACAAAAGCTCTCTGTGTTTGATTCTACGCTCACCACGCCGTGTCATTTTAAACGGCAGTGCCCATTTATACCCACAAAAAATTTGAGGGTATAATGTGACTCGCTTTTCGCTCGACCAACCTTACTTTTGCTCTCGCAAAATATCCTGCTGGGGCGAAAACTCATTTCCTTGATCAATATCATTCGAAAGAAGAAAAAATGAGAAAAGAGCATAAGGGGAAACTGATATCACTAACGTGATATATCTGGTAGTGCCAGATGTTTGTAGTGATATCAATCAAAATAACGCGATTGCACACTTTGTGCAGGGGAACAAACCAACGATTGCATACTTTGTGCATAGGAACATGCGTTTTAAAATAGATTGTCGATTCTCTTATATAAATAAAAGTGGAGCGTTAAAAACCACTCCACTAATTTCACCCTTTAAAAAAACATAGCGATAGACAACGACAAAGGTTATACTAAAAATAACCAAGATAGAACCCAAGTACAAACATGGATAAAAACAAATATAAGGTTTTGAAAAGGTGAGTACCATCATGGATAAAGATCATACCCAACATCATCGAACGGTTTCTGAAGTAGCCAAAGAAATCAACGAGTCTTCAACCACCATTAGAAATTGGATGAAGCAACTCAAAGAAGAAATTCCAACCATCAAAGCAGAGAACGGCTATAATTATTTTGATGATGACGCAACCAAAAGGCTTTTACTAATAAAACAAATGAATCAAGAAGAAGGATACACGATCAAACAAATCAAGTATCACCTTTCTACGGACGGAGAAACATTATCACCAGAACAATTCTATTCAACCAAGGATTTGATCGAAAAAATCGAGGCATTGCAAGAAGGGCAACAAGTACAAGAACAATTTAATCAAGCTCTCATGCAACGTTTAGACGACCAAAACACCATTATGGA
>NZ_JACHHJ010000009.1 GCF_014207655.1 Geomicrobium halophilum | reverse complement strand
CTCTTGGTGCCGAGGAGATTGGTCTAGTCGGCGGGTTTGAATATGTAGATCAGTTGTCTGATTCGGAAATTGATCGCAGTGTGGCCAATTTTAATTTGGATATGGTTGGAACAGCTTGGGAACCAGCTTCTCAACTTCATGTTAGTACTGTTGATGGAGAAGCGAATGCTGTATGGGATTACACAGATTCAGCTGCTGAAAGATTAGAATTAGATGATGACAAACTTACTTTACACCAATTAGGAAGGTCTGATCACGTTCCGTTTTATGAAGTGGGTATCGATGCCGCACTCTTTATCTGGATGGAGCCGGGCACAGCACCAGGTCAAGCAGGGATAGAACCTTGGTATCATTCTCCTGGAGACACGATCGATCGTGTGAGTCCTGAAAAAATTCAGATGGTTGGAGACCTTATTGATTCTGCTGTGTCTGACCTTGTTACCGAACAAGAGCCTTTGTTAACAGATGAAGCTGCTTAGAAAGTAAATGACTTGTTGCAAGGGGCTGACTGTTTTTGGCTGAAAAAAATGACAACCAATAACTCAAAAGAGGAGGAGCCTGATGAGATCAAAACGGTCTTTACCTTATGTGCTCATGTTGTCGATCACGGTTTTGATGCTTTCAACCTTGGGGTCAGAAACATACACAGAAGCTTCTTCCGATGATTACGAATTTGAACGGGATACTGCACACGTTCGGATTACAGTGCCGGATGAAAAAGCATTGGACGAGCTTGTGGCAAGCGACCTGGAATTAATTGAATATGTACGAGAACAGGAAGATATGTTAGAGGTTGATGCCATTGTCACCCCGAATGAACTGCAAGAGTTGAATCAGCAATACGACGTAACAACGATACAGAGACGGAGTGAAGCTGAACAAGTTTTGAGAGAACGTCAACAGAACGTTCAGCAAATTCAAACACTCACTGAGCAAGTAGACGAGGTTAACATTTTACGTGCTCAGCACTTTACGAATCAATCCGGTACCTTTTTGTATGTTGAGTCAAAAACAAGTGCTGGAGATGCTGCAAGTGTGGCATTGACAGCGGAATGGACCGATGATAGCGGTGAGGAGCACACTGTAACCATGGATCGACAAGAGGATTATGGTGAGTATTTGTATCACCGAATGTTGATCGATGTGGAGTCCGTTCCCGAAAATGTGACGGTGAGCAGCAATCAAGGCGGCTCTGCTGAAGCCTCTGTCAGTGAATGGATCGGTGATCCACCTGAAGCAGGGGATCACTATGTCAGTGACTTTATCGATCACTATATGACACCGAATGAGTTGAATGAAAGAATTGAACAATTGGCTGCTGAGTTTCCGGAACTGGCCGAAGTGGTGACTATGCCCAATGAAACGAATGGATATCGAAGACATGCTCAAGGCATGATCGGTGATCCGGGGGATAACCCGGAAGCAGCGATTGTGATCACATCCAATGCATGGGGACATGAAGGTGGAAATAACATTTCGGTTACTGTTGAGATTCCGGATAATGCGAATGAGGATTTGCAAGTGGATGTAAACAGCGAACACATTACAGTCAACCTTGCGACCGACGGTTCGGCTAATCCTTCAAGTACGGCTGCTGAAGTGATTGAGGCTATCAATGGAGCTTCAGAGGACATGGTTACCGCTTCAAGTTTCAGAAGTTATGAAGGAGAAGGAATTGTTCAGCCGCAAAGTGAAATCGAACTGAATAACAATTTGAATGCCCCTCAGGATGTTTCACGTGAGCCAGCTGATGTAAAAGCGATTCGCATCGGAAAAGATCGAGATGGCTCTCAAACCGGGGTGTTGGCATATGCTCAAGAGCACGCCCGCGAATGGGTGACCCCCCTTGTCACGATAGAAACAGCAGAACAGCTATTGAGAAACTATCACTCTGATCCCGAGACCCAAGAGCTCGTAGATAATCTTGATATTTTTCTCGTTCCGTCTATAAATCCTGACGGCGCAAACTATTCGTTTCATGATTATAATTGGCAACGCAAAAATATGGCAAATCATTGTGACATCGAGAATAGTGACCCGTATCTACGTGATTCATGGGGCGTTGATTTAAACCGTAATCACGCGGTCGGTTCTGTATATGACGGCTATATTGGAGGATCAACGAATTGTACATCCGGGACATACGCTGGACCGGAGCCGTTATCTGAACCTGAAAGCGAAAACTTGATTTGGTTGGCAGAAGAGAACCCGAACATTAACTTTGCAATGAATATTCACAGTCACGGCGGTTATTTCATGTGGTCTCCGGGAGCATATGACGAGAACCGTAATACGTTGCCGCGTCCGACAGCGGGCGAAGAAGCCTACTATTGGGAGGCTTCGGAAACGATTTTGAATGCGATTCAGGCATATCGGGGCACCGTTATTTTGCCGGAAAGAACCGGACCAATTCCAGATGTCTTGTATTCTGCAGGTGGAAACTCTGCTGATGCACTTTGGTATGACCATGACATTTTTGCCTGGAATTTTGAAGTCGGTGCAGAACTTTGGAACCCTGATGAAGAACGTTGGGAATCCCAAGGTTTTCAGCCCCCTTTTGAAGAAGAGGGCCACGCCCAAGGAATGGAGTTTGCCAGTGGATTGATCGGCATGCTGGATGTTGCCAATGACTACTATCAAAATGAGGATCCACCAAGCTCTACAGTAAGTCCGGAAGAAGGTTCATATAACGAACCCATAGAAGTGAGCTTCGAAACGAGTGAACCTGCAACGATTTATTATACGCTTGATGGCTCAAAACCGACATTTGATTCCAATGCGCTTCAACTTGCAGGTACACGTGAAGGTGCTGAAACACTGACCATCAACGCTACTACGACGATGAAATGGTTTTCAGAGGACATGGCAGGAAATGTTGAAAATCATTACGATCCGAAAGGTACTGAAGAAAATTACAATGAGGCCGAATTTTTAATTGCATATGATGTAGAAGGAATGAAGCAGCTTGTGGAGCTGTTCGAAGATGAGGGAGAAATTGAGAGCGCCGAAGCTGCACGTGCGCTAATCACTCATTTGAGGGCTGTCAGTCATTACGAAAATCAAGAAGAAACGGAAAAAGTGATTGAACACATGGAAGGACTTAAGGATTTGCTGGACCATCAGCTGAACGAAGAAATGATGTCGGAATACGCATATGATACTCTTTATTCTTATACTGAAGATGTGATTCAGCAATGAGACAGATGTTGTTTCGGAATTAGATCAGGGAGAACACATGAGCTCCCTGTGGCAGGAGTGAACTGTCACAGGGAGCTGTCCATTCATGCTTAAATGATAGGAAGCTATGAGGAGATGCCAAGGTAGGAGGTCAGTATGAAAATCATAAACTTGGAAACCATGAGTCCTCTCGTTTTGTTTTTTTCATTACTATTAATCGTGAGCTCTTGGGAGGGAGTGGCTGCAGCCCAAGAGAAAAACGACTTTGATGAGCCTCCGATAACTGGTTTTGAAGATCGAGATGGAGAAGAATGGACGACTCATGAAGAGGAATTGGAATTCTTGGAGGAGGTCGAGGAAAAATCGGAACGAATGACGTATTCTGAAGTGGGTACCTCGGTAGAAGGTCGGCCGCTGCATTTAGTGCAGGTAGGGGGTCCTTCTCCCGCCACGGACGAGGAAATGGCTGATGGGCAAAATATGTTGATTATTGGCTCGCAGCATGGGAATGAGCCAGCTCCCCGTGAAATGGCATTACAATTATTACGGGACTTAGCTTTCACGGAGGATCCTGAACGGGAGGGTCAGTTGGAGGAGCTAACAGTGATGTTCATCCCAACGGCGAACCCGGATGGTCGGGAGGCGGATACTCGAACGAATGCCGAGGGGGTAGACATTAATCGTGAACATTTGAATTTAGGGACTCCTGAAATCCAAGTGATCGGAGAAGTGCTGAATCAGTACAACCCAGATATCACGATTGATGCCCATGAACGTCCAAGCGCAGATGGGAATCCGGATATGGAAATGCAGTGGCCCCGTAACCTTAATGTTGACGATGAGCTACGCGAATTAAATGAAGAAATGGTTGAAGATTATTTACGGCCGAATGTTGAGGAGGCTGGTTTTACAACAGGATTATACGGCGATGCTTCTGAACCTACTCTTGGGCTCGAGACTGTATTGTCCCAAATGGCAGGATTGCGGCATGGTTTGGGACTATTGACCGAATCATCCGGACAGCAAGATCCTAAGTATCGGGTGGAAGCACAAATGGAAACGGTTGAATCAACGTTAGAGTTTTACCGTGAGCGGATGGATGACGTAACAACCGTCGTCAGTGAAGCTCCGAGCCGTAAGATGGAAGAGGGCGCAGATCGGTCCGAACCTTTCTATTTGGATGGTGCAGACATTCGAGAGCCGGAAGATTCGGATGTATTAGATCCTCATCCGTGTGGTTATTTACTTCATTCATCACAGGCTAATGAAGTAAGCCTTCATATCGATTCATTTTCATTAGAGACTGAAGAGGTGGGCGAAAATGGCGTTTTTGTGTCCATGTCCCAGCCGATGATGACCGTTGTTCCCTTCCTACTCGATGGAGAAGCTTCCTATAACGAAGTGGAAGGGTTGGCGTTAGAAGATTGCTCGGATCCAAGGATCACGGCTTCCGGGCTACAAACCCTTGTTGAGCAGTTGGATGAAGCCGGAGAGTTTGAAAATAGCGACGCACCGTATGCGTTAGATGTTCATTTAAGGGCGGTGAGTCACTATGAAGATCAAGAGGAAACGGACAAAGTGGTGGAGCATATGGGAGGTTTTCATAACCTTTTAATTCAACAGTTGGAGAATGACTGGATATCTGAAGATGCCTTCCACATGTTAGAGACTTTTGCCGATGACTTGATTGAAAACTATGGAGAGACTTTTGATGTGGATCGAGTGATGGATCACATCTCCCATCTAAGTGAAGACATTGGACCGCGAGTCGCCGGGAGCGAAGAAGAGCTAGAGGCTGCTGAGTATATTGAAGATGAATTTGACAGTCTTGGATACGATACGTCCATGCAAACGTTTGATATTAGAGGTGA
>NZ_JACHHJ010000008.1 GCF_014207655.1 Geomicrobium halophilum | reverse complement strand
CCCTCAGGGTGCAAGCACCCCGGGTTCGCTCGACTTGCATGTATTAGGCACGCCGCCAGCGTTCGTCCTGAGCCAGGATCAAACTCTCCATCATATGGTTCCGCTCGCACACGGGGGTGTGCTCGCGCTGGCTTCTTTCTTGCTTCGCTTTGCTTTCATTCAGTTTTCAAAGGGCAATTGTTGATGGCGCCACTTCCTTGCGGCGACTCTTATAATACTATCATTTCCGTTTAGCCTCGTCAACAACTTTTTTAAATAAATTATTTAGACAAGGCAACAACGCCAACGACAAATAAGAATATACCATCTGAGTCACGCGATGACAAGTATAAATTTAAAAGAAAAAAAATCCACTGTATTGGTCAAGCTTACAACCAATACAGTGATTCATATTTATTGTTCATGATCCTTCGTCTTCATCTGTGGAAACAAGAGGACATCCCGGATGGAGGAGGCATTTGTAAGCAGCATGACAAGCCGATCAATCCCTATTCCCAACCCGCCTGTTGGCGGCATTCCATATTCAAGAGATTCCAAGAAATCTTCATCCATCATTTGCGCTTCATCGTCTCCGCGCTCACGTGCTTTTACCTGTTCTTCAAATCTTGCGCGTTGATCAATAGGATCGTTTAGCTCCGTAAATGCATTGGCATGTTCCCGACCGACGATGAATAATTCAAATCGATCGGTGAATCTTGGATCCTCTGCATTTTGACGGGCTAACGGAGAAATGGCGAGTGGATGCCCATAGACAAACGTGGGTTGAATGAGTTTTTCTTCTACCAATTGTTCAAAAAACTCATTAACAATGTGACCAAATGTCATATGATCATCCACTTGTACGTTATGAGATTCGGCAAGTTGGTGCGCTTCCTCATCACTCAACTCTGCCCAGAAATTGACACCTGTCTCTTCTTTTATCAGATCCACCATATGAACACGACGCCACGAAGGAGAAAGGTCAATAATCTCATCGCCATACTTCACTTGCATTTGTCCATAAACATCTTGAGTGATATGCGCGATCAGATTTTCCGTTAATGTCATGATATCCTGATAATCGGCATAGGCTTCATACAATTCGATCATCGTAAATTCAGGGTTGTGTCGCGTTGATACCCCTTCATTCCGAAACACACGGCCAACCTCATATACTTTTTCGAACCCACCTACAATTAAGCGTTTCAGATGCAGTTCAATCGCGATTCGCATGTATAATTCCATATCTAATGCATTATGGTGTGTTACGAATGGGCGTGCGGAAGCTCCGCCAGGAATTTGATGCATCATCGGTGTTTCTACCTCAAGGAAACCTTGGGCATCCAAATATCTGCGCATCGATTGTAGGATTTGACTTCGTTTAATAAATGTTTCCTGAACATCCGGGTTTACAATAAGATCAAGATAACGCTGTCGGTAACGCTGTTCAATATCCTTTAAACCATGATGTTTGTCCGGAAGCGGACGAAGAGATTTCGTCAGCAGTTGAAAGTCATGAGCCTTCACAGAAAGTTCCCCGACCTTTGTTTTAAAGGCAACACCGTGTATGGCCACAATATCTCCAATGTCACTCGTTTGAAATCGTTCATACTGTTCTTCACCGACGGCGTCTTTGCGAACGTATAACTGGATTTGTCCGCTGAGGTCTTGGATATGGGCAAAGCCAGCCTTTCCTTTTCCCCGCTTGGTCATCAATCGGCCTGCAACAGCAACGGTATCCTGACCCTCACGTTCTTGTAACTCTTCTTTGGTATATTCTTCAAATGATTCGTGCATAGCCCTTGCTGTATGGGTACGGTCAAAACGCATGCCAAAAGGGTTATATCCCTGTTCCTGAAGCTGCTCTAGTTTTTCAAGACGCACGAGCATTTGGTCGCTTTGTTGGCCTTCTTGCGTCATATCATCATCTCCTATCTTATCATCAAAAAACTGCCAGCTAGGGCACTGGCAGTATGTTCATTTCCCGAAGTGTGGAGTACAGAGTTCACCGCCATTTTTACGATTAGGAGCCCACAGCGGCCTCTTCGTTCAATCCTTCTACAAAACGATACATGGTGTTGGCTACATCATCTCTACGTTCCAGCTGGTTAATTTCACCACGTACTTTTCCACTGCCGCGCAATCCTTTTAAATACCAGCTTGCGTGTTTCCTCATCTCTTGAACCGCAACTTTTTCACCTTTTAAATCAATCAGGCGGTCCATATGAAGCATACATACATCTATTTTTTCCTTTGGAGTTGGTTCGTCTGGCAAAGTACCATCTTCCAGGTATTTCACCGTACGATACAGCATCCAAGGATTCCCAAGCGCGGCGCGTCCAATCATCACACCGTCAACACCAGTAGTATCAAGCATACGCTTGGCGTCTTGAGGGGTATTGACATCTCCGTTTCCAATTACAGGAATATTTACTGTTTCCTTTACCTGGCGAAGGAGGTCCCAGTCTGCCAATCCTTCATACATTTGATAACGAGTTCGACCATGTACGGAGACCGCTTTACCGCCAGCTGCTTCAACAGCTTGCGCATTTTCAAGCACATACACATGATCGTCATCCCAGCCTGTACGCATTTTAACGGTCACCGGTTTTTGTACATTACGGGCAACAACAGCTACCATTTCATAGATCTTATCAGGGTCAAGCAACCAACGTGCACCAGCATCACATTTGGTCACTTTCGGAACTGGACAGCCCATATTTATATCAATGATATCGGCATTGGTCTGTTCGTCCACGACTTGAGCAGCACCGAGGAGTGAATCTTTGTCACCACCGAAAATCTGTAAACTGAGCGGCTTTTCCCTTTCATCGACGTACAGCATTCTTAATGATTTTTCATTTTTATGCAAGATAGCCTTATCGCTGATCATTTCTGCACATACAAGTCCGGAGCCAAACTCCTTTGCAATTAGACGAAAGGCCGGGTTGCATACACCAGCCATGGGTGCCAGCACCACAGGGTTTTTCATTTTAATATTTTCGATTTGTAACATCATTCTCACCGCACTTCATTTTCATTATGATCTTTGCCTAGCAATTCTTCAGTCGTAATACCCAAAAGGGCGCATGCCTGTTCTAAAAATTCATCTTCCGCTCGTCTCGTTCCACGTTCAATTTCACCGATGACAGAAACGGACATATGCATCTGATTGGCAAAACTTTGCTGAGTGTGCCCTTTCAACTTTCGAAAAGCCCGAAGTCTTCCTCCTGCCCTTGTCGTTTCCATAGAAGAACTCCCTTTCTTAATCTTTCCGGTAGCGATGTCAATATATGCTCAATCGTTTTATGTGAAGTTGGCATTTTTACATACGGAGCGATTTCTGCCAAGGGAACGAGCACAAAGGATCGTTCGTGCATGCGCGGATGAGGGATGCTCAACTCATTCTTCTCAATATTTTCATCGTTAAATAAGAGAATGTCAAGGTCAATCGTCCTTGGCCCATACCGTTCAACTCGGACACGGTCAAGCTGCTCTTCAATATCCTGCAGTTTCTTTAACAAACTCTCAGCACATTCATCTGTTTCAATTGCGACCACCATATTTAGAAAGGAGGGTTGGTTCTCAAGACCAACCGGTTCGGTTTCATAGATCGAAGAAACCGCGGAAATCCGAATCGATTCTCGTTGGCTTATACTTTGCAAAGCTTTATGCAAATAGGTGGAGCGACCACCGATGTTCGATCCGAGTGCAATATAAGCGGTATTCATCATCGACTCCTCTCGATTTCAATAGCTACGTGATCATAATGACCTGGGATTGGTGGATCCGGTTTAATGACTTTCACCGTAACCCCTTCAACAATAGCAAATGTATCAAGAATTTCAGTTGCAACGTGTTCTGCAATGGCCTCAACTAAATTGTACGTATGCCCTTCTATTACACATTTTGTAGACTCATAGATTTCTGCATAATCTACACTCTGCTCAATATCATCATTTGCTGCTGCGCCCTTTAAATCAGCTTTCAATATCAAATCTACAACGAAGCGTTGGCCCAGCCTGTTTTCTTCCGGAAAAACGCCATGATAGGCGTAAAAACTCATCCCTTGAGCAAAGATTTTATCCAACTGGACTCACCTTCCTTTTCCCTAACATCGCATCCATCATCTGCACGGTGCGAGTGATTTCCTTCACGTCATGAACACGTACAATATGGCAGCCGCGTTCAATCCCCAGGCTAACAGTTGCTCCCGTTCCTTCAAGCCGTTCATTTTCAGGGAGGCCTAAGGTTTCCTTAATAATTGACTTCCTTGAGGTTCCTAATAATACAGGATAACCCAATGCCACAATTTTATCTAATTGCCGCATCACTTCCAGATTATCTTTATAAGATTTCCCAAAGCCTATACCAGGATCAACAATAATCTTGTTTTGGTTGACACCCGCGCGAGTACATATATCAATACTCTCCTGTAGATCAGCGATTATTTCACCCATCAAATCATGATAAGAAGCCGAATGGCGATTATGAGTAACGATGATCGGCGCTTGAGATTTAGCAGCTACGAATGCCATTTGCTCGTCATATTTAGCGCCCCAAACATCATTAATAATATCGGCACCAGCTTCAATCGCCTGTCGAGCCACCTCAGCTTTATACGTATCGACGGATATAGGGATATGGACGTTTTTCGAAACGGCTTCGATCACGGGCAAAACTCGGGAGAGTTCGTCCTCCAGTGATACAGGTACCGAACCCGGACGCGTTGACTCGCCGCCAATGTCAATGATATCCGCTCCCTCATCCACCATTTCTTTCGCTCTCTCAACAGCCTTTTCGACATTGTTAAAACGACCGCCATCCGAAAATGAATCAGGTGTAACATTGAGTACGCCCATAACCATCGTTTTTTCCGAAAAATCCAGTGTCCATTTTTCGCCTGATATAAGATTATTAACCATGGACGTTCTTCCTTTCTATCGATTGATACTGTAAATATATTCAAAATTTATTGGTTTAACGTTTATACTAAACCCACAACATCAGTAGAATGAGTATTTAACCACTTGGCGAGCATCGTTTTCCCTTCTGCAGTCATGATGGATTCTGGATGGAACTGGACACCTTCTGTCGCGTGATCCTTATGCCGAAAACCCATTAGCTCTCCTTCTTCCGTCCAGGAAGTGACCTCCAGGCAATCCGGGAGCGTCGCACGATCGACAGTCAAAGAGTGATATCTCATAATTTCTGTCTCTTGCGGGACTCCAGCATATATTGTTTGATTATCATGGAGGAGAAAAGATGTCTTTCCGTGCATTAAACGTGAAGCTCGAATGACCTTTCCACCAAACACCTGACCAATGGCCTGATGTCCTAAACAAACGCCAAGCACAGGAATTTGCCCGCTAAAAAATTTAATAGCATCCATGGTAATTCCGGCTTGATCGGGATCACAAGGGCCTGGAGAAATGACCAAGCGGTCGGGTTTAAGGTCAGCAATTTCTTGCACCGAAATCTCATCATTACGTCTAACCACACATTCTTCTCCCAACTCACCAAAATATTGGACAAGATTATACGTAAATGAATCATAATTGTCGATCATAAATAACATAAATGCTCCTCCTCAGCTCTTCTTAGCTCTGCTCATATCACACTTTAGTTTATCATTTGACAATACCCAAGAAAAGTACTAGGGGGTAATTGAATAAAAAAAGACAAAACAAGAATTAACCTGTTTTGTCCAAGCACATGATCCGAAAAAGAATAATTTATTCATCATCATCAAATTGATACAACGGTGTACTCAAATAACGTTCACCATTTGAAGGGATCACAACAACAACTTTCTTGCCTTGTCCTAATTTCTTCGCTTCTTCTAAACCAGCATAAATCGCTGCTCCAGAAGAAATGCCGCCAAGGATACCTTCCTCGCGCGCTGCACGACGGGCATATTCAAATGATTGTTCAGTCGTTGCAGTTGTAATCTCATCATATACATCTGTATTTAAAATTTCAGGAACAAAACCAGCACCGATTCCCTGAATTTTATGTGGTCCTTTCTGGCCGCCTGACAATACAGGAGCGTCTGCAGGTTCCACAGCCACGATTTTCACGTTCGGGAAGTTCTCTTTTAGAAGGCCACCTGCGCCTGTAATCGTACCGCCTGTACCTATACCAGCTACAAATGCATCAATTTGTCCATCCACTTGCTCTAGCAGTTCTCTTCCAGTCGTTTCACGGTGAACATCAACATTTGCCTGGTTTTCGAATTGCTGGGGCATGAAGTAACCTTTTTCTTCTGCCAATTCATTCGCTTTGCTAATCGCTCCACCCATTCCTTGCGCTCCAGGCGTAAGAACCAACTCTGCACCATATGCTTTTAACAAATTCCGGCGCTCTTGACTCATCGTATCAGGCATGACAAGGAGTGAACGATAGCCTTTTGCGGCTGCCACCATGGCAAGACCAATACCGGTATTTCCGCTTGTAGGCTCTATGATTGTATCCCCCGAGGTTAGTTTTCCTTCTTTCTCTGCCCGTTCAATCATCGCAAGACCAATACGATCCTTGACCGAGCTCCCTGGGTTTGAAAATTCAAGCTTCAAATAGACATCTGCATCATTTTCTCCAGTTAGACGATTTAACTTTACGAGGGGTGTGTCTCCGATTAGCTCAGTAATTGAATTTACAACTTTACTCATGTACGTGCCCTCCCATTGTAATCCCTAGTATTTTTATTGGTATTATATTCAATCTTACTCGAATCGTGTGCATCTGTCAACATTATTGTTGACCTCTAAGGAATCCAAGCACTTACCCCTTTCTTTCTTCTTGTGCCAGCGCTTCCTCTTTTACATGCTGCAAATCTTCAATACTAAAATCATATTGTGCATTACAAAAATGACATTGAGTTTCAGCTCCACCATCTTCGGTAATCATTGACTGGATTTCTTCACTTCCCAACCCAATCATTGATCTTCCAATACGGTCTTTTGAACAAGGGCAATGAAATTGAACAGGATGGTTTTCTAGAAGTTGATAATCGCCGCCTGTAATCGTCTCAATGATCCCTTCAGGGCTATAACCTCTTTCAATTAGTTTCGATATCGGAGGGGTAGCTTCGATCTGCTTTTCCATGAGATCTACAATATCTTCATCAGCATCTGGGAGGACTTGAATGATAAATCCGCCTGCGGCTAAAACAGAGTTATCAGTGTCAACAAGAACACCGAGCCCAACAGACGACGGAATTTGTTCTGAGGTTGCGAAGTAGTAGGTAAAGTCTTCTCCCAATTCACCTGAAACAATAGGAGAGTGACTTGTAAACTGCTCATTCATCCCTAGGTCTCTGGCCACGCCAATATATCCATCCGTTCCCACGGCACGAGCAACATCAAGCTTTCCTGCGCGATTTAATTCAAAATGAACTTGGGGGTTATAGACATACCCTCTTGTATTTCCAGCAGAATCGCTATCAACAATAATTGGACCAAGCGGCCCGTTTCCTTCTACTTTTACAGTCAGTTTATCTTCACCTTTCATCATCGCGCCCATCATCGTCCCAACGGTCATCGCTCGTCCAAGCGCTGCAGTAGCCGTAGGATATGCTTGATGCCTTTTGACTGCTTCATTAACCATATCAGTGGTCGTCGTTGCATAAACCCTTACTTGTTGCTTAAAGGCCGTTGCTTTTACTAGATAATCAGACAAATTCAAACCGCTCCTTTAAGTGTATGTGCAAAAAAGATGACAAAATGATCCAAGTCATACGAAAAGACGCAGCTTCGTGCACCGAAGTACAAACCTGTTGCTACATACAAAGAAAAGTGATTTTCTTTTTCGAGATTGTTCCCATGCTTTTGAACATCCTTTTATATACCGTTACATCTCTTCTTTAATCAACATTGTGGTTCTTATCATAAATTAACTTTAACCCTTTCAATGTCAGGAAAGGATCAACAGCATCAATAGACTCCGCTGATTGGCCAATCAGACGTGATAACCCCCCCGTTGCAATTACGGTTGGAGTTTGTTCTGCTTCACGTTTCATTCGATTGACGATTCCATCAACCTGGCCGACATAGCCATAGTAGATTCCAGATTGCATGGCATGAGTGGTATTTTTACCGACCACTGATTGGGGTGCATCTATTTCAATATGGGGGAGCTTTGATGCATGTGCGTATAAGGCATCCGTTGAAATGGAAACCCCTGGAGCAATGGCTCCTCCAACATAATTTCCCCGGCGATCAATAAAACAGAACGTGGTTGCTGTACCAAAATCGACGATGACAAGCGGAGCTCCATATTCCTCGATAGCAGCTACAGCATTAACAATACGGTCCGCACCAACATCCCGCGGATTATCATAAAGAATATTCAACCCTGTTTTGATTCCAGGGCCAACAACCATGGGTGTTTGCTTAAAATACTTCCGGGACATATGTTCAAGCGCAAACATCAAGGATGGAACAACTGAAGAAACGATCACACCCTCTATTTCATCCATAGAGACGTTTTCATTTCCAAGCAACGTGTGCATAAGGACACCGTATTCATCCTCTGTTCTTTCTTGAGCCGTCGATACCCTCCAATGGTGTAGGAGGTGCTGATCATTGTATACCCCAAAAACAATATGGGTATTCCCGACATCTATAACCAGAATCATGAGATAATTACCCCTTTACCTAGAATACCTGCTCTCCCAATAATTGTGTGTATAGAAGGACAAAAGAGCCGAGACGTTCAAGGAGAAGCCCCGGACTTTTGAACAACCTCTAATCGTGAAGAAGGGATGCCCTGTGGGGCATCCCTTACTCTACACCACGATGTAGTGCTTTATTGTCTACGATCATCATTAGGCGTGTTGTCCTCTTTGTTATCTGTTTCATTTCCCTCTGCATCTTCATCGCGAGTTTCATTTTCTTCACCGGATTTCGAAGCATTATCTTCTTCTTGGGAACCAATGTTTACTCGGACGTTCTCATCATCCACAGGATCTGCATTCCCAGAATTTTCAAGGGCATCTGCCTGTGCCAAATTCGAGTGATGACTTTCCGGCAATTTGCCATCTTCGATTAGAGAATAAATTTGTTCTGCATCCAATGTCTCTAATTCCAATAGGTTTTTGGCCACAAGTTCTAACTTGTCTTTATGCTCCGTTAAAATTTGTCGGCATCGTTCATAGCTATCTTTAATGATGCCTTGTACTTCTTTATCAATTTCGTGTGCAATTGCATCGGAATAGTTTTGTTCATTTTGAATATCTCGCCCGAGGAATACTTGACCTCCCCCGGAAGAACCGAATTGCAATGGCCCTAATTTCTCGCTCATACCGTATTCCATCACCATTTTACGTGCGATAGCTGTGGCACGTTGGAAATCATTATGAGCCCCCGTGCTCGCTTCTCCAAAGATAACATCTTCAGCTACACGACCGCCTAGAAGGCCAACGATTTTATCCAGTAACTCCGGTTTCGTCATAAAGTAACGATCTTCTTTTGGAAGCATCATCGCATATCCACCGGCTTGTCCCCGTGGAACAATCGTTACCTTATGCACCGCATCAGCATTTTCCAGTTTTACCCCAACGACGGTATGACCCGCTTCGTGGTAAGCCACAATGTCCTTCTCTTTCTCAGAGATCACTCGTGTCTTCTTCGCTGGACCAGCGATCACACGGTCAATGGCTTCTTCAATATGAACCATTTTGATCTTCGTGCTATTGGCTCTTGCAGCCACAAGTGCGGCTTCATTAAGGAGATTTTCAAGGTCAGCTCCTGCAAAGCCAGGCGTTCGTTGTGCGACCACATCGATTTGCACATCATCATCCAACGGCTTATCACGCTGATGGACCTTCAACACTTGCTCTCGTCCTTTGACATCCGGTAAACCGACCGTAATCTGACGGTCAAAACGACCTGGTCGTAATAAAGCGGGGTCAAGGACATCTGAACGGTTCGTTGCGGCAATGATAATAATGCCTTCATTTCCTTCAAAACCATCCATTTCTACAAGTAATTGGTTAAGGGTTTGTTCACGTTCATCGTGGCCACCACCGACACCAGCGCCACGTTGCCGGCCCACAGCATCAAGCTCATCGATGAAAATGATACAAGGTGCATTACTCTTCGCATTGTTAAACAAGTCACGTACTCTTGATGCACCGACACCGACGAACATTTCAACGAAATCAGAACCGCTAATCGAAAAGAAAGGCACACCGGCTTCTCCAGCAACAGCACGACCCAGTAACGTCTTACCTGTACCTGGAGGTCCAACAAGAAGGACACCCTTTGGAATTCTTGCTCCGATGTTGGCAAATTTGCGAGGATCCTTCAAGAAATCAACAACCTCAACAAGTTCTTGTTTCTCCTCTTCAGCCCCTGCTACATCTTTAAAACGGGCTTTCTTCTGATCGTCCTGATGCATTTTGGCTTTACTCTTACCGAAATTCATCATTCGATTCCCGCCGCCTTGCATTTGGCTAAGCAAGAAGAAGAAAAGAATGAAGATAATGATGAACGGAATGATCGCAATCATAAGTTGGACCCAACCGCCAGGCTCTTCTTCAGGCACTGTATCGCTAACTGCCATTGAATCGTTGGTTTGCATCGCTTCGATCAATAACGATGTGATTTGTGGTGATTCCAAAACATATGCTGAAAATTCATTGGATTCCTCTTCTCCTCCATTTACCAGTTCACCTTCAATAAAATAAACACCCATTTCAGGTTGAACGGTCATCGAGGCAATATCATCTTGTTCAAGCGCTTGTAAGAATTCTTCAGTTGTCAGCATTTCATCTTCAACTGGTTCATCAGTAAAAAGTTGAACAATCCCGATAAGTACTAGAAGAATCACTAGCCAAAAAATAGTATATCTCACTGTTCGGTTCATTCCTAACCTCCTCCCGCAGGTGACACAACAAAGCTAATATTATCATACTTCATTTTACAGTCCAATCATGAGCTTCGATAAACTTCCGGCTTTAAAATACCGATGTAAGGGAGGTTGCGGTATCGTTCTGCATAGTCAAGGCCATAACCAACTACAAATTCGTCCGGCACTGTAAAACCGACAATATCTGGAACAATATCAACATTTCGCCCTTCAGGTTTATCTAACAAGGTAACGATCTTCACTGAATTCGCTTTTCGGTGATGAAACAAGTTTACAAGGTAGTGCAAAGTTAAGCCACTATCAATGATGTCTTCAATGATTAAAATATCTCTTCCTTCTACTGATGCATCTAGGTCCTTTACAATCTTAACTTCTCCAGAAGAAACCATTTTATTTCCATAGCTTGAAACATCCATAAAATCAATTTCAAGGTGGGCATCAATCGCACGGCTCAAATCTGCCATAAATGGCATGGCCCCTTTTAACACACCGATCAAAAGAGGGAAACGATCCTCATACTGATCTTTAATCTGTTCACCAATCTCTTGGGTTTTTTTCTGAATAGCTTCTTCGCTTATCAATACTTTTTCAATTTCCTCTCTCATTCTGCTTTTGCACCCTCGTTTCCGCATTATCGATCATAAAACTTCATTTTACATTTCGGGCGTACCATCATTTTTAAATAATTCAATGACCAGGTAATTGCTATCTTTAGCTTTCTGGTTTGCACCCTCATTTTTTTTAAGTAAAGGAACCCAAAGAATGTTACCTAACGCATCCGTAATCACCGGCCAATGCTCTCGCTGCCGGCGCGGAACTTTAGCATCAATCATGATCTGCTTCAACTTTTGTGTTCCACTTAAGCCAAGGGGCCGCATGATGTCTCCCGGTTTACGCGTACGGACATAGATAGGCAATGAAAGTTGAGACATCGGGCAACAATAGACAGTAGGTTCTCGATCAGAAAGAGAAGTATGTCCCTCTGCAAAAGATAGGGTCCCAATTGCAGATTCCAACTTTACCGGAAATTCACGTAATTCTTGTGGTGATTCAATCCCACCTTTATGTTTTTTCGCTGACAAACACAGCTCTTCGTAATTTCGAAGCGCAGACACCCCATCAGGTAATGAGAGTTCAGCCGAAGGGTGTTTGGCTGTGATCAACTCCAGACAATCCTCAATATGTACGCGAGAAAACTGCGCATTTTTTTGGTGGTACAGATAGTTCAATAGTAAGTGAATTACTCGCCGTTGTAAAGAAAAAGGGTGATGACGAAACCTTGTCAAGTCTAATGTTACCTCGTCTGTTTGTACTGCAGCCGCTTCTTTTACGATTTTTTCGGCTTGTTGACGAAGAAAAAGGGCATCTTCCCTAAGATCTTCAGCAAGCATTTGAAACTGTGTATGTACCTCTTTATTTTCACTTTTTAAGGTTGGCAACAACTTCTTACGAATACGATTCCGCGTATAATCATTGCTTTCATTGCTCGTATCTTCACACCAGGGGACCTCATTGCGCCGTGAATAATCAATAATATCCTTCTTAGTGACTGGTAGAAAGGGACGAATGATCCTCTTATCCGTTCCAAACAAACGATTGGCGGCTATGCCCATCTCCCCGCCATAATAATTAAAGCCTCTCATTTGTTTCATCAACATGGTTTCTACTTGATCATCCCCATGATGGGCAGTCGCTAAACGATCGATCTCATCTGTTTTCATGATTTGGGAAAAAAATTCATACCTTTTCTCCCGGGAGACCTGCTGAATCGAGGTGTTATGTTCTTTTTTCACTCCCAAGTTTTTATAAAAAAAAGGGATATCTCGATCGGCACAGAATTGTTGGACAACAGCCTTTTCCTTCCAAGCCTCCTCCCGCAAGCCATGATTGCAATGCACAGCGTTAACTGTAATTTCAAAAACATCCTTTTGGGAATGTAGATAATGGAGTAATGCCATGGAATCTACACCCCCGGACACGGCGACGAGTACAGACGAACCCTTTGGGAACATTTGATGGCGAGCCAAAAACTCAGCGATTTTTTGTTTCATATCTTTGACCAGCCCCCCTCCCAATAGAAAAAATCGACAGAGCGAATACGATTCCACTGGCAATTGCACCTGCATGCAGAAGCGTTTCCGCCCCTTGCGTTAGCCCTTCTATGTAATTTTCGTCTACAAATGCAAGCATCGTTTCATATGCTTTCCCACCGGGCACAAGCGGGATAATCCCCGGGATCGTAAAAGTCGTTACAGGGACGCGATGGCGCCTCGCCAGCCAATAACTAACGAGTGAAGCTGCGAACGAGGCAAGGGCCGTTGCAGGTACAAGGGAAACATCGATCTTTGGAAGCGAACTGTATATCATCCACGCTAAGATGCCGATGCATCCAATCCTCCAAAGAAGACGGTAGGGGGTGTTAAAAATAATTGCAAATGCAACCGTCGCCATAAAACAAATCAATATTTCCCACATCTTTTGTCCCCCTACGACAAAAACAATGATACAGACGTTGCTACTCCTGCTGCAATTGATATTGACGTTAACGCTGCTTCAGAACCGCGCGCAAGCCCTGAAATTAAATCGCCATTCATCATATCCCGTACCGAGTTGGTCAATGGAACCCCGGGTACGAGCGGGATCAACGTTCCAATCACAACTTGATCCAAATTATTGCCAAAACCGCTATGCACTAAGACGAGAGCTGTAATTCCACCGAAAAACGAAGCTAAATATTCCGAGAAAAATTTAGCCTTTAAGTAATGTTGAAATAAAACGAGGAATAGAGTTGTGATTAGTCCGCCAACAGCAGCAGGCACCATATCAAACATGGAATCTCCCACTAAATAAGAAAATGTCCCCCCTGCAACTGCAGAAGCCATATAGATGAGCCAAAGCGGATAATTCATCGGTGCTTCCGAGATTGTAAGAAGCACTTGATTTGCTTCAGCAATGCTATGGCGTCCAAGTACAAATTCCCGTGATAGATGGTTGACTTCCGTGACTTTGTTTAAATCCTGAAAACGGTCAACGATTCGAATCATCTGCATGATATTGTGGCCGTCTTCATGGACACCTGATAAAAAAATTCCCGTGGTGGTTACAAAACTATGGACATTTTTCATCCCGCCTGCGATCGCCATACGCCTCATGGTATCTTCCGCCCGATACGTTTCCGCCCCATAGGTCACCATAAGCTTCCCGGCTAATAAACATAAGTCGCTCAAGCGTTCACGTTCTTTCATGAATATTGTCCTCCAACGAATCAGCTGCTATTCACTCACATCGTTGGCAGCACCAATCCACATCAAATCAGTTGTCCCACCCAGTATAAAGCAGATGCAAGCAATAGAAAAGCAATCACTAAAACACCGTCGAGCATGCCAAACGTGCTTTTTTGAGTCTTCCCTCTTTTTCTCCCCCTTTTTTTCAAAGTCTGTGGCTTTTGCTGCTGCTGGTGAAAAGAGGGGTTTCTTTTTACAGGCTTTGCTTCTTTTGAAATAATATTCATCAATGATTGCTTCATTTTTTGCGCATCTGAAAATTGTCCGGTCAGGGCCTTTTTCAACCATTTCCGATAAGGCCAAAGCTCTGGAGCGCGATCAATATGGGTTGTTAACGTCTGCTGTCCGTCACGCCCCTTATCAAACTGTCGTTTATAAATCATGTTCATGAGAATCATAGCAGCTGCGAATAAATCATAGGAAGGTTCGGCTTTACGATCGCCAAGCCCCCAATATCCACGATCAAAAAACTCAGTATACTCTTTGATTGCTCGTCCCTGTAATGTTGTCCCTCCTACATCAAGCCAACGAATCCGATAAGGAGGACTGACAACGATGAGATTATCGGGTTTCAAATCTCCAAATACCCAACCTGCACGATGCAGTCGATCCAAATCACCAAGAAGCTGAACAATTAAAACGGGACCCCACTCTTTGCCGTGACGATCTAAATGTTTAAAAACGGTTTCACCTTTTAAAAATTCCATCACGTAGAACGGGTATCTTCGTCCAGCAATCGTAATATCATCCGCATCGATCAAAGAAGGTCCAAGTACTTGTCCTTGGACCTTGGCAAAATGCTTTAAAACATTGACCTCAGAAGTAATTGACATACTGTTGTGACCAACTTTAAGTGCCACTTGACCTTCTCTGGAATCAGCTAAATAAACCGCCCCTGTCGCCCCTCTCCCTAACGTCCTGCGAATGTAGTAAGGGTTTTTATTCCATTTGCCGAGCAGCTTCGTGCCTTTTGAAAGGTCAGGAGCTTCGTTCTTCAAAGAATGTTTCTTCTCCACGGGAGATCAAGCTCCTTTTTTTCAACTTTTCAAATTGATTAAGCGTTGCTTTTAAGGCTGGTCCAGTAGGTGTTATTCCACCTGGGGTGATTTTTTGAAAAATACCGTCTAACTGATCCATTCCCTTCGTCCATTCGCAAAGCACATCGACATCCTTTTTCTTTCCTGGAAATGCAAGCAAGGTAAATCGGTTACTCCCCCCACGCGAAGCCATGCTCAGCGATAAGTCGATTAACGCTTCTTGAACCGTTGGTAATTTCATCCGCATACTCGCACTGGAATCAACAAGGATGGCAACTTCTAAGTCTACTTTTTCACCAATTTCATCAACAACTTCCATCACTTCCCCCCGTTTTTCAGGAGGGAGTTCATCCCATTCCTGCTCTTTCCCTAAAATTTGCGAAAGCTCTTGATTGACCACCCCTTGTAACGTCTGCGTCATCGCTTGCTTGGTAACCATCTGCACGGTTTGGGCTAGTTGCTGCTTATAGACAATCTGACTAATACCGCCGCCCGCTAGTGCAATATTTTCAATTTCCGTTTGTCCGCTTTCATTCATCGCTCCTTCTTCTAGCACACCAATAACGTTGACCGTCACCTGTTGTTCTCTGGCTAGTGCTGCAATGGCAGAAGGATCACCGCCTTCATTTGAACATCCATCCGTGAGTAGTAGAATTTGCTTTAATGTTCCTGTGCCCATCTATATCCTCCCCTGCGTAAAATCTTGATTGGTTATCACAATCATTGACCAATACAAGCGGAGATATACTTGTTTTAAGCATCCTTTGCGAACGGTTGTACCCACCTCCCCATCGGAATGGCTGCCCAATCTGGCGTATTACGGCGAACCTTTGCTACAACAACGGTCATATCATCTCCAATGGTACCATCCCCTGCCCGTATGACTTGTTCCAGCAATACATCTGCAAGTATCTGCGGGTCTTCTGTCTCCATTTCCCGGATCAGTCGTTTCATCCATCGATCCTTATTTTCTATGAAACGAGCAGCATCAAACAGTCCATCGCTCATCATCACAAGAAGATCCTCATCTTGCAATTGTTTGGTAATTACATCAAAACTTGCCTCGGAAATGATTCCCATCGGTAAATTGCCTGCTTCAACAGAGAATACTTCGCTATTTCGCTTTATAAAACTAGGCATAGATCCGATTTTAAGAAAATTCGTATTTGCCGTTTGCAAGTCGATCATCGTCAAATCAAGAGTTGAGAACATTTCCTCATCTGCGCGTAGTGCTAATACCGAATTCATCGACTGAATGGCGACTCTCTCATCGATGCCTGACTGCAAAATATTCTGAAGTAATTGTAACGTTTCCCGGCTCTCCTGATGCGCACGTTTACCATTTCCCATCCCATCACTAATCGCCACCGCAAATTTTCCAAAACCCAGTTGCATAGCTGCGTGATTATCTCCCGAAAGCCACTCCCCGCCTCTTGCAACAGTCGCTGATCCTGTATCAATCGTGAATGTTTTCGCAGAAGCAAACGATACCCGATTCCCCATCTGAGCCTCATCGTAGTACATCGTCTCCACGATTATATGATCAGATAAAATTCCTGAAAGCATAGGTGCAATCAACTTCTCTGCTTCCTCATGATTCATTCTTTCTCCTAACACAATTTCTATATGCACATTCCTGGGATTTAAGTTATAGATGTCTACTTGCCCGATCTCAAGTCCAGCATCATGAAGGGCGAGATGAATTTGTTCCTCCTGATAATAATGAGCTTCTTTCTCCTTTTGAATTTCCTTTGCGAATTCGCTCATCACCTCGGATACGCCTTGCAGCTGGTCAGCCACAAGCTTTCGGCTTTCCTCTAACTGCTGGACATACAATTGCCGCATTTCATGGGGTTCCCATTTTTCCTTCATCGTCCGCACAATCCGATCCGGATAGATGCAATGCCGTTTTAAACGTTCATAGGTTCTTGGCTCAACTTGCTCTGTTTTTTCAATATCGGTCATAGTGTTGTGCATGATATCATAAGTTGTATCGAAGCGATCCACCCAACACCTTTCTTTACGAAAACACTTCTGACACGTACTCGACGTAATATCCGCCAAAAAGCGGTCTTCTTCCTTGTCATCCTGAATTTGCTTTTCACGAATTTCAGGTGTCGAAAAGCTTACCGATAACGTTTGAAACAATTCCGAAAACTTCTCAACACGCGCTGCGGTAATATCCCGGATTTTACGAAGATACAACTGTTGTTCATTCGAATGCTCCAACGTTCCTGGGGTGTATTTTGCCATATAATTCGTAAGTACCTTTGGCGTAAGCAAGAAAAGCATGATCGCCACCACAGATTCCATCACAGTAATAGCAGGATTGTTCATCCCATCGCCGTACAATGCGATTAAAGCAGTACCTACTAACAAACCTATACTGACACCAACTTTTTTCCCCTCTTTCAACAAACCGCCAAGCAGTCCTGCAAATGCGAGTAAGCTCATATGATACAAGTTTGCGAGTGCAGCCAAACTAAGAACAAGCCCGGTAACGACCCCGACCGTTGCCCCAATGGCCGCGCCTCCAACAAGTCCAAACAAAAGAACGAGATAACGAGCGAGAATATGTTCCGCACCAAGGCCGTAGATCACCCATCCAATGGCCCCTGTCATCACCGAAGCTAACAGTATAATAAAACAGATAATCTCTTCATGTTTTAATGAGCGTTGTGGTTTCCGAACGTCCAATAAAGGTATGCTCTGCAAAAAAATCATTGTCAGCATTAATCCCAAGCCAGCTTCAATGCCCGCCATAAACCAGTGGTACTGCGTCATTACTCCTTCTCCAACAGCAGTCACGACAACTCTTGAAGCAAGGGACGCCATAAAAACCGCTGCGGGAAGCGTCCATTTCCTATTCCCTGCTATGTATCGTGCTACACGGTAGAAAAGAAGAAAAAGCAATAACCCCGCGAGAACATAGGGAATATTAAAAGTGAGTCCCCACATCGTTCCAGCAATAACGGCTACAGCTGCCAAAACCGCCTTTTCTTTTTTCCAGGCAAATACTGCAGCAAAAAAGGGAATCGCAAAAGGGTAAAGGTCAGATAAAATCGCGGCTCGGCCTAACATGACACCTACGAGGAACAACAACAGCCCCCACTTTAAAAAAACAAGCTCAGCGCCGCTCTGTAACTTATTTCCCCCCTTAACCCAAAGGTCCTTCATCCCAGCAGCCCAATTCAAAGGATTGAAAATTCTCCCTAGCTGACCCTGTGTTGTATCTTTTTGCATCATATACGTTCACCACCATCGTTTGGATGTATTCTTGATAGTCGAGTATAGATGCATATAAGTGCAGTGTTTGTCAGAATACTGTTATGATGTTGAAAATCGTTCGACTTCTTTCACAAGTGCGAATAACTCAAGTTTTTTCCGCATATATAGAACAGGCATTCCTGTTTAATAAACATTTGGAAATGGTGCTAGTGCCGAATCAGCGCATATTGGATCGACAAAGCGTGGAATATATGATTTACGACAAAGGTTTCTTTCCTTAGACGGCATATCGTTTGTAAACATATGGCACGAAGTGAGCCGAGGGTGATTGAACGTGCTGCTGACCCATGGAGATAAGCCACACCGATGATTTTTATTTTTTGCCAATAAAAAAAGAGACCCCGAAGGTCTCTTGGTTAATTGTATCATTTGGTAGCGGCGGAGGGAATCGAACCCCCGACCTTACGGGTATGAACCGTACGCTCTAGCCAGCTGAGCTACACCGCCAATTAAAACCAGACAAGCTACATTATAACGACTGTCATTTTTTAAGTCAATGGTTATTTTACAACTCTTTTTTTAAAGTTACCCATATCATTTCATCAGTCCAAACAAAAGAGAGAGGAGGACCTCCCCCCTCTTATTTATGATCGTCGTTGTTATTCAATGAAACGGCATGCGCTTATCATCGTGAGCGACCGCCCCTTTTGCCATCCGTTTGTTTTCGAAGTGTTGCCAAGTTCTCTTCACTATCCTTGAGAAATCGGCTCATTTTATCTTCAAAAGAAAGCTTTGGCTCCCGTTTCTTTCCACCTTGATGACGGTCTCGATTTTCTCGTGGACGATCTTGCGCTTTGCGGATCGATAAACCGATTTTTCCATCACCTTCGACTTTAAGCACTTTTACTGTGACTTCGTCGCCGACCTTTACGAACTCTTTGATATCCTTCACGTATTGATCGGCGACCTCACTGATATGCACCAGGCCTGTCTGTCCTTCTGGCAAATCAACAAATGCACCAAAGTGGGTGACACCGGTTACCTTTCCCTTATACTTACTGCCTGTTTCAATCGACATTATACGAAATGCTCCTCCTTAATTTTTTAAATCCTTCAAGAGTTGTGCATGCGCTCAAAAAGATTTCCAACATGAACACTACTTTTCAGGCACTATTAGCATACACGATGTTTATGCTATGCGCAAAAACATGAGATCGTGATAATGGAGGATTAATTTTCCTCCTCAGGAACCTTAATGATGGTTTCTTCAGGTTTTGTTAAATAAAGATCTCTACGTGCAATTTCAGTGATATACTCCTCGTCATTGTAATTCTTTATTTTCGTCTCAAGCGATTGCTGCTCCGCTTCCATATCATCCAGCTGGGCTTTAAGCTCAGCCTTTTCTTCTTCATTGGCTTCAATCATACTTTGTTGTGAAACGAGCGCAATTCCTGCGAAAATAACGACGACAGCTGCAAGAATACCGATCGTTGTTAAACGTCTGACTAATCCACGTTTGCGACGTTCTTCCTGCAGTGCCAATCGTTCCTGTTCCTGTTCATGCATCTTGTCCCTTTTCAATTGGGTAACCTTACGATTTGGCCCGCCTGCCATTTGCCTTCCCCTCCCCGCATATGGCTTATTGTCATTGACAAACTATTGCTTATCTTCTTCATCTTTTTTAGGAAAAACACGTCTCCACAATCGCTTAACAAAAGCAACGACTCGCTCTCCACCTACGGCTTGGTATAACGGCCGTAATAAAAACCTTAATAAAGAGACAAACGGATCGAAAAGCAAGCGAAAACACTTGTATATAATGATAAGCAATTGTTTGACTCCTTTGTACAACCATACCACAGGAATAAGCAAGAACAAATAAAAGATTTTCAACACGATACGATAAATGTGATCTACAACTTTAAGGATTACTTCCAGTAAACGTAAAAACAAGGGACGAACCGTTTGCCAGTATACGAAGAAACCGAGAATAATCGCTAGAAAAATATAAAATCGAAAATCTCCATCATTCATGATATACAATACGTAAAAAACGAGCATGGCCTGTACGATCCAAAAGCAAAGATCCAGGAAGGCTTGGGGCCATTTGGATCTTGCTTTATCCGGTAAACAACGCTGGTAGACATCCAGCTGAACCGCAATCATAGAGCCGGCAATCATCATGGCAAAGAAGGTCTGAAACTGAACGTCGAGTGTCACTTGAATAACTTCCCGATAAAGCCTTTAGGTTTGCCACTGTTATGCTCATCCACATAGATAAGATCATCAATTTTACCTTCAATAGATACAAGCCCTTCTTCGACATTCAAGTTTCTCATATGCAAGTCTCTCCCTCTTACCGATAAATATCCCATCACGGTTTCAAGTAAAAATTCTTGGCTATCAAAACTTTCAACTTCCTTCACACCGCTGATTTCCAGCGTCTTACGCCCCTTCATAACAATATCGTGAACCGGTTCAGCACTCTTATATCGTTGATTTGGCCCGTATTCGTTCATAGTAACCCCCCAAGAATGACATTCATTGCCATTAGCCTATGCGCCTTGAGGCAAAAAAAGAACAAGCCTGAAGAAGCTTGTTCTGACAAATTGGATACCAAAAAAACGTGAAAACTAAACCATGTGGTGGTTCTTTATAGTTCTTTAGATGATTCTTCATCTACCTTTTTTTCCTCAAGTGTCGTGTACATCGTGGCCGCTTGTTCCTTTTGCGGGGCGTTACCAAGGTGTTCAACACGAACTTTTAACGTCTTTCTACCGTAGCGGATCGTTACCTCATCGCCTGGAACGACTTCAGTTCCAGCTTTGGCGACTTGCCCGTTTACTTGCAGGCGCCCCGCCCCGGCTACTTCCTTAGCGATCGTGCGTCTTTTAATGAGACGTGACACCTTCAAAAATTTATCGATGCGCATGTGTATCCCCCTTTCCTTACTCTCTGTTTTTTGCTTCGTCCCAATAACCATCCATTTCCAGCAGATCGGTTTCTTCCAAGGTTTTTCCGGAATCAGCTAACCGTTGTTCAATATATTGAAAACGCTGAATGAATTTACGGTTCGTCATCAACAACGCTTCTTCCGGGTGAATCTTATAGGTTTGTGCAAGATTAATAAGGATAAAAAGAACGTCGCCGAATTCTTTTTTTGCCTCTTCTTTTGAATTACCCGTTAAAGCATCCTTCCACTCCGCAATTTCTTCTTCTAGTTTCTCCCACCTCGGGGCTTCCTCTTGCCACTGGAATCCGACCTTGGCCACCTTCTTTTGAACTTCATACGCGGTCATGAGTGCAGGCATGGTGCGCGGAATATCTTCGAGCAGGGAAGCCGGAGTCTCTCGATCCCTGTTCTCCAATTCCTTAATCTTATCCCAACGCTCCTCCACCTCGATCGCGCTCTCCCCTTCCATTTTTTTATTGAAAACATAAGGGTGGCGGCGAATCATCTTCTCTGTGAGGGAGCCGATGACGTCCTCGATCGCGAAATATCCCTCATCCTCCCCAATTTGTGCATGCAGGAGCACTTGCAGAAGCACATCGCCAAGTTCTTCGACCAGGTGTTCATCGTCCTCCTCGTCAATCGCCTCAAGTACTTCATACGTTTCTTCCAGTAAATAATGCTTCAATGTGAAGTGCGTTTGCTTCCGATCCCACGGGCACCCGTCAGGGCCCCGCAACGTACGGATCACTTCTTGCAGGTGGCTAAACGTATGCACACGATAGCTTTCGTCAGGGACTGGTGGTACGTAAAGAACCGTGAGATTACTCACCTTCATGTTGTGATCAAGCTCATACAAGGGAAAAGACTCGATGGCTTCCTCAGACGACCCCGCGGCGGTGACAAGGGTCACCTCGTAGTCATCCGGCAGCAGTTCCATTAATGTTAACTTTACTTCCGAAGCCGTAAAAGCATCGTACAGTTGACTAACCATGAGATGCTGCTTCAGTGACCAATCCCTTGCGTTAAGCATGGTAGCATCCTGAAGTTGGAAGCCATCATTTGGATCAATGCGAAGCGCCGTGAATACCGGGTCAAGAAAACTTCCACCGCCGACAACCGTTATTCGGGCCCTGCCTTCAGCTTCAGCAGCAAACAACAGTTGCACGGTTTGTTCAGCCACGAGCGGATGTCCAGGAACGACATAACGAAGAGGGTCTTGAGACGCCGTGGCGGCGACAATGATTGCTTCTGCAATTTCCTCATATACGGGTTGAAAACGCTCATGAGCTTCATATACAGAATCAAAGAACTCAAATTCAATACCCTCGTCTTGTAATTCAACGATAACAGGATGATGGGACGTTCTTGCGTACAAAGGTCCTCTTCCCTCTCTCAGCCGCCGATATGTACCCAGACTCATCTGTTCGAGATTACCAGCACCTAAGCCAATAATCTTAATTTCCGGTTTCCATTGCTTACTCAAGTATTTCCGCTCCTTTTTCACTGACAATCTTTTCTGATGCAGATATTATAGCATAGTTAGAGTTCCCCAGAGAAAGACACATGAACGGTAATCCTCACAAGTAGAACCGGGTACCACAACTCCTCTAGGCGGCAGTACTCTTTCTTCCAAAATTAAGAGGCTTGCAGCAAATTTTCTATCGTTCACACTTTAACGAAAAACCCTTGACTTAACTAAAGAAAATTTGGAATAATGTTTGTATTATATAAGCGCTTTCATACATACTAAGTATTTAGTATTTATTGCAAAGGAGTGAACTTATGATTCTCTTTCTTCTGTTTTGGGCCATTGTTATTGCTAGTATTTATCTGACCTTTAAAAGAAAACAAGCATTGTATTTAGGAATCCCGCTTGTAGCCATGGGAGCCTATATGCTAATTGCTATCCTTCAGGTGCCACTACCATTTTGGGATACAGTTCAACTTATTTATGGACTGAAATAAAAAGGGAGGAGGCTTACCATTGGCAGAGACCAATGCTTGTCCAACTTGTAAAAGCAACAAGATATGGGAGATGACACAAAAACGATACATTTTTACAATGTCTGTGCCGCCGCTAATCGTGATTATTTTGATAGCAGTGCTCGTTGAACCTGTATTCATCGCCTTTATGCCAGCTATTATTTTGACCAATATTATTCTTGCCAAACGCAAAGCTCCGATTCTTTTTTGCAAAGAATGCCGGCATCAATCAACCTCTACTATTTTTTGAAAGGAGGGAGGGAACCTTAAAGGGGAGGGTAACAAACAGAAATTGAAAGGAGAGAAAAATGAGAAAAGTTGATCGTAAACATGTCGAAGCTTATTTCAAAATCCGAACGCTTATGATTGTCGTCTTTCTGTTTATCGCGTTTCTCGTATCTTTTGGAGCAGCATTTTTTGCTGAGTATTTCCAACAGTTTACCTTTTTAGGGATGCCCTTTCATTATTACATGGGAGCTCAAGGTTCTGTATTCATGTTTATTGTGCTTTTATTTTTGAATGCAGTCATTAGTGATCGAATTGATAAAAAATTTGGAATTGACGAAGGAAAAAACGTTCGTATTAGTAGCGGTAAAACAGTCAACCATTAATGACGCAGGAGGTTACGTTATTGGATACACAAACACTCATTTCCGTCGGGATGATCTTACTAACCTTTATTCTTTATGTTGGCATTGCCATTTATACGCGCTCAAAAGAGACATCAGAATTTTATGTTGCCAGCCGTGGCATCCCCCCATTATGGAATGGGATGGCCATAGGCGGAGATTGGATGAGTGCAGCCTCCTTTATCGGAATGGCCGGAACCGTCATGGTGATGGGCTACGATGGGCTCCCCTATATTATGGGGTGGACAGGTGGTTTTTTACTTCTCACCTTCTTATTAGCTCCTCAACTTCGAAAATATGGCCGCTTTACCGTCCCGGAGTTTATCGGTGATCGTTTTGAAAGTAATGCAGCACGATTGATTGGTGCGATCGCTACCGTTATTATTAGTTTTACTTATTTGATTGGACAACTCTCCGGCTCGGGGGTCGTCATTGGGCGTTTATTTAGTATCCCTACCTGGTCAGGGGTATTGCTTGGTGTTGTCGTGATCGCGATTTACGCCACTCTTGGAGGAATGAAAGGGGTGACCTGGACACAGGTGGCCCAGTATATCATTTTAATTACAGCCTACATTATCCCTATTCTCTTTATGTCCCTACAATTGACAGGTAATCCGCTTCCTTGGTTATCTTATGGAAATGTCATTAATGAAATTGGAGTGATTGATCGAGAACTGGGGTTAACAGAGTATTTTGCGCCATTCGCAGAAAGCGATCGAAGTCAATTTCTCGCTTTATTATTTACTTTAATGGTAGGAACTTCAGCACTTCCCCATGTCATCGTTCGTTTCTATACCGTATCGACCATGAAAGCAGCCCGCTGGAGCGGTTTTTGGGCGATTTTATTTATCGGTATTTTATATTTATCTGCGCCAGCATACGCTGCTTTTTCCCGTTTTATTTTAATGACACAGGTTGCCGGCCAGCCTATTGACCAGTTGCCAGGCTGGGTAGATCGGTGGGTGGATACCGGGTTGCTTGCGGTTGCTGACGAAGACGGGGACGGTATTCTTGATTGGGAAGAAATCGCGGTGTCAGAGGATATGGTCGTTATGGCTACCCCTGAAATTGCAGACCTTGGTATGTTTGTGATTGGATTGGTCGCTGCTGGCGCAATGGCTGCAGCATTATCAACAGCAGGTGGGCTGTTAATCACCATCAGTTCCTCGTTTGCCCACGATATTTACTATCGTCTTATACGTCCGGATGCCAGCGATCAAACACGGCTAAAAGCGGGGCGCCTTGCTATATTGCTTGCCACGATTGCTGCCGGGCTGTTAGCTCTGGACCCTCCAGGCGTCATTACGCAAATTGTTGCCTGGGCATTTGGAATTGCCGGGGGCACCTTTTTTCCTGTGCTCTTTTTAGGAGTATGGTGGAAGCGAATGAACAAACAAGGGGCAATCGCGGGGATGAGCGTTGGATTAGCAACCACTTTAACGTATATCTTTTTGGCCATGGGCGGTACGACGATTTTAGGGATCCAGGATACAGGTGCAGGGTTAATAAGTGTTCCGGTTAACTTCTTGGTATGCATTATTGTTTCGTTATTAACGCCCGCTCCAGCTCAACATCTCCAAGATGATGTCATTGACCTCCGATATCCTGAGCAAATGACTTATAAGGACGGAGAGGTTTGGATCAAGGAAGATGAGGAACAAGCTTAAATACAAGAAAGGATTATGATGCAGGGGCTTAACGGCAGCTGGTATTCAATAAGGCAAAAGCAAAGCTGAGCTGTTCGAAATCTCGGGCTTCCGAAGTGATTAATAACCATTAATACAGCTTGGCTTACCGCCACCTCCTTATAGCAGAGGCCTTCATTCCCATATGCGATCACTCTTATAACAAAAGGTTCATGAGTTTTTTCTCATGAACCTTCACTTATTCGTTTTCTTTATTTTTTGCATCTCCAGCTGTATCTTGCGCTTTTCCCTTGAGTTTATCTTTTTTCCCCTTCGCTTGCATCTCCTTATGATCCACTACATTCCCGATCTGGTCTTTCACTTCACCTTTTGCTTTACTTACAGCACCTTTAACTTTATCACTGTTCATTTCATCTTTAGCTTGGTCTATACGATCTTTGATCCTATTCGATTTCATGCTAGTATCCTCCTCGTATTTACATTGAGAATCTAGAATGGGAAGACAGGCAAACGTTATTTTGCAGAAATCTCAACAGAAACAACTTCGTCTTTATGGAAGAAGACCCCGTGTTTGTTGTACGTTCCATTTTCTGCCAAAAGTTCATTTTTAATTTCATTCATGCTTTCAGCTTCTTCGGAAATGGAGATAACATGCCCATTTGATAGAGATACTTTCACCTTAAATTGTTCCAACAACCTCACCCTTTCTACATGAGTTATCTTATAATTACCCAAATTGAGCATAAGTTAAAACATTTTTTCTTAATGAAGAGCAAATCCGCCATAAGTGCTTTCACCTTTAAATCTTCTTTCTTTTAAGGGTTATTATGATCATCACGTTCACGGTGAGCCCTCTGTTTCTCAATAGAACTATGATCATCCCTTTCATACTGATCTCTATCACGATTCTCGATGGTTGCTTTTTGGGATTCAGTATAGCCTTCGTGAGAATCTAGATCACTTTTTTCAAGTTGGTCACGATCGCGGTTCTGCATCGTTTCTTTTTGTTCTTGTGTGTCGGCGTCTTTGAGTTCACGTTCGATCTCGCGAATTTGCTCTTGCACTTCTTTCTTGATATAATCCGAACGCTCTCCGTGCCAAACTAAATCAAAAATTGCTCTCCCGTTTGTAGGCTGCCCGTCGGGCAAATAAACAGGGATCACATCAAATAACACAAAATAAAATACGTAAAATAAGAATATGTCCCAGAACATGTTTCTCTCTAAGATCCCCTCAGCGAGCAGTGAATTCAAAATTATCGCTACAATAACATTACTTAGAATAGGGGAGGCATAAATAAGCCCGTGCCAAAAGCGACTATCTGGCTGTAATTCATCATATTCAAACCAACTATACATAAAGAAATAACGACGGGCTTCTATTGTTTTTGTCCTAAAAAGCACAGGCCCGCTTCCAATGGTTAATTTTTTATTCGTAGCCCCTAATAAAGTGACGACCGTATAATACCCTGTTTCTCGGATGATCGTTACAATCGGTAAAATGATTAATGCGGACAAGAGTAAACGTGGGATATCTGATAGCTCAAACAACTTATCCCTCCCTTCGACGAAACGCCAGTTTATTTTTCCACTCCCCTATCCAGTTAAAACCCCTTTTTAAACAAAGGGAAAAGTCACTCAAAAAAATGAGAAAAAGATCTAGGTTCGTTCCTTTAAATAGCGGTAAAATATTTATAAGCACTTGAATAAATATCGACAAAATTCACCGCTTCAAATTTTCCTATGATTTCGATAAAATAGAAATATCTCACAATATTGACAGAAGATTCTTTTAGATGATTATCAATGAGACGTTAAACCTCCTTACTCACCCATCAACAGTAAACACAAGTAGATACTGAGAAGGTTTTTTGGGCGATTGAGCTGAAACGGGAAGGACAGCATAGCTCAGCGGGTAGGTATCTTTGACTTTTACCAGCTGAAACAATTCATTGCAAATAAAAGACTTGAGAAGGAGGGGAATATTATGAGTCAAAATTATGAAAAAATATTAGTGGCCGTTGATGATAGTTCAGCAGCCGAGCTCGGCCTCAAAAAAGCGATTGTTTTAGCAAAACAGAACATGTCCCACCTGGTGTTGGTTCACGTGATCGATATAAGAACCTATGGTCTCGTCGAAAGAGGAGATGTTAAGTATAGGTCTAACATTGCAGCAAAGAGACGGCAAATGTTGAATCAATATCAAGCTGCTTGCTATCATGAGGGCGTTCCTAGCACCAGTGCCGAACTTTCCTTTGGAAATCCTGTTTCGGTGATTGCGAAGGAAATGGTAAAGAAACATCAACCGAACCTGATCGTCTTAGGTATTTCCCGTAGAAATGGATTAGAAAAATGGTTGAAGGGGGATTTTCAACAGCGCCTCTCACAGCAGGTGCCATGTGACTTATTGACGATCCAAGTAGATAAAACTTCATGAAAAATGACTCATCGAGATGAAACTCGTGCACGATGACCGAATCAGCCACTCACGCCAATGAGTGTTACATCGACGATTCTCAACGTCATCATTTGATAAATGATTCCTCTAAGTGGTGCCATAAACCCTTTATGTACCACTATTGTAAAAAAATATGTTAAGCATCGCATATCGAGCCATTCATTGAAGCTACAAGGGTCACCATTCCCATGGTGACCTTTTATTTCAGACGCTCTGCACTAGAACCAAACAAACTCCATATAGCACTAAATCCAATAAAGACAGTAAGACCACTCTTTGACGGGTGGTCTTACTGCTTTTATAAGGATGACTGCCTCAAAGTCAGGAAAGATAGATAAGAACCCTTAATTCAAAAACTCAGTTTTGGTGGCTGATAAAAAGGGAACCCATTCCCTATCTTTTCTTAATAGTAACCAATCTGCCGATCTTGAAGAAGGAAGGGATCCATATTGATACGAGCACTTGATAATATGTTTGAAAAGGTGGAACGATGGTCAATTAGCTCTGCTATTATTCTCATGGCCTTAGTGTTAATCGGCAATGTAATTAGTCGACTGGTTTTTAATGTGACCTGGACATTTGCTGAAGAGGTTGGCCAAATGCTCATTATCATTATCACTTTTATCGGACTTAGTCATGTGGCAAGAAGAGGGAGACATATCCGGATGAGTGCGATTATGGAATTATTGCCTTACAAGGTGCAAAAAGTGATGATGGCATGTATTACGATCTTAACGTCCGTTTTATTATTTTTCCTCACCTATGTTTCTGGCAGTTATACGGTGACGATGTTTGATCTCGACCGAGTAACACCAGCCCTCCGCATTCCTTTGTACATCATGATTGCAGTGATGACGTTTGGTTTTTTTATGGCTGGTATTCAATACTTACGAACATTTATCCGAAACCTGAAATATGAAGGGATTCACGAAGGGACAGAAAGCATTGAAGGTGAGAACGAATGATATGGCTGATTCTAGGTATCATATTTACACTCCTCTTAATAGGATTTCCAATGAAAGTTCCCTTAATCGCAGCCGGTCTTATCAGTATGCTGATGTATTTTCCTGATACAGATCTAGGAATATTGATTCAACAATATTTTGCCGGTATTCAAGCGTTTGTTCTATTGGCCGTGCCGATGTTTATTTTTGCTGCAGATATTATGTCTTCAGGGAACACCTCTCGGCGCTTACTCGACTTTGTCAGTTCAATGATCGGTCATGTCCGCGGGGGTTACGCCATGACAACTTCTGTTGCATGTGCATTATTCGGCTCCGTTTCAGGTTCTACCCAAGCGACCATTGCGGCTGCCGGGAAACCCATGCGGGAGCGTATGGCTGAAAAAGGCTATAAAGATAGTCAATCGATCCCGCTCATTGTGAATGCCAGTGACCTTGCTTTAATGGTCCCACCGAGTATAGCAATGATTATCTATGGCGTGGTGACCGGCACCTCCGTAGGGGAACTGTTTGTCGCCGGCATTACCCCAGCCCTTATTATTCTGGCCATGTTTCTTATCTACAACTACCTCGAAGCACGAAAATATAATTTGGTAGATCAGGGAAGAAGAGAAAGTTGGAGAGAGGCCGGGCGATATCTTCGAAAGGCTGCTCTTCCCCTCGGGTTTCCAGTACTGATCATTGGCGGTATCTATAGCGGTTTGTTTAGTCCAACAGAGGCGGCAGCCGTCAGTGTCGGATACGCTTTTTTAATTGAAGTGGTGATCTTTAAATCGGTGAAAATCTCAGAGATCCCAAAGATTGCAGAATCGACAGCGATCGTAACAGCGGCGGTGTTCATTCTTGTCGCAGCAGGGCAAGGGCTGTCCTGGGTACTTTCCTATGCGCAAATCCCAGAACAAATCACTGACACGATATTTGGAAGTGATCCCTCTCAATTATACGTTCTGTTTATGATCGCCGTCTTATTTTTCGTTGTATGTATGTTCATCGATCCGTTGGTCGTCATCTTTGTTCTTACTCCAATTATTGAACCCGTTGCCATGGATGCCGGCATTGACCCCGTCGCCCTTGGTATCATTGTTACCTTACAGGCAGCCATTGGGTCAGCGACACCACCGTTTGGGGTAGATATTTTTACAGCCATCGCTATATTTCGGAGACCGTATCTTGAAATTGTTAAGGGTTCATTACCTTATTTCCTGATCTTGGGTATTGCCTCTGCTTTATTAATCTTGTTCCCAAACATTATTCTAGTTTACGAATTCTTCGTACCAACGGAGTAAAGCTCTTAAAAGATATTATACGAGGAGGATAAAAGTGAAAAAGCCAGCGTTCGCATGGGTGTACATTTTGTTAGTGATAGGCTTAACGGCTTGTCATACAGCTGATTCAAGCAACGACGGTGCTACGACCAAAAATTCTGATGATGTGAAGACCATCACGTTTGTGCATGAAGAATCTCCGGATAGCGTGCAAAATGATTATGCGGAAGCTTTTAAAGAGATGGTTGAAGATCGAACGAACGGAGAGGTCGTGGTTGAAGTATATCCGGTCGGTCAGCTCGGGGATGCCCCTGAACAGGCCGAACAGCTTCAGATGGGCGGGGTTGATCTCGCCATCGCCTCTCCCGGCAATACGGGGACAATTGTGCCGGAAAACCAACTATTCTTACTCCATCATCTATTTTCCGATGATATGGAGGTCAACCAAGAAGTCTTGAAAAACAGTGAAGCCTTGGATGAGCTGGCCCTTCTCTATGAGGAAAACAATATGAAAGTTCTTTCATTCTGGTCACAGGGATTTCAACAATGGACCTCTGATGAGGAAATTCGAAGGCCTGAGGATTTTGAAGGCCTGAGAATCCGAACCATGCCTTCCCCGTTACTTACGGATACGTACAACGCCTATGATGCGAATCCATCACCGCTTCCCTATGAAGAAGTGTATAGTTCTTTACAACTGAACATGATTGATGGACAAGAGAACCCCTATTTTGCCGTCGAAGAAATGAACTTTCAGGAAGTGCAGAATTATGTCATCGAATCCGAACACGCAATTTATGCGACTGCGACCGTGGCCAATCCTGAATTTTATGAAGGGCTATCCGATGAAGTACGTACAGTTGTCGATGAAACGATCAAAGAGTTACAAGGCCTTTCTGTAGAAATGCAGGAAGAACGTAACGAAGAGGCGTTAGAAACAATTTTGGAAAGCGATATCGAATTTGTGGAGTTGGATGATGAGGAAAAGGCCGCTTTTGAACAAGCGAGCGAACCTGTCATTGAAGAGTATAAAGAACAAGTAGGCAGCGATGGCGCGGAGATCATCGAGCAATTACAGGAAGAAATTGCAGAAGCAGAGGAAAAATACAAATGACTGCGGAGGTAGGAATAAGAATTCCTGCCTCCTTTATTTATCTAGGGGAAACTCAAGGCGAGAGGACGGCGTAGTATCTGCCCCTAGCACTCCTTTCATTAAGGAAAGGGCTTGAATGTTATTGCTTTTTTCATCTGAAGCTAAACAATCTTCAGGGACATATAATTCAAACCCCCTCATGTACGCATCATTAGCAGAGAAATGAATACATTTATCTCCAGCAACACCTGTGAGAATCAATCTTTTCACTCCCAGATATTCAAGCAGTAATTCTAATGGAGTTTCAAAGAAAGCTGAAAACTGTGGCTTAAGGACAAAATAATCATCGGCCTCCGGTAAAACTGTTTTCGACATCTCTTTTCCTTTCGATTGGGGGCTTGTACAAAACTCAACAATTTGCTGAAAATTACTTTGCCATCTTCCATAATTATCATTAATATAAATAACCGGAACACTCTGGTTCTTCGCTCTCGTTTTTAATCGTTGAGCTTGTATAGCTGCTTTTTCCCCGTGGGGGCGTAGTGCCTCTCCTTCTGGGAAATCTAAATTATTAATAAAATCAATGAGAAGTAAAGCTGTATCTGATTTCCGATGAATATGCGGGGGTGTTTCAGCCATATATCGATGCCTCCTTTGTTCATTCTTATTCCCACGATGGCTGCTATCCAATCATGAATGAAAACCATGAGATCTTGAGCGGAGTTCGTACCCCGCTTTACATCGTCTATTTTTTATATTCCATATTTTCACACTTTATCTACAGATCTGAATATGTTACATTTAGCTTAAACTTGAAGATAATTGTTTCAAAACGTCCCTCTTTTTTGTCAAACTATTTAAACATTACTCTTTAAAAAATGAATGGAAGGAGGAAATCAAATTGCTTATCTACACTAAGGCTCGTGAACTCTTGGAAAAAGACTTGATCGAACAAGAAAAAGCGGATCCAGTACAGGAGCAGGCGAAACAAGAGCGAAAGTCTAAAAAAATCAGGCGTTTCTTCCACATGATCAAGAAATAGCTAACTCTGGCAACTAAGGCGGATCCAGTATAATATGTCTCCCTTAACATCGTCGCATTCACTGACTCCGCTATTAACTATCCCTTCCCGCTACTAAATTCTGATTATTATGAACATCGCTTTTCTCCATCCAACCAAATTGAAGCAGATCCTCAACGGACCTGCTTCAGTTATGATATTTTGTGCTAATGATTATGTTATACTTTCATGATAGTGGAACAGCCGGTGTCTGTAAAGAGGAAACCAGCTGTTTTTTTACATTCATTATTCATCTCCTCTTCCCTGCGGAATGATATATTAGGAATGACTTTGGGGTTCGAGGAGACCATCGTTGTTTCCTAATGTCATGAAAGGATAAGGGCAAAAATTTATTGCTCCATTTGTCTTGCTAGAAAGCCGGCAGCTGTCTCTATAAGCATGCGCGCAACACTTTCCTCTGGCAGCTCCTCTTTACCGATCATGACGACGGCACCGATCGGATCCCCATTTGCAATGATGGGCGCGACAACGTAACCTTGCATTGCATCCCGGTGATCACTAACAAGATTATACTCACCATGTTGAAAATCTGCCATCGTCTGTCGTTTATCAATGGCAGACTCTACAACTTCACCAATACTTTTATTTGCATAATCTTTTTTGGAACCCCCAGATACAGCAATGTAGGAATCACGGTCCGCTACAAGAATTGGATGACCGAGACTATCATACAGCGCTTCAGCATACTCTTTTGCGAAATCACCAAGCTCCGAGATCGGTGAGTATTTCTTCAAAATAACTTCCCCATCCCGATCTACAAAAATCTCCAATGGATCTCCTTCACGGATTCTAAGCGTTCGCCTTATTTCTTTTGGGATAACAACTCGCCCTAAGTCATCAATACGACGGACAATACCAGTAGCTTTCATGCAGATGCCTCTCTTTCTTTGATGAGATATCTTTTCATTAACCATATCTACCTGCTGACTACTGTTATTATCCGTAACCAAAAAAGAACTATTCATCCATAATAAAATAATTTTTCCTAAGAACACCGAACGCAGGTAATTCCCGTTTTAAGAGGAAACTGTTTCGGACATATAATCTTTCCTTACTTCTGGAATTCGGCTAAGAATCCGTTCAAGCAACGACACATAAACGGCAGAAGATAATCGTTTTGCATGGATGATAAGTTTAATTTTCTCTCCTTCAGTTCCAACGACAACATCTCTTCCTAGTTCATTGACAAATTTAAAAAGCATTGCCCCATCGATGACGTTAGAGGTTTCTTCAGAAAGCATAATCGTACACTTCCCAGCGCTTTCTGAAATCGATTCTACTCCTTCTTGCAAGGCATATATTTTTACATTTGAAATCGAAAATAGCGCACGGACCTCATCTGGATATTCCCCGAAACGATCGATCATTTCGTCTTGCAAATCACTTAGATCATCAAATGTTTCAATCCCACGGAAACGTTTATACATTTCGATTTTTTGCTTAGCATCTTTAATATAATCCTCCGGAATATAGGCTTCGACTTTTATATCCAACTCAATATCAGACGCTTTACTTTCTGTTTCTTTCGTACCTTTACGTTGCTCAATGGCATCTTTAAGCATTTGTGAGTACATGTCAAAACCAACGGAATCAATATAGCCATGTTGTTCAGAACCCAATAAATTACCTGCACCGCGGATGGACAAATCACGCATGGCGATTTTAAATCCAGAGCCCAGTTCTGTGAATTCCTGGATCGCTTGCAAACGTTTCTCAGCAACTTCAGTGAGCACTTTATCCCGCTGATAAGAAAAATAGGCATAGGCGACCCGATTTGAACGCCCCACCCGGCCACGAATTTGATACAGCTGAGACAGTCCCATTTTATCGGCGTGATTAATAATTAACGTGTTTACATTCGGAATATCTACCCCTGATTCAATAATCGTAGTAGTCACCAGCACATCCTTATGTCCTTCAAGAAAATCAACCATCGTTGCTTCCAACTCACGCTCACTCATCTGTCCATGGGAATAGGCAACCCTTGCATCTGGTACGAGCATAGAAATTTGCTCAGACATCCGTTCAATGTTATCCACACGATTATGCAGGAAGAAAACCTGCCCACCTCGGCCTATTTCCCGTTCAATGGCTTCTTTGATGAGTGGCGCATTATACTCTAGAACATAGGTCTGTACAGGGAAACGATTTTCAGGCGGCGTTTCAATAAGGGACAGGTCACGCACCCCAAGCATAGACATGTGTAAAGTACGCGGGATCGGTGTTGCAGTTAGCGTGAGCACATCGATATTCGCCCGTAATTGTTTAATTTTTTCCTTATGTGTAACTCCAAAACGCTGTTCTTCATCAACGATTAATAAGCCAAGATCCTTGAACTGAACGTCTTTTGACAGCACACGGTGAGTGCCAATGACCATGTCAAGGCCTCCGGTCTTTAACGAGCGCAGGGCTTCTTGCTGCTGCTTGCGTGTACGAAAACGATTTAACAGTCCAATGTTGATAGGATGATCCCCAAACCGTTCGGAAAAGGTATCAAAATGTTGTTGGGCAAGGATCGTCGTTGGGACAAGAAGAGCCACCTGTTTTCCATCCATTATCGCCTTGAAAGCAGCTCGAATCGCAACTTCGGTTTTTCCATAGCCAACGTCACCGCAAAGCAGGCGATCCATAGGGCGTTCCCGCTCCATATCTTCTTTGATCTCTTCAATGGCCTTTAACTGATCTTCTGTTTCTTGATAAGGGAAGGCCGCTTCAAAGTCCCGTTGTTCCTGGGTATCTTCGGAAAAGGCATGACCTTTTGATGCCTCACGCTCCGCGTAAAGCTTAATTAAGTCATCAGCAATGTCTTCCACAGACGATTGCACTTTCCGTTTCACTTTTTTCCAATCTTGACCGCCAAGTTTATAGATTTTCGGATCTTTATCTTCAGAACCTACGTACTTTTGCACTTGATCGATCTGTTCCACAGGGACATATAATTTATCATTACCTGCATAGGAAATGTGTACATAATCTTGGTTAAGCCCATTCACCGAGAGTGTCTCGATGCCTAAATACTTCCCGATTCCATGATCCACATGTACCACGAGGTCTCCAACCTGAAGCTCCGAATAGCTTTTAATTCTTTCAGCATTCGATACATTTTGTTTGCGTCGTGTACGCGTCACTTTCTTGGTAAAAGTCTCGCGTTCCGTAATAACCGCCAGTTGATCGAAGGGGAGCTCGAAGCCATTGTGTAAATCGCCCTGCATGATATAAGCACGACCGGGCTGTATATCCGTATCGCGATTCACCCTTTCCGCATCCATATCATAATCCTGCAGAATATTTTTCAAACGCCGCCCCCGCTCTTCATCAGAGGTGATAAAAACCACGGCAAAGTTGCCTTTAACCCAACGATCCATCTCTCCTTGCAAGACAGGCATTTGTCCGTGGAATTGTTGCATAGCCTTGCAGTTCACATTGACGATGTTTTGAGGCTGTGTCCCAGGGACACTTCGTAAAAACAGAGAGAAATAAACGATAGGTTGACGAATTACTTTTAATACATCTTGAAAAGATTCAGACATCCTTATTCCTTGCGGTGCTTTTCCTTGCTCAAGTAATGTTGTCTGCCATTCTGCTTCTTCCCTGTCTAGGCGTTCTGCCGTCTCTTGAACGCGGCTAATCTCATCCACGAAGATGACCGTATCTTCGGGTAAATAGTCAATGAGCGTATGCGCTTTCCTATAAAAATAGGAGATATATTTGTATATCCCTTGAAATCGAATCTGCTCTTTAAGCTGATCACGCTCGTAAGACAAATTTCGCTGCAATTCATCTTTGAGCTCCACGTCTTTGGCTCCCTGAATGGTCTCGTCCATTTGAGCTTCTAATTTCTCTGCAGCTCGCTGCCAATGATGGTCAAACAGGACGGTTTCTTCTGCAGGCCCCAGCTGCACCGAATCAACCTCATCTAGTGATCGTTGATCGTCTGCATTGAAATACCTCATGGACTCCACTTCGGTATCAAAGAGATCAATGCGGATCGGATGCGCTTCAGTTAACGGATAAACATCAATAATACCACCACGTACACTGAATTCCCCGGGAGCAGAAACCATGTCCGCACGTGAATATCCCATCGAAGCTAACCGGTTCAGAAAATCTTCGACATGCAATTCATCTTGAGTACGGAGATAAATCTGGTTCTCCTCCCAAACTTCCTTAGGCGGCAACAAACGTCTAAGACCCGCAATGGGAACAATAACAACCCCTTGAAAATCAGAAAAAAGCGCATTCATCACTTCCATGCGCTGCGTTTTCATTTCTGGGCTGGCCACTGCTATTTCTGCAGAAATTAGCTCGTTCGCAGGGTATAAATAAATGTTCTCTTCCCCGAGTAAATCGCTTAAATCTTCTTGCCATTTTTGCGCTTGTAGTAAATTATAAGTAACGAGAATTTGCGGTTTTCGCCCTTCTTCATAAAAACCCGATAACAGTAACGTTTTCGAAGAGCCACTCATTCCCGTAAGCAATTGTTCATGCAGCCCATTTTCTAGGCCATCATCGATACTACGTATATGTTGATTCTTAATTAAAGTTTGTTCAATTGCCTTCATGAACGTTAATCCTCCCCTGCTCATCTTCTGTCCGTCCATTTTTCCGCAAATGCTTCTTTATTTTCAAACTATTCGAAACCCCTAGGCATCGTGTTTTCTTTTTCTTTCAACGACCGAAGAAGCTTTGGCAAGCCAAAGCTCGTTTCATTTAATGAATCCACCGTGTTTGTTCATGAAGCTCCGGATTCAAAGCTGTCGCCTCATGACAGGCATCACAAAGAATATCGACATGAACATGACCTGCCTGATCCACATGCATCATTTCTTCTTCGTCTTGCTTAGAGAGAAGCCCAAAGCCTAGGTCGCGATTTTTAGCCTCTGTCGTTGAGATTGTTCCCATATGTGAGCCACATTGCCTACATTGATAGTAAATCGCCATGCTTAACCCCTTTCCTTCCGTCTACACTTACAAGTAGTGTCCACGATTGAGAAAAAAGATATACATGGGATCAGAGGTAACCAAGCCTGGCTTCTCATTTAGTTATAGTGATTCATAACTTGATCAAAACTCGTTTCCATCCAGGCCGTACAGGCTTTAGTTACATGGAGACGGGCATTGTCCACCTCAGCCTTTTCCCCTTTGCTAAAACGATTAAGGACATGTGAGGTAACGGATTTTCCCTCCGGCGGGCGACCGATGCCGATACGAGCACGGTTAAACTCTTTTGTTCCTAAATGTTGTATGAGTGAACGGATACCGTTATGCCCTCCATGCCCGCCTGTTTTCCGAAACTTCGCCGTACCAACAGGCAAATCAAGATCATCATAAATGACCATGATTTGAGAGGGGGCGATCTTAAAATAACTAACCATGGATTGAACAGAATCACCTGAACGATTCATATATGTTAAAGGTTTTAGAAGCATTATACGCTCGCCGTTAACGATTATTTCACTATATTCACCGTGAAAATTTGTATTTTTCTTTAATTTGATGCCCAATTCTTTCGCAATATCATTCAGCGTCATAAACCCTATGTTATGACGGGTCTTCGCATACTTTAATCCGGGATTACCAAGACCAACAAGTAATTTCAATTTTTGAACCTCCTTTAGAGGAACCAAGTATCATTGCTATCCAGTTGAAAAAAGGCATAACCCTCAGGCTATGCCCTATCTCTTACAAAGATTAATCGTTTTTACTTTCCTCTTCATCGTCGTCGCTGTCGACAAGTTCAGGTTCTTGTTCTTCATCCTCTTCACCCGGTTCTTCTTCGGTTGTTGGAGGAAGAATCGCAACGACTGTCTCTTCATCTTCACTATGAAATTCAAATTTTGCACCTGATTTTAAGTCACCAACTGCAATCGAATCATTGATTCCAAGTTCAGAAATGTCAACGTCAATTTGTTCCGGAATGTCCTTAGGAAGTGCGCGAACAGATATGCTGTAGAGCATTTGAGAAAGGACACCGCCTTCTTTTTCACCAGGCGCATCTCCGACAAGATTAACGGAAACATCCACATCAAGTTCTGAAGTCATGTCCACTTCAAAAAAATCGATGTGGGTGATGTGCCCTTTAATAACATCTTGTTGCAAGTCATGGACCATAACTTGATGTTTTTTTCCATTGTCTACTGTCAAGTCAATAATTCCGTTCCGCCCCACTTGACGCAAGGTCTTTGTGAATTCAAGACCCGGCACAAAAACCGCTGTACTGGCAGTTTTCTTCCCGTAAAGTACGCCGGGAACAAACCCTTCTGCTCTTAGCTTACGCGTTTCGGAACGACGCAAGTCTTCTCTTGCGTTTGCTTGTAATGTTGCCATAATTTCACCTCATTCATCATTTTCACCAAAAAAACTATGAAATGCATGCGCTCATGCGTTATTTCAATATATCGTACGGATCCGTATATCCTACGCACTCTAATGAACAATTTTACCATTACACGTGCTTTTTTGCAACTTGCTAGTTAAACAGCGAACTAACAGAGGTTTGTTCATGAACCCGGATAATTGCTTGTGCCATTAGCGGCCCCACCGAAAGTTGAGTGATTTTCGGGATTTTCTTCTCTTCAGGAAGAGCAATCGTATTAGAGACAATCAATTCTTCAAGTTTCGAATCCTGAATCCGAGAAATAGCCGGACCTGAAAGTACAGGATGAGTACAAGAAGCATATACATGTGCCGCCCCTTGTTCCACGAGAGCATCTGCAGCTAATTGAAGTGTGCCTGCTGTATCGATAATGTCGTCAACAATAATGGCGGTCTTCCCTTCAATCTCCCCGACAATATTCATCACTTCTGCTACATTTGGACGCGGGCGTCGCTTATCAATAATTGCGATGGGCGCTTCAAGCCGCTCGGCCATTTGCCTTGCGCGGACAACCCCACCATGATCAGGTGAGACAATTACAACATCTTCCAGTTGTTTTTCGATAAAATAAGAAGAAAATAGCGGAGTTCCTATTAATTGATCCACTGGAATGTCAAAGAATCCCTGAATTTGCGATGCATGTAGATCAAGGGTTAACACCCTTGTAGCACCTGCGTTCTCCACTAAATTCGCCACGAGTTTAGATGTGATCGGTTCTCTGGAACGGGCCTTTCGATCTTGGCGGGCATAACCATAGTAAGGAATCACAACGTTGATAGACTTTGCTGAAGCACGTTTACAAGCATCAATCATAATAAGGAGTTCCATAATATGTTCGTTAGCTGGTTCGGATGTGGATTGGACAAGATAGACATCACAGCCGCGAATACTTTCTTCAATGTTTACTTGGATTTCACCGTCACTGAAGCGCTTCACGGAACTTTTGCCCAAATCAACTCCAACTTGACTACAAATCTCTTTTGCAAGATCAGGATTTGAATTCAGCGTAAATATTTTTAGTGATGAATCGTTATACGTGGGCATTTTGAAGTCTCCTTCACGTGTAATGAACTAAAAAATATGGAAAAACCTAAGAATTTATTTTTCCTTAAAATAGTCATTTTTATTCGTCTGTCTCGACCTTGCGATCGATAACGATTCTTTAGGTACATCTTCAGTAATCGTTGATCCCGCAGCGACAAATGCTTCTGCTCCTACCTTCACAGGCGCGATCAGATTCGCATTGCAACCGATAAAAGCACCATCCTCAATCGTCGTCAAATGCTTATCCTCTCCATCATAATTCACTGTAATGGCTCCGCAGCCAAGGTTTACATTTTCGCCAATCCAGGCATCGCCAATGTAACTTAAATGATTCGCTTTAGATCCTTTTCCAATCTCGGACTTCTTCACTTCAACAAAATTACCGACTTTTGCTTCAGCTGAAACAGTAGTTTCCGGTCGAATATGGGCAAAGGGTCCAATTTGCACTTGGTTTCCAACTTTACTTGCAGAAACGACTGAATGATGGATCGCACTCCCATCTCCAATCGTACTGTCGGTAATATCCGAATGAGGCCCGATTTCACACCCTTCACCAACCACTGTTTGTCCACGGATCATCGTACCCGGATAAAGGGTTGTATCAGCGCCTACTTCCGCATCCGCTGCTACATACGTGTGATCAGGATCGATCATTGTAACCCCTTGCTTCATCCAATAGTCATTTATACGTTTTTGCATCGCTTGTTCAGCACTCGCTAAAGCAACGCGATCATTTACGCCAAGCGCTTCTGAAGCATCGTGCGTTTCCCAGGCGGAGATTTTCTCCCCACGTTCTTTCAAGATTTCAATCACATCTGGCAAGTAATATTCTTGTTGGGCATTATCATTTTTGACTTCCTGAAGAGCAGAAAAAAGGGCTTCATTGTCAAAGCAGTATGTAGCTGTATTGATCTCAGAAATTCCCCTCTCTTTTGCACTAGCATCTTTATGTTCAACGATCTTTTCTACATCGCTTGTCCTTGAATCGCGAATGACACGTCCAAGTCCGGTTGGGTCCTCAACCCTCGCCGTTAGTACAGTAGCCTTTGCACCACTCACCTCATGATGATCGCTAAGCGCTTGCATTGTTGCAGCCGAGATCATGGGTGTATCCGCACTAATCACGAGAGTCACACCTTTTTTGTTTGCAAGCAAAGCTTCTGTTTGCTTCACAGCATGTCCCGTACCTAAGCGCTCTTGTTGCCAAACGAAATCGACATCAATTCCGAGAGACTCCTGCACCTCTTCCCCCCCATGGCCGATGACAACCGCTGTTTGTGCAAAACCAGCGCTTTGGACTTGCTCAACAACATGAGTAACCATCGGTTTTCCGCATACAGTGTGCAGCACCTTGGGTTGTTTGGATCTCATGCGTGTGCCTTGGCCTGCTGCGAGAATAACCGCATATCGTTCGTCCATCTAATGACCTCCAGCTCTGCTTATTCCATTCGAATATATCCTAAATATCGGTTGTTTTCAAGGATCACAAATCGTGAAGAAGACCCTGTACTTTTCCGTACAAGGCCTCAATTGAGCATATTCAAAAAGTTCGGGAAAAAATATTTCTTCAACAACTTGCAAACAAAGGCAGTTCAGCCAATCCTACGTCTCTTGCCCTACGCATGTTATGAAATTTGAAAGATTGGTTCCGTAACAACACGTTCGCGTTCATGACTCGGAGGCTTGTCTTCTTGGAAGACTCCAACCCCCCCTTTTGAACAAATCGTCTTTATGAAGCCCCCGCTTCCTCATATTCAATGTTATCACCTTGACGTTCGTACTCATCTAAAACCGCTATCTGGATTTTCTCACGTGTCTGAGACGAAATCGGGTGGGCAATGTCTCGAAATTCCCCGTCAGGGGTACGCTTACTTGGCATCGCGACAAATAACCCGTTATTCCCATCGATGACCCGAATGTCATGAACGACAAATTCCTGATCGAACGTAATGGAAGAAATGGCCCGCATACGACCAGATGTATTCACCCTGCGAAGTCTTACATCTGTGACTTCCATCTTTTCACCACCTTTTCTAATGTTAACGCTAAAAATGAGCTCTTGGCTACAAGGTTCCACATGAAACACCCAAAATCCTCTTTCCAACTATAAAAAATTTTCATAATGATGACTGAAAAGGTGAAAATCGATATCAGGCAAAGGTTCCTCTTTTATCACTAATGTCGCATAAATATAGTAAGAAATTTCAGTTATATCGTTTATAGATATCGAGCGAAAAAAGATAACCCTGAACAAAGGGTCGCCCTTCTTTGGATCTTTCTATCTTAATTAATGGAATCTAGTGACTTTCATATCACACCCAAACATCTAATTGCAATAACACTTCTTGTTTACTTTCCTCCTCCTTTTCAAATCGTACGACCCGCCAATTTGTTGCCAATGCACTTTCCAATGTTTGTAGAGTATCATCTTCCACTTTTAACCCTTTAATTTCGCCTGCTTCTTCTCGGTAGGAACCCCTTCTTGAAAACCAAATTTCTCCGTTAACCATGTTTTTAAACCGTCTAGGGTGTTAAATTTCATTTGATACCCTTGCTCGATCGCCCTCACTAACTCTTCATTATGCCTTTTGGCATAGGTGAATAGCTCATCGTAATTAAAGTATTCTGCACTTTTAGCGTTTAAAAAAGATACATCTTCTTCTGCAAAAGCCTGTTGTAATTCTAACTCAGATAGCCCCTGGCGACGGGCATGCTCAATAAGGCTCGCACTTGTTTGTGAAATAAGTGGTTGATTGGCCATACAGAACCCTCCAATAACAAAAGTGTACTATAGTGTGTTCAAAAAAAGGACACAAAGAACCGAGATAGGACGAGGAGATGTAGCTTCGATCCACCGGATTATCCATGAGGAGCCTTAGAAGCAAGACGATTAAGAAATACGAAAGCTAATTTTTTCCCGGGCTTTTTAAATAACATATCTCGATTGAATGCAGAAAAACCACCCTAAGGTGGTCTTCTTACTCATTTACAAGTGCGATCACTTCTATTTCAATTTGCACATCTTTAGGCAGCCGCGCTACCTCAACACAGGAGCGGGCAGGTTGATGCTCACTAAAGTAGCTGCCATATACTTCGTTAATAATCGGAAAATCGTCCATATTCTTGATAAAAATCGTTGTTTTGACGACGGATTCCATGGAAGCGCCCGCTTCTTTGACAACAGCTTGTACATTTTTAAGCACTTGATTGGTTTGTTCACGAATCCCACCAGCGACAATTTCCATATTCGGTGTAAGTGGAATTTGACCTGAACTATAGAACAGATTGTTGACGATCATCCCTTGAGAATATGGCCCAATGGCTTCAGGCGCTTGATTTGTGTAGATGGTTTCCATGCTATTTCATCTCCCATTTGCAATGTTAATCAGCCAGGTGTTCTCTATAATTCCCAGGCTGAGCCTTAATTTCTCTCGTTTTTTCATTTACCTCTGCAATGCGGACTAAGGAAATATATTCATCAATCAGCCGTTCCGGATGTTGAGCTTCGACAAGGACAGCAATACCGACGAGATGAGCATCGACTTCGGTTAATAAATCGCTCATTCCCCGTGCTGTCCCTCCACCTTTCATAAAATCATCAACGATTAAAACGTCGGCTCCTTCCGGGATACTTCGGCGCGCAAGCGACATTTTTTGTATCCGTTTCGAAGAACCAGATACGTAATTGATACTGACCACGGAGCCTTCAGTTACCCGATGATCACGGCGAACAATGCTTACGGGTACATCAAGATAGGTAGCAATAGCATAGGCAAAAGGAATTCCCTTCGTCGCAATCGTCATCACCGCATCTATGTTTTGCCCCCGGTACATCCCGGCAAACAAACGTCCAATATCGTTCATCATCCCTGGGTTTCCAAGGATATCCATCATGTATAAATAACCGCCGGGTAGTAGTCGATCAGGTTCCTCCAAGCGTTCGCAAAGTTGTTCGACAAGTTCATTTCCTTCTTCGAAAGGAACCGCGGGTTCATACCTTACACCTCCGCTCGCGCCCGGGAGTGTCGTTAAGTAGCCCATTTTTTCATTTTCAAATATTTCCTTAACGATCGTCAAATCTTCGCTTATGGACGATTTTGCTGAAGCATAACGATCTGCGAAAAAATTGAGGGACACTAATTGATGGGGATGCTGAAGTAAAAAATAGGTCATATCCACGAGACGACCGCTTCGTTTTAATTTCTTTTTCATGTACACCCTCCCTCATTCCAAAAGCCGAGTATATACAGGGGCATAGCCTATATGCACATGAGCACAATCACTCATGCCCCTGACATTACACATTCTTAAACACGAATATTTATAGAAAATATACCATTTTCATCCGGCTTTTATCAAGTCAGGTCGTCAATAAGCGCACAGCGTATACATCTTCACAGAAACCACGCAAACCGTTGTAGACACGATTGACCTGACTTTCGTGCTTCACGAGACCAAATACGGTTGGCCCACTTCCACTCATCAGTGCTGCATCAACACCTGATTCTAGCATCCGTTGCTTAATGCGGCGGACTTCAGGGTAAAGGGCTAAAGTTACTTGTTCCAAGTCATTGTGAAGGTGCCGGCAAATCTGTCCGTAATCCCATGCATAGATGGCATTCTCAATACGAGATGAATAGGACTCGTTACGCTCCGGGACAGAAACCTGACGGTAAATGTCGCCTGTAGAAACCCCGATCGGAGGCTTTGCCAATACGACCCAACATGGAGGAGGTACAGGTAGCCTTTCAATTTTCTCTCCTCGGCCAACCGCTTTAGCAGTCCCACCGTGAACACAAAAAGCAACGTCCGAGCCGATTTCTGCACCAATGCTCGCTAACGTTTCTTTCGAAAGAGAGAGTTCCCACATCGCATTTAAAGCACGTAACACTGTGGCCGCATCACTGCTTCCTCCCGCAAGACCAGCTGCGACCGGAATATTTTTTTGTATAGTTATCGTTACCCCAGCTCTTATTCTGTATCTATCCTTGAGTTTTTGAGCTGCTTGAAACGCTAAATTACGATTATCCAGCGGAAGAAATCCTTCAGACATCTCAACCACAATTTTCTCGTCGCTCCTACCTGTCAAGTCGATACGATCGGCAAGGTCGACTTCGGTCATGATCATTTCAACTTCATGATAACCATCCGAACGCTTCGCGAGTACGTCCAAGGACAGGTTTATCTTCGCTGGGGCTTTTAGTGAACACTTCAACGTTCATTCTCCTCTTTTTCGCTGTTAATCCGTATTGAAACGATATCGATCATTTCTAACTGTTAGCCCCATTTTAGTCGAAAAAAGCTTAACTGTACAGTTACTGATAAGGAAACCAAGTCAAAAACCCGAAGCTAGTATGCTCCGGGTTAAGGCACGACATTTACTGTTGGTTTTTGTCCGCCATATTTCTTTCGGCCATCTCAACTGCGTGTTTCACCATGTTACCAGCGTCACGGGACTTTATACCGCCCCATCCTTCTTTGGTAACGGTATCATAAAAACCGAGCTCTTTCGCAATTTCTTCTTTTAAGGCATCGGACATTATACCGCGTTTCCGACTCAACGGAACCATCCCCCTGCTTTAAATGTGCCGTGCTTCTATAGACAATGTTCAAAAAGTCTAGGAAAACTTTCTCGAAAAAGAAAAACACTCTTTCCCCGTTTGTTCTCCTTTTTGAACATGCGATTATAGTTTAAAACAATTGGAGCAAAAATATAGCTGCCAGTTTCTAACGTCAATGTCAATTATGTATTGATCCTAAAAAAAAAGCTCCGGTTAAGGAGCAGGATTAAGCTTGTAGTTCTTCATCTGCACATACTGTAAGTTGTACGGTTTCTGTCAGAACGTCCGTGTAGCTATAGGATACACGCTCAATTTTATGCTTATCCCGATCTAACTTAACAATAAACACAGAGGGGTATGTGCCTTCCAAAAGCCCAGAGCGCTCAACGATCCGGCGGCGCCCGCCATTGGCCTTCAGTGTAATCCGTTTACCGACATTCTCTTCAAGAGCTTCCTTAATTTCCATTAACGTTTTACCCATCTCATCACCCCACCTCACTTCTGGCATTATACCATACATTTGCCCAACCGTCAATTTATATAAAATTTAAATTGTATCAACTAACAAACCCTCCTGTCAATACATTTTTTTAAACGGTAGGATTTCCCTTTATTTTGCGCATTTCTATACATTTTATACGGGAGGGTTAGAGAAAATAAAAAAGATGATAAAACCTTTACATTTCAGTTTCGTCACGTAAGGGCAATCCACGTCGCAATACCCCTTTTGTATCAATACCGCCAAGTCCGTCATCGCCCGTGAGTGTATTTCTTAAAATATCATATAACTCTACACGATTCATAAAAGGAGTCATACTTACTTTTGCTGCGATATAAACGGGATCAAGTGCATGAATGTTAACCCTTGCTGGGGAGCTCGCGAAATTAGCGCCAGCTCTTATAAGAGCTTCAAAGTAGGATTGGCAGGCACCGGCAAAAATGATTAAATTATCCAGATGCGGAACGACCTTCCTTGCTTCCCTGACTGTTTGGGCAAAAGCACGGGAATGCCTATAGGCTTTTGGATCATTGTGTTCCCCTCTTGCTGATGTATAAGCATCATGACCGGTGATAACCAAAATATCAGGCTGCACCATTTCCAGAAGTGAGGAAACCTGATGTTGCATATCGGTTTCTTTCATATGCGCTCCGTAAACAGGGATTCCAAGGCGCTCATACATTAACTTGCATTTTTGCAAATATGAACCATCTCCATCCATATGCAAAACACGACCCCTCATTTCAAAATAGAGGGGGGTGGAAGTGGAATAGGATGAAGACATTTCATATTCATTTTTCTCTCTTAACAAACGGCAGCCTTGTCGAAAAAGATGATACGTTTGTTCTTCTTTTTTTCGTTCTTCTTTTTCCCGTTTCGCTCGTTCATCGTCATCAATCTTATTTAGATCTTCATATGGTGCATCCGCAACCAATCGTAAGTCTTCACCTTTTAGCTCATAATTGCCATCCTTTTGAATGGCGGTAATCCGAAATAAGATATCTTCATTATAAGAAAATCGAGTAACGAGATCACCGATCTCTAATGACATCGTGACTCCTCCTTCATACTTCAACCTATGCGAAGGACGCGTGCCTGGTGAAAAATTCAATTAAAAAAGCGCAATATATACAAAAAATCCCTTGAGCTCAGCTTAGCTCAAGGGATGGTACAACCTTTTCTTTTAACAATCCGTCTGTTAAAGCCGCAAATTCAGACAGAGAGAGCATCTCTGCCCGGGTGCCCCCTTCGATGCCAGCATATCTGAAAGCGGCTTTCAGCGCATCTTGATCTCCTTTTTTCCCTATCCAATGGCGCAAGTTGTTCATCAGCGTTTTGCGACGCTGCGCGAAGGCTGCACGAACCACTGTGAAAAATAATTGTTCATCCTCCACCTGAACAGGAGGCTGAGTGCGTATGCGACAACAAATAATCGTTGAGTCCACGTGTGGCCGCGGCATGAATACAGTTGCAGGAACAGTCATAACCTCCTCCGTTTCCGCATAGTATTGTGCCGCAATGGAGAGAGAGCCGTAAGCTTTAGTCCCAGGCTTTGCCGCTAAACGTTCCCCAACCTCTTTTTGCATCATTACCGTCAATGTTTTGATAGGGAGCCGCTTTTCCAAAAAGGCCATGAGGATGGGCGTCGTTATATAATAAGGCAAATTTCCGGCAGCGACGACATCTTTTGTATCGGAAAACGTCGTTTCAAATAGTTCCTGCATGTTTGCTTTTAGGATATCCTGATGATAAATGTCGACATTCGTATAATCCGAGAGCGTGTCGTCAAGCACAGGCAAGAGACGCTGATCAATTTCAAAAGCGATGACTTTTTTAGCTCTTCTGGCGAACTGCTCAGTGAGTGCACCTATCCCAGGGCCTACCTCAATGACACCATCTTCTTTTGTGACCCCGCTTGCTTCAACCATTCTTCTCAAGATATTCGCATCAAGGATGAAATTTTGACCAAGGCTCTTTTTAAACGAAAGCTGATGCTTATCCATAATCGCTTTCGTTCTTGAAGGCGTAGCAATATCTTTTGTCATCGCGGAGGCTCCTCTTCTCGTTGCAGGACTTTAGCAACGGCATTGTGAAACTCTTGTCGATCAATACGGAACATGTGAAGACGTTTTAAAAACTGTTTGCCGTTGGCATATCCTATGTGCAGCTGTTCCCCGACAAGACCCCGTCGCCCTCTGGCATCCGGCCCGGCCAATAACCCGGCTGCCCGCACATCTGCAACAGACACAGGATCTCTATGCGTTACTACGTCATGGCCAGGCACTCGCACCTGTTCCAGTGCACGCTGAATCGATGATGGGGCGGCATGCTCCACCCCCACCCTTTTACCACAGGTAGATTTTGCCTCATTTTTGCTAAGAAACGCATGTTTACTCGTGGGCACAGATTCAGCCACAATCCGCCGAATCCGCTCCCCTGGAGTGTCTGGGTCAGTGAGTACGATTACACCCCGACGACGATCCGCAAGCTTGATCTGTTCAATGACATGGACGGGCACAGCTGAACCCCTCGTTTCAATCGTGTCAGCATCGACTGCACGTTTAACCGTGACTGAATCATCCCGCCCCTCAACGACGATACATTCTTCAATGATCATTTTTGCTTTTTCCATGATGATCTCCCTCACTGGATCTGAAACAATGTTTTCGCATTTCTTGTCGTCGTTTCTGCCAATTGTTCCAGCGGTATCTCATGCAATTCTGCAATTTTTTCGGCCACCTTCGATACGTATGCCGGCTCGTTTCGTTTCCCCCGGTATGGGTGAGGGGCTAGAAAAGGGGAGTCTGTTTCGACCAACAGCCGATCCAAAGGGACGATTTTAGCAACGTCCTTCGGCATCTGTGCATTTTTGAAGGTAACCGGTCCTCCGAATGAGATATGAAAGCCCAGGTCTAAACAGCGTTTCGCAGTTTCGACATCTCCACTATAGCAATGCATAATCCCGCCTGCTGCTCCAAGACCCTCTTTCTCCATGATTTCGGCTATATCTTCCTGTGCCTCACGTCCATGAATAACGATCGGCAGGTTCACTTTTTTCGCTAACTCGATTTGCTTTGTAAACACATCTTTTTGAACATCAGCGGGAGATTTATCCCAATGATAATCAAGACCGCTTTCTCCGATCGCAACCACTTTTGGATGATCAGCCAACGATTCAATCCAATCCAAATCTTCCATTTTCATATCAACGGCATCAACCGGATGCCATCCCACCGTAGCGTAGATAAAATCATAAGTTTCTGCGAGGTCGATGGCTCCTTTAATCGTATCGTGATCAAAGCCGACAACATTCATCAATGTTACACCGGCTTCTTTTGCACGTTCGATAACCGCTTCTTTGTCTTCTTCAAATTGCTCCACGTTCAAATGGACGTGCGTATCAAATAGTTTTGCCATACTAACGTCCTTTCCTATGAAATTACTGTGCCGTTCGGCAATTCACCATCAACGGTGACGACGCGCAATGTTTCTTTTGCCTGCCCAGCAAGAATCATTCCCTCAGATTTTTCACCTTTTAATGTGGTAGGCTTTAGGTTGGTGACACAGATTAGTTTTTTTCCAAGCAGTGAGTCTGCATTATAGTGTTCAGCAATCCCAGAGACGACCTGGCGCTTTTCTGTTCCGACATCCAGTTGAATTTTAAGCAATCGATCCGTTTTCTTTACGGGTTCTACAGCAGTAACCTCTGCGACTCGCAATTCCACATTTTTGAATTCATCGATCGTAATGATGCCTTCGGTTTCTTTCTTCGACGGCTCATTCTTTGCAGGTTTTTCGGTATCAGCCATTTGCTTAGTAATGTGGGCAACTTCTTCTTCCACATCGAGACGAGGAAAGAGCGGAGCCCCTTTCTTAACGACTACTGTGTCTTCCGATAACTGTCCAAACGTTTGCAGTGAATCCCACGAAAGAAGGTCCTTTTGATCTGCAAATCCTAGTTGTTCCGCCATTTGTTGAGGCGTGTTCGTGAGAAAAGGCTGGATCATAATCGCAATGTAACGGAGGGATTCCGCCAAATGATACATCACAGCCTGCAACTGTTCACCCGGACCATCTTTGGCCAACATCCACGGCTGCGTTTCATCAATGTATTTATTCGCACGTCCAATGAATTGCCAAATGGCCGTTAATGCTATGGAATACTCCATATCCTCCAAGTGCGTTTCCACCTTGCTCACCGTTGCATAAGCAAGTTCTACAAGGCTGTTATCGTAAGGGGTACCATCTTTTATATAAGCTGGCAATTTACCATCAAAATATTTATTAATCATTGCGATCGTCCGGTTTAACAAATTCCCTAGATCATTCGCCAAGTCAAAATTCAAGCGGTCAATGAAGCTCTCCGGAGTAAAAACACCATCGGCACCGAATGGAACTTCTCGCAGCAAATAGTAACGTACTGCGTCTAATCCATAACGATCAACGAGCGGCCCCGGATATACAACGTTTCCCTTAGACTTTGACATCTTTTCATCTTTCATAAGTAAAAAGCCATGTCCAAATACTTTTTTAGGTAGTGGAAGATCAAGAGCCATGAGCATAATTGGCCAATAGATTGTATGAAAACGGACGATTTCTTTTCCGACCACATGAATGTCTGCCGGCCAGTAGCGTTTGAACTGCTCTTCATTGTCGGTTCCATACCCGAGAGCAGTAATATAATTTAATAAAGCGTCAATCCAGACATACACGACGTGTTCAGGATCGCTCTTTAATGGGACTCCCCAGGAAAATGCAGTGCGGGATACAGCAAGGTCCTCCAGGCCTGGCTTAATAAAGTTATTGATCATTTCATTCTTTCGTGTTTCTGGCTGGATAAAATCAGGATTTTCCTCATAAAAAGCAAGTAAACGGTCGGCATATCTTGACATTCTGAAAAAATACGACTTTTCACGTACCCATTCAACTGGATGTCCGCTTTCAGGGCTCTTTCCCCCAATAATCTTCCCATCGTCATCTTTAATGGGTTCATCCAGCTGTATTTCTGTGTAAAAGGTTTCATCAGAAACGGAATACCAGCCTTCATACTCACTCAAATAAATATCACCTTGCGCCTTCAGCCGTTCAACCACTTCCTGTACCGACCATTTATGCCGATGTTCCGTGGTTCGAATAAAGTCATCATAGGAAATATCCAGCTTCTCCCATAGATCGCGAATGCCTGTAACAATATCATCCACAAATGCTTGCGGGGTCGTCCCGGCTTCTTCTGCTTTTCGTTCAATCTTCTGACCGTGTTCATCTGTCCCCGTTAGAAACATCACATCATAGCCCTTTAGACGCTTGTAACGGGCTAAGGCATCACTGGCCACTGTTGTATACGCATGGCCAATATGAAGTTTGCCACTTGGATAATAAATCGGTGTCGTTAAATAAAATGTTGGTTTTGCCATCGTGGAACTCCTCCTTCTTTAAGATCTTCTTCGTCTCATCATGAACGTAAATGAGCGCTTTTAATCCAGTCCACAATAAAACTCCCGCCCCTTCATTTAGGGGCGAGAGTATACTCACGCGGTACCACCCTTTTTTCTCCTGACGTATCAAGAGCTCAAAGCATCAACTCCGCAGCTGATGGCCATCCGTAACGCGGATCAACGTTATTCTCTTACTCGAAGCTCGAGAACAAAATCCTCCCGGACCATATTCAACACTTCGTTTGTCGCCGGCTTTCAGCAAACCCAGCTCTCTGTAGACACGTGAGCATTTACTCATCCGTTCAAAGGGTATACATATATTCCTAATAAAAACTATAGCGCCAATGTATGGAGATGTCAAGAAAGCGAAGAACCCACAAAAAGAGGTTAAACAATTATAAATCTAAAACTCTACATAAATGGGCAAATATGCTTTTTATTGACTTGATTTTACAATTTTGCTATTATGACATTATAGAGATAATGTGTCAAAAAATTGACACAATAATACTTGCATGCACAAGGAGGCGTGGATATTTATGAAATCCACCGGTATTGTAAGAAAGGTAGACGAGCTTGGTCGTGTCGTCCTTCCGATCGAATTGAGGCGTACGCTCGATATTGCGGAAAAAGATGCCCTGGAAATCTACGTTGACCATGACCAGATTATTTTGAAAAAATACAAACCAAATAAAGCATGCCAAATTACAGGTGATGTGTCAGATCACAACTTATCACTAGCAGATGGCAAAATCGTTTTAAGCCCTGAAGGCGCTGAAGAAATCATCGGTACTCTGCAAAATTATGTAGAAAATTCGAAATCATCCACATAAAAAATCCCTCGCACGAGAAAGAAGGCGGATCTTCAAACCCCATCCGCCTTTATTGATCTAACCCATGATAGATAGCATACACTTTATTCTTACTCATCTTCCGATCGACAGCGCATTGCTTAAGGGAAGCCTTCCGCCCCCATCCGCTCGCTTCATAAGCTTCCACATGTCCGATGACCGTAAGCCCCTCCCACCAATGTACTTTACGGTAGGCATCTGCTTCTTCATCTGACGCCCCGCCGACAATAAGACAACATTCACCTTTCCAACCGTTCTCGCGACCGATACTCGCCAATTCTTCCAACGTACCGCGATAAAATTGTTCATAGTGCTTCGTCAGCTCACGGGCAACAACCGCTTCTCGATTTTCCCAGCTATCCCGAAGCTGTTCCAACGTCGCCGTAAGTCGATAAGGCGATTCGTAAAAAATAAGGGGGACCTGAATGTCACCCAATCGTTTCAATGTTTCGGTCACCTCTTTTTTCTTACGGGGGAGAAAGCCGTGAAAATAGAAAGGACCGCCCCCAAACCCCGATGCAATCAAAGACGTAACCGCTGCGTTGGCCCCAGGCAACGGAGTCACTGTCACTTGTTCACGAATGCATGCTGACACGAGCCGTTCCCCGGGGTCGGACACAAGCGGTGTTCCGGCATCGCTTACGAGTGCATGGTTTTGCCCACTCTGTAGTTTTTCCAATAATTCCTCGATTCTTTTGTTCTCATTATGCTCATGCATGCTTAGCGTTGGTGTACGAATGTCAAAATGGGAGAGCAATTTCCGCGTTTGCCGCGTATCCTCAGCAAGAATGAGTTCCACTTCCTTAAGGATACGAACCGCTCGATGTGTGATATCTTCAAGGTTACCGATCGGCGTCGGAACGAGATAGAGTATACCGTTTTCCAAAGCTCCCTCTCCTTTCTTGAATTAACTGTTTCTTTTCAGCCTTAGTTAACTGCTTAATCCGCCATTCTTCTCGCAAGGCCTCTGTTTTACTCGGAAACGCTTGTAAATGAATAAGCGAGAAAGGTCCGCGTCCTCGTGTATACTTTGCCGCAATGCCTTCTTTATGTTTATGTAAGCGTGCGTAAGGTTCCGTCGTATAGCCTGTGTAATACGATCCATCGCCGCATTCAAGCATATAGACATAGTGTTCGGCGACTTCTGTAGCAACCTTCGTGGCCAGCTGTGGGCCTTTTTCATGATCTCCTTCATACGCCCGTTGGAACTGATCTGTATATCCATGACTCCCGTACACGATGACCGGTGGCAAGGTTTTAAGTCCTTGATTCCCCCCCTTCATTGTTTCCACCAGTACAATGTTCGAATCCCTATTTTCCTTTGGATGCACGAACTGGATGCGTTTCGGCGTCAATTGAACCTGTTCACAAGCACGAAACAGTTCCTGTAAACGTTCCGGCCGATAAACAAAAGCAGCTTTCCCTTTGTATTTGAGCAACTGCGACGACGTTTGGACCACATCTTCTATGGTGACATCCATTTCATGGCGGGCTGCCTTTATAGATGATTTCGTGTTTTTTTTACCCATCCCTTGGAAATAAGGGGGATTACACGTAATCACATCATAAGTCTCTACCCCTAGCCTTTCCCAAACCCTTCGAATATCTTCGCATATGAACGTAAGCTGTTCCTGCCGGCCATTGAGTTTCGCGCTCCGTCTGGCCATATCACATAATTCAGGCTGCAACTCTACCCCTGTAATCGGTACTTGGCTCCGCGTGGAAAGGACCAGGGAGATCGCACCGCTCCCTGCGCATAAATCAATCATTTTCCCCTTCGTTTTTTTCGCCGAAACAAATTGCCCTAGCAATACCGCATCCTTCGAAAAAGGAAACGTTTCCTCGCCTTGAATAATCCGCAATTGATTTTTATAAATATAATCAACCCGTTCTTTCGACCCTAACTCCATATGTTCACCTCAAAGAATAAAAAGACCCGTATCACAAAAGTGCACGGGCTCATCTTTACTATTTCGATTGGAAAAACGAGAGACAAAAGAGGCAATCACCATCCGCTCGTAAACTGCCATAATGCAAATTGCATATGTGAAAGCCTTCATGATACAAGCGAGCAAGGTTATCATAGCCTTCACCCGGTAGGGCAGTCACAGCACTAGAATCTTTCTCTGAAGGCTCTTCGTCTGCCGAAGTGGCAGTTATACCTTCACTCTCCAACCGCTCGCGTAACAAACGGTTTTCGGTGACCAGGCCTTGATTCTCTTCAATAAGCGTTGCCAACTGCTCTTTTAACTCTCGAAGCTCTTCATGAAAGGTGAGCAGCTTTTTCTCCATATGAATGACTTGTGAAAACATTTCTTTTTTCGCCACGTTGCTTTCCCACCTTCTCGTGGCACACTTAGCCGGTTAATGATCCTTGCTCAATCAGCTCTTCTAAAGAAAATTCCAATGTTCGTGCCGGATCTTCCATTTCTACCTGTATGAGACGTTCCAGCATATTTAATCCAGCCACTTTTCCTTTGCCTTCCTCTGTATAAATCTGTTCACCAATGTCAGGAAGCTCTTTCTTCGCCTGTTCGTACTCATCATTTTCATATTTTAGGCAACACATTAAACGACCACATAGTCCAGAAATTTTCGCCGGATTGAGCGATAAATTCTGATCTTTTGCCATTTTAATGGAAACAGGTTCAAAATCACCGAGAAACGTTGAACAACAAAGGATGAGACCGCAAGGACCGATCCCCCCCAGCATTTTTGCTTCATCCCGAACCCCGATTTGTCTGAGTTCAATCCGCGTCCGAAAAATTGAAGCCAATTCTTTAACAAGGGCTCGGAAATCGACCCGCCCCTCCGCGGTGAAATAAAATAACGCTTTGTTGCGGTCGAATGTATATTCAACATTTACTAATTTCATGTCTAAATCATGTTCAATAATTTTTTCCTTACAAACGTCCTTCGCTTGCCGTGCAAGTTCTATATTTTCTTCTACCTGTTTATGATCATCCGCCGTTGCGAGCCGTATAACCTTCTTAAGCGGTAAAACAACATCGTCACTGCCTACCGTTCTCTCTTCTTTTACGACATAAGCGTTTTCAATGCCGCGCGCCGTTTCAACGATTACAGATTGACCGACCTGCACATCATGCCCAGCGGGGGAAAAATAATAAATCTTCCCAGCCTTTTTAAAGCGAACGCCTATCACTTCGTGCAATATCATGATCCCTCCTGGAGGCGAAGCAGTAACCGCTCCATCAACAGTTGCGGATTCACGTTGGCCGCCAGATATTTTTTCGCTTCCATGACTGCCTTCATATTGGCAGCCAGCATGTATTCCGATCGATTGAATGCTTCGGCTTTCAATCGTTCCAACTGATCAGGATAAGCAAGATCCTCCCTGCCCCATTTTGTATATAGTACATCCCGATACCAATAAAGGAAAAGGTCAAGACCTATATCAATAGACCCTCTATCTTTAAAATGTGTATGCCATTTTTCCTGGAGTAGCAATTTTGCCTGCGGAGGCCTTTTGAAGACCTCTTCCGCTAATTGTATCACTACCTGACGCCCCTGTACAATCCAGGTCTTACGCTCTTCTGCCGGAATTTCAGTTGGCTTGTCCCCAACTCGAGCTTTAATCGCTGCCAGTTCCAGCGTCTCCCCCTGTTCTTGTAACCGCTCCTGCCGCTTTGACTCCGACAATGGAGTGAACGATAGTACTTGAGACCGGGACACGATAGTAGGAAGTAAAAAATGGAGATTCCCTGTCGTTAAAATGGCTAAGGTTTCTCCACCTGGTTCCTCCAAGGAAGTCAATAAACTATTGGCGGCACTATCGGTCATTTTATCCGCTTCTTCTATGATATATGCCTTTTTGACAGACTCCATCCCTTTAAATGCAAATTCTTTTTGCAATAATTCGACCTGTCCTTTTTTGATGGAAAGACCATCTGGTTGAATAAAGGTGACATCCGGATGGTTACCGGAAAGCACTCGTTTACATTCACTGCATTGGTTACAAGGCTTGTCCTTGGGCTCTTTAGAGCTGCACATAAAAGCACGGCAAAGAAGCGTTGCTGCTCCTATGAGTTCACCACGGTCCTCGCCTTCAAAAGTATAAGCATGAGGAAGACGCTCCCGCCACACAGCATGCTGCAGTAACTGCGTCACTACCGGCTGTTCCGCACGTAGTGCATCCCATTCCATGAGCGACCCCCCGTATTAAAATTGTTCAAACTGCTCAACATCCATAATAAATACTGTCGCGCCTCCAACTTGTACTTCAACAGGATAAGGGACATAAGAATCTGCATTTCCGCCCATAGGAGAGACAGGTGCGACCAGTTGCTCACGGCTTTCACAGTTTTCCTTTATAATATCAAGCACGTCAGCGACGTTTTCATCTTCAACACCGATTAAAAATGTTGTGTTTCCCGCACGCAGAAAACCACCTGTAGATGCCAATTTTGTGGCTCGATAGTCATTTTCTATAAGCGCCGTAGATAAGCGATTACTATCTTTATCCTGGACAACGGCAATGATTAATTTCATGGACGGCCTCCTCCCTGAATATGAAGCTTCTTATTCTTATCATACTTTATGCCGGATGGAAAAACTAGTGCTTTTCTATCCCAAAACTTCCTGTATATACTGGAGTACGGCTTTTTCTACTTGTTCCATGCTTTGATTTGCTTGGACTATACGATAACGCTCCGGATCCTCTTTTGCAAGCAGTTGATACCCCTCACGCACCCGTTCATGAAAGTCAATCCCTGCTTGATCCAATCGATTTTCCTCCCGAGCATTTTTCGTAATCCGTGATAAACCAATCTCTACAGGGAGATCTAAAAATATCGTACGCTCAGGGAGCCAATGCTGAACCGCAAACATATTTATCATTTTCACTTGTTCCATATCTACTCCACTTGCATATCCCTGATAAGCTAGACTACTATCAAGATAACGATCGCATAGAACCACTTTGCCGGCCTCAAGGGCCGGAATAATTTTTTCCACTAGATGCTGACGTCTAGCGGCTGCAAACAAAAGTACCTCTGTGTATTCATCAAGAATTTGCTCTTGATCGCCAAGTAAAATCGCCCGAATTTGCTCAGCGCTGGCGACACCTCCTGGTTCTCTTGAAACGAGCGTTTCATACCCTTTTTCTTCTAGATCTTTCGCGATTTTAGGTACTACTGTTGATTTTCCAGCGCCTTCACCGCCTTCAAAAGTGACAAACGTTCCTCTACTCATTTTCACCGACCTCTTTTCTAACGAGCAAGCGCCCTTCATAAATCCGTGATGCTGCTTGAATACGGCCACCTGAAGCTAACCAATTACAAAGAAACTGTAACCGAGGCTGATCAATCATTTCCCCTTCCATCCAGAGTGGAATTCCTGGTGGATACGGAATGATTTCCTCAGCAATCCTTCTACCTTCTGCATTTTTAACCGAAACAGTTTCAACATCCTGATTTTCTAGTTTTTTGGAAAAGGAATAACGTTCCACGCTTGGAAAAGGGGGAAAAACCATCTCATCAAACGTCGTTTCCATATGCTCCCCCTCGTATAACGAGGTAAGCACAGGTAATATTGTATGCTTCCATAAATCCGGGCTCTCTAACGGCAAAACGAGGAGCACATGCCTGCGATCACTTAACTCAACATAAATTTGCTCTTTATTTAAACGATCTTCCCATTCCCAACCATTCCATCCAGCAGGTGCACGTAAGATCAATTTCAAAGGATCATCGTTTTTCACACGGGCTGCAGGGCAGGCTTCATCTACGCTTTTCTGAAAGGCATCTAACTGAGAAGCGATTTTTTTCCCACACATTGAAGCACTAAAAGCGCGGGCAACGTCAAGTGACGCAAGTATCGGGTAAGATGGGCTGCTCGTCTGTAAACGATGCAGCCAATAACGACATCGGGCTTCATGTTCGGTAGAACGTAGATGTAAAAAAGCCCCCATCGTAAGCGCGGGCAATGTTTTATGCGCTGATTGCACCACCGCATCTGCACCCGCAGCCAAAGCCGAAATGGGGAATTCTGCGTCGATATGTAAGTGGGCTCCATGGGCTTCATCTACGAATACATAGGCTTCATGACTCTTTGCTTCATCAATCGCTCCCTTGAGATCACCGACATTTCCATAATAACTCGGAGAAGAGAGCAGTACCCCTTGAATATCTGGATAACTTTCAAAACCATAAGCCACTGACGCTTTTGACACTCCTATTGTTAAACCGCTGTACTTATCGTAATCCGGTGAAATAAACACCGCTTCTACCCCGGCAAGCTCTAACCCATGAATAACCGAATGATGTACATCTCGTTGTACGAGCACGCGATCTCCCCGCTCAAAAAAAGCAAGAATCATCGTCAGGTTACCAAGTGTAGACCCCCCAACCAGGAAAAAAGTACGCCCGCAGCCATACTGTTCAGCGGCCAGATGTTCCGCTTCAAGAATCGCTCCCATTGGAGCATGCAAATCATCAAGACCCTTTAATTCAGTCTGATCCAACTGCATCACTTGCTCAAAATAAGTAGAATAAGGGGGAGACAACAAACGTCCATTTTTATGACCTGGTACATGCATGGAAACAGGATTTTGCTCGTTATGAGCCTCTAACTTTTCTATAAGAGGGCAATACCCGATCATTACATTCAAATCCTTTTTCTCCTATTATAACAGACAGAAAAAAAAGAACGCCATGCTCATTGAAGGAGCATGGCGTTCATCTTACTCTCACGTAACTTTTTAATATACCACATATAATCTGAATCATCAGCGTCTAATTCTACTATTTTACGCTCACAAGAAAGACAGATCCACATCGATAATAAATAGAATCCCTTTTCGCTTTCCTTTTCGCAAACCCCGCAATTTTCCCCTAATTCCTTTGCATACATTCTATTCCCCTCCTACACGGATCATTTCATTTTAGTGTTTCCTAATCTCATAGAATTTATACAAAGCATCGTTGGATCAAAGCAGAAAATGAGTGTAAGAATATCTTACGGGGGAAACGCCCAAATTGTGCATGGCAACACAAAAAAAACCAACGCAAGATGAGTATCCTGCGTTGGTTTAGGGAAAAGCCAGGCGACGTCCTACGCTC
>NZ_JACHHJ010000007.1 GCF_014207655.1 Geomicrobium halophilum | reverse complement strand
ATTTCAATGATTGGTTCACCCCGTTGGCTTGATGAATAAGACCGGTGTGATTGCGACGGATTTATAATTTATCATCTACGCTTTAATTATGCAAGAGTTTATATTAATTTTTTTTATTTATCACAGATAAATGGTATGGCAGTCTTTCAGCTGGGGGCACCATTCTACAGTAGAGCGCAAATAAAAGGTTGTACTTTTCTTCCATCGCACGTTTCACACAATCCTCAACCGTTCGATCCTGAAGGTCCTTATATACCTCGTCCATCTCCTTTTTTAAAAGGTAGACCATTTCCGCTGCTTCTTTATCCTTTAACATTAAACCAAACATGGAGAGCTCCTTTCGTTTTGGGAAATGTTCAAATCGGCCGGAAAGACAGCTAACGTTTTCGCTTTTATAAGGTTTGTAGCAATAAGTTTACGCTCCAGCACTCGTAAACGATGTCTTCTTCGAACGTTTTGAACTTCTACTTTTAGTTATTTCCATAGTTATATCTTGTCCTTGTGAGCATATAGATATCCCATGAACAGCTTATTCGTTCGCAATTATAGTGTGATTTTCTTTATAAGGAGGGAAAAAGTTGGCACGATTTTGGGTGTTTAATAGAAGAAAAGGGTCACAGTATGTGTTTATTGCAGCGATTGCATTTTGTGCCGCCTGTTTAATTCTACTAGAGCGGCCTTTCCTGGCTGTGTTTTCGGGGGAAGATAGTGTTCCGACCTCAGCATTTTCAAGTGCCGAGACCGATGACCAAGAAATAGCTTTAACCTTCAATGTAAGTTGGGGAGAAGAGCATGTGGAACCGATTCTTGATACATTACTTGAAAAAGAGGTAACCGCCGCCTTTTTTGTGTCAGGGGTGTGGGCCGAGCGGCATGCCGAACTTCTTGAACGTATGGTCGATGAAGGTCATGATGTTGGCAATTACGGCTATCATTTTAAACCTTATACCGATCAGGAAAATGAAGATATGCGAAGGGATATGCGGGAAGGGCATCATGCTATCGAGGAAGCGATTGATACAGCTCCGGATTATTTCCGTCCACCCGCTGGGATTTTTAATTCCGAAGTGCTAGAAGCCGCAGAACAAATGAACTATACGGTCATCCATTGGGGCGCTGATGGGAAGGACTGGCAAAACCCGGGTGTTGATCAAATCATTGAAAATGTAACAAACAGTGTTGAGCCTGGGGATGTAGTAATGCTTGATGCATCCGATTCTGCCAAGCAAACCGCCGAAGCATTGCCGGAAATTATTGATGCTCTCCAAAACCAAAACTACGAGCTTACATCAATCGACATGCTGATGAGTGGTGCAACAACAGATTACGAAGAACTATAAGTGGATGTTTAAAAATTCCGGGAAAAATAGCCGTCGTATCTCTTCATTGTCTTGCTTCTGCACTCCTCACGGTTTGAAAACCATATCCTCGAAAAAAAATCCACTTTTTCTTCGAGAAGTGAATGCTTGAAAGCAGGATGATCGGAGCTACGTCGGCCTACTCGGCTCTTTTTGAACACGCTCTATAAGGGTAATATTAAGGAAGCCGGCGACAATTGATAGCGCCGGCTTCCTTCTAGAGACACATACCTCTTAATCGTTATCTGTGAACTGCTGGAATATGTTGTTCCGGTAAACAGGATACGTTTCTTCATCCGTCAATAAATTCACGATATGTTGATTTCTTTTCACTGAAAGAGCGAGGTTGGTTGCACTCGTCCCATGAGAATGTTCAAGGTTCGTTAATGAAAACAAATGATTGGAGCGCCCATCTTTAAAGACGAGCCGATAATCTCTTGTCACTTTAAATTCCTCGTCACTTTCCCATTCGAATTCGTCTCTCATCTTTTCAATCCAATCGGGAATGTGCGGCTGATAACCAGTTGATAAAATGACTTTATCCGTCGGTTGCTCGAAAGCTTCTTCTTTTTGCCATTGCCTGCAAGAAAGAATGTACCTTCCCTCCGATTCGCGAACATCATTAACTTCGGTCATTGCCTGTATTTTTGCGGGTGATTGCTTACTATCAACGGATCGATGGTAAAGGAGCTCATAGATTTTTAATAATGTCTTTTCCTGAACCCCATTTCTTAACCCACCGAGTTCTCCCAGTGTCTCTTGACGTCTTTCATAGGGAAGCGAATGAAAATAATCTACATATTCCGGACTAAACAGTTCTTGCCCCAAGCTACTTTCTTCCAGTTGAAAAAAACCTGGCGAACGTGTATACCACGTAAGCTTATAATCATACCTCTCTTGGTCTTTCAATAAGTCATAAAAAATTTCTGCAGCACTCTGCCCTGACCCTACGACTGTAAGCGTATTTGCTGATTTAAGGTCTTTTTCATGATAAAGATAATCGCTTGAATGAATGATGTCTTCGTTCGTTTTTCCTTCTAAAGGTGGGGGGATAAACGGAACACTCCCCGTTCCAAGCGTAATATGCCGTGCATACAGTGTCTCAACACCATTACTTTCAACGACATAGCAAGAGCGTGACTTGTCATACGTTACATCGGTTACCTGATAACCGAACTTGCAGTTGGAAAGGTTATGAGCGACCCACTGGCAGTACGCATTATATTCACGTCTTGGGATATTAAATTTCTTGAAAAAATAAAATGAAAGCAGCCGTCCGTGTTCATGAAGATAATTTAAGAATGTATAGCGGCTTTTCGGATTGGCAAATGTCACTAAATCCGCCAAAAATGAAACTTGCAAATCCGTCTGATCGATAAGCATACCTGGATGCCATTCAAACGTAGGCTCCTGTTCCAGGAAGCATGCGTTTAAATCCGTACCTTCTTCAATTAAAGCGGCAAGACCAAGATTAAAAGGGCCAATTCCAATACCGATTACATCATAAATGTTTTCATTCATCGCTTTAATTCCTCTCTATGCTATTGATGTCTTTTTTATTTTTTTCCATCACTCATGAGGGTATACGACTTCTTTTACTTACGCTGCAAACGATGGAGCGCCATTAGCTGCCACGTATTTGCCACTAATAACGGTGCAAGATAGATCCAGACCCACGATGTTCCATCGACTTCGGGAATAATGAGGGCAGGTATCCATTCAATCGTCGTGATCACATACATAAAGAATAGTGCAGGGATAAATGCCCCGCTATGTGTTTCTCGCTGCTTGAAGTACGCAACGATGGCAGCATAGATCAACAGTAACGTTGGTGTGATCAAATATCCAGCCAATGAATCACCCTCAGAGGCATAAGCGAGATAACGAAAATAAAATAAATCAAAGAACACAAAAGCGACCAAAAAAATTTGAACCCTATTCCAAAGTTTTTTGGTTTTAAACAATGAAAGTGCTAACCGGTTTAAGGTCAGGTAAGCAAAAAATCCCATCTGTGCGGTCGCACTAATGGCTGCACAGGCGCCAAGCATCCAGATTAGACCGAAGAAGAAATTGGCGAACCCGTCCCCAACGTAAGCTTCATAATTCAGTGTCACACCTACGATCGTGCCGCCAACTGCAGCAACAAGCATCGTCGAAAAAAATAAAAAAACGACTTTTCTAGAATTCACACGATCATCCCTTACATCTTCCGTAATCAAACCACTCCGATTGTATCAATCGTGACGTAAAAATACTAGTTCGCACATATTTTGTCATGCAATGCTTCATAGTAAAAGAAACACTGGGAAAGGGGCCACGGTATGAAAAAGGTGTACACACTATTCCTCATGCTATTATTTTTACTTATAAGTGGATGTGCTGCATTCGAAAATCAAGGTGGAGGAACAGCTCAGTCCCAAGAATACGAAGATACGAAGGAGATGGTCATCGACGTTTTAAAAACCGAAGACGGCCAAGCTGCCTTAGAAGACATTTTAACGGACGAAGAATTTCAAGAATCAGTGCTTATGGACCAGGATTTCGTCCAAGAGACCGTGCAAAACACCCTCACTTCCGATGAAGGACAGCAATATTTTCAAGAAATCATGCAACAACCTGATTTCCAAAAAAACATTGCGGATAGCATGCAGCAAGAAAATGAAGACATCTTGAAACGCTTAATGAAAGACCCGGAATATCAAGACATGATGATGGGAATTATGCAGGATCCGAAAATGCAGCAAGCGAATTTACAATTATTTAGCAGCTCAACATATCGAGAAGAGATGCAAACGGCCATTGAAGAAGCTTTTGATAATCCAAGCTTTCAATCGAAACTTTCCGATTTAATCGAGCAGCAACAACAAGAAGGTGGCGGTTCTCAGGAAGATAGCGGCAACCAAGAAGACAGTGAAAGCGGGGATCAACAGGGAGGTCAAGAAAACGCCGGCGGCGGAAATGGAGGCCCTTAAATGAAAAGGTGAGGCCTAATCAAAAGGCCTCACCTTCATTGTATTATTCAAATGGAGATTTAATTCTTTGCTCTTTCTGTTCAATGACACGGCTAGCAATATTTTCATAAATTTTTCCGATCGGATGTTCTCTTTCATAAACCGAGGGAGCAAAATCGTCATCATCGATCGTCGGTTGACCCAGCGGCACTTGACCGAGCAATTCAGTCTTAAGCTCTTCGCTTAATCGTTCGCCCCCGCCTTGTCCAAATACATACTCTTTTTCACCTGATTGGCTCTCGTAATATGCCATGTTTTCAATAACACCAAGGACGCGGTGGTTACTTTTAATCGCCATTGCCCCCGCACGTGCAGCTACAAATGCAGCTGTTGCGTGTGGCGTGGTAACGATAATTTCATCAGATTCAGGCAGCATTGAATGTACGTCAAGGGCCACGTCCCCAGTGCCAGGCGGCAAGTCCAAGATAAGGTAATCGAGATCACCCCACTCTACTTCTTTAAAAAAGTTCGTAAGCATTTTTCCGAGCATAGGGCCACGCCAAATGACGGGAGCATTATCCTCTACGAAAAAGCCCATGGAAATCACTTTGACCCCATAACGCTCGACTGGATATATTTTATCTCCTTTAACCGTTGGACGAGTTTCAATCCCCATCATATCCGGAACACTGAAACCATAAATGTCAGCATCAATAATTCCTACATTCTTCCCTTCACGGGCAAGTGCAACAGCGAGATTTACAGATACTGTTGACTTTCCAACGCCGCCTTTACCACTTGCAACAGCTATAAAGTTCACGTCGTTATTTTCATCTAAGAGTCCCGCATCTTCTTTTTGTTGCCCCGGATCGATATGCTGATCCATTTCCTCTTGTGATAATTGCTCAAAACGAAGACCTACGCTTTCAGCCCCCGCCTCCTTGACAACCGCAACGATATCTTGCTGCACTTTCATTTGCCCGCCGGTTCCAGTCTGGGCCAAAGCAATTTTCAAGCTCACGCTGCCATCATCTTTTATGTTAATCTCCCGGACCCCGCCGATTTCCACGATGCTTTTTTTCACATCGGGATCCTGAATAGGTTTCAGAACCTCAATAATGTCTTGCTCCTGTAACAACATTAACACCTTCCTTTAAGGCTGATATCAATCTGTCTATATTATATCACACCTCAAGAATAGGATTTAATTGATATGATTGCAAATTTATTCTTCCGAATCATGATATCGTACCAACCCTTGGTATATGGAGGCAGCCATTCGATCCAAATATTGTTCATCTTGGAAGTTCCTTGCTTCCTCGGGATTCGAAAGGAAACCCGCTTCAATTAATAAACCGGGAATTTCTGTATGATCAAGCATATAAATATTGTTCACTCCTGCTGCCTTGCGGTTCGTATTTTCTAACTGGCGAGTCATTTCTCCCTGAACGACCTCTGCCATTACTTGGCTTTCACTAAAGCTTGGGTTATAAAACGTTTGAGCACCGCGCCAACTTGTAGAAGGGCCCGCATTGAGGTGCAAACTGATAAAAAAATCGCTGCCTGAATCATTAATCATTTGTACACGTTTTTGCAAATCTTCTACCTTTCGATTCCGTAATCCCTCTGTGGAAGGGGCTGCTAAATCAGTATCTTCTTCTCTTATCATCAAAACAAGTGCACCAGCTGATTGTAAGTAATCCCTAAGCTTAAAGGCAATATCCAACGCCACTTCATCTTCCATGAGACCCTCTTTGGAGCTTGAACCGCCATCCACTCCGCCATGACCGGGGTCGATGACAATCACCTGGCCACTTAACGGCAAATTGAGACCGCTTGTATTTTCCGTCCAATCAGTGGAAAAAATACTATACATCACGATAACGAAAAGGAATGCAATCAGTGGAGAGATAAGCCAGAATTTTTTCTTCATACGTAACATCCTTTACCGAGGGATAGTCCATAATATGAAAAAAAGGACGGGTGTATGCCCGTCTCAAAGTCGAAGTCGTGCGCGATTTTTACCGGTTTTGAAACCTGTTTGCCACCAGTGTTGCACATAAGCTTCGGCACCGCTTGCAATTTTATTACGATCCAAATTCTCCTCCTGAATCCAATCGTTAATAAAAATTTCAAGCTCATTTGTTCTCTGTTTAAGATGATCTTCATCCATGCTGGATGGCTCTGCTGACGACATTCCTTTTTTTGCCGCAGTTAAAAACGTTTCAATGGCTACATCCATACAAATTTCTTCCAAAAACGAGTGCCGAAACTGAAAGGAATCACATACAGGGACAAGGTATTTCTCGGAAGCATAAACCATGTCTTCCATACTCAATGTGTGCAGTAACTTCTTCTCCACTTCCCAGTCCTTCAAACGCTTATGCTCTTGAAAAGAAACGACAGACCCCATGCTTGCCCCCCTCATGATTAGTATGAGTGAAAGGACAAGAATCATGTCTGGGAAAGGAAGGACGAAGAAGGAAAAGATCGTCAACAGCGCCACGCCAATGATCCGCTGCAATTTCGTTCTATGTTTGTCATACGTTGCTTGATACAATGCCCCATATGTTCAAAAGGACTTCTCACGAATTCATCATGAGGTAAGGCTCCATGGACAAATCATTTGAACAACTCAAAAGCTGAAACTCCAACTGGATCATTTTTCAGCCTTCAGAGCAGAAGCTCTTCTTGGGTTGAGGCTCCAATAATGAAAAGCTAAAAATTCCTGATTTAAATAAAAGTATCGATGTTGGAAACAGCAGGAGAGGCATAACACACGCAAAATCTCCAAAAAATTAATATTTCCTTGACTCTACGCAAACACTAGAGGCGAGACAGAACTTAGGTTGGCCGATAAAGTTGTATTTATTCCACCAAGGTGGATTTCATACCATGGGTGCAAAATACATTTTAAAATGATTCTTTTTTACACCTATCTCTATTTTTCGATGGACAGTGTTGAAAATGACGTTTTTTCATTACTCATGCCCCTTTTTATTGAGATGCCATATTTTCCTTAATACCAAACAAAAAGCCCTCCCTGCTCCATAAGAGCAAAGAGGGCAAACCCTTTGATGTGAAAAGCTTTCTTAACGCTTCGAGAATTGTGGTGCACGGCGTGCAGACTTAAGACCGTATTTCTTACGCTCTTTCATTCTGGAGTCGCGTGTAAGATAGCCGTTGTCTTTAAGCACTTTACGATATTCAGGATCTACTTCAAGTAAAGCACGGGCAACACCTAGTTGAATTGCGCCAGCTTGTCCTGTATAACCGCCACCATGTGTGGTGATCTTCAAGTCATATTGACCTTCCGTTCCAGTTTCAGCAAGTGGCTCCTTGACGACTGTTTTGAGTGTTTCGTAATTGAAGTAGTCATCGATGTCTCGCTTATTGATCGTTACTTTGCCATTCCCTGGGGAAAGGAATACACGGGCAACAGAGTTTTTACGTCGACCCGTTCCGTAATATTGCAATGAAGCCAATTCAAACCCTCCTTTTATTTATCCGCGAAGCTCATAAGCTTCTGGTTTTTGTGCTTCGTGTTTGTGTTCTGGGCCTTCATATACGTGTAATTTCTTGATGGTTTTGCGGCCAAGTGCATTTTTCGGAAGCATACCTTGTATGGCAAGCTCAACCATTTTCACTGGCTTGTTTTTGTTCATATCAATCGCTCTTGTTGCTTTCAGGCCGCCTTTATATCCGCTGTGACGGTAATATAATTTATCCGTCCACTTCTTACCGGTGAGTTCAACCTTCTCTGCATTAATGATAATGACATGATCACCTGTATCCACGTGTGGCGTGAATTCTGGTTTATATTTTCCACGCAAAATCGCAGCGACTTCGCTTGCAAGACGTCCGAGACGTTTTCCTTCAGCATCGATGACGTACCATTTGCGTTCAATTTCATCTGCTTTCGCCATGTATGTCGTCCGCATGGGGGTACCTCCTTATATCAAAAAATCTCCAAATCATTTATTTCATTCATCGATCATATATTTCATACTCCGGGGCTTGTGGAGGACGAAATGCCAACTAACATCGTATCCTATTTTCAGACCAATGTCAATAAGCAAAAGCACCGGAACGAACGCTTTTAAGGCCCATAATCGACACTCCATAAAAACAATCCATGACCAGGCGCTGTTACTCCCGCTTCCCGGCGATCCTTTGAATGTAAAATGCGCGCCATATCATTAGAAGGGCGTCGATGAAGGCCGATTTCAATGGCCGTCCCTACAATGATCCGTACCATATTATAAAGAAAACCTTCCCCTCTAAAATGAAAATACCAAGCTCCTTCTCTCATTCGTACCAACGTAACCTGTTCTAACAAGCGGACCTTATTTTGCACATAAGTATTGCTTGCACAAAAAGAAGAGAAATCATGCTCGCCTTCTAAATGCTGCAGAGCACGTTTTACAGCCCCTGTATCAAACTCCTTCGCATAGACGTGGTAAACGTACTGACGCTGGAACACATCACGCTCAGAGCCAACATGGAGGAAGTACCGATACTCCTTGGCCACCGCATCAAAGCGGGCGTGAAAATCCTCTGATACGACTTTTGCATCGCGTACCTGGATGTCTGGGGGTAATACACCCGCGAGCGCATACGGCCAACGCTCAGGAGCAATGGCCAAAGTGGAATCGAAGTGAACCACTTGTCCGCGAGCATGTACCTGCGCATCGGTACGACCAGAACCGAAAACACTTATTTTTTTGCCCTTATGTAACCTCGTTAATCCTTTTTCAAGTTCACCTTGCACCGTACGTTTCTCAGGTTGTACTTGCCAGCCAGAGAAATTTGTGCCGTCATACGCGATCGTTGCTTTCCAGCGTGCCATATACCGCCCTCCTTTAAAAATCCCGAAGTATGGCCAGAACGACCCCTACGCCCCCAACAACTATGCAGGCAATGGTATCCTGAAGTCTCCATTGTAAAACACGTAATTTCGTGCGGCCTTCTCCACCGCGATACCCGCGCGCATCCATAGCTGTTGCCATATCTTCTGCCCGTTTAAACGAGCGTACGAATAATGGGATGATAAAGGCCGTCATCGTTTCCAGCCGTGTTTTCATTGTCCCTTTCGTGAAGTCCGCCCCACGTGCTGCCTGTGCTTTCATAATTCGATCTGCTTCTAACAACAACGTTGGAATTAAACGAATACTAATCGACATCATTAAAGCCATCTCATGGGCAGGGAGGCCGAAACGTTTGAATGGACGTAAAAAAAACTCAAACCCATCGGTTAAATCAATCGGTTTCGTTGTTAGCGTCAACAACGAAGCTAAGATCACAAGCGAGCCTATCCGGATTGCGATAAAAACCCCTTGCTCGATTCCTCCACTATAAATCGAAAAGCCGAGAATCGAAAAAAGTACGTATCCTTCATTTGTAAAAAAAGCATGCAATAAAAACGTAAATACAATTAAAATGAAAACAGGAAATAGTCCTTTCACAAAAAAGCGCAAAGGGACACGGGAGAGTGCCACAAATAGTACAACTGTCGCTAGTAACGCTAAGTAGCTCCAAAATTCGTTCGCCAAAAATACAATGACGGCAAGGGCAAGTAAAGAAATCAGTTTCGATCTTGAATCAAGTCTGTGCAAGGGAGACGTCACCGGGACATATTGACCAATTACGATATTTTGCAACATGGATGGTTACCCCTCTTTCCTTACCGTTGACAACTGATCTATAACGACGCCAGCCAATGCTTCTGGTTCCAGCAAAGTATCAGCAACTTCCCATCCTGCCGCTTGCATCGCCCGGCTCACTCGTACTGACGCAGGCACATCCAAACCAAGGCCGGCAAGCTGATCGGCTTGACGAAACACATCTGTAGGGGCTCCGCTAATTACTGGTTTTCCTTCGTCCATCACGACGATTTCATCCGCATATCGAGCAGCATCTTCCATATCATGGGTGACAAGTACCGTGGTAAGACCATGTTGATCATGCCAGTCTCTTAGCAAATCAAGCAAGGCACGGTGACCAGCCGGATCAAGACCCGCTGCAGGTTCATCTAGAATAAGCACTTTAGGATGAGTGGCAAGCACCCCCGCTATCGCGACCCTCCGCATTTGACCGCCACTTAAGCTGAATGGGGAATACGGAAGTATTTCTTCACCAAGCCCAACAAGCTCAAGGAGATCAGGAAAGCGCTGGCGGCTCTTTTCTATGTCTAACCCTAGATGTTTAGGACCAAATAACATATCCTCTTCAACTGTAGATCCAAACAGTTGGTGCTCTGGATACTGAAATACCATTCCTACTTGTCGCCTTACCTGTTTGACATATTTTCGTTTCGACTTCCGATGTAGAATAAAATCTCCGTTTTGCACCTGACCTGTTGTCGGTAATAACAGACCATTGATCAATTGCATTAACGTTGATTTTCCTGAGCCCGTGCTGCCGACAACCCCTGTAAATGTTTGCGAGGAGAGCGTCAAATTCACAGCATCCAGCGCTTTTTTTTCAAATGGAGAACCGATCATGTACGTATAACTTACATCTCGGAAGGTAATGCGCATAACCGATCCACCCACTCACTTTCACTTAATGACAAGTTACCCAGCAATACCCCATGCTTTTTCAATGCTACCTGCATTTCTAAGAAATAAGGTAATGTGAAATTCCGTGTTTTTAAAAAATCAGGGTCTTGGAAAAAATCATGAACAGTGCGATCCCTTATCGTTTTCCCTTTTTCCATAAAAATCACCCGATCTGCCATAAGCGCCTCTTCCAGATCGTGTGTAATCATGATCATCGAAATACCAGCACGATTTAAATCTTTCATCGTCTCCATCACTTCTGCCCGTCCCTTAGGATCAAGCATAGAAGTAACTTCATCAAAAATCATAATATCTGGCCGTAAAGCGATAATCCCGGCAATCGCAGCTCTTTGCTTCTGCCCGCCTGAAAGACGATGTGGCTCGGCTGTAAGCAAATCTTCGATTCCTACCCTTTTCGATACTTCATCAATGCGTTGCAACATCTCCCGGCGTTCAATCCCAGCATTTTCAAGTCCAAAAGCAATATCATCCTGAACCGTGGCCGCAACAAACTGATGATCTGGATTTTGAAAAACCATCCCCGCTTTTTGCCGAACGTTCCAAATTTTTTCCTCATCAGCGACTTCATACCCCGCGACCGTTACGGTTCCAGACTCAGGCTGTAATAATCCGTTTAGCATACGCGCAAAGGTCGATTTTCCTGAACCATTGGTGCCCAGCACTGCTATCCAATCACCTTTATTGACTTGCAAGCTGAAATTATGTAAGATCCATTCCTGCTCTTCCTGATAACGAAAGAACAGTTGATCACAAATAATGATTGGCTGCAATGCTGATCCTCCTTCTCTACCTATGTAATATTAAGATTGTATTATAAGTATATAAAATGTGAGCTGCCCTGTCAGCTCATGCCCATATTAAAAAAGGACAGTGACGAAATCGTCGTCCTGCCCCTCTAACCGTTTTACACGAGTTCGATGACAGCCATCGGAGCGCCATCGCCTTTACGCGGTTCCATTTTGATGATGCGTGTATAGCCACCTTGACGATCTTCATAACGTGGCCCGATATCGTCAAACAACTTCTGAATCGCATTTTGACCTTCTTCTTCATTCGCAACTTCATCGCGAATAAAAGATGCCGCCTGACGACGGGAGTGGAGATTTCCACGTTTGCCAAGGGTGATTGTTTTTTCAACCAGTGGGCGGAGTTCTTTTGCTTTTGCCTCCGTCGTTACAATTTTTTCGTTGATCAACAAGTCGGTTGCAAGATCACGAAATAATGCTTTACGTGCAGAACTATCTCTTCCCAGTTTTCTGTAAGCCATTGCCATTCCCCTCCTTTGATCAAAAGCTTCGGAGAGGCTTACTCTTCGTTGCGAAGTCCCAGCCCCAGTTCTCCAAGCTTTTCTTGTACTTCTTCTAACGATTTACGTCCAAGATTGCGCACCTTCATCATATCTTCTTCTGATTTCTGAGTGAGCTCTTGCACGGTATTAATTCCAGCTCGTTTTAAACAATTGTAAGAACGTACAGATAGATCCAGTTCTTCAATTGTCATTTCAAGCACTTTTCCTTTTTGGTCTTCCTCTTTTTCCACCATGATCTCCGCATTTTGCGCTTGATCTGTCAAACCAATAAAGATGTTCAGGTGTTCATTCATGATTTTAGCACCAAGGGAAACTGCTTCTTCAGGACGGATGCTGCCATCGGTCCAAACATCAAGCGTAAGTTTATCATAATTGGTGATTTGACCGACACGGGTGTTTTCTACTTGGAAATTCACTCGTTCTACAGGTGTAAAGATCGAATCGATCGGGAGTACACCTATCGGCAGATCATCATGATTATTCCCTTCAGCAGGTACATAACCGCGGCCGCGCTGGGCAGTCATTCTCATATGAAACTGCGAATTGCTTGTTAACGTTGCAATGTGCAGATCAGGGTTAAGAATATCCACATCGCTATCGTGATTGATATCACGTGCGGTCACGACACCTTCACCATTTGCATCAATCTCGAGCACCTTTTCATCATCGGAATGGATATTGAGGGCCAGCTTTTTCAAATTTAAAATGATCGTCGTAACGTCTTCAACAACACCCTCGATCGTAGAGAACTCGTGAAGAACACTATCAATTTGAATATTTGTAACTGCTGACCCCGGTAGGGAGGATAACAGGATTCGACGCAAGGAGTTCCCCAATGTCGTACCATAACCACGTTCAAGCGGCTCGACAACAAACTTTCCGTACTTGGCGTCCTCGCTGACTTCAATCGTTTCAATGCTCGGCTTTTCGATTTCAATCATTCTATTGGTACCCTCCTTAAAACGTCAGCATCCGGGACATGTGCCCCGCATGTGCCTTTAGGCAGTGTTTGACTACACCATCCGGTGCTTACCTCGTCTAACCATTATTGACAGGGAGCGGTTTTTTAAACCTCTATGGTGTTACACTCTACGACGTTTTGGGGGGCGGCAGCCGTTATGAGGTACAGGTGTGACATCACGGATGACATTCACTTCAAGACCTGTTGCCTGTAATGAACGAATAGCGGCTTCACGGCCTGCGCCAGGGCCTTTGACAGCTACTTCTACACTCTTCATGCCGTGATCCATCGCAGTTTTAGCAGCGTTTTCTGCAGCCATCTGCGCGGCAAAAGGCGTTGATTTACGTGAACCTTTGAATCCCAAGTTACCAGCACTAGCCCAAGATAGTGCATTGCCTTGCATATCAGTAATCGTAACAATCGTATTGTTAAATGTGGAACGAATATGAGCAATACCCGAATCCACCTGTTTACGCTGGCGACGCTTACGAGTTGTTGTCTTCGGTTTAGCCATGGTTTACAAACCTCCTTTACTTTTTCTTGTTCGCGATGGTCTTCCGAGGACCTTTTGCCGTCCTGGAATTGTTTTTTGTGCTCTGTCCGCGTGCAGGAAGGTTACGGCGATGACGGATTCCGCGATAAGATCCGATTTCAATCAAGCGCTTGACATTAAGAGACCGTTCTCTCCGAAGATCCCCTTCAACAGTGTAGTTTCCTACAGCTGTACGAATGCGGCCAAGTTCTTCATCAGTCAGATCACGAACGCGCGTTTCCGCTGGGACATTTGCTTCTTCAAGAATCTGCTTCGCACTGCTTTTCCCGATTCCATATACATAGGTAAGTGAAATAACAGCTCGCTTGTCACGGGGAACGTCTACTCCTGAAATACGTGCCAAAAACGTGCACCTCCTTTAATGTTAACCTTGTTTTTGTTTATGCTTAGGGTTTGAACAAATCACCATAACCGTGCCTCTACGGCGAATAATTTTGCATCGTTCACATATGGGTTTTACGGACGGTCTGACCTTCATTCTCTTTCCCTCCTTCATGATCGGCATCCTAAGGGAGGCTTATCATGCAAATCAGAACCTCGTTCTGCGTTCATTTATTTATATCGATAAGTGATTCTTCCTCGAGATAGGTCATATGGAGAAAGTTCCACTGTAACCTTATCACCAGGTAAAATACGAATAAAATGCATACGAATTTTACCAGAAACGTGCGCGAGTATTCGATGACCATTCTCCAGTTCTACCCTGAACATGGCGTTTGGTAAAGGCTCAATAACTGTGCCTTCAACTTCAATCGCATCATCTTTGGCCATGGATTGCTCTCCTCCCTTCATTATATCAGGTTGCTCTCTACGAAACTGCATCAACCCGTGGCAACTTGGCATTGATTACACGACCGGTTCCCTCCAGGCTATATTTCACTGAACTGTGAAATATACTTTAGAGACCGTACATGGTTGATGTTTTTCTTCTTTGCGCGGCTGAACGTTCGTCGTCGCCATCTGCCAGTAACACAAAACGAGCGTCAATCAGACGAATCACGATGAATAATCCCGGCCACCAGGCCTGCACGATCTCTCCAAGTTCAGGGGCTCTTTTCATCACCATGACCCTCTTGATTAAGCTTGAGTCAATATCTCATATCCTGACTCTGTAATCGCGATCGTGTGTTCAAAATGTGCGCAGTTTTTGCCATCTGTTGTAACCACTGTCCAATTGTCATCCAGGGTGTGAACATAACGCTCCTTCATATTAACCATGGGCTCAATGGCAAGCACCATTCCAGGTTTAAGGCGAGGACCTTTGCCTGGCGGACCAAAGTGCGGGATTTGCGGATCTTCATGTAAGTCTTGACCAACCCCATGTCCGACATACTCCCTTACAACGGAGAACCCATGATCTTCCACGAACGTTTGTATCGCATGAGAGATATTAGAGAGCCTAACTTTAGGTTTTGCTTCCGCAAGACCTTTGTACAAGGCATTCCGGGTAACATCCAAGAGTTTCTCATTTTCAGCGGTAATTGTCCCTACCGGGTACGTCCAAGCAGAATCACCATGATAACCTTGAATTTTTGCGCCGATATCAATCGATATGATATCTCCGTCCTTTAACACTCGATTTCCCGGTATTCCGTGAACGAGTTCTTCATTTACGGATGTGCAGACGCTCCCGGAAAATCCATGATAGCCTTTGAATGAAGGAATGGCATCATATGATCTTATCAGATCATCCGCGATTCGATCAAGATCTCCTGTAGTTATCCCTGGTTTAATGTGACTTTTAAGCTCATGATGGGTTTCAGCTACAATTTGACCGGCACGTCGCATAATCTCTAATTCACGTTCAGTTTTACAAATGATCATGCACGCAAACCTTCTAACAACCTTACAATGTCATCTTGCACCTGCTCAATCGTTTGATTTCCATCTATATTTCGAAGATAGCCCTTCTCGCTATAAAAATCAACAAGCGGCTGTGTCTGCTCAATATTCACTTCTAAACGCTTTTTTACCTTTTCCGGTTTATCGTCTTCACGTTGAATTAATGTGCTCCCATCAACATCGCAAACTCCGTCCACTTTAGGCGGGTTATACTCTACGTGATACGTTTGACCGGAAGTTGGGGAAACTCGACGTCCAGCCAATCGCTCAATCAACTTCTCCTTAGAGACGTCGATGTTAATGACAAAGTCAATCGAACGATTGAGGTCGCTAAGAATCTCCTCTAAAGCTTGTGCCTGTGCTATCGTTCTCGGGAAACCATCAAGAAGAAAGCCTTCCGCACAATCGTCTTGGGCTAAACGTTCACGAACAATGCCAATCGTAACTTCATCCGGTACAAGTTCGCCGGCGTCTGTATAACTTTTCGCTTGTTTCCCTAGTTCCGTCTCATCTTTGATGGCGGCTCTGAACATATCGCCAGTGGAAATGTGCGGAATCTGGTACTCTTCACTAATGGTTACAGCCTGTGTACCTTTCCCAGCCCCTGGCAGTCCCATTAAAATCAAATCCATCTTACCTCTCCTATCATCACAATCCTGGTAATTCTTTCATGAACATCGGCCTCGACTCTTACTTAATGAAGCCTTTGTAACTTCGTTTGATTAACTGGCCTTCAATTTGTTTCATTGTATCAAGAGCTACACCTACCACGATGAGTAGACCGGTACCACCAATTTGAATTGTTTCCGGTAATCCAAGTTGAGTGGTGAAGAAAACCGGAATGATGGCAACAGTAGCCAAAAACAATGAGCCGACGAAGGTAAGGCGATAAAGGATATGACGGATATACGTTTCCGTTGTTTTTCCAGGTCTAATTCCAGGGACATAGCCGCCTTGCTTCTTCAAGTTCTCAGCCATTTGTTCTGGATTAACTTGTACGAACGTATAAAAATACGTGAAGGCAATAATGAGGCCAACATAGACAAATGCCCCTACCGGCTGCGTATAATCGAAGTTTTGAATAACCCATTGAGCAATAGCATTATCTTCACCGAGAAAGCTCGCAACCGTTGGCGGAAAGATGAACAAAGCCATGGCGAAGATGACTGGAATAACCCCTGCGGAGTTAACTTTCAATGGCAAGTGGGTGGATTGAGCACCCGCAGTAGACTCCCTGCCAACCACTCTCTTTGCGTACTGAATCGCGACTTTACGAATCGCTTGCTGTACAAATACCACACCGGTAACGATAAGCAATACAGCAAGTGCCAGCAGCAGAACCGTTATGATTCCCATAAACAATTCTTCGCCTGCCCCTTCGATTTGAGTGGCATAGATCTGGTTAATGCCATTTGGAATACCTGCCGCAATACCAGCAAAGATCATAATCGAAATCCCGTTGCCTACACCCTTTGCTGTAATTTGCTCCCCTAACCACATTAAAAAAGTCGTTCCTGCAGTCATGATAAGAGCAATAAGTAGGTAAGTGTCGATACCGGGATCAGGAATAAGTCCTTCAAATTGTGCGTTAAAACCAATGGACATGGCCAAGGCCTGGACAAACGCCAACACAACAGTAAAGTAACGGGTAAACTGTGCCAGCTTCCTTCGTCCTGCCTCCCCTTGCTTCGACCACTCCGTAAACTTTGGAACAACATCCATTCTCAAAAGCTGAACGACGATTGATGCAGTAATGTAGGGGAAAACACCCATCGCGAAAATAGAGAAGTTCCCCAACGCACCACCACCAAACGTATCAAGGAAACCGAAAGCACTTGCTTCACCTTGAAACTGCAATACCTCGCTATCAGAGCCAGGGATAGGGATAAACGTTCCTATGCGGTAGACGATAAGCATGAGCAGGGTGAAGAAAATCTTCCGGCGCAGATCCGTTACTCGAAATATATTGGCGAGTGCCTTAAACATTAGACCACCTCTGTTTGACCGCCGGCTGCTTCAATGGCTTTTACTGCAGAGGCAGAAAATTTGTTGGCTTTAACCGTCAATTTTGTGTCTAAATTGCCATCACCAAGGATCTTAACTCCGTCATTTACTTTTTTCACAATGCCTGTTTCAATCAAAAGCTCCGGTGTTACTTCTGTACCCCCTTCAAAACGATTGAGGGTCTCTACGTTCACAACAGCGTACGTTTTCTCAGTTGGGTTTGTAAATCCTCGTTTTGGCAAACGTTTATAAATCGGGTTCTGGCCACCTTCAAACCCTGGGCGTACGTTTCCTCCGGAACGAGATTTCTGACCGTGTTCACCTCTACCAGAAGTTAACCCACGTTTAGCGCCGTTTCCACGACCGACGCGGATGCGTCTTTGGCGTGAGCCGGCTGCTGGTTTCAAATCGTGTAGTTTCATTTCTTTCACACCTCCTGCCTGCCTATTGTATTAACCGTTGATTTCTTTGACATTTACAAGGTGAGATACCTTATTAACCATACCGCGGATAGCGGGATCGTCGTTTTGAATCACCGAGTGGTGCAATTTACGAAGCCCGAGTGTTCGAACAGTTACACATTGGTCTTCCGGACGACCAATGAGGCTACGTTTGAGGGTGATCTCCAGTTTATTAGCCACCTGTATTCCCTCCTATCCTCGCAATTCTTCGACGCTTTTTCCACGAAGTCTAGCGACGTTTTCTGCGGTTTTCAATGAGCTTAGACCTTCTAATGTAGCTCTTACCATATTGATTGGATTGTTAGATCCGTGTGATTTTGAAAGGATATCATTTACACCGCCGAGCTCCAGTACGGCACGTACAGGCCCCCCAGCAATGATTCCAGTACCTTCACTAGCTGGTTTGAGCAAAACCTTTCCTGCACCATAGTGTCCAACAAGTTCGTGCGGGATCGTTGTTCCAACACGTGGCACCTCAATAAGGCTTTTCTTCCCATTTTCAACCGCTTTGCGGATCGCTTCTGGTACTTCATTTGCTTTACCCATACCAAAACCGACATGGCCATTACGATCTCCGACTACAACAATAGCTGCGAATCGGAAGCTGCGGCCACCTTTAACCACCTTAGCAACACGATTGATGGCTACAACGTTTTCTTCAAGGTCCAGCTTATTTGGATCAATGTTCATCGATTGTCCCTCCTTCTTGCTTTAAAATTTCAAGCCTTCCTCACGAGCAGCATCGGCAAGCGCTGAAACGCGGCCATGATAGACAAAACCACCGCGGTCAAAAACGACTGTTTCATAACCTTTTTCTTTTGCACGCTTAGCAACGAGTGCGCCAACTTCCTTTGCAGCCTCGACGTTACCACCGTTTTTTGAATTAAGTTCATTATCCATGGTTGAAGCAGCTGCTAATGTCTCGCCTTTGGTATCATCAATCAGCTGTGCATAGACATGCTTTGTCGAACGATAAACATTCAATCGCGGGCAATCAGGTGTACCTTTAATCTTGAGACGCATGCTATTGTGACGACGCTTGCGAGCTGCTTGTTTACTGACCTTTTTTGCCATAAGTGACCTCCTCCTTTCTTCCATTTATCAACCACTAGGAAGAAAATGATGCTTTTACTTACCAGTTTTACCTTCTTTGCTTCGAACCTGTTCGCCTGTGTAGCGAACACCTTTGCCATTATAAGGTTCAGGTGTACGACGTGAACGAATATCAGAAGCAACCGCTCCTACGAGCTGCTTATCGATTCCTTTCACAAGCACCTTATTATTTGATGGGACTTCAAACTCAATGCCCTCAACTTCTTTGATTTCAACCGGATGAGAGTACCCAATATTGAGTATGAGCTTATCTCCAGATTTCGTAGCGCGGTATCCGACCCCAACAAGGTCAAGGCTTTTTTCGAAACCTTTCGTAACCCCTTCGACCATGTTTCCAATCAAGCTTCTTACCGTACCGTGCATGGATCGATGATCCTTGTGGTCAGATGGGCGAGTTGTCGTAAGCACACCATCTTCAAGGCTAATGGAGATATCTGAATTAAACTGACGAGACAATTCCCCTTTAGGACCTTTGACTGTCACTTGTTGACCATCCAATGTAATCGTTACATCGTCTGGTACCGTTAATGGATTCACACCGACTCGTGACATTTCTATCGCACCTCCCTCTTTACCATACGTAAGCGAGTACTTCGCCGCCAACTTTTCTTTGACGTGCTTCTTTATCAGTAATTACACCTGTTGATGTTGAAATCACAGCAATTCCCAATCCGTTTAATACACGAGGAATTTCATCTGCTTTTGCATAAACGCGCAATCCTGGCTTGCTAATTCTTTTCAACCCTGAGATTACACGTTCATTCCCATGACCGTACTTAAGGAAAATACGGATAACCCCTTGTTTCTTATCGTCTACGAATTCGACATCGCGAACATAACCTTCTCGTTTAAGGATCTGTGCAACTTCTTTCTTTACGTTGGATGCTGGAAGTTCCAGCTTGTCATGCTGCACAGTATTGGCGTTGCGAATTCTCGTTAGCATATCTGCAATCGGATCTGTCATAACCATATTAATGAACCTCCTTCCCTCTCTCGGGCTTTACCAGCTAGCTTTTTTGACACCAGGAATCTGGCCTTTATGAGCAAGATCGCGGAAACAAATCCTGCACAGCTTGAATTTGCGAAAAACGGCATTTGGGCGTCCACAACGTTCACAACGTGTATATTCACGAACTTTGAACTTCTGTGGTTTTTGCTGTTTGACAACCATTGATTTTCTTGCCAAAAGTACTTTCCCTCCTTTAAATTTTGCACTTAAATTTATCGTTGGAAAGGCATTCCGATTTCTGTAAGCAATGCTTTTGCTTCTTCATCAGTTTCCGCAGTCGTAACAATTACGATGTCCATACCACGGACCTTATCGATTTTGTCGTATTCAATCTCTGGAAAAATTAATTGTTCTTTAACACCAAGGGTATAGTTCCCACGTCCATCAAATGCTTTGTTTGAAATCCCGCGAAAATCCCGGACACGCGGCAGGGATACATGGATTAACTTCTCAAGGAAGTCATACATACGCGTCCCGCGTAAAGTTACTTTCGCTCCGATTGGATTACCTTCACGTAATTTGAAACCTGCGATAGATTTCTTTGCTTTTGTCACAACTGGTTTTTGACCCGTGATGAGGGATAGCTCTTCTATCGCGTTATCAAGTGTTTTGGGGTTAGAAACAGCTTCACCAACGCCCGTATTAATGATAACTTTCTCGATCTTTGGAACGGCCATGACCGTGGAATAGTTGAATTGCTCATGCAGACGTGGCACAATTTCACCTTTATAACGTTCTTTCATAGCGTTCATTCTCTAGGACCTCCTTTCAGCAAACATTACTTATCGATGACTTCACCGGATTTTTTTGCAACACGTACCTTTTTGTCATCTTTCACTTGGTGACCAACGCGGGTTGGCTCTCCGCTTTTAGGATCGATAAGCATAACGTTTGATACGTGAATAGCTGCTTCCTCGTTTGAAATTCCGCCTTGCGGGTTTTCTTGCGTCGGCTTCGTATGCTTTTTCACATAATTAACGCCTTCAACAAGTACGCGCTCTTGGCTTGGAAAAGCTCTCAGAATCTCGCCTTCTTTTCCTTTATCTTTACCGGTGATTACTTTAACTTTGTCACCTGTTTTCACATGAAGTTTTGGCTGCTGCGCCATTTGCTTGCACCTCCCTGGTCGACGTTTTACGTTGCGTCTGTTAAAGCACTTCTGGTGCTAACGATACAATTTTCATATATTGGCTATCACGCAATTCACGCGCAACAGGACCAAAGATCCGCGTCCCTCTTGGACTTTTATCATCGCGGATAACAACAGCGGCGTTTTCATCAAATCTTATATATGAGCCGTCTGTACGTCTTACGCCACTGCGTGAACGAACGACAACCGCCCGCACAACTTCGCTTTTCTTAACAACGCCGCCTGGTGTTGCGTTTTTGACAGTACAGACAATCATGTCACCGATATTTGCTGTTTTACGTCCAGTGCCCCCAAGTACTTTAATGCATTTTACCTCACGAGCACCTGAGTTATCAGCAATTTTGAGCATTGATTCTTCTTGGATCATTTTCACGGCCTCCCTTCAACCAAAGATTGTGTTAGATGATCACTGATTCTTCAACGATTTCAACTAGGCGGAAGTATTTATCTTTGGAAAGTGGACGTGTTTCCATGATTTTAACGATGTCGCCTACTTTCGCTTGATTGTTCTCATCGTGTGCCTTAAATTTCTTAGAATAACGGACACGTTTCCCATAAAGCTTATCTCGTTTGTACGTTTCAACAACAACGGTGATCGTTTTGTCCATTTTGTCGGAAACGACACGACCGGTAAACTCCTTACGAGTGTTGCGTTCAGCCATCTGTCAGTTACCTCCTTTATTAACCCCGGTTTATTCCTAGTTCTCTTTCACGTAGAACGGTATTGTTTCGTGCAATGTTCTTGCGAACGCCACGGATGCGGGCAGGGTTATCTAACTGACCGGTGGCCAGTTGAAAACGGAGGTTAAACAATTCTTCTTTCAACGTCTTCGTTTCTTGTTCAATCTCCGCTGTTGTAAGATCTCTAATTTCTTCAGCCTTCATTTGCCTCACCACCCATTTCTTCACGCTTCACAAACTTGCACTTAATTGGAAGTTTGTGAGATGCAAGGCGTAGCGCTTCACGAGCAACTTCCTCGTTCACACCTGCAATTTCAAACATGATTCTGCCCGGTTTGACAACTGCAACCCAGCCTTCGGGCGCCCCTTTACCAGAACCCATACGTACTTCAAGCGGTTTAGCTGTATATGGCTTATCAGGGAAAATCTTGATCCATACTTTTCCACCACGCTTCATGTAGCGGGTCATCGCAATACGCGCGGCTTCAATTTGGCGGTTTGTTATCCAAGCTGGCTCGAGAGCCTGAAGTCCATACTCACCAAAAGTGACTTCTGTACCACCTTTGGCACGACCTCTCATGCGGCCACGCATTTGACGACGATATTTCACTCGTTTAGGCATTAACATGCTTAGTTGCCTCCTTCCTCTGTACTATCACCTTTCGTGGGAAGGACCTCTCCACGGTAGATCCAGATTTTTACACCAATCTTCCCATATGTGGTGTCTGCTTCTGCTATTCCATAGTCAATATCCGCACGTAGTGTATGCAATGGTACTGTTCCTTCACTATAACTTTCAGAACGTGCCATATCTGCACCACCAAGACGACCGTTCACTTCTGTACGAATTCCTTTTGCTCCAGAACGCATGGTGCGCTGAATGGATTGCTTCATGGCACGACGGAACGATACACGGTTTTCTAATTGACGTGCAATGTTCTCAGCAACAAGCTTCGCGTCCAAGTCTGCTTGATTTACTTCAGAAATATTGATGTGTACGCGCTTGCCGGTAATGGCGTTAAGGTTTTTCCGAAGTGTTTCTACCTCTGAACCACCTTTACCAATAACCATACCAGGTTTTGCTGTATGAATATTGATGTTCACACGATTTGCGGCACGTTCAATTTCGATTGTGGACAATGACGCATCTTGAAGGCGATTCTCAATATACTCACGAATTTTTACGTCTTCATGAAGCAAGTTTGCATATTCTTTCTCGGCATACCACTTAGATTCCCAGTCACGGATTACGCCAATCCGAAGACCAATAGGATTAATTTTTTGACCCACGCTTTATCCCTCCTCCTTCTCTGAAACGATAATTGTAATGTGACTTGTTCGTTTATTGATTCGAGATGCGCGCCCCATCGCTCTTGGGCGGAATCGCTTCAAAGTCACGCCTTCATCAACATATGCTTTGCTAACCATTAAGTTTTCGGGCTCTAGCTCGTAATTATGCTCCGCATTGGCAATTGCAGAGTTTAAGACTTTCTCAACGATTGGCGATACGCCTCTTTGTGTGTGTCTTAAAATCGAGATAGCTTCTCCAACGTCTTTGCCACGCACTAAATCGATAACCATCCGTGCTTTACGAGGAGCGACACGAACTTGTTTTGCCACGGCTTTAGCTTCTTGCATTACATGAACCTCCTCTCTCGTTAGCGTCGTCTTGTCTTTTTATCGTCTTTATCGTGTCCGCGATACGTTCTCGTTGGCGCAAATTCACCAAGCTTATGCCCTACCATGTCTTCCTGAATATAAACGGGTACATGCTTACGTCCATCATAAACGGCAATCGTATGACCAACAAAATTCGGGAATATAGTAGAACGGCGGGACCACGTTTTAATTACTCGCTTGTTGCTCTCATCCATAGCCTCTACTTTTTTCATTAAATGGTCATCTACAAATGGTCCTTTTTTTAGGCTGCGTGCCATTCATGTTGCCTCCTTTCACAGATGTCACTAACACGTGAGTAGCGCCATCTTCTAACAGCGATCTGAACCTCGCTTGCATAGTGTGGCGCTAAACCGTCCAGTGACCCTTGATTATTTTCGTTTTTTGGAAGGGCGACGACGAACAATGTATTTGTTCGTGTCTTTATTTCCTTTACGTGTTTTGTAACCAACCGCTGGTTGACCCCAAGGAGATACCGGTGCCACACGTCCGATTGGTGCACGACCTTCACCACCACCATGTGGGTGATCTGCAGGGTTCATTGCAGAACCACGAACAACAGGGCGCTTATTGAGCCAGCGGCCGCGTCCAGCTTTACCGATATTAATCAGTTCATGCTCAAGATTTCCAACCTGGCCAACCGTTGCCCGGCAAGTGGAAAGAACGAGACGCCTTTCTCCGGATTTCAAACGAACGAGCGTATATTTTCCTTCGCGGCCGAGGATTTGGGCATGTGCTCCGGCAGCGCGTGCCAATTGGCCGCCTTTTCCGGGCCTCATCTCGATATTGTGAATGGTTGTACCGATGGGGATATCTTTCAGCTCAAGTGCATTTCCAACTTTAATATCCGCTTCGGAACCAGAAATTACAGTGTTCCCAACTTCAATCCCATTCGGAGCAAGGATATAGCGTTTCTCACCATCTACGTAATGGATGAGCGCAATATTTGCCGAGCGGTTCGGATCATACTCAATCGTCGCTACCCGTCCTGGAACACCATCCTTGTTACGCTTTAAATCAATGATTCGATACTGCCGCTTATGACCACCGCCTTGATGGCGAGTCGTAATGCGTCCATGATTATTGCGTCCAGCTCTTTTTGAAAGTGGTGCGAGCAAGGAACGTTCAGGACGGTCTGTAGTAATCTCAGAAAAATCCTTTCCAGTCATAAAACGCTGTCCGCCTGTTTTCGGTTTAAAACGTTTAACTGCCATGATAATTTCCCTCCTTTACCAAAAAAATTAAGCTTCACCAAAGATTTCAATCTCTTCGCTGTCATCAGTGAGAGAGACGATTGCCTTTTTACGTGCAGGTTTATATCCTTCATAGCGACCAAAACGACGAAACTTCGGTTTGTAGTTCATCGTATTCACTTTATCGACTTTCACTTCAAAGATCTCTTCGATCGCTTGTTTGATCTGGGTCTTGTTGGCTTTCACGTCTACTTCAAACGTGTATTTTTTGTCATCCATGATTTCTGTAGAACGTTCCGTAATAACGGGGCGCCTGATCACATCGCGTGCATCCATTATCCAAGCACCTCCTCTAACTTCTCTACAGCTTCTTTCGTAATGACCACCTTGTCGTAGTTAATTACATCAAGAACATTCACGCCGTTTGCGACGAGCGTTTTTACGTTTGGCAGATTATTTGCTGACTTAACAAGGTTCTCATTATGATCTGCAGTTACAACAAGTGTTTTTTGGTCAGCAGAAAGGCTGGAAAGAATTTTCACCATATCTTTCGTTTTCGGTACATCGAGGCTTAGCTCGTCAACAACGATAAGTGCATCTTCCTCTACCTTAGACGAAAGTACAGATCGAAGCGCAAGACGACGGACCTTTTTCGGCAGCTTATATCCGTAATTCCTTGGTGTCGGGGCAAAAATTACACCGCCACCTGTCCAGATTGGCGACCGATTCGAACCATGGCGTGCACGACCCGTGCCTTTTTGCCGCCAAGGCTTCGCTCCGCCACCGCGAACTTCAGAACGCGTTTTTGCTTTGTGTGTTCCCTGGCGCAGAGATGCCTGCTGCATGACTACTGCGTCATGAACAACATTCTCATTTGGCGTAATCCCGAATACGGCCTCTGCGAGTTCTACATCTCCAACTTGTGAGCCGGATTGATTGTACACCGTTACTTTCGGCATGATGATTCCTCCTTTCTTTCAGACGTTATTTCGTTTTAACTGTACTTTGAACTTTTACGTAACTCTTCTTGGCTCCAGGTACATTCCCTTTGATGAGCAAGAGCTCACGCTCAGAATCAACTTGGACAACTTCAAGGTTCTGAACCGTTACTTGATTGCCGCCCATTTGGCCTGGAAGTTTATTGCCTTTTGGTACGTGCGCTAGGTCAATTGCTCCCATTGCACCAGAGCCACGATGATAACGGGAACCATGTGATTTCGGTCCAATTGAGTAATTATGACGCTTAATTGATCCCTGGAAACCTTTCCCTTTAGAAACACCGGTAACGTCGATGATATCTCCAGGTTCAAATGTATTTACGCTGACCTCTTGACCGATCTCGTGATCCGCAAGGTTCATATCGCGGAATTCACGGACGTAGCGCTTGGGCGCCGTGCTTGCTTTGTCAGCATGGCCTTTTTCCGGTTTGTTCGAGCGCTGTTCTTTCTTATCATCCACGCCGAGTTGAACCGCATCGTAACCATCGTTTTCTTGTGATTTTAACTGCATGACGATATTTGGCTCTGCCTGAACGACAGTGACTGGAACTACATCGCCGTTCTCACTAAATACCTGCGTCATGCCGATCTTTCTACCCAAGATTCCTTTGGCCATCAGTCACACCTCCTAATTTATTTTCATTGTTCATTTCTTTGCCTACCCTATTAGAGTTTAATCTCAATGTCGACACCAGACGGTAAATCTAAACGCATTAATGCATCTACCGTTTGCGGTGTTGGGCTGACAATATCAATAAGACGTTTATGCGTACGCATCTCGAACTGTTCACGGGAGTCTTTGTATTTATGTGTCGCTCGGATCACAGTGTACACTGAGCGCTCTGTTGGAAGCGGGACGGGTCCAGCTACATTTGCACCTGAACGCTTAGCCGTGTCAACAATCTTCTCGGATGATTGATCGAGAATACGGTGCTCATACGCCTTTAATCGAATTCGAATCTTCTCATTTGCCATGTTTAACCCTCCTTTTTCGCCTGATTTTCAGACCTACTCCGCGGAAATTTCCCCACACCCGCCATGGCAAAGGGGCCGGGTGTATCGGCAACCTTCCACATCATCGCAAAAAGCAACTTAAAAATGGGAGATCCGCGCGGATTTCCCACCTTCTTGTCACACCTTAACTATTATAAAGGCTATGAATATTGATTGCAAGTAGAATTTTAGATCTTTCTCAACAAGCACACGTTTAAGCCCAATGTTGAACGTAACACCTCTGCTATCTTTCTTCTATAGTAAAGTGTTTCCAAAATGGAGGTAGATAAAAACAAAACACGGGGATGGCTCATGATTTGCGCCGGTGAAAACACTTTCGCCGATTCCTGAGCCGATGAATTCTCGGTTGTTTCCGCTGAAAAACGAAGGATTGCGCTGAATATTAGGATCCCCCACCGAAAAAACGCCGAATGCAGGAGCTGCCCTTTTGGGCCGGCTCCGCATTGGTATTATAAGGTTTCTTCTAGCTGTGATACTCTTTGCTCTAGGTCATTCGCTTTTCGAATTTGATGAATCAAACGTTTAATTAACGATAGTTCAGCCTGGGCAGTCATCAAATGATCTTGAGCATGAATCATGAAAAAAGAAGGTGTATGCTCATCATCCTGATGAGATATTAACTCTGTTTGCCATTTATGACCCTCGACAAATTCTTGCTCTGCTTCTTCCAATTTAGCTTCTGCTGTTTCAAATTCATTTTCCTCTGCAGCATCCAAGGCTTCGTACGCCGCTCCTCTAGCGTTTCCACCATGTAATATTAATTGTGTCATCGTTTTTTCATAATCCATATGGTTCACCTCTTAAGAACTAGCTGTTTGAGCTTTCTCGTCTTCTTTCTGTTGTTCTATTAATTGCTTCTCATACCGTTTGAAGAAAGGATAGTAGATCACAGATGCGACAAGCACGTTTATAATCTGAATCAAGACAGCCATAAACGATCCCCCTGTCGCCAGGAACCCTCCAAAGCCGAGCGGAACTGTAAATGGTGGTTGTATAACCACTGGCGGCAAGACACCCGTAGCAAACATGATATAATTAATGGTCACTACAACTACCGGCGCCAATACAAATGGGATGAACAAAACAGGATTAAGTACGATCGGCAAACCAAAAATGAGCGGTTCATTAATATTGAAGATTGATGGAATAATGGCTGTTCGTCCCACTTGTTTAATTTGCATCGATGCTGAGAACAGCATAAATATGGCAAGGCCTAAGGTTACACCCGAACCCCCAATGTGAGTGAACATATGAAAGAACGGTTCGGTAACAATTCCGGTTGCCTCCTCACCAGCGGCAACTGCATCAGCATTCGCAGCTAGTTGGCTCATCCAGAAAGGGTATACCACGGAAGATACGACGTTCATCCCATGAATGCCCATTCCCCACAGTACCATCATGACCAAGATCATTCCGAGTGCTGCCCAATAAGTGTTTGAAGCGGCAACCAATGGTTGAAAAAGTGCCATGATCGCTTGCGGTAACGTCATGTCAAAATTCGCATATATGGTCCATTGTAGAGCCCATACTAACGGTATAATAATCATAAATGGAATCAATACGCGAAATGTCCTCATTACATAAGGAGGAACACTCGGCGGCATCTCAAAAGTAAAACCTTTTTTGATCAAGAAGTTCATTAACTCGGTGACGAGAATACTTAAAATGATCGCGACGAATAAACCTTCTCCGCCAAGTAACTCAAGTACCTGGCCAAACTCTATTTGTTCAATATCCACGACAGGAAACGCTGTCATAAGGAATGCAAGCATTGAAAGGATTCCTGCCATTACAGCATCCATATCTTTACGCTGCGCAAGACTGTAACCAACCCCAAATGCAACCGTTAATGCCATCAACCCAAAGGTCAAATGAAAGGGAAAAAGCAGTTGCGCCTGTATGGGCTCAACCGCATTCACCCAAGCATCGACGAGTGGCCCGAAAACTGGCATACCGCTAATTTCATCTGGCGGATTAGCAATGATTAAGAAAATGGACCCCGTTATAATCACCGGCAATGCAAAAATAACAAAAGCATCACGAATGGATTGCAAATATATATTTTGGGCGATTTTTCCAAGTGGCTCCATTAAATGATCTTCAAGCCATTGAATCACTAGTATTTCCCCCTATTCAGCTAATTTCAATGCCTGATCAAGAACCTTATCTCCATCCATGAGGGCAAACGCTGTTTGATCCACTAATTCTACAGGCACATTGTGAGGTTCCGCTATACGAGTCACTTCTTTTCGTAAGTGTCTTACTTGTGGTTCGAGCAAAGCCACATCATATTCAGCTGCTTTGTCTTTAAAATCACCTGTACCTCCCGAATAAATATCTGCTTCAATCCCTCTTTTCTCTGCTGCTTGCTCCACTTTTTTAGCCAATTGACTAGAAGTTGCACCCCAGCTGCATAAAATAATCACTTTAATAGACTGTTTTGCCATTTCGATGTCTCCTATCTTTTTTAAATTTGGTTGAAAGAATTTCATCTGCCTTTTCATCAACGACTTTGTAATGTTTCATCAGCCACCTTGAAAACCATGTGGCACCAAGAAGAATGACAGTAAATCCAATCCCGAAAAAGAAAAGCTGTACCGCACCTGGCTGTCCTGTAAAGTATTGCTGAACAGCATAGCCATTCCATAAAACGATAAACGCCAGCGTATACCAAAAGGATATCTTCCTTAACAAATTCACGCCTCCTTTCTCTTCCTTACACTATATTAATGCAACATTTATGCCAAAAATAAAAAGCCCTTTATAAAGGGCTTTTTCCGTATCGTATTTCTATCTGTGCACATTCACTGCACACATTACCTTGATAATTTCATCGTTGCTTTTAAAAATGTGTGTTTAAATTCCACTTGAAATGTTTCTTCCAAACGGTTCACAAGCGGCTCCCATACCGCCATTTCAGCTAGATCGTGATCAAAATCCTTATGCATAGGCATCGTTTTTTGCAATTCCTCCATTTCATCATGTAAATGCGCGTGCATCATTCGATCCAGTAGAACACCAATGTGCATACCCATACCGAGTGCCCGGTCATCTTCCCAACCATAGTAATCCTGTATCTGGGAAAGACAATCGTCCAGAATGGTACAAAAAACGCGTGGATTGATATAAGTTACAATTTCACCAAGCCCATTTGCGATCGCTTGATAGCCTTCCTGCACATGCTGGTGATTATCTACGGGTAACGATTGGTTCTGACGAGTCACTTCTAGTAATTTAAACAAACGTGAACTCCCTTCTTGCTTAAGAAGTTCCCACGCCGGAATAAATGGAATTTCATCCATAGAAATATGAACCGTACCGATGATAGCTACAATCTCGTAATAGTCTTTTAATTGATCGAGAATCGAAGTATCCCTTGAAACCGGATGAATTCGTACGGAGCGAATGACTACATCTTTATCTGCTTCCGTAAGCTGTGCGGCTAGCCACTCCTCCAGTAATTGCGCTGCTCCCTCTCCAGTAAAACAAACAGTTGCAATCAAGCGCTTCCTCTTCGGTACCTGAGAAGAGTTACCTTCATGCATAAACAACGTCATCGCTTTGTATGCCGACTCATAAACTTCTTCTACCGTCATTCCCTGAACGAGTGATTTTCTCCCTGCTTCCATCACCATGGGCATATTCACACAAGGTAAAGTGTAAACCGGTAGATCCCATTCGTGATAAAACGTATCTCCCAATGTAACGAGGGACCCCATATCTACAAGAAGCAGTACACCTTGATACGTTTGCAAGGAGAGGGCGCGTTTAATATTCGCCTGTATCTCTTCATAGGTCTTTTCAGCCGATATATCCAATGGCATGTCGATAGATTGAACAACTGCTGTACCCAGCAATGTATTCGTAACTTCCGCCATCGATGAAGCAGTAGCTCGACCGTGGGTTACTAATAATATATAGACCGTTTGCGAGTTTGGAATAGGGGGTGGTTCTGGTTCAGGAGTTAAAAAATGAGCCAGCAATTCAACTTCATCGTTTGGAAGTTTAAAATGTATGGTGTCCTCTAAATACTCAGCCAGCCGGTAGGCCGCCTTCCGTTCCCTCTGCGGAGCCCTCGAAAAGGATGGTAACAGCTGATTATCGCCCATGTTATGATTGCGCAAGTTTTGCAAGTGTAATCCAATAACATATAAACTTTGTTTATCAAGCTCACGAGAAAAAAATTCTGAAAGTACTGTAGGTGCACGTTGCAGCGCTTGAAGCAAGTCTTCATCCACAAGATCGTGCCAAGCATCGTAGGAAATCGCACCTTCAGGATAGTGATCTGTTAAATCTTGAATATATTGGTTGACGACCTTTTGTAACGAATCTCCAGCCGCTATATCCCCCACTGCGTTTAGTTCTGCTTGTTTTTCGTCCAAGCGTTGATAAATGTTTGGAAGCGGAATATTCTGTTCCTCTGATCTTCCTTGTTCCTCGAATGTTTCAGAGACTTGAACGGGATCATTATATACGTTTTCTCTAGGGCGGAAAGACTTCATCACATCATTCTCAATAGGGATATCTTCCTTCTGGACCGTCACTTGTGAATCTTTATGATTTAAGTAACGTAAATAGGCTCGAGCACAAGCAATCTGTACATCATTTTTTAACTGTCCGATATTTCCTGGGCAAGAGTAACGAAGAAAAGCCTCGCTTCCTTTTTCCTCTATCGAAAGGTGAGTATCCATTTTACCTTCTTCCTGTTGCAGAAGCAGATGAAGCAGCGCTATTCTCTCTTTACGGCTTCGTGCTCGTAACGGAGGGATCGTTAGCTTGACGGAAAATCGCCGGAATAACGTTGGCAAGAGTACCTCATCTGAACGTTCAGTCGTGGCTCCGATAAATGTCACTTTCGCTTGTCGTTCACGTGTCGCTTCACCAAAACGTCGATAGACTCCCTTGTCCATCAAGTAAAATAACATCTCTTGTCCAGAAGCCGGTAAACGATGAATTTCATCTAGAAATAAAATCCCGCCATCCGCTAGTTCTACCAATCCAGGTTCATCTTGAACGGCCCCGGTAAATGCTCCTTTCTTTATTCCAAAAATTTGCCCAACCAATAATTCAGGATTCTGTGCATAATCTGCACAATTAAATGTCACAAATGGAGTATCCTTCGTAATATAAGCTTGTTTTACTGCCTCTTCATGCAAATGTTCAGCTAGATAGGTTTTCCCAGTACCGGTCTCACCAGTCAAGAGCACATGTAAGGTCTGGAAAGGGTAAGAGAGCGCAGCCATCCCTTGTTGCACTAAAGGTTGCAAACTTTCTCCAATGTCTTGATTCTGCTGGGAACTTCTTCGGTAATAACGCACAGGTTTACCTGCTATTTTTTCCGCTTGATTACTTTGCACAAGACCGTTTAAATAGCGGCTTGCGGTAGAGCGGTTAATATTTAAGGCATGTGCAATTTCTTCTGCACTAACCCCTTGCGGACGATCCTCTGAAAACGATTGCAATTGTTTTAATACATCCTCTTGCCTGCTCATTTACATTCACCTTATCATGCTTATTTTATCCTAGTTTACCAGCAATTCCTTACTTTTTCATGAAAAACCACTCCCTAGGATAGGAAGTGGCAATGTTCTTAAAATTGATCGTTATATCCTTGTTTTCATTATATTCGTTTAGATTTTTGAAACGAATATAAATGCTGCCTTTCCTAAAATTGCGTGTTCCAAAAGGAGGACAAAAAGAGCCGAGTCGTTCGAGAAGACGCAGCTGCGAGCCACCCTACTTGCACCAAGAAAGCATTCACTTCTCACGAAGGAAAAGGGGGGTTTTTCCGAGGAGCAAAGCGCCAGCTGGCTGCTTCATAAGCGTTCCTTCGCACGATGAAAAAGTGGCCTTCTTTTTCGAGGATACGGTTTTCATACGTGAGGCGCGCGGAAGCAAGACGACGAAGAAATACGACCGCTATTTTTCCCGGACTTTTTGAACACTGCCAGTTATTAATTATCTAGAACCTCTTCAATCAACTCTTTCTCTTCTTTAGAAAGCTTGACGGAAAGCGCACGTAAATTTTCTTGTACTCGATCAGGCCCTTTTCCACCGGGTATGACCGCCGCAACATTTTGTTGAGCAAGTAACCACGCAAGGGCAAGATTTGAGACGGTTGTTCCCTTCTTATCCGCAATTTCTTTTAACTCCGATACACGGTCAATAGTATCCTCATAAAGACCGGGAGCAAATAATGGATGACTCGAACGATGATCATCGTAAGATGGTGTAAAATCCTTAGTGTAATGGCCTGAAAGTAAACCATAGGCAAGTGGTCCGAATGGGATAAATGAAATCCCCTGCTCGTTGCAATATGGTAAAAGCTCATCCTCTGCTGAACGATCCAGCATATTGTACCAAGACTGTAAAACGGAAATATCGTTGTGACGATTCGCTTCCGATAATTGCTCTGCCGATACATTGGAAATGCCAATTGCCCTTATCTTCCCCTCTTCCTTTAACCTCGAAAGAGCTCCTATCGCTTCAGACAAAGGCACATCTGAATCAGGAAAGTGTAAATAGTAAATATCAATATAATCCGTTTGCAATCGTTTCAGGCTGTTTTCCACCGCTTGCTTTAAGTATTCAGGACGATTGTTAAACGTCGTTCCATCGTTCGTATACTCCAATCCGCCTTTCGTCGCCAACACGACGTCTTGTCTACGTGATTTAATGACCTCTCCTATGATTTCCTCAGATCTACCAAAACCATATGCATCTGCAGTATCCACAAGATTAATTCCTTCATCCAGTGCCGAGCGCACCATTGCAGCACCTTTATTTTCATCTAGATTAGGAAATAGATTATGACCGCCCACTCCATTCGTTCCGACACCCAATATGGAGATTTTTATATCAGTTTTCGGGATACGATGATATTCCATGTTCAATCCAGCACCTTTCGCTATGTTTAACTTCTCTATATTATCACCCCTATAGTGATTCTCTGCAAACACTTGTTAATTAAAACTTTATAGAGGTTGTCAAAAAGCCCGAAAAAAATCGCTTCGTATCCCTTCGCCATCTTACTTCTGCGCTCCTCGATCTACTCGGTTCTTTTCTGTGAAAAGAATGGTGACATAGTGATTTCATTCTCATACTCATTGGGGTGCGCAAAGCGTCATGTTTGTTTTTGTCCTCTTTTTTTGACCACGCTTTTATACTGATTGTAACAAAAAAGAGTACCCCGAAGGGTACCCTATTTTACACTCATTCTTACTTCACGATTTCTGTAACAACACCAGATCCTACTGTACGACCGCCTTCACGGATAGAAAATCTTGTGCCCTCTTCAATCGCGATTGGCTGAATAAGGCCAACGGACATTTCAATGTTGTCTCCTGGCATAACCATTTCTACACCTTCCGGCAACTCGATAACACCCGTTACGTCCGTTGTACGGAAATAGAATTGTGGGCGATAGTTTTGGAAGAATGGAGTATGGCGTCCACCTTCATCTTTGGAAAGAACGTATACTTCCGCTTTAAATTCCGTATGTGGTGTGATCGTACCTGGTTTCGCAAGTACTTGTCCACGCTTGATTTGTTCACGGTTAATCCCACGAAGCAATGCACCGATGTTGTCTCCGGCTTCTGCATAGTCAAGGATCTTATGGAACATCTCAACACCTGTAACGGTTGATTTTTTCTTTTCTTCATCGATTCCAAGAATCTCAATTTCATCGCCAGTGTTAAGCATACCGCGTTCAACACGACCCGTTGCAACAGTACCACGGCCAGTGATTGAGAATACGTCTTCAACCGGCATCATGAATGGCTTATCTGTGTCACGCTCTGGAGTAGGGATATAGTTATCTACTTCGCTCATCAAGTCAAGAATCTTTTGTTTATGCTCTTCATCGCCTTCAAGAGCTTTCAAAGCAGAACCAGAAACTACCGGAATGTCGTCTCCTGGGAAGTCGTACTCAGAAAGAAGATCACGTACTTCCATTTCTACAAGCTCAAGAAGCTCTTCGTCGTCAACCTGGTCAACTTTGTTAAGGAAAACAACGATTGATGGCACACCAACGTTACGGGAAAGCAGAATGTGCTCACGAGTTTGCGGCATAGGACCATCCGCTGCAGATACAACTAGAATGGAGCCATCCATTTGCGCTGCACCAGTGATCATGTTTTTCACGTAGTCTGCGTGTCCAGGGCAATCCACGTGTGCATAGTGACGACTCTCTGTTTCATACTCTACGTGAGAAGTTGCAATCGTAATTCCACGCTCTTTTTCTTCTGGAGCGCCATCAATTGCATCATATTCCATGACGGTACCTTCACCTGATTGTTCATGGAGTACTTTTGTAATTGCAGCTGTTAATGTAGTTTTACCATGGTCAACGTGGCCAATTGTACCAATGTTAGCATGGCTCTTCGACCGGTCAAATTTTTCTTTTGCCATTGGAATTTTCCTCCCTTAAATTCATGATTTAATATGAAGCAAGAAAGAATGATCGAGGATCACCTTTCTAAGCTTTAAAAGTTGAGTGGTGATTACTCACCGGTGTTTTTCTTAATGATTTCTTCAGAAATACTCTTAGGCACTTCTTCATAATGATCAAAGAACATTGTGTATGTGCCGCGACCCTGCGTATTAGAGCGTAGAGTCGTTGCATACCCGAACATTTCAGCTAACGGCACGTAAGCACTGATGATTTGTGCATTTCCACGCGCATCCATTCCTTCTACACGGCCGCGACGAGAAGTGACGTCTCCCATCACATCGCCCATGTACTCTTCAGGAACAACAATATCAACTTTCATCAAAGGTTCAAGAAGAACGGGCTGGCATGAAGATTTTGCTTCTTTAAGTGCCATGGAGGCAGCAATTTTAAACGCCATCTCATTTGAGTCGACGTCGTGATAGGAACCGTCAAACAAACGAGCTTTCATGTCAATCATCGGATAGCCTGCAAGCAAGCCTGATTGCATTGCTTCTTCAACGCCTTGTTGAACAGAATTAATATATTCACGAGGAACAACCCCGCCGACGATCTTGTTTTCAAATTCAAATCCGGCGCCTGTTTCGTTCGGGCTAAACTCAATCCATACATGGCCATATTGTCCACGACCACCGGATTGACGAATAAACTTTCCTTCACAATTTGCAGATGTCCTTATGGTTTCACGATAGGATACTTGCGGTGCACCGACAATGGCTTCTACCTTAAATTCACGTTTTAAGCGATCAACAATGATATCAAGGTGAAGTTCACCCATTCCTGAAATAACCGTTTGACCTGTTTCTTCATCGGTGTACGTTTGGAAAGTCGGGTCTTCTTCAGCAAGTTTACCAAGCGCAATCCCCATCTTATCCTGGTCTGCTTTAGACTTAGGCTCTACAGATAAGGAGATAACAGGTTCTGGAAAGTCCATCGCTTCAAGAACAACCTCGTCTTTTACATCACAAAGTGTATCACCTGTGGATGTGTCCTTCAAACCAACACCTGCAGCAATATCACCTGAGTAGACAGTTGAAATCTCTTCACGCGAATTGGCATGCATTTGCAAAATACGGCCAACTCTTTCACGATTATCTTTTGATGTGTTCTTCACATAAGAACCTGACGACAAGGTACCGGAATACACACGGAAAAACGTAAGTTTCCCAACGTAAGGGTCCGACATAACCTTAAATGCAAGTGCAGAAAATGGGCCTTCATCATCTGCTTCACGTTGCACTTCTTCGTCCGTGTTTACTTTCGTTCCCTTAATAGCCGGAACATCGGTTGGTGCAGGCAAATAATCAATAACAGCATCAAGCATGAGCTGGACACCTTTGTTTTTGAATGCTGATCCGCAAAGAACCGGATAAAACTCAACATTAAGTGTGCCCTTACGGATGGCTCTTTTTACATCATCATTATTTAGCTCTTCACCCTCCAGATACATCATCATAAGATCTTCATCAAATTCCGCAACGGCTTCGATGAGCTGCTCACGATATGCATCTGCCTGTTCCCGGTATTCGTCTGGAATTTCTCGTTCTTCCGTCTCTCTGCCCAAGTCATCAAGATAATAATAAGCTTTCATTTCCACAAGGTCAATGATGCCTTCAAATTCATCTTCTGCACCAATGGGCAACTGAATAGCATGGGCGTTAGCACCAAGGCGATCCTTTAATGTGCTTACCGAATAAAGGAAGTCTGCACCCACTTTATCCATTTTATTGACAAATACAATTCTTGGCACATGATAGGTGGTTGCTTGACGCCAAACGGTCTCCGTTTGTGGTTCAACACCAGACTGTGCGTCAAGTACAGCAACAGAACCATCAAGTACACGAAGGGAACGTTCCACTTCTACAGTAAAGTCGACGTGCCCTGGTGTGTCAATAATGTTAATACGATGTTCTTTCCATTGGGCTGTTGTGGCAGCAGATGTGATAGTAATCCCACGATCTTGTTCCTGTGCCATCCAGTCCATCTGGGAAGCACCTTCGTGTGTTTCTCCGATTTTGTGAGTACGGCCGGTATAGAACAAAATACGTTCTGTAGCCGTCGTTTTACCGGCATCAATATGTGCCATAATACCGATATTACGGGTTTTCTCCAAGGAGAACTCTCTTGCCATGGCCTACACTTTCTCCTTTCATCCATTTCTCATTACTATAAATGGAGAGAAACGGTTATTACCAGCGGTAATGGGCAAATGCTTTATTCGCTTCCGCCATGCGGTGAGTATCTTCACGCTTTCTAACCGCTGAACCAGTATTATTGGCAGCATCCATAATTTCATTCGCTAGACGCTCTTCCATCGATTTCTCTCCTCGCAGACGTGCATAGCTTACCAACCAGCGTAAGCCAAGTGTCGTGCGACGATCAGGTTTTACTTCAATCGGTACTTGGTAGTTAGCACCACCGACACGGCGTGCTTTAACTTCCAGTACTGGCATAATATTCTTTAATGCCTGATCAAAAACTTCCATCGGCTCTTCGCCGCTACGCTCACGAACCAGATCAAAAGATTGGTAAAGAATGTTTTGTGCTTTTCCTTTTTTCCCGTCAATCATGATACGGTTGATAAGACGGGTCACCAACTTTGAATTATAAATCGGATCGGGCAACACTTCACGGCGAGGTACGGGACCTTTACGAGGCATGTTCAGCCCTCCTTTCACTATTATCTTCAATGTTCATGGATCTTAATTAATGGATTTATTTCTTCGCACGTTTTGTTCCGTACTTAGAACGGCTCTGCTTACGGTTTTGAACACCAGCTGTATCAAGCGCTCCACGGACAATATGATAACGCACACCTGGAAGGTCTTTCACACGACCACCACGAATGAGAACAACACTGTGTTCTTGCAAGTTATGCCCAATTCCCGGAATATAAGCTGTTACTTCAATCCCATTGGTCAAACGAACACGTGCATACTTCCGAAGGGCTGAGTTCGGCTTTTTCGGTGTCATCGTACCCACACGTGTACAAACGCCTTGTTTATGAGGTGAAGATTGGATCGTTTGTAGCTTCTTATAGCTATTATATCCTCTATTAAGCGCTGGAGCATCCGATTTCTTCGGCTTTGTTTGTCGACCTTTGCGGACGAGCTGATTCATTGTTGGCATCGGTTTTCCTCCTTTCTGATTATTACACTGCAAATAGATTAGCAGCATTTTATTAACCTATCACTGAATATTGGCCTTGAGAAACCCTGTTTATACCGGTTTTTTCAAGACCACTGTTCCAGGTGGTTCATAAAAGTGTAAAAGTAAAGTTCTTACCTGACGCAGCGTTTGATGCTTGCGTCAGGCAAAAACCATTCGCTTTTCACAAAAAGGCCTCAAGCCTTTTATTCGATTTGCCCTCATCCACCTTTATAAACACTATACAGGTGGATGAGGCGCACCTAAGATATCGTAACAAAGGGGCATGATTGTGTCAACAAACTTTTAGTCGTATAAAGCACTTTCCGGTTCTTTTGCTTCTTCATCACTTTCATCTGCAATGCTCGCTTCTAAGGAGCGATAGCGTTGCATACCTGTTCCTGCAGGTACGAGCTTCCCGATGATGACGTTCTCTTTTAAGCCGAGAAGTTCATCTGTGCGCCCTTTAATCCCTGCATCTGTAAGCACACGCGTTGTCTCCTGAAATGAAGCTGCTGATAAGAAGGAATCCGTCTCAAGCGATGCTTTTGTAATCCCGAGAATAATCGGGTTTCCAACAGCTGGACGTTTGTCTTTTTTGAGTACATCTTTGTTGGCCTCGTTAAATTGATTAACTTCCACCAATGTACCCGGAAGTATTTTCGTATCGCCTGAGTCATTCACACGTATTTTACGGAGCATTTGCCGAACCATAACTTCTACGTGCTTATCACCAATTTCAACACCTTGCATACGGTAGACTTTCTGAACTTCCTTAAGCAAGTATTCCTGGACTTCTTTTAATCCAGTAACTTTCAACAGTTCCTTCGGATCAATAGATCCTTCCGTAAGCGCTTGACCGGCTTCGACTTCATCACCTTCAGCAACACTGAGCCTTGCACCGTAAGCTGTCGTATAGGACCTTGATTCGAATTCACCCTTGATCACAATATCCTTTTTATCCCCTGTATCCTGAACTTCACTCACCGTACCTGCAAGCTCACTGATCAAAGCCTGACCTTTCGGGTTACGGGCTTCAAAGAGTTCTTGAATACGCGGAAGACCCTGGGTAATATCGTCCCCAGCAACACCACCGGTGTGGAAGGTACGCATTGTAAGTTGTGTCCCTGGTTCACCAATGGATTGGGCAGCGATAATTCCGACTGCTTCTCCAACTTCTACGTCACTGCCCGTCGCTAGATTACGACCATAGCATTTCTTACAAACCCCATGAGAAGTATCACATGCAAATGCAGACCGAATAACTACCTTTTCAACACCTGCATCCACAATTACTTTTGCTGTGTCTTCACTAATGAGTTCATTTTTCCGCACAATCACGTTTTCAGTTTCTGGATCCTTTACGGTTTGGAATGCTACACGACCGACGAGACGGTCATATAAACCTTCGATCACTTCAGTTCCGTCACGCAAGGCCTCAACGAGAAGGCCGCGATCCGTTCCACAATCGTCTTCGCGAACGATAACATCTTGCGCCACATCAACGAGTCGACGTGTCAAGTAACCTGAGTCAGCGGTTTTAAGCGCGGTATCTGCAAGACCTTTTCGAGCACCATGAGTGGAAATAAAGTACTCCAATACTGTAAGACCTTCCCTAAAGCTCGACTTGATAGGAAGTTCGATAATTTTTCCCGATGGATTTGCCATCAAACCACGCATACCTGCAAGTTGGGTGAAGTTAGAAGCATTCCCACGAGAACCAGAATCACTCATCATATAGATCGGGTTCGAACGGTCGAGTGTTTTCATGAGCCGGTTTTGAATGGTGTCTTTTGCTTCACTCCATAGGGAGATCACTTTGTCATAACGTTCCTCTTCCGTGATTAAACCACGTCTAAACTGCTTCATTACACGCTCGACTTTCTCGTCGGTCTCATCCAGCAGCTCTTGCTTTTCCGAAAGAACAACGACGTCAGAGACACCTACAGTAAGGCCTGCTTTTGTCGAATAATAGAAACCAAGATCCTTCATACTGTCTAACATACGGGAGGTTTCTATGACTTGAAATACCTTAAATACTTCAGCAATGATATCTCCTAAAAAGCCCTTTTTGAACGGTAGAACGAGGTCGGTTTCTGCCAGGACTGCTTTTACATCTGATCCCTTAGGAATTAAATACTTCTCTGGTGTTTCCCGCTCCAAATTTTCCGCAGTCGGCTCATTAATATATGGGAAGGAGCTTGGCAGAATCTCATTGAAAATAAGTTTGCCGATCGTTGTTAACAATAACTTATTTTCCGCACCTTCCGGGAATGTTGTTTTGTTCAATGAATTAGCCGGAAGTGCAATACGCGTATGCAAGTGAACATATCCATTTTGATATGCGGTTAAGGCCTCATTTCCATCTTTAAATATGGAACCCTCACCTACCGCATTCTCCTGTTCTAGCGTTAGATAATAGTTTCCAAGAACCATGTCTTGTGAAGGTGTAACGACCGGTTTTCCGTCTTTTGGATTCAAGATATTTTGGGCTGCCATCATAAGGACACGCGCTTCTGCTTGTGCCTCTGCAGACAGTGGGACGTGAACGGCCATTTGGTCACCGTCGAAATCAGCATTGTATGCTGCACAGACGAGTGGGTGCAAACGAATGGCACGACCTTCTACGAGCGTAGGTTCAAAAGCCTGGATGCCTAACCTGTGCAGTGTAGGTGCACGATTCAACAATACCGGATGTTCTTTGATTACCTCTTCAAGTACATCCCATATTTCCGGCTGCACACGATCAACTTTACGTTTAGCACTTTTAATGTTGTGCGCTTGACCATTGGCTACCAGTTCTTTCATAACAAACGGTTTAAATAGTTCTAATGCCATCTCTTTCGGAAGCCCGCACTGGTACATTTTTAGGTTAGGACCAACCACGATAACAGAACGACCGGAGTAGTCTACACGTTTACCGAGTAAGTTCTGGCGGAAACGCCCCTGTTTACCTTTAAGCATATGAGAAAGTGATTTAAGAGGACGATTCCCTGGGCCTGTAACTGGCCGGCCACGCCTTCCGTTATCAATGAGTGCATCAACAGCTTCCTGAAGCATCCGCTTTTCATTTTGCACAATGATACTTGGAGCACCAAGGTCAAGCAAACGCTTCAAACGATTATTACGATTGATGACACGGCGATATAAGTCATTGAGGTCAGAAGTAGCAAAACGTCCACCGTCTAACTGCACCATTGGACGTAATTCAGGTGGAATGATTGGCAGAACATCCATAATCATCCAGGATGGATGATTCCCAGAATGACGAAAAGCCTCCAATACCTCCAAGCGCTTAATGGCACGTGTTCGACGTTGGCCTTGAGCTGTTTCCAACTCATCATTTAAAGTTTTTACTTCTTTATCTAGATTTAGGTCTGATAAAATTTTGCGGATCGCTTCTGCACCCATTTGTGCGGTAAAGGAACGGCCATATTTATCATAATAGGCCCGGTATTCTTTTTCAGAAAGCAGTTGTTTGTACTCAAGTGGTGTATCACCTGTATCCGTTACTACATAAGAAGCAAAATAGATCACTTCTTCAAGGGAGCGCGGAGACATATCCAAGACTAGACCCATGCGGCTTGGAATACCTTTAAAATACCAAATATGAGATACAGGAGCTGCTAACTCAATGTGACCCATACGTTCACGGCGAACCTTAGCGCGCGTGACTTCTACACCGCAACGGTCACAGACCACACCTTTATAGCGAACACGCTTATATTTCCCGCAGTGACATTCCCAGTCCTTTTGAGGACCAAAAATACGTTCGCAAAATAAACCATCCTTTTCCGGTTTAAGCGTCCGATAGTTGATGGTTTCAGGTTTCTTCACTTCTCCTCTAGACCAACTGCGAATCTTATCTGGAGATGCAAGACCGACTTTCATGTATTCGAAGTTATTGACATCTATCAAAGGGGGACCCTCCCTTTCCTGCGCTCGAGTTGTCAAAGGGGCTTAAAGAGACGAAATAAGAGGTAAAGAGCGACCCTAATTCTCTAGGGCCGTTCTTCTTATAGGTGTTCAAAACGTACGGGAAAGATAGCTGCTTGAATTCCGCGTCAGCCACAGACCCCTTCTAGAAAAACCTGTTTTCATGCAGGGTATTGCTTTCGTAGCGACCAGCTTCCGTCCGTTGCTCAAAGCCGCTATTCTGGGAATTCTCAGGTTCTATTTCTCCTCTTTTGAACGATTTCTTATGCGTTCTCCGTAGACTCCAGTTTTAGGTTCATTTTGTCATTTCCCTGCTCTTCTTCATCATCCAGCTCTTTCATTTCAATCTCTTCTTCATTGCTGGAGAGCATCTTTACGTCCATGCCTAGACTTTGAAGTTCTTTGATTAATACTTTGAACGATTCCGGAACTCCCGGCTCCGGTACATTTTCACCTTTAACAATGGATTCATACGTTTTCACACGACCAACAACATCGTCTGATTTTACCGTCAAGATTTCTTGAAGGGTATAAGCTGCACCATAAGCTTCAAGTGCCCAAACTTCCATTTCTCCAAAGCGCTGACCCCCAAATTGGGCTTTCCCGCCAAGCGGTTGTTGCGTAACAAGGGAATATGGACCGGTTGAACGTGCGTGAAGTTTATCATCGACCATGTGCGCCAGCTTAATCATGTACATGACCCCAACGGAAATTCGGTTATCGTAAGCATCACCGCTGCGTCCATCATACAATACCGTTTTACCGTCTCTGGCCATGCCAGCTTCCTGAAGTGTTTCCCACACATCTTCCTCGCGTGCTCCATCAAATACTGGGGTAGCCATATGGAGGTTAAGATCACGGGCAGCCATGCCTAAATGCATTTCCAGCACTTGTCCGATATTCATTCGGGATGGCACACCAAGCGGGTTTAACATCATGTCAATCGGCGTCCCATCTGGCATATACGGCATATCCTCTTCAGGTAAAATCCGGGAAATGACTCCTTTATTCCCATGACGGCCTGCCATTTTATCTCCTTCGTGAATCTTCCGTTTTTGTACGATATAAACACGAACTAACTGATTGACCCCTGGCGGCAATTCGTCACCATCATCGCGATTGAAAATCTTAACGTCGAGTACAATTCCATCTCCGCCGTGAGGTGAACGTAGTGACGTGTCTCGAACTTCACGTGCCTTCTCACCGAAAATCGCATGAAGCAAACGTTCTTCAGCTGTAAGCTCTGTCATCCCTTTCGGGGTAACTTTACCAACAAGAATGTCGCCATCCTTAATTTCAGCACCGATGCGAATGATTCCCCGTTCATCAAGGTTACGGAGGGCATCTTCACCGATGTTAGGGATATCGCGAGTAATTTCTTCAGGACCTAGTTTTGTATCACGCGATTCAGATTCATACTCCTCAATATGAACCGATGTAAAGACATCATCTTTTACTAGTCGTTCACTGAGAATAATCGCATCTTCAAAGTTGTAACCATCCCATGTCATAAACCCGGTCAATACGTTTCGACCAATGGCCATTTCCCCTTTATCCATGGATGGCCCATCGGCAAGGACTTCTCCTTTTTCAATAACGTCTCCCTCACTTATGATCGGGCGTTGATTGTAGCTAGTGCCTTGGTTGGAACGGATAAACTTAGATAATCTATAAACATCATCATCCGTTTCTACTTCTTTTCCGTTCACTTCTTCAAGGCGGCGGATACGAATTTCCCTAGCAGTCACACGTTTTGCGATCCCGCGATGATGTGCAGTTACAGCAGCTCCTGAATCTTTCGCTGACACGTACTCCATACCTGTACCTATCAATGGTGCATCCGGCTCTAATAAAGGTACTGCCTGACGCTGCATGTTCGCTCCCATTAATGCCCTGTTGGAGTCATCATTTTCAAGGAAAGGAATCGATGCTGTTGCTGCAGAAACGACCTGCTTCGGTGAAACGTCCATATAGTCAATGCGCTCTTTCGCTACGATTGTATTTTCTTCACGAAAGCGTGCAATGATATGATCATCAGCGAATGTACCGTCTTCATGAAGTTTCGCATTCGCCTGTGCAACGACGTAATTCAACTCTTCATCCGCAGTTAAATAATCAACCTGCTCTGAAACGGCCCCTGTTTCCGGGTCCACACGTCGATAAGGTGTCTCCATAAAGCCAAATGCATTCACTTTTGCATAACTGGACAAGGAGTTAATCAATCCAATGTTGGGACCTTCCGGCGTTTCAATTGGACACATCCGACCGTAGTGGGAATAGTGAACGTCACGAACTTCCATGCCCGCGCGCTCTCTTGTTAAACCGCCAGGACCTAGCGCAGATAAACGTCGTTTGTGTGTCAGTTCAGCCAGTGGATTTGTTTGGTCCATAAACTGTGAAAGTTGAGAGCTGCCGAAGAACTCTTTGATAGAAGCAATCACCGGACGGATATTAATTAACGCCTGCGGTGTGATTTGGCCTGGGTCTTGAATCGACATCCGTTCACGAACGACACGTTCCATTCGTGATAACCCAATTCGGAATTGATTTTGCAACAATTCACCAACGGAGCGCAAACGGCGGTTTCCAAGATGGTCAATATCGTCCGTTCCTCCGACACCGTGTAGCAAATTGAAAAAATAACTGATAGAGGCGATAATATCTTCAGCAGTAATGTTCTTGACATTACTATCAATGCCACCATTACCGATTACCTGAATCGTTTGCTCTCCTTCAGTATCATTGGGAGCATAAACTTTTATAGACTGTACGGTAACATCGTGGTCATCTTCTACAATGCCATCAGCAACCGTATAGGTCTTAAATCCGAGGCCGTTTTCAAGGTAAGGAAGCAAGCGGTCAAGCGTTCTTCGATCAATAAGTGCACCTTCCTCAGCAATCACTTCCCCGGTTTCTGGATCAGCGAGCGTTTCAGCAAGCACCTGATTAAAGAGACGATCTTTAATGTGTAATTTTTTATTGATTTTATAGCGCCCGACATTAGCTAAGTCATACCTCTTCGGATCAAAGAAGCGGGATTCCAGCAAACTTCTGGCATTGTCTACCGTAGGAGGTTCACCTGGACGCAACCGCTCATAAATTTCTAATAGTGCCTTTTCCGTATCATCTGTGTTATCTTTTTCTAATGAGTTCCGTAAATACTCATTTTCACCGATCAAATCAAGAATATCCTGATCAGCACCAAAGCCCAGTGCCCGTAACAAGACGGTTACCGGAATTTTACGTGTCCGATCAATACGCACATAGACGATATCTTTTGCATCGGTTTCCATTTCCATCCAGGCTCCCCGGTTTGGAATCACCGTAGCTGTAAAACCTTTCTTTCCATTTTTGTCGGTTTTTCGGCTATAATAAACGCTGGGAGAACGGACAAGTTGGGAAACGATGACACGTTCGGCGCCATTGATAATAAATGTACCTGTATCTGTCATCAATGGAAAATCGCCCATGAATACTTCTTGTTCCTTCACTTCACCAGTCTCCTGGTTCATGAGACGGACTTTCACCCGCAATGGTGCGGAATAAGTAACATCCCGCTCTTTTGATTCTTCAACGGAATACTTCGGATCACCAAGGCTGTAATCGATGAATTCTAACACAAGATTGCCAGTAAAATCTTCAATCGGGGAAATGTCCTGGAACATTTCTTGTATCCCTTCATCAAGAAACCACTGGTATGAAGCTGTTTGAATCTCAATGAGATTAGGAAGATCCATGACTTCACTAATTCTAGCGTAGCTTCTTCGCTGGCGATGGCGTCCATACTGAATGAGTTGACCTGTCAACGAATTCACCCCTCAAATCCGCGTATTGTTTAACGATCCCTAAAAGGCCTCGGCCAGACCTAGCTGCACAGGGAAGGGAAAAAGAACATTCTTCATGAAAAGAATGATGCCGACAGTTATATACAGGAAAGCAAACACATAGTAGAATGAAAAAAAGAGTTAAAGAGAATGCTCAAACAGTCCGGAAAACATTTCCTGCGACAACATCGACGCTAGCGCTCTGGCACCGAACTATGAATCTCTATTATCCCTCTTTTTTGCACACGCAATTAAAATATGGCATTATCGTCATACCAAATTTTTCGCATTCTACTAGTATTCCCCTATCCAATAACCTTTATACTTACCAATCAAAAAATCTCCTTGAAAATCAGACGATTATACGCATTAAATAATAGTACCACGAATAAGGTTAAGAGTCAAACACTTTTTTTGTTTGTACAAGGTCATTTTGCACCTGGCTCTCGAAAGCCTTGCGCCTTAAATACGTAATACCCTTTATCTTTCTCCACTACATTAACTTCTTCGTATAACTCCTGAAGCTTTTTTTTCGCGGAAGGGGCTCCCTGCTTCTTTTGAATCACCATCCATAACGATCCATCCGCCAATAAATAATTGCCTGCTTCTGAAATCATACGATGAACAACTGCTTTTCCTGCCCGAATCGGCGGGTTAGTCACAATGACAGCGAATCGTTCATCATTTCCCAGCCCCGAATAAAGATCTCCTGCTACGACCCTTACCCACGGTGCATTATTTTGAGTAATATTCTTTTCAGCTAGTTGAACCGCTCTTTCGTTTATATCGGTCATGGTTACATCTCGACCCGTTATCTTCGCAAGTGCAATCCCGATCGGACCGTAACCACAGCCCATATCTAATATCTGGCCGTAAATATCCGGTTCCACAAATGCTTCAATCAATAAGCGACTACCGAAATCGATTCCACCTTTTGCAAAAACACCCCGATCCGATGTGAAAGAAAACTTATCATTTCTGATCGAAGTCTCAAAGGCTTGCTCATCGCTTTGAACTTGAGGCTGTTCGTTGTAATAGTGTTCAAGCATCCACCACTTCTCCTCTATCTCCCCAGGTCACCAGTTCCATCACGGAGATTCTAATACAGGCTAAAAAAGCCTCCCCGCTTAAATCAAACAGGGAAGCTTTTACTTGCGCACTTATTTCACTTCAATTTGAGCGCCTGCTTCTTCAAGCTGGCTCTTCATGTCTTCAGCATCTTCTTTGCTTACGCCTTCTTTAAGTGTTTCTGGTGCACCATCAACAAGTGCTTTAGCTTCTTTAAGCCCAAGACCTGTAATACCACGAACCACTTTAATAACGTTGATCTTGGAAGAGCCTGCGTCACTCAATACAACGTTAAATTCTGTTTGTTCTTCTTCGGCGGCTTCTCCACTGTCACCGCCGCCAACAGCGACTGGTGCTGCTGCAGTAACACCAAATTCTTCTTCAATAGCTTTTACAAGATCGTTCAATTCAAGAACGGTCATTCCTTTGATTTCTTCAATAATTTGTTCTTTTGCCATTTTTACTTCCTCCTTCTATTGTTTAGGATTCTTCTCCGTTTTCTTCTTTTTGATCAGCGACAGCTTTGGAAGCCAAAGCAAAATTTCGTAACGGCGCTTGTAACACACTGAGAAGCATAGCGACAAGTCCATCGTAGGAAGGAAGTTCGGCGATTTGCTTAATATCTTCAACCGCTGTTACATCTCCCTGGATAATCCCTGTCTTAATTTCAAGCTCTTTATTTTCCTTAGAAAAGTTATGCAAGACTTTTGCAGCCGCCACTGCATCTGTACGACTGGTGGCAATCGCTGTAGGGCCGACGAGAAATTCATCTATCCCTGTAAAGTTCGTCTCTTCTGTCGCACGACGCGTCATCGTGTTCTTGTAAACTTTAAATTCAACATCAGCTTCACGAAGTTGACGGCGCAATTCAGTAGACTGGGCAACATTGAGGCCGCGATAATCAACGAGAATAACGGATTCACTATTCGAAAGCTTCTCAGCAATCTCATTAACAACCGTCTGTTTTTGCTCGATGACTGTACTCATTATTCCACCTCCTGATAAGTTTATTGCCGTTATCGTATCTTACTAAAAACCTGGCTTTTCCTAAGCTTTTATATTGTCAATGCATGAACATATAAAAGGACCTTTTTATACTGTACTCGCAGACATAAAAAGGTCCTCACATTCAGAAAAACGTTCTCTATGACGTAAGATACCTCGGCAGGAAATTAAGTACACGCATGTACACCTGCTGTCTACGGCTCGAAAATTATATTTTATTTAACAAACATTAGTATAAGAAATGGTTGCGAGGATGTCAAGCATTCAAACCGGCAGTAGTTACTTTTACACCTGGCCCCATCGAAGAGGAAACAGCAATGTTGCGTAAATAGGTCCCTTTAGCTGCAGAAGGCTTTTCTTTCAAAAGCGTATCGACAATCATCTTCAGGTTTTCGTTCAACTGCTCAACATCGAACGATACTTTCCCGATCGGAACATGAACATTTCCTGCTTTTTCTACACGATACTCAACTTTACCAGCTTTGATTTCATTCACTGCTTGAGTAATGTCCATGGTTACTGTCCCCGTTTTAGGGTTTGGCATAAGCCCCCTTGGACCAAGTACACGGCCCAGCTTACCAACTTGAGCCATCATATCCGGTGTCGCTACGACGACATCAAAATCCAACCATCCTTGTTGGATACGGTTAACAAGATCATCCTCACCTACAAAATCTGCACCCGCTTCTTCAGCTTCTTTCGCTTTTTCACCTTTAGCAAAAACGAGAACACGCTGGGTTTTTCCAGTTCCGTGAGGAAGAACGACGGCACCGCGGATTTGCTGGTCGGCTTTACGTGGATCTACTCCTAAACGAACAGCCGCTTCAACTGTTTCATCAAAATTCGCCGGAGCGATTTTTTTCACCAGTTCTAAAGCTTCAACAGACGGATACTGATAGGACGAATCCACTTGTTTTTTCGCATCTACAATTTTTTTACCTTGTGTTTTAGGCACTTATTTCAACTCCTCTTTTGTGGTTTTAACGGTTTAACCTCCCACGTTTGACCATAACCTTCCTCCTCAAACGAAGGCTGCGAATCCAACTATTTCGCAACCTAAGCAAATGAGATTGAGATTATGGCCTTTTAACGATTAACCTTCAATCGTGATTCCCATGCTTCTTGCAGTGCCTTCAATCATCCGCACTGCTGCATCTGTATCCTCAGCATTTAAATCTTGCATTTTTGCTTCCGCAATTTCACGAACTTGATCGGCAGTTACCTTGCCAACCTTCGTCTTGTGCGGTTCACCAGAACCACCACTAATACCTGCAGCTTCCTTAAGCAATACAGGAGCTGGTGGAGTCTTTGTAACAAACGTAAACGAGCGATCCTCGTAAACGGTGATTTCAACAGGAATAATCGTCCCTGCTTGCTCTTGAGTACGAGCATTAAATTCTTTACAAAAGCCCATAATATTTACACCAGCCTGACCAAGGGCAGGACCGACTGGCGGTGCCGGGTTGGCTTTACCTGCAGGAATCTGTAGCTTAACTACCTTCTCTATCTTTCTAGCCACGCGACACACCTCCTTCGTTCATATTGTGGTGTTTCGGGCAGAGACACCCTCCCACTCATTCGCTCGATCATTTGACCGAAAAAGCAAACACCAAAAATCATATCATCTCAGCGGATAAACCGCAAGTCCTAATGAAACTACTAGTTGATTTTTTCAACTTGATGAAACTCTAACTCCACAGGTGTTTCACGACCAAACATGTTTACATGAACTTTAACCTTTTGTTTCTCGGCAATAATTTCCTCGACAGTACCTGTGAAATCTGTAAACGGCCCTTCTTTCACCTTCACCGATTCTTTCAAATCAAGATCAATCTCAGTTTTTGGTTCATCTTCTCCCATTTGCCTTAAGATCGAATCGACCTCATCCGGCAAAAGAGAAGTCGGCTTTGTACCCGCTCCAGAAGAGCCAACAAACCCAGTTACTCCAGGAGTATTACGAACGACGTACCAAGAGTCGTCGGTCATAACCATCTCAACGATAACATACCCCGGAAATGTCTTTTTCGTGACCGTCTTCGTCTTGCCATCCTTCGTTTCTTTCTCTTCTTCCACAGGAACGAGCACCCGAAAGATTTTATCGAGCATTTCCATAGAATCCACACGCTTTTCAAGATTGATCTTCACCCGATTTTCATAACCGGAATACGTGTGTACTACATACCAGTTTTTCTCCATATCATATCGGACCGGCTGATCCCTCTCCTCCTTCCTTAATCACACATTCATTTTTACTTGGTATCATCTTACTAATCTATCCAAATCACCTAGGCAAGAAACGTTTCGAAAAGATAAGATAATCCGGCATCTACCAGCGCAAAAAAGATCGTTATGAAAATGACCGTAACGATCACGATTCTCGTGTACTTGAACAACTCCCTCGGCGTCGGCCAAGTCACACGTTTCATTTCCTTTCCGACTTCGCGCAGGAATTTCCAGCTACTTCTAAAAATCCCGGCCATTGTAAGACACCCCCAGTGCCTGTCCACACATAACATTTATAAAATATTTTCAAACATAAAAAAACAACCGTAACCGGTGTTTTAAGTATCATCCTTTATAAATTTACGTTCACATATTTATGCCTTTAAATACTATCATAAAAAGACTTATCTGTCAATTTGTTGAGTTTCAAAAGTTCCGAGCCATAAAAGAAGAGCACTCACAGGGAGACGGTCCTCCGAACCATCATTCCTGCAGTCCCCCTCATCTCACTAAATATCAAAAACCATCGAAGATTCTGTCATTTAATACCGTGCTAAAGTGCAACCCCCTTTATTTCTGCAAAACGTTCTAGTTTACGTTTCACGCGTTGCAATGCGTTATCAATTGACTTCACATGCCGATTAACATCTGCAGAAATTTCCTGATAAGAGCGACCATCCAGATAAAGTCGAAGTACTTCTTGTTCGAGATCGCTCAATACTTCAGAAATTTTTAATTCTATGTCGTCGAGTTCTTCTTGGTTAATTAATACTTCCTCAGGGTTACTGACTACCGAGCTACAAACGACGTCCATAAGGGTTCGATCGGAGTCCTCATCATAAATGGGCTTGTCTAAGGATACATAAGAATTCATAGGGATATGCTTTTGACGGGTAGCAGTTTTGATCGCGGTAATAATTTGTCGTGTAATACATAGCTCCGCAAAAGCACGAAATGAGGAAAGCTTGTCTCCTTTAAAATCACGAATCGCTTTATAGAGACCAATCATGCCCTCTTGCACAATATCTTCATGATCAGCCCCGATCAAGAAATAGGCGCGAGCTTTCCCCCGTACAAAATTTTTGTACTTGTGAATCAGTTGTTCCAACGCAGTGGAGTCTCCGCGGTGCACATTTTTTACAAGCTTCTCGTCTTCTGTCTCCTCAACGTTACGATGTTTCTTCTCTATGAGGTGTGCATTCACAACAATCCCTCGCCCCCAACTTTCGATGTGTACCTTAGTATATAGGAGTCTTAAACATCACGTCAATAACTCAACCGTCATTTCGACGCCACTTGTCAAAAAATTCAGCGACTTCCTTCGATATAACAAAATTTTTATGCTGAGTTTCTTTTTTTACTTGCGAAACGCTCTTGGAAATATGCTGTTCCACATCGTTCATCTGAATTCTTAATTCACGCGCAGATGTACGCAGTCCGCCACTCCCAAATGTAACGGATTGCTCAACATAATCGGAGGTTGCTACGTACACTTGGGTTTCAATATTTTTCAGTTGAGTTACCAGTTTTTCAATGCGTTCATCGGCTGTTTCCCGCTGCCGTGTATAGACGACTTCAACACGATGCTGTGAATGGTTGCTCCCGGTTCCTTTCACCATGTGGGCATCGAAGACAATGATCACTCTTCTACCCGTAACGGCTTGATATTCAGCCATCTTTTCAATGAGTAAATCACGCGCTTCGATGAGCGAATGCTCTTTAACCTTTTTTAATTCCGGCCAGTCGCCTACGATATTATAACCATCGACAAGCACAATCTCCTTCATCCCGAAACATCTCCTACAGGGTGCCTTTTCCGTTGCACCTCATACATGAGAAGGCTGCAAGAGACAGCGGCATTCAAAGAAGAAACCTCCCCAAGAAGCGGGATGCGAAATAGAAAATCACATGATTCCCTTACGAGGCGGCTCATTCCCTTTCCTTCACTGCCAATCACTAAGGCAATAGGCATATCACCATCAAGTTCGCGGTAATCGGCTTGTCCACGTGCATCGCTGCCCACCATCCACAATCCCTGTTTTTTAAGTTCAGCCATCGTGCGCGAAAGATTTGTGACTTTAACAACGGGTACATGTTCAATGGCTCCTGTAGATGCTTTTGCTACTGTCCGGGTAAGACCACAAGCCCCATGTTTAGGAACAATCACACCGTCTGCACCAGCTGCATCTGCACTTCTTAAAATCGACCCCAAATTTTGCGGATCTTCGATCCCATCTAAAATAAGGAAAAATGGCGCCTGTTCTTTTTGAGCCGCGCGTTCAAAGAGCGTATCCAATTCCGCGTATTCATAAGCAGAGATGGAAGCGGCAATTCCCTGATGATTTTTCTGACCTGTAAGTTGGTCGATTTTTTGCCGGGGAACGTATTGAATGACGATATTTTTTTCTTTAGCCTTGGAGATGATTGCTTGAATGGATGCTTTTTTAATTCCTTCAGCCACCCAAATTTTCTGGACGGAAGAAGAGGATTGAAGAGCCTCAAGAACAGGATTTCGGCCGATTAACCATTCAGATTGATTTTTCACTATTCTCCCTCCCATTCTCGCGGCACATCCGAAAATAACTCCGTTAAACGTTCATCCTCTTCGGTAAGATGCAGATATCCGATAAGCGCTTCAAAACCTGTACTATGCCGGTACGTTGTTACATCTGTATTTTTCGGAATTCCACCGGATTTTGCATTGCGGCCACGGCGAACGATGGCTTCTTCACTCGCAGATAGCCGCTTGTTGTCCAACCAATAGTGTAAAAGGTCCGCCTGTGCCTTGGCACTGACAAAAGAAGTCACTTTATCATGCAGTTGTTGCGGGCGCGTATAACCTGCCTGCAACAACTGCATCCGTACGTATAATTCATAAACCGCGTCACCAATATAAGCGAGCGCAAGACCATTCACCTGCCTGGCATCAACCGTGCTCATAATGAGGACACCCGCTTCCAACGCGTCCCTTGGGGTGTATCTTCAAGTACAATTCCCTTTTCTTTTAGTAAATCGCGAATTCGGTCCGCTTCTTGAAAATTTTTATGCTCTCGCGCTTTTACCCGTTGTTCAATATAATCCTCGATGTCTTCAGACAATAGCTCTTCCTCTGCAAAAAATGAGAGCCCTAAAACCTCGCCCCACTCTTCGAATGTATTCATGACCTCCTGTAATACTTCTTTAGAAGTATGGGGCTCTTGCAAATAGAGGTTTCCCTCTTTCACAAAATCAAAAAGAACAGTAATCGCATTTGCAGAGTTAAAATCATCGTCCATTTCATGAATGAAGCGACCTTTAAAGGTCTGAATCTTTTTCAACCATTCCGTACCATCCGCAAAATCTGCACTCGTCCGGTGACGGTGGCGGACGTTTTCTAAGAAGTTACGAATTCTGGAAAGCCCTGCTCCTGAGGCTTCTACCAACTCGGAATTAAAATTCAATGGATGACGATAGTGCGCTTGTAAAATAAAAAAGCGAATGACTTGAGGATCATGTTCACGTATCAATTCATTGACTAAAACAAAATTCCCGAGGGACTTTGACATTTTTTCATTATCAATCTGAATATAGCCATTGTGAAGCCAATAATTTGCCATTTGCTGCCCCGTTAATGCTTCTGATTGGGCCACTTCATTTTCATGGTGCGGGAAGGCCAGATCCTGCCCTCCAGCATGGATATCAATGGTATCCCCTAAATATTTTTTCACCATGGCGGAGCATTCAATATGCCAACCTGGACGTCCATACCCCCATGGACTGTCCCAGGAGACTTCGTCCTCTTTCGCCCGCTTCCAAAGCGAAAAGTCCAGCGGATCTTGCTTTTGCTCTCCCACCTCGATACGGGCACCGGCCTGAAGATCATCGGTGGATTGTCCGGAGAGCTTCCCATAATCCGGAAAAGATTTCGTTTTAAAGTAAACGTCCCCACCGGATTCGTATGCGTATCCTTTTTCGATTAACGCTTCAATAAAGGCAATAATATCATCCATCGTCTCCGTTACACGCGGATGAATATCTGCTCGTTTCACTCCCAAGGCAGAGGTGTCCTCGAAAAATTTGTCTATAAACTTTTCCGCTAAAGCAAACACATCTTCTCCTGCTTCTTGCGCCGCATTTATGATCTTATCATCGACATCCGTAAAATTGGTCACATACTGAACGTCATACCCGCGATAAATCAGGTAGCGTCGAATCATATCAAAGACGACAGCAGGTCTTGCATTGCCAATATGGATATAGTTATAGACTGTGGGTCCGCACACGTACATGTTGACCTTACCCTCTTCAATGGGGCGAAACGTCTCTTTTTGTTTCGTTAACGTGTTGTACATTTGTACACCCATCGTTTTCACTCCTGTTCCGTTTTCTTCCTGAGCTCTTTAAGCTCTAGTCGTAGCCTTTCTACTTCTTTTTCTAGCGCCGTAAAACGGTCATCTTCGGGATCTGGCAAAAGGTGGTGCTGTAGGTCGTGATTGACCTTCACCCCATCCTGGACAACAACCCGTCCAGGGATACCTACAACCGTTGAATTGGGCGGAACTTCATTGAGTACAACTGCTCCACCCCCAATATTGGAATGGTGCCCGATTCGCATCGACCCCAACACTTTTGCACCCGTTGCGAGTAATACATGATCTTCAATTGTCGGGTGCCTTTTTCCTTTTTCTTTCCCCGTTCCACCAAGCGTCACGCCTTGATAGATGGTGACATCATTACCAATTTCACACGTTTCTCCAATGACAACTCCCATGCCGTGATCGATAAATAAACGCTCCCCGATTACAGCACCAGGATGGATTTCAATCCCGGTAAAAAAACGGCTGATTTGCGAAAGCAGTCGTGCCAGCAGATAACGGCGCTTACGCCAGAGCCAGTGGGCAATGCGATGACTCCAAACTGCATGCACACCTGAATATGTCAAAGCGACCTCGAAACGGTTTCTTGCCGCTGGATCCCGGGAAAAGACCACATCTAAATCTCGCTTAAATCTCCGCCACATAGCTTCCCCCTCATGCTTATGCAGTCATTCTCCTCTCCTTGACTGCTATTCATTTACCCGAGCTTAGCATTTCTTCTATTTAGTTTAACCTAATCCGTTAAATAAAAAAAACTCTGTGCTTATTCGCACAGAGACGTTTATCACGCGGTCCCACTCTGTTAGAGCCATTAGGGAATATCTGAACAGCTCCACTTATACGAGGTAACGGTCGTGACCCGCTTTAGCCTACTGTTGTTCAACTAAAGACTCTAAGGGGCATTCAGCGAGTATTTCTTCAGCTGCTTCCACCATTGCAGCTGTCTCTGGAAAGAAACGCACCCGCTTACTCTTCCTTATCAACGTGCTTCTATATAAGAATGAACAATAACCCTTCGATCTCCGTCAGCTAACTTCTTCACTCCCCTGTTATGAAGGCAACATTCTGGAAAGTGCTTTAGCTCTCAAAAGCTACGTCTTCACAAACTCTCGGCTCTTATTTGAATACATACTATTATATACGTGTACAAAAAGGACATAGTGACTAAAACTCTCGTCTATTTTTCTAAATGACGGGCCTCTTCGAGCCTTGCCTGTACCGTCTCCTTGCCAAGAAGCGCGATCGCCTGAGGTAATTCTGGGCCGTGCGTTTGTCCGGTCACTGCTGCCCGAATAGGCATGAACAATTGCTTCCCTTTATGCCCCGTTTCTTTTTGTGTAGCTTTTATCGCCTTTTTGATTTCAGGGGCTTCAAATGTTTCTACGTTATTCAGTTGCTCAGAAAATGATGCCATCACTTCTGGGACGTGGTCATCAGAGAGCACCGTTCGCGCATCGCCCTCATAGGAAATCGTTGATTGGAAGAAAAGGGAAGTTAACTCCACAAATTCCTCTGCGTAGTGCATTTGTTCTTGATAAATCTCAACGAGTTTTTTCAACCATTCACGATCTTCGTTGGTGTAATTTTCATCCAGCTGATCTGCTTTTTGCAAATGTGGAATCACAAGGTCTGTCAGCCGCTCGGGGTCTGCATCTTTCATGTATCGATTGTTCACCCAAGCAAGCTTATCCTTGTCAAAGACAGCCGGAGCTTTTGAGACACGATCAAGGCTGAATTTTTCAATCAGTTCATCCATCGTGAAAATTTCTTCTTCACTACCTGGAGACCATCCTAGGAGAGCCAGGAAGTTCAAGAGAGCTTCCGGTAAATATCCGGAATCCCTATATTGCTCAACGAATTGCATGATCGTTTCATCCCGCTTGCTCATTTTTTGCCGATCTTCATTAAGAATTAATGGGGCATGGGCAAAGCGCGGCTGTTCAAGCCCATATGCGTTATATAAAAGAGCTTGTCTCGGCGCATTGGATAAGTGTTCTTCCCCACGGATCACGTGTGATATCTTCATCAAATAATCATCGATGACAACAGCAAAGTTATACGTCGGTACACCATCAGAACGAGCGATAACAAAGTCACCAATCCCGTCCGTATCAAAACTCACTTCCCCGCGGATCACGTCATCAATAACAACCGAATCCTCATCGTCAGGGACCCGGAAACGGACGACAGGTTGAATCCCCTGTTCTTCGTAGGCCTGCTGTTGTTCTCTCGTTAAATCGCGATCCCGCCCGCTATACATAGGCATCTCACCGCGGGCGACCTGCGCTTCCCGTTCAGCCTCCAGCTCCTCTGTTGTCATATAACAATAATAGGCCTTTTTTTCTTCGATCAATTGCTTAAGATATTTTTCGTAGATGCCGAAACGTTCACTGCTGCGGTACGGCGCGTATGGCCCCCCGTTTTCAATGCTTTCATCCCAATCCAAACCGAGCCATTTCAGGCTTTGCATTAATTTATCAGTTGCATCTTCAATATTACGAGCCTGATCCGTATCTTCAATCCGTACGATAAACTTTCCGTTATGATGACGGGCAAACAAATAATTAAACAAAGCCTGCCTTGCGCCACCGATATGTAAATGTCCTGTTGGGCTTGGCGCAAACCGTACACGCACTTCTTGTGTCATCGCTAATCCCTTCCTATTCTTACGTCCTTATCATTTCTTATAAGATTGTATCATGAACATGATTTGTTTTGTAGTAAAACCGTAACCATTGCTGCCATCCCTTCCTTACGGCCTGTGAATCCCATTTTCTCGGACGTGGTCGCTTTCACATTCACCTGAGAGATTTCGGCTTGCAATAGCTCAGCAATTTTTTCCCGCATTGGTGAAATGTAAGGAGCCATCTTAGGTTTCTCGGCTACAATCGTACAATCCAGATTTCCAAGTGTATATCCTTTGCCCTCGACCAACGCGTACACGTCTTTTAATAACCCGGCAGAATCAGCACCAGAAAACGTAGGGTCTGTATCTGGAAAATGGTGACCAATATCCCCTTCTGCGATCGCACCAAGACAGGCATCAGCAATGGCGTGAAGCAAAACATCGGCATCTGAATGCCCTTTGAGCCCCCATTCATAAGGGATGTTTACGCCGCCAACAATCAGCGACTCACCTTTTGCAAAGGTATGTACATCAAAGCCTTGCCCTATTCTCATGCTGATCTTCCTTTCTACCTTCTAAAATCATCTCAGCAATACTGATATCATAAGGAGTTGTTAACTTTATATTCTCTTCACTTCCTGGAACAAGATGGATATGACCGCCGATATGCTCAACAAGACTTGCATCATCCGTTCCAAGGAACTCCGATGTTCTAGCTCCCTCATGAGCCCGCTTAAGAAGTTCGACAGGAAAAGCTTGTGGTGTTTGCACCGACCAAAGCTCATCACGCATCAACGTTTCGGTGACGATCTGGTCAGCGGAGCCTTTTTTAATTGTATCTTTCACCCTTGCCGCCAGCACCGCACCAGCATTCGCAGAGACTTTATTGATCAATTGATGGATCTCTTCCTGCCGGACGAAAGGACGGGCACCATCATGAACTAACACAACACCCTCATCATGGTTAATTTCTTGTAGACCTGCATAGACGCTCTCTTGTCGTTCTCTCCCTCCAGAGACAACAGCCTGAACCTTTGTAACCTCATAATGAGCAAATAATTGTTTCATATCCTCGATTTCATCGAAATTTGCAACAACGATAATTTGGTGGCAAGCTTCATCCTTTTGGAACACTTGCAGTGTACGGATAATGAGGGGAAGGGACCGAATTTGTAAAAACTGCTTGTTTCTGCCTGCATTCATGCGCTTCCCTTGCCCAGCTGCAGGTATGATGACCGTATACGTCATAGGTATGGTGCACCCCTTTTAGAGGATGTTCAAAAAAGTCCGGAAACATCAGTAATCGTGCTGTTGAATTTCCCTTTTTGAACTCGTTCTTAGAATTACAATCATTATCATACAATCGAAAGACCGCGGAAAGCAACTGGCAGCTTTGCCAAGCCTTCCGCGGCGATAATGATAAGAAGATGTTCAAAACGCCCGGGGACAAACAACGGAAACCACTTTTCCTTCGTAGGGAGTGCCGCGAAGCGTCATGTTTGTTTTTGTCCTCCTCTATAAAACACACACCATAAAGATGATAAATATCTTAACGATTTGCTCACGTAGCGATAGGTTTAACCTATACGTTAAAAATTAAAGGGCTTTTTCCATCATTTTCGGTTTAGCAAAGATCATCCGGCCGGCACTTGTCTGAAGCACACTCGTAACAACGACATCAATCTGATGTCCGATGTATGACCGACCATCCTCAATGACAATCATCGTTCCGTCATCCAGGTAGCCAACTCCTTGATCCTCTTCTTTTCCATCCTTGATCACTTGGACAGACATATCTTCCCCTGGCAGCACAACAGGTTTAACAGCATTAGCCAGATCGTTAATATTTAAGACAGCTACCCCTTGCAAATCGCACACTTTATTTAAATTAAAATCATTCGTTACAACAATTCCAGAAGTTGTTTGTGCTAGTTTTACAAGTTTACTATCCACGGCTTGAATATCTTCAAAATCAATATCTTCAATTTTCACCTGAACCGGAAGCTCTTTTTGGATTTGATTAAGAATATCAAGGCCGCGACGTCCTCGATTGCGTTTCAGTGCATCCGATGAATCCGCGATATGCTGCAGCTCATCAAGAACGAATTTAGGGATCACAACTGTGCCTTCAAGAAACCCTGTCCGGCATACATCAGCTATTCGTCCATCGATAATCACGCTCGTATCAAAGATCTTCAGAGGAAATGCATTTTGAGAGTTTTCATCTCCCAGATAATGATCGGTGCTTCCATCATCTTTTTTCCGTTCTTTATTCGCGTTTCTTCCTAAGTTCCCTACGAGAGCGACAATCTCATCCCGCTTTTGCGAACCAATTCTAAAACCATAATACCCAAATATAACAGTCATAAATATGGGGACCACCTGACTAATCACGGGTATCTGCACTTCCCCTAAAGGAAGACCGATGAGAAAGGCTACCATTAACCCAAACATTAAACCTAACGTGCCAAATAATACATTCGTGATCGGCGCTTTTATGATCGCTTCCTCGATCACGCCTAATGCCTTCACAATGGGGTCAGCCACCCACATTGATAGAATAAAGAATAACAATGCGCCAATACCGCCGCCTACATATTCATTTAATAACCAAGCAGGAAGCTCCACATGATCTAAGGATGAAATAAGTTCAGATATAAATATAAAACCAAGGGCCCCGCCTACGACGACAAAAAACACTTGCACCATTCTTTTTAACATGATCATTCACCTCCCTGACCTCATTATTATAACCAAATGGTGTTTAATCTAACCTCTGAAACTCAGTTTCATTTAAAAATTTTCCAAGTAGCATTTATGGTTGAAGGAACACCCCTGCTTACACAGAGTGTTTCCCTCCTATTATAAAGTGTAGACCTTACAAAACCTTATCAGTAGGATTAAATATGACGATCAATAAACAATTGTTCTTGTACCCGCTGAATCCCTTCCTTCACCATATTCGCCCTTGTTTCACCAATCCCCTCTACCCTGTCTAATTCCTCTAAACTTGCATGACTAAAAGCATCTAGTGTTCCAAAATAATCGACGATATTATCGATAATCGATGATGGCAGGCGAGGAATTCTATGCAGCAAACGGTATCCACGCGGAAGCAATGTCCGATCCTGATCCTCTTTTTTCCGTGCCTTCCCAAGCAATCGTAAAATCATATCATCATTCAGTGGTTTTCGCTCGGAAAGAACCTGCAAATCATGAAAGGCTTCCGAAGCATCAATTTGCTCATCATTCACATAATCTTTCAGTAGTAAAAACGCTTCTTGTTCTACATTATTTAAGAGCTCATTGAGTTGCATCGTAATCAATCGCCCTTCGTTCCCTAGCTCATGAACATACGTAATCAGCTCTCTTTTCACTCTTAAAACCATTTCCACTCGATGAATGACTTGTGAAACGTCTTGAAAAGTAACGAGATTTTCAAATTCCAAGGCACCTAGATTGGTAATGCTCTGGTCCAATACGGCTTTGTATTTTTCCAGTGTTTGAATAGCCTGGTTTGCCTTGGTAAGGATGACCCCCATATCCTTGAGGGTATAGCGGTGATCTGTTTGATAGAGCGTAATCACGTTCCGGCGTTCGGATATGGCAATCACCAACTCTCCCGTTGTTTTAGCCACACGTTCAGCTGTCCGATGCCGCATGCCAGTTTCATTTGAATGAATTTTACTATCCGGGACAAGCTGTACATTTGCGAATAAAATTTTCTGAGCATTTTTACTCAGAATAATCGCACCATCCATTTTCGCTAATTCGTAAAGTTGGGCAGGTGTATAATCAGCCTCAATTTGAAAACCTCCATCCACAATTTTCCTTACGGAATCACTGAAGCCGACGATAATTAATCCGCCTGTACGGGCACGCAACACGTTATCAACACCCTCCCTTAGCGGTGTACCTGGAGCCAAAAATGGAAAGACATTGTTGATAAAGTGCGCACGATCACGATCTTTCATTTGTGCACCTCCCTATGACCACGTTCTTGCCCGCTCTTCAAGCATCACGTCCAACGCTTCTTCAAGGGTACCAACTCCGATACAGTGCATATGATCAGGTGTTTTCCATCCCCCCATATTTTTGGAAGGAATGATGCACCGCTCAAACCCTAATTTTGCACTTTCATTTACCCTTTCCTGAATCCGGGAAACCCTGCGTATTTCTCCTGTTAAACCAACCTCACCAATGGCAACATCGGTCGGTCTCGTCACTTGATTGCGGAAACTCGAAGCAATGCTTACGGCAATAGCCAAATCAACTGCCGGCTCATCAAGCTTAACGCCTCCGGCAACATTAATGTAAGCGTCTTGATTTTGTAAGAGCATACCTACCCGTCTTTCCAAGACTGCCATTAATAAAGCAACCCGATTATGATCAACCCCTGTCGCTGTACGCCGGGGGTTGGCATAACTAGTTGGGGCTACTAGTGCTTGTAGTTCCACCAAAACCGGACGTGTGCCTTCTAGAGATGCCGTGACAGTTGCGCCCGCAACACCTTCTGATCGCTCCTCCAGAAAAATTTCTGAAGGGTTAAGGACTTCACGCAAGCCTTCTTCATTCATTTCAAAAATGCCAATTTCATTTGTAGAACCAAATCGATTTTTCACCGCACGCAAAATTCGAAATGTGTGATGGCGCTCCCCTTCGAAATAGAGCACCGCATCTACCATATGTTCAAGCATTTTCGGTCCGGCAATCGCCCCCTGTTTCGTTACATGCCCGACAACAAAAACAGATATGCCCCGTGACTTCGCCAAATTCATAAAGGCAGATGTTGACTCTCGTACTTGAGCAACACTTCCAGGTGCGGATGTGATATCCGGTGTCTGCATGGTCTGGATGGAATCAATGATAACGAGGTCCGGTTGAACCATATCCACCGCTTGCTCAATCACCACAGTGTCCGTTTCCGTGAGCACATATAATGCATCCGCATGTGCGTGCAAACGTTCAGCCCGCATTTTCGTTTGTTTGACCGATTCTTCCCCTGAAATATACAACACTTTTTTATTTTCCTCTGCCAAAAGCGCTGAAAGTTGCAAAAGAAGCGTAGATTTTCCTATCCCCGGATCCCCGCCTACAAGGACGAGCGACCCCGGAACAATGCCTCCACCGAGCACCCGGTTTAATTCCGAAAGTTTCGTCGTCATGCGTTGTTCATTTTCACGGCTAATCTGACTTATTGGCTGTGGACGATTTGAAACGTTGGCACGCCCCGTACCTTCAGCCCGTTTTGATGTTGGGGTCTCCATCTCTTCAACGAGTGTATTCCAGTTTTGGCATGAAGGGCAGCGTCCCATCCACTTCCGAGATTCATAGCCGCATTCCTGACAAATAAATTTTGTCTTTGTTTTCGCCATCCTGCTCCTCCTTGATGTCATTGTATGTAAGGTAATGCCTGACTCATTGCTTCACAAAACTGAATGTGAATAGAAAAGCCGGGTGCTTGCTTACCCGGCTTCATAGACCCTTACGTCGGAGCTTTTGACTTTAATTCAACCTCGAACTGGCCATCTTTATAATCAATGACGGCTGTATGCCCCTTTTCGATATTGCCCCTTAGCAATTCATCCGACAAACGATCCTCCACTTGCTTTTGCAGAGCACGGCGAAGTGGACGTGCCCCATATTCAGGGTCAAACCCTTCATCGGCAATTTTGTTTTGGGCTTCATCCGTTAGTTCAAAGTCAATTTCTTGTTCATTTAAACGTTTTTTCAATTCATCTGCCATGAGGCCTACGATTTCTTTAATGTGTTTCTTCTCAAGGCTGTGGAAGACAATCGTTTCATCGATTCTGTTTAAGAACTCTGGACGGAACGTTTTCTTTAGTTCTTCGAGCACCTTATTTCTCATATCTTCATATTTATGGTCAGAATTATTGGTCGCAAATCCTACTGATTTGTTGTGCAAGAGGGAAGCAGCCCCCACATTAGAGGTCATAATAATGGCCGTATTTCTAAAGTCTACCTTACGACCCTTAGAGTCTGTAAGATGGCCATCTTCTAACACCTGTAACAGAATATTAAATACATCAGGGTGTGCTTTTTCAATTTCGTCCAATAAAATAACCGAATAGGGGCGCTGACGAACTTTCTCCGTTAGTTGACCACCCTCATCATAACCGACATATCCAGGAGGGGAGCCTACGAGTCGGCTCGTTGTATATTTTTCCATATACTCCGACATGTCGATCCGTAATACGGCCTCTTCATCACCGAAGAGCGTTTCCGCAACGGCACGTGCGAGTTCTGTCTTCCCGACCCCGGTAGGTCCCAGGAAGATAAATGACCCAATCGGACGGTTAGGATCTTTTAAGCCAGCACGTGCACGACGCACTGCTTTAGAAACTGCCACGACAGCTTCATCTTGCCCAACAACACGCCCATGTAGGATGTCTTCCATCCGCAACAGCCGCTCTGTCTCTTCCTCAGCTAGCTTGGTGACAGGAATACCGGTCCAGCTCGCAACAACTTCGGCAATATCATTCATTGTAACTTCCGTATTCTCTTGCCCCTGTTTTTCCTTCCATTCATCCTTAAGTTGATCAAGCTCTTGACGCAGACGTTGTTCGCTATCCCGAAGAGATGCTGCTTTTTCAAATTCCTGGCTTTGGACAGCTGCATCTTTTTCCTTACGGGTTTCATCCAATTTTTGTTCCATCTCTTTTAAATCTGGCGGGGCTGTATACGAACGAAGCCTTACCTTTGAAGCAGCTTCATCTATCAAGTCAATGGCTTTGTCCGGAAGATAACGATCTGAAATATAACGATCAGACATTCTGACTGCTTCCTCAATCGCCTCATCCGTAATCGTCACCCGGTGATGCGCTTCGTAGCGATCACGGAGCCCACTTAGAATTTGCCCGGATTCTTCTAATGTAGGTTCGTCAACCTGAATGGGTTGAAAACGACGCTCAAGAGCCGCGTCCTTCTCAATATAACGGCGATATTCATCAAGGGTGGTGGCCCCAATACATTGAAGATCTCCACGTGCCAGAGAAGGCTTTAAAATGTTAGAAGCATCAATTGCGCCTTCCGCACCGCCGGCACCGATTAATGTGTGGAGTTCATCAATAAATAAAATTACATTACCGGCTTGACGAATTTCTTCCATCACTTTTTTCAAACGATCTTCAAATTCCCCACGGTATTTTGTACCGGCAACAACCGTCCCCATATCAAGGGTCATGACCCGTTTATTCCGTAATGTCTCCGGAACTTCGTTGGAAATAATGGATTGGGCAAGACCTTCAGCTACAGCCGTCTTCCCAACGCCCGGCTCACCGATTAATACAGGGTTATTTTTCGTTCTTCTTGATAAAACCTGAATGACGCGTTGAATTTCTTTTTCCCTTCCAATAACAGGGTCAAGATTTTCCTCTTTTGCTACTGCTGTTAAATCACGTGCCAAGCTATCAAGCGTTGGTGTATTGACGCTTCCTCCAGCTGCACCTCCACCTTGCTGAGTATTGCTTCCGGAAGATTCATTGCTACCGAGCAGTTGCAGCACTTGTTGACGTGCTTTGTTCAGACTTACACCTAAATTATTTAGCACACGTGCTGCTACCCCTTCACCTTCTCGAATTAGACCAAGAAGGATATGCTCCGTTCCAACGTATGAATGACCAAGCTTACGTGCTTCATCCATGGAAAGTTCAATCACTTTCTTTGCACGTGGAGTGTAATGAGGAGTTTGTTTGTTTACAGCCCCATTTCCTTCATGGCCAATAAGATTTTCGACCTCTTGTTGGACCTGATCCGAAGCTAAGTTAAGTGCTTGTAGAGCTTTAGCAGCAATTCCATCGCCTTCCCGAAGCAATCCTAACAAAATATGCTCCGTTCCTATATTCGTATGACCAAGCCGAACAGCCTCTTCCTGTGCAAGCGCAAGAACCTTCTGCGCCCTCTCTGTAAAGCGGCCAAACATCATGGTCGGTCACCTCCATCATTAAGATTTTCTAATTTCAACCTCTCACGAATTAACGTTGCCCGCCTTTCATCACGTTCTTCCGGGGATAATTGTTGCTTTGCAAACTGTTGGAGAAAAGCAGGCTGAATCAAAATCATCAACTCATTAAGGATATTACCCTGTATACCTTGAATTAAATCAAGATCAATCCCTAACCGAAGGTTGGATAAGTGTCTCCCAGCTTCCTTGGATTCGATGATTCGGCTGTTTGCCAGAATTCCGTAGGAACGATGAACTTGATCAACCAGTTGTAATTGATTATGCTCTTGCAAATTTTTCCTTGTCATACGTTCGCGTTCGATGAGTTGAAGAACAACACCACGCAGTTCCTCAATGATATCTTCTTCTGACTTTCCAAGCGTCATCTGATTAGAAATTTGAAAGAGGTCCCCTCTAGCTTCGCTACCTTCGCCGTAAATTCCTCTAACAACAAGACCTAATTGACTAATCGCAGGTAAAATTCGATTCAACTGTTTCGTAGTGGTCAGCGCCGGAAGATGCATCATCACGGAGGCACGCAGCCCTGTACCAACATTTGTAGGGCAACTGGTCAAATATCCTTTTTTCTCATCAAAAGCATAATCCACATAGGATTCAATCCAATCATCAAGATCACTCGCTACCTTATAACCTGGCCCAAGTTGAAAACCAGAAAACAAGCATTGAATCCTTAAATGATCCTCTTCATTTACCATCATACTGACCGATTCGTCGTTGTTCAACACAACGGCTGCCTGCGTTGATTCTTCAGCAAGCTGGGGACTTGTAAGATGTTTTTCTACAAGGACCGTCTTTTCGATCTCTGAAAGACCATCAATCGGTATCCACGTCAGTTTTCCAATCCGTTCATCACTCGGTTGTGGCAAGCGCTCATGCACATGTTTATAAAGTGCTTTTGACGCATCCTCAGATGACTTAAACGGGAAGGGAAATTCCTCAACATTTCGAGCCAACCTTATACGAGTGCTCATAACAATGTCATCATCAGGACCTGTTTCTTTCATCCAAGGGCTGATTGCTTCAGAGATAAACTTCTCTAAAGACATTATTCATCTCCCTCCTTCCCCTGTGCATCTTCAAGATTCCGAATCCGATCCCGGACTTCGGCCGCACGTTCAAATTCCTCATTATGAATGTGCTCCTGCATTTCTGCTTTTAACTTCGCTACCTCTCGTTGGACCTTCAACCGTCCGCCTGCACGTTCTGGAATCTTACCAGTATGTGTATGATTCCCCCCGTGGACACGCTTGAGGATCGGATCTAGTTTAGCACTAAATGCTTTGTAACAATGGGAACATCCAAATCGGCTATTCTTTACAAAATCTTTATAGTATAATCCGCACTTTTGACAGCGAAGAGCCTCCTCTTGATTTGCCCGTTGAGAATAGCCAACATTCGTTCCTATACTCGGATCTAGATTTAGTAAGCCAGACAGAAGGTCGTGGATGGAATAACTATTGGAACCGGGTAAATCATCCCCTTTTTCTTTTGCACACATTTCACAAAGATGCATTTCATTTTTTTTACCATTAACGATTTTCGTGAAATGTAGTGTAGCTTTCCGATGATCACATTCCTGACACCGCATCAGCTCCGCTCCCCTCTGTTTATATTTTATATTTTAAACTTGATAGCATGGCTTTCAGTACGTTCGCACGAATGGCATCACGGTGAGATGGCATTGGTAGAGCAATGACCTCTCGCTCAATCGTTGCGAGCATAATATTACCTTCACGTTTACTAATCGCGCCTTCCTCTAATAAACGCAGTATAATACTTTTTCCAGTATCTTGATCAATCGAACCCCCAATAAGCTCGATTAATTGATCATATAAATCGAGGTGGTCCGTATGCTGCACTTTCGTAATACGGATGTAGCCACCCCCCCCTCTTTTACTTTCTACAATATATCCTTTCTCAACAGTAAACCGAGTACGAATGACATAATTAATTTGAGAAGGTACACATTCAAAATGCTTTGCAAGTTCACTTCTTTTAATTTCAATTAAATCCCGCTCTTGATCAGTCATTATTGATTTCAAGTAACGTTCGATTACATCGGATATATTCTGTCCCAACCCTTTCACCTCCTGACCTTGACTATCTTTGACTATAATATAATATATATTCTCTTCAGTTGCAAGCAATGCGTCATAGAGGTTTTCACAAAATTAACATCCCTTATACCAGCATAGCCCTCATTAAATCCATTCATGCCTTTTACTTTAATAAACTTCTACATAAAAAAAACAGACTAGCAATGCTGTCTGTGTTCGTTAAAAAATGGTGGAGCCTAGCGGGATCGAACCGCTGACCTCCTGCGTGCAAAGCAGGCGCTCTCCCGGCTGAGCTAAGGCCCCGTATATTTAATTATAGGCTTGAGTTAAGATGGTGGGCCTGAGTGGACTCGAACCACCGACCTCACGCTTATCAGGCGTGCGCTCTCACCAACTGAGCTACAGGCCCATCTACTCAAGATAGCAGTTGCCCGCTCAAAACTGAATGAAAGCTAAAGCGTGTCGTTCGGGCCTTCGGCTAGAAGGCCCCTGTGCTCCTTAGAAAGGAGGTGATCCA
>NZ_JACHHJ010000006.1 GCF_014207655.1 Geomicrobium halophilum | reverse complement strand
TCATTCATGGCCATTAAATCTTCACCGAATAAGAAATTAATCCCGGCTTCTGCAGCGCCTAAAACACCCGTAACAAAATTACTCATAAACGCCAGTACTTCTTCCCCGACACCCCAGCCGAGGAACAGTAAAGCGATCGCAATCTGAATCGCCAATGCCCCTAGAACCGTTTTCAAGTTAATATTCTTCCGATCCACCGAGAGTAAAAACGCCAAACCCATCAATACCACGATAGCAATGAGTCCCCATGCGATATTCCCCAGTAACTCCATTTTGCTGATCCCCCTATGCAGCATGTTACTATCTCTTTGTCTACTTTATCTATCCACTCAACTTAAATAGTGGTAACGGTATGAACCACCCTTTTTAAAAAATGAGAAACAAAGCGATCGCTTTCAATGTCGGTACATACTTTTATATTGGAAGGCGGTTGATTTTTGTCTCCTACGGTCTGTCCTCTATTTTCCCCCGTAGTCTCTACCTCTACATGCATCGGAACTGCCTGAACAAAGGACGGATCAATTAGCACGCCCACCGTCAGCGGATCATGAAGCGCGCATCCTTCCGAGGAAATTTGGTTCCCTCTATAGGCCTCCATGTAAAAATCACACATATCTGCTAAAAAGAGAGAAAGATCAGTATTGGTCTGCCTCCAATCATCCAAACAGTTTCTTTTCAGCAAGGTCTTCATTGTGACATCTAAGCCGACGAGTGTGATAGGGGTCCCCGATTGAAATACGTAATTGGCCGCTTCGGGGTCCGTATAAATATTCGCTTCAGCATATGGCGTAATATTTCCGGGAACCGTCACAGCTCCCCCCATGACTACAACTTCCCGAACAAGTTTTGGTAGTTCCTGATCCTGTTGAATGGCTGCCGCCAAGTTTGTCTGATTCGCTACCGTAACAATGGTTACTTGATGCGGATACTCTCTTACTTTTGAAATGATATACTCATGAGCCTCCATTTGACTTGCCCCTCTTTGTGGTTGAGGAAGCCAAACATCGCCAATTCCATTCTCCCCGTGGATCCATGTTGATTTCTCCCGGTGCTCATCTCCCATAAATGTTTTGTCTGCACCAGCCATAACCGGAATGTTATCAGCTTCTAAAAGGTCTAACACTTGTAATGTATTTCGAGTTGTTTCTTTGACGGTTGCATTGCCAAAGGTAGTGGTAATCCCTAATATGTTTACCTCCGGGGAATGAGCCGCATAGGCAATGGCCAACGCGTCATCAATTCCTGTATCTACATCTAAAATTACATAGCTCATCAGGGAGTCTCCTTTCCTATAATTCTTGTTTGAAAGCGCTTTTTCTTCATGCGGTAGTACAGATCTAGCACTATTTCATAGCGTCCATTTCCATATCTTTTTCCTCTTCTGCTCTTATAAAATCCTCTACTTCACTTTTTGACGGCATTCCTGCCTGAGCTCCCTTTTTCAAAATAGACAGAGATGCTGCTGCGTTGGCAAATTGACAGGACCTTTCTAAAGGATAAGAACGTGCAGTTCCATAAGCAAACGCCCCATTGAAAGTGTCACCTGCTCCAGTCGTATCTACAGGATTGACCTGATAGGCGGGAACCCGTTGAATCCGGCCATCAGCAGAATATATGACCCCTTCCTTTCCATCTGTCATAATCAGTTGATTTCCCCATTGTTCAAAAAGCGCCTCTATATTGTCCTCCTCAACTTGGCTGATCAGATGTTGGGCCTCCACCTGGTTAGGTGTGATAAACGTAGCCTTCGACACTAAAGAAGTAGATAGAGGGTGAGCAGGAGCAGGGTTTAGCACAAGCGGAATGTGATATTTTTCACAGATATGGGCCGTTTCTTCTACCGTTTCTAATGGGATCTCTAATTGAGTGAGAACAATATCACTTTGCGCAATCAAATCACGATGTTTTTGTACATAATCTGGAGTGACGCAAGAATTTGCCCCCGCTACCACAATAATACTGTTATCTCCCTCTGCTAAGGTAATCACTGCTACACCTGAAGTGCAATCTGTAACCGGTTCCACTCCTTTCAAAAAAATCCCTTCCTGCTTCAGGTTGTGCTGCAAACGAGTGCCAAAGTCATCATCACCCACTCTGCCGATCATGTTCACTTTAGCTCCTAATCTTGCTGCAGCTACTGCCTGGTTAGCTCCCTTACCTCCAGAAATTGTCTGAAAATCCTCTCCGTGTAGAGTCTCACCCGTAATCGGGCGCCTTGTGCTCGAAGCAACCAAATCCATGTTGATGCTTCCCACAACTGTAATTATAGGTTCCCTATTCATCGATACCACTCTTCCCTATTTTCTCTGTACATCCTGGTTATGTGCTCATTTCTTTGTTGTATCTCCCTCTACCATATACACAGGTAATTGGTGAAAAAAAGACTCGGGATCATTTTTGCTTTGATCAATTTCTTTTCCTTCTATTAATTTAATACACAACCTGGAAGCCAAAGCTCCCATCTCATAGATAGGTTGTGCCACCGTCGTTAACTCGGGATACATCATATGGCCAAAGGAAATACCATCAAAACCAATCAATTGCAACTGGTCCGGAACAGGAATCCCCCTTTTTAAAGCCACTTTTAAGAAGCCAGCAGCAACTACATCATTACTGGCAAACACACCATCTGCTTGCGGGTATTCATCATAAAACCTTGCTGCTAAGCGTTCCGCTGGACTTAATTGAAATGAGCACTCTTCAACGACATATTCCAATTCGTTTTCCATCACATAATCAAGGAATCCTCGATAACGTTCATCCGCGGAAGCAATTCCTTTTGGCCCCCTAATATGCGCCAAGGATTTTGCCCCTTTTTCCTTTAAATAATGAGCGGCCTGCCGCCCACCTTCATAATTATTAGCTACAACCGTTGTAAGGCGTTCATCACCGATCCGGTCTAAGGCTATAATGGGGATATTTTCATCTACGTAGTCATTGAACTGCGATTGGTGGGAGGTCATAATCAACCCGTCTACGTATTTTTGTTTGAGCGCTTCCACATATCGCTGCTCTTTTTCTACATCTTGATCAGAATTGCACAATACAACTGTGTAACCGTATAGATTGGCAACATCCTCCACAGCACGTGCCAATTCGGGAAAAAAAGGATTTTCAATATCGGGCACAATTAATCCAATCATATTAGATGTCTTTTTATATAAAGTTCGAGCTACAGCATTGGGACGGTAATTCATTTCTTTAATCGTTTGCAAAACAATACGCGAAGCATCTTCACTCACATATCCATTTTGATTCAAAACGCGCGAAACAGTGGCTACTGAAACATTCGCTCGTCTAGCCACATCTTTAATTGTTACCATTTCAACCTCCCAAGGGTTTAAGTAACCGGTTACTTAAAGAATAAATATGGAGACTTAATATGTCAATAGTAGATCCACATACGCAGAAATAACGATATATTTAGAGCCGCTATGATGAGTTTTATCCTCTTTTCCATTAGCAGTGAAAATCAGGCCTTTTGTCTGCACCTATGTCTCTATTAAGTAACCAACCTGGCAAATCATCGTCGGTATCCTTCAGCCCCAATTGCTGCTTCATTTCTACTATCTCTTCACTAAAAATACGATCAAAAATCCGCACACATGAACCGTAAAAGTATCCTGCTAATGACCTGCGGAGTCTCCCAGTCTTTTTCATGAACATCGCGCCCTTGAACGCCTCTACAAGCGATTGTACAACGTCATGATCCGTAAGATTTGCATCAATATACGCACGCTTATAGGCGTTCACCGCACGTCCCCAGAGCTTATAGATACCATTGGCATTGAAGAATGGTTTCGCGGCTATGACGAATGGGTGCGGGACATGAGCCGGCACAAAAGATGAATCTAATTGCTCACCGGCGGCAGCCTTACGTGTAGAACTTGTTTTTTTCTCTAAAAGAGAGCTAGATTCAGAAGGCAAAGATTCGGTATGCTTTTGCTCCGGCTGAACGTTTGCTGCGTCAGGGTTTGTCAGCTCTTGTCGATCGTTCATTTCCGACCGGTCAGTCGATGGATCAACGACCACAAAAACGTTGTGACCGTAGCCGCCACGGACTTTACCACGCCGACGTGTCGTACGGTGAACTTCAATCATGTTCCGCTCCTTGAGGACGCGAATGGCGCGCTTAACCGTTGAGACGGAAACATCAATCTGTGTAGCAATGGCTTCGTATTTTAAAAATGCCACCCCTACGGCCTTCATTGCATGGTTCGTGATCATCTTGAATACAGCAACAGCACTCTCGGCCAGCTCATGCTTGTGGGCGTACAGGTGAATTCTGATGGCCTTATTGAGTTCAACTATGCTTGTGAATAATGAAAGCGATTTGTAAGTACTAAGATCAGCATTACTAAGTGTTGCGGTCATAGTATCGACTCCCTCATTTTCCTTCTCTCTTACATATCGATCAATAGAGAGGAAAAAGGGGGTCTTCTCAAAAAAGCTGTCCCTGTTAGTGTTTTTCACTTTGGGACAGCCTTGGAACGTTGGGTTTCGTTATCATGTACTTTTTCTAAGTGGTAGACTAACAATAAATCTTACCTTACTGCTTAGATTAGACTGTAAGCATCAGAGTCTAACCATCAATCTACCGCCTGAACAGCAGCAAGAGCATCCACAATTCCATTCCCGTATTCAAATTCGTTTCCTGCTTCTTGAGCGGTATCATTCATGATGCTACGAGCCTCAGAAACGGAAAGATTCGAATCAACACTTCTCATTAATCCCGCTACTCCAGCAACATGAGGCGCCGCCATAGATGTTCCTGATAAAGTGCCATACCTATTATTTGGGAGGGTGCTATAAATGTTGGATCCCGGAGCCATTACCTCTAATCCATTACCATAATTAGAGAAACTTGACCGTGTTCCATCAGAGTCAACGGACCCTACTGCAATGACACTGTCGTAAGCGGCCGGATAAGAAATACTGCTCCTGTATTCATTTCCTGATGCCGCAATGACAATAGAATCTTCATCAACGGCCGTTTGAACAGCTTCATCAAAAATCTGATTATAGCCCCCACCGCCTAAAGACATATTGATGACATCCACACCAATATCGGCGGCATAAAGTACTCCTTCGATAATTCCAAACATAGAGCCAGTGCCGTCATCGCCTAACACTTTTACTGGCACGAGACTTGCCTCCTGCATCACACCTGATACCGAACCATAACTGGCAATCGTACCAGCAACGTGCGTTCCATGTCCTTGTCTATCCATCGTCGTACCATCACCCACAAAGCTTCTCCCCAGATTCGTGTCTACATAATCACCTAAGCTTTCATGCGTATCATCAATGCCCGTATCTAAAACGGCATGTGTCACTTCATTAGATCCTGGTGTTACCTCCCAAGCATCAGGAGCATTAATCATCTCATAATGCCATTCCTGATTTGGATGTTGTTCAGTGGTTACATCTGTTGCATACATCTCATAGTTTTCAGATACATCTCTGACTTCTAATCCTAGTTCAGTTAACGTATCCTCTAATTCAGTCTTAGCCTCTTCAATGGAATCATAATCCGCCTGGGAATACTCTGTGAGATAGACGAAACCCATATTATCAACAACATTTTCCTGGAAATCATTGTTAGAAGTCTGAATGGAGTGTGAATCACGATCTCCTAGTAAAGAATCAACAACCTCAAACCCTTCTTCTTCTAATTCGTCTACTTGCATCATCAAATCACTTTGAATCCCCATCTCTTTGTTTTCAACTGAAAAAATAAGCTCTCCTTCGATATAGTTATCACCATCGGATGATCGAGTATTATCCACTTCATCTGAACCATGAGCAAGGGTCGTAGGCACCGCGAAAGAAAGCAAAACCAACCATACTAAACTCTTCTTCATTTTATAATTCCTCCTCTTTGAAATATTCTTACATAATAACCTTGTCCAACTCTCCTCCTCTTGAAATGGAGACTCAAACTCCATTAAGATCTTTCAAATCTATATTTTCATAATAATAAGTATGTTTCAAAGAGGTTTTACACGATAATGAAAGAATGATCCGCTTTTATATTACAACAGGAATCTATTTCACAAATATACCAATATTTTCTTTAATCAGATGCATCGAATTATATTTTAAGCTTCTACCTTAAGAGAAAGCTACGTCAATAGCATGCTCGGAGTTGATACATTAGCGGATCATTCACCATTTTTCCTGTTCAACTGTTTTCTCACTGAGACTCTCCATTAAAAGCGTTGTGTTAAGCCGACTTCATTGACCGTAGCACTGAATAATCGAAAAATCAGATGTGGTTTGATCATCACATCTGATTTTCTTTTATTTTTTGCACTTGATACATGACGAAGCCAATAACCATTCCACTTGCCGCAAAGCCTAAAAAGTAAGGGAGATAAGAAAAGGGTTCGTTCGCATTTCCAAAAAAATTGATGAGCATTACGACTAACGTTGTAAGTATGGGATATATGCCAATCCAAAACAACATAGTCTTTGTCCACTAAGGGCATCACTTCCTCCCCCTTTTAATACTAGAAAATGGATGTAGACAAGTTCCAAGAAAACCATTTCTCATGTCCATCTGTTTCTCCCACGGTATAACGATGTTCATTGTCATCTACATGGTCATCCAAATGACTCAGCGACTGTAACTAATTATTGACATGTAAATCAAGATTTGAAACGGAGTAATTTGGATATTTCTCCTTTAGAATCTAGGATAGACTGATGAAGGGAGGCGCTTCATACCAGTCATTGGGTTCCATACTTTGGCTCATGACTTTCATTCATTTATCAAGTAAAATATGGGCAAGATCGATTCGATGAAAAACGATCAGAGTCGATCGATAAAGAAAGGAGGGCGTACAGTGGATCCACTCACGCTCATTATTGTCATCATTATGGCTATCTTTTTCTTCCCTTTAATCATACGGGGGGTAGGATGTTTGCTTCGGACCATTGCCATCGTAGTGCTCGTCATTGGTGCACTTATCCTGTTAGGAATGTTCTTTTAGGGTTGATATAAAATTAATGTGCTAACTTAAACCGGGAAGGGGCTCCCCGACTGGGGCCCTTTTACTTCCTCTATATTTACACTTGTAAAGATAGGACCCTTCCATGGAAAAGGGCTTGAAAGATAAGATCAGTAGCCCCTACCTCACTCTCTCTATTATTTTTGGAAGCAATATAGGATACCATCGTACCAAAATTCTTTGTCCTCATTCGAATTCCGAAATGTAATAGCGAAGGGTTTAGGCCCTCTTGTTAAAAGTATACGTTTAGTCATCCCTCTTCCATATGGAGCGCAGAATACAATGTCCCCTCCTGTGAGATGCAATTTCCGGCAATAACTCTGATATTTTTCATCGACAAACGTTGCGCTTACCGGTAATTGAAACCATGTTGACCAATTTTCTGCTGTGCTTTCAACATTTTCCACACGGATAGCTATGTTATTAACAAATAGATCCCCTAACTGATGAGTCGCGATGACGTTTTGATTCATCAACTCTTTCGCACGCGTTTCATCCTATTGCTGCCATTCAATGAAAAAAGGTAATTCTAAGCCAGATTGACTTTTTGGAAAAAGCATGGACCATTCGATGAAAGATCCATCTTCCTTTTTTCTTTGTCCTGAATGGATGCCGTCGACCCTTACACCTGTTTTTTCGAAATGCCTGGCCCACTTCTGAAGGTGATTTGTACGAAAAGCCAGGCGACTCATTCCCCTGTTAGATTCTAAGCTCAATTCTTGCACCGCTTGACGAACCAAATCGTTATCTATCGCCCTTTTTGCCTGATTCATATCTTCAATACCGAGAAATTCGATATAGCTTAATCCGAAGTAGCAGACACTATTATATGTTCCCCATTTTTCATGCCTACCTCCTGGGAAAGCGTTCAAACCTTCCGTTTGAAAGTCCTTGACTGCCACAGTTGGATTCTGGCTAAAATGAACAAGGTGATCAAAATATAGATCCAATATCCACCCTCCTTTTCTAAACTTCTTTTCAACCCTATCTATTTCTACTCCAACCATTATAAACACATTCACATTCTAAAAGTCTGTCTGGGAATGATTCAGACCCTTAGGGAACCACAAAACCCTCTAGCAGCATAATAAGAGGACGCACCATTGTGATATACGAAGACATCCCCGTAGCGATAATCGCAAAAAAGGACACCGCCGAGTTCTCTAGTATCAGAAGGTGTTTGCACCCAACTCGACGTTTTCATATCGAAGCTTTCAGGTTTCTGCAATGCTCGATATTGTTCTTCCGTTAACATTTCAATGCCCATGGTAGCGGCCATATTAATAGCGTTATTTTCCGGTTTATGTTTCTTCCTTGACTCCAACCCTTCACGGTCGTAACAAACACTTCTGCGACCTTGAGGGCTTTCCGCTGAACAATCATAAAAAATGTACTCGCTCTTCTCTATATCATAGCCAACAACATCCGGTTCTCCTTCAGTTCTTTCCATTTCATTGAGCGACTGCATTTTTTCAATATTATTTTCCAGCTTTTCCGGAATCTTAGTCCATTCAAGACCTTCATGCCGATTCATGTTTTTAGTTTCCTTCTTGAATTAATCTTTTAATTAATTTTATCTGCCCTCTGTGGCTAATTTCGTCTTCTATAACATGAAACCAAAGATAATAGTTATTATATGGTGTCCCATCAGGAAATTTTCTCTCTTGATACAACCATTGATCATCTTGGTTTTTCAAAAACCCATAGGTTTTTTCTCTGACATCAGCTAGTTTTTTTAAGTAGTAGTCCAAATCATTTCCCTTGATAGTTGTTCTTCCCTTTTCACCCATTTTAAGAGCCCCGGTCCATTCTTCTTGTTCTTGCTTATTCAACATTCTATCCTCAAAGGACATTACTTGATGCACGTACTCGATAGAAGCTATGTGGGAAAGCAGCATACCAATCGAATTACTGCTCTCACCAATAAGATAATCTAAATTCTCCTGCGTTAAATCTTGTAGTTCAAACTCAGTCATCGTTCTTGTGAGTTCGAGCATATAAACAAGTTCCCCTACCCCTTGATCGTAACCCTCTTTTGAATGAAATCTTGGATCAAACATTATATCCGTCCCCTTTTAAAATCAACTTTAAAGGCAGGATCCATAGGATCTGCCCTCAAGCTATATATGCGTCATTAAATCTTCTGTGATTTTGTTTACCTGCTTTTTATCAAATGTATAATGATCTTCCATTGATTCCAGATGATTTCCTGCAGCAGTTAAATGATTTAAACCTTTTTTCATATACGATTTATAATCGCCATTGATCTGATTTATCTCATTTGCATATTTCTCATCTGTTCCGGGCGTTACCGCCTCTTTATAAAGATCAACTGTCGCCTCTGTTTCTCTGTCCGAAAAAAACTCATGAGGGTCAGTGCTGTCAAACATACAAAAGTCAAGATCGCGGACAATCAGCATGTCAATGCTTCCAGGGTCGAAGCTGCAGTGGTATAATTCAACATCTAGGCCATGCTGCTTGCATGCTCTGCCGATTTTTTTCATAAAGGTGGATTTGCCGGTCCCTGCCCTGCCTTTAACGTGGTAAACATTTGAAAATTTTTCTTTGAGGTGCGGAATTTCATTTACGATGCCATGAGGAGTATTTGTTCCGAATAAACGGTGGTATTCATGTGCTGTCCGTCCTTTTTTCTGAATACCCTGAAGTAAATGGGAAATGAATGTATTCGTTAACCTATCTGCTTTTTCAAAATCCATTTCTGCGATATAAATGTCTTCCAGGTCATCATGGACGCGAAGTCCTGTTTCAAAATCGTTGTATGCTGATTGTTGTTCTTCCCGATACTTATTTTTTGCTTCCGTGAAATCATCTGTTGATGAATCCGTCACGTACCTGCTCAGATCAAATTTTGTTGTATCCTTAATCTTAACGGCATTCGTAATAAAAGCAAGGGCTTTTTCCCGTATGATAAATCCATCCAGATAATCATCTCCATTGGGGCTTAAAAGAATTTCTATCTGGTCATTTTTTTCAAAGTGGCTAATCAATTGTTTCAACACTGCCGTTTTCAATTTTTCGGATGGATGTTCTAATGCAATAACTTTCTCACTTCCATGTAGATTGGACGGAAAATAATTAACAAGCCCTTCAGCCGTATTTCCACGCACGTAATACCTTGCATTATGAGTCAAGAAGGACACATCCTTTAGTTTGATGTTGTTATTGTATGATCACCGCCTATATGTGTGTTTTTTATATTTGATGTTTCAATGATGTTGTCCTAATGTGACATCCTTTCCATGACAAATCGTCACTATCGAAGGTTCAAGTTGTTCGAGCACTTCCCGCCCCGATCGAACAGCTTCATCCATGTTTGCAGTGAAGGCAGCAATGGGCTTTGTCAGTTTCCCTTTTTTTGACATGAAGCATCACCGGCAATGAGCACATCGTCTTCTTCATGATGTAAAGCAACGTGACCCGGTGAGTGTCCTGGGGTGTGATGAACCCTTAAACCGGTTTCTTCTTTAAAACGATCATCAAATGTTTGTAGATGTCCCCGCCCGGAAGGTTTCTGTGCCTTCTTCTTACCCGGAAACGGCTTTTCACCTAACACATAAGAAATTTCCAATTCGTGGACGAAAACACGAATGGGATTTTCTGACAGAATGGCATTCAAAGCACCGACATGATCAGGATGACCATGGGTGAGCGCAATACGCTGTAGCACTCCTTCCCTCTCAACGTGTTTCATGATTGATTTTGTCATTAGCCCAATCCCTGTATCGACAAGAATTACTCCACTTCTATTCCGGATAAGTACCCGTTTACAGAAATTCTCAGGATAGTCTGTTTAACTAACCCCCGTTCGTACAAGAGATCTTTTTATAAACTCTCTGCTAATTCTTTGATTTTCGTTTTCGCATCTTCTGCAAATTCCACTGATGCATCATAATACATGTGCCCGTCTTCAATTATTGAAAAATCACCAATACTAATTTTTAATAATGTTTGATTACCTTCATTAACAACAAGCTTGTAATGATATGCCACTTCCCCTTCTCTTGGTTTCACAGTCCAGGAAGTACCATAAAGGTCAATCACCAATTCCTTTTCAGGATCGGCTTTACTAATGCTTGTTATAGACTGTTCACCGTTTGGTGTATTCCAAACAACCTTACTTCCAACTGTCATATGTTCTTTAGGATAGTCCTCGGGTAACTCATCCCATTGGGCAACATATCTAGGGTTTACTAAGACCTCCCAAACCTTAGAAGTAGAGGCATTAATCAATGTTTCTGTATATACTGTTAGCTGATTAGCCATATGAAACCTCCATATATAGACTTATCATTTATTATTCCAAAGAACGATAACAATAAACAGGATGATTCTCAACGAGGCTTTCACTTACGATTGGCACCCTATCATAATATGTCCATATGTTTTAATACGGAGCAACATAACAATCACTTACCGTGATAAGCCTGTTTAATTTTTCTATATAAAATTTTTTCATTTGAAGGAATGCTTTAATTAATCGGTCCAGCTGTTCGTTTGTCCCGTTTGCCATCATTTCTCCCATAATCATTGGCCAGATTTGCCAAGATACACCGTACTTATCTTTCAACCAACCACATTGTTCCGCTTTGGGATCCGCGGAAAGCTTTTTCCAGTAGTCTTCAATCTCTTCTTGCATTTTCACATCGAACTAAAAATGAAACAGCTTCATTAAAATTGAAGTCATGAGGCCCGTCACTATCCAATGCGGCAAACCATTGATGCTCAAGCCTAAAATCTGTGAACATCAACGTCCCTTCCTTGTCCGGTTCCATACCGGCAGGATAGCGGGCGGTGGTTCCTTTAAACCGCATAATAAAGTGACTCCTTCACACTTTGAAGCAAAGAAGCCTTCTGTTCATGAACCTAGATTTCAGTCACCCCAGTTAATTCATCACTTTAATTACACCCATACCATCGAATGTTAATTATTCTCTCTTTCTTCCCAAAGGCGTGTACGTTCTTCAAAACTAACTTCTTTGTGAATTTGATGCAGCATCCACAGATATCCGAAAGTATCGCTAAATATGGCATTTGACACTCCGAAATCAGGTATCTCAGTCACTGGCTGCACCTCAGTACATCCTAAATCCATCGCCTTTGTATAAGTTTCATTAATATCTGGTACAGTAACGTTCGTCCATATGGTTTTTGGGTCATCCGGTTTTGGTGCGATCAAGTGGAATTCTGGGTTTTCATCCAACATGTGAAAGCGTACGCCGTACAGAGTAAAAATGACTTCATTTTTACCTTTTGGGAAATCTGTAACCTCCACACGTTCGATATCAAAAACTTTTTCGTATAATTCCAATGCTTTCAAGCTGTCTGTTACAACCATATCAATTTCTACTCCGACCATTTTAAACACACCTCGTATAGATTTAATATGCTTTACTTCGCTAAGTATAGAGGTTTTACCATACTCATTGCAAGCTGCCGAATATCCTCTCCTCACCCTTACACCTTTTATTTCAAAGTACTGATATTCTCAAAGGTTATTCGATTTAAATGAACGGTGATCATTTCTTTTAAATACGAAAGGGAAGGATCCCTAACCGAAACTTGAATATAATACATATAGTCCTTTGCCCATTGAGGGAATTGTTTTTGAGTCATCATTCATCTCTCCCTCAAGTATGAATTTACTGCGGTTTTTTGCTCCAGGAGTATAATGTTCCAACAACGGTTTGCTTCTTATCATAATAAATGGCTGAAATAACACCATTGGAAATCTCTTTATGCGTTAACCACCGTGAAACATTCTCCTCAACTTTAAATCCAAGCTGTACCTCGCGATACAGGCAATTCCATGGGACAGCGTTTTCGCCTAGAATGAAAGATCATCACTACTGCCTTTAATGTGAAAAAATAGCCATGGGCGTTTTTGATGAGTAAGCTCATCAAAGATGATAGGTATGGCATCGGGTGCGACGCTATGAATCCAAGATACAATAAGATCAATGGGACCATAAGTTTGAATGGTTTGTCGTAAAAAATGGCTTAACGCCTCATTATCCTTATAATCTAATGTGACGAGCCGTAAATCAACGTTGTCATGATCCGGATATAGCTGTTCTAACCTGTGTTTGTTTCTCCCGATCACTGATATATGATCTGCATTATCAATCAGCCATTTTGTTGCCCCTGCGAGCATCCCTGTTCCACCAAATACAATGGCATGTTTCATAAAATCCCCTTCCTTTCGGTATTATCCAGCCACACCAGCGTTAATTCTCACTCTTACGAACCTTTCTTCGGATCTTGAAAAATGTCAACACCTAGTTCCTCAAGAACACCTATTGCATCTTCGACAGGAAATTTTGGAAGATTAAATTTATGATCAATAACGAACGTCAGCGAATGGCTGTCGTACGACGTCTTCCTTCCGGATAGTTTCGGTCCACTCTAGTGTATTGGCCATAAATTCAACCGGGTTCAGTACAGCCCATTCAAGATCATTTGTGTCCCTTACAGCCTGTTCGACCGATCCTTTTACATAACCGCTCAGTACGGTTACGCGCTTGATACCAGACTCCTTTGCCAACTTCACCATGTTGGGTCCAGTCGGCACAAGGTCGTAATCGTTTCCAACGAAGGTGATGAGATGTAAAGCATCTACACCTGCAAATCCAGTGTTTCAGGGGCAGAGAGATCTCCAGCCACAACTTGAACATCGTTAGGCATACCAGCTGTTTCTGGATGGCGGGTCAGGGCACAGACCTGAACACCTGCATGAGGTAATTAGGTTACTATTTGGCGACCGACATTACCTGTCGCGCCCGTTACGAGAATAGTCATCGTTTCTCCCCCTTGTTTTGATGTCCTTGATTTATCTCCATTGTACAGATTCTAATATTTACGCCTTCGTACGACGGTCTATACTTTCCCTACTAAAAAGGTCTTAGATTCTTCTACGACTTAAAACAGTAACGTGGGTTTCTCCAAGATACGTGTAAAATATACAATTAAGGATGGATAAAATATCCATCATTAATTGTCGTTATAACGACATTTTCGCTCTTAGAATAGGATTTTTTCAAAATGTTGGTGAGACCCCCACGACACATTACAACAATTCCCCCATTTATGTTCGAACACAATGATGACCGTAAGATGGGTAGCTTTCATTTCAAAACGATGTTTCCTGTTCATTAGATGCTTTATCTTCTTGTCTTACATGTCTGAGCTTCCATACAATGAATATCATTAAGACAAACAAACCGATTGCGGCTATTCCAAATACAGCTTGTAGCGCAACTGTAAAAGACGATTGTACAGCTTGAAGCATTTGCGGGAACCCTTCTGCTGCTGCAACTGCCGCACCAACGCTTTCCATGGACGAATTTGCGATTTCCGAAGGTACCTCGGAGGGAAGGGAACTCGCTAAAACCCCACGGTAAACGAGCATCCCCAAACTTCCAATGAATGCAATACTCAATACAGAACCAAGTCCAGTGCTGACATCGCTCATCGCTGAAGCAGTACCGGCACGTTCTTGCGGAACACTAGAGATAATTTGCTCACTTGCAATCGTCATTGTAGGTCCTCCGCCAAATCCAAGAAGTGATACACCAATAATAAGGATAATTGCTCCAGCATCATGTACAGTTAACATGATAAGTAACGCGCCGCCTGCCGCAGTAAGAAGGCCGGACACCATGGCGTATGCCGGGCGCATCCACCGTGTAAGTACCGGGGATATTAAAGTACCGGCCATCGACAGGAGTGCAGGGATGATCAGCAGAAGTCCTGCCTCTGTTGGAGTGAGTCCAACAACGGCTTGCAAATGTTGTGCAAAAAGCATATCTGCCCCAGTCGTTACAAGTAATACGACCGTCACAGCGATCAATGAAAAACTAAAGACGGGGATCCGAAACATGTGCAAATCCAACAATGGGTCTTCCGTGTTCATCTGTCGCTTAATAAACAGAACTCCGACCGCTATGCCAATCACTACCGACCCACCGTAAAGCATGTTGAAACCATCGTTAGCCATTTCCTGTAAACCGAAAATCAATGTTACCAATGCCAACGAAGACAACAGAACACTAATAAAATCCATAGGCTTCGAATCCTTGTTGCGATACTCAGGAAGAAGGCGTGATGCTGCTAACAATCCAATGGCAACCGGAACATTAACAAGAAATACTGCCCCCCACCAAAAATAATCCAAGAGTAGGCCGCCCATTGGAGGTCCTAAGGCCATACCTGCAGAAAATGCGCTGAGATTAATAGCGATTGCTACTGAAAATTGCTTCCGATCGAAAAACATATTCCGCAATAATGACATCGTGGACGGCATCACTGTTGCAGTCGCTACACCAAGAAGTGCTCGTGTAGCAATCAACATCCAGGCTTCTGTCGAAAATGCCGCGATAAAAGAAGCTAATCCATATACCGATATTCCAATGACGAGTAGACGTCTCCTCCCGATTTTGTCGCCCAGACGCCCCATCGTTAGCGCAAACCCTACGGCAAGCAATTCACCAATATGAATAATCCAGAGCATTTGTGTACTGCTGGGTGCCAAGTCAGCAGCAATCGAGGGCATGGCGAGGAACAGGATAGAAATATCTGTAGCAAGCATAAAAACGGCCAATGTCAAAGCCCCTAGGCCCATCCATTCCTGCCATGTTGCTCTTGGGACTTCATCTTTGCTACTCATCTCCTATCTCCCTTCTCTTGCGTGTACTACAAGTCGAATATCTAATTTGACGGTAAGGCAAATGCAAATATTATCGTAAAGCCTTTAGTGCATCACTCCATGCCACCGTTTCATCCAACATGACATTGACATTATTAGTGTGTAATTCAGCTGGTTTAAAGTCAGTGAAGTCCTCAAAATCTGTAAAAATGGATAATGTTGGATGTTTACGAACGTCCGCAACTTTTAATTCCCCCAAAATCCCACGTAAATGTACAGCTGCACGAGCGCCACCTGTTGATCCATAGCTGACGATCCCGGCTGATTTATTGCTCCATTCATCGTGTGCAGAATCAAGGGCCTGTTTTAATACAGCCGGAATGCTGTGATTATATTCCGGGACAATGAACACAAATCCGTCTAAGCTAGATAGTTTCTCTGACCATGCGATGAATCCCGGTTCTTGACCGGTGCCTTCCAACGGAAGCTTATAGTCAGCAGTATCCACGATTTCATAGCTTGCATCACCACGTTTATCTGCAATGCCTTTGACCCAATGTCCTACTTGTGGACTTACTCGTCCTGGACGTGTGCTTCCTAAAATAATGCCGATGTTTAATGTTTTCATTGTTTTTCCTCCAACTTTTACATGGTTTAATTGCTTCTATGTATATAATGCCACTTATCTTTTGCGAATAAATCAATCAATTGTCTAAAAGTGCCATACAAAAAAGGCCTTATCATCGATAAGACCTTTTCTTAGACTATCGTCGTACGTTATGTTTCGAACCATCGGTGCTTTAACGCATGGATCGCCGCTTGCGTGCGATCTTGCACCTCCATTTTTCCGAGAATACTCGTGATATGTGTCTTCACGGTTTTTTCGGTGATATGAAGTTCGGCGGCGATCTCTTTGTTACTCTGCCCGTAAGTGATATGTTTCAGGATATCACGCTCCCTTGGAGTTAAAGCATGAAAACGGGCATCATGTTCATCTGCTTTGGCAACATGGGTCATTAACTGGTTCGACACTTGTGAGTGAAGGGTCCTTTCTCCGCCCATGACAGCAATCATTGCTTCTTCCAAAAAGCTTGGATCCACATCTTTCAGTTGGTAGCCACTGGCACCTGCTCGAATCGCGGGTAATACATGATCCCTGTCTGAAGAACTGGTAAGAATAATGACATGGATATCTGGGTGTTGCGTTTTGATGTGTTGTGTAGCTTCGATGCCATCCATATTCGGCATGATCACATCCATTAACACGATATCCGGCTGCAGTTGTTCCACCTGCTGCAACGCTTCTTTTCCATCCTGAGCTTCACCTACAATCTCGATATCTGGACGCTTTTGCAGAAAAAAGCGTAGACCTTTTAATACGACGAGATGATCATCAACGAGCAGTACTTTCAAAGGATATTACCTACCTTTTTTATGGACAGGTACACGGACGGTAATCGTCGTGCCCTTTCCGTTTTCACTAGTCATTTGAAAGGAACCTTGAAGCTCTTCGGTTCGTTCTTTCATGCTCCTAATCCCAAGGGAGTGCCGCGTCTCAACGGCACCCCCATTGCCTTGATCCATAACGCGCATCGTAAAATCACGGAGGTCTGATTGCACGATGATGGTGGCTTTTGATGTTCCTGCATGTTTTTGAATATTATTCAATGCTTCTTGCCCGATCCTCCATAATGTTTCTTGGCATGATTGGTTCACGCCTAAATCATCCGGAGCTTCGATGGATAGCTCCACCCCAATTTTTTGCGCATATTCGGCAAGTGAAGTCATAAGCCCTTGCTCGAGATGATCGGGACGCAGTTGCCAGATCAAGCTACGCAAGTCCGTCAGCGCTTCTCTCGAAAGCTGTTGAAGTTCCAGGACAGCTTCCATGGCCGTATTCTCTTTCTCATCAATGAGCCCTTGAAGTCCTCGTGATGTTAATGAAAGGGCAAACAATTTTTGATTAACCGAGTCATGTAAATCCCGGGCGAGACGGTTCCTTTCCTTGTAAACGAGCAACGCTTTCCATTCTTCATGCAGGCGTATGCGTTCGATGGCCATTGAAAGGTGGCTGGCGAGCACTTCCAGCATCCCCATTTCCAAATGATCACATAATGGAGCGCTTCGACTGAGCAATAACACACCGAACGTTCCCCCGGGCCTTTCGGGCATGAACAAGGGAAAAGCAATGGAATAAAGGGAATTATGGTCGCTTAAAGATGAAAAATGCAACGGTTGTTTATTATCTTGCGTAATGCGTTGATGAACATAAGCTCTTCGCACGAGATCCGGTTGGTCAAGGTTGATCTCTTGTTCAGCATCAAAAACTTCTTTCGGCCCGTGATGATCTAAACTGGACCGGACGGTTAATCTCCCCCGTTCCATCGTAATGATTGCGGCGTTAGTCCAAGTAGGCAAATAATCGTGCAGTTCCTGCATAATTTTATGAAACAATTCAGGGATGTTAAGAATGTTGCCAATTTGGCGATTAATTTTTTCAGCATTGGCATAAGCATCAACAAGATAACGCGCTATGGCATGGACTTCTTCCTCTGTCTGCTGCAAATGCAAACGCGTTCGTTCCACTGCTGCCCCTATTTGATAAGCGACTGTTTCCAAGAGAACGAGGTCATCCTCATTAAAACGACGGCGCCCTGGTGATGCTAAGTTAAGTAAACCGATTTTCTTCCCGCGAATCGTTAGCGGAATGCTGGCATGATGGGTCAACCCCCATGTTTCGCCCATATCATTGTCGACGGCTTCTTCGAGACGGGCACATTTCACATGGTTGACGGCCTGGTTCATATACCCTTCCCAATAAAGCTGCAAGCAGGCACAATCCGTATAGCCCTCATAACAACGCATTAGTTGTTCCCGATTGTTTTCCAAAGCAGGGGGAAGTTGGTGGGAAGAAACCAGTTCATAAGATGTTTCATCTTCCGTTAAAAAAATCCACCCGGTTTGCAATTCCATTAAATCGAGCAAGCGCTCCAATGATAATTGCAATATTTTTTGTAGATCGGTACTTTTGTTCAATGTTTCAGAAATTTCCCGTTGGATTTGCAATGCTTTCTGATACTTTGAAGGATGGGGCGGCATCGGTTCAGTCCCTCCTTTCCAACCTTGAAGCAATGACTTCTTTTCTTTATCATAACGGATGTAGCCCGGGAATAGAAGAAAATAATCATTTCTCTCAATTACTTCTTCTTAATGGGGACCCAAATTTCCGTTTTTGTATCGTTAATTCCTCTTACAAATTCAGGAGTTTCAGCTAGTTCATAACCAGATGTAGGGAACCACTCGGTATACACCCGCTCCCATGTCTTTAATAATGCGTCTGGCATTTCCCCTTTGGCTTCAAATACCGCCCATGTATGGGAAGAAATCTTCAATTGTTCAAATCCTGCGGGACACGACTTCGTAGTTGCTGTCGCTATATAGTAATCGATGTCTCCATTCTCATTGGTCAATGAAACATGTAATATGCCCGAAAACGAGGTATTATCGTATGGCTTAACATTTTCTTCGATCTCTTCGAGATGTCCCCACATTTTCGGATTGAATTCGGTTCCACTAGACGATACTGTTTCTTTCTTCCCCACGACGGTAAAAGCTTCCTTTTCAACAAATCTGTAGTCCATTGCCACATCTCCCTTAATCGCAATTTGGAAGGTCATTCGAGGATAGGCTTTTAATGGAACGTCAGAATTTTTGACCGAACTAGGCGCTACGTCGTGTAACGTTTGAAATGCCCTTGAAAATGAATCAGGTGAATTGTAACCATACTTAACAGCTACATCAATCACTCTTATATCACTTTTTTTTAAATCAAAAGCAGCTAATGTCAAACGTCTTCGACGAACATATTCCGTCAAGGATATACCAGCTATGAACGAAAACATCCGTTTGAAATGATGTTCAGAAAAACGGGAAATCCTTGCAATCTCTCCATAATCCATCTCTTCATCCAAATGGTTTTCGATATAGCTTACTGCTGCGTTCATATTTTCAAGCAAATCCATTCGAATAACCTCCCTTCGCTCTTAAGAATAACAAGATAAACATTCAATAATCCGATAAAATCTGTTCAGATTTGTAGGGTGTGTATATAAAGACGAAACAAACTTATCATGAACAATTTTTCTTGCTTCATTAATATGGACCAGTTGTTAAGGGAATAGCAAATGTTTCACGCCTCCAACGATAGCCATCCTGCTAAAATTGCTCTTTTAATTCTTCTTATTCATAAAACCAAGTTTTGATAGTTTATATAAGGTTTTGGTTTAACAATTCGATATTTATTATGTTAATAATGTCGAGTATTATTAACGTAACTTTGCTATTATGACGACGTGAAAAGGAGGGATATATTGTTAAAAGGATTAAACCTAGTGATTGACTATATTGAAGATCACTTAACTGTTGAACTATCTCTTGAAGAAATTTCTAAATATGCCGGGGTTTCCGACTTTCACTTTAGAAAGATATTTTTTTATCTTTCAGGGCTGACGATAAGTGAATATATAAAAAACAGAAAATTGTCGGAAGCAAATAAGGATTTATTGCACGGAGAAAAAGTAACAGATGTTGCTTTTAAATATGGTTATCAGTCTGTGGACGGCTTTTCTAGAGCATTTAAAAATTGGAGTGGTTTTTTACCCTCAGATGTAATAAAAAAGGGGGTAAGCAAATCGTTTCCCAAACTTTCATTCAAAATAACTGTTAAAGGAGGAAATAATATGGAATATAGAATTGAGAAAAAGCCAGCGTTTCATTTAGTCGGTGTAAGTAAACGTGTTCCTATGCAGTTTGAAGGTATTAATAACGAGATTGTAAAGCTTTCAGAAAGCATAACGGACAAACAAAAGGAAGAAATGCATTCTCTTCAAAATATAAAGCCTTATGAAATTGTTAATGCCTCTTATGATGCTGACGCTAATTTCATAAAAGAAGAAGGAGATTTAACTCACTTGATCGGTGTATTAACCACTAAAAATGAAGTAAGTGATCTACTAGAGAAAGTGCCAGTTGAAGCCTATACTTGGGCAATATTTCCAAATGAAGGGCCATTTCCTTCTACGTTACAAGAAACAATGGCAAAAACATATTCTGAATGGCTTCCTTCTTCCGATTATGAATTAATCAATGCCCCTGCTTTTTCTTTTACTAAAATGGATGAACAGAAAAAAGATTACGCTTATAGTGAAGTTTGGATTCCTGTTCGGAAAAAATAAAAAAACAGAAACCATTGTATTCGGTGCAATGTTATATTTTACTGTTGCTCTTTGAAAGTGATGACGGAGAATAACGTAAGAAAACGATGTAAAGACACAGAACCGATAAGCAACGCTGATAAGTCGGCGTTGCTTTTAAATTATTGCCTTCGTTTCCAGCTCCAATTTTCAAGATTTTAAAATAGCACACGAACCGAGTTGAATTTCTCTTCCCCTGGCTCCCGGAACTTGCTTAGTAAGATGAGCAAACTTTTCTGCATCAGAGGTGTCTATTTCAGCTCATTTTGGAGGTTCTTCACCCCGAAATCGAGCTCGTTGTTTCCATTTATCAGCTAAACTACACCGGTGAAGCAAATAATCTTGGAGGGGTTCAGAGCCAAAGGGATATCCCTTGTTTCCATTCATCAATCGATGGATGCAAATGTCATTCTTCCCACTCATCACTGGAGTTACATTATCTGAAGAGTTTTTTCGAGATCACCCCCGTAACTGTGCTGATAACATGATTGAGTAAAGAAGAAACTCCACCGATAAGACAGATTATCGGCGGAGTTTTTTGTGGTGGTTCTTGATGCAAGAAATCAGAATTCTTATGTAACTGGTAAAAATGTGGTGAACGGCACGATCGTGATGTAAAGGACAAGGGAAGAAAAACATAATTGATATTGATAATCGTTTTCAATATAATTGGTAGGAAAGTAAAGACAGGTGGGAGGGATGCGAGTAGCATTCAAAAGCTGGACAACACAACATCAAAATAGATAACTTCTCGAGATCGGAATTCTAAACATGCTAATTATGGGAGTGATTGACAATGATTAAAAAGTTTGCTCGCTATTATTCTCCGTATAAACGGTTGTTTGCTTTGACGCTTCTATGCGGTATGCTAGTAGCCGCATTAGAGCTTTTATTCCCTTTGGCTGTCAATCGTGTGATTGATGATTTGTTGCCAAGTGGGAATTGGGAACTTATTTTTGCTGGCGGCATCGGTTTGTTTGTTCTTTACTTATTCAATGGTGGCTTCCATTATGTAGTGACCTATTGGGGGCACAAGCTTGGGATTAGCATTGAAACCGATATGCGTACCCAACTCTATAAGCATTTACAAGAACAGCCCATTCAATATTTTGATGATACGAAAACGGGACATCTCATTTCAAGACTAACCAATGATTTAATGGATATTGGGGAAGTAGCTCACCACGGACCGGAGGAATTGGTCATCGCCTTAATGACACTGACAGGAGCTTTTGGGATCATGTTTACCATTAGTTGGGAATTAACTGGGATGGTCTTTGGGCTGGTTATGTTAATTATTGCGCTAACCTATTATTTTGGAAAGAAAATGTCTAACGCGATGTCACACATGTTTGGCAGTATTGCTGACTTTAATGCACGCGTCGAAAATAATATCACTGGCATTCGTGTGATTAAAGCGTTTGCCAATGAAGCATTCGAAAAAGAACGTTTTGTCAAAAATAATAACCATTTCAAGCAAACGAAGTTAAAGTCATACAAAATTATGGCTTCGCACATTGCCAGCAGTCAAATTCTCATGAAAATTCTATTGCTTTTTGTGTTGGTGGCCGGAGCATGGTTTGTGATCAATGGTGAGGTAACGTACGGCGAATTCATGGCTTTTGTCTTACTTACGAATGTCATGATGCGACCGATCCAACAACTAAATGCCGTCATAGAAATGTACCCCAAAGGGATTGCAGGATTTCGCCGGTTTCTACATTTGTTAGAGATGGAATCATCACAAAAAGAAAAACCTGACGCCATTGATGTTCATAAAGTGAAGGGAAACGTTACTTATAAGAATGTATCATTTTCCTATGGCGAGGGAAACCATGTCCTTCATGAGGTCAACTTCTCCATCGATTCCGGCGAAACTGTCGCCTTGATTGGCCCTTCAGGTGCTGGAAAAACGACCATTGCCAGCTTACTTCCCCGTTTTTATGATGTCAACACAGGGATGATTACCATCGATGGTATTGATATTCGCGAGATGACGATAAGCTCACTCCGTGAAAATATCGGATTTGTACAGCAAGATGTCTTCCTTTTCGATGGAACGATCAGGGAAAATATTGCATACGGCACGTTAGATGCGAGTGAGGAAGAGATTTGGGAAGCAGCAAGACGCTCACACATGGCTGATTTCATTGAGAATTTGCCAGAAGTGATGGATACGTTGATCGGAGAGCGAGGTGTAAAGTTATCCGGTGGCCAAAAACAACGCCTTTCGATTGCACGAACGTTTCTCAAAAACCCACCTATTTTGGTTCTGGATGAAGCCACCTCTGCTTTAGATACTGAAACAGAAGCAGAGATCCAAAAAGCATTGAAGGAGCTTTCACATGGACGGACAACATTGATAATCGCCCATCGCCTCGCTACCATTCAGGACGCCGATCGCATTTTTGTCGTTACGAAAAAAGGCATTGAAGAACAAGGGAACCACCAAGAACTTATCCGCTCCGGTGGTTCATATTCCCGAATGCACCAAGCCCAGTTCCATACGCTCTAAGAAAAAACACTCTCTGGACCATACAGAGAGTGTTGAAAAATTATTCTTCTTCAACGATATTTAAATAGACTTCTTGGATAGTCTGCCGATTGGCTTGATAGCCATTATATAACCAACTGCTGTCCTCCGAGATCTCGATCACTTGATCTTTCTCCACTGCAGGGATGTTTGACCATACACTCTCTGAAGTCAAATCATCTGCGCTGGAATCATCGCTGTTTATGAGAAAAATATAGTCGGCATCAATCTCTGCTAAAGCTTCTAATGACAGTGGGTTCCAATGAGCATCTACGTCATCTGGTAATTTTTCAATCACGTTTGCTGGATTTAGATCTAAATCCTCAAAAAGCACTGAGTAATGAAGGTTATCAGCTGTCATCACCATATGAGGAAATAGAAGGAGAAGATCACTCCCTCATTGTCCTCACTCATTTTTAGCCACACCAGTGGTCTTGATGATTGGACATGACGATCTAAAGAAGTAACACCACGGAGTATACATTAACATTCAAAGGCGCTTATAATGGTAACCGGAAAGTTATTGTTTATCTAAATTTATTTCTGTGTGCTTACTGTTATTTAGAGTATTCATTACGTTCCTTTGTTCACTCCCGAAATAGTCATGAAGTTTAAGGTAAACGGAGTAAAGATAATTGTAGCGCTCAACATTTCGTTGGTTTGGGGATATTACTTCTTCTTTTATCTTTGACATGTTAGATGCAGCTTGAAAAATTGTGTCATACCCACCTGCAGACTTTCCAGCTGCTGTGGCTGCATACATGGATGTACCAAGAGCGGTTATTTCATTCGAATTGGCTATTGTTATTTCACAGTTTAGGATATCAGCATAAATTTGTAACAATAGTTTATTTCTCTTTGGAATTCCACCACATGCAAAAACTTCCTTAACAGGAATATTTGAATCTTTAAATGTTTCAATAATTTTTCGTGTGCCAAAAGCTGTTGATTCTAATAATGCTCGATAGATTTCCTCCGGTGTTGTGGTAAGCGTTAATCCAACAATCACACCAGAAAGATCTGAATCAACAAGAATAGACCTATTCCCGTTCCACCAATCCAGGGCTACTAAACCAGATTTTCCTGGTACAAGTTCCATAGCTTTTTCTTCTAAATATGAATGAACAGATATACCCTGTTTCTTTGCTTCTTCTTCTATGTCCGATGGTATTGCGTTATCGACAAACCAAGAAAACAAATCACCCACAGCAACCTGCCCTGTTTCATAGGAAATGTAACCTGGTATGATACCATCCTCAGCTATTCCACATACCCCTTGGACAAACTTATCTTCTTCAGAAACCAACATGTGGCAAGTAGAAGTTCCAATAGCCATGGTAAATTGACCAGGGTGAACTGCTCCTACAGCTGGAACGGCAGCATGAGCATCAATCACATTAACCGCAATCGCTGTTCCTGGGTTTAATCCAAGCATCATGGCCATTTGTTTATTTAGTCCACCCGCTTTTCCGCCGATTGTTCTTACTTCCCCTCGTAATTTTGTTTCAAGAATATCCTTCATTTCAGGATGCAATTCTGAAAAAAATGCATAACTTGGGTATCCTTCTCTTTTATCCCAAAGAGCTTTATAGCTGGAGGTATTACTGGAACGTATTAAACTTCCTGTTAAATGATATACAAGCCAATCGCCTGCTTCCATAAATAAATTGGTATGATGAAAAACTTCCGGATCTTCTTTGACTACTTGAAGAATCTTCGGAATCATCCACTCTGAAGAAATATTCCCTCCATACCTCTTAATAAATTTTTCTCCGCGTTCATGGGCTAGATTAGTAACCTCATCCGCCTCTTTTTTTGCAGCATGATGTTTCCATAGTTTCACCCAACTATGTGGATGTGTTTCGAATGCAGCATGGAGACAAAGTGGATCACCTTTTTCATCAAGGGGTAAAATGGTAGATGATGTAAAATCAATTCCAATCCCAATAACGTCATTCGGTTGGATATTCCCTGCTTTGAAAACGTTCCTTACTACATCCTTAAACCCGTCAATATAATCATTTGGATGCTGTAAAGCCCAGTCGGATGGCAAGGGGACGCCATTAGGCAATTCCTTAGAAAGAACACCATGACTATACATATGTGTAGCTGTAGCGATCTCATCCCCATTAGCTACATCCACCAGTAAAGCTCTACATGATTCTGTACCAAAATCGACACCAATAACATATGATTTTTGCAAAATTGATCACCTCATTGATGTTAGTAACATAAGACATTAAATATTTCGCAGATATTAAATACATATATTGGAATTTAATTTATCGAAATCTCCGTTAATATATCATCTACTTCCACATCATTTTCCTGCAACAACATTTTTATGTCTGCATATAACGTTCCATCTGTAATGACGGCAGTTAAATCTTGTATTGATGCAAATGAAGCAATAGAGTGTTTGCCGATTTTTGTGTGGTCGATTAACGCAATGACTTTTGTTGATTTGGCAACCATGCGTTTTTTTAATTCAACCTCGTAGATGTTAAAATCAGTAAGTCCGGTTCCTGTTGTGAATCCGCTTGCAGATGTGAACATCATGTCGATATTTATTTGTTCAAGTATGTGTGATCCTAATAGGCCCTCGAGTGAACTCGATTCATGACGGACAACACCGCCTAACAAAACCACTGTCAGGTTTGGATTGTCGCTTAATTCCATTGCTGTATAAATGCCGCTTGTGACGACTGTTAAACGTAGGTCACTACTTTTTAACAATTTGGCAAGTTCTAGGCATGTTGAACTTGCATCAAGACATATACAAAGACCGTCAGTATCGATCCAATTCATCGCTTGATTAGCAATCTTGGTTTTCTCGTCTCGATTCTTTTGCTCCCTTGTTGAGAACTTCACATCTTCAAAATGTTCTTGCTCAGGTAGTAAGGCACCTCCATGGGTTCTTCGTAGTAACCCGTTTGCTTCCATTTCTTTTAAATCCGAGCGTAATGTGACTTTAGAAACTGATATATCTTCTGCTAATTGATTCACGGTTACTCGATGATTTTTATTTAAAAACTCCATGATTTTACGTCGTCTTTCCGTTACGAATAATTTGCTCATGTTAGCCACCTTGTTTCAATTGTTTTCTCCTCATCATAAACGAAATGCTGTTAATATACAAAGCTTTCGTTTTTTTTACGAAAAATAGAAACAATGTATGATATCCATTTTTTGAGCAATGCAATTTATTGATATCAATAATAAACGTAAATAAAAGAAAAAAAGTTTGACAATACGAAAACATATGATATGATTTTAACAATAAATGAAACCGTTTACCTAAGGGGGATTCATTTGAAAATACCAGAAATGTTTGATTTAACTGGTCGGACAGCTGTCATTACTGGAGGGAGCCGCGGTTTAGGGAAGAGCATGGCAACATCTTTGACGGAAGCTGGTGCTAATGTTGTTATAGGTGATCTGGATTTAAAGGAAGCCGAGAAGATTGCAAGTGTATTGAAAGGTTCTGCAAGGAAAGTGGATGTCACCGATGAAACATCGGTCTATACATTCATGAAACATGTAACTGAAGAACATGGTGGCATTGATATTCTCGTCAATAATGCAGGAATTGTTCAGAAAAAATCAACAGTAGATATGACACTTGAAGAGTGGCAAAAAACGATGGATGTAAACGTCAATGGCGTCTTTCTATGTTCCAAGTATGCAGCAAAGCAGATGATAAACCAAAATAAAGGATGCATCATTAATATCGCCTCGATGTCGAGCTTTATTGCAAATACTGAACCGCAAAGCGCATACAACGCATCAAAAGGTGCGGTGCATACGATGACCAAATGTTTTGCGCTTGAATGGGCAGAGGACAATATTCGTGTTAACGCGATTGCACCAGGTTATATGAAAACCCAAATGACAGAACCGATCTTTCAACCTAGGGGGGAGCTTGCACATGTTTTAGATTATGTACCCATGAAAAGATTAGGCGAGGCGAAAGAATTAGGCGGACTTGTCGTATTTCTAGCATCTGATGCCTCAAGTTTTGTGACTGGATCTACGTATGTCATCGATGGAGGTTATACAATTTGGTAAATAGGGGAGAGGTTATACATGGAAAAAACAATGGGTCAAGCAAAGAAAGAAGAAGTCAATTATCCAAATAAAATGAAGGCAGTTGTCGCATATGCCCCCAAAGATTATCGTTACGAGGAAGTGAACACACCGAAAATTGAAAACCAAAAAGAGATAATCGTAAAAGTTGAGGCATGCGGAATTTGTGCTGGAGATATAAAAGCGTTTGAAGGGGCGCCAAGCTTTTGGGGTGACGAAATACAACCGTCGTACATTAAAGCGCCAGTGATTCCGGGTCATGAATTCGTTGGAAGAATCATACAAAAGGGGGATGCTGTGACGGATTTTGAAATTGGTGATCGCATCATTTCTGAACAGATAGTACCGTGTTGGGAATGTCGTTTTTGCAATCGAGGCCAATACTGGATGTGCGAAAAGCATGATCTATACGGATTTCAAAATAATGTAAACGGCGCCATGGCACCCTATATGAAATTTACAAAAGAAGCAATTAACTATAAAGTTCCTGAAAATCTTCCGATTGAAAAAGCGATACTCATCGAGCCATATGCGTGTAGCCTTCATGCGGTGCAAAGGGCAAGCATTGTGTACGGAGATACAGTCGTTCTTTCCGGCGCTGGTACACTTGGATTAGGGATGATTGGAGCTATTAAGAAAATGGGAGCGAAGAAACTCATTGTTCTTGATCTTCAAGAAACACGTTTAAATCTTGCCAAGGAATTCGGAGCAGACATTATTATGAACCCAAACGAAGTAGATGTTGAAAAAGAAATTAAGGCGTTAACTGATGGCTATGGAACTGATGTGTACATCGAGGCATCGGGACATCCGAAATCTGTCGAACAAGGGTTAAACAGCATCCGAAAGCTCGGACGTTTTGTGGAATTCAGTGTGTTCAAAGATCCAGTTACAGTTGACTGGAGTATTATTAGTGACCGTAAAGAACTTGATATTTTAGGTTCTCACTTGGGGCCTTACTGCTATGATCTAGTAATTGAAGCCATCCAGAAGGGAGATATGCCAACAGATAAGGTGGTCACTCATCGTTTCCCGCTAGAGCAATTCGAAGAAGGGTTTGCGCTCATGGCAAAGGGTAAAGATTCTTTAAAGATAATTTTAGAACCATAATTTAAAATAATAAAAGCCAGAGGTAGAAAATTTCCTCTGGCTGAATTTAAAAATGAGGGGTATGAAAATGAATAGTTTAGCTCATAATGAGAATTTTTTAGATCGAATAGGGCTTACATCGAAGATCTTTTGGGGTTTTGTGGCAGTAATGATTTTTATGATGGGTGATGGTCTTGAGATTGGTTGGCTAAGTCCTTACCTTATAGAACAAGGTTTGACGATGCAGCAATCATCGTATTTATTCTCAGCCTATGGGATAATCATTGCGCTTTCCTCTTGGTTGTCCGGGGTTGCAATTGAAGCATTTGGTGCAAAGAAAACGATGTTTATGGGGGTTATCCTATACTTAATTGGAACTGTAGTTTTTGTTGGTTTTGGCGTTGCAGAAATGAATTATACAGTTATGATTATTGGTTATGGAATCCGTGGTTTTGGTTATCCTCTCTTTGCCTTTGGTTTCCTTGTTTGGATTGCGTACCGTACATCAACGAAACGGCTCGGAAAAGCGGTTGGTTGGTTCTGGTTCGTTTTTACCGGTGGTATGAACGTTCTCGGAGCATACTATTCGATATGGGCAATTGAAGTACTTGGTTATGTTAATACACTTTGGACAGCAGCCCTCTGGGTGAGCATTGCCGCTTTTTTCGCTCTTGTGGTGAATAAGGATAAACTCGAAAGCAAAGCGAAACGTGAGAATATATCGACGGGTAACGTATTTTCTGAATTCATAAAAGGAATCGCAATTTTAAAAAAGGAACCAAAAGTTGGTATAGCCGGGGTCGTACGTGTTATAAATCAAACGGCACAATATGCGTTTCCAATATTTTTGCCTACGTATTTGGCGACACACGGAATTGAAACGAATGTCTGGCTTGGAATTTGGGGGAGTATTTTTATATCAAATATTGCATTTAACCTTATCTTTGGAGTTGTTGGTGACAAATTTGGGTGGAGAAATACGGTCATGTGGTTTGGCGGCGTTGGATGCGGATTCTTTACATTGTTATTATATTATACCCCACAATTTACGGATGGAAACGTTTATTTAACGGCAGCAGCAGGTCTTGCTTGGGGGGCGTGCCTCGCAGCATATGTACCATTATCTGCCCTTGTTCCGTCTCTGGTAAAAACAGACAAGGGTGCAGCTATGTCAATTTTAAATCTTGGTGCAGGTTTATGTGTGTTTGTAGGACCAATGGTTGTTGGGTTTACATATGGGTTTGCAGGAGCTGGTGGTGTAATGTGGATTCTTGCGATTTTGTATTTCACTGGAGCTTTTATGACGAAATTTATCACACTCCCAAATAATGCAAAAACACTGAATGATAAAAAAGATAGTGGAAGTGAAAAAGTAGCAAATGCATAAATCAAAAATAAACGAAAATAAAAATTGACATACGAAACTAAATGTGCCAAAATATTCTATAGAAATGATATTTAGGAGGAATGTTTACGATGAAGCTTGCAATTGGAAGCGATCATCATGGTTTTGTATTAAAAGAAGACATTAAAGCCTATATAAAGCAAATGGGTCATGAGGCTATAGATTATGGGTGTTACAGCTGTGATGAAACAGATTATCCAGATGTAGCATTTGATGTTTCGCAAGATATTATAAGAGAGAAAGTGGTAAGAGGAGTACTCATTTGTGGAACGGGAATCGGCGTAGCCATTGCGGCTGGCAAGGTTCCTGGCATACGTGCAGCGCTTTGTCATGATACGTATTCTGCAGAACGTGCTCAACTCAGTAATAATGCGCAAATATTAACGATGGGTTCAAAAGTAATCGGGGTTGAACTAGCAAAACAAGTTGTATACACTTATTTAAATAATGAATTTAAAGGAGGAGATTCTGCTCGTAAGATTAAAAAAATAATGGACAAAGAAAACGAGTTTTTACAAAAGATTTAGTGGGGGGGTATCATGAAGAAGTTAATAAATAATCCTGATCACGTTGTCGATGACATGATCAAAGGTTTTTTGAAAGCGCATTCTTCGTCTATTTCAAAAGTAGAAGCACACCACCGTGCAATTATTCGTAAGTATTCAAAAGAAAAGAAAAAGGTTAGCGTCATTATTGGTGGAGGATCAGGACATGAGCCTGCGTTCATGGGATACGTTGGTAAAGGCATGGCAGATGGTGTAGCGGTAGGTAATATTTTTGCATCACCTCCGCCAACGCCAATTGCAGAAGCTATTAAAGCAGTGGACACGAAAAAAGAAAGTATCCTTATTTACGGGAATTATCAAGGGGATATAATGAACTTCAGTATGGCTGCTGATCTTGTGGAAATGGAAGAAGATATTGAAGTAAAACAAATAATCGTTAAGGATGACGTGGCTTCCGCGCCGAAGGGAGAATCAGAGCAAAGACGTGGTATTTCTGGTGAATTCTTCGTCATAAAAGTAGCGGGGGCTGCATCGGAAATGGGCAAAGATATCGACGAAGTTTACCGTCTCACGGAGAAGGCAAATGAAAATGTGTGCTCGATGGGTGTTGGTCTAACGCCATGTTCACTCCCGCAAACTGGTGAACCTAGTTTTCAGCTTGAGGACGATGAAATGGAGATCGGTCTTGGACACCATGGTGAGCCCGGTGTTGAGAAAGGCAAACTACAATCATCGAGTAAAGTTGCAGAGCGAATTGTTCACGACATTCTTGCGGATATGTCGTTGGTTAAAGATGATGAAGTTACGGTTCTCGTTAATGGGTTAGGATCAACAACTAGAATGGAACTGTACATTTTTTTCGATGAAGTTGAAAAACTATTAAGTGAAAAAGGCATTCGGATATACCGTTCTTACGTAGGAGATTATAGTACGTCTCTAGAAATGGGTGGTTGTTCTTTGTCCTTGCTGAAAATGGATAGTGAGCTGAAACCAATGATTGACTATTTCGCTTACAGTCCGATGTACGAACAAAAATAAGTAAGGGGTTGAACACAATATGAATGCGAAGGAATGGAAGTCATTTTTAATTGGCCTCTCTGATATTATGAAAGAAAATAGAGACTATCTATGTGAATTGGACCGCTATTTAGGGGATGGGGATCACGGTGTGACCATGGCAGAAGGGTGGACTGCGGTGAAAGAACACCTTGAAGAAATGGAAGAAACTGATTGCGGAAAATTATCGATGAAAGCAGGCAAGATTTTCTTAGATACAGTAGGATCCTCCGTCGGTCCATTATACGCTTCAGGCTTTTTAAGTGGCGCCCGTTGTATTAAAGAAAAGGAAAAGCTACAAAATGAAGACCTAGTTGAATTTTGGGAGGCATTTATCGAAGGAGTCCAAGATCGAGGTCAAGCGGAAATTGGAGATAAAACGACCCTTGATACGTGGTTACCAATCTTAGGAGAGTTGAAAAAAAGTAAAGCACCCGAGACGAAACTGCTTAATGCAAATGAACTCGCTGAACAAGGAATGCAAGCAACGAAAGATATGGTTGCTGTCAAAGGACGTGCGAGCCGTCTTGGCGATCGTTCACTTGGGTATCAAGATCCTGGTGCCACATCTGCACATTTAATTTACTCATCATTTATTGTTCACTATAAAAACTCAAAGATCGTACAGCAGTGAAGGGAGCATTCTTTTGTGGAAAACATTGTGATGTCCTATCTCCCCGTAACACAAAATGCAGCTATTTCGGTTGAATCTTACATTGGTAATGAAGATAAGATACTTATTGATGGACAGGCTACCGAAGCGATGCGCACAACTCTTCAGCAGTTGGAAATGAAATCAACGGTGGTCATTGGTGAAGGAGAGATGGATGAAGCACCAATGCTTTACATTGGAGAAACACTCGGCAAGGTAGGCTATCCCGAATTTGATTTAGCTGTTGACCCTATTGATGGAACAACCCTCGCTGCTAATGGTCAAAACCAGGCAATATCAGTTCTTGCTGGGGGAACGAAGGGGAGTCTTCTACATGCCCCGGATATGTATATGGAAAAAATCGCAGTGGGTTCAAAGGCAGCCGGTCATATCGATCTTACTGATTCGCTTGAAGTGAATCTTAAAAGAGTGGCATTTGCACTTGAGAAGCCACTTACAGAACTTAACGTTTTGATTCAAGATCGTAAACGGCATGAGTCTATCGTAAAAACTGTGAGATCGATTGGTCCTAATGTTAAACAATTCACCGATGTGGATATCACGGCAATAGTGGCTACCTGTTTGGAGGATTATGATGCAGACATTTTCATCGGGATCGGTGGAGCACCAGAAGGAGTAATTGGTGCAGTTGCTGCAAGAACATTAGGTGGTGACTTTCAAGGTCGATTAAAGCCTAAATCAGACAACGAATATAACCGATGTATGCAAATGGGTATGAAAAACCCTGAAAAACACCTATTCCTTGAGGATATAATCAAAACGGATGATTGTTTCTTTATTGCCACGGGTGTCACCAATGGTGATTTACTTAAAGGGATACAAAGAAAAACAGACGGGACTGTTGAAACTGAAACGTTTATATCTCATGACTTCAGTAATCAGTTTTTAACTACAGTGCATGAAAGCAGAGGGTAAATCCCAGAGAAGGAAGATATCAGTAAGGGGGAGGGTAATCAAAAACATTAAAATTGTTGGGATCGATCTGAAAACATGGGTCAATACGTAATACATCAAAAAAAATTTTGTATGAGTGATCGGATGATCCTAGAAGCTATAAATAAGTAATGGCACATTGTATTATTTGATGACCAATACTCTTCAGTTTTATTGATTTAAACCAAAAACTTCCCATTTGAGTCTAAATTGATCAAGGTGCTGTGCTTTCCAGAAAGTAAGGCACTTTGATCTAAAAACAGAAGTCAGGCGGAAAGGGTGTCAGTATTGACTTCAAACATAGAACAAAGCGCCATTAATACCATACGGACATTGTCCATCGACAGCGTCAATCGAGCAAATGCCGGCCACCCGGGGCTGCCCATGGGGGCGTCACCGATGGCTTTTGCCCTATGGAGCAGACACTTTAAACATCATCCGGCAAAACCGGACTGGTGGGACCGGGACCGTTTTGTCTTATCCGCGGGCCACGGCTCCATGCTTTTGTACAGCTTGCTGCATGTAACCGGATACGACTTGAGCCTCGAGGAATTGAAAAACTTCCGGCATTTGGGAAGCAAAACGCCTGGCCACCCTGAATATGGCCATACGGCGGGCGTGGATGCAACGACCGGTCCGCTCGGGCAAGGTATTGCCATGTCGACAGGGATGGCAATGGCCGAAGCCCATCTGGCCGCCACGTACAACCGGGAAGGGTATGAATTATTCAACCACTATACGTATGTGATTTGCAGTGACGGGGATGTCATGGAAGGGGTGGCTTCGGAATCCGCCTCGCTCGCCGGCCACCAGCAATTGGGACGCTTGATTGTGCTTTACGATTCCAATGATATTTCCCTCGACGGCGATTTGAATCGAGCGTTCTCGGAGGATGTCTGCCAACGATATGAAGCGTATGGCTGGCACACGATCTTTATTGAAGACGGCAATGATGTGGAAGCCATTGACCGGGCGATTCAAGAAGCGAAAGAAGATCCCCGCCCCAGCTTTATTGAAGTAAAAACCGTCATCGGCTTCGGTTCACCGAACCGCGCCGGCACGAATGACGCGCATGGAAAGCCGTTGGGGGATGAAGAAGCCACGCTCGCCAAAGAAGCTTATGAATGGGACCACGAACCGTTCCATGTCCCCGACGACGTCCGTAGCTTTTTTGAACAGAAACAAGAGGAAGCCGCCGCTGTTTACCGCCAATGGGAAGAGACGTACGAGGCGTACAGCCAAGCGTTTCCAGAAAAAGCCAAGGAACTGGCGCGAGCGTTTGCCCGTGATTGGCGAACGGATGCGTTGAAGGAGCTGCCGAGGTACGAGGACGGAGAAGAAGGACTTGCCACCCGGAAAGCCTCGGGGGCAACGATTCAGGCGGTTTCGTCCCAAGTGGACGGGCTGTTCGGCGGTTCCGCCGACCTTGCTTCTTCCAATAATACGTTGATGAAAGCGTATGATGATTTTACAAAAGACAACCGCGAAGGCCGCAATGTCTGGTTTGGGGTAAGAGAGTTTGCCACCGCCGCGGCTTTGAACGGGATTGCGCTTCACGGAGGCTTGCATGCATACGGAGCAACCTTTCTCGTCTTTTCCGATTATATGCGGCCGGCGGTTCGCTTGTCGGCGTTAATGGGAGTTCCCGTTACCTATGTGTTCACCCATGACAGCATTGCGGTCGGCGAAGACGGACCGACCCACGAACCGATTGAGCAGCTGCCAGCGTTGCGCGCGATGCCGAACCTTTCCGTGGTCCGGCCGGCGGACGGGAACGAAACCGTTGCCGCTTGGCGGCTGTCGCTGGAAGCAAAGGATCACCCGACCGCCCTCGTGTTAACGCGGCAAGGGCTTCCAACGCTGACGGATCCGGACCATGCGTATGAAAACGTGAAAAAAGGCGCGTATATTTTGGCGGATGCCGACCAGCCGGCGGCCGCGATTGTCGCGACAGGGTCCGAAGTTTCGCTCGCGATGGCAGCCAGAAAACAACTATCCGAGCAGGGGATCGCGATTCGGGTCATCAGTATGCCAAGCCGGGATCGTTTTGAAAACCAACCGGAAGCTTACCGGCAATCGGTCATCGACCATGCCATTCCGACCGTCACGCTGGAAGCAGCGGCTACGTTCGGCTGGGAACGTTATGCCGGAGAGGGCGGCAAGACCATCGGCATCGATCAATTCGGTGCTTCGGCTCCCGGCAATGTGGTTATGGAAGCTTTCGGATTTCACGAAGATAATATCGTAAATGAAGTGAAAACCTTGACAGAACAGTTTTCATAAAGGAGTGTCAGTTATGCAACATCGTCATTTTGAACAAATGAAAAACGAAGATGGGTTTATTGCAGCACTTGACCAGAGTGGCGGAAGTACGCCGAAAGCCCTCGCCCTATATGGCATTTCGGACGATGCATTTGCCAACGACGATGAGATGTTTGACTTGGTGCACGAGATGCGCACACGAATTATCACCTCTCCTGCTTTTGATTCCAAGCACATCCTCGGCACCATCCTGTTTGAACAAACGATGGATCGCGAAATCGAAGGGATGTACACCGGCGATTATTTAGCGAAAAAAAAAGGCGTTGCCCCGTTCTTGAAAGTGGATAAAGGCCTCGCGGAAGAATCAAATGGCGTGCAATTGATGAAACCAATCAATGACCTCGGTGAAACGCTGAAGCGCGCAAATGAACGGAACATCTTTGGCACGAAGATGCGTTCCGTCATCAAAGAAGCCAACCCGGAAGGCATCAAAGCAGTCGTCGATCAGCAATTCGAGATTGGCAAGAAGATTATCGAAGCGGGTCTTGTTCCGATTATTGAACCGGAAGTGGATATTAACAGCCCGGAAAAAGAAAAATGCGAGGATCTGTTGAAGGCGGAAATTCAAAAACACCTCGACCAACTCGGCCAAGACGAACACGTGATGTTAAAACTGACGATCCCAACCGTCGTGAACACGCATAAAGAGCTGATTGACCATCCGAAGGTCGTTCGTGTGGTCGCGCTATCCGGCGGCTACCCGACAGACGAAGCAAACGAAAAACTGGCGGAAAACAAGGAGCTCATCGCCAGTTTCTCCCGCGCACTCACCCAAGATTTGAATGTCGACCAATCCGATGAAGCGTTTAATGACACACTGCAAAAAGCAGTGGACTCCATTTACCGAGCTTCTATCACGTGAGTCAATATAGAATAGAAGACAGGGGGTTTGGGTATAGATAGTGTTTTTAGGTGTATAGATGATGTGAATATGATGATCCATAGTGGATCCGATCGATGGCATTCTTAATCGCAATTTCCTACTGATCAGGCTGATAATCGGTGGTTGGATAATAAGCCGTCGATAGACTCAAGAGTTGACACTGGCGTTTAACAGAGACCTCTTTACTGTCAAAATCGATTAATGCTTTTTTCTCCTCCAATCCGAGACCTGCTTCTGTTTTTTGGGGGACCAGTTCATTTCTACCGTAAGCTGACCGATTTGATAATGAGCTCCTCCTTTTCAGCTTCATGATCCTGCTTTAACTTTTCGGTTTTGGCAGCCTTTTTATCAAAGACGGTAGGCATATTATCCAGGAATTCCGTCCGCCATCGACTGATCAACTGTTGACTCACCCCATATTTTTGGGATATCTCTTTGAGGGTGCTTGCTTCCCTTAAAATTTCCAATACAATCTTGGCTTTTTCTTCTGGGCTGTATGTTTTTCTTTTGTTACTCATAGCTATAGTTTATCTTATTTTTTCTCATTAGAAATTATATCGAAAACCAGACCAGCGAGAAGAGGAACGATATATTCAGGATTGATGATTGAGTTCCAGTCAAAATCAGTATGCTTGAGCTTAAGGTCTTTCAGCAGACTTCAGTCTGAAATGTGACTTTCAGTCGCAGACAATTTATGTCCAAATCCACCTGCTTTAGCAGGTGGGTCGTTTAAGGCAAGTACGTTTGCCACGAATTTTACTTGCTGCTCTCGTCGGTACGGCTTTGGCTGTTTCCGGTGCAACATTACAAGGCGTCATGCGTAATTCCCTCGCGGATGCCGGTATTATTGGGGTGACAGCTGGAGGGGGGCTTGCTGCAACCATTGCGATGGTTGCTTTTCCCCAATTGGGGTTTTTGCTCCCGCCTTTTGCGTTCATAGGAGCGTGCGTGACTTCACTTCGTCTTCAATCATTTCCCGTATTTGTCATGCAGACGCAAACACAAAATACCGCCCGAATGTTTCGAACGGTATTTATCCCGCTAATTGGCTCTTTTCCACAAAACCGGACGCTGTTCCTTGTTCCGCATAAACGTCCGCCCGTAACAAATGGTAGACCGTGCTAACGGATACAAGCTAACTTCTTGATTCGCGCAAAAACTTCCGGTAACCAACAAACGCCAAGGCAAAACCAACACCTGTGTAACCAAGTAAAATGAGTAGAGCTATCCCTACGTCTTCCCCATCCGGCTGTCCAGGAAGGGTTGATAGGAATGCTTGGTGAGCCCAATATTGAGGTGAAAACGTACCGATCGTTTGGATAGTTTCAGGTAACGTTTCAAACGGCATCCAAAGACCGCCAAGGATAGCCCCGGCAAAAGCAATGATTTGCGTTAGTGCAAGCCCTGTGTTTTCCGTTTTTGAAAACATTGCAATAGCTACACCCCAGGATGTCACCATCATCGCCACAAAACAGGCAACGAGTAGATAAAAAAAGGGTTGATCAATGCTCATATCATAAACAATGATACCCATGATCACTAATATCATGATTTGTCCGACAACGATGGCACCAAACGGTAGCCATTTCCCGATAAAGTAACCGCCCGGCGTTAGTGGTGTGCTGGCCATACGCGCCACAAACCCGTTTTCCCGATCTTTGACAAAGCTGATGACCATGGAAATGATGATAAAAACGGCAAAAAAGACACTAAACCCTGTAATAATTTGATTGGCAATCGCTGTCTGATCCGGTGCATCGTCAGCAAAAATAGCCATAAATCCAATAATAAATATGATCGGTAAAGCCAGGTTCCAAAACAATAACGATTTGTCCTGCAGTTGTTTTCTAGCTTCTAAATTTGCTACAGCCCACATATGATTCTGCCTCCTTATGCCGTGTCCCGCAAAGCAGTGCCAGTTAGTGTAAAAAATACATCTTCCAAACGAGGTTGCATCAATGATAACTGCGAAGGCATAATGTTTTGTTCTTCGCAACGCTGGGCTAATTTACCCAGAAGTTGCATAGGGTTCGATGAAGCGAAAAGCCACCCGCCATCTTTTTGCTGAATGACGTTCTCGAAATCTAGCCAGGCTTTCGGAATATCTCCTTTGATAAACACAGCAGGTTGTGCATAGCTAGTCAGTAAATCGTCGATGCTCCCTTGTTCCACAATTTTTCCGCCATCAATAAAGGCAACCTCATCGCAAAGCTCTTCAATTTCCTCCATATAATGGCTGGCATAAATAATTGTTTTCCCTTGTTGTTTTAATGAACGAATCATTTGAAAAATATGTAGACGAGATTGGGGATCGACGCCAACGGTCGGTTCATCCATAATCACAAGATCCGGTTCATGCATAAGCGCACATCCAATATTAAGCCGACGTTTCATCCCACCTGAAAATGTCTTCACTTTTGAGTTGGCACGATTGGTTAACCCAATATCATCAAGTACGGTTTTTACCTGACGAATAAGTTTCTCTCCTTTCAAACCCTGAATTTTTCCATAAAAATGGAGGTTCGTGGTAGCTGATAATGTTTCTTCTAAACAAACTTCCTGGGGAACATAGCCAAGAGAAGGTGGATTCGCATCAGATACGTGAATCGATCCCTCGTAATCTTTAACTACTCCTGCTAGAATTTTAATTAAAGATGACTTCCCTGCACCATTAGGACCGACGAACCCATAACACACGCCTGATGGGATTGATAAATCGATATTTTGCAATGCTCTAGTTTCTTTATAACGTTTGTTTACATTTTGAATGGTAATCATGTTCAATCCCTCTTTCTTATGATTCATTCCTTTGATTTCCCATTAAAATCAATTCTAGAGAGTTAAGATACTCACGATTAGCTGTTACGTCTGTATCTCACACTGACATAGATTTTTGGTTTTCGCCATCACCTTACCGAATTATTCATATCAGCCTCTATCTTTTTATAATAAGCATTGAAACCTAACCAGAAGAGCACATATATACCGACGAACATACAAAAAGAAATCACAATCGAGAGCGGAGTTAAGGGAACCCACCCTGCCATAAAAATGGCGATGAGAAACCAAAGCGTAACAGAAAGAAAAAAATGAACTATGACTTGTTTCAAAGGACTCCACTTCTCAATCTCAAAGATGAATGAGGCAACACCGAAATACACACCCAGGATCATGCTTCCCAGCATATGTACCCAAACTTCCGCAATGGGCACTTCAATGTTCTGAAGCATAAGGGCGGTCAAAGCAATAAATGTAATCAAACAGGCGAAACCAAGGCCGCCAAAACTTCTGTATACGATTTCACTTAGCATTTGAGTCGCCCCCTATCACCAATTTTTCCTTTAATGTTGCCACGTATGTTCTGGATACATACTCCTTGTTTCCTGATTCAAAATGGATACACAAATTGCCGTTAAACGCTAACTCAAAACGCTGAATATGCTGAATATTACCGATAACTGATTTAGAAAAGCGCGTGAAATGATGGGATTCAAGCAATTCTTCAACCTCATATAGTTTCATCTTCAGCTCAATGTTCTGCTTCGTGGTCGTGGCGGCAAACACTTTCCTTTTTTCCGCATATACAAAGTCAATGTCATGCGGGTCAAGCAAAATAGATTGGTCTTCAGTAACACCGACAATGCGCCCTTTTTTTGCGTTATTCAATTGTCTGACAAGCGCCTCCAACTCAGGAGACCACTCCCTAGCCTGAATGATGACCGTTGTTTCCTCATGTTTGTCATTAAGATCAATTTTCACATTCACTTGTTATACCCCGCTTCAGAGATAGTGTAAGTGATCAACAGTAACTTTGTGGCAAAGATAGCATAACCCGTTGCCAGAGGCGTTCAAGATCACATATTCAGTGTACAAAAAACAAAAAAAGGAAAAAAGTAGTCATCAGGTGCTCAAAAAGATAACCGTCCTGTGCCTTAAGACTCCCAACACCCTCTCTTTCTTTAACGTTAAAAAAAGACTGAATGGCAGCAAGCCTATTCCTGTGTTTATCAACTAAATTTATTTACCAAATACTCTGCATCCCATCCGACACCACAAATAAGGGCTGATCCCCGTGAATGCTGCCAAGGCAAACCAATATAATATCACTCATCAATTGGACTAACGCCTCGGTTATGTAGAGGTTTTCCGTTTTCATCATATGAATCATTACATAAGATGGAATAAAACTAGTTGCCCAGATGATTTGATTTACTCGAATAACTGTGTTCGTCCCAGCGTACAAAAGCAAAATTTCTCCAGCCAAAAAAAGATACTTTTTCCTAATACTCGCAAAGGGAGAAACTTAGGTTTATACGATATAGAAAGTATTACTTCTCTATTTGTTGATAATTCGACCGCAATCTGTGCTCCTGAATGTCCACCTCCTATGATGATTATATTACATCAATTTTTCATTAATTAGTTAGTCGTTTCTATTTGTGTATTTTAACTCAAATAATTAATTGCTAGACATACTTCAATTAGCACACGGCATTCGTGGTATAGTCAAATTATGGCTCTTGTTTTTTCATGAATCAAAAACCTCTTTCGAAATTCCTTGGGTGTCTGATTTTCTACCTCTTTGAATTTCGTTGAAAAGTAGGCGCTGTCACTGTAACCCACTTCTAGGCCAATCTCTGTGATGAATAAGATTGATTTTGAAGCAGTTGCTTCACTTTATGAATTCGAACATCATGTAAATCGTTAATGGGTGAGATTCCCATAACTTCTTTAAATGCACGTTGAATATAAAAGGCGTTTTTTTGCAAAACATCGCTTAAATCGTTCAATATAAATGTGTTTTATAATGTCTATCAATATAATCTCTTACTTTTCATTTCGAATTCGAAGTCAATATTATCAAAGCAATTGACATCCATATCAGTTATCCTGAATGCAATGAGTAACGCGTACGTACCTCTACTTTTCCAGAAGGGGCATGATCATGAATATTTTAGAGAAGTTTCAAACGGTCATCATTTTAATCGCAGTAGGAGCCGGACTTTTATTAGGGCAGTTCACCCTTTTTGAACAGAATGCAGAGTTCTTTATCATTCCGTTTTTATTACTCATGCTGTATGGATTATTTCTAGCGATCCCATTAAAAGATTTTAAAGATGCATTTAAAAATATAAGGTTTTTAAACACAAGTACTATTATCAATTTTGTTTGGACGCCATTACTAGCATGGGGTCTTGGTGCTATTTTCCTCGCCGACTATCCTGCATTATGGTTAGGATTTATCATGTTCATGGTAACACCATGTACAGACTGGTATTTAGTTTTTACAAAAATCGCTAAAGGTAACATGTCATTATCGACCTCTGTATTGCCCATCAATTTAATTCTGCAAATGTTATTGATACCGATGTATCTGTTTATCTTTGTAGGTACTATGGAATCTGTCTCCCTTTCCACCGTTACCAAAAGTGTTGTATTGGTTTTAGTCATACCATTTGCAATGGCTCAATTATCCCGTTATTTATTAAAGAACAAGAGAACATTTTTAAACGATAAACTGATTCCCTTTTTCTCTTCCGCCCAAATTCTATTTTTAGCATTAGCTATTACAGCAATGTTTGCTTCAGAGGGATCTTATTTAATCAACAATCTAGAGATCATTTTAATATTATTGATTCCAGTCTTGCTATTCTTTGCCATAAACTTTGTTGTGGCACAAACGGTTGGAAAAGCATTGAAGTTTTCTTATGAAGATACAGTGAGTCTAAGTTTAACCGTCATTGCACGTAATTCCCCTATTGCTTTGGCAATCGTAATAGCAGCCTTTCCAGATCAACCATTGATTGCATTGGTCTTAGTCATTGGACCACTCATTGAGTTACCTATATTGGCGATTGTATCTCAAATATTACTTTCATTAAGAGGGAATACAAGGAAATGAGGAAAAGAAATCAGAGAACTGCTTCCACTGTTTACCTTGTTGGAATCATTATTTATGAAGGGCGCCACCTATAAGGAAAGTGCCCTTTTCCTAATACCCATAATATGACAGGTTCTCAATCATGATAGAAGCGCTTAAAGACTAATGACCTTATCAAGCTATAGCGCAATCACACGGAGGCATTCACATTTTTCATCTGTACTTCGGCATAGTTTCTCCAGATGAAAAATATAGAAAAAAGCTGTTATTATGATTATCTCATAATAACAGCGTAAAGAACCTTTTTGTCACTCAACATTTAAATCCACTAAAACAATATCCCCTATTCCACCGTTACGCTTTTAGCCAAATTCCTTGGCTTATCAACGTCACATCCACGATGCAGTGCGGCATAATACGAAATCAATTGCAGAGGGACTACAGATACAAGTGGTGCCAAGTACGAATGTACCGGAGGGAGCACGACCTGATCTGTGTCGCGGTGCGATCCTTCCATGCTCACGACGCAAGGATTAGCTCCGCGGGCAACGACTTCTTGTAAGTTTCCACGAATGTTCAGGTTAACATTCTCTTGCGTAGCCAGTGCGATGACCGGCGTTCCTTCTTCAATTAAGGCAATGGTCCCGTGTTTTAATTCTCCGCCGGCAAAGCCTTCTGCCTGGATATACGAGATTTCCTTTAGTTTCAGGGCGCCTTCCTGGACAACGTGGTAGTCGAAGGAGCGTCCAATGAAAAAGGCATTACGTGATTCGAGTAAATAATCCCGGGCGATTTGTTCCATATTATCCTTCTGATCACAAAGCACTTCCATGGCGTTGGCAGCGATGCTAAGCTCATGGATCGCATCGAAGTCAGTATCGATTCCCCGAGCATGGGCACCGTCCATCGCGAGGATGGAGAGAACAGCCATTTGGGCAGTGTAGGCCTTTGTAGAGGCAACAGCAATTTCCGGTCCTGCATAGGTATGCAGCGTAAAGTCAGCTTCACGGGAAAGGGTTGAACCTGGTACGTTTGTGATCGTAAGCGCTGGGTGACCCGCTTCTTTCACGTTTACGAGCACCCCGCGACTATCTGCTGTTTCACCGCTTTGTGAAATAAAAATAAAGAGCGGGTTCTGGGACAGCAATGGCTGGTTGTATAAGAATTCGCTGGCAATATGAACTTCCACCGGTTTGCCCGCGGCTTTTTCCATTATTTCTTTGCCGACGAGTCCGGCATGATAACTCGTTCCGGCTGCGATAATATACAGGCGATCAGCACTATTTAGGGCGGAACGGATATCGTCTGAAAGCTTAATCTCATTATGATCATCTTGATACTTTTGAAGAATATTACGGATGACGAATGGTTGTTCATCAATTTCCTTGAGCATGTAGTGGGTGTACGTTCCTTTTTCAGTGTCACTTTCATCTAATTCTGCCGTGAATGGTTCTCGGGTGACTTCTGTACCTTCAAGGTCTTGAATTCGTACTCCATCGCGAGTGACTGTTACGATTTCTTTATCCATCAGCTCGACAAAAGTTTTCGTAATATGAAGCATCGCCATAGAGTCTGAAGCGACAACGTTTGCTTCATCATGAAGTCCTACGAGCAAAGGGCTTTTATTCTTCCCAACATAAATCCGGTCTTTCGCATTTGTATCAAGTAAAGCAAGGGCATAGGACCCCTTTAACAGCGATAATGTCTTGCGGAGGGCCGCTTCAACCTCATGACCTTCAGTGACAAAACGCTCGATCATTTGAATAATGACTTCAGTATCCGTCTCACTTACAAGCTCTACATCCGCTAAATATTCCGCTTTTAGCTCCTCATAATTCTCAATAACACCATTATGAACGAGCGTAAATCGTTTACTCGTACTCTGGTGAGGGTGAGCGTTCCGGGCGCTCGGCGCTCCGTGTGTGGCCCAACGGGTGTGACCGATACCGGTAGTTCCATCCAGATCGGCCGCATCAGCTTCTGCGCGCAATGTCGCGATGCGTCCTTTTTCCTTTACGATCTGTGTGTCGCCTTGATTCTCATCTGCAATCGCGAGCCCCGCCGAATCGTACCCGCGATATTCTAATTTCTCAAGACCTTTTAACAAAATATCTTTTACATTTTTTGTCCCAATATATCCTACAATTCCACACATAACCCGATTCCTCCGTTTCAGAGGGGGCAAGGCATGCTGCAAGTCGGGGCACCCTTGCCCCGCTCTTTATCATAATTTCGTCAATGCCATTGCTTTGTGCGAAGAGTCGCCTCCTCGTTTTGAGCTCAGGCTTGCGGTTGTGACATGTTCAACCGGGAGGTATCCGCCGATCTTCGATACACCTCCACCTCGTCAACTGTTTTTTGTACCGTCCAAAACAGTCCGGGCGCTTTTGGAATGGAGATCCCCATTCGAAATGTAAGCCTTACGATCCTCCCTTCATTTTCCATAATTAAACAACAAACTTAGAATACTATAATGCTTAAACCTTCGTCAATGAAAAATGAAATGAATGGTTTGCGCCGTGCTTTAACAGCGCAACCTATCCATCTTCAGCCATACCCATTTCTTCCCGAATCACAGTTTCAATTTCTTCCACATAATCTTGACAGAGCGTTTCGGTTTCCGCTTCAACCATGACACGTACGAGCGGTTCCGTCCCTGATGGCCTCACAAGCACACGACCGTTCCCTGCCATTTGCTTCTCTACTTTTGCAATAACTGCCTTTACGGCTTCATTTTCCTCTACCGCATTTTTGTTTACAACGCGAACATTTTCTAAGCGTTGGGGATACTTTTCAACATGGGATGCAAGTTCTGATAAACTCTTATCTTTTACTTTCATGATATTCACAAGTTGCAATGCTGTTAACAGTCCGTCGCCTGTTGTTACATAGTCAAGGAAAATCACGTGGCCCGACTGTTCTCCGCCTAGACTATATTTCCCCTGGCGCATTTCTTCCATTACGTATTTATCGCCAACCGCTGTTTTCTTCGTTACGATATCGATCTCTTTTAAGGCTTTATACAGGCCTAAATTGCTCATTACCGTCGTAACAAGTGTGTTGTGAGCTAGCAGGCCTTCTTCTTTCAAGTATCGTGCACAAATGTAGAGAATTTTGTCCCCGTCGATGATATTTCCTTTCTCATCAACCGCGATGAGCCGATCCGCATCTCCATCAAATGCTAACCCAACATCTGCTCCTTTTTCTTTCACAAGGTCCACAAGCTGATCCGGTTGTGTCGAGCCAACCCCATCGTTGATATTTGTACCGTCAGGATTATTGCCCACGGTGGAAATCTCAGCATCAAGATCTGCAAATAGCCGCGGTGCGACAGAAGAAGCAGCTCCATGAGCACAATCAAGAGCGATATTCAAATCTGTAAAGTCTTCTTCAACTGTTTGTTTCAAAAATTGAATGTACTTTTGAACACCTTCAAAATAATCGTTCACATTTCCAAGTTGAACACCGGTTGGACGAGGTAATTCTGCCCCTTGTTCAATTAATTGTTCAATTTCCTCTTCTTGCTCAGCCGACAATTTAAATCCATCCGCGCCAAAGAATTTGATGCCATTATCCTCTACAGGGTTGTGAGAAGCTGAGATCATAATGCCTGCATCGGCATTAATAGCCTTCGTAAGATATGCGACACCAGGGGTAGAGATTACGCCTAAGCGCATGACTTCTGCGCCTATTGAAAGAAGGCCTGCCACAAGTGCACCTTCTAACATTTCACCAGAGATACGGGTATCACGACCGATGACCACTTTGGGGTGCTCACGATTGTCCTTCGCTAACACGTAACCACCTGCGCGCCCGATCTTAAATGCAAATTCAGGTGTAAGTTCGGTATTCGCTACCCCTCTTACACCATCTGTGCCAAAATACTTTCCCATTTTATATCTCTCCTTCTGCTCCCCCTGCTTAGAGGTTGTTCGAAAAAATCCTGGAAATTCTTTATTTAGGGGGTTGCAACAACAGCACACACTTGTAGGCTATTCATCTTCGCCATTATCTGTTATTTCCACTTCCATGCTTTCCACGTCTGTTTCATACATTACATCATTTGGACCTTCAACGTGTACAGGTAGTTCGTCCGTACCCGTCTCTCCCTCTATATCTTCGTCAGTTTCTTCCTCATTTTCAACATCATCTTCGACATCTTCATAATCAAGGTACGGTCGTATCTCCTCTTCGCTTACAGCTTCTAATTCCTCTTCTTCGCCAGAAATGGTCACTTCTAGCGTCTCTTCTTCCTGCGTGACCTCAACGTCTTCAGGAACATTATCAAAATCCACAGGTACTTCGATCATTTCGCTCGCCGATTCGTCGTTTTCAACAGGTTCCCCGTTTTCAACAGAAACCTCTACATTAATGGATTCAGGAAGGATATACTCCACACCTTCAGGCGGGATGACCTCTAATTCAATCGTTTCATTCTCCGTAATCTCAACTAAGTCAAGGGGGCCTGCTTCGACAGCATCGATATCATTGATCACATCCAATGGCCCATAAATCGTGACATTTTCGGTTTCAGGAGATATATCAACCAATTCAAGGTTATCATCAAGGTTGCCTTCGGTAACCACTTCGAGCGGCACCTCTGTGGAAGGCGGGGTAATAGGAACAACAATCTCAACGGTTTCTGGATTTACATCAAAATCCATCTCTTCCCCATAAGGGCCATACACAGAAACATCGACGTTCTCAGTGATCGTTTCATCTGCTTCCCTCACATCAATGAACGCCTGCAAGGACCCTATATCCTGAAGCTGAGACGTCGCCCCATGTACTTCGACTTCTTCCGGCGAAACTTCCGGATCCCCGATCGTGTAACCTTCTTCAATTTCCTCTTCATTCATAATCTCTACTTCCACAGGTAACATTGCTGTTTCTCGCTCTTCCAACGTTACCTGAATCGTATCTGGGACAACTTCTACATTAAGCCCAGATGGGAAATCACTATGTTCAACATTTACATTATGCACGCCAGGGCCTAAACCTTCAAGATCCACGTACACTTCATAATTCGGATTCGTCACTTGAAAAAGTTGCAGAGAGCTCCTTGTCCCGGAGACCTGTACATCAACCACGTCTTCCATCTCAAGAATGGCGTAATCTTCCTCATCATAATAAGCATTGACCTCTACATCTTCAATGGTCAATTGCTCCGAGCTCGCTACTGGAAACATGCCCGGTTGATTCCCTACTTCATCCATATTGACCATTAAAAACAACATAAAGGCGATGACCAACGAAGTGAACCGAAGAAACCAATGATTATTAAAGAGTCTATCCATTTTTACGTCCTCCCCGCTGCCTACGTGACGGACTACTTGTTTTTACACCTTTTAACAGTTGGTTTTCCAACATTTTTCGAAGGCGCTCTTCATCAAGGTCTCGATGAATTTCTCCATTTTTCGTAACGGATATCGCTCCAGTTTCTTCAGATACAATAATCGTGAGTGCATCTGTCACTTCACTTACTCCAATAGCGGCACGGTGTCTTGTCCCCAATTCCTTGGATATAAATGGATTTTCTGAAAGCGGTAAATAACAAGCAGCTGCACTTAGAATATTATTATGAATAATAACAGCACCATCATGGAGAGGGGCATTCGGGATAAAAATATTAATAAGTAGTTCAGATGAAATTTGTGCTTTCACCGGAACTCCTGTTTCGACGTAGTCATTCATTCCTGTTTCATTTTCCAGGGAAATCAAAGCACCAATTCGACGTTTTGCCATGTATTTTAAAGATTTCATTAAAGCATCAATTGTATTAATGGAGTTCTTCTCTTCTGGCGTAGGTCCCCTTCCAAATAAACGGCCGCGTCCCAATTGCTCAAGCGCCCGTCTCATCTCAGGCTGGAAAATAATAATGATCGCTAAAACGCCATATGTAACAACGAGATTCATCAGAAACTGCATGGTTTGTAAACCTAATAAACTACTAAGGAACCAAGCCGCAAGTATGACAATAATACCCTTAATTAACTGGACAGCTCTCGTACCACGAACAATGGTAATTACTTTATATACAACAAACGCCACGAGCAAGATGTCAACAATTCTCGCTAACCACGTTAAAAAATCATCACCAAACATCAGTTTTCCTCCCACTAGGAATTGAAACCGAGAACCCCAAGGGGCCAATACCCTCATTATACCACAGCAAACATGATAAGGATAATTTTGCCACACCTATTCATTATACTCTATTCTCCGCTTCAATATTCCTATCTATCTTTTAAGCACTCATTCATATATAACGATGTAAGGGAGGTTTTGTTACAAACTTTTAGTCGAAAATAATCGCACAATCCCGGCAGAGTATCGGTAAACAGATGTGAAAATATGAGTTCCCAACCTATGAACTTGACCAAGTGTCTTTTGTTAATGTCTTTATCTCATACCAGATCCAGGCAAGCATTTGGTTGATTTCTTCTACATCTCCGGTAACTTGACCCGTGGTGGACATCTCCCCATGAATAACAGTGAGGTCCCCGTGCACTTCACCCTGAACGTCTACATTTCCATTGCGAACAACGAGATCACCTTCGATCATTTCTCCTTCAGGCACAAGAACCGTATTCGTTTCACGAATGACTTCAACGTTACCTTCACCGCTAATGGTGACTTCATCGCTCCCTATCCAAATGAGCCAAAACACAATAGATGAAAAAATAAAACAGACAAGAGCTGCAACAATAAGCGGGTGGTTATGTATCCACGTTTTCCATCTTCTTCTCGGTTTCTTATGCGGAAGGTTGTCCATCACTTTTGAAGTAAATGCAGGAGGAGCTTCAATATGTGAAGCGCTTTGCGTAAGAGCAATGGTTTTCTTGACTTCCTCAAAGTGTTCTTGGCATTTTATGCAATCAGGCAAATGAAGGTAAAACTGGTCTCTTTCTTCTTGTTTCATTTCACCATCGAAGTATCGGCGAATATCGTTTACACTCACAAAACATTCCATGTTGAGCAACCTCCTCATCACCACTTCTTCAGGCGTTTACGCAGCGCTTCCCTGCCTCTATGTACATGCGTTTTCACCGTTGCAACAGGTAGGTTAAGGATTTCGCTCATCTCCTGCAATGACAAATCTTCCATATACTTTAAAATAATCGCGGCACGATACTTAGGAGGGAGTGCGGAAATTTCCTTTTGAATGGAAGCCTGCCACTCTAGCATAACGACTTGTTCATCGGGTAAGACATCTTGTGCGGCTAATTGTGAATATCCATCCAGACCTTCTGTCCCCTCTACTTCAGCATCCAGAGAGTAGTTCGGCTTTCGCTTACGAAGCTTATCAATACTTAAGTTAGTGGTAATCCGAAACAACCAGGTGGAAAATTTACGATTCGGATCATAGCTTGAGAGGTTTGTATACGCACGGAGAAAGGCTTCTTGAGCAATGTCCTGGGCTTCTTGAGAGTTCCCCAACATGCGGTATGAAATTTGATACACCCTGTCCTTAAAGGCATTCACAATTTCCGAAAACGCATCGGTGTCTCCTTCCTGAACCTTTTGAACACATCGCTTCATCCACTCATCCATGAAACATGACCCCCGGCTTCACCACCCAATACAAATACGATGAACATATTCGCAAGGTTTCAAAATAAGTCTCTCTAACATGGTAGCATGGCGCACTGAGTACAGACAGAATTTTTATAAAAAAACCAAGTTTCTTCTAAAATAACTTTTTACGCTTCCGCGAAACCGTGGGAATCGGTTGTCTCTAGACATTGTCTAAAAAAGCATTAAAAAAAAAGCAAAACCATGTTTTGCTTTCATCTTCAACTATGGAGCGGGTGATGGGAATCGAACCCACGTTATCAGCTTGGAAGGCTGAAGTTTTACCATTAAACTACACCCGCATAATGTTATTTTGACTGGAATGCTTAATATTTTACCACTGTTTTCCTCAGGCGTCAATGATTTAAAAATAAACCTTGTCAAACCAAGGTTATGGAGCGGGAGACGGGATTCGAACCCGCGACCCCCACCTTGGCAAGGTGGTGTTCTACCGCTGAACTACTCCCGCTTAATGCAAATGGTGGAGGAGGACGGATTCGAACCGCCGAACTCAGAGAGAGCGGATTTACAGTCCGCCGCGTTTGGCCAACTTCGCTACTCCTCCATGAATGGTGACCCGTGCGGGATTCGAACCCGCGTTACCGCCGTGAAAGGGCGGTGTCTTAACCCCTTGACCAACGGGCCAGTTGCTAACTCTTAAGCTGACAAATTATATTATATGCGTCTGAAAGGTAAAATGCAAGTAGAAATTTAATCATTTCCTAGATTTTTTCGGAGGAAAATCCTTTCCATGATCATCGATCGAAGTAGATTCCATCACGCCGAGGATCATAAAGATTGAATTTAATCATGCCGATCCCCCCGGTATGATATCATAATATACTCCTGCGCAAAACATTTCCTTCAATGATCTCAAACCTCATGACCCATATCATGATTGAAGCAGTCAATTACGGTGTATGAATGCTTCACCTTTTTCATATACCTTTAACTGCGTACCATATCCACGGAAAAGAGCCCCTTTTCCTTCGTGAGAAGGGAATGCTTTCGTGGTGCAAGCAGGATGTTCGCAGCTGGTCTTCACACGCACTTATAAAGAATCTTGGATAAGAATTTTTACAAAAAATAGATAAGTGCTTTTGGAAAGCGACATATAATGTGTTCTTACGACCTTCGATTTTACAAGTTTGAGAAATCAGTCAACAGGGAAGTTTTATAAGGAACAAGAGACTATTGTTTCGCATCACTCACTTCGACTATCATAAAGTTCTTAAAGGGATAACATCAGGTAGAGAAAAAAAGCAAAATGGCGATCTATTATTAGCCATTGAAAATGAGGATTATAAACTCATTGGGTACGTTTTTCTTCAAAATATAGAATATGAACACGGTAGAGCCAGTAGTATTGGCATCCTTCTTGCCCCGAAGCTAGAGGCCAAGGTTTTGGAAAAAATGTAATCAGCTTCGTCTCAATAAATTATATTTGACAACTAGAGGTACGACGATAATGCTTGTGCCCTGTATAAAAAATACCATTTGTAATAGAAGGGCAACTACGGAATCACGCTTATATTGACGGAAATCATTATGACACATATTTTATGGGAATATTGGCATCAGAGTGGAGAGCAGGAGGATGATATTTTATCATATGAGCCATTTCTTGAATGAAAGATTTACTTTTTACTCGGAGGCGGTATAATGAATGGTCCAATGGTTTTATTATTCACTTTAGGTGGATTTGCTGTTTATTTTTTCAGGTATCGATTATGGTTCAAGATGAGCTTCTGTTTGCTCGTGTTTGCGATGGTTTTCTTCATTGCTGTCGTCCCTGAATATATCGGAAACCTTACAGCCTCCCTTTTCGATCTCTTGCAAAAAGGGACCATCACCTAATGTTCGATATAGAGCATTAAAGGATCCTTGAATCATCCTTTGGAATTTCATACCAAAAACCCATTAAAATAGGCAAAGTCACCAGACCTTGCCTGAGAGAACCAGCGCATCTAACCTTCTATGCGCTCTAAATGAAACGCTGCGCCACCATTACAGGCTACTTCTCCCCGTTTGGCGCTGCGACTTTCACTAATTGCTTTCCTATATTTTCACCGGTAAATAAACCGAGAAACGCATCAGGTACTTGATCAAATCCTTCATGAATCGTTTCTTCAAACAAAATATCTCCTGACTGAACGAGCGAGGACAACTCGCGATAAGCTTCGGAAAAATGTTTTGCAAAATCACCGACGATGAAACCTTGCATTTTTACTCGGGATTTTATAAAGGGCCCTTGCACACGTAAACCAATGTCTTTTTCTCCTTCTGCCAAATTGTATGACGCGATTGCACCGCATAGCGGAACACGAGCAAACGTATTAAGCTGCGGCCAAACCGCATCTGAAATCTCGCCACCCACATTCTCAAAATAAACGTCAATACCATCGGGGCATTTCGCTTTTAACGCATCGCTTACATTTTCTTCTTTATAATTGACAGCATTATCAAATCCTAGCTTTTCCACTATATAGTCGGCTTTCTCCCTTGAGCCAACAATGCCAGTGACACGGGCCCCGCGTTTTGCTGCCAGTTGCCCTGCAAGTGAACCAACGGCTCCAGCTGCGCCAGATACCACAACGGTCTCCCCTTCTTTTGGCTCACCAATATGATACATTCCAAAATATGCAGTTAAGCCAGGCATTCCAAGAACGCCAAGCGCTGATGAAATCGGAACTCCATGCACATCCACCCGTCGTAATTCATCCGGTGAAACCGCGATATACTCTTGCCAAGGTAACGCACCTGTCACGATATCCCCCGTATTCAATACGGAACCATCTGATTCAATAACTTCTGCTACTATTCCCCCATTTAAAGGCTTACCCACCTGAAAAGGCTCCACATACGAAGGAAGATCTGACATCCGCCCGCGCATATAAGGATCCACAGACAAATACAGCGTCTTTAATAGCACCTCTCCGCTTTTTTGAGCAGGAACGTCCACTTCTTGATATTGAAACGTATCTTTTGTCGGCATACCATCGGGTCTTTCATGTAATATAATTTGCCTCATGATAATTCCTCCTGAATAGTGATTCTATAATCTGTTCCCAATTACTCTCCCCTTTAAACTAGTGCAATGCTTCAAAAGTTCTTTCCCGTCCATTGAAAAATTCTTGGGCGAATGATCGAGCGCGAGCGAAATGGTTTTTTCGGCGCAGCAACACGCTTATTCAGCGCACAACCTAGATGATTCGGCGCGCTAGGCATTTTATTCAGCGTTTGAGGAACTTTTTCGGCGCGGCGCGCAGCTTTAGTCCTTCATCTTATAGCATTAGAAAACTTGGCTTTTCGTCAAGCTTTTATGGGGAAATCCTTATCTGCTAAAAAAAACTGGTTCGGGAAAACCCCCGTACCAGCTTTTTATACAGCGTATATTTAGCGCTTATTTCCACCTTGTTTCCCGCCTTTTCCATTGTTGTTTCCTTGTAGCGAGAACAAGTTGGAGTCAATAGAGAACGTTAAGCGTTCCCGGTTCCGTTCGCGTTTAAGTGCTAGTTGAATCATTTCATGAGTGAGTGCCGTAAAATCTTTCCCAACAGGCTCCCATAGGTAAAATGAAAGTGATCCTGGGATCGTGTTAATTTCATTCACATACACTTTTTCGTCTTTTTTATCAATCATGAAATCAATCCGAGCCACACCACTGCCACCGAGAATCCGAAATGTATCTTTGGCTAACGTACGAATTTCCTCTGAAAGTTCCTCAGAAACCGGGGCCGGGATGATCCGGTCAGTGCTTTCCATCCCACTGCCGCCTTTTGTGCCCGATTGATCTCCTTTGCCTCCGGAGCCTCCCTGATATTTATCCGCGTAACTTAAGATATCTTCGGTTTTCAGCACTTCTTCTAAAGCGGACGTTTTCATTTCCTCGGGGTCTCCAAGTACCGAGCAATTTACTTCCGTCAAGTTGGAAATTAAAGGTTCTACAACAAGTTTGGGGGCAAACGTTAGTGCTTCTTCCACAACTGACTCAAGTGAACCGCTGTCTCTTGCGATGCCAATACCGACACTTGAACCAAGGTTTGCAGGTTTGACGATGACGGGATAACCCAGGTTTTCTTCAATCTTACTTTGCAGCGCTTCCTGTTGCTCTGCCCATTGATGCTGGTAAAACCAGACATCTTCAAGCACAGGCACCCCTTCATCTCTTAGCATCTGCTTCATTGTAATTTTGTCCATTCCGGCTCCAGAAGCCGCGACGTCACAGCCTGTATATGGAACATTTAACAATTCAAAGAATCCTTGCAGCGCACCGTCTTCACCAAATGTTCCATGCAGTACAGGAAAGGCAACATCAATTTGCGCGACGTCTCTTTTTCCAAACTTTGGGACTGGTTTTTTCTGCAAAACAACCCCGCCGTTATCAGCAGCGACGGGGGTAACCTTTTGCACCTCCTGCAACAGACCGTCCAAATCTTTATAGGCTTCAATATCGGTCAATCGTTCACCGGTATACCAAGTCCGGTCTTTTGCCATATAGATGGGAATCGGTTCATAGCGATTGAGATCCATCGCGTCGATGGCTTGCAACCCTGAAATCACGGAAACTTCATGTTCAACCGAGATCCCCCCGAAAAACACACCAACTCTTGTTTTCATAAGTTTTTTCCTTCCCCCAAACTATTCATTGAACGTATCAGGCAAATCATTTTCCAATAAAACAACTGAAGATTGATCGGCCGTCACCTCACGCATTTTTTGCAACGCATCATGCAAGTCAAAAGCGACATAGGATTGCGCCTCCGGGTACCCAGCTTCCACTAAGCCGTCTTGAAGCGGCCGTGTCTGCTTTTTGCCGACGAGAATAATAAAATCACAGACTTCAGCAGCTTGATGGGCCAGCGTTTTATTCAGTTCATATTCCCGATCGCCCAGCTCGATCATTCCAGGTGTTACAAGTAATTTCTTCTCAGGCATGGAACCAAGCACTTCAACAGCCATTTTAGCCCCAGTGGGGTTAGAGTTAAAGCTATCATCGATGAGCGTCAATTGCTCGCTTGTTTTCCTCAACTCGAGACGGTGGGGGACCGGGTTCACGCCCTTGATCGCGCGGGCCATCTTTTCGAGCGAAATATTTTTCTCCGAGCCGATCGCAATGGCCGCCAGAATATTATAGATGTTATGCCGCCCCAATAATCTTGTCTCAATCTGGACGTTCGTGCCATCATATTTTAAAACTGTAAATGTCGTTCCCTTCGCTGAATACTGAATGTCTTTTGCTCGGTAATGTAAATCATCGGCATCAATGCCGTAATACATGGTCCGGCAATTATTCTTTTGCTGATAGGAGTTGATATTTTCATCGTCTTTATTGAGAAAAGCCGTGCCATTATTAGGCAGCGTTTCAACGAGCTCAAATTTTGTTTTCTTAATATTGTCGAGGGTTTTAAACGTTTCTAAATGCTGCTCACCAATGGCTGTAATGATCCCGTATTTTTGATGAACAAGCTCACAAATATCCTGAATATCATGCTCCTGCTTCGCACCCATTTCGGCAATAAACAGTTCGTGATAGGGTTTCAGGTACGTACGGATCGTCCTTGTTACACCCATTTTTGTATTATAGCTTTCTGGCGTCATCAACACGTTATATTCGCTTGCTAACACTTCTTTTAAAATATGCTTTGTACTGGTCTTTCCATAACTTCCAGTCACACCAATCACTTCAAGATCGGGCGATGAACGAATGATTTTTTCAGCATCATTAAAATAATATTGATGGACTTGGGATTCAATGGGCATATTAATCGTATTGGCGATCAACACCATAAAATAAGATAGGAAATTAGAAAGCACAAGAATAAGCAAAAACCAGGCAAGAGCAAACGTGTCATTAAAGCCAATCAGTAAGGAAAGGGCCATAACGAGCACATAGAGCACCCCTGTTGTCATAAATAGCCGCTTGACGCGAGGAGTGATGGCAAGCTTCTTCTTCTCTGCGGTTTTCGGGCGATTGACGGTCAATAAAATATAGCTAGCAATCGCCCAAATCATGGCTAGCCAGAACCACCAGGAACCCCATAACGGTAATAAGAATACAAAAGATAATGCCGGCCAAATATCACGGAGATAAATCGCCTTTTCCGGATGTTCTTTCATCCAGCGAAAATAACGTTCATTCCGATAGGAATTAAGCTGCAACATGTGTACATTTTTTTTGATACGAACCGTGTTATAAACCGCCCAGGCGACGATGAGTAAAATAATAAGTAGACTATTCATTCGTCTTTCGGGCCTCCTTATCTTTATCCAGGAAATGGTTCAGGATAATCAAAAATTCTTGGAGGTTATCAAGATAAGCATAATGACCTGCGCCCTTTAAAACGACAAGACCAGCGTCCGGGATCTTTTCTTCCATGGTTCTCCCATCGGACACAGGTGTAGCGTCGTCGTGCTCACCCCAAACGAGCAGAGAAGGCACTGATATTTTGGGTAAATAGTGTTGTAAATCTTCATTTACCACTTTCACAAGCGTTTGCTGCATGACACCTGATACATTCTGATAATCTGTAGAACCTAGTCTCTTCTTTACGTTTGCAAGAATATCATCTTTACGAGATTTTAAGCCTGGCAAATTCAAAACTAATTTACTTGCTTTATATGTATAAACCTTAGCATGATATTTCCAACTGCGCTTCGGTTTAATCCCTGCGCTATCCACTAAAATGATTTTATGAACGTCACGATCAGAAGCATAACGAATCGATACCCTGCCTCCAAATGAATGACCAATTAAGATTGGGCGCTCAATCCCATTTTCTTTAATAAATGTGTCTAACATATTCGTATAGTCATCTACACTCCACGGCTCCGGTGGTTCCGAGCTTTCGCCAAATCCTGGAAAATCAATCGACCAAACGGTAAAATACTGCTCAAGATTACGGTGAACAGGAGCAAACGTATCAATATTGGCTCCCCAGCCATGTAAAAGAAGCACATCTTTCCCCTGACCCGAGCGATGGTAGTGAACCTGGCTGCCATTTATATCTATAAACACGTGAATACGCCCCATTCTTATCTTTCATGCGTCCAATTTTTTCATCGAACCAACATCATTACATATCATATCATAAATTGTGTCGTATGAAGACACATTTTCTTACAAAAAATGTGGCTCTTGATTGACCCAATGATATACCTATGAACCAACAACTTGACTTATGAGGCTCAAGGAAACGATCCACTTGCTGAATAAACGTATACTGGGCTCGCCCGGTAGGTAGTAACGTACGAGGTCAACAACCGCCTTTCACCTAGCCTATAAATCCTCCCAGTCGTTATTCCCTAGGTCCAACTCCTCTTTTACCTTGATTCTATTCATAGCGAGTGATCCTCTCTTGTGGCAGACGTAAGGCGGCCTTTTCATCGACGAGAACAGTGACTGCCGGGTGCTTTTGCAAAACAGTGGCCGGAAAAGCGCTGGTTATCTCTCGACAAACCATATCTTTGACGGCTTCAGCCTTATCAGCGCTTGACACGAGTACAAGCACTTTCCTCGCTGATAAGATGGTCTCGATCCCCATTGTAATTGCTCTCTTTGGTACATCCTCTTTCTGCTCAAAAAAGCGGGCATTGGCCTCTCTTGTTTCGTTATCAAGTTCGATAATGTGGGTCCTTGAAGCAAAAGAAGTCTCTGGCTCATTAAATCCAATATGACCATTGTGACCAAGACCTAAGATCTGTAAATCGATCCCCCCAGCTTCGTGAATGAACGCCTCGTATTTTTTGCATTCTGCTTGTAAGTCAGAAGCATTACCATCCGGCAAATGGATATTCTCAGGCGGGATGTCAATGTGGTTAAACAATTGTTTGTACATATATGAATGGTAACTAAGGGAGTGATCGGTTGGCAGCCCAATGTATTCGTCAAGATTAAAGGTCCGTGTTTCTTGAAAGGAAAGATTACCAGCGGCGTATTCTTCAATGAGGGCCTGATACATTCCTTCAGGGGTCCCCCCGGTAGCTAACCCTAGTACACTATTAGCTTTTGACTGCACCTGCCCGCTTACCATTCGACAGGCCTGGGTGCTTAAACTTTCGTAGTCTTTTACGACAATAACGTCCATGTTACCACTCCTTATCCTCATACGCCAATTGCCCTCGGCACCAGGTATTTTTAACCTTCCAACGGTTATTTAATAGTACGATATCCGCATCCATGCCGGGTTGTATAGCGCCTTTTCGTTCCGAAACCCCAAGTGTTTCTGCCTGATTGGCAGACGTCATCTTCACCAATTCATGAAGAGGTGCATCCGTAAATTGATGCATACGACAAAAGCAGGTTTCCATCGTCGCGATACTTCCCGCGAGAGTGCCGTCAGCTAAAACCGCCTGTCCATTTTCAACGGTAACACCTTGTCCACCTAAGTCATATGTTCCGTCTTGCAAACCTTTCGCCCTCATACTATCGGTAATCAACATCAAATTCTGCGCGCCGATCGCCCGATAAGCTGCCACCACCGCCGCTGGTACGCTATGCAATCCATCGACAATCAGTTCAGTCATAAGCGATTCAGTTGAAAAAGCAGTACCAACCACGCCGGGCTCCCGATGATGAAATCCCCTCATTCCGTTAAAGAGGTGCGTCACATGTTTTGCCCCCGCTTTTACTGCGTCCTCTACCTCGGTTTGCGTTGCATCAGAATGACCAATGGAAGGAATCACTCCTGTTTCGTTAAAATGCTTCGTTAAAGCATCCCCGCCCGGAATCTCCGGTGCATATGTGCTAATTAGAATGTTCTGATCCGAGGCCTCCTGAAACATCTGGAATTTTTCAACATCCCCGTTTTGGAGGTGTTCTTGCGGCTGCGCACCTTTTCTTTTTACATTGATAAAAGGACCTTCAAGGTGAATGCCAAGAAGTTCAGCCTGCCCACTGTCTCCTTGAAAAAAGGCGGCATGTTCCAGCGCGCGTTTGGTTTGATCTTCCGCCTGTGTAATCGTCGTTGCCAAATACGACGTCGTTCCTTCTGAGGGCAATTGCCTCCCTAATGTTTCAAACACACCCTGTTCTGCATCCATAACATCAACGCCATATCCACCATGGATATGGATATCAATAAATCCAGGAATAGCGATATCGTCCTTGTCATAGCGTATACGCTTAACACCTGGGTAATCATTCTCTGCGAGGTTGGCGCCGACACTTTTAATCTTCCCAGATTCCATCAGAAGATAGCCATTTTTTATGGTTCGATCACGAGTTACGACTTTCATTCCGTATAAAATCATCGTTTCAGCCCCGTCCATAAATACCGCGTCACCCTTTCTTTTATAGGATAATCCTATCACTGTATCGTAATCTATACCAATATTTCATGTTTATCAGCAAACGCCTTAGGGAAACATTTTATAGGACAAAGGATATATTTGACCGCAATGAGGAGGAACTAATCATGAAAGTAGATGCATTAAGAACAAAAGATGGAAAAGTATTTAACTTCCGCCGTGGAGATGTGGAAGTCACCGATAACGAAAATTGGACAGCAACTTTTTACGGAGTGGAAGAACAAAACCTCCTCTTCGACGCTGTCAGTTCAAAGGACCCTATGTATTTCATTTTTGAAACCGATGACGGTTCATTTGAGGGTCGCGCCATCGTCGCTGATATCGACAGCGCTTCTAAAGAAAATGTCGTTAAGCTTGAAAGTAGCGGCAGCCTCCAGCAACAATAAACTTATAGTGCGTGTTCAAAAAGGTTAGCTTATCGCCACAAAATAGCGAGTCTAGATTTCCTTATACTCTGGAGTGCAAGGAAGCCCGTCTCGAGCATCCTGCTTGCACCACGAAAGTATGCACTTCTCACAAAGGAAAAGTGGGTTTCTTTTCAAAGGAGCAAAGCGCCAGCGTGTCCCGGACTTTTTGAACATCCTCTTATTTCGAAAAAGCAGGGACTGTTAATGTTCCTGCTTTTTTCGATATGTGATGCGTTTTATTTTAGACATAGGAAGAACGCCTACAGTTTTTTTGTAAGCTGAACATCAGCGGCACCTAAGCGTTTCCCTAATCGTATAGCCGCTCGCTCCACTTGTTGAGCGCGTGTTTTTGACCATGAACCTTCTTCGTGGATCGTAATCGTTAGAACTTTTTTCGCTCGATCCATCCATGGGTCTGCACGCCCAATCAATTGATCCCCCATTAAAATTGGCAATGTATACGGCCCATATCGCCTTTTCGACGGAGGAATATAAATTTCCCATCGATAAGTGAAATCGAACAAATCCTCAATTCGTTCTCTTCGCCACATAATGTTATCTAAGGGCGGTAAAAAAGTAACCGTGTTTGTTCCCTTTTGACGACCAGCTTCAAAAGCGATTAACTCATCGACATCCTCTTTTAATACCGCGTATTCTCTAGATACATCTTCAATTTCCACAGGGATGAGCGTACCATTGGTCATGAGCTCGTCCATCTTCTTCTGTCGCTTCGCTGCTTTCATTCGTTGCCAGCCAAAGCGGGGGTCACTCCCATCAATCAGGCGATAGGCTCGTAAATACTTATAAACCAGTCGCTCGTTTGCTTCTTTTTCACTTAGCTCTTCTGATTCACGCTGATATTGATCAGGAATCACGTCCTGACTTAATGCAAAATAACGTTCAGACCCATGACGGCCGCATACTTGAATTTCTCCCGTCTCGAAGAGCATCCGCAGTACGTGACTTGTTTCCTTCGTCTTTGCATTCGCAGGACGATCCCAGGCACCGACAACTTTTTTATCAGATGCGAAAGCTTTTGACGGTAATGGCCCCCGATTTGCCAGCTCATCATAGATGGTCTGGATACGATCCTTATACAAATATCTCTTGTCGTTCCAATCTTGGACGCTTTCCTTTCTTTTCGCTTTAAAAAGCGGAAAATCTTCCATAGGAATAAGGCAGGCTGCGTTCGCAAAGTACTCAAACGCTCCCCGATCGCGCAGATGCCGCTCCATATCTGAGCGTTCATATCTTTTTAGACGATTAAAGAATACAAAATGATGATTGCGCTCGATAATGGCCACAGGGTCCAACTGTACACATTCCAAATAACGGAGTGCCGTTGCCACATTTTGATCGACCGCACCCCCAAGACCTAATTTTGTAATCAAAAACTGGCGGGCGCCCTTTTTACTCACTTTGATCGCCTTCATCTACGTTTCTCCTCTTGAATCAAGTTGATTGAATCGCTGACCACCGATGACCCCAATGATTCGTGGGACCTTGTCCTTTCCCGATATTTAAAGGGTTGGATATGGCGGCCGTAATATACGCTTTTCCATCTGAAACCGCGTCATAGAGACTTTTCCCATTCGCAAGCCCTGCGGTAATTACCGCCGCATACGTGCAGCCGCTGCCGTGAGTATGCTTCGTATCAAAGCGCTCCGCGGAAAATTTCTCGAACGTTCCGCCGTCGTACAAGTAATCATCGGCTTCACCTTCATAGTGCCCGCCTTTAATTAAAGCAGCTTTCGCTCCATATTCCTCTACAAGCACACGACCTGCTTCTTTCATATCACTAACCGTTTTGATCGTCCTTTTCGTCAGCATCTCCGCTTCTGGCAAATTTGGTGTAACGACCGTTGCCAACGGAAGAAGCTCTTTGGCGACCGCAACCCTCGCCTCTTCAGAAATAAGCTCATGTCCACTTGACGCAATCATGACGGGGTCGAGCACATAGTTGGCTACACGTGCTTCTTTTAATTTTTGTGCTGTAAGGTTCATCACTTCAGGTGTTGAAAGCATTCCGGATTTCACTGCATTGGGATGAATGTCTTCGAATACGGCATCGAACTGGCTTTCTACAAAATCAAGCTCGAGATCAACAAAAGACTTAACACCGAGCGTATTTTGACTGACCACCGATGTAATGACACTCATGCCATACACACCGATTTCCTGAAATGTTTTTAAATCTGCGTGGATCCCTGCACCTCCACTCGGGTCCGTACCTGCAATGGTTAACGCTTTCGCGATTTCTGTCATGTCTGTTTCCCCCTCTATTAAAAAAGCCACCCGGCGAAGGTGGCGGAAATATGAGCAGGAAACTTACGTAAATCTCTGCGTCTCATCGCCACTTTCCTCCGCCGGTATTCTCGGATCAGGTTCAAAGGGTTGAAGTTCATCTTCTCTCAGCGCTTTTCGCGCACCCCTAGTGGTTTTTCTCCTTTCTTTATCATAGCATAGTTATAGTCAGTTGTGGGTATACTTCTCACTTCTGAGGAAAGACATGGCTTAGCCAATCATGATAATATGGAGAAAGGGAAATACGGGGGTGACTATGGAAGTTTTCTCAATTTTATTCGGGTTATTAGTATTTATTAATATCGTATTTGGCGCTATTATCGTCTTTATGGAACGACGCGATATCCAAGCCACCTGGGCCTGGCTGCTCATTCTTACATTTATCCCCTTCCTCGGATTCGTGCTGTATTTGGTGCTCGGTCAAAACTTAAGTCGAAAGCGTTTGTTCCATTGGGATGGCATTGAAAAAATTGGTTTAAAAGATTTAATTACTGAGCAATTGCGTACCATGAATGACAATAGCTTTGATTTTCGGTGTGAAACATCAAGCAATAGCCGTAACTTGATCACGATGCTTCTACGAAGCGATGGTGCTGTATTAACCCAAGACAATGACATTGATGTTTTTACAGACGGGGTGGATAAATTTTCGCAATTACTAGCTGATATTGCAGCTGCGAAGGATCATATTCATTTACAATATTACATATTCCGGAACGATAATATCGGTCAGCGCATTATCCGGCTCCTCACAGAGAAAGCCCAGGAAGGGATAGAAGTTCGCGTACTCTACGATGATATGGGATCGAGGAAGCTTTCCCGCAAGCACTTTCGCGCGCTGGCTGAAGCGGGCGGTGAGGTCGGGGTGTTTTTCCCTTCTCGTATTCCTTATATAAACTCCCGGCTCAATTACCGCAATCACCGCAAGATGGTCATTATTGATGGAGCAATCGCATATGTCGGCGGGTTTAACGTCGGTGATGAATACTTGGGGCATAGCAAAAAAATGGGCTACTGGCGCGACAGCCATTTACGTTTGCAAGGATCTGCCGTCAATGCGGTACAAACCCGCTTCATTCTCGATTGGAATCAAGCTTCTAAAAATCACGAGATAGAATATGCCCCCCGCTTTTTTCTAGAGCAAAAAACAAAAGGAGATATCGCTGCGCAAATCGTCTCGAGCGGCCCCGATTCTGAGTGGGAACAAATTAAAAACGGTTATATTAAAATGATCACATCCGCCCATGAGTCTGTATTTATCCAAACACCTTATTTCATCCCGGATGCCAGCCTCCTCGATGCCTTACGCATTGCCGCCCTTGCTGGCAAGGATGTTCGCGTTATGATTCCAAACAAGCCGGATCACATTTTCGTCTATTGGGCGACATATTCCCACATGGGAGAACTCCTTAAGGCCGGCGTGCGTTTTTATATTTATGAAAAAGGTTTTATTCATTCAAAAATGATCGTCGTCGATCACAGCATCGGTTCGATTGGCACCGCGAACATCGATATGCGCAGCTTTCGTCTGAATTTCGAAGTGAACGTTTTCTTATATCATCAAGCAACGGGTGAAAAATTAGCGGCGATTTTTGAAGAAGATCAGAAAAACTCTTCTGAAATGACCCAACAACGTTACCATGACCGGGGAATGTGGATCCGTTTCAAGGAATCAATCTCCCGCTTACTCTCACCGATTTTGTAACCAAAGGACAACATGAAAGGGCGGATCTGCGGAAGGCTACGAACACCCTTCCGCTATTCTGCTTTCATAGACACCCACGATACCAACAAAATGGCTGAGAGAACGTGACAACGGTGAATAAGATTCCTAACATATCATTCAGCCTTTGCTCTGTCGTTTGTATCGTGCACGATGGCTGAATCACTCACTCCAACATTTAGTGAAATATCCCTCTATGCACCTCATATTGACATTTTCGATATTTGTGGTGCCATGAGTCGTTTATGACACCGCTTTTTGATCAATGATCCCTCTAAGCGGTGAAATGCGTCACCTTTTTTTTAACAGGGGCTACAATGATCGCAGAGAGCCCCCTTCTTATCAAAAATCGATCATTCCACGTTGACAATCGCCGAAAAATCGAGGTAATACGCTTCCCCGTCTTCCGCATGTACACGGAATTGTTTGAATGTATGGTCGATGAACTGACAAGTGCCTACTACCTTGTAAACGGCCCCGTTCTCCCAATACGTAAAGACGAGGGAAGCGTTTTCATTCATCCCTTCCCTAAGTACCCATTCAATTTCAGACCAGCGCTGCTCATCAAGCAGCGGCCGAGCCACCTTTTGTTGCTGCTCGCGATAACACAGCCATTGCTCCCGGTGTTCTGGCAATATCATCCGGCTGCTTTCCCACCGCATATTACTTCCAGGCGTTAACTTATTCATCACAATCCCCCCTATTTATAATGGCCGCCGAGCTTTTGGGCACGCAGTAGCGCTTGCCCTCCCGCGGTCAAGGAGGACGCCCGCAGCACAGCTGCCGAACCATATTTATTTTTCAAATCATCCACGGTATGGTTGAGCATTTCCCGGTCCCGCTCGGGGTAAAATAAGCTCAGCTGCCGCTCTTCATCTGTCGTTAACCCATCGAGGCTGACGCCAAGACTTCGTACTGGATCACGATTCCAATGAGTCAAGAATAACTTTTTCACCGTCTCGTAAATCACATTCCCATCATTGGTGAAGTCATAGAGCTTGACCTGACGGTGAAAACCTGAAGGCCGATCGAAAAAATCATGCCCGCGGGCACTTACGGTCACCGTCGTCCCGAGATAATGGTTCGCCCGCACACGCCGAGCCACTTCCTCACTTAATTCCAAAAGAACTACCTTAATTTCGTCCCACGACCGATAATCCCGCGGCAACGTCATGTGGTGCCCGATCGCTTTTCTGCGAATATGGGTGTCAATAGTAACAGGTGACTCATCCCTACCGTGCGCTGTCCGAAAGAGCAACTCCCCGTTAACACCCCAGCGTTTTCGTAAATCAGTCAGGTTTGCCCGCGCCAACTGCCCGATCGTACGAATACCCATGTCCTGAAAATGACGGGCCATCCGCATGCCCACGCCGAACATGGAACCGACCGAAAGCGGCCACAGTTTCTCCTGCAGGTTATTTTCATGAAGATGGAAGACGCCGCCAGGCTGTTTTTTTGAAAAATGATCGCACGCCATTTTCGCCATCACTTTGTTCGGGCCAATGCCGACACGAGCGACGACCCCCGTTTCACGGTAAATTTTTGTGATGATCATTTCCGCAGCCTCTTCAGCGGTCCTGCCCAATCCAGGAAGGATATTCGTCATTTCCACGAAGATTTCATCAATACTATATGGTTCTACTTCATCGGTGAAAGACTCTAACGAAGCCGCGATACTCACCGACACATCAAGATACAACTGCATGCGCGGCTTCACTACCACAAGATAAGGGCATTTACTTTCCGCTTCCCATAACGCTTCTGCCGTTTGCACACCCCATTTCTTCGCCAGAGGACAAGCGGCAAGGATGACCCCGCTGCGAATTTTCGGATCTCCTGCAACCACGACAGGTTGATCATCCAAACTGCTATTCTCCACCTTTTCAATACTTGTAAAAAACGACTGCATATCGATGAGAAAAACCGTTCTTGAATGCTGCGCCACCATGATACGAATGTCACCTCTTACGAGAACTAATGTTCTACACAACAGTATAGCAAACTCTTGTTCGTTTTATAACTAGAAATTACTGGGAACAAAAAAAGACGCCGCTTATGCGCGACGCCTCCGTACTATTCTACCTCAGTAATTGTTCCTTCTTTATCTACAGCAGCATTGATCGAAATCTCTTCTAGGTATTGATACACAATCTGATTATCGTGAACAAATAAGGAACAAAATCAACAAAAATCTCGCCATCGTCAAACGTTAAGTTCAACACGCCGGTTTCGGCTGAGTGGCTTTGCTTACATAATAAGGAAACAAAAAATTTCCCAGTGAGTAAGACACCGGAACTACGCTTGGACTAAGTCATATATGCTTCTACACGGATACTCGCTCAATGTTATACATCATTAAACCACCGTAGAAGTAACCCTACATCGGACTTAGGGGTATAAGCGTGTACACATGTCAACCAAAAGAGGCTTTTCCAAAAGGGCCTCCTTCAATCGGCTCTTCTTCCCTTTCAGAGGGAAGATCCAATATTTCGGCGCAATCCTTCGTTTTTCGGCGGAAGCAAGCGAGAATTCAGCGCACAGCACGATTATTCGGCGCTAAGGCTAAGGAATTCGGCGAAAGTGCTTTCACCGGCGCAAATATTTTTGAGACATCGCCTTGATTTTAGCCTGCGACTTAACTTTCCTGAGAAAGACCGGTAATAAAAGGCGACGGCTGACCATTTGTATAGAGGTAGAGCTCATGCATCGCACGTGTACATGCCGTATAAAGCAAATAGCGATCCCGTTCCTCGTGATACTTGTTTGAAGATGCATCATCAATGACCACTACATCGAACTCGATACCTTTGGCAAGGTAAATAGGCAAGACCATCAATTCTTCCTTAAAATCAGTCGTGTGTTCATTGATGAGTTGTGCATTAAGGCCTTTTTTCTCGAGCCACTGCCATACTTGCTCACTTTCAGCAAACGTTTTGGTAATAACCGCGATCGTTCCAGGGGCGCGTTTTTGCAAATCTTCCACCATAGAACCTAACGACTGTTCATGCTGTTCTAAGCTCTCTGTTTTTATGATTTCAGGCCTAGGACCTGAACGTTCAAATGATTCAATTTGTTCTCCGTTCGGAATCAGTTGCTTTGTAAACTCTACAATGGGTTGTGTCGAGCGATAACTTCTCAAGAGAGTGATCGTTTCCTGGTTTTTCTCAGCGGCTTCTTGGACAAGGGGGGAATATCCAGCGCTTGTATGGGCATGAACCGCCTGATTTACATCCCCCAACAAAGTCATTCGGGTATAGGGAAACAAGTTTTGCAAATATCGGATTTGAATCCCCGAGTAATCTTGAGCCTCATCAATGAATATATGACGAATATCTGCGTATGCAGGCCGGCCTTTTAACTGATCTTCAAGAAAGAAAAAAGGGGCGGCATCTTCCCAATGCATCTCCTTATTTTGAAAGGCATAGACCGTTTCTTCTGCAATCACTTTATTTTCTTGCCAACGATAAAACTGGATATATAATGATTCCACATCTAATAAATCAAAAGCTTCGATTTTCCTTCTTAACGGTTTAACCTTACGACGCACAACAAGCTTACGTAATAGTTCCTCTTCCGACATTTGATCATTAAATGTCTGATGAACCTTCTCATACGCACGCCTATATGTTTCCTGATCTAACATCTCCATTTCTTCATCGACCCAAGCTTTATACCGTTCCTCTCTCTCCGTAATTCTTAGCATCGTTTGGAGCCACTCGGCCACCAGCTCCAGACGATTGGGGATGGAGATATTTACGTCAAGTCGATAGAAATATTCCTGTAACTGATTCTTGGACACCCAGATATCTCCTAAGAGAAATAAATCTTTAAAAATAAGACCGGCATCAGAAAGAGAAGATAAATAGGCATCCAATTGCTCGCCAAGCTGCGGACTCGTTTTAATCTCTAAACCTCTAGAACGAACAGAGTTTTCCTGCTCCGATAAAAAATACTCCAGATGGGCATAGGGGCTTTCCAATTGCCAACCTTTCGCTAAACGTTTCTGAAAGTGCTGATGCAGCGTCGTTTGCTGGAGATTCTCTTCGCCTAATTCAGGCAATACATTGGAAACATATCTATTGAAAAGGGGGTTTGGTGAAAATAACACCATATTGCCAGCATTCATTTTCTCCCGGTGCTTATAGAGCAAGTAAGCCACACGCTGCAAAGCTGCTGACGTTTTTCCGCTGCCTGCAACCCCGTGAACGATGAGGGTTTTGCTTTTTTCATTACGAATCACTTGATTTTGCTCCCGTTGAATGGACGCCACGATACTCTTCATTTGCGGGGATGATTGCTGTCCGAGCAATGACTGCAGCAGTTCATCACCAATCGTGAGCCCGGTATCAAACATCCCCTCGAGCTTTCCCGATTTAACGATGTACTGACGCTTTAACGTAATCTCTCCTTCTACTCCACCGTCCAATGTAGGGTAATGGGCACGCCCAGGTGCAAAATCATAGTACATGCTAGAGATCGGAGCCCGCCAATCATAAATCAAGAATTCCTCATCGTTCTCATCCATTAATGAGGCGATGCCTATGTATACAGATTCAGCTTCTGTATCCCCATCTTCCCTAAAATCAATCCGGCCAAAATAAGGGGCATCTTCCAACCTTCTTAATGTCTTGGATTGTTGATGGAAAAGGCCGTGACTGCGTTCACGTTCGCTGAGCAACTCTGCGCGCTGCTTCATACTTGCCTGCGTTTCGATAACATCATCTGGTTCGTCAAGATTGACCGTCACATCATCCCAAAATGTCTGCCGTAGTTCTAGAACATCCTCTTTTAGTTCCGATATATCCTCTTGCAGCTGCTCCTTTTTCTTTTGAATTTGAGAGATGACGGTTTGCAGCCTAGCTTTCTCTTCGTCCCATTCCTTATGTTCATCGCTCACCTAATCATCTCCTTATTTGACATATTTCCAATAATATAGTATAATAGAAGGGTGTATTTAAATTGTTTGTTAAGGTCTATTTTCAACGACATTCATTATATCACGATTTATAAGCGTTTCAAAATGAATCTGCACACATACGCTTGGGTTTTGGCTCAAGCGTCTTTTTCATGTAAAGATATTTGTCAAAAGATTTTGATCGCTTCGAGTTTTGATCAACGTTAGGGCCCAATAGAATGATCCATATCGTTAGGAGGTACCTCAATGACAACTATTGATCTCATCATTCAAAACGCAACAGTTATTACAATGGAAGGAAAAGGACTCGGCATTATCGAAAAAGGAGCCGTCGGCATTGACGGAAACCAAATCACGATCGTTGATGAGAGTGAAGTCGTTTCCCGGAACTACTCCGCTCACCGCACGATTGATGCCAGCCACAAGGTGGTGATGCCCGGTCTGATTGATGCGCACCTACATAGCGGACTCGGAATCTTACGCGGGGTTGCTCAAGATACCGATAACTGGATGGAAAAAGGACTTTGGCCGTTTATGCAGTTTTTAACGCATGAACAAGCCAAAGCAGGATCGCTCGTCAACATCATGGAAGGACTGAAAGCCGGGACGACCACCTTTTGTGATTATAACGGAGGGATGAATACACTCGTTCAAAATCACATCGTTCTTGGTACTCGCGCCCACGTTACTGATATGATTAACGAGATGCCGGATGACATGGGTGATGATCGCGAAGTTGGTGATCTCTATCCCCTTGACCCCGCTGTTGGTGAAAGGAAGCTTCAGGAAAACATCGACCTGATTGAAAACTATCATAAAAGTGAAAATGGCCGAATCACTTGTCTCTTTGGCCCGCAAGGACCGGACATGATGTCCAAAGAACTTCTTTTAGAAGTCAAAAACCTTGCTGAAATGTACAATACGAATATTCACATGCACGTGGCCCAAGGAGACCGAGAAGTTGATCAAATGGTGAAACGTTACGGAAAACGGAGCATTCCATATTTGGATGACCTCGGTTATCTTAATGAACGGTTGATGGCTGTTCATTTAACAGAAGCGTCTCCAGAAGAAACAAAGGTTATTGCCCGTTCAGGGGCCGCAATGATTTTATGTTCTGGAAGCATCGGAATCATCGACGGGATCATTCCCCCTGCTGCCGAATTTCTGGATGTGAGTGATCGTTTGGCCCTTGGCTCTGATCAAGCTCCCGGAAACAATTGCAATAACATGTTTAACGAAATGAAATTCACATCCATATTAAATAAGTGTAAGCAAAGGGATCCCCGTTCTTTTCCGGCATGGCAAATGTTAAAAACGACGACGATCAATGCGGCAAGGGCTATAGGCTTGGATCAAGACATTGGCTCATTGAAAGCAGGCAAAAAAGCGGATCTGATCATTTTAGATCTGAAATCCCCAGCACTTTTCCCAGAAATTCAAAGCCCGATACGAAACATCGTCCCGAATCTCGTATTTTCAGCTAATGGAAGCGAAGTAGAAACGGTCATCATTGACGGTCAAGTCGTTATTGATGAAAAAGTCGTACAAACCGTCGACGAACAAAAAGCGGTCGTAGAAGGTCAGAAGCACGCGTATGCGTTATCAACACAAGCGAAACAGCTAAAAGAAAAACTCGATACTCCGCTTGCGAAAATGATGGAAAAAGGGTTGTTATAAGAATAAGGACACCGCCTACGTATAAGGAGGTGTCCGTTTATTTTTCTTTCGGTACACCATCCAGGAAATGAATACCCCAAAGATGGCACCGACCGTATCAAGCACAACATCTTGCCACATTCCGGTTCGATCCAGGTGAAAATATTGGCGAAACTCATCGATACTCGCGAAACCTATACTAACACTTAATGTAACAATAGCGCTGACCCAACTTCTCAAGTTCATCCCCTTGAACATTCGATAAAGCAAAAACGAAAGGATGGCAAACGCAACAACATGCGCCCCTTTTCGGATAAAAAATTCGATAAACGTGTAGGGTCCTAAATAGTCCACACTTACGACAGAAGAACCGTATGTAAATCGGACCCATCCAAACCATTCCACAATCCAATGTTCACGGCCAACATTCGCAAGATACGGACGAATGTCCTGATCACCATAAGACATCGATGATGAAAGAGCAATGATCAAGCCCCAAATCAGCGGTGGTACCATGAGTAAGATCACTCTCTTCTTTTTATCCATCAGTAACCGTCTACGACGTAAGCTCCGTCATATTTTCTGAAATAAACACAAGGGCTTCTTCTGGTGTCATTTTCGGACTGGCTTCCGCTCGACGAACGAGTTCTTCCATCATATTTAGTAATTGTTGCTGCTTATCTTCCATTATGTAATCCTCCCTAGAAAAATCTCCTGTATATATACGGTAAAAGAAGGAAAAAGGTTACAATTTTCTTTTTAAAAAATTGCACCCTTTATAAGAAATGGCGGCAACAAGGGAGTATTCATACTCCGCAAGACTAGCGCTCCTTCCTTTAGTCCTAGCTTTTCCACCCTACATGTTTCTGCCGATCCTCTCGATGTTTCCTATAATACTCCACCATTGCCGGCAGCGTCTCCTTAAACGACGGGCAGGTAATGCCACTTCCTTCCAAGTCATGTTGTGCCTGCCAGCAATCATACTTCGTATGGCTAGCCCCATAGGCCAATGCTTCTTTTTCAATTCCCAAAAATTTCTCGAGCGGTTTCATCAGAGGTGACTTCGACATTTTCCCAGAAAACGAGCCTTTCGGTGTTTTACCAAGATATTCTTCAGAAAGCATGCGGAACACTTCATGCATTTTGTATGGATCTGGATCAGTCAAATGATAAGTTTTCCCTTCCCCTACATCAGCGTGACTCAAATAGACCGCGGCTTTAATCACATAATCGACAGGTACAAAGTTTCCTTCCGCATTACTTTCTCGACCGAAATAAGGGATGACCGGCATTTTCATTTGTCGCATGCGTTCAAGTAAATTAAGGTAAAAATAGGGGCCATCAAACTTCGTCGTTTCACCAGTTTCGGAGTGGCCACGGACAATGCCCGGGCGGATAATCGTCGTCGGCACCTTCTTTAATGTTTCCTCAACGAACCCTTCTGCTTCATATTTTGTTCGTTCATAATGATTTTTGAAGGCTTGGCCGCGCCTTAATTCTGTTTCAAGAATGGTTCCCTCTCGTTCTCCTGATACGTAAGCGGTGCTAAAATACGTGTAACGTTTCAATCCCGGAATATTCTCCACCCACTGATTCACATGGTGCGTGCCAATAATATTGACCGTTTCTGCTTTTCGTTTTTTTACCGCCAAATCGTAGATCGCTGCGAGGTGATAGACATGGGTAATTTCCTGTTGCAGATTGTGTGATTGTGGCAATGTCAGCCCAAGATTTTCTTTCGTAATGTCGCCTTCCACAATGGTAAAATGATTCCTGGATAACGGGGACTGTCGCACGATTTGATTGAGAGATTCCTCCGCCACCTTCTTCATCGCAGGAAGTACGAGTATATACATATGACCGATGCCTAACGCATGCTTATCAATGACTTCTGATATCATGGATCTCGCAATAAAACCGGGATACCCGGTAAAAAAATACGTATTCGTCATTTGTACTTCACCGGCCTATTTTAAAAACTTCTTTACAAGTTTCAGTTTATTTTTATACGGCGGGTACATGAAGGAAGTACTGACCTTTGTACTTTTATTCATCACGCTTTTCTGGTGGCTAAACGTTTGATAGCTGTAATAACCGTGATAGACTCCCATCCCTGATGAGCCAACACCGCCAAAAGGCAAATGCGGATTCCCAACATGCATAATCGTATCATTGACACATCCACCGCCATAAGACGCACGCTCCATAATGGTTTCTTGTAGCTTTTCATTCTCCGTAAACAAGTAAAAAGCAAGTGGTTTCGGCTGCCCGTTGATATCCGCGATGGCCGTGTTAATATCTGCAAAAGTAAGAACGGGTAAAATCGGTCCGAAAATCTCTTCCTGCATCGAAGCAGCCTCTCGGGAAGAAATATCAAGAATCGTTGGTTCGATGTAATGGTCACTGTGATCATGGCCTCCACCATATACAAGCGCATCGTGATCCTTCTCAATAATGCCTGTCAGCCGGTCAAAGTGACCTTGGTTAATGATGCGGCCGTAATCATCGTTGTGCTGAATATCGGAGCCGTAAAACTTTTCGATTTTCTTTTTTAATAATTTCATAAACTTTTCTTTTACATCCGCATGAATCATTACATGGTCGGGCGCTATGCACGTCTGCCCAGCATTGAGAAATTTCCCCCAGGTAATCCGCTCAGCCGCCTTTTTGAGGTTGGCATCTTTATGAACAACTGCCGGGCTTTTGCCACCTAACTCCAATGTCACAGGGATTAGATTTTTCGCAGCTGCTTCCATTACAATTTTCCCCACTCTCGGACTTCCTGTGAAAAAAATATAATCAAAACGCGAGTGAATCAATGCTGTGTTCGTATCCACACCGCCCTCAACAACACGGATATATTCTTTATAGAAAATCTTTGCAAGCATCCCTTTCACGACCCGCGCGGTTGCCGGCGTATGTTCCGATGCTTTTAATACTGCACAATTCCCCGCAGCAATGGCGCCAATCAAAGGCTCCATCAACAGTTGAAATGGGTAATTAAAAGGGCCGATGATCAGTACCGTCCCGTATGGTTCATTGACAATGTAGCTTTTGGACGGCTGCATGTACGCAGGCGTTTTCACTTTCACAGGCTTGTCCCATGTTTTTAAATGTTTGATGGCATCACTGATACTATTTAACACGATGCCGATCTCTGTTACATACGCTTCAAATGTACTCTTACCGAGATCTTCCTCCAGAGCTGCGGATATCTCCGCTTCATGGTCCTGAATCGCTTTTTTTAATTGGTTCAGCTGTTTGATTCTAAAAGAAACATCTCTCGTCGATTCCGTCAGAAAAAACTGCCGATGTTCTGACAATATGGTCTGTACATCCTCTACCGTATTGACATCTTCCTTCATAAGTGTTTCCCTCCTCTACTGCTAGTTTACATGTATAGCTCCACATAGGGAAAGCACCAGTCCATTCCGTTCATCCAAACCTTCTGGAAACAGAAAAAGGAGAAAGACCTCTGTTTGATTGACTTAGCAGCTTACTGCTCCCGCGACTTATGAAAGTTTTGCAAAAAATACAGAGGGAAATCGAGATATGTAGAGAATCTATTGCATAGGAATACACATACTTAAAGGAGGTCCATTCATGGCAGAACTTTTAGAAGTGACTACCGGCCAGTTGTTAGAGGATGTGGCAGCTCGCGAAGGTGAAGGGGAAGCCGTTGTCTATCCCGACCGAGATTTACGGCTCTCCTACCGGGCGTTTAACGACTTGTGCCGGCAAGCCGCCCGGGGAATGATGGCATACGGCATTGAAAAAGGAGATCACGTCGCGGTTTGGACAGCGAACAAACCAGAGTGGCTCGTCTCACAATTCGCTACCGGGAAGGCTGGTGCTGTGCTTGTCACCGTTAATACAAGCTATCAGCAAGAAGAGTTGGCGTATCTTTTGTCCCAATCAGAATCTTCCACATTAATTTTACAACCTCAATTTAAAACAACTTCTTACATTGAGATTTTATATAATCTTATTCCTGAATTACGTACAGCAGATCCTGGACATTTACAGTCCGATCGATTCCCCCATTTGAAGCGTGTAATCATAGTAGGGAGCGAAGAGGATTACCCCGGTGTGTTTTCCTGGGAATCCCTGCTGGAGGCCGGGGATACGGTTACCAACCAGGCACTCGATGAACGAATGGAGAGCCTGGATCATGACGATGTCATCAATATGCAATACACCTCCGGTACAACAGGCTTTCCAAAAGGGGTCATGTTAACCCATTCGAATATTGTTAATAATGGACTAAACATCGCTGAATGTATGGAGCTCACTAGCGAAGACCGCCTCTGTATCCCTGTACCTTTTTTCCACTGTTTTGGTTGTGTGCTTGGGACGTTGGCTTGTGTCAATAAGGGTACTACCATGGTGATTGTGGAGGAATTCGATCCAAAGCTTGTTATGGAAGCCGTGCATCAGGAAAGATGTACAGGGCTCCATGGAGTGCCAACGATGTTTATTGCCGAACTCAACCATCCTGATTTTGATCAGTATAATTTCTCCTCCCTGCGTACCGGGATCATGGCAGGATCGAATTGTCCAGTAGAAGTAATGAAAGCGGTTATGGAAAAAATGGGAGCAAACGAAGTAACGATCGCTTATGGCCAAACGGAATCATCTCCGGTGATCACACAAACACGAACCCATGATACCCTGGAACGAAAAACGGAAACTGTCGGCCGTGCTCTTCCACATGTAGAAGCAAAAATTGTGGATCCAAACACTGGAAAAGAAGTACCTGCCGGCACACAGGGAGAACTCTGCACACGCGGTTACCATGTGATGAAAGGCTATTACAACGATCCTGCGGCTACCGAAGAAGTGTTAACAGATGATGGCTGGTTACACACTGGTGACCTTGCGGTCATGGATGAGTATGGCTACTGTGCAATTACCGGGCGGATCAAAGATATGATTATCCGGGGTGGTGAAAATATTTTTCCACGTGAAATCGAAGAATTTTTGTATCGTCATCCGGCGATTCTGGACGTGCAAGTCGTCGGTGTCCCCGAACCTAAATACGGGGAAGAAATCGGAGCTTATGTACGTGTAAAAGAAGATCAGGAAACGACAGCAGAGGAAATTAAAGAATTCTGCCGCGGCTCCATCTCCCATCAAAAAATTCCGCGCTATATCACATTCGTGGATAGCTACCCGATGACTGCTTCCGGTAAAGTGCAAAAATACAAACTACGGGAGCAGGCAAAGGAGATATTCTCAAGACCCTAAGAGAGCGAGCAACATGCAGTCATAACGAAGGTAGAGGGAAGGGGGGTCCGGAATGTACAAGAAGATTTTACTCGCTGCTGATGGATCCAAACATTCGGAAAGAGCCGCTGAACATGCCATCCACCTCTCATCTGAGAATTCTACTGTTGACCTTTTACTCGTCATTGATATTTCTAAAACGAAAACGGAAGTGCTTGATACCGTTAGCACCGATGACTTAAATCATCGAAGACGCCGAAAAATTGCCAACATTGAGGAGCAATTAAAAGAAGCAAATGTCCATTACCAACTGGAAATCATCCACGGCGATCCTGGTCCGGCCATTGTTTCCCATGCCAACCTACGGGATTATGACATCCTCGTCCTCGGAAGCCGCGGATTAAATCAATGGCAGAAAATGGTGCTCGGGAGCGTTAGTCATAAAGTGGCCAAGCGTGCGCGGTGCCCAGTATTAATTGTGAAATAGCGAGAACTTTTTTCTTCTGTATAACTTCAAAAGCGTTTGGGCATAATTGGAACACTACTTCTCATGATGCATAAAAGGAAGTGAACCTATGCCCAATCGCGAAGAACATATATTAGTATGCGTAAACTACGGTCAACAAGGTGTTCAACTCATTCGCCGGGGTCTTAAACTAGCGACGCAGTTGGATGCCCCACTTACAATCTTAGTATTCGGGTCCTTACCTGAGGATGAAGATCAGCATGATAAAATCGTCGGTATGCCTTTATTTAAGCAAATGTCCAATCGTCACGGCGCCAACGTAATCATGGAAAAAAGCCGTCAGTATAACGTGAAAAAAATTATTGCTGATCGAGCAAAAGCTATCGGGGCTACACAAATCATCGTCGGCCAATTTGTTGAAAGTCTATGGCGCAGGTTTCTTGGCAACACAACGCTAAACGGGCTGCTTAACGAACTTTCCCATGCGGATGTCCGTGTCATTCCAAGATCCCACGAGCATGAAGAGATGAATTATGAGCACGGCGTAAATGCGTTCTTGCATGCGAATGACGATGGCACGTATGATCTTGCTTTTCATCACGATAACATCGCTACCCATGAGGGAGTATTTTATAAGCACATTCAAACCGATTTTAATAATGGCCGTTTTGTTTATTATGAGGAAAGCAACATCTATGAAGTCCGCGTTCTCAAAGGACACGTCCCCCATTTAGAAAATATCGCAGAGGAAATAACCTCGTAATGTTTTAACAGAAGGAGGAAATGGACGACATGCCCCCGGAACAATCGAGCGAACGAATTCTCGTATGCGTCAACTACGGACACCACGGTGCACGTTTAATTAAGCGGGGCGCAAGCATTGCAAAGCAGTTACGTTGCCCCCTTTTCGTTCTTGTTTTTGATTCCTTGCCAGAAGAGGATTACAAAAATGACAAAGAAGTAGACATGTCGATATTCCAGGAGCTTGCCGATGATTATAACGCCAAACTTATTATCGAAAAAAGCCATGCCCACGATATTACCGAGGTGATTAAAAAAACAGCTGCCGATGTCTATGCTACCCAAATCATGATCGGACAAAGAGTTGAAAGTCTTTGGACCAACCTCATCGGAGGATCTGTTATCGACATCCTGCTTCATGATGTGCCCGATGCTGATGTACACGTCATTCCGAAATCACGGGCGGATGAACCTGAAGACTGGGATTTTGAACGCGGCGTACAGGCATACCTGCTTCAACAAACGGACGGTACGTATCAACTCAGTTTCAATCATAGCGAAGACGTCGACTACGAAGGCATCTTTTTTAAACATTTAAACACAGATTTTAATAACGGGGTTTTCGCTTTTCATCACGATCATAAAGTCTATGAAGTCCGTGTCAAAGATGGCAGTATCTCGACACTGACCAACCTTGATGAAGACGCTTATCGTTTTTGAGCAAACCATATGACCGGATAAGCGAGAGCAAGTAGCACGAGGACAAATGAAATGACCCCGATCCAGTGAAAGGACGTCCAGAAAAAACCACCTATGGTTCCGGCAATACTGGAACCAAGATAATAAGCGAGTAAATATAAAGAAGATGCTTGTGCCCGGTGGTGTTCAGCTTTCTGACTGACCCAAGCACTTGCAATCGAGTGGGCACCGAAGAAACCAAAAGTGAAAATCACAATCCCGATGATTTTCGCGGTTAACGACGGCATTAATGTGAGTAATCCGCCCGATGCCATGATCCCGATTGAAATTTTGATCACTGCCGGTTTTCCAAAGGTATCTGCTTTTCTTCCCATATAAATGGAGCTGAACGTTCCTGCTAAATAAACGATATAAATCGAGCCAATCACAGAGTAACTTTGTTCATATGGAGGCTCCATCAACAAAAACGCAAAATAATTATAGAGGGCTATAAATCCTCCCATGAGAAGAAAACCTAGAGTAATGAGCACCAGTAACCTTTTATCGGAAAATAGATCCGTATAATTATGAACAATCTCCCGGGGGCGCATCTTATGCCCTGCTGAATGTTTGGGATTTGGTAAAAATAGCACAAATAGAATACTTAATATCAAAGCTATAAGTCCGATAGAACCTAAAGCAATGCGCCAATCAAAAAGATCCGTAAAAAGACCCGCCAGCAAGCGGCCGCTCATGCCGCCAAGGCTTGAGCCCGCAATATAAAGTCCCATTACCTTCCCTAAAGCAGCCGGGTCAAACTCCTCGACGACGTAAGTCATCGCAATCGCTGGAACCCCAGCAACTACAACACCCAATAATGCCCGCAACAAAAGCAATGTCGTAAAATCCGGACTCACGGCTGTCAGCATCCCGATGATTGCAGTGAGAAACATCGATAAAGCCATCACCCGTTTCCGCCCAAAACGATCCGACAGCGGAGCTGCAACGAGCAATAGAATCGCGAGCAAACCAGTCGTAAAGGATACAGTAAGACTCGCGGCCGAAGCTGAAACATTGAATTCATTCGCAAACACCGGCAGAAGCGGCTGTGTCGTATAAATCGTCGCAAACGTCACAAGTCCCGCGAAAAAAAGCGCCAAACTCGCAAAATGATAAGTTTTTGTTCCTGGTTGTATATAAATATCAGACACACTCAATTCCTTCTTTCTAAACTACATTGTAAGCGTTTAGAGATAGGAACGTCTATCTATAAATGTTTGCATACGAACAAGAAGGGGAATGGAAGGATAAAAAAAGGTGGCACAGCATACAGAATGAAACTGTTTTTTCGAACACTTTATTCTATCCTTTTATTTGCAGCCGGTGTGCTGCATTTTGTCCATGAACGGGGCTTCCGTAAAATTGTCCCGAAAACACTACCCTTCCGACGAGGTATCGTGCTTGTTTCTGGCTTTTTTGAAATGATCTTCGCCATCCTGCTCTGGGTAAAAAAAGGACAACACATCACTGGAAGTCTCTTAGCATTTTTCATGGTCGCTGTTTTCCCGGCTAATGTGTACATGGCTATGAAAAGAATATCTTTCCGGCCGGGAAAACAAGCGAATCCGTGGATCCTGTGGTTACGATTACCCCTGCAAATTCCGCTCATTATTGGAGCATTGACGTTGGGGAGGAAAGAAAGCCGGCAGGGGCGTCTGGAATAGGCTCCAACATAAGATCGTAGTTATCGACGTTCCACCAGGCTTTTTGAGTCGGCGGATTTCCTTCCCCCTACGATCACTTTTCATACTCCCGGAAATAGCTTGCTAACACCTTGGCGCGGTCGAGGTCACTTTCGCCTTTCCACGTATAAATGAGATAAGCATTTCCAACTGCTTCGTCTCGGGCGTTTCCATTTTCAAGCATCGATATCGCGATGGTGCTTTCATAAAGGTGTGTCATCACTCTAAGGAGTTTTCGAACAGCAAGTGTCTCTTCTCCTTCTTCCATCGGTTGTTTCATACGGGTTAACAGCCTTTGCATCAATTGCAGGCCATTATCGATAAGCGGTTTTATTTCGCTCCGTTGATGATCCGAAAGTTGAGTGAGCGCTCCCTTCACTTCCTGTAATAACAATTCTTGCACGTGATGTTTTTTTACTAAACGGAGTAGCTCCAACGCTAAAATATTTTCCGTGCCTTCCCAAACGGTCAATACTTGAGCATCGCGAAGCAATCGCGGGGTAACGAAGTCTTCAATATACCCGTTTCCACCTAGTGTTTCGATCGCTGTCTTGGCAAATTGCACCGATTGCTCCGATGCCTCATTTTTCAACAGAGCGGTTAAAAGGCGCATCATCATCACTTCTTCATCGCCGTCCTGCTGTTTATTCGCTGTATTTTCAAAAAGCTGGGCAAGTTGAAATACGGCATTCCTTCCCATTTCCTGTTTCACAGCCATACCACCGAGAATTTCTTGAATCATGGGATATTGAACTAACTCTTTCCCAAATGCTTCCCGCTGCCGAGCGTAATCACGGGCCTCTGTATATGCCCGTCGCATGATTCCTACCCCGCCGACCGCCGTACACACACGTGAAAGGTTAAGCGCTTCCATCATATACGAGAAACCACGATCGGCATCTCCGACTAAATAAGCTTTAGCCCCTTCGAACTCCACTTCCCCAGACGGCACCGCGCGCACCCCTAGTTTATCTTTTAGCCGACGAATCCGTAGTCCGTTGACCGAGCCATCCTCATTTCTCCACGGTACCGCGAATAAACTCAAGCCTTTCGTCCCTGTGGGGGATTCTTCCATACGCGCCAATACCATCGCGATCCCACAACGCCCAGCGTTAGAAGCAAAATATTTTTCCCCGTAAAGCTGATAATGATCCCCTGCTTTCACCGCTTTCGTATCGTTGGCACCAACATCTGAACCTCCCTGTCGTTCCGTTAGAAACGTTGCCCCTTCATAGATTTCATGCTCTCCCGTTGATAAAACATGCGGCAAAAATCGATGCTTTAGCGTTTCATCGCCATAATTCACGAGCAAGTGCGCCGTTGCCATCGAAAGTGTCACTGGACAGTAAAACCCCGCTTCCGTTTGGGAAAGCAAGTAACCTTGAGCCAAGGAATAGAGATAACCCCCAGAAGCCCCCAAGCCTGGCATCGGTTCATGCACATAGCTCACCATTCCTTCACCGTAAGCGTATGCGGCTGTTTTTTCATAGCCTTCATTTACCCATACGTTCGAAACTTCTTCCCCGAAGCGATTGTAACGAATGAGCTGCGGCTGCCCTTCGCGGTCAGTATGGATCGCCCGTTCATCAATAACGGTCCCGCACTGCTCACCGAATTCGTTTAATTTTATGTCTGCAAATTCAAAAAGTTCAGGATCCATGTTATGTTTCAGCCATTCCCGAAACGCCGGTTCATCTTTGTAAAAATTCATTCTCTATCACCCCTTAACTTTTCTTCCTGCTGTCTATTATGAGGGGTTTTTTGCATATTTTCCAGTGATCATTTACATCTGTACAACTGTCTAATGAGTTATACACTTTTTAACAAGTGCGTTTGGTACAAACAGCTTTGAAATGCCGATCAATCTCTGGCACATCATTTGCATAGAAATGAGGGGGAGACATCCATATGATACGGAGGTAGATCAATGTATTCCATGCATTTTCCAAGGAACGTCATTTATGGTGAAAACAGTTTGAAAAAAGTAGGAGAAGTAGCCCGCCAGGAAGGGAAACGTGCGCTTCTTATTAGTGATCCAGTAATGAATCATCTCGGCGTTGTTGATACCTGTTCTCGTTTATTAGGAGAAGCGGGGGTTGAAGTCATCACCTACTTGGGCGTGGAATCGGAGCCGACCGACGAGTACGTTGCTGAAGCTTTGTTTATTTGCCAGGAGTCGGCTTGTGAATTAATCGTAAGTATTGGTGGAGGCAGTTGTATTGATACCGCTAAAGCCGTCTCCGTCTTAATGACCAACGGCGGTTTTGTTAGTGATTATATGAACAAGAAAACTATGGCTCCAAAAGAGGCGCTGCCTCTTATAGCGATCCCAACGACAGGGGGAACCGGTTCCGAAGCAACGGATGCGACCGTCATTACGAATGTAAAAAGTGATATAAAAATGATGATTAAGCAACCAGCCTTTATGCCGAAAATTGCTGTTGTTGACCCGAAGCTCACTCTTTCCACACCGAAAAACATTACCGCAGCTGTCGGTATCGATTCTTTAACTCATGCTCTTGAAGCCTACATTTCCAAAGACGCCCATCCGTTCACAGATCAATTAGCCTTGTCTGCATTTACATTAATCATGGAGAATTTAAGAGATGCTTATGAAGATGGCAGTGATCTCAATGCTAGAACCAACACGATGTTTGCCTCCATGCAAGCGGGAATGGCTTTCACCAATGCATCCCTTTGTCTCGTCCATGGTATGTCCAGACCGATCGGTGCTCTTTTCCACGTTCCTCATGGTATTTCAAATGCCATGCTATTGCCAGTTGTGCTCGAGTACAGCCAGAGCTCCTGTGAAAAACGACTCTATGAACTGGGGTGCCATGTATACCCCGAGTTGAAAGAAACAACCCAACACGAAGGTGCAAACATGTTGGTGAACCATATTCTTAAGCTATGCCAAGACCTGGATATCGGTAACTTGGAATCATGGGGGATTAACCAAGAAGAATTTAACCACGCATGCCCTAAAATGGCGCAAGATGCTTTGATGAGTGGAAGTCCCGGAAATAACCCAAAAGTTCCTACAGAAAAAGAGATTATTCATTTATATCATCGGGCCTTTCGTTATCAATACACGACCAAGATGGCTTAACTACAGCCATTCATGAAAAGGGGGCTGCTTCATGTTTGGAATTTTTCTGGGCTTACTATTACTGATGATTTTGGCCTATCGAGGCTGGTCCATCATCTGGATTGCACCGATATGTGCAGGAATTGTCGCTTTATTTGGGGGACTTGACCTCTTAGAAGCATATACAGAGACATATATGGGGGGGTTTGTTAATTTTGCAAAAACATGGTTTCCTGTGTTTATGTTGGGAGCGATTTTTGGAAAATTAATGGAGTATACCGGAATGGCAAAATCAATTGCCATTCGCATCACCCAACTACTTTTGGAGCTAAGCGGGCGATTTTAGGTGTGATTCTATCGTGTGCCGCGCTTGCATATGGAGGGGTAAGTGTTTTCGTTGTTGTATTTGCTATCTATCCTCTAGCACTAAGTATGTTTAAAGAGGCTGATTTACCACGAAGACTGATGCCAGCCACCATCGCATGTGGAACGTTAACATTCGCGATGACTGCTCTTCCCGGTACTCCCCAAATACAGAACCTCATTCCAACGGATTATTACCATACAACGGCAGCTGCCGCTCCCATCATGGGTTTATCCGCTGCGATTGTTATGGGTGTTGGCGGTTATTGGTATCTTAAATGGCGGGAAAATAAGGTGAAAATGGCCGGGGAAACTTATACCGAACCTGAAAAAGAACAAGAGGATGACATCGGGCATCCTCCGCATGTGCTATTGTCCATACTTCCGCTGCTTGTTGTCATCTTTACTTTAAATGTATTGCAATGGGATATTGTCGTAGCCTTATTATCTGGAATTGTATTAATTATGATTTTAAGTATTTCAAAATTTAAAGGTTTCGTCAGTGCCATGAACAGTGGCGCAAGCGGCTCAGTTCTTGCGATCATTAACACGAGCGCGGCTGTTGGTTTCGGGACGGTCGTACAAAATGTCCCCGGATTTGCCCGGCTCGCTGACGGTCTTTTAAGTATTCCTGGTAATCCTCTCATTTCCCAGGCGATAGCCGCCAACGTATTGGCAGGAGCCACAGGCTCCGCGTCAGGAGGTTTAGGGATTGCTCTAGAAGCCTTGGGAGAACGATATCTTCAAATCGCCGAAACCACAGGCCCAGACCCTGAAGCTTTTCACCGGGCGGCCTCTATCGCATCTGGTGGTCTTGATGCATTGCCGCATAATGGGGCAATTTTAACATTATTAATCGTAACCGGTATGTCTCACAAAGAATCATATGCAGATATAGCCGTGGTAGCTGTGATCATTCCGATCATCTCTATTATCCCGGCAATTGCTCTGGCCAGTATAGGGATTTACTAAAAGCATATTTCGCCGAATTCCTTAGCCGTAGCGCCGAAATAGTGGCTCCTCCCCCCGAAAAAAGAGGAAAAAATATCGAAATGCAGAGGCTGCCCTTTTCGGACAGCCTCAGTGACTCATTATTCAAATAAGGTGCTTACCGATACTTCCTTATGCACGCGGTGAATCGCTTCTGCTACCAACGGAGCAACAGATAGCGTCGTTACCTTATCGACTTTCTTTTCCTCAGGTAGCTCAATCGTGTTCGTAATCACGAGTTCTTGAATGGGGGAACCATCAATACGACTAATGGCAGGGCCGGAAAGCACCGGGTGTGTGCAACAAGCGTAAACAGCGTTTGCCCCGTTTTCCATAAGGGCATTGGCTGCAGAAGTAATGGTCCCCGCGGTATCAATGAGGTCATCGATGATAATCGCATTTTTTCCTTTAAATTCACCGACGATATTCATGACTTCGGATACGTTCGGTCGCGGCCGCCGTTTATCGATAAAGGCGATTGGGGCATTTAGCTCTCCCGCCATTTTACGCGCCCGTACTACTCCGCCATTGTCTGGCGCCACAACGACGGGATCCTCTAATTGCTTTTCCCTGAAATATTGGGAAAGAATCGGCACCCCTAGCAGCTGGTCAACCGGGATATCAAAAAAACCTTGGATTTGCGGTGCGTGCAAATCCATTGTGATCACACGTGTCGCCCCGGCTGTTTCCAATAAGTTAGCAAGCAGCTTCGCGGTAATCGGTTCCCTCGACCTGGCTTTGCGGTCTTGACGTGCATAACCATAATATGGAATCACCACATTGATTTTTTTCGCCGATGCACGTTTTAACGCATCGAGCATAATCAATAATTCCATGACATGTTCATTACCCGGCTGCGACGTTGATTGTACAACGTAAACTTCACAACCGCGAACGCTTTCTTCAATCTCCACCTGAATTTCGCCGTCACTGAACCGTTTAAGAGAACTCTTTCCAAGCTCACATCCCAAATGACGTACAACTTCTTCCGTTAATGCTGGATTTGAACTTAATGTAAAAATCTTAAATGTATCTTGTAATTGATAGGACATCGTTTCTCTCCAAACTTTCATCTAAATTTATTCACAAACAGGGATCCCCCCTGCTTCATCTCCTATTCGGAGGCAACTTCAGCCAACTTCCTAATACACTGGGGTCAAGGCTTCTTTTCCATCTAATACATGAATTAAATTATCAGTCACTAAATGAGCCATGGCTAGCCTTGTTTCCACACTGGCACTTCCAATATGTGGCAATGTTGTCACATTGGATAACGTCAACAACGGGTGATCCACAGGGACAGGTTCTTGTTCAAATACATCCAGGCCGGCGGCCCAAATCTCTTCATTCACAAGTGCTTCATAAAGAGCGTCTTCATCAACAATGCCACCTCGGGAGGAGTTAATCAAGACCGCACTCCTCTTCATTAAAGCAAGTTCTCGCTGCCCGATCAAGTGATGACTTTCGGAATGATATGGAAGGAGTAAAACTACGAAATCAGCATCTTGTAGTAAGGTCTCTAAATCCCTATACGTAATTCCAAGCTCCGTCTCTTTCTCCCGCTTTCGTGTTCGGCTATAATAGAGCACATTCATATCAAAACCTTGGGCACGTTTCACGACTGTCTCGCCAATTCTTCCGAGGCCGATAATGCCAATGGTTGCACGTGAAACATCTTGACCCGTAAATTGCATTGGAGACCAAGCGCCCCATTCACCTCTGTGAAGAATATCCGAGGTCTCCACCAAACGTCTTGCGGCAGCCATTAAAAGGGCAAATGTGAGGTCAGCCGTCGTTTCTGTCAATACATCAGGTGTATTCGTCACCGTAATACCCCTTGAGTTGGCTGCTTCAACATCAATGTTATTATGCCCCACCGCCATGTTTGCTACAACTTTCAAGTCTTTGCCTGCATCCAGAACCTCTGCATCAATATTTTCTGTAATCATACAAAAAATACCATCAACGTCCTTGATTTCTTCAAGCAGTTTTTCGCGCGGTACTGGCTGATCTTCATGATCCCAAGATCTCACCTCGAAATGCTCAGCTAAACGAGTCTCAATTTCCTCGGGGAGTTTACGCGTTACATAGACTTTACTGGGCAATGAGGTCACTCCTTTTTTAAAAAATACCATAAACCTCTATCAATGCGTGTTCAAAAAGGAGGACAAAAAGAGCCGAGTAGTTCGAGAAGACGCAGCTGCGAGCACCGGAGCGTATGGTTTTCATACGTGAAGCGCGCAGAAGCAAGTCGACGAAGAAATACGACCGCTATTTTTCCCGGACTTTTTGAACATCCTCTATCATTTTATCATATCACTGAAAAGATGGGAGGGATTGTAGGAGTGAGATATTCCTAAGAGTACACCCTTATCATGTTCCTATATAGGTTGCGAGGAATTTTTATACGACCAAAGTACGTTTAGCAAATCTTCCTCAAAGAGATTCGTATCAATATGACATGTTTCGGCTTCGATCCCGCATTGCCAGCCAGCAAGCAAGGATCCTCCCGGATCATTAGATTCGTAAGCAGGAGTATTTTGTTCGCTCGTGATTCCTCCATTTGATATGCGGTCCAGACATACATCTCATCCAGTAAACCGCTATTTTCTTCAGCAGCTAGCTTCGAAAGCCCCATATCGTTCGTCGCTAGGATCACCAATATCACACCCTAGGATGATGAACGTAGAAGAATAATGCAACCCTTCAGGAACACCTTGATCCCTTGCCATTCGCTTCATTTGCTTCGTTTTGACTGTGGTCGTCGCCCGTGATATCTGTTGTATGATTCCAGATCACAAGGGGTTGGATATCATTAGATTGCAATAAATCAATTTCTTCTTCGGTTATACCAACGGAAACTCCCATCACGCCAATGATTGTTACATTGACGATTCTCACGTCATCATTTGGTAAAATATACCTAAACAATCGTTGATGTTTAATCTTAGGCTCTTCCGGGTATTTCTTTATATTGAATAATCATCATTATCATGGGGGGAATCAATGTTGACCCAAAATAATAAAATTCTAATGGTTGTAACCAATGGACAGGAGATGAGCAACGGCCATTTTGCTGGAATATGGCTATCAGAATTCGCGGAGCCTTATGAAGAACTGCGAGCGAATGGCTTCGAAATCACAGTTGTCAGTCCAAAAGGTGGAGAGTCTCGTATCGATAACAATAGTTTAGAAGATGGTAATATCCCAGCCGGTTGGAAAGAAATTGCCGACCTATTAAGAAATACTGAGTCTATCGATACGGTAAATGCAGACGATTTTGCGGCTATCTTTTTACCCGGCGGGCATGGAACGATGTTCGATTTCCCTGAGAACTCGAAATTACATTCGCTGCTACGTAACTTCGCCGAAGAAGGCAAGTCGATCGGCGCTGTTTGTCACGGACCAGCCGGTTTTGTTGGAGCATCCTTTAGCGACGGGACTCCGATTGTACAAGATAAAACAATTACGGCATTTACAGATTCCGAAGAAAAAGGCGTTGGGCTAGATCATGAAGTCCCTTTTCTACTCGAATCGAAACTTAGAGAACTCGGCGCTTCATTTGTCCCAGCCGAAGATTGGACAGACAATACGCAAACTGATGGAAAACTCGTCACCGGTCAAAATCCACAATCATCGATTAGCGTAGCACGTGAATTGGTGAAAACGTTGAAAGAATAACCTTGTAAAAAGGATATACAGAAAAAATCCGATGCGATGAGTTCCTTCATCGCATCGGATTTTTCTTTATAATGCCTGTTCAAAAAGGAGGAAAAAAAACACTCAGGAAGCTTCCACATTTCAGCGCAGTACTCCCCTCATGTATTTTTTCATACTATCCACTCCCCATCATTAACTTTGGTAAAATCGTAATGATTTCTGGAAATAGAATAAACAAGATGACACAGAAGATCATCGCTCCTACCATAGGCAAAACTGCCTTGAATATTTTCTCAATAGAAATGTCCTTAACGACACCACTAATAATATAAACGCTAATGCCAAGCGGCGGTGTAATTAGACCAATATTAATCACCATCACCATGATCACACCGAACCAGATACCATCAAATCCAAGCTCTGTGATTAATGGATACACAACAGGCAGCGTTAATACAAGAATCGCGATCCCCTCTAAAAATAGACCTAGCAGAAAATAGATGAGCAAGATAGCAATCAGAATCATCATCGGTGACCAATCAAGCTGATTAACAAACATCGTAATCTCTGTGGGAATACGGCTAATCGATAAAAACTGACTAAAAAGCTCTGCACCAATTAAAATTAAAAATATCATTGCGGATAAACGTGTAGTGTCACTTAAGGCCCCTACTAATGTTGACACGTTTAATCGCCCGGATAATACAGCTAATAGAAAAGAACCAAATGCACCGACCGCACCGGCTTCAGTAGGTGTAAATATCCCGAAATAAATACCGCCAATGCTGACGATAAATAACAGTACAAATGGCCATACACTTTTCAACGATTGAAAACGATCACTCCAGGACGACTTAACAGTGGGAGGAGCTGCATCAGGATATTTTGCAATCCATATATAGATGGTGAGCAAAAAAACAAGTATTAACACAATTCCCGGAATGATGCCGGCAATAAGGAGCGAACCAATCGACTCCATCGTAAGAATTCCATACAAAATCAAGATCACACTCGGAGGAATAAGCGGCCCTAACGTCCCTCCCGCTGCTACACAGGCTGTTGAAAGTGATGGGCTATAGTTATAGCGTTTCATCTCGGGGAGCGATACTTTGGCGATCGTTGCAGTCGTAGCATTAACTGAACCGGAAATCGCTGCAAAAATCGAACTTGTTCCCACCGTAGTGACTGCCATCCCACCTTTGAGATGACCAATCCACTTGTCGACGGATTGATACAAATCTTGCCCAAACCCGCTGTAAGACAAAAACATTCCCATCAAAATAAAAAGAGGGATGACACTTAATGAATAATCACTTGCTGTATTAAATGGAGTGCTTCCCATTTGCACAAATGCAGCATCAAACCCTCTAATAAACCCAAACCCTGTCGCCCCTACTATAATTAAGGCAATACTCACAGGGACTTTCAATAAAAAAAGAAGGAGGAGTACAGCGATGCCCAATAGGCCGATAAACTCTGGACTCATGATTTCTGCACCACCTCTCTAAAATGATTCAGCCCATTACAAAGAACTTTTGCCGCAAATATAAATGTAGAAATTGAAACAATGATGATAAAAGGGTAAAGGGGGAGACCTAGATCATTCGTAGTTGTTGACCGATCCATGATCCTCATCGCGTGCTCAAATAGTTGAATCCCTACAAAGGTCACCACAATGAAGACAACGACATCGACAACCCCCTCGACAGCATTCCTTGTTCGATGAGATAACTTATCAACCAAAAAACCGATGGCAATATGCTCTTTATAATGGCTCGTCATCGCTAACGCGAAAAAAATGGTGAACGCTGTGCCGATTTCAACCAATTCATACGCCCCTGTGATCGATTGATTGAAGAAACGCCGCAACAGGATATCGAGCGGAATCAGAAACATGATAAAGAGCAAAGCAGCACTCGCACCTATTTGGGCGAATTTACTAATTTTTGTTATAATTATTTCAGCTTTCGTGATATATCTCCACATCAGCTATCTACCCCTATTCAGCTCCTAATTCCAAAGCTCTATCGTAAACCTCTTCGCCAGGCAATCCTTCTTCTTCCATACGCTCAATCCAATTATCAATGACCGGCTGCACTTCCTCTTCCCACTCATCGAGTTGTTCATCATCCAGTTCAATCATTTCCGCTCCAGCTTCTTCAGCAGCGATCATAGCCTCCTCAGCACGATCATCAATAATGGTACCGGCTACATTTGCTGTATTTTCTCCAGTAATTTTTTCAATGGCTTCTTGATCCTGTTCACCAATCGAGTCCCAGGCCTCTTGATTCATGACAGCAAAAAACGTAGTCATATAAAAGTTGCCAACGGTTACGTAATCAACAAGTTCCTGCAAACCATAATCGACCAGCGTATGGGGCGGGCCAACAGTGCCATCTACTACCCCTTGCTCCAAGGCCTGATAAGTATCACCCATCGGCATTGATACCGGGGTCGCTCCCATCATTTCCAGCCATTGGTTGACCTCTGGCGAAGGAGAACGAATAATCATTCCCTGAAGATCTTCGGGACTCTCAACAGGTTCATCAACTGTAAAAATATATCCCGGCTCTGAAGTGGATAACCATAAGGGAACAGTATCCGAGTATTCATCCTGTACTTCTGGAAACTCTTCATATAACGCCCATAACGTTTCCGATCCTTCTGTCCCCGACCCACTCATAAAGGGTAATTCCATCACAGATGATAGCGGGAATTGACCCGGGGTATAACTATGAACACTAAATCCAGCGTCGGCAACACCCGTGGCAGCTGCTTCATAATGCCCATCCGGATCTGCAAGCTGGCCACCTGGATAAGATGTAAACGTCACCCTCCCCTCTGTGGCTTCCTCTATCTCATCAATAAAGCCCTGGACAAGTTCCGTTTCCTGTATATGATTCGCGGGGAAAAAATGAGAAAAAATAAGCTCGGTATGCTCTCCTTCAGTCGTCGTGCCGGAGGCCTTTTCCCCACTATCACAAGCACCTAACAACACCAACACACACAATACCGGAACAAGAACTTTCATCATTTACGTCCCCTTCCCTATTACTGATCCTTTATCATATATGATCCTATATATCATTATAGGAAATCGTTTTCATTAATTGTATCAGTAAACGTCCTCGTTTAATACTCTATTTACCCTTCCTCTTTATACCTTCTTCATCTATGGATGATAGGTTTTTCGTATAAAGAATGCTTTATCACATAAAAGCTTTTAAGCTTTAATTTACAGACTTGATTAAAAATTTAGTTAATTGTATGCTGACTAAAACATCCAAAATGATTCAGGAGGATTTCTCATGAACACCATCTCGCCGCGAAGTCAAATGGAAGAAATCTCGATGTACTCTCCCGGAAAACCGATCGAAGAGCTGCAGCGTGAGCTTGGCATCACACATGTGATTAAGATGGCATCAAACGAAAATCCCTACGGTGCTTCTCCGCTTGCCCAGAAAGCGATTACTGCTGAAATCAAGGATACCCATTATTATCCAGAGATTACAGCGCCCGTTCTTAAACATAAACTAGCCCATCGTTTAGATGTAAACGAAAATCAACTTATCTTCGGAAATGGCTCCGATGAGATCATTGGCATGCTGACACGAACCTATTTACAAGAAAATGACGAAGTCATCATGGCAAGCGTTACTTTTCCACGGTACAAAACGAATGTCATCATCGATGGAGGGATCCCTATTGAAGTACCGATGAAACAAGGGGGCCTCCACGATCTGCAAGCAATGACCAATGCCATTACCGAGAGCACTAAAATGATTTTTGTTTGCAACCCCAACAATCCTACGGGAACGATCATTTCAGCCCATGAACTTTTGGAATTTATAAAAAACGTGCCGCCACACATCCTTGTCATCGTGGACGAAGCCTATTATGAATATATTCGCAGTGACGATTATTTTGCCACACTTCATTACTTAGACGAATATCCAAACTTAATCGCCCTCCGCACCTTTTCAAAAATTTATGGACTCGCATCTTTACGGATAGGCTACGGGATCATGCACCCATCCATTGTTTCAGAGCTGCTCAAAAGCAAGGATCCCTTTAACGTCAACCGTTTTGCCCAGGCCGCTGCTCTTGCCTGCTTAGATGATTATGAATTTATGCGGACCACCCAAGAACAAAACAATGCCGGACGCCAATATTTAGAAAATGAATTTAAGAGACTCGACCTTTCCTATTTTTCTACTCATACAAACTTCATTATGGTTGATACGAACATGGCAGCTGAAACCATCAACGACGAACTTTTGAAAAGGGGCATCATTATACGCCCGGGCCACATGATGGGATATCCAACGATGATACGGGTAACGATCGGCACAACAGATGAAAACCAGCTGTTTATCAGTGCTTTGGAAGAAATTCTAAGTATCTAGGAAAACAACGACAATAGAAAGGTGATGCGCAATGCTAGAACAATTCCCCATGCACCAAATCATAAACGAAGAAGGAGAAATCGTAGATTCCAGTTCCATGGGAGATATAACAACAGACGAGATTAAATCCTTTTATTATAAGATGTTACGCGCTCGTATGCTTGATAAAAAGTGCGTACATTTGCAAAGACAAGGACGAATCGGCACATATGTCCCGTACGAAGGACAGGAAGCTGCACAAATTGGAAGCTCACTCGCTCTCCAAGAAGGAGACTGGATGTTTCCGACTTACCGTGATCATGCCGCAACTTTGACATTTGGTCATTCCATGCGGAACCTGCTTTTGAATTGGCGTGGCCGCCCAGAAGGAAATGTGGCACCGGAAGGAGTTAATATTTTCCCACCAGGAATTCCGATTGCTTCTCAACTATTGCACGCGACAGGGGCAGCTTGGGCGGAAAAAAAGCGTGGATCGGACCGTATTTCTCTCGTATACTTTGGTGACGGTGCGACTTCTGAGGGAGATTTTCATGAAGCGCTTAATTTTGGAAGCGTCTTCAATACTCCGACCGTCTTTTTTAATCAAAATAATGGGTATGCCATCAGTGTTCCGATGAAACGACAGATGAAAACAAAAACGATTGCGCAAAAAGGGCTCGCTTATGACATTGAATGCTTGCGCATCGATGGAAATGATGTACTGTCTGTGTATTTTGCAACCCAATCAGCTGTTGACCGTGCAAGAGACGGGAAGGGACCGACCCTGATTGAAGCTGTCACCTGGCGGTACGGAGCCCACACCACTGCTGATGATCCGTCGAAATACCGCGATCAAAAAGAAACGGAAGCACGCCGAGAAACGACAGATCCGCTTCTTCGCATCGAACGTTACTTAAAAACACAAGAAGCATGGGAGGAAGAATGGCTTACGAGAATTGAGGAAGAGATTACCCTTGAGATCGAAACTGCACTGACTGAAATGGAATCCTATCCCGAGCCCGATCTCAGCCAACTGTTTGATTACGTCTATGATACGCCGACCTGGACCATTCAAGAGCAAGTCAATAATCATCTTGCTGTACAAGGGAGGACGACTCAATGACAACTACAGCCATTAACACCAAAAAAATGACCATGATTCAAGGTGTACGGGATGCGATGCATGAAATGCTGAAAGAACATGATGACGTGATGATCCTCGGTGAAGATGTCGGGGTGAACGGCGGCGTCTTTCGCGCAACCGAAGGATTATATGAAGAATTTGGTGAGGATAGAGTGATCGATACACCGATTTCCGAATCAGGGATTATTGGAAATTCCATCGGGCTTGCGGTCAATGGTTTCCGTCCGATTGCGGAAATGCAATTTCTTGGCTTTATTTATCCAGCGTTCAACCAGCTTATGACCCACGCAACAAGGTTACGGCAACGCTCAATGGGACGTTTCACTGTGCCACTTGTTGTACGTGCTCCATATGGTGCGGGTGTACGCGCTCCTGAGATTCATTCCGATAGTGTAGAAGCACTGTTCACGCAAATGCCAGGCATTAAAGTCGTCGTCCCTTCCAACGCTTATGATGCGAAAGGACTTCTGATCGCAAGCATCGATGATCCGGATCCCGTTCTCTTTTTAGAGCCGATGCGCTGCTATCGTTCCAGCCGTACCGAAGTTCCAGATGGTAAATACAACGTCGAGATTGGTAAAGCATCAGTACTCAAAGAAGGCGATGATATCTCCGTCTTTACATGGGGAGCCATGGTTATAGATACGATGAAAGCCGTTGAAAAGTTAGAAGCAAAGAAAAATGTTTCATGCGAAGTCATCGATTTGCGCACCCTTTATCCACTTGATAAAGAAACCATCGCCGCTTCAGTACAAAAAACCGGTCGAGCCGCGATCATCCATGAAGCACCAGCTACTGGGGGTGTCAGTAACGATGTGATTTCGCTCATCAATGACACTTCTTTTCTATACTTGCGTGCACCCATCCAGCGTGTAGCGGGATTCGACACTCCAGTGCCCGTTTATTCCTTAGAGCAAGAATATTTGCCAAGCACAGAAAAAATCCAAACAGCCATTCTCCATGCGGTGGATTTTTAAACGAAAGGAGGATCATTGATGGTAGAAGTAAAACTGCACGATATCGGGGAAGGCATGCATGAAGCTGAAATTCTGAGTTTTCTCGTTGAAACAGGAGAGGCAGTAAAAAATGATGCCCCCCTTGTAGAAGTACAAACCGATAAAATGACGGCTGAACTCACCGCTCCGTCGGCCGGGGTGGTGAGTCACATAGAAGCAAATGTGGGGGATGTCATTGAAGTCGGAGATACAATTCTTAAAATTGACGATTCCAACGGAGTAGAGGCACAACGGAATGAACATCCGCAAGAAGCTCAGAAAGCAACTTTGGAAGTGCTATCACCCCCTCCTACAAGACGAGTGCTCGCCACACCTTATACACGGAAAATTGCCCGGGATCACGAGATTGACATTGAACAAGTCAAGGGAACTGGCTCTGCCGGCCGTGTGACTGACGAAGATGTCTACGCCTATATTGAAGAGATTTCGGTACCAGAAGAAACATTCCCAGAAACAAAGCCCTCACCTGAACAACGTACAGCGCCTGTACAACATCCGGGTGCAGGCCTGCATACCCAGGAAACTCGTTCGTTTATAACGGCACCGAGCGCGGTCCACTCAGAGGAGGTTGACGTCACGTATCTCCTTCGTATAAGTGAACCATTGAATATTTCGTTCAATTCCTTTTTCATCAAAGGAATACAAGTGGCCTTACAAGATTATCCATCATTAAATGCCCGCGTGGATGAGTCAGAAGGCAAGGTTTATTTGTCATCGGAATGCCACTTTGAGGTAAGCCACCCAGTATACGAAACGAAAGTTATCCAAAATGTGGAACAGTCATCTATCCGGGACATTGAGGACGGTTTAGCCAAGGACCATCTAAAAAGCGGGGCTACGTTTACCATCCATCACCTCGAGAACGCAAACGAGGTTGTCCCTGCTGCCATCCATGGTTCGCAAGCCGGCGGTGCCATCATTTCCCCTATCCATGAGAAAGCCATGGTATACAATCAGGAGATCACCACCCGCTCCATGGTAAACGTAACGTTAACCTTTGATACTCGAGCCGTGACCGGCTTAACAGCACTTGCTTTTTCCAGGCGCGTAAAACAATTATTAGAGAATCCTAATTTAATGCTTTTGGAGTTGATATAAGTGGTTGTTGGAGATTTTGCCCATGAAAAAGAGGTCCTTATTATCGGCGGTGGACCTGGCGGCTACCATGCGGCCATCCGTGCCGCCCAACTCGGAAAGGAGGTCACGTTAGTCGAGAAGCAAGCACTTGGGGGGATATGCTTGAACAATGGTTGTATATCATCAAAGGTGTTTGCCGAAGCAGCCAAGAGAATGCGTGATGCCCATGACTTCCCCTCTTTTGGCATGACATTCGAGTCATTCACCTTTGATATCAACGAACTGCAAAAGCATAAAGCCACTGTCATCAACTCATTGACCAAAGGGGTGCAGGCACTATTAAAAAAACATAACGTAGAAGTAATCCAAGGGACAGCAACATTTCTATCTGACAATCAGGTAGGGGTTGAAAACGGCGATTCATTTGAAAAATATGAATTTGAACAAGCTGTGATCGCAACGGGATCATCATACGTCAGGCCAAAAGGTTTTACACTCACTCATGAGAGAATTCTCGATCCCACTTCCATCTATGAGCAAACAGAGTGCCCGGACCATCTCATCGTTTGCGGTTCAGACTATCAAGCCATCGAGGTTGCTTCCTCCTTTTCGGCTTTCGGTACAAAAATAACATTCGCACTCGACGGGCCGCTCCCTTATGATGAAACGATAAACAAGGAACTTATCAGGCTTTTTAAGAAGTCCAAAATCAAAATTTTAAAAGACGCTGCCCTTAAGAAAGTGTCTCCTTATGAAAAACATCTCGAAGCAACCTTTCGGCTCGGAGATCAAGAGCAAACCATTACAGCTTCTCACATATACTTGCCTGATGAACGAGTGGCAAACACGAAAGCATTGAGACTTGAAGTCTGCGGAATTGAAGTGATGAACGAAGGGCTTATTACGATTACAGAAACAACGCAAACCAACCAACCACATATCTTTGCCGTTGGTGATGTGACAGCTCATGGCTCTCTCGCTGTAGAAGCCATCAAACAGGGCAAAGTTGCAGGAGAACGTATAGGTGGTAAAAAGAGTGTATGGGACCCGTGGGCACGTCCCAACGTTGGTTATAGCATAAGACCCATCGCAACGACTGGCCTTACGGAAGAAGAAGCCTTAAACGAAGGGTATGACATTCATATTGGTGAATTCCCTTTAGCATCAAATGGTTATGCATCTATCATTAACAAAAAAGAGGGACTTTTTAAAATCATTAGTGAAAAAGAGACAGATGTCATTCTAGGATGTCATTTAATCGGGGAAGGATCCGTAGCATTCATCAGCCAAGCTGTACAAGCACTAGAAATGGGTGCACGCATGGAGGATCTCACATACCCTTATTATCCCCATCCAAGTTTGAATGAAGCTTGGCTTGAAGCATCCGAAGCTTTGACTGGGATGGCGATTCATCGTACGAGCTCATAATTAGACATTGACGCTGTGAAGGGATAAAGTATATGATCGATTCATATGTTTTCATCGATACGTTTTTCCTAAATATAGCAGGGAGGGTTTGGAATGGAACACAAAGCATCCGCAAAAGGTTCTGGATTGGTTTTGCTCCTAATTATCGGTATTCTCGCGTTGGGTATTCTTTATTATGAAGCCGCTCCCCATATCCCTATTTTATTGGGGGCAATGGTTGTCACCCTTTATGGATTTAAGCTTGGCTATACATGGGGGGATATGGAGAAAGATTTGGTAAAAGGAATTTCACACGGCATTCCAGCCATTTTAATTCTTAGTTTGATTGGGACGCTGATCGGTGTGTGGGTATTGAACGGTACCGTACAAACGATTACCTACTATGGTTTACAACTTCTTTCCCCCTCCACTTTTTTAGTTTCTACCGTAATCATCACTGCTGTTGTGGCGATCATGACCGGGAGCTCATTAAGTGCGATAGGAACGATTGGCGTATCATTAATAGGAGTGGCATACGGAATGGATGTTTCTCCTGCTATGACCGCTGGTGCTATCGTGAGCGGGGCGATTTTTGGCGACAAACTATCGCCGCTTTCCGACACCACAAACCTTGCGGCTGCAACGGCGAAGACAAATATTTTTGAGCATATACGCCATATGTTATGGACGACCATTCCCGCCCTTATCATTGCCTTAATTATTTTCGGGGTCATTGGGTTAGTCACGCATGAAAGTGCAGCTGACACGAGCCAAATTGATGAGATGATGCAAGTGATGCAATCCGAATTCCCTATTAGTATCGTAACGCTTTTATCTCCACTTGTAATTATTGGATTAGCCGTTAAAAGATTTAAACCCATTCCTTCCCTTTCGTTAGGGTTAATCGTTGCTGCCTTGACAACCTTCTACACCATGCCTGGCAGTAACTTAGGGGATATTATGGGAGCTGCTCACTTTGGGTATGATGCTGAGACCGGCCACGAAGCCATTGATGAACTTCTTACTTTGGGTGGCTTAGATAGCATGCTTTTTGGGGTCTCGCTGATTATTATTGCGCTTGCTTTCGGCGGGTTAATCCAGGGCATAGGTATAGCAGCTGCCTTGATCGAGGGAATGAAGAACGCACTCAGAAGCAGAGGGAACACCATCGCTTCCACATTAGCTTCCTGTTTAGGTGTCAATATCGTTACTGGCGAGCAATACCTATCTATTATTCTCCCAGGACAAATGTATGAAGAGGCATACCGAAGTCACCACCTCCATCCGAAAAACCTGAGCCGTACCATTGAAGACGGGGGAACCATTTTGCATCCGCTCATCCCGTGGGGAGTTATTGGAGCCTTTGTAATGACCACCTTGAATGTGGGGATGGAATATGTTTTCTTTGTATTTCTTAGTCTCGTGACTCCGTTCATCGCTCTATTTTATGCCTACACAGGATGGACGCTGACAAAGTCGGAAGAAACCCAGGAAGATAGCAGTAAACCGAATGATGCAAGCAAAAATATGTAAACTCCGAAGAAGGGGTTGATTGACTAGATATGAAAAAAGGCACGTTAACGAAAGAAATCATTGAAGTTGCAGGGCGACAACGGTCATTTTTATATTATATACCGACATCGTATGATGAGAAACATGAGCTCCCCCTCCTGCTTAGCTTTCATGGAGCGACAAGCAGCGGGGAGCATCATAGTCGCTTGACAAATTTTCATAGGCTCGCGGAAGAAGAACAATTTTTCGTCTTATACCCTGAATCCACACAGGCGAACCCAAGGGACCCTTCTTCCAAGCAATGGAACGAAGGAGTGGAAGACAACCCTGTTTACCAAGCAAACGTTGATGACGTTTTATTTGTGCAAACGTTAATCGTGTATTGGCAGCAAATATGCCATGTAGACCCCCAACGAGTGTATACAACTGGTTTCTCAAATGGTTCCAGCTTCAGCCTCCGACTCGCGATTGAACTTCCAAATACTTTCGCGGCAATCGGTAGCGTGGCTGGACCTCTCCCTAAACACTTGATCGAGAACGTGAAGTCGGTCCCTCCCCTCATCTTTATTATGGGAAATTCCGACCCGATTGTACCCTTCTCCGAAGCTGATGCCGCCGGAGAAAGAACATTCTCCACAACCAGCTTGATAGGCGCGAAGAAAACAGCAGAAACCTTCGCTTACCGTTCGTCTCATGCTCCAGAAATCAAAAAAGAACGAATGAAGCCCAGAGAACTTAACGACCCTACGCGCATTGAACAAACATGTTACCTGGACAAAGACAAGCGCCCGCTCGTCATGTTCTATCATGTAAAAGGCGGCGGCCATACGTGGCCAGGAGGGCCAAAAGTACAATCCCCCACTTCCAACGGCAAAGTCAGCCAACAAATGGATGCCAGCCAATGGATCTGGGAAACATTTAAGGAATGGGCAAACCACGAGTAAATCGCTAAAAAACACGGATGTGCCCACGAGGGTACTCCGTGTTTTAGTTTTTACGTAGCCAAAGAACGAACATCAACACAATCATAAATGCAATTGGCCATCGACACCTATATGAGTTTACTACAACGAAAGTCGTATTAAAAAATCCGGCATGTGTTCGCTATAATGCCGAATACATGCCACATAACCTGATATAAAATGTGTTTTATAGAATACTATGAGGAATGATTTACCTTTCCCCTTCTGAACAATAACAAGCTACCTGCTATAAGAACCATACCAGCTCCTATTAAAGTAAACATGAAGTTATTAGTTGCAGTATTAGGTAATTCACCACCTTCTACCTCTTCTTTTGTTGGGGTATCAAAATCAATGATTTCCCAATAAGCTGGCTTTACATTATAATCCGTATCAAAAACAAATGGTGCATCTTTCCCTACACCATCATTATGTTCTTCGGCTCGGTCATCCAGCCATGTATGATCATCAGCGATTCCCCAAAAGGTTACATTACTGATTTCAGTCTCCAATTCCTCATACAATGCAAACAATTCATTGTAACGGTCTGCTTGTTCTTCAAATGCACTATCGGGTATGTCGTCATAAGACGGATAAGCCGGCGTGGGAGGCCAACCATAAAGACTAACATCAAGCTCGGTTATTTGAGTATCTAAACCCAAATTAGCAAACATTTCAATAGATTCCTTTGTCTCTTGAATAGTAGGCCAATCAAGTTGAATATGAGCTTGGTGACCAACTCCATCAATAGGTACGCCTTTATTTAACATATTGTTGACAAGGTCATATAAGTGAGTTCTTTTTGGTTCTATTTCTGTATTATAATCATTAATGTAAAGCTTTGCATCTTCTCCACCATAGTGCCTTGCAGTTTCAAAAGCTGTCTTAATATATTCTGTCCCAGTAATTTGATACCATTCGCTTTCGCGTAACCCTTCATCATCGATTGCTTCATTGACAACATCCCAAGCATCTACATCATCTTTATAACGCTCAACAATAGTTTTAATATGTGTTTCCAAACGCTCTAATAATAAATTTTTATTTTCTTCACGTTGTTTTGGATCTGTTTCATCAACCATAGGATTGTCCTCTTCATCTAAGAAGAACCACTCGGGTACTTGATTGTGCCAAACAAGTGTATGAAAGCGTAGATCCATATCATTTTCATTAGCAAAATCTACGATTTTGTCTGCTTCATCCCAGTTAAAATTTCCTTCTTCAGGTTGCAAGGACTCAGGTTTCATCACATTCTCTGCAGTAATACTGTTGTAATGGTGTTTTAGTATTTCTCCTTGTTCTCCCTCGAGCTGGTACGGTTCTACTGCTGCTCCTATTTTAAATGAATCTTTATACCTTTCTTCAATCGAATTAACTTCTAATGCGCTGTCAGAATCACTTTGAGCAGATAGCGTATTCGCTCCAAAAGGCATTATCAGAGCCAAAACCAACCCGAATTTAAGACATTTCCGAATATTCATACCGTCTAATACCTCCCTTATACATTTAAAAATATTGTGCTCCATGCCAATAGAATAGAAGATAACGTGAACTCATAGCTTAAATTCTAAAACCTGCTCCTTCATTAAAATAATTAAAAGCTATACTACTAACAGCACCGATCGCACAGGCCTCTTCTCCTAACGAGGAGGTTGCTACTTTCATGTTTGAATATCTGTAGTTCAGTGAACGCTCCTGAATGCTATTTTCGATCGGAGATTGAATCCAGGATCCTGCTTTCGCTAATGGGGAGAAGAGGGGGATACCCTGTCATGCTATCCCCAAACTTTCACACGATTTTTTCCTCTCTTTGCATTCACAAATGGACCAAACAAACTTTCATCCGGTCTTTCCTCTCCAAAGTAATCCTTATCCACATGTACTTTACTTCCATCCGGATTTTCAAATTCTGCATCTACAATTCTTACACGATTCAAGGTATCGGTAGACTGAACCTTTCCAAACATTTTTTCAAATGCTTCCGGAAGCTCAAAGTAAAGATACACTTCACTGCCTTCTTCCGCGATAGAAAATTCTGGATTAAAACTATCTGCAACTAAATTATCATTCTCTCGGTCAAATGCTTTTGCTCCGTTAAAATAAGCATTGTTGTTGATATAAACAGGCTGTTCCACCCTTTCAAATCGTTCAACATCACCTGATTCCTGATGTACCTCTTCAATGTATTCCTCTAGTGAAGTCGTGTATCCATTGTAATGCGCGGTACCTACCTCGTCTAAAGAATCGTTGCCGATGAAAATATTATTGTAAAAACGATCATCTCCACCATAAACAAGCGCATATCCAGCTACCTCAGTACTATGAGGAAGGTGGTATGGAGTGGAGCGATTTAAAATCTTCCGGTGAACCATTTTTCCGCAAATGATATTGTTGATATAAGCGCCACCTTGCGCATAATTGTCAAACGCATACTCGGAAGCTAAAATGTTGTGATCTATGATGTAAGGGCCATGACTGACTTCCAAGAACATATCACGATTATTATGATAGAATAGATTTTTACTAACTCTTGTCCCTTGTGTCTGCCAGTCAGACCAGAATCCTAATGAACAATTATGAATAAGGTTATTATGGATTTGCACATCAATAGCTGCGTGCAGCTTGATACCCGCAATCTCATGCCCGAAAAACTCACGCTTCAGAGCAATGTTATAAATGTGATTATTATAAATCTCGCTGAATACACAGCCCAGGTGACCAACAATCCCATTCTGACCACAATTATATATCGTATTATTTCGGATGATGTGCGAGCCTGTTTTTTCTTTACTCCAGCCGGCACGTTTTGCAGAAAAAACGGATTCTATCTGGTATTGATAACCCGGCTTATCTTTTCGCACTGAACGATAATTATTTCCTGTCGATACTTCCTTCCCGATACTGATGGCACTGCATTTGGAATCGTGAATGATATTATCTTCCATAATCCAGCCTTTGCTCCAGTGTGCACCAATGAGCCCCGGCTGATCAGCTGTGGGCGGGGTCCAAGGAGTTGCTGCCTGAGACATTTCAAAGCCTCTTACCGTAATATAATCAATCCCTGTTACTTCTGGATAAAAGCAAGCTTTGCGTACATTGATTTCAACCAACTCTTGATTCGGATCAGCACCTTGGAAATTAGCAAAAATAGCAGTAGTATCATCATCCACTTCTGTATACCACACATATTGTGTCTGCTCCTGGTTATAAACAGGGACAATCTTCTTCGTCCAGTGATCTAATACTGACGTTTTCACACCAGGGTCTTTCAATTCGTCATAGCTCTCGACTTCATAAAAAGACATACCATTCAAATAAACATCCCCAAGATGTCTTGTGCCTAAACTATATAACCAATCGCCAAACACTTCTTCTGTATAGGGATTATATTCTCCGAAAAATGTATTCGGCAGTATGGTTTTCCATACGTTTCCTTCGACTAGCTGCCAGTCTTGAATTCGCTCCGAACCTTTAATCACTACTTTTTCACCATCGGCAGCCTGATAGGTAATTCTTCGTTTATCACTTCGTCCCGGATTCTTCGGTTTTATCCATTCACGGTACTCCCCTTCATGAACAATAACCGTATCTCCTGCAACTGCAAAAGAAGCAGCCTGATTGATAGTCAGGAATGGATCTTGCTTCATTCCCTTACCCTGATCTGATCCATTCTTTGCTACATGATATTCAATAGCCATTTTTTCCTCCTTATGCTAATATCAGCTTTCGGCGTTAGCGTTCGACAAAGGATTTTGACGCACGTATTTTGTGATCATCCTACCTCTGGTAGGAGTTTTTGACTTTAGTATTAGGTTTTGGCAGTCTAGCTTCACACATTAAAATAGCTAAAAAGGATGCTACTGGCAGCGCCGATTGCACAAGCTTCTTCACCTAATGAGGAAGTTGTGACTTTCATATTTGAAAATCTGTAATTCATGGAACGCTCTTGAATGCTGTTTTCGATCGGGGCCTGAATCCATGAACCTGCCTTCGCCAATGAATTGCCGATAATGATCATTTCCGGATTAAACGTATTGATAATATTAGTGATTCCTACCCCCAGGGAATCACCAACACTGTTGAGGGCCGTGATCATCGAATGGGGCAATTCTTCCTGAGCATTCAGTAATTGCGTCAATTGATCCTTGTTTATATGTTCATAATCGGTACTGGAAAGATGGCGATAAAGTGCTTGTTCAGAGGCATATAACTCCCAGCAACCCCGGCTACCGCAAGCACATTTCAATCCGTTTCGTTCAATGATCATATGACCCAGCTCCCCGGAATAACCATGCTGGCCGCGATACATCATATTGTTGAGGATGAGCCCCACCCCAATGCCAATACCCGCGCTGACATAAATCATATTCTCAACATCTTTACCGACGCCGATATTGTTTTCACCCAGGGCCCCCATGTTCGCTTCGTTGTCAATCGAGATCGGAAAAGAAAACTCATTTTCCAAGATGGATTTCAAGTGAATATTCTCCCAGTTCAAGTTAGGGGCGAGTAAAATATGACCATTGTTATTAACCAAGCCCGGGATGCCTACTCCCATCCCGATAACTCCCAAGGGAGTCGAAGGTTTTTCCGCTGTTGCTTTATGGATAAGCTGGATCAATTTTTCGATGATCTCCTGAGCAGACATCTGTTGAGGGTCAATAAAATCTCGCTCTTCCCAAATAATTTCAGCATTTAGGTTACTAACGATTACATAAATATAATTCACACCAAGATCCACACCGATGATTGAACCGACATTTTTATTAAACATTAGAAGGACAGGTTTTCTTCCTCCGGAAGATTCGCCTTCGCCGATTTCTAATACAAAGTCCTCAGATATGAGTTGATCTACAATCGATGATACCGTTGCCTTGTTCATGTTCAGTTGTTTGGCAATATGAGCTCTTGATATCGGGCCATGTTTCCGGATATAGTTTAGAACGGTTGCTCTGTTCATATCACGTACGTATTGAATGTCCCCTGTTTTTACGGTTTTTGTCATCTGGCTTCTCTCCTCAAAACTCTACCTTTTCTCTCTATTATAAGGATAAATCCGTGAAATGCATAAGCGTTCACCAGCAGAAATCTCATCCGTTAGCGGTACATGCTTAAAGATTCGCTCACTTTTTTTGTGGATGGATAGATCTCCCGATAGAGAAGGAACAGTTCTTTATAGATTTCATGAGCTTCCATATCAGGTTCGTAACTTTTACCAAAAGCAAGGAATACCTCTGCGCACTCTTGCAATGAGGAAAACCATCCGCATCCGTAAGCCGCTAACATCGCTGCTCCCATACCTGGACCCTGTTCATTTTCCAGTGTAAGAATGTGGGTTCCGAAGATATCCGCCTGAATCTGTAACCAAGCATCACTTTTGGCCCCCCGCCAATCGAAATGATTTCATCTACTTCTTGACCTGCATCTCTCAACAACTGCAGCGTTTCATTAAGAGAAAATGTGATTCCCTCAATCACGGCCCGGGTAAGATGCCCCCGTGTGTGCCTGGCATCTAGACCAATGAAACTTCCACGAATCATGGCATCGGAATGAGGGGTTCGTTCGCCTGAGAGGTAGGGAGTAAATAAAAGCCCGCTCGCTCCAGGCTTTGCACTCATATTGCTAAGGAGTGTTTCAAAATCTACATCTGGAGCAAACTGTTCCTTAAACCAATGTAGACTTTGCCCGGCCGATAAGGTTACCCCCATTGTATAGTAGGCTCCAGCCTTCCCATGGTGAAATAAATGGAGAGGGCCGGAGACCTCCCGTTTCCCCTCCCCTTGATAAGATAACAGTACCCCGGATGTGCCGATACTACACAAACTTTTCCCTGCAGAAAGCACGCCGCTTCCAATCGCCCCACAAGCATTGTCTGCGCCTCCTGCAAAAGCTCCCGTTTGTTCATTCAATCCGGTTGCTTGGGCAAACGATGGTTGGATTTCACCCACAAACGCATGAGAATGGACAAGGGGCGGGCAAATGGCTGCAGGGATCCCCAAACGATGAAGAATTTCTTCACTCCATTCATTCTTTTCCTTGTTTAACATGATCGTTCCTGCTGCATCTGAATATTCACTGTGAAGTTTTCCTGTTATCCGGAGTCGTACGTAATCCTTAGGAAGTAAGAAATAGGAAGTTTCTACGAATATATCTGGCTCATGTTCTTTCACCCATAACAATTTCGGCAATGTGAACCCTTCTAACGCTTCGTTTCCTGTAAGTTCACGTAAATGCTCTTTTCCTATAATACGATGAATGTGTTCACATTGTTTGCTTGTCCTTGTATCATTCCAAAGGATGGCAGGCCTTAAAACATCATTGTTTTCATCAAGAAGGACAAGCCCATGCATTTGTCCAGAAAAACTAAGACCTTCAATATCCTGGGATCGTGCAGGCGCTCGGGTGATAATCTCTTTCACTGCTTCCACAGTTTGGCTGTACCATTCTTCTGGATTCTGCTCGCTATAGCCCGATTGAGGTTGAATGAGCGTTAGCGGTTTCGACGCTTCATCATGAACGGTCCCATCTTTTCCTACGAGCATCACTTTAACAGCGCTCGTTCCTAAATCAATACCGAGTACATATGACAATTGATCACCTCCAAGTTAGAAATGGCAACGGATACAAAATCTTAATTAATATTGAGAAGGTATTGATTAATTTTTGCTTTGATCAGTTCCAAACGTCCGGACTGATGCTCAATGGGGGCATTATTAAGAGCATATTGTTCCAACTCATAAAAATCCGTTTGACCATGAACAATCTTTTTCCCAATATCGCTACTAAAGCTTTTATATCGTTCGTTGAGGATGTTTTTGAAGAAATCGTCTTCCCGTAATTGAGCAGCAACTTTTAATCCTGTGGCAAACGTGTCCATTCCGGTAATGTGGGCATGGAGGAGATCTTCCAATTGATAGGAACTTCTTCTCACCTTTGCATCAAAGTTCAAGCCACCTTTCCCCAAACCACCATTTTCAAGAATTTCGTACATGCTGAGTACAGCTGAATATAAGTCAGATGGGAATTCATCTGTGTCCCACCCGAGTAATAAATCGCCCTGATTTGCATCCACCGAACCTAACATACCGTGGATGCGGGCTGTACGAAGTTCATGTTCAAATGTATGTCCCGCGAGGGTCGCGTGGTTCGCTTCAATGTTTAGTTTGAAATCTTTGTCTAACCCGTAATTTTGTAAAAATGAATAGGAAGTGGCCGCATCAAAATCATATTGATGTTTCGTCGGTTCTTTAGGCTTCGGTTCGATTAAAAATTGGGCGTCAGACTCTATATCTTTTTTATAAGAGATGGCCATTTCATAAAAACGGGCAAGGTTATCAAGTTCAAATTTCATATCCGTATTTAACAAGGATTCATATCCTTCTCGTCCGCCCCAAAAAACATAGTTTTCAGCACCTAGTTCTTTGCCGATTTCGAGACCTTTTTTTACTTTCGCAGCTGCATGAGCATAAATATCTACTTCATTCGATGTCGCCGCCCCATGCATGAAGCGCGGATGAGTGAACATGTTCGCTGTATTCCAAAGCAGTTTTGTATCGCTGGTTTTCATGTAATCTTTAATCATAGCCACAATGGTATCGAGGTTTTTAAATGTTTCATGCAAGTTATCGCCTTCCGGAGCAATATCGATATCATGAAAGCAAAAGTAAGGTGCATCCAATTTTTCAAACAACTCAAAAGCTGCTTCTACGCGCGCCTTGGCTTGGTCCATACCTGACAGATGATCCCATGGACGTTGCATGGTCCCTGAACCAAAGGGATCACTGCCATCTTCCGTAAATGTATGCCAATAGGCAACGGCAAAACGTAGATGTTCTTTCATTGTCTTACCGGCAATGATTTCGGAAGGGTTATATTGTTTAAATGCAAAGTTATTGTTTGAGGAAGCACCCTCATATGCTATGTCAGGAAATTTCGTGAAAAAAGACATTATTATTTATCTCCTCTCTATTGTTTAATAGACAACTGAAAACTCACTATTCTCAATATATAAACCGACTGTATCTATCCTTTTACTGCCCCACCTGCTAAACCTTTTTCTACACGTTTTTGTGCAAAAAGATAGACCAATATAACAGGTAGACTAGCTAAAGTTAAAGCAGCCATTATCCCCGGTACATCGACTGAAAATTCTCCATGGAAATCTCGAAGTCCAAGTGGAAGAGTCATACTACTTGGCGAGCTGATCAATACTAAAGCGAATATAAATTCAGTCCACAAAAAAACAAAATTATAAATGACCACCGTAGAAATAGCCGGGATCGTGTTTGGGAATAACACTTTCCAAAACTTTTTCCAATGACTTGCCCCATCAACTTCTGCAGCTTCTTCAAGTTCCTTAGGAACTTCCTCCATGAATTGAGTAAGTATAAACACTGATACAGGTAAACTAAAAGCAACATAGGGGCCCAGTAGTGCAAATAATGTATCATATATCCCCATCTCCTGTGTTAAAACAAAAATCGGAATCAACGCAGCATGAAACGGCAACATCATCCCCACTACAAACAGCATTAATAAAGGTCTATTAAACTTAAACTTCATTCTGCTTAAAGGGTAACTTGCCATCGAGGCAATGAGTACAACGATTATGACCGAAGAAAAAGTTATGATAATGCTATTGATAAAATAGCTAGTTAAACCCATATCAAAAACCGAGAAATAATTATCAAACGTGATATTTTCAGGTAAAATTGAAAAAGGATTGTTAAAAAAATCTTCCATGCTTTTCAAAGATGTACTAATCATATAAAGGAAAGGGTACCCTGTAAAAAGCAACAAGCTTAATACGAGCAAATACAAAAAGAATTTCTTCAATAATCCTGAGGCTATCATATTAAAATCCCTTTCTTTTTACGTCTGTAATCCAAATACTGAATAATTATTACAGCTATTAATGAAATGATGAACATTGCTGCTGCGATTGTACTGGCATAGCCCATGTTGAAATTAATAAAAGCTTGATCATACATATAAGTGCCCAAAATCTCTGTAGCAGTACCCGGGCCACCGCCCGTCATGATATAGAAAATATCAAATGCTTTTAATGACCCTACTACAGCTAATACAGAAGAGGTAACAATCGTTGGAATTAAAGATGGAAATGTTACATGTACAAATTGCTTGAATCCATTAGCTCCATCTATATTAGCAGCTTCATACAATTCATCCGGAATACCTACCATTGCTGCCTTAAATAAAATCATATACAAAGGAGAAAACTGCCAAATTAACACAAATAAAACAGACATTAATGCTAAATTGGGATCTCCTAACCAATCAAACATCCCAATACCCAAAAACTCTGTAAGCTGATTAATCGGCCCACTACTTGGATCATACATAAAAAGCCATAATATCCCTATTGCAACGGTAGACATCAAATACGGAAGAAAAAATACAATGTTTAGCAATTGCTTGCCAAAGATAGGTGTAAATAAAACTAGTGCCATGAGTAACCCTAAAGGTATTTGAAGAAAAACAGATACCAAAACAAGAAACAAATTATTTTGTAATGCTTGCCAAAAAGTACTGTCTCCTAATAAATTAATATAGTTTTGTATCCCTACAAAATCACTTTCCCCGCTGACCCCGCTCCAATCAGTTAAACTGTAATTAAGGGTTGCTATTATAGGATATATTGTAAATATCATATAGATTACTAAAGCAGGTATTATAAACCCTAAGATTATCCGTGTTTTCTTGCGTTTGTTTTTTTTTATGTAGGATTTTGTTACAGGGTCCCCTTCTTTTGCATAGTTGGAACTCATATTCATTTACATCACTCCCTTGATAGTTGCCGTTAATGAAGTTGTGTATGTTAGGCCCCCCTAAAAAGGAGCGGGGATCAGAACATTTAATCATTAAGATATCTGAACCCCACCGATCACCACAGACACCTAAAGCGGTGAAGCTAATTCGGATATTCCCTTATTGTAATCCATTCCAATGTGCTTCTGATCTGCTTCATCAGTTCAATCGCGCGTATCCTCTGCTTCTTCCTCCATCATTTTGGCAACTTCTTCAGGAGACATCGATAAACCTAACAATTCTTGAACAGTATCAAGGTGAACTTCTGCCAGTGACGGGACTAACGCTTGATCATAGACACTTTGAATATAATCAGCATTTTCAATATGTTCATTAAACTCATTAACGAATGGATCATCACTGTCTACATCCTCAATAGCTGGTGGCTGTGAAGTTTCTGCATACTCTTCAGCAGTCTCAGTACTTGTTAAATGGTTAACTAATTCCACAGACGCTTCTTCATTTTCTGAATCCTCATAAACTGACCATGTAGGAGATATCGTAGCAACTAAATTATCAGAATCCCCTTCTCCATCTTCTATATCCGGAAACAAAAACATACCTATATTATCCACAAATTCAGGATACTCATCCATTGCACTGTTGGGAAAAGCAGCAGTATCCATGATCATAGCGGCCTGTTCAGTATATAACAGCTGCCTACTCTGGCCTTCATCATAGGACATCCCGTTAAAACCTGAATTGAAGGCTTCTTTCTCAACAAGTTCTTGAACATGTTCTCCTGCCTCTATATACTCATCCTCTGCAAAGCTTCCCTCGCCGCTTACAGCCTGTTCAAATAACTCTTCTCCTCCTAAACGTTCTGCAAAATACATATAAAAGAAACTACCAGGCCATCTGTCTCGGTTAGCTAAAGCAAAAGGGGCATATCCTTGTTCATTTAAATCGTCTATAATCCCCAAAAGCTCATCGTAAGTTTCAGGTTCACTTAAATCGAGTTCTTCAAAAATCTCTTGATTGTAATAAATTGGAACTACCGATAATGAGAGAGGCAAGCCATAAATATCACCATCAAATGTAGAATTGTCTAGAGCCGTATCTACAAAGCGATCACTGTCGATCTGTGTCTCAGATAAATTTTTAACTTGGTCTCCTTTAACAAATTCCTCCAACCAGCCCCCTCCCCATGAATGGAAGACATCAGGTGGGTCGCCTCCGGACATTGCTACGACTAACCTTTGTTTATAATCATCATTATCGATCTGAAGCGGGTCAACGGTATACTCTGGGTTTTCTTCTTCAAACCTTTCCACAGCATTTAAGATCGCCTCTTCAGCTTCACCGGTTTCTATATACCAGAAATCGATGGCTTCCCCATTACTGCTTTGATCTTCACCACCATCTGCTTCCTCATTACCATTAGTTTCTAGATCTCCACCTGCACAGCCTGTAATGATAAATAGCGAAGACGCTAATCCAAAAAGAGTATATTTATTTTTCATACTCTACCTCCCTCTTATAAACTATCGCAATCACTCTAAACTGCTTGAAGTCTCCATTTTTTGTTAGCGCTTACAATTAAACAACACCTAACGATATATTTTTTGAATATTTAGTCATGCAGCAGATATAAAGGAACTTTACAATAATTGTTCTTGATTCTTCGGAAGAATAGGAATTTATGTTAGTTTCTATTTATAAAAATTCATCACCTTTTTCAAACCCCCTCGAAATTTGAATGTTAATTTATCGTTTGAACTAACTATAATTTTATACTGTTCTCTTGTCAACCCTTTACTGACGATCTCACTTGCCTGATTTTTAAGTTATTTTAAGTTGACAGAACGTTTGTAGTCATTAATAATGAATATTAGAGGGAAAATAACTATATTTTTGGATAAATTCCGTATTCACATCCTGACAACTTTTTAAAGTAACATTTTAAAAGTTGAAGAAATCACAGCATAACTTTATTTAAAATTAAAACGAAGTTATCTAAAAAAGCCCCAACTGTCGTCTACTCCCACCTAAATATACATCATTTTCTATCAAAATGAATCGATGCCATATTTTTCGTGAAGGAGGCTTTATAGTGAGTTATTAGATTTTAAAATTAACACATTATTTAACCTATTATGATTTAGGAGTACGGGAGGAAAACTAAACGAGCGAAAGCCTCGTACTAAAAACCATATATATATGGTAGCTATCAATTTATAGGAAAGGCCATTGTCATGCTTATCGGGACGTTCCCTCTTATTTTAACGAGGACGTTGAACAGGTTTTACAGGCAATGAAGCGATGCCCATTTTTTGCGAGTTAGGATTAGGAGAATTAGCTTCACAGTTTTCTCCCATCATCGACTATTTAAAAGAAATTCGGTATGAAGGTTGGGTCACTGTTGAAATTGATCAATCAACCAGCACCCCTTATCAAAGTTTAAAAGTTTGCCGTGATTTCATCACAAGAGATCTGGATTTAGCAGTGTGACTTATACCTTTCAGTGCATTGCTCGAAGTTTTTAAGGAGGCCAAGAGAGTGTTTCAAGAATGGTGTGTTCAACAACAGCACAAAAACGAGCAACCACTGATGCAATTAGAAATGACCAACGATCATGGAGCTTGTTTACGCGTGCTTAATTATGGGGGAAGAATAAATGGTTGGTATCCAGCCAACCATTCTTTCCATAATATCGTTTTAGCATATGAAAATCCCATTCATTACCTAAATGACCCTCATTTTCTCGGCGCTATCATTGGTCGTGTTGCAGGGCGTATACCGGGAGGATTAATGGACATCTCCGGAGTTAGAAGAAAACTGTCCTTAAATGAGGGAAGTAACCATTTACATGGGGGGAACAATGGTTTTAGCAACGTATTTTGGGAGTATCGCTATGAAGAGACGGAAACGGAATATCAGCTTCATTTATCGTATTTTTCCAAGTACGGAGATGAAGGATATCCGGGAAATGTCCATACTACAGTAATCTATGCCTTGAAAAAGGATACAGACAAATTAAGCATGCAAATTGAGGCTGTAAGCGATCATGATACTTGGTTAAGTATAGCCAATCATAGTTATTTTAACCTCTCCCCTTTAAAAGGAGACACTATCTTGAATCATACGCTACAGGCGCCTACACTTGCTGCTTTAGAACTTGACTCTGATTTACTCCCAACCGACCGACTTCTTGATTCACCTTTTGATATCCGGGAAAGAAAACGGATACAAGACATCGTTAACTCTAAACATCCACAAGTTGAAATCGCCCATGGCGGGGTTGACCATTTTTTCATATTTCACAATGATGAATATACACCTATTACATTATTCCATCCAGATTCTAACCGTTCGCTTATCATAGAAACAACAGAACCCGGTGCTGTCATCTATACAGGCCAAAAGCTGGAAAGTACGTATACACTGACAGACGGATATGCTTCACCTTTTCGAGGTTTATGCGTTGAAACACAACGATTACCTGAAGCAATCGCTTCTCATGGAAAGCCGACCTGTTTTATACCCTCAGGAGAGAAATATTTTTCAGAAACGCATTTTTCTTTGATATGAGTGAAGGAAACAACCTAAGACGATAAAATATTACGCAATCTATTACAAAAGGAGAGCTAAGCATGTCTATGATTGAAAATCCTATTCTAAGAGGCTTCTATCCGGACCCTTCCATCCTTCGTGTCAAGGACAATTATTACATCGCGACTTCCACCTTTGAATGGTTCCCCGGTGTAAGAATTTACCATTCTAAAGACTTGAAGCATTGGCAATTCATTAACAGCCCCTTAACTCGTGTTTCGCAATTGGATATGGATGGAAATGTAAATTCAGGAGGTGTATGGGCACCATGTCTCAGTTATTGTAATGGTTTATATTATTTAATCTATACAGATGTTAAATCGTGGCACGGGGCTTATAAAGATACCCATAACTATTTAGTGACTGCCGAAGAGATTACCGGTCCATGGTCCGACCCGGTATATTTAAACAGCAGCGGCTTTGACCCTTCGTTATTTCATGATACGGATGGGCGTAAATGGCTGACAAATGTTGTATGGGATTATCGTCCTGAGAACCATTCTTTCGGTGGAATCCTTCTACAGGAATACTCAGAGAAAGAACAGAAATTAGTAGGGGGAGTAAAAAATATCTTTAAAGGTACAGATATTAAACTCACGGAAGCTCCTCACATTTATAAAGTGAATGGCTATTACTATTTATTAACTGCAGAGGGGGGTACGGAATATGAACATGCCGCGACCCTGGCTAGATCAAAAAATATTGACGGTCCTTATGAAGTAGATGATCAGTACCCGTTATTAACTTCTGCAGGTCGAGATGACTTGCCTCTGCAAAAAGCTGGTCATGGCAGTTTAGTAGAAACACAAGAGGGTGAATGGTATCTGGCTCATTTATGCGGACGACCCTTAAAAGATAAATACTGTACCTTAGGACGTGAAACAGCTCTCCAACGTTGTGAATGGACCAATGATGGCTGGCTGCGCCTCAGTCATGGTGGAAATGCCCCATCTTTACATGTCAAGGGATTGGATGTTCCGGAACAACCATTTGAAGCTCTCCCTGAAAAAGATAATTTTGACAAACCTGAACTACGAAGCGAGTGGAATTCTCTTAGAATTCCCGCGGAACCATCTTGGCTCTCCCTTACTGAACGCCCTGGATATCTGAGGTTAAAAGGAATGGAGTCATTATCTTCTTTACACAGACAAAGCCTTATAGCGAGACGTCAACAAGCATTTCATGTTGAAGCGGAAACTTCCGTTGATTTCCATCCTGAAACGTTCCAACAAATGGCAGGATTGATTTTTTATTACGATACCGTTGATCACGTCTACTTAAATATTACAGAGCGTGAAGGATTGGGAAAATGTATCGGGATTATTCAGACAAAGCATGGTGAATACTATGAACTGTTAGAGCGATATATTGAAATTCCGGAAGAACCAGAAGTAAGATTAAAAGCTGTCGTTGAGAACGAATGGTTGCAGCTCTATTATACACTTGCTCAGAATGAAGAAAAGTGGAAGAAAATTGGAAATCAAATCGATGTTCGCCATATGTCTGACGATTCTGCACCTCATGTGCGGTTTACTGGCACATTTATTGGAATGTGCTGTCAGGATTTAAGCGGGGGAAAGATCCCAGCTGATTTTGATTACTTTATTTATAAAGAACAAACAGACTAGGTACCAAATGACTACCGTCTAAGCCAACCAACATTTAATTGAAAAAAGTCATCTTGCTCCATGTGAAAAATGGACTTTTAAGCGGCTTTATCCTTCATTCTTTAGGGATAAGGCCATATTTTTGATTAAACCCCGTTACGCTAGCCCAAGTTACGACTCGGAGTCGACAGTCGCTAGCTTTCCCCTCCCGGGGCTTCCTGTGGCTCTACCTCGAAATACGAGGAAGTGATGTCAAAATAAATCAAATCGACCTCTAGGTTTAAGAGCTTGGCCACAGAAAAATACACCTGTTTTTCCAAAACTTCTCTGACCTCCAGCAACACATCCATCGTTCGATAAAGCTGCTGTGGGGAAAGCTTTTCAAGGCCTAGAATCGCTCATGGTACACCCAGACTAAGATTAAACAGTTCGTCCACAAGTATCCTCACCTGTATATACTGAAAGCAGTACATACGGAGTGGAGGAAACAGGAGTGAACCGTTACATGACTTATTTTGATATTCATCGTTTATACGCAGAAGGATTTTCAAAAAAAGAAAATGGATCCTTATCTCTGGCGCACAGGTTTCTGACTGGCTCCAAGAAAACGTTGCATGTAAAAGTGGTGAGTGAAAATACAAACATTAACATTATCAACCGTTGATCTAACTGGCTCCAGATCCTCATATCCCATTTCTAGCTCTTTCGACAGAACTTGATGAATTATTTCCAGGGAAATAAAAATAATGATGATTGGTGTTTCCACAGATTAACTTCTATTTTATTGTTGGAGTAAGCTGCTATGATGGTTCCGATTGAAAGTGTAATCAGGAGGATCGGGGTAATGAAAACATAAACGATTAATGCTGTAGTAAAACTTAAGCCACTTAAATAAACAATAAAAAATGATATGACAAGCATCATGATGGATGTAAGCAATGCTTTTACGAGCGCCATAAAGAGAAACCCCTTGTTGTACAAGGGTACGCCATATCTGTTGTTCTTTTTCTTCAACAAGTAAATTCCCTTACATTTGGGTCGGCAACAATATGAAAGTTAAGCTGACGAGAAACATCCAAGACAAGGAAGAATCATGACTGGTATTTGCGCCCCAAACGATAAAAGCTTCTCTTCCGACAATTTCCCCGCACCCCCTCGATATTCCCTGTTTTTACATATGTAGGAATTTGACGGACATCCGATGCATATAAGAAATCCAGAACCTGCAACGGTCTGGATTACTACTGCCATGACCACTATCTCTTCCCTCTCCCGCCGAAGCTCCCAACACCAAAAGATTTATAACCAAAAAAACGCACTGACGAAGATTGTACGGAAAATGTTCTTTTACAAAAAAGAAGCGGAATTTTATTCATCAGTGATTCACTCTAACTATTATTTATTTTCAATTTTTTATAAAATGAAAAAAACATCATTTAGAAGGGTTTTTAGTGATAAAATCATTTGTAGATCGAAAGCTCGATGACATGGATCAGCGTTTGCTTGACGTTTTGCAAAGAGAAGCACAGTTGAGTAACTTCGAACTTGTCCGCAGAGTGAATTTGTCCCCGCCTGCAACCCACGCCAGGGTCAAACGTTTGGAAGCTGAAGGGCTCATTGACCGCTATGTAACGATCGTAAACAAAGATCACCTCGGCTTCGATTTACTATGCTTCATTTATGTCGGCATGAAAGCGCATCAAAGAAAGCACATTGATTTCTTTCAAGAGGCAGTTGTGAAAATGCCTGAGGTGCTTGAATGCCATCACGTTACGGGTGAGTGCGACTACATTTTGAAGGTCGTTCTTAAAAACAGCAAAGACCTGAAAAATTTCGTCGTAGAGAATTTAAGTTCGCTGCCAAGTGTCACACGGATTCAAACAAGCGTATCCTATGGTGAAATTAAGTCTTCAACACAATTGCCGATCTTTTACAAGGAGGAATGATGATGACAGAGAGGCTCAATGCTGGGGTTAAAAAATACGTGGAAGATGGGAAAAGAAAGCAGCAAGAGGAACAGGCGCGGCGCAACCTAATGAAAACGAAAAGGTTTGATACGATTGCCGCTCATGGCTTGTATGGCATGGAAGATGCGATGAATAATCAAGACAGTATAATGGAACCGCTTACCGTTTCACCTGCTCAGCATTTTGAAAACTCCGATCATCTTGAGGCGGCACTGTCCTATCTCACACCGGCTTGGGGTTATACACGCATTCACAACCCCTCACTTCACTACCTTGAAGGCACGCTTGCCATGCTGGAAGGCTACGGCTTCTCCGGGGAAACGACTGCGGCGATGACAGGTTCGGGTATGGGCGCAATCTTTATGGCGACGAACCCGTTTCTGGAGAACTCTGTAAGCGGCGTGAACTTTGTTGCGGATGCAAAATGCTACGGCGGAACGTTCATGCTCTTTAATGAACGCTACGGTAGAGAACGCGATATCGATGTCCGCTGGGTGCAGGACACCTCGAACATAGATGCCTGGACTACTATGATCGATGGAAACACACGTTTTATCTATGTGGAAATGCCGTCTAACCCGAGTTTAACGGTCGTTGATTTGGAGCGTCTCGCAGACCTCGCCCATGATCATGGCATTCCGCTGATCGTTGATTCGACGCTCACAACACCGGCACTTATGCGGCCGATCTGCCATGGTGCCGATATCGTTGTTCATTCGATCAGTAAAGCGATCGGCGGTAGCGGTTCAGCGATCGCAGGGGTGATCGTCTCTCGTAACAACATTCCGAGCAAAGTGGGGAGCGACGACATGCTTGAGAACTTTGCAGGTTACGTGAAGCTCTGGCCGATGCGTGACCACGGCACCGCACTTTCACCGCTAAGTGCTCATTTTATCCTGAATGACTTGAGAACTTTACGGACACGCGTTGACGTCATGAGTAAAAATGCGATAAAAGTGGCGGAGTTCCTGGATCAGCATGAAGGCGTAGAGGCCGTCCATTATCCTGGGTTGCCTTCCAATGCTGGGTACGAGGTCGCGTCCAAGTATATGTGGCTCGTCGATGGTGATGAAAACGGCGCAGGTGTGAACCGGTACGGACACCTCATGGGCTTCATTGTAAGAGGCGGGGAACAAGCAGCGAGAAAAGTACTCGATAAGCTTGAACTCATTTGGCGGGCGACCGATCTCGGCCGTCACAAAAGTGTCGCCGTCATCCCGGCGATCTCCACGCACCAGCAGCAAGGAGACGAAGGGCGCGAGCTTGCAGCAATTCCTTCGAATCTCATTCGCCTGTCGGTTGGCATGGAACATCCAGACGACATCATTGTAGACCTAAAAAAAGCACTTCATTAAATGGGTTGAGTGAAGAAGAACGAATACGGATTTATGAAAGATAAATGAATTTGATGTGTTAGCTCCCGCAGAACAAGCCGGCGATAGAACCTGCGTTGACCATCCAAACAAAACATGCTGACCGTAACGATAAATGGTGAAACACCAAAGAGAATGGCTAGATGTGCGGCACTGAACCCGATGAATAGTTGGAGAATGTTAGAAAATTAATATATAAAGTTTCATGCCACGCCCCAAATACGATACACTTTCTGATCCGGCCGGAGGGTATGATTGATTTCCCGCCCGTTTACGGGCGGTTTCATATTGTTTTTTTAGCCGACTCTGGCTGCTCTAGTGGAAAATACAAATATGAGGGATCCCTGCTTCCATTCGAACGAAAAAACCTTTAATATTCCTGGAGGGTTCTTTTAGAATCCTTATAGGACTACATGATTCCCTATTTATCCGAGCAGTTGTTCAGCGATTTTTTCATTTACCTGAAATGATTTGATTTAGCCTCATCTTATTTTCCTCCGTATCCAACTCCACTTTTTACGATATGACTCCCTTCCCGCAGCAGGTGTAAACCTAGAGGAAACTCAGTCTGTTGAGTTAGGACTGCCTCACCTCGACTCGTAAGCGAGGTGAGGTAGAAAGGAAAGGTTTTCAAACTTCTGTGGGAGAGGCGAATTTTTGACCGCTTTTCGATGAAGTACCGAGTACCCCATGCGGTCGATATCCCCCTCACGGATATTTACCAGTCGAGTGCTCAGCACACGAAACTTTACACCGGTGAATTGCCCCCTTGGCGTAGCCCATCAAGATTTTCTATAATAGAGCAATATATGCAAGTAAAGGAGGTGGCTAACTGTGAAGCGCAAGAAAAAATGGCCGCTGCAGTATCGGGTGATGATTTATGCGATGGCGCTTTTATTCGGGACATTGTTGCTGGCGGGTATACTTATCGCCCATTCTCAGGCAAATCAAGCGCGGCAGTCGCTCGAAGATCAGGCTGTGCTCAGTGCAAGCCACCTCGCCGAAAGTCCGATGGTTATTGATGCACTCCGGGCTGGCGAAGCTGATGAAGAACTTAGGAACCTGCTTGCTAAACTGCGCGTTGAGAACAACCTTCTTTATATCGTCCTCATGGATATGGACGGCATTCGGCTTACTCACCCGACACCAGAACGAGTGGGAGAGGAATTCGTCGGTGAGGATGTGACCGGTGTTCTTGAGCGAGGTCTTGCTTATACGTCCGAGGAAGTGGGCACACTTGGCCCGTCGATGCGTGCCTTTCGGCCGATCATCGATGAAGGTGAGCAGATTGGAGCGATTTCCGTCGGCATCTCCACTGAACGCATCAATAACTACGTTTTACAAAGTCAGCGGATCGTGTTTATTAGTACAGGCCTTAGTCTGTTATTAGGCGCGGCGGGCTCCTACATACTTGCCCGCAGAATTAAGCGAACATTGCACGACCTTGAACCAGAAGAAATCTCGCAGAGGCTCCAAGAACGAGAGGCAATGCTTGAAAGTGTTTATGAAGGCGTAATCGCGACCGACAATAAAGGCAGGATCATCGTCACAAACCGAACTGCCACTGCAACGCTCGGCCCACATACGATCGGAAAGTCGCTCGAAGACGTATGGCCAACGCTTTCCATTCACGAACAGCTTCACGACGGCGAGACGATCACCGATAACATGCGCTGGCTCGGGAATGTGCAAATGATTACGAGCCGCACCCCCGTCACAGTCGGCAATGAAACCGTTGGTGCCCTCATTACCTTTCGTGACCGAAGCGAACTCGATCGAGTCCTCGAACGTCTCGTCGGCGTCGAGCACTATGCCCAGCAGCTGCGTCTGCAAACCCATGAATTTATGAACAAACTCCATATTATTGGCGCAATGGTACATACAGAGTCTTATGCAGAGCTCAAAGACTACATCGAGTCCCTCGCCTTTCAATATCAAGATGGAGTGAACGAAATTGGGCAGCATGTCAAGGACATCACCCTTGCCGGCTACATTACAAATCAGATCGGACGCTTAAAAAACGCGGGGGTGACAGTTACCTTGCATGGAGAGACGAGCTGGCCGGTGCTTCACAATACTGAGCTGCTCGACGGGTGGATCACCGTTATCGGCAACGCGCTCGACAATGCGTATGAAGCGATGATCGGCCGAAACGAGAAAACGATGGACCTGACGTTCGATCGAGACGAAGACACCCTCGTCTTTTTATTAGAAGACAGTGGTAAAGGATTTGAAGTAACGGAACTTCCGTGGCTGCTTAAGAAGGGTGTGTCATCAAAGGGCGAGCACCGCGGATTTGGTCTTGCAATTATGGTGGAAACAATTACGAAGGCCGGGGGTACGTATTCGTTTGAATCAACTCCGGGCTCGGGGACAGCGTTTACGGCGCGAATCCCGCTGCACAGACAGGAGGATGGAAAATGATTAAAGTAGGGGCTGTCGAGGACGAGCCTTTAGTCGTGAAATTTCATAAGATCTATTTGGAGAAAATGGCCGGGTTCTCTTGGGCGGGATCCGCGGCGACCCTTCACGAAGGTATGAAACTCGTGAAAGAAAGCCATATGGATGTTCTGCTCCTAGATGTGTATTTGCAAGGGGAAAATGGCTTGGATTTGCTTCGTTACATAAGGGAGCAAGATTTGGCGATCGACGTCGTTCTAATTACCTCCGCGAACGATCGAGAATCTGTGCAAGTCGGCCATCGTTTTGGCGCGGTCGATTATTTAATAAAGCCCTTTACGTATGAACGTTTTCAAGAAGCGATGCTTATGTTTAAAAACCGACAGCCCAGTGAGCATTCTGCTTACTGCCAGGAAGATATCGACCGGCTGTTTCATGCGCGTAACCCGCGCAGCGTTGAGGTCCCTCCCTTTCCAAAAGGCATTACAAAAGAGACAGCGATTCGAGTACTGGACGCTTTTGAAAATCAGAAAGAATGGCTAACAGCGGCGGTTCTGAGTGAAATCACCTCAATTTCACACGTATCGCTTCGCAAATATTTGCGGTTTTTTGTCGAAAACAGCTGGATCGACAAAGACGTCATTTATCAGCCATCAGGCAGGCCGTTGCAGCAATACCGACTCACCGCCCAAGGAATGAAAACCAAAGAATCTGGTTTCGTTTAGTTAAAAAAACTAGTCGAAATTCGTCATATCATGGAGAATAAGCGTAAGCGTTTTCAAGTCAAGTTAGGAGGGACTTTCGATGAAAGCTGTATTTCAAACAGGTTGGCAATATTTATGGAAACAACATGCTCGTACAAAAGATCTTATTAATATTTTCTCATATAAAAAAGATGTCGATCAGGCAGCAAAAAAACGTGAACAGGAAGAAAAGCCGCAACCTGCGCAGCCGCAGGGCGGGGGCGGAGGAAATATCGAACCCGAACCCCCAAAGCCGGCCTATTCGCGAGCACAAATTATCGGGCTCCTTCTTGGCCCTACACTCTTCATACTCACGATGTTATTTTTTCAGCCTCCAGGACTTTCTCCGGATGCACAAGCGGTTTTAGCTGTTACACTATGGATTGCAAGCTGGTGGGTGACTGAGGCACTACCCATCCCCGCAACCTCATTATTGCCTCTCATTCTGTTACCAATTACAGGTGCAGTCGATGGCGGGGAAGTTGCGTCCTCTTACGGCGACAATATCATCTTCTTATTCTTGGGTGGGTTTTTCATCGCTACAGCGATGGAAAAATGGAATTTACACAAACGCATGGCACTTTTAATTATTGCCATGATTGGTACAAGTACTCAGCGGATTTTGCTCGGTTTCATGGTAGGCACTGGTTTTCTCTCCATGTGGGTATCCAACACCGCCGCGGTTATGATGATGATTCCGATGGGGCTTGCGATTACTGCCCAGGTAGCCTCGGCTTTAAAAGGGAAACCGGAAGAAGCTGAGTTTCCCAAGTTTGAAAAATCATTAATCTTCGGGATTGGCTATGCGGGTACAATTGGTGGCGTAGGTACGTTAATCGGTACCCCGCCAAATATTATTCTCGCTGGGCAAATGCGTGAAATTTTCGGGGTAGAAATTTCATTTGCGACTTGGATGTTATTCGGTCTGCCTGTCGTCGCAATAATGATTGCATTTACATGGCTTTATCTTGGTCGAATAGCCTTCAAAACGAGTATTAAAGAATTGCCAGGCGGCCGGGAGGTCATCCAGCAGGAACGTCAAGGATTAGGAAAAACCACATATGAAGAATGGATCGTTGGATTCGTTTTCCTTTTTGCAGCTACCATGTGGATCACGCGTGAATTTTTCTGGGATATCGATACCGGGCTGATCTATGGAATCCCCGGTCTATCAGACGGATTAATCGCGGTTCTCGCCGCTGTACTGCTCTTCTCTATTCCGGCCAATCGCCTAAAGGGCGGTCGAATTTTGAGCTGGGAGGACTCTCGGGATATTCCATGGGGCGTTTTACTTCTCTTCGGTGGCGGCCTGGCGATCGCCCAAGGCTTTACAGCTTCAGGATTATCCGATTGGCTTGGTGAACAACTAACCGTTCTTGACGGCTTTAACTTAATTATTATTATCGCAGCTTCTACCATATTTATTATGATTCTGACTGAAATCACCTCAAATACAGCAACAGCAACCATGATTTTGCCGGTCGTTGCCGCCTTAGCTGTTGCGTTGAATGTTCACCCATTTGCATTAATGGTTCCGTGTGCAATGGCTGCGAACATGGCGTTCATGCTACCTGTTGGAACTCCGCCGAACGCGATTATTTTCGGTACAGGCAAACTGCGGATCATTGAAATGGTGAAAACCGGATTCTATGTAAATATTGTTGCGACAATGATTATTGTCTTAGCTGTGTACTTTTTGGTGCCACTTGTCTGGGGAGTTGACCTATCAACTTTCCCTGACGCACTTCGATAATTCATTGATGCAAAAAGGCAGCTCCGGAAATGGGGCTGCCTTTTTTTGTGATGAATATGATGAGTTCCCTTAGGAGCTAACTTCCTATTTTAAAAGTTCACGAATATTTCCCGGAATGACTTCTTCTGTTACTGCTTTTCCACCGATATCAGGCGTAATTACACGCTCTATTCCTTTTTCAGGTCGCATCGAGCATTTTCGTGTCAAGCTTTTCTTCTCCGAGATGATCAAGCATCATTTTCACTGCTACATCTTACCTTTTCGGCCTACACCTACTCGGGTCTTTCTGTCCTCTTACACACTCTTAAAAAGAAAGTTTCTTTTCAGCAGCTACGAGACTACACTTCAATATAATATTCCTGCAACGTTTGACGGATTTTACCTTGCAGTTCCTCAGATGGTAGATCCATTGGTAATCTAAGAGCAGGATCGATTTTACCCATCATCCCAAGTGCGGCTTTTACCGGTGCTGGGTTCGTATCCATAAACAATACATCGTTTAATGGCATGAGCTCATAGTGCAGTCGCTGGGCTGTAGCAACATCCCCTTCCAACCAGGCATTATGAAGGTCTGCAACTTTTTTCGGTTCCACATTGGCGGTTGCACTGATTGAACCAGATCCTCCAATGGCAAGCATCGGGTAACAAAGCAGCTCGATTCCTGAGAAAAGGAGAAAGTCTCTTCCGCACTTGAGAAGCACGCGGTTGACATGCTCAAAATCTTTGTTTGATTCTTTTGCCCCGATGATGTTCGGGCAATCCTCTACTAACCTTGCTAACGTATCGACATGGAGATTTTGTGCAGTGCGGCCAGGGATGTTATAAATGATAATCGGAATGTCAACAGAATCTGCAACGGTCTTAAAATGTCTATATAGCGCATGCTGGTTCGGCTTATTATAATAAGGAACGATTACCATGGCAGCATCGGCACCCATTTCTTGTGCCCGTTTTGTCAAATGCATCGTCTCGTCATGATTTGTAGAGCCTGTTCCCGGTGCTACCGGCACACGTCCATTTGTCGTTTGAATTGCTGTTTCCATCACCTGTTCACGTTCAGTAACTGTAAGTGAGCTCGGCTCCCCGGAAGTTCCTGTCACAGAAATCCCGTGGCTTCCATTTTCCAACTGGAATTCAATCAGTTCAGAAAGTTTGTTAAGATCGAGTTCGTGGTCATTTGTAAATGGCGTGATTACTGGGGCAATCGAGCCTTTTAACCTTGATTTAATAGCTTCGTGCATGTCTGATTCCTCCCCCATTTAAGCTTCTTGTAATTGCTTATAACAACCCTCGTGAAATGCTAGTGGATCGCCGTCTTGTAATTCCAGATTCTTGACTCTACCTACAAATAGTGTGTGATCCCCCTCAACATAGCTATTATGAACATCACACACAATGGAAACCAAGGAATCTTCAATCACCGGCAGCCCTTCAAAATAATTAAACTCAATATCGGGTGCATCCTTTTTCTGTCCGGCGAAAATCATTGACATCTCCTTTTGCTCATTCGAGAGCACATTGACCGCGAACTGGCCTGATTGCTCAATGGCTTCTTTCAGTCTTGCTTTATGAGCCACTGAAATCAATATAAGTTTAGGATCCATCGATACAGACATAAACGCATTCGCAGTCATTCCGCGTACATCGCCATCAACTTCAGTCGTAATAACGGTCACGCCTGTCGTAAATTTTCCCATTGCTGCTCGAAACATTTTATCGTCCATATCTTTTCACCTCATTATGAATGATTTTAGATGACAAATGTCGGTTTCTTCTTCTCTAAAAGAGGCTCTGATACATTTACATTTTTCAAACCATCAAGGTCCAAAAACAAAGAGGCCTCTTCGAACCAGCTATCGGGTGCTTCATGTCCCCAAAATGTTGCACGTTTCGGATCATCCAGATCCCAACGTTTTGGCTTGAAATCGGGATCACTCGTCAAGTAATCTCCATTGTACAGTTCAACACGATGACCGTCCGGGTCTCGTAAATACAGGAAGAAAGCATTCGATAGTCCATGGCGGCCGGGCCCACGTTCGATATGGGGGCCGTAATTCAATGCTGCCAACACATCGCAACAATCGATCAAGCTCATCGGATCACGGAGCCAAAAACCTACGTGATGCAAACGCGGTCCGAGGCCATTCATAAAGGCGACATCATGCACACTAGGCTTTCGATGGAGCCAAGCAGCCCAAATCTTCTCATCTTCCGTTGCTGTATACTCTGAACATCTGAAGCCAAGCTCGTTAATGTAAAAATTGTAAGCTGATTCTACGTCCGGGATCATACAATTAAAATGATCGATGCGTTGGACTTTCCCCCCTTTGTAGAGGTCATAACGCTGAAGCATGATGTCCACGGATTCCATATCAGCATAAAATTCGAGTGTTAAACCTGAGGGGTCTGTCGTCCGTAACGTCCGGCCAAGAGCTTTTTGTTCCCCTGCTTCTTTCCAGGTGATTGGCTGCCCCTTGCTTTCAAAAAAAGAAGCAAGGGAATCCAAATGCTGGTCATCCGCTACTTTGTAGCTAATGACTTCAACGACCGGGTCATCACTTTTTTTCAAACAAATGCTATGATGATTATGCTCTTCCAGGCCCCGTAAATAAAGGTGGTGTTCATTCCGTTCTGTTTCGATGAAGCCAAGCGCGTCGTAGAACGCTTTTGAACGATCTAAATCTTTAACATGAAAAATCACACGCCCGGCACGAATAATATCAAAATTCATATAGCCCCCTCCTATTATGCTTTGGCATAGCTTGGTTTAGATGACGTGGTTTGATTTAAGAAATCTTGAACGTACGCTTTATATGGTTCTTTATCAAACGCATCGAAATAACTCATCCCCATCTTGATCGGATCTCCAAAGAAATAATATTCATAGTGCATTTGGCGGCTTCCAAATGAGCTTAATGTGAGATCCCAAGCTAAGCGGAAGAGCTGTACTCGCTCATATCCTTCCAGGTTTTTCGCTTGGAGTGCACGGTTAACAATCGGTCCGAGCTCTTCATGCTGGAAATCGGCCTCTGTTGGAATTCCCATTAAACCGGAAGCTCCAAGGATCCTAAGAATTTCAACCATACGTGGATAAACGCGCGGATACCAGTTTCTTGCTGCATTTAATGCATCAAAATCCGGTGTCATCGTTCCCCATTTGTCCAGCTTTGCGTTATGCTCGGCACGGAAAAGATGAGATTTCATCGTTTCCAATGTAAGCATGATTTCCGTTCCTTTATCCTTCACGTGCTGGAACCCATCGATGCCAATGGAATCCATAAGATTTAGGACCGTACCTAACAGGAACTCTGTTTTTACAACATTTTTCGCAACCACTTGGTGGGACATATGCACGACCGCATTCGTTTCCAAGAATGTACGGTTACAGATTGAAGAGTTTCCGCAAACAAAGACCCGATCCCAAGGTACGAATACGTTATCAAAGTAAACGATCGCATCCCCTTCTTCAAAACGACTGCTTAGTGGGTGGTCCCATTCCGACTTACCATAATCAAAGGATTCACGGCTAATGAACTTCAATCCAGGCGTGTTGTTTTTCACTACGAACGCCAGAGAATACGGGTCATCAAGTTCCCCAGCCGGCTTGACCGTTGATGGGAAAACGAGAATTTCATCCGTAATTCCGCCTTGTGTTGCGAGCAGCCGCACTCCATCTACAATGATCCCATCTGAGCGTTTTTCTTTTAAATGAAGGGCAACGTTTGCATCTTTTTGTTCGTGCTGCGCTTTTTGCCGATTGACTTGAGGGTGTATGAGCGTATGCGTTAAGCTGACATCGTTTTCTCTAGCGTACTCGTAGTAATGACGGGCATTATCTGCAAACATTTGGTCATCTTCGGCAAATAGATCATTAGCAACGCCCATGGCCATCACTTCAGCATTCAAATAATCCGGAGAGCGCCCCATCATGCCGCCAGAAGTTTTTGCCCACTCCTGAATCGCCTCTCGTCTTTTCACAAGATCATCGATCGATGCTGGACGAAGGAAGGTCATGCCTACTTTATCTCCGCTCGTTGGTGATGTGTAAAGCATCTTCTCCGGTTTTTCGTGCTGCAAATCGTACAAGCCTGCCATGGATTCAACCACATTTTGAAAAGATGGATGGGTGGTTGGATCATCCACACGCTCGCCATGAATGTAAACGTTGTTCTTTGCTTCTCTTAATCCTTGTCTATATTGAGCTCCCGTTTTCGCTGGCATTTTGAATCCATCCTTTCGATTTATTTTCCAAATTGAGGGATATGGTGATCGCCTAAGGCCACATGAATCACTTGTTGCTCTGTATAAAATTCAAACGCATAATAACCGCCTTCACGGCCGATACCACTGTGCTTTGCGCCTCCAAATGGCGTACGTAAATCACGTACATTTTGCGCATTCACCCAGAGCATCCCGGAATCAATCGCTTGGGAGACACGATGTCCGCGCTGAATATCTTTCGTCCAGACGTACCCCGCCAGTCCATAACGTACATCGTTTGCTTTTTCTACAACTTCTTCTTCACTCTCGAAGGTCATCACAGCAATGACAGGACCAAAGATTTCTTCTTGCACACAGCGCATTTCATTGTTGGCGTTGAGCAAAAGCGTCGGTGCAATGTAATTGCCACGGCTCAGATCAGATGGGATATTTCCACTGTAAATGTCTGCTCCTTCTTCTTTTGCAATCTCTAAATAACCGCGGACGTTTTCACAATGGTTCCTGTGAATGAGTGGGCCCACTTCCGTTTTATCATCCATAGGGTCGCCGACCTTGATGTTGTCCACACGCTCTTGTAAGCGCTTCACAAATTCTTCAGCAATACTTTCCTGAACATATAGTCGAGAGTTTGCCGTACAACGTTCCCCATTAAACGAGAATATTCCCCACGTACAAGCATCCAGAGCGCGATCAATATCAGCGTCATCAAAAACAATAATCGGTGACTTCCCACCCAATTCCATAGAGAAACGCTTCAAGGCGTCGGCTCCATTTTTCATAATTTCTGAACCGGTTGTCGTTTCCCCGGTAAAAGAGATAAGTGGTGCATCAGGATGAGAAACAAGAGCCGCTCCGGCTGTTTCCCCGTAACCGTGAACGACGTTAAAGACACCATCCGGCAAATCTGCTTTATCGATGATCTCCGCTAAACGGTTCGCCGTTAATGGGGACCACTCCGCCGGCTTTAATACAACCGTATTTCCCGTAGCGAGGGCTGGAGCAATTTTCCACGTTTCTAACATGAAAGGTGCATTCCACGGTGTGATTAACCCAGCTACACCCACGGGTTTTTGAATGGTATAGTTGAGAAATTCATCATCTACCGGATACACATCCCCAACTAAACGGGTAGACACCATCTCTGCATAGAATCGGAAGTTTTGAGCGGAACGGGCTACCATCTTTTTTGTTTGTTGGATCGGCAATCCTGTATCATAAGACTCTAGCGGTGCGATCTCTTCGATATGCTCATCAATAAGATCTGCAATTTTATAGATATAGCCTAAACGCTCCTTTAACTTCATCTGCCCCCATTCACCTTTGAAAGCTTTTTTAGCTGCTTGAACCGCCTGGTGAATATCATCAGAGCTACCTGATGCTACTTGATTGATAGGCTCATTGGTATATGGACTCAAATTTTCAAAAGTTTCATTCGTCGAGGATGGAACGAATCCCCCGTTAATGTACTGTTGAATCGTCGTAATGGCTTCAATGGTTTTTTTTCCTGCTTCACTTATATGCTTCAATTGTAAGCTCAAGATATTTCCTCCTTAACAGATTCTTCCTGACCGACCAACTCCAATAATTTTTTGAATTCATTTAACTGTTGTAATGTTTACGCTTTCAATATATCATGGAAAAATAAATATGATAAATATCTATAAAATAGTGTTTCGATATGAAAAAGATATGGGAGGTCTCATAACATTGGAAACGAGACGATTGCGTTATTTTAAAACCATTGCAGATGAAGGTCAGATCACCCGTGCCGCTAAAAAATTACACATTGCACAACCTCCTCTAAGCCAGCAGCTCAAACTATTGGAAGAAGAACTCAATGTTACGTTATTCGAAAGAAATGGGCGTTCTCTCGTATTGACCGAATCTGGCGAGGCGCTGTATCGTAAAGCTTCTTTTATTTTAAATGAGATTGAAGATACGATTGTAGAAGTCAAAGCTGTAAACAGTGGTGTGAAGGGTGTACTCAAGATTGGAGCTAATAAGTCCTGCTTCGCTTATCTTCTCCAACAGGTCACCTATATTCGCGAGCGGTTTCCAGGCGTACAATTTAAGATTCGGGAAGGAGATACGTATACCCTTACAAAAGAAATCGAAGAAAGGGAGATTGAACTTGCGATTCTGCGATTGCCCGTCAATGAAGAAGACTTTTCCACCTTACTGCTCCCTCCTGAACCTTATATGTTTGTCATTTCTGATGAGTGGGAAGGTTTTGTTCAAAAAGGAACGAGCATTGAGATGAAAGATTTAGATAACATTCCCCTCCTTCTACTTCATCGCTTAAGTGGAAAGGGCCAATTTGAAATTGTGACAAATGAATTTAAACGACTGGGATTTACCCCAAATGTTGTGGTGGAGTGTCCGGATGCCGCGATGCTTTTATCGCTCACTGCAGCAGGCGCTGGCGGAACCATCGTACCTCGATCAACGCTTGAAGCTTTTTCCCATAAGAACTTGAAAGTTTTCGAGCTAAAAGATTTTCACGCTCAAGCAGAAGCTGCCCTCCTATGGGCCAAAGATCGTTACCTATCAAAACCTGCACGTGAAGTGATTGCCAATATGGAGGAACTTTATTAGAGGTTGTTCAAACACCCGGGACAAAGGTGCTCACGTGTGAAACCATTCCCCGAGAAAGAAACCCACTTTTCCTTCGTGAGAAATGGATGCTTTCGTGGTGACAAACAGGATGCACGAAGCTACGTTTTCTAGTGCACCGGTCCGAAAGTTCTTTCTTCGTTCAGCTAATGAATGCTGCGCTGTGCCGAAAAAAGTTCCTCAAGCGCTGAATACCGATCCCGTGTCTTACGCGCCCGATCATTCGCCCAAGGACTTTTCATGGACGGGAAAGTACTCTTGAAACGTTGCACTCGTCTTTTTATCTTTGAAATCGTTTGCATTAAATCATTGAAATCATATATGAAACCATATATATTAGAAACATGGACACAAATGAAAATAAGGTCAATAAGACCCAATACGCCTATGAAGTTATCCGCACTCGCATTTTAGACGGCATTTACACGCAGGGGCAGCGTATTATCATTGATCAAATCGCAAGGGAGGTTGGCTCAAGTCACATTCCTGTACGAGAAGCCTTACGCCAACTCGAGTCAGACCAACTCATTGAACATCAGCAAAATATCGGTGCTGTTGTCCGTTCCATTAATGACAACGTTTACAAAGAGTCGCTTGAGCTGCTGGCCATTCTTGAAGGGTACGCTACTGCAAACAGTGCCCCCTACCTACGTAAAGATGACATTGAAGAACTTTATACGATTAACCAAAAAATGAAAGAAATCGTACAGTCCTATGAGCTGCAAGATTTTGGGGAACTGAACAAAACCTTTCACATGGCTATTTACAGTCGTTGCCCAAACCAACTGCTCGTTCAGGATATTACGAAAGTATGGGAACGACTGGACAGTGTTCGTAATGGAGGCATAAGTTTTTTCCCAGCGAGAGCTCCGCAATCAGTCACTGAACATGAAGAGCTGCTGAAAATGCTGGTGGAAAACAAGTCATCTCTTGAGATCGAAGCATTTGCTCGTCAACATAAACTCAATACATTGCGTGCATTTGAAACCATACAGAATGACAGGAGGTGTGTTCAACCATGAATGCTAAAGCATTAATTCAAGGTTCATCCCTTACCAAAAACCTGGATGTCCAATTTACAAAAAACTGGGACATTTGTGACGAAAATGGAAGAGTGAGAGACACGGAAATGAACTGGGAAGTTCCGGTGACAGGGACGATTTACGGTGTAGCTCTCAACTACCGGGAAACGCTGCAAGCTTATGAATCAGCCTTTCAAGAAAAGCCTTATAATAAGCCCCCTGAAGCACCCGTTCTCTACATCAAACCAAAAAATACATGGACACCCCATCAGGCACCCGTTTATGTACCAGAGGATGTTAGTGAATTGCAGACAGGTCCGGCTCTCGGAGTTGTTTTGAAACAAACAGCCACCCAAGTAAGCCCTGAGGACGCCCTCGATTTCGTCGCAGGTTATACCGTTGTCAACGATGTACATATTCCGCACGAAAGTCTGCATCGCCCGGCGATTAAAGAACAAGCACGGGATCGTTTCTGTCCGATTGGACCGTGGGTGTTGAATACATCAGAAATCTCGGATCCTGATCATTTACAAATAAAAACGTACGTAAATGATCAACTTGTGCATGAAGCAAATACTTCATCACTTGTTCGCTCCGTTCGCCACCTCATCAGTGACGTAACTGCTTTCATGTCACTTGGCAAGGGGGATGTTTTGATGGTTGGTGTCCCACACGGAACCCCAAGGGTAAAAAGCAGTGATACGGTAAAGGTTGAAATTGAAAAAGTAGGAATCTTGGAAAACACGATTCAGCCGGAATAGGAGGGAGCAAGTGATGAGAAAAGGACGCATTGCAATTGGTGGCAGTATACAAGAAGTCGTACAACAAGAAGACGGTGTACAATTATCAGACGGGCGTACTTACAAGGAAGAAGAAGTCACCTGGCTTCCCCCCGTCGAACCGCAAACGACATTTGTTTTAGGGTTAAACTACGCCGATCATGCGAGTGAACTTGCTTTTGAGCCCCCCAAAGAGCCCCTTGTTTTCTTAAAAGGGCCGAACACGTTTATCGGACATAATGCTGAAACCAAACGACCGGAAGAAGCGACACATATGCATTACGAGTGCGAGCTTGCCGTTGTCATCGGCAAACAGGGAAAACATATTAAACAAGCCGAGGCTTATGACTATGTTGAAGGCTATACAATCGCCAATGACTACGCCATTCGCGATTACTTGGAGAACTATTACCGTCCAAATCTAAAAGTAAAAAACCGCGATACCTGTACGCCGATTGGACCCTGGATCACAAGTAAGGAAGCCATACAAGACCCTATGAATCTCGCCTTGCGAACAAAAGTCAACGGCGTTACCACCCAAGAGGGTACGACAAAAGATATGGTCTTTTCTATTCCATTTTTAATCGAATACTTAAGCTCATTTATGACGTTACAACCAGATGACGTTATTCTTACTGGTACTCCGAAAGGGCTTGCCAAGGTCAATGCAGGAGATATTGTCGAAGCTGAAGTCGAAGGCCTCGGCACTCTCAAAAATACGATTATTGCAAAACCAGAATAAGGGTAGGAGGTCATTAATGCCCCACTTAATTCTTGAATATACTGACAACCTTGACGCACGAATATCGATCCAAGACGTTTTACGACATTTAAATGAAACACTGCGGGCAAAAGAAGATGTTTTCCCCACAGGCGGCATCCGCGTTCGCGCCATAAAGCTCGAAAACTACGTCATTGCTGATGGTAAAGAGGATGACGCCTTCGTCCACGCCACTTTAAAAATCGGACCTGGGCGTACATCTGAGCAAAAAGAAGGTGTGGGCAACGCTTTGTTTGAAGTGCTCAAAAACGATTTCGCGAGCATCTATGAATCCAGCTACCTCGCCCTATCGTTGAATATCGAAGAATTTCCCGTAGGTGGGAACTTTAAGCAAAATAACTTGCATGGGCGATTTCGGTAGGAAGATGGAGATACCATAAGTTCCCTTTTTGGTACACTTTTTCACTTTTAGTTGTAAAGAGTACAGAGCGAACGCTTAAGATATCTTGTTTAGATAAGTCTATAGAGCGGTAGGTGAATAATCTAAGTCTATATCCCTTCTCTGGTAAGTAGTTCCCCCTAGCTGATACATACAGTTAGGGGTTTTCAGTGTTGGTAGGCATCGCCCCAAGTTTTTTATCCGTTGAGTTGAACCCTCAACGATTTAGAATATGCCCTTCCCTTGCCCTTTATCGGGCTTATTATCTCCCCTGCCACGAAACAAAAATCTCCCATCAATTCTCTTCATGAACATGATCTGCTTATCTACTTCTTTTTATCATGCACACCTTTTATAAATATATAATGATTAATTATTTTATAAATTTTCCTAATATATGATATCTTATTAATAACAAAAGAACATAGGGGGACGTAGGATGGCCGATGGAGAAATTGCACTGGTTCCGTATGGGCTTGGCCCAATTGGAAAAGAAATTCTAAAGAAAGGCATCAGGGATGATGCGTTTAACGTCCTCGGTGGTGTCGATATTGCCCCGGATTTGGTGGGTAAGCCTCTTACAGCCATATTTTCGGAGGCACCGGCAAATGCGTTAATCGTTTCAGATGTTTCCGAGCTTTCTAGTATTGCGCAATCTTATCAGCAAAAAATTGCCGTCCATGCCACCGGATCAAGTGCCCCGACTGTTTGGCCGCAGATCCGCCAATTGCTTGATTTAGGATACCATGTCGTTACAACTTGTGAAGAAATGCTCTACCCTTGGGACCGCTACCCATCACTGAGTCAAGAAATCAATGATTATGCGAAAAGTAAGGGGCTTTCTGTAATTGGCACAGGGATTAATCCCGGATTTGTCATGGATACCCTCCCGTTAATGGCGACAACCGTAACCGATCAGATTCAATCCGTCAAAGCGATTCGGCAAGTGAATGTAGGCGAGCGCCGGGTGCCCTTACAGAAAAAAGTCGGTATCGCGAAAAGCGAAGAGACGTTTCGAGAACTCGCAAAGGAAGGAAAAATTGGCCATGTAGGCTTGGAGGAAACCGTTCGAATGGTTGCCGCCGGGTTAAACGTCCACATTGATGAGCTTACAACGAAGCTAGAACCAACATATGCCGATCAAGATTACGAACTATCATGGTGTCAATTGGCTCAGGGCGACGTAAGCGGACAATATCAAAAAGCGAAAGCGACGACTTCAGAGGGACGAACCATTGAAATGGAGCTAACGATGGCTTTAGGCATTGAACAAAAAGACGAGATGATAATCAAAGGTACGGACCCGGTTCATCTCCTGATCCCAAATGGCATTTTCGGGGATACTGCAACCGCTTCCATGATCATTAACACCGGAAAACGGCTCATCACACAGCAACAATCCGGATTATTAACCATGATTGAAAATGGTTTACCATTCCACAGTGTTCGACCTTTTCCGAGCAATAAAGAGCGGGTATAAACGATGAATTTACTCTCCTTTCGCTATTTTCTGGAGGTCGCCAACACCCTGAATTTTAGTGAGGCTTCCAAGCGCTTGCATGTGAGCCAGCCAGGTTTAAGCCAACAAATATCAACGTTGGAAAAAGAAATGGGCTTTAAACTGTTAAAAAGGACAACACGTCAGGTGTCTCTTACCGAAGAAGGCGCTTACCTTTATGAAAATTTACAACCGTCTTTTAATAAAATCGAGAATATCATCAATGATATTGTTCAATTCAAACAAATTCCACAAACGACGGTTCGAATCTCATCTGTCCCATCAGCGGCAAGTTTATGGGTCCCGAAATTACTGAAAAAAATGCGTACTACATTGGGGCCTGTCGAACTATATATAGAAGAGACAACTTCAAAAGCAGCCATTCAAGCAGTCAAGCAGCAACAAAGTCATATAGCATTTATTCGTACACCTACCGATCCAAATGAATTGCGTGATCTGGATATGATGGCTTTGGAATTGAGTCAACACCCCTTGCGAGCCATTCTATCAAAGAACCATCGACTTGCCGGGAGTGAAGCCATTCATCTCGAAGATCTGAAGTATGAATCTTTTATTCACTATCACCCGAATAATTCACCGTCTCTTTATTATTTACTAGAGAGAGCATGTCTGGAAGCCGGTTTTGTGCCAAATACACTCTGTGTCGGGCCTGAGCTCATGACCATTGAAAATTTAATCGGCCACGAAATTGGGGTCACATTGATGCCCGACGATATGGCCGGCGTCATGACGGGTGAACTCGTGACAATCGTTCCGATCGCGGAAAAAGATTATATGAGCTCAATCTCGTTAATTTGGGAAGAATCACCCTATACTCCTTTTATTACACAAGACGTTGTCAATATGGCAAAAAAACTATTTTCACATTATATCCAAGACTAAGATCTTTTCGTCCAATGTAGGCAATGACATGGCAGTTGGATGTCTTGAAAGTACCTCGGTTCCAAGCGTCACCCCTACCTATTTTACTGCGCAATATGCGAGTTGACCTCTTTTATGACTTTCCAGGGGGTCTTCTCGTCAAAATGATGAAATGGAGGTCTTATATTTATGAAAAAGTTTCTGGGAGTATGCACCATTGGTTCGCTCGCGTTGATATTGTCGGCATGTGGGGATTTTGAAGAAGAGCTGGAAATTTTAACGGGTGGGGAACAAGGTGCGTATTACCCATTAGGCGGTCAGCTTGCTACATTAATTAATGAAAATGTGGAAGATTACGATGCGTCCCATTATGCGACGAGCGCTTCGGTCGTAAACCTAAACGATATTGCTAGTGACCAGGGAGACCTTGCTTTAACGCAAAATGATACCGCTTACTATGCGGTCAACGGGGAAGTTGATTTTGAAGAACCCCTGGAAGGGTTCGGCGGCATGGCTACTCTCTACCCGGAAGTTATCCAAATTGTAGCCACGGAAGCATCTGGCATTGAAACCGTGGATGATCTGGAAGGCATGAGTGTTGCTGTCGGGGACGCAGGTTCAGGAACAGAAGTGGTTTCCCAACAAATTCTCGAAGCCCACGACATTACGTATGACGATATTACGGTGGAATACCAGGACTTTGAAAACGCTGCCGATGGCTTGCAAGATGAAAATATCGATGCCGCGTTGATCGTTGCAGGAACACCGACGGGCGCGATTGAAGCGTTGTCTGCCCAACAGGATATTACAATGGTTAACGTCGACGAAGAGGTGACTAACGATCTGATTGACGAATATCCGTACTATACCGAGCATGAGCTAGAAGAAGGTTTGTATGGGAACGAAGAAGCTGTGAATACGCTCGCTGTGCAAGCTATGCTTGTTGCCCATGACGAGTTGGATGAAGAGGTCGTTTACGAAGTCATGGAAGTAATTTTTAACAACACGGATAGCTTCGCGACTGCCCATGAGTCCGGCAGCTATATTGATCTCGAGACCGCTCAGGAAGGAATGCCGATTGATTTGCATCCCGGTGCGGAACAGTTCTTTGAAGATCAATAGGTGACAACATGAGGAGCATCGTAGCATTTTTTCAAGGGAGATGGAGAGTCTCCCTCATCTTCCTTGCCACCCTTCTGCTATTGGCACTCTTTTGGGAGCAAGCGCCGAAGTTACAAGTTGTAGCTACAGACTCCAATGACGTTTTATTCGAAGAAGAGATTGAGCCGGGAGATACGTTTTTTCATGAATATATCCATTCAGTTATGAAAACACCGATCCGGGAAGTTTTTGAGATCAACGATAATTTCGAAGTCGTCCCGAAAGAAACGTGGACCCAGGCCTTCGGGGCCGGCATCCCCTATGAAGGGAGCGACTCGATCCGTAAAGAGGATGACTTTTACGTCATTCCCGATGATGGCAGAGTCGTTGAAGAGTTACGATTAATCCCATCCAATCTCTATACACACACCTTTCAATTTAAAAATGAAACGGTCTATTTATCAGAAATAGAAGAAGATAATCGCCGCGTCGTGATTCACGTGCAAGGAGGATAGCGTGATGACAGATACTTCAAAGCAGAACGAAGAAAATAAAGAACCCATCGAAGCTCCGCAAGAAACGCCAGAGCAAGCGCTGGAAGTAGAAGGAAGCGACCGGAGCGTCTTTGGTTGGAAAGCGATACTGATTCTCATCATCTCTGTTGCGCTTTCCCTTTATCATTTATATACGGCCGGTTTCGGTTTGATCGTATCCACAAACCAACATTTATTTATTCACCTGCTCGCGGGCCTTACCCTCATTTTTCTCATATTCCCAAGGAAAAAAGGGCTGGGTCAAACCACCATCGTCTGGTATGACTTGCTACTCGCGAGCTTCGTACTCATTGTGGGTTCGTTTGTCATGCTTAACCAAACCCACCAAACGATATTGCAGGGAAACATGGAGACAAGCCATATGATCGCCGGGATTATCATGATCTTGTTGCTCCTCGAAGCTGCGCGGCGGGTTGTGGGCAAACCCTTATTGATTATAGCTTTTGTATTCATCGCTTATTATTTTTTCGGGGAGTTTTTACCTCCACCTTTTGGGCACGGCCGTGCAAATTTTGAGCAGTTCATTTATGAAATGATGTACACATCAACGGGAATCTTGGGAACACCCTTATCTGTTTCTGCCAATTATGTTTTCATTTTCATTCTGTTCGGGGCGATTTTAGAAGCGACCGGTGCAGGCAAAATGTTTATCGATCTGGCCCTCCGTGCGGTCGGCCATTATCGGGGCGGACCGGCAAAAGCAGCCGTCGTTGGTTCCGGATTTATGGGTTCCATTTCCGGAAGCTCGGTAGCCAACGCTGTCACCACCGGAACATTCACGATCCCACTCATGAAAAAAGTAGGTTTTCGGCCGCAAACGTCAGGCGGGATCGAAGTAGCCTCGTCGTCGAGCGGGCAATTTCTGCCGCCGGTTATGGGGGCTGCCGCCTTTCTGATGATTGAATACACGCCCTACAGCTATGCACAAATTATGATTTCCGCTTTAATTCCTGCGATTTTAACGTATATCGCGATCATCTGGATGGTACACATTGAAGCGGTAAAACACAACATTCATGGACTGCCGAGGGAATCGCTCGTTTCCGGACGAAAAAGTTTGCTACAACAAGGCTACCTGATTGTTCCAATCATCGCGCTTGTGTATTTTGTCATGGACGGCAACACTATCTTTAATGCTGCCTTTTATTCGATTATTATGCTTTTGACGGTTGCTGTTCTCGCCCATCGCCTAAGGGCACGCTTCGGAGCAGGATTGCTGATCGCAGGGGTATTGGCAGGGTTGTCTTATGGAATGCACCACTTATTCGGTTGGCACATTGAAATCTCCATCATGATCGCGATCGGCACCTTTATTTGTGTGTTCTTCGTGCTCTTTCAAAATAAATTCAAGATTGACTCTGCCCCTATTAAATTCGGGTTGCGCGAGTTAATGGTCAGCCTTGAAATGGCGTCACGAAAAGCACTCACCGTCATTGCCGCCTGTGCCACCGCAGGTATTCTCATTGGGATTATTAACTTAACAGGACTATCCGGTTCCCTTCCTACCATCATTGTAGGATTTGCAGGCGATCAATTGCTTCTTGTGCTCTTGTTTACCTTTATCGCCTGTCTCATCGTCGGGCTGGGGCTGCCGACAACGGCAACTTATGTTATTTTGGCTTCCATGATTGCGCCTGCGCTTATCGAAATGGATCTTCCGATTATGGCCGCACACTTATTCGTTCTGTACTATGGTGTGCTTGCAGATGATACACCGCCGGTGAACTTACCAGCCTATGCCGTCTCCGGGATCGCAAAATCCGACCCTATCATTACCGGTGTTCAAGGCTTTAAGTATGACGCCGGGGCCTTATTGCTTCCATTCGTGTTCGCCATGAATACGATCATCCTGTTATTGCCTGAAAATCAAGGAATGTATGCCTGGTATGAAATCACATGGGCCATATTCACTGCCCTGGTTGGCATACTGGCGTTCGTTACCGTCATTCAAAACTATATGTTCGTGAAATACCGCTGGTATGAATTTGTGCTGGCCCTCAGTGCCGCGCTTGTATTCATTTACCCCCCTTTCATTTCCGATCTCATCGGTATCGCGCTCTTTGCGCTACTCATCAGCATTCATTGGTTGCGTAAGAAAGCGATAGACCGTAAGAGCGGAGCGGCAGAGGCCACGGCGTAAACAAGAAGCTTGCCGAGGATTATAACCCCGGCAGGCTGTTCTTTTTATCAGCCGAAAGCTACAATGGGATCCTGCCGCCTTTGGGTCTATTCCCACTTTTCAACCAGAGCTTGCGATTGGTGTCTGAAAAGCATAAGCTAACCCTCACTACATGAGAACAGGGCATATAAAAGTACCGCTAGCGCTCCCTTATTGCTTCGACCTTTCCTTTAAGGTCGAAAGATCTTTTAAAGAGAGACTTAATATCACTCTCGTGATGATCGATGGTTCCCTTAATATCCGTCAAATCTTCTGTAACTTTTACCAATTGTTTATTTGCTGTGTCCTGCTTTTTTTCTACCCTATCTAAGCGATCATTTACATCATCAAAACGGTCGCCCATATTATTAAAGTGATCATCTACTCGCTCAAATCGGTCATCCATCTTATTAAAACGATCGTCTACTCGCTCAAATCGGTCATCCATCTTATTAAAACGATCATTGACTTCGCTTCTTACCGATTGCAGATCTTCCTTGAACCTTGATTCCATTCCGGCCATTTCTTCTCGAAGCTCTATTTTCATGCCATTCATTTCTGACTGAAGACCCTGTATCGCTGCCAGAAGTTGTTCATTTGTTAAGCTCATCAATTTCCCCCTTCAAACGTATGGATCAATTAAAAAGCAAACCTTAAAGCTACAGGTACTATAATTATATTATACAGAACTAATGTTCGTGAATCAAGTAAAAACAGTATCTTTGGTTACTCCATTAAATCAACAGTGACATATCTCCCTCTAGAAAAAACTGTACCCCCATTTTGCGTCTAAATCCTTTAAATAAATTTTGGAGTTAATGCATCATTTTAACAACCCCCAGATATACTACAACTGATATCCTTATTAGGAAAAATATCTATGATATTAATAGTTAACCAATCATCTTTTTCAGGAGGGTAAAATGCCGACACAATTAGATAAAGTCGATGTACTCGTCGTCGGAAGTGGCTGGGCAGGCGGGATTGTTAGTGCAGAAATGGCAAAAGCAGGATATCAAGTCGTCTGTTTAGAACGAGGCGATGAAAAATCGATCGAAGATTACATTCACGTAAAAGATGAGCTACGTTTCTCAACACGTTATGAAATGATGCAGAATTTATCAAAGGAAACCGTCACCTCCCGGCATAAAAGGGATATTACCGCCCTGCCGGTAAGAATGCAAGATAGCATGATCGTTGGAAATGATATGGGGGGCGGAAGTGTACATTGGGCAGGTGCTACGTTCCGGTTCCTACCCTATGATTTCGAAATCTACAGCCGTACAGTTGATCGTTATGGGGAAGATAAAATTCCAGAAGGGATGACGATCCAGGATTGGGGGATTACATACGACGAATTTGAAGAATATTATACTCGCTTTGAAAAAACCGCGGGAATATCTGGGGAGCCTAATCCTATTGGCCCCTATCGATCAGAAGATTATCCTAATCCCCCGATGGTTGAAACCCCTAATCTTCGTTTATTTAAGGAGGCGGCAGAAAACCTCGGTTATCACCCCTATGCACAACCATCGGCCAACATTACAGAGTTCTATGAAAATCCGGACGGACAGACGATTGCTCAATGCCAGTATTGTGCTTTTTGCGATTCATATGGTTGTGATTATGGTGCAAAGGCAGATCCACTCGTAACTGTGCTCCCGACTGCTCGTGAAACCGGTAACTTTGAATTACGAGCGAAATCAAATGTTCGAAGAGTACTCTATGATGGTAATCAAGCTACCGGGGTTATTTATGTGGATACAGCTACCGGAAACGAATATGAACAACCAGCGGATGTCGTTGTACTAGCCGGTTTTACATTTACGAATACACGTCTTTTATTACTCTCAGAAATTGGTACACCTTATAATCCTGACACACGACAGGGTGTGATCGGTAAAAACTTTACCGGGCAATTCTCCGTTAATTTTTTAGGAGCTAGAGCATTTTTTAATGATAAAAAGTTCAACCTCTATATGGGAGCTGGTGGTTTAGGGGCTACCTTCGATGATTATAGTGGAGATAGTATCGACCATACGGACCTTGATTTTATTCACGGGGGGCATGTTGAGGTTAGACAATACGGAGACAGACCCATCGAAAGTAATAGTGTTCCAAACGGCACCCCATCTTGGGGGCGGGAGTTTAAAGAGAAGTCTTTGTTTTATGCTAATCGAAATATCTACTTGCGCTTTCAACATGGGGTTATGCCTTGGTATCATAATTATTTGGATCTTGATCCTACCTATACGGATTTTTACGGGGATCCACTCCTACGTGTCACCAACGAATATACCGATCAAGATCGAAACCTTTCGTGTTTCGGGATCGATAAATGTAGAGAAGTGGCAGAAGAGATGGGGGCAGATATTGTTGATGTCGATGAAGTCCCTGAACACTTTAGCAACGCGTACATTGGTGCCCATTATGCCGGCGGCGTTATTATGGGTAATGATCCGGAAACATCAGCAGTCAATAGCTATTTACAAATGTGGGATGCTGAGAATTTGTTTGTCGTGGGAGCATCCGCATATCCTCACTTCCCCAATTATCACCCGACCAAAACCGTTGGTGCTATGGCATACCGAGCTGCCGACGGGATTGAGCAATACCTGGACAATGGCGGCGGTTTGCTAGTCAAACGAGAAGAAACAAAGATAAATCGAAAAGCCTGATATGAAAGACTTTCGCAAAAGCTGAATTTCAACCCCCACTTTGAATCGTTAAAATCAACTTAAAACAAGCGATCCCGTACCACTTTTAAAGTGATACGGGATTATTTTAGGATTAGAGCATTCATCTGTTCAAAAAATACATCTATGAACTATTCCCATTTGTTAATCAAAGCATCAGCTTGAGCGTTGAGATGATCAAACACTGTTTCAGAGATTAATTCATTTTCTAGTTGATTATTCAATAGATCCTTAAAACCTCCCATGTGCTGCACGACCTTTTCTGCTTCTCTCTGTTCTTCATAATGGCTCACTGAGGTTAAATGAAGATTTAAGGAACGAACGGTTTCTTCATCTTCAAGTTCTCCATCTTCATTAAATTGCTCAACAATTTCCTGTATACCGGCTGCACTGAGTCCAAAATCAATCGCCTGTTCACCACCCACAACCGGAAGTTCAATGTGGCTTTCTCCAAGGTTGACTTCAATGTCTATTTCATCTTCATTTGGCACGGTATAAGTGGTGTTGCTGCCGGCAATGATAATGCCAATACGGTGGCCAGGTTTAAAAGCGTAATCATGTGTCATTGTGTTCCAACGGAATTCATAGTTTTCGCCAGGTGTAAGTGGGCGGCTTTCCCATACAGATTCATAGTTCTGAGCGTCCATCCATCCTCGTGAGACAATTTCGTAGTCTTGTTCATGGGTTAAGATTTCATGTTTGTGATAACAGGCATTGTCTCTTTCGGTACTTTCTCCCCAACAGTCAACTTCATCTAACATACCCATGCCCCCGGAACCACTTTGATGATCGACTCGTTCATCTTTTCCGTAATCGACAATTAAAGCTGTTAGGTTCATAGCTTCTCCATCCACTGAAGCGTTAATATCCACTTTCGGGGTACCGCTGAATCGTACTTCCTCTTCAAGTTCCGGGGAAAGGAATATTAATCGATTGTCATTATCTTCAAATGGGTCAGCAACGAGCTCGCTTTCTGATTGTGGATCATTCGTAAAGCTCTGCGTTTCTCCTTCCTGAACAGGAGCATCTGTCAGGATGCCTGGACGATCGCCATCTTCAGACCCTAAGTTTAAATGGACTGTGGATGCTTCTGTATCTGGCCAAGAATCATAGGTCTTCCATTCACTGGCAGCCCTTTCTACGTCCGCCATAGGCTCGTCCATGATGCCATTGTCTATATCCAGCAGCTCATGATCGAACCAACGATGAACCGTGTCGACCCACTCCTCACGACGAAAGTCAAAAGGCTCAGTATGGCCCGTCTGTGTCAGCCAGATTTTTCGATCGACATCATGTTCCTCAAGTTCTTCCCACCATTGACCGAAGTGATTGGTTTTTACATTCAAATCATTCAAACCATGAACCAGAAAAACACTGGCAGAAACGTTATCTGCATCATCTAAATAGCTGCGCTCGTCCCAAAAGTCATTGAAATTGCCGCTTTCGTCATCCATGTCTTCAGCCATTTGATCGAATACAGGTTGGCATTCTGATTCCCGCTCAGAATTGACTACTCTGTTTGCCAGGCCATTCGGACCGTTATAGAAATAAAGGAGACCATTGGAACGATAGTAATCATACCAACTGCTGATCGCTGTAACAGGAATAATTGTTTCAAGCCCTTCTACACCTGTTGCAGCAGCTGCATTTGCTAAAGTTCCGTCATAGGATTTCCCGTACATCCCTACTTTTCCAGTACTCCAATCAGCGTTGACATCCCCACCTTCCTCATTACTAGCATCTGCTCTGCCATTAAGCCAATCAATCACGGCTGTTACACTCTCTGTTTCTTCAAAGCCACCCGTCGTCGGACAGCCATCTGATAGACTCGTACCTACCATATCCACATGAATAACTGCATAACCACGTGGAACAAAGTAATTGTCATAGTATAATGGAAACTTCACCGGCGCGCCATCTTCATATTCTTTGAGCTCCGATTCTTCTCCTCGTCCCAGACTTTCATTATAAGGACTGGCAATCATTATGACGGGGACATCAAGACCTTCTTCACTTTCGGCAGGACGAATAATATCCGCTGCAATTTGATCATTGTTTCCATCGCCATTCGTATCCAAATCAGTATCAACGTATACCGTCTCCCTAACCGCATCTTCATAAGAAAAATGAGGTTGAGTGACTCCATCCTCGATAAGGTGAGTCACCCTTTTATCTGTTATATCCTGATTTTGTTCAGCTGAAGACACAGCAGGGAAGAACGATGAAGACGCAAAAGCAAGTGCAAACGCCATCATCATAGACTTGGAAAAATATCGCTTGGTCATTTCAAAACCACCTTTACCCTTTTTAAACATTAAAGAGAATAGTTTCTAAGATTGTGAGCTTACAAGTGCAATGTTTCAAAAGTTTCTTTTCCGTCCATTGAGAATTCCTTAAACGAATGGTCGAGTGCGTCTAAACCGGATTCGGTGCGGGGGATAGGTTTTTCGGCGCAACAACACGTTTATTCGGCGCACTGGGCATATTATTCGGCGCTTGGGGAATGTTTTCGGCGCGGGGCACAGCATAGCCGAATGAAGTAACAACTTCTGGCACGGTGCACTAGTTTTGTAACGAGTGCTTTCCCTTGGTGCTGTAGTTTGCCAAAGCTTCGTTAGTGATCAGAGAAAGCACCTATAAACCCTTCCACCACTATTGCTTAGTCTCTTGCTTTTACCTGGCATACCGACCATAAGGTAAAAGATCCAGGGAATCTAGAAAGCCCCTTTTTCCTATCATTGCCACTGCATCATGAAGGTATCTACATCTTCCTTGAGTGTGTGATACGCATCTTCGGAAATCAGATCATTTTCCTGCTGGTGATCGAGTAAATGGTAGAGGCTTTCCATGTGTTCGACGACTTTTCCCATGTTCCCTTGCTGTTCAAAACGTTCCACGGTAGTCATGTGATTCAGCCATGCACGCGCAGCTTCTTCGTTAGCAAATGCTCCCTGCTCCACATAATCCTCTACAAGGGCTTTTATTTCTGATACACCATCAAAGTAAAGAAGATAGTCGATTCTTGTTTGTTTAAATTCTTCTAATTCTTCTTCCCACATCCCGGTAATTTCTTCGATTGCTGTCCCGTTTTCCAGTTCCTCACGAATCCAGCTATTTCCGATCAAACTGTCGAAGAAGTCCGTAAATTCAAATTCATCCGGGTAGGTATCATGAATCATTTTCACGATGTGGAGTCCTGTCTCAATGGGTTCATATTCTTCGAGATCCTGGACATGAATCTCAATTCCACCGGAAAGCTCTCCCTCATGTTTCGAGAACATAGGGGTAAAATACGCGGCCCTAAATTGAACGCCAGGGAGATCTAGTGCATTTAAGTCTTCTGCCAGCTCTGTGCCATCAATGAATGGCGCCCCGATCAGTTCAAATGGCTTCGTTGTGCCTCTTCCTTCCGATACATTCGTTCCTTCAATAAGGGCAGCTCCAGGGTAAACGATGGACGTGTCGAATGTGGGCATATTCGGAGACGGGAGCACCCATTCAAGTGGTGTGTCATCATAGTACATCTCACGCTCCCAGCCTTCCATTTCCACAACGGTAAGGTCAGCGTCAAGATTGAACTCTTCATTGAATAACATGGCTAATTCGCCAACAGTCATTCCGTGGTGCAAAGGAATCGGGTACATCCCAACAAACGAAGAATATTCCGGTTCAAGCACCGGCCCTTCTACACCCAAACCACTAAGGGGGTTAGGACGATCGAGAACCATCATCCCAATATCATTCTCACCAGCTGCTTCCATGGCATAAGCCATGGTGTAGATGTAAGTGTAAAAACGGGCACCTACATCCTGAATGTCGAACAGGAGAATATCCACATCTTCTAACATTGCTGGTGTTGGCTTTCTTGTATCTCCATACAAGCTGTAAACCGGAAGGCCTGTCCTTTCGTCAATATAATATTCGACATCATCCCCTGCCTGAGCGTCTCCCCTCACACCATGTTCCGGACCATACAACGACACAAGGTTAACGTCCTGATGCTGGTGCAATACATCCACAATACTGTTTAAGTTTTGATTGACCCCTGTAGGGTTTGTAATCAAACCGACGTTTTTATCCTTAATCTCATCCAGTTCATCTTCAAGTAATACATCAACACCGAGTTGCAAATCCTCAGGGTTATTCGTATCTTGGTTCTCCCCACCAACATCGTTAGCCGCAGTCGCTGATAGTGTTGACACCAAAAATACACTTGCTAAAGCCATCACTGACCACTTTTTCATGTAATGCCCCTCCATCTTACCTAAAGTTTGGAAACATCTATTACACAACTTAACCAAATCATTCGAAGGTCCATGACGATGTGATAAGCTTCTATTTATTGTGACCAACTTATTTTCCTCATTTAATAGTTAAATAGCATCCTCTGTGGCAGAAACGCCTAACCACAGAGAATGGTGGCGTTTCTTCTAATCTAACTTCTCGATCAATTCATTTGTATACATATAGAGCGTGTCAAACGCTTCTTGAGAAATCAGCACATTATCTAGCTGATGATCGAGCAAATCTTTAAAACCTTCCATGTGAGTGATCACTTTTTCTGTGTCACCTTGCTCTTCATAATGACTCACTGCAGTTAAATGCCGCGTTAAGGAACGGGGAGCTTGACTATTTTCAAACACTCCCTCCTCTTCATATTGTTCAACAAGTGCCTCCATACTCGCTGCACTTACTCCAGCGCCGCGATCGACGGATGCTGCTTGTTCTGCATCGGTCTCAGAGGTGGCAGTGAACGTTAGTTGAGAAGGAACTTGTTCATGTTCGGGAAGATCGACGTATACCGGAACATCAACCGATTCTCCAGCCTCTACTTCAATAACGTCATGCTCTAACATGTACTCCCATTCATCTTCAATGTCGACACTAAGACGAATCAAGTCTGTCTCTTCGCCATTATTGGTCACACTGAAGTTATACTCTGCTACTCGCCCGGGTTCGGCTCGTACAACGGTATTCTTGTCCACATCTACACCACGTTCATATGGGCCAGCTTCATCCATATGACGGACAGCTGTACGATAAGAAAGAGCCCCATCTTCATCATAATTTTTATCTAATACATAAAAATGAAGGCGGTTATGCTCATCTTTATATTCGCTAACGACCCCATCTGCAGTTCCTGCTTTAAAGAGGGCATCAGCTAACTGTTGATAATCACCCTTCGAAAGCATTTGCGTTGTTCCATCTGGTCTTTCGAAATCCACTTCGTTGATATCCTCAGGATGAGCGTCAATCGCCCAAATGAACGGCGGCCTCTCTTCATCTTTCGTCTTCGCGAGCAGCACACCCGCATCTGGCTGGAAGGAGTCAAAGCCGACCTGATCAACTACCTCAATCGTGTAGTTATCGTACCAATCTTCGCCCGCTTGCATATCCGCGCGCCAATCATCCTCCAAATCATTTTTAGGCGTCAAATCTTCATCCATAGTGATGTTAATACCGTGTAATTCATCGCGATTAAATTCAGGCCCTGACGGTACGGCACGCGCTAAAATATCCTGGAACACTGGCCCTTCTGCAGCCAGATCATCACGATCAATCTCAAGGTAATCTTCACCTTCAGTAACGAAATCCTGTTTAATTTTATTTCTGAGCATATGATGAGAAGGTGCGCTGGACCCTTCCGTTGCCGGAATCATCCAACGAGTGTGAGGGCCGCCTGGTCCATTGAAAGCCCCCCGGCTCATAAGTTCCCAAGGTCCTGAATAGGAACGGGATACAGGGTCAGCATATGGATTGTTGTAGTTATCCCCCAGCCCTTCAATATGGCCAAATTCATGAGCAAAAACAGATTGACCGCTATTTTCAGCCTGGACAGATCCACCCGGATAGGCATGAGACCAAATACTTTTAGCCGCAAACCATGAGGTCCAATCAACATAACGGGTCGTAGCCGAGTTTGGGTGATCTTCGAAAGGTGATCCGAATTCATCCGTGACGTCCTCAGGGGACTCGAACATCATCTCCCCAAATTCCTGCCAAAGAGATGATTCATCATAACCTGAATGGATAATGAATTCAAAGTCATAGTCCACCCCAGAGGCTTCAATGTCTTCTTGAGCTGCTTCCTGAGCATCAGGAACCAAATGTTGTGTGCTATAACCTTCAGGCATATTTTCTTGTTGCCCAAATTCGTTGAGCCCATACTGAAATTCCTTATGTTCCAATGTATAAGGGCCAAAGGCGTCCAGTTCTACAGCCCAACCCCCATAGGAATTTTCTCGCCAAAACTCATCGACTGTTCGGTAGTTATTAAGCGATTGAGGAGTGTTCAGGAAATCCTCCCACCATTCCCCAAGCTCTTCCTCGGGAATTTCACTCGCAGCGATCGGATTTCCCGCCGGATCGGATCCTTCAGGCTGACTCAAAATAAATTCCTGGTCAGGGAAGTCAACAAGTATTAGGGCCCCCCGGATTTCCCGATCTGCTTCTATTTCCGTATCCCGCCAATCAATCCCCGGTACTGGTTGGTAATCGTCCCACGTCATATCCCTCGGCAATACCCAGGACTCTTCATCGACTGGATCTGGAAATTCCGATAACCCCGCATGTGCATATGCTGTTGATCCGCTCTGAAGTATGGGGGAAATAACGAGAGGAAAACCCGCGAAAAGCAAAAGCGATGTTTTTCCCAGTTTCATAGCATCATAACCTCCGATATCCTTTTTTATTTAAAACCAAGCGTTGTCCTATGAAAGAATAAGATCAGATACTGCCGAATCGATGAGATCACCGACCTGTTGAATCTTTTCAGGGCTCACATTATCGATGGTGTCCTCCGGAGTGTGGTACCAAGGCTCTAAATCATGGGTTCCAGGTTCCCTCCAGATAAAATTCGCAGCATCAATGCCCGCTTCATGAAACGCAACATGATCAGACGCCCCTCTTTCGAAAAGGAAAAGGATGTCGTTATCTAACCTTTGGGCAGCTGAATCTGCCTGCTCCCAAACCGTATTCGGTTGCCCATCTACCACATTTACATATAATTGAGTGGCCGGTTCCCAGGCCGTTCCAACCATATCCATATTAAAATTGGCCACACTGCGATCAATTTCCGAATCAGACAACTGATCTACATATTCAAACCCGCCGACTAGACCAATCTCCTCGGCACCAAGAG
>NZ_JACHHJ010000005.1:34510-254940 GCF_014207655.1 Geomicrobium halophilum | reverse complement strand
TCCATCATAATGGTTCCGCTCGCACACGGGGGTGTGCTCGCGCTGGCTTCTTTCTTGCTTCGCTTTGCTTTCATTCAGTTTTCAAAGGGCAATTGTTGATAGCGCCGCTCAAAAAGCGACCTTTACAATATATCAGGTTATCTCTCTTGCGTCAACAGGAAATTTAAATAAATAATTTTGTTTAGTTTATCGGTTTTTCCTGTCCTCAACGACGCGAATACTAAGATAACACGCTGTCTATTCACCGTCAACCATTTTTTAAATGATTTTTAGATGGTGGGCCTGGGCGGACTCGAACCACCGACCTCACGCTTATCAGGCGTGCGCTCTGACCAACTGAGCTACAGGCCCATTTATACTATGGAGCGGGTGATGGGAATCGAACCCACGTTATCAGCTTGGAAGGCTGAAGTTTTACCATTAAACTACACCCGCATGTTATTGATGGTCGGGAAGACAGGATTTGAACCTGCGACCCCTTGGTCCCAAACCAAGTGCTCTGCCAAACTGAGCTACTTCCCGGATCAAACCATTCTATCATTTATGTATAATTGCAAAAAAATAAAGCTTTTCAAATATATAAATGTTAATGGCGCGCCCGAGAAGACTCGAACTCCTAACCTTCTGATCCGTAGTCAGACGCTCTATCCAATTGAGCTACGGGCGCCCTTGAATGTTAGCTTCAGGGTCATAGCTCTCTCTTTGTTAATATGGTGCGGTCGAGTGGACTTGAACCACCACGGGATTTAACTCCCACTAGGCCCTCAACCTAGCGCGTCTGCCATTCCGCCACGACCGCAAGTAAGATGGTGCGGGCGGTGGGACTTGAACCCACACGTCATAAGACACTAGATCCTAAATCTAGCGCGTCTGCCAATTCCGCCACACCCGCTTATTAAAATGTTCTACCTCGGCCGACAGCGACCTTATGTGGCTGGGCCAGCTGGATTCGAACCAGCGCATCTCAGGATCAAAACCTGATGCCTTACCGCTTGGCTATGGCCCAATCGATAAAAATGGCGGGCCTGACGGGAATCGAACCCGCGATCTCCTGCGTGACAGGCAGGCATGTTAACCGCTACACCACAGGCCCCTATTTTCTAAAATAAGCGGCGAATCTCTTCGTCAGCTACATTCGCTCATTCGAATCGCGTACGGGTTGTACGCTCACTCTCTCACTCATTTGCTTCCTCGACCTTCTTGCTTCTTTTAGAAAATCGATGTAATGGCGGCGAATCTCTTCGTCAGCTGCATTCGCCTTTGGCATGGTGGAGGGTGACGGGCTCGAACCGCCGACCCCCTGCTTGTAAGGCAGATGCTCTCCCAACTGAGCTAACCCTCCGGGATAAATGGTGACCCGTGCGGGATTCGAACCCGCGTTACCGCCGTGAAAGGGCGGTGTCTTAACCCCTTGACCAACGGGCCATTTTAATGGCGGAGAAGGAGGGATTTGAACCCTCGCGTCGCTTGCGCGACCTACACCCTTAGCAGGGGCGCCTCTTCAGCCACTTGAGTACTTCTCCACTGGCTCCACAGGCAGGATTCGAACCAGCGACCTATCGGTTAACAGCCGATTGCTCTACCACTGAGCTACTGTGGAATAAGTATTTTTCTATCAAAGCCACATAATATGGTACATGATGTAAATTCGCTTGTCAACCAGATTTTTGTAAGTTTTTTTAGCTCTTCAAAACCTAGTCGTTTTTCGCCGATTGCCTTTCAGCGACTTTTATAATGTATCACAGGGTTTGTTTTGCCGTCAACGACTTTTTTCTATTTTTTTTAATCTCCCTCGACAACCCCCACATACATACTTCTTTGTATCGATCACACGCTTTCTTGGATAGACGGTTTGGCAGCCTTCACAGGTATAATAATATTTAATGGGTAAAGATTTTTTCATTCCCGGGATAGACTGACAATGCCTCGAGCCGCCGACTTCTTTCAATAATCGTTTAAAGTCCCGGTCTTTATGTTGATACCCCCGCCCCTCCAGATGCAAGTGATAATGACATAACTCATGCTTAATAATAGCTTCCAGCTCCTTTTGGCCAAAATGCACTTCATGTTTGGGATTAATTTCAATGTTATGACTTGCAAGCAAGTAGCGTCCACCAGTGGTTCTTAACCTTGAGTTATAGGAAATTTGATGGCGGAATTTCTTCTGAAAAAACCGTTCTGATAATGTTTCCGCCAATTGTTGTAAGCGTTTCTCGTCGTTCACTTTGATCGCCCTTTCATAAATGTGAAAATAATCCTCAACGTTGACAACCACTGTTACATATAATGGATTAGAGCTTTTGTCCTTGAAGATCTCGCTCACAAGGAGGGATCTGAAAATGCCTTATTGGCTTAGAAAACAATTGGAAAAAGCCTATTTTGAAAAAAATCACTATGAAATCGTCATGCTCAATAAATGTTGGTACACCTACTTGAAAAAGAATGCCTCTGACCTCCTTCAATGATAACAACATTTCCGTATCTTTGTCTTTGCAAATGGAAAAAGCCTGCGCCTAAATGCACGCAGGCTTTCATTTATTGTTTTGGTTTTTTCATCGTTAGTGAGATTCTTCCCTTTTGCGTATCAACGTCCTCAATCCACACGGTGACGATATCTCCCACGGCGACAATCTCTTGTGGGTGCTTAATAAACCGATGGGCAAGTTTTGAAATATGGACAAGTCCATCCTCTTTGACACCAATGTCCACGAATGCTCCGAAATCAATGACATTTCGTACGGTGCCCTTTAGCTCCATCCCTTTTTCAAGATCTTCCATAGACATAACCCCGGTTTTCAGCATAGGTGCTGGCAAATTTTCACGGGGGTCACGATGGGGACGAGCAAGTGCTTCAACGATATCTTCTAATGTCATTTGCCCAACATTTAACCGCTGACTTGCCTCGGCTATATCCAGCTGTTCCACTTTTTCTTGAATAGACCCAGTACCGATATCTTGGCCCTGAAGGTTTAAATCCTGCAGCAATTCCTGGGTAACTGCATAGCTTTCCGGATGAATCGGAGTTCTATCTAACGGTTCCTCTCCGTCTACAATGCGAAGAAACCCCGCTGCTTGCTGATACGTTTTGTTCCCTAACCGCGGAACAGCTGTCAGTTGTTTTCTCGTCTTATATTTTCCGTTCTCTTCCCGATATTTTACGATCTGGGTCGCAACCGTCTTGTTCAGCCCTGCAATATGTTGAAGGAGACTGGTTGAGGCTGTATTGACATCTACCCCAACTTGATTCACGGCCGTCTCAACGACAAAATCAAGTGAATCGCTTAACTTTCCTGAACTGACATCATGTTGATACTGCCCAACACCAATGGACTGGGGATCAATTTTCACAAGCTCTGAAAGCGGGTCCTGAAGCCTTCTTGCAATCGATACAGCGCTTCGCTCCTCCACTTCTAAATAAGGGAACTCGCTGCGCGCCACTTCGGATGCAGAATACACACTCGCCCCTGCTTCGTTAATGATTAAGTAAGCTGCATCTCCACCCGCTTCAGCCAGAAACTCAGAGATGAATATTTCGGTTTCCTGGGAAGCCGTGCCATTACCGATCGCGATTACATGTGTTCCGTATTTTTCTATTAGTTCCTGGAGCACTTGAGCCGCTTGTTTTTTCTCGTTGCGCGGAGGTGTAGGGTAAAATACTCCAGTTTCCAGCATCTTGCCTGTCTCGTCGATCACCGCCCATTTGCAACCTGTGCGATACGCTGGATCAATGCCCAAAACCATTTTTCCGAGAAAAGGCGGTTGTAATAATAACTGTCTCAAGTTGTCCGAAAATACTTGAATCGCTTGGACTTCCGCTTTCTCCGTCAGCTCATTGCGAATCTCTCGTTCAACAGCCGGGGCAATTAATCGTTTATAGCTATCTTCGATCGCTGTTTGCACGATTGATACAGCTGGAGAACCAAATCGTTTAATGATCATATTCTCAATTTTATTGGTTAAAAAGGGGACATCAGCGGTGATCTGTACTTTTAAAACCTTTTCCTTTTCTCCTCGATTTGCCGCTAAAATTCTATGTTCAGGGACATGACGAATCCCCTCTTCGTACTCATAGTACATTTCGTATGTACCCGTATCATCTTCGGCATCTTTTTTTCGCGTCGTTTGCAGCTGGCCATTATGATAAGTTAAAGAGCGGGCCCGCTGCCGCACTGCCGGGTCATCCGCAACCCATTCTGCAATGATATCCCGAGCACCTTTTAGCACCTCTTCGCGGTTATTGATATCATTTTCTTCATCTATGTAAGCATCTGCTTCCCTATCCACATCTACCTCTTTCGGTAATTGAAAAAGCCGCTCTGCAAACGGTTCTAATCCTTTTTCTTTTGCAATCGTAGCTCTCGTTCGTTTCTTTTTTCTATAAGGGCGATAAAGATCCTCCAGCTCCTGGAGCTTCGTCGCTGACTGAATGTCATTGGCAAGAGCATCCGTTAATTTTCCTTGTTCCTCAATTAAACGAAGGATTTCTTGCTGCCGATTATAAAGCTGATTGGCATACTGCCACTGATCCAACGCTTCACGAATTTTCAATTCATCTGCATTGCCCGTTTGCTCTTTTCGGTAACGGGCAATAAAGGGAATCGTATTACCTTCTTCATGTAAATCGATCATCGCTTTTACATGTTGCTTTTTTGCTAATATTTTCTGTGCAATCTGTTCAATTGTCTTTTCCATTTCCAAAGATGTGACCTCCTCTTCTACTCTCACTCTATCATAAACAACGCTTCCGTTCAGTTGTGGCAATAATAAAAACCGTTATGTCATTGTGGACAAAACGGTTACCGATCCCCACTATTTATTAATGTGCCCTGTAATGATTGTGTAGTCATCCTTGCCAGATGTATCATTTTCGACCATCTTTTCTAAAAATACCTTCGGAGAATGGGCATGCCTCACAAAGTTTTCTTTCATGCCTTGGCATCGAGCGCCATCGGTATATAAAACAAACGACATTTCTGAATCAAAATGGTAATGATCCACTTTTGGAGAGACGCGGCGGCCAGATATAAACCCGTACGAAGTAATAGGATGATAACATCTCTCATTATCGATGTTTAAATAGCATTCTACATTTCCCACGTTTCCATAAAATATTTTTCTCGTTCGGTAATCGATTTTTAAGAGTGTCATGACTACTCCGCGCTCGTTGAAAAGCGCTTGGTTACATGCAGAAAAGACTTCCTCAATGGCTGCACTTTCGTTAAGATGTTCGATGGTATGCATAGCCGCCCGGGAAGAGCGTTTGGCCATTTCTCCACTCCCCAGCCCATCTGCGAGTGCAAGCAAAAAATAATCATCGGTTTCTACCATATAATAGGCATCTCCACAGACTGTGCACCCTTGTTTTTCTTTTTGATAAGCAGCTGTTCTTACCTTCAAATATTGTTCTTCGATGATATTCATCATCATAAACACTCCGATGGCTCAACCCGAATCGATTCACGTAACTTTTGCAAGGCACGACGCTGTAATCGAGAGACGTGCATTTGCGAAATGTCGAGATACTCTCCAGTCTCTTTTTGGCTTAAATGTTCGAAATACGTACACCGTAAGATCTCTTTTTCGCGATCAGTGAGCACCGCAAATGCTTTTTCCAGCAGCAATTGCTGATCGGTTTGCTCGAACCCTTCCTCCGTTGAACCGACGAGATCTAATAAGGTGACGACACTTCCTTCGCTATCCGCTTCTATGGCTCCATCTACGGAAAGCGCTTGATAACTTTTGCCCATCTCCATAGTTTCCAAAACTTCTTCTTCACTTACCTCTAAATAATGGGCAATCTCATGCACTTGGGGAGAGCGTTGCAATTCTGTGGTCAACTCTTCTACTGCCTTCTTGATCCTTGGACCTAACTCTTTAATACGCCGTGGAACATGCACGCTCCACGTTTTATCTCGGATAAAACGTTTAATTTCCCCGACAATCGTGGGAACAGCAAAAGATTCAAACGATCGATTATAACTGGGATCATAACGACGTAAAGCAGCGAGCAAGCCGATCATCCCGACCTGATATAGGTCATCGTCGTGACCCTGGCCGCGGGAAAATTTACGGGCGAGTGACCGCACAAGTGAATCAAAGTGCATAACCAGCTTCGTCTGAGTATCCTCTGTCTGGTATTCTTGAAATTCTCGAATCCATTGGTAGATCTGCTCTTCATCGATTTTCGTTGATTGTTGCTTTGAATCCATCGCTCCCATGTGCCACCCCGTCCTTTTGTAAATACTTCTTCATTAAAATGGCTACGCCTTTTTCTTGCTTAATCTCGACGTCGTCCATTAATGTTTCGATAAGGAAGAGGCCTAATCCTCCTTCTTTAAGGTCTTGAATCGATTCATCAGGTTGGATGGGCCCCCTATATTTTTTAAGGGCGTTTACATTTGCTTCTTGTCCACAGTCCGCAATTTTAAATTCCACATACTCTTGATAAACACTAAATCGAATAGAAATAGATCCTTCATCTTGATAAGCATGTTCCACGACATTTGTACATGCTTCAGCCATGGCTACTTTAATATCTTCGATATCATCATAGGTATAGCCCACCCGGTTGGCAATCCCAGAAACCGTCAGTCTCACAATCCCTACGTATTCGGGCTTAGCAGGCACCGTCATTTCAATGCAATCCTGAAGCTCAGTCATTGGTTCGTCTCCTCTCTTTTTTCGGCAATGTCAATCACTTCATCAAGACCGGTGATCGAAAAGAGACGTTTTACGCGATCGTTAAGGGAAACGAGACGCATCGTACTGTTATGCTGGTCCGCCGCCTTGAGGGCGCCAACGAAAATACCCAGACCTGTACTGTCAATATAATTGACTTCCTCTAAGTCTACAATAACATATGCCTCTTGTTTTTCCACTAACGGCATTAATGCTTCCTTTAGTTGCGGAGCTGTATACGCGTCGATCTCTCCGCCAACGTACAACCTTGTTCCTACTGATAAAGCCTTTGTTTGCAGATCTAAGTTCATACAATGATCCCCCTTGAGTTTGCCTTTCTTTAATGGTTTCCTCTTAAGCTGCAGACCATTCAATAATAAAAATCGAAATTTATAGAGGACGTTGAAAAGGTCTAGAACACTACCTGTGCTAAATGATCTACTGTTATGTTCTGAACATCCAGCCAACACCGGCTTTATGATCCAGACCAGATACTTTGAAAATCAAATCAGAATTGATATGGCTGCCTTTTCGAATCACGGATGAAAAATAAAACGGCCAACGGCCGCCTATTTTTGATTACCCCTTATATTTACTTTCTAAACCTCTCGTCTTAACAACAAGAGCGTAAAATCATCATGAAGTTGAAAGTCCTGCCAATTCTCTAATTCCCTATAAACATTGTCCACGATTTCTTGAGCTGTTTTATCTTGATATTTCCGAATTAATTCAGCTAATTCCCCCCGTTCCAAAAAACGATCCCCATTTCTGCATTCAGTCACACCATCAGAGAACAAAACAACAAAGTCACCTACCGAAAGCGACTGCTGATATTCCCGATATTGAGTGTCCCGTGAAATCCCAAGAGCGAGCCCTTTTGCGTACAATTCATTGAAACGGTCTTCACTTGCGTCATAATAAAAACCGGGTTCATGCCCGGCACCTGAATACGAGAATATATGTGTGGCCGGATCATACGAAGCATACATCATCGTCACAAACATATTCGCTGCAATGTTTTGCTCTACTGTACGGTTCAAACTAGCCAATAATTGTCCAGGTTGCAGCAGTTGTTCCGGGAGGCTATCCATGGCGTACTTGATCATCGACATGCAAAGAGCTGCAGGGACGCCTTTTCCAATGATATCTGCCAATGCGATGGCGATATATTCATTTCCATCTTTTACAATATTATAATAATCGCCGCTCATCTTTGAAGCTGGTACACTAATAACCCCTATATCTGCATCAGCTAGCTGCGGTATTTCTTTAGGCAAAAAGGTATGCTGCATGTTCGCAGCTACATCGATCTCTGATTCAAGCTCCAGTTGTTTATTTTTCAAGATCTGGTGTTCACGATAAGCCATTCCATAACCGATCATTACCTCTAATAAAATCTCAAAAGATTTACGTGTTTCCGAAGACAAATTCGGGTATAAGTCTTCTATAACTTCAAGGTGAATGCTTACAATTTCTTCAGGAGAAATTTGTTCTTCGATGACTCTTTTACTAAATTGTTGGGCTTCATATAAACTCTGTTCATTCTTATGATGCAAAAAGTTATACAGGATTTGTTTGTAGCTATCCCGTAATCCTTCATACGTAGTCATTCATGAACACCTCTCTACCGCAGCCATTTCGTTGTCGTTATCAGGGTACCTTCACCAGGATTAGATTGAATATCAAACTCATCCATTAATCGTTTCACACCTGGAAGACCGGCCCCCAAACCGCCCGAGGTCGAATAACCGTCCACCATCACATCTCTCAAGTTTTCGATCCCAGGCCCTTGATCACGAGCAGTAATTATAATTCCCTGTCGGTGACCATCATTTACAACTTCCAAACCGATGACGCCGTTTTTTGTATATAAGTAAATGTTCCTTGCTAGTTCAGAGATTGCCGTCGTAATTCTCGCTTGATCAACACTGGAAAAGCCTAGCCCCTTGGAAAGTTCTCGACCCGCTTGACGCGCCGAGACAATTCCCCATTCTGTACCGATTTCAACAGAGGATTGAGTGGTCATCATCAACCCTCCAATTCCTGTTGCAATTTCTCAAGCCCTTGCTCTAAATCTAAAGCGGTTTGGACGCCGTTGAGAGAAACGCCCATTTCCACTAACGTAATCGCTACAGCTGGCTGGATCCCCGTCAATACGACTTTCGCCCCCATCAAGTTGGACATTTCCACAACGTCCCCAATTACTTTCGCGATATAAGAATCAATCATATCAACGGATGTGAGGTCGATAACGATTCCCTGGGAGCCTTCTTGGTGAATTTTATTTAAAAGATCTTCCTGGAATAGAAGAGCTGTTTGATCGTCTAACTCCACCTGGATGGAAATGAGTAGATAATTTCCCAGTTTTAATATAGGTATTCTCATATCTTATACCTCCGTTGAACGTTGTTCATCCAGTGTAATGATTTCACGCCGAGTCATTTGCAATGCAGTGTATACGCCCTTTTGAAGCGTACTTTTCGTAATGATTTTACTCAAATCAATGCCCAAATTAACGATCGTTTGGGCGATTTCAGGCCGAATACCTACAAGTATACATTCCGCCCCTACGAGCTGCACTGCTTGGGAAGCTTTAATAATATGGTGGGCGACCATTGTATCTACGACAGGCACTCCCGTGATATCTATCAAAACTACCTGAGCACGGTGCTGAATAATACCATCTAGCAAACTCTCCATAATTTGTTTTGCTCGTTCTGTATCAACCGTGCCGACTAAAGGCATAACGCATATTTTATCGAACACGGGAATAAGGGGGGCAGAAAGTTCCTTAAGAGCGGTATTCTGCAAATTCACTGTGTTCTCTCTAGCGTTCGAGAACTCATCCACTAGTTTATTAATATTTTCATCTAACCAGTCTTCCAAATCTACATTATACCGGTCATATTGCTCTTTCGTAGACTGCTCTTCCAAATCATGCATAATCACTCGACGGAGCAATTGCAAACTACGAATAAACTCACTTAATGGAATGTGATAATAAATTAAGCGATCTGCAAAACGTCTAAATCGGGCTGCCACTTCTCCTTCTCCGGTATATAACGTACCAAAGACTAAATCGATGAATTCTGCTTTTGTTTCTTCGATTATTTCATTTGAAATACTGGAATGATAGATGTTTAGGTCTAGTTCATCGAGCGTACTCCGCCATTTCTTGATATAAATATCTTTGTTTTGATAGATGAAATCTACAACCGAAGAATGCATACTGCTCCCCCCTATAAACGCCTATATATACTTTTATTATTTCATTTATTAAGCCTGAGCGCAATCAATGTGAAGTGCCAAATATATCTTATCCACATTAATAAAGGGAAGGGATCAAGAACACAGCGAACAAAACGAAAAGTTGCCGATCAAATTTGATCTAGGCAACTTCTAGTGACCAGGCGCTTCTTTTTGAAGAAAGAAATAAAATGAAGACAAAAAGTTAAACACCATTTATAAGCCTGTAATCCAGCCATGAATCTGCTTCTTCTTCCAACTCAAATGACTCAGCAGCAATATTCAAATTGATGCTTGCCATTTCTAGATACCCCTGTTGCATGGATTCCCGTACAATGTGCTTGCGTTCATGCAAATAATTCTTAGCCGCCTGGTGGATAAAATCGTTGCGGTTCACCCCATCACGTTGAGTCATCCAGTCCACCTCTTGTAATAAATGATTAGGAAGGTTAATCCTAATTTGCCTGCTGCTTTCCTGAGACAAGAAAGACACCTCCTGCACATACCTTTTACCACGTCCTTAACGACTCTGTACATAATAATAGCATTCAGATGTTCAATTTGCAAAAGCAGATTTTTACTCATACTTCTTCCATTCGACATAAATGGCAACACCCTTTCCTATGAGGGTGCATAAAGTGATGAATTTATTGATAAAATCGGGGGATCCTGCTATTTAATGTACATGGAACTTCGTAAGTGATGGTGGATAGGCGTTCCGCGACTTCTTCTACCTTAATTTCTTGGTGGCCCTGGCTGCCGATAAGCGTTACTTTTGTCCCGATCGGCACCTCCCTTGGAAGCTTGATCATCATTTGATCCATACATATCCTTCCTACCATTGGACACCTTTCCCCGGCAACCAGCACTTCACCGCGATTCTCCGCGTTTTTTCTTAACCAGCCATCTCCATAACCGATCGGTACAGTCCCGATCCATTCTTCTTGGCTTGCCTGGTAAGTTGCACCATAACTAATGGATGTCGAAGGCTTCACCTTTTTCACATGAACCAAACGACTGTGTAATGAAAGGGCCGGCTCTAGGGAAACAGGGATATCCGGGGCCGTATCAATGGCGGGGACAAGACCGTACATGGAGATGCCAAAACGAATCATATTATAGTTGTGCCCCGGATATCTTAAACTTGCAGCGCTGTTGCTATAATGAATATAAGGAATCGAACCTGTGGTCTTCTTTGCCAGGTCGACAAAGGCCTGAAAATATTCTAATTGTTTATCCAGGTACTCAGTCTCCCACTCATCAGCCGTGGCGAGATGCGTGTAAATCCCCATAAGATTCAAAGCGTTTTCAGAGCGAATGATCGTTAACAATTCTAGAAGCGTATGTTCTTCCGTTAGGCCAATTCTCCCCATCCCTGTATCACATTTAATATGAATATCCAAGCGCTCGTCACAGGCGATGTGCTTTTTCGCCTCCAAGACCCACTCGATTTGAAACACGGTGACAGAAATATTATATTGCTGGGCTATTCGTGCATCTTGAGGATTCACTCGCCCAAGGACGAGAATAGGAGTCTCCTGGATTCCCGCATCTCTCAATTCAACCGCTTCTTCTAAAAGCGCAACCCCTAAAAATTCAGCGCCCGCCTCAATCGCTTTTTGAGCGACCTCAACACTCCCGTGCCCATAACCATCCGCTTTAACGACGGCCATCACGGTTACATCTTTCCCCTGAAGTGTTTTTACCGCTTTTATATTATTTGCAATCGCTTCTAAGTCAACCTCGACCCAAGTGTCTCGGTAATCATTTCTGTGAGGCTCCACACTTCATTCTCCTTATTGCTCATATTTTATTGTTTTATTATTGGACGAAATCATATGCGTGTCAACTGTTGAGGGAGTACGCACTTTTTGTGCATGCATACGTGGATTTTCCTTCAAAGAGGATGTTCAAAAATAAGGACCCAGAAAAGATCTGAGTCCGTGTTGCTGCTCTTATTTTGTTGACGTAGAGGTCATGGATGCAGCTACCTCAACCATTTCTTCAGGGGCTAACTCTTCTGAAGCAAGGATAAATTCAACCCCATCGTTCGTCCACGTGATCGTGTTATTTGACCTTACTCCTACTACATCACCGAGATGGACGGGCTCTCCGGGTCCTAAATCGGTGGGTGTGGCCCCCGCTGAGGCAGAAACACTGGCGGGCTGCTGGATAATCGTAAACGGCCGTTCACCCTCATATGTGAGAATGACTCTTCCTCCTTCATCTACCTCTACCTCTTCGGTATCTGATAATTCCGTATTTGCAGGTTCATACGAAGGCATAAACACATCTATGGGGATATCTTCTTCCTCTTCTTCAACAGCTGCCGGCTCATCCATATCCTCCATATTCGCATCCATGTCAAATTCATTTCTATCCAATGTCTCGTCTAATTCAAACGAATGGAAAACAACTTCCACGAGTGCATTATAATTTTCATCGAACACTCGCACTGAATGCGGGGAAAGGTCGTCGCTATTGAGCACAATTTCCTGTTGGTGAAGGTTTTGATTTTGGTAGTTGGTGTTCGTTTCAAAGACATATTGATTCTCTTCGACGGCAAATGTCCGATCTGAATCCGTTAAAATATCAGAGACTAATGACTCATACAAGTACATTTGGCTATTATTATTTGGCCAATCGCTTTGAAAACGAAAACTTTTATTTAATGCTGGAGTGAGTAAAAATACTCCTTCGTCATTTCGAAGAATCATTTGGTTTTGTTCTTCATCTTCATTGTGCAACTCTACACGATAGTATTGATTTTCCTCGTTTTGCATGTGATCAATACTCACATCATATTCACGCGGTTCTTCCCCTGTTTGCATTGTCATCGTAGCTTGTGTCTGATAGCCGCTCATTGTCTGTAACGTCTCCTCTAGCTCCTCTACGACTTCTTCTTGGGATTTTTCGCCACAAGCCGTCAGCATGACGACCAAAACCATAGCAACCAAAGATAGCCACTTTGTTTTTTTCACCGCTTATCTCTCCTTTGTCTCAGATGTAACGACAAAGGAGGGCACCTTTTTAAGCAACTGTTGAAAGATTGATTGAAATGCCTGTAAAAGGGATGAATCCTCTTAGTGGGTGACATCGTTTCCAGACTTTCATTCTTAGAACGTTTCTCATCATGATGATTGGCATTAAAAAGGAACACGACTACCGTCTTGCCATAATGGTTGCGAGCAGATAACTAATAAAGAACATTCAAAAAGTCCGGGAAACCTCCCTCGAAAAAGAAGATCATTTTTTTCGTGCGAGACGTTATGAAACAATACGTCCGATGACTGAAGACTGCTCTCGAACGACCCGGCCCTTTTTGAACACGTATTTATACGTATGGCTCATCCACAACCATTGTTTATATTGATCAGCCCGCTTTTTCCGTCATGACAGCACCCCGCAATCCAAGACATTCAATTATGTGAAGCAGCCCACTCCGCTGCTTCTATACCCTTTCACAGACATGTCAGGCCCCTCCTAACCGCAATACATCCTATGAGACAACCTGGAGACTTATTCCCGCTTGTCTGAAAGAGAGGAAAGAAAAACCTATCGTCTTTCAAGAATGACTTGTCCGATTCCATGAGAATTGGAATGGGAAATGGACACGTGAATATGAATAGAATCATCGATCTTAGCGCAAACGACCATTGGAGCACCACTGGGTTGTTGCAACACCTCTACGTCTTTCCAATTCAATTTGCTCCCAATCCCGCTGCCATAGGCCTTCGCGAACGCTTCCTTTATCGCGAATCTTCCGCTGACATATTCCAGCTGCCTTTGTTTTGATAATGTGGACATTATTTCCTGTTCTCGACTCGTTAAAATCCGTGAAATAAAGCGCGGTTGTCTCTCGATTACCTTTTCGATTCTTTGAAATTCAACGATGTCGATCCCCGTCCCTACAATCATAATTGATCTTTCCTCCTGTAACTCCACATTCGATGGTTAACTTCTTGATATGGTAAAATAATAACGTGCTTGATCTTCGAAGGAGTGGTCTCATGTTCATCCGCAACGAAACGTTTTATTCTTTTACGCGTAATTATCCTGTGGTAACCATTCTCATCAGCATCCATCTCGTCTTGTTTTTGCTAGTCACCCTGGGCCGTTTTGGCATCTTTTTTCCCGGCCTCCTTATTGAGTCCCTCTTCGTAGGATGGAATCAAGGCATTGCGGAAGGTGATTGGTGGCGGCTGATTACACCGATTCTATTACATGCAGATATATCTCATGTGCTTTTTAATTCCTTTGCCCTTTTTCTATTCGGCCCCGCGCTTGAACAGATGCTCGGCAAGAGTAAGTTTATCACCTTTTATTTCCTTACAGGTGTGATTGCAAACATTGCCACTTTCATTTTGAATGATCCTGAGTACAGACATGTAGGTGCATCAGGCGCCATTTACGGCCTGCTTGGTATGTATCTTTACATGATATATTTTAAACAACATCTTATTGATCCCATGAGCAGACAGATCGTAAAAATCATTCTTGTTATCGGTTTAATCATGACTTTCTTAATGCCAAACATTAATACACTGGCTCACCTGATCGGCGCTTTATCAGGTGCAGCGATTGCTCCACTGTTTTTAACTAAAGCGAGGCCTTATATCCCTTATGTACGTACACCTCCACCGCGGGGTGATTCTTCTCCAAACTTTAATCCTACTCGTTGGAAAAGAAGAGGCCCACGCATGAACGGCTCTCTTGTAGCAAATATCCTAGGCATCCTTTTTATTATTCTTGTTGTTGCTGGAATTGTATCAAACTTTTTTTAACAGAAGTTCATAAAATCCAGAGGAAAGAGACCTTAATCTTTTTGCATCCTCATTTTACAAGGAGATGATACGATTGAAAGAGGCACTCCTCATTTACAATGGGCAAGCAGGATTAGCAAAACAAAACGACTCTATGAATGAATTACGATCAATTTTAGAAGCGGGGGGCTTCTCAGTCACCCTCGCTCCTACCAAACAAGAAGGGGATGCGGAGGAAATCTGTAAAAATTGTGATTCATCCTTTGATCATATCTTTATTTACGGAGGGGATGGAACTATACATGAAAGTATCAACGGTCTCGCGACCCTGCCCGCTTCTCCGACCATTGGTATTCTCCCCGGGGGTACCTGCAACGATTTTGCACGTACACTCAATATCCCTACCGATCCAGTAGAATCTCTGCATGCTCTGTTAAAAGGAAAAAGTCGAAGCATTGACATTCCCAAAGCAAATGACCGTTTCTTTGCTAATTTCTTTTCCGTTGGCCTGATTGCGGATGCATCCGGTCATATTAGCGAGCCTTTAAAGGAGCAAATCGGAAGGTTAAGTTATTTTTGGAGTGCTTTGAAAACCTCGCTTCAACCTCAATATTACCAGTATCGAATCACGTATCATGACCAGGTGATCGAAGGTGAGGCTGCACTCATCCTGATTGCGAACGGTAACCATATTGGCTCTTTTCCCTTACCAACGACACATCCTCTGAACGACGGATGCTTGAATATGTATATTGTAAAAGATGCAGGTCTCCCCTTGTTACAAGCCTGGGTAGAAGCCGGAAGAAATAACATCAAAGAACCAGAAAATAATGAAAACGATAACTTCTTTTACGCTCAAATATCGGAACTGCAATTAGAAACCACTCCCATTGCAAATATAGATACAGATGGAGAAGATGCCGGAGTCACTCCTGTTAACATTACTGTGGACACAGCCCTTCCGTTTCTTGTCCCCACCATTCAACAGACGTGAAAAAGCAAAAGGCCCTCCCTAAGAAGAAAAAAATCCGCGGTAATGACACCATTACCACAGATTTTCAACAATGTCCTTTTCGGCGGATCCTTCCACGTAGAAACCAACGTTATTCAGTGGAAGCAACGGGGGTTCTGTGCAATGGATTCGGCGCCAAATCATTTCCGATACAAACTACTTTATAGTGCGTGTTCAAAAAGGGAGGACAAAAAGAGCCGAGGAGTTCGAGAAGACGCAGTTGCGAGCATTCTGCTGCACCACGAAAGCATTCACTTCTCACAAAGGAAAAGAGGAGGGTTTCTTTTCCGGGGAGCAAAGCGCCAGCTGGCTGCTTCGTAAGCGTTCCTTCGCACGATGAAAAAAAGCGGTTTTCTTTTTCGAGGATATGGTTTTCAAACGTGAGGCGCGCAGAAGCAAGTCGACGAAGTTATTTTTCCCGGACTTTTTGAACATCCTCTTATAATAAGCGGCTGATTATCGATCGTCCCCTACTTCTCCTACAAAGTTCGGAGCTCGGGGCGGGTGTAATGTTTCATCCAGCTCATAAGGTCCGACTTGTTCAACCTCTCCCAAGTCACCCTCAAATTCAACTTCATCATAACCAAAATCAGCAGCCGTTAATAACACACCTTCGATAAACATCAACCATTCTGATTCCGCTTTTTCACTCAATTGTTCCAGGCCTGAATACGTCAACGCTACACTTCCTTCACTCATCATATCCACATATTCCAGTCTTACTCCTTCGGGTACAACTGAATGGTACCGGTCCTCCTCTTCTCGTTCCATTTCTTTTAATGTTTCTTGAAGATCCTTTTCATTTTCACTTCCTATATTTAAGCTTTTCCCTGTTACAAGATAAGCATTTTCATTGGCGGCAAGCCAGTAATAACCCGCGGAGGCTTCAGCGTCAGCCCCTTCCCATTGGAAGGCTTCTTCCAAATCTTCCTCTGTTTCATAACGTGCAGCTTCATTCAAACTTTGGGTAATTTTTTCATGATCCAGATCATCTGCATTTATACTCTGATTTTCCTCGTCCCTTATTGCTTGCAAAGGGGAGTCGTTTAACCCTAGATCACTTGAATTTATTTGATCAAGGATTTCTTCTATACGATCCGTATCACCTGCAAGTGAATGTTGAGCCGTTACCGCTACAATGGTTTCCTCATCTGGAGCTAAAAATGGCAGGGTTAGGAAAGCATCATCGTTGTTTTGCACCGCTTGCCGATAGTGAATATCCGTATATACTTCTTCCATTTCTTCTACCTTTTCTTGATCTGATGTCTCCTCCTCCCCTGGTCCATCCTCCATTGTTTCTTCTTCCACTTCTGGATCTGGACGGATATTTTCCTCTTCAGGGGGGGCTTCTTCCAAATCTATTTCATCTTTAGCAGAAATGGAATCATCCTTCTCCATTGCCGTATCTTCAGATTCTGTATATTCTTCATGATCATCTTCTTCTGCCATTTCTGATGATTCATCAGCGGTAAATTGTTCCTGCCCACCTGGAGGGGGGAATTGTGAGACGATGATAACCGTCAAAACAATAGCAGCAGACGTAGATAGCCCCCATACCACTGATTTTCTAAAGCGATGTTGCGGTTGTTTTTTTGTGTTCATTTTCAGTTGGATGTTCTGATACACTTCATCTTTACTTCGTCTGTCCTTGACGCCATTAAGCGCTTGCAATTTACGCTCGATGTCTTCCGGATCATTCATACGTCTCGTGACCCCCCTCCTTCCATTTATGATGGTTTTTTAAACGTTTTTTTACTTGCTGGATTGCTCGATGTTGCGTTGTTTTCACCTTACTTTCCGACCAACTAAGAGCCTTGGCTGTTTCTTTTACTGATAACGATTCGATAAAACGTAGGATAAGCACTTGCCGATGCGAAAGCGAACAGGAGCCTAGGGCTTCATAAACGACACGTATTTCTTCATTTTCAAGCATCACCTGTTCAGGGAGTGGATCGGGATCTTTAGCATCAATTTTCTCATCAGAAACCACCATACCGAACCATTTTCTCTTTTGCCGGTTTTCTCTACGAATGTAATCAATTGCCACATGTTTGGCAATAGAAAACAGCCAAGTCTTTTCATTACTTTTTCCATCAAAATCTTTATAAGACCCTAATACTTTAATATAAACATCTTGTACGAGCTCTTCGGCTATATGTTGGTCTCGAACCATATAGAATATAAATTGGTAGATCGATTGATGGTATTGCTCGTAGAGGTGGTCAAACGTACTATACACGAATACCCTCCCCTCCTAACAGTCGTTTTCCTTATGTTGAGCGTTACAAGGTATTATCATTTTTCACTTACTTTTTTACACTACTAACATCTGTTCAATACAAGCATAAAGAGTTGAATGAACGCCCCCAAGAATGGGAGGCCTCCTTTTTCTATTGTGATAAAACAACATACCAATAAATCCCACCATAAAGGAGGACGATGAAAACAATAACTATAAACCAAATTTTATTTTTTTTATTTTGCATGAACATTCACCTACTCTCAGTCGACGCCATTATAGCATGAAATGCTGTAAATATTACTAACGGGAAGAAAGGAATCATGTGAAAAGATGTCTATAATTCTCTTAAAGTCATGTTAAAAAAGAGGACAAACATATGACTTTTTGCGAACCCCGCTGAGTATGAGACTGAATCACTATCGTCAAAGATCCCTGACTTTTTGACCACCTGTTCATAGGCTTTACACAGATGGGGAAACACGTGTAATCAAATTGTAAAGAAAGCGCATTCATTACTAGCATGTCAAAAACAACAAGTTAATGAAACTCAACTGGCTTCTTTTTCCTAATGCAATCTTGACCTGCTCCTGTTACCTTTACTCTCGTAAAAAGCATAAAAGGAGGAAGCATTCATCTATGAAACGTTTAAAGACTATTGTATTGCCGATCGCAATGTTTTTTGCATTCACAAACATCTCACAAGCGGGGGCGAGCACCCATACAGTAAATGAAGGCGAATCTCTTTGGTCTATTAGTATGGATTATGGAGTATCGATAGAGGATATTAAAGAACTCAATGGAAAGCCGGACGATAGTATTTTAGCAGGTGAAGAATTAGAAATTCCAACTTCTGCAAATGCTGAAGAAGAAGATCTTCTTGCCCGCATCATTCATGCAGAGGCAAAAGGGGAACCATATGAAGGGAAGATTGCCGTTGGTCACGTCATCCTTAACCGTGTGGCCGATGATCAATTCCCTGATTCCATTTACGAAGTGGTTCACGAAGTTACACCAGAGGGTGCCTATCAATTTAGCCCTGTTCTTGATGGATCTATCCATGAACCGGCCGGCGAGGAATCTAAACAAGCTGCCCGAGAAGCATTGGCTAATGAAGGACAAGCTGGGGACTCCCTTTTCTTCTATAACCCTGAAAAAGCTACAAATTATTGGAATGCAACAAGAGAAGAAACAAAGACGATTGGCAATCATGTGTTTGCACGTTAAAACGAATGGTATTTATAGATATAATTTATAGGATGCATAGCACCGGGTGAAAGAAAACATCTTTCATCCGGTTTTTGCTTGTATCAAAAGGTATGAATCGCATTAAGGATGGAACTGCGTTATAATAAAACACGAGAGCTTTTACAAGGAAGGAGTGGCGCTGTGCTAGACAACACTCATATTTTTTCAAAAAAAGAAGAGATCGCTAACGCCATTACACATGGCATTGGCAGTATACTTAGTATCGCGGCACTCGTACTATTAGTTGTGCATGCTTCCATGGTTGGGACGCCGTTACACGTCGTGAGCGTCTCCATTTTCGGTGTTACCATGATCATTCTTTATGTCTGTTCAACCTTACTCCATAGTTTCCCAAAGGGAAAGGCGAAAGATCTGTTTGAGATCTTTGATCATTCTGCGATTTATCTATTTATCGCCGGAACGTACACCCCTTTCCTTTTTCATGCATTGGAAGGGGCTTTAAGTTGGACACTTTTTGGGATCGTTTGGGGGGTTGCTGTCGTAGGAATTACGTTTAAAGCATTCTTTGTTAAACGGTTCAGGATATTATCCACCATTTTCTATATTGGAATGGGCTGGATTATCATTATTGCCTGGAATCCTCTTGTAGCAGCAATACCGAGCGAAGCAACGATGCTGCTCTTGAGCGGCGGCATTTTGTATACCGTCGGCACCTTATTCTATATGTGGCGGAGCTTTCCCTATCATCATGCCGTCTGGCATGTATTCGTCATTGCTGGTTCAGTGGCCCATTTTTTTGCCGTGTTTTTATACATCATTCCACTTTAAGAGTTGTTCAAAAACTCGGGGAAAATATTAGAAAACTTGGCTTTTCGCCAAGCTTTTATGGAGAAATCCTTAGTTGCACTTATGCAGATAAGAAAGTTGAGTTATACTTTCTTACCTGCCAAAAAAAGGCAGGTCAACGATATTACGTTCACCTGCCTTTTATCTTTTCTATTCTGTTAAGAACATTTGCGTCCAGTATTGACCGTAACTGCCACCTTCAGCATAACCAACACCAATATGAGTAAAGTCATCGTTGAGGATGTTGGCACGGTGTCCGTCAGAGTCCATCCAACCGTCAACGACTTGTTCAGGTGTTTGCTGTCCAGCAGCAATATTCTCACCTGCACCTCTGTAGTCAACACCAAATTCGTTCATCATATCAAATGGAGAACCATAATTTGGACTATCATGGGAGAAATAATCGCTATCACGCATATCTTCAGATTTTACAGTCGCCACCTCTGAAAGTTCATCGTGAGCTTCTAACGGCTCTAGGCCATGGGACGTTCTTTCTTCGTTTGTAAGCTCAATGACTTCTTCGGTAAAGCTGCTGTCGCCCTCGGAGTTTGAATCATTGTTTTGATCTGAATCGGTGGAAGCACCGTTCATTTCAGATTCAGGCTGGCCTTCCTCTTGTTGTTGTTCTTCGTGTTCATGTCCTTCTTCAGCGGAACCATCGTTATTGGCTTCAGATTCTGACCCTTCTTCATCTTCTGCTTGATCAAATTCAGGGTAACTGATTTCAATGTTAAACCTGTCTTCAAGCTTTTGAAAGAAAGATTCAAGATCATTCGTTTCAAAGCTCCAATTTCCGTCGGTCTCTTGGACATTGAATAAGGGGTTGCTTGTATCCTCTCCTTCTAAGTATTTGTCTTCTTCGTCTTGTGCCATCGCTCCGGCAGGAACAAGTAGAAATGCGGATAACGCCACTAAATATTTTTTCATGCGTAATCACCTCCGATATTATTATCGCAAGGGTTATGATTGTTGAAAAGGGAAGAGAAAAAGATTTCAAACGTTAATTACTTCCATTATAAGTAAAAGAAAGCAAGTTTTTTACAGTTGTATTTCAAAGTTTTCAACTTACATAAAATCCAATAACTTCCCTATGAATTTAATATCAATGATATAACAATGGCTGGATTTTTTAAACAATCGTTTTAGAAGAAAAAATGCCAGCCTGTTAGAGCTGGCGTTTTTCTTCTCTTACATATCTCCTTCTTCTTCACCCATACCGTCATCTTCCGGTGGTGCACCTGGATCTTCTTCCATGTCACCACATGCTGCAAGCATGCCTACCGCAAAAACACCAGATAGTAGAGAATACAACCATTTTTTACTCATTATGATGTCCTCCTTTATTTTCATTGATTAGGTGCTTAATAAACAATACCCATTTAAACCGAAATATATGCGTCACCTGTATGTTTTTGAAGTTTTTTTACATTGTGCGGTTTTTTCATATATTTCTAAATGTTTAGGGGAGATATCCACCATGGACTTTGACCGGCAGTATGAAGTCCAAATTTCCTTCTGCCTCTCCATTCATGAACGCTTTCTTTAAGTTCCGTGTTCAAAAGGAGGACAAAAAGCGCCGAGAAGTTTTAGAAAATGTTAGCTTATCGCCAAAATGGCGAGTCTAGATTTTCTTATGCTCTGGAGGGCAAGGAAGCTCGTCTCGAGCATCCTGCTGGCACCAAGAAAGCATTCACTTCGCACGCACGAAGGAAAAGGGGATTTCTTTTCCGAAGATACGTTTTAGGTACGTGCGAGGCGCCGTATTCGCTAGTAGCAGCGCTGTCACTGAAAGTGAAAACGCTGACCTCCCTCACCCCGCAAGCTGACACACCTATTTTTCCCGGTCTTTTTGAACAACCCCTTTAACAACATAGAAGATCATACCTCCGATAAATACGAGAAGGACTATGCCTAGAATCGTTAGAAGCAATGCCATATCACCAGCAGCCACACTGGCACCCATAAATGTAAAGAAAAATGCCCCAGGCAAAATCCCAAGCGCCGTTGCTGCTATATATTTTGAAAATGGAACCCTAGTAATCCCACTTAAAATGCTAATAAGATCAAAGCTTATGATCGGAGTTAATCGCAAAAACAGAACATAGTAAAAACCGTATCGTAAAAGTTGGTTTTTCAAGCTTTGAAGCCGCACACCCTGCGTCTTTTTTTCAATCCATTTTGCTCCTACAAACTCCGCCATAAAGTATCCTAGCGTGGCAGCGAGTAAGGAACCTATCATGGTTAGCACAACTCCTCCCCAGAGTCCAAAGAGCAGCCCACCTGCAAATCCTAATACCGATGCAGGCACTAAAATAACAGGGCGAAGGGAACTGAGAAGAAGAAAGAGGAACGGCGCAAAAAAACCGAAGTTGTCTATATAATCTTGAATATCTGCAGCGTTCCAACCATCGCCGGCCTGATAAGCAAAAATCACCATCAGTATAACACTAGCGATGACCACTATCCCTTTTATTTTTCCTCTGTCCATACAAAACCGTCCTTTTTATCCTTAAGAAGCCTCTACCTTTCGTCCACTCCTCGTCTATTGTAAAATGATTAAGGTATAGTCTAAAGGAAATACATAATGTTGTGCCCATTATCATCCTTAAATCGTTAATCTTCAAATTAAAAGAAGGTGTAAAATTCAATGAAATTAGTAGCCATCGATATGGACGGAACACTATTACATTCAGAGAAATATGTGAGCGACTATACAGCGGAAGTCGTTCAGCGTATGAAACACGAAGGGCACTCTTTTGTCATTGCTACCGGACGATCATTAGATGACGCAAAAGAAATTGTCACGAAAGCAGACATTCCTGCTGAGGCTTATGTATGTGCAAACGGAGCGGTTATTGCCGAGGGTAACGGTAAGATTTTAAAAGAAGAACATCTCCACATAAATACCGCTACAAACATCGCTTCTTGGTTAAACGAACGACATTTTTATTTTCATTTGGCAACTTCAAATGGCATTTACGCAACGGATGATGCCTACCAGTTCTTTTTAAATGATTTACACGAATATGTCCGCACTCAGCCAAATAGTGAAGTTCTAAAAGAAGGTATCCGTGACCAGGCTGATCAACACCTTAAGGATATAGGGCTTCAAATGCTTCCTGCTCCTGAGGATATTCCCAGCCATCGTTTTACAGCCTATAAGTTTCTCGTCCTTTCTTTATTTCCTGAACGATTGCAAATGATTCGGGATGCCTGGGAAAACGATGGCGAAATTAACATTACTTCCTCGGGAAGGGACAATCTCGAAATTATGCCTGCAGAAGTGGGGAAAGGAAGCGGATTACAATATATCGCAGAACACCTTGGAATTGCTTTAGAGAATACGGTCGCAATTGGAGACAATTATAACGATTTGTCGATGTTCAAAACTGCAGGCCTTAGTATTGCAATGGGGAACGCAGAGACAGAGGTTAAAAAAATCACACACACAACAACGGACGATAATGACAATGACGGTGTAGCCACAGCCATCGAAAAACATATTTTAAAAAGAAATACACTGATTTAGATAAAACGTATCCATTTCTTAGCTCTTTAAAGGAGGAGCCAACATGATCCAGCATTTAAAAGAACTTTATCCTGATCATATTGTGCACCATCCCTCACAGGTATCCTCCCCTGAAAAGTATGTATGGTTTTACACGAACCGCTATGACATCATCGGGCTTCCTAATGATTATTTAGGTCAAAGAGAACGTGGATTGCTGAACACATTTCTCAAACGTGTGCCCATTGCAGAAATTGATTACAACAACAAGGAAAAGCAATGGGCAGCTTATTTAAATGATCACGCAGACGGGAGTTTCCCTCCTGATACAGATGCTCCTTATCGTTTTCATCATTTTTCCCTCAGTCATGCACCGGACGAGCCTTTAGCGTTTACCGAGGCATTCCGTAATGCCTTTCCTTTAGAAGGCCATATCATTTGGAATACAGATACTGAAGGCGTAATCATTTCCAGGAGCGTCGATCATGATCCAGAAACGAATCTCCTCTCCTTTCTTCGTGCATTGGAAGGAGATTTCCTCATTGATATTTGTATGTATCAAGCAAGCCAGCACCAAGATCTTCACCTTGCTAAAAAAAATCATCAGCGGGAATACGAACGTTTTCAAACGTTTAAACAATTGTTTCCTGGCCGTATTCTTTTCACTTCATCTGAAGAAGCCCTCATAGACCTTTTCAAAGAAAGCGAGCATATACATTTAGGCTATTGGCAACGAAGGTTATTGAATGATACGGATAAGGAGTTGCTCGAGACGGTCCACGTCTATTTGCAATCGCAGCTCAACCTTAGTAAAGCAGCCAAACGGTTGCATATTCACCGTAATACATTGCAATACCGCCTCGACAAATTTCAGGAAATCAACGGTCCGCTGTTAAATCATTTCACTACCATGGTAAGTACCTATATTGCCTTATGGTTAACCGGAGAGTTTTCCCCTTTCGTGCATAGTGACGAAAACCACTCGTGAAGTTTAGGCATTTTACGAATAGTTTTTATGATTGAAAGCGTTTACGATGAGGCTATGAGAACCACTAGCAATTCGAAAAAGAGGGGGAACTGGAATGGCAGAAATAAAACTCGATCACATCTATAAACGATTTGATGGAAATGTAACCGCTGTAACTGATTTTAATTTGAATATTTCTGACGAGGAATTTATCGTTTTTGTCGGACCTTCCGGGTGCGGAAAATCGACGACACTCCGTATGATTGCAGGCCTTGAAGAAATTACGGAGGGCTCGTTATATATTGATGAAAATTACGTCAATGATGTATCTCCGAAAGACCGGGATATTGCAATGGTTTTTCAAAATTACGCGCTATACCCACACATGAATGTATTTGATAACATGGCGTTCGGTTTAAAGTTACGGAAGTTCAAAAAAGCAGAGATCAAGGAACGTGTCGAGAATGCCAGTCGTATTCTCGGATTGGACGATTATTTGAACCGTAAACCTAAAGCGCTATCAGGGGGACAGCGTCAACGTGTAGCCCTTGGTCGTGCCATTGTGCGTAACCCGAAAGTGTTCTTGATGGATGAGCCGTTGTCAAACCTGGATGCGAAACTGCGGGTACAGATGCGTTCTGAAATTATTAAACTACATCAGCGCTTAAAAACAACGACCATCTATGTCACTCACGATCAGACAGAAGCAATGACAATGGCTTCCCGCATCGTTGTTATGAAAGATGGCTTCATCCAGCAAATCGGGGCTCCAAGGCAAGTCTACCTTTACCCGGAAAATATGTTTGTCGGTGGATTTATCGGCTCACCTTCGATGAACTTCTTGCAAGGTCATTTGCGTGAGGGCCGCTTCTGGTTTAATGATCATATTTCTTTGAAACTACCTGAAAACAGGCGTAACGAACTGAAAAAATATGAAGGAAAAGACATCACTTTAGGTATTCGCCCTGAAGATTTGCACGAGGAAAAAGCTTTGCTAGATACCTTACAAGAATCGAAAGCACAAGTTACCATTGATATCGCTGAATTAACGGGTTCAGAAACCGTTCTTTACACGAAAATCGGAGATCAGGAAATTACTGCGATCGTTAATCCACAGAGCAATATCGATCAAGGCGATCAGCTCGAACTTGGTTTTGACATGAACAAGGTTCATTTCTTTGATCCTGAAACTGAGCAACGCATCAAACCACCGCATGAAACCCAGGAACTTCCAGAAGAAAAGGAAAGCGCAGCTGCCGCAGAATCATAAAACTAATAAATGAGAAGGAGAATCTCATTATGACAGATGAAAGGGATTTATGGAATCAGGTCATTTTTGTTCGGAAAGCCACACTGTTTGAAGTCAAGGAGCTAACAGAAGCAGACGCTGATCGCATTCCGAATGGCTATAACAATTCCATTCGCTGGAACTTGGGACACATCGGAACCATCCAAGCCATGCTAGTAAATGGGTATAGTTCTCACAGAGTAGAGCTCCCCGCTCGCTACGAAAAATTCTTCGCCCGTGGTACAAGCCCGGCAGATTGGGAGGAAGCACCTCCGACGCTGGATGAGATTCGCTTTTTTATGCGGAACCAAACCGATCAGCTGCAAACCGTGTTAAGCTCTCACTTGGATGAGCCGTTGAAAGAGCCATTTCCCATTGGGAAAGCCCAAATCGAAACGGTTGGCGAATTACTTCGTTTTTCTCTCTACCATGAAGGGTTACACACAGGGGTCTTTAAAGGAATAAAGAAGACGATCCATTCGAGCGAAAAATAAAAATCAAAGGCGATCCTTTTAAATACGTGCTCAAAAAAGAGGACAAAAAGGTCTGAGCAGTCGAAGAGCGCGGAAGCAACACGACCAAGAGATACGAACGCTATGTTTCCCAGACTTTTTGAAATAAAAACTCCGATGTGATAACAAACCATCACATCGGAGTTTTTTCACGGTTAGCGGTCGCTTATTCGGCGCTTCTCATCGCCTTTTCGGTGGGAGGACCCCATATTTCATCGCAATACTCTTTTATTCAGCTAAGGCAATGGGGAATTCAGCGCCTAGCACGATTATTCGGCGTAATGGCCAAAATATTTGGCGAAAGTACATTCATTCGGCGCTCCTTACATCAACAAAAGTGCATAGTTGCAAATGAATAATAACGCAATCACATATTGGTAAGGATGCACATCTGCACGCCTGCCTGTCACCCATTTCATGAGTGGATAAAGGATGAATCCTGCAGCCAGTCCATCAATAATGGAATAGGTTAGTGGGATGAGAATAGCGGTGAGTCCCGCTGGAAACCATTCAGTGAAATCCCCTGGAATATCCCGTAATTTTTCCGCCATGGACATCCCTACAATAATTAAAATCGGTGCGATCGCAGCGTCAGGCACCCCCGAAATAAAAGGCATGACGATAAAACTGGATAAAAAAAGGAGTCCTGCTGTGACTGCTGTTAGCCCTGTTTTCCCGCCTTCAGCCATGCCTGCTGCACTTTCAACGACAAGGACGGTGGGCGAGGTTCCAAAAAAACCACTGATCCCAGCGTTAATCGCGCTGCCTTGGTAAACACGATTCACATCTTTTCCATGTGGAACTAAGCCGTGAACGAGACCGAGCGTATCAAAAAGGATCAGCAATGTAAGTGAAAAAACAGCCATCCAAAAAGGCACATGCCACAACCCGCTAAAATCTGCGGTCGTAAAGATCCCCATGTACCCTCCAAGATCTAACGGTTCGCTTTCAATGGCCCCACCACCTGATCCGGTTAAATAAATGATAGCTGTTGTGACCAGCAAGCCGATCACAAACGCCCCTTTCACCCGTTTTACATAAAGGATCAAAATCAACAATAGACCCAATAGCGTAAATGCCAGGGACGGAGACTCAAGGGGAGCAAGAGTGATTAATGTTTCCTCATCTGCAACGATCACTTCTCCCATTTGCAAACCGATCATGACGAGTAACAAACCGATACCAGCACTGATGCTAAATTTTAATGAATTCGGAACGGCACGGGATAAGGCAGCCGCCAAAGGTGTAAAGGTGGCAATCATAAGAAATACTCCGGAAACGATCACCACCGCAAGACCCATCTGCCAGCTTAAATCATAGCCTTGCACAAGTGTATACACAAAAAAAGCGTTGATCCCCATACCCGGAGCAAGCGCAAGCGGAACATTTGCCCATAAACCTAAAAGCAAGCTGCCAATCACGGTCACAAACACGGTCGCAATCATGGCATAATTAAAGGGAATACCGCCGTCTGCTAGAATCGTTGGATTAACGATAATGATATGAGCAGCCGCAAAAAAGATCGTGATTCCTGCCAAGACCTCTTGTTTGACTGTGGTGCCATGTTCTTGCAGTTGAAATATCCTTTCAAACATTTTTCCATTCCCCCATCTCACAGCAAAAAACTACGAGTTTCCCTATTTATGTGGGAGAACTCGTAGCTGGCCCCTTCCGGCAACATATAGGAAACCCTTAGGTTATGTGTTCGCTTCTCTCATTTGTTGACGAACGCGGCTGATTTCTTTCTCTAAATCCCGTAATTGACGTGTGGCTGGCCGTACGTTGCCGCCAACCGATTCGATTTTTTCGACGTCTCCCTGAACGCGAACGTAATCACTTTTCAACAGATTTAGCTTTTCTTCCAGTTCCTTTACTGTCATCGGTGAACCCTCGCTTCTGCTTTACCATAAACCTAACATTTCTTCACAATTTCGGCAAACATCCACCATTAAAACAACAACCGCCCCGAAATTGTTCATCCGAATGGCGGCTCCATCTGGATCAAAAGCATCTATCTTACTCCACGAATAAAGAAACTTTTTCAAAACCTGCATCCGTAATTCTCACGAGCCCTTGATCGGAGAGGCGGATATCAGGGATCACAACAAGAGCGAGGAGAGAAAGCGTCATAAATGCGTAGTTCATTGTACAGCCTGCATCCGCCAGCGCATCGCTCACTGCTCGGGAAGCATTGGCTACATGTTCAAACGGAGCGTCTGACATGAGCCCTGCTACCGGCAAAGGCAGGGAAGTCAAGCCAGCCTCGGACACAACGGCGATTCCTCCTTGCATGTCGATGACTTTATTGGCTGCCTTTGCCATTTTCTCGTCATCATTTCCGATCACCATGAGATTGTGACTATCATGGGCAACCGTTGAAGCAATGGCTGCAGGTGCTTGCAAACCGACACCATTCAGAATACCGAGCCCTTGATTTCCATTGACACCATGTCGTTCAATAACCGCCATTTTGCTGAAATCCCCTTCGAGCTTTAGCTCACCATTGTTGCAAGGGAGTGTAGTGTGACGCTCTTTCGTATCCACATGATTTTCACGGACTTGAATCGTACGGACCAGAGCTTCACCTTGGTCCGTAGGTGAAGCGATTCGGAAATCGGCTGCCACTACTTTTTTATCAATATGAACAGATTGAATCGCCTGCTTCGGCAATGGAAAATTGGGCAAATCAACGACCATTTCCCCATTTTCCGCTATGACTTGCCCGGCGGCGATCGTTGTGCCTATATTCATTTCTGCTAATCGCCCCTCTAATAAAAGGAGGTCCGCAAAACGGCCAGGGGCAATCATGCCAATATCATGGGAAATCCCGAAACGCTCTGCCGGATTGATGGTAGCCATCTGGATAGCGGTCACAGGAGGAACACCCTGTTCAATGGCATGCCGAACGACAAAGTCCATATGCCCTTCATCTACTAATGATTCAGGGCTGCGATCATCGGTGACTAAAATCATACGTCTCGTGTCGATTCCTTGCTCTGTATACGCCTTGATCGTTTCGACTACATCATGCCAAGCCGATCCTCGACGAAGCTTCGCATACATACCCATACGAATTTTTTCAATGACATCTTCAGCTGTTGTGATTTCATGATCTCCGCTAACCCCTGCGGCTGTGTATGCTGAAAGCCTTCGATCATCTTCCGGCGGCCATGTATAATGTCCATCTGCCGGCCTTCCCGCTCGCAACGTTTGCTCAATTTCTGAAAGCATTTTTTCGTCGCCATGAACGACGCCCGGAAAGTTCATCACTTCACCCAGTGCGATCATGTCAGGTCCCCACGTAAATGCTTCCTTAACATCTTCAGGACCAATGTCTGCACCATTCGTTTCTAACGTTTCATTTGTAGAGGGTACGCACGAAGCCACTTGCATGTACGCGGCCAACGGGGTTTGCCTGGCTTCTTCAAGCATGAGCTTCATGCCCTCCATGCCAAGAACATTCGCAATTTCATGGGGGTCAAAAAAACCAGCCGTCGTCCCTTTCGGCAAGACAGCCCTGGCAAATTGGGTAGGAGTAACCTGACTGCTTTCGATATGGCAATGGCCGTCCAAAAGACCCGGGGTCAAATAGCGGCCTTCAGCTTGAAGGACGGACGTTTGTTCACCGATAGTATGATCAGCATTTTTTCCCACATAGGCAATGCGGGAACCTTGCACTGCAACATCTGTATTGGGCAAAATCTCATTTGAAACCACATTAACGACCTTTGCGTTTTTGATCACCAGGGTTGCGGTTTGATCTCCACGCGCCGTTTTGTTTAAATCCCTAATGCAATCCGCCTGCTGGGGCCGTGGAAATGGATGTGTATGCATGGTTTTCGCTCCTTTTATACCTCTCGTTTATATACCTGTGGGAAGTATGGTTTGCCAAGTGCATGTCTATTGTTTCTTACCAACCATATGCTCCACCTCATCTATGGAAAAGGTCATCACCCATTCCTTGAGCGCTTTCTCATGGACCGTAAACGTATCTAAGCGGAGATAATGAGGGCGCAATTTTTCATAGAATGGCATGGAAGGGTTGTCGACCAAGGCAACGATGGCAAATGTCTTCCAACCCCTTTCACGAAAATTTTCGAGAATCTTTCGCAAAAATGCGCGGCCTATTCCTTGTTGTTGATAATCACCAAGTATGTAAATCGCATTTAATTCCCCATCCACGGGATCTTTTTCTTCTGCCTCATCGCAAATCGCAAAACCAACAATATCGGATTGGTCATTCACCGCAACAATTCCATAGTTGGATTCCGCTGGATAGTCTTCAAGTTTTTTCTCCCATTTTTTCTGACGTTCTTTTACGTCTAAACTGTCTAAGTAATCTTGTGGAACAACGCCGCGGTACGTGGTTTTCCAACTATTCACATGAACATAGGCAATACCGTAAGCGTCCCCCTTTTTCATTTCACGAATGGTAAAGGACATCTTCTCCATCCTTTCTTCCTCGTTTTGATTAAACCCATATTGCACGCGTGCCCATCCACCCCAATTGACGGTCCGAGAATCTCTAAAGCCGTTTGATAATATCATTGTATCTGAAATGAACGTACATTGCACCCTACCTATTGAAGGGATATGCGCGCCAAATTTAGATGTTTGCTAACCATTGGTCTACGTAATGATCAATGATCTGCTGGTGCTCTATATTATCTTTGAATGCAGGAAAAATATAACGTTGGTGTACGGTAAGATAAAATAAAGGGGCAAGCACATGTACAAGGTGAAATTCCTTTTGCAAGCGAGGATAAGTGTCGAACGCTCTCCAATTATCTAGGTATACACCGAGTAATTGGTTGCGAAAATCTTCTGAGAAAAGCTCCTTCACTTCATCCAAAAACACAATTACACTCAAAAACGGATGGGTGAGTGAACTGTCCGACCAATCATAGATGAGCGGCTGGCCATCTTGAACAATAATATTCCCACCGAAAAAATCACCATGATCTAAAGCAAGTGGGAGATTTGAGTGTTCTAACGCATGAACATGCGCCATCATCGAAGGTATACTCTCTTTTAAGGAAGTGTAGTGCTCTCTTGGAATACGAAAGTTAGTCACTAATTCATCTAAGGCTATTGGCAAATGGTTGGTTAGAACTTCCTTCATCGGTCTTACCGGGCAAGCCAATTTTTGAAGTTCCCGATTATCGTAGATAGACTGACGTTGAATGGTAACCATTTGCTGCAAAGCTCTTTTCCAATGAATCCTTTGATCAGACTCACCGAGAAGGCCCCCCTCTAATTCCCGCATCATATAACTATTTTTTTCGATATCTTGTACGATCACTTCTGGAACATAAGAGGGATAGAGTTCTGCAATGAAGTTCTGAACGCTTGGTTCATGTGAAAACACCTCAGGTACAGCTTTGAAGTAATAATTCTCTTGTTTCGTGTGAATCTTAAACAACGCTGACCGTTCCCAGCTTCTCACCTGTTCAAATGTAATGATCCGACTTGGGATTTGTTCCCTTACCCACATTTCCATTTCTTGACGCCACCCAGGCTGAAACCACGGAATTGCTCGATCACTGACCTTGGTCAACCATTCAGCGAATTCTTTTCGTTCCCCCGAATCAACAAGCTCCATGACTAGGGAAGCATCTACCCAGAATCGTCGATGATCATCATCCAGTGCCTCTACTTCATAGATTCGCAAATTGCCATCTTGAAGAAAGCATCGTAACACATTCACTTTTAAGTGGTATTTCGCCAGAAAAAAATCATAAATATGCGACGTAACAGCCACGTGAGTCGTCTCACAATGAACAGACGGCCATGCGTATCGTCCCTGGTTTTGATCTAATAGCAACCTATTTTGATCTTTTGATAAAACGATGAACTTTAATAACACTTCACTCGCCCCTGTCACCTTGCGATTATTCTTAAAATACGTATAATAAAGCATATATCTTCAAATCATTTTTCCACTAGAGGTGTCGAAAGACTGAGAGGGACGATTGTCCTAACTCTTGGAACCTGATCTGGTTCATACCAGTGTAGGGAAGTGGGAAGTACTGAGATTGCGAGTTCGGATCCCAGTACTATGAACCTGACTTCCCCCTCTGTGGACGACAGAAAGGGGAATTTTTATTATGAAAAAACGGACGTTAGTGATGGTGGAAGTAGCGTTGATGACGGCGCTTGCGTTGATATTGAGCTTCGTCAGCTTTCCAGGTCCATGGGCACAGGGGGGATCGGTTTCCTTAATGATGGTTCCGATTTTCATTATGGCCTTTCGACATGGCTGGCGCGTAGGCGTATTAACAGGACTCCTCGTCGGGATCGTGAACCTCATGTACAATGCCTATATTGTCCATCCGATCCAATTGCTATTGGATTATCCGCTTCCTTATGCAGCGCTCGGCCTGGCCGGTTTATTTGCTATTCGTAACCGTACCGGTAAGTTATCATTAGGTTGGGCACTTCTCGGCTTGCTGTTCGCGGCGTTTCTAAGATTTTTATCCCATGGAATTTCGGGTGTTATTTGGTTCGGGAGCCTTGCGCCTGACGGAATGAATGTGTATCTCTATTCATTCGTGTACAATGCTTCCTATTTACTTCCAGAAGTTCTCATCACACTTTCCGTCCTCTATATGATTTCAAGAGCACAACCAGAATTTTTCAATATGAAATCAAGAAATAGCGTTGTCACTTCTTAAATCTCTTTTTCTTTAGCCAATCTCTTCGTCACATTCAGTAAGAGATTGGCCCCTTTTTCAATATCTTCAGCACTCGTATACTCCGCCTCTTGATGACTTTTGCCCCCGACACTCGGCACGAAAATCATCCCGGTATCCGTTATCTGACTCATATGTTTGGCATCGTGGGAAGCACCGCTATAAAGCTGGTCAGCGTCATATTGCAAGGCGGAGGCTTCTTCTGCTATGACGTTTTTAACCTTTTCGGAAAAATGAACAGTATCCCCATGCCAATTTGTATCGAGCGTATACTCAACACCGTTTCTTTTTGACGTATCAGATAAAATCTTGCGGATCGCCATAATTACTCCTGTACGCATATGATCATCATGGTGACGCATATCAACGGAAAACGTAACTTCACTTGGGATCACATTGGGTACATTCGGATGCACGTGTTGCCTTCCAACAGTAATGTGCAAGTCTTCCACCGATTCTGCGTATCTGGATAGAGCGGTAATCATTGCTGAAGAAGCCACGAGAGCATCTTTGCGTCCCGACATCGGCGTGCTGCCGGCGTGATCCGCTTCCCCTTTCACGTGCACTTGAAGCCATGCCATACCTTGAATCCCTTGGACGACGCCAATGCATTTTTGCTTTTGTTCGAGGACCGGTCCTTGTTCAATATGTAATTCAACAAAAGCATGCGCCCCTGTTAAACGCTCGCTTTCTTTTCCTTGATAACCTGATTCCACGAGGGCTGTTTCAAAACGTGTCCCTTCCTGGTCTTCCGTATCATAGATATCTGTTTTAGATAATTCGCCAAGCGCTCCTCCCGACCCTTGCAAAGGCGGGGCAAATCGTGCACCTTCCTCGTTCGTAAAATTTACAATAACGATCGGTCGAGGCATCTTCACTCCTTCATCATTGAACGTACGAATCACTTCTAAGGCTGAAAGCACACCGACGACACCGTCATACTTCCCTCCATAAGGTTGCGTATCCAAATGCGAGCCAATCACCACAGGCGCAAGTTCAGGGTTCGTTCCTTCCCTTTTTCCGTACATATTGCCAAAATCATCGACCGTAACGTCTAGTCCGGCCGTTTCTAACCAGTGAACCAATTGTGTGCGCATCTCTACATCTTCATGAGTAAGAGCCAGCCGATGCAAATCGCCATTTGTTGTTGCACCAATCTTAGAACTTGTCTCAATCGTTTCCATCAACCGAGTCTGGTTAATCCTCATTTCCCCGTTCACTCCTTTATGCTTAGCACTATGCATCCCATTCATTTTCCTGCATCCATTTTACACGATGAGTAAGACTGCTGTAAGTATTAGCGATTATACTGTCTTTATCGACAGTTTTCGAAAGACCTGCTACGCTTTTTAGTATATACTAGAGATAAAGGTTGTGAAGCTATGACATTATCTTTTCATAAACAAAGACATCGCCATATGTACACAAATCGCGACATTGATCCTCGTTGGTATACGAAACTATCTTCATTTGTAACGCTTGAAAATAAGGAAATCGTCGATGTTGGATGCGGGGCCGGTCTTTACACGGCTCACCTGGCAGAAAAAGGGGCTAGCATAACAGGAGTGGATTTCTCAGAGCCCATGCTAGAAACAGCTCGCAAGAATGCTCCCCACCTTCGCTTTACTAAAGGGGATGCTTATGAACTTCCTTTCGAAGATCAAAGTATAGACGTTGTATTTGCCCGGGCAGTAACCCATCATCTCGATGACTTAGATCCTTTTCTCTTGGAAGCCAAACGTATATTGCGTGTGGGCGGCCATGTCGTGATCCAAAACCGGACCCCGGAAGATTGCCGTGTACAAGGCTCTCCCGGCCATGTCCGCGGGTACTTATTGGAACTTTTTCCTGAATTACAAGACTTGGAAAACAAACGCCGTGTGCCTAAGGAATCTTTGATCGATCAATTGCAGACCACAGGATTTCAATCTTGTTTTTCTAGGACATTATGGGAAATTCATCAAGTGTATCCGTCTGTGGCCGAGTGGGCAGATTCCATTTACAAACGTGAAGGCCGCTCGATTCTTCACGAGCTTAGCGAGGAGCAATTGGAGAAGTATGTCACTCATGTGAAAAAAGGAGTAACTACGGGGCAAACGATTATTGATCAAAATCGTTGGACGGTTTTCATTGGAAGTAAAGAGAATTGAACATAGGCAAATCTTTTCCCTAATCAAAGGAAAAAGCCTAGTTCCCTCCCTGGGAAGCATTAATCAGACTTCCCAGGTTATTTTTTTCACGGGATCTCTTCTATACAGACATCAAATATCAAATACGATTATAATGAAAAATTGTATGTTAGCATTTTCCACATTTGCGTGAGTGGATGGATCGCAATGTATAGAGGAGTTGAATCACAAACTTAATTCTGAAGAGTAGGATAGTTTTGCCGTCAATCACCTACACTGTTAGTAGTCTGGGAGTTTTTCTCGGACGTTTTGAACAATCTATTAGAGGTAGTCTTTCATATCAAGAGGTCCATCCAATTACATGAAAATGTAGCATGGTTGGGCCTCATTTAGTCGTTTTTAGCGGGTAGTCATGAGATACCCGGGCTTAGAATGATATCAAAGAAGACTTCGCAGACTTAAAGATCCATTTTCGGTGGTTCCTCTAACCAGCCATTATTGATCATGATCATAATACCCTCACGTGCGTATTCATATACATCTTTAGTCATGATGCCTGAGTTTATAGTCAAATCATTACGTAAGCTGAAAGAAGCGTTAAAGCTTTGGCTTCCAAGCGAAAAATTACAGAGAAGATATGTGGTAAACATCATGAGTTTTTGAGAAAAAGGTGCCGATGTTGAACTTGTTACGGTGCCTCCGGGTGTAGAAGGGGGATGAATATCATTTTGAAGAAGGATCTTCTCAGTCTCTTGAATGATTTCTTTCGAAAGTTCTTTTCCTTTCATAAAGTATTTTTGTAACTCTTCACTCTTGGCGCATTGAGAAAAACCTGCCATTAATTGCATACCGGAAACATTGGTCTCCATACCCTGGTAAAGATAACCAAACTCGATGGTATTTAGCGATCGCTTATGACCAATAAGATTCGAACCTTTCATATAATTTTTATCATTGATATAATCCACCGACTTCGGCATGTTTACATAGTTCGGGGTAGGAAGGATCCCTTCTTCCAGTAAATATTGAGTAAAATCATTATAATATTTCTGCGTGATTTGGGTAACCTCCTTATAAAACTTTACAACATCTTCACGATATGACATCGATAAATGAAGGGCATATAGACCCATGCTGATTTTTTTCAAGACCCGACTAAACATAATATCAAAACCGTTCTCAAATAATCTTGGCGCATCAAGATTTACGTCTTCATGCGTAAAACCGATCGGGGCTGCTGCTTCCTCATTCTGAATCATCGTTCTTAGTTCTCGGCTTTTGAGTGTAGGTCTTTCCATAGCCCTGACATTAAATTTTTTGCTTTTTTGTCCTCCGATGTCTCAATAAAGTGTTCGATTATCCGTAAAATTACGGTTTTCTGTTGGTATGTCATCCACAATGCACCGAGTTCCGTTGAATTCATTTTTGGTTTTTTGGACATGAGAACATTTCTCTCCTTTATTTCCTACTCATTTGCATCACAAAATAGTATTTAGTCTTTTTTCCGATTTATACGTTACCTTCCAAACAACAACGGTTTTTTTGACAAAAGAGCTTTTTCATTGTCCGATTTCTAAGCGAAAAATCCGACTCATTCACAGCACTTCCTTGACTAATCAATCATTTATGTTATTATAAAATGACCAATTTATTCATTTGGTCATTTTATTGAAAGAGAGACTTTTTATGATTACGAATAAACGTGTAACGATCTTAAACGCCGCGAAAAACGCGTTTTCCCTTTTTGGCTACAAAGGTACAACAGTAGCCCACGTCGCTAAACTCGCCCATGTCGGCAAAGGGACGATCTATACGGAGTTCAAAAACAAGGAGCAACTTTTCGAAGCGGTGATGGATGAAATCTTAAACGACTTGGACACCATTTTTCAGCGTGTCCTGCATCAAAACGAACGCTCGCTTTTAAAGGTGCACCGTGCATTGTATGAAACGTTGCAATATCGTAAAGAGCACCAATTGCTCATTCATTTGACCGAAGAAGTGAACATTCACGGCACACAGGAAGCAGTTTCTGCCATTCAAAAGGTCGAACAATTTATATTGGATTCATTAGAACGAGCAATCGCGCAAGGGGTCGAGCAAGGCCGGCTGCACGTGGTGAATACGGAAATTACAGCATTCACCATTTATAAACTTTATATTGCTTTTATCGTGGATTGGGAGGAGAAAAAACCGCCCCTATCGAAAGAGGAAATGTTTCAAGTGTTCGAGAATCATATCTTTTATGGTATCGCTGTTCGATCATCGTAGTAAGCGATACCGCTTTTTTTGTTATAAATTGACCAAAACGACAAAATAGTCATTTGGTCGAATATATCGAGATAGAAAAATTTGGAGGGTTACCATTGAAAGGTTTTATTGACGAATGGAAAGCGATTATAGCAGATAAAAAAATGCTGATATCCATTTTGGGGATCATGATCATCCCTGTGTTATATGGCGGGCTTCTACTTTGGGCCTTTTGGGATCCTTATGGTCAAGTTGAAGAACTTCCCGTAGCGATTGTAAATGAAGACGAAGGAGCCGAAATGGATGGAGAAGACATCCAGGCAGGTGATGAATTCGTAGAGGAACTTCTGGAAAGTCAGGATTTCAACTGGCATGTCGCTGATGTCGAAGAAGCCCAACGGGGGCTTGAAGACTTGGATTATTATTTTTATGCCCATATCCCAGCGACATTTTCTGAAGATGTGGCGTCATTGCAAGATGATAACCCCCACTCCGGCATGATCCATTATGATATTAATGAAGATTATAATTTTGCAGGTGCCCAGATGGGAAGTCAGGCCATATCGGAAATCGAAGAAGAACTCTCCCAGACGTTGACAGAAACGTATGTAGAAGTTGCCGATGATGCATACAGTGAATTGGTTGATGCGGTAACACAACTGCGGGATGGATCCGAAGAAGTGGCGGAAGGTGTCATTTCTGCTATTGAAAATATGGGTAGCTTAAACGAAGGCCTAAGAGACCTAGACGACGGAGCTTATGAGTTACAAGCAGGCGCAAGTGAAGCAGCCGAAGGGACAAATGAGTTACGGACAGAAGTAGAAGATTTTGTTGAACGCTATCAAAACAGTGACGAAATCAGCCAGCTAGAGACGACGATAGGCGAAATGCAGGAAGACGTTACAGCTGCCCGCACGTACCTGGAAAGCGAGGATGCCGTACAGCTGGAACAATCACTCACTTCTCTAAATGAGCACTGGTCAGAAGCCCGGACTTCCCTCCAATCAGCGGAAGAAAGTCTTTCTGCTTTGGAAGAGCGGCTTGAAGGTCATGAACAATATGTACAAGAAGCCCAAGATGTTCTTCATGACATTCGCGAGATCAACGATCAACTGAATCACTGGCAAAATAAAGCGGAAGAGCGTTCAAGTGACTTAGAAACATTTGTCGGGACTTGCTACGACTTTCAAGCATCAGTAGACGACGCTAACGAAGCTGAAGAGCAAACAGAGTCCCTGTCTTCGTATATTGCTGAAAATTATCCAGAAGATGAGGAACTCCAAAATTACGCTAATTCCTTGGAGGAAGCGATAGAGGGGGTTGGCTCACTGGACGCACAACCATGTCACCAACTCGATGAAATCGTCACTTCATTGGATCAGACCATTGACGACATGGACAATAGTACAACAGCAGTCTCTGAGCAAATTGAATCGATGGAGGAGGGTTTTACTCAAACAATAAATTCGATTTCGAGCAGCCAAGAGGAACTTTCAAATTGGATAACAGAAGTCCACGGGGATTTAGAAAATGCTCGAAATGCTGCCCCCGAAGGGATTGGTGAAGGGGAGATTGAGTTATTAGAAATATTCCCTCAAGCACGCACCACGTTGGCTGATCTCGATCAATCGTTGTCCCAAGCTGATGAGATATTAGCGACTGTAGACGAGCAAATCGTTGAAGTCGAAACAGCCGTGCAAGATCTCGATGAGGGCATACAAGAGCTTGACGAAGGAACGAGCGAATTATCCGCACAAATGGGGAACACCTTACAAGGCGGGATGGAGATTGAAGAAGGCCTCGCTGACCTCGACGACGGGGCTCTCGAGCTCGAAGAAAACTTGGAGACATTAGAGAATACATTACGAGAAAACCAGTTAAATGAAGATCAGCAGGCTCTTTTCAGTTCACCGGTGAAAACGAGTGCCGATCGTGATTTCAATGAGTATTCCTACGGGGAAGGCCTTTCTCCTTATTTCCTGTCCATGGCTTTATTCGTTGGAGGTTTGACACTTTCCATTATTTATCCGTTTTATCAACCATTGACAGAACACAAAACAGCTTGGCGATGGTTCTCTGGAAAAATAGGTGTTGTATGGTCTGTCGCTGTTGCACAATCGCTCGCACTTCTAGGGGTCGTTTTCTTCATGTTGGAATTAGAGCTGACAAACCCCGGCTGGTTCGCCTTTTTTATGTGGTTTGTCAGCCTATCCTTTTTAACATTGATTTTCATGCTCGTCAGCCTATTAGATAACCCGGGGCGTTTTATCGCGATTATCTTATTGATTGTCCAACTCGGCGGCAGCGGAGGTTCCTTTCCTGTAGAAGTTGTAGCCGGACCTTTTCAATATGTGCACCCCTGGCTGCCGATGACTTACTCCGTGTTAGGTTTACGGGCAACAACCTTTATGGATGAACCTTCTTCATTGCTGGAAACATGGCCTCTGTTGCTGATCTTGGTTCTAGCGTTTGTTGTGTCGATGCTATTTTTCTTCTTCAGGTTCAAAAAATCAGCAGCTGCTGAATAAATAACCGTAAAAAAGAGCTGTCCCCAAAAGGGCAGCTCCTTCAATCGGTGCTTATTTCCTCCTTTTCGGCAGCAGGGCACACTTTTTCGGCGAAATTACGCGAGAATTCAGCGCACGTAAACGATAATTCGACGCTACGGGTAAGGAATTCGGCGAAAAGCTTTCATCCCCCTTCTGCTCTTTATTGGTGGCTGATGTTCTTTACTCTCCCAACTTGACCGTCTGTAAGCCTAACTTTAATACCGTGAGGATGATGAGGGGTGTTTGTTAAAATATCCTCGACCCTTCCGGTTGTTCGTTTGCCTGTTTTTTGATCTTTTTTTAATACAATCTCGACGTCCATACCCGGCTGGATATTCGCACGTAATTGTCCATTTCTATCGCTCATAGTCTTTCATCTCCTTTAGGTTTGTGCATTTATGCTACCACTTGTTTCCTCCGCTCAGCGACAAGCACAGCCGAATAAAGAACGAGGGCAATTCCTATGACTTGCCAAAATAGAAGATGATCGCCTAAGAAAAGGACACCGGTAACAACAGCGACAATGGGTTCAACGGTCGCCAATATGGAAGCTTTACTCGCCTCGATGTGCTTTAAACCGGTCGTATAGAGGACGTAACCAAGCACCGTGGCCACAAGGGCAAGTAAAATCGCCGAAATCCAGACTTCCGGATAGATGAATGCATCGATATTTTCCCATAGATTACTTGTAAACAGCATGAAAATACTTGAATATAAAAACGTATACGTCGTGACCGTAAGCGCTGAATACCTATGTGTCACCGCCTTGCCGAAAATGCTATAAAGCGCGTAGCAAAAACCGGACAACACTCCCATAACGAGCACTTCCCAAGGCACTTGAGCTTCCCAATATGGAAACAAACCAACAACAAATGCACAACCAACAATCGCAAATAAAAGAGCGAGCATTTTACGTGGAGAAAAAGCTTCTTTAAAGAAAAGCCGTGACAACAAGGTAACGAACAATGGGCCGGTATACAATAAAGTAACTGCAAGAGATAAATTAGACCTTGCAAAAACTTCAAAGTAAAAAAAATTAAACAATGAAATACTTAAAATGCCGGCACCAGCAAAAAATATATGATCACGGGCATATGTGCGTAACTGCGGGCGGAAAAAAATCAGCATTAACAAAAGCAAAAATGTACAAGAAATCACCGCTCGAATCGCAACAACCTCCCAGGCTGTAAACCCTCTTTCGTACAAGGGTGTAATAAATAACCCAATGAGGCCCCAGCTAGCGGCACCGGCAACCGTACATAAATAAGCGTTTATTCTCGACATCCAGGCAACCCCTTCATCTCCATGCCAGGTAGCACATTCACCCTTTTAACGATAACATAACGACCGGGATAAGAGGGGAACTTTCCATTTCCTTTCTGAAACTAGGCGAAGGTGCAGCCACTGGCTCGACTGCACCTTCTGTATATTTTCTATTTGATCGATGATGTCAAAAAGTCCGGGAAAAATAGCATTCGTATCTCTTTGTCGTCTTACTTCTAAAGTTTCTCACGTATGAAATCCATACCCTGGTGTTTTTGCACAAAACCCCGAAATGGTACGATCAGGCTGTAAAGCTTGCCTAAATTGAGATACAGACATATCTTTCAAAATGTGTGGACTTTTTGAAAGGGGCGTTTTTGCTCTAACGTCTCCTTGACTTGCTCGGATGGTTTTGTCTTCCTTTTTGAACACGCACTTTAAGTGTTTTCATTGACAGCGAACTGCTCCTGGAGAAGTCCATACCTTATCCCAACATATCGAAACATGGAGCCACTAGAGATTTACAGCTTCTTTCAATCGTTTTCCTGGTTTGAAGGCTGGCGCATTGCTTGCTGCCACTTGGATTTCTTCTCCTGTTCGCGGATTTCGAACCTTTCTTGCTTCTCGCTTTCTCGTTTCAAATTGTCCAAAACCGATTAACTGAACACGGTCACCGCTTTGTAAGTTTTCGGTGATAGCATCAAAGGTTGCATTAACGGCAATTTCTGCCTGTTTCTTCGTCATTTCACTTTTGTCAGCAACTACTTGAATTAAATCTGATTTATTCATAGTCGATCTCCTCTCATTGTTTTAGTTAATCATAGTTTGGGAGATATTAAAAAAATTTATACCTGTTCGGCCCATTTTTTTATATCGCATGTAAGCATCGGCGATGCCGAAACCCTCATTTAACACCGCGCTTCCATGACACACGCCATCATTCCGAAAAAGACGATAAGCTACGCCTGTCTATTGGACTTGAACATCCCAAACCTGACTTAAAACAAAAGCTAGACAACATACACTATCTCTGTACCTCGTGAGCATTTATTTCAAGGTTTTAAAACCCCACCCTCAAACTTGCTGCTTATCCTTTGATACCCCCCGCCAAAAAACCGTCCATGCCCCTTCGAAACGATCCTGAAACTCTTCTTGACGATAAATAAAACTTTCCGTAAACAAACCATCCATCAAACAATAAAAACCTGCTTTGAACACGGAAAATGAATCATCGTTTAACACCCCTTCTGTCACCCCCTGCTCATAAAAATTCATCAATAACTGATCGATTTTTTCATCTCCTTTTTGCCCAAGTATCCGTAAATCTTCAGCAAGTGCTACAGGCGGGAATAACATTAGCCGTTTGTACATCATCCCCTCATGCTTTCGGAAAATAAAATTCGTACTATCGTTTAATACTAAATATATTCTTTCATCAATGGTCTTCTCCTGATGGACGCTCGAGCTAGTCGTCATTACTTCTATCAGTTCTTCCATGACCTTCTCAGCCACTGTAAAGAACAATTCATCTTTACTCGAAAAGTGATTATACAATGATGGTTTTTGTATCCCTACAGACCCGGCAACATGTGCAAGCGTAGTGCCGTCATATCCACGAATGGCAAATGATGAAAGTGCTGCTTGGATGATTTTGTCTCGCGTACGATCTGTCATCTATGACTTCCTCCTATCGTATAAAAATCAATTGCCTATCATATGATCGCATGGTATACTAACTAACGTTAGTTAGTTTTAATTCTTTCAACATCTTACCAGAAATCGAGGTGTTTGCAAATGAACATGAAATGGCTCCTTGTTATCATTGCCGCTACCTTTGAAGTGGGATGGGCAACAGGACTTAAATATGCAAATGATACGCTGTCGTGGACCTTAACGGCCATCGCTATTGTTGTCAGCTTTACACTTCTTATAAAAGCAGCGACTTCACTTCCTACCAGTACGGTTTATGCTGTTTTCGCCGGCTTGGGAACCGTTGGGACAGTGATCGTAGATATCGTCTTTTTTAATGCTCCTATTAATTTTTGGATGCTCGCATTTGTTGCACTTCTACTTGTGGGAGTCATTGGGTTGAAAATGGTAACAGGTGATACGTCAGAAAGGAGGGCTCGCTCATGAGTTGGTTGGTACTCATTATCGCAGGGCTCTTTGAAGTCGTTGGTGTAACCGGCATACAAAAGATCGCAAAAGGTAAAAAGAGAACGGGTTTTATCTTTCTTATCGGAGGATTCATTATCAGTTTTACTTTACTATCCATTGCCATGGAAGCCATTCCTCTTGGTGTCGCTTACGCTGTTTGGACAGGAATGGGAACCGTGGGAAGCGCGATCGTAGGCATGATTTTTTACAATGAATCGACCGATCGTTTGCGCCTAGTGTTCATGGGCATGGTGATAACCGCTGTCGTAGGATTGCGGCTTGTTTCCCCTTAATCAATGCCAGAAAAAATAAACGAGGGGTTGAACTCCAATACCATCCAAAAGTTCCGCATTCGTGAACGGTCTCTGAGCCTCTCACGGATGCTTTCATTTTTTCCTCTTTTTTCACAACCACAACCTTGCTAGTCATATGAACCTCCATACAGGTTTTCACATAACTTATAGTAGCCGTATGAAGGGGAGGGTGAGTAGTTGCCTAATCTTAAATCAAAAAGGGAAATCGAAGCGATGCGCAAACCAAATGAACTTGTTGCTCAAATGCATACAGCCATTCGTCCCATAATGAAAGCTGGTACGTCGCCGATGGAAATCAATGATTTCGTAGAGGCATTCGCGGAAAGAAACGGGGCATCTTGTGCACAAATTGGTTATAAAGGGTATCCGTTTGCCACATGTATATCGGTAAATGACGTGATTGCCCACGGCTTTCCTACCCATACCCCTTTGAAGACTGGGGATGTTGTCACCCTCGATACTGTATTTGATGTGGATGGTTGGAAAGGTGATTCTGCATGGACCTATATGATTGGAAACGTTTCTGAACGTACTCGTAAGCTTGTCGAGGTGACAAAAGAATGTTTGGATTTGTCAATACAACAAGCGGTCGTTGGAAATTACACCGGCGACCTCGGCCACGCGATTCAAACACACGCCGAAAAACAGGGATTTTCCGTGGTACGTGAACTTCTTGCCCACGGAATTGGTCGTAGTATCCACGAAGATCCAGTATTTCAACATGTTGGGCACCCGGGGAAGGGTATACTTCTAGAAGATGGAATGGTTCTTACCATAGAGCCCATGATCAATGAGGGAACACATCATATGTACGTTGAAAATGACGGCTGGACGGCTCGAACAAAGGATGGAAAGCGATCGGCACAATTTGAACATACCATTGCCATTACCACAGAGGGGCCAGAAATTTTAACCGCACAAGGAAATTGAAAGCGCCGATAAATGCCGTCATCTGCAAGACCATCCTCATATATTTCACTTCCAGCATGTTCAGCCAGAACGATGTAGAAAAACCGCTCAGCGTCAGCGGCTTTTCTACATCCATCCATAATATCCGTCCATGAATGGAGCTCATGTAGAAAGTCTTCATTTGTGCGAATCATCGAGAACGAACCTTCCACGCACAAAAAAACCTCAGAAGCCACATCAGGACTTCCGAGGAATAATATTTAGCGAATTAATATCCGCCATCAGCATCATCACTGGCCATTTCCACTTCCCGCAAATCATACACAGCATTAGGCAGGTGAATCAGCCCATCGACACTATCGGAAACGCCGGCGCGGAAATCATCATGAATGATCGGAACAATGGGCGCTTCGTCAATAATTATTTGTTGCGCTTCCCGATAGATTTCCGTTCGCTCGTCTTCTCCTCCTTCTTGACGTCCAGCATCCAGAAGTTCATCTACCTCTTCGTTGGAATAAAAGCTCCGATTACCTGAAGCTCCCTGACTGTCAGAATGATAGACGGAATACATAGCGTAGTCGGCATCACCTGTGACTGTCGTCCAACCAAGAAGAACCATCTCATACTGACCTTCTGCCGTTGTATCAAGCAATGCTCCCCATTCCTGTTGTTCAATAGAAATATCAACATTAATTTCTTGGAGCTGATCCTGGAGGACTTCCGCCATTTGTGTATTCACTTGATCGCCATCCTCGATGAGAAGCGTCGCTTCAAACCCATCTTCATAACCAGCCTCTTCCAACAAAGACTGAGCCTCTTCCACATCGTATTCAAGTGGATCCAGATCATCACTATAACCAAAGGTAAGGGGGTTTACCGGTCCCATTGCTGCTTCTCCATAACCATCAAAAAGACCTTCTAGTATGATTTCCTGATCAACAGCCATAGATATCGCACGGCGTACATCCACATCGTCAAAAGGTTCTGCCTCATTGTTCATCCCAAGATAATCCAAACGTAAGCTTTCGACAGAAGAAAGATCCACTCCTTCCATGTTTTCCAACTGGGCCGCATTCGTGGGATCAATGTCATCAGCGACATGTGCTTCGTTCGTTTCTAACATACCTATACGCGTTGACTGTTCAGGAACCACCTGATACGTAGCGGTATCAATGGAAGTAGGATCTCCATGATAATCCTCATATTTACTGAGCACAATTTCATTTCCCTGATCCCAGTTTTCCAGTTCAAATGGTCCTGTTCCCACTGGTTCCGTATCCAAGTTACGATCGCCATTTTCATCCTCTTCAATCGCCGCCGGGCTGATCATGCCTCCGCCGTCATGAGCCAAGTGAGCCGGTAGCGGGGCAAACGGATACTCCGTTGTTATATGAACAGTATATTCATCCACCGCTTCGATATCTTCGATCATTTCATATAAAAATGCCTTTTCTGATGCAAAATCCGGATCGGTTACCCTTTCAAGTGTCGCTACGACAGCATCAGCATTGAAGGGCTCTCCATCATGAAATGTAACGTCTTCTTTTAAGTTGAATTCCCACGTGTGATCATCAATTTGTTCATAGTCTTCTGCTAACTCGGTATAGAGTTCCATGTTCTCATCATGATCCACGAGCTTATCGTATATGTTCGTACGGATATGTGTGGAAGATGTATCATTGGAACCATGAGGGTCAAGGTCCACCGCATCAGATCCCATCGCTAGAACCAAGTCGCCCCCTTCGCCAGTAGCACTTTCCTCATCCCCATCTTCTTCGCTGCCATTTTCATCACTTGGTTCTTCCGTACCAGCATCTTCTTCCGGGTCGTCTGTACAGGCGGCAAGTACACCGCTTAATGAAAGAACAAGCACCCCGCCTACGAGTTTTCTTTTTAATTTTTCCAAACTATTACCCTCCCTGTCTGATTTTAAAGACAATTTTCTCTATACCATACTGCTCATCATTATTGTATATGCTTATGAGTAGATACTCAAGATAATATTTTTAAATTTTGAGTCAAAAGTTTGCCGAAGAATGCCTGGCTACTAGATAAAAAACTGGCAGATCATTTTTAATGAATGCCAGTTTTTTTAGATCCTACATTCTTGATACTTTTCCCTTAGGCAGAGAGTTCGTTTCCCTGTATCTCAGTGATCACAGGGGAGGGGCCAATACCGGATAAAGAAGAGCGATGGCAGATCTTCCTACTCATCCGTTTCATCGTTTTAGGCTTCCTCTCCACCATTCGTCTCATTCTCTGCTTCATCTTCGTTTGATTCTCCCGAGGATTCTTCTTCATCCAATTCTTCGTCCGGTGTCTCTGAACTCTCTTCTTCCGTGCCTTCCTCTTCTAGTGCTTCTAGACTTTCTTCTTCCGCACCTTCCTCATCCGGTTCTTCCGGGCTCTCTTCTTCTGTGCCTTCCTCTACTGGTTCTTCTGGACTATCTCCTTCCGCACCTTCCTCATCCGGTTCTTCCGGGATCTCTTCTTCTGTGCCTTCCTCTACTGGTTCTTCTGGACTATCTCCTTCCGCATCTTCCTCATCCGGTTCTTCCGGACTTTCTTCCTCGGTGCCTTCTTCTTCTGGTGTTTCCGGACTCTCTTCTTCCGTGCCTTCTTCTTCTGGTGTTTCCGAGCTCTCCTCTTCCGTGCCTTCATCTTCTGATGCTTCCGGACTCTCCTCTTCCGTACCTTCTTCTTCTGGTGCTTCCGGGCTCTCCTCTTCCGTGCCTTCATCTTCTGATGCTTCTGGGCTCTCTTCTTCCGTACCTTCTTCTTCTGACGCTTCTGGACTCTCTTCTTCCGCGCCTTCCTCTACTTGTTCCTCTGTAGTTTCCTCTTCTGTTCCTTCCTCATCCGATTCTTCTTTCTCTTCTTCCGGTTCATTTCCACATATATATAGTTCACTGTCCGTTTCACAGACAGAATCCGGCTGCGAGAAGTCCTCGGTTCCCTCTCCTTCATGGACATTTGTCATCACATGACGAAAAACATCCTTGGCAATCTCTTGTTCTTCCCCAATTAAATACCCGCTGCTTCGTCCACTATCAAACCCAGTCCATACAGTAGCCGTATAATCCGTGGTATAGCCGTTAAACCAAACATCCGGTACCCCGCCATCAGGGACGTTAAATTTCTCCTGTTCTTCCGGTGGAAAGTTGGAAGTTCCCGTCTTTCCCGCAAGTGCCAGGCCATCGACATTCGCACGTTGTCCCGTTCCAGAGGAGTCTGTCACTACATCTTTAAGCATATCCGTAATCATATAGGCGGTGTAGTCATTCATCGCTTGCTTTGGATCAGGGGTGAGATCGATCTCCCGCCCATCACGGAATTCCACTTTCCGAACGCTGTGAGGTTCATTGTAGACCCCTTCATTTCCAAATGCTGCATAAGCTCCGGCCATATCCAAACTCGAAATTCCATCTCCAAACCCACCTAAGGCATAACTTTCGTGAATATCCTTATCGAAGTCGAGTCCTAGGCCTTCGGCGAACGTTTGGGCATCGTCCAGGCCAACTTCCTGAATCGCTTTTACAGCTGGAATATTTAAAGAGCGCACAAGAGCTTCTCTCATCGTCACACTGCCGCTATAATTCCCTCCGTAGTTACGAATGGAACCCCCATTTGAGTACTCATGAGATTCATCTTCAAGTGTTTCACCTGTATACCATTCCAATTCCTCGATCGCCGGGCCGTAAGAAAGGATAGGTTTAGCTGTCGATCCTGGTTGACCGTTGGCGGTTGCAGCGTAATTCCAGCCCCTTTCTTCTTCCCTCTCTTCCCGGTTGCCTACCATGGCCCGCAGAGCCCCGGTTTCCGTATCAAGGAGAGAAAAGCCAACCTGAAATCCGTCATCATCCGGATAGTGGGAGATGTATTCATCGCTTTGAATCACATCTTGAGCATGTTGCTGAGCCTCTGGATCAATGGTGGTATAAATGTCAAAACCAGACGCATACAAATCCGTGGTTTCAACTCCCTCGATATTTTCAACTTCTTCCATCACATAGTCAATGATCGATTGATAAGGGACATCTTCTGAAGGTGTGTAATCTAGTTGATCTTCGATATCTACAGCCATGGCCTCTGAAGCTTCCTCATCGTCAATAAAATCATGCTCCTCCATCAAGGAAATGATGACGTCTCGGCGCTCTTTTGCAGCTTCTGGGTTATCATGGGGGTTGTAGTACGAAGGACGCCTGGGGATTGCTGCTAACACCGCCGCATCAGCAACCGTAAGCTCACTTAAGTCTTCTTTATCAAAATAGCGAATCGCAGCTTCCCCAACGCCCCAAGAACCGCTATCGAAGTAACTGATGTTCAAATACATTTCCAAGATTTCATCCTTGGATAATTCCTGTTCCATTTGAAGAGCGAGCCATTGTTCTTGTACTTTTCTTTCCATCGATTGATCAGCGGATAAGAAAGCTTGTTTTACTAACTGCTGCGTGATTGTACTCGCGCCTTCTGCACCAAAGCCATCTGTAATATTCGAGATAATGGCACTTCCAATTCGGAAGATATCGATGCCGCTATGATCGTAAAAACGATGGTCCTCAACGGCTAAGAAAGCGTCTCTAAGATGTTCGGGCATTTCATCAAATTCTCGATACGTACGATTTTCCGTGCCTTTTAACCGTCCAAGTTCATTATCATCCTTATCATAAATGGTCGCTCCTTCAGCAAATGTGAGCTCATCTACATTAAGCGGAGGGGCATCCCGGACCATTGAGACCGCTGTCGCTCCCCCAGCTACCGCAGTAAGTACCAACGCACTAACGATACTGATCACTACTATTTTTACTGTGGAGCGATTCTTTCTTTTTTTATTTTTATCCAATTCCTTTTCAGCACGGCGTTTTTCCGTTCGCGAACGGTACTTAACCATAGCTATTTCCCCATTTCGTATATTCTTGCTATATATTCCGAATTTCCTGTGCACATTTAAGGATCATACGTCGAACCTTATCCATGCCAAAAAAGCATCATTGACCTTAAACCATGCTTACTCATCGATCGGGCGCTACACTCCTGTTGTTTTAGATGAAAGGGGACTGTCCCAAAAAGGGCAGCTTCTGCATTCCATGCTTCTTTCCTCCTTTTCGGCTGGAGGATCCAATATTTCGGCGGAATCAACCGAGAATTCAGCGCACGGCACGATGATTCGGCGTTACGGTCAAGGAATTCGGCAAAAATGCATTCATCGTCGGCGCAAATATTTTTTATCTCCTGGCAAAGCAATCCCTAGGGAGAATGGTTTTACCTCTTAGAGGGTTGTTTTCCAACATTCTCTATAAAACTTTTTCTACGAATATATTAGTTAGGGTAACAATGATGCAGGAAAAAATAAAATTAAAAGCATTGCCCGTTAATGAAACATTTTTTGAATGATTTACTAAGTTATTGAGATAAGTCATAGTAAGGTGTATATTTCATTTATCATTTTTATTACAGATAGGTGGTCCCATGAACGATTCAATACAAATTGATAAACTGGTTCCCGAGGACTGGCAACAAGTTCAACAAATTTATCTTCAGGGAATTTCCACGGGGCATGCAACTTTTCAAAAAGAAGCGCCTACTTGGGAAGAGTGGAATCAGAGCCATTTGCTCGAATGCCGGATGGTCGCTCGTTCAGCCGAAGACATTATAGGCTGGGCTGCCTTAACCCCGATTTCTAACCGGGCTGTTTATGCTGGTGTAGCAGAAGTAAGTATCTATATTCGTCAGAATAGCCAAGGAAAGGGCGTTGGAAGCAAACTTCTAAAATCCTTAATAGAAGAAAGTGAACAAAATGGCTTTTGGACACTACAATCTGGAATATTTCCTGAAAATCACTTCAGTGTTACATTACATTCAAAGTTTGGTTTTCGAGAAGTGGGTCGAAGGGAGCGTATGGGAAAAATGAACGGTGTATGGCGTGATATTCTCCTTTTAGAAAGAAGAAGTCATAAAGTGGGGCTTGATTAATCCCCCTGTCTGAAAGAAAAGAAAGCGTTCTTTTTTCCCCTAACGCTTCAAGTCTATTTATGCTTCTTTTACTCTTAATAACCGAAGACCGTTCAATGTCACAAGCAGCGTCGCCCCCATATCTGCCAGAATAGCAATCCAAAGCGTTAACCAACCCGGAGCAACAAGTAAAAGTGCGAGCACCTTAATTCCTAGCGACAAAACAATGTTTTGCTTAATGATGGCAAGTGTGCGACGACTTAATTTAATGGTAAAGGGAAGTTTCCTCAAATCATCTCCCATTAAGGCAACATCGGCTGTTTCAAGAGCTGTATCTGTTCCGGCTCCCCCCATGGAAATCCCTAGTGTGGATGCGGCAAGAGCCGGAGCATCATTGACCCCATCTCCTATCATCGCTACTTTCTTATATTTGTTCCGAAACCCTTTGATAAAGGTTAGCTTATCTTCAGGTAACAAATGGGCTTGAACATGGGTTACACCTACTTCATGACCAATAGCTTCAGCCGTGTCTTTATTGTCCCCAGTAAGCATTATCGTTTTGCGGACGCCGATATCATGTAATTTAGATATAACTTCCTTACTTGTATCACGAACTTCATCAGCGACGGCGATGATGGCCAGAATCCTTTCATCTTTGCCTGCAATCATTACGGTTTTTCCCTGTTGTTGTAATTGATGAACCTCTGAATGAATACTGGAATTTAAGAGGTTTGGGAATAAGTTCAGGTTTCCAATAAAATATGTTTCTTGTTGAATCGTTCCTTGAATGCCCTTTCCAGTTATTGATGTAAAGTTTTCTACTGCAATGGTTTCGTAAGGGATCTTTTCCCCTTCTACTTTTTTTACAATCGCTGAAGCTACAGGATGTTGCGAGCGTGACTCTATTGCTGCAATGTTTGCCAGTATCTCTCGTTCATTTTCTTGAGTAAACCGTAAATAATCAGTAACCGTTGGGACACCCTTGGTCAAGGTCCCTGTTTTGTCAAAAGCCATCGCTTTTAATGACCCAGCTTCTTCCAAATATGCACCACCCTTGATTAACACCCCATTTTTTGCTGCATTCCCAATCGCTGTAACAATCGAAACCGGAGTAGATATGACCAGCGCGCATGGGCAGCCAACAACGAGAACAGCGAGCCCTTGATAAATCCACGTTTCCCAACTTGCACCGTATAATGGGGGCAATACAGCAACAAGAGCAGCCACGGCCATAATGGCAGGGGTGTAGTATTGAGCAAAACGATCAATAAACGCTTGTGCCGGTGCCCGTTCTGCTTGCGCTTCTTCGACAAGGTGAATCACTTTGGAAATCGTGGTATCTTCAACATGTTTTGTGACTTGGACTTCAAGAAAGCCCTCTTTATTTAACGTGCCCGCAAAAACTTCATCAGCGACATTCTTTTCTGCAGGAATCGATTCGCCAGTAATGGCCGCTTGACTTACCGAAGAGTGCCCACTTACAACCACGCCATCCATAGCAATTTTTTGTCCTGGTTTAATCAGCATAATATCACCGATCGCAATGTCTTTGACATGAACGGTCACCTCTATGCCGTTTCTTTTTATCAAAGCTTCTTTTGGGGCAATATCCATTAGCGATCGAATCGACTGTCTTGCACGTTCCATAGAAAAACGTTCAAGTTGTTCACTAATGGCAAAAAGAATTACAACAATCGCCCCTTCGGCCCATTCCCCAATAATGGCGGCACCAATGACAGCCACAGTCATCAGGGTCTTCATATCAAACTGAAATCGGATTAAGTTCATTAATCCAACTTTAAAGAGAGAGTACCCTCCGACCGCCATAGAGGTTGCAAAGGCCAAAAAGGTAAATATATCGTGCCCATTTATCATTTGAGAAGCAACCCCAAATAAGAAAAAGAGAAGCGCTAAAAGAACGTTCATATATTTCTTGAAGAATGATGGTTTTTTTACCACTCGTTCTTCTTCATAGGCATCATCAGGCCTTATTTTTAGCTGATCAAAAGCACCCGCCTTCTCCAATTCCTGAACGGATGCAGAGCCATGAACCGTGATCTTTGCAGCAGCAAAATTTACTTTTGCATCGGCAACGCCATTGATTTTTTTTACATTCTTTTCAAACGTTCCGGCACAATTCGCACAAGAAAAGCCTTGCACACGAAATACATGTTTTTCAGCACGCTCTTCCATATCTAGGACTCCTGACCATGAGCCATAGCTGTTACGATTATTTGAGAAATATGTTCATCATCTAGTGAGTAAAAGACAAGCTTCCCCTCTTTGCGGCTTTTGGCGATACGCAAATATCGAAGTTGCCGCAAATGATGGGAGGCAGTAGCCGTTGTCGTACCAATAATGTTGGCAACATCACATACACATAATTCTGTCTCTTGTAGCAATGCATAAGCAATTTTCAATCTCGTTTCATCGGACAAAGCCTTAAATAGATCGGCTGTCGATGTAAAAGTTTCAGATTCTATAAGATTCGAAACCCGGTTGACTTTATCTTCGTCATAACAAAAAATATCGCAATGATCTTGGTTCTTTTTAGTATTTTTCACTATGCATCACCTTTATATTCAAACATTCATTTGATTGTTAGAATATATCCTTATTCACAAATTGTCAATCAGCTAGTCAACGTCTGAAAGCCGCCATAAAAAAGGGTGGTCATTGAGATTCCCGTTTATTGTCGACATATGTAAAACGATTATAAAAGGGAAATTATTCATTTTGTAGAATTCAGTAGTATAGGAGAACGGGATCAACAAATAAGGAAGGTGAATCATATGTTTGACAAAGTGACTCTTATGCTTAAGTGGATGCCATATAAAAATCAATATATGTGTGAAAGAAAACTCATGAAAATTATGGAGCGTTTGAAAATTGATGATTTCAATTTCAATTGGGATCGCAATAGTTGTTTTATTGAAATTCGTTATCAGGAAAAGTCTTACAGGATGGAGCACTCGGTTCAACAAGCAAAGAAGAAAGGTATCCTTTTAAAGAACGGATTGGATTGTTTAGTTGAGTTAATCCATTCCCTCGAAGATTTGTGTGAAATCATTGATCGAGGAACTTATAATCTAGAGACTTGGATTTCCGGCATGAACCAGTCATCTTCGGTAGAAGAGGAGATGCCTGAGTATCAAGAAGAATTTCATATAAGATATAAGTCAACAGGGGAACAAAAACCATTAGGATATAATCGAAGCAAAGAAGATTTTATTCACCTTGCACCTGAATCATCCCTGGGGAATTTTGACCGAAGTGAGTTTCCCCAAAACTATCAGCGTAAATAGAGACTTTTTTGAAAAACATCTCTACATTTTTCAATATGTCTTCTCGCTCTCCCCCGATCCTCAATGATAAACAGGCGCTTTTCTTGTTTCAGAAGGGCGCCTGATTCTTAAAGTCTGAAGCATCTGTTTAAATTCAACACCTATGATGGATGTGTTTTCCCTCCCCACATCAACTCTAAATCCCCTCACATGTACTCACTTCCGTATTCGATTGGCTTCCGTTACAATAGAGTCATACGAGCGTTATCACACACAATTAATCTTATGTTCAATGTTCGTCAACTTAGAGGGGGATCGACAATTATGGATGTGAAATCAGCATTACAATCAGCAAGAGAACGCCATCTGCAGGAATTAAAAGACTTGCTTTCTATCCCTAGCATCAGCGCTCTTCCAGCGCATAAAGATGATATGCAAAAAGCTGCCGAGTGGATGGCAAATGCGTTGCAGAAAATCGGAATGGAGAATGTCAATATCATGCCTACAGGCGGACACCCGGTCGTCTACGGTGATTGGTTGAAAGCTGAAGACAAACCAACTGTACTCATCTACGGACATTATGACGTACAACCCGTCGACCCTTTGGATTTATGGGAGACGCCCCCTTTTGAAGCAGATATTCGTGACGGGAAAATTTATGCACGCGGAGCGACGGATGATAAGGGGCAGGTTTTCATGCACATCAAAGCGGTGGAAGCCTTAATGAATACATACGGAGAGTTACCAGTGAATGTGAAGTTTTGCATCGAAGGTGAAGAAGAAGTTGGCAGCCCACACCTGGATGAATTTGTGGATCAACACCAGGAATTGTTAAGCGCGAATGTACTGGTCATTTCCGATAACCCGATGCTGGAAAAAGGACAACCCTCTGTTTGCTATGGCTTACGGGGTCTTTGCGGCTTGCAAATTGATGTAAAAGGGGCAAAAGGGGACCTTCATTCCGGACTCTACGGCGGCGGCGTTCCAAATCCATTACATGAACTGGCCGATCTGCTTTCTTCCATGCACGATGACAAAGGACGCGTGAGCGTAGAAGGCTTCTATGATGACGTCATTCCATTATCAACAGATGAAAAAGAGGCCTACGATGACCTGAACTATGATGAAGAAAGCTTGCGCGAAGAACTGGATGTACCAGCGTTATACGGCGAAGAAGGTTATACGTTTTTGGAACGAACTTGGGTGCGCCCAACGCTTGAAATCAATGGTATGCACGGCGGTTTTCAAGGAGAAGGCACGAAGACGGTTTTGCCTTCCGAAGCAAGTGCGAAAATCACCTGTCGACTTGTCCCTGGCCAAAATCCTGACAAAATCATGCAACTGCTCGAACAACATATTGAGCGTCATCATTCTCATGCGGTCACTGTCAATATCACACCTTTCGATAAGGGAAAACCTTTCGTAACTCCTTTTGACCACCCTGCGATCCAAGCAGCCGGAGATTCACTTCAACATGCATATGGTGTACATCCAGCCTACACAAGAATGGGCGGATCCCTTCCGATTGCTGAAACATTCAGTGATATTCTTGATATTCCCATTGTCCTTATGGGCTTTGGATTACCTACTGAGAACTTCCATGCACCTAACGAACATTTCCATCTCGAAAATTTCGACAAAGGCTTGGAGGCGATCTGCCATTATTACAATACGTTGGGAGAAACCCTCAAGTAACAAGAAAGCTGTCACTTGCAAAGTGTGCAAGGACAGCTTTTCTCTATACATCAGAAGCTTGTTCTTCTTCTTTTTCCTGCTTTCGCTTGTAGACAACCTTGGATAACATAATCCCGATCTCATATAAAATGATAAATGGAACGACGATGAGAATGTCCGTTAAGAAATCCGGCGGTGTAATTAATACAGAGATGCAAAACAATCCAAAATAGGCATATTTTCTCACCTTCGCAAGCGTATAGGGCTCCAATAGCCCAAAAGATGTCAAACACATCAATACAATCGGCAATTCAAACAAGAAGCCGGAAGGAACAGTTGTCATCATTAAAAAGGAAAAAAACTCCTGAGCTGTGATCATCATATCAAAGTGAACTTCTCCAAGATTCACAAGAAAAGAAAAGGCGATCGGATGAATGACAAAATAACCAAAGGCAAGGCCTGCAATAAAACAGAGAAAAATAGCGGGAACATAATTCAACATGGCGCTTGCTTCTTTTGGGTCTAAAGCAGGCTTCATAAAACGCCACGCCTCATATGCCAAATATGGAGCAGAAAGCCCCAATCCCAATACCCCGGCTAATGTAAAATAAAGCCGAAGTGTATCGAGAGGACCAAGCATAACCAAATCATGACCCCTCGTTAAAACGTCTACGTAAAATCTCAATAAAATAAAAACTGTAAGAAAAAATAACGAATACACGAGTAAACTGCGAATCATTGCCGCGCGTAAGACGATGATATGTTCCATTGCCGGTTGTCTTTCTTCATAAGTGTTTTCCGCTGATGCCATAACCATCTTCCCAGCCTTCCTAAAAACTGTCTATAAAACAAGCCCCTTATTATTCACCCTCATGGTTCCACAAAAAATAAACTTTATTCATATCCATCCTCCTTAATCGTGCGTATTCAATAAGAAGGACAAAAAGATACGAAAGCTATTTTTCCCGGACACTTTTTAAACAACCTCTAATAGGGATAATTTTCCTTGTTCATGTTAAAACTAAAGCCTACAGATCATTTTCAGGCCATTAGCAAAGGGCAATCGGGCCCGTTTTTAGAAAGGAGAGCCTATGTCTAAACAAAGCAACCATGAAGAACTTATCTACTTCCTTCATCGTATGGCGGCTTACGAACAAGCACTTTCTTTGATGGAGTGGGATGCCCATACGATGGGCTCAAAAAATAGCTTGAAAACCCGTACAAACGCGATTGAGGTCCTCACAAGCGAAATTTACAATATACTTACATCGCCTGAAACAGAGGAGTTACTTGAAGCTAACGATCCAACAACTCTTCCAGCCCCAGAAAAATCAGCATTACTACATCTGCAAACCCATACCAAGCGATTGCGAAACATCCCCTTCAAAGATTATCAAGCTTACAAAACCCAGGCGGCAAAAGCAGCTTCTGCATGGAGCGACGCCAGAAAAAAGAACGACTTCTCGGTGTTTCGCCCACAATTTGATAAACTCGTCGCTTGGCAGCATGAATTTGCAAATATGCAAGGGTATGAGGAGCATCCGTATGACGCCATTTTAGCCAACCATCACTACAAGATGACCGTCAAAGCTATGGACCAGCTGTTCTCAAACATGAAGGACACCATTCATCCACTCATGGAGCGAATCAAGCACTCCGAGCATCGTGTTAAAACAGGCTTCCAGTACTATACGATCCCAGATGACCAACAAGCTTTCATTGCGAATGATATTCTTAAAGAAATCGGTTTTAACTTTAATTCTGGCCGTTTAGATCATTCCTATCAGCCATTTACGCTTACAGTACAGGAAAACGATATACGCATCGGCCTTCCTTACATTGAAGAAAACATTCAAACGGGACTCACGAATCTTTTTAGGGAAGGCGGTCACGCACTTTTCGAGCAGGGCCGGTCTGCTTTGCTGCGCAGTGCCACCTCTACGAGCGAAATCGAGGCCCATAAAATTCTGTGGAGCGAACTCATTGGAAAAAGCCAAGTATTCTGGGATGCGTATTACGAGCGTTTTCAACATCAAGCACCGAAAGCGTTCGCTGATGTATCATCTGATGAGTTTTATGAAGGAATAAATGCCGCGAAGTCGTCGATTATTCGTAAAGAAGCGAACGAACTCACTCAGCCATTACACCTCCAGGTTCGTTATGAACTAGAAAAAGGAATCATGGAAGGAAAAGTCCCGACCCGCGACCTGCCTGGGCTCTGGGCTGAAAAAGTGCAAAAAGCGACTGGTTTGACAGTTCCTCATGATAATGCCGGGATACTCCAGGAGCATCATTGGGCTACGGCACAATTTGGCTATTCTGCTGCAAAAGCATTTGCATACGTACAAGCAGCTTCGTGGTATGAACAAATGAATGACGCCATGGATACATTCAACGCAGCTGGTGCACATGAATGGCTTTGTAAATATGTGTATGATGACGAACAATTCCCCTCCCCTGGACAGTACGACGGACGGGCTTTCACGCGTTATTTAGAGAATAAGTATACGTCCATCTATCGAATATGAATCATAGAAGGTTTAACGACCAACGTTTTGTGTAATAGTAGTACACGCCATATTCTAGAAAAGGCATACCACGAATGGAACGTCCATCGAAGGGGGTACTACGCATATGGTAAATGATGTTCGTTTAGGAAAATCAGACGTCTCTGTCAATCCTTTAGGCCTGGGAACAAACGCGGTAGGCGGCCACAATATATACCCTAATCTTCTGGATGAAGAACAAGGCAGAAATGTGGTACGTACCGCACTTGAACAAGGAATGAACCTTCTCGATACAGCCTATATCTATGGCCCCGAACGTTCAGAAGAACTTGTTGGCGAAGTGGTTTCTGAATACAAGCGGGACAACATTGTACTAGCCACAAAAGGAGCGCATAAATCAGTAGGGGAAGATATGGTTTTAGACAATTCTCCAGCTTTCTTAAAGCAAGCTGTTGATGATAGCTTACACAGGTTAAACACCGATTATATTGATTTATTTTACATCCATTTTCCAGACGAGGATACACCCAAAGATGAAGCCGTGGGTGCATTGAAAGAGTTGAAAGACCAAGGGAAAATCCGTTCCATCGGTGTCTCTAACTTTACGATCGATCAACTTAAAGAAGCGAATAAAGACGGCTATGTCGACGTTCTCCAATCCGAATACAACCTCTTCCTTCGCGATGCTGAAAACGAGCTGCTTCCATACACGAGCCAGAATAACATTACATTCATCCCTTATTTCCCGCTTGAAGCCGGGCTACTGGCAGGGAAGTATGATGAAAACACAACTTTCACTGATCACCGTGCAGAAAGACCTGCCTTCAAAGGAGATCATTTCAAACGAAACCTGGAGAATGTTGCCCAAGTTCGCGATATTGCCAATGCTAAAGGTGAAGAAGTCGCTCATGTTGTACTCGCCTGGTACTTCTCCCGACCATCCCTTGACGTGATCATCCCCGGGGCTAAACGCCCAGAGCAAGTCACCGATAACTTAAGGGCGGGAGAAATCACACTAACCGATAACGAGATTAAACAAATCGACAAGATTTTTTCAGAGTAAAACGTAAGGTTCGAGCTGAGCAATGGCTTGAGCCTTTTTAAACGTGCAAAAACGTCGTTGATCGACACCCCTTACTTGGCAAAAATAAATACTGAAAATTCGAACTCCTGTACATTCACCTTAGCATGGGCTTAGGTGAATTTTGATCAATGAGCGTGCTGAAGTCCACGGAGGATCCCAAGTACTAATGATCCTCTTTTTTCTTGTCGTCTTTATCTTCTTCATCCATGTTTGGTTTCGTTTTTTTAAATTCCTTCAAGCTCCTGCCAAACGCTTGACCCATTTCAGGTAATTTTCTAGGTGCAAAAATCAGAAACCCTAATATAACAATCAGCAGTAAACTTAGAAATCCAAGATTCATGTTCGCTCACTCCCTCAAGGTTTGAGGCTGCCGGGGGAGGACACAGCAGCCTCAAAACCACTCTTATACGCAGCGGCTTATATCGCCGACCGATCATTACGATCTTTTTCCTCTCTGGTTTGTTGAGATTCATTGCCAAATTGCTTCTCAGACTCATCATCCATCATATGGTTTGTTGATTTTTTGAATTCACTGAGCGTGTTCCCTAAGGCTCGACCCATTTCCGGCAATTTTTTGGGGCCAAAGATTAATAGTGCTACAAGTAGAATTAAGATAAGACTTGGAAAGCCAATATTTAATGGATTCATATGCTCCCCCCTTACCTGTCAATGTAGTTTGAATTCGCCCCATAAACAGGGGTTACATTCTGCTCTCAACCATAACAAACAGGTAGCTAGAATAACATTTTGTTACCCAAACTACCCGCTTCTTAATGGATAAGGTTATTCTATTTTATTTAGCCAGCTTCCTCTTCTACATAAGCCGCTACGCTCTCAGCTTCTTCACCCTCAACAAGATCTGCTGGCATCGTCCCTGGACCTTCTTCAATTGCTGTTACTACCTCATCAGCAGAATAGCCATCCAGTGCTGGACCAGTACCTCCGTCCATATCATCTCCGTGACAGCTCAAGCAATTCTCTTCGTACAATCCTTCACCTTCAGCTGGATCCATGGTGTCACCTGCTTCTTCACTTTCATCACCACATGCTGCCAGCAGCATGGCTGAACCACCAATGACCATCATTAATTTCTTCATGCTGAACCCCCTCCAAGTTTTCAAGGCTTATGTATACTTCCCAAATAACCAGATTCATAGATTAGTTTCACGAATATAATACCACACGGTTTAAGATATGAACAATATAGAGATATTATGGAATACAAGGTGATTTTTAGATGCGTGTAACATCTACATTGAAAACTACATTAATGTCTATAGTAGCCTCTTATCCCTATATGGCCGAATCATAAAGACAGAAGAATCCGTCATTCTTTCTTAAGAGATTTTTGCACCGATGAAAGCATTTTCGCCGAATTCCTTAGGCGTAGCGCCGAATAATCGTGCCGTGCGCTGAATTCTCGGGTGATTGCGCCGAAAAACAAAGGCCTGCGCCGAATTATTGGATTCTCCCGCCGAAAAGGAGGAAAGAAGCATCGAATGTAGAAGCTACCCCTTTTAAATTATCCTTAACTCAGGCTAGCTGCTCCGCGCAAAAGTTTCTCAAGCGCTGAATAAAATGCCCAGCGCGCCGAACCCCGTTTCGATCGCGCTCGATCATTCTAGTTTCCTTCGCTAATTCGTATGCTATGACATCTTTCCTACCATACAAAAAAGCCAAGCCGGCATGGCTTAGCCTTTTGCATTAGGAGGTCTTATTGTTGGCCGTTTTTCACCCATGTAGCAACTTCTGCCGTTCGTCTTGCTTGATGTTTGACAGCTACTTCTACATCTTCTTGCATATTGCCTTCGCCATCAACAGTGACAGAATTTCCATAAGGGTTGCCCCCGGAAGTGAAAGCTGATGGATCAGTGTATCCTGGAGGGACAATAATAGCTCCCCAGTGCATCATCGTTGTATAAAGGGCTTGGACGGTTGCTTCTTGTCCCCCATGCGGGTTGTTGGCAGAAGCCATACCACTAACCACTTTGTTCACGAGTTTTCCTTGGAACCAAAGACCGCCTGCTTGATCAAGAAGCTGTTTAACCTGACCTGGAACATTCCCAAAACGTGTCGGTGTACTGAAAATGATAGCATCGGCCCAATCTAAATCGTCCGGCGACGCTACGGGCACATCTTTGGTTTCTTCCAGATGTTGTTCCCAAGCCGGGTTGTTCGCAATAGCTTCTGCTGGCGCCAATTCTTCTGCACGCGCGACTTTCACTTCATGACCTGCTTCTTTTAATGCTTCTTCTGCCCATCGTGCCAATTGATAATTGGTACCGGTAGAACTGTAGTAGATTACAGCAACCTTTAAGTTACTCATGTAAAAAGACCTCCTTGTATTTAACGAAAATTTTCGTTTATATATAAGTTATTTTACTCATCAAGAGGTAATCCTACTCGTTTCAGCAACTGAATCATCGTCTCTTTCTCTTCACTGCTTAACTGCGAGAAAATCTCATGAACGGAATCACGATGTTGTGGAAACACACGTGCCATGAACTCTTTTCCTTTTTCAGTAATCGATGCGTAGACGACGCGTCGATCCTCTGTACATCGAACTCTCTCCAACATTTCTTTTTTTTCGAGTTTGTCAACGACGTACGTCAGGCTTCCGCTTGTGAGAAGAACCCGCTTACCAATTTGTTGGATCGGTTGATCTCCCTTGTGATACAACAACTCGAGGAGAGCAAATTCTGAAGGATTCAATCCATAACGTTTCATATCCGCCTGGACAGCCTCGGAAACAGCGTGCTCTGCTTTTAGCATTACGACGAGTAATTTTAACGATTGATCTTTTTCTTCCATTTCAGTCACTGCTTTCAGTTTATCTTGATTTCAAGAAGAATCGTACCAAGATTAATATCTTAATGTCAAGGTTTTTTTATCAATTAATTACGATGTTGTTGATAGACCTCAGTTTTAACACTGTTTTGCAACCGTTTGTATTCTTCCTCCGTTAGCGCTTCTAATTCAGCGGCACCAATATTTTCGAATACCTGTTCAGGCGTGCTCGCTCCAGCGGTGACCGATGTAACGGCTGGATGTTGCAAAACATATTGGATCGCTACTTGTGCTGCTGATTCTTTCCCTCGTATTAGCTGTACCGCATCTGCGGCATAAAGTACTTCCTGACGGGTATGCCCAAGAAACCCATCCTCGGGAACTTTCTCGTCTGTTTTCATACTTAGCATTCCTTTCGCTACCGGCCCGCGGACGATAACGCTAATTCCTTTTTCATGTAGAAAATCAAGCAGTTCCTCTTCAGGACGGCGGTCAAGTAAACTATATTGCATCATCACACTGGACATCCCGGCATCTGCGTATCTTTTGATCACATTTGGCCGGATCGATGAAATCCCCCATTCGCGAATCAACCCTTCTTGTTTTAATTCTTGAAAAGCTTCGATGGTTTCATCGATTGGATCCTCAATTGTGCCGCCATGCAGCTGGTAAACATCAATATAGTCCGTCCCCAACCGCTTCAGACTGCTTTTGCATGCAGATTTAATATACGATTTGGAAGGGTCCCAAAACCAATCCTTCTTCCCTTTATCCCAATGATTTCCGCCCTTCGAAGCTAGAATAAAATCATCTCGCCTTCCCTTAATAATAGGGTTCAATAATTCTTCGATCTCTCCGAACTTATATAAATCAGCCGTATCGAAATAGTTCACACCTTTTTCCTGGGCTGCATCAACGATAGCTGTCGCCTTTTTTTGGTCGAGTGGCAGGCTCATCGTACCCAATCCGATTTCTGAAAGTTGTATGTCCGTTTTTCCAAGTTGACGATATTGCATGTGTGATCCTCCTTAAGGTTGCTCTCACACTTACTTACCCGTTATCGATTACTTTCATTCATCCATTTCGAGGGCCAAGTGTTCCGAGCTAGTCAACCGCTCATGCGTTCAGGCTTTCAATTTTTTTGGCTTGCATCATTATCAGTTTACTCCTATACTGAAAGTGAAAGGTGATGGTTATGCCTCTATTATCCAAACGTGAAAAACAACGGGGAGTTCTTCTATGGTTTCGACTTGCCCGTTTTTACAATCTCAGCGTAAAGAAATCGAATCAACACTTGGAACAATTTGGTTTAACAACAGCGCAGTTTGATATCCTTGCTCAAGTCGGCGCACACCAGCCCATTACCCAAAAAGGACTCGCTAAAAAATTGCTCGTGACGAAAGGCAATGTCACACAACTTCTAAAAAAAATGGAAGAAAGAGGCCTGGTTACGCGGCGAAAAGAGTGGAAAACCAAGTACATCACACTCACCGAGTCTGGAGAAAAATACTACAACGAATCGGTAACGAAACAGGAACACTTTCAAGCTTCCCAGTTCAAAGCATTAACCGACGAGGAACAAAAACAACTGCTTATTCTTTTAAAGAAATTACAAAAACAGGAGGACGTTGGAGAATGGAATTAAAAGGAATTCACCATCTATCGGCGCTCACGGCAAACGCTGCCCGTAATTATCAGTTCTACACCAAAGTGCTTGGCCTAAGGCTCGTGAAAAAAACCGTCAACCAAGATGATACTAGCGTTTATCATTTATTTTACGGAGATGAACGGGGAAATCCGGGAACGGAGCTAACCTTCTTTGAGATTCCGATGGCTGCCCCTAATCACCGCGGATCTAGTAGCATTTCCGGAACTTCTTTACGAGTAAAAAACGATGAAGCCCTTCAATATTGGAAAAATCGTTTTGAACAATATGATGTTGAACATGAGGACATTCATACGCGTGCTAACCGGTCCACACTCGCTTTCGAAGATTTTGAAGGTCAACGCCTCATCCTTGTGTCTGATGAAAAGAATGCAGGCGTTCCGGGAGGCATTCCGTGGGAAAATGCCCCCGTTTCACAGGAATATGGGATCCGCGGGCTCGGTCCTATTTTTCTTACTGTTCGAGATCCTGAGCCAACCGCCCGAATTCTCACGAATGTCATGGGCTTTCGAAGAAAAGAAAGCAGGGATTACGTCACCGATGAAGGAGACGTTCTTGTCTTTGAGACAGGTCAAGGAGGAACAGGAGCAGAAATCCACATCGTTAAGGCCCCTGAACTTCCATTTGAGCGCCAGGGACGGGGTGGCGTACATCACGTCGCTTTTCGTGTCGAAGATAAAGCCGAGTTAAAACGTTGGATCAGCCATATTAATGATGTCGGATTACCCAATTCCGGTTTTGTGGAGCGATACTACTTCCGTTCCCTCTATTTTCGGGAACCTAATGGGATTCTCTTTGAACTAGCAACCGATGGACCCGGATTTGACACGGACGAAGATTTGGAACACTTAGGAGAGTCTCTATCACTCCCACCTTTCTTGGAACCACGAAGAGAAGAAATTGAAAGCAAACTCAAACCATTAGACACGACACGTCCGCAGGAGGGATAAGCATGAAACACATTTTTCAACAAGGCTCAAACACATCTGCCCCTGTTCTTCTGCTCCTACACGGGACAGGGGGCGATGAAAATGATTTATTGCCACTCGCGCAAATGATTTCTCCGGAATCTTCCGTGTTAAGTGTGCGCGGAAATGTTTCGGAAAACGGTATGCCCCGCTTTTTCAGACGGTTAGCCGAGGGGGTTTTCGACAAGGAAGACCTCGAATTTCGCACGAAAGAACTCGCCGATTTTCTTGATGACAGCGCCAAAGAATATGGCTTTGATCGGAAACAAATCGTTGCTGTAGGTTATTCTAATGGTGCTAATATCGCGGCCAGTTTACTTTATCACTATGAGGGTGTATTAAAAGGTGCAGCATTGCATCACCCGATGGTGCCATCGCGGGACGTCACACCCCCTTCTCTAACCGGTATCCCGACGTTTATCGGCGCGGGAAAACAAGATCCCATCTGCCGTCCTGAAGAAACGAAAGAGCTAGCCTCAACCCTTCAAACGGCAGGTTCTGATGTCGAATTACATTGGGAAAACACGGGTCACCAGCTGACCACGGCGGAAGTAAAAGCCGCGAGCGATTGGTTCAAGAATAATTTCTAAATGAAGCGGTGCCTTATGGAGGCATCGCTTTTTCGTGCTACAATGATTAAATACGAATGTTTCGATCGTCAAAACCCCGCTTTGCCGAGAGTGGCAAATTGAATGTTCCAAAGGAGCGGAAAAATATGAAAAATCATCAACGTCTCCTAAACCCAAACACATGGATCATCATAGCTATCGTTCTCATTGCGTTCAATCTGCGACCTGCAATTACAGGGGTCGGGCCGCTCGTTGGCATGGTTAGAGATGAACTTCAATTAACGAGTGGGCAAGCAGGAATGATAACAACGCTCCCCTTGCTTGCGTTTGCTGGCCTCTCTATTGCGGCACCCAGACTCGCGAAAATATGGAGTATTGAGTGGGCCATTCTGGCAGGACTTCTTACTTTACTGATCGGTATTCTGTTACGTTCAACCGGGTTCACAGTAACATTATTTATCGGCATGACGATTATTGGGGTCGGGATTGCCATATGTAATGTCCTATTACCGGGATTTGTCAAACTAAAATTTGAAAAACATGCAGGTTTAATGACCAGTATCTATACCACTTCCATGAACTTGTTTGCGACGATTGCCTCCGGGCTTAGCATTCCCCTTGCCGTTAATGCAGGCTTGGGATGGCAAGGATCCCTGGCGATTTGGGGGGGCATTGTTGTGATCGCCATATGTATTTGGGTCCCCCGTCTTCGCCATGCCCAACCGCCGGCCAAAAAAGATATCAATCGTCAGGGAGCCAATCTTTGGAGTTCACCACTCGCTTGGTACGTCACAGCATTTATGGGGTTACAATCATTGCTCTTTTATAGCCTCATTACTTGGCTCCCCGAAATTGTTCAGGCAAACGGGATTGATCTTTCTACAGCGGGTTGGCTCCTTAGTTTCATGCAACTGTTCGGGCTCCCAGCCACCTTCATTACGCCGATCATCGCCACCCGGCTGCAAAATCAACGTCTGGTGATTTTGTTCATTGCCTTTTTTTATTTAACCGGTATGGTCGGTCTGATATTCGTTGGTCACTCATTATGGCTTCATGTTCTCTTGGTCTTTTTTCTAGGCAACGCCCAGGGCGCAAGTATCAGTCTTTCTTTCATCCTGTTCAATTTACGGACACAATCTGCAGAGCAAGCTTCACAATTATCAGGAATGGCTCAGTCCATCGGATATTTACTTGCAGCAGTCGGACCGATCATACTTGGGTGGCTTTTTGATTTTACAAACGCCTGGACCGTACCGCTAATGATCCTAACAAGCTTTATACTTCTTCTCGCTTTTGCTGGTTTAAGCGCAGGAAAGGATACTTATATTTTTTCTGGAACACCGGTTGGGAAGAAGTCCAGCCATAAATGATAAAAGAATAAAAGTTAGGAAGGAAAGAACATCCGAGATTCGTTCCTTTTCATTGTATCTCACCTCCTCCTGTTCCCTATAAGGAGGGGGTATTCTCGCTAAAGACCTGTTTAGCCAGAACCTTATGACCCCTTCCGGAACCCCGTCATTTCGCGAGCTCACAGGGTCTGTCACCCCAAACCTATCTTGTACTGTATAGCAGTGCGGTGCCCTTTTCTCGGGCAAAGAGCTCTCATCTGAGATGAGCCAGGATACTCTAAATATGTCTAGTGCACCTTTGCCAGTAGTTCTTCCTCCGGCTCCGCGCCGAAAAAGTTCCTCAAGCGCTGAATAAAATGCCCAGCGCGCCGAAAAAACGTGTTGCTGCGCCGAAAAACTCACCTTCCGCGCCGAATCCCATTTCGCTCGCGCTCGATTATTCACCCAAGAACGGGAACATTGCATAGCTACCCATAAGAAAAGGTCAATCCATCCTACATGATAAACATGTAATATGAATTGACCTTATGATACAAGCTTCGACCCCAAGGTAGAAAAGCCCTTTCCCCAACCTTTTACTTATCCATCCTTTGATTTCTTCGCTGTTCTTCATCACCCAATATCTCTTTTAAATCATCTTGCACACTTTCCTCAGCTAATGGTGTGCCTGAACGATAAGCCGCTCGACAACACAGGTGCCCGGCAACAGGTGCCGTCAAAAACACGAAAACAATTCCTAACAATACACGGACATTGTAAAACCCCTCAAGCGCCCCAAAATAGATAAAAACGGCAACAAGCGTAGAAAGGACACCCAGTGTTGCGCTTTTTGTGGCTCCGTGTGAACGCGTGTAAATATCAGGCAAACGTAAGAGGCCTATAGCACTGAGAAGAATCATGGAAACGCCGATGATTAAAAGTACAGCAACGATGATTTCAATCACGCTTTCGCTCAATAACAGCACCTCTTTCTATAAACCTGGCAAATGCAACCGTCCCAATAAATGCCAGAATACCAAGTACTAAAATGGCCTCTAAGAATGCTTGTGTTTCTAAATAAATGGAAACAACTCCAATAAGCGCAATCATCATAATTCCAATAAGATCAAGGGCAATCACTCGATCCGCCATCGAAGGTCCCTGAATAGCGCGGTACAACCCTACAAGTATAGAAATAGCGAGCATAATAAGCATTACAAGAAGTACAGCATCAAACATTATCGAGTCACCTCCATAATCGCCCTTTCAAACCTTTCCTTGGATGAAAGAACCATATCACTGGAAATCGGTATATCCATCGCATGCATGTAAAAGGTCTGTCCATTCGGAGAAACTTCCATAACGACAGAGCCAGGTGTAAGCATTAAAAGCAAAGCTAAGGTCGTAATTTCCCAGTTGGATTTCAATTCTGTATCAAACTGAAAAATACCCGGATTAATATTGAGTTTCGGGCGTAAAATCTGCCCGATCACCACAACACTAGAATGAATTAATTCTTTATTAAATATAAGAAACAAAACGAATAATGCCCATACCCTTCGGAGGTAAAAGCTATGGTTGAACGAGCGTCTAAACATGAAAATCAGGCCCAACCCAAGGAGGTACCCTAAAGTAAACGTGGAGGCGCTCCAATCATTTTGCAGAAACATCCAAAGCACTGCAATGAAAATATTAATCAGTATTTGAAAAGGCATGTCCTCACCCCTCTTTAATCAGCGTTTCCCATAACGGCTTCAATATAAAGCTGTGGATTGCTTAGTCCCTCTTCCGCTTGCATTACATATACATTCGCCCATTCAGGCCCGAGTCCAAGGGCTACACTAAGCGCCGCCAAAATGGCACATGGGAACATTAATCCTCGTGTAGACATTTGCTCATCTTCCACGGATAACTGGTTTTCGCCCCAAAACCCATTCATAAATATTTTCATGACCGAGTAAAGGATCATTAAACTGGTCAAAAGCCCTACAGCGGCAACCACATAAAACCCTTCTTCAAGCGCTCCCTGCAATACGAGAAGTTTTCCAATAAAACCACTCAGCGGCGGCACGCCAGCTAAAGCAAATGCTGCCAGGAAAAACATCCATCCTAAAGAGGCATGGTTACGAATCATTCCACTCATTTCCCGTAGTTTATCCGTACCCGCTAATCCAATCATAACCCCGGCAAGTAAAAACAATAGAGCCTTCACGATCATGTCGTGAATCAAATAATAGATGGAACCGGCGATTGCAGTTTCTGTAAACACGGCTAGTCCAGCAACAATAAATCCAACTGCAATAATGACGTTATATCCTAATATTCTCCTAATATCCCAGTAAGCGACGGCTCCAATCCCACCGAGAATCATCGTCAGAATTCCCATCACGGCAATCAAATAGTGAGTAACTCCTGGTTCATGATAAAAGATGAGCGTAAACAATCGAAAAATCGCGTAAATCCCGACTTTCGTCAATAATGCCGCAAAAATTGCTGATATCGCCATCGGTGGAGCCCCATAGGACCCTGGTAGCCAAAAATACATTAATAGAGCTGCTTTCAACGCAAAAACAATGAGAAAAAAGATGGAGACAGTTGTGATTAGCCCATCCTGTCCTGTTTCAGCAACTCTCATCGATAAATGGGCAAAATTTAACGTCCCCGTAATCGCATAAAGATAGGCCAGAGCAACAAGAAAAAGCATAGAAGAGACAATGTTGATGAGAACATATTTTAATGCCTCACGAAGTTGAAGATTCGTTCCCCCAAGCGTAATTAATACATAAGAGGATAACAACATGACCTCAAAAAATACGAACAGATTAAAAAGGTCTCCAGTTAAAAATGATCCCATAACACCCGTGATCATAAAGAGTACAATGGGGTAAAAATAATGTTTTTCCCTCTCTTTTCCAATCGTTCGAAATGCGTACCAGAGACAACACAACGTAACGATGATGGTGGTAAATACAAGTAACAACGCAAACATATCAGCCACAATCGTAATCCCATATGGGGGAGCCCACCCCCCTAAATTTAATGTTTGTGTACCCTCATTCGATACTTGATGGATAAGAAAGAGAGTAGAAATGAATAAGGCGAGTAAAGAAATGATGGTAATATAACGCTGTATGAGCACTTGTTTGCTGAAAAATATAAGTAGAACCCCAGTAAATAAAGGGATAATTAATGGAAAAATAACTAGATTATTCATTGTTCGTGCCCCTTAGTTCCTCCATATCGTCCGTACCTAACTCTTTGTATGAGCGATACGCCAATACAAGGAAAAATCCCATCGTACCAAAGTTGATCACGATGGCCGTTAAAATCAGTGCTTGTGGCAAAGGATCGACATAATTGGTTATACCTTCCATACCCAAAAGAGGGGGGGCCCCCGTTTTCAATCCCGCCATTGTTAATAATAAAAGCAGTGCCCCGTGGCCCAAAATCGCTGTGCCGAGGACAATTCGTAATAAACTTTTGGCCAATACAAGGTAAGTACCTGCTGTAAATAGAATTCCTACAAGCACAGACATTAATATTTCCATATCTATACATCCTCACTGATACTAAGAATAATCGTCAGCGTCGCCCCAACAACCGCGAGAGTAACTCCAAGTTCAAACAAAACGGAAGTGGCAAGCTCAATCTCCCCGAAAAACGGAAAATCGACATATTCAAACGTATGGCTAAGAAACGGGTGCTGAAGGACAATCGCGCCGATCCCGGTGAGTAAAGAAAGGGCCATCCCTACACCCATTAATAGTTTGTAATCGAAGGGGAGCCCCTTGTGAATTAACTCAATATCAAAGGCTAAATATAAGAGGATGAGTGCCGAAGCAATCATCAGCCCTCCTATAAAACCCCCCCCTGGATCATGGTGGCCGGCAAAGAATAAATAAGCGGCAAACGTCAGGATGATAAAGACAGTGACAGTGGTCACGGTCTGCAAAATCACATCATTGGTTTTCATCCGAAGCCCTCCTTGCCAACCTCAGTTTGATTAAGGAATAGACCCCTAAACCTGCGATCGCGAGAACGAAAATTTCCAGTAGTGTATCAAATGCACGGAAATCCGCTAAAATCGCGTTCACCATATTCGACGCCCCGGCCAATTCATATCCACCTTCGTAGAAATCCGAGATTGCAGGAAACATACGATGGCCATTAGCAGACAATGCAATTAATGTGACGAGCGTACCTACGGCCAGTGCAATCACTAAGTTCATCACATTTAACCCATCGCCTTCGTCCCTCTGCCTTAATCGCGGGAGGTGATAAAAACATAGCAAATAAAGAGCTACCGATACGGTTTCGATCGCCAATTGAGTTAACGCTAAATCCGGTGCCCGTAAAACAACGAAGAATAAAGCGACGATATAACCAAGCACACCCACACCAATGACAGCCGTTAACCTGGACCGGGTAAGCACGACCATAGCAGCAGCACCCACAAGTACAGCAGCAAGGATCATTTCATACAGATTAATCGGGGCAACATTCGATACTTCGAAAGAAAAACCGTCGAGCAAAAATAACGATGCCCCAACAATCATGATTAGCAATACAAAAATGTAACGCAAATAATCCCTAACAAATCCTGTCATGTGCAAATCCGTTATTTTTCTTGAGCCGCTTTCCATTCTTTTTAAACCCGAGTTATATGCATTGGTGATGGTCATGGCTCTTGGCATATTGTTATAAAGCCACAGCCATTTCTTTAGTGTGAGATATAACAAAAGACCAATGACGACAATTCCAATCGTCATAAACAATTCCGGAACAAAGCCGTGCCATGCTTCGATATAAATATCAAACTGGCCTTCTAACGGCGGTAAGATCGAAGCCATCATCGGCTCCAGCGCATAATCTGCAAGCACGTTTGGAACGAAGAAAATCCCGATCACAAGTACAGAAAGAACCAGCGGTGGAAGCAACATCCCCCATGGTGCTTCGTGCGCTTCTTTCTCCAAACGTTCAGGTTGAAACTTCCCAAGGAACGTTTTGAATACAAGGATCAAACTGTATACAAACGTAAACACACTTGCCACCCAGGCAACAATCGGAATCAGCGCTCCGTAGGTTTCCATGTTAAAGATATCCAAACTTGCCGCGTTTAACGTCCCGGTAAAGAAAAGTTCTTTACTCAAAAATCCGTTAAATGGAGGCAAACCTGCCATTGATAAGCTTCCAATAATGGCAATGGTAAATGTAATCGGCATGATCGACATGAGGCCGCCAAGTTTGCGAAGATCACGCGTTCCTGTTTCATGGTCGACAATCCCCACAACCATAAATAAACTACCTTTAAAGGTCGAGTGGTTCACAAGATGAAAAACTGCAGCAAGAATCGCCGCTGAATGGAGTTGGGAGGTCTCCCCTCCTCCATAATAGAGAGCTGCTGATCCCATTCCTAAAAGGGACATAATAAGCCCTAGCTGGCTGATCGTTGAAAACGCTAATAGCGCTTTTAAATCCCGTTGCTTCACTGCAAGCAAGGAACCCCAGAATAATGTGATGAGTCCCACCGCTGTAACGATCCAGAACCATTCCATGGTCCCCCCAAAGATCGGGGTAAAACGGGCAACAAGATAAATCCCCGCCTTCACCATCGTCGCCGAATGCAAATAGGCACTAACAGGCGTCGGCGCTTCCATGGCATCAGGTAACCAGATATGGAATGGAAACTGGGCAGATTTCGTAAACGCCCCTAGCAATAGGAGGATCATCGTTGCAATAAACAAGTCATGCTGCACTAGCTGATCTGCCTGGGAGAGCAATTCGCGGATGCTAAAGGTGTTCCCCATAATATAGAACATAATAATAGCTGCAAGCATGGCAAAGCCGCCAAAGACAGTAATGAGCATTGATTTCTGTGCACCATAACGAGACTGTCTTCGTGCATACCAATATGCAATTAATAAGAAGGAAGAAATACTCGTCAATTCCCAGAACAGATAAAGAACAATCAAATTATCAGACAGGACAAGCCCGAGCATAGCTCCCATGAACATCATTAGATATACGTAAAAATTGTGGAGCGCTTCTCGAACCTTTGACAAATAATAAATGGAATAAAAAACAACTAAACTTCCAATTCCAGTGATCAATAACGCAAAAATAAGACCCAAACCATCAACATAAAGGCTAAAATGAATGTCCAAAGATGGAATCCATGGTAAGCTGTACATCGTTGTTTCGCCACCGGCAACCATGGGTATGTATGAAAGCAGATATGCAAAGATCCCTGCCGGAGCAGCCAACACAAACCAGCCGGTATGAATTTTTGGGAATTTTTTATATAAAACAGGAATGATCACCGCAAAAAGAAAAGGCAAAAGGATGAAAATATGTAACCAAGACAAAATCATAAACCTCCATTAAACAATTTTTCTTTTTAGCTGGTGTTACACATGCTTGTGTCCTATATGAATACCAATCATTACTATCCCCGATCCTACATATTTAAATACATAAGGATTGATACATGGAGAAAAAACGAGCTTGTACTCAAATCGTGCGTATCCTTGAATGACGATGGACAAGACATTCGTTGTACCATATCATTAATCTTTTAAGAGGTGTCCAAACGAGGGCTATTTCAAAGCGAATGTTGTATAAGAGGATGTTCAAAAAGTCCGGGAAAAATCGCTTCGTCGACTTGCTTCTGCGCGCTCCTGTATGAAAACCATATCCTCGAAAAAGAATACCGCTTTTTCGTCGTGCGAAGGAACACTTAAGAAGCGGTCAGCTGTCGATTTGCTCCTCGGCTCGTTTTGTCTTCCTTTTTGAACACGCACAAGGCCTAACGATTCTGCCCCTTTTTATGGGCACTTTGTGTTACTTCCCCGTTCATAAAGTGGGCAACGAGCCTAAGACCTGGTCATAAAAGCTAAAAATACGTTTCCTTTACACACAAATCAAGGTATGAGAAGGTCAATCGTCACTTTTTTCTGTCCTAGGAAAATGTATAAAAAATGAATCACTGACCTACCATTAGAATAGCTTAAATTCTGCCGCTAGCCTCCGTCATGATAAATACCTAAAAAGACTTGCAAAAAGAACAAATTTAGCATTGACAGCATAAAACAAACAGGAGTAAGCTATTAGGTGCATCAATTGAGAGGGAACCAATGTAACCCCGATTTCGTTAAGAGGTGAAGGCACAATGGATCAAATTCAGGCGAAAATGGATGAATGTATGCTAGTCTGCGTTTATTACGGTCCGAATGGAGAAAGGTTGATTAAAAGAGGGGCTAAAATAGCAGCAAAGCTCAATTGCCCGCTCTATATATTAACGGTAACCTCCGAAGATTCCGATGACCTCGACCATGATAAAAGTCAGTATATCGAGTATTGGCAATCACTGGCTGAAGAATATAACGCAACAGAGTTTATTATGAAAAGCAACGAAAAGCGTTCACCTTCTAAAGTCATCATTGACGTCGCTAAAGAAAAAGAGGTAACGCAATTGATCATTGGGCAAACGGCTAAGAGCCGCTGGAAAGAAATCACCCAGGGATCGCTCATCAATACACTGCTTAAAGAACTTCCGTTTGTTGACTTGCATATCATTGCCGTTACACGCGGATTAAGGAATTACGTAGAGGAACACTACGAAAAGGGCGTTCGTGCATATCTTGTCAAAGCTGAAGATGACAGCTACCGTCTCAGCTTCAACCATACAAATACCTGTGCATACGAAGGCATCTTTTTTAAGGAAATAGGCACCGACTTTAATAATGGTGTGTTTAAATTCATGAAAGACAACCGAATGATTGAAGTCCACGTCACTGATGATTATGTAAAAGATTTCCATCCGACATATACTGCACCTATCAATTCAAAATCCTAACCGCTGTTAGGTCATGCAACAACACCTAACCATCCTTGTGTTTGCCATTTCGTTTTATGGGGGTAAAACGGAATGGCTTTGTGTTGTTTGCTGTCGTCCTAAATTTTAAAACAACGGTCGCAACCATTCGATTGATGTGGTATCAAAACCCCTTATGTAATGCACCTGCTATAAAAAATCCTGTCACTTATCATATCACTTCTGGATTTAGAAGTAAAAAATTCTGCCCCTACCCAAAATTAGTTCAAACACTATTATGACATAAATGAGATTATCATATCTTGACAATTATATGAAAGAAATTCGATTTCAGCTGAAAGCTGAAAAATGTATCTTCTTGAGTAGAATCTACATTTGAAGAATTTATACCACACGTGATCTTCTTCCAAGCCATTCACCAAAAAGGAACTTCTTTTCCTTTAATAGCTCCTGCTGCCGCCCTGCCAATAAGACCCCACCCATAATAAAGCTTCAATGAATGATAGATTTATCGTTTACTCTACCCGATGATCTGAACCTGGCAACTATTATGAGAGTCAAATTATACAAAAAATGTTTATTACACAATAGGGAAAGGGAAGCGAACAAAATAAACTGTATGATCTATCGCAAGGCAGATTCCTTCCCCACTCCGGTATAAGGATCGCAATTTAATAATGTCTAGGAGGTTTTCATATGCCCCAAGGGAAGTATTTTAAGTTTGGCTACGCCATCGCTTTGCTCTTATTGATCGTTTATCTGGGTACGCTCGTTGACTTTATCTTTACACCGATTGTCATATTCTTACAAACCGTTTTTGCGCCAATCGCCCTCGCTGGGGTACTGTTCTATTTATTCCGTCCGATTGTGAAGATATTAAAACGTTGGATGCCAAGAAGTATCGCGATTTTACTGATATACTTAACGTTTATGGGCCTGGTTACACTCGCCGCTTTTCTGATCGGACCTGAAATTCAGGAACAATTCCAAAGCCTTGTGAATCGGGCACCGCAATTTTATACAGAAATGCAAGGCTGGTTAAATACCATTATACAAAGTGATCTTGTTCAAAATTTCCTAGAAGAACAAGACATTAATTTAGAAGAAATCGGTCAAACTGTGGGGAATTATATAACAAACTCTTTAGGCAATATCGGCAGTAACATTGCAGATATTGTCGGAACGCTTACGAGTGCGGTTATTGTTATCGTCCTAGTTCCGTTTGTTCTTTTTTATATGTTAAAAGAGGGGGAGAAAGCACCCCAGCAAATTCTACGTCTGTTACCACCAAAACAAGAAGATGAAGGAAAGCGTATCTTAAGCGATATGGATACAGCACTTGCTTCCTTTATCCAGGGGCAAATTATCGTCAGCTTTTGTGTAGGGGTTCTGGTTTATATTGCCTATTTGATTATTGGGGTTGATTACTCACTCGTTCTCGCGTTTATCGCGATGTTGACGAATTTAATTCCTTTTATAGGTCCTTGGATTGGAACAGCTCCCGGTGTTATCGTTGCTTTATTCGATTCATGGCTATCTGCATTATTGGTTGTGGGGGCAGTGGTCATTATCCAACAATTTGAGAGCATTTTCATTTCACCGCAAATTCATGGCCATCATTTAAAACTTCACCCGTTAACAGTCATTTTCGTTTTACTCGTTGCAGGAAACTTTGGTGGCTTTCTCGGTTTGCTTGTGGCCGTTCCTGCTTATGCTGTCGGTAAAGTGATCGTCAAGCATACGTACCGCCTTATTCGCTTGCGTTACCAAGAGAATGAAGATTAAAATGAGCCAAAAGCAGATGAAAGCTTTCCGCTGAATTTTTAGGTGATTGTGCCGAAATATTGGGACCTCCCGCCGAAAAGTAGGAAAGATGCATCGAATGCAGAGGCTGCCCTTTTGGGACAGCCCCTTCTTTTTATGAGGTTCAACCTCGCGATTTTACTCATTTCATTAAAGCCATTTATAAACCGCCCCCTATCTTAAACGTCCAAGCATTTCCATCATGACCGCATTTAGCTGAGCTCCAAGAAGAACATAAACGCAGTTAGAAAAAATCAAAGCATTCGACGATGAATAGTTCCAAAACTCCCAAGACCAGGGGAAGATCATTCCACTGGTTAAAATAAGAGAAGCCTATGTGAGGCCGCCTGCCAACCACTATCAGAGATAAAATTAAAATAACGCTACGCCATAGCACCCCAGCTCCTTTAATATTTATCTTTACGTAAGTTAAAAAAGCACCCGGGTGGGTGCATGCTGTTTTATCCATTGTTCTTATTTGTTACCAGAGTTCATTCCCCGTTATAATCTTGCAATCTTTTCTTCATGTATTCGTAAGTATTATCTATTAAGTCTACTTTGTATTCTTCGCATTTAGGAATGTTAAACCGGTAGGTTAGGACATAGCGATATTCAAGCAACGACGGGAACGTATGCTCATGTGGTGAAGGAACTTCGAGCCAAAGATGAGAAAAAAACGATTGAGGTATTCGTTTCGATGGGGTGATGTGTAAAATATGTGTAAAACGAAATCATTTTTTGTCGTTTCTGGACGTATCATTCATAAAATGAAAATTATCCACAAACGCTGATATGGCAACGTTTATGGGTGATCATAAATGTTTTTATCTTAACCCAAATTAACCTAATGGCGCCCTAGACAGGATTCGAACCTGTGACCTACAGCTTAGGAGGCTGTTGCTCTTCCTCTGAGCTACTAGGGCAAGACATCGTGACTCTTCACCCTATTTATTTTATCAAAATGTAGGGTGGCTGTCACGAATAGATACTTTTTACGTTTCAAATCTTAATGGATCATACGGGGATAAATCGAGTTCCATTTCTTTTCCTAAGGTATGGTCGCTTAGTACCTTTCCAACATAGGGGCCCATGGTTAACCCGGAAGGACCGAGGCCATTGGCAACACTTATATTTCCCAAGTGGTGAATTCGTCCGATGATTGGAATTTCATCAGGTGTTACCGGCCGAAAACCGATTCGAGTTTCAGAAAGCGTGCTATCTGCTAATTTCGGAGCGATGGAAAGTCCACTTTCCAATACTTCCTGAATTCCACCAGCCGTTTGTCTATAATCAAAGCCTGTTCCATTTTCACGGGAAGCGCCTACGACAACACGGGAATCATCAAAAGCCAACATGTAGTGACTTGTCGTCGGGAGCACGATCGGCCATTCCGAGGTGGCTGCACCCGGGATATGCAGATGGAGGATCTGCCCTCGTTGGGGCTCTATGGGCAGGGAGACACCAATGGAAGCAAGGGGTTCTGAAGCCCATGCGCCAGTAGCCATAATGACATGATCGGCGTAATGAAGTTTCTCTTCTACATAAACCCCCTGCACTTCTCGGCCCTTCGCATGCAGTTCAGCTTTTCCTTGAATAATGGTAGCTCCATGCTTTTCTGCTCCGCGCCTAAGAGCATCTCTCAACTGTCCTCCGTCAATCCTTGCCGCTCCTGAGAGGTGTACAGCACCTAAATGCTCCCCTAAAGGTGGAAACACCTTTCTTGCCTCTTTATTTGACAAACGGGCAATCTCCCCCACTTCCGGCGATTCTTGCCTGGATGCACGGGCACCCGCCTCAATCGCATCGAGCTCTGCTTCCTGATCGCTAACCGCAAGCGAACCTACACGCTTAAATCCCCAATCATCTTCTCCGTCTTCGCTTAACATGTCGATAAGCTGTTGATAGTAATGAGCACCACCCCGAGCCAATGTATACCATGCTTGATTTTCTTTTTTGCTTGAAATCCACGGACATACGATCCCGGCCCCAGCCGCTGTTGCCTGGCCCTTATGTCCTTGATCTATAAGCGTGACGTCCGTCCCTTCACGGGCGAGGTGATACGCTGTGCTCATTCCAACGATTCCACCACCAACAACGCTAACATTCAATGGCAAACACCTTCCTATAGGTTTATAGTTTTACGATGACCGGCCCCTTCTCACGAAAATAACACCATTCAGTAAAACCGATGGATTTCAACTTTTCACGAACGGCCTCTAAATCGTCGCCTACTCTTTGTGGATCGTGGGCATCCGAACCTAATGTAATCGGGACATTGTAATGAAAAGCCCGCTCTAACAGATCATCACCAGGATACCAGCCGCCACAATCTTTCATTTTTCCGGATGTATTGACTTCAATCGCTACATGATTTTTAGCGATCACCTTTAGTGCCTCGTCAACCTTGTTTGTCTTAAGATCCGCCATTTCCGGACAAAAACCTTTAATGGCATCAATATGGCCAAGGACTTGATAGCTCCCCGTCTGTGCCGATGCTGCAATTAAGTCATAGTAGGCTTCCTTCACTTTTAACATCTCACTGGCATCAGCGCTTTCCCAGCGGCTTTTATCAAAAATATTGCGGCCTAATGTGAAATGTACAGAACCTATAACATAATCAAAGGGATATTTTTGTAATTGCTGTTCATACGTATGTACATGATCAGGAAGAAAATCAGCTTCCACGCCGAGTAAAACTTCTATACGGTTCGCGTACTTTTTCTTTAACTGTAACACTTCTTCAACATATGCCGGAAATTCTAATTTTGCCATAGCGACTCCTGGAAGTTCCTGTTCTTTATCACTCCCAAAAAATGGAGCATGATCCGATATACCAATGGCATCCAGCCCTTGATCCAACGCTGCAATAACGTAATCTTCAATCTCTCCCACCGCATGCCCACACCGCTGATGGTGTGTATGCAAATCGAATTTCATTTGCATATCCTCTCCTCTCATCGAAAGTACACCTTTCTTTTTTATTTTACAGCGGGGGTTGATGAAGCTCAATATCGGCGACAATAAATGATACCAGCATGTCACTCACCTTGCAGGTGGCGTAGACATAAATTATTACTAGGAATCGTTTTTCTTTCTTCTTCCAAAAACGATAAAGCCTTGCTATGATGTAAGGTAGGCGAACGCATGAAGCGTGCCGTTTTCGAACAAAAAGGGTGAATGATTATGATGAACAAAGATCTTATCTACGAATCACTCATTCGTGCTTTGCCAAACGAATGTGTCCTTAAAGACGAACCACTTTCAAAATATACGCATACGAAAACAGGTGGGAAAGCGGATTTCCTCGTATTACCCCACACCTATGAAGAAGCAAGTGCAGTAACAAAATTAGCCTATGAATCAGAAATACCTCTCACAATGCTTGGCAATGGCTCTAACCTCATTGTTCGGGATGGCGGGATTCGGGGTATCGTCTTGCATTTTAAAAACTTGAGTAACATATCTGTGAAAGGGAATACCATTATCGCTCAAAGTGGAGCTGCCATTATTGATGTCTCCAGAACGGCTTTAAACCGTACACTCACAGGATTGGAATTCGCATGTGGTATTCCTGGTTCGGTTGGAGGGGCGCTAGTGATGAACGCAGGTGCCTATGGCGGGGAAGTTTCTGATGTTCTCATCAATGCAACCCTTTTAACGAACTCCGGGGAGATCATCACACTTGACAATGAAGAGTTGGATCTCTCCTACCGCAGCAGCATTATTACAAAAAAGAACTATATCGCTCTGGAAGCAGTATTCGGGCTCCAACCGGGTAAATATTCACCCATTAAAGCAAAAATGGATGAATTGACGTATTTACGAGAATCCAAGCAACCCCTGGAATATCCATCATGCGGAAGTGTCTTTAAGCGTCCGCCTAATCACTTTGCCGGGAAGCTCATTCAAGACAGCGGCCTGCAAAAAACGAGGATTGGCGGCGCTGAAGTATCAGGAAAGCATGCCGGGTTTATTGTCAATGTCGATGGTGCGACAGCGACGGATTATTTGTCCTTGATCCGTCACGTGCAGGAAACGGTCAAGCGTAATTTCAACGTCGATCTTCATACAGAAGTAAAAATTATTGGAGAAGATTGATCGTCTCAACCCATGCGTTTACCCCTTTCAACATACGGGAATAATCCCACAAAGATGAACAAATGAGGGAAAGGATGTTAAACGATGGGATATTATGTACAAAGTAAGGATCATGTCAACATATTTGTCGAAGATACAGGTAACGGTGAACCAGTGATCCTCATTCATGGATGGCCGCTGAACCACAAAATGTTTGAATACCAGTTGAATGCTTTAACAGAAAAAGGATATCGCTGTATTGTTCCCGATCTGCGAGGTTTTGGAAGATCTGGAAAACCAGCAACCGGTTATGGTTATGATCATATGGCAGATGATATCTACGCCATCGTTCGACAGCTAAATCTGGGCGACTTTCATTTAGCAGGCTTTTCCATGGGCGGAGCGATCGCGATTCGTTATGTTACCCGGTATAGCGGTCAAGGAGTGAAGAAACTGTTCTTATTAGGTGCTGCAGCTCCGTCATTTACAAGACGAGAGGGATATCCTTACGGCATGACCAAAGAAGAAGTGAACGACCTCATTCAATCTACGTATGAAGACCGCCCGGACATGCTCGCTGATTTTGGAGAAAACATGTTTGCCACTGACGTAAGTGACCCCTTCAATGAATGGTTCTTCCATTTAGGATTGGAGGCATCTGGCCATGGTACGATCAGGGCGGCAGAAGCATTGAGGGACGAAGACTTACGCTCCGAGTTCGACAACATTCAGACGAAAACATATATTTTTCATGGAAAACAGGATGAAATTTGTCCGTTCGATTTTGCCCGTATTTTACATGATGGCATTGCCGGCTCCGAATTAATTCCATTTGAAAAGAGCGGGCACGGCTTATTCTACGATCAGCGTGAAGCTTTCAACAAAACATTTTTGCAGTTTTTAAGAGACCAGTGACAACGACTTAACAGTGCCCTCTGTTTTCGCTTATAATTAAAGCGATACGAAAACTCCTAGCCACGGAGAGGGGATTTAACCATTGAACATTGGCTTCTTTTTATTACCAAAGCAGGAAGTAAAATATTTAAGCCCGGATTCAACCGTGCGACAAGCACTTGAAAAGATGCGTCACCACAGCTATACGGCAGCTCCCCTTGTGAATGAGGAAGGCCGATACGCTGGGACCGTTACTGAAGGCGATCTCCTTTGGCAGCTCGTTGAATACAAAGACCAGGGGTTTGAAGAAGCAATGAACAGCAGGTTAAAGGATATTAGCCTGCGAGTGAAAAACGTACCAATTTTCATTCATGCGCAAATGGAAGATCTCATCGCCCTGTCCGCTGACCAAAACTTCATTCCCGTCACCGATGACTCTGAATACTTCATTGGGATTGTGCGACGTCGCGACATTATAAAACATTGCTCCTCGCTTCTCTTTGATAAAAGTGAAACCTAAAAAAACCCCTCCACACGAGGGGCTTTTTATTGACAATTATTCGTTTTGATAGGTTTTTAAAATATTGTACAACTTCAGTGCATGGGTAATTTCCCCCTGTACTTTCAGTTGCCCAGTCATGTAAGCTGTTGTAGGGTTCCATTCACCGTCTAAGAGCTTGACAAAATTCTTCTCACTCATTTTCAACGTACAATCCGCTTCCCTAGGTATAGGGTTATTCTCTATTTCAACTTTGCCGTTCCCAAAGATGATTCCATAAAGCCCGTCTTGCTTTAAATCAAAATGATAGCGTCTTTCTAAATCTTGAATATGCTCGGGGTTCTCGTTCATCTTTGCTGCAAGTTGGTCCATTTTATCCTGAGTAGACATAGCACTCCCCTTTTATTCTTTTCCCTTGGCAATTGGATTGTCATCATAGGAAGACCAATCACTCCAACTTCCGGGATATAGTTTTACGTTTTCAAATCCTGCTTGTTTTAACGCAATAATATTCGAATTAGCGGAAACGCCGGAACCGCAATAAACAATCACAGCCTCTTTATCTTGAAGCGAGCGAAAGCGCTCCTTGAGCTCATCGGTTGTTTTCCACTTACCAACTGTAGAAACGTTACCTTTCCAGAACCAATTTTCTGCGCCTGGGATGTGGCCAGCTCTTTCTTCCGTTGGCTCTATCTCCCCGCTAAAGCGTTCAGGGGCCCGGGCATCCAGCACAGCTATGTCATCTTGTTCTTTTAATGTTTTAACCTCGTCCATATCCACTCGCATGTCGGGCTGTAATTGTGGTGTAAAGTTTGTTTGTACTGGCTGCGGTATTTCAGTACTCACCGGATATTCTTGGCGCTTCCACTCCGAATAGTTTTCATCGAGCAATAAGACCTGTTCATGACCCACATACGTAAGCAGCCACCATAAACGTCCAGCCATTGATCCGTGTTGATCATCATAAACAACCACATACTTATCCTGATGAATACCTGCTGCATTTAACACCGAAATAAAATCCTCGATGGCAGGTAAAGGATGCCTCCCCCCATGTGTCGATGCCGACCCGGAAAGATCCTTTTTCAAATCGAAATAAACAGCTCCTGGAATGTGGTCTTTACGATAAGCTTCCCAGCCTGCACCAGGATCACTGAGCTGAAAACGACAATCGGCGACGACAATGTCAGAATCATTAAGATGTTCATACAGCCACTCTTTCGTTACAATATATTCACCATTCATGTCCCACACCTCACTTTATTGATTGTGAATGTATAAGCATTCGAGAACCGAAGTCAAGAGAGCGCTACCCCCTACTCTAAGAAAAACGCTCGAATCTCTTGCCAGTTATTTACACGCACATAATTGGTCTCCTGTAAATTATGAGCAGCTGTAAACAATATTCCCTGCCCGACAAACCCTTCAAACTTATTCGGGTGGTCATCAATTAAATAATCAGCATGAATAATGCTTTTGTTTCCACAGAATACGAAGTTTTGATCATTTAAAAACGGAAAGTGTTCTTTCAACCATTCATATTTCGCCGTAAACGAGGTCGGATAATCCATCGCCGCTGTAGCAATAAAAATTTCATAGTGTTCGTGCAATTCTTGGATCACTTCCTGGCTTCCTTCGATTACCTCGAGGTCCCGAAAAAATGTCGGATCTTCTAAATAACCACAAATCTCGTCATGGAGATGGGGGCGCAGAAACTTTAACTTTGTGTTCTTTAGATCCTCAATCGTAAGCGTTTCCTCGTAATCACGGTTAAAGAGGGTTAAATGCTTCGGGATCAAGTCAGCGACAACTTCGTCCATATCAATGGCAATTCGTTTCATTGAAATCTCTCCTATCCTAATCGCTCCTTACATTCTTCATGGTATTCATACATGACAGTTCTTCATTCAAATTGATGGGGAAAATTTCCGAAAGGTTGCCCTGGAACTGATCTTAACAAAAAGATTTGCACAAATGATGAGCATTTTTCCCCGAACTCCTTAGCCGCAGCGCCGAATCATCGTGCCGTGCAGTGAATTCTCGGGTGATTCCACCGAACAACAAAGGATTGCGCTGAAAAATTGGTTCCTTCCGCCGAAAAGAAGGAAAAAAACATCGAATGCAGAAGCTGCCCTTTTGGGACAGCCCCTCCCCCTTCTAATTGCGAAGCTTATCCAAATGAGTGGCTGGTACGAGCCCTTCTTTTGCTGCGCGTTCTAAAAATGCTTCAATCGCTCCGTATCCTTCTTCACCCAATTCCTTTGTAAATTCATTCACATATAAATGGATATGGCTTTGTGCAACTTCATCATCCATTTCCTGAGCGTGTTTTTGCACGTACTCTTTAGAGGCCTCCGGGTGTTCCCATGCATAATCGACGGATTGCTTAATCCACTTCGTCAGTGCTTCACGGTCAAGAGGCCGGCGAACGATGATGGCGCCTAGGGGGATCGCGTAACCTGTATCTTTTTCCCACCAGTCTCCGAGATCGACGAGTTTGTTTAAGCCGTAATTTTGATATGTAAAACGGGCTTCGTGGATGACGAGACCTGCGTCTATTTCTCCGTTTTGTACCGCTGGCATAATGTCATGGAAAGGCATGACGACAATTTCACCCATCTCGCCTTTCACTTGTTGCGCCACCCAGAGTCGGAACAATAAATACGCGGTCGAACGTTCACTGGGGACAGCGATGCGTTTACCCTTCAAGAAACTCGGGTCCTTTTCATCCTCTGCCGTTAAGACAAGCGGTCCGCAGCCGCGCCCGAGGGCTCCTCCGCATGATAGTAACGCATAATCATCTAACACCCATGGTAATGCTGCAAAAGAAATTTTCATGACGTCATGATGATCGGGGTCACCGTCAATCGCCAAATGATTCGTCACATCAATGTCGGCATACGTAACGTCAAATTCAGGCGCACCATGCACGAAACCATGAGTAAGCGCGTGGAACACAAATGTATCATTTGGGCACGGTGAATAAGCGATTTTCATTCCAATACCTCCGCTATGCTCGCACTTGCTTTCTCAAGCTGCGCAAGCGCTTCTTTTATTTCCCATTTTCCTTTATCACGTGGTCCGATTTCATTCGATATGGCTCGGATTTCTAACACAGGCAGATTCTTCTCCTTCGCTGCCGTTGCTACACCGAAACCTTCCATGGCTTCCGCTTGTGCATAAGGAAATCTTTGCATAAGGGCAGCGGCCTTTTCTTCACTTCCTGTAACAGTTGAAAGTGTGAGAATGGATCCTGTCCGGACAACTTGATTTGCCTCAACTAATCTGGCAGAAAGTCTATCAACGGTTTGATGATCAGCATGAATGACGTTTGAGCCAAACCCAAGCTCATCAATGGGGATGAAGCCTTTTTGTGCATCAGCACCTAATTCAGCGGCAATGAGACGTTCACTGATGACGATATCTCCGATGCCGGCTCTTTTTTTGAATCCTCCCGCGATCCCTGCACTCATCACGAGATCATACTCAGTTTTTCCCAATACGAAAGCCGTTCGTGCCGCCGCCTTCGCAGGCCCTACCCCGGCAACGGCAACATCAATATTCAGCGTATTACCAATTCCGCCTATAACCGCCTCTTGTTCCGCTTCTACCGCGGTCATCATGAGTATTTTCAATCCTATTCTCTCCTTACAAGTTCCAGTCCCGCAAACATGATACAAGAATCCTTCGTGTTAAACCCGCGGTTTATAACATAAGATCGGGGGACACTTGCCTATCATGTCCAGCACATGATAGACCGTTCCGGGGATGCTATCTCAGGTAACGTTCTCCTTTTACTGCTTATCCTCTCTTCTGTTATAACATTTTCAAAGAGAAAAGTAGAGAAAAACGATTGGAATAAGACTTGTCGCACAAGACGCAAATAAACAGCTGCGTCCTATCAACACAGCTGCTGAATCATTTCCTTTTTATTCATCATTCAGGGCATAATTGCTGCTCCTCTATTCAATCGTAAATACAGCCTCATTTCCGTCCCCTTCTTCTACAAATTCAATATTCTCGTATTCCTGGGTGTATTCTTTAGCTTCAGAAGCACTTTCGAAAAGAACCTCCCCTTCAGCCTCAATCGGGGAGAGCTCCCAATTATTTGAAGGCTCAATATCAAGGGGACCATCATGATCAATCACATAGTCGATCACCAATTGCCGGTTTTCTTCTGTTGTTTCAAGCACGGTTTCAATGTCTTCATCAAGGTGTCCACCGCCACCGCCGGCTCGATAATTATTGGTCGCAACAAAGAAGCGGTCGTCTGTCCCTACGTCCTCACCGTCATAGCTTAAATTCTGAATCCGTTCTCCCTCTTCTTTTGTTACGTCAATCTCATAGTTAACATTCTCGATCACGTCAAAATTGTAGCTTGAAAAATCGAGATTAACCAAATCTTGCTCTTCATCACTGTCCGGATCAATCCGGTGGAAATTAGCCGTTGAATATTCAAGCCAGTTTTTAAGTTGTTCTCCATTTACTTCTATCACGTGTAACGTATTTGGATAGACATAAATATCATTCATATCACTAATGGCAATGCTGCCTTCATCAACGTAGGTAAAGTCCCCGCCTCTACCTGCACGGAATGGAGCAGCGGCTGATAGCAGCGGTACCTCTTCTTCAAGCTCCCCATCTTCTTGTAAGGATTCTATATAATCGAGTTGTGCATCATTAATCAGTTGAACCACTTCATTGTCAACCACTCTTGAAAAATACGTATGCATAGAAGATGCCGTTTCTCCAACCGGAGTATTCACATATTCAATTGTGTCCTCGTGCACTTCCCGAGCAATTTCTTCAACATCATCATGAGATTCGGCATCTGCAGTGCTGAAAATTTCAGCGTTTGCAGTCTCAACCGTCCATTCTTCATCATCATACTGCAGATCAAGTGTGATGACGCCAAGATGACTTCCCCACGAACCTGGCATTACTGTAGGCACATCATTGATGGTCCCTTCATCTGGATCGACACCCTCCATACCATTGTAATCTTCATCAGAAGGAAATTCGGAGTGTTGATGACCGAGAAGCATCGCATCAATATCATCAACTTCGCTAAGAGGGATGGCCGCATTTTCACTTGGATGATCCCCATCATCAATCCCGGTATGACTAATGGCAACTACAATATCTGCACCTTCTTCTTTCATTTCTGGAACATGTTTTTCAGCTGCCTCTACAATTTCCATCGTTTCCACTTCACCATCCAGATGGGCATAATCCCACTGCATAATCTGTGGCGGGACAAAACCAATCATTCCAATGGTAAGTTCTTCTCCGTCTATCTCTTTTTCCATTAAGGTGTACGGTTCATAGACTGGATCTTCTGTTCCCGGTTCTACAACATTCGCACTCAACCAGGGGAAATCGGCATCATTGATCGTTTGATTCAGAAAATCAAGCCCAAAATTAAATTCATGGTTACCGATCGCGGCAGCGTCGTAATCGATTTCATTCATCACGTCCATAATAACGTGTGTTTCGTCCTCCTCTAACCCCTCAATCTGAGCAGGCATATCACCTAGGATACTTCCCTGAATGGTATCTCCATTATCTATAAGGATGTTGTGGTCATACTCACTTCTTTTTTCTTCAATAACAGAATAAACTTTAGAAAGACCTATGGAATCATCTTCTTCATCATTCATATAGTCATAAGGAAGTACATGAGCATGAATATCAGTCGTCCCTAAAATAGCAAGAGTTGATACGTCTGTCTCTGATTCATTAGATACCTCAGAACTTGTCGTATCATCATCACTACTGCTCGCGAACATTGTAACAGCAATAATTGCCGCTACTGCAACGAGTATAGGTATCCATAATTTTTTTCCCATTTCTTGATCTCCTCTCCTACATTTGACAATAGGTTATCAATGGAAGATAACAAAGACAAGTTTTCATACAAAAATCGAGAAGATGTAATCATTGAGACCGTGCGATTCGAAAAAACTTGATCCAAAAGCTCTAACTTTATACTTTTCGGAATTTTTTAATATTATGATCTGGAAAAGCAGGTTTCCAGTAAAAGAATGTCGTATAATATAAGAGAAAATGATAAAATCTTAGAGCGAGTGACGAGAGACCGGGAGTTAGATTGATGTCTCTATAATAAAAGAAAGGAGTGTGTATACATGGAATTCGGCATTTTAACGCTGCTGCCTCCAGCGCTGGCCATTATTCTCGCTATTTTAACTCGTAATGTCATCCCTTCTTTATTCGCTGGAATATGGATTGGAGCCACGATGTTGTCGGATTGGAATCCATTCATGGGCATTTATGTTACCTTTCAGGATTTTATTATTCCTGCGATAGGAGATGAGTGGAACGCGACCGTTTTGGTTTATGTAGCCTTATTTGGTGTATTAATTGCTTTCTTTCAACGAACGGGCGGAGCTGAAGCCTTGGCTCAAACCATCTCCAGGAAGGTAAAAACCCGGAGTGGAGCCCAAGGATCTACAGGGGTATTAGGACTGGTTTTATTCATTGACGATTATTTTAATGCGTTAACGGCTGGAAGTGTCATGCGCTCTGTTACAGATAAAATGAAAATTTCCCGGGAGAAGTTGGCTTACATTGTTGATTCTACATCTGCACCTATCTGTTTGCTCGTTCCCGTTTCCACTTGGGTCGTTTTTGTCATGGGTTTGATCGGTTCTCAATTTGTTGAGCTCGGTATTTCTCAATCAGAATATATCACTTACCTATGGACGATCCCGTTTAACTTTTACGCAGTATTTGCTGTTCTGTTCGTATTCATTATTATCTATTTAAAATTCGATTATGGACCGATGGCTAAAGCGGAGTTCCGTACAGTAACCACAGGGAAGGTAAAGCGAGACGATGCGCAATCGCCTTCTGCTGATGAAATTACACAAGTAGAGCCTGTAACAACCAAGCCAAAATTAAGCAATCTGGTCGTCCCTTTGATCGTCTTAATCGCGCTGATTCCTCCCCTATTTTTATGGACGGGCGGCTACCCAGAAAATGATGTGGTAACAGCCATTGGTGAAGCAGACGGTGCAATGTCCATTCTCATGGCCGCATTTACCGCTGGTGTTCTCGGACTGATCATGGGAATGAGTCAAAAGCTATTTTCCTTTAAAGAAGCGGTATCGATTTACATGAGCGGGATTAAAGGAATGACTCTTGTTTTTATCATCTTAATACTCGCCTGGTCTATCGGAGATGTTGCCTCTGAGATCGGTACCGCGGAATTTGTGAGTCACTATGCTGAACAACTGGTCACCCCAGGCATTATTCCAGCGCTCATCTTTATCATTTCCGGTGTCGTTGCATTTACAACGGGTACGGCTTATGGCACTTTTGCCATCATGATTCCGATTGCGATGCCTATCGCTGTTTCGCTAGAGCTATCGATACCATTAGCCATTGCTGCCGTATTGAGCGGAGGAATCTTCGGAGACCATTGTTCTCCCATTTCCGATACGACGGTTCTTTCTTCAGCAGGGGCCTCTTGTGATTTAGTGGATCACGTGAATACCCAGCTTCCGTATGCCCTAACCGCTGGTGTCAGTGGGATTATTGCTTTCATTGTTGCTGGATTTACAGAGTCCATCTTAATGGCTTTTGGGGCCGGCCTAGTTGCTCTAATCGCACTCGCATTCGTTCTCAATCGTATGTGGGGCAAAAAAATCCCTGACCAAAACACTACTTCATGAATACAGCGAAGGAGGCACCCGCGTAAGAACCTTTAAAAGGATGTTCAAAAAGTCCGGGAAAACTTCCTCGAAAGAGAAAATCACTTTTTCATCGTGCGAGGATGATTCGAGGAAGAGGATTCCAGAGCCGTCGAATTTCTGCGTCAGCTTGCTTGAACTTCTCGGCTCTTTTTGTCCTCCTTTTTGAACACGCACTTTAACCAAAGGTTCTTATTCGGGATTTTCTATTTTAATCATCAAGTTCCTCTTCCCCATGGTCTTCTCCATACATTTCACTGGCATCCTGTTCTATAATCTCCACATCGTCCGGCAGAACATCCTCAAGCGATACGAGCTCTTCAGAATACTCTGGGTCCACTTCAAACTCCAAGACAGCAGGTATATATTCAAGATCTTGGTTGATCACGACATAAGATTCTTGTTCCAACCAGTAATCCGTATTTTCAAAGGTGACATGATACGTATCATATCCGTTCACCGTATCCTCACCATTATAGGCAGCTTCCTTTCCTACCAGGCTTTCTAATTGAGTCCTTTGCGTAACAAGCTCCTCAGGGTCTTGATCGATGCCCGTCTCATCAATCCGTATAGCGGAATCTTCTCCTTCGGTATACATAATGGTATACTCTCCATCGCTAGCTGTGAAGTAGGTAGGCTGATCCACTCCATCTAGTTCTTGACGCACTTCAACCGAGCCATCATCGTGAAAGAACGTCCACTCTTTAATATGATCTTCAATTACATTTTCACCGTCATCAACTTCAATAACCGATTCAACGTAAAGAGCATCCCGCTCCTTTTCCGCTGCAATGGCAGCTTCTAAAATCTCTTCTCCTGTGAGCTCATCATTTTCATTTGTCTCTTCGTTATTATCTTCGTTGCGAGCCTTTTCAACTTCCTCATCTGTATTACCAGACTCTTCAGTTGATTCTTCTACATCAACGCTCTCCTCCACCTCGGTTTCAGTTTCACCTTCATCCGCATCCGCTTTGTCATCGACTTCTTCTGCGTCTTCATTAACTACTTCATCAACTTCCTCTGCTTCTTCGTCATCATTTCCTCTGTCCGGCTCTTGAATTTCAGCTACTTCTTCCTCATCATTTCCTCTGTCCGGTTCTTGAATCTCACCTGCTTCTTCACCATTATTACACCCTACAACGATGAGACTAAATAGGGGAATAGCGATCACTTTGTTACATGTTTTCATATGTACGACTCAACCTCTCTCGCTCGAAAAATTAGCGTATGTTTATCGTATATTCTACTATATTCCTATAAAAAATTCCATTTATTGTTATGATATAGTATTAAATACTTAAGTGAAGCTGGTTTGCGACCATATTAATGATAGAATGGAAGTTCACCTTTATGCCCCCGTTTAATTCCAGATCACATGCCGAAGGATCTGTACTTTCGCCGAAACCCCTGTTGGTCTCGCGGAATCATCATCCTGGGTGCCGAATCCCCCGTTACCTCCGCCGAATAATGAAAAAGATACCGCTGAAATATTCGACCCACCCGCATGAAAACGTAAGCCGTGAAGTGTTAAGTGAAAATAAAGTTCTTTACCGTTGGAGCCGTGAAACCTCATTGTTCCGTTCAAACATGCGGATTAATCAAAAAATAGTTCTTTACTTTTTACATTAATCCATCCATTGCATACGAAATTTGTGATAAATTAATTGATGAAGAGTTTCCATATCTTCATCTTCGATAGGTCTTATGTACACAAAGCTTCCCTGTATCACCATAATAACTCCTAATTTCGTTTCTCATTTTTAAGAAAAGCATACATTGTAAAATTTTTCATCATAAGCAAAAACTTTAGGGTTTATGCAACAATCTGGCCTTATGCAGAAGGACGAACTTGTTCAATTAAGCTCGTTTGCTTTACAACTCAGATCTCCATCACATCAGTATTTTTGTATAATAAACTAACTAAAATACAAAATGATAAACAAGACCATAGATAGAGCTAGTAGCCAAAATATTGTATACCTTAAACCTTGATTCTTTTTTTCACTTCCTTCTTTGTTTGATTTCCTCCAATAAAAATCATGCAGGAACCATATACCAATCCATTGAGGTATTGATACTCCAATCATAATCGGCAACGCAACTTCTAACCGGAATGGTTCACCTTCAATTAGGTTAATAATTTAAACCACAAACCCTACAATAAAAGGACAAATTATGCTATAAATCAGCTTTTGTGTTTTTTTCATTGGTTTGTTCTTTTTATTTGTAGTCTCCCTCATAAGTACCCACTTCCCTTTTTGCAGAAGACCGTTTTAAAAGGAAATAATCCCCCATAAAACAAAAAGTATTAAAATCATAATTCCAAAATATAAAACATTATTTTTAAGATTTCTTCCTGAACCTTTATTTGCTATTCTCTGCTTCTCTTGTTTTACCAACCGTTTTCGGAATACAAGCCAAAATAATGTGCTAACTATCGAGAAAAATATAAAAAAGCTAACTATCTCAACGAGACTTCTTAGATCCCCATCTCTAAACAAGGAATGAAAAAAAATGCCGACACAAACAAAAAGAGGGATAAGAATAGCATGCTGAATAAACACCTTCTTACTTACCCGATTATGTTCCGTCTCATCCTCCATCAAAAACCCCCTTGTTGAACAATATAGCGTGATTATGGTACATCTTTTATTCAATTAAAGCGCCCTTTAGTTGAACTAAGAAAGTTCCGACCCTAAATTACTCAAACGATCTATTCATTAACACTATTCGCCAGCCATCTGGATCTTCTATGGTAATTCCTTGCTCTTTCCAGTATCCATTTTCAGGTTCCACCTCTCCATATCCCATTTTTTGTAATCGATCAGATACTTTATTTATTTCATTTTTATCAGTTATATAGAAAACTAACAGATTATCTTTAGTAGGTGCAAGGCATGGACTTCCGTCAATATGACGGGTGAATTCCAAGTGATAATTAACATCTGGTAATCCAATAATAACTCCCTCATACCCTCTATGCCCTTTAAATTGCTGTATTTGTTTAAGTCCTAATCCACTTACATAAAAATCAATGACCTCTTCAAATTTTTCTGTCGGCCTAGCTATTCTAACTTGAGCTGCTGTGAAGTCGTTAAATTCCATGTAGTAACCAACTTTCTGCTTTATGTTAATAACTATCGTTGTTCAAGAATCTGGCCCGATAAAGGCACAATGAGTTATTCAACTCTTGCGCCCGATTGTGGTAAGCTATCAAGGGGTTACTCTCCTAAACCTTTTAACCATTCGTGCAATCTTGCTTTAGGATAGTACACCTTATCATTTATAAGAACGTATTTTATGTCAGAATATTCCTGAATTAATGTTTTTGCATCTTCTTTCGGTATTCCCATAAAATAATGAACATTTTTTCCTTTATCAATTCGTGTTCATTATCATCATTAATCACTAAGACTATCTTCTGCATTTGGATTTTTAAAGTTTTTAAGCCCATTACCTATAAAGTACCCTGCAGCAGCAATGCTTAAGGCTAACAAGGTTAAACTAAAATCCATATAGATACCCCCCTCGAATATAAATAACCTTATTCTGCTACAACTTTATTCCATTAAAGCGCTCCTTTAGTGGAAGAAAGATAGGTCACATATAAGCTGGTATACAGGATTATAAGTGACGTCTAACCTTACCTTTATCCAACACGTCCTTCACTTTGTTTTTGGCTATAGTATTTACTTTTCGAGTTATCAAATACAACCAGATTAATCATCAATCCTAAAGTCAAAAATGCAAATGAACCAATGATATAAACTGGACGAATTTCAAATAGATCAGCTGAACCCCCAATCACTGCCGTAAGTAAAATTATTAGCACAGCTTCTAAAATACCTAAAACACTCGAAAACCTCCCCATAATGTTTACTGGGACATTATTTTGATAAAGTTAAAAAACCTGTGTTTGCGAATGACAGGGCAAAGGTTAGAGTGAAAAAGCCTATAGATGCAAACATAAAGTCATGCGAAAACGCAAAAATCAAATAACCAACCGGCGTAAATATAGCACCAACGCCGATTAATATATTAAGTTTTAAGTTTTTAACGAATAAAGCATTTATTAACGAACCAGCTATGATCCCTATTCCCGCAATACTTACCAAAAACCCATACGCACTTTCAGATAATGAAAGCACTTCAGTTGCAAATGCTGCCTCTAAAGAATCTAAAGCAGTCATAAATACAGTCATCCCATTAAAGAGAATGTACACCAACGTAATGTGCAGGTTTGATTTACTAAAACTAAGAATTTGCTTCCAATCATTTCTTATTAGTTTTATGTTTACTTTTTCCGACATTACTGTTTGTCTACTTAATTCCAAGTTCGGAAGTAAAAGGATTATTAAGGCTGATATACATAATGCAAGAGCATTTAATTGGATGGCTAAATACGGGGATCCTAAAATAAACAGAAAACCCGCAATTGAAGGTCCTAATATAAAACCACTTGAATTAATGAAATTTCTAAGTGCATTAAATCTTTGACGATTTGCTTTAGGTATAAGCTTCGTCATGTAGACCATGGATGTAGGCTCAAAAATTGAACTTGCAATATTGATGATAAACACAAATACATAAATTAAAATAAGAGAATCCATATATGGAAGCGAAAATATGAATATCGCTCTCATTAAGTCTAAGGAAATCATCAGATTCCTCTTATTTAATCTATCGATAAAACTTCCCGACCAAAAATTAGTACATATAGTGGCAACTGGTATAAGGATGTACAGAATCGATACCGCTAATGGCGAGCCTGTCATATCCAAAACAACCAAGTTTAGCGAGATTAAATAAACCCAAGCACCTAAATTTGATACACCAATACCTAAAAGAAGCAATAAGGGATTTTTCCACCGCTTCAAATCTCACTCACCCCTAAATTCGATGTTTTGAAACAACAAAAAAGAATCTCACCTCCTAGTCATTAGACTTGAGGACGAGACTCCTTGAATTTAGAAGTTCGCGGTGCCACCCCAGTTTGTTCTTGTGTCACCACAAAAACCTTTTCAAGTACGCCTGCAGTGTATACTGTAGGATATACTCTATCTCTATAACGGGAGAAACCGGCACATCATCAATCGTCATAAAAACGGTATCATATGTGCAGCTCCAAGGTTTGGTTCCATGTACCCGTACATCCTCCATCGCAGCAAACGGGGTTCTCTGTAATGCTTAGCTACATGTACTCTTCTCTTCATCGCTTTTTAGTATGAATATATTGTACTACAATTCAAATAGTTTTAGAACAGTGCCCGAACGTTCTTTCCTTCACTGTTCTTTTTCACCCCCCACTTGGGTTCTTGAGGGACTTCCGTGCGTAATTCAGTGAAGGATACGTCTAACTGAGCATCGATTTTCTTTTCAAATAGGGGCCGATTCGTTTCTCTTTCCGCTTGTTCGATGAGCCACTGTTCACGTTCTTCGTTTGATTTACGTCCGCGTTTTTTGGGTTCTGGCTTTGGCTTTTCTTCTTTAGGTGGAGCTTGATCCCGTGCTTCGAAATGGGTCGCATCGATAGCGACGGTGTCATCGATGATGAAACCTTCCGCAATCGCTTGAAGAACGACTTTTTCTTGGGCTTCTTCTAAGATCGTAGATTCGCTCAGTTTCGTTAATAGTCGGGAATAGGAGGCTTCAGAAGGCGTGTTATCGGAAACGAGAATCCCGCAATTCATCTTGAAAGCAATATCTTCATCGAAGCGTTTCACCAGGTCTTTGATCGTTGGGATCCGCTCGACATATCGGATAAAAACAGAAATACCATGGCTGCGTAATTTAATTCTTCTGGCGCACCAAGTTGGGATTTTTTGTTCCCTACATGACAAATCGCATCCAAATCAATCGCGGAAATAATCGCGTCATAACGGCGGGTAGGTTCCATCTCATATCATTCCTGAATGCCAAATAAGTTCATTCTTTATTCAACAATCGAAATATACAACGAAGTACATGCCGATAGGGTATAAGGTTATATTTTATTACTTCGGACTGCAATCTTTCCGTTGGTTAATATATTTATCCAAGTTTTAAATAAAATGGTTTAATTCTTCTGTAGCGTTCAACTGATATATATTGCTTTCTGTATAATTAGAACCGACTCCGATCCCAAAGCCTGTAATTCCCATATTCATCGCTAATTCAACATCAACTAAAGAATCTCCAATCATAAAAGAATCATCCAAATTAATTTTAGGGTATTTATGGATTGCTTGCTCAATCATTCCTACTTTAGGTTTTATACATGGACAATCCTCAGATTTTCCGTGAGGACAATAAAAGACATCAAGTATGTCTACACCTTCAGATTTTAGGATACTTATCATTTGGTTATGAATATCATGGTATTGGTCGATCGTAATAGAGCCTTCATTAATAATATATTGATTTGTGATAATAATGATTTTATATCCTTTTCCTACAACATACTTTAATGTATTTATTGACCCATCTATAAACACCGGATGCTTTACATTTGTCCATTCATGATCTGGATAATCCTCAATGATTGTGCCATCTCTATCAAAAAATGCAATTTTAAACGCCAATTCCTCCAGAAATCTAAGTAGCACTTATGCCCAATAAGGGTACAGCCCCTTATTCCACTAAAGCGCCTCGTTTGCTGAACAAAAAATTTTACTTCATAACCACAACCAAGCAGTAAATAGCTGATAAAGTATCGGCTTTTTACATCATTGTAGTAATATTTTTCGTTAATTGACGGATGATCCATATAGAAATAACTATTAATAACAGGATACCTGTAACGTCACTCCTAATGAGAGAGAGTCTAATGCTAAAGACCGGCCTGACACAGGTAAATCCAAAGATATTCTTAATAAAGCATCTTTAAGAGATTTATACCGAAAGCAAGGACAATAAATACTAACCCGAGGATTGTACCGCCTGCTTTAAAGCCTACACTAATCAACCAGCCTAGCAAGTAAAATATAAAGATGTTCAAAGCAAATACACCAATAGCCAACACCCAGTTACCAGAAGGATCCACGTTAGGGCTTAATATAACCGAAAGGACTAATTCCGCAATAACACCACCAATATCATCATCTATATCCACTAACACTTCATTTAATATTGCATTAATATCCTATACTTTATAACTCAAATTCAGCACATTTGTTAAAATAAATCGTTCCAACAGAGAAACCAATAAGGTAATGACCGGTCTCACAATCGATAATCCCTGGAAGCGAGGAATGTTCCTATAAAATAATCCTTTCTCGGTAAGCGTCAAATAATCCCCACCTATGGACAGATGGGGGTTTCAGGTATGCTTTATTTAGATTGATTGGGCACGTAGCACGCCTGCGGGAGTGTTGATGACCATGGCAGAAGTTGAGCCAACTGCTCCTTATCCGTCGTATCCCTATGGGGAAGTTCCTCAAACAGATAGCTGAGGTAGTTGAACGGATTCAATCCATTTTCCTTGGCTGTCTCCACGACACTGTAAATGATGGCGCTAGCCTTCGCACCTTTGGCAGTATTGCTGAAAAGCCAATTTTTTCTTTTATGTGCTTAAGCACATAAAAGAAATTATGTTCAACATCAACGTCAACAAAATAAAATTCCTTCCCCGCCTTGATAAGTCTGAATTATTGTTTCACTCCACATAATAGTCCATCTAAAGCAATATCGGGCGCAACATTATTCCGGATAGGCGCTTCGATTCTGGAAGAGTTACTAATTTTTTGTTACCACAATGACACTAAGGTTTTTAAAGAGAGTCACATTTACCCTTAAAATTTTTGCGTTTACCATGTCTTTCTTTGAGGTGATAAGCGTGGTACGTTCTTTTTGTATTCTATATAACCCTCCAGAACTTCATTTATCATCTCCGCTTTCATCTGCTTCATTCCTATAGTTTTGATTTCCTAGCTTTGAATAAATGAAATCTGAACAAACCTCTGTTAATGGCTTTCCTATAGCTTCTTTATAATTGAATCCTAAAAGTTGCATAGTCTGCAATGTGTCGTTATCAACAAGTGCAATAAACTGCTCGACCTTTTCAGCTTGCTCTTTTTGTTTATTAAGATATCTATCAACTTGAATTTCAATATCTCCCCTATTAAATCCAGTCTCGTTCATCTTTGTTTGTATTAATTCTTCACGATCTGGTGCTTGATTGAAAAGTTCAACAACCCTTCTTATGGTGTTTTTCAATAAGTCAATATCTTCTGATGTAATACTGATCTGTTCATAAAGATCTTTATACTGCCTGGCTACATTTTGCAAATCAGATTTTTCATCGAGAAGGGTTTCTACAATCTCGTCATAGATCTCTTTTTGTTCTTCCAGTGTTTTCGCTTCCCTTGCATTTCTTAGTTTATGAGTAGCCCACTCATAAGTATTTCTCCCAATTATTTTCCCAAAAGTTAACGCTAAATCTGTTGCTGGATCCATTATTATTTCCTCCATATAAAAAGTATTATTAGAAATTTCTTTGCTCTATTGTATTGTATAAGGTATTTATTTATAGTGGTTACCACCTACTCTGTAGAAACGTTATGAAATAATTCTGAGCTTAAATTTACCTTGTTAACTTGTAAGGAACTTAACGTATTACTAATTAAATTTGAACTCTCAGTTTTATTTACATGATCAGCAAGCCTATATACAATGTCACCCATCAGCATAATAGTACTTATACGATTGCCTTTATATTCTTTAATATCATTGTACACAAAAACACCATCTTCATTGAAAGAACCATAATTAAAGTTCGTATGAGGATTATAATGAATAAAGCTATTCAAATAGCTATAAGTTCTGTTATAGTAATCCTCTTCATCTAAATCTCTTGCCATAGAAAGTGGACTTCTTGGTTTATCACCCTTACCCTGATTTTCCAAGTACGAGTATTTTTCGAAATTAGACAAAAACTTTTTAGAGTCATCCGCGGGGTGATATTTCCACAGTCGATACATAATGAACTTCCCTAGATCTTCATATTCTTTTCCTAATTTCGCACTTTCGTTATATTCCTTGAGAATATAAGCCATGTGGAAATATCGTTCCAACATTGTTCTTGCTAAAGGTAAAGACTCTAAGTATGAATTTTCCCACCGATCTTCATTCAGAATTGTTTCGGCTGTATATAAAGACCGCCTGAAAGATGAGAATAATGGATAAAAATGGCCCTTCAAAGTATTTTCCATACATAAAAATGTTGTACTTTCGCTTATTAACTCTAATAATTCCCTGGAAATTCTAATATGTTCCCTTTCGTAATTAGATAATTTTTCCATTTGATTAATCCCCTTTCGACCAAACACACTTCGACAAAGAATAACCAAAATCCTGCATATAATTAAAAAGTCCATCCGAATGGATAAAGTGCTATGGTCATTTACAATTTTATAATCTGTCACATGCTTGATAATATTGCACTTTGTATACCCTTGAGGTTTTGGATATCTCAATAATTTCGGTATTATTTTAAGGGGGATATTCTTGTTGTATCCCTTTGTTCGATCTGGCCTGCAAGATCAAACGCTGATCATTATTCCGCATAAGCGCTCGTATCGTATTATAAGGTCAGCCAGTCATTTCTGGTTGACCTATTTTTCATAGGTTTTATTCTGGAGGGAGCCGGGGTAGAACGTAAGCGCTCGTGGGATCCGATCCCGTCCGTAATACTGTTCACCCCCTCCTTGTAGAAACATGTTTGAGGCTGGTTGGGACATCGATCCCGTATAACAAGCGAAGCTATGAAACTACAAGATGAGCGAGGGAAACACCGGCAAATACATTGAGGAAGTAGTGATAAAAGATGGATCCTGTCATTGGCCTGGATATTGCCAAAGGAGAAAGCCAGGTCCTAGCCTTTTTACAAAGGAAAAAACCCTATAAGAGAAGCTTCAAGTTCGCACACAACCTTCACGGATGACATGAATTTTACCGTTTTTATCAAGACGTTGAGCGTGTGTCTGGACGGGCACCAGTCGTCATCTTTGAGTCAACCGGGCACTATCATGAGCCCGTGCTTCAGTTTCTTGAAGAACGCGAGGTGACCTACTATTTGATTAACCCGGTCGTTTCCTATGAAGCGAAAAAGACGAGCCTGCGCAAAGTGAAAACAGACGCCATTGATGCGCATCACCTGTGTGAGCTTTACTACAAAGAAGACCTGGAAGTGTTTCAAAAGAAAACGATACAGACCATGAACTTACGCAACTTAACCAGACAACATCAAGCATTAACCGAAACTTATGTACAAATCAAACTTCAGTTTCAAGCCACATTGGAGCAGATTTTCCCTGAATACCAAAGCGTTTTTAGCGATTTGTATGCCAATATTTCCTTAACCACCTTGCTTCGTTACCCGACCTCTTACGATGTCAAAAACGCAACACAGGAAGAGCTGGCTGCGGAGATGCAACAAACAGGGGCGAAACGCTCCTATGCGTGGTTTTGGCATAAGGCTCGCCTGTTAAAGGACGCAGCTGAACGAAATCCTTTTAAACGAAACACCTATCAAAGTCATCTGGTTAGCCTTCAGATGTACGTTCAAATGCTGTTCCAATACCAAGAGCATCTATCCAAGTTGAAAAAAGAGATAGACGCTCTGGCTGAAACCTTTGAAGCATACCTCATCATCCAATCAATCCCTGGCATTGGGCGTAAGATTGCCGCCACAATCCTATCCGAGATGGGTGATATCAATCAGTTTCAGCACCCTAAGAAACTCGTTGCCTATGCAGGGATTGACCCGAGCGTTCATGAATCCGGGAAGTTTAAGGCTACCATCAATCGAATCACAAAAAGGGGTTCATCAAGGCTTCGGCAAGCTATGTTCACAGCAGTCCAGTGCGGTTTAACCAAAAATCGCAATGCGAAGCTTAAGGCTTTTTATGATCGAAAACGAGAAGAAGGAAAACCACACAAGACCGCTGTTATCGCTTGTGCTAATAAACTTCTTCACTGGATCCATGCCATGGTAAAGCGTAAAGAGGCTTTTGTAGAACAATAGAGGTTTTCAAATACCATAAATACCAAAACCTTCCATTTAGAAAAGGGAAGGTTATTTGGCATGTCTTTTTTTATCTTATCACATTTTTGTGGGCTTTTTTAGTTTTGGTTATTGACTAATATTAGCTGGTATTGCGGCAGATCATTTTATTTGTTTGTTGCACCCATAGCTCCGTGCTGTTTATTCACTTCTACTGGTTTACTTGACTAGATAGACAGTCCAATGTAAATAAGCAAAAGGAATCCAGCTACAAAAAATGATTTGAAAAACAGGTACAGTCATGACTATGAGAAAAACGCCGAAAACAGTTTTTCAATTTCACTTCGTGGCGTTTATCGCGTTTCTTTAAAGACTACTCCCCATCAGTTCGTGGTAATGGATATAAACCTTTATTAAATTGTTCCCATAAATTAGGTGGTAAATCATGGTTATCTTTTCTATAAGGGTCGAATTCTGACATGATTTCGTCCTCTTTACCATTCTGTATTTTATTAATGAAGTTATGATCTAACAAGATTTCTCTTCCTAATGCTATTAGGTCAACATTTCTTGATTCTACAGCCTCTAATGCGTCTTTAGCAGTAAATATTGATCCAATACCAACTAATGGCATACGACCGTCAATCCATTGATGAAGTAATTTAATTCTTTCTTCACCTTGATACTTACCTTCACGAGTTTTAGCGTGTACATCCATTAGTGAAACATGTAAGAAATCTAACGGTTTTTCAATTAAATTTTTCACCAATTCTTCTGTGATTTCCATCGTTATACCTGGCGTTTCTGCTTCTTCTGGTGAAAATCTATAACCAACGATGAAATTCTCATTTGCATGAGCTTTAACCGTATTGACAACCTCATCTACCACTTTCATTGGGAATTTTAATCTGTTTTCGCCCCACGCATCATCACGACGATTATAATATGGTGAAACAAATTGGTGGATGAGGTAATGGTTTGCCCCGTGTATTTCTACACCATCAAACCCTGCTTCGATCACTCTCCGTGTTGCCTCGCCAAAAGCTTTAATCGTGTGTTCAATTTCTTCTGGCGTAATTTCCCTGGCATGATGTTCCTCTTTTTCATAGGATGGTGTATGTTGCTCATCACCTTGTAAAGTTATAGGACTTGGAGCAACTACATCTCCATTTGGTGTTAAATATGGTAGTGACTTTGCCCCACCATGATGGATTTGTACAATCGCTGTTGCCCCATTTTTCTTCATCGCTTCAGCTAATCGTTTTAAACCATCCAGGTTTGAATCATGTGCAACAGAGGGCTGACCAGGAAATGCCTTTCCCAAATCAGTCACATTACTAGCTGCAGAAATAGCTAGTCCTACATCTTTAGAACGTTGTTCGATATAATCAATTTCCACATCAGAAATTGTTCCATCATCGTTCGAAGATACATGGGTGAGTGGTGCTAAGACAAATTTATTTCTTAATTCTACTTTGTTAGGTAATGTTACTTTTTCAAATAATGGTGCAAATTTCTTATCCATTGCTACAATGCCTCCTATAAATTTACATGTATGACATGTATCCTTCCCTGGACAATCAGTTTTAAAAGCCTTATTCTAGAAGCCTTTTAATATTTTGTATATCTTTGTCACTCAACCGAGACTGTAAGTGATCATTAAGGACCATTTCCATCTCATGAATGCAATGTTCTCCTTTTTTCAAGAGAAAGACATCAATAGATCGCTTATCATTTGCATACGTTTGGCGTTCAACTAACGACCCGCCTCGATATTGTTCAAGTCTTGTAACTAAGCGTGATAAAGCACTATGGCTAAGGCTCACTTTTGGAACTAAATCTGATAACTTCATCTTCTTTTGTTCTGAATGTGCCAAGTAATACATAAGGTAAAATTCTTTAATTCCTAATTGAAATTGCTCTTGAAGTTTATAATCCATTGCTTTCAGTAAACGGTCGTGATATTTCGTCAGATTAAGCCAAGCATTAAACAACTCATTATTATTCATGATTAAAATCCTTTCAAGACGTCCTAAGCCTCTCTTTTAGAGAGGCTCTAAAGGCAGTCAAAGAACTTCGATATGCTAAGGAAGTTTTATGAAGCATTCATCCTTGATAATAGAAGACAATACGTATTTCATTTCGACGATAGGAAATCTTAACTTATCTTTCTTATTGATACTCTAACAAATATTATATGCATGCGCAAACAAATTTTTAAGATTATCTTCTATAACTAGCCAAAGAGGAATGCATTTCAAATAACAATCCTGAAGTTATGTCCACTTTAAGAGATTTGCTTAATGATCCTTATTGGACTTTACACGCAGAGAAGATAGCGGATTAACTCATAAAGTAATCCCACCTTTTCAATATTCAAGAGGAATAGACAAGCAATAAGAAGGCTCCTAATAAGGAGCCTTCTTAACCTGGACTCGTTCCATTTCTATACTTTCTCACCTTCAACAATATGGCTTTTTCCGCAAGATCGGCCGCTGATCTTTATTCCATTAATGCGCCCGTTTGCAGAACAATGGTCATTCCAATAAACGTCAGATCACACAATTTCTAAGTACTAACTGCTGCTCAATACCTCGTTTTGTAATTTCTCTAAAAATGCCGACTGTTCCTCAATAAAAGGTGAATGTGAGGCATTTTCAAAAGTATAGAATTTCTTTTTAGGTGCTTTCAGATGTTCATAGAAACGCAATGCCTGGCCATGCGTAGTTAAATAATCATGTCTCCCCTGAAATATATAGACATCGGTATTTATCTCACTGATTTCAGTCGCTAAATCTGTCTTGGCCATCTTTTCGCCAAAGGCTTGATACGCGTTTGTGAGACCTCGGAACACGTTCATTCTTTCTTTCAATGAGTACTGACGCGTACCAAATACATCTCTTAAACCTTGTGAATTGGGGTATCCTTCACGTAAAAAACCGCCCCCAAACTTGTTCCTATATTTATCAACTGTTGCAAAATATTTTCGATCTTTATAATAATCATCGCTATAACTTACGCTATTGATCTCGGAAATCCACTTTTCGTTTCCCGTCGCTCTTACCTTTTCAGAAATGACATTGTAGGTTTCTTTCTCAGACGCGCTCTGTGATCCAATTTGTCCCACACCAATATAAGCATGAAAAAGATCCGGACGGATACTAGCAGCTTTGCTGCCTATAATCGTCCCCCAAGAATGTCCCATCAGATAAACCTTTTCCTTGGAGAACTTTTGAATCAAATAGTTGCTGACTTCAATGGTATCATTAACAAGTTGATCGATCGTTAAGCTCTCTTTGTCCGACGTATAGGACATGCCTGTGCCGCGTTGATCCCAATAACAAACCGTGAACAGATGATGTAATCGGACATCATTTGCTTGAATGATTGGAAATAATGGATAACCTGGCCCTCCGTGTACCACCAGTAAAACCGGTAAGCTTTCATCTGTGGTTTCAAGAATTAAACCTTGCTTCACCTCATTTATATATACATACGCTTTAGAAACCGTCTTACTGTCTTGCTGCATTTATTAAAACAACTCCCTTATGACAACCTATACCTAATTACGCGCGACTATATCGATAAGTTTCAATTACATTTAACGAATAGGCAATACCGGATCGGATGATTGCCCCACATCTGACCTTTTCCGTAAGATCGGGCTTCGCTTTTATTACAACAATCGCGCTCCAATTGCGGTAGATCGTTATTAAAGTTAAGCTCATCTTTAGCTGACAAACCCAAATTAAAAAACGGCAAGTAGTAAGTCCACTAATATACTTGCCGTTAGCTATTTGATTGTAATGTCAATTCGTCTATATTTATAATTGCTTTCAATCGTTGTAACAAGTCCAATGATACCTGCTAAATTAAAACCATAATTCATTGCACCAATTTCTAATGCAAAATCTTCAGTCTGCATATCTCCAATCCTTACAGAATCAACCGTTTTTGAATACACAAATTCTGATCCCCCAACACCACTAATACGATATATCATGTCATTTTCATCCGCTACAACCCCTATTGATTCTGCTAAGTCTGTTGATACAACTGTACTCCCTGATCCAGTATCAACTAATACACGTTGTAAAGGAAGCAACTGTCCGTTAAAAGTTATTTCCATATCCGTAAGCAATAAACCATCTTCAATGATTATTTTTTTCACTATTGCCTAACTCCCACCCATTTTTTCTCAATGATGTTAGGCTCCTTACGGCGAGTATGAAGAACATATAATTCTCGTTTAGGATCTTCTCGATGAATTTCTTGATATGCTTTCATAGCATCTGGAGAATTAGAAAACTTTTTTAAAGGAGTGATCTCGTCTAAAATACGCTCACTTTTCTCGTCAGTATGCGCTCGAACAGCTTCTATCAAAACCCATTGTTCTGGAAAAGCTTGGCTTACATCTTCCCAATTTATTTGAGTCACCTCCACTTATATTTTACCATGATTAAATAAAGTGATAATACCGAACACAGCAAGTCTATTAAACCAAATCAGCTAACTGCTTATAAGAACTTAAAACAATGGTAAGTTCTTCTAGATTATCATTTTCTAAGTCAAATGGACGGATTATTAAAGATGTTTGTGTGCCAATATCCATTATAATCACTCCTAATTTCCTCTCTAGTTGTTTTGATTTTAGCATAAAACTGAGAGGAAATAACCCGTTCCTTATTCAACATAATGGCCCTTATATGCGATATTGGCGCTATTCCTTATTAAAGAAAAGCGCCTTGTTAGTGGAGCAATTCGTCTACTCACTTCCTTATAAGCGCTCGTTAACGGAAGATCGCAGACAGATATAACTTTTATGCAGTTCAAGGTCACCTTACCTTATGCCGTTAAATGGCCCCTTAAAAGCAAAAATGGCACAAGTCTTATTCTGTAATGGCGCGCCGATTTTAATAAATCAAGATCGCCCATTAGCTGGTATTGACTTCATAATGTATTTCAAAAATGATTTGCCTTTATGGCAATCTCTGCCTTAAGGCTAGTTATATTCGATTTTTATAGTTACTTGTCCATCTAATTTATAATCAGATTCCCCAGTATCAACTTTTTCATCATCGCGGTTTATTTTATATTTACCACCTCTTAGACTGACACTAAAATTTAGTTTTTGGTTATCTTTTAATCCACCAGTTAATTGATCATATATGTATTCTTTACCCTCTGAGAAGTTTTTTTTAGGAACATGACCAACCATAAATGAATCTATATAGACTGCTATTGCCTTTGAATCATATTCATTATCAGGTTCTAATTGTAACGAGCAATTGGAAAATAACGCATCACTATATTCAAAAATAGGTTCATTATAAGTTTCTTCTAAAATATTTTTGTTTGTCATACCATCATATTTTTCATCAAAGAAAATGCCATTTTCCTTTTCTTGTTGTACAGCTTTTTTTATAGTCTTTTGATAAAAAGAGGTTCCTGCAATTTTGAAATCAATGTATTCAAATATTCCATATTTCTCTTCTCTTGTTACTGAATAACTAGTTTCTCCAATAGGGATTGGTCCTTTATATTCCTCTTTAATTTCTGGAGTTACGTTCTCTTGTTGTTTTTCTGTTTCATTGTTTTGAGATGTTTCTTTGTTTTTAAAAAGAAAATCAAATACACCCATGTTATTGACCCCTTTCTATTCAGCATCTTATTCAGCATCGAATCTTATTCCATTATCTGGCTCTTTAATTGTAATGTAGTTGAAGGGCGGGTGTACAACCCGCCCAAACACCTCTAATTTTAAACGACTTTTTTATTTTTTAAAGATCTTTTTTTAAAATTCAACACTTTATTTTCACTCAACATGAAGGCCAGCGTTGATTTTGCTTTCATTAGAAAACTTGGCTTTTCGCCAAGCTTTTATGGCGAAAGCTTTAATTGCACTTATGCAGATAAGAAAATTGATTTATACTTTCTTATCTGCTAAAAAAATCTGATGTGAGAACCATCACATCAGATTTCTATTCCTTCATTATTCATTCTCCATCAATTCCTTGGACAGCTCATCGTCTTTTACATACGCTTTCGGCTTCATGATGCTGTCGGCATCAAACGTGTTCAGTGGTTTATTGTTGAGCACGCGATTCGGTGTATCTGGGTTCGCCAGGGCTTGCCTGGCAATGGCAACGAAATCACACTGACCTTCAGAAATAAGTCGTGAGGCTTTTTCCGGGTCGGAGAGACTTCCACAAGCAATAATGGGTTTTCCTGAGAACCGTTTAGCTGCTTCTGACATCGTCATCGTTCCCTCACCAAAGCCAGGGGTGCTTGCATCATCATCGGAAAGGTGGATGTAATCAACATCCGTTTCTCCAAGTTTTGAGAATATCTCTTCTGCATCCTGCTCCCCGCCAGGCCATTTATACGTACCGTTCGTCGCTTTCAGTTGGGAAATGCGGATCCCTAGGATCATTTGTTCACCAACTGCCTCACGAACGTCTTCGATCAATTCCACAAGCAAGCGTACGCGATTTTCAATCGATCCTCCATATTCATCCGTGCGTTTATTACTATTCTCTGATAAAAACTGATCGAGTAAATACCCGTTGGCACCATGAAGTTCAATACCGTCAAACCCTGCAGCCTGTGCATAACGCGCAGATTGAACGAAGCTGTCTTTAACATCTTCGATTTCATCTTTTGTCATTTCTTTCGCCACCGGAAACTCGCCTTTACCGCCATACACCTCAACCTTATTCCTCGGCGGCTGAAAGGGGGATGGAGCCACAGAAGTATCCGTATAATAATTACCCTGCGATTGTCCGCCTGCATGCATGAGCTGAACGATCATTTTTGCTCCATGAGCTTTCACGTCACGCACAATCGGCTCCCATGCCTCCGCATGTTTCTCCGTCGCCAGGCCTGCCTGATATTCATAGCCCTGACTATACTGTGTATCCGGATACGTACCCTCCGTAATCACAGCGGCAAATCCACCTTTAGCAAAACGTTCATAATACTGATGGACCCGTTCATTTGGCGTTCCATCGGCTTCTGAACTTACCCTCGTCATAGGCCCAACGATATAGCGATTTTTTAAAATATGATTGCTGATATGTTCTTGATCGAACAATGTATCTTCAAAGCGTCGCATTCCATTCACCTTGCCTTCATGTGATCTATGCATGGTTTTCCTCATTGCCCACTATTTTAAACCTCGCGGAATTCTCGCGCTTTAAAAAATACGGTCAGTGCAATCAAAAGGCCACTGACCCCTAGCCCAAACAGCACCATTTGTACAGGAATCCCTATCGAAACAAAACCGGTGACAATCCCATAAGATACAGGGTCGAATCCGTTCATAGCTAGAAATATAATGCTCATAACCCTTCCCATGATTCGATTTTCTGTATTTTCCTGAGCTACCGTGAAGAAAGGGACGTAAACAAATACCATCGAAAAACCGATAAAAAATAAAATCGCGGTTAAAAAGGGTAGAGAGGGCACTAGACTGAATAATATAAAAAGACCTAAGGAAGCCATTAAACCATAAATGGTTACTGCTCCCCGTCGTTTCTGAATCGTATATATACTCAATAACACACTGCCAATAAGCATCCCTATGCCTAAACTAGCCTCCATAAAACTTAAGTTTAACGGTGAACCGCCATATACATCCACAAGCAAGGGGATCGCAATATGAAGAGCGCCGAACACAAAGAAGTTCAAAGAGATCAAGACAATGAGCCCTGTTAGCAAAAAGCTCGAGTTTCGAACAAAACTCATCCCCTCTTTCATATCTTGCCAAGGGTTTTGCGAAACTCTTTCATCAACCGCCGCTTCCTTGATAAATGGAGGGAAAATAAAAACAGCCGATAAAAATACAAGGATTGTAGCTACAAGAAAACTGGAAGCTACACCTAAAGATTCCATCATAAGCCCCGCAAAAATCGGACCCACAATAAAAGAAATTTGATCTGCCCCTTGAAAAATCGAATTTGCCCTCTGCAACTGCTTTTTCGGGACAACTTTAGGTATCAGTGACATACTGGCAGGGCCAAAAAAGGCATCCAACATTCCAAATACCCCTGCGATAACGAGTAAAACGGTCAATGTCAAAATCTCATTATCAACAAGCACATATAAACTGAATAATACAAACGCCTGGATGAGGTTGGTCATAAACATGATCGTCGTTTTCTTATATTTATCCGCAACGACGCCGCCAAACATCATCATAACCAAACGAGGAATTGTGGCAGCCATTAAAACCAAGCCAACCGCGGTGGGCGACCCCATCGCACTTATGGCATACCATGATACCGTCGTTAAAAACATACTAAAGCCGATCACGGCGAAAATGCCGGCAATCAATAGTAAGATGAATATTCGATTCTGTGACAACGGCTGTCCATGTTGTAGCAACGTCTCACCTTCTTCCTTTTCAAAACCGACCGTTCGGTCTATAATATAAGTGAATGGCTTCATAATGTCAACAAAGGAGTTTTTTCATGAAAGATAAAATCATGACAGCCGCGCGAGAAATATTTATCCGTAAAGGTTTCACAGCGACATCCATTGGGGATATCGTCAAAGCTTCCGAAAGCAGCAAAGGAAACCTTTATCATCACTTTACGAACAAAGAGGAGTTATTCTTAACGATCATTGAAGAAGACGAAAACGAATGGGATACCCTTTGGGCTCAACATAAAAACGATGACGAATCCGCGAGTGAAATGTTACACACATTTGCAGATTTTTCTGCTTATGTGGATGCTGATTATCCCCTTCGTCATGCCGTCAATGAATTTTTAGCAAAAGAACATGAATCACAAAGCATCTCACAAAAGATTGACCAAATGAATGACAACTACATCCAACACTTTCAAGACATTCTTAAAAAAGGAAATGAAGAAAATGAATGGGTGATTAAAGATATCCAATCCATAAGTAAGGCTGCGGCCTCGATGTATTCGGGCCTTGAACTTCATACTTTAGGCCATAGTCTGGAAGAACGCCGGTACCTATATCATCAGGCTACTTCCATATTTTTATACGGTATAAAGAATGAACCTTCTCATAACAGATGATAGAATATAGAAAGCACATCCTGAGGTGAACCTATGTATAGAAAACTATTCGTATTCGCTACACTCGCCCTGCTTGCAGGGATTGTCTTTTTCTATGGGGAAAATATCGCAATGTGGATTGATGAGCACGGGACCGAATCGGTGATCATTACGGCTATGCTGGCAACGCTTATGTCTTTGTTTCCCGTCATTCCTTATCCGATTATCGGGGGCATATTGGGAGCCATCTATGGGTCTTATCTCGGAAGTCTCGTCACATGGATTGGCTCTTCAATGGCTTCAATTATTATGTTTGCATTCGTACGTTTTGGTTATCAGGACTGGGGTTTAAAACTTATCAGCAAATATCAAGCGCTCTCGAAAGTGACCATGCTGTTTGAACGAAACGCATTTATGACGATCTTTTTAACTAGATTGATCCCCATTGTCCCTTCGATTATCGTCAATATATACTCAGCACTAAGCAGGGTAACGTTTGGGTCGTATACCATTGCTTCATCGGTTGGAAAAATCCCTTCGATGATTCTGTTTGCGACCGTTGGCAGCACGATTGTCAGAAACCCTGCCGATTTATTTTATATTGCCTTATTGTATGGTAGTTTCCTTCTTATTGTTTATGGCTGTTACCGTTTATGGAACCGCTACGTCGCGAAGGAAAAGGAGCATCAGGCGGAATTATGATGATCCGACGGGAAATCTTCCGGCAAGAAAAAAACCATACAGCGCCAATAAAGACGCCAAAGGTATTCAAAACTAAATCATCAATATCGCTCACACGAAGGGTGAAAGTGAATTGATATAACTCAATAAACAGTGAAACGAAAGCACCGACGAGGATGATTTTCCCCATCGACTGCAGACCCTTAAATAACAGTGGTAAGTAGAAGCCTAAAGGAACGAACAATAAAACGTTCCCGATCAATATTTTCAAGGGATCGAAAAACGTCGGACTAAAGACGCCGATTCGATAAATGCTGCGAAAGGGAATCAAATTATAGTTCCTGCCACCAGGACCATCGGGGCCAAGAGAGGCACCATGGTTCCAGGCAAGCATTGTAATATAAATGAGTACAGCCATATAAATGGCAAAGAATGACCAGGCAAGCATTTTAATTGGCTGACGGTTCACGAAGGTGCACACACCTTTCCTGAAGCTTGTTTCCTTCAGTGTATGCACACTCTGTCCTTCTTCATGACGAATGAAAAAAGAGCAATGAACATAACATCATCGCCCTTTTCCTCCTATGGTTGATTATGAGTTACATACGTTCCGGCAATAAAATCATGAATCGCTCGTTTATCTTCACGCAATCCTACCATAAAGGCAGACACGATAACCCCAATGCCAAGGGTTATTGAATAAACCAAGCCACCAACAATATGCCTAAGTAACATCGTCCCAATCGTTACATTCGCCCCGTTCGTTTTCACAATCCGGACTCCAACCACCCTTTTTCCGAGGGTGTACCCATACCAAAGCACTGGAACTAATAGGTAATACAATATGGTGATTATCGATTCCCCGAATTGAACGAAGGGGTTGGCAGTATCCAAGCCAAAAATGAAAATGACCGCAAAAATGACGGCGCCAATCATAATACCGTCAAGAATTACTCCTCCAAGTCGAATCCAAAAACCTGCATGATTAGACACGTTCCATCACCTCGATGTCAGTCTACATACCCTTTCCCCTTCATAACTTGCGGGAAACTCCATTTTGGATTGTATGTTATTTTTCTGTTGCCCTCGTCTAAACCGTGAGAGGTTGAAAACGCTTCATCCATGTTTCAAATGAAGTCAAAAATCATTGAACGTGTTGACTCCATACTTACTCCCCCTTCATTTGCTTTTAACATAAGACCTTGTTTCTACACCACACCTTGCGCAATCATGGCATCGGCAACTTTTTGAAAACCAGCAATGTTGGCACCATCAATTAAATTATCCTCACATTGATACGTTCTTCCGGCCGTTACGCTTTTTTGATAAATGTCTCTCATAATCGCTTGTAATTGGGTGTCCACTTCCTCAAACGACCAAGATTCTCTGGAGCTGTTTTGGGCCATTTCTAACGCGGAAACCGCCACTCCTCCTGCATTCACAGCCTTGCTCGGACCAAATTGCACCTGGTTTCCTCGAAATACTTGGATAGCTTCCAATGTACAAGGCATATTCGCTCCTTCTGCCACCACTTTCACGCCATTGGAAACTAATTGTTTAGCATCGGCCTCCTCCAATTCATTTTGGGTCGCACACGGTAAGGCAATATCGCAAGGGATATCCCATACTTTCCCATTTTCAACATAAGTGGCTTCGGGATGCTCGTTGACATATTCATAAATACGCTTTTGCTCAACTTCCTTGATTTGCTTGACCGTTTCTACATCAATTCCCTTTTCATCAAATATATACCCGCCGGAGTCATTACAAGCGACTACCTTGGCACCTAGCTGAACGGCTTTCTCCATCGCATAGATGGATACTTTTCCAGCCCCTGACACAACAACCGTTTGCCCCTCTAATTTCCGGTTTTGATCTTCGAGCATATGTTGGACAAAGTAGACCGTCCCATAGCCCGTTGACTCTGTGCGCGTCAAACTTCCTCCGATATCTACCTGTTTGCCTGTAAATGCATCAGCTTCAGATGCTCCACGAATTTTTTTATACTGACCGACCATGTAATTAATTTCTCTGCCGCCAACGCCAATATCCCCAGCAGGTACATCAACATCAGGGCCAATGTACTTCGCTAATTCCATCATAAAACTTTGGGTAAATCTCATAATTTCAGCATCGGATTTTCCTTTTGGATTGAAATCAGCGCCTCCTTTTCCGCCGCCAATGGCTTGTCCGGTAAGAGCATTTTTAAAGATCTGCTCAAATCCTAAAAACTTGACAACACTTGCATTCACAGAAGGATGAAAACGCAATCCTCCTTTATAGGGGCCTATGGCGCAGTTAAATTGAACACGAAAACCTCGGTTTACACGAACCTTCCCTTGATCATCTACCCAAGGCACACGAAACATGATGAACCGATCGGGTTCTACTATACGCTCTAGGATTCCATGTTCCATATATTTCGGGTGTTTAGCTAAAAAAGGAACTAAAGATTCTATGATCTCTTGGGTAGATTGATAAAACTCCTCCTCATTCGGATTTCGATGCTGAACTGATGTCAACACATCATCCACATAAGTCCTAGCGGTTTGCTCTTCTGCTTCTGGCATCATCATCCCGCCCTTTTCTTTAGAATTATCCGTATCATGAGCCACTATCTTATTCCCTTTTTTGTTCCATTATAATCAAGGATTGGCACTCTCCACCGGGAGGTGCTTATGACACCCTGGATATCATCATCTTATAAGATGGGCTCTCCTCATGGCGATACTGTCTGCAATGCAGATGCCAACAAAAAAACGAGCCCTTCCGAGGACTCGTTCTACGGGTCTACTGTAAATATGGACATTTACCGTTTATATATATTTCATTCAACGATGTTCTTACTTTTACTCTTCCTTTTCCACCGGTTGTTTTCGAATCTCTACTCTTTTCAAAGTAGCATCTTCGACAGTTAAAATCGTAAATTCAAGGTGATTGTAAGTAAAGCTATCGCCTTCCATCGGTATATGTTCGAGTTCATCCAGAATAAAAGCCGCCAGTACATCCTCTTTCTCAGGAATTTCTGTGCCAAAAACGTTATTTAACCGCCGAAGTGTAATTTTCCCATTACAAATCACGGTCGTGCTACTTAAACTCTCAATCAATGGTTCACTTCCTAGGTCCGTTTCATCCTCTATCTCTTGACCGATCATCGCCTCGATAATATCCTCGTGGCTTAACAGTCCTACCGTCCCTCCGTATTCATCAAGGATGACCGCTAAGTGTTTTCGATCCTTTGACATTTGACGGAACACTTGTTCAATCGAGTGAAACTCATGCACATATAACGGGGACATGTCAGAGATCTGTACAAGCTGCTGATCCTCATCCACGGACCAATAAATCAACCCTTTGGAATGAAACATCCCGATGATATTATCCATATCCTCCCGATAAACCGGATATCGCGTGAATCGATTTCCAAGGATAATATCACGGGCTTCCTCATAGCTGGCATCGTAAGGAATACCTACAATTTCGACACGCGGGGTTTTTAATACATCACGGACATTCAAGTTATAAAAATCAAGTACCCCTTTGATGCGATGGGTTTCCTCATTCGCAAACGCTCCTTCTGTATGAGCAATATCAACCATGGTCCGTAGTTCTTCTTTTGAAATCGATGTTTCTTGGACTTCCTCCCTTGAAAGCGTCTTAATGATTGTTCCTGTCAATTTTGAAAGGAGATAAATTAAGGGTTTCAAGATCCATAAAACAAAACCAATAACGGGAAAAACAATATATGTAATCCGGTCTGGAAAAGTAGCTGCAATGGACTTCGGAATCACTTCTGCAAAAACGATCAAGGTGACTGTTAACAACGCGGTAGCAACGCCAACGTTGAACCCATATTCAATCGCCACCATCGTGACTAGAGTAGGTAACAGGATATTTACAGTGTTATTGCTAATCAAAATCCCCGTAATAAACGTATCGGGCTGAGACAAAATCTTTAGCAATTTTTCTGATTTACGGTCATTATTTTCAGCTTTCGTTTGCACTTTCATCCGATTGGCAGCTGTCATTGCCGTCTCACTTCCTGAAAAAAAGGCAGAAGCAAGCAGACAAAGAACAATAGCAATCCCTATGAGCACGATTTCCACTCCTACTAATTAGTAAAAACCATTGAGTTCATTTTAACATTAACATGATGAATCTCTTCTCTTGTATGTTCACTATACAAAATCAGGAAGTGCATGACAACTAAGTTCTCCGTTTGTTTCTAAACATTAAAGGAACCCTCCCAGTGTCTAATGACTTATTCGGCGTTTGGTCCAATATTTTCGGCACTACGGCGTATTCGGAGACTTCTTCTGTAATAACCCGATACATAAAGCGTTTTTTCAAAAACACACATTCTATCAAACATTTGTAGAGGATATTCACATTTCAGTCAATTTGGTATATGCTAGTGATAATCATTTTATCAAGGCGAGGGAGGAATATTGTGGGAGATTGGCTGGAATACATAAGTGGTGAAATAAGCGGATTTGTTTGGGGAATACCCTTAATTATTTTATTGGTCGGTACAGGCCTATACTTAACGATAAGGTTAATGTTCTTTTCCTTTCGAATGTTGCCTTACGCGATGAAAATCTCTTTTTCTAAGCAAGACAAAGAATCAAAGGGAGATATCTCCCATTTCCAGGCACTCATGACTTCATTAGCGGCCACCGTAGGTACAGGGAATGTCGTTGGTGTAGCCACAGCTGTCGTTGCAGGCGGCCCGGGTGCTGTATTCTGGATGTGGATCACCGCACTTGTCGGGATGGCCACCAAGTATTCCGAGGGGATTCTTGGGGTCAAATACCGTCAGGAAAATGCCAAGGGGGAAATGTCCGGTGGGCCGATGTATTATATTGAAAAAGGGCTCGGACAAAAATGGCTCGCGGTTCTGTTTGCAATATTCGCCGTCTTTGCAGCTATCTTCGGCATAGGAAATATGATTCAAGCCAATGCCGCCGCAGATGTCGCCAATGATGTTTTCAATGTCCCGTTATGGGTGACTGGTGTCGTATTTATGATTCTCATAGGATTGGTTATTATTGGCGGTATTAAAAGTATCGGGCGCGTAACCGGAGTCATCGTCCCATTTATGATCATCGTCTACCTTATTGCTGGGGTAGTGCTTGTTGTCTTAAATTTTGAGGCGGTACCAGCTGCGTTTGGCTTAATCTTTACCGATGCCTTTACAGGACAGGCTGTAGCCGGAGGTGCTATCGGTACGGTCATCCAAATGGGGGTTGCTCGCGGTCTCTTTTCGAACGAAGCAGGCCTTGGTACAGGCGGGATTGCAGCTGCTGCTGCACGTACGGACGTGCCGGCGCGTCAGGCGCTCATTTCCATGACACAAGTATTTATTGATACCATTATTGTCTGTACGATTACAGGTCTTGCCCTCGTGATGGCGGATATGTATGCAAGCGGTGTTGAAGGGGCGGCCCTTACTGCCCAATCCTTTAATGAATTACTCCCAGGCTTCGGTCATATTGTCGTAGCTGTAACGTTATTATTCTTTATCTTCTCAACGATTTTAGGCTGGGCCTATTTCGGAGAGAAATGTTTCACATATTTATTTGGGGTCAATTTTACCATGTTCTATCGCGTCATCTTCGTACTAGCAATATTGCCGGGCGCCACCTTGTCTTTAGATACAGTGTGGAATTTTGGGGATATCTTCAATGGATTAATGGCGATTCCGAACCTGGTCGGATTATTGCTCTTATCAGGAGTGGTGGCTAAAGAAACGAAGCGATTTATTGACCTGCGTGCTTATGAGAAAAATGAGCTATACAACTCTACTCGTAAAAAAGAAGCCTAGCATAGGAACAAGTGCCTCACTTCCACAACAGGACGAGGCGCTTGTTTTTTCTCGTTGCGATTAAGCAATAGAGGGGCGAAAGTTGAATAACTCGTTGCGCCAATTCCTTTTGAAAAGGGCATTTATATGTTAAGAGAATCACTGAATGAGAGTTATTTATTTATGGTAAGAAAGGTCTGAAGAAAAAGGGGTGAATCAAATCAATAATATGCCTGTGATTTTTCCTATAATTATAGGGATAGTTGGAATGGGAGTCATCATATATTACACCATTAATTTCAATGAAATTGACCGAGCAGCCTTTTTTATAATATTGGGTGTTTGTATCACTATTGGAAGTATTTATCGCATTTATAAACTGAATGTTTTGATGAAAAAACAAAGGGCACATTGACGATTTTAGTTGTTACGAATTGATCAGCTAATATGAGGAATAACTGTTCTAGAATCGGCCGCACTTGCTTAAGAAAAAATAACTTTATTTGCACCGATATTTTCCCCAAAATATCGATTGTATCAATACCTTCTTCCTTTCCCAGGATGGAGAGTTCATTTAGTACAAAATGTAATTATGAAAATACGATCAAATTAAGCGCTGCTAAACATACAAGGGTCATCGCGAATCTACGAATCATTTGCGTTGGCAGCTTCGCAAACCACTTCATTCCCAAATTCGCTCCCAATAAAACGGCGGCAATGCCAACGGCAAAATAAAGGGGAAATGTTGAAGTGAAATCTCCACTCACACCATGCAGCAAAAGGGAAAACGCACTCGTCATCACGGTAACAGCTTGCACATTCGCGGTATAGCGGTATTTATCATTTTTATATACCAATAGAAAATAAATTACAAGAAATGTACCGCCCACCGCGAATAAGCCTCCAAAAAAGCCATTCATAATACCAAGTAAAATCGGAATGAAGAAATGAATCCTTTCCGCCCGTGGCTTCACCTTATTACTCACCAATAGATAAATAACTATGGCAATCAAAAAGAAACCGAGCCACATTTGCAAAAAATCCATTTCTCCATAATTTGTTAGAATGAAAAAAGAAAGGATTCTGGCAGCAAAAGATGACATAATAAAGGAAATCATCCCGTTAAAATGTACAAACTTATAATATTTGAAAAGAATGGTCAGCGCTGTCACCATCAATAAAGAGAGCGCAAGCAATGTACTTTCGATCACGGTAAGAAACATGGGCAAAAAACCCATGACGACTAAACCGACACCAAAACCGCTCGCACCTTGTACAAACGCACCAATAAAGACAATCACAAAAATCAAAACGACATCCCAAGGCATATTTATTCAGTCCAATCATGAAAATATCGTTGCTTGAGGAAAAATCCAACGTTTTCTATTCTATCATGCTATTGAAATGGAAGGTACGCAGGAATATTCATGAAGTGCTACAGGTGGCAGGAAGATCCGCTACGCATGGTGGAAAACCTTTGAAAATAATCCTACGGAAAGCTCGGGTTATAAAAAAATTCGTTATGATGGTCAAGCATCACAACGAATTATTAATGTCTCCACTTATCCCCCCTTTTCGACGAGCGGAACGATCATTCAGCGCTACGATCAATGAATTCGGCGAAAGTACACAGGGCAAGAGCTTTTTCGGGGACAGTCCCTCCCCTTCATTATTTTCTTCGATCTGCGTATATGCGCATGGCCTCTCTCATGAAAATTGCAAGGCCTTCTCCAAATTGGTCAATATTGTTTGTAAAACGTTCATCGCTCACGTATAACTCACCCAAACCTTTGAACGCATCCATTGAATAATCGCCGATTTCGTTGAGTAGTCGGTACCACTCATGAATCAAAGACTGCGCCTTTGGCGAATCAGGGGGGTTATGGCAAATGGCAGCAAGGTCTCTATAAAGCTGATTGATTTCTGTGTTCAATGCTTCCTGTTTTTTATCTGACATATTAGCGATGGCTTCATTCGACTGATCCACTGCTTCATCGCCCCAACGCTCTCGTGCTTCTTTTTCATATGCATTGTTTTTAATGAAATCAAAACCGGCAAACTTTTCTTTATCGGTCATTTCAACCTCTCCTTTCACATGTTGAAGGGACTTATCGATCGTCTTGATCATCTGATCCAGGTTTTGACGCTTTGCCAACAGCATTTTCCGGTGCATGAGCAACGCTTCTTCCTGATCAAACGAAGGACTTTGCACAATATCCCTGATTTGTTTCAAAGGGAAGTCGAGGGCGCGAAAAAAGAGAATTTGCTGCAACGTCTCCAAATTTTCACTGGAATATAGTCGATAGCCCGCCTCGGTTGTTTTCTCAGGAGTCAACAACCCAATGTCATCATAGTGATGCAACGTTCGTACGCTAATCCCTACCAAATCGGCTACTTCTTTCACCCTTAGCATTTACCCCACCTCCCTCACTTCTTAACGATAAAGGATAACGTTACGTTAAGGTCAACGGGTGATTAAAAAATATGCAATAATATCGATAAGGGGTGAGAACATGGAAAAATTCTTTTATGGTTCAAATGAAAATCAATTCGGTGAATGGCGCCTTCCCAAGGGTGATGGGCCTCATCCTGTTGCCATTGTGATTCATGGTGGTTTTTGGAGAAAATCTTTCAGTCTCGAGATTATCAGAGAGGTAGCGAGAGACCTAACCGCTTGCGGATTCGCTACGTGGAATATTGAATATCGTCGGGTCGGGCAACCTGGCGGCGGGTGGCCGGGGACGTTTACGGATGTATCTCTAGCTTGCAATCACCTCCGTTATCTTGCCGATTCCTATTCCATTGATTTAGATCGGGTAATTACTGTGGGGCATTCCGCAGGGGGGCATCTGGCATTATGGATGGCAGCGCGTCATCAACTGCCAGAGGAAAGTGAACTCGCGGTGAGTGGACAATCTGTTTCTATTGCTGGAGCGATCAGTTTAGCAGGAGTGAACGACTTAAAATTGATGTATGGTGTGCACCATTATCGCGATCAACACTCTTCGGAGACGAATAACCCTACTGCAGATTTATTGCAATGTTCCCCCGAAGAACAACCCGGCCGTTATAAAGAGGCCTCTCCCTTGGAACTGCTTCCGTTCGAAGTACCTCAGCTACTTGTTCATGGCGCGCTAGATATTAACGTGCCCATTGGAATCAGTGATCATTATCACCGCGCGGCACAAGAGGCCGGTGAGAAGGTTTCATTCGTAGAACTCTCTGATGCTGAGCATTTCATGCTCACCGATACGTCAACGAAAGCTTGGGCATCCATTCGCGAAGAAATATTAGGATATGTAAAAAGGATTTAGAAGAAGGAGGGAAATTTACATCATGTATCCATGATATTTTGGAATTTAGGTTTCATTTCTCTCTTACAGAAGAAGTCTTAACCTGTGTCATGCTCGATTTTTTATTTTACTAGATCCCAACAATATTCATTCAACTTTACGGGAAATACATAGAGCGAATAACAGAATAAACAAGGCGAACTGCCCCAACCAAGGAGGCAGATCTTTTTGTTATTACATATTCTCCTTCAAACGTTTTAAGATCCGTTCATAATCATCCTTATCAATACCGGGCGCAAACATTTCGGGTTTTTCTTCGAAGTCAGGGATCGGTTCACCTTCAGGCATCCCATCGATCACTTTTAAAGGCTCTCCCGTTTCAGGATTCTCCCCTTTCCATATCTGGCGAATCCCTCTGTACTCTGGTTCACCCCAAGTATAGAGTACATTGAAAAGGCCCTGGTCCAAATATTTTCGTGCATGATCGAATGCATAATTATCGGGCCGTGGAACCGGGAGCATTTTTCCAACATCAACACCCGTTGCCATTTCAATCGCTTTTGCATAAGCGATAATATGGGTTCCTCCTCTTACGAGCAGATATCCGCACAAGTCTCTGGCCGTCGGGTTTGTTGTCATTTCATACACGCGCATTTTATGGGTTCGGGCTCCGATTTCCAGTAAATAATTATGGAGCAAATCTTCCACTAAAACTCCACTGCCGTGCACATATCCCCCCTCCCACGGCCTTCCCATCCCATCTCCTGGAAAAGCGGTTTGGGCCGTGGTTGTAAAGTGATAAGAATACCGGGCATCTTTTGCTATTTGTAACGGAGCCGTATCTGGGTCACCCGGATGGGTATTTCCATACGACATGAGGTTGATGGTATTAGCGACAAGTTCTACATGGCCAAATTCCTCTGCCGTTATGCTCGCGATCAGATCATAAAAAGGTTTAAATTTTTTCTTCCCTCTAAAATTAAAGGATTGAAACATGTAATTATTCAGCGTCGACATCTCGCCAAATTCTCCGCCTAAAAGATCCTGTACAACAGAAGCACCGTTGGCATCCCCATGTTCCGGTCTCTCCAGCTTAATAGGGAGTTTATTCACCCGCTTCATCATTCGCCCATTCCCCCGATCATATTGGGTCATCACTCGATAATATGATGGGAGATGCTACATTATTCGATCTCTCGCTTATCATCACTTTTTGCAGGAAATGCCCAAATAATTTGCTGCATTCGAACATAAAACGGAACTCCGCCCATTTCCACTACGATATGATCAGGCTGAACGCTTCTAAGATGCCCCCTTACAGAGCTCCGAATCGTCTGGACCCCAACGATCTCGCCTTCAAGTTCTAACAAACTGTGGTACATATAAGGATCACTCAGCATCCATTCCATATTGCTCATTGTTGCCCCTCCCTTGCCGTTTCTTATGTAGCCTATGCAAGGGAAGAGAAATTGGGGATTCGTCTAATTAATATCGCTCAAATACACCTGAAAATACTGAACCATTTAAGCACGACTACCTTCTTCCACTGTCACATCCGTTAAAGATCCATTGTAAAAACGTCTTTTGCGTAGATGGGTAGCCGCAATCAATCTCCAAGACGACTGCTATATTTAACTCCACCGATATTGAAGCCCTCATCGTATGAGGTGATCGCCCAAAAAGAATCCCTGAAGGATCCTCCAACCATCCCAATATTACACCTACAGGAACGATAAATCGTAGACGCTCGGAATTATAGGGACTAGTGAAAGGACAATGACTACTCCACGCCGGGGGAGTGAAATAAAAACCCTAAAAATCGCAGACATTTATGTCTAAATACTTCAGCGGTGGCCGTTTAAGTTTAAAATCTCGACATTTCCCGGGAAATATCGAGATTTTATTGTCTTTAGTACATCCTCCCAGGCAGCCGTTATCTCATCTTCATTATTCCTATCATTCACACATTTTATCCACCGACGCATCGTATGGACGAGGACGGCCAATTGAACAGCAGCTAATACTTAAAAAAAGGGACTTCAATGAAAGCCCCTTTTTACTTCGGATTCGTCGCCCATAGTTCTGCATTTTTAATGAACATTCTTGGATGAAGTTTCAACTGTGACACTACGACATCCGCCAAGTCTTCCGCTTGCATGAAGCGCTCCACATCTTCGTCACTTTGCTCGGTGCCCCCCCCAAAGAAATCCGTGATGACTTTACTTGGCGTAAGAGCCTGAACTCGAACGTTCTCTTTCCGTACTTCTTTCATGAGTGCTTCACTAAGACCTAGTACGGCAAATTTGGAAGCACTATATGCACTTGAACCCTCGCTGCCGCGAAGGCCGGACGTGGAAGAAATATTAATAATGTCTCCTGATTGCTGCTCGATCATATCAGGAAGTACAGCCTGCGTGGCGTGATAAACCCCCATGACATTCACATTCAAAACCTCTTGCCAATCCGACTCTGTAAGTTCCAAAAAACCGCCAAATTTTCCAATACCGGCATTATTGATTAAAATATCAATGGTACCAATATTTTCCTTTACTTGGTGAATGGCTCTTTTCACTGACGATCCGTCTGAAACATCAGCTGAGGCAGCCACCACCTTTACCCCGGATCCTTTCAGTTCTTCGGCTACTTTTTCAAGGTTCGAATGTGTTTTTCCAACCAGCCCAACATTTACGCCTTCGTTAACCAAAGCAAAGGCAATCGCTCGGCCGATCCCGCGTCCTGCTCCCGTGATTAATGCGGTTTTGCCTGATAATGATCTCATCTCTATAACTCCCTTTCGAATGGTACATGCTGATGCTCCTGATCTTCTTTCAGAAAGAAACCAAGTGATCCTACCCCTAGTATGACAAGGATTAATCCTACGATACGTACCGGTCCTAACACTTCATCAAAAGCAATAAATCCAATCAGTGTCACAATCCCTGTACCTGCACCGACCCAAACCGCGTAAGTAATCGCTAAAGGGATGTATATAAGTGTTTTTGACAAAAAATAAATCCCACCGAGCATCCCGATAACTACAAACACAGTATTCCACGGATTCGTGAAACCCTCTGACAGTTTTAAATTTGTCGTTGCAAACACTTCAAAAATGACCGCGGTAGCGAGAAGAATCACTTTTTTATATTTACCCATATCGCTTCCCTCCTCAAACATTCAAGAGAACAACACCAATAACAATGACCCCCATTGATATAAGCACTTTTCCATTCAATTTTTCTTTAAAAAAGAACACACCCACAAAAGCTGTTAAAATCACACCGAGACCGCTCCACGTTGCATACGTAATGCCAATCGGAAGCTCCATCATCACGACTGAAAGCAAATAAAAGGTGAAAAAATAGACCAAAATACCGGTGGCCGTTGGCCAGAGTCGCTGAAACCCATTGGACATTTTGAGCGCAGCATCTCCGACACTGGCAATGATGATGGCAAAAAAGAGTACGAGATAGATCATGGCATTCACCTCTTTTTAAACCGTCCAGACGGTCAGTTTTATATAAAAAATTACTCTTTATGTTTCTGGCGATCGTTTAACTCTTTCACCGCTCTTAGTACATATTCGCGATCTTGAGTCCCATGCGAGTGCACACCAACCAAATACTCAAGCCATAAACCGCTCGTAATCAAGCGAATAATGACAGCCGCTTCTTCGTTATTTTCCGCACGTAATTGCTCCATCCATTCAGTATAATGATTTTGCATAACTGTAAGTAAGTCACGATCATTCGCAATGGCAACGAGTGCACTTTTATCCATCATTGAGATCTCTTCATCTTTATCCAAATCATTTAACGTTGATAAAACATAACTGATCGAAAAATTATGCTCCTCTTGATATTCACGAAGAGTGTTGTTCATTTGCGTTAACACATAATTAACCATACCCTCTAAGAGCGCTTGCTTACTCGGAAAATGGTACAATAAGCCCCCTTTACTAACCCCTGCTTCATCAGCCACCTGCTCAAGGGTCACATTGCCGATGCCTACGTTGGATACGGTCTTTGCTGCCGCTTTTAAGATACGATCACGTTTGGACATACTTTCACCTCATTTTATATTCTCTAATTTACCGTCTGGACGGTCTTATTGTCAAGTATTAGATCCTCATCTATTTTGATGAAAAAAGTATAGGTTTCGTAAAAACGTTATTTGTTCGTCACAGAAATTATCACAGGTTAGGTAGTAATATCAAAAATATTCCGTTAAATACAAGTCAAATGTGGTAACGTTAGTTGTATAATAGCAGACTGTATGATGCTTGGAATTGGTATTGATCTGTTTGCAATAACGTAGCTTCAGGGGTCATGGTTGGGATTGGTCTAGGTTTAATCGGAGAGTTTTTCTTCTATTATAAGCATAATCGTTCAAGTAGGCAGAGGGAGTAGGGGAATCATTATAACCTTTTCTTCATTCTATAAAATGGGAAATAACGATTATAAGTGGAAAAGTGTGAAATGGTAACGAAACTATTATTCAAACCTGTATCATAATGCTTGATGGTTCATTTATAACCTTTGGAATGATCGTTTAATGAAGAATACTTTATGAGAAGCTGACCAAGCACCTACACAAAGGGATTCCAAATGAACCCCTTTGTGCTTCCTGTTACTCCACTTGCTTCATTGCCATAATTTATAGATCGACTGCGTTCCACTGTTCTCTTCGCCTTGCTCAGCTAGTTGATCATACAAGGATTTCACCAATTCTAGGCCGGGAATATTTTTCTCCATGTTCTCAGATTCGTCAATGGCAATTTCCATGTCTTTAATAAAATGTTTCACGTAAAATCCGGGCGCAAAGTCATCATTAAGCATACGTGGTGCTAAATTCTGAAGCGTCCAGCTTCCGCCTGCACCGGTGGAAATACTTTTTAATACTTTTTCCTGATCCAAGCCAGCTTCCTTTGCATAGCCTAACGCTTCTGCGGCTCCAATCATACTCGCTGCAACGGCAATTTGATTGCACATTTTCGCGTGCTGGCCGCTGCCAGCCGGCCCTTGGTATTGGATGTTTTCGCCCATCGTTTCAAACAACGGCAGCCACTTTTCATAATCCCGTTGTTCGCCGCCAATCATAATCGTCAGCTTCGCATTACGGGCCCCGACATCACCGCCAGATACAGGCGCGTCAAGGGCAGAACCTGATTTCTCTTTTGCCGCTTCGGCGATTTTCTTCGCAAGTGACGGCTTCGAGGTCGTCATATCGATAAGAGTCGCACCGTCCTTCATATGGGCGAGCAATCCATTTTTTGAAAAATATACCTCTTCTACATCTTGCGGATACCCGATCATCGTAATGACAACGTCCGCTTCCGCCGCAAGTTCCGGAACGGATTCTTTCCACTTGGCGCCGCTGGCCACAATATCATCCGCTTTCGCTTTTGTACGTGTATAAACGAGCACCTGATAACCCTGATCCAAAATATGTTTGGCCATACTCTTCCCCATCACACCTATGCCTATAAAGCCAACCGTTGTACTCATTGAAAACCTCCTCCTGTTTCTTTTCTCAATCATATCATATTTGCTAGATAAGTGTTTATTATTAGAATTTATGAGAAATATTGTTTGATTGTCTATACAAATATACGACTTACTGTCCTCAATGGTGGCATACGCCAGTCTTTTGGTTGGCATGAGGTTTGCATCTTTTAGAATGAAGGAAAACAAATGACAAGTGTCGAATGATGCATGTAGACGCATGAAAAACAGGGGGCAATAACATGACCGACGAAGTAAAGTTTTATACCAACGACAAAGGCTTAGCCACTATCACGTTAAATCGTCCAAAAGCACTTAATTCCCTCACCCATGAGATGGTTGTCGCGATGAAGGAACACCTTAATGAATGGCGTGACCGAGCGGATATTCAGGTTATCTTGATTGAAGGTGCGGGCGAAAAAGGCTTTTGCGCCGGAGGAGATATCAAAACGCTATCACAAGCCCGAAACGGCCCGAAAGACTTTGAAAAAGCGAGAAGATTTTTCGAAGATGAATATGAAGTAGATCTAATGATACAAGAATACCCGAAACCGATCGCCGCCTGCCTGGATGGCATCGTCATGGGCGGGGGCGTCGGCCTTACGCAAGGAGCAAGTCATCGCATTGTAACCGAACGCACAAAATGGGCGATGCCGGAAATGAACATCGGCTTTTTCCCCGACGTCGGCGGGGCTTACTTTTTTAACAAAGCACCAGGCTATACGGGCCGTTATTTAGCATTGACTTCATCAACGATCAAAGCCGCGGACATTTTGTATATTCATGCGGCTGATTACTACGTTTCTAATCTCAAGCCTGTCATCGATGAGCTAATCACCATTGACTGGACACAAGAACATGATCCTGCCGCTAAACTTACCTCTGTGATTACTGTCCAGCATAGTAAACCGGAGGCAGGGATGCTCTCTTCCATACAAGACGACATTAATCATTATTTTCAATACGATTCCGTCGAAACCATTGTGGAAAAACTAGAGAGCGATAGCACCCATTCATTCGCAGCAGAAACCCGGGAAACGCTGCTAGCCAAATCACCGGTTTCAGAAAAAGTAACATTAAAACATTTGATCGATAGCGAAAATAAGTCCCTCGAAGACGTTCTTCAGATGGATCTTGTGATTGCCACTGGTTTTTTGAAACATGAAGATTTCTATAAAGGAATAGAGTCTGTTATTTTCAAAAAAAATCACAGCCCTGCTTATACGTATAAGCATTTAGCGGATGTTTCCGAAAATATGGTGGAAAGTTTTTTTACAGATAAGTAAAAGGGAGCCCCTCTTGGGAACAGAGGGGCTCCCTTCATGTTTGCACGGAAGATGAACGGTGCGTGTTTGGGTATTCCGCCCATGTTGGGGCGTTCTCCAGCCATGTTTGGAATCCCTCCGCCCTTGTTGGGGCGTTCCTACTGGAATTCACCTCCCAAAGGCGAATAAGCTCGGCGAAGCGAGCTTATTTCCCAACTAGAACCACCGTTCCGTAACTACCTTTTTCCTTGTATAAAACTGGACGCCATCCTTGCCATTTGTACCTAAGTCCCCGTAAAATGACGCTTTGTTTCCGGCGAAGGCGAAAAATGCCATCGGTGCAGGAACGTTCACGTTGATCCCGACCATGCCGGCGTCAATTTTATCTCTGAATTGTTGGGCGTCTTTTCCGCTTGACGTGTAAATCACTGCGCCATTTGCAAATCGTGATTCATTGGTCACTGCAATAGCTTCGTCAAGATCACTGACGCGGACGACGCTAAGAACAGGGGCAAAAATCTCATCCTGCCAAATGGTCATGTCGGTGTTTACGTTATCAAAGATCGTGGCGCCAACGTAGTAGCCTTGTTCCTTCGCCGCCCCTTTATCACGACCGTCAACAACGAGGTCTGCGCCTTCTTTTACCCCTTGATCGATATACCCAAGCACTCGCTCTTTATGGGTTTCCCGAATAAGCGGGCCTACAAAATTCTCCTGATACCTACCATCACCGACTTGCAATTTTTCCGTTGCTGCTGTTAGTTCTTGCATGAATTCATCAGCAATTTCATCCACAACGGCCACAACCGAACAGGCCATACACCGCTCACCGCTACTACCAAAGGCAGAACCAATCACGCCTTCCACGGTTTTTTCAAGGTTACAATCCGGCATAACGGTGGCGTGGTTCTTCGCTCCTGCCAAAGCTTGCACTCTTTTTCCATGTGCTGTTCCGGTTTCATAGACGAGTTTGGCGATAGGTTCGGAACCGACAAAGGAGATGGCTTCAATATCCGGCTGTGTTAATATGCGATTCACTACGTCTTTGGCACCATTAACGAGATTCAAAACCCCTTTCGGAAAGCCTGCTTCATGGAACAATTCCACAAGCCTGCGTGCAAGCAGTGGAGTACGTTCGGATGCCTTCAAAACAAACGTGTTTCCACAAGAAATCGCTAATGGGAACATCCATAAAGGGACCATCATGGGAAAATTAAAAGGAGTAATCCCAGCAACCACACCAAGTGGATACCTCCAGATCGAACCGTCAATGCCGCGAGCGATTTGTGGAAGTGCATCCCCCATCATTAAATTAGGGCTGGAGGTGGCAAGTTCCACAACTTCTATTCCTCTCTGAACTTCCCCGTGGGCATCTTTTAATGTTTTTCCATTTTCTAATGTAATGATCTCCCCAAGTTCTTCTCTATTTTCATTAAGAAGTTGTAAATATTTAAACATATAGCGAGCTCTGTCAGGAACCGGCACCAAAGACCAAGATTCATAGGCTTCTTTCGCAGCTTCTGCCGCACGGTCCACGTCCGCTGCAGTTGAAATCGGAACCGAAGCGATTTCTTCCCCTGTTGCCGGATTCGGCACCGATTCAGTCACGCCGCTTTCTGAATCCACCCATTCTCCATTAATACAGTTACGTACCGTTTTCACATCTGTAATCATTTGACTCGCTCCTTTTTGGATTGAAATGAGATTTCTTGTTCACCAATGTGTTCATATAAAACAGACATATCTTTAGCGCCCAGTCCTGCTTCTTCTGCTTCTTCATAAATATGCATCAGCACATCGGTTACAGGAAGATGCATATCTTCCCTTTCGATAATTTCTTTTACAAAATTCATATCTTTGCGTAATAACTTTAAGGTAAAACCTGGTTCATAGTCATCATTCGCAATAAATGTCTTATAATTACGCTCATAGATTCGGCTCTGACCATAACTTACGCTTAATACATCGAAAAGCGCATCCAAGTCCATATTTTGCTTATCTGCAAGGGCGACGGCTTCACTCACAGCTGCTGTGTAAAAACCAATAAACAAATTGTTAATTAACTTCGTGAGCGTGCCGCTTTTAATTCGTTCATCAATGTGAAAGATGTTTTCACCGAGTACATTCATGATTGGATAAACAGCATTAAACGTTTCTTTTGGGCCACCAGCCATAAAAGTAAGTGTCCGGTTGACAGCACCCACGACACCACCGCTGACAGGTGCCTGTAAAAATTGAATGGAACGCTGCTTCGCCGCTTGGGCGATTTTTTCATTACTTTCCGGAGCAACCGTGCTTGTATCTAGCAATAAACTATTCGCGTGACTATTCCTGATTAATCCTTCGTCACCAAGATACACAGATTCATAAGCTTCTGAAGAAGGTAAACTTGTGATGATAAGATCACAAAATTTAGCCAAATCCTCCATTGAACGACCGATTTGACCGCCCCGTTTTTCGAAACGTGTTTCTGCCTCATGATTAACGTCTAAACCATAAACATCGAACCCTGAATCTAGCAGATTTTCGGACATAGGCATGCCCATATTTCCTAACCCGATAAAACCGATCTTCTTCATTTAAATCCCCCATTACGAGTGATATTTAGAAGCATCCACTACGTATTCACTGATTTTTCGTTTTTTCAAAAACAGATTTGTACCTATTGGAATGTTGTTTCTCTTCCGAACCATTTCAATCATTCGCTTCGTACTTGTTTCCTCTTCATCAATGGCGAGCCATAACTGAATCACATCTGCTTCTACCCGTTCGTACCCTTCCTGGCAAATCACATCCGTCATTAATGATTTCAGCTCTTCTCCGGATTTTTCACTTCTTAAATAAGCAGCGCGCATGATCGATATCTCACTGTAAATATTCGCAATCAGACGGGAACATTCCTGCATTTCCAGAAATGCTGTGCGCTCGATATTGGAAAATACTTGTAAAATATCGAAAAACCGTAACTCAGCCTCATGAATCAACGCGGCATTTGGGGATAAGTCAGTACGATCTTCTGCTGATGAATGTTCAGCTTGATTCAATTGATCCATTAACGACTTAGCCACTGCCAGACGATTAATCTCATTCGTTCCTTCGAAAATGCGATTAATACGAGCATCTCGGTAAAGACGTTCAATTTCATACTCTTGCATGAACCCATAACCACCATGAATTTGAAGCGCTTCATCAATGGTCTGATCGAGAACCTCTGAGCCCCGAATTTTGCTGGTTGCACATGCAGCGACAAATGGAGTCATCGCTTGGGATAGGTCCTCTACGTCCTCTAGCGCGTCATCCAGGCGTGCCGCCGTCTCGTAGGCCATACTTTCGATCCCGTAAATTGCGATATTCATATCAGCGATTTTTTCTTGAATCATCGGAAAATCAACAAGAGCACGCTGAAATTGCTGTCGCTCTTTTCCATAGGAGACACCGAGTTCCAAGGCACGTTTCGCTGTACCTATATTGTTAAACGCTAGTTTCAATCTGGCCAGATTGAGAATATTAAGTGCGATTTTATGACCTTTCCCCACATCGCCAAGCACATTCTCATCCGGTACGACGATCTCGTCGAAAACGAGTGTTGCGGTTGACGTGCCCTTGATCCCCATTTTCGTTTCTTCTGGTCCAATACTGAGCCCTTCTGCCCCTTTCTCTACAATGAAAGCGGTCATACCAACATCTGTATTGGCGAAAACGACATACACACTTGCTAAATGCGCGTTCGTAATCCATTGTTTCTCCCCTGTGAGAATCCAGGCGTTTTTTTCTTCATTCCATACTGCTTTCGTTTTCCCTTTGAGCGCATCAGATCCGGCTGTCGGCTCCGTTAACGCGTAGGCCCCTACCCATTCTCCTGTTGCCAATTTGGATAGGTATTTTTTCTTCTGCTCCTCGTTTCCATAATAGATATAAGGAGTCGTCCCCACACCCGCGTGGATGTTATACGCAACGCTGAATGAGCCTCCGCCGTTCCCAATTTTCTCGGCAACAAGACCGGATACGTGTTTGCCGAGCGCGAACCCCCCATACGCCTCTGGAACTTCGATACCGAGAAGGCCTAATTCCCCGGCTGCTTCGAACGTTTCCTTTTCGTACTGATAATCATGCTGCTCCAATTGTTCAATATTAGCTAAAACACTTTGTTTTACAAACTTTTCAGTGGTCTTTGCAATCATGACTTCATCTTCGGATAAATCTTCGGGGGTGAAAATATCGACAGAATCCCACCAAGGAAGCAAAGATGTTTTTGTAATCATAAAAAGCCCCTCCCTTACCTTCATTCATTTGCAATAACCATGCCATTATTGAATGTTGCATAGGCAGTGACTCATAGGTTGCATCTGGCGTTCATGATGTATATATGTCTAGACAGTTATACATTATGAAAAACGAGACAACTTATTATATAGTGTCGCCCGTGATATGCCTAAACGTTTTGCAGCTTCTGATTTATTCCCATTCACTTCCTCCAGCACATGTTCAATATGTTTTTGCTCATATTTCTGTTCCTGTTTGTGTTTCCTTTCCTGCCATTCACTTAAGGATCCCAGTACGTTCGCTTCACCCACGGGCTGCTCTGTAAAGCTCTCCGGCAGGTCCTTCACTTGAATGTGGTCCCCATCACACAAATGAAACATTTGTTCGAGAACATTGAGCAATTCACGGACATTCCCCGGCCAGTCGTACCGAAACATCAACTGCAATACCTCTTTATCAATGGTTTTTTCATTTGTTTCATAGATTTCACTTAATTTCGGTAATTGATGGGCAATAATCAATGGGATATCCTGTTTTCGCTGTCTAAGAGGCGGGATGTGGAGCGGCATCACATGTAACCGGTAAAATAAATCTTGCCTAAACTTTTCCTCTTGGATTTGTTTTTGCAAGTCCTTATTTGTGGCCGCAATTAATCGAAAATCAACAGGGATCGGTTGGGTTCCTCCTACACGATCGACTTCTTTTTCTTGCAGCACTCGCAAAATTTTCGCTTGTGTAGCCAGGGGCATATCTCCAATTTCATCCAGAAATAATGTCCCTCCATTCGCAAGCTCAATTTTTCCCGGCTTCCCTTCATTGCGAGTACCGGTGAACGCACCTTTCATGTATCCGAATAATTCTGACTCTAACAGGCTATCAGGGATCGCCGCGCAATTAAGAGCTATAAAAGGGCTGTTGCTTCTTGTGCCCATATCGTGGATTACACGGGCAAATGGTTCTTTTCCTGCCCCTGTTTCCCCCGTAAGCAAAACGGTCGCTTTTGTCTGTGCTGCCTTTCGACTGATTTTTTTCGCTTTCGCAATCGCCGGGCTTTCCCCAATAATATCTTCAAAATGTACTCGTCCCTGTTTGACGGGCTTCTCCACGGTTTCTTTCCCGCTTTGCTTTTCCGCTGTATGCAAAAGTTCCATCCGTTGCAACACTTGTTGAATTTCAGATGTTCCCTCGTAGACAAGCATTCCTACCGCCCCAATGACTTTGCCATCCTGCCATATAGGCAAACGATGAACGACCAATTCCTGTCCCTGTAGACGATGAGGTTGATTCCGTTCCGGAACGCCAGTTTTTAAAACCACTGGCAAGCGTGTATTTTCGATAACCTTTTCAACGGGACGGCCAATCGCTTCCTTTCTTGTTACACCTACAAAGCGGCTATACGTCTCGTTGAAAAGTTGAACAATCCCTTTGTCATCAACGATCGCAACACCCTCATATGCTGTATCAAAACTCAGCTTCAGCCATTCAATGGTTTTTTGTGCTTCTGCTTCACGCTCACGTACATGTTCATAATAAGCCATGATTTCATCACGCCCGACAATCCCTTCTAAAGCACCTGTTTTTTCATGGAGAACGTAGAAGGGACCACCGCCGTTCGTATTTTCTTTAAGGGAAAAATCGTCACTGACAGCTCGAAACTCTGTTCGTAAAATTGAAAAAGTACCGTTATTGCTGTCTAAATATTCAACACAATCCTGCAAGGTAACGACCCCTAGCATTTGCCCATCCTCGACGACCGGCAGTTCTTTATCTGCTGTTTTCGAAAGTAAGAGCAAACTTTCTCGAAGGGTGTGGTGTTTTGAAATGGTCATTGGCTGGATATTCATCCATTGCTTAACGTGATCATTGGCAGCGATCGGCATGTGTATCCACCTCTTAATGAAAGCGTTTTCTGTTATCATGATAAAACAGCTTTTCATTTTTCACAATCGATAACTACAACTATGATCATTCACTCGTTGATTGTTCTTGCCTTAAGGTCACACGCCGTATTTTCCCTGATGTGGTTTTTGGAAGATCGTCAATGAATTCGATTGTTCTTGGATATTTATAGGGAGCGGTTAATCGTTTCGTATGATCCTGTAATTCTTTAACGAGATCATCTGTAGAGCCAACAGACTCCGGTTCCCGAAGTACGACATAGGCTTTGACGATGTTTCCTCTGATTTCATCGGGGACCCCAACAACCGCACATTCTTTAACTGTTTCGTGTTTAACAAGGGCATCCTCTACTTCAAACGGACCAATGGTATACCCTGCACTGATAATGATGTCGTCGCTTCTACCTACAAACCAAAAATAGCCATCTTCATCCCGGAAAGCTTGATCCCCGGTTAGGTACCAATCCCCGCGATATGCCGACAGAGTCCGCTCAGGATCATGATAATAACGTTTGAAAAGGGCGGGAGTATCTTTGTGAACAGCAATATCCCCGACTTCTCCTATTGGGGAAATTGCTCCCTCTTGGTCGATAATCTCTACTTGGTTTCCAGGTGTTGGAACCCCCATAGATCCAGGTTTTTGTTCCATCCCTTCTAATGTCCCTACCAGCAATGTATTCTCCGTTTGTCCATAGCCATCACGAACATTGATATTGAATGCTCGTTGAAAAGCATCAATTACAGGGCGATTCAACGGCTCCCCTGCGGAAACAGCACTTTTAAGTTTCGGCAGCTGATAATTCTGGAAATGATCAACTTTAACCATTAAACGATATTCCGTAGGCGTACAACATAGGACTTCAATCCCCTCTTTTTCTAAAAGTTGCAAATACGTCTCAGGCTCAAACCTTCCGTGATAAACAAATGCCGTAGCACCGAGCGTGATGGTGGAGAGAAAAGGACTCCAGATCCATTTTTGCCAGCCAGGAGCTGCCGTTGCCCAAACCAGGTCGCCCTCTTCTACATTCAGCCAATTCTTTGCTGCTGTCTCGACATGGGCATATCCCCACCCATGTGTATGAGCGACTCCTTTCGGGTTCCCTGTCGTTCCGGATGTGTAAGAAAGGAAAGCTAAGTCATCTCTTGATGTTAATTCTCCGCTATAATTCTTGTTTTCTTCTTTTGCCATCTCTTCTAACGACTGCCACCCATTTACTTTCTGACCGATGATAAATTTACGATCGAGCGCTTCATAGTCATCCTGAATCCCATTGACTTCTGTCGTTGCTTGATGATGAGCAACGACTGCTCTCGCACCAGAGTGCTCCATCCGAAAAACCAAATCTTTTTTTCTCAGCATTTCTGAACACGGGATTGCAACCAACCCTGCTTTTAGACATGCAAGATAGGTCATATACGCTTCAGGGATACGAGGTAAAATAATCAGGACCTTGTCGCCTTTATTCAACCCTGATCGACGTAAAATTTGAGCATATTGGTTTGATTTTTCAACCAATTCTCGGTAAGACACCGTTCGCCTCTGCCCGTCTTCACTCAGCCAACGAATGGCCGGACGTGTAGAATCATCAGCAAACCTTTCAACCGTATGAGCAATATTGTACTGTGAAGGCGCAATCAATTCTTGGACTTCCATCGTCATCCCCCTTATATTAAAATGTCCCTTGGCTATTATTTATAAATGCAATTCCTGTGCCAGTCATGAATCTAGAGATGAGCAGGGGACATGCTTTTGCAAACTGTTTAAGTGTTTAAACACATTTACACTTTAAGAGAGCATTTAGAGGGAAGTGTTTCATATCTATAGGGAAAAGTAAGAAAACAATAAGTGGACTTACCTAGAAGGAACTCCACAGATTTGTCTTACAACTGACGAGCGAGACAACGTCGGAGCAAAAAGCCAAGGACAATAAGAATCGTTGGTTATCTTGGTATCGTCCATGTTCTTATGGCCGCCCTTACCTGTTTTTGACTAGAAATTAAAATGAGCCCGGTCACTAACGAAGTGCTCGGGCATCAATGTTTGTATAGCTCCATCTACTCATTCAGCAAACCGGAATACAAATCAAAGTTCTCTTGATCAAAACAGATAAAAATCACCTTAGTTATGGAGGGCTCCTCAGCCTCATTTATAAATTGCTCCACCGTTTCAACAGCAATCCGTGCTGCCCTTTCTTTCGGAAAACTATAAACACCTGTACTGATATTCGGAAAAGCCACGGTGGTCAGACCATATTCTTTAGCAAGCTGTAACGAGTTTCTATAGCAATTTTCGAGCAGTCGATCTTCGTTATTGTCTCCTCCATTCCATACCGGTCCGACCGTATGGATGACACGCCTTGCAGGCATCTTTCCCGCAGTTGTAATCACGGCTTCACCCGTTTCACAACCTCCAATTTCTTTACACTCTTCAAGAATCTCTTTGCCTCCAGCTCGATGGATAGCTCCATCCACACCCCCACCGCCGAGCAGCTTTTTGTTAGCGGCATTTACAATGGCGTCTACTTCCAGTTTTGTTATATCTTCCTGAATCACATCGATTTTTTCGTGTGGCATCTTTCTCATACCCCCGATTCTCTGATGGGTTTTTACTAGCGAATTTGGACTTTTCTTCGTGGCTTCAGCCCTTCACTTTAAAATCACGTCACAATGATTGGTTCATCTTTTGTAACGATAATTGTATGTTCGATTTGAGCAACATAGCTATCCTTTGTCGTTAACGTCCAGCCGTCATCTTTTTCGTAGATTTCTTCCGCTTTTGTGGAGACGAACGGTTCAAACGCAATCACCATACCATCTTCCAAAAGCGTTCGATCCCATGGGTTAAAGTAATTATAAATATGATCCGGAGCATCTCGGAGGGAAGAACCAACACCATGCCCAGTTAGATTTTTGATCACTCTAAACCCCTCTTCCCTAGCTGTTTTGTGAACAGCCCGTCCGACGCCGCTTACTTTCGCGCCTGCTTTGAATTTTGCAAGACCTGCATTGAACGTCGTTTCCGTTGCCTTCACTAACTTTGTAAGTAATGGATCGCCTTTACCAACGACAAAAGATTGACCAGTGTCCACCCAATAATCGTTATAGGCCCCAGAAACATCAATGTTCACTAAATCCCCTTCTTGAATCTCACGCTTCCCGGGGATGCCATGAGCAACTTCTTCATTTACACTGATGCACGTATGGCCTGGGAATCCATATGTGCTGATGGGCGCGGAAATGGCTCCAGCATCCTTGAACATTTCGCCTGCGATCCTATCAAGCTCAATGGTTGTAGCACCTGGTTTCGCCTGATTCATCAACTCATCACGAATATCTGCCATCACTTTCCCCGCATCTTTAAGCCCTTGAATATCTTGATCGGTTTCTACAATCATTATGAAGACTCCTTTTAAAAAATAGAGGTATCTCAAATTTGTTACTTTATGATCTATTGTAGCCCTCTTTTCCGCCTTCAACAACAATTACTCATCGGGTGAAGACGATTGTTTCTTATTGCATTGGCTCATACACAGATATTTATAAGCGGAACAAGCTTACATCGGCTGAAAGTTCAGATTTTATTGATACCCCCTTTAATTTTCCGTCCTTAACCGAGCAAGAGCAATGGTTGCACTACTCTTCGGGCTCGAATACAAACAAAAAAGGCAGGGAAAATTAAAAAACCCTACCATTGTGAACGATAACCGAATAACGGTTTTCCTAAGGATTATTTTTTCATTGCGTTTGTAATAGCACTAACAATAAGAACAAGAATGATCGCGCCAATCAATGCCGGGAACACTGCAAAGCCCCCGAGGGTCCAACCCCAATTTCCGAATAACCAAGTTCCAAGATTGGCACCGATAAATCCTGCTACAATATTGCCTATAATACCAAAAGGCACACCTTTGCCTGTTATGGCTCCAGCTGCCCAGCCAATAAGGCCACCAATAATCAAGCTCCAGATAAATGATAACATCGTCATCGACCTCCTAAAAATAAGGGGATCTATTAACCACCCTTAAAGATATATATACAGAATAATTTTGTGCGAATCCCTTCGCTTTATTGACGACTTCCTTTAGCCTCCCCTCACTATTCCTCCTTAATACATCTGCCTTATGTTACATAACCATTTCCGCATGAGATAAAACTTTTTTTGTCGAATCTAATCATTTAGAATCTAAATCATCCCTTAAACCCTGTTAACCCGCGAATTCAAAAAAGAGAATGGGGGCTCGTCTCCTGAATAATATAAAGGGCTTCTTTTGATATGACAGATAGTGATTTTTATGTTTTGGAAATTAATCCATAATGACCTTACTATTTATGTTGTGAATGCTCTCTTAACATTTTCTTTATGTACTAGAGAATCGCTAAGGCGGTTCCTCATCACTAGAATATGGAAGGAGAGAGTATATTGGACCCTCTATATCAACCATATCCACTGTCTCGAAAACCGGTGTATGCTGAAAAAGGAATGGTCGCAACATCACAGCCTTTGGCTTCGCAAGCTGGGCTAGATATTTTGAAAAAAGGTGGCAATGCCATTGATGCGGCGATTGCGACTGCAGCATGTCTCACCGTCGTGGAGCCAACCGGGAATGGTATTGGCGGCGATGCTTTCGCACTTGTATGGACAAAGGGTAAGTTGCATGGCTTAAACGCAAGCGGACCTGCACCAAGATCACTGTCCATCGATGCATTGCAAGATGCGGGGTACGATGAAATTCCGGAGAGAGGTTGGATTCCAGTTACCGTACCCGGTCAGCCTGCTGGTTGGGCAGAGCTTAGCAAGGAATTTGGAAAACTGCCTTTAACGGAAGTTCTCGAACCGGCTATTCATTATGCAGAACATGGCTTCCCCGTTTCTCCAGTTATCGCTCATTTATGGAGTGATGCTTATGGTACATTTAGCGCGTTGGAAGGCGAAGAGTTTAGAAGCTGGTTTGATATGTTTGCTTCATGCGGGCGAGCGCCAAAAGCCGGGGAGATTTTCCGTTCTCCAGATCAGGCCAGAACACTTCGTGACATTGCTAATACGAACGCAGAGTCTTTCTACCGCGGGGAATTAGCTGATAAAATCGACCAGTTCGCTCGTCAATATGATGCATTTTTAACAAGTGATGACTTAGCGGCTTACAAACCGGAATGGGTGGAACCGATTAGCGTCGATTATCGAGGCTATAACGTTTGGCAGATTCCTCCTAACGGACATGGCATTGTTGGGTTACAAGCGTTAAAAATGTTAAACGGCTTTCAATTGAACGAAAGGGACACAGTCGAGACGCATCATAAACAGATGGAAGCGATCAAGCTAAGTTTCGCAGACGCGATGACTTATGTGACCGACCGAAGATATATGGATGTCTCTGTCGAACAATTATTATCAGATTCGTATATGGGAGAACGCCGTAATCTCATTGGTGACTCAGCTTTAACACCAGAGGCCGGCAATCCGAAAATGGGAGGTACCGTTTATCTCGCAACGGCGGATAATGACGGCAATATGGTCTCCTTTATTCAAAGTAACTACATGGGATTTGGCTCTGGTCTGGTTGTACCTGAAACAGGCATCAGCCTTCACAACCGTGGTCATGATTTCTCCCTTGATCCTTCTCACGCGAACGCCCTGCAGCCCGGAAAGAAAACGTATCATACGATCATTCCAGGCTTTCTAACGAAAAACAATCAAGCAATCGGACCTTTCGGTGTAATGGGCGGCATGATGCAACCGCAAGGACATATGCAAATGATCATGAATACGATTGACTTCAACTTAAATCCACAAGCTGCTTTGGATGCGCCGAGGTGGAGATGGATGGAAGACAAGACAATCTTACTTGAAAAAACTTTTCCTTCGCATCTTGCGCATGCACTTGAAATCAAGGGTCATAATATCGAAATAACGACAAATTCAATCGGAAATTTCGGAAGAGGACAAATCATTTGGAGAGACCCGGAAACAGGAACCCTAACAGGCGGCTCGGAATCGAGAACAGATGGAATGGTAACCGCGTATTAAGTTAAGAAGGCTAACCCGATGGGTATAAGAAGGAAGCTCCTCAAGCGATATTGAGGAGCTTTTCAAGTACATCAACGAGGCCTTAAGAATAGAAAGAACTCCTTTCGGCATGAGACGGTTTTACCACAGCTAGAAAACATACAGATATAGATTACTTTTTTGTGCATATTGAAAATATACAAAACAGAGTAATTTTTCGAATTCACTAGGAATACCATGTTTTGAAAAATAAAAACATGGTTCTGAACGTTTCCGTATCATCCTTTTTTAAAGCATCTAATATCGAACGAATATATTTTTCTCTGTGATTTGAACATTTCTTATTACCTCCACTACACCTCTCCATCTAACTTATTCAAAAAAGTCTATGGATGATGAATAAGAAACGCCCATAGGCAAAACCTAAACGAGAATCTACGGATGTAGAGACGATGCCAAATTTTCCGTTTCAAAACGCCCGATGTTTCACAAAAGACGGCGATTGGATACCAAGATATCGAGGGGATTAAGGAGTATGGCTATGCGAGCAGACTGGATGAGGACAAGACAACTCTCACCCTTTTTCGCGTTTTTTATCGTGGCGGTCACAACCATTGGGTTAGCTATTTTTTCCTTTCAACGCAGGCTTGTCTCCTTCGCCGGTCACGATGGCTGGATGGTAATCATAATCGCGGCATTGATGGTTCATGTCGTGATCGGTATCATGTACAAGATGCTAAATCAGCATCATACCATTGTTGATGTTCACACGCAGGTTTTCGGGGAGAGGCTAGGAAGCTTTCTAAGCCTATATTGGATCTTTTATTACAGTCTGTACGTACTGGTTAACCTTGCTCCCTATGCGGAACTCCTTCGCACATGGCTCTTTCCGGAAGTCGCTTCCGGGGTCTTTTTCTTCGTGCTCCTATTCTTGACCTACCTGTTTACGACGGCAGGTTTTCGAACGATCGTAGGGATCAGCGCGCTAGGGGTCCTTGTGACTCCTCCGTTCTTTTTTTTCCTCGATTGGCCCTATGGACAAATGCAATGGGGCAGTTTGTTTCCGATCGGGAATCATCCCGTGAGGGATCTCTGGTCAGTCACACCGGACATGACGTATGGATTCTTAGGTTTTGAAGTCTTGTTAATGGCTTATCCCTTTATGAAAGAAGCTCCACGATCACATAAATGGGCACAGTTAGGGGTGACCTTCAGTATGATCCTGTATCTGTTCTGCTTCATCATTCCCGTGCTCTATTTGCATGAACATCATCTGGTCACGATTATATGGCCGATGCTATACTTATGGGATATGGAATACTTTGGGATCTCCCTCTGGATCCTTACTTTATTGCCAAATATGGCCCTAGGGTTATGGGCAGCGAGTCGTGTCGCCAAACAGACGATACGCATTTCCCAACGCCATGCGGTACGGGGGCTCTCGCTTCTGATTTTCGGTAGCGCTTTCTTCTTTACAACTCGTTTAGAAATTGAGAACCTCACATCCTTTACAACCAGCTTGACTTTTTATACGCTTTTCGTCTACCTCCCCCTCTTATTTCTACTCCAATCGATCATCACCAAAAGGAGGTCCCGTAAACCAATAGACTCCAGCGGGTGAATTGCTCTCCGGTTTTGATACTACAGTTCGAGATTCTGTGTTTCTATCGTACGAAACGGCTGGTAGGGGTATTCCTTACCAAGCTTATAGACCCCCATAAATTCTTTATTCTTTCTGAAATCGGCAACTTTTTGGCGCAAAACCAAAATCTATGGTTGACTCATGTACCCCTGGATCGTATGCCCTTGTTTGTACTATTCTTGAAGCGTCTATGTGGCTTTTTTGTCATCAAGACTTAGAATCATACCAGTCAATGAACGCTTATTTCCACGCATAGCATAGGGCAAGTTTCGAATGGTAGCCGGTGAGCTCTTGAACAAGCGCTCGTTCCTTGCTCGTCCATTCATCCCAAGCTTGGCAAGAAGACGAGGATTCTAACCTAAAGGTTGTGCACATGCCGGACACACCTAAGCAAAAATGTGCAACTCCCTAGGTTACACATTTTTGCCTTATCTTTACTTATTCTTGGAAATAAAATGGTTCACAGAGAGTGCAATCGCTCCATCGCCGGTAACGTTACAGCCGGTGCCCAAGCTATCTTGAGCCATATACAGCGCGATCATTAGACCAATAGCCGCTTCATTAAAGCCTAGCATCGAGGTTAAGAGCCCGGATGCTGCAATTATAGCTCCTCCTGGTACACCAGGGGCTGCGATCATAATTACCCCAAGGCCCAGTATAAATGGGAAGATGGCTCCGAAAGTGGGTGAGTCTAACCCTCCAAATAGCATCATCACTGTCATGGAGGCCATCGTGATCGTGATCGTACTACCAGCGAGATGAATATTCGCACCTAAGGGTACGATTGAGTCTGCCATGGCAGGATCAACGTTATTTTTCTTTGTTTGCTCGGTAGTAACCGGAATCGTTGCAGCACTCGACATCGTGCCTATACCCGTAAAATAAGCAGGCAACATCGTTTTTAACAAGCTAAAAGGGTTTCGTCCAGTAAGGCCGCCCGCAATCGAGTAGGCACCGATCAGGTAGAGCCAATGGGTGGCTAACGCCAAGAGCAACACGAGGCCAAAAGAAGCTAGCGTCTCCCAAACGGTACCCTCAGCTGATAATTCTACAAAGATACTCGCGATATAAAACGGCAAAATCGGTATAATCACAACCCAAATGAATTTTTCAATAATTATTTTTCCTTCATCAAAGAAGGATTTTAATGTCGGCGTATTCATTCTTGCAATCCCGATCCCAAAGATAAATGCTGTTATAAGAGCTGTAATGATCGCCATCGCCGGATCGATTTCTAACTCAAAAATCGGGGAGAAACCATTGCCTTCATCGATCGCAGGTGCGGACCCGTCAATGAACACCGGAATGATCAGTGACGCTATAATGAAAGCTAGGACACCTGCTACGATCGTAGACCCGTATGCAATCCCGGCGGTTAAACCGAGCAGCTTCCCGGAATCTTTTCCCATACGGCTCACACCGCTCGTGATAAAAAATAAGATGATGAAAGGAACGATATAACTAAGAACCTGCCCAAAAATCATTTGAAACGACATAATATATCCCATAGCCGTTTCATTTACAAATAATCCAATTACAATACCAGCAATAATACCCATTAATAATTTTAATATTAGTTTCATTTCAACCCCCTTCATAAATCTACATTTATAAAACCATAAACCCTGCCGTTACACTGGCCCAGTGATTGATTTATTTATATGAAAATCACGATAGCCTAGAACCCCTTATCATAATGAATTATTAATGCATGTCCCGACTCTTCTCTTTTTCTATTATTTCAGTGATTTACTCTACTTTATCCCTGTAAGGGTTTACACAAGATAATATAGTATATATAATAAATGTCAAGTTAATCATTAAGCTGCTGAGTAAATGAGAAACAGCTTTCTATAGGTTGGGTGAATTATGCACCCACCTGTAAAAAGCTGTCTCTTTTTATTTCATGGCTAATGAAGGACTAGTCAGCGAAGGAGGGAGCATTGAAATGTAGCGAAGACTTTAACTAGCTTGGGTTATCAATACCTATCATTTTTTACGAATTTTTTGTAATAGTCATGTATATTTTTTGATCGCAGATTATCTATTATAGGTTTGACAGTCCTAGAAAAGGATATGTATCTATCCTTAAATATCCCATAAAAAATAGGAGAAGAAGGTGATTTTCTTTGTTAAAAAAACTATTAATAGGTGGATCAGCAGTGTTTTTATTCCCTTTATTAAGTATCCAAGGAGTCACTTTAGCAGACTCAGGAAACGATGGCAATCAAGAGGACTATGAAGGTGGAGAAGAGACAGAAAATATCGAAAATGTCATTATGATGATTGGCGATGGGCTTGGAATGGGTCAGTTGGAAATTGCTCGAGCATTAGAACACGGAAAAGAAGATCAATTCCACATGGAACAATTGGAAGACATAGGACTCATGCAAACCTATTCACATGACAACCATGTCACTGACTCTGCCGCAGCAGGAACAGCAATAGCAAACTCTCAAAAAACTAATAACGGGATGGTGGGTATGACTCCAGATGGAGAGCCCGTACAATCTATAATGCAAGCGTTTCAAGAAGATGGAAAGAAAACTGGTGCTGTTGTCAATCATTCGATTACAGATGCTACCCCAGCCGCATTTACCGCTCATGTTAAAGATCGTGACCAACATGAAGATATTGCAAGACAACAATATGAAAATCAATATGACGTTTTATTAGGTGGCGGCCTAGAGTACTTTTTACCCGAAGCACAGGATGGAGTTGATTTAACAGAAGCATTCGAAGACGATGGTTATCAATTTGTCGAAACCCGAGAAGAGTTAATGAACATAGACCATACGGATCAACTTTTAGGGCTGTTTGCTGATGAACATATGGCCTTGGAAACTGATATAGACCTTATAGAGGAAGATCAACCCTCATTAAGTGAAATGTCAGAAGTTGCTTTAGATACATTAGAACATGATGAAGATGGTTTCTTTTTAATGATTGAGGGTGCAAGGATTGACCATGCCGCCCATTATGCTGATGCTACTAGTGTATGGAAAGAAATGGTCGAATTTGATGACACTGTTGAATACGTGAAAGAATGGGCAGAGGAACGTGATGATACGCTACTCGTTGTCACTTCCGATCATGAAACCATGGGTATGTCGATGACTGAAGTTATGGATGTTGAAGCCCTTCGAGAGGTCTCCGCTTCACCTGAATATATGATCGAAGAGTTTAATTATGATGAGGAAAATGAACGTTTTACGGAAGAAAGCATTCAGTCTATCGTATCTGAACATGCTGGTTTTGAACTAAGTAATGAGGATATGGAAAGACTAAATAACCACCTTTATGAAGATGATGGCACCCCTAAGGATGAATGGGATCAGGCTGTTGAATTAGGCCTAGTGATCGCAGAACATTATAACGTCGATGTTTTTAATCGTGAAATTACCGAGAAAAGTACTAGCACCTCAGGACATTCAGGGAACATGGTTCCGATATTTGCTTCTGGTACAGGATCAGATCAATTTAACGGGGTAATCGATAATACTGATCTATCTAAAATCATTGCTGACCAAGCTGGTATAGAATTCGAAAGCACCAGTTCCGAAGGTCAAAAAGATACTACGAGTGGGTACCCAATCCTCCATGATATCGTATGGGGTGATACGTTATCGGAATTGGCTCAAAACCATCAGACCACTGTAGAAACCTTAACAAGTGATAACGATATTAACAATCCTGATAAGATTTATGCGGGCGATGAATTGAAAATCACCCCTCCTGCTCATGAGGCTAACGCCGGAAGTGATAAGGGAGCGAAAAGTACATTGAAAGAAGACGTGACAAACGGTGAAAATAACGATGGGACAAAAACAGGAACCCACGAAGAATTTCTGAATATCGCTCACCGCGGAGCAAGCGGTCATGCACCTGAACATACGATCGCCTCTTATGATAAAGCAGTTGAAATGGACTCAGATTATTTAGAATTGGATGTTCAAATAACTGCCGACAACGAGCTCGTAGTGTTTCACGATGATGAAATTGATCGGACAACCAATGGAGAAGGAGAAATTGGCGATCATACACTGGAGGAACTAAAAGAGCTAGATGCAGGATCTTGGTTTAACCAAAAGTACCCGCAACAATCAGAAGATTCCCATGAATATTTAGAAGTCTTGACGCTTGAAGAAGTTTTTGATGAATATGGCCAAGACGAAAATTATTACATTGAAACGAAATCACCAACGATTAATGAAGGCATGGAAAAACCATTGGTTAATACCGTGGAAGAGTATGACCTAAATGATAACGTTATTATCCAGTCATTCAGCCCAGAAAGCCTTAAAGAAATTCATAACTTAAATGACGACATTCCACTCGTTCAATTGCTATCATATGAAGTGAACAAAGAAACTGGTAAGACGAAAGAGTCAAATGATATTACTCCAAATCCAGAAAACATGACGACAGAGGATTTTGAGAATATACGTGAATACGCAATTGGTATTGGTCCAAACTTTATTGATGATGAAACTGAAGTTTTTAACAAAGATTTTGTACAAAAAACTCTAAATCACAACCTTCTCATCCATCCATATACCATTAATGAAAAAGAGGATATGGAACGATTGATTGATTGGGGCGTGACTGGTATTTTCACAGATTATCCAAATCGCTTAAACACTGCATTAGAGAATGATAACTAAAAAACCTATGACCTTGGTCAATTCATGATAAAAAATCCTCCAAGAAAAGAGCCTGCACGTTAACATATCAGCTTATTCTTGGAGGAAGTTCTCTCTCCTAAGGCAAATTTCTTCCTTTAATAAATCCCTATTGCAGCAAATAAAATTGCAACTACTATAGATAGAATAGGAATAAGCACAGCAACCACAAAAATGTCTTTATAACAATCTTTATGCGTCATGGCAGTTACCGTAAGCAAAGTTAGAACAGCTCCATTGTGAGGGAGTGCATCTAATCCCCCGGAAGCAAGTGAGGCAACACGGTGAAAGGCTTCCGGATTAATACCGGTTTGCATAGCAATTTCATAATAGGTGGGTCCTAGCGAATCTAATGCTATACCCAGACCGCCAGATGCTGATCCTGTTGCCCCCGCCAGTAGATTTACTGCCACTGCTTGCGAAATTAAGGGATTCCCTTCTATGCTTGTTAAATAATTCGTCAGTTGGTTAAATCCAGGTACTGCTTGAACGACAGCCCCGAAACCTACCGCTGCACTTGTATTAACGATTGCGGTAACTGACCCAGTCGCACCGCCGTTGATAGCTGTTACAAAGCCTCTAAATTTCGATAAATTCAACAACATGATTAATAGAATACCGGAAATTAATGCTACTATGATATCCCACCCTAATAAATTTAAAGTGATTAATACGGTAATCAGAGGTAACAGAGACAGTATAAAGTTTGGTGCATCTTCTTCTTCAGTATCGACCATCTTTTTATCCTTTGGCTCGGTGAAAAATTCCCCCTTGTTTGTCATGGCTTTTTCTCGCCACCGTAGATAAAAATAACCACCGAAGGCCATCACAGTTGAAGCAGCAATCCCCATAATAGGGGCAGCCATAGCCGTCGTTTCAAAATACCCCATTGGGATAAGGTTTTGAATTTGCGGAGTTCCGGGAAGGCCCGTCATTGTAAACGTGAAGGCACCTAATGCAATCGTAGGTGGAATGAGCCGTCTGCTAATATTTGCCTCTCGAAATAATGTTAACGCAAGTGGATAAGCCGCAAACACAACGACAAATAGGCTAACACCACCATACGTCAGAACCGCGCAAGAAACCAACACACCCAATATTGCCCGCTTCGTACCAATAACCCTTGTAAAAGCCACGGCAACTGATCTAGCCATACCTGTATCTTCCATAAGCTTTCCAAAGATGGCCCCTAGCATAAATACAGGAAACCAATCTTTAGCAAAACCCACGAAACCTTCCATATACGTACCTGTATAAGCATCTAGTAAGTCCAATCCCCCGGTAAGGGCGACCACACCAGCAGCAATAGGAGCTACCCAAATAATGGACCATCCTAAATAAGCCAGGACCATCAAAACGATGAGACCAAGTATAATTCCAATCAAGTGAAGCCCTCCTCATCTATATCTCAAGTTACTTATTGAGTTGTATATCCCCCGTCAATCACAACAGCTTGGCCGGTGACCCCTTTTGCTTGATCGCTTGCTAAAAAAATCGTATAGTCGGCGACTTCTTGGACGTCTAATAATCGTTTTTGCGGAACAAGGGGGTAAATGACTTCTTCGAGGGCTTTATCAAAGGAAACCCCGCGATTATTTGCCAAATCTTCCAGCTGATTACGAACAAGAGGCGTATCGACATAACCCGGGCAAAGTGCATTCACCGTAACCCCATCTTCAGCTGCTTCCAAAGCAGCTACTTTTGTTAATCCAATGACACCATGTTTGGCACTATTGTAGGCCGCTTTGCCAGCAAATCCGATGAGCCCATTAATGGAAGACATATTGATGATTCGTCCTGATCCTTGGTTTTTCATGATCGGTAGTACATGCTTTGTCGCCATAAATGGGGCTACAAGCATCACTTGTGTAATCATTTCGAACTTTTCTGTTGGAAACTCTTCAATGGAAGCCACATGCTGCATTCCTGCGTTATTAATCAAAACGTCGAGGCTGCCGTAATGATTTACGGTCGTATCTACAGCCTGTTTAAATTCATCTTCTTGTGTGACATCACATTTTACTGCTAAACAGTTATATCCTTCTTTCTTCAAGCTTTCAGCAGCTTCTTGTACTTTCGCTTCATCTCGATCCGAAAATACGACCTTTGCCCCGTTTCTTACAAAACTGGCTCCAATCTCATACCCAATACCACTTGCAGCACCTGTGATAAAAACAACTTTATTCGTTACCATCTTAAAAACCTCCAGTGTCCATGTTTTAGGCAATTTTTTCTCCAAACTGATCCATCCATTGAATCCCTACCAATATATTTGCAGGAAACGTGCCAACGTTATTTTTGGGCAAACATAGCCCCAGCCCCGCTGTTTGACCCCAAGAACAAACCCCTTTTTCCTCAAAAACGGAAAAAGGGGCGTTCAGTTTATGTAAACCCTTACATGAGAAGGGGGTAAAAAAGTCCAGAAATTCGGAGGTGCATTCCGGATTTCTGGACGATGGTTATAAACCATATTTCTTTATTTTTTCATACAAGGCAGATTTTCCGATCCCTAACAAGTGTTTAGCTCTTATTTTATCTCCATCTACTTTTCTCAATGCATTTTCAATAGCTTGTTTTTCTGTCTTTTCCATTATTTCCTTTAAACGATGATTTTCGTTTAGCAAATAGGTATCCGGCTGAATGTGTTCAGGCAGATCTTCCATGGTAATGACCTCTGTATTTGTAAGGTGAACCGCGGATTCTATTACATTTTCCAACTCTCTAACGTTGCCAGGCCATGAATACTGCATAAAAAAGTCAATCACCTCTGCATGAATATCAATGACCCTTTTACCAGAACGCTTTGTTATTTTATGGAGAAGGTATTTGGCCAAAACACGGATATCATCCGGTCGTTCTTTAAGAGCAGGAACGTGGATAGGAATCACATTAATACGATAAAACAAGTCTTCTCGAAAACGATGTTCCTCGATGAGCTTTTCTAATGGCTGGTTTGTTGCAGCTATAATTCTTACATCTACCTTCTTGGATTCAGTTGCCCCTATAGCTTCAATTTCTCCTTCTTGCAACACCCTCAAAATCTTGACTTGGGCATTTAACGGCATATCACCAATTTCATCTAAAAAAAGCGTTCCCCCGTGAGCAAGTTGAAATTTCCCAACCTTTCCTCCCTTCTTAGCGCCTGTAAAGGCTCCCTCTTGATAACCAAATAGTTCTGATTCAAATAAATGCTCTGGAATTGTTGCACAATTAATTGCTACAAAAGGTTGGGAATTCCGCTCACTCAAATGATGGATACTGTGTGCGAATAGTTCTTTTCCTGTTCCGCTTTCTCCCCTTAATAATACGGATACATCTCCAGGTGCCACCTTTTTAATTTTACGTTTTACTTCATTAATAGCCGGAGAACTTCCTACAATATCGTGGAGAGAATAGGTAATGCCATGTTGATGTTTGAGCTGGCTGCGATAATGTTCAAGTTCTGATAATAAATCTTTAATATGACTGTTCATGTTCATCCATTCTTTTGTATCGCGAAAGAGGACCGTTCCAACTGCTCCTACCACTTCTCCATTTGAACGAACGGGAATTCGATTCGCAATCATGTGATTGCCACGAATGTATTGCAGGTCGGCAATCTCCTCTTCGCCAGTTTGAACAACGATGTGCATTCTCGAGTTTTCAATTACGTCTGCAACATGCATACCTAACACTTTCTCCTGATCGACCTCTAGAAAGCGGCAATAACTTTGATTCATATAGGTGATCAACCCTTGATGATCCACGACAACGAGACAATGGTAGGCATTTTCAAAGGCAGCTTCAAAAATTTCATCTCTATACCGATCATTTAAAAACTGCATGGACTGCCCCTTCCTATTGATCAATAGTAAGAATTTGCCGCGACAATTGCTTATAAAATCCGGTGGCATCATTCCCTTTTATGAGATTCAGATGATGATTGTTCGATCGTGTACTAATTCGTACAGGATTTGAGATCGCTAGTTTCCGATCTTTTAACAAAGCGATTTCCTCAATTTTTGTATAGGGGATGCTCACAACTTCCGAGCGTTTTGAAACAAACGATTTATTCACAAAAATCACCCGTCGGTTTGTAAGGGCCACAAAATCAATCATCAAACCATACGTTTGTAATAGCTGCTCATCTTCCACTAAATATTCGCTGGCCTGTTCACGATGGTTTTTCCGATTTTCTGCTTTTTTCCAAAAAGCCATGAGCTCACATCCTTTTCTTTTTCCTATCACTGATCATATCAAGTTTCATATATAAAAAGAAATAAAAAAAGAGCGGCTAGGCCAAAGCCCGCTCGCTCTATTTTCATTTAAATTTCCATAAAAACCTGGTCAGGATTAGGGCCTCTGCGTTCTTCTTTATTTAAACGGTCAATAACGGCCATATCCTCTTCCGTTAACTGGAAATCATAGATTGCTGTGTTTGCCTCGATCCGGCTTGCTGTCGCCGACTTAGGAATAATTACCGTATCTTGTTGTAAATGCCAGCGGAGAATGACCTGTGCAACGGTTTTGTTATATTTTTCCGCAATTTTTTCAAGTTGAATGTCTGAGAGGACCATTCCCCGACCAAGTGGGCTCCAGGCCTCTGTAACAATCTCCTGTTCGTCTAAATAGTCTTTGAGTGGATATTGTGTAAGGTAAGGGTGACATTCGATTTGATTAATGACCGGTTTCACATTTGCCTTCGTCGTGAGTTTCTCTATATGCTCACGATTAAAATTACAAACCCCGATGGCTCGAGCAACATTTTCCTCATAGAGTCGTTCAAACGCTTTCCAGGTTTCGAACATATGCTGGTGACTCGGCCAATGAACGAGCAACAGGTCCACTTGCGATATACCTAAATCTGCAAGGGACTGTTCAAAACTAGCTAAGGTGCTGTCGTACCCTTGGTTCTCGTTCGCAATTTTCGTTGTTATAAATAGCTCTTCTCTTTTGACATCACTCTCATTCAGTGTCTCCCCGAGCAACGCTTCATTTCCATACATTTGTGCTGTGTCAAACGATCGGTAGCCCGCATCCAGAGCCTTTTCGATAACTGAAGGATCGTTAATGAGGTATATTCCAAAACCATGTTGAGGCATCACGACCCCGTTATTGAATCTTATAACATCTTTCATCGATTGATGTACCATTAACCATCCCCCCTATCTTAATTATAGCTTCGGATCATTTTTTTGGCAAAATCCGCATGCTTATTCATGGATCGGGCACGCTACGTTAAGATGAAATTTTTGTAAATGGAGGATGGAAATGAAACATTTGGTTTGTAAAGGAAAATGGCTATTAATCGTTGGCGTGTTGATCGCCATTTCTTTTCCCATCAATGCCCAGGCGGTAACAATCTCGAAAACACAATCAGAATCAACAGCTTCCATTATTGAACTTCTCAATGAATCGCTCCATGGTCAAGTGGAGGAAAATGAAGCAGCACTCGCGGAAGCATTTTTAGATACGCTTAGTCAGGAAGAACGGGAGGCCGTAAAATATGATTTAACGGAAGAAAACGCGACCCATTGGACAAACCTCCCTGCTAACTACGAAAATCGCAACGGTACAGCCATTGGGGATTTACCCGAAGAAAGCGTAAGAGCAGCCTTACAGCTGATGAAAGCGTCGTTAAGCGAAGAAGGATATAAAACGTTAACGGAAATTATGAAAGCAGACGCTTTCCTGCTCACGGATACCGGTGACGAGGAGTATGGTCCTGGCCTATACTTTATCGCCATCCTCGGAACACCCTCTGATAAAGAGCCATGGATGATTCAATTTAGCGGTCACCACCTTGCGGAAAACCTTGTATTCAACGGGGAGGAAAAAAGTGCGACCCCCCAGTTCACCGGAACAGAGCCGGATTCGTTTACCTGGTGGGACAATATTACCTATGAACCACTTAAAACCCGAAGAAGCAGCATTTATAGCATCATTGACGAACTGGATAAAGATCAGCTCAAAGCCAGTGAAATCTCTGAAACCTTTGACGATGTAGTTGTCGGAGCAGGAGAAGATGGAAATTTTCCGGATAACCAAGGTATTCTTTATACAGATTTAACGTCCTCGCAGCAAGATCTTGTTCAAACCGCAATCAGGGCGTGGGTTGACGATGCACAAACAGACAAGGCTGATGCTTTACTTGACGCTTATTTAGCCGATGAAGCCCTAAAGGAAACGTATATCGGCTGGTCGGGCTCACCAGATTACCACGAAGAAGGGTCCTACGTAAGAATCGACGGGCCAAGAGCTTGGATTGAATTTTCCTCCCGAGAGGCTGTTACGCATCCTGATAACCTTCACTTTCACACGATCTGGCGCGATAAGCTCGCAGATTACGGCGGACTGTTTGCGGGATAGCTGTTTTGGCTACAATTCGGCCAAAACAGTGGCTCATGCCCGGATTTCAGTGCATTCTCGCTCCAGTCGGGAAACCCCAGCCTCGGGTAAGAAGACCCCGTTTCATGTTTGAACCTCTCGCCTCAGGTTTGGTAGGTCCTAGGCCAAGTTGGGAACTTCTCGCTCCAGGAGGTAGGTCCGTTCCAAGTTGGGAACTTCTCGGCCCTGGTTTGGTAGGTTCTGGGCCAGGTTGGGAACTTCTCGGCCCTAGTTTGGTAGGTCTTGAGCCAAGTTGGGACTTTCTCGTTCCAGGTTGGGTAGATCCCATTTGGACGTAGCTGCTCCGGGTTTGAGTGTACCTCCCCTGTATTTCAGCTCGCCCCGCAACAAAACGTCCGCACCTATATCGGATGCGGACGTTTTTTATGGAAGATGTTCAAAAAGTCCGGGAAAGTTTCCTCGAAAAAGAACATCACTTTTTCTTCGTCCGAGGTCACGCTTACGAAGCAGCCAGCTGGCACTCCACTCCTCGGAAAAGTAAATGCTTTCGTGGTCAAGCAGGATGCTCGAGACAGGCTTTTTTGCACTCCAGAGCATAAGAAAATGTTAGTTTTCGCCCTTTTGGCGATAAGCGAACCTTTTTTTCTAAAACTTCTCAGCTCTTTTTAAACACGCACTTATAGAATTTTACTCAAAAATGATTTCGTCCGTTCGTGGCTTGTTTGTTCGAATACTTGCTCCGGTGTGCCTTCTTCCACCATTTTCCCTTCATCCATGAAGAAGACGCGGTCGCCTACTTCTTTTGCAAAGCCCATTTCATGAGTGACGACGACCATTGTCATGCCCTCATTGGCAAGGTCTTTCATTACAGCCAGCACATCACCGACAAGCTCGGGGTCAAGTGCAGACGTCGGTTCATCAAAAAGCATGATTTTTGGATTCATGGATAATGAGCGAGCAATGGCTACGCGCTGTTTTTGACCACCTGATAAACTTGAAGGATAATCATCCGCTTTGTCAGAGAGCCCAACTTTTCCCAGTAGATCTAAGGAATGCGAACGTGCTTCTTCCTTCGTTTCGTGTTTCACTTTTAACGGTGCGAGCGTAACATTTTCTAACACTGACTTATGCGGAAATAGATTAAAATGCTGAAAAACCATACCAACATCTTGGCGTACTTTATTAATGTTTGTTTTCGGATCAGCAATATTTACTCCGTCGATCACGACCTCACCGGAAGTGATATCCTCAAGGCGATTCAAACAGCGTAAAAATGTACTTTTTCCTGAACCGGAGGGTCCGATGACACAGACGACTTCTTGGGCGTCAATATCTGTCGTAATTCCTGTTAATACTTCGTTGTCCCCGAAAGATTTATGTAAGTCAGTCACTTTAATCATGAACGCTCAAGCCTCCGTTCTGTATAACGCAGTAACAGCGATGCCGGAATGGTAATCATTAAATAAAATAAACAGACCATAAAATAGGCTTCAAAGGCATCAAAAGTAATACTTGAATAGGTTTGCGCTTGATACATCAGCTCAGCCACTGCGATTGATGACAATAAAGAAGTATCTTTCAAACTGATGATGAATTGATTACCGAAAGGAGGGATCATAATTTTCAATGCTTGCGGCCAAATGATATAGCGCATCGTTTGTCTTGAATTTAAACCAAGGGATCGCCCTGCTTCGATTTGACCTTGATCCACAGACTGTACACCGCCTCGCACAATTTCCGCGATGTAAGCACCTGAATTAATTGCAATCACAACGATTGCACTCACCAATGCATCAAGGTTAAAACCTAAAAGATTAGGAATACCAAAATGAAAAAAAAAGATTTGCGCGAGCAATGGTGTGCCTCTGAGAACCTCTACATAGATGGATGCAATGGCTTTAATGAATCCATTTTTTGACAACCTCATTAACCCAAAAATGGTCCCAAGCACACATCCCAATGCTACACCAACGAGCGTAATAATTAATGTATACCATAACCCAGTGACAAGATAAGGGATGATGTCAACAAATGCTTCAGGATTTAGATTCATATCAATCCCCTTTTCTAATGACTTAATAACGCCTCCGCCACGTTAGTTAAACAGATGGTTTAGAGTTGCTCATGCAAACGATAGCTGCATGAGCAACTGTCCATTTATGTGCCTTCAGGTCGCTCCCCAAAGTACTCTTCATAAATATCATCGTAAGTTCCATCTTCTTTCAACGTGTCCAGTGCTTCATTGATCGGCTCTAATAGTTCATGATCCTGCGGCATACCGATCCCATAGTCATCCGCCAAAAGTGTATCCCCTACAGTGACCATCTGGCCCTGTGCTTGTTCCTCTGTATAATAGAGCACATTGGGCTCATCATATAGAACAGCATCTACATGCCCTGAAATCACGGCTTGATAAGCTTCGGTAATTTCTGGAAATGCCTCGATGTTAACATCATCGGTATTATCTTCGAGATACTCCTGACTTGTTGAACCTTGACGGGTTCCTACCGTTGCTCCTTGTTCATCAGCATCTTCAAGGGATTGTATTTCATCGTTCCCATCAGCAACCGCTACGATGATACCTGCATCAAAGTAGTACGGGTCTGAAAAATCAACGGTTTCTTTCCGTTCTTCCGTAATAGACATCGCGTTGATGGCTGCATCATAGGTACCAGCCTGAATCCCCGATAATGCAGCTGCAAAATCTACCGTTTCAAACTCAACATCAAAACCTGCCTCCTCTGAAATCGCTGTCATTAACTCAATATCAAAGCCGGTAAGTTCATCCGTATCTAAATCAGTAAAAGCGAAAGGCACGAAGTTATTATCCGTTGCGACGGTGTAGGTTTCCCCTGCTACAGAGGAAGCTCCATTCTCATCGCCATTTTCCACATCAGCTGTGTCTTCGTCCTCTTCACCGGCATCGGCATCTTCTTCAACATCTCCAGTATCGTCGCCGTTCACATCTTCCTCACCTGCGTCACCTTCCGTTTCATCGGCACCACAAGCCGCGACCGCAAGCAGGGACACCCCCATCACTCCTGATAACCAAAAATTCTTTTTCATCATTCTCCCCCTTTTCTGCATCGCAATAATTGCATGAAAATAATAACTATTATTATACCATATTTGTTTTATATGACAACTATTCAACTATATGCCTAAAGATAATCGCAGAGAGTTAGAAAGGATGTTAAACTTGACATGATATATAAGATCATTGAGAGGAATCCTATGATTACACTGCCACATCTACTCTCTATCACATCGACATTATTGCTTTTTATACTCGTCCACTATTTGTACTTTAAGCGGCGAGCAAAAATTGCAGTAGTCCTTCATCAATTGTTACGTGTATCTTATCTTCTTGTTATTATGTCAGGAATTTTGCTATTGCCACAAATGCCTGTAACATTTGCACGACTGTTTAAGCTTCTATCAGGAATCATTGTCATGGGATTTATGGAAATTGTCTTGATGCATCGGGTCAAAGGCGACTTGAGTAAGGTGCACTGGATCATATTTGGGGTTGTTTTAGGGCTTACCATTGTTGTAGGACTGGCACTCCCGCTAGGAATCGCTCTGCTTAATTTCTAGAAAAGGCACTGCGATCACTGAACTTCCCTAAATGAATGGGAAACCCTTGGAAATGGCACAATATCCATAAACTTGTTTGATCCAATACCTACCCTGCTTATTTTTATGATATGGAGGAAGCTTATGACTTCAACGTTAATGGCCGATTACTGGCATGAAGAAACGACGATCGCAGAGATTCATCAAGCTTATGATGATGGAACACTCACAGCGAAGGAACTCGTGCTTTATTACTTCAATCGCATCGCTCTCTGGGACCAAGATGGCCCCTATATTAACGGGGTTCTGGACATTAATCCTGACGCTATATACATTGCAGAAGCGATTGATGAAGAACGAAAGCAGAGAGGGAGAAAAGGAGCCTTGCACGGCATACCGATTCTTATAAAAGAAAATCTCGAAACCAGGGATAAAATGGCGACAAGCGCGGGGGCCATTGCCCTTAAAGATTGGCACTCCAAGTATGATGCGTTTCTCGTCCAAAAGCTCCGATCAGCAGGAGCCATTATTCTTGGAAAAACGAATATGACAGAGCTTGCCCACCGTATCGGAACTGATATGCCTGAGAATTATAGTTCTAGAGGGGGTTATGTTCAATGTCCATATGGGCCTGAAAAATTTGAAGTCGGCGGCTCCAGCTCGGGTAGCGCCGCAGCTACTGCTGCTAATTTTACCCTCGGAAGCATAGGAACGGAAACGTCGGGGTCACTGCTCAACCCTGCTACACGTAATTCGCTCGTAACGGTGAAACCTACGTTTGGCCTCGTTAGCCGAACCGGCATTATCCCCTTATCCTATACACAAGACGTTGCCGGACCTTTGACCCGAACAGTGACGGATGCAGCGTCCATATTAAATGTTATCGCGGAGATAGACGAAAATGATGAGGCTACAAAAGCTCGCCCTGCACATACACCAAATTATTTAGATTCACTTATCAAAAATGGTGTCCAAGGAAAACGAATCGGTGTATTTCGGGATCCCCACGAAGGGTTTTCTGATCAAATTGATTTACATCGGTATGAAGAAGCGATCACAACGTTAAAAGACCTTGGAGCTACACTCGTCGACCCGGTTAAAATTCCGGCTGTCACTCGTAAAGCGGCGGACACTAATACCGTCAGTTTTGAGTGTAAACATTCCTTAAATCATTTCTTTGCCAAAGCGGAACCCTCTACCGGTTTTCATTCCTTTGATGATTTTCTAAAGTCCTATGAAGATTATCCTCAGCTGCATAAATACGGCCATGATCGGCTTAAAGTTAGAACGTCTGTCGAGAGTGTCCTCAGCAACTCCAATTATATTACTGCAAAACTGCAAGACCTTGGTCTTGACGACCCTGAAAGCATCGGAAGTGTCCTCAATGACCAAAAACTCGATGCGATTCTTTTTCCTAGCTCCTGCAATCAGGATGTAGCTGCGCAAGCTGGCTTGCCTTCCATCGCCCTTCCTTCCGGTTACCATGAGGACGGCAGACCTTTCGGAATTACAATCACTGGTCGCGCTTATTCCGAACAGACATTATTTGAGATCGGCTACGCCTTTGAACAGGCAACAATGCTAAGGGAAAAACCAAATTTTTAACAAGGAAAGCCGCATTCTTCGGACGGAATGCGGCTGGTTTATAACGCTAGCGAACGGTTATAGGAAAACTGGCATTTTCCTCCGTTATCGATCTAATACAGCCATCGTACATCGCGACACGCAGACCAATTGATCGTTCTCATCATTGATTTTAATTTCCCATATCATCGTTGACCTTCCTCGGTGTAAAGGCGTTGCAGTAGCGGTTACGACCCCGTCACGTTTACTTCGAACATGATTGGCGTTGATTTCCAAACCTACCGGAACCTTTTTATCAAGATCAATATTCATCGCCGTCGCCGTAGATGCTGCCGTTTCTGCAAGTACGACCGAAGCGCCTCCATGCAGAATTCCAGCGGGTTGATGGGTTTTCGGCTCTACAGGCATGCGCAACACAAGACGGTCTTCCGTTGCCTCTACGAATGTAATATTTAGCACATCAATGAGTGATCCCCGGCTATTCTCCTCTAACTGTTTCAACGTTTGCATATGTTGACTCATAAATTCCCCTCCCTTTTTCACAGAATATTAATTCATTTTATCATAAAACATTTTCCCACTCTTCGACTTCCGCCGAATTCTTGGCCGTCCCGCCGAAAAATCAATGTTCATGTACCCCTCGGCCATATGGTACCTTTAGATTAACCATTGGTTCTGGAAAGGAAGTTCAATTATGTATAAAACCATCATTTTTGATATCGATGGTACGCTCATCGATACGGAGGAAACGATGATTCGATCGCTTCAACTAGCCTTGCAGGAGGTGACGCAACAACACTACGATAGGGAGGATCTTTCTTTCATCCTTGGCATCCCAGGTGACACAGCAGTGAAGAAACTCCAGCTTCCAGATGAAGTGACCGAGAAAGAAGTACGCGCGCGGTGGAGTGAGAAAATAAAACATCATGCCCATTTCATGCGCGTATTCCCAGGTATCGAAGAACTGCTTGAAAAACTACAGGAAAAAGGCCTGACCCTAGGCGTTGTTACTTCAAAAACCCAGCATGAATATCAACATGATTTTAAGCCATTTGGTTTAACGCGATTTTTCACTCACTATGTTTGTTCCGATGATACAAGAAAACATAAGCCTGATGCTGAGCCGCTTATCCACTTCCTTAATAAATCCGAAAGTAAAGCGGAGGAAGCACTTTACATTGGCGATACGATTTATGACGAACAATGCGCTCACACTGCCGGAATAGACTTCGCCCTTGCGGGCTGGGGAGCTGTGAACCCTGAAAACCATCACCCGGAGTTTTCCTTTAACCAGCCCGCTGAAATGAAACGGTGGGCAGAATCCTCAAAATAGAGAAGCGATCCTTTCAAATGATCGTCTTTTCTCTTCAACATCGTAGATGTTTGTGAGGAGCAACCAATCATCGTTTTGATATCGTTCTGCAAGTCTCTTCAATTCTTCTTTCGCAGTATGAGGACCGCCGATAATCATCCGCTTGCGGTTCTCTTTGATTTTCTTTTGATCTTGTTTCGTACGTTTGGCAAATTTCGCTTCTTGTACACTCGGGACACGGCTGTCCAATCCTTTCTCCGTTCGTAACAGCCAAACATCTTGGCTAATGGCCAGATTTTCTGCGTGCTCGTCAGACTCTCCGCATACAATAAAAATCGCTGTTAACGCATGGGGGGAACGCATGACTCCCGAGGTAAATTGTTGTTGATAGATGTCATGGGCGGCTTGCCCCCGTGCCGGGTTAATAAAATGGCCATAAACGTAGCCGACGCCAAGGCTAGCAGCAAGCTCCGCGCTATTTTCCCCAAGCCCCAATGAATAAAGGGCTGGAGCTTCTTCTGTTCGCGGCGTCGCCCGAACTCCTTTCACTTGCTCACCATTGATGTAGCGGGCAAGATCTTCAAGTTTATCTGGATACTCGGCGGGTTGATTCTCTTTTCCATCGGCAAGTGCCGACCGAACCCTCTCGGCACCTCCCGGGGAACGACCAACCCCTGCATCAATCCTTCCGGGAAAGAGCGCTTGAAGTTGAAGCAGCTGTGCCGCTACTTTATAAGCACTATATTGAGGAAGCAAAATCCCGCCACTGCCTACGTGAATAGAGCCCGTACGACTTGCTGCTGCAGCCATCATCATTTCCGGAGAACTTGATAACATCCCCTTTGTCGCATGGTGCTCTGCAAACCAATAGCGTTCATACCCTAACTTTTCGGCATATTGCACAGTGGCAAGCGTCTCTGCAACAGTTTCCTCTGCGCTTCTCCCTTTTGATTTCGGGATTTGATCCAAGATACCCAAACGCATACCCCATCCACCCCTCTTCATTAAGCAAGTAGCCGAGAAAAGTATAACAGTTCATCAAACATTCATTCAAAAACAGGGAAGCGCTGGACGAGGTTGCTGAACGCCAAGAACAATTGCAAAGCCCCCCAAAAAGTTGTGAGCGACCTTGCTTTTGACCCTTCAGCCTTAGAAATCGGGATAGGGGGGCGCTTAGAGAAATGGTGCGTCTCTCTAGAGGACTTCAGTACTGAATCAGAAGAAGAGATGCCAGAACAGATTTCTCTGAACCGATAGACGAGATCATTTCCAGGATGGGGGGCTGTAACAACGCTTTTAGGTAAAATAACTGGTGGCCGTTTAAAAACGAGCATGAGGGGCTTCCCGCATACCCCATACTCGTTTTTCGTTAGGTGGTGGCCCAGTGTCCAACTGTGGATAAGATCGATTTTTCAGGAAAATATTTCTTGAAGATCGTATAGTACAATAGCTCCTGTTTGGAGCGCACCCATTCGTTTTCTGCATTAGCCTGTTCTACTTGTTCTTGGCTGAATTGATCTTCTGCGTAATTTTCAAGAATATCAAGAGCTCCGCTCCCCTCAGAAAACTCTGCTTTATCTCTCCAAATAATATTGTCTGCAAGTCTACCATCGTAGGCTTTTCTCAAAATCCATTTTTCAACATCATTGTCCGTCAATTTTAATTCAGCTGGAATCTTCAGCGCATATTCCATCAGATCTAAATCCAGAAACGGCACACGGAGCTCCAATGAATGGGCCATGCTCATTCGATCCGCTCGTTGCAAGTTGATGTTATGCAATGTATTAATGATCCGTACCAATTCTTTATTCAAACTCGGTGTATCCTGGATCCCTTTCAGATAGTGGTAGCCGGAGAATAATTCATCTGCTCCTTCTCCGGAAAGAATCACTTTTACGTGTTTGGCTGCCAATTTTGACACAAAAAAGGTGGGAATGGCGCTGCGGACGAGCGAGGAATCAAAAGATTCCAAGTGATAGATCACTTCCGGCAAATGATCAATGAGCTCCTGTTCTGTATAAATGTATTCGTAATGCTCCGTTCCAATTTCTTCAGCCACTTGCCGCGCCCGTTTCACATCTTCACTGTCTTCACTGCCAACGCAAAATGATTTCAGCGGTCTCCCCTTTTTGCGGCGCTCATGCGCAAGCAACGCAATTAAACTGCTATCTAACCCACCGCTAAGCAAGACCCCCACTTCCACGTCTGCCATTAGTCTTTTCTCAACGGCTTGACCTAAATGATCACGAATGCCTTTCATCATTTGCGGCACTTCATGTTCAGGATAGATGTTTTCCCTTTCTGGTTGCCGGATATGTCTGTAAGCAACAAACCCCTCCTCTGGCGTGTAATAATGGCCAGGAGGGAATTCATGTACATCTTCCGTTACTACATATAGGGTCTTTAGCTCGGAGGCGAAGATCATGTTTCCTTGATGATCTTTGCCGTAATACAAAGGCTTAATGCCAAGTGTATCGCGGGCAGCCATAAAGGTTTCCTCTTCTGCATCGACGATAACGAACGCAAACATGCCGTCCAAACGTTGAACCGCTTGGGGACCTTCTTCTTCATACCATTTCAGTGGGACTTCACTATCCGATTTAGTTAAAAAATGAACGGTGTCAGGAAGTTGTTTTTGCAAAGCCCTGTAATTGTAAATCTCCCCATTCGCAACAATCCACTTTTTCTTGTTTTCGTTTGCAATCGGTTGCTTCCCTTCGTCCACGCCTACAACGGACAACCGCTGATGTCCTAAATGAAAAGAGTCCAATAACGTATCGTCCCCCTCGTCTGGGCCACGATGGCTCATGGATTGTAGTACACGGTTCATTCGATCAGCGTCTAACTTTCCCGTCATGGCAAAAATACCACACATACTATCACCCCAGCTTAATTTCTCTCTTCAATTTTATCTTTCGAAACCAACCAGCCCATTTTCGAAGCAAAAACGATAAGCAACACCCAAATAAGAAGGAGGCTTAGCATAAATGGGAAACTAAAACCAGAAATAATCAGAACAGGACCAAATGTGATAATGGCAACTTCCACAGGTACCATTCCTATATACCCGAGCGCATAATCATCCAATGTCGTACTTTTTGAATCAGGATCAACAATCCGCAACAGAGCAACCCCCATGGCTACTGTGCCTGTCGACCAGCCAAAACCAAAAATCCCATTCTCAAACCAGTCTTGATGAAAAACGCGCACTGCAACAAAATGTAAAATAAGGTATGCCCATATGACACCAAAGATAAATAAGACAATAAGCGGAATCATGTATTCAGAAACGATGGCTAAATCGATGGACGTAATCCCGAAAACTACGATTAAATCAGTGGCTGTTCCCCCAACACGATTAATAGTTCTCTTATCAACGTAATAATTGGCCTTGCTTTTTCTAAGAAAAAATTGTGCAATCAAGCCGATGATAAAAGCTAAACTTAACAATGGAAACGACAATTCAGGAAAATTGGCATTCAACATTTGTTGGAGAAAATAGCTCACCACAACGACTGCCCCAATGATCGCAACATGAAAAAATAACGGATCAACGTTGTTGCTGGAAACGGTGTCATGACCAGCAGATTCACGATCTTCTTTTCTGATCAGTCCTGTCCGTAAATCGGAAGGAAGATCTTGAAAATCAGAAATAAAATTTGTCTGTTTCCGACGTGTATTTCTTTTGATAATGATAAGACCGCCGAGAACTGCCGCCAGCAGACCCACTGTCGCCGCAGTATATCCAATGTCCGTAATTTCCTGCCACCCTTGGGCACTAAAGATTTCACCAACGGCTGCAGCTGTCCCATGACCCCCGACAAATCCTGCTCCAAGTGCAAAACCAAATCCAGGTGGAAGATCCCAAATATGACCGATAAAGAGGTACGTCGCCACAATCCCTGCCGGCCACATTAACAATGTGATCGTCATGGAATAGAGCCACATGTTACGTACACGGCCAAATTTTTCTTTCCAGTTGATTTTTGCAGCCCCTAGGGGAATTGCCGCAAAAACAACGGCGATTAAAATGGTCGGGTAGTCACCTATAAAGTTAGAAAAAGGAAGAAGCCCAAAGCCATTAGGACCAAAAGTTAACCCCAACAATCCTGCAATAAAACTCGCAGGAATAAATAGCTTCTGAATCATCCTTACTTTTGCGCGTATTAAAATACCGATAAGTAAAAGCAATGACATTAAACCTATGTCAATGGTTAGGTCTTCAAGAGACAAAACAAACCCTCCAATCTCGTCGATCTAAACTGGTTACCCCCCATTCATGGATCAGATCGTTAGGGATAGTTCCTCTGTTAGTTAAAAGATACCCAAAATATTACGATATAACATAAATCGCGACAAAACAAGGGAAGGTGTTTGAGAAGGGGACATGTTTGGCCGTTTTGTACGTTCGATTCTCCGTTAGCGTACGGCTCACAACCCCGATTAAAGTTTTTCCGTCAAAAGTCCTGTTGAAAGAATTTTCCACCTTATAGGTTGACTAAATTTATCCATAAATGTAAATTATTATATATATTTTAATATAATCGCTGAAATGGCATATGGAGGAAATAATGACAAAGAAATTCCCAAATTTATTTATGATTTTATTTTTCACATTTATCGTCAGTTTCATTACTAGCATGTCGGATGCTAAGGCTCATCAAATGGGCGAGGTGAACAGTCAATCATCCTTAAACGTGAGGGAAAATCCCAGTGAGACCGCGAACATTATTGGTAGTTTAGAGCCAAATGAACGTGTGGAGTACATTGCAGTCGATGATGGTTGGGGACAAATCACTTATAAAGGTCAACTCGGGTACATAAGTACAGATTTTATAACTTCGGAAGGATCTGAAAGTGCTGGAAATGGATCAAACCCTTCCAATGATATGGAGGGAAGTCCAGGCGCCGGGCACATACAGCATATTGTTTTGGATCCTGGCCATGGAGGGGTTGATCCAGGTGCTTTAGGCCATAATCTCCAAGAAAAGGAGATCACCTTGGACGTTGCTCAACGAGTAGAGGCGCAATTAAAAAACGAAGGTATTGATGTCACCCTTACTCGTTCTACGGATGCAACTACGAGCTTAGCAGAGCGTGCAACCGTCGCAAATCAGTCAGGGGCTGATCTTTTTGTTAGTATTCACGCCAATGCATCGACATCAAACTTTGCTCGAGGCATCGAAACCTATTACAGTTCTGGAAGTCAAGAAAGTAGAAACTTGGCAAATACGCTTCAAATGCAAATCACTGATGGAGTGGAAACGATTGATCGAGGAATTATTGAAAGTAACTTCTATGTTTTACGAACCACAACCATGCCTTCGGCATTAGTGGAATTAGGTTTTGTTACAAATGGTCAAGATGCCAGCCTGCTTAGAACGGACTCATTTCGTAATCAGGCCGCCTCAAGCATTGTAACGGGAATTAAAAATTATTAAAGAGGATGTTCAAAAAGTCCAGGAAAAATAGCGGTCGTATTTCTTCGTCGACTTGCTTCTGCGCGTCTCATGTATGAAAACCGTATCTTCGAAAAGGAAAACCGCTTTTTCGTCGTGCGAAGGAACGCTTACGAAGCGGCCAGCTGGGGCTTTGCTCCTCGAAAAAGCAACCCCCTTTTCCTTCGTGAGAAGTGAATGCTTTCGTGGTGTAAGCAGGATGCTCGCAGCTGCGTCTTCTCAAACTCATCAGCTCGTTTTGTCCTCCTTTTTGAACACGCATTTAAAAACAAAAAATCGCCCTTAAAAAATCCGTTGTAACGATTGCAACGGATTTTTTATTGAATGTACAGCTTAGGTGTGACGCAGCGGCCAATGGCCTATATTTAGGCTATGGCCTCACTTTTTATGCTTTTTCCTAGCTAGTAATGATTTATTCGGCGCTGTGACCTAGGAATGCTTCCGTACATTAATTCGGCGCTGCGGCCTAGGAATTCGGCGCTTCCGTACATTAATTCGGCGCTGCGGCCTAGGAATTCGGCGCTTCCGCACATTAATTCGGCGCTGCGGTCTAGGAATTCGGCGCTTCTGTACATTAATTCGGCGCTGCGGCCTAGGAATTCGGCGCTTCCGCACATTAATTCGGCGCTGCGGCCTAGGAATTCGGCGCTTCCGCACATTAATTCGGCGCTGCGGCCTAAGAAATCAAAAATCTTTTATGGGGTAGCTCCTTATCTCGATATAAAAGCTACAAAGATAGCAACGACTGAACTTTATTTATGTGATCAACAACGTGATCTGCATGGCTTACATCCTGTTCACCAGCTTCAGGGCTTTTATACCCGATGGTCGTCATACCGGCAGTGTTTGCCGAAGAAACACCATTTGTAGAGTCTTCCAGGGCCGTGCATTGGGACGGATGAACGTTCAGCTGTTCTGCTGCTTCAAGATAAATATCGGGCGCCGGCTTTCCGCTCTCAATATCATCCCCACTTACAATACAATCGAAGTAATGATGGATAGAGAACTTTCTTAAAACCGCATCAATCAATGGATACGCTGAAGATGAAGCCACTGCGATCAGGTACTGATTACGCTTTAATTCCCTTAATAAGGGGACAACTCCAGGGATTGGCACAAGGTCACTCCCTCCTATCGCCTCGACCTTCCTCTGCTCCACTTCGGGTAATACACTTTCAAGTTCTACCTTTAGTTTTTCTTCGTTTATAATCGATGCCCACATATCCTTTGGCCGCATTCCTGTATAGGACTCCAGCCTTTCCGGTTCCAATTGAACGCCAAGCTGCGCGGCTGTTTCTTGTTCAATTTTTTGATGAATAGGCTCACTATCAATAATGACCCCATCCATATCAAATATAAAAACTTTCCCCATAACTACACCCTCTTACTTTCTTGATTTAGCATGCTTCAATAATGCTATTGTATTTCAAACGCTTCCTTTTTGATAGTGTAGAAATGAGCCTCCCTGAGGAGCTCAAAAAAGACAGGACCTATTTCGGCCTGCCTTCTCTGTAACCTTATTCAGCTGTCGACTGAATTTGATTCATAATAAATCGGCTTTTCGGAATCGTAGGCATTCGTTCCATACTATATTCCAACTCTTGTTCCGGAACCTCGTACTCCACATGGTTAATGAGAAACTCCAGGCTTACTTGCATGAGCATGATGGTGATCCATTCTCCTGCGCAGCGATGGCCCATATAATGATCGCCGCCGCCTTGAGGGACAAAAGCAAACGGGCTTCCTTCCCATTCTTTGAATCTTTCCGGCCTGAATTCATTAGGTCTGTCCCATAGATCAGGGTGATGATTAATGCCGTATACATCGAGCATGACAAGCGTGTTTTTCTTAAAAGGGTATCCTTTCCATGTGAAGTCCTTTCGGGCATTAGCACCTAGAAGAGGTGTAAAAGGATAATACCTGCGGATTTCTTGAACGAACATACGATTATAGTTTCCATCTCCAGCACGCAGCTTCTCCGTTTCTTCCGGATAATCATGCATAGCCAGAGCACCGAAAACAACATATCTGCCAATGGCCACAATCGGTCGTAATATATTAATCAGTTCTACTGCAGCCGTGTGCGTATTCAACAGCTTCCCTTTTCGATCTCGATGATTGGCGATAACGTAAGCTGCCGTATTTTCTGGTGGCTGGAGTTTTTTAGAGCGAATTTGCTTAATGATTCCTTCAATCCATTTCTCTGAACTCTGACGAGCCTTTTTCCCGCGTTGATACCGCTCACCAACGCCACCAAAAGCGTCGATCATGAAACCGAATTCTTGCGCTCGCTGTTCAACCATCTCTTCTTCGATCGGAACCCCAGCCCACTCACAAGCACTCCGACACATCACTTCCTCAGCTTCATCGAACAATACAACTTGGTTCTTCATTTTCCAGTCCGGAAGCTTGGCTTTCCAATGTTTCATCGTAATCTTTTCAATATCTTTTAACCTTTCTGGTGTCATTAACGATAAAAACATCAGCTTTCGATGTTTATGTTCCTCATCATCCAGCCCTTGAACACCATTCTCACCAAACAGCGACTTCTCAACTCTTTTCGGCGCCACATTTTTTCGTTTAAAAAGATCTTCATCGTAAAATAACTCAGCCGCGTCCTCGCCACTAATCAAAATGACTTTCTGCCCTAAAAGACGTGTCTGCACAATATCCGAATCTTTCTTTTCGCGCCGATTGAGAACAAATCGATACCCTTCGTTTAACAAGGCAAGCGTATGATCAATCCCCTTCTCCTTCGGGAGCTGCTTTGTCGTCGAGCTCATATAACCCTGCCTCCTCCAGACATAAAATTCCATTGTTTTATTTATTACCGACATAAATGAATACTAAACATCAGTTCTTAAAAGCTGGAAGAGCCAATTACAATCGAGGTATGCAAGACTAAACCGATAGGAGGGATTCGATGACAATGAACACAAGATATTCACTGATCAAGCCTTCCTTTGAATTTCAATATTCGTACTTATCAATGCTAAATGAGTGGAAATCTAATGAGGAGAAGTTGGTACCTTTCGTTTTGCATTTGGATACCCACCCATTCGAAATGATGCTCAAAACGCTGGAGGACTATGAGGAAAGCAAGAATTTGCCTCAGAAACTAGTGGCAATTTCTACTTATTGGTTGATCAAGGACCAACACCACTTGCTGGGAGTCTGAACATTCGTCATCACTTAAATTCCTATCTTCTCGATTTTGGCTGACACATTGGATACGGAATCCGCCCCAGCGAAAGGGGAAAAGGCATGGCAAATATCATTCTGTCATTAGCCATCAAGAAATTAAATCGCATGAACGTAAAGCAAGCATTGCTCTTTTGTGATCAAATAATATGTCTTCACAAAAGTCGATAGTGAATAATGGGGGTGTATTTGAATCAGAAGTATTATATGAAAGGAACATTTTGCAAAGATATTGGGCGAGGACGTGAGAGTATGCAAGCCAGAAAGGAAAAACAACGGCCAGGTCACAAGGAATGACCTAACCGATGTATCCTAATTAAACATTACTTTATCCTGGCCAAAGGCTCCTTCAAAGTGCTGAGTGAATTGTTTTATACTATCTGTTGTTCCTTGATGCATGATCAATTTCTCAAAAATATCTGGAGCAATGGTTAATTCATGTACACCTGCAAGCATTGCCTCTTCTGCTTGACGAACGTTTTTGAAACTAGCTGCTATCACGCGTGTAGGCATCTGATACAGGTGAAAAAGATGCATAATGCGCTCAAGAACTTCGCGGCTGTCTCCATGCTGGTCATCAATTCGATTGACGTAGGGAGCTACGAATGATGCTCCCGCTTTACTTGCAAGAAATGCTTGTTGAATTGTGAAAATTCCAGTCGCTGTGGTACGAATCCCTTTTTCATAAAAGGATTTAATTGCTTTAAAGCCTTCTTTAGACACAGGTACCTTAATAATGACTTCTCTATCAAAAGCTGAATAAATACGCTTACCTTCAACAACCATTGCTTCTGCGTTCTCAGATACCACCTGTACATGAAGTGTTTGCTTATCATTAAGAATTTGATCTAACTTCTTAATTTGTTCCTCAGCAGAAACGTTTTGATTGGAGGCTAAGATCGATGGATTTGTCGTTACCCCATCAATTGGCAGCCAAGCAGATAGGTCTTTATACTTTTCAGCGTCTGCAGAATCAATTAATAGTGCCACCCTCATTAATAATCCCCACTTTTTAATGCATTACTTGCCCACCAGTTACATTGATGGACTGTCCAGTCATATAGGAAGCTTTCTCAGAAGCATAGAAAATGACTGCATTTGATACATCGTCATAAGTGCACCCGCGTTTCATAGGTACTTTATCCTTATAAACTTGTTCAACTTCATCCTCGTCAATGCCAAGCTTATTGGCATATGATGGTATTAAGCTCTGAAACATCGGCGACTCTAACAAGTTACCTGGTAGTATAGAATTTACACGTATATTATGCTCGGCCAAGTCTAAAGCTAGGCTTTGGGTAAGACCTATACCGCCAAACTTTGATGCAGAATAACCAGAATTATGCTTACTCCCCACCTTACCGGATTTAGAGTTGATTTGAACAATATTTCCGCTTCCTTGCCCGATCATCACTTTACTAGCTTCCCTTGCGCACAGAAAATAACCTGTTAAATTCACATCTAGGGTCATTTGCCAATCGGAAAGATTAAAATTATCAATTTTGGTACTCCGAGCAACTCCCGCGTTATAAACAAGCAAGTCAACAGTTCCAAACTCTTCTTTAGTACGAACCATAAGTGCTTTGACTTCATCTTCATCTGTCATGTTTGTTTCTAAACCAAGTGTCTTGTTCCCCGTAGAATTAGAGATTTTTTGGGCCACGGTTTCAGCTTTACATCCTTGTAAATCGGCCACCACTACATTGTATCCTTCTTCACTTAACCGTAGACTCAAATGTTCCCCTAAGTTCTGTGCTCCTCCTGCTACAATAGCTGTTTGCGCAGTCATCCCCTATCACTCCTACTCCTATTGTTATTTCTTTATTTAGTAATCGTGATGCTATCTCCTACCTGGAGGTCAGGAAGGTCACCTTCTTCTACATAGAGCGTGCCCGGTAGTTCAGCTTCCTTTGAACCATCTGCATGAATCGTGATATGACCAAGTGAATATAAATTTTTTTCGACAGCACTCCCAACAGCTGTAATTTTAAAAAAGTGGTCACCAATAGCTATTGTATTACCTGTTTCAATCTCACCGTCCAGGTTATTTTCCTCATGAAGAATACTGAATTCAGCGAGTTCATCGGGCGCATTATTTTTAAAAAGGACAATCATACCTTCTGACAAAAATTCTGATGCGCTTGCACCTCGGTTTGTAATTACTGTGTTATACACCTGCATGTCAACTAACTCCTCTCATTGTAAATAGATAATTATAAGTTATCGTACATTCCAAAACTAGCTAGCCATGCAACAAATACTGTTGGTGCTCCTGTTAAAAATCTTCCATACAAAACAGCCGGTACCCCAACTTCAACCGTCTCTGGTTCTGCTTCTGCTAACCCTAGACCCACAGGCACAAAATCTGCTGCTGCTTGAGAATTAATAGCAAAAACAGCTGGCAAAGCGAACTGTGGTGGAATATTTCCATTGGCGATCTCCACACCAATTAAAGATCCAATCACCTGACCTATAACCGCCCCAGGCCCAAGAAATGGCGAAAGTAAGGGAAAAGAAACAATGAGTGATAGAATAATCAACCCCCAAACTGTCCCTCCTAATGGCGATAGAACATTAGCAATGATGTCACCAATTCCGGAGGCCTGAATCAACCCAATCAATAACGAAACAAAAGCCATAAAAGGAAGTATTGTCTTTATAACCGTATCAATGGAATCGCGGCCAGCCTGATAAAAGACATTTACAATGTTACCCATTGCTTTTCCAATTCGAGACATAACATTTTCTTGACTCTTAGTCTCACTGATTTTCTTTGAAGAATCATATTTCGGTGTAGATCCAGATTCTACATTTTCATCGATTTCCTCAGGAGCATCTGTATGATCGACCTCATCTTCATCACTAATATTTTTAGGACTCTCGTCTTCCGTATATTGCACATTATCTGGTTTAACACCTGATACATAAATGTCTTCCACAATGTATTTTGCCATTGGCCCACTTTGACCGGTTGGCATAACATTTACTGTGGGAATACGTTTCTTAGGGTACAAGCCAGCGCGTAAAGTCCCGCCACAGTCAATGACAACGCAAGCCATTTCATCTTCGGGGACAGATGTATTAAATCCATTAATCAGCTCTGCCCCTGTCATTTCCGCGATCAGGGAAGCTGCTTCAGAAATTTGACCTCCAGTAATATTTACTATTTTATTCTTTTTGTCTGTGGGGTGAATCGTAAGCGGCCCACCAAAACCCCCAGACCCTCTTTCAATACGAACCGCTTTATAATTACCCATTCGGAGATCCCCCCATCGAAGATTTAGCTACAGTTGACTTTAGTTTCACCTTTTGCTGTTTCTCAACGTATGAAACCATCCAGTCTGTTACAAGTCCTCTAAACATATTCATTACTAGACCAACTAGGAAGTATCGCATCGCGAGTTCTGCGGTTGAACCTCCGAGTGAGGTGATCCCGTTCGCTATACCTAAAAAAATAAATAATTCAGCCGGGTTTACGTGCGGAAACAACCCGTTCATCGTATGGGTAGAGAAACTGGCGGAAGCATAATACCCTGGTTTGTGTCGCTCTGGTAAAAAGCGCCCGAGTGATAATGTCATTGGGTTCAGGAAGAAAAAAGTTCCAACGTGTGGCAAAATTAAATAGCGTGTAAATATATTTTTTGATGACTTTGCTGCAAGTTTTTCAATACGTTCTTGTCCCACGAACTGTATTACAGCATTCATAGCTACAAGCAGCATAATAAGCAAAGGGATGATATCCGTAACAAGGTTTACAAATTGCTCCCCGCCCTCTTCAAAAAGACCAATAAACCCTTCAGCCAAAGCAACTAACCAATCCATCAATCATTCACCTCACGTTTTCCTGTAAATAATCTCGTAACTCCTGAGAAAAGTTTTTCGAATGGACTCTTTGGTTTTGGCACTTCTCCCCCTGCTTTCACAACACGGTAAACATGTCTTGCATCATTAAGTGCTTTTTTTGAAAAACGGTCTAATTTCCTTTCCACGTCTTCTTCCGTTTTTAGTAAATATTGATTTTCCAAATGATATACCGGTTTAAACCTTGCAAATATCGTTAACCCCTGCATTTTTTCAGCACGTATAATTTTGGCAGAATTATCAACTGATAAAAGTAAAACGACTCCACTACGAAAAAGTCCACGTGATCGTCCAATCGCAACTTTCCCTTCTGAACGCATTACAGCATAACGTTGATTAAAATTCTTGATTTGCCAAAATCCTAATGCGCTTTGAATCAGAAAGGCTATGCCTAGAGCTAGACCAATGAATATTAGAGTCATGGAGTTATCCCTCCCTCCTGATTAGTGCTTCTGCTGTTGGTTCGTCAATCACTAAATGTGAAATATATCCACCATTTATAGCACCAACAATCGATTCAAGTTTTTCTTCAGATTCTGCTACGGCAATGGTGGCACGATTTTCTTTTAGGCGATCCAACTCTATCGCTATTGTACGTTCTTGTAGAGATGCGGTCGTTTCCAGCCCATCAATATTGTAAAAACGGGAACCAATATCCCCAACAGCCTTGTCCTTTTCCAACATTTGATCTTCTCCATTTTCAAGAAACCCAGCCCATACTAAGTTTGAAGAACGTATCGGAGCCCCTATTCCGATGATCGCTACCGTGAGTTTGTCCCACAACTTCAATACATCGCGCATATATTCTGAACCCATAATTTCATCTCTTGTTTCCTTAGATTGGACAATCGCTGCGGAATCAATATAATGGGCTCTTGAATGATATGCTTTTGCAAAGTTGTAAGCGATAGTATTTACATGATGTTCCACACGCATTTTCCCCGGTCCACCAACGATTGGTACAAAATCAGCATCAATTTTCCGTTTTCTTTCAATCAAATTGGCCATCGTCCCCATGGTCTCCCCCCATGCCAAGCCAACGTTGTCCCCCTCCTTTAAAATTGAATCAAGCAAGGATATAGCGACGTTCCCAACTGCTTTTAACCTTGATGACCTTGTGGATTCTGCATTTACAGGAACGACGATAAACTCTTGTATACTCCCAAACTTTTCTTTAAGCCTGCGTTCTAAATCGACTTTGACTCGATTCGATTCAACAACTTCAATTCGCACGATTCCTTCCTCACGTGCTTTTTGAAGCATTCTTGTAATTGTTGTTCGGTAAATACCCAATTGTTTGGAAATTTCGTTTTGAGTTAATGCTTCTTCATAGTACATTTTTGATACCATAATCAGATTTCTTTCTTCATTCCAATTCAAAAGTTCCCACCACCTTTTGCACATTTGTGCAAACATTGAACATAAGTGCTTCTTATAAGTAATATAAATCGCTTTCATATTGAAGTCAATGAATACAATAAAATCCGTATAAATCAGAATATTTTGATTTTAATATCTCTCTATGAATACGCTTATTAGACATAATAAAAGACTGCCCTAAAAAAGGCAGCCCTTCTCCTACTCTATTACATCCCGGCTTCATACTGGAGACGTTTCGATAGCTCTCGGAATTGCTCTTCATCAAAGCCTGGGGCATATTCTTCTGGAACATGCTCAAGATCCGGGATTTCTCCACCTTCTGGAATGCCATCGACGACTTCCAGCTCTCCTTCCGGGCCAACTGGTGTCGGTCCATTCCAGATACGGTTGAGTAAGTTATAGTCATCATCGCTGAAGCGATAGAGTTTGCGGTGTGTACCTTTTTCCTCATATTTTCTCGCGTGGTGGAATTTGGAGTTGTCCAAATCAGGAACAGGCAGCATTTTCATCATATTCACGCCTGTAATTTCTTCAAGCGCTTTTGCATAAGCGACAGCGTGCACGCCTCCGCGTACGAGTAAATAACCGGCTAATTCTCGTGCTGTCTCATTATCTGTCATCTGATAGACACGCATCTTGTGGGTACGCGCGCCACACTCAAGATAGAAGTTATGCAGCAAGTCATTAACGAGATTACCGCTGGAAAATACATTGTCCCCTGTCCAAGCTTTGCCGCTTGAATCAGTTGGTAAAGCGTTTTGACCGCCTAGAATGAAATTAAACTTATTCTCATACCCCATCACTGGAGCAAGTGGTGTTTCATCTGGATTTGTGCTTCCGTTGCCAACGGAACCATCAAGATTAAGGTTGATCGTATTTGACACTAATTCCACATGTCCGATTTCTTCAGCTGTGATGTTCGCAATCAGTTCATAAAATGGCCGCAACTTTTTCTTGCTCCTGAAGTTAAACGATTGAAACATGTAATTGTTTAACGTCGACATCTCACCAAATCTTCCGCCTAGTAACTCCTGAACAACCCCTGCTGCTTCTGGGTCTGGTTGGTCTGGTCTCGGTAGGTCAATTTGCAACTTGTCGACTCGCTTAAACAAAGCACATACCTCCTAAAGATTATTTTTCATGTGCAAATACAACCACATTTGGTATATTACCCTAATAGATTCCAGAAAAAACTTATTTTTTCCTCCTAAGTATAAATGGCTTCATAAATCAGCCTTGCTGCCATCACAAACACCGTTAACAAAAGAACCCATTTCACCGCTCCCGTTTTTCCTCCGGTAATAATGTTGCTTCCAAGCCATGCCCCGCTTGCATTCCCTACAGCCAGCAATAATCCAAGCAGCCAGTTCACTTCCCCGTTTACACCAAAAACGATGAGAGAAACAAATACATAAGCTCCTGCCACCATTATTTTGACACTGTTAGCATGGATAAAAGATAGATGAAAAACGAGCAAAGATGTGAACACAATATAAAAACCGGCACCAACCTGAATAAAACCACCATAGAATCCAATCGCAAAAAATAAAAGGATGCCAAGTATTTTCCTCGGCATAGATAGTGCTGATTCAGAACCTGGTCTTTGTGATGGATCCCATACAATAAATATAATCGTCACGATCATGGTCACAGCGAGAATAACCTGAAAGATCTCATCACTGATAGCAACAGCCGCAGAAGCACCAAGAATCGAACCAAGAACTGCGGGTAATGTGACGATGGCACTCACCTTTTTCTCAAGCTGCCCTTTCCGATGGAAAGCATAGATTGCCGTTATACTTTGAAGAACAATTGCCACCCGGTTCGTTCCATTCGCTTCCGCCGACGGAAGGCCGAGAAAAATCAGCATCGGTAGCGTGAGCAACGATCCGCCTGCTGAAACCGTGTTGATAACCCCTGCGACGAACCCAACTATAAAAATCACTGGATAAACCCATATGTCCAATGTATAACCCTCACTTACTTCAACTATCCTTCTACTATAGCATATAAGTCTATTGATCATAGGGTTCCGGTGCCCAACTGTAAGCTTTATATCGTGCAGGGCTATCCGTAAACCTACTTTCTTGAAGGCGTAACAGGATTAGCTATATAATAAATAAACACGGGTCACTATCAAATCCAGTTTCAAAATCTAAATGGAGGAATACATCGTGGAACCCATTACCGTTACGCGTGTGCAAGAACTTATTGATACTTTTGCTCAGAAAGATATTTATTTACATTTAGAGACCACCAATGGAGCTTACGCTTCCCATTTTGACCAGTCATTTTTCTCAGCAAGTGCTTATATACGAAACGCCCATATCAACTATAAACAAGGGAAAATTACAGGCCCTGGACCTTATCGCGTCGGCCTAGAATTGGAGATCGGCTGGGTATATGGCGAGGGGCTTACTCATTTCGAGTTAAATGAAGATGGTGAACTGATCCTTGCGGGGCTTAACCAGGATGGAAAAATAGCTGTAGCACTGGAACTATCAAATCAACCATTTAGAAAGTAAGGAGGGGATCACATGAAGGAAGAACGTCAAGTGCTCGTCATTTTTCCGCACCCTGACGATGAAGCTTTCGGTGTTTCCGGTACGATGGCCGCTCATATTGCCAATGGTACTCCTGTCACCTACGCTTGCCTGACGCTAGGAGAAATGGCAAGAAATGTTGGGAACCCCCCGATTGCTACACGCGAATCTTTGCCGGATATCCGGAAAAAAGAACTACAAGAAGCAGCGGATGCCATTGGATTAAACGACCTTCGCATGATGGGCTTTCGTGATAAAACGCTCGAATTTCTAGCCCCAGGCGTATTAAAAAGTGTGGTGGAGGATCTGATCGAAGAATTGAACCCTTCCCTGGTCATATCATTCTACCCTGGTTATTCCGTGCATCCAGATCATGACGCCACTGGAGAAGCCGTAACTGAAGCGCTCGCGGATATCCCGAAAGAAAAACGACCGACATTTTATGCGCTAGGCATTACACTAGAAAATCCAGACATTGTCTATTCTGTAAAAGAATTTACAGAACAAAAACTCGATGCGTTACGCGCACATTACTCCCAATTCGGGGCAAATAACCCTGAAAGAGAGGAAAAGTATCGCAGCGGAGACCGTGACCTTGTAGAGCGATTAGAGAATGAACGCTTTTTTCACTTTAAATTTGCAGATGATTAGTCAGCAATGCCCACGTCGGCATTGCTTGTTTTTAAAGATCTAAGGGATATTCGTTTTGAGGAGGATAGATTCTCGGAAAAGCTTTAGGGAGCATAGGTGCAGCATAGCAGGTGGAACAGTACCAATGATGGAAGCACCGTCTGGCTAATCGGAAAAAACGGAGTCACTTAAAAGAATATGTCTGCATCATACCCGAAAAATGGGAATGCTGCTTACACACCAACATTCCCAAACATATCTATGAAAAGGAGCAAGAACTTATGTTACTCCATGATTCTATACAAAAAAGCTTTCGGCTTTTTCTAACTGTTCTTCTTGTTCGGCTGGCAAATCATTTTCATCAACGATTGCACTGACTGGGCAAGCAGCAACACAAGCACCACAATCAATACACGTATTTGGATCAATATAGAATTGGTCAGCGCCCTCTTCTATACAATCGACCGGGCAAATGCTAACACATTCTCCTGCCTTTTCATCACGACACGTATCCATTATTACAAAAGCCAAAGTAATCCTCCCCCTTTGTCTTTCAAAGACTACTTATATTGAGCTTTATCCAAATTTAAAAAGCGTAAAGCATTAAGACCATGGATCTTATTTTTTTCTTCCAAATTCAAGGTTGCTAATTGATCCACAACTTTTCCAGATGGAACTTCACGTAATAAAAACGGATAGAACGATATTTTGGCACTTTTAGAAAAACACGAAGGTATGGGAAAAAATGGATTCCAGCTTTTGTTAATCGTCTACATACACAGTATGCCCTGTGATGGATAAAGAATCGAAAAAAAGCAGAGAATGCCCCCTGCTTTGACCCTTAATGGCTAGTATTTTTTTAATAAAAACCGCAGTGGAATAAGGGAAATTAAAATGATGACGAGCGCAGCGGGTGCTGCATAGTGGTAGAAGGACTCATTGGTTTCATACCAGATTCTAACCGCTAAAGTATCAAATCCAGGCGGACGTAAAAGCAGGGTCGCGGGCAGCTCTTTAATCGCGCTTACAAAGACGAGTGCGCCTCCTGCAAGAATTCCAGGCCTGATTGAAGGAAGCACCACTTTAAACATCACTTTCCACGGTGGGTGTCCAAGGCTTCTTGCCGCTTCATCAATTCTTGGTGAAACAAGACTGAGCGAAGCTTCTCCTGACTGCATGGCTTGGGGAAGAAAGCGGATGACAAAGGCGAACGCAATCAGATAATGCGTGTTATACAACCACGGGATGTGTTCATTAAAAATAAAAATAATCGCGAGTGCCACAATCACCCCAGGTAGAGCATAACCAGAATAGCTTAACTTCTCAATCACAGAAGTTATCGGAGACGGATAGCGATATTTCAAGTAGATCACCGGGATCGCCAACAGCATACAAGCCACAGCCGCATAGCCAGCTACACGAATGCTATTCCACGTGTATTCCCAAAAGTCACTATCAATCGCCCCTTCCCCTATCCCAATATATGTCCAATAAATAAGCACAAGTATGGGCACGAGCACGGATAGGAAAAAGACTGTAAATACATACAAGATCGCGGGGATTTTCCATTTCCCTAAACGAAGGGCTTCAGGCTCCTTGTATGAATTAGACGTCTGGTAATATGCATTTTTCTTTCGTGTTTTGCCTTCCAACCAAAGGACAACGAGTGTAATGGCGATCAAAATGACACTTAAAACGGTAGCAGATAAATTATCAAAACTTCCAATTTGATAATAGATAGCCGCTGTGAAAGTTGTGTACCTTAAAATTGCGATGGCCCCAAAATCGGCAAGGACATAGAGCGCTACCAGAATTGCACCTGCCCCGATCGCCGGGCGCAAAAAAGGCACGTTTACTTTCCAGAAAATTTGTGACGTCGTCAACCCTTGAGATCGTGCCACTTCCTCGTAGTTACGATTCATTTTCCGCAAACTTGCCATTGTAATTAAGAAGACATACGGAAATGTAAACAGGGTTAAAACAAAGAAAACTCCTCCAAAGGAGTAAATGTCAATGGGATATCCTCCAAACCATCCCTCCAGTGCTCCGCCTTCTCCCCAAAATTCCGAAGCCCATCCAACGGGCCCTAAAATAATAATGTAAACAGCTGCGCCTATATAAGGCGGGATCACAAGGGGCAGAGCCAAGAGCCACTGCCAGGCTTTCTTAAACGGAAGGTCGGTTCGATGCACGATCCAGGCGAGGGAAACCCCAAGAATTACTGCAAAAACCGTCACCATAACGGTTAATGAAAGGGTATTCCATAAAAGACCAGGAATCCGCTCATCCAAAATGTTCATCCAGCGCTCGGCACCGGCTGAAAAAGAGCGCACCACGACGTAAAGAAGCGGTACGCCCATAATAATAGCAGTAAGAATTCCTAAAAACAGAAGGAGTGGACCTGGAGGGCGGCCTCCCCATAATTTGAACCAATATTTTCTTATGCCTCTGATTCCGTATAGAGGTTTATGATCCCCATAATGATTAAAACCCGAGAAATTGGAGTTAGGCTTCGCCTTCGTTTCGTTATCGATTTGGGTGGGTTGAGCAGAACCTTCGGTCTCTCTATCGCGTTGGCTCATGATTATAACTCTCCGATAATACAATACTATTGGTATAGAAACTCCCACTTCACGCCGGAACCCAACATTCGGTTCGATTTAGCTCCTTGTCAACTTTTTAACGCACTTCTAAATCCATACCAGACTCTTCAATGACTTCCAATGTATCATCCCATACTTCACCTAGTTCACGAAGAGGCATATCATGCGTCTTATACTCATCGATGGAAGCTGCATCATCAACAGGCTCAATATCAGGATTAATCGGAACCTCTAAGGATTCATAAGAGAACTCCTGCTGATTCTCTTCTTCAAGCGCCCAATCCATAAACGTCTCTGCATTTTCACGATTGGGTCCGTCATTAATCAAGCCAATGCCAGCGGCATTTAACACGGCACCCATTTCATCGTCGCCTTGGTCCGGATAGACGACGCCGACGTTATTATTTTGTGGCTCTTCCAGCTGCTGGTGATAATAATAGTTATTGACAAGGCCGAATTCCACTTCTCCTGTACCAACAGCTTCACGAATGTCCCCGTGACCATCGGTGATAATACCAGCGTTATCACCCACTTCACTCAGCCATTCAACGGTTTGGTCATCTCCCCATTCTTGGCGGAGGGCCGAAACATGTCCAATCATACTGCCGTTTGCTCCGCGTGTCACAGCAAACTGACCCGCATATTCAGGGTCCGCTAATTCAGCAATGGAATCAGGAACATCTTCTTCATTGACAAGATCTTCATTATACATTAACACGCGGGTTCGCGCAGACAAGGCAACCCAGGAATCGTCCTCAGCACGGAAATCTTCATCGATGCTCTCGATGTTATCCGCTTCGTATCCATCCAGAAGACCCTGCAGTCGTAAATGCTCCAAAGCTCCAACATCATTCGAGATAAAAACATCTGCTTGGACATTGTTAGCTTCTTCCTGGATTCGGTTCACGGCTGTGTCATCCGCATGCAAGGCTTGAACCTCAATTCCCGTTTCCTCTTCAAACTTATCTAGGAATTGATTAACGAATGTCTCATTTCGAGCCGAATATACGACCAGTTCCCCATCTTCTTCACCTTCCACTTGTGCAGATCCTTCACTGCCGGCCTCTTCTCCATCTTCTTGCCCACAGCCTGCTCCAATAACCGCTACGGATAGAAAGGCGGCTGACAACCATGAATACCTCTTCATACTAATTCTCCTCCTCATTATACACGACTTTCTCATCATTCGTGGCGGGCACTCTCATTACTACCCAGCTTCGAATTTCTGAGAATAATAATATTCATTCTCTTCATTCTCAATTAATATATTACCTTTATAATTGCTAGATTTTCCGTCCCAAACGAATCCTCCCCCCCACTCGTGGTAAGGGGAAGGGAAAATTGTATCTAATCGACGAGAGCAACGAGCTCCGGCTTGATATCAAACGATACGACCGATCCGATGACTACCTGCTGGTCAATCGGGGCATAGAGGAGCATTGGTTCATTATTAGCCTCCGCCCCTTGCAGGCGTACAGTTAGCTCTTGATATTCTCCACTGTAAGTCACATGTTCCACGTTGCCCGAATAGCGACCTTCATCTGCCAAAAGACACCCCTCTGGACGAATGGAAACTTTCACATTTTCAATCATTGTATCTTTTCGTTCAGGCAAGCAAACTTTCCCAATGTGGGTATTTACATGCTTTAAATCAGCACACATCGTTCCATTCAGCAGGTTTGTTTTTCCCACAAATTGCGCAACAAAACAATTGGTGGGGCATTTGTACATCTCCCTGGGCTCGGCTACTTGCTGAACCACCCCTTCATTCATGACAACGACGCGGTCAGATACAGCAAAAGCATCTTTTTGGTCATGGGTAACAATCACGCCAGTGGTTTTGGCTTTTCGGAGGATCGAAGTAACATCATAGCGCATCTTTTCTTTCAGGCTCGCATCTAGGTTACTAAACGGTTCGTCCATCAGTACCACATGAGGCTTGGGCGCTAGGGCACGAGCCAAGGCGATCCGCTGCTGCTGGCCTCCAGAGAGTTCATCCGGAAAACGTTTGGCGCAATCCTCAAGCCCGACAAGCTCCAGCACTTCTTGGGCCCGTTTCTTCCGTTCCCGGACTTTCCATTTATTTAGTCCAAACATCACGTTCTTCTCAATATTTAAATGAGGAAAAAGGGCATAATCCTGAAAGACCATCCCAATTCCACGTTTTTCAGGCGGTATAGAAACATCGGGAGAGTATACGGTCTCACCTCCGATGGTAATCGTTCCAGTCGTCGGTTGTTCAAAACCAGCGATCATGCGGAGAGTCGTGGTTTTTCCACAGCCGCTGGGTCCAAGTAAGCTTAATATCTCCCCCTTTTCCAGATGAAGATTAACATTGTTGACTGCAGAGACCAAGCCACGATTAAACGATTTCGTAAGATGCTCCAATTGGACAAAACTCATGAAACGAATCCCCCAAGTGATAAAATAGCAAAAGACAGACAAACGGTTTATGTATAAATTATAATCATTATTATTTATGTGAGAATGATTTTCATTATAGATAAATTATAGCATGGGGGTCCCCCTTCGTCAACGCTTCAACCCCTGGTACAGGCACATCAACATACCAAAAATACATCCATTTATTGGAGATATCTTTTTTATACTTTATAGGCGTGTTTAATAAGAGCCGAGTAGGTCGAATAAGCGTAGCTTCGAACATCCTTCTTGTACCGTGAAAGTTATTTTTCCGTGATTTTTTGCACATCCTCTTGGAGGGGACTTTTCCTAAAGCCAACATTTGATCACGGTTAAAGACAAATCAATGTGATTTCACCTTTAAATGGACAAAGGAACTAGCATAATAATAGGTTTATAGGACGATTACATAAGTATTCCGCTCATGAAAAGATAACTTATAACTATTCAAAATCATATAACTTTTCTATATAATAGCCAGTAAGACTGGGATATACTCTCATACATTTCCCATGATAATACGACGAAGGGAGCAAGATAGGTGAAGAAAACGTTTACAAGGGTTACCGCTATAGGGACTGCTCTAGCACTGACGTTCAGCGCCCCGATTGCTTACGCCTGTAACCTCGGGCCGGAGGGTCATGCGAACGGTGCACCAAAACCTGTAGAGACAGGACCTCCTGATTTTGGTGGCGCAGCCAAGATCGACGTGGAACCGAACAATGGACAAGTAACTGAAATGGAAGAAGTGGCCGCCGTTGAATTAGAAGAGCTAGAAGGGGTTCCTGTCACGACTGCTGACGTGTATGCACATAATGATTATGCCTATCTCGGAACACACGTCGGTGCGGAGTCCAATGAAGGGGTCAGGGTTTTTGACATGAGCGATCCAAAAAATCCTGAGGAAGTAGCCGCATTTGCCAACGACATCCCCGGAACCTGGCAGGAAAAAGTGATTGTTAAAAGTGTGGATACCCCTCACTTTAGCGGTGATTTGGCTGTAGTCAGCTTACAGAAATATACCCAGGATGAAACGGAGAAAGGCGGTACGGTTTTATACGACGTTACCAACCCGGAAGAACCTAAAGAACTGGGGTACTATAAAGTTCCCGAGGAAGTCCTTACGGGTACACATGAATTATATTTGACGACACAAGGAGATCGGGCCTTGCTTCTTACGGCAAACATCTATGCGGATTACTACACCGAGGGGGACTTCCATGATTTTTCCATCGTGGATGTTAGTGACCCGACTGATCCACAAGAACTCTACAACTGGGATCCTCGGGAGTTGATTGATGCAGATAATTTCGATGGTTTGAATTATACGGATGAAGAGGGAGCAGAGAGAGAGGCCTTTGCCCACAGTGTCATAACCGATCCATCAGGAAAAACTGCCTACATCTCTTACTGGGATCTAGGGACGGTCATCATGGATATTAGTACTCCGGAAGACCCTGAAATTATCGGTCATACGAGCTTTGAGCGTCATGTACAAGGAGCTGCACACTCTGCCGCACTAGCACGAGGTGGAAACATCTTAATTGAAACGCGTGAAGTCTTCGATCCAGATCCGGACGATGAGGAATTTGAACGCGGCTGGGGGTATACGCGCATTTATGACATAAAGGACGAAAGCAACCCAAAACTCATCAGCGACTTTAGAACTGAGAACTCCCTAGAACAAATTGATCCGGAGGAGCGTTTACCAGGCACATACACCGTTCATGATCCGAAGGTTAAAGGCAACACATTGTATTTGTCCCACTACTCAGATGGTATTCGTATGGTCGACATAAGTGACCCTTATAACCCAGAGGAAATGGCATCTTACGTTCCCGAATCTGCGAATGTATGGGGTGTATTTTTGTACAACAACTATATTCTCGGTTCAGATATGGGCCAAGGCTTGAAAGTGGTTGAGGCTAACAGAGGAGGTGGCCCTCCAGATTGGGTTGATCCACCAGGTCCCCCGGATTGGGTCAATCCCCCCGGGCATAATGCGAACGCACAGAATGATTTTGGCCTAGATCAATCTCGCTTTCTCGGTAATATGAATTATAATTTGCTCACTAGTATTCAGCAATAGCAAATCCAAAAGCACTCACTGAAGCCTGCTTCGGTAGAGTGCTTTTTTCCTGTGAAACAGCAGCCTTTATGGACCTTCAAGCGACATGTCCAGAAAAGTCCTAGGCAAGAATCTAATGTTTAATCGTTGATACAGGAGGGTAACATGACAAAGTACCTATGATTCCGAGGAGCGATAATGATGAATGAAAAGATTTTTATTAGCCCTAGTAAGTATGTACAGGGGAAAGATGCTACAGATGTAGCCGGGAAATATAGTAAGGAACTTGGAAATAAAGCACTCGTCATTGCCGATTCATTCGTATGGGACATGGTGGGACACCGTGTCGTCAACAGTCTTAAAGAAGCTGATATCGAAACCGTCGATGTTACCTTCGAAGGAGAAGCTTCCGATACAGAGATTCAGCGAATCGTCGGTAAAGCAAAGGAAAATCAAACTGACATTATTGTCGGTGTCGGTGGCGGGAAAGCCTTGGATACAGCAAAAGGGGTCCGCAACTTCACTGAAAACGCAGCCTGTGTCATCATACCGACAACTGCATCTACGGACGCTCCGACAAGCGCCCTGTCCGTGATTTACTCAGATGACGGGGTTTTCGAAAGATACAACTTTTACAACAAAAACCCTGACCTTATCTTAGTGGATTCAAAAGTGATTGCCACAGCACCACCGAAATTTTTGGCTTCCGGTATCGCTGACGCGCTTGCTACATGGGTTGAAGCCCAGGCTGCACACGAAAGCAGGGGGGCTACCATGGCCGGGGGACGATCCACCATCGCTGGACTAGCCATCGCCCAAAAATGTGAAGAGACGTTATTCGATTATGGGCGGCTTGCCTATGAAGCGAATAAACGCCAAGTCGTTACCCATGCACTCGAGCAAGTCGTTGAAGCAAATACTTTGCTTAGCGGACTTGGCTTTGAAAGCGGCGGCCTTGCTCTCGCCCATGCTGTGCATAATGGTTTTACTGTCCTAGAAGGAGACATTCACCATATGAGTCACGGGGAAAAGGTCGCGTTTGGCATTCTCACTCAGCTCACGTTAGAGGCCTATAACCAATCAGAAATCAATCGCTATATTGAGCTTCTTGATAAACTTGGGTTACCAACCACATTCGAAGACCTTCATATTGAAGACATTGAACATGAACAACTCTTGAAAGTAGCCGAAGCCGCGATGCAAGAAGGTGAAAGTAGCCATAATATGCCGGCGGCACCTCCGGCTGAGGACGTTGTTGACGCGATGATTGCCGCGGATCAATATTCAAGAGCGTACAAAGAGGAACGTGAATGATCGAGCAGCACATTACCTTGTGCTTCAGCAAAATGCTGGGGTACAAGGTTTCTTATGTTTATGTTTTTCAATCGTTCGAAATGGATAAATTAATCATATAGAACGTTTGAGGAGTGAAATGTTATATGAGATCAATGACTGTCACTGGAGCGCTTCTGATCATCACTGGTTGGTTCGCGCTGGTGGAATTTGATAAATTTAACGAAGAAGAGCGAAGAGACATCGTGCAAGGGATTAAGCAAAGCCCAGCAAAAATCCTTTTAGTTGCCCTTATGCCCGCCGGTATCCTCATCAATATTTTAGGAGGCTTCTTACTTTCCCCCTTTACGATGATGATTGGATCAACCCTGATTTTTCTGCAAGCCATCATCGTCTCGTTATTATTCTGGAAACGCGCACGCTGGAAAAGCATTCTGCTTTTCATCGTCGTCCTTGCGCTCGGGATTTTTATTTACATCCCCTTTTGGATATGAAAAAAGACAGTGGAGTATTGGCCACTGCCTTTTTTCATCACCCATTTGCCGCACTTCCAGCGAGAAATGTATAAATTAGCCCCACACACAGAACGACTGCCATAACCACAACGATGGCCATAATGATTTTCCCCTCTTTATTCATCGTGCCTCAAACCTCCAGCATCTCCTATTTATACGTAAACCGCAGCCAATCGACAAAAGATTCTTCGTCAACGACTTCAAATCCATATTTTTCATAAAATGCCTTGGACGCGCTTCCTTTAAATACAGCAAGAGATAATACCTCGCCTTTGGCATAATTTTCATCCATGATATGCTTTAACACATTTGAGCCAAAGCCTTTGCCTTGATACTCGGGCTTAATGTAAAAATGTTCAATATGGTGCCCATTATCCTCCGGCTTAACGGAAATACAGCCGACAAATATATCCTCTGATTCAATAATGTACGTGAGGGAAGGGTCAAATTTTTTATTAAAATATTCTTGAACTCGCTCAGACTCAAGACCGTGACGCTCAAAATCCGGAGCCATCACCTTCATACGTAATGTCGCCAAACGTTCTTTATCTGAAGCCGAAGCCGTCCGAAGAGTGAATGTTGATTGCATCGCGAATGTGTTCCACCTTTATCATCGTTCATCGTTTTTATTCTACCATGATTGATAATTATGATGAAAATAAAAAAGAACCCAGGGTTGAACCTGGATCCTTTTTGAACATACACTTTATATTAAACTGTTCTTGGTACCTGGTGGAAGCAGCGTTTGTAGATCCACTCATAATCTTGAACCGTTAGGTCACGTGGATTTCCAACAGTTTGTGGGTCATCCATCGCTACTTTTGCGAGACGCTCGGTTAATTGTGGATCTACACCTTGATCCTCCAATGTTGGAATATCGAGGTCATCAGCAAGGTCATACATATACTGAACAGCCGCTTTGGCTGCTTCTTCTGTATCCATCTCAGTGGTGTTAATGCCAAATGCCTGTGCGATGCGTGCAAAACGTTCCGGAGCGCCTTTCCAGTTATATTCCATCACCGGCCCCATCATCGCGGCTACACATTGACCGTGGGCTACAGGAATAATACCGCCAAGCGTTTGGCTCATGGCGTGAGCTGCACCAGCTGATTCACTGCCGTAAGACAGACCCGCGAGCATTGCTGACTGAGCCATACCATAGCGTGCTTCTAAATCTTCGGCATCTGCGTAAGCACGACGGATATACTTCGCCGCATATTCGATCGCCAAGAGGGCTACAGCATCTGTGACCGGCTGGGCGAATTTCATGGTATAACACTCGACCGCGTGGGCAATCGCATCAATGCCAGTCATGGCTGTTACATGCGGCGGCATGGATACGTGAAGTTCTGGATCGATGATCGTTAAGTGAGCCGCAATCAACGGTCCGCCGGTGTTGAATTTCGTTTGACGGTCTTCGTCGGTAATAACCGCCCATTGCGTAACTTCTGATCCCGTACCCGCCGTCGTCGGGATCGTTGCAAATGGTGGAACGCGGTTTTCCATTTCTTTTTTCCCTTCAGCGTCTTCGTAATCAAGGACTGTACCTTCGTGGGTCACTTCAAGCCCAATCGTTTTCGCAGTATCCATCGAGCTTCCACCCCCGACGGCAACCAAACCATTGCATCCTTCCTGTTCATAAAGGGAAGATCCTTCACCGATGAGGCGCACGGGAGGGTTAGGCTCTACTTTATTAAAAAGAACGACCTCAACCCCTGCTTTTTCTAGACTTTCTTCAACGGGTTTTGTCACGCCTGCATTATAGATGCCAGGATCTGTAACAAGCAAAATTTTATCGGCACCAAGGTTTTTCACTTCATCTCCAAGGTGTTTAATCGCACCGATGCCGTGTTTAATCGCCGTTGGTACTTCAAACGTATGATAGCCTAACATGGATTCGACTTTCATATTCATGCTCATATTCAACTCTCCTTTTATTTAAACCAGTGCAATGGCTCTGGATTGATATTTCTAAACACATGCTTCGTCTCGGTATACTCTTCAAGTCCTGGACGTCCAAGTTCGCGTCCAATCCCTGATTGCTTATAACCGCCCCAAGGAGCTTGGGCAAAATAAGGATGGAAATCATTAATCCACACGGTACCCATTCGAAGCTGTCCAGCTACGCGTTCAGCTTTTCCAATGTCCTCAGTAAAGGTCGCACCGGCTAAACCGTAGATGGTATTGTTTGCTTTTCTAATGGCATCTTCTTCAGAATCAAAGGTTTCAATGGTAAGCACCGGCCCGAACACTTCTTCCTGAACGATACGCATATCTTCCGTACAGTTTGTAAAAATGGTCGGCTGATAAAAGAACCCTTGCTGCAGTTGTGCCTCTTCAGGTCTTTGACCCCCAAGAACCAGCTGCGCACCTTCTTCTTGTCCAATGGCTACATATTTTTCTACTTTATCCCGGTGCTCAGCGGAAATGAGCGGTCCGGATTGCGTATCTTCTGCGAAACCATCGCCAAGCTTAATATTTTTTGCGCGTTCAACAACCGCGTCAACGAATTTATCATGGATGGAACTTTCTACAAGCAGACGAGCCCCCGCTGAACAAACTTGACCAGCGTGGAAAAATACTGCATTAAGTGCTTGATCCACTGCTGTCTCGAAGTCCGCGTCAGCAAAAACGATGTTTGGATTCTTACCGCCTAGTTCCAAAGCGAGTTTTTTCACATTGGTGCTTGCCGATTGCATAATTTTCTTCCCGGTGTCAATTCCGCCCGTAAAAGAAATCAAGTCGACGTCCGTACTCTCAGATAGGTGAGCACCTACATTATGCCCTGGCCCAAGCACTAAGTTTGCAACTCCTGTTGGTACGCCTGCTTGCTCAAAGAGTTCAAACACTTTAACGGTCGTAAGAGGTGTAATCTCACTTGGTTTCATGACCAACGTGTTCCCCGCCGCCAAAGCTGGCGCCAACTTCCAGGCTGCCTGTAACAATGGATAATTCCAAGGTGTGATTTGCCCGCATACGCCAACCGGTTCGCGCACAACCTTACTTGTAGAATCCGGAAGCGGGCTATCAATCATTTCACCGCCCTCTTTATCGGCCAAACCAGCAAAATAGATAAAGACATTGGCGATATCGTCCATATCATCCAGACTTTCACTCAACGTTTTACCGGTATCGAGGGTTTCAAGCTCTGCTAATTCTTCGCGTGATTCGCGAATAAGCATGCCAATCTTATGAACAATCTCCCCGCGTTCATTTGCCGGTGTCGCTGCCCACGATCCTTCGTCAAAGGTACGACGGGCAACAGCAACTGCCCGCTTGGCATCCTCTTCGTTCCCTTCCGCGACAGTCGCGATTACTTCCTGGTTAAAAGGATTAATAATCTCACGTTTCTCATTTGTGATGGAATCAACCCATTGCCCATCGACATACATCTGTAAACGCAAATGATCACCCTCCTCATTTATATTTTGTTTAATTTTTATTAAACGTTTTGAACAAATATAAATTTACCACGGCTCTTTTTACCTGTCAACGATATGGTGATTAAAAAAATAAAAATCAGCGTCATAGCCTCTGACGCTGATTTTTATTTCGTACGTCCTTCTTCATCAAGGAGCATGTCGAATAATTCTCCGGACTGAAACTTATCGACGAGTAACTCCAAGAAAGCGTAGTATTTTAATGAATCTGTGATTTTATCCAGTTTTTGCTTTGCTTCTTCTCGAACATCTTCAGGCGTATCCGGGTCATCGATCAATGCCTGATAACGCGGCTGTGCCTGGCGAACGCCATGCACATTTACACTCACTTCCCGTTGCCAGCGGCGCGTAAAGAAAGAAACGAAGAACTGAAAAAAAATCATGCTCAGCCTGATACAAATCTTTACGGTGACCTTTTTTATATACGCGATGGATAATTTTATCATCCATTAACTTACGGACACCAAGGCTGATGCTCCCTTTGCTCATCCCTAACTCATCCCGTAACTCATCAAGGGTCATGGGCCCGCCATTGAGATACAAAGTAGCATAAATACGTCCAACAGAACGGGTCACTCCGTAAATATCCATTGTATCGGCAATACTATCCTTAATCAGATCATGACCCTTTGCTAATTCCGTTTCTTTTTCTTCTCGTATGCTCTCGGACTCATTCTCCACAGCCCTCACCTCTGTTCTGTTCGGTTAATTTTAAATTTATTTAATATAAATTGTACCTTGATGGCCTCAAAAAATCAAACACGCGGCTCATTCACATCTACATCGTTGACATCAATGCTAAATATGATATAGTCATACTTAATTAATTTAATTTATATTAAACATTCTTAACAAATTAAACCTATCAAGGAGGATTATAATGTTTAATTTTAAATCAGGAAAATGGATCATCCCCATTTCCCTAAGTGCATTGGTGCTTGGAGCATGCGGCGAAGGCTCCAATGAGGAGTCGAGTGCAGCTGAAGATGAAGGAGGAGACATCGAGCTCGTATATGTGACTTGGGAATCAGAAGTGGCCTCTTCCAACGTCATAGGTAACGTATTGGAAGAAGCAGGCTACGATGTCACCCTAACATCCATTGAACAAGCACAAATGTGGCAAAGCGTTGCCCAAGGGGATGCGGACGGCTTTGTCGCTGGCTGGTTACCTTCGGACATGAAACATGATTATGAGAGGTATGGTGACGACATGGTCGAACTTGGCCCGAACCTGGAAGGTAACAGAACCGGACTTGCTGTTCCCGAATATATGGATGTGACAAGTATCGAAGAAGTGACTGAGGACAATTTTGATGAAATTGTCGGTATTGATGCAGGGGCTGGTATTATGAGCTCTACCGAAGAAGCGCTTGAGGCTTATGATCTTGATATTACCCTGAGATCAACCAGTGATGCGGTCATGACCGCCCAATTAGGTGAAGCGATCGAAAATGAAGAACCTGTTGTTGTCACTGCTTGGCAACCACACTGGATATTCAATACGTATGATCTTCGTTTCCTAGAAGATCCTGAAGGTATTTATGAAGAAGAGGAAGAAATTCGAACAATGGTACGTGAAGGACTTGAAGAAGATCATCCAGAAGCCTATCAAATCCTCGATAACTTCTACTGGGAAGCAGAAGATATGAACGAAGTCATGCTTGACATCTCTGAAAATGAAATGGAGCCAGCAGAAGCCGCGCAAGAATGGATCGATAACAATCGGGACACCGTAGATGAGTGGTTAGACACAGAAAGTGATTCTTAATAGCTTGAAAACGGAAATTGCTCTTCAAAGCGGTTTCCGTTTTTTATTTTATCCTTTACTGTTGCATAAATAAAGATCGGATTTGTCAAACCATCGGATCGGTGGCCCTGTGCAAATCCCCAATTAAGATGAAAAGTTCACTTCTGTAGTGAAGTAATCACCCAAAAATTGGAAGCCAAGAGGTGGTTACTTTGTATGTCTTCATTGTGGAAGCTACGGACCATTATCACTTGCCGATGGTTTTTTCCTTGAAGAAAGAGGGTATGAAGTCATCATGATCAACCCGTATATATCCAGTCATACAAGGACAGCGAGTGAAAACCCTGGAATGGAATAGCTTTATTAGAAGGTTTCCTCAATTGAGAAGGGACAATTATGGATTTATCGCCACATGGACAGAACCTGACATAGGAAAGGCTGGGTGGTTAGAGAACAAACTCACTCTGTTCTACATTAACAACACCTATCAATATGCAAAAGCGCTTAATCCTTTGCTTTTGCCACGGACGATTTACGACGATATAACGGCTTCCTCTTCGAATCCTTCAAAAGGTTGTTCAAAAATGATAGAAAGTGAAGCATCACACGAACGGTCACCCATATGATTACATAATGTACGCGGATTTCACGAATATCTGGTTTCACCGGCTTCCTTTCCGGTTATATAGTAAACGGAAAGGATGATAAAGATGAAGATACTGCTGGTAGGAGCAAGTGGAACCATTGGGAGCAACATCTATGATCGCTTGCAAATTGATCATGAAATCATACGCGCCGGCCGAAATGGCGCCGATGTGCAAGTAGATATCACAGATGAAAGCAGCATTCGCGATATGTATGAAAGAATCGGAAACGTTGATGCCGTTATCAATGCTTCTGGAAGCGCTGGTTTTGCCTCCCTCACGGAACTGACACCAGACAAAAATGAAACGGCCATCAATAGTAAATTAAAAGGACAAATGAACCTCGTATTACTCGGCATCCCTTATATCAATGATGGAGGAAGCTTCACCCTTACCTCTGGCGTTATGATGGATGATCCAATCCCGAAAGGCTCTTCAGCTGCTATGGCCAACGGAGCCATTCGTTCATTTGTCACGTCAGCGGCAGTTGAAATGCCAAGAGATATCCGTATTAACAGCGTAAGCCCCGGCTTACTAGAAGAATCTGCTAGTCGAATTGGACATTTTTTCCGAGGCTTTATTCCTGTACCCGGTAAGAAAGTAGCGGTTGCTTATCAGAAAAGCGTCGAAGGGGCACAGACGGGTCAAAGCTACGAGGTATATGAATAATAAAACATGGTTGAAGAGCGTTCCTGGACATCAGGACGCTCTTCATTTGTTCAAGTCTTGCGAATGGCATTGGCCTTCTTTCGAACGAATCTACCTGTCAGTCACTACGCATGCAGATATTGAATGCGAGAACCGATTTCATCACGCACACGTCTGAATTCTCTCCACTTCTCTTCATCTGTTCCGTTCGCTTTCGCTGGATCATCAAAACCCCAATGTTCGCGCCGGATACTTGGCGGGGTCATTGGACAGCGATCCGCCGCATCCGCGCATAGCGTAACGATCATATCAGCTTGATGCAATTGATCCATATGAATAACCTCTGAGGATTGGTTTGAAATATCGATATCGACTTCACTCATTACTTCCACAGCATGAGGATTAAGCCCATGTGCTTCGACACCTGCGCTATAGACTTCCCACTCATCATCAAGATAGTGCTTTGCCCATCCTTCTGCCATTTGGCTTCTGAAAGAATTCCCGGTGCAAAGAAAATAAATGATTTTTTTAGACATGATCATTCTCCTTTTTATTTAGCTAATGACTAATAGCCATAAATAAAGCCCGAATAAAGTCATGAACAATACAGGCAGCGTAATGACAATTCCTGTTTTGAAATATGTACCCCAAGAGATCTTTACCCCTTTTTGTGTAAGGACATGGAGCCATAATAATGTCGCTAATGAACCGATCGGGGTGATTTTCGGCCCTAAGTCAGAACCAACAATATTGGCATAGATCAACGCTTCTTTTATTAAACCTGATGTTGCAGTCGTATCAATAGCGATTGCATTAATCATCACCGTTGGCATATTGTTCATCATCGAAGAGAGAATGGCTGCCAGGAATCCCATTCCCATCGTTGCAGCAAAAACCCCTTGCTCAGCAACATATTGAATTCCTGTAGCCAGCACATCCGTTAATCCTACATTTTGCAATCCAAATACGACCACATACATCCCAATGGAGAAAAAGACTATGTTCCAAGGCGCACCTTTAAGTACCGACCCTGTAGGCACAGCCGGACTCTTGCTTGCAATGGCCAGAAAAACTAGTGCAATCGCTCCAGCCATAATGGATACAGGAATTTGCACAACTTCACTGATAAGATATCCCACGAATAGGATTGCTAGGACAATCCATGATAATCGAAACATCTTCGCATCTTTTATGGCGGTTACTGGTTTCTGTAACTTTTCGTAATCGTATCTTTTTGGGATGCTCTTTCTAAAATACAGATATAGAACGAGTATACTTGCCCCTAAAGAGAAGAAGTTCGGGACAATCATACGAGTGGCATATTCAATAAAACCTATCCCAAAAAAGTCGGCGGATACAATGTTCACTAAATTACTTACAATGAGAGGCAGCGAAGTAGAATCTGCAATAAAGCCACTGGCAATGATGAACGGAAAGACCATTTTTTCATTAAAATTCAACGACCGAACCATGGCAAGCACAATTGGCGTTAGAATAAGAGCTGCCCCATCGTTTGCAAAGAATGCTGCGACAATGGAGCCTAAAATACAAACGTACACAAACATGAGCACAGCATTTCCTTTGGCAGCACGTGTCATATGTAGGGCTGACCATTCAAAAAAGCCTATCTCGTCTAATATCAAAGAAATAATAATAACGGCAATAAACGTAAGGGTTGCATTCCAAACAATACTTGTTACCTCAAGAACATCTCCAAAGGAAACGACCCCTAAGAGTAATGCAATGACGGCACCACCACAAGCAGACCAACCAATATCTAAGTTTTTCGGCTGCCAAATCACTAGGACAAGCGTAATTACAAAGATGAGCGAAGCCAAAATTACTGAAGTCAACGTCCCAACCCTCCCTTACTGACAATCTATAGGTGCTTCTTTCTCTAAAAGCTTTAAAAATTGCTCATCTTCATCATCGATTTGACTGAGAATCACTCTTATTAAGCTGATCTGAGATGATGATTCATCGATGGAATAAAAACGCCATTGTCCTCTGCGCCTTTCTTTCAACAATCCTTCTTTTTTTAACTTTCCAAGATGTTGACTCATTGCGGGCTGACTAATATCAAACATCTCAACAAGCTGACATACACAGTATTCTTTGCTTTCTACTAACTTCAGGATTAACAACCGCGTAGGATCGCTCATTACTTTGATGCCATTGGCAACTTCCATATATGATAATTTCTTCGGCGATGTTATCAACTTTTACCTCCTTTTAATAATATTAATCATTGATTATATAAACATTATTTTATATAAAATATTCCTTATAAAGCAACCCGAACTGAACGTTTTTTTACTGATCATACAATCTCTTCAACGTAAAAGGGCAGCCAACGGCTACCCTTTTAGGCATTACGATATGAACGAATGAAACACTCAATTTGTATAAAAATACTTCCACTCGTTTCCATCAGGATCCATCACCCAAAATTTTTCCTGTACCATTACTCCTTAAAAGAGTGTTTAAGAGCATGAAGATCATGAAGCGGAGAACGATTGTTGAAGCATGAAATTAAAGCCTTTCCTTAGGTGATTCGTTTTCAAAATCAATGTAGCTGTCTGTGCAAAATTTAGACCCTTAGCGAGCCACGGAACCCTCTGGCACCATAGTAAGAGGAGGCACCGTTGTGATACACGAAGACGTGCCCGAAGCGAAAATCGCAAAAAAGGGCACCGCCGAGTTCTCTAATATCAGATGGGGTTTCCACCCAACTCGACGTTTTCATATCGAAACTTTCAAGTTTCTGCAACGTTCGATATTGTTCTTCCGTTAAAAGTTCAATCCCCATGGCAGTTGCCATATCAATAGCGTTATTTTCCGGTTTATGTTTTTTCCTTGACTCCAGACCTTCACGGTCGTAACAAACACTTCTGCGACCTTTAGGACTTTCCGCTGAACAATCATAAAAAATGTATTCGCCCTTTTTTTGGTCATGACCAACGACATCTGGTTCACCGCCCGTTCTTTCCATTTCATTGAGCGACCATAGTTTTTCAGTATGAGCATTCAGCTTTGCTTGGACTTTAGCCCATTCAAGGCCTTTATGACGGTTCATGTTTTTCTCAAAACGGGCTTTCAATACGCTGAGTAATTCTTCACGTTGTTCTAGTGACAGCTCCTTTTCATTACTGATTTGATTTTTATTTGTCATGTTAGTTCCCCCTCAGTATGCTATGAATATCATTATGGCTCTACACAAAATCTGCAGTTGACTTTATCTTCATGAAATGTCTTGCATGTAGACTTCATTACATTCGACGATGAAATGCTCAAATTTGAACTACCTTGAGGATTGCTCATCTATAAAACGTGACATTGCAGCTATCCTTCGTAGCTCCTTGAAAAACTCACCAATTGAAAAAAGCTTTTAACGCAATGATTGTGGTGGAGTAAAGAAGAGATGAAATGACAAAGGTTGGCAAATGTGCTTCCTTTTCGAAAGGGAGCTCCTTGCTAATCACATTAAATAACATTGCGCCTGAACTAAAAGCAATCATGGCATCAACGAATAGACCAGATGAGGGAGCTAAGCCGCCTGTAATGGCGCCAGCTAACGTTGCTCCACCAAGCAGATAGCGACCTCTGTTATTGTGCAATGGACGGTGTTTTTTTCCTAGATGATAGGAGAGCCCAATAAAGTGAAGACTTATAGCCAATCCATAGAAGAGTGATTCGACTTTTTGAACATCAGATGAAACCACAACATAAGAAATGATAAAAGTATAGACCATAAAGAAACTGATCTGTACCATATAAACGGTTTGTTCCTTCTGTTGTGTCGCTCCCTTCGTCTCAGCGAATGCATAAACTACAAAATAGACGAGTAAGGCAAGGAGACCAAGAAAATACAGTTCAGTATCAAGCGCCAGGGATCCCCCGAGTTTTTCTTGTTCTTCGTGAAGTGTTGGTAAAATATAAACAAACACATAAGAAATGGCCACACCGCCTGATAATGAGAGCAGCTTTTGCTCCCCTATGGGGGAACGCTCCACAATATTTAGTGCATATAGTTGAATGAAGATGAGCACAAGACCAATCACAATCGATTCAATTGAAATCATACGGTCTCCTCCTGAGATTGACTTTTTGGTTATTTCCTATTTAAATCCCCTTTGTTAGAACCAGGAGAAACTAGGCCTTAAATGGAAATTTTCATCCACCAAAAGTCTCAATGCTCAAACGGTGAGGCCATATCTTTTTAAAACATACCTTGTTATTCAGTTCCAACCTCATTTTTCCTTACGTTGATTGAACCATGTTGCTCTAACTTTTCACTTAAATTTTTTAATAATATCCAGCAATAAATACTGGACTGAAGTTAGTTCTTCCTCTGAATAAAATTCTCCATTTTTCCAAAGTCCATCTGTAGTAATACCAATTAGAGTTACCCAATCTTTGGGTAACTCTTTAGATAAGTTATTATAGACCTCGGTATTGAAGGGCTCCCAAGCCGCTACTATCTCCTGCTGATTTTTATAATTATTCAAGGATGCAAATGCTGTACTTTCCTCTCTTTTTGAAGCAGCCAAACAAGCATATATATATGCTTGAGTATAAGAGTCTCTTTTTTTACGTTCATTTTCAATTAACCCTCTAAAAATTTCTATAAGATATTCGTGTAGTTCCTTTAACATATCATCCTTGGATGAAAAGTGATAAATAAAACCACCTTTACTAATACCTGCTTCTTTACAAATATTTTGTATGGAAAAATGATTGACTCCCTGTTTTGCAAGAACTTTCACTGCAGATTTAAAGATAATTTCTTTTTTATCTCGTGCTTTCATTTTTGACTCCCTCAGAAAAAACTGACTTCCTTCGTTCATAAAATAATAGAAAGGTTATAATTCAGCGTAAACTACCAATCAATTTGATTACCATATACTGTTCTCATGGTCTCAATTGATTCAAGCAACTCATTTAGTCCATTGTCACTTGCATTTTTAAATAGCTCAACCATCGGTTTTCGATCATTCTCATAGTAGTGAAAAGCATCTCTATAGCCGTGTTCTTTTAACATTTTCGCCAGATACATCCCATCTTCTAACGCCCATGAAGCTCCTATTCCAGGTAGAGGGTTTGTCGCATGCAATGCATCACCAACAAAAACAACTCTTCCATGATACCAATGGTTCATGTTCTCTAATTCATAAATACTTCGTGGCAGAATCACCTCAGTATTTCTTAAAATTTCCCTAAATGGATTATTCCAATCCTTCGTTTGTTTCAGTAGCCAGTCTTTAATATAGCTTCTATCAGCGAGTTCAAGACTTGTAGCAGGAATTTTACGCTCTGATTTACCAATAAATTGCCAAAGAAGATCATTTGTTGGGCTTGATGAGCTTTTACTTATAAAGACACCAATATAATTATCAAAGTCAATATAGGTTTTCGCTTCAGTATCCATTTCCATATTAATTAAGCTGGATGAAGAAATTCCGTGAATCCCATAAAAACCAGAGTAAATTGGTTTAATCGTTGGATAAGTGATTTCTCGGGTTTTTGAGTGAATCCCGTCTGCCCCTACTAAAAGAGCTCCTTGTTCTGATGAACCGTCAGCAAAAAACGCTTTTACTCCTCGATGCTCTTGATTTAAATCAACTAACTTCTTATTATAATGAACCGGTATTCCCACTGCATTAGCTTTATCCAATAATATTTTTATTAATTTATGACGTTGAATAGTTACAAGTTGATTATTAAACAACTTATTTCCTGACGCAACGATACTCATTATTTCTTCATTGTCCGTATTATAGGTACTCTCTTTTCCAATTGGATAGCTGTACTTATTAAGTTCCGTGGTTAAACCTAGTGAGTCAAGTACATTAACGCCATTAGGAGCTAATACAAACCCAGCCCCTGTTTCCTTTTCAGAAGGGGAACCTTCAAACACTTCACATTTAATTCCAGCTTTATTTAAAAATAAAGCTGTAGTAAGACCAGCGACCCCACTCCCTATAATTAGAACGTTTGCTTTTTCTTGGTTCAAAATAAATACCTCCTCCACCCCAAAAGTTGTACCGTACGGTCGGTACAACTTTGAGTATAAACTATTCTAAGTAAACACACAAACTATAGAAGGTGGTCGCTTTCAGGATCGTTGTTCATGAAAAGCGCTCTTCGTAAAGATAATGATATGGTATCGAAAAAAATGCTCACTCCTTCTTAGAGTGAGCATTTTGCTTAAGGAACGACTTGTACATTTGTTAAAAACCATTAGCTCGTGCGTGTTAAACCTAAAAAGTTGGCGACGCCCTCTGCATGTTCAGCTGCAAGGGCTGAAATAAAATTTGGGTCCCTTAACAATGCTGCGTCTGAATCATGGTCAATAAATAAATTCTCGGTTAGGATCGTATTCGCCTGGGATTCACGTAGCACATGAAAGTTAGCCATCTTCTGGCCACGGTTTGGGGTCAAAGCATCGAAGTTTTGCACACCTTCGAAAATCAATGGGTGCATAATGCTTTGCAGTGCTCTTGCCCATGTTGGGTTGCTATCATGAATAAACGTTTCAAACCCTCGAGCACTCCCATCAAAGGCATTCACATGAATCGATACAAACACATCAGCCCCCCAACTGTTGGCATCATTCGTCCGAGTTTGAAGGTCAACAAACGTGTCATCCGTCCGTGACATCCGACGGTACATTCCTACAAAATTGTCCCGCAAATAAATGCTCATCTTTAACCCGATATCAAGGGCGATTTCTTTCTCAACAAGTCCATATCCTATGGCTCCCGTATCCCTTCCTCCATGTCCTGGATCAATATAAATTCGTTGCATCCATACCTTCCTCCCTTCTCAGTACACAAAGAACATTATTCCTTGCAAAAACAACCCATAATTGAAAATAGAATGCAAAAATTTTAGAAGGGGGATCAACATGAAAAAGAAAGAAAAGCATGTCTAAGATTTCATCCAGGACCATGCACGTTTTTTCAAGATCGACTGTTTCAAGGAGTTATAAAACAACCATTGGGACTATTAAGGGCAGCCATTGAACAGAACGATCAAGCATCCTCCGACCTGTTAGATTATATGAAAGTCCGAATGATAACGGGGAAGGAAACTGTTAAACCAGCAACAGTATCCATTCCTTCTGCATAAGAGATAAACAATGTTGTAAAAAGCCATAACAAACATTCGGATCATAGCTGAATAGATTGTTCACGTAACACCTTTGGTTCTTTCGCTTGTATTTTTGTTTTTTTATTCTTTCTCTCCAAACTAGGATGTAAACAAAGGAAGCGCGGTTCCCAAGCTTCCTCGCTGATCTCTATTTTTATTGATGATCACTTACTCCAAGCATTTGTTTTGCCATATCTTCCATCTCTTTTAGTCCAGATGACTGAGCAAATTCAGCAACAACAATGGCACCTGCGGCATGTAATTCAATGATGTGTTCTTTCATGTGTGACCAAGTTTTACCGCCTGCATTCTCGTAGGCATCTATTACTTTCTCTAAACCTGCCTCCCCAAAGACTAAATAGTGAGCAGTAAAATCACGAGATACATCAGTAACAGCCACTTCAGTCCAATCGATTAATCCTGTTACTTCACATCCTGTATTGATAAGAATATGTCCAGGGTGCACATCACCATGGCTTAACCCTGTGTGCTTTGGCCAAAGCGCATCATTAGAAATCCACGCTTGCCAACGATTCCAAAGTTCCTGATTTACACCATAGGTATCTTTCACATTTTCCATTCTAGATTTCATAGACTTTCTTGCTTCGTCACTGTTATACATTGCAATTCCAGCACCTTTTACATAGCTGGTAGGAACTTGATGGAGTTGAGCCAATAAACGACCTAATGATTGATGATAGGCAGCTGGACTGCTTTCGAAATCAAAACTCCACACATAATTTTGTATTTCAGGATCAACTGTACCGGCAGGTACACCATCTAGCTGCTTATATGCGATCAGTTCATTTGTGAAAATACTCCAGTCAGGAGCTTGGATATGCGTATTCCCATTCACGGCATCTAACACATATTTCTCTTGATTTGCTTTCGCCATCGAATCTGGCCGACGTGGAATACGTAAGATCCATTTCACTCCTTCTTCGTCTTTTGCATGAGACACAAGAAAATCAAGCCCTGATTCATTTATTTTCATCGTTTCTTCAACAACATCTAATCCTTTATCTTTTGCAAGTTTTTTTATATCTTGTTTATTCATGAGAATACTCCTCCGATCGTTTTATTTTGTTTGTCTTGCATACTCATCCCTCTGCCTTATCTTGTCCAATTCATTTGGAACCTAACTTTCAGTAAATTCTACGCAAGACTTTTTCAGCGCAAAAAAGCTGCAGAGGCTTGTCTGCAGCTTGAAGTAAACGATCCTTTGGCATATTTCTGGCGAGCCCTTCTAAAGAACCTTTAAACATCAGATCATTGAACTTATGATTGTGTTTAAACATAACTAAAGAAAGGTAGAAAATCCACCTTTCTTTAAACCTCATTCTATATTGGTTCATGAGTTTTAAAAATGGACAGACCAATCCCGTTTACTCTGAAAGTGTAAAACAGAGCCTTTGAACGTATTTAATTACGAGTTCAAAGTGCGAAAACGTAGTCTGATTGAATACATTTTTAAAAACCCTCCCTCTTTTTAGTACCTTACTACTGTAAAGGTGCATGTTATAGATGTCAAGCTAAAGTCCATGTATCAACGAGTGTTACAAAAGGGAGAAATCCATATACAAACTAACGCTTAACCACGAACACTGACCCTACTTTTTCATAAGTAGTATACGTCTACATCAAACATGGCAAATGCAGTATGGTTAGGAAATTCCGATAGATGCATTCCATTCCCAATTTTCACTCGTTAAGAGGTTCCCCTATTCATTCAAAATAGAGAAGTTATTCAGCAACCCCAATATAACAGCACCCTTTTCTTTCTCTACAATTTTAGCGTGGAGTTATTAACGCTTGCCGGATTTTTTTCCAATCGGGCAATTATTACAATAGCCAATGCCTTCTGGATCCTCTTCCAGACGATGATATAAGCAACAAGTTTGCCGATAATGAGTATTGGTGCTATCTGGATCAATTTTTAAATAGGAACGGATGGGGTTGCGCTCCCATTGGAAGAGGCTGCCGTCTGCCTGCTTAAGATAATAAAAATCGCTGGTAAGTTGCCACTGTTTTTCTGGACTAGGCTCGTTTGCCAATGCTTTTCGATACACGGAGTTCACACGAACGGCTACATTTTCCCAAAGGATATTGCTAGATACCCGGGTGGTATCTTTAAATACAGAGACCATAGGTGTAATATGGTAGGAAAACAACTCACGCAGCAAGTTTTCCCTCCAGGCTTCCCTGTCCCACTGTTCCCATTGCTTAAAGGGACAGGCCTCTTCCTGAACACACAGCTTTCGTTCACTGCTGAACATACAGGCTTGCATAGGAAGTGAAAGCGCGCAATTATAGGCTCCCATGCTGTACAAGGTGGAGGCCACAGTAAACCGAGCATACTGCTTCATAAATAAAGACGCAGCCACCTTTTTATTCGGGGCTTTGATATCCTCCATGTATTGCTGGAGAAACGAATGACAGACTTCTTCCGTCAGCAGGTCAACGATCGGTATCCCTGACGTGTGCTGGTTCTTACGCTTTACACCAAACGATTCGAGTTGTTCGATATTCAATGCTATCATTCCTAAATTGAAGATTAGAGGTACAAGAACCTACCCTCCACCTCTATAAGCTGATCTGGTTTCTATGCCTTTCTCCACTCTTTTCTTTTTGATAAGCTTTCTCAATTACCTATTTATAGTTTAACGGATGATGACGATAAATACCATCCTGATCAGCAATCAAATATAACCCCTCCAGCACTGACCGGCCCATGAATTTCTGCTTCCAGACCCAAGGGACTTGCCGTAATGGGGGAAACAGATTCGTAAAATACAGGCACGTTGCTTTTTTTCAACTCGTCCATATCTGTAACGGCTCCCGTAACCATCACTCCCGCCAAACCTGCCTCTTCGGCTTGGTGGACCCGAAACCCCCAACAAGCATGGTTTTTATTACCAGAGATATCATTTGCCTCTTGCAACGCTATATTCAACGCTCACCCACCCCCATTGGACAATTTTATGGACATAACCTCCCCAGCCGTTTTTTTACCTTGGAGAGTGTACAAGTATAGTTTCTTACAAAACCGAAATCTGTAAACCGCAGCAATTCCATCTCCTCACTAGAATCTTTACGCTTCCGTTCAAGAACCGCTACCATAAAAAGATCTCTCCTTTATACAAAACGGGTTAACGCCTTCGCTTTTTCCAGATGGCATCGCTCCAGGTACACTCCCTATATCCAGTAATGGGCGCACGACCATCTTCACCGGCCATTTTTCAGATGTAAACAAAAGGTGGTGAATCTGTTTCTTCTCCGAATTTGAAAGATCAATAGCCTGAAGCGCCTGCTTCCATTCTTGTTCTGTGATCTCCCAGAATTGCTTTTCAGGTATATGAAAATTCTCCGAAAGGGTCTCCATAATAGAAGCCATATTCACCTGGGTGCCCAAGGTTTGCACATAAAATAGCAGTTCTTCTATCGTGTCGTTATATAAACTGTTAGAATACCCTGGCCGAATGAGGTATTCGGGATTGTCAAGTTCATGCTGTTGTGTATAGGGGGGATGGAGCCGAACCGAATCATGATCCCTAAAAAGAATGGCCACCGGTCGAATGCCATCGAACACCAGACAACAATTTTGACCGTGAATCTCCGGCACCACTCCGACTTTAAACAGGCGCATAGCAACTTCATAGAACAACGCAGCAATATCTTGATAAAACTGAAGAATGGTGGCCTTCGAGCACTGCTTCCCTAGTAATTGTTGAACAAAGGCGAAGCTCGCTTCCCCAGCACCTAGCGATGACATAGCAATGATCTTGTAATCATCCGTGAGCAATTCTTGGGGATACTCACGTAGTTGTGCGGCCAAGTGACGCGGATGATCATCAAAGAGACCCAACGAGGGGGGAAGGTATCCCCACCATGCGTTTTCTTTACATACGTACACGATTTCTTTTAATCGATCGTCACAAGCGATCGCCTGGCGTAGCAACTGTTCTCCCGAAATGCCGTTCATCAGTTTGACAACCGGCAAGTATCGGGCAGCTCCCAATGAAGCCACGCCAATAGGGAGTTTCAACATGTTCCGTGAACGCTCAGATGGAGCCATCGAACGAACAGAAGAGGTGGCCAGATAATTTCCCCCTCGTGTCATTAACGGAAGAATCGTTTGCTTGGCCATTTCCTCTTGAAAATAAGGTTCGATTACTTGACTCATCTGCCATGGATGAACAGGGATAATCGTATATTGCTCACGATCCACACCCCTGTTCGTAATTTCCTCTTCAATTACCGACCGTTCCTGTTCAGGTAACAGATCAAGACACGTCGGCTTTCCCTCAACGTCACCGTTAACCACACAATCATTGGCAATGCCTATCCAGCAAAGGGGAATGGCCTCTTTGAATTCAGCCATGTATCGCTGATAATTCTCTATATCAAAACCCACTTTTGCCTTGGAGACTGGATGAAAGGGTCGGTCTCTGAGCGAAGCGATTTTCTCACTTTCCATAAACCATTCGTAGGCCGTACGTGGCGGAAGTGATTGTTCTCTCTCCAATTGCTGTAAACTAAGGGCTAACTGCTCAACCGATGTTTCCACGCTCCTAATAAAGTTTTCAACTCCTGTTCCCCCACTCGGTCGTAGCACAAAATTCGCAAGTTCAACAGCCGTTTCAAGCCACACCCACTGATCCTTCTGCCTTCCATAGACAGGGGTCCCAGCTTTCCATTGCACACCTTGACGTTTGCTTTTTTCCAGCTGCAGACATAATGCTCCTGTATAAATCAGAGCATCTTCCTCCGGGCAAAACAACACTTGAATTTCTTTCGAAGCATTTCGAAATGAAAGGAGATTTTCGGCGTTGACGGGAATGATCTCCTCTGCAATGAAGGCATTCACCAGATCTTTGAACACGATTCTTTCAGCGCTCATTGCTGGTGAGTGATACAGTACTTGGTTCATCTTTCATCCCTTCTTCCTTATACAAAAAATCTGGATAGGGGTGGCCGAGAAAATCATGATGGGAGATGGTCCAGCTGTAAGCCCCTGATTTTTCAAACACAACAATATCACCAACACGTAATTGTTTGATTTTGGCCTCGGAATGGAACCGGTCTTTCGGAGAACACAGCTCCCCCACAAGGGTGACAGAACCATTGTTGATGCCAGGACGCTCAAAATCGTATTTCCATTGCTGATCGTCGATCGAGATAATCGAAAACGGATGATCATGCCCCCAGGAAGCTGGGAGGCGCTGATGATGGGTTCCCCCACGCAAAATCGCAAAGTTTTGGTTCATCGATGGTTTAAGGTCTATCACTTCAGCCGCATAGTACGCACAATCAGCAACAATATAACGTCCAGGTTCAAAGAACAATTTGGTTTTTCCTAACCTATGATGCATACCGCTCCGTTTAAACAAGGTTGTAAACCGTTCCCAATCAAAGCTTGGCTTGTCATCATAAGAAACACCAAACCCTCCGCCGACATTGACCACACGAACTTCTACATTGAATTTTTGCTTCCATTCTTCCACCTTTTCCATATACAGAAGGATCATTTCCATATGCCGGTCAGCATGCATGTTATTGGAGAGAGAGTGAAAGTGAAACCCCTGAAAATGTACATGTGTATTTTCAGAGTCCTGTAGAATTGCTAACGCCTCTTCAATGTTCCATTCATCCATCCCAAAAGGGCTCGGTTTCCCAGCCATCGTAACGTTCGTGACCGGCAATGTATGATCGTGAAGATTGACACGCAAAAGGATGTTAGTATCAATATCCATACGGGTGGCTACGTGAATTAACTTTTGCAGCTCCAGCAGACTCTCAACGTGAATATAGGAAATGCCTGTCTGGAGCGCCTGTTCCAGTTCATACTCTTTTTTTCCCGGTCCTCCAAACAGCACAGGAATTTCCGCCGATACATGACGAACCCTTTGCAACTCTCCCAGCGAAGCAACCTCAAATCCATCGACGTGCGGCAATAACGTTTCGAGTATTTTGGGATCTGGATTGGCTTTGATGGCATAAAACAACCGAGTTTTCTGCGGAAGAATGCTTGCCATCGATTTGATGTGTGATTCTAAGGAGGGGAGGTCATGCATATAGGCACATACTGGTTCATCCTTTTGTTTTTTAAGTTCTTTGACCCATCTTCTGATATTCACCTGCAAACCCATCAACTCCTTGTTAAACTCCGATAGTTAGCCAATTTTTCTTGATAGGCACGAAAGGCTGTTCCTCTTTCATCTCCGAGAACAAAAATCTTGGCTCCTTTCTCAGCCCACTCTAAGTGCTGCTCCTGGTTCCGGGAAACGACCGCATAGGGGACCCGAAGTTGGCAGGCGGTCTGCAACAACGATTGGAGTTGTGTCTGGATGATAGGGTGATCAACTTCCCAAGGGACAGAAAGGGACTGGGAAAGATCAGCGGCCCCTTCCAGAACAAAGCTTGTACGAGGGCATGAAAGGATATCTTCCCTGGCCTCGATCCCTTTTTTGCTTTCAATCATAGGAACAAGGAGGATTTCTTCGTTCGCTTTTTTGATGTATTCTGTTAATGAATACTTGGCAAATGTGCCTGCTCTTCCGCTATTCAGGCTTCGTTGTCCAATCGGATGATAAAAAGCGTGCATGACCGCAAGATCCATTTGTTCGCGGCTTTCCACATGAGGAATAACAATCCCCTGAGCTCCGGCATCCAGCACTTTCAAAATATCATGACGATGAATGTCCGAAATCCGCACGAGTGAAGTGATTCCTGTAATTTCAGCCGCCCGAATCATTTGTTCTATCATTTCTTTGCTTAGAGGGGCATGCTCATCATCAATGATGACAAAGTCAAAATCGGCATGCCCTACCAGCTCTACCATCATCGGATGGGGAGTGGAGATAAACAAACCGTAGACGTCCTGCCCGCTTTCGATCTTTTGCTTCAAGCGATTAGATCTCATCATGTACTTCCCCTGCTTCCCGAAGAGGATTGCTTACGATTCGAAAATGTAATGCCCCATCCCCATAGAGGCGACGTTTTGTCATTTCCTCAATATTAATGTCAGCGGCGAACAAATCAAACTGTTCAAAGCGCCCTTGATATTCCGGAAACTCACGTTGATGAAGGAGGATAACACGCCTGCATAGCTGCCAAAATCGTTCTTCACTGATGCTATAACGTTCAAAGAAGAAAGCAAGCTCGGTCATGCAAATAAAAAACAAGGCATCGTATAAATAATCTCGGACTTCCGCACTCGTTTCTGCTTTGATAAATGAATAACGGTTAACAGAGCGATGGGCTTCCGGCTCGGAGCAAAGGAAAGGCATCCGCTCTGGTTCAAGAAGCTCCTCGGGCACAAAGCGCACTCCGTCATGCAAGTCTTTCACGAGGATCCGCCTCGGCCATCCTTTTTCAAGAACAAGAATAATGTTTTGCGCGTGAGCTTCAAGGGCAACCCCATGTATCAGGAGCAAATGGATCAAGGGAGTAAGGACCGTTTCAACGAGCGCTTCACACCATGCCTCTGCTCCATAGTGGTCAATAATTGGCTGGATCATGGGTATTTGGTTTTTTTGCATGTGCGTAACGGCATTGAGGGGAAAAGCAGTTTCCTCTTTGTTCACATAATTCGAGATATTCTCTCGATAGATGACCCCTAACGTGCCGTACAGTCGCTCAGACGGAATGTCAGATCCCTCTTCTCCTTGATAGGAAGCCCCGACGGTTTCCCGAAGAAGAGCAAATGACTTCTTCTGCAAAAATTCATCCTCGTCCACGAGTGCTTGTAGCCAATCGCTGATCTTCGGCGCATTCTGAATCGTATGGCTTGCCAAAATCCGGCTCGAAGAAGTATTTGTAATACTAAGGGGAAGCTTTACATAAGCCGCTTTGGGATTAGTTCGATGACCCAGCGACCGAATCGACTGCTGCGCCCGATACACTGGTTTCGAGTACCCCAAAAAAATAACCTTTCCTTCAGCCAGTGGCTCTGTCAATTTATTTTGAAGATGATGTTCCCACTGCCACGGATGTACCGGCATCCATATCATCGATCTCTTTTCTGCTTCTTTGTTAAGCAGTACCTGCCGAAAACGTTCCTGTTCTTCCAATGAAAGGTGTTCATGGATCACCCTGGCTATTTCATTTTCTGCCGATTGAGCGATCGCAGCCTGATTGGGCTCAATAGCAAGCCAGCATATAGATAGAGGCCTGTTAAATTCCGGACCGTAGCTGGCATTATCCGCTAATGAAAATCCCATTCTCGATTTATAGGAAGGGTGGTAGGAATGGCCCTCGATCAGTTCGCTTTCCAGTTCATCATAAGTGACTTCGTAAAAAGGAAGGGGTTCCCTCTGTTGTTGCTTGGACTGAGCATCTTTAGCAAAAGTTTCAAGCACTTCTTGAATAAATGAATCAACTTGGGCTCCTTCGATGTTATTTTGCACGACTTCTTCCAAAAAAAGATGGAGATCGGTACAAGACGATGCTTCACGTAAAAATGAATAAGGCTTAACTTTCACGCGATTGAAGGACCACTTTCGTTCTGCGTTAAATGTGTAGATCACATCGTTTCCAGTTTTCGTTTTTCCTTTGATTTCCCAGTTGGCCCCTTTTTGTTCGGTTTCCAAAATACCCTCAAACATGAATGCTTCCACCGTCTGGCGCATGATCCGATCTTTCACTTCAGCAATAGTTGATCGTTTCGGTGCAAATATAGGGATTTGGCTCGGCATCCTACTGCCCCCTTTTTTGGTTCATAAGATTTGCGACAGGTACATATTGAGGGGTGTCCCCATTTTCAAAGAAACAGCTGACCATATTCTTTTTTGCCAAAAAAGTCTTTACAGATCGTATTTCTTCGATAAACGTATTCCCTGTACGTCGGCCTTCCCGGCCCAACACTTCATCTACGATCTTCCAAACGTTCTCTTCTTGCACTTCCATGACTCTTGCGACCGTATGAATCAACGTTCCCAGATGGTTGATTAAAAAGTAATAACAGGTCCGCTGCTTTGCCTCTTCTTTAGTGTAAAAGAGCGTATCTGCTCTTTCGGTTCCAACTGGCGCTTTTTCCCTCTCCACACTCACGCCTTCCAAATCTCTCATGATAAACTTCTCCGGCATCCCCTCGTTAAGCGTCACTAAACTGTTTTGTAAGTGGGATTCAAAATGAATTCCTTTAGCATTTGCCTCCCGCATTAGCGGCAATAATGAGATGTCCAGATAGCGATACAACCACTCTTTCAGCCGCTGGACCGGAACCAGATGCTGCAAACGGGGGAGACGACTGATAGGATCTTTCTCCACAAGGCTTGAAACCACAAACGTAGACGAGGGATCAAAACCGACCGGACGATAGGCCAGAGTGAACAACTCTGAGAGATGCTCATCAAACGCGCATGACATTGTCCCTGTCTCATAAGAAACCTCAGTATTTGATTCATTGCTAAAACATTGGCTGTCGATTAAGTAACGACTCGCTTCCAGGGTTCGTTGCATTTGAATAGACGTATTATTTCTCTTAATGTTGGTAATTTGTAAATTTAGCGGAAGTTTCAAATTGCATTTTTTTTCTGGAAGATAAACCGTGCGGACAGAAGATGTAGGAAAAGCTTGTGGACCGAGAATTCCCAGAAAAACAAGCGCCTGTTTTTCTTGATACTGCCGGATAGGTTTGAGCGTTTTTACATGCTGATATTGCCATGGATGCATCGGCAAAATTCGATATTCTTGATATCGCGAACCTAACTGTTTCTTCGCTTCACGATCAATTTCTTCGCCCCAGGAAACCTCTCCCCCACTGATCCAATCTTCCAGAAAGAAATCGTGTCGGACAGCTACGTAACCAAGCTGGAAAAACGAACGGCATTCCGGGCTGTATCGATAAATTTCTTTGTCCTGAAGTCCTTCCCGGTTTTTTGGAAATGGGTGAAACGGATGTCCGTAAATCAGCGACTGCTCAGAGCTGATATAATCCTTCACCGGAAGCGGTTCCGCTTCCTCAATAAACAATGACAATTTATGGAAGCTGTTACTTACTTTCTCCATGAATCTCATTTTTTGATCCGGGGAAGCGGCAGGTTTAATCACGCACAACTCCCGAATAATGAGAGAAAGGATATCCTTGTAACCAACATCTTCCCCTCCTATAAAATAGTTGACGTATTCGTGCTCTCCGATCGCTGAATAATATGCAAGCTGGCCAAAAACTTCAGAATGGCTGGCTGGAAAATCTACTCGATAACGGTTGTCCACATGGTCAACCGCTAGTGCCCTAGCCCCTCCACATTCTCTTAGATAACAATTTAATAATGTTTTACAAGTATGGTGATCCGCTTCTTCTTTGCTTCTAATTTTCAATTCCTGCATGTTTACCACCCATATTTAATCGTCGTCTTGTTAACATTAAAGCGAGCGGAAGTGTTTTCAACATAAATACACCTAGCAAAACCCATAGTTCCTGGATCGTCTGCCATTGTGCTTCTGTAGTGCCATTCCTTACACCTTGAAGCATCGGCCACCGATTCAGATCAACTTTTTTCTTCCCAAGCGGTCACAAAAGATACAACGTACTCAACAAACTTGCCCTGGCTGTAGAGTTCTAATAAAAAGCACCAAGCGATGGTAGCAAGGCATTAAAAAGCACTATTGGTCATTACCAGGAAAAGCTCCCCGCCATGACAGCGAAAACACGAGGTGAACGCTCATTTACCTTTTTTTCATGCATATCAATCCCTCGCATTAGCCCAACACCCCCAAGCACAGCGAAGCATACAAACTAAGATGACGCTTCATCTAATATTTTTCGTATCCGCTGTGTCACCTCCAATTTAATTGATAATGATTATCAATGTCAATTGTTTATCTTTTCAATATCTATTTTTCCTTCCAAATGCCTATAATCCTGGGCCAAAACCCCTTCATCAGGAGTGTAATGGATATATGGAATGAGAACTGGTTACGAAAAGAGAAGCCCAACTTTGGTGGGAGGAGATTGGCGAACAGTGATGGGAGAGTTATTTGAGCGGCGTGACCACTGATATTTACGGTACCGTATTTTTCGGAGCGGCACCTCCCGCTTTTCGCTTTTCCGTTAAAAAGCTCCCGTCCTTTTTAGAGAGACGGGAGCTGCGCTTATATGCTTTCAGTTGACGTAAGCGATTTCTTTTTCTGCTGCCGGTTTTTTCTTTTTCCGGCCTTTGCCATAAGGAACGCACATAGGAGATCCAAATAAAGGGTCGTCGATGATTTTGCTTTCCATACCGAAAACGTATTTCACCATATCGGATGTGATGACGTCTTCAGGCCGACCTTCAGTATAAATGGTTTTATCTTTGACTGCTACGATTTTATGCGCGTAGCGGGCGGCCATATTCAAGTCATGAAGGACCATGACAACCGTACGCCCTTCAGTTTCATTAAGGTCAAAACATAAGTCTAAGATCTCGATCTGATGAGCCATATCCAGATAGGTGGTCGGTTCATCCAATAGCAGAATATCGGTATTCTGGGCCAATGTCATGGCAATCCATACACGCTGACGCTGACCTCCCGAAAGAGAATGGACGGTTCGATCAGCCAATTGTTCCGTCTGAGTTGCTTTAAGCGCCTGTTTCACGAATGCCTCATCTTGCTTACTCCATTGCTGCAACAGGCTTTGGTGAGGATACCTTCCTTGCTTCACCAGCTGCCATACCGTCAAGCCTTCAGGAGCTACCGGACCTTGGGGAAGGATCGCCAATTGCTTGGCAATGTCCTTCGTTGCCATCTCATTCATCGATTGATTTTCCAGCATGACCTCTCCGGCTTTTGGCTTTAATAACCGTGCCAGGGAACGAAGCAAAGTCGACTTTCCACACCCGTTCGCCCCAACAAAGACTGTAATTTCCCCTGTCGGCAGTGTAAGGTCAAGATCATCGATAACGACCGCGTCCTGGTATCCCAGCGTAAGATCATGCGCTTGCAAAAAAGTCATCTTCATCAAGCTCCTTTTTTATAAATGACGATTCCGGTAAAGCAAGTAGAGAAAGAATGGCGCGCCGATACCGGAAATTAGAACTCCTACCGGCAAGTCCAAAGGAAGAAACGCTGTACGGGCAATAACATCCGCCACCACTACCATCCACCCTCCAATTAAGGCAGACACAGGAACAAGAGCAGCGAATGAACGCCCAACGAAAAACCTTCCGATATGGGGAGCCATTAATCCGACAAATCCGACACCGCCAGCAAAAGCGACAGCCACACCTGCCAGCCCAACGCTGATCAAAATCATAAGAAATCGCTGCCACTGGATCTTTGCACCCAAACCGACGGCAATTCCATCTCCCAATTGCTGAACATGGATGGCGCGCATACATAAGAAAGCCAAAGGCATGAGCAAAAGTACCCACGGTGCCATCGCAGCCACATCTTCCCAGGTGGTTCCATAAACACTGCCGGTTAACCACGTGTATGCCTGGCTGGCTGTGCGAATAGGACTAAACACAATCATCATTGTGGTAAGCGCGTCCATCGCCGCAGCCATCCCGATGCCGATTAAGACAAGACGAATCGGGGTCACGCCTTTCTTCCATGCCAAAAGATAAATCAGGAGTGAAACCAACCCTGCCCCCATCATCGCTACCAACGGCAAAACACTGATAGAAATGATACCGGTGAATAAGGCAATAAACGCGACGGCGGCTACAGAAGCCCCACTGGTGATCCCAATAATATCTGGGGAAGCCAGGGGATTACGAACCATTTCCTGCAAAATCAATCCCGCGATGCCTAACGAGGCCCCGACCAACAGTGCAAGTACCATTCGGGGAAGACGAAGGACATCTATAATAAAGGCATCGGCCCCGCTTCCTGCTCCAAACAAGTGTTGAAGAACAGCAAATGGAGAAACCCAAGTACTCCCGATCGATAAACCGAGCACCATCGACAGGAAAAGAATAATGCAAAGAACAGCGATAACGGCTAGAGGCTTTTTTTCTACCCTAAACGAAGCAAAACGATTGCGAATGGTTATATACTTGCTCATTCTCCTCGAAACCCCTTTCTCGCAATATAAATAAAGAAAGGAGCGCCTATCAGTGCTGTCATTATCCCGATCGGCATTTCCTGGGGGCTGATAATGAACCGGGCGATGATGTCCGCCAATATCAGTAAGCCTGCTCCAAGAGAGACACAATAAGGAAGAAGCCAGTAATGATCATTTCCGACAAGTGTCCGCGCAATATGAGGGACAATTAACCCAATAAAACCAATCATTCCCCCGATCGCCACCGAACCGCCAGCCAGCAATACGGCAATGAGTACAAGGATAAGTTTAACCACCACTGTCTTCTGACCCAGACCTTTAGCAATGTCATCTCCGGATACAAGAATATTCACTGGCTTCGCTAATAAAAAAGAACAGAATAGCGCACCAATCATTAGAGGCAATACCGGCAACAGCACATCAATCGTACGGCCAGACACCGTTCCCGCCATCCACAATAGCATTTGATCCAGATTAGCTTCATTAACGACAAGCATTCCCTGGGTCAACGAAGTAAAAAGAGCCGTAACAGCCGTTCCTGCAAGGACCACCCGAATGGGTGAAAGGCCGTCTGCTCCCATCAATCCTAAAAAAAGAACGAGAGCAGCTGCAATTCCTGCCCCCCCAAAGGCAATCCATATAAGTGTCGGCAATGAAGAAAGCGACAAAAATACCACTGAAAAAACGACAAAAAACAATGCGCCGGCATTAATCCCGAAAATCCCGGGAGAAGCGAGTGGATTTCTTGTTAGAGACTGCAAAAGCCCACCGGAAACAGCAAGGCTGCTACCGATGAGAGCAGCCGTGACCGCCCGCGAAAACCGTTCATAGATGATAACATGATCTGCTGAATTTTCATCAAAGCGAAACATGGCATCGATCATCATGGTTCCCGGCACAGAAACCTGCCCCAAGCGCACGCTTAGAAAAAACGAGACGAGGAGAAGGCAGCAGCTGATGACGAGTCCAAGGGCTTTCCCTTGTGAAGATGAAAATAAATGTGTCACCCCTCTCCCCTCTTTCCGACAAAATTAAAATTCTGGTTTCCTATCCACCTGGTTACTCTCCAGGTTCCTCTGGCTCAAGGTCGAACACTTCATATAAATCATCGAGCATATGATTGGCAGCAATATAGCCCCCACCCATATTCCAGGTCACTTCATTGACCATGTACACTTCATCATTCTCAACGGCATCCAACTCATCCCATAATGGATGACTGGTCCAGTTTTCCATTGCTTCCTCGAGTTCATCCTCTTCTTGGTTGCCCTGCGTAAAGATAAAGAAGACCTCAGCATCCATTTCTGGAATGGACTCCCTATTGGTAAATGCTAAAAAATCTTCCTCATCATTAATCGCTTCCTGTTGAACATCCGTATGGGCAAATCCGGCTTCATCAAGGATACTTCCTGGAAATCCTCCCATGAACATACGAACCTCGTCCGAGCGAATGTTCAATACAGAAGTAGACAACGGCCATTCCTCACCGACTTCATCCTCAACTTGTGATTGAAAATCAGCAACCCTTTCATCCCAATCCTGGAGCAGCTGTTTTGCGGTATCCTCCTGATCAGTTGCTTCTCCCATAATATCAAGGGTGTGCTTAAAATCATTAATAGGATCAGTCATGACAGTGGGAGCAATTTCATCAAGCTGATCATAGACCTCTTCATGCCGTGATAAAGTACCAACTATGAGATCCGGTTCCAATGCTGCAATTTCTTCCAGATTCGGCTGAATTTCATCCCCGACAATCTCAACGTCTTCAAGATCATCTCGTAAGTATTCATACATCGGCTGCTCTAACCAGGATTCCACAGCTCCGACTGGCTCAATATCAAGCGCAGCAGCCGTATCAGTAGCCCCTTGATATAAAGTCACGATCCGCTCAGGCTCACCTTCTATTTCAGCAGTTCCCAAGGCATGTTCTACTTCGATAACATTATCCTCTTCGCCGGATTCGTTATTTTCCTGAGTTCCTTCTTCGTTAGCTGCTTCTTCCTCCCCACAGCCAGCAAGAATCATAAGTATAAACAAACCCGGAAATAGAAAAGTACGGTTGTTCCATTTATCAACTGCATAACGCATCGAATACCCCCTTTGTGAAAATGAGAATCATTATCATGATACGTGGAAATTATACCATCCATGCAGGGAAAGATCAAAATAAGGAATGTCAATTTAACCAAAACAGAGAATATTCAACAACTGGAGCCTATCGTTAGAGTTAGTATAAAAAGGGGACAAGCAAAAATGAGCGTCTTGTATATGAAGGGATATAAGAGGGAGCGTGTATCTACGAATGGGAAAAACAGTCCTTTCACATATCTCACCCTATCGAGAACAGATAAACCTATGACTTAATCTGAACCAATTCAAAAAGGACGTCTTCTTATTCGAGAAGAGCGTCCTTTAGCTTAATAACAATTGTGCTGATTGCCATGATTCATCACGGTTCTGATCCAGCTAAAAAGCTAGTTTCATACCTTATCTAGTCGTTTGCCCGTCTAAAACTAAGGGTCGCAAGCAGGATTAATAGCGTTGTAAATCCTAACAAAAAGATGATTTCACCCATCATGGTCACGGGTTGTCCAAAGAATGTAAGGTTCAGTCCCATTTCTTCTTGCACCATCGCACTCAAGTTCTCCACATCAATCATAATATGTTTCATGAGATCAACACCATAAGTAACAGGGTTGAGCGTCACAAGAAAATCAACCCAGCCCGGCATATTGTTCAAAGGAAACAAGGCACCGGACAAGAAAACCATCGGCATTACTAGAATGTTAACCACAAGCTGGAACCCTTGCATCGAATTCAGTAAACTCGCTACGAAAAGACCGAGTGAGGAAAATGCACAAGCGATCATAAACATAACTGGAAGTACTTGCAAAAATGATACAAAATCAATGGTAATACCTAGAAAAGGCATAAGCACAAACATCATGACCCCTTGTATAAACGCTACTGACGCTGAGCCAAGCATTTTACCAATGGCGATATTCACCCGGGAAACTGGTGAAACAAGAATTTCACGCATATAGCCAAAATCACGATCTTGAATCACTGAGAGGGAAGAAAAAACCGAAGTCATCAGCAACGTCATCGATACAATACCCGGAAAGATAAACTCTACATAATTAAAATCTTCTTCTGGACCTACCCCGGCAGCCACTAATGATTCCATTGACCCACCCATGCCTACGCCAAAAACGACCAAAAATAAAATCGGCATGGAAAAAGAGCCGATCATCCGTGCACGATCTCTAAAAAATTTAATAATATCGCGCTGCCAAATGGCGATAATACCTTCCACGATTCCATCCTCCTCAATCCCTGATTTCTCGTCCTGTAAACGATAGAAAGACGTCATTCAGCGTAGGCTTTCGAATATCCAACCCAGTAAGCGGGGTCTGAAGTGTTTTAATGAAATTCGATACAAACGCATCACTATTTTCTACTTTACAGTAAATCACGTCGTCCTTTAACGATACGTCGACGACATCGAAATTAGCCTTGATCTCTTGGATCGCGGCTTCATTATCCGTCGTTGTCATTTCAATAATATCGCCGCCGAGCTGCTGTTTTAATTTTTTCGGTTTGTCAATCGCGATAATGTCCCCGTGATCCATAATCGCCACACGGTCACTGATCTCAGCTTCATCCAAATAATGGGTTGTTAAAAACATCGTAATGTTCTCTTTTTCTTTTAGCCTTAAAATATATTCCCAGATGTGAGCCCTCGTTTGCGGATCAAGTCCAACGGATGGCTCATCGAGAAAGAGGACTTTCGGATAATGGAGCAGTCCGCGGGCAATTTCCAACCGCCGTTGCATACCACCGGAGAATTTCTCCACAAGACTATTGACGCTATCTTTAAGATCAACGATTTCCAGCACTTCATTAATCCGGGCTTTTCGTTTCAACCGTGGAACCCCGTAAAATTTACAATGAAGCATTAAATTTTCTTTTGCTGTTAATTTCTCATCTAGCGTGTTTTCCTGAAAAATAATACCTATGCTCTCGCGCACGCGGTTTCGGTGTTTTGTCACATCGTATCCATTAATGGTCACCTCACCGCTCGTTGGCTTAAGCATCGTGGATAATATGTTAATCGTCGTACTTTTCCCTGCTCCATTGGGACCAAGGAAGCCAAAAATTTCTCCTTCTTTAACATGAAAGTTGCTGTTGTTAACAGCCTGAAATGATTTATAGGATTTTTTTAAGTTTTGAACGTCTATCAAACCCGGCTCACTCCTTTTTAAACCTAGTACTATTTTAATATAGAGTCCCATTCTGTCAACGTATGTGTTTGCTCTAACCATAAAAAACGATAGGTCCTTGCCTCCAAAGACCTACCTTCTCTGAAACCAATCCGCCTTTTCATCCATATGAACAAACGGCAGATCCGTATCTACTTCACCTGTAATCCTGTCTTTGTCAACATCTTCTCCTTCAAGCCATTTCGTAAAATCAAATTCAATCGGGTCCTGATCCCCGCCTAAGCCGATCCAGGCTTTCATTTCCGAAGGAATGTATGCAGATGTATGAATGGTCCCTGCCCAGCTCTTATATTTTGTAGAAAAAATGTCATTATCCGTATCGTTGAGCAATCGAAAGGCGTCGTAAGCATTGCCGGCATCAGACGCCTCCATCAATGCCAAGCGGAGCATTGAATCATCAAGGTTAAATCGATTTTCCTGCTTCAATCTTTCAAAATGATTCGTACAAGCGGTCGCAGCACGTGCCTCAACACCCCGCGGGGAAGATTCAATGACCACCATCTCATCAACGGAATCATATACAGCGTAGCTAAAGGAGTGACGATGGGGAATTTCTCGCACCATCTCTACCGCTTCCGTTACATTTGCACACGACTCTAATATCAGTCGGCCAATCATACTGCAAATGAAACCATCCCCCGGCTTTCTACGATTGGTGAGGTTATAACCCATCACCAGCCCTTTTTCATTCATACCATCCATCCGTCCAGTGATCCGTTGACTCGGACCAATCATGGCATAACCTTGATCCGTGGGTTGGTACAAGAGGTACCGCCCATCGTAAGTCTTGGGATGATAATCATAATTACGGATAAAATAATTTTCTCCTGCAAGGATCGAACAACCGGAACGGTTAATATTCAAGCGATATCCCCCAAACTCTTGCAACACCCGTTCTATCGGCCATTCCAATGCATCCTGCAAGCCAAGCAGTTCATCCCAAACTCCAGGGGCAAAGGGCAGGATTGCCTGTTTTACTTCGGCTGCATCGATGATAAACCTCGGTTTTCGAACCTTCCATTGATTTTCCCTATTTTTTACCATAAGTGAATCTTTGAGTTTTTTTCCTTGCATATAGCCAAAATCATAATGATTTCCTCGAAACTGAATGATGTTACTATAGATGTGCTTCATTGAAATATGACCTTCTTTTTTCAGCTAGTTTGTTTCAAGGATAATGGATTGAATGTGAATAATAAAGAAATAAGTGCTTAGTACCCAGTTCCCTCAGCTTCTTCTGAAATCGTTACGTTTTCCAGAATGAAAAGACCGCTCGGCTGTTGAACAAAACCTTCAACGCTATCTGAAATACCAACCACATAATCCGTATGCAAGGTATAAATCATCGGTGCCTCATCAATCAGAATTTGTTCCACTTCTTCGTATAACTGAAGACGAGCCTCTTCGTCCATCTCTTGGCTGGCTTCGACTAACAGTTCATCGACTTCTTCGTTTTCATAACGAGTATGATTTCCCGGAGGGCCGATGTTATCCGAGTGAAAATTGGGCTGAAGCGCAAAATCCGCGTCACCCGTCTGGGCCGACCAGCCGAGAATATACATATCTCCCGCTTCGCCTTCCGTTACAGCATCAAGGTAAGCTCCCCATTCCATCTGCTCAATGGATACATCTACACCGAGTTGAGATAGTTCGTCTTGGACTAACTCAGCAATCTGCAGCCGCATCGGATTAGCATCGTTGGTCATAAGAGTAGCCGAAAAACCATCTCCATATCCTGCTTCACCCAACAACTCTTGCGCCTGTTCAGGATCATAAGGTAAAGGATCGACATTATCACTGGACCCGAACGTCATGTCAGGCAGCGGCCCATCGGCGACCGTGCCATAACCTTCATATAGACCTTCCACAATGACTTCTTTATCAAGGGCCATGGATAAAGCCCGCCTTACCTGAGGATCATCAAAGGGTTCATTCTCTGTATTGAATCCGATATAATCAAAACCAAAACCTTCCTCACTCACTAGGTGAGCCCCGTCTATGGCCTCCACTTGGGGGATATTTGCCGGCTCAACTTGTTGAACAAAATGTGCTTCTCCGTTTTCTAGCATCCCAATCCGTGTGCCTTGTTCAGGGACAACGCTAAAGGTGAGTGAGTCGAGATTCGCAGGATCTCCCCAATAATCTGTATTGTTATTGAGCACGACTTCATTGCCTTGTTCCCAGCTCTCAAATTCAAAAGGGCCTGTCCCTACAGGATTAGTATCTAGACTTTGTTCCCCTTCGGCATCCGCTTCAATCGCTGCCGGACTTAAAATACCAGCCGAAACATGAGCCATATGAGCAGGTAAGGGAGCATACGGGTCACTCGTTGTGATTTCCACAGTATATTCACCAACAGCTTCTACATCCTCTACTAGTTCAAAAAGCAAGGCACGCGGGGAGGCCATTTCAGGATCCAGAAGACGATCAAAAGTCGCCACGACAGCATATGCGTTGAAAGGTTCTCCATCATGGAACGTCACATTCTCTTCAAGATTAAACTCCCACGTATGTTCATCTAATTGCTCATAACTTTCCGCCAGCCGCGGCTGAATCTCTGTATTCTCATCGTAATACAGTAATGACTCATATACATTATCCGCGATAATATTGGAAGGTAGATCAGTGGAGGCTTGCGGATCAAGCGTAACCGCATCCGAAGGCATAGCAAAAATCATATTGCCCCCATCAACAGAGTCAGAGGCTTCTTCCTCCCCTGCCGCATCTTCTGTTCCATCCGTATCTGTACTAACATCATCGTCATCCGTACATGCCGTTGCCCCAAGAAACAAGCTAGCCCCTATGATCGGCAGTAACTTTTTCATATGTACCCACCTCATTAAAAATCTTTGATATTGTTAATATACTAATATATCCGTTAAATTTTAGCAACATTATAATTATTATGAAGGATGTCCCCCGATCCTATTAGAAAACTTGGCTTTATGGTGAAAGTCTGAGTTGCACTCATGCAGATAAGAAAGTTGATTTATACTTCTTACCTGCCTATAAAGGACAGCTCAAAAGCCATTCCATGACATGCTGCTGTCCTTTTCACGCGCGAACCAACTTTCCACTTACTCAAAGCTCCCCTCAATTTTCTGAATCTGTCTTCTGACTTCTTTTATACGATTGAGCTTTTCTTCCTTTTCTTCCTCTGCTTCACCTTCCATATCCGTGGTGATTAAAGCTGTCAGCTCTAGTTGGAGCTGTCGAAGCTCATTTTCCCTCCCCTGATCTTCAGCATTTAATTTAGGTTGTTCCTGATACTCCTGATATTCAGTGTAATTTCCTTGATAATCTTCTACGTCGACTCCGTCCAAACGCCAAATACGATTTGCCATATTTTCGAGTAAATAGCGATCATGGGAGACGAGAACAAACGCACCGCTGTAGCTTTCCAAAACTGCTTCCATCACTTCTCGTGTATCAATATCAAGGAAATTCGTCGGTTCATCGAGGACGAGCAAGTTTGCTTCACTTAAATACAGTTTTAAAAACGCGATCCGACATTTCTCCCCCATACTCAAATCGCCAATCTTTTTATAAACCGCATCTTTCGAAAAAAGAAAACTTCCGAGAAGCGTTCGAATCTCTGATTGAACGACATCTGGAATGGATAAAAAATAATCAAGAATGGTTTGCTCTTCTTGTAAATGATCCAGTTCCTGTGCGAAATACCCAACCTTTGTTTGCGGATTCATTTTGACTGCCCCTGAAGACGGCGAAAGCGATCCGATCATAAGTTTTAAAAGTGTGGTTTTTCCAGATCCATTGGGGCCAATCACCGCGATTCGGTCTCCACGATTGACAGTTACATTTAATTCCTCGAACAAATGGAAATGAGGATAGGAAAAAGAAACATCCTCTAACCGTAATAACGTCCTCGCGGAAAACGAATGCGGGCCTAATTGCATATTCATCCGTTGAGCTTTCTGCGGTTTTTGAACCTGATCATTTTCCAGGCGTTCAAGTTCCCTTTCCTTTGCTTTAAAACGAGAGACATTTTTCTTAGCTTTTGCTCTCGCAAAATCATTTTTCCCCGCTGATTGATGCGCCTGTTGGTACCATTCCTGATAATTGCGAATGGTTTCCAACAAATCCTGACGTTTCTGTTCCTGTTTGCGGTACAATGTTTCCTGTGTCTGCCATTCAAGATCTTTCTGTTTTTTATATTCTGTGTAACCTCCGGTATAGCGTTTGCAGCCATCTGTGCCCAACTCTAAGATGGCATCTGCAGTACGGTCTAAAAAATAACGATCATGGGAAACAAATAACACCGCTCCCTCATAACGCTGCAGCCACTCTTCCAGCCACTCAATGGTTTCTTGATCCAAGTGATTCGTAGGTTCATCCATCATCAAGCATGCTGGATGGTGGATAAGAATTCTTGCTAACTGGGTTCGTGTTTTTTGCCCTCCACTCAATTGATCGACTGGACTGTCCCAAATATCGGGAGAAAGTGTAACTTCTTGCAAACATTTTTCAACATCAGTTTCTAGTTGATAACCATCGGCTTGTAGAAACCGATCATGTAGCTCGCTATATTCTTCCATCACTGCTTCATCCATTGCTTGCTCAGGATCAGCCATGCGAAGCTCTATCTTTTTAAGTTCCTTCTTTAACGTAGAACGTTCAACTGCTCCTGTCTCCACAAACTCCCGTACAGTTAATTTTGATTCCAATTCTTGATCCAATATTACCCATTGAGACAAAGGAACCAATCGATGGATGTTCCCTTCATCAAAGGCGATCCTTCCTAATAAGCCATTCAATAACGTTGTTTTTCCAGTCCCATTTTTCCCAAAAAGAGCCACATGCTCACCTTGCTTTAACTCAAGGTCAACATCTCGAAACAAAACATTCCCGTTCCACTCTTTTGCTAGATTCGTCGCCTGAAAAATAAACATCTTCATACCCCATCCCTCCAGTACCATTAAAAAAAGTCCCGAGCTGTGCCCGCGACGGAATACGAGGATATGGATATAGGTGTCCACATTCTATATCCAAAAAAGCACACACGTATCCCGTTCGTTAAAAATATGGGATAAACACGCGTGATTACTTCATTGGATAAATGTGAACCTCCTGACCTTTTTAATTACTTACAGCGTAAACGATCCACCCGCTGACGTCAATCAGCTGGGTTCTCTACATACCCCATAAACAGTGGCGTCTTCGTTTCATTTTCCATAAGCAGCAAAAAGAACGGACGGTCAAACGTCATCGAAGTCGAGCTCGATACAGAAGTAACCCCGACACCTGTGGCAGCTGCCGCTTCTGTCCCTTCCTCAGTCACTTCCATTTTCGTCATTTGCTGAACTCCACTTATGAAGAAACCACCCCCACCTTCTGCAAATAAATGCGGAAACTCCGCTGCTTCCGAATCAAACGCTTCGATCATGCTCATTTCTTGTAAAATTGGATGAAGAACATTGTCTTCTTCAATTTCAAAAGATGGAAAATTTACTTGAACCTCTTGCTCATCCAGCTCTTCCAACCACTCCGGATCTTGCCACGAGTTCAACACATCGCCAGGATCTGCATCTTCATCTGGCAAAGCTGCGATCATAGAAAAATCTTCATTTTCACCATAGGGAAGCTCAACAGCTTCATAGCCATCAAAGGTCCCGTAAGCATAATCCTCGGTTTCTGTCATCATATTAACCGTTTCCTCCTCTCCGGAAGCGGTCGTAAACGTTTCTTCATACGTGGCTTCTTCATCAAATGGCAGCGTCCAATCACCTTGAAAATATAGTGCATTCACCAACATCATCACCATATCAGGGTCCAGACCATCAACGAGATCATCAATCATGCCATTCGTCTCGTCGCTCACCCAATCGTTCATTGTGTCTTCAGTGGCTGGATCCGAAAAATCAACCTCATGAAAAGAAGCATCATAGTATTCCTCCATCACTTGATGAAAATCTTCGTCAACAGCTCGGCCCTCCTCTGCCCAAATGGAGTTTGCAAGTTCAAACGTTACATCCTCAGAAGAAGTCATTTCAGCGAGCATAACCTGCATCGTTTCATTTAATTCCCCCATCTCATTCTCTGTAACCCCAAGCGTTTCAGCCATTTCCGCATGTGTATCTCCATCGGCGCCATTCAACGTCATGGCAAGCGCCATATAAGCACTAACCGGGGAAAGAAGCGTATTGCGATCCTCCTCCCAAGCTTTTTGGAAAAGCTCCACCCCAAACGAACGCTGAGCATCAAGCACATCCGCTGAAGGTTCAGCATCCTCAGGAACGTCCACTGCAGCGTCACCGTTATCTCCCTCACCGGTTCCGCACCCAGAAAGCCCGAGCGCAAGAACCGAGGGCACTAAAATTTTGTACCACCTATGCACCATGACCACCTCCTTTTACCCTCTTAGACGTGGGGCCAAAAGAAAGGTTACACCGTACTTCTTGTGGTTCGCCGAATCTTCTCCTGCTTGCGCCGAATCTTCTCCTGCTTGCGCCGAATCTTCTCCTGCTTGCGCCGAATCTTCTCCTGCTTGCGCCGAATCTTCTCCTGCTTGCGCCGAATCTTCCTC
>NZ_JACHHJ010000005.1:0-34417 GCF_014207655.1 Geomicrobium halophilum | reverse complement strand
CTTCTCCTGCTTGCGCCGAAAAGGACAGCTTCCAAGTCACAGGTGACTTGCAGCTGTCCTTTTCCCAAGGCCGAGCATCCTCCCAACGTATGAGCGAGAGCCTCCATATAGAAGGCACCACCTTCATCATGGTAAAATAAGCGATAGAAACTCTGAAAGGATGGCCTTCCCATGAGTCAGCAGCAAGATTTTACGCAAGGGAATATTTTTAAAACGCTCATCCTTTTTTCAGGACCGATTATGCTCACGAACCTTCTGCAAACGTCCTTTCAGTTTACCGATAGCTTGTGGGTCGGTAACTTGCTTGGCGAGAACGCGTTAGGTTCAGTGGCAGTTTCCAGTACGATTGTTTTTACGATGCTTTCGTTCGTCATTGGTCTAAACAATGCATCTTTAACGATCCTATCTCAACAAAAAGGACAAGATAACGAGGAAGGACTCAGACGTTATCTCAATGCCTTTGTCGTCGTATTGAGCATATTATCGATCGGGATCGGAATTGCTGGCACCATATTTTCCGAAGAATTATTGCGGCTGATCGGTACACCGGAAAGTATGATGGCATCAGCCACCGCCTATTTGCAAATCAACTTCCTCGGGATGCTTTTTTTATTCGGATATAATTTTATCGCAACGATTCTCCGTGCATTAGGCGACAGCAAAAGCCCGATGCGTTTCGTAGCGATTGCAGTTTTCCTTAACATTATCTTAGACCCATTATTCATCGCAGGTTTTGATTGGGGCATCGAAGGGGCCGCTTATGCCACGGTGGTCTCCCAAGGGAGTGCGTTTATATATGGGCTTGTCTTCGTCCTGCGCCGAGGGGCCGTTCCTTTTATCATTCCTACCTTACCTAAAAAAATAGAGGTGGGATTGATTCTTAAGCTTGGCATCCCCTCAGGGTTACAAATGGCCGTCATCTCCGCTGGTGTTGCCGCGATTATGAGTGTAGTAACCACTTTTGGCGAGGATATAGTCGCCGGATTTAGCGCCGCGCAAAGACTAGACAGCCTCATCATGCTTCCAGCGATGGCACTAGGAACAGCGGTGAACAGTATGGCCGGGCAAAACATTGGCGTCGGAAATTGGGGAAGGGTCACAGCCATTACCAAGTATGCCGTTCTGTATAATTTCGCGGTTATGCTTAGCATTGGTGTGCTCATCGTGATTTTTGCTGAATACGGTATTCAGCTTTTTATTCAAGACGAAGAGGCCGTGGAATTTGGAACAAGATATTTGCAAATCGTCGCCCTCTGTTATCCATTTCTCGGCATCAATTTTGTACTGAACGGAATTGTTCGCGCCGCGGGAGCCATGTATCAAGTATTAGTTCTCAATCTGATTTCCTTCTGGGTCCTTCGCTATCCATTAACATCCTTATTTTCCTCCTGGCTTGGAGATACAGGTATCGCCATTGGCATGGGCGTCAGCTTCATCATCGGCAGTCTGTTCGCTTATCTTTATTACCGATATGGAAAATGGCGGGAAAAAGAATTATTTAAGGAAGAATGAAGGCAGGGTGTTGGTACTTCCGCCTGCCTATTGATCTTCCACGAAACGTGATACGATGAAAATAGATAGGAGGTGGAGTACGATGGTGAATACAGATCCAATCTATATCCAAGCTCGACACTTATTTGACAAAAATGATAAAAAAGCGCTGAAATTATTGAAAAAATCCGAGAAAATCAATAAACATCACCCGATTCATCTCCACTTCACTTACGGTATTTTTGTTGAATATTATTGGAGATTTAGAAAAGATAGCCACAGATCCAGGGAATTATGCATCCATTACGGGCAAAAACAGCTCGATCATTTGTTTACATTTCAGCAAACACCGCGCAGGATGTTGCATTTAATGGATACTTTTCAAAATTCAGCCAATTCTCCCCATTTGGAACAAGACTCTGTCCGCATCCCAGGTGTAGGGGCGGTGGTATCATTATATTTAGATCAAGGCGAAAAAGAAGAAGCCCTCCGCGTCATGAAACGGGCGATGGAATATGACGAACATTACTCCTTTGGCAGCGCGGTGACTGATCTTTTATTTTTATACCTCCCTGACGAACGATTGGGGGTTGCAGAAGAAATCGACAAAGTGGACACCCTGGAGGAAATGACCGAACCACTGCAACAAGTCTATGAGTTTATAAAACATAACCCAGGTTTACATGAATCAACGATTACGGAAGAATTAACACAAGCACTGGGATGGAGCGGTAGAGACGCGAGTATTTTTCTAAAACAGGTCGTGACGGATGGCAAAGCGGAAAAGAGAGAGGGGAGTTATTATGCGGCAGGTGCAGGTTATTAAGGAGGCCAAACGCTATCATACGTGCAGGATGATTAGAAGAGAGAGGTAGTGAACTCTCGTCTAGATCTTCTGTGTCGCCGCAGCATCCACCATTAGTGCGGTGCCATAAGCATGCGGAATGGGCTTGGAAGACAGCTAAAGCTGAATCGTAATGTAGCGATCCAACCCACCCATGACATACTCATGGATGTTCAGGCCCGAAGTCCGGTAGGTGCCCGACCAATAATATATCGTAAGCTTAAATCGATCATGTTGATTCGTACACTGAATTTCTACATTGATGGCTTCATCGTCACGGTAGTCACGCATAAATTTTTATGGAGGACACTACAGCGAAGGAAAGCACCAAGGCTACGCGATTTTACTCATTAGCCTGAATATGTCATCAATTCTTTTCATTTTTACGGAAAAATCGATAGCATTAATTCTGATTTGTTCAGTGGGAGAGTGTGTATTTATCTGAATACTGTTAAATACCTGATGGTCATGTCAGCGATCCTTGAGTCCTTTCAACGTATCATGATATTCTTCCATTCCTTCATTCAGAATTTCGAAAAACTCTGGATCCACCCATTGGGCACATCCATTAGTTTCTTTTTTATGGATGCGAATTTCATGATCGGCTGTGCCTTTGCGGTTCATTTCGCGTTCATCCATATAACTATTCCCCTTATTTATAAATGGAGCAGTTCATAATCAACTCCTCTGCCCATTCCACAACCTTCGAGTTACTACTCACATACATTTCCTGATCTCCCCTTCCTGTTGTTTGCATTTCGATGGAACCGTCGCGAAGCACATTCCACGTCTTGATTTTAGGAATGAATTGATCTTGCTCTCCTTGAAAACAAGCCGGCAATCTCCAAAACGACCGAGCTGTTTTGGCTTCGTCGGTAAGGACAAGCCGGGGGGCGTAGTGAAAACAACCCCACCCTGTCTGTTTGGCGTTCTTGCTGAATGTTGGTGTGGCCATGTAAACACTATTGCGGCCTTTCTGATGTTCATGACTGTTTTTAATATGCGGATGATAAGATGTCCATGAAGGGATCGGATCCCCAGCCTTGATATCCAATGCACGATCCACTTCCAAATAGCCGAAAATCGCGTGGATATCGGGAGCATGAGGAACATACCTCCAAACACCATCTTCTTTTCTTGCTTCCTTAAACCACCCGAAAAAAAGAAAAATATCGCCTTCCCCGACATCGCGGTTATGTAACGTCCCCTGGGAAATCCCCGATTGACCAAACAACCCACGCCACTCTTCCGGACGACGATCCAACAGCGATCGCTGCAGATCAGGATCCAGATGCGCTTCGGAAAACTGCTTAATCCCCAAATCCTTCATGATCTTCAAGTAATTTTCCTGTGATGAGAACGCCATGTCTTTATAGAAAATGCCGGAATCTGCGCTTGGGATGGGCAGCGACACGAACTTGTTATCCAGGATCGGGCTCGGTTTCCCGCCGGCGCTTCCATCGAAACCTTTTCTGCTTAGGATGAGTTTTCTGGGCATGGAACTTCCCCCTGCTTAATTGGTATTACTAAATATGCTACGACTAAGCCTTCTATCGATAATATAAATGTGCCTGTGCCATCAATCCTGATATAAAGGGGACGATCCAAACGCCTATATAATAATTAACAACGGCAGAAGCTAAACAGAATGGTTTCCCCGCATTTTTTACACATGTGAAAAACATTAGGTGAAAACTTCATAGTCTTATTTCCCTCCTCAAGATTCAATTAGGAAGGGAATCCCCTGAGTCATATACTCGACAATATATCAACTGCAAACGGAATACGCATATACTCAGTACCATCCTCATAAGTCACCAAAAGGTCATACGTCGTACTCGGATCATGTTCACCTTGGGCGAGCACGAATTTTTCTTTATAGACGCGTTCTTGGGGTTGCGAGCTTGTAGCATCTGCAATGATGTGGACGACGTTTGATACCACTGTGCCTTCTTCGGAGACAAAGCAAGCGAGATAACGAGCCGGTCGCCGTCGATCCGCTACACGTTCACTTTGAAGAAAATCAAGGTACGTTACGCTATTGGTTAGCTTTCGTGTTAAACTCGTCAACTGAATATTTACAGGGGCATCTCCTTCGCTTCGACCTTTTCGGCTTGTTTGAACATGAAGAACGGGGATGGTTAATTCCTGTAATGATGCACCACCATGTACATAATTCTCTCCCCCACCCCGAACTTTGAAGCGAGTGGTTCCTTTCGGAACATGGACATATAAAGGGTGATCTGTATCTGCCGGAAACGGAAAGGTCAACGTCCCTTGATCTCTATCTGGGGAATCATTCACAATAAAGCGATGATTCTCTAGATCCCCACTTAACCCATCTATAGGCCGTTTCGATCTTTCTCCTAACGGATCTCTCGTATAAATAAAGCCATGATCTGCGGTCACTAAAAAATCACCAGCTGATACCGTATTAAAAAGTCGTAGGATGAGACCCTCCAATTCTTCAACAGCACGATCACCAGCGGTAAGTACTTGATGTTCGCTTGGTCCTTGTTCACCAAGGTTATCGACAACATTATGATAAATATAAACGATTCGCTGGCCACGCAACCGTTCCCGCAATGCTTGTTTTGAAAGTGACTGCAGATCGGAATAAGTGATAGCCATCGAGTCAGGCTCTTTTTGTTGCAATACAGCTTCACGGGCTTTCGTACTATTTGTCGGTTGTCCATCTAGCAGATAACTGTTGTTTTGATAAGATAATGTTCGATGCGGCAATAAAGAGGCCATTCCTAGCGGTGTATACGAAGGAACTTGCCCCAACATGGCATGAAGCTCTGCTGTATATTTATTTTGGTTGTTGAGCTGATCACTTAAATCACGAGCAAGGGCATAACGGAAGGCGTCTGAAATGATGACATAGACCCTTTGCTTTTTCGCTAGTTTTCGCACAAAATGAGTGTAAAATTTATTTTGTGCGGGTACATCACCGACTTCTAAGCCACCTTCATGGGCCAACGCATCACTCCACTTAAAGTCCAATGTATCAAGAAAATAGTGGTAGATCTCCTCAACTTCATCTTTTAGCCCATCTAAAATGGATGATCGACTCTGTACCTGATCGTATGCTGTGTAAAACTTGCGATAGTTTCCATCAAAACGATAGCCATCGTTTCGATAATAATCGAATAGCTCCTCTTTAATGTATGGGAGACCTTCTTGCTCCAGAGACCACACGCCTGCTTTTAAAGCAATCGCGGCCTCTATGGCTTGATATTTATCTTTATAAAGATCCCACCAATGGGTCGAGCGTCTAGCAGTGATCAATTGCTGGTAGCGATTAAAATTTTGACCGCCTTCAACGAGACGCTCAATCGTATAGGCAATGATCTTGTCATCAAAAAATGCAAATGTATCTCCATGTAAGAGTTTTTCTTCTGACACGGAGCTTAATAACTTGAAAACGTCATCACTTTGTTCATATTTATTTGCCAGCGTTCGATATGCTTGATAATATTGGGGATCGTTTTGCCATTGATTAATAAGTACTTCACAATTTACCGGATCCAAAGGGGTAGCTTCTTCCTTTCCCGGAAATGCAATACCCACTTCATCCGAGGAATGAGTTAACAATAAACTTTTAATAAAGCCTGAAATGGAAGGCTTGTTTCCTTTCAATGGATATCCAAAATAACGCTGTGTCCAATCCCAAAATACATCCCTTCTGCCGTATTTTTGTAACCGGCTCCATGCCTTATTCTCGGCTTCCGTTTCACCGCTTACAATATGTTTTACGACTGAAAAGAAATGAATCGTGTCTACTTTTGTTACGGCAGACATGACGGCTAAATCTACATCATCTTCACGTTGAATATAGAGCCTACCCGCTACTTTTCGAAATGTTTCTCTTCGGTCCCTCGCCCGGAAAAAGATGCTGTAGCGGTCAAAAGCCGCCCTTAGCCGTTCACCTTCTAATGCTAGATCCTCCATTAACATGGCGATATGATCCATATGAAAAGACATGCTGTACTCATAAACGTCCCTTAACCAGTCTTCTTGGATCTCCGGCTGCGGGTAAGGAAAATATAATAACAGGTGGTCATGACTACCCGCTTCAATTTCATATTTCATTTGAAACTGACCGTATGTACTACCATCAAGAATTTGCACCTGATCCAGATGGATATCATGTATTTCTTTCTGATAATCCGCGTTGGCATCATACCAAAAAACAATATGACGAGTCTGGCCACGTTTTAATTCGCGTTCAAATAAATGCTGTAATCGTGGCGCTAATTCTTCTCTCATCCCGCTAGTTCCTTTCCTATCGTACTCAATAGCCTAAGAATAACAGATTTCGATTACTAAAAAAATAAGCCAGCATGGTGAAGCCAACCATACTGACAAAATGTTAAAGTTTTTTAAGAAGCAGCTGATCTTTCCCTTGTTGCTCACTATCTTCTAACGCTAAATATTGCAGTTTCGCGTAATTGACCTTCACGCCATCGTCTAGATCAAGTTCTATGCGCCGATTGGCTTGGTGCGAGATGATTTCATCATATGACCGCATTTCGGCAAGTTCCTTTGATAGCTTTTCTCTTCGTTTTCTCGCTTGTGCTTTTTCACGACTTCCCGCTTCGCTATTGATGGTTTCACCTAATCGGCTAACTTCATCTTCCATTTTCCGCTGCAGAAGATGCAAATAATCTGTCCGCACACGCGCAATCGTATCCTTGTCATAACGATGTAAATACATGAGCGCCTGAAAACCATTTTGCCTGCCACTGGAAAACATCCAATAAATCGGACGTTTCTGGTAGGTTTTGAGATGATCTTTATAAAACTCTTTGACAAAATAACGACGGATCCGCTCCCGTGCAGTTTCAGACCCTTTTCGTTCTAAAGCGTCAGCAATAAATTCTAAGTTCTCCTCGAGTGTATCTTCGCCGTATACCCTCTCCACAATCTCCACGACACGAGTGACGATATCATTTTCAAAATACGGCTCATTGGTGATTGGAATAATATTATCCGGTTCCGGGATCACCGTTTTGTATTGGCTAGCATCCCACTCGCCACCAGCGTAAGCGAGACCTGGCGTGTCGAGAGAATAACGACCAAATATGACGCCGACACAGTAGGAGAGGAAGCTACGAATGTCGCGCGGGAGGTCTGCTAGATTGACCGAAACCTCATTATTATCGATATCACTATTGATTTCATTATTTAAATGATATAGATCAATAAAGCGTTTATTTAACGTTGTTTCATTGCTTTTTAAGTTAATGAATCTGTTATAAGTTTCTTCACACCATTTTTCAAATGCTTCCGAAAGTGTTGGCAGGGCATTTCCGCTTTTTACTAATGGATGGCATTTAAATGACCTTGATTTTTCAAATGAATCATAATCTGATTTACTGATCTCAATGTTTTCTTTTACTAAATGAGTAATTTTTTCTTTATCATTCTCAGAACTAACAACTACTGGAAGCTTACTCACAGGTCCTTCATGAAAATCTAAAGTTGGTGAGATTATATATATAAACTTATTAACCAGGTTAGTATTAAGAAGGCCGAACAAGTAATAAAAATCATCTTCATGGCTAGGAAAAATGACAGATCCTTTAGTTTCAAAAATCCCATTTTGATGTAACCTGAATGAGATTGCGGAACTTGAAATAGTTGACCAAGTTATCCCTTTTTGAAAATAGTATGAAGGATTCCTTATGACAGAGCGTTGCTTATTATTTTCATCAACAAAATTTTTTATTTCACTTCCCTCACTCTCCCAATTGATTACATAGTCCAAATTTCCATACCATTTTCTATAACTTCCACCTTTAGTTGTCGGGAACCATTTGCATCCTGATTGCATGGCTTGTTCACTGTTTGAAATGTATAAACCTACATTCTTTATATTCACTTCCGGCCATAAACGTAAAAACCTATTATTATCACCTGTCGCTAACCCTTGCTTAGCCTCAGCTACATCACCAAGCTTAGGGTTTTCCCTGTAAATTTTCCTAACTTGGTCAGTGACCCAATAAGCTATTGGATAACCTGGGATATCCTTGAACCCATCTTGGGGAATTTGATAAAATTTATTGCTATCATTTAAATAAAGCTTTTTATCATCAGGATTTTTAATATCTACCAATCTAATAAATTTGCTATTATAGTCATCTAATAGAGTTTTTCTGAAAATAAAACTAGTCGTTTGCACTACCTCACCACTAATTTCTGCAAACGCACGAGTGCCTAAATGAGTCATTGAATAGATTTGATTAGTAGACAACATTTTGACTCTGAAACGTTCAAAGGTGGACAAGAACATCCACGAGTGCATATTAATCATGCCTATGAATCCTGCTTCTTTCACAAGCCTTTGGTTCACTTCCATAAACATCGCATATAGATCAGCTTTGCTATCTGGATATCTTTTCTTTACGTAATGACTCATATCCGCATGCATACTACCTCGACCCATGTATGGCGGGTTGGTAATTGCAAAGTCATATCTGTCTTTTTTCAACAATAGTCCTTGTTTAATCAATTGCGTGATCACAGGACGTTTAAAAGCTTTAAACTCGTATTCTAATAAATTGCTTTCACGATCATCCCATCGTTGATCTAATGAAAATAATGCATCCCAATCGAAATTAGGAACTTCTATCAACGAACCATACAACTTAGCATCCTCAAACAAACGCCTTAATTCTTGTAACTCCTCATTAAGACCGGAATCCAACGCAAACATTTCGATGTCTTCGTCTGTCAATATATTGCTATCTTCAAAATCCATGACGTGAATATCCAGGTCTTTATTTGTACGTAAGAAACGGCGATCTTTCTCTCTTGCTTTCATAATAAGCGCAAATGTGGCTAGTTGTACGGCGCGTTTATCCACATCTAGGCCATATAAATTGTGCTTTAAAATGAGTGTAGGAATGTCACGTGCGGAATAGCCGCTTTCTTCATACATAGCATATAAGACATCAAATGCATAAACGAGAATATGGCCAGAACCAGCAGCCGGATCCATGATTTTAATATCTTCTAATGCTTTTTCACCACCGCTTAGTTCCTCCATCTGTTTTTGTACGTCTCCCGTTTGCTCTGCCGGCTCCAAATAATAGTTTAACTTTTTTGCGAAGCTATCATCTTTTTTATGTTCGATCCACCATTGCCCAAGGGAATTGTCAACCATGTATTGGACAATCCAGTCGGGAGTAAAAAATTGTGTCGCTGCGGGCAACTGTTGTTTGGAGATCTTTTTCGAGCGAGCTTGTGCAAATACAGCATCCTTTTCTTCTTCAATATAAAATTGATAAAGCCAACCGACAATTTCGACTTGCTTCCAATCATCTTCTTGAACTATCTTTAACATCTCATCGAGAACGCTGCCTTCTTGGAGGAGAAAATCCGGGCATAGCAGCTCAACTTCTCCTTCAATCTCATCGAAGACATTGGGGATTCGTTTCCCTAAAAGGTTACTTTGCTTAACAAGAAGATACTTAAACAATTCATCTATCTTATTTTCATCTTGTAATTGATATACTCTATCATGATCTAACTCAAGATCTTCGATTAGTTCATGGGCGTCACTTACAGCATCGGGCTCTACTTTTCCCTGTTGCTCTGATGATAAAAATCGTTTTCGTATGGGCAAGTAATCATTGACTTCCATAAAGCGCAAAGCGATCAAGCGGTTAAACCAGGTGTAAGTGACTTCTTCTATCACACGCTCATAACCTTCTTGATTAATTCGCCGAATAAGCTTGTCATATTGCCGTTTATGTTCGGATCCATACGGAACGCCATTTACAAGTATTCCATCGGTTAACGGTGTCCCTTCTATTTTGTCTTCCGTCACACCAAATTGATAGGCTTTTTGGATAACAGCCTTTGTTAACTTCCTCCGAGCCTCAATCGCAAACTTCCTGAGCGCTTTCTTGTCCATCTTGTTTCTCTCCTTTTCCCAGAAGGAAGAGAGGCGGGATCACCTCTCTTTTGTGCTTACATCAGTCGAATGACTGTCTCTTCATCGAGCTGTTGCTCTAGTTCTTTACGTATTTCTTCCAGAAAGTTATTGATGTCATCTTCATTTTTTATCGTGACCATACCGTGCTGTTTCATCAAGTCTTTCTTCGCAAGCGTTATCGTTTTTTGCTGTGGCACAGCTTTTACTTTAGGTGCTGCTGGTTCTGGTTGCGGTGTGTCCGCAGCAGGGCTTTCTGTTGTTTTTTCTACTTCCTGCTTTCTTCTTTCCGTTTCTTTCTGAATGAGCTCATTGTTGAATCGATCAATCTCTTGCAGGGCACTTAATTTGCTGCGTTCACTTTCTTCATTTAATGAAATGATCGTCGCAAATTCATTGGAGCGTTCCAACCGTGCTTTGATATTTTCAAACAGGCTTTCCCAATGTCGATATAATTTTTCTTTTGCTTCCGGGGACTCTTCAAGTACATCTTTGACAGCCCCCCAATCCGAATTCACTTTTTCCCGAACAGGGGCGCTTTCGTGTTCCAACAAATCAGTGATCTGCTCATTAAACTGCTCGCGAAGTTGCGGAAGTTCCTGAATCTGGTTATACGGCTTCTCTTGCACAGTGATGTTTTGCATTTGATCGACGATGTCTTTAACGGAATCATCAGTGACATAAGTTCTGCTATTTTCAAAGACTTGGATCGCCTCACGAGCAGAATCATAGATATCAACTTGATTTTTAAAGAAATCTTTAATCCTGCCCACTTCATCTGCATAGTCCAGGAATTCGTCCTCATTCTCATCAACAAATGAATAAAAGTCTTCGGCTTGGCGAATCTGGATGACGGCCGTAAACAAACGCTCGCCGGCTTCCAGAACAGCTTTTTGTGGGTAATGTTTTTTATGATAGTACTTAAGTAAATCTTGAACCTCTTTTAATTCATTTTCAAAACGCCTTTGCGCTTCTTTCATCAAGCCATCTTCATCTGAAGGCAAGGAACGAACGCCAAATAAATCCTCGAGGACTTCTTGTGTTCCATTAATCAAGCGCGGGTTAATTCGTTTTCTGCGCGCGGCTAGAATTCGGTCTTGCATATTTCGAGTCGTCACATTTTTGATAAGTTGCGCATCATCGATGTGAAGTAGCTCTTGGTTTAACAACAACTTTAGTTCCTGATCGCGTAATAGTCGCATTAAACTTGCAAGGATATCCGGTTCTTTCCAGCCAAACGGCGCTTTGTTATAGCGGTCAATGATTTCACGAAGCGTCACCTGTTGCATCTGTTGAAAGCGGTCCAGGTAGCGAAGAATCTCTTCTGTCGCCTGTACATTCGGGTCCTCGCCTCCGCCTTCAAGACGAAGTTGGGTATCCTGCTGAATCTCTTTGAGTTCATCTACCGCATGAATATGCGCAACATAACCTAATTTGCTGTAATGGGTTTGTATAAGGATTTTTAACCCTTCCCGCAGTTTTTCCGCTGCACGCTTTGTCATCATTTCCTGTTCGGCGCCATGAACGACAACCGTCGATTCGGCAATCGCTTCTTCCAAAAGAATGCCTATGCGCTCATTTTTTTCATTCATTTCGCGGTTTTTACGGGCGCGAATTTCATCAAAGCGTGGGTCTTGTTGCTGGCCTGCTTGATTGCGCAGATAGCGCTGGATTTTTAAAATATCTTCCATCTCTTCAAAATAAGAAGTATCCTCTGGTAGTTGTACAATCACGGTATTCTTTTGTGTCGACATAAAGCGTACCGCTTCAGGCGTCAGTTCTCCCTCATAGTATGGTGTTAAAATGGTAATGCCTATTTCAGCATTTAAAGAGCCCTGGCTCCGTTCATCCATCCATGTATCAAACGCAAAATCATAATTGGGGCTATAGCGATATTTTCGATCCGGAAAGATGTCTGTAAAAATTCGCTCGCCAATTTTCATCACGACTTCGGATGTTGCTACGTCCATGCGATTAATTTCATTGTTTACATCTTGTTCTTCGTTCGTAAGGAAAAGATATTCTTCGCCACTACTTTGAATGAGGTACTGTGAAAGTAGACGGTTGAGAGATCCCTGTATGGACTTTTTCAAATCCAAGCGTTCAGCATCCACACGATCAATCATTAACGTCGTAATATTATCCAATGTCGATGGCACCTGCTTAACGTAACGAATCAGAAAAAGCAGTTTCAAAACTTCCACGTCTTGTTCCTGAATCGGATGATTCTCACGCTTGGCATCCTGCTCCGCCTGGATAATTACGCTGCGAACGGTATTTTCCAGGAAAGAATCAATCGTTGCATAAAAAGCACTAAATGGGACGAGTGTATGCAAATTTTCATGTTCATATTGAATGGCCGCTTCTTTAAAAGCACTGAGTAATGATCGCTCACCCTCTGCCAAATGCTTCCCGCTCGCTCCGTGTTCACGAACCGCTGTAAACACCCGTTGGAGAAGGTTAAATTGATAGGGAACAAACGGATATACAGCAGCATAATCATCCGCAGATTCAAAACTGCGCATCTCTGCCGTTTGATCACTGAACTCAAAGATATTTTTCAAGTGAGCTTCATTTTGATAAAAACGTTGACGTAGCCCTTCAGCTGCTCCCTCTGTCTTTGCCAAAATTCGTTTCTGAATGACTTCATCAACATTCGCGCTTGATAAACTTAAACGTGTGTCAAACCGGCCTTGAATCTTTGAAAAGTCATTACTTTGCAAGTTTTTCTTGATGGCATCAATATCTTGTTGGCTAGTAACGATTACCCATACTTTCCCACGCGTTAATTTGCCCAGATCCTCAACGACGGTTTGCAAATTAAGCATAAGATTGGTATTCGCACTTATGTATTGACCCATTTCATCTGCTAGGAAAATCAGGCGATAGCCTTCTTCACGCGTTTTCACATAATCATTGACACGCTTGGCAAATGATTCAATGCTAATGGAGTACGTATCTGGTCCCTGACGAATCCAATTTCGGGCCGCATCCTCGCTCATATCCGTTACTTGTACAAGTATGGAAACGACGTAATCCTCGATATAATAGATATCATCGCGATGTTCTTCCCAAGCGCCACCATACTGTTTGTGAAACGTGTCCTTAAACCTATCATATTGATCATTTTTCTCCAACGTTTCTTCCAAATTGGCGAGCCAAGGATTCGCGCCCGAAAACCCTCGCATTTCATTAAACACTTTGTTAAAAACCTTCACGATCGCTTCGCGGCTCTGCTTTCCTTCCGCATCACTTTTAGAGTCAACATTAAAAAGCACGATATCATTAGGAATGTCACTCGCTTGTTTCATCCAAGATAATAGATCCGGATGATCCACCTTTTCCGTAAAAAAGTCTACTGGCTTCATTCCATCAATCGATCGATCGCTGTCGAGTAAATACGATAGGATTTTAAGAAAGTGCGATTTACCGGAGCCAAAAAAACCTGAAATCCATACGCCCATTTTGTCCGTTTGCCGGTCCATACTTTTACTATAGGCTTGAAAAAAATCATAAAAGTGCTGCGTAAGCTCTTCTGTAACAACGTACTCATCGAGTTCCTGAAAGACACTTTCTTCGGCATCATCGACTTTAATAACCCCTTGAATATCACGGTTAATGTCTTTGTGAAATAAAGATTCAATGGTATGAATATCCATCTCGTTGCCCCTTTCTATCGTTCTACGATTTGAAACGCCCGGTAATAGTTATCGTCCAACAACGTATTAAACAATTGTAATGTCCCGCCATTGTATGTGCCTGGATAAAACATCACGAGTGTATTTTTCTCTAAAACGCCTTGTAAGTTGTTCAAAACTGTATGCGCGCGCACCAATGGATACACTCGCCCTACCCCAGTGATGAAAACAATATCATCTGGTTGAATGTGATCCCTCACATACTTACGGATTAAATCTTCCTTTGTGGCTAGTCGCAATGTGCTTTTAATCGCAGCATACACTCGTTCACTACCATCGCGCTTTTCGATTTCGAATGATTTTTCGAGAAATCCTTTGCTTTTAAGGATATCAATTGTCACTTCCCATAGATCAAATTCCTTAACAGGAAGCGAAAACCGATCCTTTATCCACTGCACATGATCGCGGACGAGCCATTCATCTTTCGGATCATAATCAAAGATATGAAAGCCGACTTCATTTCCCTTTCCAGATGGCCGTCCGAAGTTCGGATGTTGAAGCGCTTCTGTTAATTGATCAAAACGTTTATTAATCGGACGGGTCATGGAGCAATCCCCCCTCGTACAATGGTTGCAATGCGACTATTTTCATGCCTTTTTATAAATTCATCCAGCTGAGGTGTGAGCAGTGGTGCCACCAATTCAGTCGGGAGTCCTTTCTTAATGGTAAATCCAACTTGATAAAGGATGGCGGTATACGCTGTTTGTAAACGTTTAAGGGTAGGTTCTGTCCAACGACCGACTTGATCGCTTTGTTCAGCTTTTTGTGCAAAAAAACTACGAATGTCAAATGCTGTTAGCTGAAAGTCACCACGCTGAAACTTATCCAGCCATACCTCGTTCATAAACTCAAAAAAGAGACGATCTTGCTTAAGGATTAAGATGAACAACACGATTTTGGCTTGATGACGGTCTCCTGTCGCTATGGTTGTTAAATAGTATGTATCGGCCTGTTCAAGACGCTTCCATATCTCATGGAAGAACGATATGATTCTTTTTTCCGATCGTTGCTGAAATAAATTCTCATCAATGATTTTCTCTAACATCTCGTCTTCCGCCTTCTTTGCCAGCATTTCTACGGCTACAATTCTTGTCTCTTCAAACAATAGTGGTCGAGTATTTAGAACGGTGCGATACATGTTTAATTCAGGCACCGAACAACCTCCTGTCCTATAAATCCTATACTTTATCTCCATTGTAAATTGACGAAAGAAATTAGTAAAACGATCATCTTATATTGTAAGCATCAAGGTGACAATTAGCGTCAGAGAGCATCAATTCTTTAACTTTTATATTAAAAAGCACCCCTTCAAGGGGAGCAACGGACTACTTGAATAATTTTCTCATGGTCTTTCCTGTTGCCCGACCGGCCACACGTCGGCCTACACGTTTGCCTACTCTCCCTTTCTTTACCGCGTTAACATCCCCAAGAATACGCGCGAACTTATACAGAAAACTTCGGAAGCTATTCATCGGTTGGCTTCCTCCTCTTCCTTTGTTTGCTGAATGATCTTAATTTTCCTGTTTTGTAGAAAGTCTAACGCCCCTGCCAAGTCTACTTCATGGGCTTCATGCAATTGGTGATATAAAGACCCCGGCAGATATCGGCTATATTTTTACATGAAACTTTCACGATAGTTTGTTATAGTTCCACTCAACTACCTTCAATTCTTGCCATTTGTCTTCAATGTCTACAGTTGGCGCCCCTCTATTTTGTAGTCTTCAACCCTTGCAACCTCAGCCCCCAGGGTTTTCAACATCCATGCCAATGTCCGGGTTATTCTTGTGCCTAAAAATGTTTCCAGTATCCAGCCATTATTCTGAATCCATAAGGGTCACTGATACTCAGAAAGCTTTGCTTCATGATACTTATGCCTTTGATCGTCAAGCATGGCTTGTGCATTCCGATCTAAATATGCAAAGGTTTCATTCCCATATAATATGGCGGCATCTTCTCCCCGATCTTAGGATGCATTTTGCCTTTAACACTAGCGTATCGGGGAGGGTTTCCATCTACCGCGGGTGTCACGTGGATTTTATTGGTATCCTCATTGATTTCCTTAATGGTTCATAGCTTTCCCGCCAAGATAAAATTATCGCCTTGAATAAAATTCTACGTTTGATATGTTTGGACCTGTTCCCTGTTAAACGAAAAAAAGATTTAATTCCTTTTAATGGCCGTGATTAAGTTTTCTGCGGTGATACCGTTCGTTTCGGCACAAATTGAAATAACTTGCTGGAAAAGGATATCATAAGGGAGAGCATACCCTTTTGTAGGCTCGCTCCATCCTTCCAGATTAAGTTCCATCCAACCAAAGACTGCAATAAACTATCTTCATTGGTTGGATAGAGTTTCAGCATATGATGACTATCGGCCTTTCGATCAGATCGTCCCAACCGTTGTTTTAAAGAAGAAGCCGAGTCGATTAAGAATTTTAAAAAGTCATAAGTGCTCTTTTCATCTAAACGGTCGACCAAGTGTATACAATCCTTTTTTCGAATACTCATTTGTAGTAATGACCTTCGACTTCAGTGTTACAACCTGTGATTACCGCAGCAAACAGAAAAAAATATTTTATGAGGATCTTCTCCTCGTTCGTGCCATATTCACTCAACTGTAATTATAGCTGCCAAGGTGACAACTTCTGTCAGGGAACAGCAATTCTTTGTTTTTCTTCTTACCGGAATTTCGACAGCGAGGGAGTATTTGCTAGGGTGTGGAGGTAATATAGAGGAGTCAATATTAAATAATAGAATTTTATCTCCAAGTTGCTAGAAAACAATGGTATACTACAATCACAACAGAATGTGCTCGGGGTGCAGTTCACCTTCCTTTCTTCCCAGCTCTTATGGGTGAGAGGAGGTGAATGCTTATGACAGTGTATGAAGCGCTGATGCTTTGCACAGCAATTTCGACGCTCGTCTATTTTATTGTCAAAAAAGAAGACAATGAAAAAAAGTGACAACCCCGAGCCGGATAAGCTTGAAGGGGTAGTCACCTTGTTTAGGTGAACTGCACTTTAAGTAGTACAAGTTCTGTTGGGACCGTTGGTGTAGCCGCACCAGCGGTCTTTTTTAGATTATGCTTCCTTTAATTTATTATACTATGCACATGAGCAAACATGCAACTGAAAAAAGGGTCGCGAGTGAATCGGCTTACACATTCACATACTTAATTGGATTTTGCGCGCTTTTCGGAAAGAGATGTTCAACGGAGTGGTCGTTGTCTTTATTTCGTATTTCTTCAGGGGCTTTTTGGCCTACAAATTCCCATCTTCCCGGGCTGTCATCCAACATTCCTCTAGAGAAGAACGTTGATCCGGCAGGTAGCCATGTGGCGACTTGATAAACTTCTTGCACGACACCGTCATGACAGCTAAGACGTATTTTATTTTATTGCGTCTTTCTCCTATTCTCCAAGTGCCACGCTCGGCATCCTAAAGTTCAACTTCACTCATTTCAAAACGAAAACTGTCCGTTAGACGTATAAGCAGCGCTGGTTCTTCTACATCCACTTTTTAATTGAGCCATTAATCGCTGCAACGCTGTCAGCTCTTCTTCCAACCCATGGATGAGGATTTCTATCCTTGGTTATTCGCTGTATCTGACTTGTCCTCTAAATGTGAAAATGCCCGATTTCCTTTTCCGACATAAAAGATCTCTAGCGTATCCGGGTCTACATAAATGTAGACGTAATACTGCCATTGCTCCATCATTTCTTTGGAAAATGTCTTGTACATTCGCTTAACCTCCAGCAAGTAATGTGTTAAGAAATCTTTCTCCACTCTCTTCCAAGTTCCACGACAGATCAAAGCCGAGCCTTCTCACCCGTATATCTCCGACATATTCATCGAGAGGATCAACGTCTTCGGTCGGGTACAACAACACGGCTTCCTTGCAATCTTTCATTACCGCATAGGTGACGACCTGCGAAACGTCGGCAGATTCTGGAGTTCCGGTATTTTTGTATTTCGTATCCACGACGCATTTGACCCTGTCAAGTTCCCTATCATAGATGACAAGATCGATAGCAAAGCGAACAGCTCCATCCTGTCCAAGCTTCACGTTCTCTTGCGTTTTCAACTCATAGTTTTTCGGCAAGTGCAATTTCAACCATTCTGCAACAAAACTTTCAAAGAGTTGAGCCATATTTACGATGAAAGGACTCATCGTGCGATCACCGCGGGTATGGTGGGCGCCAATGTTTTCCAAAAAGAAGCGGCACAAGGCGTGCATCGGTTTGTAGTCTTGATTCAGACGGTTGTAAATTCTCCCTGTGCAGGCTGATGCTGACATCGGCGTTAAGGATGCTGCGTCTTTGAGGCCGCGATATGCGTGCCGTAGCACTAGCAGCGATGGTTCCCGGCATATGCCACTTTGCATGATTTTATATAACGTCCACAATAAAATTCTGTTGTCCTCAATGTCAGCTTCGTGTTCCTGGTATTCACTGCGAATATTCACGTTCCAGGCATTCCGAATGCGGTGCTGTACATCCATCTTTCCGCGTAAAAATGGTCCTTCATCGATCTGGTCCATATACTGACGATATAACCCTTTTCTAGTGCGTGTGGATACCTGCGTTGCCAAATGAACAGCCAACCGCTCAAACAACTTTTGGACGGTTTCGCTTTGTACCGAGCCATCCAAAAAATGAAAGCTCTTTAACTGATAAGCGTATTCCAACATTTGAAACAAGTTGGCAAGCGGCACTTTCGGGCGAAGCTGAATGCCTTCTTCTTTGGAAAGCGGAAGAAAACCAACCCACCCTTGGGGCGTAAGCTTCCACTTTCCATCTGTTTTCGGAGACGGAAACTCCACTGAAATTTGATCAGTATAACTCCTCCATACTTTTTCTCCTGCAGCCAACGTTGTAAAATAACCTGGTTTATACTCTGTGAGCGGATACCATTTCATAAAATTACACCTGCAGTCTATCCTTCACTTGCTCCCAGCGAAACATTTCAGTTTTGTCCGGCTGGTCAAAGAAATACTCTTCAAGATAAGGTTCAATCTCCATTCTCCAGATATCTTCCAACTCTTCATCCAGGTTTTCCATCAAGAAAAATGAAATGCCTAATTCAAAATTTGCATCACCGATCTGACGATTAATTGCTTGTAATGTGGAAATGAGCCCTTCGATGTCTTTCTGATGATAGTTTCGTAGAATATCATAATTCGGACTCAATGATAGAAAAGCAAAACGCCGACGCAGCGCATTATCCATAATCGCAATTGATCGATCGGCCGTATTCATCGTACCGATAATTTTAACGTTCGGCGGGATACTCAGTTCCTCCCCACCCGCAAGTGACATCTTTTGTTCACGGTATTCCAATAAAAACATCAATTCGCCAAACACACGGGAGATATTGGCACGATTGATCTCATCGATAATGAGAACGCAATTGCCTTCCTTTCTTTTTGCTCTTTGACAAAACCCCAGAAACCGTCCATCTTTTAGCGGATAATCTAATCCATCTTCTGTTTTTTCAGGACGTATGCCTTGGATGAAATCCTCGTAGGCATATGCCGGATGAAATTGCACGATTTCATAAAAGCCGTCATTCCCGCCGATTAAATGCTTGGCCATTTTCTCGGCCATATATGTTTTTCCCGTTCCGGGAGGACCATAGAGAATCGCCTGCCCTTTTCGGTGCAAGGATCTTAACCACCGCTTCACTTTAACAGCAACCATGCCCGTTTCAGCCTGTAAATCTTCAATGGTGTATTCTGGATTTTGGCTGGTTGTCTGGACTTTGGCCTCTGCTAATTGGACCATCACTTCATACTCTTCTTGGGTTGCCTGAAAATTCGTCCCTTGATTTCCAACTTTTAGATTTTGTAAAGCTTCCTCTTCTTTTGTTTCCTCTTTCATTATTGGATTTTCAATGAGTTTCCAATCTATTTCCAAGTCACACTTATAATCCCCTGCTTCAATTTCATAGACCCCAGAAACAACCGTTCCCAGGGCGTAACAACCTGACTCTGCACCTGTCATCCAAACGATCACTTTATCATCGGGCTTGATTTTGTTCTGATGGGCATTTATTGTCCAAGGCTGTACGCCTTCTTCTTTTAAATGCCCAATGACATCAAACACATTGGAGTTTCCTTGAAAGATCCAATAGTTGACTATTCCCGGAATTTTTCGATTCTCTTCATGATCGACGATGCCTTCTTGCAATAATTGCGGTCTGGTTTCTGGTTTAAACACTGCATGAGCAAGCTTTGAAAGATGATGAACTCTAAAAGGAGATTTCGAATAATGGCTAAAACGTTCACCAATAAATATAAGTGTTTCATCAAGTGCCTCTAGAATTTCATCATTTAATTGATCGATCGAACACCTAAAACCTGAAACTTCCGGTTCGTTTTCTTTTTGGGCAAAAGAATCAATTCTTTCGATTTGCTGGAAACCTTCATATTTCCGAAACAATGGAATACGTAAATCCCCCGACCGGTACACACCTAATATAATCCAATGGCAAAAATTTACATGTATGCCATTCATGTTCCTGCGATAAGTCATCGACAAACGCTCATCATCCGAGCTGTTGATCCCCAGCTTACCCATCACATCCGCGATAAAATCAAACGCCCATTGTGCCTCTTTCTCATTTGCGAATATGTTAGAAAACGGAAAGGCCATTTGATTATCTGAGCGCCCGGACTCGTTTCGCAACCACGAATACAAGAAAAAATCCAACTCCAGAAAATCTTCAATATGTAAATCCTCTTTCAATTGTTGCATATATTGCTGAAAATCCGCCAGATTATCAGTTTCACCGTATATTAATCGACACGCCTCTTTTGATTTTTCATTGTAAATCATGAATTGTTCCGGATGGAAAACCATTACCAATCCAGTAGAGATATTTGGACCAAAGCCCTTGATTTTTTGAATTTGTAAAGCCTTTTCCGCCGGGTTATACGCTTCTTCGTTCAAAATAGCTAAAGCATCTTGGATCAAATCGATTTTATCATCATCATCTTTTAACATCGAACCAAAAACCCTTGTTCCTGAGCCCCACATAGCGTTTCCCTTATAGGTTAATGTTTGATTTTGAAGCGCGTCTTCTAATTCGCTGATCTTATCGACATCCCTCTCATGATCCAGCTGATAGACGTCGATTTTTTCATTCCCTAAATAGGCATCTCCAAGCACCCAGACTTCCTTATTGAATGTTTCCACGTCCATCTCCGTTCCATCGGCTAGCATCACTCTTAATTGCGCTGCACGAAAACGCCTGATGTTCAGGATCAGCTGATTCAACCGATCATTTTTAAAAGCTTGATAATGTTCGGCAAGTGTAACCACTATTTGTAACCTCCGTTTCTTTCCTCTATTTATGATCATACACGGTGAAGCATCTATATTTCTATTATAAAAACTCCCCTGACAACTTCTGTCAGGAGTGAAAAAATAAATATGAAAAATCCCGCTGACAGGTGATTAACTTACTAGGTGAACTACACTTTTTATGCTCAGTTGCTAAAAGTAAATATTTTTCACTCTGCCGTCAACCAAGCCGGTAAATCTCCTTCCCTGATGTTGTGCATTCGTTCTTGCCATAATTCGTCGAGTTCCTCTTCATAGACCCGTTCAAAAATCCGTTTGCACGCGCCGTAAAAGTAGCCTGCTAATGAACCGCGCAAACGGCCGGTTTTTTGCATAAACATCGCGCCTTTAAACGCCTGCACAATCGAATGTACAATGGCTTCTTCCATGGGATCGGCATCGGTGTTGATATATTTATATGCGCTTACCGCGCGACCCCAGAGTCTATAAATACCTTCCGCGTCATAAAAAGGTTTAGCCGCTGTAACGAAGAGGGGGGGGACATGGGTCGGGACGAATGATGCGTCGAATTTTTCATTCGCGACGGCTTTACGTGTATTACGAATGGGTTCTTTTTTCTCTGAAAGGGAGTTTGCTTCAAAAGACAAAGCTTCGTTTTCTTTTTGTTCAGGCTGAACGTTTGATGCATCAGTATTTTCCGGGATTGATCGATGGTTCATTTCCGACGGATCAGTCGATGGATCAACGATGACAAACACGTTATGGCCGTACCCGCCACGCACCTTACCGCGCTGTCTCACCGTGCGATGAACTTCGATCATCTGCCGCTCTTTAAGTACACGAATGATCCGCTTGACCGTTGAGGACGAAACGCCGACTTGAGCGGCCATGACTTCATATTTTAAAAAAGCCACACCGACGGTCTTCACTGCATGACGAGCAATCAATTTGAAAACAGCGACGGCATTTTCTGTTAATTCGTGTGAATGGACGTATAAGTGCCTGCGAATCGCCCGGTTAAGTTCTCCTACATTCGTGAATGGCGACAGCGATTTGTATGAGCAGAGATCGGCATTGCTTAGAAATGGATGCACAAAATAGCCCCCTATTTTTTTCTTCTCGATAGGGATATCAACACTTTTGAAGAAAAAAGGGGGGTATTACTACTAATATTTGCTAGAATTTATATCCAAATGACTAGAGTTTAATGATATACTACAATAACAACAGAATGTGCTCGGGGTGCAGTTCACCTTCCTTTCTTCCCATCTCTTATGGGTGAGAGGAGGTGATCGCTTATGACAGTGTATGAAGCGCTGATGCTCTGCACAGCTATTTCGACGCTCGTCTATTTCATGGCAAAAAAAGAGGACAATGTTAGAAAAACTTGGCTTTCGCCAATTATGGCGAAAGCCGAAGTCTTTTCTTATGCTATCATCCATAAATTTTTATTTCTGATAGTAAAAAAAAGTGACTCCCCCGAGCACCACAAGCTTGAAGGGGTAGTCACCTTTCCTGGTGAACTGCACTTTAAGTGAGTACAAGTTCTGTTGGGACCGTTGGTGTTGGAGCACTAGCGGTCTTTTTTAGATTATTCCTTCTTTGCAATCATTATACTATGTACAGTTGCTAAAAGTAAACATTCTTTTCATGAAACATGATTTTCACTCACCGCATATGCGGTGAGTGAAACTTACAACGATTGGCAGGACTCTTCGCAGAAGCGAAAGCGTTCCTGTCTTTTTTTAAAAAAGATGCGTCAGCTCTCTTTGACATTTCTTTTTTGACCCACAATTGGTACCACTGAATGTCCGCAATTGCTGATTGGATCGTTGGTGCAGTAGCCACCAGCGGCTTTTTTTATATTGAAATCCTCGAAAACTTATCAACGATCTCCCATCTCTCAGCCAGCAGTCGGGGAACTATTGTATACTATAGGTGTGGTAGAAAAACTGCAAAATGGAGGCGATCAGCATGAAATTGGACAAAAAAGTTGCTGTTGTTACCGGGGCAGCGTCTGGAATGGGAAAGGCGATTGCGACTTTGTATGCGAATGAAGGTGCAAAAGTTGTTGTTGTCGACCTTAATCAGGAAGGTGCCGATGAAGTTGTTCAAGGGATCGTTTCATCTGGTGGACAGGCAAAAGCAGTCAAAGCAAACGTAGCAGAATCAGCGGATATCGACAATATGATCGATACGGCAGTGAAGGAATTCGGTACATTGGATATTTTGGTGAACAATGCGGGGATTATGGATGGATTTGAACCGGTTGGCGAGATTGATGATGATAAATGGGAGCTCGTTTTTGATGTCAATACAAAAGCAGTAATGCGTGCGACCCTCAAGGCAATGCCTATTTTTCTGGAAAAGGGGGATGGGGTAATTATCAATACAGCTTCATCCGGCGGGTTAAACGGGGCGCATTCAGGTGCCATTTATACGGCATCCAAACATGCTGTTGTGGGGCTGACAAAAAATACAGGATATATGTATGCCGACAAAGGGATTCGCTGCAATGCGATTGCACCGGGCGGCGTCGAAACAAATATTAGCGCATCTATGACAGGGGTAAGCCAATTCGGTATGGAACGTACGAAAATACCCCAATCGGTCATGCCTCGAACGGGTACATCGGAGGAAATTGCGAATGTTGCCTTGTTTTTAGCCTCGGATGATTCCAGCTTTCTGAACGGGGCGGTTATCCCAGCTGACGGAGGCTGGAGTGCTGCGTTTTAGTATGGGAGAAAGCCTTGGGAAAAGACACGACAAAAGCTATCCTTGCAGCATCTTTAGCAGGATAGCTTTATTTATAACCCGAGCTCATTTTTTCACACATCGACTTTTACTCACTCGAAGCAAATCCTCACGGGATTAAAAACACCCCATTGAGGCGGGTGCTCATGGAAAAATTTTATTCAACGGTACTTCAAAATCCGGGAAAAGACTCACCTTTACGGCATCGCTTTTTGTAAAAACATTTGTTCGCTCGAATGATTGATCTTGAAGAACAAAAACCTCCACCGTTTCGTGATGCGGATCTACAACCCAGTATTCCTTAACACCGGCTTCTTCGTACTTATGATACTTTGTCAAACGATCAATGCGTGCTGTAGCCGGTGAAAGGATCTCAATAACCAGGTCAGGTGCGCCAATGATTCGCTTTTCCTCGATCTTTTTTGGGTCACAGACGATCATCAAATCGGGTTGAACCCAATTTTTTATCTCTTCATTCGGTGTTTCCGACGTTGCGAATAAGCAAACATCTAAAGGTGCGGTAAAAAGCTTGCATTCTTTCCCTCGTAGAAATGTACCAAATTCCACGCTTAGCTCTAGCTGAATTTCTTGATGCCCGGGAGTGGGTGATGGTGTCATTTTCACAATCACACCATCAAATGCTTCGCATCGAAAATCTTCGTCCCATTGCAAATAGTCGGCATAAGAAGATGATCCATTTGTGTATTCTTGTGGCATTGACAATATCATCACCACCTGTTTTTGACCATTATATCATACAGACGCCACCCAAAGCTGCCTGCGAATTTTTTCACCCACTACAAATGCTTCAATCGGATGTTATCGGCGATGCTGATGAGGCGTGCATTTAAATGCGAAGCGATTTTGACACACGTCTATTTCATTGCTACAAAATGATGACAATGAAAAAAGTGACTACCCCGAGCCCTACAAGCTTAATGGGATAGTCACCTTGCTTAAGTGAACTGTACTTTTAGTAAGTACACATTCTGGTGGTCCGTTGGTATACCTTCTACTCCGCTCATTAACCCTTGCTTTCCCGGTATTTTGGAAAGTACCCTAAAATAAAAGCAATGCCTGAGAAAACAGCAGCTAAAATGATGGTCGGCTGCGTTAGCCATTCACTGGCCTGAACCATCAATTGACCATCTCCAATGACTAAACCAATCATTTGTAACAATATCATAAGGAATGCAAGGGTTAAAGATAATACTAAGCTGATCGTAAATAGTCTTTCCAACATCTTTTGCATTTTATCACCGTCCTTATTGACCTGGTATTGGTAATATACCCATAGCAATCAACCAGCCTATTAAAATAACCGGCAAGGCATAATAAAGTATAAGTCGTACAAATATATTTTCAGGCTTCGCTCCAACAATTCCGGAAGCAATATAGATGGAACCGGATGCCGGCGGCATTTGCGCAGAAGTGGATGCAAAAGTCAGTACAACTACAGCCGAAATTAAAGGCGAAAAGCCAGCCGCTACTAATATTTCATAAGAAACCAATCCTACCGCGGTTAACGTACCGGTTGAAGTCAATGGACCTGCGATTATTGTAACTCCTATCCCTAGGATAATGACTGTAAGCCAAGCGGGTGCGTTCACAGTATCCATGAATTGCGCAATATTATCAGATAACCCTAATTCAGTTAATACTTCACTTGCAGCAACCGCAAAAAATATTAAGGCACCAATAGTAGTAAAACGCGGGATCGATTTTCTGATAAATTCCGAGAATTCAGAGGGTGATTTGGGTAAAGCTTTTCTACCAATTAAAAAGGCAAGGATAATCATTAATGTAGGAATCCACATCACGATATCAATACTATCTAAAGCCTCTTCGCCAAGCGTTGGAATTCCACTCAGCCAATCTGCTAAAGGACCAATCGTAATGACTAAAGGAATAATTGCCCCAACATAAAGTAGCAAAGACGTCCATCCATTTTTGAATGATACACTTAAAGGAAACAAAGATTCTGAAGGAAACGCTTTGATATTTTGTTTTTTCACAAAGAATCCAATCAATATTAAACGATGCAGAAGCTGATATACACCTGCTACGAATAAAGCTAAAAAGTATTCTCCAGTGGTAATTGCCGCGGCCACAGGCGCAAACCCTAATACGATAAACATGGAGGTCGTTGGCGGGAAAACAGAAGCTAGTCCACCGTTCCCTACCATAGTCATAGCAGCTTTGTCTTTTTCCCACTTACTTCGAAGCATCCATGGCCCTGTAATAGAGCCTGTGGCTGCAGTGTTTCCGGAGTCACCACCTGATAACGTTCCCAATGCAGTAGACCCAAACAGGTCCATAAGGGCCGGTGCTCCGGGAAGTTTTCCGACTAAAGAGTTTAAAATAGCTAATAAACGATCGACAATTCCTAATTTATCAATCACATAAGCCATAAAAACAAAGGCAATAGCAGCATACAAAACGGAAAATGTAGATGCAAATGTAAGCCCTTCAAGAAATAAGGAGGGCGCTTCAATTCCTCCCAATGGAACAATGGCTAGAAATCCAACTAAGGCTCCTTCACCTAAGTTTCTTCTTAATTTGACGCCCCAAATAATTAATGCGCTTACAAAAATAATCAGAGCAATAATGCCCATAATTACCCCTCCTTTTTTTCGGATTTATCAAGTTCTATTGATCATTCGTATGACAGATTTCCAATCTTGTGGGGCTTCCCCATTATATTGATTATTTAAATTCTTATTAGCGAGAGCTATTAACTTATTACGTGTGGCGTTTGTCATATGCGGTTCTTGATTGTGGGATTTTATAAAGTCTATAACATTATCCATTTCTTTTACCCGTCGTTCTGCGTGCAGTACATTCCCCGTGATTAATCTATTCATAATTTTTTCGAAGGGCTCTTTATCCATTGTTTCTGTAATCGATTCCAAAATAGTGTCTTCTAACTGATTTAACTCTGCTATTTCCATAACTTCATGTAGTAACGTTGACAGTCCTTTTGTAAAAATACTTCGTATGAATTTTATATTTGTAGCGTCCCCAACACCTGTACTAACGAACGTAAGATTCATATCAAGGTCATTACCCCAATGAACAAATTCCTCGGCTTTGTAACCGCTCACGCTAGTTGGAACTTTATGTTGCCCCTCCTTTAATGGACCCATAATAGCTCCGTCTATAAAAGATCGGATGCCCTTTTCCATCATCCCGGTATTAATCTGCTGCTTAGTAGCCGCACTAGCCGTGGAGAGGTCCACATAAAAAGTTTTATGATTTAAATGTGCCCAGACTGTTTCCCACGCTTCAACTGCATAGGAAGCTGGTACCGCGACGAACAATACGTCAAGGGATTTTTGCGCAACTTTTATAGGGTCATCAAACAATGTAGTGTGTGCTTCTTTCGCTCGTTGAATGGTTTCTTTTCTTTCAAATAAGGGGTCATAAACATAAATTTTGTGATTTTGCTGGTTATTGAAGCCTTTTGACATTTCATATCCAACTTCTCCAAATCCTATAAATCCAATATTCATTTCCAAACCTCTTTTCTTAATCACCCGGGCATTATAGATTATATTTTTCCATTTTCTGCTGTAACCAATCGGGTTCAATTGTTCCAATCGTTTCGTCCTCTTTCGAATATGAACGGATTTTTTGTAAACGGGCTTTTTCATATTCTAATTTTTTTTCGGCCTTCTCTACGGTGATTTCAATAACAGATTCCGGTATAACTATTACGCCATCTTCATCTGCCACCAAATAATCATTGGGGGAAACAACCACTCCACCACAAGAAATGGTTTCATCAAATAATCCAGGGCCTTCTTTAGTTGGACCAGCTGATACGAAACCTTTTGCATAGATTTGAATATCCAATTCACCAAGGTCTTTTTTATCTCGTACAAGTCCATCGATAACAATACCCTTTAAGCCTAACTTCTGTGCAGCACCTGCCATTAGTTCCCCTAAATAAGCTGCCTCCGTATGTCCCTTTCCATCGACTACAAGGATCTCCCCAGGAGCTGACTTATAAATGGCATGATGTAAAAATAAATTATCGCCCGGGTGCAAAGAAACCGTCCGTACTTGACCTACTAATGGCTCTTTGAAATTTACAGGTTTAACATTATAATCCATCCCAGTATTGGTATCCATAACATCAGCATAGACTGTAGAACCAATTTTTTTCATTCTTTTTAGCAAATGACGTTTCCGCTGTCGATCCATAACAACCACCTTAGTAATTTTTATTACTTTTTATTTTTAGTAGTAATTTTTATTACTGTTAAAGTATCACCTCATTGATATTTTGTAAACCCTTGCATGTATTTGTTTTATATCTAAATATTATTAATATTTTTTCATTTATATGGCCTCAAATTGATCATTAGATCTTCAAGACATCAAAAAAAACACCTTCAATGGTGATATGAAAGTGTTTTTATCTGCCCTGCATTATGGGATCTATTAGCGTTTATATGCCTTCATCACTACGGTGGGGTTTACCATGGTGATAGTTAATATTTGTTAACACTTTATTTACCTCATTTAAGCGCTGTTTTGTTTTTTCGAATCCTCTCCTAGCTGTTGCGTTAATGAGATAGTCAGCCACTACCATCGCTCCTATTGGGGAATTATGAAAAGCGAGACTGCTTGAATCACATGGCAATATAATATCTGCATCATCCACAATAGGCGCAGAATAATTATCTGTAATCGCTACAATTTGTACCCCTTGTGTCTTTGCTGTTTTTACAAAATCAATAATCCGTTTCGCATACCGCGGAAAACTAGTAGCAATGATTAAGTCTGTGGATTCCATGGAAATAACGTCATCTACCCAATCACTTGAATCTGCCATGATCATTTTGCAATTCCCTAACGTTCGATTCAAGCCATGCGTCAAATATTGGCCTACCGGAAGGCCACTACGCACACTGGTACAAAAGATCTGTCTGGCTGAAATAATATTTTGGGTTACCTTATCCAGTTGTTCTCTAGATATTTGTTCCGTCATTTGTTGAACCTGATTAATATGGTGATTTATTGTGTTCCACCATAGGTCATCATTTTCAATATTTTTTAAGTTACTCTCAAGGCGAGCGTGAGGAGCTGTTTGACTCCTGAGAATTTCCTGTAAGCCTTTTTGAAACTCAGAATATCCCGAGTAGCCTAAATTAAATGCCAATCTCATTATTGTAGTCGTGCTCGTGCCAACGTGAAGAGCTAACTGATCAACTGTGAAAAAGGCCACTTCATAAGGGTTTTTTAAAATATAATCCGCGACACTTCGTTGAGCAGTGGTTAGATCTGATATATTTTCTTTTATATTCGTGATGGGATTATCCATTTTTTATTACTCCAATTGTGTCGAAATTGTGCTCGCTTGAATTTCACCTACCCTTTCCTCTATCTTCGGGTGGAAGGAATTGAACGGATATATCAGTGTATGAAGCGATGATGCTTTAAACAGCGGTTAAAAAACGCAAATAAAAAAAAGGAGAGGTAGTCACCTTCTCATGGAAAATTGTACTACGTACAAAGGCTAATGTGCAAGCATTTCGCTAAACTTAGGGTTAGCAAGCAGTTCAACGATCACTTAACATCGTCGTGACAATGAAGTCTCGCTCAACCTGCCATCTTAACAAGCTCTGAGCCTATGCATAGGTGTCATTACTCTCGTATATTTTATGATATTTGAAGAAAAGACAGAAAAAAGTAGCTACCCTAAGACCGCAAAATTTGTGTGGGGTACTACTTTATCATCGGATGAACTGCTTACCCCTGAGGGACAGTTCTATTGTAGATCGGGACCCGACTACCGGACACCATGATGAAAAATCATCCACCTAAGACGTTCAAATATGATGCTCTTCATCAGCCATTGCGATTTCTTTCGTTTCATGTACGGTGCCATATGGATGCTCAGGCGGCGCATAGATCGTGTAAAGTTTAAGTGGACGATTTCCCGTGTTGGTGATATTGTGCCATTTGCCGGCAGGTACCATAATGGCATAATCAGCATACACCCTTCTTTCAAAATCCAATTGATCTTTACGATCCCCCATTTGTACCAATCCCTGACCTGATTCAATGCGTAAAAATTGGTCAATTTCAGGGTGCACTTCCAGACCGATGTCACCTCCAACATCTATACTCATCACGGTCACTTGCAAATGTTCACCTGTCCATAGGGCAGTACGAAACGTTTGATTTTGTTTGGCGGCTTCTTCGATGTTGAGGACAAACGGTTGTGACCCATGATCTTTTTGGTGATCTTTTTTACCGTACGAATGTCTTGGTAAATCAGCTGGGTGATGGATGGGTGCATACGGGCCATAAGCATAGGGATATACCGTTGGGATCGGAATATAATACAACGTGCTCATTCCCTTCATCATTTTAAGAGCACCTTATGCCTTAAGTGGGGAAATGTTCATGAATTATATAACCGATCCACCATCGATCACCGTTTCATCTCCAGTGACAAACCGGGATTCTTCTGAAGCGTAATAGAGGGCTGCATATGCAATATCACTCGCTTCTCCGTAATGCGGCGGAAGTGGAACGACGTCTCTGTTTCTTTCGGCAATCGTTGCCTGCCGATCGCCCATTATTGGGGTTTTGATAGGACCAGGGAAGATACAGTTGGCACGAATATTTTCGTCTGCAAAATGAGCAGCAACGTGTTTGGTTAATGAACGTACTGCGCCTTTTGACGCGCTATAAGCTGTTCCATTTCCACTTGCAGCGCCTGTAGCTGTTAATGCTGCAAGCGATGCAATATTGATCACGGACCCCTTACCAGCCTTTTGCATTTCCGGAATGACTTCGCGCATGCCGAGAAAGATGCCCATCGTGTTCACATTCATGACCTTGTGCCATTCATCCAACGACGTTTCTAATATTTTATTGGGGATATGGATACCTGCATTGTTCACGAGGACATCAATATGCCCATAAGTCTCCACTGTTTTCTGAACTACTTCCTTCCATTCATCTTCCGAAGTAACGTCTAAGTAAAGATCAGTGATTTCACCCCCGTGCTCATGAATCTTCTTTGCTTCTTCTGCTAAAAGATCGACTTGAACATCAGTGGCAACGACTTTCGCTCCTTCTTTTGTAAAGAGCTTTGCATTTGCTAAACCAATACCTCCGGCTGCACCGGTAATAATCGCAACTTTATCTTGTAAACGTGTCAATGTTTGTGCCCCCTTATCCTATGCTTTTTATTTTCGAGACGCATCCTGAGCCTATATTAAGCATTTCTTCATTTGCTTTGATAATGATGATTGTCAAACAATTTCTCTAGCAAAACTCTCCCGCTATTTTTCATGTCCTTCGCCAAATCAAAACCAAACCGCCTCATCCGAATATCTCCCACATTCTCATCAAAGCCGCCAACATCTTCTGTAGGATACAACAACACCGCTTCTTTGCAAGCTTTCATTAACGCATAAGTGACGACCTGTGAGCTGTCGGCCGGTGAAGGGGGGTGGCCTCATTGTATTTCGTGTCGATGACGCGCTTGACCCGGTCTTTTTCTTGATTGTAAATGACCAGATCGATGGCGAAACAAATGGAACCGTCTTATCCTAAATATACGGTCTCTTGGGCTTTCAATTCAACTTTCAGGTAAATGGGCGCGCAGCTATTCCAAAACGAACCTCTCAAAGCCATATACAAATTTTTCTCCGGTGGCATAGGGCATATTGTAAAAACTAAGTAGGAAATGTATGGGAAAAGCACTAAACCTTTAGGAAGGCCATACGGCCATTCATATTTCGGCAGTACCCACACTACACGTCAACGATTATACCACCTTGGCAATTGATCGTCCCTGAATTCTCGTCCTAATCGCTGCTTTATTTCCTCCAACTCCTGATGATAGATACGATCAAAAATGCGCACACATGAACCGTAAAAGTATCCTGCTAACGATTTGCGGAGTCTCCCAGTCTTTTTCATGAACATCGCGCCCTTGAACGCCCCTACGAGCGATTGAACAATGTCGTGATCCTTGAGATTGACCTCAACACTCGCTTGATTGTACGCGTTTATCGCACGTCCCCAGAGTTTATAGATACCGTTGGCATCAAAGAATGGTTTCGTGGCCAGGACGAACGGCCGCGGTACATGAGCCGGCACAAAAGATGAATCTAATTGCTCACCGGCAGCAGCCTTACGTGTAGAACTTGTTTTTTTCTCTGAAAGAGAGCTTGATTCAAAAGGCAAAGCTTCGGTATGCTTTGGCTCTGGTTGAACGTATGCTGCGTCAGGGTTTTTCGGCTCTTCTCGATCGTTCATTTCCGACCGGTCAGCCGATGGTTCAACGATCACAAAAACATTGTGACCGTAGCCGCCGCGGATTTTACCACGCCGACGTGTCGTACGGTGAACTTCAATCATGTTCCGCTCCTTGAGGACACGAATGCCTCGTTTAACTGTGGAAACAGAGACGCCTACTTGCCTGGCAATGATTTCGTGTTTTAGAAACGCAACGCCTACTGCTTTCATCGCGTGTTGGGTGATCAACTTGAATACAGCGACAGCACTCTCAGTTAGCTCATGCTTGTTCATGTACAAGTGAACTCTTATGGCGTTATTGAGTTCGTCTACGCTCGTGAATGGCGAAAATGATTGATAAGTACTGAGATCAGCATTACTAAGTATGACGGTCATGGTCGATCGGCTCCCTCTTTTTTCTTCTCTTTATGAATATCGAGACTTAGAGAAAAAAAGGGGGGGAGTAGCAAAATGATGATGGGCTGGAGCATGAGGCGTCGCTTTCATTAGAAAAGAAGTCTTTGTGGATTATTTTTGGATCCAATAAGATGCCGAGAAGCGTGGAAGGTATAGGAAAAGAAAATGTGCAAAGCGAAATGGGCGTAGTTCTTTTAAGCTACCGTCACGTTCAGTTCCTCTCCTTCGTAGATACATTCTCTCTGTAAATAGGATTGGGGTTTGTGGCTCTCAACCATTTCGTTGTACATACTGTTGTTCCTTCCCCGACAACGGAATCAATGGTGAATTCGTCCATCAAACGTTTGACTCCCGGCAGCCCCGCTCCCAAACTACCAGAAGTTGTATAATGATCTTCCAGCGTTTGTTGTATATTTTCAATCCCCGGTCCATGATCGACCGCGGAGATTTTGATGCCCGTTTTTTGATTTAATGTTTCTAAGCCAATCTTCCCTACTGCAGCGTACACAAGAATGTTTCGAGCGAGTTCAGAAACAGCCGTGGTGATTTTCGTAGCGTCCAATTTTCCAAAGCCGATTTGATGTGCCCAATCTCTCGCTACTTGCCGTGCATAAACAATATCTTCATCATTACAAACTTCTATCCAGATTGATGTATCCCCCTTCCCGACAGTATCACTTTTCTCTATACTAAGTGTATTGTTACTAAATTTCCTCTTGCAAGTACTTACTTTTTGGTTTCATAGTTTCTAAGAGATACTAAGGAGGTTCCCAATTGGAATTAAGGAGAGAATACCATAATTATATAGAAATTACCCTCGATGTTGTTTGCGGCAAATGGAAGGGGGTTATTCTTTGCCATCTATTAGGACGAACATTACGTTTCGGGGAATTAAAGAAAGAAATTCCTGATATTACTCAAAAAATGCTTACCCAGCAACTCCGTGAATTGGAAGAGGACGGTTTAGTTGAACGGGTGGTCTATAATCAAGTTCCACCAAAGGTGGAATACTCCTTGACACCCTATGGCGAAGACCTTCGGCCGATGTTGGAAACGCTGAGTGCATGGGGAGAACGTCACGCCGAAAAAGTAGCAAGTTCAAAGGAAAAAGATGGAGAAGATGAAGTGGAGCCAGTATAAGTTGGGAGAGGCAGTGACTCATTGATCAAGTACCGAAAATATCACTTAACTTTATTCTAAAACCAGAAAAAATGCTTACCGCAACGGAATCTTTTTTTATTTAACTGGAACTTTCTGGTGGTTGGTAGGCGAGATTGACAGTTACATTTACACTAATTCTCACTTCATCATTTGGTAAAATATCCCTTCATGATGCCTCCTATTGACTCATTTTCGATATTTGTGGTGTCATGTTACTTGTTGTTAAATTATTCCTCCCTAAGTATCTCATACTCGTCCAGCCCTTCATTGAATCTACCAGGAGCCCATTTCCAATGGTGATCTTTGATTTCAGACGCTCTAATGTCTATAGAGATTAGTCATTTCTCCCGGAATAAATGCAATTCGCCGAATTCCTGGGTCGTAACGCCGAATTATCGTTCTGAAGCGCCGAATTCCGACGGTTTTCCGCCGAAATAACGAAGGTTTGCGCCGAAATAATGGTTCCGCTCGCCGAAAAAAGCACAAAAATACTCCCCCTCCAGATGGGGGAGCCTATCGATCGTTACCAAGCTTTATAAAATA
>NZ_JACHHJ010000004.1 GCF_014207655.1 Geomicrobium halophilum | reverse complement strand
CTGACAGATACTAATCGGTCGAGGATTTATCCACGATCATGGGGCTCGGTGCCCTTCAAGCCCAGCGTTCTTCAGTTTTGAGGGTGCGAAACTCTCAAATGTGTCAGGTGGCCATAGCGAAGAGGTCCCACCCGTTCCCATGCCGAACACGGACGTTAAGCTCTTCAGCGCCGATGGTAATCGGGCGGAAACGCCCCGTGAGCGTAGGACGTCGCCTGGCTTATCCATCAACCAACGCAGGATACTCATCTTGGGTTGGTTTTTTTGTTCGTTAATAAGGTTTGTAAGAACTTGACGGATAGCAAGTTTTTCTAATATTACCCTTGTTTCATTAGAAGAATCTTTATATAATTTAAGTAGTTGCTATGAAAATTACCAAAATTAAAAAGGTTGGTGCATGAAGGAGGGTTTAAGCTTAGACAAGAAAAACCAATACATACAGGGGGGAAGTTGATGAAAAACAAGTACTTTTTATTTTTATTTCTTGCATCGATGATGGCGTTACTTGTTGCTTGTGCAGATGATAGCAGTGAGGATGCTGAGGGAGATGGCGAAGAGTCTGTGGAAACAGATGCAGACATAGAAGCCGACGATGAATTGGATGAAGAACCACAGGAAGGTGGGGATTTTCGACTAGCAAGGGGGGAAGATGCAACTTCACTTGACCCACATCTATATACGGATATTGCTTCCATGTCAGTCGCTTTCAATCTTTATGAGACATTAGTGGAACGTGATGAGAATATGGAGCTACAGCCTTTACTTGCAGAAGATTATGAACAAATTGATGAATTGACTTGGGAATTTTCATTGCGTGAAGATGTAGAGTTTCATGATGGTGAGCCTTTTAACGCTGAGGCTGTAGAGGTCAATTTGGAACGGTTGTTTGATCCAGACATTGCAGCGCCGAGAGCGAATTATTTAGAAGCGATCTCTGAGGTTGAAGCGATCGACGAGTATACTGTTCAAATTCGTACTGAAGATCCTTTTGCTCCTTTACTTGGTCATCTAGCTCATAATGTGGGAAGTATGATTAGTCCTGCAGCCATCGAGGCTGATGCAAATGATGAAATTAATTTGGAAGTGGAGCCTGTCGGAACGGGTCCTTTTGAGTTTGAAGAGTGGGATCAGGGCAATGAGATTGTGCTTGCAAGGAATGATAATTATTGGGGAGATCACGCGTATCTTGATCGTGTCACTTTCCATGTTGTTCCCGAAATTGCGACACGGTTGGCAATGTTGGAGACTGGAGAAACGGATGCTGTTGAGACGGTAGAGCCTGCAAATACTCCAAGAGTTGAGGAAATGGATAATGCTGAACTGTATACGACAGAATCATTTTTAACGATGTATATTGGCTTTCAAACGGAGAATGAGCCATTGGATGATCCAGATGTAAGAAGGGCAATATCATTGGCGATTGATAATGATATGATCATTGATGGTGTATATGAAGGATATGGAGAGCCCGCAAATGGCCCGATCAATGATCTAGTTTTTGGACATCATCCCGATGCAGAACCTGTCCCTTATGACCCCGAGGAAGCTGAACAATTGTTGGCAGAAGCCGGATATGAAGATGGTGTCACAATAGAGATGTTCACGAGTGATACCAATGAGGTTAGTATCCAGATTTCTGAGGTTGTACAAGATATGTTAGGTGAAGTTGGAGTGAATGTCGAATTACAACAGATGGAGTGGGGAGCGTACATTGATACGTTAAATGAAGGATCTCAAGATATGTACATTCTCAGTTGGTCAGCAATCACAGCGGATGCAGACGCTACATTGATGTCATTATTCCACAGTGACAGCCAAGGAGAAGCAGGTAACCGGATGTTTTATGAAAATGAAGATCTCGATCAATTGTTAGAAGAAGCGAGAGAGGAAACGGATGAAGATGCTCGTGAGCAGCTATATCATGAGGCTTACGAGATTTTAGAAGAAGATACTCCAATGACTTATCTTGCTTTTCAAGAGACGATAGAAGCTGTAGGCACTCACGTTGAAGGTTTTGATCGTTGGGCGAACTCAAGATATATCCTTGAAGATGTCTATTTAACTGAAGAGACGGAAGGTGACGGATACTAAAAATAAAACATGAGGAAATCCACAAAGCTAGCGCTATGAAGTTTAGCGCTAGCTTTGCGCTTTTTAGGACCTTCGCCGGCAAATCATACATGGAATTCAACTATTCCATAACAGGGAATGTTCAAAAAGTCCGTGAAAAATAGCGGCCGTAACTCTTCGTCCTCTTGCTGTACTCCCCACGTATAAAACCATATCCTCGAAAAGTACCCCACTATTCCATCATGAGAAGGGACTGCTTTCGTGGTGGAAGCACGGTACTCAAAGCTGTCTTCTTGACCCACTCGGCTTTTTTGTCCTCTCTTTTTTGAATACGTTCTAATAAAGTAAAATTATAAAAAATAAATGACTATTCTTGTGCCATTTAGGAAATATGGCATAATAGATGATAGGGTCTGCGTATGTTTGATAGATATAGGGGGAATCAGTAATGATATTTCATGTCAAGTATACGAAAGGGTTGTTAAATCCTCAGCAGCATTTTTCTTCATTGCGTGAGGCTGAAGGGGTAAAAGGCATTATATGGAGAACGGTTGTTAGTGCTTTATTGATTGGTGTGCTAACAGGTGTAAGCATGTACCTGTTATCTGGTCAGATGTCGGCGGAATTGCAAGCAGGTGGATTGAGCCCTGATGAGGCAGCCGTTTTTACTAACATTATCTCGGTGTTAAACGGCATTTTTGTTGCTGGCATTAGCGTTATAGGGATCGTGATAGCGGCGCTCGTTTTTTGGATTTTTTTTAAAGATGTCGGATTTAAAAATCTTTTTATTATATTTGTGTATTTTTTGCCTATTTATGTGTTAGTTATGCTGATCGATCTTCCATTTATAATTTATTTTGATCTTGAACAAGGGATTTCAATGACGAGTTTAGGGTTTATTGCTGAGCAAATCTGGGATCACTCATTTTTTGTTATGTTCTTTAGCCAAGTGTCTTTATGGTTCATATGGTGTTTTCTCGTACAAGTTTTTGCGTTAAAAGTAAACACAGCGAAGTCTACTCGTTATATTGTCACGGTAACGGCAATTGCATATGTCATGGTTATGTTACTGATGGCTGGGATCTCAATGTTCGGAATGACTCAAGGAGTGTAATGTATGAAAAAAAGAATAGCCATTTTGATCGGAGTGCTTATTGTCCTTGCGGTGATTGGGACGAATACATATATCGTATCAGAAGAGCAAGCCGTTGAACCGGAAGAACTGGAAATCATTACAGTTGAAGAAGTGGATATATATGAATCGATCATTGCGAATGGGAGGGTCGAACCTCGAGACGAACAGTCAGTGTATGAAGAACCTCAATATGGGGAAGTGGAAGACATTCATGTTGAGGAAGGGGAGAGTGTTGAGGAGGGCGATTTGCTTGTGAGTTATGAGGAAGATGAGGAAATAGCTAGACAAGTGGTTTCCATTCAAAATAGCATTGATCGCCTGCATCTGGAAGTCGAGCAACAAGATCGGCAAATTTCAAATGCGGAAACACGTATCGCGAATGCTCAAAATAACAATGAGCCGGATGAAGTGATCGAACAGTATGAGCAAGAGCGAGATGATCTTCTTTTTCAACAGCAGTTAACAGAACAAGAAATTAGTGAGCAAGAAGAAGAGCTAGTGTATTATGAAGATCGAGAAAATGATCCCCATGAAGTATACAGTGACTTGAATGGTTTAGTACAAGAGCGAAATGAATCGTCTGAAGCGGCCGAGGGTGAACGCCTATTACATGTCGTCGCGGATAACGGCTGGGATATTAACGGTACGGTGTCAGAGTATGATCTTGTCCATGTGGAAGAGGAACAAGAGGTGACAGTTGAAGCGAACGTGATTAACGATCAGGAATGGTTAGGTACAATTACGGATCTTGGTACAACCCCTGTTGAAGTAGATGATCATCTTGAAGGAGAAGAAGAAAATGTTACATCTTACCCATTCACCGTACAACTTGAGGAAGAGGCCCCTGAACTCGTTTACGGTTTTCATGTAAACGTATTGATTGATGTAGAAACCGCAACAGCAGCTACCGTGATTCCTGCTGAAGTGATTGAAACAGAAACCAATCTCGAAGATAATACGGAAACGGAGTATGTTTATCTTATTGAAGATGGCGTCATTGTTAGACAAGGAATTGATACGGGGATCAGAAATGAGCAAGGCGTGCAAGTTGTGGCAGGGCTAGAGCCTGGAGACTTGATCGTTGTGCAAGATGAGGAAAATCCTGTAATGTCCGGAATGGAAGTGGATCAAGATGATTCAGCTGAATGATATTCAAAAAAAATATGAAATGGGCGATCAGATACTCACCGTTTTGGACAACATTCATTTAGAGATCGCAAACCATGAGTTTGTGGCGATTATGGGGCCGTCGGGGTCGGGCAAGTCGACGCTTATGAACATTCTTGGCTGTCTGGATCAACCATCATATGGAACATATAGGTTGGAAGGAATGGACATATTCAAGCAAACACAGACATCTCTTGCGGCCATCCGTAATCAACATATTGGATTTGTTTTTCAGCAATTTCAATTATTACCGAAATTAACAGCTGAGATGAATGTAGAGTTACCACTCATTTATGCCGGGGTAAAAAAACAGGAACGAAAAGAGCGTGCTCAAGAAGCCTTACGGAAGGTTGGGCTCGGGGAGAGAATGAAGCATTTTCCTAACCAGCTTTCTGGGGGTCAAAAGCAACGGGTGGCCATTGCACGAGCGATCATTAACGATCCTTCCCTGATTTTGGCGGACGAGCCTACAGGTGCGTTGGATACAAGTTCTGGCGAACAAGTCATGGCATTATTTGAGGCACTTCATCGGGAGGGAGCGACGATTGTCGTTGTCACTCATGAAGCTGAAGTAGCTGATTATGCTCGGCGCGTCGTTACTTTACGTGATGGAGAAATTATGAATGATGGGGGGCGGGAAACATGTCCTTCATCGACAGTCTAAAAATGGCGCTTCGTTCCCTTTGGAGCCATAAAATGCGATCAATCCTTACGATGCTCGGCATCATCATCGGTGTGGGGGCAGTCATTACGGTTGTGGCTATCGGGCGTGGCGGTGAAGCGATGTTAACTTCACAGTTTGCCGGAGGCGGGAATGATACGTTTGAAGTTTATTATAACCCTTCCGATGAAGAGTGGATGAGCGGAGAAGACCCTTATTCTAAGACGCAGTATACAGAAGAGGATATCCTCGCCATTGAATCCATCCCTGCTGTTGATCAGGTCATAGCCTATGCTCAAAATTCCACAGAAGTTGGATACAGAGAAGAAGAAGCAATGGCACAAGTAGTGGCATTAAATGAAGGATATTATGAGCTGCATGAGTTGGAAGTAACCAGTGGAAGGCTGCTTGATGATCGTGATTCTGATATGGGGAGAAGGATTGCTGCGGTCAATGAAGGATTTGTTGAGGAATTTTTTGAAGATGTTCAAAATCCGATTGGGGAAATTGTCGACATTGAAAACACTTCTTTTCAAATCGTTGGTGTTTTTACACGTGAAAATCAGAGCATTTTTGATTTAGAAATGGATGAAATCCTCATTCCGCAAACGGTATGGCCCATGCTTTACGGGACCGATGATATGGATATGTTAAATGTACAGGCAACATCCGCTGATGACATCCAAGAGGCGGGAGATGAAACCACGCAGTTACTAAATGAAGGACATTCATTGGCGGGAGAATACGAAGTGCTAAATATGGAAGAAATTCAAGAAGGAATATCGCAAGTCACGAATATCACAACGATGATTATCGGAAGTGTTGCTGGTATTGCCCTTATTGTCGGCGGCATCGGGGTTATGAACATTATGCTCGTTTCCGTTACGGAACGTACAAAAGAGATCGGCTTACGGAAGTCATTAGGCGCTACTCGCGGCAATATCGTCTCACAATTTCTCATCGAGTCGATGACGTTAACAACCATCGGCGGTTTAATTGGCATTGGATTAGGGGCAGGCTTGGCAAATACGGTTGCCCTTATCGCTGGCTGGCCCCTTCTTATTTCGCTTCCTGTCATTTTATTGGGGATCGGTTTTTCCATGGTGATTGGGATTATTTTCGGACTGTTACCTGCAAACAAGGCTGCAAAGCTGGATCCAGTTGAAGCGATGCGATATGAATAAACAGATATTTTCTCCTTTTCCAATGCAGATTTAACGGCTGATTTGTAAAAGCTGTGGGTGAGGGGGGAGCTTAATGGCACAAGATGTGTTATGTGAAGTGCAAAACTGCGAATATTGGGGCGAGGGGAACTACTGCGAAGCGGACCGAATATATGTGGTATCGAGAGCTGATGAGCGAACGACTGAGCAAGCGGATACGGATTGTAAAACATTTCGTCCTAAGCACTAAATGCGTGAGCTGCTCACTTTGTGTGGGCAGCTCTTTAAGAGATGAATGAAATATGGAAACGTCCAAGATTTGTTTAACACATATGGGATTGAAAAATGTTAAGATAAACAGAAATGAAATCTAGAGTGTGGTGAAGAGTGTGAAGAGTTTTGATTGGAAAGTTGTCCATGATGCTACGAACCATAATGCAGAGGAAAGTAAATCGACGCCGATTTATCAAACATCGGCTTTTTCATTTTCTAATCTGGATGATTTGGAAACATATTTTCAGCCAGAAAATGAACGATACATGTATTCACGATATGGAAATCCAAACTCTGATCAGCTTGCCCGGAAGGTGAGCGAACTAGAGGGGGCCCCTGCGGGAGTCGCATCTTCGTCTGGGATGTCAGCGATTATGGCCGGTGTTTTGTCGGTGGTGAAACCGGGAGAAGCGGTGATTATTCCTGAAGATGTCTACGGGGGTACATACGATTTATTTCACCAGTTTTTTCAGGAATGGCAAGTAGAGGTCGTTACGGCTTCGTTTGGGGACCTTTCTGAATTAGAAAACAAAATCAATGACCGCGTCGCTCTTATTTATACGGAGTCTGTGACCAATCCTCTTTTGCGTGTTGAACAAGTTGAATCAGTGATCGAGATCGCCCGTAAGCATCACCTCCCTGTCATGATTGATAACACTTTCGCAACGCCGTACTTTCTTAAACCTTATGAGCTTGGCGCTGATCTTGTTATTCATAGTGCCACAAAGTATATTGGCGGCCATAGTGATGTGACTGCCGGAGTGCTCGTCGGTGATGAAGAGCTGATTGCTCGTGCAAAAAAGAAAGTGATCCAATTGGGAATGAACATTAGTCCATTTGAATCCTGGCTCACTGTACGCGGATTGAAAACTCTATCGGTACGTATGGAACAGCAAAGTGCGAATGCCAGGGCGATTGCCTCATTTATGGAAGAGCAACCGGGTGTGAGGGTTTATTACCCGAAAACGTTGGCCGCGTATGGCAATGGCGCAATGGTGAGCTTTGAACTAGATGAGCGCTATGATGTTCATACTTTTTTCAAACACTTAGATTGGATTAAAATCGTGCCGACATTAGCAGGGGTGGAAACGACAGTGTCTTATCCGCTGAAAACGTCACATCGTAGCTTACCAGAGTATTTACAAGAAAAACTGGGGATAACCGCCGGGGTGGTACGTATGTCCGTTGGCTTAGAAGGGGAAAAGGATATCATTCATACACTACAAGCAGCATTACAGGCAGCGGAGAAAAAATAACGCGCTGCCTGTAACGCCGGATTTCTTCAGTAAATATCGCATGTGATAAAAAAAATTTAAAATACCCCTTGCAAAAAATCAGAAGCTCTGATATATTATTCATTGTGACGTTGAAAGGCGTCATCATAAATCTGGTAACAATAGCGAAGAGGTCACACCCGTTCCCATGCCGAACACGGAAGTTAAGCTCTTCAGCGCTTATGGTAATTGGGTGGAAACGCCCTGTGAGAGTAGGACGTTGCCAGGTTTTCATATCGCGGGGTGGAGCAGTCAGGTAGCTCGTCGGGCTCATAACCCGGAGGCCGAAGGTTCGAATCCTTCCCCCGCAACCATATATATACTGGTAAGAAGAAGACAAACCGGAGTGTTTGTTATTTTTTTGTTTCAAATACATAAAACGGACGGATCACTCGGGATCTGCTGGATAGTTTATCTTTTATGGTAAACTAATGATATAAGATGGTGTCGTCGCTTAAATCGCTTAAAAGGAGCGCAATCATGGACGAGTTCGACCTTATTCGAAAAATCGATCATTTAACCAAAGACGGCGAAGATGTGGAAGTGGGAATAGGTGACGATGCTGCGGTGGTTTCCGGATTTGAAAATAACCGCCTCATTAGTTGTGTAGATACGCTTTGTGAGGATGTTCATTTTAAACGCTCAACTTTGAAATTGACAGATATTGGCTATAAAGCATTAGCTGTTAATCTCAGTGATATTGCTGCGATGGGCGGCATCCCCCGCTATTATCTCGTTTCGCTTGCCATCCCTGCAGATTGGGATGAGGCAGAAATTATCGAGATTTATCGTGGGATGAATGAACTGGCCGACCGCTATCAAGTAACCTTAATTGGCGGGGATAGCGTAACATCAAAGGGGCCGCTTACGATCTCTGTTACCGTTCTAGGTGAAATCGAAAAAGATCATGCCCTTTTAAGAAGCACGTCCCAAGAAGGCGATGTCGTCTTCGTGTCAGGGGCGCTGGGAAAATCAAGCGCAGGGCTCGACATTCTTTTCTCTAAAGGGCTGGAGGGTAAGCGAAGCGCCGATGAAGAGGAACTTGTCTTTGCTCATCAACGTCCCTGTCCCCAAGTGGAATTAGGGCGTATGCTCATGAAAAGCGGCGTTCGCATCGCACTAAATGACATCAGTGATGGTTTATCCGCAGAAATTTGGGAATTAGCTGAAGCGAGTCGGGCTCGTATTTGTCTGGAAGAGGACAAAATCCCCGTTAGTAAGGAAGCTATCAATATTTTTGGCAAATCTGGGGCACTGGAATATGCCTTGAATGGCGGCGAAGATTTCCAGCTTGTAGGAACCGTTGCACGGGAACATTGGTCCGCGATACAATTAAACGCATACGAAAATGGGATCACACTCTCAGCCATTGGAACCGTCGCAGGGAGAGGTTCAGAAGTTCTCATTCAAAAAAACAACGAATGGATGCCGCTCAAGCGAGCGGGTTACCGTCATCAATGAGGTGAGAAAATGACTCAATTTCAGTTATGGAGCCGTTCAACAGAGGATACACTGATGATTGGAGAACGTCTGGGTCATATGGCAGAAGCAGGGGATCTTTTTGCCCTTGACGGCGATCTTGGTGCAGGAAAAACTCATTTTAGTAAAGGCCTTGCCAAGGGACTGGGTGTCCAAGCTATGGTGAATAGCCCGACGTTTACGATTTTGAAAGTGTACAATGGTCGGCTCCCTTTTTATCATATAGATGCCTATCGTCTTGATGAAGATGGAGAAGAGGATCTCGGGCTCTTGGAATATATGGAAGGTGAGGGCGTTACGGTTGTGGAATGGGCGAGCATTTTGCGTACACAACTCCCTAAGAACCGGATCGACATTACCTTGAAGCATGTAGATGATCACGTTCGGAAACTGGATGTGTATTCGAATCACGATCGCTATGAGCCTGTTTTCAAGGAGTTAACAAAACGATGATTTTAGCAATGGATACGTCGACGTACGTAATGGGAGTAGCATTGGGGAATATGGACGCGGTGAAAGCGGAGTGGACGACTTATGAAAAGAAAAACCACTCCTTACGTTTGTTGCCGGGTATCGATCATGTGATGAAGAGCATCAACAGTGATCCCTCTGAATTAAAGGGAATTGCTGTCACGAGTGGTCCTGGCTCTTATACAGGGGTACGTATCGGTGTAGCAACCGCTAAAACGATGGCGAGCACCCTAGATTTGCCGCTTTATGATATATCCACGTTGGAAGCCCTCGCTTGTAACCGCCGATTTGCCAACGGTTTTATTTGTCCTTTTATTGATGCAAGGCGGGGTCAAGTGTATGCGGCTGTTTATGAGTCCAATGAGGGCGAATTGCATACGGTATATAAGGAGAAGCTTTGGCTTATGGATGATTTGTTAGCGGTGTTAGCAGAGGCATCCACGTCCGTTCATTTTTTGAGTTTAGATATTGATTTTCATCGTGAAAACATTCAACAGGTATTAGGATCCACAGCTACGTTTGCCGATCCTGTCGATCGCAGAGTGAAGCCTGGTGAGATTCTTCGATTAGCAGAAAAAATCGAACCTGTAGCGAATATTCACGCCTTTTCCCCTCGTTACTTACAACTGGCAGAAGCGGAGAAAAATTGGCGGAAGGCGCAAGGGTATCATGAGTGAACAGTACAACATTCGGCCCATGAGGTTTACCGATATTGAACAAGTGTTAGTTGTTGAACAGGATTCTTTTCAGATGCCTTGGACGTCTAAAGCTTTCGTCAATGAACTAGTTAAAAATCCATTTGCCCATTATTTTGTCGCTGATGATGGTCGTGATATTATTGGCTATTGTGGAATTTGGATTGTGATGGAAGAAGCTCATATCACGAACATTGCCGTTCTATCCGGATACCGGCATCAAGGGGTTGGGCAGTCATTAGTAAAAGCGATGATCGAACAATCCTTTAAGCTAGGTGTACAAACGATAACGCTGGAAGTCAGGGAGACGAATACACGTGCACAGCAATTTTACCGGCAATTCGGATTTCGAAAAATCGATGTAGAAAAAGGGTATTACACAGATAATAATGAGGACGCATGGATTATGAGTTTAACGTTCGATTAAACAAAAAAAGGACGGATCGCAATGAGTAACCCCCGTATACTTGCTATCGAAACGAGTTGTGATGAAACAGCTGCAGCCATCGTTGAAGGCGGAAAAACCTTGCTCTCCAATGTTGTTGCTTCCCAAATCGAAATTCATAAGCGGTTCGGAGGAGTGGTGCCTGAAGTGGCTTCTCGGCATCATGTAGAAAATATGACTGCGGTCATTGAAGAAACGATGTCTTCTGCGCATGTAACGTATGAAGACTTGGATGCGATAGCGGTCACGGAAGGACCAGGACTCGTCGGAGCCTTGCTCGTTGGAGTAAATACGGCAAAAGCACTCGCCTATGCCCATCAGCGTCCTTTACTTCCTGTGCATCATATTGCCGGACATATCCATGCTGCCGATCTCATCGCCGACATTAAATATCCAGCAATGGCCCTTGTAGTTTCCGGCGGGCATACTTCACTGATTTACATGCCCGAAAGAGGCGAATATGAAGTCATCGGGGAAACAAGAGATGATGCTGTCGGAGAAGCGTATGATAAAGTGGCTCGAACACTAAAACTTCCATACCCCGGAGGACCAGAAATAGATCGTCTTGCCGCGAATGGGGAGGTAACCATTGATTTTCCAAGGGCATGGCTGGAAGCTGATTCCTATGATTTTAGCTTCAGCGGCTTGAAATCATCGGTGTTGAACTATATTCATAACGCCAACCAACGAAAGGAAGAAGTGATTCAGGAAAATGTTGCCGCAAGCTTTCAAGCAAGCGTTGTCGATGTACTTGTGGAACGGGCGCAGCGAGCGGTTTCTGCATACCAGGCCCAACAACTTATTGTTACTGGTGGCGTGGCGGCTAATCACGCGCTGAGGGAAGCGATGGGAAAAACGTTCCCGAATGATGGAGATGTTGAATTGGTCATTCCGCCGCTCTCCTTGTGTACAGATAATGCAGCGATGATAGGCGCGGCTGCACAAGTCGTTTGGGAAAAAGATGTAAGAGCGGGATATGATCTAAACGGCCAACCAGGACTTGCAATCAAATAGACAAAACTGCTGGGCACTCATATCGCTCAGCAGTTTCGTCTATTTGATGAACGGTTGGAAGTGAATCCATGTGCACATGTCCTACATCTGACACCAAAAGCGAAAGACATCTATAACTTTTTGAAAACTCCCAAAAAACTTTTAGATTGGAATGTGGACAAAGGAAACAGGGATGCTGTGGATAAACACCCTGAGATACCTTTGTGAAGCCACTTTACATGTGCGCAGATCTTCGGTGGATAACTGCCCTGACCTGTGGGTATAAGTGTAAATATCCCACCAAACCAGGGGAGGTGTTGTGCATAACTCTGTGGAAACTGTGGAAAGTCTGATAATTATGGTGATTCTTCCATTTGCAGCCTTTCCCATTCTTCCATCAGTCGTTCTAGTTCTACCTCTTTTTCATCGATATCTTCTTGAATGCTGGCGGCGCGAGCAAAGTCCTCATAAACGTCAGGGTCAAGCATCTTCGATTGCTGGGACTCTATTTCTGTTTCCAGCTGGCTGATCGTTTGCTCAATCGCTTCAATATCCCTTCTCCGTTTACGAGCGGCTTTCTTTTCTTCTTTGTTTTGTTCAAACGTTTTTTTATCTTTCCCTTCATTTTCAGCAAGGATACTTTTCTGATCATTTGCTGCTTCTTTTAGCCGTGTTCGCTCCTCTTCCTCGGCTTTCTTTTCTAAATAATAATCGTAATTGCCGAGATACGTCTGCAGTTGTTGGTCCTCTGTGAATTCAATGGTACGGGTGGACAAGCGGTTCAAGAAATAACGATCGTGAGAAATAAATACCATTGTTCCTGGATAATCAAGGAGGGCATCTTCAAGGACTTCCTTACTATCGAGGTCAAGGTGGTTCGTCGGCTCATCGAACAATAGCAGATTGGCCTTTTGCATCATTAATTTGGCAAGGACGAGCCGCGCTTTTTCACCGCCGCTTAAACTGTGGACAAGTTTTAACACGTCCTCTCCGCTAAAAAGGAAACGGCCTAAAACGGTGCGTATCTCTTTTTCGATCACCTGGGGATGTTCATCCCATAATTCATCAAGTACCGTTTTTTTAGGATTTAATTGCGCCTGCTCCTGATCATAGTAACCCACGCTTACTTTGCTGCCATACTGAACGTTACCGCTCGTCCCTTCCAGGTGACCGCCGAGAATCTTTAATAACGTTGTTTTACCAGTCCCATTTGGTCCGATGATCGCAACACTTTCCCCGCGGTTAATATCCAGGTTAATATTGCTGAATAAAGGTTTTTTATGGGGATAAGCAAAAGATAGCCCTCTTGCCACAAGCACATCATTTCCGCTTTTTTGACTGATATCAAAGGACATGGACGCGCTTTTGGCATCGGCGGCAGGGGCATCGATTCGTTCCATGTTTTCCAGTTTTTTGCGCCGGCTTTGTGCCCGTTTTGACGTTGAAGCACGTACGATGTTTTTGGCAATAAACGTTTCCAATTGGGCAATTTCATCCTGCTGTTTTTCATAGGCCTTTTGTTGAAGTTCAACATCCTTGGCCCTTTTTTCTAGGAATTGGCTGTAATTCCCGTAGTACATGGGAGCCCGGGTGTGGGCAATTTCATATACTTTCGTTACAATTCGATCTAAAAAATAGCGGTCGTGAGAAACCATCAATACCGCTCCTTCGTAACCATTCAAGTAATTTTCGAGCCAGTTCAAGGTGTTAATATCCAAATGGTTCGTGGGCTCATCGAGAATGAGCAGATCCGGTTTTGAAAGTAACAGTTTCCCAAGGGCAAGCCGCGTTTTTTGTCCGCCGCTTAACGTTGAAATTGGTAAATCATAGGAGAGGTGGTTAAAATTGAGGCCGGAAAGGATGCTGCGAATATCTGCTTCATAGTGATAGCCGCCGGCTGCTCGAAAATGTTCCTGTTTCTCATCGTATTCTTTTAAAATTGCTTCATAGGCGTTTGGATCTTCATAGATGTTAGGATCAGCCATTTTCAATTCCAGCTCACGAATGTCCTTTTCAACCTTGCGTAGAGAGGCAAATACAGATAACATTTCATCCCAAATGGATTGATCTGATTCCAGCCCGGTATCTTGAGCAAGAAACCCCCATGTTTGTGATTTTGGCATGTGCAGCGCTCCGCTGTCGTAGGGCATTTCCCCGGTAATAATTTTCAATAGTGTCGTCTTCCCACTCCCGTTTCGACCGACGAGAGCAACGCGCTCTCCCATTTTGATTTCCATTTTTATATCTTGTAAGATCGTTTCGGCACCGAAAGATTTCGTGATTCGATCGCTTTGTAATATAATCATGTGGTTCATCCTTTAGACATCATCGTTTTTTAGCACAATACTTATGACAAGTGTAGCAAACATGTTATACTTGAGAAACGGAATGTAGAAAATCGTGGAGGCTTTTCATGGATGATCAGCAAAAAATACCTCAGGCTACAGCCAAACGGTTGCCGCTATATTATCGTTATCTAGAAAATCTATACGGATCAGGAAAAGCGAGAGTTTCTTCAACCGAATTAAGTGAAGCGGTGAAAGTAGACTCTGCGACGATTCGACGAGATTTTTCGTATTTTGGAGCGCTTGGCCGTAAAGGATATGGGTATGATGTTCAATATTTACTATCATTTTTTCGTAAAACGCTGGATCAGGATGAGACAACCCATGTCATTTTAATCGGGGTAGGAAATCTTGGCACCGCGTTGTTGAACTACAACTTTGCTAAAAATAATAATACAAGTATTGTTAAAGCATTTGATAACAATGAGGAAATGATAGGAAAGGAAATTGGCGGCGTTCGTGTGTTATCGATGGACGATTTGGAAAAAGAAGTGGATGATTCGATCCGGGCAGCGATTGTTGCGGTCCCTTCTTCAGCCGCCCAAGGCATTGCAGATCGATTGTCAAAGACGGCGATCCAAGGGATTTTGAACTTCACACCGACTCGTTTGACGGTCCCTTCACATATACGTGTGCATCATATTGACTTGTCAATAGAGCTGCAGTCGCTCGTATACTTCCTGAAGCATTATCCGTTGTAAACCAAAATCTAGGAGGTACCTATTTATGGGTGGATTTAGTGGAGGCAGCATCATTTTAATCATCATTGTTGCTTTGTTTTTGTTCGGTCCGAATAAGTTACCAGAGATGGGCAAAGCTGCAGGGAATACTTTGAGAGAATTCAGGAATGCAACGAAAGGTATGGCCAACGATCAAACTGAAGAAAAAAAAGAGAACAAGCAAGATCAGAGTTAGGATGGGTGATTGATGAAACCAAGGGATATGACATTCCTCGCCCATTTTGAAGAGCTGCGCAAACGTTTGATTATTATTGCCATTTTTCTCGTTTTGGGCCTTGTTATCGGCTTCTTTTTGGCTCCTACAGTGATTGATTATTTGCAAAGTATTCCAGAAGCGGAAGACTTCCCTATGAATGCTTTTCAATTAACCGATCCTTTGCAAGTATACATTAACTTTGCTTTTTTTATATCTATTATTCTCATCCTTCCGGTGATTTTCTATCAGCTCTGGGCTTTTATATCCCCAGGACTCGCAGAAAAGGAGCGGAAGGTGACGCTTTCTTATATCCCGATGGCCACTGTGCTATTTTTGGCAGGGATCGCTTTTTCGTATTACGTCCTTCTGCCTTATATTATGTCGTTTCTCGGAACGCTTGCTGAACGGTTAAATATTACCGAGCAGTATGGGATTAATGAATACTTTTCGTTTCTATTTCGATTAACATTGCCATTTGGTTTTCTCTTCCAGTTGCCAGTGGCGGTGATGTTTTTTACCAGGCTCGGGTTAATGACGCCGATGTTGCTGCACCGTATTCGTAAATATGCTTATTTTGGCCTTCTCGTGGTTGCTGGGTTCATCACACCACCAGAACTTGTGACCCACCTGATGGTTACGTTACCTCTGTTTTTGCTTTATGAATTGAGTGTCGTTATATCACGCTATGCATATAGAAAACGGATGAAAGAAGAGGCAGCAAGGCAAAGGGCAATGGTTGAATCGCAATCGAAGGATCAATAAGAAGAGTGTTAGGGGCTATGTGCTCTTGACACTCTTCTTTATTATTCAAAATCGTCATTTACAACTGTATATTATAAGATTAAAGTTGGTAAGGAGGTTTGAGTAGAGAGATAGGTTGGAGTTCATATGTGGATGAACGATACCATCATGAATTGAAAAATTCTTAAGGAAAGTGGTGATTTAAAATGAACATCTTATGGGGAATGATGGGGATCATAACAGTTCTAGGAATTGCGTTCCTCTTCTCGGCACGTAAAAGGCATATTAATCCCCGAACCATTTTAGCTGGTCTTGGCTTGCAGTTATTATTCGCTTTTATTGTTCTTGGTACGACTGTGGGTGAACAAGCCTTACAGGCACTGACATTTGCGGTCGCCAACATTATTGATTATACGAATGAAGGCATTCTTTTTCTATTCGATGATTTATTTGACGATATAGAAGAAGATAATATCTTTGCTTTTCAAGTGTTGCCTGTCATTATCTTTTTCTCATCCTTAATTTCGATTTTATATTACCTGGGAATCATGCAATGGTTTGTGAAAATCATTGGTGGGTTTTTGTCAATGATTTTAAAAACAAGCAAAGCAGAGTCGATGTCCGCGGCTGCGAATATTTTTGTTGGGCAAACAGAAGCCCCCCTCGTCGTTCGGCCATTTCTTAAAGATATGACCCGTTCCGAGTTTTTTGCGGTAATGACCGGTGGACTTGCGTCGGTGGCCGGTGCAGTGCTTATTGGATATACATTGCTTGGTGTACGTCTTGACTATTTGCTAGCCGCAAGTTTCATGGCAGCTCCAGCTGGTTTAATCATGGCGAAAATCATCATGCCTGAAACTGAAATCTCGCAAACGACAGACGATATTCAAATAGAAAAAGATACAGAATCTCAGAACGTGATTGATGCGGCCGCACGAGGTGCTGGGACTGGTTTGCAACTTGCATTAAATGTTGGGGCCATGTTGCTTGCTTTCATTGCGCTGATCGCGCTTGTAAATGGTATTCTAGGATTAGTAGCTTATATTCCGGGTGTCGAAGCGATTACCCTCCAAGACATCCTTGGGTTTATTTTTGCTCCGATTGCTTTTCTCATTGGTGTTCCATGGCAAGAAGCTTTTATGGCAGGCAATTTCATCGGTCAAAAACTCGTGCTTAATGAGTTTGTGGCTTACGCCAGCTTCGCACCTGAAATCGATAATCTTTCGGAGAAAGCCGAAATTGTGATTACTTTTGCCCTTTGCGGCTTTGCCAACATTAGCTCCCTTGCCATTTTAATTGGAGGTATAGGAAGTTTGGTACCAGAAAGGCGTAAAGAAATTGCTCAGTTAGGGGTACGTGCCGTCATTGCCGGTGCGCTTGCGTCTCTTTTAAGTGCTTCTATTGCTGGGATGTTCATGATTTAATAGGAACGCCAAGAGAGATGTAATGACTGTTTAGGCATCAGCTCGAGCGCGAGCGAAACGGGATTCGGCGCGGGGGATGGTTTTTTCGGCGCAGCAACACGTTTATTCGGCGCGCTGGACATTTTATTCAGCGCTTGAGGAAATTTTTCGGCGCGCAGCATTAGCGAAAGGAGAAAGAACTTCTGCCACGGAACACTAGAGATGGAGGGAGAAGATTTTCGCTATAGAAAAAGGGAAGGACCCTAATCGGTGGGCCTTCCCTTTTTGCATGCCAGGTTTCTAATGGTTATTTTGTTCCTGCTTTTCTGCTGCACTCTTTTTAAAGGCATTCCAGGCGATCATATAGTCGAGCGCTGCAATGGCAAGGATGGCGTAAGTAAGGAAGCCCCAGCCATCCAACTGGACATGGACAATGGCAAAAACGACAAACAGTGTAGCTAAAAAAGAATATGAAAATCCCATTACACGTGGTGATAACTTCATGATATCAGAGCTCCTAATGCACCGATAATAAATTGAAGGCTCTCTTCTAGCTCCTCCAAATCGTCAAGATCCATATCCATAATTTCCAGGAATATAATCGGTAGAGATGCGAAAGTGTTCATTAGCACGTGGGCGATGATGGGTACAATAATTCGTTTCGTTTTCACATATAAATAAGAGAACACAAAACCCATTGCTGTATAGACAAGGATATGTGAAAAGTCCAAATGAACGATTGAGAAGATGGCTGAGCTGATGAGTGCTGCCCAAAAGAAATTCATTTTCTTATAGAGATGTCCGAATATGGCTTGCCGGAAAACTAACTCTTCAATAATCGGACCAAGCACAGCTACGGCTAAAAGGATCCAGAGATTATCACTCATCATATCCAGGATCATCCGAGTATTTTCAGATTCGGCTTCGACGCCAAACAAGAAACTTTGAATGTAAAATGCAGCCTGTTGTCCGAAGAGCGCGAGGAAGAACCCAATAACGACCCATAACGTAGACCAACCCACGCTCGCAGGAGGCTGATTTCCACGGATGGGATCAGATTCATTACGAATCAGGAGCCAAATGACGAATAACCCGAGGGCAAAGCTGGTAATGGTCGATGTTGCCATTATCGCTCCTAAATCCATCCCCAGTAATCCTAGTGGGAGGGCCATAATGGCACTTAATATTTGCGCGAGTACAAATGTGACGATTACAAACCAATAACGTAAGCTCAAGAAGCACGACTCCTTCATTTTAGATTGATCAAACTGTCGCAGCGTACGACTCTTTTGAACACATACTTATTTTATCAGTAGCTGACGATAAAACCTGTCAGGATTTGATCTGCCAATCGCCAACATTGTATCATAGCTCCCTCCCCATTCGCATGAAATATACCTTCTTGTAAAGATGATGTCACTTTGTTCGAAAAAATTTTTCCTTAAGACTTGAAAAAGAGCTTTGAACCTTTTATTATTATAAGTGGTGTTAGCACTCAACGTTATCGAGTGCTAACAATTGAATTCGAAAGTAAGTATGGCTTGCTGAAGTTAGGTCTTAAACCCGTACTTTCAGTGTATGCACTAGCTGTACTTCACATTATATTTTATTAAAGGAGGGTGTTTTCCTTGTTAAAGCCACTAGGTGATCGTATTATCATCGAACAAGTAGAACAAGAAGAACAAACAGCAAGCGGAATTGTACTTCCAGATTCTGCAAAAGAAAAGCCGCAAGAAGGAAAGGTTATCGCTGTAGGTTCTGGACGCGTAACAGAAAATGGTGAGAAAGTTACGCCGGAAGTTAAAGAAGGCGACGCGATTATTTTCTCCAAGTTCGCGGGAACTGAAGTAAAATACGACGAAAAAGAATACCTGATTTTACGCGAAAGTGATGTGCTTGCGGTCGTTGGGTAGAGATCTGTCGTAGGCAGTTGCCTACATATTTTTAACACAGGAGGGAATTCAGAATGGCTAAAGATATCCGTTTTAGCGAAGATGCCCGCCGCGCCTTGCTACGTGGTGTGGACGAGCTTGCAAACGCTGTAAAAGTAACGTTAGGACCGAAAGGACGGAACGTCGTTCTTGAGAAAAAGTTTGGTTCTCCGTTAATTGCTAATGATGGTGTAACGATCGCCAAAGAAATTGAACTTGAAGATAACTTCGAAAATATGGGTGCTCAGCTCGTATCTGAAGTTGCTAACAAAACTAATGACATTGCCGGTGACGGTACGACAACGGCAACTGTTCTTGCCCAGGCGATGATTCAGGAAGGACTGAAAAACGTTACTTCCGGAGCTAGTCCAGTAGGATTACGCCGCGGGATTGAAAAAGCAACTGAAGCTGCAATTAAAGAACTTCAAACAATTTCCCGTGAGGTTGAAGGTCGTGAATCCATCAAGCAAGTAGGTTCTGTTTCTGCCAACGACGAAGAAGTCGGCGAATTTATTGCAGAAGCGATGGGCCGTGTTGGCAACGACGGTGTAATCACGGTTGAAGAATCAAAAGGATTAGACACAGAGCTAGAAGTTGTTGAAGGGATGCAATTCGACCGCGGATACGCTTCTCCGTACATGGTAACAGACAATGACTCTATGCAAGCGAATCTCGATGATCCTTACATCTTGATTACAGATAAGAAGATTACAAACATCCAAGAAGTATTACCGCTTCTTGAGCAGGTTGTACAACAAAACAAGCCAATCCTGATCGTTGCTGAAGATGTTGAAGGTGAAGCACTAGCGACACTTGTACTCAACAAACTTCGCGGAACATTTAACGCTGTTGCCGTTAAAGCACCAGGATTCGGTGACCGTCGTAAAGCCATGCTTGAAGATCTAGCCATCCTCTCCGGCGGTACTGTTCTTACAGAAGATCTTGGCCATGACTTGAAATCCGCTTCAATTGAGCAGCTTGGCCGTGCTGGCAAGGTTGTCATCTCAAAAGACAACACAACGATCGTTGAAGGTGCTGGCGAAGCTCAGCAACTCACTGGCCGCATTAACCAAATCAAATCTCAGATCGAAGAAACAACGTCTGACTTCGATCGCGAAAAACTACAAGAGCGTCTTGCTAAGCTTGCGGGCGGGGTAGCAGTGATGAAAGTCGGTGCTGCTTCTGAAACAGAAATGAAAGAACGTAAGCTTCGCATCGAAGATGCCTTGAATTCTACTCGCGCTGCAGTAGAAGAAGGTATTGTATCCGGTGGTGGAACATCCTTCGTTAACATTTACAACGCTGTAAAAGCAGTTGAAGCTGAAGGCGATGAAGCTACGGGTGTTAGCATCGTATTGCGCGCTCTTGAAGAACCAGTCCGTCAAATCGCAACAAACGCAGGCCTTGAAGGTTCCGTTGTTGTTGAGCGCCTTAAAGGCGAAGATGTCGGCGTTGGCTTCAACGCAGCCACTGGCGAATGGGTAAACATGGTTGACGCCGGTATCGTTGACCCAACAAAAGTTGCCCGCTATGCCCTTCAAAACGCAGCCTCTGTTTCTGCTATGTTCCTCACAACAGAAGCTGTTGTTGCTGACCGTCCTGAAGAAGATGACGGCGGCGGCGCCCCAGACATGGGCGGCATGGGAGGAATGGGTGGAATGGGCGGCATGATGTAACGAGGTTTTTAAAACCTTGATACACCGCCCTATACAGCAATTCCTCCCCTGAAAAAGCAGCCAAATGGCATATTTTTGGCATACTTTTTCTCAGAAAATCAATATTGCATCCTTTTCATGAGGTCGCTGAACTTATCGGCGGCCTCTTTTTTGCGTGATTTTGTAACGTGCAAATATACATCTCTCGTTGTATCATCATCTTTGTGGCCAAGCCTGTCCATGATCTTGTCGAGATGAACACCTGCTTCAGCTAATAGGGAGGTGTGAGTATGCCGTGAAGAGTGGGGTGTAAGATCTTCATTCAGTCCGGCCTAGGAGCCAAAAGGTAACAAAAAAGTAACATTTTTAGAGAAAAAGTGTTTTTAAGGATGTTCCCGCAAAGGTGAGATGCTTTTTGCGGGAGCATTTTTTTCATCTTGCGTCTTATTGTTCAATACAACCTGAAATTAGTAGACTAAAGCAAAGATACACCTAACTGACATGAAATTTATTTTTGAAACGAGTTAAAGAATGATGTAGTCTTCCAGAAAAGGGCCATTATATAAAATAAGAACTGATTATACGTATGTGAAAAAAAGGAAGGGTAACTTTGAGAAGTTGTAGTGGAAGTAGGTACGGAGCAAGCAAGTGAAAGGGGGAGCGAAATGGATTTATCTGTTTTACATGAAAAGATTGCAATTTTAAAAGGTAGCCCCGATAAAAGGTTACCTTCATGGATTTTTGATAACAAAAAGTTTATCTCAATTACATATACGGATGAGGAACTGTCGGTTGTCTGCCCGGAAAATGTCATTCCAGATAATCACGAGATGACTGTTGAAAAAGATTGGAGATGCATTAAAGTTGATGGGCCTTTGATTATTCTTTAACTGGCATTCTGACTGCACTTACATCGCCACTTGCAGAAGCAGGTATTAGCATATTTGCAGTTTCGACCTACGATACTGATTACCTATTGATAAAGGAAAATAAGCTCGAAAAGTCTTTAGGCGTATTAACAAACAGTGGACACAATATATTTCGAGAATAAATCAGGAGGGTCTAGTGGTGTTTGACTTAAAAGGTGAATCAAATATGACGCCGGTTGTTGGAATGTTCTATTCGACAGTAAAAGAAAATTTTGAGCGATTAAAGTCAATCATTCAGGGAATGTCTCAAGAGGAATTAGATTATCATGGCCCAAATAAAGAATTAAATAGCACCGGTCAACTAATTAAACATTTAGCTTATATTGATATTAAATGGGTTTACAGGATCAAGGGCGAACCTTTTCCGGATGCTTTTGAAAATAAATATGGGCCAGCTTTAGACAAAAATAATCGACTTCCAAATGTTAAAGGAATCTCTCTGCAGGAACTTTTATTGAATTACGAACAAGTGTTTGCAATGTTTAAATCTGAATGTATTGGATTAACTGACACTGATCTAGATAAGGTTGTCACTTTTGGACATGAAAACGAAAAGCAAGCAACGATTCGTTGGGGAATGTGGCATATGGCAGATCATAGTAGATACCATCAAGCCCACATAAATCAACTTCGGAAATGGTATAGCAGTTAATTCAATTATCGAAGCGCTTATGCGGAACAAAAATTAATGCCTAACCTTACGGAAAACGTGGGGGTGATGAAAATAGTGATTAGTTCTGCAACAAATTCAGATGCAGCAGTAATTCATGATTTAATGATTAAAGCGTTTATGGAATATAAGAATGAAACCCCTCCATCAAGTGCATTAGATGAAACTGTGCAGTCGATTTCAGATGCTTTAGGTAAAGGAGAAAAAGCGCTAATTGCTTTTGAAAAAAGTAAACCAGTTGGTATGGTACGATTCAAATTAAAAAATGAGGGGTTAAATTTTCACCGACTATCAGTTATTCCAGAAAAACAAGGACAGGGCATTGCAAAAAAGATACTAATAGCTTTAGAGGACTATGCAAATGAGGTTGGACTATCTACAATTTTATGTAAAGTCCGTATGACTGTACAAAAAAATCTACAGTGATCGATGCCAAAAAAATCGTGGACTCAGTAAAATAAAAAATAGCCTCAATTTCGAACGAGGCGTTTTGCTTAACAATCATCGTCTGTATTTATGAATTTGGCTAGATTGGAGGTTAAACATTGAATATTCTTTTCGGTGGATTATTCCTAATATGGGGGATTCTAATACTTGCCATAGGGGTTAAGAAAATGAGTAACAAAGATCTCAAAGCTGAAAGTCGTGGCGACAATATCTTGTTTGAGATTGAATGGCTAACATTATTAATTCAAAAGTTACCTTCTCCTTTAGTTCGGTCATTTGTAATCTTCGTGGGAGTTACTTTTTCAGGTCTTGGCTTGTTTCTGATTGTTTAATAAAATTTCTTCAAGAATAGAGGCGCGATTCTTGAATAACAGGGATTGCGCTCTCCTCGAGAATAAGGCAGATCGTTGAAGAAAAGGGAATGTCCTGATGATACTAACTCTTTTAATTGTTATGTTCCTAATAAATTTCATTCCATTCTTAATTTATTATAAGCAATATAAAGATTTGAAAAAGCGAAATGCTGGTGATAGGCAGTATGATAAGTTAGCTGGACGTATGATGAAAGCCAGTGGTTTTATTATGCCAGCGATGCTTATAATTGTTGTATTGGTTTATATCCAACAATAAAATATAGGAGCTAACGTATACTTCAGTAATCGGGCGCATTTGCGGAATAAGTATGGTGTTCGTTATGGACAATAGAAAAAGATAAAGTCTTGTATAAACTGTTGTTACACATTTGCCTGCGCCATACTTATTCCACTAGAGCGCTTCCATTGTTGCAATTCATTTGTTTATTAATAATGAGTTAGGGTAACTGAAATACAAAAAGACTTTGATGGAAGGAAGAATTAAGATAGTCCTGTTTAAAATAAGAAAAATCATTGTTGTATTATTACTTGTTGTTGGGACACTAAATCTTATATTCATATTTTCGGATATAACCATTGACATATTAGGTCTTATGATACTTCTTTTCAGCGCATTTTTCGTAACCGAAGCTTCTATTGTCTGTAAAGAAGCAAAAGATCCAAAGTATGTTGTCATCATATATTATTCATTAGCAATTATTTATCTATTACTAGGATTATGGCAAGTCTCCATCGCTTTCCAAGAGTACAGACTATCATTTCTAATTGGAGTAATAAAAGACAGCGGACATTTATTCTAAGTTCCAAACACTGAATTGTTCAAATAAATGGTCAAATTTTTTGAAGATTAGCCTGATATGGCATAGGGTAGTGATCAGAAAAAGGATGATAATCATGAAAGGTGATAATCATAACACAATACCTGAACCAAGATGGAGGAAAATATCTCATTGGATTTTTTTCTCTATATCCGTAATGCCAAAAATTATAATACCTAATCCACCAGCAAAGCCAGTAAAGAAAAACCATAATCAGTTTGATATATGATATTTGCGATTGCCAGTATTACGGATTATGTCAGGAATTTCTATAAGAAGAAATCGGAGATATTTGGCATGGTTTTCACCGGTATATTTATGATTTTTATTGGCATTGTGGATTTTATAGTTCGGGGGATATCTGCGATAGTATTTTTCCTTGTTACGCAATCGAGCGCTTATGCGGAACAAGGAACAGCGTCTGATCTGCCGGAAAAAGGCGATTACGTGGAATAATGGTTGTGATGAGAGAAGAGGGGAGATACTCATGAATCGTAAAAGGTTAATATTATGGTCAATGTTATTAGGAGTGGTTGTTTTTCCGATAGGAGCTACATTGATTTTACTGCTTGGTAATAATCTACTTAATAATTCCCCATTGTCATCTATAACTCCCTATTTCTTGGGTTTTTTACTGATTGGTCTTATTTTGGCCTTTATTATGTATCAGTCGAAAAAGTTAAACACAACATCTTCTTAAGTGAGTGTTCAGCTAAAGGGTGCAAGAAATGAATAAATCACTTTTAGCACCTTTAAGTTAAATTAGATATAGCATAAAGAGAGGAATTTAAATTGAAAATCTCAAGGTCTATGGTTGTTTGAATGACCTTAACGGTTCTCATACTATATTTGGTAAACAATCTTTTGTTTGGTGAGTTCAGTGTTATCTCTTTTGTAATTTTTATTGGCACAGCAACGATTAGCTTTTTTGCAATAAAAAGGCTTGTTGATTGGGCATCTAAGGATTAGACACTTATTCCATAAAAGAGGCGCGATTGCGGAATAAATATTGCGCTCTTTATTGGCTATATTGAGCATCATCAGGTGGAAAGTGGAGGGGTAAAATGCATAATTATGTCCGAAATATGATTGCAATTGTCGTGATTGTGCCCGTATTCATAACGATCTTTCATGTTTTATTTAACCATACTTTTTGGTTCGCTGGATTTACAATAGCAGTAGGATTTTATGCTTTATATCTTAATTTTAGCGTTCTGATGAAAGAACGAAAGTCACATTACCAGTAAGAATTTATATAGTTTTGCTCGCATCAAATTCTATGCAATTGTAGGTGTAGGAGAATGAAAGAACCTAACGTTAAAGAAATAAAAGAAGCGCAAGGAGAATATAAAAAAGTAGGCAAGGTTCGACCAAGGCTTAAGGACTCAGGTACAAGAACTTTGCTAATCGTTCTCTTAATAATTCTAATTGCGTTTCTAGTGGATGGAATAAACTGATTTAGATGGTGATAATTCCAATTACCAATAGGAGTGTTATTACGTTATCGAGCGCTTTAATGGAACAAAAGTTATACCAGAAAATGGCCATATTATGGGGGGGTGGTCTTTTTTGGAAAGAGAAGTGAAAAAGGATTTAATTAAAGTTATATCTGTGACTGCTATAGGCTCGGTTCTGGTGATATCAACACCTTATTTCTTTAAAGTTTTTGTCTAAACCTTGTTCCAGAAAAGAAGCGCGTTAATCGAACAAGTAGGAATTTGTGTGTTAAAGAGGAGGCAATTCGATGAGACCAAAAAGGATAAGAAATGTGCTTATCGGGTTAATTTTTGCGGTCACGGCTATGGCTATGATGACAATTAGTATTGCTTTAAGCTACAACGGATTTATAGAAGCAAAAAGTGCTTGTGTGGAAAGCAATGGAACTATTACAGAGGAAAATGTAGATGTGTTAGCTTTAAATTGGTCAGTATCTTGTGAACAGTAATTTGTAGTCATGATTATTAAAGAATTTATTTAAGCACGAAGCGCATATCAGGAATAAGGACGGAAGTATTTCTCCGTAGGTGGATCGTTGAACACTTCAGGTTGGATCGAATATAAGATATAATAAGGGCACAGCTTTATGGAGGTGTATCATATGTCTATTCCAGATAAAATTATTCAGGAAATTGACATGTTGAGCGAGCAAGAAAGACAAAAGGTGCTTGATAAAATTAAAGAAAAATACATGTCTAAAGATGTTATTTTACTAGGTGAGAATTATGCTTGGTGGGATAATGAGGAGGATGACATTTACAATGAGCAGTAAGACGAAACAGGGCGAGATTTTGGTTGGCAGAAGTCCTTTTTAAAGGAAAGCGCGAAACTAAGCAACGCCCTGTAATTATTGTCGGTAATGAATTGGCAATAGATGTGGATGTCATCATTACCCCAGTTACTAGTCAGCAGCCCAGAAATCAATTTGATGTTGCTTTGGAGTATTGGAAAGACTCCGGATTGCTAAAGCCATCTGTAGCTCGTACTTCAAAAATTATTTCTGTGCATGGATCTGAATTGAAACGCTATATAGGCGAATTACATAAGCATGATCTTGAGCGGGTGCTTCATATGTGTAGAAATTTATTCTAGCAATTTTTAATTTTGTTCTTCCGCAAACGAGCGCTTTAATGGAACAATCACATATTGTAGGAACGGTAACATTAGGTGGGGTAGTAAAGTGGAAATCATAGGTACTGCCAACATTACCCTCATCATTTTTATAACCTTAGTTGGTTTCGTCACCTGGCTAGTTGTACGATCTGTTAAAAGGCGAAAAAATGATCATAAGGGTTGAATCAGTTAGTGTTTATTACTAGGTGTGTGCTAAACAAATGAGCGCAATTCTGGAACAACAAGGAATGCGCTCTCCTGAGGGAATAGGGCCATATTGTTGCATAATATAAAACTCCTAATTCGTTTAAGTGTTAAAATGAATGGGTATGGTCTGTTAGGAGGGATACATATGAGCAGAAAAAACCCTGGATAGCTGGATTACTATCTTTTGTTATATCGGGGGCTGGCCAAATTTATGCTGGTGCGTTAAGGATAGGCATATTTTTTATAATTATGTATATCTTGTTGATCATTGGCGGAGGATTCGAAATATTCAATGCAGTAGCGAGGTTACTATTTATAATGGGTATACCAATATTATGGATAGCAGCCATCATTCACGCAGTCTTATATGCAAGGAAGGTAAATACTCAACCTTAAATTTAGCTATATACGACCCGTTCATCGGTGGTATATAGTTTAAGGCAGTTACAGGAGGATTTCTTTTGCAAGATGGATATGACCCTCTTCGTGGGCAAGAAAACGAACAGCATAAAAAAAAATTAAGAAAGCGTATGTCTATAATATTTTTTTCTGTTTTATCTATTGCGATTTTAATTCTAGTCTTATCGTATATTTTTGGTTTTGATGTACAGTGGTTATCTGATCTGTTGGATCGATTGAGTTTTGATACATAGTTTACGCAATAACAGCTTAATTATGAGTTCACCCGACCTACCGTAAACGGGCGCTAACGGAACAATTGAAGGGGTGAATAGTCATAGATTCTGGTGGTTTTCTTTATGCAGCTAATATGACTAATACTTTAGCAAAAGAAATTCCGGAAAATAAATGGGATATTCAGTTGATTGAAGAATTAGGATCACTAAGAAAATTATTCATCCATATCATTCGCGTTAGAAATATTTATAGGGATGGGCTAAGCACTGGTATCGTGGAATTTCCGGGTGATCTTCCGTCAAGTAATGGCAATGTAATTGAGCAATTAGACAGATCAATGAATGAACTAGCTTTTGCATTTACACAAGCAAATAATCAACGTATTAAGATGGGTGAAGAATATTTATCAATAGTAGAGCTGTTAAACACTGCGGTACAACACGAAGGCATTCATCAGGGACAGTACTTTGTTGCCCTTAAACAAGCAAAGATTAAGTTACCAAAACGATGGATTCAGGACTGGGGTATGTAACTATATTTTTCAGTTATAGAGGCGCGTTTGCGGAAATAGGGGTTTGTGCCCATATTGCCGTATGAGGGCCAGATTGTGGAGGAAAGATTACCACAAATAATGATTGAAGATTAGCCTAATAAAGCAGAAGGTCTTGATCACAAAAGGGTGGTATTATGAAAGATGATAATCACAAAACAATACCTGAACCAAGATGGAGAAAAATATCTCAATGGATCTTTTCTTCAACTTTGATAATAATGCTAATAGCAAATATCATATCTCGGTTTGCTTATGGTGATCCCATTACTCCTTGGTTTTTTACTTTAATTGTTTTAATAGGTGGGTTAGGTCTTATAATTTTTGTCATTATAGATTATATCAATAAGTTCTATGTTAAGAAGACAGAGATATTTTGGATGTTTTTATCTGGAATCATTCTGATTTTAATTGGCATTGGGGATTTTATGTTTCTATATTGAAACAATCAGCAAAAAGTATTCATGAATCGAGCGCTGTAAAGGAATAAAGGTGTACCTGAATTGGGTGCGATCGTTATTGGCTTTTACAAATTTAAGGAGAATTTAAATTGTTTACAATGAATTCAATGAGAAACATCTTTCTTGTACTTATTATTCTTCATGGCCATTAGCCATATTGGTTCTTTTTTTGCATCGTCTATATTCTTTTCTATAGATATAACTATCATATTGACCGTATTATTCTTGAGTACTCAAGGATTTATATCGAGAAAAAAGGAAATTTAGAACATGCGAAACGTTTTTTCGGCGCAGCAATAGCCGCGTTTCTAATTACATTAGTTCCAATAATTATGCGATTAATAACCTAGTTTAAAAAGATGCTTCAATATAAAGTTCATCGATACGTTCATCTTACTGTTCCATAATCGAGCGCGATTGTTGAAGAGTGATCTTAGTTCACATAGCTATCCGTCAAAGCGCTGTGCTCGGGTTAAATGACGGAGATTCAGGTATTGCTCGGTTTTCCTCTGAAAAACTTCTAGATCTTCTTTATAGTAAAGTTTACCCAGATGGAAGGCATCAACTTTGTCCGTTTTCACTTTACGCAAACGGGTTTTTTGGCTTCAGAGGAATACGAAGGGCCAGATTGTTGAGCAATACATGGTGGTTACAATACTAAAATGATAAACGTAGTATCTGAGCTTATACCTTACCCGTCTACGGCATACATTTATTGTTCTTCTCCTAATACGTCTTCCAAGTATTCTAAATTGATGAGTCCCTTAATGTCATCTGTTCGCGTATATTGCGCATCATAACTGATCGTTGCCATCTCTTGCATGATATCTACATTCAGTTCATATGTTGCATTGAGGCGCTCGTTGGCACTGTGCAATTTTTCCTGATCCAGTTCATTACCGGTTAGCTCTTCAATATGTTCGATAAATATATCTATAGATTCCTCTGGATTTTCTTCAATAAACTGAATAGCATCGACATGGGCACGAAGGTAGCCTTTTGTGAGGTCTTCATTCTCCTCTGTAAACCCAGTCCGAGCTGTAACGACCGTTGTGGGTGTCTCCATCCCCCAGGCAAATTCATCTGCATCAAGGAGAACCTCCGCACCTGCCTGGCTTTCGAGGTTCACACCCCAAGGCTCAGGAACTGCGGCTGCATCCACGTCATCTTGAAGAAAAAGAGTCGAAGTATCTGCTGGCGCTTGGGGTAACATGCTGACCGACCCTCCCGAATCTTCTGCATTTAATCCTTCTTCCATTAAAGCTGCCCTTAACATCATGTCTTGTGTCGCTGTAATGGCTGGTATAGCAACACTTGCTTCATCGAGATCCTTCACATGCTCAATGCCTGCTGTTTCATTTGTAACAAGCACCGCCCCACCATTTATAGCTCCAGCTATCACTTCATGTTCAGGGTTGATTTGATATGTATTCATTGCAGGCGAGGGACCAACGGTACCAATATCAATGTCCTGTGTTGACATTGCTTCCATAAACACACTGCCATCTGGAAATGTATTAGGTGTTATTTCAATATCTTCGCCAAAGTGATCTTCCAAATAACCATTTTCAAGAGCAATGATACTTGGAATATGTGTTAAATTTGGAAAATAACCAATTTTAACTTCATCAGTATTTTCTTCTGATGTCTGGCATCCAGTCATTACAAGTAAAAAGAAAAAAGAAAGGCTAGGGATCGTTTTTTTCATTTCGTAATGCCTCCTTGAGTGTTTCAAACATATTTGATAATACCAACTAAATTAATGTGAATTATAAATATACTATGATTTAATGTCAAGAGTTTCATGTAACCAAGCAAATAAAAGCCATATGATTATGTCTTTTACTAGAATTTAGGAAACCTTAAATTCGTAAACTTGATACATTCGAAAATAAAACGATCCTGCCCATTGCCACAGGAGACACGATCGCCCATTGCTTGGCGTTGGATTATTCATTTACCCCGGTTCTTAACGCATTTGGATCCGGCATGTACTCAAGCCCAGCATAATCTTGATAAAGTTGTCAAGAGGAAGTGACCGTCTAACAAGTGTTTTCTAAGCATTGGAGGGGTCTCCTTTTGATGGGGATCTTTCTTAGTTTGATGGGCTTAGGGTAGCCAACAAAGAAAAGGATTTATTCTTCAAAAGAGGCACAAGAACCACATAAGACTTGCGTCACTTTTTTGCTGAGAGGAGGGCCAACAAAAATGCTAGAAATTAATGACTGTTGGTTTACAGTGACTCAAATTGATAACAATACTTTTGCTATTAGTGAATATGGACATAGGGAGAAGGTTCATTCATTTTTATTAATCGGTGAAGAGAAATCAGCATTAATTGATACTGGACTTGGAATTGATAATATTAAGAGGGTAACAGATCAACTGACAAGTTTACCAATAATTGTATTAACGACACATGTTCATTGGGACCACATTGGAAGTCATGGTGAGTTTGAAATTTTATATGTACATAAAGAGGAAGAGGACTGGCTCATTAATGGAATTAAAAAGCTTCCAATCGAGCAAATCAGAAGAGATGTAAGTCGGGATATTACAATACCTACTCCAGAAACATTTGATCCATATACATATAAACCATTCCAAGGAGAGCCTACTGGTTTGTTAAATGATGGCGATGAAATAGAAATTGGGGAGCGGAAATTAACTATATACCATACCCCAGGTCATTCGCCCGGTCATATATCAATTTACGATGATAGCGAAGGGTATTTATTTACCGGAGATTTGTTTTATGATAAGACTCCAATTTATGCGTTTTTCCCAACAACGAATCCTGTTAATTTGGTGGAATCTCTAGAAAAAATATCAAATATACCGAATGTAACAAAGATTTATGGGAGCCATAATACACTAGGTCTTTCTCCAGGCATATTAGATGAAATAAAAAAAGCAGTTAAAAAATTAAGAGAAAAAGAACTCGTACGTTTTGGAACAGGGATCCACAAATTTAATGGATTTAGTGTTCAATTTTAAATGCACTTATGCCATTAACGGAGCGAATATCATTCACAACAGACTAATCGCGCTTATTTACAGGAGAGAAGTATATTTTAATATACGCTGCGGGATTTGGTGAAAAGGTATTTAGACGAACGTGACGATGATGAATCCTGTTTATTTGTAATAGAGCGTAAACCCACAGGACGTATGAGTGTAGATACTTTTGTATAAATTTAAACGACCTTGACCAAGGGGAAGAGATAGCACCTGGTGAATAAATATTTTGACGTTCTCGAGTCGAGCAATTATGAGTTAGTCTTTGGTTATACGATTAGGTACAGTGGCTAATGAAGTCAGGTGGGAATTTGATTCTGATGAATTAGATTAAAATGATATTGATTGTTTAAGTGCATTAACTATGCTGTATACTCCAGTGGATAGACTGCAGTATGTAAATGGTGAGCTCTTCTCGCCGACTTTCCCCGCACCGGAAGATTCATCCTGACAGGCGGCCAGGATTGTAATGACCGCCATGATTGTAAATAAAAGCTTCAAAATGATTAGTGCAGGAGCAGATCATCTACGATCTGATCGCTGCTCCACTCTACAGGGTAGTAGGTTGGCCAATGGTCAACTTCATCCAGAAGTTCGTCTCTGTCATCTCCCCAATAGAGGTGGAAATGTGAAGAAGGCTGTGGTGCGATGATATGGTCGCTGAACTGGATGTTCTGAGGTGCTTCATCGTCTCCTTCTTCCAATTCGAAGATGTAGCGGACACCACGGTTGCCTGCTTCATATTCAAGGATTTCGTAGCCGTCATATACATATGTTCCTGAATATGTTTCATCGCCGTCATGGAATGTAAACTCACCATCTTCTGTTATTTCGATGTTATCTACACTCGTGGCATAACCTGTTTCATAATACTCCTTGTAATCTTCAAATGACATGTCGTCACTTTCTTCGGCTCTATGTTCAAATACTTCCTCAAGATCACCTTCTTCAAAGTAAGGATAGACGGACTTCCACTCTCCAGCCCAGTCTGAAATGTCCCTGTCTTCGACATCTTCATCGTCGAAGTAACCCTCGTAAACATCGCTATCATGGTCATCAATTATTACAGTTACAGGCTCGGTTTCACTGATGACTTCATGATCATCATCGTATAATGTTGCTTTTATCTGTTGGTGGTCTACCGCTTCAGCTTCGAATGTATCTCCATCTCCGCCGTCAGCAGATTCCCATTCGCCTTCATCTCCGCCTCTGACATACCAGTGCCACTGGCCATCGCCTTCATCTTCTTCAGTTGTTACCGTAAGTTCCACTGTATCACCAGTATGGTAATGGTCTATAAATCCCTCAATTTCGGCATCGCCTTTTTCTTCGGACTCATGGTCATGATCGTGGTCGTGATCCTCTTCTTCGGTTGCCTCCTCATCTTCTGTGGCTGCCTCCTCCTCCAACTCGGTATCTTCGTCTGCAGTATCCTGGCATGCTGCTAATAACGATCCAATCACGACAACACTGGACCATTTCACAATTGCTTTTTTCATTACAGTATATACCTCCAAAAAGAAAAGTGTACGACGTAGCGTATAGTCACCTGCAAGTCTTTTAATCATTTAATGCCATTTCCAATGTTTCAATGTTCATTTCCATCATACTGAAGTAATCTTCACCTGCTTCAAGATCGTCTTCAGATATGCTTTCCATATTGCGTAGAATCAAACTTTCCGCTCCAATTTCATTTTGGATCACTTCGGTGATGTTGCTGCTCACATTATTTTCAAAAATAACATATCCCAGGTTATTCTCTTCAGCGGTATTGACTAATTCAGTCAGGTCCGATTGCGAAGGCTCTTCAGTAGAGGAAAGACCGTGAACGCTAAGTTGCTCGAGTCCATACCTTTCTTCCCAATAGCCATACGCAGCGTGCGAGACAATGATTTGGTTATGGTCGGCTTCATCAAAGGCTTGCTGCAATTCTTGATCGACGTCTTCTAAACTTGCCCTCAGCTGCTCAAAATTCTCTACAAAATATGCTTCTTCCTCTGGCATTAATTCAACCAACTCATCTTTAATGTTTTCGGCCAGTTCAATACTCCGTATAGGGTCGAGAAAAATATGTGGGTCACCATCGCCGCTTTGCCCATCATGGTCATCGATCTCAACGGTCACTGGCGCCGATTGAGCATAAGCTTCGTGATCATCATCAAACAGCACGGCCATCAGCTCTTGACCGTCCTCGGCCGGCATCTCATAGTCCTTGGAATCCTGATCCGGCACTGTTTCCCATTCTTCATCCTCCTCATCACGCGTGTACCAATGCCAGTGGTCATAATCTACGTCTTCATCCAACTCAGCAGTTAGAGAAACATTATCACCCGTATGATAATGATCCGCTAATCCTTCAATCTCTACATCTTCCGGCGCTTGATGATCGTTGCCGTTTCCATGATCATCGTCTTCTTCCCCATCATCGTGGCCTTCTCCACGTAGATCGATGTTTTCGGCGGCTGGAATGATGCGAACATCCTCGTCACCAAGCGCATCGTCCACTGTATCCGCGAATGGCTCCATCCCTGTTAAACCTGAGTAAATAAAGGCATCTGATTCAGCGATTTGCACCATGTCATTAGAAGAAGGCTCGTAAGTATGCGCATCTGCATTCGGTGGGGAGACACTTTCTACTTCAACAAATTCTCCCCCAATTTTTGCTGCAAAATCTTCCAGTACATAAAGGGAAGTATAAATGGAAAGCGTATCCCCAGCACTATCTTCGGATTCAGTCCCCTCATCCTCATCATTCGTTTTTTCGGCTTGACAACCGACAAGTATCACTGTCAACAATAAGATTGTTGAGAGCACATATGGCTTCATAGTAATTCGCAGTTCCTCCTTTTCATTTCACTTTAAGTAAAATGATGATACTTGATTACCAGCTCGCTTTTTTCACCCCAGGGATCTGTCCTTTGTGCGCATACTCACGGAAAGCAACTCTCGACATTTTGAATTTACACAAACACCTGCGTAGTCGTCCATTTTTCCAGCCCTCATTTATCATTTAAAATTGTAATCATTACGATTTGAAAACTATAAAAATAATACCCTATTTTTGGAATTAGGGTAAATGCTTTACCTTTTGCATATCCTCAATTATTCAATGTAAAACCTTCCAAAGCGTACAATGTTGTGGATACGGTAATTTACCAACTAGCTTTTTTAACTCCTGGGATCTGCCCTTTATGTGCGTACTCACGAAAAGCAATACGTGACATTTTATATTTTCGCAACACTCCACGCGGACGCCCCGTAATTTGACATCGCCTCGTCAATCGAGTTGGCGATGAATCTCGCGGGAGCTTTCGCAAGGCTTCATAATCCCCTTCTTCCTTCAGCTTTCTGCGAAGCTCTGCATACTGTGCAACGAGTTGTTCTCGTTTTCTTTCTTTCGCGATCTTTGATTTTTTTGCCATTCATCGTCACCCTCTCGTTTATAAATCGTAATAGTTACGATTTAAGGTTAAGGGAACTTTTTCCTGTTGTCAACCCTTATATAATTGTATATGAGACATTTTCAAGAAGAGGAAGCACTGTATCTCAATGGGAGGCCTTCTGGACTCGAACCGGCTTAAAGCATGTTCCATTTGAGACGGTGATGAAAAGAACAATAACTGAGGTGAGAAAATGAGTATAAAAGAAGAGGTTATAAAAACGATAAACGAACTTCCTGACGATGTCACTTATGAGGATATTATGGAGGAAATATTTGTTTAATCTAAAAATTGACGCCGGATTAAATCAACTTGATGCGGGAAAGTACCTTAATCATGGTCAAGTGAAGGAGCGTATGGGTAAGTGGTTGAGTTGAGATGGTCATTATTGGCAGCTGAGGATAGCTTGTATATTGAAACGGTGAAATTGTAGGTATAGTTGATTTAATTCCCACATTCCCATATTCGGGAAGAATGGTACCAAAATATAATTCTGAGTTTATAAGAGAAAATATGATAAAAAGCTACAGGGTTATCTATAGAATACATTTAAGTAGTTCGAATATTGCACCAATGGAAGCAACTGAAGGACAATTTAGAGGAATGACAGGTCGCATCTTTCTACTAAGGATTATGCGATTTGCTTTTTGTTATGGTAAAGAGGTGCTATTCTGGAATAGCAATTGTGACGCCTTTGTTTTTAATGACTAAATTGTTGAATAAATGAGAGGTTGAAATAGATGACAACGTATCAAGTCATTGATTTAGAAAGTTTTCCAAGAAGAAACTATTATGAGTATTTTATGGCGACAGACACAATGTTTGAAATGACAGTAAAAATTGATGTTACTCAAGCAGTTAAAAAATGCAAAGACGAAGCTATAAGTTTTTATGCTTACTCCATTTTTAATTTGACTAATTCGGTTAACAAGATCCCGAATTTGAGGTATGCCCACATCGATAATCAATTAGTAGAATGGCAAGAATTAGTACCAACGTTTACGAACTTTAATCAAGAAACAGAGTTATTTTATACTTTATGGTTGGAAGAATTAACAGATTATACATCAGTTGACCGTGAGTACAAAAAGCTTATAAAAGACTATGCAAACACAACAGATATCGCACCAATGGGAGATGTTCCACCCAACGTGGTAAATATTTCGTCAATTCCTTGGTTGCATTTTGAACATTTTTCATCTCATTCAGGAGCTATCAAAAATAATGTAACACCAATGATTACCATTGGAAAGTACGAAAAAGGTGGTTCACAGTTGCTAATGCCAGTGAATATTAAGGTTCATCATGCAACAGTAGATGCCTATCATGTCTCGCTTTTTTTTGAAATACTGCAACGTGAAATGAACCGTGCCTGATGGCTAGTTGGCGCTTGGGTTGAAAATATGGTTTGAATGCAATGTTAACAGGCTCATATTGAGCTCTTAAACTTTAAAAAGGTTCTTGTGAGACTAAATGATGATTCCTAGTTGATCCGCGATGTATGATAGTTCCAATTCGCTTGGTTGTCGGATTGATATACAGGTGTACAGACCTTTGATGAAATCTTCTAAGTTTGTGGAAATTCTCATATGCACTACCCACAAAACATACGTTCTCTATTAAGTTGAAAGAAAAGCCCTCGAAGGGCTAATGCTCATATTCTATCTATCTTTCTAAGTCAATCTCAATTTGCAATTCATCTCCGACATCCATGAAATCCTCGTCCGTCGGAGCACTATACCTAAGTTCAATGCTCTGCACTTCATCAGCTGTTGAATTTTCTAGGAAATAGTAAGAAGATCCACTCTTGCTCACTTCGCCAAAATACTCACCGTCCATATGATCGCTCAAGAACATATCAGGATCTAATTGTTCGCCTGTATCGGTGATCAAAGTCGCTTGAGAAGCATAAAACATAATGTCATCTTCGCTTGTGTTTTCAACGTTCATATCTACCTGAATGTATTCTGCTTCGTCTTGATCAAGAAGCGCGGCAGCTTCACCTTCAAAAACAGCAGATACGCCATTTGCTTTCTCGATCTCTAAAATAATTGGGCCTGTTTCAAACGTTCCCACATCATCAGCAAGGCTGACAAGAGTTTGTTCACCATTTTCATCGGAAACTGTTTCTCCTACTTCATGGCCGCCCTCCGTTGTAGCTGCATCTTCTCCATCTTCGTCTGATTCATCATCTTCGTTACCTTCTTCCTCTTCGTCTATGTCTGAGTCATCTTCCTCAGCGCTTACATCTTCAGTTTCCTCGTCAGTCTCATCGGTGTCTGCTTCATTCGATCCATTTCCGTCTTCGCCACAAGCTGATAAAACAAGCAATGATCCCATTCCTATAGATACTAAATATTTCTTCATATGTTTAACCCCCTAATACATAAGTACATTTACATAGTACAATAGATTGGAATACTTTGGAAGTCCTTAATTTGACCTACGTATTTAAATTTAATAAGAAGAGACAAGTTCAAGTGGCCTTATAAATATGAAAGCAAATACAACATCCTTTAGATAGCTTTACAGTCAACTTTCACTGAAAAAATTTTTCGAATAAAAGTAGTTGCATGAATCCCTACACATGTATATAATGTTATTATAGTATATATACATTATAGAAACATATGAGAATTTATATGTAACGCTGACTTCAATAACAATTCCTGTACGGATTCAAGCAGTACAGGATATTCCGAAAAATTAAAGAAGAGGGATTGGCATGCAAATAATTATTTCCAACAGTTCAAAGGAGCCGATTTATGAACAAATTACGAATCAAATTAAATCGTTAATTTTAGCAGGTGAACTACAAGAGGGGACAGCAGTACCTTCAATGCGTAAACTCGCAAAGGATTTAAGGATTAGTGTTATAACGACGAAACGTGCCTATGAGGAATTGGAGAAGGAAGGCTTTATCTATTCCATTGTTGGAAAAGGTTCTTTTGTCGCAGAGCAAAATTTAGAGCTTATGAGAGAGAAGAAGCTGAAGGTCATTGAAGAGCAGCTGATTGCGGTCATAACGAATAGCAGAGAAATTGGGCTGTCTCTTGATGAGCTGCAGCAATTATTGAAGATTTTATATGAGGAGTGAAATGAATGGAAAATGTCGTTGAATTAAAAAGTGTAACGAAAAATTTCAAAGGTTTTTCCGTTGAAAATATTGATTTGCAAGTTAAGAAAGGCTTTGTAACGGGGTTTATAGGAGCAAATGGTGCTGGTAAGTCGACAACGATAAAAATGATTATGAATCTATTAAGGCCAGATTCTGGGGAGGTAAAACTTTTCGGGTTGGACTACACAGCTCACGAGAAGGAGATCAAGGAGCGCATTGGGTTTGTATACGATAGTAATGTCTTTTTTGAAGGGATGAACCTAAAGGATATTAAGCGCATTGTTGCACCAGCCTACAAACACTGGGATGATACATTATTTTATCAGTATACTGATCAATTCAAATTACCGCTTTATAAAAAGATAAAAACTTTCTCAAAAGGGATGCAAATGAAGGCATCTTTGGCGATAGCCCTTTCCCATCATGCAGAGCTAATTATTATGGATGAGCCGACAGCAGGCTTAGACCCCATTTTTAGACGAGAGCTGCTGGATCTTTTGCAGGAATTAATGATTGACGGTAATCGTACCATTTTCTTCTCCACGCATATTACAACAGATTTGGATCGTATCGCAGATTATATAGCTTTTATACAGAACGGGGAATTAGTATTTAATCAGTCCCTTAACGACGTTGCTGAAAATTATGCGCTCGTTAAAGGAGGAATGGAGTTGCTGGATAGAGACACGGAAAAATCTTTTGTTCATATTCATCGCGCACCAACAGGATTTGAGGCATTAACGGGTAATATTAAAGCAGTGAAAAATACTTTCGGGGATTCGGTTGTTATTGAAAAAGCATCACTGGAAGATATTATGTATTACTTCAAAGGGGGTATACACCATGTTTAATTTAATAAGACGTGATGTTATATTACAAAAAAGGTTGCTTTTAACCTTTCTCCCTTTTATCCTATTCTTTATATTTATGGATGTACACCCAACTGTTACTTTTCTGGTTGCCAATATATTTATTCCCTATAATGCTTTTTATTACGATGAAAAAGCAGAAACGAATATTTTGTTAAACTCCTTACCCTACACACGTAAAGAAATTATCGGCTCACGCTATCTTGGTGCTATCGTTTATATGGTTTTAGCCGTTGGGGTAACAAGTCTGGCATTATTTGCTTTGAATAAACCTTTTACAATGACTGATATTGCAGTTGGAAGTGGTTTATTCTTATTATTTGCTGCGCTCACGTTCCCATTATTTTATATACTTAAACCAGGTCATATTACAACAGTTATTCTCTTTAGCTTTATCCTTTTAGTAGGCATAGGGCCGCCTATCATGTCGTTTTTAGCTGAACATTTAACAGCAATTACTGATTTTGTTGCCAATTTATCTCTCCCGGTTTTATATACGGGAGCGGTACTTGCCATTGTGACACTCTATGGTGTTTCTTGGGGAGTTACCACTATGATTTACCAGCGAAAATCGTTCTAAGATTGGGGATCTTCTTACTCAGAGCTTTCAACAAGGCGCATCATGAGTTATGACTCCAGCACTGACAATAAGGGAGTTTATTTCCAATACATGGGTGGATGCTGAAGCTTAAGGGCAAAACACGTAAACAGTGACCCTTGGATTTTTCCAACGTGAGTAGTGCATTCATCTTTTACCGCCCTTGCAATCTTTTTTACCACCAAATGCGGAAGAGTTTCCCCCCTTTTGCGGGGGCCTTTACCAATTCACCGTCTCCTGTATACTTAATGGGCATGCCAATCGGCATGACATTAGGAATACAGGAGATTTTCTTTATGTTTCCATTGTTACCCGTATATTTGGAATAAAATTAACTCTAAAAACGAAAAATACAAGTGGTTTGGGGCACTAACACATCGATTCAATCTTGTTTTATAAGGTACACTCAGTCTCCGCCGCAAACATAAACAGAAAACTGTAAGGGGCCTATCAAGATGAAAAAGGTTCTATTCCATCCTTTCCTACGAATGTCATCCGGCCATCATCAGGTATCAAATCACTGATGGCTTGGCTAAGATTATATGACTCGTGTAAATCGACCGAATGTTAAGCGCATACGCTTATGGGTTCGACATGGCAAAAAAAGAATCCAGCTAGTTCTTATCTACATCTCAATGGCTGTTTGACGATTCAGCAAACCGATCCATTTGAAGCGAATATTTAACATACATAAATTTGGAAAGCAGGGAAAATTTAATGGTATTCATGTTAAAAAGGTGGTAAGGGTATGCAAGAGTCCCTGGTTGTCATTGTACGAGCCGTGATTACGTTCTTTGTTCTTCTTCTCTATGCCAGGCTCATTGGGAAGTCTCAAATTGGCAATTTCACCATGTTTGACTACATCAATGGTATTACGATCGGTTCCATTGCAGCTACGTTAGCCACAGATATCTCTTCCAAAGCCCTTGTTCATTGGCTTGCTTTAACGGTGTTTCTCATCCTGACGCTCATCCTTCAATGGACTGGAATGAAGAGTCGCTTTCTGGCCAAAGTTCAAGATGCCGAACCTGTCGTTCTCATGGAAAAAGGAAAGCTTTTAGAAGAAAATTTAAAAAAGTCCCGAATTACCAAAGATCAATTAATGGCCCAATTACGAGCCAAAAATATTTTTTCGCCGGTAGAGGTAGAAATTGCGTTATTGGAACCGGATGGTTCGGTCTCCGTTTCACCCTATTCATCGTTTCAAGTCGTGCAAAAAAAAGATTTAAACATCCCTCCGAAAGCAGCGAAACTGACGACTGAAGTGGTCATGGATGGGAAATTGATTGACCAAAATCTTTCCCAGCGAAATAAAGATCAAGATTGGCTCATGGAACAACTTCAGACGCAAGGAATCAATGATCTTCGTGAGATCTCTTATGCAGCCATCCTTCCCAATGATACGCTTTACGTTGACAAGTTCGACGATCAGGTCAATGACGAAATGAATATTAGTGATTATCCTGGTCCTTACTAACCCTCCAAAGCGAAAAGGGGACTTGAATAAGTTTTTGCTTTATTTGATTCCATCATTATTTCTAAAATGGTGGTGCTGCGGGGAATCCTAAATGGAAAGAAAAAAACCTCCATAGAGAACGAATCTTGTCATTAATATCAAAAGAAGAACGGCTCCCCAGATAGAAACGGGCGCTCGTTCTTCTTTTGTTCCATGTTTTTGATCTCCGATGTTTCAGTGTTATGAGGTGGTTCAGACGTTTAGTTGGATTGCTAAGATGCAGTTTTTGCCGCATTTGTAGTTTTGTCGTTTACTCTTAAAGGTTTCTCTCCAAATATCATTACGCAGTTCTCCCCGTTCTTTTCCATTTATAAAGGATCGCATTGAGTTGTCCACCGACAATTAAGAGAATTCCGGTTAAGTAAAACCAGATCATGAGGACGATGATGCCGCCAATAGCTCCATAAGTAGCTTCGTAATTTCCAAAGTTTGTAACGTAAAAAGAAAAACCAGCGGAAATAAGCTGCCAACCAATGGTTGCAAAGACAGCACCCCAAAAGACTTCTCGCATTTTAAAATTGGTATTGGGTGCGGCGTAGTATAACACCATAAGTACAAAGACCATAATCGAGATGGCAACAACCCATCTTAAAATTTGAAATAGAAATTCCACATTAAAAGAGATGGGAAGCAACGCTTGGATGCTCTCCATAATGACCTGCCCAAAGACGGGAAATACTAACGTAATAGCAATGACAAATACCATGGAAAAGGTTAACGTCATCGATAAGAGCTTAACTTTAAGGAAAGATCTGGTTTCTTCCACTTCATAGGCTCGATTGGTAGCTCTGATAAATGCGCTGACGCCTCCGGAAGCTGTCCACAGCGTACCAATAATACCAAGGGAAAGAAGACCGCCTCTCGTTTCATTTAAAAGCGAGCTGACATTCCCTGCAATCATTTGGCCTGTATCACCTGGAGCGTAAGCTCGAATCCATTCCATCACTTGGTTTACAGGTAACGAAAAATAAGGGAGTAAGGTAAGAACAAATAATAATAACGGAAACAAAGATAATAAAAAATAATAGGCCAGTTGGGCGGCAAGACCCGTGGTTTCATCACTTTGGAATTTTTGGATCAGCATCTTCAGAAACTCTTTAGGTTTTTCGATTGAAAACGTTCGAACTTGCATCCATCTTCCCTCCTTTTGCTATAGTTATCCAGTATAACACATTACAACGAGGGAGAGACGGATGCACATAGAGAAGAATCTCTATTTTGTGTAAAGGAGCGATCGAAACTACGAGCGTAGAGTCATCAAGAATTGAAAAGCTGCAAAATGTGGACGCATGGATAAATGGCTTCTCGTCGGCTTAATACAGCTTACTGGAGATTGCTCCGGCGATAAGCTCCTTGTTTTGCTGGGCGCGCTCATATTGTGTCATCGCGATACCCGTGCAGAGAAGATCGATGACGAATAGTTGAGAAACCTTGGAAACGAGTGATCCGCTGTCTAAAGGATTTTCTTTTGCGGATGAGAGCAGGACAAGGTCGGAATATTTGGTTAAAGGTGATTTTACATAGTTTGTAATGGCAACTACTGTGGCGTGATTTTTTTTAGCTTCTTCGACGGCATCAACGATGTCTTTTGTGCTACCGGTTAAACTGATGGCAATAATGACTGTTTCGTTCGTAACCGAACAGGAACGAATAACCTGATTGTGGGAATCAGTGACGACTTCAATATTTTTACCGATACGCATCAGCCGGCTTTTCATATCAAGCCCTGCGATCCCCGACGAAGAAATGCCGTAAACAATGACGTCATTGGAATGACTGATCTCGTCGATGGCTTGCTGCAATATGTCAGCGTCGAGTAACTCATAGGTGTCTTCAATGGATTGGCCCATATTGCCCTTAATTTTGTCGATATAAGTTTCGTCATTATTCGATTTTTGCAGGGAGGAAAGTTCTTGGGCTAATGCGAATTTGAAATCTTGATAGCCTTTCAGGCCGAGTTTTCGACAAAACCTTAATATGGTGGCCTCTCCCAGTTTGCATTCGCTGGAAATTTCCGTTAAGGATTTATATAATACTTCCTCAAAATGCTCCAAAATGTAACGATGCAATTTATGTTCAGATTTTGTGAAGTTGTTTTTATTCTGTTCCATAAGCATCGTTAATTTTAATCGCTTTTCTCCTGGTGTTTCCCCATTATTCATTTCCGGATCACCTCTACTAAAATAATACCCTAATCGATGGCTATCAAAAAGAGATCATGTTGGAGTGAAACTTCATTCATAAAAATATATTGACAACATTATTTCATGTTGCTAGTATGAATGCAACATGATGATACCGTTTTCATCATTGAATGGAGGATGAACATGAAAGGAATCATAACAGCACTCATTACCCCTTTTCATGAAGATGGGACCATAAATGAAACAGGGTTAAGACAGATCGTTCGCTATAACATTGATGTCATGAACGTGGATGGCTTGTATGTAGGAGGCTCTACGAGTGAAAGTTTTCTTTTGGATGAAAGCCAGAAGCTCCAATTATTGCAAATAGTTAAAGAAGAAGCCGGTGAAGATGGGAAGTTGATTGCCCAAATTGGCTCATTGAACATTGAAGAAGCTATCCGCTTAGGTAAAGTAGCGAAACAACTAGGATATGATGCCCTCTCCGCGATTACACCGTACTACTACAAATTTAGTTTTCAAGAAATCAAAGCTTATTATCAACGGCTGACCAAGGAAACGGACTATCCGATGATCATTTACTCGAATCCAGCTTTTACCGGTGCTCAATTTTCTGTCGATGATTATAGAGAATTGCTGGAACTTCCGAACGTAATCGGAGTGAAATATACAGATACTGATCTCGCAAAACTTGCGAAGCTCAAGCAGAACCATCCGGAAAAAGTATTTTTTAGTGGTTCCGATGATATGGTGTTTCCGTTTGCCGTATCCGGAGCGGACGGCGCGATTGGAAGCACATACAATCTCATTGGCAGGGAAGCGGTCAAACTATATGAGGTTGTACAAAATTCTGATTTGGAAACGGCTCGCCATATGCAATCGCAAATGAACCAAGTCATTGATCTCATGCTTGAGGTCGGGGTATATCAAGCGATTAAACATGTATTCAAACAAAAAGGAATCGATGCAGGCTTTATGAAATTTCCGTTTCGCGAGCTAACGGAGGAAGAAAAGAAGACAGCTGAAAAAATTACCGGTTTTGTTGAAGCTTAACTCATAAAGACTCATTTGGGAGATAGTAAAACATGAACAATAAGTTAATTATTTCTTGCCAAGCGTTGCACAACGAACCACTCCACAGTCCGTTTATCATGTCCAAAATGGCTTTGGCGGCTAAGCTTGGCGGAGCATGTGGCATCCGCGCTAATAGTGTAGCTGACATCAGAGCCATTAAACAAGAAGTGAAACTTCCTATTATTGGAATTATTAAGAAAGATTATGACGACAGTGAGGTAGTGATCACCCCAACTGAAAAGGAGGTCCAAGCTTTATATGACGAAGGAGTCGACGTGATCGCTTTTGACGCTACCGACAGGATTCGTCCCGGCAACCGTGCATTAGATTCTTTTGTATTATCTATTAAAGAACGTTTTCCTAATCAAAAGCTGATGGCCGATGTATCTACTGTACAAGAAGCGCTCCATGCTGAAGATTGTGGTGTGGATTTGGTTGCTACCACCTTAGTAGGGTATACCGAGTATTCCAAAGAGGATGACCCGTTAAAAGTATTGGAACAAATCGTCAAACGTACAGCATTGCCAGTCATCGCCGAAGGGAACATGGACACTCCAGAAAAGGCAAAGCATGCCCTTGAACTGGGAGCAGAATCCGTCGTCGTTGGTAGTGCTGTTACACGTCCGCAATGGATCACGGAAAAATTCGTGGCAAAGATGAATGAATCTTAGAGGGGGTAATCAAAGTATGAAAAAAGGGATGGTTTTCTCGTTTAGTTTAATGGCGTCGCTAATGCTGGCGGCTTGCGGAAATGGTGATCAAGAAAGTGAAGAAGCTGCTACAGATGAAACCGGTGAGAACGGTAATGGTGGAGAGGAGGAAGAATTTGAGCTCCAATTCGGGATGCAGCCCGGTACTCAGTCCAATGAATACGAGGCAGCAGAGTATTTGGCGGACTATGTAGAGGAAGAAAGTGATGGACAATTGACCATCACCTTATATCCGGATGCTCAGCTGGGTGATGATCTTTCCATGCTTGGGCAATTACAGGATGGATCGCTCGATATCACATTATCGGAAATGGGACGGTTTGGCGAATGGGTTCCTCGTGCCGAGCTTCTAATGGTGCCGTATGTGATTGAAGATTTTGATCATATCGAACGAGTAATTTATGAAACGGAATATGGCGAGGAATTGCGTGAAGAGTTGATTGACGAGCATCACTTGCGCGTGATGGATACGGGTTATAACGGTACGAGACAAACCTCAAGCAATACTGAGATCAACGAGCTTGCCGACATGGAAGGGCTGAACATACGCACCCCTGAGGCGCAAACGTTGCTCGATTACGCGGAATATACAGGTGCCAATCCGACACCAATGAACTTTGATGAGGTCTATTTGGCTTTGCAGACAAACCAAGTGGATGGGCAAGAAAATCCGCTTTCGGCTATTGAAGCACAAAGCTTTTATGAGGTGCAAGATTACATTGCGTTAACGAACCACGTGGTGAACGATAACACCTATGTAGTGAGTGATGTGACATGGCAGGAACTTCCTGAGGATCTTCAACAAATTTTAAGCGATGGCATTACTGAGGCAGCTGACCATCACACTGACTTATTTGCTACAGAAGAAGAAGAATTGCTTGAATTCTTTGCAGAAGAAGGTGTGACCATCACAGAGCCGGATTTAGACGAATTTGAAGAAGCTCTCTCCGAAGTCTATCCTGAGTATCTGGATAAAATTGGCGAAGGCGCCGAAGAGTATATGGATATCATTGATGAAGCGCGTGAATGATAGGCTTTCCATTCAATTTCTAGCAAACGTTGAAACTGGGGCAGTCTATTGCCCCAATCATTCCCCTTGTATGTTCGGGATGTGTGGAACCATGGAAGATGAGAGATTTACAAGGCAACCGTTCTCATAAATCGACAAGAATTTGTGATAGGGGGCTTTGCGCCTAAAAATGCCAAAATGCAGGTGAGCATCCATGATAAAAAAAATCTATGACCATTTTGAAGAAATTATTGGCAGTAGCTTGTTTGTCGCAATGCTCCTTATTTTAATTGCTCAAACATCGGCTCGCCAAGGGTTTGGGACTCCCCTCATGTGGTCTGAAGAATTAAGCAAGCTTTTGTTTATCTATGTAGGTTATTTAGGGATTGTCGCTTGTATTAAAGATGATAGTCACGTATCCATTGATGTTTTGATCAATAAACTTCCGGCTAAGGCTCAGAAGTGGGTGTATACCTTTAACCAACTGTTAATTCTCAGTGCACTCGTGACCGTATTTATGATTAGTATCCCGATTGTACAGAATCAGGCACATCTTAACATTGTTACCTTGCAAATTTCATACATGTATATGTATTTGGCTCTACCTATACTCACGCTATTAATGATATACCGTCTCATTGAACGACTTATTAAAGAATGGCGGAAAGAGAAGACGAGGGGGGTAGAGTAATGGACGTCGCAATTATATTTATTATTTGGATTATATTGCTGTTTCTAGGTGTGCCTGTTGGTTTTTCCCTTCTCATAGCGGGGCTGTTATATTTTATGATTGGAGATTGGAGTCTTGTTTATTCATCCGGTGCCCAGTTAATAGCTGGGATAGATAATTTCACTTTATTGGCGATTCCGTTCTTCATCTTAACGGGAGCTTTAATGAATTCTTCGGGGATCACAGATCGTATTTTCGATTTTGCGAGATCACTAGTAGGACATATCACCGGTGGCATTGGTCATGTAAACATTACGGCCAGTCTGATGTTTTCCGGTATGTCCGGTTCATCACTCGCGGATGCCGGGGGATTGGGGCAGCTTGAAATCAAGACGATGCGAAAGGCTGGTTATGACGATGATTATAACGGCGGATTAACTGCGGCATCGGCGATCTTAAGCGGGATTATTCCACCGAGTTTGAATATGATTATTTATGCGGCGATCGCGAACGTATCCGTCGCTTCCATGTTCATTGCTGGTTTAGTTCCTGGGCTGCTTGTATGTGTATCTTTGTTCGCGGCTGCTTATATTTTGGCCAAAAAACGCGGATACCAGGTATTGGAAAAAGCGAGTTTGAAAATGATCGGCAAGGATTTCCTGAGAGCATTTTGGGCACTGTTGACCCCTGTGATTATCATTGTTGGGATATTTTCCGGCTATTTTACTCCGACAGAAGCTGCCGTTGTTAGTACTTGTTACGCTTTAATTTTAGGCTTCTTTGTCTATCGGGAACTTAATTTCCAAAAATTATATGCCAATATTGTAGATTCGATGAAATTGACCGGGGTTGTCGTGTTGATGCTCGCGTCTGTTGAATTTTTTGGGCAATTTATCGCCCGAGAGCAAGTCGCTATACAAGTGGCTGACTTTTTTCTCGGTGTGACAGAAAACCCGATTTTGTTGCTACTGTTAATCAGTGTGTTGCTGCTTATTCTCGGAACCTTCATTGAAGCTTTAGCATTGCTTGTTCTTGTTGTGCCGGTGCTTATTCCCGTGGCAACAAGCGTAGGTATTGATCCGATCTTTTTCGGTATCTTCGTTATCCTATGTTTGATGATTGGTATTTTGACACCTCCAATGGGGATGGCATTATTCGTCGTCTCACGTGTAGGTGACATTCCGGTCGGTACGATGTACAGAGGCGTGCTTCCGTTTTTACTTCCTCTTTTTGCAGTATTGATCATTTTAATCTTTGTTCCGGAGATTGCAACGTTCTTGGTAGATATATTGAATTAGGTTCGGAGGGCGCAAATGATGATTGGAGCTTTTGATATCGGTGGAACAAATATTAAATACGGAATCGTAGACGACAAAGGCAACATTCATTTCAAATCCCATGTAGCCACTAAAGCCCAAGAAGGTGGTGTCGTTGTTGTCAGCCAAATCATAGCACTTGTGCAGGAGTTGCAAAAAGCATATATTCTCGACGGTGTTGCGGTCAGCACTGCTGGGCAAGTGGACAACCTCGAGGGAAAAGTGATCTATGCGACAGATGCCATACCCGGATATACGGGCGTTCATATCAAACGAGAATTAGAACAGGCCGTGCGATTGCCGGTGGTTGTCGATAATGATGTGAATTGCACCGCGCTCGGGGAATATTGGAAAGGGGCAGCTCAAGACTCCCGCTATTTTCTATGCATGACTTTTGGCACCGGCATTGGTGGTGCCATTGTTCATGATGGAGCCGTCTATCGGGGCGCTTCCTTTTCTGCAGGGGAGTTTGGGCATATGACCCTTTATCCGAATGGGAAGATATGCACGTGCGGAGACAGGGGATGTTATGAAATGTATGCGTCAAGTAGAGCCCTTGAGCAAAAGGCTTACGAACACTTTGAAGGAGGTGATTCACTTCGGGGGTTATTTTCGGAGGCTAAAAAAGGAGAGAAGAAAGCAGAACTTATCATTGACCAGTGGGTTTCGGATATATCGCTGGGGATGAAGACACTCATTCATGTGTTCAATCCCTCTTTAGTTGTTATGGGAGGAGGGATCTCTGAACAAGGAGAATATTTACTTGAAAAATTGAAAGCACAAGTGAACCAACAGATCATGTCTTCTTTTCAACGTCCCTTACAGTTAAAATTCGCCCAAAATGGGAATGACGCTAATTTGCAAGGTGCTGTGTATCAGATGATTACTGCTTAATAATAAGGGAGGCGTTTATTTTGAAGGAAACCGTAATCAGGTCATTAATTACGCTTATACCAGTGGTGTTCATTTTCGCGTTTGCGGATGAATCGGGGGCGGCTGCCGAGACTCCGGACCCAATTCTGCAAATCGAAAATCAAACCATAACGGATAACAATTATATAAAACTAAATGAGGAAGTAGAGCAGCTGAATACGTTAGATGAAGGAACAATCGTCGTAAGATTTAGACATGAAGGTTCTTCCATTATGTCGCTTTTTTCTTTAAGTAACAACAACGTCTCAGATGGCCATTTCCATTTCTACATTTCTCCCAATACCATAGGAAGTGAGAATCGGTATGAAGCACCCGGGGAGCCACAAGAAAACATCCATATTGCATCTGAACCGGTGGAACTCAAAGAAGGAGAAGTGCACACGGCCGCAATGGTGATGGACAAAGACGAAGGATATAAGTATTTTCTGAATGGTGAATTAGTCAAAGAAGATACACAGTCCCCGCGAAAATTCTTGAGCAACATTTATAATCCGAATCGTTCGTATTTAGGGCAAACTGATAGGGAATCTGGAAACAATTATCCTTTTAGTGGAGATATTGACTTTGCAGACATCTACAGTGAACCACTTTCAGATGAAACACTGAAAAATATTACGGAAGAAACGGCGTCTGAGCCCGTAACCAACCCTATGCCCGAAGATGCTTATGTCTCAGACTCCGAGAGTATCTTTTATCCCGGTTTTATGGATTCTCCAAATTTTAGAATTCCTGCTTTGTACTATACGCAGAATGATACACTTCTAGCTGGCATAGACCGTCGAGTTGGAGGGCCAGGTGATTCTCCAAATGACATTCATGCAGCTCTTCGCCGGAGCATGGATCAAGGGGACACATGGGAAGAAGAGGGTAGTTTGATTAATGCCTACCCCGATGAAGCATCGAATATTGATTTAGCTTTTACAGAGGATATTTCAAACGAAAGAGTTTTTGCACTTGTTGATGGATTTCCTGATGGAGCCGGTCTAATGGGTGGATTTGGCGCTAATATAAATAAAGGCACGGGCTTTACGACGATTGATGGAGAAGATTATATGTTTCTGACCGATGAAGATGATCGTCAATATACGATCAGAGAAGAGGGAAAGGTCTATGATGAAGAGGGAAATTTAACGGATTATTCCGTCGACATGCAAAGAAACTTATATGAAAGCGGAGAGAAAATAGACAATATTTTTAGTGAATCGTCCCCTTTAAAACCCTTTAAAACATCGTATTTAGAATTATATTACAGCGACGATGATGGGGAGACATGGACGGGTCCGATCGATTTAAATGATCAAGTAAAAGAAGAATATATGATGTTTCTAGGGGTTGGACCGGGTAACGGCATTCAGTTGAGCGAAGGTCCCAATGAAGGTCGATTAGTGTTCCCTGTTTATTTCATCAATGACAATAACAGGCAAGCAAGTGCGGTGATTTACAGTGATGACAATGGGGAAACATGGCATCGTGGAGAATCTCCCAACGAAGGAAGAGTGATAGGAGATGGAGAAACCATCAATGAGAAGGATTTTACGGAACAGGATCATGAAATAACCGAAGCGCAAGTTGTAGAAATGCCCGATGGTCAGCTCAAACTATTTATGCGTAATTACTCAGGATACGCACAGATTGCAACAAGCTTAGACGGTGGGGAAACATGGCAAGAAGAAGTGAAGACGGAAGAAGATTTAGTGGCCCCGTACAGCCAAATGTCAGCGATCCGTTATGATGGTCAAATTGATGGAAAAGAAGCGGTTATTTTCTCTAGTGCTAATCATTCGGTGGATCGTATTAACGGTACTGTCAGGGTAGGTCTGATTGAAGAAAACGGAACGGACGAAAACGGATATACAGATTATTCATTTGATTGGAAATATGAGCAACTTGTGAAACAAGGTCATTACGGATACTCCAGTTTAACGAATCTTCCTGATGGAGAAATTGGGCTCTTTTACGAAGGTACTCCCAACACCGAAATGGATTTTATGAAGTTCAATACTGAATTTTTGAAGTGGGAACAGGAAGGCGAAAAACCGATACCGGAATTAGCATCAATGGATGTGATTTTATCACCTCCACCTGTGTACCGATCTGGGGAAAAGATACAAATCGAAGCTACCTTTGAGGATTATGTTATGCTTAACGGGAATAAACGTCTAAGTGCTACCATTGGAGAAGAAGAAACGTACTTCGAATTAGTCGAGCAAAAAGGTCATGACCAATTTGTTTTTGAAACAGAGGTGCCTGAATTATCACCCGGGACCCATAATCTTCAAGCGAAGTTTGATCCAGATTTGAACATTTACAATGTTTATGGAGAAAAGCTTATGAATGAAAAAGAAGAAAACAAAATGACCGACACCATTCGTGTAAGAGCTTCTGGCCAAGGAAGATAGAAGAGTATGAACCAACTTCTGTTACTATTTCCTCCCACCTCCGCACTCATCTACAGAGGCGCGGAGGTGATTTTGTTTCTTAATCTTTTATATACCTTTTGCTTAAAGAAACGCTTCAGCGTAATGAGTCCCAGTCATTTTACATTCAGGGGTGCAAGAGCAAATGACAGGGATGGAGAGGCAAATGCTAGGTATAGAGACTAAAGTTGGTAATCTAGAAAGTGATTTGAAGGAACTGAAGGGATATCACCCGTATATCAAGCGTGCTTTACTTGATGCTAATAGGATGTTAACGGTCACAGATCAGAAAGTAGAGCAAATATTAGAGGATCAAAAATCCATTCACGAAATTTTAGGTGATCATGAAGTTTCTATTCGGACGTTAAGAAGGAACCCGGTGTAAAGATTAGAAAAGAAGGTGGTTTGATGAACGGAATACTAAGGTTATTTATTCTATCAAGAAAAAAATCCCTCAGAGAGACTTTTCATCAAGCTGCTAACTCGGTAGAAGTCTCTTTTTTATGTTTTTGGTTAACGATATCGCCTTAAAGAAAAAATTCCTCAAGCGCTGAATAAAATGCCCAGCGCGCCGAATTATCTAGGTTGTGCGCCGAATAAACGTGTTACTGCGCCGAAAAACCTACTCCCCGCGCCGAATCCCGTTTCGATCACTCCTATCATTCGCTCAAGATTAACGATCGGCGTTGAGCGAATGTCGAACCTTATGGATCACGCAGCGCTAAACATCGGCACTTGAATACATTTCCTTCATTTCTTTCATCGCTTCTTCTATAGGTATTCCATCTGTTCTTTGCCCAAATTCACGTACAGGGTTTTGCGAGTTAATTCATAAAGGGGCGGCCCGATATACTGGTATAAATGGAAAATTTTTACTAACATGTATATTGTTTTCAAACTTGAAGACATCCATCTCTTTTAACCTTCAATTTTATGTTATCTCAAGATCTTTATAACTTTTTTATTGATTTATTTGCTATCCTTATATATCCTTTTAATAAGGAAATGTATATCTGACTATTACAAATAAATATAACATTAGGAGGGCGCCTCATGCGTCTATATGTCCAATTTAAACTTTCATCTCCTTTGACCCTGCCACTTAATTACCAGCAAATTCTACAGGGGTTTATTTATAATCAGATTGATGATGAAACCTTTTCTCGTTTTCTTCATGAAGAGGGATACACAGATGGAAGACGAATTTTTAAAATGTTTACGTTTAGCCGTTTGCAAGGAAAAGGAAAGATCAATCCAAAAAATAAGACGATTACTTTCGAAGACAAGGTAAGTTGGGAAGTCAGTTCTTGCTTACCAAAATTTATTCAAAGCTTGGGTCAAAGTATGCTAATGAAGGATTTTCTTTATATTAGTAATCACCCGGTCTCTGTTGAAGAGCTGCAATATAAAACTACCACGGTCAATGACAAGGAATGTGTAATTCGTATGGTTTCACCCATCACCGTACATAGTACTTTTGAAGGTAGGGCAAGCAAAACAACGCAATATTATAAACCTTGGGATCATGCATTTGTTCACTTAATTAATGAAAATATAAATAACAAATACAGGGCGTATTATGGCGAACAATTAAGCTCCAGAGTAGCTATCAAACCAATAAAAGTAAATAAAAAAGACAAAATCGTAACGAGATTTAAGGGTTTTATTATAGAAGCGTGGAATGGCACATATTTACTTCAAGGAGAACCAAATATACTAACGTTTGCTTGTACGGTAGGAATAGGTAGTAAAAATTCTCAAGGGTTTGGTTTGCCGGAGGTTTTAAACTAATCGAAGGAGGTGTGTTAGAAATAAGTCAGATTTATTTTTAATGCAATATTCTGGGGGGCTCGCTATAAAGGAGTGAAACAATGATTGAAGCGATAAAAGATCTTGGAAAAATGGCTTTGGAAGAAAAAAACTTAACAGAAGCTTTAACTCTTCCAGTCTATAAAAAATTTAAAAATAAGACTCAACATATCGTAGAAATTGACTTACTCACGCATTCGAATCAATTGAAAATCTATCCACCGTATGAAGTTCAAGACGATACTCCGCTTGATTTTTTATGGATTGGTACGGCAGATGGACCTAATAGTCCGCAATGGTATGCTACAACGACAAATGTAGAGTATTTGTTAAGCCAAACGATCCCTACCCTTCTTAATATGTGGGAACAAAAAGATGTGTTTTTCAATCAGCTAAAACAAGCTTACGATCAATTCTTCATAGACATAGGGCCTGGAGGCCCCAAAGAACAGAGGTATAGATATATCATTTCACCACAATACTACGATGCGAATGTTATTGAAAAGGAAGAACTAAAAAAGGTAGTTGAAGCGGCCGGTAAGGATTTTTACAGACTACTAAAAAAGGAACACGGACTTGCTTCAGATGAAATTCAGCTTTTTTCTTTGTCTATCAACGGCTCGAGAATTATTGACCAAACTTATTATCGTGAACTTGTTGTTCAAGAGAAAGAGAATATATTTCAAAAGGCAAAAGAAGGGGTTTGCAGTGTAACTGGAGAGGAGCAAACCGTAACCTCGGATACAGCTAAATTAAAGTTTAACTACTACATTAATGACAAAATAAACTTTGCAAGTAATATAGAAAAAACTGGATTTTCGAAAAATATGGTTCTGGGAAAACAGACTTACCGACAGCTAATGGCTGGAGAATCATATATAATGAGAAATTTTCATACTCGATTTGTGGCTCTTCCATGTTATGTAGTTCCCGAAGTTATATTTAAAAGTAAGGATACTGACGATACAAATTACTTTCTAGATAATCTAAGTGAAAAAGTAAAAAATTACGTGGAAACTACTAAGATCATCAACGTTTCACATGAAGTTAATGAAATAACTGGCGATTACCTCGAGGAAGACGAGGATGGTTTGAACCAAGTCGTTCTTAATTTTTTATTCTTTACTAGTCTGCAGAATTCTTTTAAGGTTAACAAGCTTATCAAAGGTATTCCGATCTCCAAATTGGGACGGCTTATAAGATTACAGCAGGAGAGTACTGATCTATCTAATTATTTTTACGGGGAGGGAAGTTGGGAACTAGGTTTGGAAAATATCTATTATTTAATTCCAATGAAAATCCAAGGTGGCAATCCGCAAGAAAAACATAAAATATTAACAGTATATGAATCAATGTTGTCAGGTAATAGAATATCTAACAATTGGCTAATCAGCCAATTTGTCCAGCTTGCCAAGATCTATCGTCATGAACAATTTGGTAATTATCAAATCCAGAAAGTAAGCAATATTGATTATCACTTACGTGACAAGATGTTACGATGTCAATCATTTCTATGGCTGATTGATCAATTAACAAAGGAGGAGGGAGAAAAAGTGGAGGATACCATTGATTATCAGTTGAAAGATAACCTAATCGTGGATTATATGAAAACCATGCAATACGGAGAAGAGGAAAGTGCCATGTTTTTACTAGGTTGCTTAATTGCTGAAGTGGCATCCATGCAGTACAGCAAGCAAGAGCCGACAAAGCCGATACTAAACAAGATCAATTACCAAGGAATGAATAAAACAAAAATAGCGATGTTATCGACCGAGGTTCATGGAAGGCTAAGCCAATTAACGAAAACTGCAATAAATTCTTATCAAGAAGCAATGTTTGCTGAACATAAACGTTTGTTTGATGCAGCATTAAAAACATGGTCAATGAGAGATAATGAAACTGTTTTCTATATTCTTGCAGGCTATGCATTTGGCACGCAAAAACGTTTTAATAAACTCCAAAGGGAGGAAAATACCAATGAACAATAGCGATATTTTATTTTTATATGATGCAAAGTTAACAAATCCAAACGGTGATATAGATGATGAAAATCGTCCAAGGATGGACTATGAGCGTTCAATTAATTTAGTGAGTGACGTTCGGTTAAAGAGGTATTTACGCGATTATTTCCTTAATAAGGAATTGGAGATATATGCAGGTCAAGTTGATGGAAAGACCGTTAACGCAACAAAGCGTTTGGAAAATTTATTTGATAAATATGAAGAGAAGGTAAACCTAAAAAAATTAGAAGAACCTGCTAAACAGTGGATGTTGGATCAACTCATAGATGTGCGCTTATTTGGAGCAACAATGCCTATTCAAAGTAATGGTTCAAGGGGTGGGTCATTAACGTATACGGGACCTGTTCAGTTTAATTGGGGTCACTCCCTTAATAAAGTAAGTCTTGTAGAATCTTCATCGATTACTTCCCATTTTAGTTCAAGTGATGAAAATGAGCGTGGGTCAATAGGCAAGGATTATCGGCTGTATTATTCATTAATAGCTTTTCATGGCCTGATTAGTGCGAAGCGCGCTGAACATACACGTTTAACAGACCAAGATGTTCAATTATTAGATGAAGCTATCGTACGCTCAATTCCTTTACAGGCAACACGAAGCAAGGTTGGGCAGTATCCACGGTTATACATACGAGTGGAATATACTAACCCAGAATTTATAACCGGTGATCTTCGTGATTATCTCCGTCTTGAAGAGCAAGAAGGACTTCGTTCTGTTGCTGAAACCAAAATTAACATTGATTTATTGGTTGATAAGTTGGTTCAAGTATCTGATCAAATTGAAAAAATCCACATTTGGCACGATCACTCCTTGGAATTAGAACATAAGGGTGAAGCGAAACCATTCACTGAACTTTTACCATCATCATTACAAAAAAAAGTAAGCAGCTTGGAAGGGGCTAACGTTTAAGGGAGGATTTCTATATGTCAACAATTTTAGTGTTTGACCTAAAAGGGCCTATAGCCCAATTTAAAAAATTTGATACAAACTCCTCTTCTTTATCGTACATTGCCCCACCCCGCACTGTGATAGCAGGGTTGTTGGCAGGAATCCTTGGTTACGAAAAGGACTCGCACTATGAATTGTTCAATCCTGAAAATGCTGATATTGCCATTTCGGTAGTTGGATGGCCTAGAAAAATTATACAGACAGTAAATTATATGTTTGTCAAGAACAAAACAGATGTAAACTTAAGTAAGGGTCGTACGCAAATACCCGTCGAGTTTTTATTCCCGCCACTTGAACAACATGAACTTACGTATCGTATCTTTTTTCGACATGCAGATCCTGCCCTTCAAAATGATTTAAAACAAAGGTTAAAAAATCAAACCTACGTTTATCCGCCCTATTTAGGTCTGACAGAAATGCTGGGAAAATTATGTTGGATCGAAGAAGGTATTTGTGAAAAAAAACAAGCGGATGGACCGATCCCGATTCATACGTTATCGCCTATTCAGGGTTTGAAGGAAAAATCCGTGCAATTTAATATTAATAGTGATCAGCTATTTTATCAAAAAGAGCGGATGCCAAGATTCTTCAATAAGGATCGTTATTTAGAAGAATCTATGTCTTACCTTATCGAACGTTCAGGTAGAATTATTGCTGAACCACGAGGGGAGTACTTTCAAGTTCAATACCAGGGCAAGACAGAGAATATATTATATATGTGAGGTGCCCTTTGCAATGTACTTTTTATCCCATGAAGACAAACGACTATTTTATCATATTGACGAAGTTTGCCAGCTATCTAAGAGTTTGGTAGAGGACGTTCATTTGAAAAAAGAGAAGATCGAACACGATCTTCTCCTTACCCTTTCTATCATAAACGGAATTGGTCATGATTTTGGGAAATATACAAGCTATTTTCAGGATCATCTGAAAAATAACAAGGGTGGAAAAAAATCACATCATTCTTTTATTTCTGCCGTTTTTACCGCCCATTTATGCAATAAGAGTTGTGAAGAGCATCATTCAGTATTTGCACCTTTTGCTCCCCTTTTATGTTATATATCCGTCCTGCATCATCACGGTAATTTAAAAGCGATGGAGCATGTTGTACTAAAACCCGATGATGATCTGCATGATTATTATCAACGTGTTAAGACTATGGAGATCCAAATTGAGGATATAAAAGTGAATGCAGAAGAGATCCAAAAAGAATTATCTGAACTAGGATGTCATTACTCGGTTTTTATACCACAAAATATTGTACTTTCTTTCATAGAAGAATGGCCTCAAACAATGAAAGAGTTGAAAAAATACCAACGGAAAATCAATAAGCTTGCATGGAAAGAAGACCCAATAATTGCTGAACTTTACTTTATCCATCAAGTGTTATATTCCGCCCTAATCGACTCAGATAAACATTCTGCATCCAATACTCACAAGGTCTCAAGGCAAACTATACCACCCAATATAGTAGATTTATATCGGGAAGATACGTTTGATGTCAGGGATAAATCAGGAATGAATGGTTGGCGAAATAAAATGTATGATACAGCCATATCTAATATCGAACATTTTAATGACCCGATTGCTACATTGACGGCTCCCACTGGATCTGGGAAAACCTTAATGGCCTACTCCATTGCCTTGAAACTAAGAAAAAAAGCGGAAGAGGATGGAAGGGCACCGCGCATTATTTATACATTACCATTCACGAGTGTTATAGATCAAAATTATGATCAGGCAGAAAAAATTTTTGAGGAATACGTTGATACATTTAAACAAAATCAGGAAAGTTTCCTTTTAAAAAATCATCATTTAGCAGACATTCAATACCATGAACAAGAAGAACGCCCTGTTCATGAAGCGCTTTTATTAACAGAAAGTTGGGAATCAGAATTTATCGTCACAACATACATTCAATTGTTAGAGACCCTCATCGGATGGAGAAACCGCCCATTAAAGAAGTTTTCCAAATTAACCAACAGCATTATTATTCTTGATGAGATTCAGAATATCAGGGCAGAATACTGGCAGTTGCTTAAAAGTACTTTTCAAGCGTTAACTAATTTATTTCATTGTAAAATAATTTTAATGACAGCTACGCAGCCGCTTATTTTTTCACAGGAAGATACGACAGAACTTTTGGAATCTAAAGTCCATACTAAAGCAGACTTTTTCAACTCAATGGACCGAGTCGACTTAACCTTTATTCCGAATCAAGGAGAAAGTTATAGTTTAGATGAATGGATCGAATATTTTAAGGATCATTATCAAGGAGTTAAAAATTATTTAGCTATTTTTAATACGATTTCCTCGTCTATTGAAGTATACAATAAAATGAAAGAAAGATTTCCATCTAAGGACTATCCAGATTTAAAGCTCATCTATTTATCTACGAATATCGTCCCTATTGAAAGGCAGAGGCGAATCACGGAAATAGAATGTTTAATGGAAGATTATCAGGTCATTGTCGTTTCAACGCAAGTAATCGAAGCAGGAGTAGATTTAGACTTTGATGTGGTATATAGAGATATTGGGCCCATTGATTCAATTATTCAAGCAGCAGGTAGGTGTAACCGAAACGGTGGAAACGATCGAGGGGAAGTCAAGATACTCCCGATTTTGAGAGACAATGGTCAAGATGAAGCAAGGCTTGTGTATGGAAAAGCACACATTAGTATTTCCAAAGAATTATTACCTACAGAAAAGATAAGTGAATCTGATTTCCTTGATCATATCGATAATTATTTTACTTTAATCCAAAAACATATCAATAAAGACCATTCTAAAGAACTTTGGAAGGCCATTCAGACGTTACATTTTAATGGGAGCTATAATACAAAAACATATATTTCAGACTTCCAACTTATTGATGAAAATAATTCAGAATTTGTAGATGTCTATTTTGAAATAGATGAAGCATCACAGTCACTGTGGAAAGAATACGTGGCAAATGTATTTGAAGAAGAGAACCCTGAAGAGCGATTCAAAAAACATTTGCATTTGAAAAAAGAAATTAGAAGATATGTTATATCCGCACCGTTAAAGTATTTTCAAGGAGAGTTAAAGGATCAAATTGATCTATACCAACGCCTGCATTTATTACACATTCCATATTATCTTTTATACCAGCATTACAATATGGAATATGGAATTATACGTTCTCAATCTGAGGTTGAAGCATGGATGATGTAAATAGAAAGGGTGTGATCTCGCTGTCTTATGTAATGGACGTAACTGGCACACATGTTTGGTACTACTTTATCTGTAAACGAGAAGTCTGGTTGCTTATACACAACATTGCAGCGGACCAGGATGATGAGAACTTGGATCTTGGTAGATTTATCAATGAACATACGTATGAAAGAAATAAAAAAGAAGTTCTGATTGGGAATATTAAAGTGGATCGGGTTCGTAAGGAAAGGGGGCAATTAATTATAGGCGAAGTCAAAAAGTCTTCACGCTATTTGGAAAGTGCACGATACCAATTGCTCTATTATCTCCAAACATTACGCAAGATGGGGATTAATGCAAGCGGAGAATTACTTTTTCCTGAAGAAAAGAAGACTGAAGCGGTTTATTTGGATGAAGAGTCTGATCAACGCTTGAAAGAGGCGGTGGAAGATATTCGTCAAATTGCTCGCCAACAGATTCCACCCGACCCTAAAAAAATCAAATTTTGCCGTAGATGCGCTTATCGTGAATATTGCTGGGCGGAGGGATAAGTATGAAAAAGACGCTATACATTTTTAAACATGGTCAGCTTCGTCGTAAAGACAATACACTCTTTTTTGAAAATGAAGAGGGGAAAAAAGTCATACCAGTTGAAGATACAAATGACATTTATGTTTTTGGCGAAGTAGATGTAAGTAAGCGATTCTTGGAATTTGTTTCACAAAAAGAAATTTGTGTACACTATTATAATCATTACGGTTATTATACAGGAACATTTTACCCTCGAGAGCATTTGAACGCTGGACATGTAATTCTTAAACAAGCAGAACACTATATTCACTTTGATCGAAGAATAGAATTGGCAAAAACTTTTGTACGTGGGTCAGTCGGACAAATGGATAGGGTAATTAAGTACTATAGGAACCGAGTAAAACAAGACCGTGAGAGGTTGGAGGAAATCACAGCAGATTTTGCACAAGTACATAATCAGTTGGAACCTTTGGAATCCGTAGAAGAAGTGATGGCGGTGGAAGGACATGCACGAGAAAAGTACTATTCTGCTTTCGACATTATCATTGGGAATCGCGATTTCCATTTTGAAAAAAGGAGCAGCCGTCCCCCACTGAATCGATTAAACGCACTAATTAGCTTTGGAAATTCTATTTGCTACACGATGGTATTAAGTGAAATATACAAAACGTACCTTGATCCACGCATTGGATATTTACATGCGACGAATTTCAGGCGTTTTTCCCTGAATCTAGATGTTGCGGAAATTTTTAAACCGATTATCGTTGACCGGTTGATTTTTTCACTATTAAATAAAAAGATGATCCAGAAAAAAGATTTTGACAAACAAACAGATGCCATTCTCTTATCCGATTCTGGCAGAAAGACATTTATTTCCGAATTTGACAGTCGAATGAAACAGACTGTTAATCACCGGCATCTAGGGAAGTCAGTATCCTATCGGCGATTGGTTCGGCTAGAGTTGTATAAAGTACAAAAGCACTTACTTAGCGAAAAAGAATATAAGCCTTATAAAGCTTCGTGGTAAAGAGGTGAACAATTTGTTTGTTATCTTGGTCTATGATTTTGCCCAAAAAAGGGTAAATAAGGCTTTAAAGATTGGCCGTCGATATTTACATTGGGTTCAGAATTCTGTTTTGGAAGGTGAGATTTCTAAGGCGAATTTTGTTAAACTAAAAAAAGAATTGGAAATGTTAATAGATCCCGATGAAGATTCTGTGATCCTTTATACTTTCCGATCGCAAAAATATTCTCAAAGAGAAGAAATGGGCCTGAAAAAAGGTGGTGATGATAACATCATCTAATCCATGTTATGGTGTCAATCTATTGTCGTCGACCATTAATAGCGTAATAAACCCTGAAGATCGACGACATGAATTATCTTCTCAATAGGGGATCTATCAGGGGGTTGAAAAATTTTATCTATATTTTCAACAAAAAGCAGGAAATCTAGATGTAGCATAGAACGCTTATATTAGCCATTTTTTGGGGTTTAGATCGTACCTTTGAGGAATTGAAACTCGAATATCTTCTATCGAAAATTTAATTGGAAATTATGTTTAGATCGTACCTTTGAGGAATTGAAACTCACGCCGCCATGTGCTGTTGTTAAAGAATGCTAACGTTTAGATCGTACCTTTGAGGAATTGAAACACCAATAAACATGCCGGCCATTTGGGTTTGCTGCGGTTTAGATCGTACCTTTGAGGAATTGAAACTCAAAAGTTGTGGTTGATGGAAAAGGGAAGGAATACAGTTTAGATCGTACCTTTGAGGAATTGAAACGGGTTGTGCAGGTAAATACAACCCGGAACGCTAACGGGTTTAGATCGTACCTTTGAGGAATTGAAACGATAATAGACATTCTCTTGACCAAAACGGAAAGATTGTTTAGATCGTACCTTTGAGGAATTGAAACTCGACGGTGTAGGAAGCATGGGCAGCGCGGTTTGGGTTTAGATCGTACCTTTGAGGAATTGAAACCTTACCGCTCCATCTACAGCTACACCTAAGCAGAATGTTTAGATCGTACCTTTGAGGAATTGAAACAGGTGTGTAATATTGCACTAAAATAGGCAGCAGTGCCGTTTAGATCGTACCTTTGAGGAATTGAAACGGAACTGCAGACACGATGAGCGGGGAAATGAGTTCAAGTTTAGATCGTACCTTTGAGGAATTGAAACTTAATCAACTCAGCGACGAACTTGCGATGCAGGTTGAGTTTAGATCGTACCTTTGAGGAATTGAAACCTTCATCGCCCCTATCATAAAAATAGACGGGGAGCATGTTTAGATCGTACCTTTGAGGAATTGAAACTGCGCTGGCAGGAACTAACGCTAGGCGCGGGCGAAGGTTTAGATCGTACCTTTGAGGAATTGAAACCGATGGACGATCTAGGCGAAGGTATACAGGCAGCCGTGTTTAGATCGTACCTTTGAGGAATTGAAACAGGTGTAATAAAACGTGAAGAAGGTGTCTGTTTGGGTTTAGATCGTACCTTTGAGGAATTGAAACTTTTGAAGTAGGGAATTGGTTGCGGAAATCTATCGGGTTTAGATCGTACCTTTGAGGAATTGAAACATGAAGCCGCCGTGAAAGCGGCGCACCTGCTCAGCAAGTTTAGATCGTACCTTTGAGGAATTGAAACGAGTCTTGGGAAGACGTTGCAGGTTCAGAGGACGAGCCGGTTTAGATCGTACCTTTGAGGAATTGAAACACCTGCTGTGGGTGACAGATATCCAGAGCCGAAAACCGCGTTTAGATCGTACCTTTGAGGAATTGAAACTCGTACTCTATCTATAAATATATAAACAGGGGATATCGTTTAGATCGTACCTTTGAGGAATTGAAACTCTACTCAACTAACTGGGCGGAATGTTGTGGAAGTCGGTTTAGATCGTACCTTTGAGGAATTGAAACTTTATGAATGGATGCCCGATGAAGGCGGCGTTGGCGGTTTAGATCGTACCTTTGAGGAATTGAAACTGGACATCGGGGAATTTGTTTCTGAGGGACTAGCCGGTTTAGATCGTACCTTTGAGGAATTGAAACTGGAAAGATGGGAAACCAAAAGATTTCCTTATCCATGTTTAGATCGTACCTTTGAGGAATTGAAACTCATTGAATTTATTGACGATCTGACAGTTGGTGAATGTTTAGATCGTACCTTTGAGGAATTGAAACCAGGAAACCATTGACTACTGCAAATACGACGTTTCGTTTAGATCGTACCTTTGAGGAATTGAAACACAACTTCTTCTATGATGACAAAATTTTACATTACAGTTTAGATCGTACCTTTGAGGAATTGAAACTCAGTATATATTACAAGCCGGATCAACTTATCAAGGTTTAGATCGTACCTTTGAGGAATTGAAACCTTGAAGCTGAAATCGAGAGGCAAGCCAATGGTTACTGTTTAGATCGTACCTTTGAGGAATTGAAACTTGGCTTATCTCGGAGCTGAAAAAAACGTATAGTAATGTTTAGATCGTACCTTTGAGGAATTGAAACTGAGTTGGATGTCGCTCTAAATTGGATGAAGCGTTAGTTTAGATCGTACCTTTGAGGAATTGAAACAACTCATCCGTCATAAGGTCATCCATCGATCCAAGGCAGTTTAGATCGTACCTTTGAGGAATTGAAACTGAAAAGGGGAAGGTGTCACCAGAGCAGGACATGCGTTTAGATCGTACCTTTGAGGAATTGAAACCCTGCTTCTGTCTTATCTTTTATTTTCGGCTTTAACGTTTAAGATCGTACCTTTGAGGAATTGAAACCCCAACATTCAGCTCCGTTTGTGGAGACTCCCTTCTGTTTAGATCGTACCTTTGAGGAATTGAAACTACCATTGAACGCCGCCAAACGTGGCCGGGCGCACGTTTAGATCGTACCTTTGAGGAATTGAAACTTTTCTTCTCGTCACGTACAGACAGCCCCGCGTTTTCGTTTAGATCGTACCTTTGAGGAATTGAAACTCTTCTTCGGATCAATCATCGGAACGTTAATCATCGTTTAGATCGTACCTTTGAGGAATTGAAACTCTATCAAATGTGGGGATTGTTCGATTAAGTTTTCGTTTAGATCGTACCTTTGAGGAATTGAAACCCTTCTTTTGTTAGATTTTCACCCATTCAACATCCCCGTTTAGATCGTACCTTTGAGGAATTGAAACTAGATACCCTGTACCGTCACCCTGTCGGTGCGGGTGAGAGTTTAGATCGTACCTTTGAGGAATTGAAACTGGGATAAAGTATGGACGTGGGTGTCCGATTTTATGTTTAGATCGTACCTTTGAGGAATTGAAACCCGAACCGGAAATAAGCACCTGCGCGCTGGGGGATTAGTTTAGATCGTACCTTTGAGGAATTGAAACCTCACCGATCCAGCAATTGCAGAGTCAGACCAACTTGGTTTAGATCGTACCTTTGAGGAATTGAAACTCAAAACCAAATAACAAATTGCTTTTTTGGAAGACCTCGTTTAGATCGTACCTTTGAGGAATTGAAACTGCATACCGTATAAAGACGTTCGATCCGTCCCCACGTTTAGATCGTACCTTTGAGGAATTGAAACCACAGTGGCAAGTAGTTTTCACTCGAAAATATATCTGTTTAGATCGTACCTTTGAGGAATTGAAACACGGCAGACGATTGGGTAATCCGCTCGTTACCGCCAGTTTAGATCGTACCTTTGAGGAATTGAAACACGTCCCAGATACTTCTGGTTCACCATCCGTAGATGAGTTTAGATCGTACCTTTGAGGAATTGAAACATGATGTATTGTACACCATTGATAGAACCTGTATTTCGTTTAGATCGTACCTTTGAGGAATTGAAACATGGGAAGATTGATTCAAACATTCAATTAGACATTGGTTTAGATCGTACCCTTGAGGAATTGAAACTTCCGGATAATGAAGATTATCCAGAATTCTGGATAATAAGAATAAAGCGAGTGTCGAAGGGACAGTTGGATGAATTTCTCGACAGGTGATCGCGCCACTAAGAAACTATAAATGTCCTTCATGTGTTGGAAATTATTCAGGCGAGGTTAAAAAGAGCATCCACGGTTTTCTGTTCACAATTTTTGCCGGAAGGATGGCATTCAAAGTTAGGACAAGCACAAGTAGCTGATGCGATTCTTGACCGCATCGTTCACGATTCCTATAAGATTCTCACTGATGGGGAAGTTTCGATGAGAGAGCGCCATGGTTTGGGGGATCAAATGACATTTCAATAAAGGTGGAAAATCGTATAGCGAAGCATTTTTTCCACACGTATTTACCTGACGAGGTGATGGTTATAGTGGAAGATTAGCTATTGCCCCCCTTGCACATGGAACGAGGAAGAAGATTTAAATCACGATGAACTTGTTCGTTGGGCCATTGAGATTATTGATGAGCATTTAGTGGATATAAGAGTTAGATAAGATTCACAGCCATCGGAACAACGTGTGTTCTAATGACTGTGATTATGCCATTAGTAGTGGCTCTCTTTTCCGCACTCACTGGCTCAGATGTCCGCAAACAGTGGCATAAAACTCCGTACAGCTGGCTCGCTCTGTCCGCAATACTATACAAACTGTGAATTTGATCAAATTTTATCTGATATGGCTGTTTAAAATTTGGTGAAGGACATCCCCTTTTGAGTAGAACAGTAACTTGAATTCGGGAAATCAAGTAGATACGAATTGCTTTGATTTGTACACACTTATACAGACGTTTTGACATAATCACTCATAGAAGCATGGCCTCAGCCATGCTTCCCCTACATAAAGATCAATCCAACAGAAATAGGGATCAATGCCCAAAAAAGTAGGATAAGACAAAAGCCCATAATATCTCGAACTTTTAATCCTGCAATTGCCAATAATGGTAGTGTCCAAAAGGGTTGGATCATGTTTGTCCAGGCATCTCCCCATGCTACAGACATGGCTATACGGGCAGGGTCTGCACCAAGCTCAAAGGCTGCTGGAATCATGATCGGTCCTTGCACGGCCCACTGGCCTCCGCCTGATGGGACAAAAAAGTTGATGATTCCTGCGCTTAAAAAGCTGAAGAGTGGGAGAGTCGTCTCTGTTGAAATGCTGACGAACCATAGAGAAATTTGTTCGGATAGGCCTGATGCGACCATCATACCCATGATGCCAGCGTAAAATGGAAATTGAATAATAATTCCTCCGGCATTTTTTGCAGCATCTCCTAAGACTGAAAGATAGCGTCTCGGTGTACGATGAAAGAGAATGCCGAGGAATAAGAATGTAAAGTTTACGATATTAAGATTTAAATCTAGTCCGTTTTGAATGAAATAATAAAAAACATATCCTAGACCTAAACCGCCTAAGAGCATTGATACGATTGTACTATTTTCAAGACGCTCGGCAGGTGTTGGAGTCGTTGTTGTTGCTGCTTCTTCACTTTTTACGTCTGATGTATTTTCCATAAATGTCGGATCTATCTTATTATTTTGGTCGGTGGCTTTTAATAAAAGAAAATTGATTATGGGTAAACTGATGACGAAACTTACGACAATAAAAATGTTATACGATGAAAATAGGGTGTCTGTAATTGGGATAGTACCAAGCATATTTTCTAGAAAATGATCCGGTGTAGCAATGGTCAGTGGTATAGATGCAGATAACCCCCCGTGCCAGACAAGAAAACCACTATAAGCGGAAGCGATCAGTAATCGGTAGTCGACGGTTGGGACATTACGAACCACGTGGCGGGCAAATAGGGCACCTATAACCAATCCAAAACCGTAGTTAATCAAGCAGGCAAGGGATGCTACGACTGTTACGAGTACAATGGCTTGCCCCGGTGTGTGAGCGAATAAGGCTAGTCTCGCTAGGATCGTCTTAACGATTGGGGTATTGGCAAGAATGTATCCGGTTACAACAATGAGCGCCATTTGCATGGTGAAATCTAACAAGTCCCAGAAGCCTTCTCCCCAATATTGCACCATATTTAATGGAGAGCTATCCGTCATTGAAAGGCCAAGGATGAATACGACAAATGTTAGTATAATCGCGAATAAAAAAGAATCTGGAAGATAGCGCTGAACGAGACGATCGCATAAACGAGTGATAGAAACAAACATGAGTCTCCTCCCTTTTCCACAGGAATAGATTATAAATATTCAGTAAAATACAAGTACCATACTGATGGTAGATCAATTCCATCAGTATGGTGCAGGTATCTTACTATAATACAAAATACTTTACCTCTCTAGTATGGTTGCTACTCCTTGTCCGCCACCAATACATAGGGTGGCAAGGCCTGTTGTACTTTTTTGGCGCTGCATTTCATGGAGCAAAGTAACAAGGACACGGGTTCCGCTAGCTCCAATAGGGTGGCCTAATGCAATGGCGCCCCCGTTCACATTCAGGCGGTCGCTTGAGAGGTTTAAGTCATGCTGGACGGCCAGAGATTGAGCTGCGAAGGCTTCGTTCACTTCCAGGAGATCTACATCTTCAATCAACATGCCAGCCTTTTCCAATGCTTGGTTGACTGCAGGCACAGGACCGATCCCCATGATACTTGGTGGTACCGCAGCGCTGGCATTGGCACGAAGGCGCGCCAGGGGTGTTATGCCCAGTTCTTTTGCTTTTCGTTCACTCATGACGATGATCGCGGAGGCGCCATCATTGATTCCGGAAGCATTACCAGCCGTTACGCTTCCTTCTTTACGAAACGCTGGTTTCAGCTTGCTTAGTTTTTCGACGGTGGTACTGCCGCGAATGTGTTCATCTTCGTTGACAGTGATAGCTTCTCCTTTTCTCTGGGGTACTTGGACGGGGGTGATTTCTTCAGCAAACCGTCCATTCTCTTGGGCATGGGATGCCTTTTGTTGGCTCCAGGCAGCAAATTCGTCTTGTTCTTTTCGTGAAAAGCCATATTGCTCATTCACGTTCTCAGCCGTGACTCCCATATGAGTATTTTCCCATGCACATGAGAGCCCGTCATGAATCATGCTGTCGATCAGTTTCTGATCGCCCATTCCAGCCCCTTCTCGGGCATGCATATTCAAATAGGGAGCTTGGCTCATATTTTCCATGCCGCCGGCGAGGACAATATCAGCATCACCGGTTTGGATAGCTTGAGTGGCAAGGTGAACAGCTTTCAGCCCCGATCCGCATACTTTGTTAATGGTCATTGCAGGCACTGTTTCTGGAAGGCCAGCATTCATCGCAGCCGTCCGCGCTGGATTTTGCCCTAATCCTGCTTGGAGAACATTTCCCATAATGACTTCATCCACTTGTTCGGGACCTATGCCAGCCCTTTCAAGCGCGGAACGAATCGCAGCCGTACCAAGATCAAGGGCGGATACATTTTGAAAAGCTCCGCGAAAACTTCCAATCGGTGTTCGAACGGCTCCCGTTAACACAACATGCTCTACCATGAAAAGGAGCCCTCCTTCTCAAGGAGCTTTTCATCGACGGTAAACGTAGCTTCTGTCTTTTCTTGAATACTGGCAAGATCATAACCCTCTAAGATTTCCGTGAGAACCATGCCTTTTTCTGTAAAATCAAACACAGCCATGTCAGTAATCAAACGATCCACCACCTTCTCTCCCGTTAATGGCAATTCGCAGGCGGTACGAATTTTAGATTCTCCGTGCTTATTGACATGATTCATGATAATCACGACTTTTTGCGCCCCTTGGACGATATCCATCGCACCTCCCATGCCTTTGACCATTTTCCCTGGGATCATCCAGTTGGCTAGATCCCCTTTCTCAGATACTTCCATCCCGCCAAGAATGGCAAGGTCAATGTGTCCTCCTCGAATCATGGCAAAAGACTCAGCATTATCGAAAAATGAGGCCCCAGTCTTCGCCGTAACGGTTTCCTTGCCGGCATTGATCAAATCAGGATCTTCTTCGCCTGAAATCGGGTAGGGACCAATCCCCAACATCCCATTTTCAGAGTGGAGAAAAACGTGTTTGGATGCCGGGATCTTATCCGCAATCATGGTCGGCATGCCGATCCCTAGATTTACGGTCATTTCTTCTTCGATTTCTTGAACGGCACGATTGATAATGATTTCACGATCGTTGCTCATGGTTCCATTCCTCCTCGTTGTGTTGAATTACGCTTCACGGACGGTTCGTTTTTCAATTCTTTTTTCGTACGTTTCGCCTTGCAATAGATCCTGAACATAAAGACTCGGTGTATGAATGGTATCAGGGTCTAATCGCCCGATGTCGACTAGCTCTTCAACTTCGGCTATGGTATGCTTGCCGGCAGTGGCAGCTAGCGGGTTAAAGTTGCGGGATGTTTTTCGATAAACAAGGTTGCCGTAGGAATCGCCATGCCAAGCTTTCACGAGTGATACGTCCCCTGTAATCGCTTCTTCTAATATACAAGTGGTTCCGTTAAAATCCTTGTGCTCTTTTCCTTCTGCGATAGGGGTGCCTACACCTGTGGGCGTATAAAAGCCGCGAATGCCGGCCCCACCTGCACGTATCCGCTCGGCAAGTGTTCCTTGCGGGACTAATTCGACTTCCAGTTCTCCATTTAAATATTGCTCTTCAAATACTTTATTCTCACCTACGTAAGAAGCAATCATCTTACTGATTTGGTGGTTTTGCAGTAAAAGTCCCAAGCCCCAATCCGCAAGTCCGCAGTTATTGCTGACAATGGTAAGATCCTTGGTTCCTTGCTCTGCCAGCGCCAGGATAGCATTCTCTGGGATTCCGCAAAGGCCAAATCCCCCTACGATTACGGTGTCACCGTCTTTGATGTTACTGAGGCTATCTTCAAACGATGTTCTCACTTTCGTCATTGGTGATAAGCTCCTTTTTATGAAAATTGATATTGCACAAGAAGTCAGGCAACATCTTTTGTTCGCTTACAATTGGTATATCATTCACTGTACTAAAAACGCTTTCATTAGTAAAATAGATAAATATAATAAATGTATTCTTTAATTGAATAGGTGGGTCATCATGGAGATCAAACAATTGCGCTTTTTTTTAGAAGTGTATAAACAGAAAAGTTTTTCGAAGGCAAGTGAAACGCTGCACATTTCTCAGCCAACACTTAGCAAAGTGATCCATCAGCTTGAGGAAGAATTAGGCATCCGCTTGTTCGATCGCTCGACGCGTCATTTGCAGGTGACAGAGGAAGGGGAAATGATGCGAACGCATGCCCATAAGGTAATGCGGGAGGTGGAAGATATGCAGAAAGCGGCAAACGATATAAGATTAAGAAAAAAGGGGAGTTTTCATTTTGGTCTCCCTCCGGTTATAGGTTCTAGTTTTTTTCCTAACGTTATTGCGGACTTTATCAAGCGTTATCCTGAAGTGGACATGCATATTGTCGAAGAAGGGGCGAAGGTGATGGAACAGTCTCTTTTAGAAGGAAACATTGATGTGGGGGTGGGGATTTTGCCTGTTGACCATGAGCAGTTTGAAGTTCTTCCCATCGTTGAGAAGAAACTTCAGCTCGTAGTGTCTTCAAGTCATGCTTTAGCAAAGCGTGAGCGTGTGGAGATGCGAGAGTTGAAAAATGAACATTTTCTTCTGTTCCTTAAAGGGTTTTCTCTTTATGACAGAGTACGGGACGCCTGTATTCAAGCGGGCTTCGAACCCAACATTATCAATGAAAGTACCCAATGGGATTTTCTTATAAAGATGGCAAAGGAAAACCTTGGGATTACCTTCTTGCCGGAAACTGTCTTTGCAGAAGCGGACCTTTCGGGTACATCTGTTATAGATATTGAGAACCCACAAATTCTATGGAGTCTAGCTATCATTTGGCGCAAAGATAGCTACCAATCACACGCAGCTAAAGAATGGGTGCAATTCGTTAAAAAAACGTTTGCAGATCAGGGTCCAACATGGGCCCCTAACAAAACGTAACTTACGAGAAGCTCCATCTACATCTTTTTCTAATCAGGAGGGTTTGCTATTCAACGGCCCCTGTATTTTCAATCGTGAAATCTACATTTACCTCAACATCTAAATCCGTATACTCCTCTTCTTCCCACTGCTGGATGTCGAGTCCCCTTACGTTCTGTCCCACTCGTTCGCCGATGCCGATGGTGTCAATTTCGTTCTCTTGTAAAAAGTGGATGATCTCTTCCAGTTCGGTCTGAAGCTGTTGGGCAGCGATCGTTTCCAGTTGTTGAATGTTTTCCGTTTGGGAGACATCGATATTTTGTGTTTCTCGAAGAACGCCTTCGATTTCGACGTCCACTTGAACGTGGATGCCATCGTTCTCTTGTTTGATCGTCCAATCCGGATAGGTGGAGAGGTGATGAAAACCGACACTCTTATCCTCGTTAAGGTCGATATTGACCGTCCCTTCCTCGGTATCTTCAATGAGCATCCTAAATATATGGGCCTGCTCTAAGTCCATCTCCTCGATATACTTGTCTCCCTTGAATAGGGCAGTCCCGATGATCACCACATGGTCACCTTGTTTCTTCAAAAGAGGCAAATGAGGGTCGGCCCCCTCCGCATAGTAAAGGTACAGAAAGTCATGGAAATTCGCTTGAGGGATCTGCTCATCCTTGTTAAGTTCGATCAAATCCAGTAAATATCTGTAGACCGTCGATGCTAACGGATAATCCCCCTCTAGGATCTCCTTCGTGGTTCCCTTGGTGACAGCAACCTTCATATCTTGTTCAATCATGGGGTTTCGTTGAATCGTGTCAAAAATGGGAAAGACCCCTTCTTCGGCTGCCAACTCTTCATGAAATAAATGCACACGGCTCCGACTCGTGTCCATGTATCGGGACGATTTTGCTTGAAATTTAGAATAGAGATCTTCAAGGTCATCTCTTGGAACGTTCAGAGTTGCGTTTTCAGGGGAAGCATCCTCGGCAGGCATATAGATGGTGGTGACACCGGTGGCTTGTGTCTCTCCATCTATAAGGTCATACCCCATCGCCTGTATAAACTGGATATCCTCAATCAGCTGTGGCTGAGCACTGCAGCCGGTAAAAACAAGGAGAAGAGAAAGGAAAGTGATCATACGCATGGCCCTGTTCATTGACGGCGCCTCCTTTTAGTAATCATCGTTTGGATGAGAAATAAGAGGGGAAGATAGACGAAAATCGTAAAAAATCCCAAACTTGACGTAAAGGATGAAATGGCTTCGATCTCCCACTGGTCGGTAAATAAGAATGCACACCCGAAAATCAGAGGTGATAGCCCCCATACCGCATGGCGTTGGGAGATTTTGAGCGTCTGTTTAGCAACACGACTTGCAGCCCACAGCCCTAGAGCCATATTCGGCAGTAGGAGGATAATCCATATGGACATTCCGAAATATTCCATCCTCCAAAAAGACAGGGTTGGCCATGTAATGACGGCTAGATGGTTTTCATGAAAATAAAGAACGGGGAGGATAAAACCAATCAAATATGTAATCATACTGAAGGTCACCCCGAGTTGCGCCCATTTATGGGAGCGCGGGGCTTCTCTGATAAAGGGATAAGCCATTAACAAGATCTCAAATCCTAAATATTGAAACGTCATCAATCCTATAGCCGACCATAGGTCCAGGAAAGAATGATCCCAGACCGGAAACAAACTCCTAAATTGCATTTGTCCATAAGGAAAGCGGCTAAGAAAAAAGATTGGGAGCCCCATAAGAACCGCCAGTACGCTTATCCCAACGATCGTACGAAGGCCTGACATCGTGAATAAATAGGCCAGGAACAGGAGTACAAAGAAAAGTACCCCGTTTGCGACTTCAGGAAAGAGCCAGGTGCGAAGAATTTCTGTATAGCCAATAAGGAGTGTAAGTACGAATAAACTGTAATACAAGATCCAATAAAGGCTGACAAATGTCCCCAGCCCTTTTCCAAATACTCCTTTTTGAACATCGACAATGGTTTGGTACTGGTTTAGCATCTTGTACAAGATCCAAATAACGACATGAACCATCAATGCCGAGAGAATAATGGCTATCCAGCCATCATGGCCGACAATCGAGACGATGGTTCGTTGAAATGTGAAAATACCCACGCCGATTTGCATCACGGTCACGACAAAAAACGCAAAAAATGGGGAGAGCTGTTTCGTCAACATTGATCTTGCTTGCATACCCATGCTCCTTATTCCTCGATATCCCTTGGGGGATGTTTCTTGGCTTTGACATCAAATCGCTTCGTTTTTTGCGGTCGAAGCACGCCCGGTCTTCTTTGTAGTTTTTGAATCGGGAACTTGGCGATCGTATCTTTTAAGCCGCTGACCCGTAACGGATAGAGGGGGGCCAGGTAAGGATGGCCTAACGAGGTCAGCGTAAATAAATGATGGAGGTAAATGACCGAACAGGCAGCGATCCCAAATAAACCAAGCCACTGGGCAAACACGATAAAGGGAAAACGGATCAAACGAATCGTATTCCCCATGGAATAGACAGGTGTTGTAAAAGAGGCAAGTGCCGTAATTCCAATCGTAATTAACAGTATACTGCTGGCTAGAGAGGCTTCAACGACGGCAGTTCCGATGACAATACCTCCGACAATCCCAATCGTTTGCCCGATACGGCTTGGAAGTCTGGCCCCGGCTTCTCGGAGGAGTTCGACGGTGATTTCTAAGATTATTACTTCGACAATCGAGGGATACGGAACTTCCGATCTGGAAGCCACCATCGTTTCTAACAACGGATCTGGAACTAATTCATGATGGAATGAAGTTATAGCCACATAAAAGGCTGTGGCATGGACAGAGAACAACAGCGCAACGATCCGAATGAGCCGAATCGCCATGCTTATGGGCCAGAGAAAGTAGTGTTCCTCAGGGGATGAAAAGAATGTCATGAAGTTGGACGGACCAACCACCGTTTGGGGGGAGCCATCCACAGTAAACGCGACTTTTCCTTCTGCTAAGCCTGATGTTACCCTCTCAGGTCGTTCGGTGCTCAATAATTGCGGAAACTGGGAATTTGGGTTGTCCGTGATTAATTGAACAACCTGAGAACTATCAACGATTTCATCGTAGTCTGCATCGTGAATACGCTGCCTCAACGTTTGCACGAGTTGTGGGTCGGTGATACCTTCAATATACAGAATGGCCACCCTGCTTTGACTTAAGCGTCCGACTTTGGTTTCCTCGATAACTAGCTCAGAAATAGGGAGGCGTTTGCGAATCAGGTTCAGGTTGACATCAAGCGACTCAATAAAGGCTTCCTTGGGGCCGGAAACGGTGAATTCATTTTCAGGGATATCCACCGACCGTTGCTCATTCTTCTCAGCAGGAAGACTGAGAACTTCTTGATCTTGGCCTTTCACTTGAATGATGATGTGGCCGCGCATTAAGTCATCTTCGATATCCGTAACATTACTTATGATTTTGGCTTTTTCAATGGGAATCGTCCGTTTGAGATCTACGAGTGTCCTCATCTCTTTTTTCTTCGTGTGAGTAAGCACTTCATCATGGACGAGGTGTTCTTCCACCAAGGGCTCTACGTAATGAAGACAAAATGGGCTTCGATCAGATACCCGAAAGGACATAAAGTCCGTGGATTGTTGACAGGCTTCAAGGAGATTCTGCAAGGATCCTTTCTTCCCGTGGTTGATCTTCTTCTTTTCAAACCTCTTAAACATACGGCGTTCACCTTCTTGAAGTGTGTGTTCAAAAAGGAGGACAAAAAGAGCCGAGAAGTTTTAGAAAATGTTCGCTTATCGCCAAAATGACGACTCTAAATTTTCTTATGCTTTGGAGTGCAAGGAAGCCCGTCTCGAGCATCCTGCTTGTACCACGAAAGCATTCACTTCTCACAAAGGAAAAGGGGTTTCTTTTCCGAGGGTACATTTTTAGTACGTGTGACGCGCCGGAGGCGCTAGTGCCAGCGTTGTCACTGAATGTGAAAACGTTGGTCGCCTTTACCCCGCAAGCTGACGCAAAAATTCGACGGCTCTAGAATCCTCTTCCTCGATTTATCCTCGCATGATGAAAAAGTGATTTTCTTTTTCGAGGAGGTTTTCCCGGACTTTTTGAACACCCTCTTGAAGCATCTATAGAGTTACCATTTGCCAATAAATAAAATATTATTCCTAGGGAGGGAAACCCAATCATAAAACACCTGATCATCGATGATTTGAGGTGAATTCGGGACTTGTAAACCATCAACACAAAAAAACGAACCATGGAATTTTTAAAGGATCCATGGTTCGGGTTACCGTACAAAACGTAGTAATGTAATAGTGGAGGTTTCTAATAGCACTGAAATGCATCAATAAGTCCCGTATCAATGCCAAAATAAACCCAGGAAAATCCAGTCCATCGAAAGCCTGCGACTGATGTTCGACCGACAAAAATTGGGTAGAACCAAAATTGTTGTTGATTCGTTAACCAGACATACGTGAAGCGAAATAAACAACCTCTAATTGCCCCTGGGTCAACAGCAAAGGTCCCAATTTGTTGGGTTTCAGGCGGCCTAGGTGGAATAAATCCAGGGGGTGAAGCAGTCGGAGGGCTGGTTTGTGGTGATGAACCGGGTCCTCCACCTGTTGGCGGCGGCCCAGGAGGACTAAACCATCCACCTAGAAACCCACCGAACGGCCCGTTCTGTTGACGGTTGACACGGCCAAAATACTGAGACATAAAGTGATCTCCTTTCAACACGTCTATGAGATGAGTAAAGTTCATATCACTTTATTCAGCAGCTGGTATAGGCGTTACTCCCCTATGAGCTAACGGCACGGGGCTTATCCCAAAAATATGTGCGCCTGTGAAAACACTTTCGCCGAATTCCATAGCCTTCGCGCCGAATAATCGTGCCGAGCGCTGAATTCTCTGTTGCATCCGCCGAAAAACGAAGGATTGCGCCGAAATATTGAATATGCCCGCCGAAAAGGAGGTAAGAAGCCCCGAATGCACGATTGATCGAGGAGATCAACTGAACCGGTGGTGAACCCGCGCTCCTTCTCTCGCGAGAGGATACCAATGCCTTGGATTTTTCTTTATAGATATTGAAGCAGTGATGTTGCAATCGTAAAGTAAATGAGCAAGCCAATAATATCGTTAAGTGTCGTGATGAAGGGACCTGATGCTACTGCGGGATCAATGTTTAATTTGTTAATGATAAGGGGGAATATGGCTCCAATAAGTGCTGCTACGCTTAAAGTAAGAAAAAGTGAAGTAGCTACAATAACAGCAAGTATGAGGTTACCGTAAAAAATACGAATGATTCCGATCAGTACAATGGCAGAAATGATTCCTAGTAATATTCCGATACCCAGCTCTCGCTTTAGCAACTGAATGACACCTTTTCGTTCCACAGAACCAGTCGCCAAGCTTCGTACGGCAACAGCTAATGATTGGGTGCCTGTGTTGCCGGCAGAGTCCATAATTAATGGAATGAAGGCAGATAATAACGCAACAGCTTCCAGGGTTTCCTCAAATTGACCAATGACGTTTGCGGTTATTAAACCTAAAAACATAAGTAATACAATCCAAGGAGCCCGTTTTTTCGCTGCTTGAACAGCTGTTACATTTACGTCAGTAGCCCCGCGGGAAGCAGAGAGTTCTCCTACGTCCTCAGTGGCTTCTTCTTCAAGAATATCAATCACGTCATCCACCGTAATAATGCCAACGAGTACGTCATTATGGGTAAGAACAGGAATCGCTAACAAATCATATTCAGAAATAAGATGGGCTGCGTCTTCTTGATCTGTCGTTACAGAGGTAGATATGACTTTTTTTCCCATAACCTTTTCAATGGTTTTCTCCGGTGAGCTGGTGATTAACTCACGAAGAGAAACCACACCTACCAGATGACCAGCTGCATCGGTCACATATATGTAATAAATGGTCTCTGCATTTGGTGTTTCACGCCGTAACCGCTCGATAACTTCCTGTATCGTTTGGTCACTACGCACCGAAATAAACTCTTTGGTCATCACAGCGCCAGCTGTTTCTTCTGGGTAAGAGAGCAATTCTCTTACATCAGCGGACCCTTGTTCCTCTAATGCTGCTAAGATTGATGCCTGCCTTTCTCCCGACAAACTGCCTAAGAAATCAGCGACATCATCTGAGTACATTTCATCAAGAACTTTTGCTAAATATTCCTCCTCTAGTTCTCGGGCTGCCCAACCCTGTTCCATGTTGTCAAGCCCCTGAAAAATCTCAGCGAACTCTTGAGGGGTTATATACTCATAAACAAGTGTTCTTTCTTGTTCATTTAAGCTTAAGAAAACGAATCTTTGATCCGTTGAATGCAACTCTAAAAATTGTAACCGAAATGCGATGCGCTCTTGTTGTTTTAAAAGATCGATGATTTCTTCGGTAAGCCACCTACGATTATGGGCATTTAGCTTTTTCATTTTTTCCTCCTCAACCATCGTCTGTTCATCTCTAGTAAAGGTGTAGGAACATCAGTAGTGTTTGTTATTTTCCGTTTTCTATTCGACGGTTCCATATGTTCCTCACCTTTACATATAAAAAACACCTCCACGAATGAAGGTGTTTCAATCATTATCAAAAACCTGGAGGTTCCATTGCGGCGATAGAATCCATCTAGGAACCTCACTTATATGATGGAATCATTATTTTCAGGACTCTTCAAAACCTTCATCAATCTCTGCGATCATTTCTTTCATCGACTCTAAACCGCCATCGCTCAAGTACCAATAATCACCGCTTAACTCGATCACATTATCATTTTCAACAGCATTGGTACGTTCTACGAGTTCATTATTGGTGACGAAGTCTAGAGCCGCGCTCTCCCCAATCGCTGCTGCACGGTCCATGACGAACAAATAATCCGGGTCGGTTTCTGCAATGTATTCAAAGGACACGGTTTGGCCGTGATTTTCAGCGGAAATGTCAGGATCCGCGGGTGTCACCCCGAGTTCGTCATGGATGATTCCAAAACGGGAGCCTGGTCCATACGCGCTGGCCTCTCCTTCATCTGCCGATAGGATTAAGCCCGTTTCATCCGATTGGTTCGCCTGTTCTTCGACATCAGCGATCATGGATTGAATGTCTTCTAGATGACTGTTTACTTCGTCTTCGGCGGCAAAGATTTCACCGAGGGTTTCCATGTTCTCTTCGAAAATTTCCATATAGTTCTCTTCATCTCTGCCCAAAAAGACGGTTGGTGCGATTTCACTTAATTCATCATAGTGGTCAGATGCCCGGCCGGAAATGAAAATCACATCTGGCTGCATTTCATTAATCCGTTCAAAATTAGGCTCAAAAAGGCTTCCGACATCTTCGTACTCTTCACTTTCAAACTCTGATAAATACTCTGGGACATTATTAGCTTTTGGAATACCACTAATATTTCCATCTAAAGCTCGAATCGAATCTGTGACCCCAAAATCAAAAGAGACGACAGATTCCGGTTCTACAGGTACGGTCGTTTCACCTAAATCGTGATCAACGACCACTTCTTCTTCGGAGCTTTGTTCCTCATTCTCATTCCCCGTTGTTTCATTCGCTTCACCCCCGCCGCATGCAGCTAGTGCTGTCACTGAAAGGCCGCCAATGACCCCAAATATTTGTTTTCGCATCTTCTATACGCTCCTTTTCTAGAGGTTTTTGTCTTGATATGTACCTCTCGTAAATGATTACTTGAACGACAATGAAAATCATTATCAATTAAGCTCGTAATGATTATATACGATTACGATTCTTTGGTCAATGTTCTATAAGAAAATGATTTTATGAAATGGTGGACGAAAGGGTGATTCTATGAAAAGAGATTCCTTCATATAGTAATAGCGTAAGGAGGGACATGCCCTTGCGCAAAGCAAAAACGCAAGCACACGTTTTTTCTATTTCAAAGCATCATGTTCAATCAATTTCTATGGCTATTGTAGCTTTTATCGTCATGACCTTTCTTATTGTTACAATGTTGACGACGGCGGGCAATCATAGTCGATTTTCCTCATCGGCGCTCCATGATTGGACAGCGCAAATGCAGAGCGAGTGGTTCATCCATATACTTGGGAATGAGAACCGTTACTACCTGGATGGATTGGAGGACTCGTCTACGCCTAATTTGGGGACAGCCGTACTTGAGCTTGCGACGAATATGAATGTTGAAGATCCGCGTACCTTTCTAGGGAGGGAGCTTCCTGGTTTTTCAGCTTTTGACGATACGATTGCCGTTGCCGGGGAAGGTACGGACTTTACGACGATGTCGATGGAATCTGCGCCGCCTCCTGAAGTACAGCAGGAACAGGGGAATACTACCGCCGGGAATGATGGTGAAGATAGCGAACAAAGGGAAACGACGGCTGCTGTGGATGACGAAGACCCCCTCATTCATATTTCACATGCCCATAACCGTGAATCTTTTTATCCGGAAATTGACGAAGATGAACCTTTTCATCCTGAAACAAACATTGTAAAAGTCGGAGAATATTTAGCTGATAATTTCCGTGATTATGGGCTACCGGTCGAAGTTTCTGCTGATGATATCCAACATATGTTGAATGAGAGAGATTTACCTTATCATCAATCCTACGAGGTGGCACGAGAGGTCGTCGTTGAAAATATGGAGGAAAACGATGAACTTGAGTTTTTCTTCGATTTACATCGGGATTCAGTGTCTGCAGAACACACGACAGCTACGATCAATGAGGAAACCTATGCTCGAACCTTCTTTGTTGTTGGCGAGGATCACCCAGATTATGAAAAAAACCTCGCAATGGCTGAAGAGATTCACGAACGTCTGGAAGATGAATGGCCTGGGTTAAGCCGAGGAGTCATCATTCGGGGAGGTTCAGGGACGAATGGAATCTTTAATCAAGACCTTTCACCAAACTCAATGCTGATTGAATTCGGAGGTGTCGACAACACCTTTGAGGAATTGTACCGAAGTGCCGACGCCATGGCCGAAGTCTTACAAGAATATATTTATGAGGAGATTGAGGAAGAATGATTTTAATAGAAATCTGGCGGTGAAGGAAACGATTAAAACTTCTCATAAAGAATAGTATGATGCACACACCGTTCAACCTTCGAGCGGTGTGTTCTTGTCGTCAGAGTTATGAAGTTTGGGGAGGCGAATCCACGTTCGCCGAATTTCTTTACCGCAGCGTCGAATCATCATGTTGTACGCCGAATTCCCCGTAGCTTCCGCTGAATGGTTAAACCCAACTGTCTTTGATGAAAAGAAGCCTGTGAGCCATAGGTTTTCATACGATTTATCAGTGGTAGAGATCCACACGACGAAAGCAGTTTTATTGACGGGAACGTAAATTTGAATTAAGGTATTTGCTGAAATCAAGGAATGGTATTTTATGAATAATAGGGAGGCTTCACCTATGCCGCATCTTTTTTCTCCATTAACGATTAAGGACATTACGTTACGAAACAGAATTGGTGTTTCTCCTATGTGTCAGTATAGTGCAGAGGACGGTTTTCCCAATGATTGGCATCTCGTTCATCTCGGCTCACGTGCTGTGGGCGGTGCGGGACTTGTGATTGCTGAAGCTTCAGCTGTTGAACCGAGAGGGCGAATTTCCCCTGACGATCTAGGCATTTATTCTGAAAAACATATAGAAGCTTACCAACGGGTAACCCGGTTCATCAAAGATCAAGGTGCTGTTCCAGGAATTCAGTTGGCCCACGCTGGCAGGAAAGCATCTACATATGCTCCGTGGAAGCAAAAAGACTACGGGGTCAATGTTTCTGACGATCAAGGTGGATGGGATGTTGTTGGCCCAAGTGCTATTCCTTTTTCTGAACAGCATCGCACACCACAAGAACTCTCCATTGAAGAAATTCAAGAGATCCAGGAAGCGTTTCGCCAGGCGACGGTCAGAACGCGGGAATCAGGATTTCAATGGGTTGAATTCCATGCGGCGCATGGCTATTTAGCACATAGTTTTTATTCGCCTCTCGTCAACGAACGTACAGATCAATATGGAGGGAGTTTTGAAAATCGTATTCGATTCGTGATTGAAACGACTCGGATCATGCGTCAAGAATGGCCGGATCACTTATCATTTACCGTTCGCATATCGAGCTCTGATTGGGTCGAGGGCGGTTGGACGATCGAAGATTCCATCGAGCTCTCCAAACGCTTAAAAGAGGAAGGCGTCGATCTTATTGACTGCAGCGCCGGTGGAAATACTCCGAATCCATCCATTGATGTAGGTCCAGGCTATCAAGTGTCATTCTCCGAACAGATTCGTCATTCAGCAGACATTGCAACAGCTGCTGTAGGATTGATCAACCAAGGGATGCAAGCAGATGATCACATCCGCAACGGGCGTGCAGACATCGTTCTGATGGCAAGGGAAATGTTACGGGACCCATATTTTCCGCTAAAAGCCTCTCATGATGTTCATCAAACCGACAAGTTGGATGTCCCGCCCCAATATGAGCGTGGATGGACAAGGTGGAAGTGAAATCAAATGAAGTAGCTATCCTGAGGGTAGCTATTTTTACGTCGGCCACCTCTATGATGAGAAAAAGAATACCCTTATGAAAGAATAGGAATGCTAACGTAACGGAGTGTATTTATAAGTTTTTTTGAAGAATTTCGTGGGAATAAAATAAATACATCCACATCAATGAAAGGTGGAAAGAGCATGAACGTATCTACATCGAAACAATATATAAATGGTGAATGGCGAGAAGGTCGAAGTGAGAAAACGCTAGAGAATTACAACCCTTATACGAACGATTTGATCACTACCATCCGATCTGCGAATGAAACAGATCTTGATGAAGCTTATCAAGCAGCCGAGCAGGCACAAAGAGAGTGGGTGAAGCTTTCGCCAGCTGACCTTCAGCAACACTTGCAAAACTTACTTCAAGTGATGAAAGAGGAAAAAGAAACGATCGTTGACTGGCTCAAAAAAGAAGCAGGCAGTTCTGCTACAAAGGCGGAGATCGAGTATGGGGCAGCATTAGGGATTACCCAGGAGGCATTATCGTTTCCGACGCGCGTAAGTGGTACGATTTTCCCTTCTAACATTCCAAATAAAGAAAACTATGTCTATCGAAAAGCGAAAGGTGTTATTGGGGTCATTGGGCCTTGGAATTTCCCTTTCCATCTCTCCATGCGCTCTGTGGCACCGGCAATCGCAAGCGGAAATACGGTTGTGATTAAGCCGTCCTCGGATACACCGGTCACTTCCGGCATGCTGCTTGGCTGGCTTTTTGAAAAAGCAGGCTTTCCGAAAGGAGTCGTAAATGTCGTCGTCGGCCGCGGGTCTGAAATTGGCGATGCGTTCGTCACCCATCCAACCGTTGAAGCCATTTCGTTTACCGGCTCTACAGAAGTGGGGCGTCAAATTGCGGTTAATGCGGGCCAACATTTAAAAGATACGGCGCTGGAACTTGGCGGCAACAACGCCATGCTTGTGCTCGATGATGCAGATGTAGATGCAGCTGTGGACGCAGCCATCTTTGGCAAATTTTTGCACCAAGGACAGATCTGTATGGCATTAAATCGGATCATCATTGATACCTCTATTCATGATGAGTTTCTCGAGAAGTTCACAGAACGTACACGGTCGTTGCCTTACGGAGATCCTTTCGATAGCCAAAACGTTGTAGGACCTCTGATTAATCAAGGGGAGGTAGAGCGGCTGCAAAAGGAAGTGAATCAAGCGGTTGAAGACGGAGCCACACTAGAAGTTGGTGGCAAGCATGAAGGGAATGTTTTCGAACCGACGATCCTCTCCAGTGTCACGAGCGATATGGAGATTGCCAAGAACGAATTATTTGGTCCGGTCGCGACCATTTTGAAAGCTCAGGGTGAGCAAGAAGCGATCGATATCGCTAATAACACAATTTACGGACTAACCGGATCGGTATTTACTCGCGATCAATTCCGCGGCATGAACGTTGCCCGCCAAGTGGAAACAGGCATGATCCATGTGAACGATCAACCAGTGAACGATGAGCCCCACGTTGCCTTTGGCGGTGAAAAACATTCAGGGCTTGGTCGATTCAACGGCGAATGGGCATTGGACAAGTTCACCACCACTCAATGGGTCAGTGTCCAATCACAAAATCGCGAGTATCCATTTTAAAAGGGAAAAAGAGAGGGATCGAACGGATTTCGATCCCTCTCTTTGTGCTCTTTAACTGTTCGTATGGGAATACTGACCGGCTCCTTCGTCTCTAAGGTTGAGCCATGTAAAGGGATGTTCTTTCATTGCTGCTAAAATAAGGGCAATGAAGAATAATAGAGAAATTTGAATATAGTCACTGAGAAACCAAGCCTGCTGATAAGGAACTAAAAACATCGAAAGAAATAGCGGCAACATCAGTGCAAGGGAGGAAGAACGGACCAAAATACCAAACAATAACATTAAACCGGCAAGTGATTCGACAATCGCAGTCAGTTGGACAAAGGAGCTCGGCAATAGAGAGGGTTCAAAGACCGAATGATAGTCGCTAAGGTCCCATAACTTTTCAATGCCTGACGCCAGCATAAAAAAACCAAGAACGAATCTTAGTAATAATAAACCAATCGTTTTCATCAGCTTAACCATCGTTGTTTTTTCCTTTCTCATTGAATCTGCAGCCATCTTACTGATGAATGAAGGAGTTGAAAAGGAGGATATAAAAAAAAGTATGAAAGGTATGTTAAGTCGTAAAGAGGCCAATATAAACATGAGGTTAAATCAGGACGTGCTGAACGAAAAGGCGGGAGATCATTCGTCTTTCGGTGCTGGTGAACGAGAAGGTTCACCTCTCGCCGACAATTCCGTAAAAGAACAGCTTCGTAATATCTTCGGTTAACGGTAGAATCTTTTTGTATACGTCTTCTCGTTGAATGTAGTCTTTCATCATGGCGATATAAAAGAAGATTGCTTCATTGGATAACGTTCGATCCACATATCCTTGTTCCCTTCCTTCGTCTAATAAATGGTTTAGGTAAGGAATGGATTTTTCTTCATAAATCGTTTGGATGTAATCCGCCCCGGCGGTATATTCCTTCATTATGAATTGATAGAATTCTTCGTTGATTTGCTGCGAAACTTCTTTTTTATTAAATATCACTTGATTGATTTTTTCCGGGAACGGGGCATCACTGTACACAATCTCCTCGAACTCTTTAACGGCCTTTTCAACATAATAGATAAAGACTTCATGGATTAAATTATGTTTACTTGTAAAGTAGTTATAAATGGTTACCTGTGAAACCATCGCCTGTTTGGCAATTTCTGTCATCGTCACTTTTTGTATACCATAGTCCAGAAAAAGGTCTAAGGCAGACTTTAAAATTTGTTGTTTCTTTTGTTCTCTCCGACGTTCAAATCCATCCATTATACTTTCACCTCCTCATCAGTGTAATCAAAATAATGTACGAAAACAAATAAAAAAGTTCATATCTTCTTGCCAAAAAAGCATATATTGTATATTATGAACGATATATAATAAAATCATTCAAATCTTTCACTATCATATCGTATGCTGAATCTGCGATGAAGCATGGAGAAGTCCATAGGAAAGAAATTATTTTGAATATGACATTCGAGTAGAAGAAGTCTTCTATGAGGGTGTAAAAAGGCAGGGGGATGCGAAATGAGCTTATTAAACGTCAACCATTTAACAAAAAGGTTTGGGAAGTTTACCGCTTTAGAAGGGGTAAACATAGAAATCAATGAAGGAGAAATTTATGGTTTTATCGGTCCGAACGGTGCTGGAAAGTCAACCACCATTCGTGTGCTTCTCGGTATTTTGAAGGCGTCAGAAGGTGAGGTGAAGATATTCGGCAAAGATGCATGGTCTGATGCTGTTGACGTTCATAAGCGGATTGCGTATGTGCCTGGAGATGTGAATCTATGGCCAAATTTAACCGGCGGAGAAGTGATTGATCTTTTTCTGAAGCTGCGAGGACGTAGCCATACAAGCCGGAAGGAAGAGTTGATTAAGAAATTTGACTTTGATCCAACCAAGAAATGCAGAACGTACTCAAAAGGAAACAGGCAAAAGGTTGCGTTGATTGCTGCATTCGCAATGGAAGCAGATCTTTATATATTGGACGAACCGACATCCGGGCTCGATCCACTCATGGAACAGGTTTTCCAAGAATGCGTCATAGATGTGAAAAATAAAGGGAAGAGCGTTTTGCTCTCCAGTCATATCCTATCGGAAGTGGAAAAATTGTGTGATAGAGTCGGCATTATTCGCCAAGGAAAAATGATTGAAACAGGTACGTTAAACGAGTTACGTCATTTAACAAGAACAAATATACATGTGGAGACAAATGAGCCGATCACATCTTTAAATGAATTCAAAGGTATTCACGATATCCAAGAGCAAGGTCTGGCGCTTTCATTCCAAGTCGATGCTGAAGAGTTGGATCATGTCATCAGACATGTCAGTCAATTCGGGATTGTGAAACTGGAAAGTATGCCGCCAACGTTGGAAGATTTATTTATGCGTCATTATGAAAATAAAGATGAAGGAAATGCAGGGGGTGTATCCTGATGTCTGATTCGCTTTTCAAAAATATCGGATCTCTGTCCAGGTTGATGATGAGACGGGATCGCCTTCGTATTCCATTATGGTTCATCGGAATTTCTTTCTTTACATTAATGGTGCCCATCGCTTTTGTTGATTTATATCCTTCTCAACAAGAGAGGGACGGTATGGCTGAAACCATGCAAAATCCCGCGATGATAGCAATGGTAGGTCCGGGGAATTTGGATAATTATACGCTTGGTGCCATGACTGCGCACCAAATGTTGTTAATAACAGCAGTTGTCGTTGGGTTGATGAGTATTTTGCTCGTGACTCGTCACACACGGGCAGATGAAGAAGATGGACGTGCCGAAATGATTCGTTCTCTGCCGGTCGGACGTCTATCTAATTTAAATGCGACGTTATTGGTTTTGTGTGTAACGAATGTGCTTTTGACGTTAGTTACAGGGTTTGGGTTATATTCATTAGGGGTAGAAAGTATGGATCTGGAGGGATCTTTACTTTATGGTGCTGGTTTAGGCGCAACCGGTATTTTCTTTACAGGTGTGACGGCGCTATTCGCCCAACTTTCAGAGAGTTCACGCGGAACGACAGGATTTTCCATAGCTGTGCTGATGATCGCATACCTTGTACGTGCGGTTGGTGATGTGACGAACGAAACGTTATCATGGTTTTCACCTTTGGGGTGGGTGACTCAGACAGAAGTTTATTCGAATAATGATTGGGGGCCGATTTTTTTAACCATTGGTGTATCGGTTGTTCTATTTTTTATGGCCAATTATCTTAACGCCATTCGTGATTTGGAAACGGGTTTTTTTCCTTCAAGACCGGGAAGAAGAGGTGCTTCTCCTTTCTTACAGGATCCAGCAGGTCTTATTGTAAAATTGCAGCGCACTGGCATCATTGTCTGGGGGATGGGGATGCTCATCATGGGACTGTCTTATGGCTCGGTCCTAGGCGATTTGGAATCGTTTTTTGCAGGTAATGAGATGATGGAGCAGATGCTAGTGGCAGAGGAAGGATATACATTAACGGAGCAATTTATTCCTACGTTAATGATTGTGATGGGATTACTCGTAACGGTGCCTCCTTTAATGTCTATGCTTAAACTTCATGGTGAAGAGAAAAAGAACCGCGTTGAGCATTTGCTTGCGAGAGCTGTTTCACGTACAAAATTGATGGGCAGTTATCTCATCATCTCAATCTTAAATGGATTTATGATGATTTCTCTTACTGCTATTGGCCTTTGGGCTGCGGGATTGGCTGTCATGGAGGAAGCTTTTGATTTTGGGACGATATATGGAGCTGCTCTAGTATATTATCCTGCCATGCTCGTTATGGTTGGCATTGCTGTATTGCTGATCGGTATACTCCCAAAGTTGGTGAGCATCATATGGCTGTATGTATTTTACGCCTTTATTGTTCTTTATTTGGGCGAGTTATTTCAATTTCCGGAATGGGCCGGACAACTATCCCCATATGGATATATCCCTCAGCTGCCGGTTGAAGACATGAATGTTATGGCTGTAACGTTATTGGTCGTGGTTGCGGTGATTCTAATGGTTGTAGGATTGATCGGATATAGTAAACGGGATATTGAAGGATAAACGAGATGTAATAGAGGTTTGTTGTGATTATAAAGATCAAAAACTTTATTAGAGAGTTTTTTACAAACCTCAAAGGTTATACCATTTTTCATGTTCCAAGAAGGAAAGCGGAAGAAGCCATGAATGATTACACATTTATCATTGAGGATTCAAAAATCACCAGGATTGTTCGCTATGGAGCAAACGGGTTATGCATGCGATCTTTTCATTAAAAATTCATGTGTATTTATAGTCCTATTCAGCATGAATTTACCTTTACACCTTCGTTTTCCATATAGATTCACATGTGATTCGGAAGAAGAAATTGAAAGACTTTAGGAAACGCATTATGCCATTGGATGATTACGCTTTTAGCAAAAAGTTTGGTGTGTTATGGCAATTGAATCTTCCCCAATAACGGGGTGTAAAGAAATCCGCCTTCTTTTAATGAAAGAACGCGGATTTTTTGAGCTTTATGATCTTCCATATTTCTCTGCCCGTCGATCGGCTTTTACTTCATGCACGACAAAGAGCGCATGAATGGCTGCTGGGATCCAGAATAAAAAAAGGAGAACGAGATTAAGGATGGCTTGAAAGGGTTTTCCAACCACTAATAGAGCAACAGGGGGTAAAAGAACAGCTAATAAATAAAGCATCATATGCACCTCGTCAAAGTTGTAATCTTATCATATTCATGGATATTCCCGCTTATTCAGTATCAACAAACCGTGTATTTTTACCTAGAATGCTTGCCTCAAACGTATATCCATGTGATGATTTCAATGTATCGTTTATAAAGGAACACAGGATATGATAAGTAATGGATATTAACCAGGTCATTTTATTTGTGATGATCCTTTCATTAACAGTGAGTGCTGTTGATTACATATTTGGTTCTCAATTAGGAATTGGCACTAAATTTCTGGAAGCATTTCGAATGATGGGGCCGCTTGCCCTTGTGATTGTGGGGATTGTTACGATAGCTCCTTTGTTAGCAAGCGGGATTGAATGGGTGAGCACTCCACTTCATGAAACCGTAGGTATTGATCCAGCTGCACTAATCAATACATTTCTGGCTATTGATATGGGCGGTCATGCTCTGGCTGTTGAACTCGCGGATAATGAAGCAACAGCTGCTTTTGCCTGGGTTTTCCTAGGGACCATTTATGGTCCGGCGCTTTCTTTTACCGTGCCTGCCGCTATGGGTTTATTGCAAAAAGAAGACGTGCCGTTTTTTGCAAGGGGAATTTTAATGGGACTTGTCTGTGCCCCTTTAGGTTGCTTCATCGGTGGGCTTGTGGCTGGTTTGCCAGTGAATATGATGCTGCTGAATTTAATGCCTGCAATGGTTTTTTCCGTCGTTATCGGGGCAGGTTTAATTTTTTATCAAGAGGCTACGGTTAAGATTTTTACGTTTTTAGGAAGAGCAGTTACGGCGGTGGCTGTTATTGGCATTATTTTATTAAGTATTGAAACCTTGCTCCCGTTTGCATCTATTTCAGGACTCACCCCACTTTCAGAGGGGATGACAATTATCGGGCAGATCGTACTCGTACTCGCAGGAGCATTTCCGCTCGTTTACATGTTGAGCCGGGGGTTAGAGCAACCTTTGCAGCGTGTTGGAGATCGACTCGGTATGAATGCAGAAGCGAGTGCTGGCTTGCTTGCCGCTCTTGCCCACGCGATCCCGGCCTTTGCCATGTTTTCTGATATGAATGAACGGGGCAAAACCATTGTAGCTGCGTTTTGTGTGAGTGGCGCTTTTGTACTGGGAGGCCACTTGGGCTTTGTTGCTGGCGTAGATGCGAATTATGTGTTCGCGATGGTCATCGGTAAATTAACGGGAGGAATGACAGCTGTGACGCTGGCTTGGGTAGTAACTAGAGAGAAAATAAGGCAGAAATAAACGAGAACTCTCCGGTTAATATATCGGACCTATTGAAGAAGCCTCGGTTATCGTAAGCGATGGGAGTGTCGTTGACCTACGGCTCGAGACGGAACCATTTAGCACTTCGGTAATTTTTTCGGTGCAAGAGCGCTTTAGCCCCCCTTTTTTTAGTCAAAGGGTAGATATATATAATGAAAGAAGGGGGGAGGAAGGTGACTAAACTTATTGCCATTGATCCTGGACACGGAAGTGATACGTACCCGCCAAATAAAGGCGTGCCGGGGATGGCCGAGCATAGCTTTAATGCAGCTGTCGCTCATTACGTCAAACCGCTTCTGGAGTCATCGGGTTTTCAAACCATGTATACGCAAACGCCAAATGCTTCCGAACGGCCGCTGAGGCAACGTACGGAGGATGCCAATCACAGAAGGGCTGATTTATTTTGTTCCATTCATGCTGATGCGAATGCAAATTCTTCCGTAAGAGGGCACTGGGCTTTCTATTGGCATACGAGCGAGCTTGGAAAGCGATTGGCTGATGTCTGGTCGCATTATCTTTCGAGAGAGACGGGCACTCATCATCGAGGAAATGTAGGTTCAAAGCCCAATCATTGGACCAATTTTCATGTGCTGAGAGAGACGAGAATGCCAGCGGTCTTGATGGAGCATGGGTTTATGACGAACCCTCAGGATTTAGCACGGTTAAAATCAGATCCATTCCGGAGGCAAAGTGCGGTTGCCCTTGCGAAAGCGATTTGTGATTTTTATGGAGTTCCCTACAAAGGGGAGGAGGGGAAAAGGTATATGGAGGTTCAGAGCCGTGTGTTAAGGAAAAAGTTTGAAGAAGTCATCAACGATGGGGCAAATCGTGGCCTTATTGGGAAGAGCATCCCAGATCAATATGAAGAAGGAAAACTTCCAGTCGATGATGCCATCGCAGCAGTAGCAGCTATTGTAACAGCGAAACCTGGAAGCACCATTCCCCATGCCCATAAATCTGCCGTAAAAAAAGCGGTTGCAAGCGGAGTTACGAATGGGGAACGTATGAATGAACCGGCAACAAGAGCTCAAGTCATGACTTTTCTCGACCGAACAGGCCAATTGTAGTGATGTGAAATAAGAGCACCTCTGGCGTACCAGGGGTGCTCTTATTTTCTTAATTGGGGTAAAGGAGCATCCAACGATTTTGCCGCCATTTCAGTTTAGTAATCTACATACTCTTTACCCTTTATAGTCCTTCATAAGAGCCTTATTCGCAGCTTACGCTACGGAAATTCGCAATGATTCCGTCGAAATTCCCTCAATATTTTTACTAAAATAAATTGATGTTTTACTAAATGAATAGTATACTCCTTATAAGAGCAATGGGAGGGGTAGTATGCATAGAGAGCAAAGTGAAAGATTTAAGGAACGTTTTGGCGTAGAAGCGGAGCGCTGTTTTTTTGCGCCGGGGCGTGTGAATATTATCGGTGAACATACCGACTACAATGGTGGTTTTGTATTTCCGGGAGCGATCTCGAAAGGGACGTATGCTTACGCAACCAAAAGAAAAGATCGCCAGTGTCGTTTTTATTCCGAAAATTTTCATTTGGAGGATTTGATAACGGTTACATTGGATGATCTAAGTTTTTCATTGGAACATGATTGGGTGAATTACCCTAAAAGTGTGCTGGCAATTTTGCAAAAGCATGGCTATGAACCAACAGCTGGTTACGATATTTATTTTGTTGGAAACATTCCAAATGGTGCGGGCTTATCATCGTCCGCTTCCATCGAGTTGGTGATGGCAACGTTGTTAAATGAATGGGAAGGATGGAACTTGTCGAAAAGGACGTTGGTTCAGTTCTGTCAGCAGGCCGAAAATGAGTACATCGGTGTACAAAGCGGCATCATGGACCAGTTTGCGGTCGGCTTCGGAAAAAAAGGGCATGCCATGCTTTTAGACTGCCAAACCCTTGATTATGAATATGCACCGATTCCAACTGAAGATTACTCGCTGATCATTATGAACTCTAACAAAGCACGGACGTTAGCTGGATCTGCTTATAATGATCGACGCAGGGAATGCGAAGAAGCATTACAGGACTTGCAGGCGCATTTGCCGATTCAAGCCCTTGGTGAAATCAGTATGGAGCAATGGGAAAAATGGCAACATACCGTGAAAAACGAGGTAACGGCAAAACGAGCCAAGCATGTGATTGCAGAAAATGAAAGAACAAAAATTGCTGTGCAGAGGTTGAAAACTGGTGACTGGCAACAGTTCGGGGAGCTTCTTAACGAGTCACACCAATCATTGCGTGATGATTATGAAGTGACTGGCAAGGAGTTGGATACTCTGATCAGTTTGGCTTGGGAACAGCCGGGCGTGATCGGAGCACGTATGACAGGCGCTGGATTCGGTGGCTGCGCAATTGCTTTTGTAGATAAAACGCATGTGAACTTATTTTTAGAAAATGTCGCTGCGCGTTACAGTGAAGTGATCGGCTATGAAGCTTCCTTTTATGAAGCAGAGGTGGGCGATGGAGCGAAAGAATTAATCCTCGAGAAGGTGTCACGATGAGTGTGTTGGTAGCCGGTGGAGCGGGATACATTGGTTCTCATGCCGTGCGGCAGTTATTGGCGAAGGGAAAAGAAGTGGTCGTGTTGGATCAATTAACGACCGGTCACCGCGAGGCGCTGCCGGACGAAGTCCATTTTTATGAAGGCGATCTTCGCGACCGGACTTTCGTTCAGCAAATGTTTGCCCAAGAATCGATTGATGAAGTGCTCATGTTTGCCGCTTCGTCGCTGGTTGGTGAATCGGTCGAGCGACCGCTTGCTTATTTTGACAATAATGTTCATGGTACCGAAGTGCTGTTGGAAGCCATGATTGATCACGGTGTACGCACGATTGTTTTTTCTTCGACAGCAGCGGTTTATGGCGAGCCCGACGAAGTGCCGATTGTGGAAACGGCGAAGACAGAACCGACCAACCCTTACGGCGATACAAAAAGAACGATGGAACGGATGATGAAATGGTGCGAAGAGGCGCATGGCCTTCGTTATGTTTCTCTAAGATATTTCAACGTTGCCGGTGCTGCTGAAAGTGGCGTGATCGGTGAAGATCATCGGCCGGAAACGCATTTGATCCCGATTATATTGGAAGTCGCTTTGGGAAAACGAGAGGCGATCACGATTTTCGGTGACGATTATCCGACGCCCGACGGGACGTGTATTCGCGATTATATTCATGTGGAAGATCTTATCGATGCCCATCTGCTAGCCTTGGAGCACCTACGCAAGGGCAACGCCAGTGATATTTTCAATCTTGGCAGCAGCAACGGTTTTTCCGTGAAAGAAATGATCGAAGCTGCACGAAAAGTGACTGGCCATCCCATACCTCAAAAAATCGGGGAACGCCGATCCGGGGATCCGGCGAGATTAATCGCTTCTTCGGAAAAAGTGAAACGAACTTTGGATTGGCAACCATCGCGAACAAATGTAGAAAAAATGATTGCAGACGCTTGGATGTGGCATCGGAAATTTCCGCAAGGTTATGAGGAGGATGGTACCAATGAGAATTGAAGAAACCTCAAAACGAATCGAGCAATTGGTAGATTGGGCCATTGAAGCGGAGCTCGCTGAGGAAAGTAACCGCGTTTATGTAAGGAATCAATTGATGGCGTTGTATGGCCTTGATGCTTTTTCTTATTCTTCTCCTGATGAGGGTCGTGAGCTGGCACCCTTGCTGGAACAATTGAGCCAAATTGCAGTCGATGAAGGGCTTATTGCGGATTTGCTGGATGAAAAAGACAAATGGAAGGCGAAAGTGATGAATGTGTTTCTCCCGCGCCCTTCCGATGTGCAATTCACATTTGAGCAAAAATATGCAAAGGATCCGATTTCCGCTACGGATTATTTTTACTGGCTGAGTCAGAAATCGAATTATATCCAAATGGACCGGATTGCCAAAAATGTTCATTTTACCCATGAAAATCATTATGGAGACGTGGATATTACCATTAATTTATCCAAACCGGAAAAAGACCCGAAAGACATCGAAGCCGAAAAAGAAAAAGCGGTGTCCGCTGACTATCCATTGTGTGTGCTTTGTAAAGAAAACGAGGGCTATGCGGGCCGAATTGGACATCCGGCAAGATCCAATCACCGTTTAATCCGTGTGCCCATGCAGGAAGAAATGTGGTATTTACAGTATTCGCCCTACATTTACTACAACGAACATGCCATTTTGTTAAGTGAAAAGCATCGTGACATGGTCATCAACCGCGATACTTTCAAACAATTGCTTTCATTTATTGAGCGTTTCCCGCACTATTTTATCGGCTCGAATGCAGATTTGCCGATCGTAGGGGGATCGATTTTATCGCACGACCATTATCAAGGCGGCCGCTATACGTTTGCCTTGGAAAAAGCAGCGGCTCAATATGACTTCACGCTATCGGGTTATCCGGAAATTACCGCTCAAGTTGTCGAATGGCCCATGACAGTTTTGCGTTTGCGATCATCGAATCAAGCCACACTTGTGGATGCTTGCGAGCACGTACATCGTGAGTGGAAGGGGCATGAAGATGCTGATCACGGAATTATCCCATACACAGGGAAGACGCCGCATAACACAATCACCCCCATCGCCCGTTGGAAAGACGGACAGTACGAAGTAGACCTCGTTTTGCGCAACAACCGCACGAACGAGGAATATCCCGATGGCATTTTCCACCCTCACGAAGATGTCCATCATATAAAGAAAGAAAACATCGGCTTGAACGAAGTAATGGGCCTTGCCGTCCTGCCGAAACGTTTGGTCGAAGAGCTTGAAGAGATTCAGCGTTATATACAAGGTGCAACCGACACGGTCACGGCCATTCACCAAGATTGGGCAGAGCAATTGAAAAAACGCTACGGCATGATCGATGATGAGGAAGAGTTATGGAGACAGATCGAAAAAGAAGTGGGAGCGAAATTCATGCGAGTCTTGGAAGACGCGGGGGTTTATAAACAAAACGAAGACGGGCGGGAAGGATTGATGGAGTTTATTGGGCGGTTGTAGTTTAATAGCTAGAGAATCGAAACTAGTATTGCTAAGAGGGCTTTTGGGGATCTTTTTGAAGGAAAGTGGGATCATAAACAAGATTCCGCTGCTCCATTAATATATTTTAGAACATTTGTTAAAGCAAATTAAATAACAGGTGCCTATTGCAAACGATTTCTCAATAGGCTAGAACAGTAAAAATATAAGTAAATGATTACTAAAAAAATATTTTATTGTGAGCGTGGTCAGGCATTTGATGAAATAGAATCAAAAAAGGAGATCTCAAATGTCAAAAATGTGGAGTGCAAAAATATTAAACGTTCTTCTTCCTGCAGTCCTTATTGGATGCAGCCCAAATGGCGAAGGAGCTGATCAGGAATCAGAAGACGAGGTCGTATTGGATTTTATGTACTGGTCAAGTTCTGATAGTGAAGAAAGGGCATTTCAAGAACAATTTCAGCAATTCGAAGAGGAAAATCCCGGTATCAAAATTGATGCGCATCCTATGCCAGGTGATGATATTCACATGCAAGCGAAGATACGAATTGCCGCTGACGATGCGCCGGATCTGATAAGAATCCAATATCAGCAGTTGGGTGAATATTTGGGAGAAGATGCATTGCTTGATGTAAGCGATATCTATGAAGATAATATAGAACAATTTAATCCCAGTTTATTGGAAGCGGTTAGCCAAGGAGATGCCATATATGGAATGCCGCATCATACCGATACACTTGCCTTATTTTACAACAAAACGTATATGGATGAATTAGGGATTGAACCCCCGAATCAGATTGATGAAGCCTGGACCTGGGAAGAACTGTTTGATGTTTCCCAGCAACTTCAAGAGCATGATCTTGCGAATTATGGACTTGCCTATTCTTGGGATGAAGGAAGTGCTTACCGTATTCTCCCCCTATTTTACCAGAATAGTGTGTCGATTTTTTCTAATGACTTATCGGAAGCGACGGTAAACACCGAAGATGGAGTTGACACCTTGCGTCAGATTCAAGAAATGTATCAAAATCACATGTCAGTAGGAAATAGTGCACGCGGTGGGGATGACCCTAACTTGCTCTTTACTTCGGGGACTGCCGGGATGCTTATCGATGGCAATTGGATGATCCCGGAATACGAAGAAAGTACTGAATTCGAATGGGAGGTGACATTCATGCCTCAAGGAGAACAGTCAGCATCGGATATGGGAGGAAATGCAGTGGCAATCCCCGAGAATGCACCACAACCTGAAGAAGGCAAAAAATTTCTAGAGTTTTTAGGGGAAGCTGACAATAATATGGCGTTTGCCGAAGAGGGCATCTTTATCCCTGGTAGAACAGACGTTGATGATGAAATTGACTATGATTTTGACGATCCTGATTCAATTGAAGCGATGGAAGTATTTCTTGAACAGGCTGAAACGGTTCCGGAGCACATGGCGCAAACAATGACAATACCTGAATTTAACGAGATCAATCAGGTCATTGCTGATCAAATGGAAAATTTGCTTGTGTATGAAGAAACCCCGGAAGATGTGGCAAATTCTCTTGAAGAAGAAATTGATTCTATTATCAAAGATTAAAGTGATTAAAGTAAAACAAACGTAAAAGGAGTTTGAACAATGACGGCTGTGTACAGTTGGTTTCAAAAAAATAAACTAAGAATAACTCCTTATGTATTTCTGACACCGAATATTATTCTATTCTTTACATTTATGATTGCTCCCATTATCTTTATTTTCTTTATCAGCTTCCATGAATGGAATATTATTGGGGATCCATCCTTTATTGGCTTGAGCAACTACACTGAATTGTTTTTTGACTCCCTGTTTTGGACAGCTTTAGGAAATACTTTATATTTCACAATAGGTGTTGTACCCATCAGTGCAGCTTTAGGGATCGGGGGAGCATTGCTCCTCAGAATGAAAACACCATTTCGAGCATTTTTCAGGGCCATTTTCTTCATGCCTGTCGTTGTTTCAATGGTAGCAACAGCTCTTATATGGGTGTGGATGTTTAATCCGGATTTTGGTCTGATTAATGAATGGCTGGGTTATATAGGAGTGAATCCCGATTGGCTGGGATCGACAACTTTAGCGATGCCAGCTGTAATCATAGCAATGATATGGGTACAAGCAGGGTATAGTTTAGTCATTTATTTAGCAGGGGTTCAAAACGTCCCAGAAAATCTCTATGAATCTGCGCAAATAGATGGCGCAAATAAGTGGCAGCAATTTTGGAATGTTACATTGCCCCTTTTGAAACCAACAACCGTTTTTGTTGTGATCATTTTAGTAATCAATACCATTATGGCTTTTGATTTAGTCTATACCATGACGAGCGGTGGACCGGGAAATTCTACAATGATTTTGATCAACTATATATTCAGAGCCTCATTTGAAGAAGGAGCTATGGGCTATGGTGCAGCATTAGGGGTTGTTCAATTTATTCTAGTACTGGCTATTAGCGGCATTAGTCTGTGGTTGGGGAGGGAGAAAGAGTAATGAATTCAAAAGCACCTACAAACGAAAATAAATCAATCTCTTCAACCTTCAACCGAAAATTTCAATCAATGAAGAAAGAATGGAAAGAAACGAATAAAATTTCATTTTTCTTCCTCTGCATTATCGCGTTTATTTTCTTGATCCCTTTTCTATGGATGCTTTCAACAGCATTTAAAACGAGTGGAGAAGCAATGTCAGGAGATACGAATTTTATTCCGCGAACGTTTACATGGGAGAATTTCCAAGAATTATTCCAAGTCGTTCCCTATATGGATTATTTGGTGAACAGTATCATCGTTGCTTTCTTTGCGGTGATTCTCACAGTTTTTATCAATTTGCTTGCTGGGTATGCTTTTGCCAAGTATAAGTTTAGGGGTCGAAACATTTTGTTTGTACTTGTACTTGCTACTTTAATGGTTCCGGCACACATCATTGTTCTTCCTAATTTCTTCATATTAAATGAATTAGGTTGGATTAACACGTATGCTGGATTGATTATTCCTACTGCCGCGGAAGCATTCGGTTTGTTTTTAGCCAGACAATATATGCTTTCTATCCCGGACGAAATGATTCGAGCTGCTAGAGTTGACGGGGCTGGGGAATTTAAGATTTTTCTCAAGATCATTCTGCCCAATGTCCAACCTTTGATTGCCATATTGATCATATTTACCTTCATGTTCAGATGGAACGATCTCATTTACCCGCTTGTAGTCTCTACAGATAGCAGTATGTATACTTTGCCTGTTGGTATGGTTATGGCAGAAGGGGAATATTTCGTTGATTGGACTTTGATGATGAGCATGACCTTAATATCTATTATCCCTATCCTCATTGTCTTTTTCATCTTCCAACGTCATTTTGTGCAAGGGTTTGCCAATACAGGGATGAAGGAATAATGTTGTTTATCAAAACTAGCAAATCATAAATTTCATTAAGAGGTGAATATTAATGTCAAAATTAACATTTATAGGTGCAGGAAGTACCGTATTTGTGAAAAATCTATTGGGCGATTGCATGCTTTCACCGGCGTTACAGGGTATGGAATTTGCGTTGTATGATATTGATGAGAAACGGCTGGACGAATCTTTTCAGCTCCTTCAACACTTAAAAAAGCAATTGAATGCAGATGTGGCGATTGAAAAGTATTTGGATCGTAAGGAAGCCCTGCGTGGTTCATCTTATGTGATCAATGCCATACAGGTCGGGGGATACCGGCCATCGACAGTGATCGATTTTGAGATACCAAAAAAATATGGGTTGCGGCAGACGATTGGGGATACGATCGGGATTGGCGGCCTGTTTCGGACATTGCGCACGGCCCCGGTGATGCTTGGTTTTGCCGAAGAGATGGAAGAGGTATGTCCGGATGCCTTGCTCTTGAATTATACCAATCCGATGGCAGCATTAACCGGTATTGTCGCGGGTGAGAGCAAAATTGATATCGTTGGGCTTTGCCACAGCGTGCAAGCTTGTGTACCAGAACTTTTTGAGCGTTTGGATATGTCCCAAGAAGGCGTCAAATCAAAGATTGCCGGGATTAATCATATGGCCTGGCTATTGGAAGTGAGCCGCTATGGCGAAGATTTATACCCGGAGATCAAAAGGCGTGCTCGAGAAAAACAGCAAAGCAAACATGATGACATGGTACGTTTTGAATTGATGGACAAGTTCGGTTACTATGTTACGGAATCATCGGAACATAATGCAGAGTATCATCCTTATTTTATTAAATCAGCTTATCCGGAATTGATTGATCGCTTCAATATTCCTTTGGATGAATATCCGCGCCGCTGTGAAGCCCAAATTGCCGATTGGGAAAAGCGAAGAGACCAACTGATCAACGATGAATCAGTTACACACGAGCGTTCAGATGAATATGCCTCTCGAATTATTAAAGCAATGGAAACCGATCAGTCAGTTAAAATTGGCGGTAATGTGCCGAATTCAGGTGGCTTGATTGAGAACTTGCCGCGAGAAGCAGTAGTCGAAGTTCCTTGCTTGGTAGATCGGAATGGAGTTTCTCCAACTTATGTCGGTCGTTTACCAGAACAGTTGGCAGCACTGAATCGAACGAATATAAATACGCAGCTTTTGACGATGGAAGCGAATCGTACACGAAAGAAAGAGCCTGTATATCAGGCGGCCATGCTTGATCCGCATACGTCTGCAGAATTATCGATGGATGACATTCGTTCTCTCTGTGATGATTTGTTTGAAGCACATGGCGATTGGCTGCCGGAATACAAATAAGGTGAACGAAGGGAGTTGGGTTACCCACTCCCACTATTTATAGTTGAAATGTCTGTTATAAAAAAATGCCTATCCTATAAGGATGCAAGGATATTAAACATCATTACAAAATGAGTGTTGCCAAATCGGAAATGAGCGAATGTGTAATGATATTGGTCGGATTAGAAACCAAGCATGTAGAATTCGCCCGTGGCCCAAAAGATAATGGTACTTACATAAGCCTACTTAACAACTTTGTACATGGTGGAGGCATCAAAGAATACAAAGAAAATTTGAATTTACAAGATGCCATTGCTATGTAATCTACACTTTTGATCAGTGCGCTACTCGAGAGAAATGAATTCTACTTCTGTGAACATGGATTCTCATGACGTTAAGTGATTTGGAGGAGATTCCGTTAAACCTAAAAGGTAAGGGCCATACAATTAAGGATAATAACGATATACCAAATGGAGATGAAAACATGCATCTATTACAAGACTTGGAAACATTGTCAACGATCCAAAGAAATCGATTACCCGCTAAATCTCATTTCTTTCGTTATGAAGATCAGCAGCAAGCACTGAAAAATCAACGGTCATCATCAAAAGGATATAAATCTCTAAACGGCAAGTGGAAATTCAAATATTCGGAGTCGCCAATGTTGTCTCCGCGTGAATTTTATAAACAAACGTACGATACGAGCGGCTGGGACACGATCAATGTACCTTCCAACTGGCAACTTGAGGGTTACGGCAGCCCTCATTATACGAATGTGCAGTATCCTTTTCCTATTGATCCGCCTCATGTTCCCAGCAATAATCCTACGGGTTGTTATCGAAGGGAGTTTTATATCGATCAGCGCGAAGACGAAACGACCATCCTTCATTTTGAAGGGGTGGATAGTGCTTTCCATCTTTGGATAAATGGCGAGGAAGTAGGCTACAGCCAAGGTTCAAGAATACCGTCTGCATTTGATATCACGCCTTATGTTCAAAACGGTAAAAACACTTTGGCGGTTCGTGTTTATCAATGGTGCGATGGAAGTTATATTGAAGACCAGGATATGTGGTGGCTCAGTGGCATTTTCAGGGATGTTTATCTGGTGACGAAACCGAATGTTCACATTACTGATTTTTTCGCCAAGCCCGAGTTTGATGACCATTATCAAGACGCCACATTACAATTGGATGTGAACCTGGAAAATCCCTCTGGATTAAAAGGTTATTCCTTGGAAGTGGAGTTATTCGATACATCTATGCAATCCGGTATCAAGGAAGAAAAAGTGGATATTTCGGGAAAAAATCATTTTGAGTTATCTGTGTCATCGCCCAAGAAATGGTCCGCGGAATCTCCCAGCCTTTATAAACTGACGATTACATTAAAAGATGCATCAGGAAGAATTGTTGAAGTCATTCCTTCAAATGTTGGTTTTCGTTCGGTGGAGATACAACAGGGATTGATGTTGGTGAATGGAAAGCCCATCAAATTAAAAGGGGTCAATCGCCATGATCATCATCCAGATTTAGGAAGAAGTGTTCCAAGGGCATCGATGGAAAAAGATGTAAAACTTATGAAGCAGCATAATATCAACGCGGTGCGTACGGCACATTACCCGAACGACCCCTACTTTTATCACTTGTGTGACGTTTATGGCCTTTACGTGATAGATGAATCTGATTTGGAGTGTCATGGTTTTGAATTAATTGGAAATAAACACCAAATCAGCGATGATCCAGCGTGGGAGAAGGCGTATTTGGATCGAATTCAACGCATGGTGGAAAGGGATAAAAACTTTCCTTCCATCATTATGTGGTCTTTGGGTAATGAATCCGGTTATGGACGTAACCATAAGGCCATGACTGCGTGGGCGAAAGATCGTGACGATTCGAGAATCGTTCATTACGAGGGAGAAACACAGGTGGTCATGGATCGTGGTAATCAATATCCAGAAGATGAGCTGGAATCATCAGACGTATTTACAACGATGTACACAGACTTTGATGTATTGGAGAAATTAGGTCAGCGCGGCGATTTATCCAAGCCTCATATTTTGTGTGAATATGCCCATGCCATGGGGAACGGACCGGGCGGCTTCAACGAATATTGGGAGACGATTTATCGACATGATAGGCTGCAAGGCGGCTTTGTTTGGGAATGGTTGGATCATGGGATACGTTCCTATACGAAAGAAGGGGAAGCGTTCTTTGCTTACGGTGGCGATTTTGGGGAACAGCCGCACGACTCCAATTTCGTTATCGATGGCTTGCTTAGGCCGGATCGTTCGCCATCTCCTGCATTATTGGAATATAAAAAAGTGATTGAACCTGTAGTGATAGAGGCGATCGACTTGGAAGAAAGATTATTTCAGATCAATAATCGTTATGAGTTCGTTGATTTGGCCCATTTACAGCTGTCTTGGAATCTCCATTCAGAGGAAGGAATCATTGATCAAGGCAGGTTAACTTTACCGGAAGTTCAACCTGGTGAAGTAAAACAAATCGAAATACCTTATGATACGACGGGGCAGCATGAAAAAGATTGTTGGTTGACATTGGATTTTACATTGGCTATGGACACAGATTGGGCAGAAAGAGGGCATCTGGTAGCCTGGTCGCAATTTGCTGTCCAAGAAAACAACAAAACGCATGATATTCAAATTCCCAGGGAGTTACACAACATAACGGTGAATGAAACCGATGCCGACATTCTTTTTTACGGCGAAGATTTTCACTTTGCTTTTGATAAAGCGAGTGGAAAATTAAGTTCATGGCTTTATAAAGGGCAGGAAATGATAGATTCCGGACCCGAGCTTGATTTTTGGCGAGCACCGATTGATAACGATCTCATCCCTGGATTTAACCCACCCTCTTCCGTAGAGACGTGGAAAAAGTACGGCTTGCACGGTATGCAGCACAACATTCGCTCTGTTCATTATCATTTCTCAGAAGAGGGCAGGAAAGCAGAAATTGAAGTGGTGGCACGTATCGCACCACCGGTACTTGCTTGGGGGATTCATGTAAAGTATAAATATGAAATCTTTGTAGATGGAAATGTAACTTTACATGTTGAAGGATCTTTCGAAGGAGATATACCTGAAACTTTGCCTAAAATTGGATTAAGGATGGGGGTTCCACGAAGATTTGAGAACGTTCAATGGTACGGTTTAGGGCCGGGAGAATCTTATATCGACAGTCAATTAGCCCCCACATATGGTGTATGGATCAACTCTGTCAGGAATATGTTTACTCCCTATGTTTTTCCGCAGGAAAACGGGAACCGGCACAAAACCCGCTGGTTCACCCTCGTTGACGTTCGAGGACATGGGATAAAAGTGATCGGGGATCCTGAAGTGGAATTCAGCGCACAAATGTATTCCAGAGAAAAAATCGAACAAGCACAGCACCTATATGAGCTAACAGAAGACAACATGATTACCGTCAACATGAATCATCAACAGCACGGACTGGGTTCTGCAAGTTGCGGGCCGGATGTTTTAGAGAAATATCGGTTGAAAACGAGAAATTTTAAGTTTAAGGTGCATTTTCAAGGTTTTCTGGATGGGGAATTGTGAGGACTGAAGGAGGTCGCCACTTGTTTAAAGAACAGCGAATTCAGGTTTACAAAGGACATGACTTGATGCAATTGGAAATGATCAACGAGATCGGCGCACGTTTATGTGTGTTGAATTATGGAGGGAGAATCACTGGTTGGTATCCCTCCAACCAACCTGATCATAGCTTGGTGCTCGCATATGAGAATCCGATGGACTATTTGACCGATACCAATTATCTTGGAGCCATTGTAGGACGTGTAGCAGGACGGGTTCCGCACGGTGAGATGAAGATCTTGGATCATAAATGGCCGCTTTCCCAAAATGAGGGACACCACCATCTACATGGCGGGGATCAAGGTTTCAGCGATGTTTTTTGGGATTATCATTATGAAGAGACCGATTCAGATTTGTGGTTGCATTTATTTTATGCATCAACGCACGGTGAGCAAGGCTATCCGGGTAAAGTGAATCTGAAGGTTACTTACGTATTAAAAAAGGATCAAGATGAAATACGGATGAAAGTGGAAGCAGTCAGTGATCAAGATACATGGCTCAGCATTGCCAATCATAGTTATTTTAATCTGACAACTGAAGTGGATGCCACAATTTTGGGGCATCAAATTCAGGCTCCGGTGGAATCTGTGTTGGCACTCGATGATGAATTAATTCCAACAGGTGAGTTGATTGAACCAGAAAACACTGCATTTGATATCCGAGAAAAAACAAGCATTCGGAAGATTGTCGACGCGCAGCATCCGCAAATCGAAACAGCTCATGGCGGCATCGATCATTTTTTTATTTGGCAAGAGAATAAAGCGCAAGCACCGATCAGATTGTTTGATCCGCTTTCCAGACAGTCTTTGCATATAACCACCACAGAGCCGGGCGCTGTCATTTACACTGCACAAAAATTAGAAACCGATCAACCGCTTAAAGGTGGAAATGGAACCCCTTTTCGGGGCGTTTGCATTGAAACGCAACGACTTCCGCAAGTGTTTTCCGGCCTGGAAAGACCCACCTGTTTTATATCCGCCGACGAGACATATCACTCAGAAACGGTTTATACTGTAAGCAGCATGGAATAAGAGAAAAGGAAGCGTTATAAATATGGCTACGATAAAAGATATTGCCAAGAAGGCGGGCGTCTCCATCGCGACGGTTTCCAGAGTACTGAATTACGATAAAACCCTCTCAGTCGGAGAAGACACGAAACGAAGAATATTTGAAGTGGCAGGAGAATTGGACTACAAGAAACATACGAAGAAAAATACTACTGTCGATTCAATTACGATTGTTTATTGGTATACGGAACAAGAAGAATTGGAAGATCTCTATTACATGTCGATTCGGTTAGGCATTGAAGAGAGATGTCGAGCCCAAAAAATCAACTTTAAAAAATATGTATATGATGATTTTATTCATAACGGTGTACAAGAAAACTCAAAAGCCATCATCGCGGTTGGGAAATTTCATCCCGAACAGGCAGAAAAATTATCTAAAGAGGCTCCGCATCTCATCTTTGTAGACTCGAATCCGAATGAAGATCAGTATGACTCCGTCATTGCGAACTTTTATCACGCAACAAAAAAAGTGATCGATTACTTTCTGGAAAGTGGCTATTCTCGTATCGGTTTTATCGGAGGAAAAGAGACGTACGCGCAAAAATATGCACCGATATTGGACATTCGCGCGACCACGTATAAAAGCTACTTGCAAGAAAAGCGGATTTTTGACGAGCGATGGATGTATACCGGTCATTTTTCGGTGGAAGATGGTTATAACTTAACGAAACAGTTGTTGCACGAACACTCACTGGAACAAAGACCGAATGCACTCTTCCTTGCCAATGACACCATGGCTGTAGGCAGTTTACGCGCACTGCAAGAAAATAATGTACGTATTCCTGATGAGATGTGCCTTATCAGTATGAACGATGTCAGCATTGCGAAATATCTATACCCACCATTGAGTTCAGTGAGAGTTCATACAGAATTAATGGGAGAAACAGCAGTAGATATGGTATTCGAAAGGTTAAACGGAAATCGGGTGATTAGTAAAACAGTAGAAATTGCCACGGAGTTAGTGATAAGGGAGAGTTGTCGTTAGGGGTGGAAAAATAATCATTTTATAGGTCGAGAAAAGCTGTTATACGATCCCAATAAAAGACGCGAGGCCACTCCCCCGTGTCTCTTTTATTATCTTCGCACTCCACCAAACGTGCCATAAGCAATGGGAACTCTGTGAAATATTTACATTTTTGGTAAATCAGTTTTTTGAAAGCATAATGTCGTTTGCAGGGTTAAAATGGAAGTTTACAAAAGGACTGGCATATTAGGGTTTTCATATCATTTGTGCAGCTGGAATCCCTTTTTCTTTGGGGCGCGAAACTCGAGTTTATAATATCGAGAGGTTGCGTTTAAGTTTTGATTAAAGAAAACGGACAATGGGGAAACCACTGTCCGTTAAAATAACGAGTCGATGATCGCCTGCAAAAAAATCATGCTTGATCCAATTACCATCACAATGTTATTAATTTATCCAGAATTGGAAGATTAGAAGGTTATAAGAGTAACACCATGGGTTGGGAAGAGGGGATTATATGGTTGTTGTCGTGGCAGCAGTAAGGTCCTTGGAAGAATTTCTTAAAACCAGTTCAGGTTCATAAACGATGGAATCGACTTCCCTGTCCCGACCTTCGATTAAATCAACAATCATTTTCGCTGCATCTTGTCCTAACTTTTCTTTTGGGTGCTTGGCGGAAGAAAACTTAATCTCGGTAGCTTCCGTAAAATGGGAATCATCAATACCCAGGATGGAAATGTCGTCAGGGACACTAAGTTGATGCGATCGAAGGACTTTCAAAAGCTTAATCACCAGTTCATCGTTATAAGCCACAATACCCGTCGGCTTATTATCATTGCGCTTCAAAAGTTTACCAACTTCTCGTACGGATTTATCATTTTTTTCCAATGTAGAGTACGTAATTAACAAGGAAGGGTCTATTCGGCAATTGTGTTTACGATGCGCCTTGAAAAACCCCTTCATCCGCTGAATGCCTTGGGTGTCATCATTTTTAAAAGCACCAATAATATTTTTGTGTCCACGCCTAATCAGATGTTCCGTAATTAAAAAACCTGCCGCTTCGTCATTTAATGTTAAGCTAAATGGATCCAATTCTTCATAATAGGCGTGAAACATAACATAAGGAATATTGGAGTTCTCCAGATTTAAATAATAACTTAAATTTGGATTGGAAAAAGCACTTTTTGTAGGCTCGATAATCACCCCGTCTACTTGTTGGGTTAAGATATTTTCAAGTGCAAGTTTTTCTTTTTCAAACTCATTATTTGTACTGAAAATCATCACATTGTAGCCTTTATCGCTCAGATAACTCTCCGCCCCGCGAATTAAATGCGGGAAAATATAATCGGAGATGTAGGTTGTAATGATTGCAATATTTTTGCGTGAAGGATTATTAACCATGTTGGAGCGATCCGCACAAAACGTACCTACCCCATGATTTCTATAAAGCCATCCTTCACTCACTAATTCCCCGATCGCTTGTCTAATTGTATGGCGGCTAACTTGAAATTCCTCAACGAATTCATATTCAGAGTTAAGTTTTTGATGAGGTTGAAAAGATCCATCAAGAATTTTTGATTTAATATGCTGTTTGATTTGTTTATATTTAGCAGTCATGGTTCACCTCGCTACTAGAGTATACCAAACTTGAACGTACAATTAAATCGAAAAAGATAAAAAATAACAAGAAAGCGATTGCATTATTCATTTTGGTGTGTTTCAATAATAATAACTTATACGTACAAGTGTTTATTTTTAGTGTTTTTCTCTATACTCTGAGAAGGAAGTGATACATAAAAAGGACTTATGCAAACCCAAGATGCTATGAAATGCGTATATGAATTTATTAAATATTAGAATTTTAGATTTTTGTGGGTGTTTTCTGATTATTTCTGAGTTAGGGTGTGATTAAAAATGAGCAACGAACAAATCAGCGCAAAGGTAATCGTGGATAAAGAATACGTACTCTCCGATATTGATGAGCGAATCTATGGATCTTTCATCGAACATTTAGGAAGAGCAGTCTATGGAGGCATTTATGATCCCGGGCATGAACTTGCTGATGAAAATGGCTTTCGGCAAGATGTACTGGATTTGGTAAAAGACCTACAAGTACCGATCGTTAGATATCCTGGTGGAAACATGGTATCCGCATACAATTGGGAAGATGGCATTGGCCCTAAAGATCAAAGACCAAGGCGTTTGGAACTTGCGTGGAGCACCATTGAGACGAATCAAATTGGTACGAATGAGTTTGCTGAATGGGCCAGGAAAGCAGAATCAGATGTCATGATGGCCGTGAATTTAGGGACAAGAGGTATGGATGCAGCAAGAAATCTTCTTGAATATTGCAATCATCCAGGCGGAACCTACTATAGTGATCTTCGGATCAAACATGGCTATAAAGATCCGCATAATATCAAAACCTGGTGCCTTGGCAACGAAATGGATGGTCCATGGCAAATGGGAGGAAAAACTGCTGAAGAATACGGAAGGGTTGCTTATGAAACTGCGAAAGCAATGAAGATTGTGGATCCATCCATAGAATTGGTGAGTTGTGGCAGTTCTAATTACAATATGCCAACATTTCCCGATTGGGAAGCAATAACGCTTGAACATACGTATGATTTTGCCGATTATGTCTCCCTTCATCAGTATTACGGAAATCATGAGAATGATACCGCCAATTACTTGGCGAAATCATTGGATATGGATGATTTTATTAAAACGATCATTTCTACTTGTGACTACATTAAAGCAAAGAAGAGAAGCAATAAAACGATCAATCTCAGTTTTGACGAGTGGAATGTATGGTATCACTCGACGGAATCAGATAGGGGTATGCAACCTTGGCAAGTGGCGCCCCCGCAATTGGAAGATGTCTATAATTTCGAGGATGCACTGCTTGTTGCCAACATGATGCATACACTGATCAATCATTCAGACCGGGTGAAAATTGCTGCTATGGCTCAACTCGTGAATGTGATCGCGCCCATAATGACCGAGAATCAAGGCAAGACTTGGAAACAGACGATTTATTATCCCTATTATTATTTATCGGTTTATGGGAGAGGTAAGGCTTTAAAACCAATCATTCAATCCGATAAATATGATTCTAAAGAATTTACGGATATTCCGTATCTGGATAGTGCCGTTGTTTATAACGAGGAGAGAGATGAGTTGGTCTTGTTTCTAACAAATAGACACTTAACGGAGCCGCTGAATATAGAGTGTGATTTACGATCTTTCGAAAACTTCCATGTTCTTGAGCACGTGGTATTAGAGCATGATGATCCTAAAGCGGTCAATACAAAAGACGAAGAACAAGTGAGACCACATAATATAGGGAATGCAATTATCGACAACCAATCTTTAAAGGCGGCGGTTCCTAAAATGTCCTGGAATATGGTTCGTCTAAAAAGGAAAGTGGATTAATTCAAAATAGAGGTGTAACAATTCATGTCGGACAATCGAAAATATTCAATTTGGTTCTTAACCGGAAGTCAGAACTTATACGGACAAGATGCCATTAAGGAAGTGCAAGCCAATTCCGAGCAGATCGTAAAGCGGATGAATGAATCCGGATCTGTTCAGCAAAGTATAGAATTCAAAGGAGTAATGAAAACTTCCGATGAAATAAGAAAGACATTGTTACAAGCAAACGCTTATGATCAATGTGCCGGGGTGATCACTTGGATGCACACATTTTCCCCGGCGAAAATGTGGATTGCCGGATTAAAACAATTGGGTAAACCTTTGCTACATTTTCATACCCAATATCATAAAGAAGTTCCATGGGAATCCATCGATATGGATTTTATGAATATCAACCAATCCGCGCATGGTGACCGCGAATTTGGTTTCATTACAGAGAAGTTGAACATACCGAGAAAAATTATCACCGGTCATTGGGATGATGAAGATGTTTTACAAAGGATCGGAAAATGGATGAATGTAGCCGCTGCTCATGCAGAAGGTCAACATTTGAAAATTGCCCGTTTCGGAGGCATTATGCGGAATGTTGCAGTAACTGAGGGCGATAAAGTTGAAGCTGAGGTAAAATTTGGCTGGAAAGTGCATGCGCACGGAATCGGGGAAATTGTTGACGAGATTGGACAATTACGAGAGGAAGATCTTGCATCAACGCTAGAAGAATATGAAAGCCGATACAAGATTTCAAAACAAGTCAAAGAAGAACAATGGGAAGCAGTCAAAGAACAAGCTAAAATCGAGGTCGCTTTAGAACATTTTCTGGAAAAAAATAACTATCAAGCGCTTACAACAAATTTTGAAGACCTTAATGGAATGAAACAACTCCCCGGCTTGGCCATCCAGCGTCTCATGGAAAAAGGATACGGTTTTGGCGGCGAAGGGGATTGGAAAACAGCTGGCTTGGTTCGGATCATGAAAATCATATCGGGAAATAAGAAAACGTCGTTTATGGAAGATTATACGTATCATTGGAAAAAGGGCGAAGAAAGTATCATCGGCTCTCATATGCTCGAAGTTTGCCCAACAATCGCCGGTGAAGGCGAACAGCAAGAAATACAGGTGAACCCACTAACGATGGGTGGCAAGGAAGATCCTTCACGATTGGTATTTAAGGGAATGGCTGGTGAAGCCGTAAATGCAGCAGTTATCGATTTGGGAGAAAGGTTTCGCTTGGTGGTCAATAAAGTAAACGCCATTGAGAACCATGAATCGATGCCGCATCTTCCTGTAGCAACGATTATATGGCAACCGACACCATCGATGGAAGTATCTACAGAATCCTGGATTACTGCCGGGGGTGCTCATCATACTTGTTTGTCTTTCGAAATAGACGCAGAGGATCTAAAAGATTACGCGGAAATGGTGAATATCGAGTGTGCCGTGATTGATGAAGAAACAAGGGTAAATAGCTTTAAAGATCAGTTAAGAAGTATGTCGGGTTATTGGAAGATGAATGTATAGGTAAGGAGCAGGTTAGTAATGAGCAAATATACAATAGGTGTGGATTTTGGCACCGAATCCGGGCGCGCGGTAGTGGTTGATTTAGCAAACGGAAAAGAAATAGAAAATGCCGTGACGGAATACACACACGGGGTGATCGATGAAAAATTGCCAGATGGAACAACGCTTTCCGATGATTGGGCGTTGCAACATCCTCACGACTATATTGAAGTATTGACGACTGCAGTACCTGAAGCTATCCAAAAGGCGAATGTGGATCCTCAAGATGTAATAGGTATTTCCATTGATTTTACATCTTGTACGATGTTGCCTGTAGATGAACAGAATCTACCTTTATGTTTGCTTGATGACTTGAAAGAAGAACCGCATAGCTGGATAAAACTTTGGAAGCACCACGCTGCACAGCCCCAGGCGAATGAGCTAAACCGGATTTTAGAAAAGAAGGAACGCCATGTTTTGTCACGTTACGGAGGAAAGCAATCTTCTGAATGGATGATCGCCAAAATTATGCAAATTCTGGAGGAAAAGCCGGAAGTCTACGACCGAACCGATCAATTTTTAGAGGCAACGGATTGGGTCACATCGGAAATGACCGGAGTAGTAAGAAAGAATAGCTGTACGGCAGGCTACAAGGCGATTTGGCACAAAAGAGAGGGATATATACAGCCCGATACACTGCGTGCCCTTTCCCCTAAACTTGTGGATCTCTATGACACTAAATTGCGGGGTGAAGTGTATCCCCAAGGTGAAAAAGCAGGAGAATTGCAACCTGAAATGGCGGAAAAGATGAACCTCCCTGCAGGAATAGCCGTTGCTGTTGGAAACGTAGACGCACATGTGAGTGTACCTGCGATGCGTGTAACCCGAGAAGAAGAAATGGTCATGGTGATGGGAACATCGACATGTCACGTATTGCTTGGAAAAAATGAGCGCGCTGTTGAGGGAATGTGTGGTGTAGTTGAAGATGGTGTCATCCCCGGTTTCTATGGATATGAAGCTGGACAGCCAGGCGTAGGGGATATCTTCAATTGGTTTGTAGAGAATTACATTTCTGAAGAAGTTCAAGTAGAGGCACGCGAGCAAGGCAAAAACATTCACCAACTAATGGAAGAAAAAGCCTCTCAGTTGAAGCCGGGTGAGAGTGGATTGTTAGCGTTGGATTGGATGAACGGGAACCGTTCAATTCTTGTAGACGCTGACCTTACAGGGTTGATTCTAGGACTCACAATTTCCACTAAACCGGAAGAAATCTATCGCGCACTGATTGAAGCCACTGCTTTTGGGACATATCGAATTATTAATAGCTTTGAGGAAGGTGGTGTGCCGATTCAAAGGCTATATGCTTGTGGGGGACTTCCTTTTAAAAATAAAATGCTCATGCAAATCTACAGCGACGTCACAAACCGCCCCATCTACGTAGGAGAAAGCGAACAGCTGCCAGCCGTCGGTTCAGCCATGTTCGCCGCAGTAGCAGCTGGAAAAGAAGTAGGCGGATACAGTGATATAGAAGAAGCAGCCAATCACATGGCAAGATTGCACCCTGAACCATACCTGCCAAACCAAGAAAATCACGCAATCTATCAAAAACTATATGAAGAATACAAACGCTTACATGATTACTTTGGACGCGGGGAGAATGATGTTATGAAGAGGTTGAAGGGGTTGAAGAATCATCGGAAGTCAAAAGTGATATTAAAAAGTTAATAAACGGGGGTAAAACATGAAAGCGCAGTGTCACATGTTGATAGCAATATAGATTTTTCTTGTTGCTTTTGGGGGAGAAGCTTATGGAATTGAAGATCTAGAATCCGAGCCAATTGAAATTATACGGTCAATATAAATACCTTAGATGTCATCTTTGAAGAAATACCGAACAGTGTGGAAGCGGAACAGTTCTCTTTTGTAGGGGAATCAGATAGACGTTTTAGCTGCTAATGTCATTGATCCAAAGGAAAAAAAGAGCATTGTTCGTCTGGATACGACTGATCAAGTCGAAGGTGAAGAGTATATGCTCTACTATGAAAATGAGCAGACTACCCTTTCACTTAAAGTGCCAAACCTTCCAGAAGGAAAACTGGATATGACAGGTGACATTGGAGAGTTTATTCCTGGAGAAATTGATGATCCGGTGCATGACTCTTCGATCATTCAAGATGGAGATACTTACTATGTGTTTTCAACGGGAATTTTGGATGAAGAAGATCCTGGTGGTATTTATGTTCGAAAATCGAATGGATCGTTAGAAGGGCCATGGGAATCTCTTGGTGAGGTCCCTCTTCCGGAGTGGACACTCGATTACAATGTGGAGCATCTTTGGGCTCCGCAAGTTGTAAAAAATGACGACACATATTATTTGTATGATGCAGCCTCTTCTTTTGGAACTAATGATTCAGCAATTATCACGCACGGAAACACCAGGAGATCTGGAAAGTTGGGAAGACCTCGGTCCTGTTTTGACATCCGAATCTGGAGATCATTTTAATGCGATCGATCCCCACGTTTTTCAAGATGGTAATAAGTGGTGGATTGCCTTTGGTTCACATTGGGATGGTATCAAACTCCAAGAGCTTAACGACATGACAGAACCGATCGGAGACATTCATAGTTTAGCTTCTCGGCCGGATGTTGAAAGCAATCCTATCGAGGCACCAACGATATTTAAAAAAGGTGAATTTTACTACTTGCTCACATCATGGGATACGTGTTGCAGCGGTATCGACAGTACTTATAAGGTCGCTATGGGGCGTGCAACATCTGTCACTGGACCTTATGTCTACAAGGATGGTAATCGACTCGATGAAGGTGGGGGAACAGTGATCCTTGGAAGCGAATCAAATCAAATAGGTCCTGGTGGGCAAGATGTTTACGAGAAATTCGGAAAATACTATATGATTCATCATTATTACGATGGAGATGCTGATGGTGTCATTAGAATGCAAATAAGACATATGGAATGGAAGGACGGATGGCCATATTTTAGACGAACCGGATGTAAATGCTGAAGATATCAAAGAACAAGTTGAGCAATACCAGGTCTGGAGCATTTGCAAACAAAGAAGCACCACATGCGTTACTCCTGCACTTGACTGCAATAAGTCATTACGAAGACCAAAAAGCAGAAGAAAAAGTCCTACGACACTTGGGAGGCTTAAAACACTTGCTGGATAATCAGAAAGAGAATGATGTGATAATGAAGAGGCATATGAAGTTATAGCACTTTAGCTGAGAGGTTAATTGGAAAGTGGGAATAGTTTTTCAAGCATAATTTTAGTGAAGCATCGATGTTTTCAGATTTCTAGAACTTTCTTTGTTGACCCTATGCAACCTTAGAAGGTCAGAAAAGAGGTGTTCTTTAAACTGCATGTGATTTTATATCTTTGGTTCAATCACATTTCGCGGGGGAAGTCATTTAAGCCGTTTATTCGAGACCGCTGCAATACGCATTTTATGAAGCAAACTGATTAATCTCCCCGTACTTTGTGAAAGAACCATATCTTTAAATGTTTGCTCTGTTCCAAAAATAGCACCTTATATTATGATGGCGGTTTCAGGGAGGGTAATAAAAGTGAATAGGATATATTTAGGGTTGGCGATAATTCCGGCACTTGTGCTAGCAGCTTGTGGCGGTGATGGAGAAGAAGAGGACCCGGAGGATACCGAAGTATTTGGTACTGATGACGGTGAAGCAACAGAGTTAACTTATTGGACGTTTCAGCAGCTTCATATTGATTTATTTGAATCGGCTGTAGATAGATGGAATGAAGAAAATCCTGATGACCAAGTGACTTTAGTTGCTGAAGTGTTCCCTTATGATCAGATGCATAACAACTTACGTCTTGCGCTTCAATCCGGTGAAGGAGCTCCAGATATTGCTGATATTGAAATCAGTGAATTTGGCACTTTCCTTGAAGGGGAACCGCAATTCGAATCGATGAATGAGTACGTTGAACCTATATTTGATGATGCTGTTGAAGAAAGGTTTGAAATTTATGCTCAAGATGGAGAGTATTATGGCACCCCTTACCATATCGGTGCAACCGTTATGTATTACAATACTGAAATTATGGATGAGGCAGGCGTAGACATTGATTCAATTGAAACGTGGGATGATTACGTTGAAGCTGGTCAGCAAGTAGTTAACAATACGGATTCCATGATGGCAACTGTGGAAACAGAAGATGATTTCGGTTACTGGGCTATGGTAAGTCAACAAGGATCTGATTTCTTTGATGAAAATGGAGATCTTACATTAGATAATGGTATAAATATAAGTACACTTCAATTCCTTCAGGATATGGTTTATGAGCATGAAATTGCTGAACCAGCACCTGGTGGTGAGCATCACGCAGAGGAGTTCTACGGTTATATGAATGACGGCGGAGCTGCTTCTGTGCTCATGCCAATGTGGTACATGGGACGATTTACAGATTATATGGAAGACCTTGAAGGAAAAATTGAAATTCGGCCTATGCCAACCTGGGAAGAAGGAGGAAATAGAACTGCTGGTATGGGAGGCACAGGTACGGTTGTCACAAATCAGACAGAAAATCCAGAACTTGCTAAAGGCCTCATGTCTGAAGCCAAGATTAGTGAAGAAGCTAATATAGCGCTTTGGACAGATCTTGGGTTTGACCCGCCGCGATACTCTGTGTGGGATAGTGAAGAGGTTTTAGAAGATAACCAGTTCTATCAGTTCTTCGGTGATGATATCTTCGACTTGTTGGCAGAATTAACCGATGAAGTAGAAGCTCTTAATGTTACTCCTGATACAGCAAGCGTAGCCAATGAATTAAATACGAACGTATTTAACGAGGCTATTCGAAATGAAGGGGACCCAGAACGGGCATTAAATGATGCTGCTGAGGCAGTTAGAAGCGGTGCGACAGACTAACAAATTTAATAAAAAGAGAGGGGGATCTTACTTTCTCTCTCTTCTTAATTATTCGTTGAGTGAGGGGAGGATGACACTTTGGAAAAAACTACTGAAATTAAAACAAAACAAGATCGTCTGTATACTAAACCATCCCTTTGGTCTAAGATAAAGACTTCTAAACGGATTGCTCCTTATGTATTTGTGTCTCCGTTTATTATTTCCTTTTTGGTTCTGTTTCTTTACCCGATGATTCAGGCATTCATTATGAGCTTTCAATCTATATTACCTGGGCAGGTGACATTTGTAGGGTTATCAAACTATGAAAGGTTACTGACTCCTAATTTTTATACAGCACTACAAAATACAACCATTTATGTTATTTTAACGGTTATTATTTTAGTAGTTATTCCCCTTATTTTAGCTACATTCTTAAATAGCAGATTACTAAAATTTCGAAACCTTTTCCGGGCATCTCTATTTCTCCCGGCTTTGACATCAGTTATTGTTGCGGGTGTTATATTCAGAATGATTTTTGCAGAGTCAGATGCTGCGGTAGCAAACGCAACACTTGAGTTTTTTGGATTTGAACCTTTGGAGTGGCGCTATGGTTCTGTTACAGCTATGTTTTTGATGGTAACTCTAGCATCTTGGAGATGGATGGGCGTTAACGTTCTCTATTTTCTGGCAGCGCTCCAGAATGTGTCCGAAGAGCTGTATGAAGCGGCTGATATAGATGGGGCGACAGCGATTCAAAAATTTTTTTACGTAACACTGCCTTCCTTGAAACCGGTTATTATTTTCGTGTCTACCATTAGTATCATAAATGGATTTCGAATGTTTGAAGAAAGCTTTGTTTTTTGGGAAACCTCTTCTCCGGGAAATATTGGATTAACAATAGTGGGCTACATCTATCAAGAAGGGATCTCACAAAACGACTTAGGATTTGGTGCTGCTATTGGGGTAGTGTTGCTGTTGATTATTTTTATTATCACTATTCTACAACTGAAATTCGTAGGGGCATTTAAGGACGATTAGAAGAGGTGTGCAATGTTATGATTTTAAGAAAACGAAAAATGTGGAGTGCAATAATAACAGCTGGATTCGTAGTGATTACGATAATTGCCTTATTCCCAATTGTGTCTCTTTTGGTTGCATCTTTTCAACCTGCTTCTGTATTGATGAGAGACGGGTTAACTTTTCTTATAAACCCTGCAGAACTAAATTTAGATAGCTATGTTGCAATCTTCTCTGAGGAAGCCTCACAGTACTGGAGCTGGTATGGTAACAGTTTAGCAATAAGTGCTATCTTGATTGTTCTATCGTTGTTTTTTTCATCAATGGTTGGTTATGCGCTGTCTATGTATAATTTTAAAGGCGGCAAACTTATCTTTGTGCTTGTTTTGTTTACTCTAATGATTCCATTTGAGATTTTGATGTTACCACTCTACCAGCTTATGAATGACTTAAATCTAATGAATACGTATATGGCTGTTATACTACCAATGATTGTAGCCCCGATAGCAGTGTTTTTCTTTCGCCAATATGCGCTGGGTCTGCCTAAGGATTTAATGGAGTCAGCTCGTATGGATGGTTGCTCAGAATTCGGTATTTTTTTCCGGATTATGGCGCCATTAATGGTGCCGTCTTTTGCAGCAATGGCTATTCTACAAGGTTTAATGAGCTGGAATAACTTCCTCTGGCCTCTAGTTGTCTTGAGATCAAGTGATATGTTCACACTTCCGGTTGGTTTGGCTACACTTCTAACACCATATGGAAACAACTATGAACTGCTTTTTGCAGGATCGTTATTAACAGTTGTGCCCATTGTCATTTTGTTCCTGTTCTTCCAACGTTTCTTTATTTCTGGTCTAACCGTGGGTGGTGTAAAAGGATAGTTAATAACTTGTCCATATAAAGAATGGGGGATAATCATGCAACAACAGGTCAACAAGATAGATGAATTATTCCAATGGTTAACAAGGCTTGCATTTTTAAACATACTTTGGATCGGAGCAAGCATTGCTGGTCTGTTTGTTGTTGGATCGTTTCCGGCACTAACCTCTATGCTTACTGTGTGTCGGAAATGGATAATTGAAGGAACAGAAATCCCTGTATTTAAAACATTCATGAATGCATTCAAACAAGATTTCTGGAAAGTAAATATTATTGGCTGGGTTCTATTAATTAGTGCTGTCATTCTTTATATTAATTTTGAGCTTCTAATGAATGGAATAATTGATTTTTCTCCTATAGTCGTTTTTGCTTACTATTTCCTTGTAATTTTGTTTGCGGTTGTTGCAATGAATATCTTTCCATTATATGTGCATTACGACACGCCTTTGTTTAACCTTTTTAAAAATGCAGTTGTTATTGGTTTCGCTAGAATACCAATAACTCTTGCCTTTTTTGTTTTAATAGGAGGGGTTATCTACTTTTCTCTTTTAGTACCTGCTGTTATTTTATTTTTCTCAGGCAGTCTTCTCAGTTTTACAATTATGAGGATAATGCTGTTAACTACAGACAAAATTGATAATCGAAAACAAACCGCATAGATTGTTAATAGCTTCCAGCTATATGTTTATGCGGTTATATTATCATGCCGCGTATAGATCTTGCAGCTGGGCGGTAATACCGGAGAGGTCGGTCTGCCAACATTTGAGGATGAGTGGCCAACCCTGATGTAGGTAGAGAATGGATTGACAGTAGTGCTCTTTGAGTTGTTGCATGACAAAGGTTTGTTACGTGTCATGAGGAAGAACCGTTGGTTTCAAATGAAAAATCCCCAAAATCGTAGTAAGGGAAAAGTTCCCCTTTATTGGCGATTATGAAGGGGATTTCAACAAAGAAATTTTTACGGTTCATACGAATTAAATTAAAAACCAATCTCCTACCGGTGGTAGGAGGATAACCAAAAGGATGCGACAATGAATCCCTTGCCGCATTCGCCTCGGGCCTCGGCGAATGCCGAGAGGCTATTACACTAAAAGGAGTGATGGAGTTTGACCAAGTTCCCTCTAATTGAAAACGCTTATAATCCATATAGAGATAACGTGCAAGGCAAAGCAAATGAGCCAATTACAGTCGCAGGATTGTTAGATCGTTCTAAGCAAACGCTCGGACAATACTATGAAGGTGATGTTCCAGATTGGACATTGGAAGAGATCTATGATCGCCTTGATAAAATGCTCCCCGAATTGCAATTATTGGCGGTTCTTCGGATCACCCCGCACATATTATGGATTTTCAAACATCATCTAGAGCTGCTATCCGAATATGGCAAAATGGAGGGGTTCCGTTTTATTTCTCTACACCTGTGATGTGTGATGGCACTGCCCAAAGTAATCAGGGGATGAGTTATTCACTGCAAAGTCGAAATGCAGTGGCACAGATGATAGGAAATCAACTTGAGGCACATAACTATCATGGTGCGTTCGTTATTCAAGGATGTGATAAACAGCCGCTCGGTGTCGTTAGTGGATTGGCCCAATTGGATCGTTTGCGACAAGAGCGGGGAGAAGCACCGTTTATTATCGCGACTTTTCCCCCGGCTCATGTTCTTCAGGGCGGAACAATTCTTGATCCACTTTGGAATGAATTAGAGGAAATTGCAGAAAGAGCCAAGGGTCTGGGTCTTCCTGATATCGCTGATGACTTGCATGATGCCATGTCTTACATTCTTCAATGCTCTTCGAATACCTCTCATTCCAGGGTGTTTTTGAAAGAGCAGTGGCACATCAGGTGATCAATAAAACGGAACACAAATATTTTGAAAAACAATTGGCAGTAAACACATGTGATGAACAAGGTGGTGTTTGTGCTTTTAATGGTACTGGTAATAGCTCACGGCACATAGTTGCTGGTTTTGGTCTGGTTCATTCAGCTTTGGAGTTATTGACCGATGCACCTTCCCAAGAGGCAATTAATCAAGCTGTTGATCAATTTTCCGGAATGTTAAACAGGGAAGAATACGGTGTTTCCAAGCTCATTGCCGCCAACATAAACATCCATGAAATGAGGAGATCAAATGTGGAAATCACAAAAAATCTTTTGAGGCAACATGGGTATCCGGGTTCAGATATCTATGAATTACCCTCTTCCGAAAAGCGTTTTCCAGATGGCGCACAATATCGGGTGGAACTTCCGAGTGTAGAGGGCATCGCTGCGTTAAAAACGACCCTTGATGAGATTGAGCGTCATGATGTACTGATACACAGAATCTCTCAAGGTAGTGGCATTATGTTACTGAGTGATGAAGAAATTAAAGAAATGAACCAACTCGCCGCATAGAACCAAATGGAGTTAAGCATGTTTGTTGACCCCGTGGCACTTGGGATGTGAGGGCACAACCATTAAAGTCTGCTGGTCAAGTAATTGCTTTGCGACATGAAGGTGCAGATCAACTCTTGTATGCCATGGAAGAACTTCGTCACGGTGCTGAATTAGGTTTGTGGCGCATTGGTCGCAGATGAAGGGCTGCTGATCATGACTAAGAAAATGAAGGAAGATGGCTTGCTTCCGCAGGACTTTGTTATCAAAGTATCGGTGCAAATGATGGCTGCTAATCCGGTTTCCATTCGTTTAATACAAGATATCGGAGCAGACACGTACAATGTTCCTACAGCACTTACCTTGCCAAAACTAGCCGCAATTCGGGCAGCCATTGATATCCCGATTGATTTGTATGTCGAGGTGTCTGATAATTTTGGTGGTTTTCTCAGATACTATGAAATTCCGGAACGGATTCGGATTTTAGCGCCGGTGTACATTAAATTTGGTTTAAGAAATCATCCGGATGTCTATCCGTCAGGCAAACATCTGGAAGCACAAAATTTGGCACTTGCGAAAGAACGTGTGCATCTTGCCAAAATAGGGGCAGAAATGATCAAACGCTACACCCCTAATGCGATCACATCCAAAAAAGGGGCGGAGCATTTGGGGATTATGAAATTTTTTAATCAAACAGTTACTTAAGGTATGGGATGTATAGTCCTCTTCATAGCCTTCTATTATTTTTTTGGGCCGATGGCTTCAGCAATAATGGGGCAGCCTGAAATCAATATCGAAAATGAACCCCTTCATAAACTCAAATCGTTGGTCGGTCTGTGCTCAGTGATGAGTAGCGTTTAGGAGAATTTGAAGGTGTAATCATTACGCATCAGCCATCTCTAGAACTGTGTGGAATGTTATTCAAATTAATTTGATTGCCCATAATAAGCATTTTTGCCATGTTTGCGCTCATAGTGCTTATTCAATATGTGATGGTCAAGACGATGTGGTTGTTCGCCCTGAAGTAGCTCCGACAGAAAGGTCATTTTTGCAACTTTTTCAAAAACAACCGAATTGTGTATCGCGTCGGCAGGCGAGCGTCCCCAGGCAAAAGGTGCATGTCCATGGACGACAACCCCGGGTACTTTAAGGGGGTTTTTATGATGAAATGCTTCGATAATCACTGTACCCGTCTCTTTTTCATACCCGTTGTTCACTTCGCTTGGTGTTAGGCGCCTGGTACAGGGGATTTCCCCATAAAAGTAATCCGCGTGGGTAGTCCCCACACACGGAATGCTTCTCCCGGCTTGAGCCCATGCAGTTCCCCACTCTGAATGTGTGTGAACGATACCCCGGACTTCCGGGAAGGCTTTGTACAATTCCAGATGTGTTGGTGTATCTGATGAGGGATTTAAGGTACCATCAACCAGTTTTCCTTCCAGATCAACAACGACCATGTCTTTCATTTGTAAATCTTCATAAGGGACACCGGATGGTTTTATCACCATCAAATTTTCTTTAGGATCGTATCCGCTTACATTTCCCCACGTAAAAGTTACAAGATGGTGAGTCACTAACTGTTGATTCGCTTCAAGGACTTCTTTTTTCAAAGTTTCTAACATAAGCACCTCTCAATTGTACGTACATGTTATATAAAATAATAAAGGAATTCACTCGAATAATCAACCTGTTTATTGCAAATAAATGCTTGATTTTATAGGGACGGCATTGAAATCAGGGTAATACATTTATATAATGGTTCTAATTGTACGTACAACATGTGAGGTGTACCTATTGAAAGAAAAAATGAAAGCAGCAGTTTTATATGGTCTGGGTGATATTCGTTCAGAATGGGTGGATATACCACAATTAGGTGAAGATGAGATCCTTATTAAAGTAAAGTATTGTGGCATTTGTGGTTCCGACGTTCCGAGATCAATGGTTACCGGCGCCCGTAAATATCCGCTTATTCTCGGCCATGAATTTTCCGGAACCATCATGGAAATAGGAAAAAATTCAGGTTACCTCAAAACGGGTGCTCGTGTTGTGGTTGCACCATTGGTACCTTGTGGCAAATGCCGTCATTGTAAAGCGAGTCATTACGGGTTGTGTGATGACTATAATATCATCGGCACGGGAAGTGACGGTGCTTTTGCGGAATATGTCAAAGTTCCGAATAATCACGTACTGCCTATAGATGATCGCCTGGATTTTGAAACGGCAACAGGTACGGAACCGGCGAGCATTGGATATCATGGTTTGCAAAAAGCAGCCATTCAGCCAGGAGATGCTGTTGTCGTCATAGGTTGTGGTCCAATCGGCCAGTTGACATTGCAATGGGCGAAGATTTTTGGCGCAACGACAGTGATTGCCGTGGACATCTTCGAGGATAAACTGACATTGGCTAAAGAACTTGGCGCTGATATAACCGTGAATGCTAAAGAAAACAATATGATTGATAAAGTAAGAACATATACGGAGGGCGGGGCTGATGTCGTTGCTGAAACGGCAGGAAGTGTGATTACACAACAGCAGGCAATTTTAGCTGCAAGAAAAAAAGGACAGGTCATCTTTTTAGGCATCACTCACCAGGGGCTAGCGTTGAATAAAGAAGCCATGGATCACATCATGCGGGGTGAAATAACGATTAAAGGATCCTGGAATTCTTACACCTCACCTTATCCCGGTCAAGCGTGGCAATCGACATTAAAACATATGGGCGAAGGTGATATTCAATTTAAACCGATGATCTCTCGTTTGATTGGCGTAGATGACCTTGGTCGTTATCTTAAAAAGATGGCGGACGGGACATTGACACACAATAAGGTATTGGTGTCTTTTTAGCTGGAGTTTAAGCGAGAAACTATTTAACAAAAGGGGCTGGGACAAAACCCCGTAAGAATGAAAAAAGCGTGGTACTGACCGATGAAGGGAAGTACCACGCTTTTTTTATATGATCGATTAATTGTCGTAAACAAAAAGGGCACCCTCTGATAAAATTAAAGTAACCACATAATAACAGCGGAGGTGCCCTTATGTTTAAACATTATAACATGGATCAAGTTGTTTTGCCGCTAGATTTGGAAATCCAAATGCAAGAAAATGATATAGCTTACGCTGTGCATGATACGGTGGAAAATACCCCGGATGATGCATTCGAAGCTTTCCAGCGTGAAACGGGTTGTCCAGCTTATCATCCGCGGATGATGAAAGTCATTTTATGTGCGCAAACGCAATCGGTTTTTTCTGGCAGGAAGATTGAAGCATAACTGCAAGATCGTGTACGTATGATGTGGCTGGCTCAAGGGTATGACCCGAGTTACCGCACGATTAATCGTTTCCGTGTTCATCCAGACGTAAAAGAATTACTGCGTCAGTGCTTCATCCAATTTCGTAGCCAGCTTGTGCAAGAAGAACAGATTGAAGAGGAAGCAATTTTATTGATGGAACCAAAATCTAAGCGAACGCCAATAAAATTACCTTTGTTTGGCGTAAAGCGATTGAAAAATACAGTGCTCAATTGGTGGAAAAATCTAACCAAATGTATGATTAATTACTGGAAAAAGAGGGGCAAACCCTTATTCCACCCTCGATGCAGGGGATGAATTCATTTGTTTTGGTATGCTCCCCTAGTGTTAAAAGGCTTATGAGCGATTTGAGATGGACTTAGATAAAAGATAGCTATTGTGATGGTGAATTAAGTATTGGGTGGAAAGCCCGTCTTATTAGGCGGGCTCCATGCTATTTAACAACAAATGGTGGCAAAATCGTCGGATGCTACGTTTACCCCTTATTGGCTATGTGCTTACCATTTCTTTCATGCTTTGTTCAATTTTTCCGTCGGAAAGTGTGATGACACGATCGCATAGATCAAATAAACGTGTGTCGTGGGTAACCATGACTGCGGCTTTTTGCTGCTCTTTCACCTGTTTGGCCAACGTCTCGACCACTTCTTGTCCTCTGGAAGCATCAAGACTCGCGGTTGGTTCATCAGCTAGCAATAACTCCGGATCGTTCATCCATGCGCGTGCAATCGCAACCCGCTGACGCTCTCCGCCAGACAAGTTTGCCGGATAGTGTCTTTTTCGATGCGTAAGTCCCAACATCGCTAACCGTTCATGTGCACGCTTTTTCGCTTGTTGTTTGGGAAGCTTCGCGATTTTACCGATATAAAGCAATTGATCTTCAACGCGAAGATATGGAATCAAATGCGCCGATTGAAAAATAAAGCCAATGTTATGCAGCCGCATCGCTGTACTTTCCTTAGGACTCAATGTGGAGACGTTTTCCCCATTGAGTAACAGCCTCCCTCGAGTGGGTGTAAGCAGAGCCCCGGCGATGGAAAGCAAAGTGCTTTTTCCTGAACCTGAAGGTCCTGTGATGGCTACGAATTCTCCTGTATCAATGGACAGATTTACATCATCAAGCACGGTCGTTTTCCCGCTACCTTCACCGAATTTCATCCCTATATTTTCCATAACTAATTTAGCTGTCATGCTTCCATTCCTCCAATCGCTTCAAGAGCATCGACTTTTTTCACTTTATAGAGGGAGAGCAGTGAACCAAGTATAGCGACAACGATAAATAGTCCGGCAAGCAATGCAACCATCGTCACTGGTAACATGAAAGGCATCCCTACTGGCAATAATGCGGCAACCAGATAAGTTGCACCGATGCCTACTGCGACACTTGTAACAGAAATGATGACAACCTGTACGAGAATGGCCCGGGCAAGCTCACTTACGTTTGCTCCGATTGCTTTTAAAATCCCAAATTGCGTCAATTTCTGGATAGTGATGACATAAAAGAATGCCGCGAGCACGAATGCTGAAATGATGAATAGGAAAACAATCATCATCCACAACGAGCCTTGCTCCTCACTATAACCAGGAATTCCGGAAAGTGATTCTTGTATAGTAACCACTTCGCCGTCTCCGAGTTCGTTGTTCAGATCATTGACCGTCTCCTCACTAATCTCCGGGAGCACGAGCGCGCTTGCCAGAAGTTCATCGTCATCACTTCCCGGGTCGCTCCCGCTCATTTCCTGCCAACCCTCTTCGGTTACATATAAAACCGGGGTATGGCTATAGGTTTGGTTGCTCGTAAAACCTGAAATTGTAAAAATTTCTTCAGTCGTATCTTCGAGAAATTCATCACCAACGGCATAACCATCTTCTTGAATCGATTCATTGGCGAGTACTTCATGTCCCTCAGATGGCAGCTCGCCTTCGGTAACTTCAGGATACAAATTGGAGTCTGGATCGACGAAAAATTTAGTAATATCCGTGATAGATTCTTCCTCATCCTGAATCGTTCCTTGATGCACACCCAAAATTTGGGTATCATCAACATGGTTATTGACGATTTGTTGATCCTCGTCGTCAATGAGTGAACGTGTCAGTTGCAGTTCAGCTTCTTCATCGATGACGAAATATTCAGCTTCATTTTCCATGTTTTGAATAGCAGCAGCATTATCGTTCGCAAGCCCTTGTGCAAGTCCGGATACAAAAAGTACTAAAAACGATAATAGAAAGATGATAAGGCCGACCATGATATATCTTAGCTTGGAATAAGCTAATTCTCTCAGTGCTAGAAACACGTGATGACCCCCTTGTAATGATGTTGATTGATCAACCATCTATCTCTCATTATTAAGGAGATTTATGAACGCAATATGAACAAATGAAGGCAGGAAGTTGAAGGTTATGAAGGCGAGCATAGCATATACGAAGACGAAGGAAACGTAAGGAACATAAGGTGGTAGCAGACCTTGCTGAAAATTTGCCCCGACACCGGAATTTCTGTCTGCAGGGAGGGGGCAGTGCGGAGTTGGGAATCACTCGGCCCAAGTTGGGAAGGACCGCAGGAAAGTTAGGGCGTTCCAGGCCCAAGTTGGGAATCTCTTGTGCAAAGTTAGGAATTTCTGTCTGCAGGGAGGGGGCCAGTGCGGAGTTGGAATTTCTCGGCCCAAGGGAGGAATACCAGCGTGAAGTTCTCACTTAAGTTAGGAAGACCCCGTCTCAGTTTGTGCTTCTTCTAATGATCGTTTGTGCCTACGTTGCTTTTGTTTCGGCTGGCTTAAAAAGATGGATTCATGTTACATTAATAACGTTTATAGATACGAAGAGGGGATTTTCGTATGCAGGTCTACTCATTTTTTGATAAGAGTGACAAATGGATGGTGGTACTATTTATGGTTACCATTATCGCAACCGCTTTGCTGTATCCGTTGCTTCCAGGTCAAATGGTTATCCATATGAACGGTGATGGAGATCTTGGAAATTATGTGCCAAAGGTTGCCGCTGCATGGCTGATTTTAGGGATGTTACTATTCGAGTTAGTGCTACTTAATGGCGTGAAGAAGCTTATGATTCATAACGCTCTACAAACGACTTATGATTACGAAGTTCCCTCTGACGAAAATATCGAAAAGGCGAAAAAAGTAAAGAAATATATGATCACTCTCAAGGCAAGTATTGGCGGCATGCTGTTATTTATACATTTTTTCTTTTTATTTGTGAACATGGAGCTATTACCAGCAGCTATCATGGATGTATTGATTCAGGTATTGATTGGTGCTCTCTTTATTACACTCGGTATCGCGGGGTGGAAGTGTAACATTCCTGTAAACATGCCGGGATGGGGGAATGAGCAACCGGATGAGGTGAACCTTACGGTCAATCGGTTTACGATGATTGCCTTTGTCATTGGCGGAAGCCTTTCCCCAGTCAATGTCTTGATGAATGAACCATACACAACGATCTGGATGATTTCCATGCTAGGAGTCCTGCCGATCATTGGGATTATAGCAGGAGTCATTCAAGGCAATAAGCAATGGAAAAAAATCGAAGGTGATCCTTAGATTCAGACGTAAAAAGATCTACTTCCCCTATGCTCCTAGATACATGGAAGATCAACATCTGATCATCTCATTCTTGTTTTACTAAACAAATGAACGGGAAATTCCATTTCTAACAAACTTTCATAAGGAGGATTATCTATGTCCAAGCCAGGACTGAACACATTAAAGATAGGGGAACATTACAAAGCGCATGAACTCGATAGTTTTGTAAGTACGACTGACGCTGTTGTTCTATCTACGAACGCCAACCAGCTTTTTACAGAACCTGAACGAGAATATAAGGTTACCCATGAGTTTGAAGGATTTTTTGAGCATTCTTCTGAAGATGGTGAGAAATACTTCCGAGAGAAAAAAGCTTATGTGGTTGAAAAAGCTTAATACGAATAAGAACTGCAACCTTTATATAGAGGTTGCAGCTTTTTTAATCCTGAGGTAGTTCCCTGAGCTCAAAGTCAGGGGCTGGTATTCAACGGGAGCGCCAAATGGTGACCACTTTAATCAGCAATCCCGCGTGAAATTTATTTTGTCGATAAAAGTCGGATCCGATGGTGTTTACCCCTGGGGGTGATTTACTAAAGTGGGCTTTACCTTACTTTTATAAATTGAACTTCAAGCTCAATGGGGCGGTGCGATAATAAGTTAAAAACATCTTCTTGCCTTTCTTGGTTTTTGGCAATGTTTTTTGATGTTGTGTTAATTTCTCTACCCAGATGTTCTAGTTGCTTAAAACGAAGCTCAGCTTCTTCTTTAAAGGTGTTGAGCTCTTCTTTCACGGTGTTCAGGTCATTTTTGATCAATTGTTGCTCTTCTTGCATATGTTTCTGTTCTTCCTTGACGTTCCCTACTTCAATCCTAAGTTTTTCTACTACTATACTAACCTCTCGAACTTTTGTTAATATTTGCGACAATCCTTCATTTTGTTTCATTTCATCCTCTCCCCTCAAAATAGGCGAAGCTACTTTCTTAGAGTATAACATAAAATCACGAACAAATGTTCTATTCATTATTATTTTTTGCTAAATGTATGGTTGTGCAGACATAATGAAGAGAGGAGGCGATGGTTATGATTTCGTTATTATTAGCTGATGATGATGCTCATTTACGTGAGTTTGTGAGCGATGATCTTGAAAACGAAGGTTATCAGGTTTTTCAAGCCGAAGATGGGAAAATAGCCTTAAACGTTCTTGAAGAACATACGATTCATTTGGCGATTGTCGATGTGATGATGCCAAACGTCAATGGGTACGAGCTATGTAAAGAAATACGATCAGATTATGACATCCCTGTGCTCATGTTAACCGCAAAGGGGCAAATGGAAGATAAGGCGAAAGGTTTTGCGGCAGGGACGGATGATTATGTAACGAAGCCATTTGAACGTAAAGAGTTGATCTTTAGAATTAAAGCGTTGTTACGTCGTTTTCGAATGGTGAACCAGGAAATCATCACTCTTGGGGATATCACCATTGATCGCAAAAGCTATGAAGTCGAATGCAAAGGTAAAACGATGATGCTTCCGATGAAGGAGTTTGAATTGCTTGCACAGATTGCCAGTTTTCCCAACCAGACCTTTACGCGTGAAATGTTAATTGAACTGATCTGGGGAAGTGATTTCAGCGGTGACGACCGTACCATTGATGTTCATATAAAACGGCTGCGGGAGCGATTCTCTAAAGTTACAGATTCCCTAACGATTCGAACGATTCGTGGGGTTGGTTATAAAGTGGAGGTTTAACATTGAAGTCATTTTATGTGCGAATCGTTTTGATCACATTCACGGTTATGATCCTGAGCAGTTTGCTCGCTTTTATTGCGAGCAATGTTTACTTTCAACTGTATTTAAAACCGATCAATGATGAGAAGATCGCAGCGACAGCGGAAGAGGTCCAGCATTATATGGAAAATAATGTTGGAAACAACGACCACGAGTATTTAACCCATATCGGCTCTCTTGGTTATCAAATCGTGGTCATTGATGATACGGGAAATATAAATCAATTTGGGCGGGCATTTCGAGAGGGAACATTGCCGGAAGAAGCGATTGATCAAGTGCTGGCAGGTCGTCAATATGATGGAGTCGCCGAGCATAGGGCCGGTTTATTTAATACAGGCTTTTTTCATAATGCTTTGGAAAATACAGTCGGGGTTCCGGTAGAATCCGGGGAAGGAACAGCAGCTCTTTTTATTCGACCTGATCACGAGCAGCAACTCGGGGAGTTTCGTTTCTTTCTGGCCATGCTTGTGATTTTGACCGTCATTTTAAGTTTTCTGTTTGTGGCTTTAACGGCTCGACGAATTGTTAAGCCGATTGTTTCCTTAACAGAGGCCACGAAAAAAATTGCCAGTGGATCGTTTAATATTGCACTGAATGTCAGGAGAAAAGATGAAATTGGGCAACTGGCAAAGCATTTTACATCGATGAGCAAAGACCTCCGGCAGTTGGAGGCCATGCGTCAAGAATTCGTATCGAATGTTTCGCACGAGATTCAATCTCCGCTTACGACGATAAAAGGCATAACGCAATCATTGCAACAACCCGGGTTAGATGAAGAACAAAAGAAGAAATATCTGCAAATGATCGAGAAAGAAAGCGGACGCCTTTCATCATTAAGCAAGCAATTACTCACACTCGCGTCATTAGACAATGAAGATAAAATTGCAAAAGAACAGTCGGTTGACGTTCGTGAGCAAATTAAAGAAATCATCCAATCGCTAGCCTATCAGTGGCAGGAAAAAGAGTTATATATTGAAATGGAAGGGAATCCTGAACCTATTACCGGAGACGAAAATCTACTTTATCAAGTATGGATAAATGTGATTACAAATGCGATTAAGTTTAGCGAGAGCGGTGGTCAAATTCGTATTCATATGGAAGAAAAGAAAGAAGATCTCGTTACGGTGTCCATTGAAGACAGCGGCATTGGTATGCAGCCTTCGGAAGTGGAAAAAGTCTTTACCCGGTTTTATCAGGCAGACGAGGCACGTACACCTGGAAAAGAAAGCACAGGTCTTGGGCTTGCGATCGTGCGAAAAATTGTGGACCTTCACGGAGGAACGATTGATGTTGAAAGTACGCCGGGGATAGGAACGAAAATGGTCATTTGCTTAAAAGCAGGGAGAGAATAAAAGGATAAGCCGGTTCAAGGGCATCGGTTCGGAGGATCATAATAGGGAGGAGCTTACTCCTGCCCTAGTGGATCCATTTGTTGTGCCGGTTTCCGAAATGAAAAAATGGCAAAGCCAAGGGCAATGATGACAAGAACCCCTCCTGCCCACGAGGTGGCCACAACCGTTGATTGCTGTACGACCACCCCCCCGAAAGCTGATCCAGTCGCGATTCCGAATTGCAGGGCAGAAGTGTTTACACTTTGTTGAATGTCGGACGTCTCTGGTGCTGTTTGAATGAGATAGCTTTGTTGCGCGGGTGCAATCGACCAACTTAACATTCCCCATATGACAAGCGCGAATGGAAAGATGAAATATGAATAGGTAGACCACGGGAGAACGAAAAGAATCACTGCGAACAATATCGTAAATGTGAGGACGGTTTTTTGCGGTCCGAACCGATCGGTGATCCATCCACCTACGCCGCCCCCGGTCACAGCAGAAATTCCGAATACGAAAAAGGCCACACTAACCCAAAACGGTTCTAAATCCATCGTCGTTTGCAAAAACGGCGCAAAATATCCGTACAGCGTGTAATGTCCTGCAAGAATAAGTAAAGTGACGATGTGCGCCGTAAAGATTTTTTGACTGCGCAAGGATGAAATCTGCTGGCGTATGGACGTTACACGTCCAGGGGGAATAGGTTCTAGAAAATAATAGATGATCAAGCCTGCCACGAGTGTTAACAAAGCAATCAATAAAAAGAGAATACGCCAATTGAAAGCCTCCCCAATCAGAACACCGATAGGAACGCCTAATACCAACGAGGAACTCACTCCCATTGTGACAATGCCGATACTCCGGGATCGATACGCATGATCGACAATTTTAGGAGCAATTGTGAGCGACAAGACGATAATAAGAGAAGCACTCATCGCTGTGAATACGCGAACGGCTATGAGTATCTCGTAATTTGGGCTTACAAAGGCGAGAAGATTGGCGATGAAAAAACAAGTGAGTGACCATAAATATAGTTTTTTTCGTTCGATTTTTGATGTTAACGATAACAATACAGGTCCAGAAACGGCAAACACGAGGGCAAATACGGTGATGAGCTGACCTGCAGCAGCCACAGACACTTGCAAATCCTCCGCGATCAAAGGCAATATTCCACCGATAATGAGTTCAACCATTCCAACAACGAATGCAGATACGGCAAGAACATATACGCGAAAATTCATGATGTCAAACCTTCTTCTTCATTAAAATGATAACCCTGCTATTGTAACTCAACCCATTGTTTATCACAAACATTTTTTGAGACTGTCATCATAGATCTTTAACCTTTATACTAGAAGAAACGACTGAAGAGGAGTGAAAGACATGAAAGCTGTTGGATTCTATCAAAGTCTCCCGATTACAGATGAGAAAAGCTTACAAGATGTAGAAGTTGATGAGCCGAAAGCAGCAGGAAAAGATTTACTCGTGCGAGTAAAAGCGATCTCTGTTAATCCCGTTGATACAAAAATACGCCAAGGTGGTAATAAGGACGAATCAACGCCTAAGATCATTGGCTGGGATGTCGCGGGTGTCGTTGAAGAAGTCGGCAGCGATGTAGAACGATTTGAAGTAGGCGATGAAGTCTATTATGCAGGAAGTGTAATAAGGTCAGGTGGAAATAGTGAAAAGCACTTGGTAGATGAACGTATCGTCGGAAAAAAACCGGAAACCCTTGATTTTGCAGAAGCGGCAGCTTTGCCCCTCACGACCATAACCGCCTGGGAAGCGCTGTTTGAAAGGATGAGGTTATCAACAGATGCTGCTGACAACAAGGACAAGAGCATTCTTATTATTGGTGCTGCCGGCGGGGTTGGTTCGATTGCAACCCAACTTGCGAAGTGGGCGGGTCTTTATGTGATCGGAACAGCTTCCAGAAAAGAATCAGAGGATTGGGTTAAAGACCATGGCGCGGATGCAACGATCAATCATCATGATGATTTTATGGCGCAATTAGATGCCAATGTGGATTATATTTTTTGCATCAATCAAACTGATCAACATTGGGAGAACATGGGGAACGTTATTGCCCCTCAAGGACACATTGTCAGCATCGAATCTGCTGAGCAAAAGGACCTCAATGTTCTCAAAAATAAAAGCGTTACGTTTTCCTATGAATTTATGTTTACGCGCGCGATGTATGAAACAGAAGATATGATTGAGCAGCACCGTCTTCTAAATGAGGTTCGTAAGCTTGTGGATGAGGGCAAGATTCGCACGACGTTGACCGATCGTAGCGAACCGATTAACGCTAAAAACTTGCGGCAGGCCCATGAAAAAATTGAAAGTGGTAAGACGATTGGAAAAATTGTCGTGGAAAACTTTCGTTAAGCTGGAGAGCTCGGTTCGATAAGAGCCGGGCTCAAATTTCAAGGGGGTTGTAACATGTATGACTATATTATCATCGGTGCTGGCATCGTTGGGCTGGCCACAAGTAAAGCTATTTATGACCAATACCCGAATGCCAGCGTCCTCTTGTTGGAAAAGGAAGAAGAAGTCGCCGCCCATCAAACGGGTCATAACAGCGGTGTTATACATTCAGGCATTTATTATCGGCCGGGAAGTTTAAAGGCAAGACTTGCTGCTTCTGGTAATCAATCGATGAAAGATTTTTGTGACAAGCAGCAGATTCCTTATGATGAATGTGGAAAAGTGATCGTTGCTACGTCTGAAGAAGAAATCCCTGTGATGAATCAATTGTATGACAGGGGGATGAAAAACGGACTGGCGGTTCGCAGGCTGGATCAAAAGGAGTTAACGGATATTGAGCCTTATACTCAAGGTGTCGGTGCCCTTAAGGTCCCAAGCGCAAGTATTGTGAATTTTACAACGGTAGCAAAAGAATTGGCTTCCCTGCATCAGCAGCAAGGGGGTGACCTTCAATTAAGCACAGAAGTATGTGCGATCAAGGAAAAGAATCATTCAATTTGGGTAGATACGAACGAGGGTTCATTTGAGGGTAAGGTATTGATCAACTGTGCGGGCTTGCAAAGCGACCGTATCGCCCGTCTATCAGGGTATTATATGGACGTCAAAATCGTGCCTTTTAGAGGCGAATATTACAAGTTAAAGCCGGAAAGCCGCTATCTCGTGAAAAATCTCGTATATCCGGTCCCGAATCCTGAATTTCCGTTTCTAGGGGTACACTTCACGAGGATGATTAATGGAGAGGTGGAAGCTGGTCCAAATGCGGTGCCTGGCTTAAAAAGGGAAGGGTACTTGAAAAAAGATATCAGTGTTCGAGATACTACAGAAGTACTCACCTACGAAGGATTCAGAAAAATTGCCCGCCAATATTTTAAAATAGGCCTGGGCGAGTTGGCACGTTCTTTCAGTAAACAAAAATTTGTCAAAAGTCTGCAAACCCTTATCCCTGAGATCGAGGCAGATGATCTCACTCCCGCACCGGCAGGGGTGAGGGCACAAGCGTTATCGAATGATGGAAAACTCATTGACGACTTTATAATCATTCGGGGAAAAAGAAGCCTACACGTATGTAACGCGCCATCACCGGCTGCCACCGCCTCCCTGGAGATCGGCAAGGAAATTGTTCGCCAGTTGGAACACCGATAGGAAAGTGGCCAGATCTGCAAGTAAAACAGCACCACCTGCACATAGAAAGCTTCTTGCAGCGTACACATTATATGAGAGGCTTAGGAAGGAATAATTTAATAACAAAAGAATAGTTTCATGTAGTATTGCACGAATCATTTTATACAACGACACGGTTGAAGATCAATGACTCAAAAAACAGCGGTTAGCTTTTGCTGCCGCTTATTTAAGGTTCAAGAAGGTTTTTCCTATTATGGGAAAGTATGCTGGATCCGAACACCTTAACATTATTATGGAGTAAAAAGTATTTTTAAGTGCAAATATATGTCAGGTTCATTGATCATAAAAATAAAAAATGTTACTTTAAGATATAAAGGTCGTTCTATATAAGGGGAATGGTATGAATACATCAGTAAAAAAAGTGGCTCTTTTAAATGCGGCAGAAAGACTATTTTATGAACATGGATTTCGGGGCGTTGGTCTGAAGCAAATTATTCGTGAAGCAGATGTAGCGACCATGACGCTTTATAATCATTTTTCCTCTAAAGAACATCTCGTTGAGGAGGTTTTAAAGCAAAGAGAAGAAAGATATTGGTCGTATTTGGATGCTCTTGTGCAAGAAGAGTACGAAACTCCTTTTCTTTTTGCCGTCAAAGCCCATGGAAAATGGCTAGAAGAAGAGTCCTATCAAGGGGATATGTTTTTACGAGCGATTGAAGATTATGCGGGGACCAATAATGATATTGAAAATATTGCTCGTTCGCACAAGTCAAGACTGTTGCGTTATTTCCAAACGTTGGCCAAACGAATTGGCGAAGACAATTCCAATGACTTGGCCCATTATTTTACACTACTGCTTGAGGGAACAACATCGATGACAACATTGATGGGGGCAGAAAAAGCGACGGAATACTCTATGGCGATGGCAAAGAAAATCGTTTACTCGCCATCGTAATTTTTCACACTATAAATATAAAGGTCGTTCTATATATTAAGATGAAGTGGAGAAGATATCATCATGAGCGGGCTCATGATTTTAGTCTACTGCTTCCATGAAGGTAACATCGATTGAAACAGAAAAAGCGATGGAATACGCGATGCGATGGCAAAGAGGAGGATCGTTTATCCGCCATCGTAATTTTTTCACACCGAAGGTATAAAGGTCGTTCTATATATTAATGTGAGGTGGAGAGGATATCATGAAGTTTTCAAGGTTGGTTCTTCCAGGAATTACAATGATTGCCGTTACCTATGGACTCGCAAGATTTAGTTACGGATTGTTGCTTCCAAATATCAGTCAAGATCTGGAAATGTCCCCATCGATTTCAGGTGTCATCTCTTCGCTTTTCTATATCGCTTATTGCTTTGCCATTATTTTCTCTACGCTTATTTTAACGACCGATAAGGGACCGCGTGTCATGATTCTTGCTGCTGGAGCTTCCGCTTTTATTGGGTTATTAATCATGGGGGTATCGCCGAATGTGTGGCTCTTAGGATTAGGGGTCCTGTTTGCTGGCGGAAGTACAGGTCTTGTGTCGCCGCCATACGGGGGAGCGATTTCGCTTTGGATTGAAGAGAAAAAACAAGGGAAAGCCAACACTTGGATTAATTCCGGTACCAGCATTGGTCTTGCTCTTTCAGGAGCAGGAGCGCTTGTCCTTGCCTCAGACTGGCGGTTAACCTATCTTATCTATGCTTTTATTGCGCTCCTTGCATTCATATGGAATGCAAAAGTAATCCCTCGGATCGGCTCTAACCCTTACGTAACCTTTGATAAGGGGAAGTTCTCTTTCAAAGGAGTGGAGGGTGCCATACCTTTAATCATTTGCTCGACTACTCTTGGAATATCCACGGCGGCTTTTTGGACCTTCTCCATCGATTTTATCGGATCGACGAGCTCTTATAGCGACTGGCAGCTATCTCTGTTTTGGATCATCATCGGTCTCTTTGGAATATTAGGTGGTTTTTCTGGATCGCTCATTGAACGCTTCGGACTTCCCTTCGCTTACAAATGGGCGAGTCTCGTCATTGGTACTGCTTCTTTATTTCTTGCGTGGCTTCCAGAACAATGGCCTGTGGCTTACATTTCAGCCGCTTTATTTGGGATCTCCTATATTTTTATTACAGGCGTGTTAATGGTCTGGGGAATAAGGGTGTTTATTACCAATGCCTCTTTAGGGATCGGTACACCCTTTTTACTTCTCGCTGTCGGGCAAGTCATAGGCTCCTTATTTGCAGGTATGTTTATTGATCTTGTTGGATTTTCTTTTACTTTCGTAACTTATGGTTTCATGGGTATGGTCGCAATGATTCTCGGACCGAAAGAGATAAAAAAATAGGGGCTTTCAACATATAAGGCATACACTTTTTGAACATCCTCTTATAGACTAATAGATTTGGGTTGGTTCACTGGCATTGCATCAATTAAGATAGAATGATTAGAATACATTCAAATCGGTACAAGGGTTGTTATCGGAGCACTTAGCATCGTGCGGGGAACATATTTTGCCCGGGAATCGTTGTTGAAAAAGAGGTGCTACGATAGATAGGGTTGACATCTTTATTATCATCCATTATTATATATAAATCCTGATTAAATCAATAAGAAATAGAGGTGTAGTGAAAATGGCGACATATGCTCAACCTATCGGAGAACAACAATCCGTCGTCAAACGTTCACCTGAGCTTAACTCACCACAGACGAAGTTAATCATCGGTGCTTTGATCGTCACAATGGCTTTAGCCATTTTTCTTCTTGTGACTCAACATATTGTTCAACCTCTACTCCTTATTATTGGAGTTGGGCTTGGATATACACTTTTTCATGCTCGTTTTGGGTTTACTTCGGCGTTTAGGCGCTTAGCTTCCGTTGGAAACGGACAGTCGCTGCGGGCACATATGTTGATGCTTGCGGTTGCTTGTGCCTTATTCGCCCCAATTTTGGCGACAGGTTTTGCCTTTTTTGGCGGTGAGGCATCCGGGTTGGTTTCCCCGGTTGGTGTTAGTTTGCTCGTCGGTGCTTTTCTCTTTGGGATCGGTATGCAACTCGGCGGCGGGTGTGCCTCGGGGACACTTTACGCTGTAGGCGGCGGACGTTCCGTGATGTTTATTACTTTGCTCTTTTTTATTATCGGTACAACGATTGGCGCTGCCCATTTTGATTTCTGGGTGGAAGATATGCCATCAGCAGAACCTTTTTCTTTAGCTACCTCTACGGGGCTGGGCTATGGCGGTGCTCTCATCGTCTCACTTGCCATTTTTGGATTGATCGCCTGGCTAACGAAAGTCATTGAAAGAAAAAAGAATCCCCCGAAAGAGGCGGAAAAGCCTTCCGCATCTGGATGGAAAAGAATCTTGCGCGGTTCATGGCCGCTATTTGCTGCAGCGATTGTATTGGCGGTTCTTAATGCGTTAACGTTGCTTACGAGCGAAAGCCCGTGGGGAGTGACGTATGCTTTTACGCTTTGGGGATCTCAAGTGGCAGACTCCCTTGGTTTTGATGTAGCAAGCTGGGGATTTTGGCAAGGCGATGAAGCAGCCCTGGAAGCTTCTATCTTTGCTGATACAACAACGGTATTAAACTTCGGTGTCATTTTGGGAGCCTTTCTCGCTTCGGCAGCCGGTGGACTTTTTAAATTCACGAAAATCAAGCCCGGAAACGCAGCTGCTTCCGTCATTGGTGGATTACTGATGGGATACGGCGCACGTCTTGCTTTTGGCTGCAATATCGGTGCTTATTTCAGCGGCATTGCCTCCTTTAGTGCTCATGGCTACATTTGGGGAATTATGGCGCTCGGAGGAACATTCCTGGCTCTCTATTTACGACCGTTATTCGGTTTATCGGTACCCAAATCAAAAGATTCCTTCTGTTAATGAGTGTGACAGTAGAGCGTTATTTCGCTCTGCTGTTTTTTATTAGCAGGTAAAAATTATTTCGTTTTCATGGGTTCCTAGACTTTAAATGTTATGATAGGGGTACGATGGATGGAGGGGGATCACAACTTGAATCATCATTCTGAAATGATACGTCAGATTATTGATACAGTAGAAAATGTGGTTGTTGGGAAGCGTGAGGCGGTGACGTTGACGATCACCGCACTGCTTGCCGGTGGTCACGTGCTGATTGAAGATGTTCCGGGCGTGGGAAAGACGATGCTCGTGAGGGCCATTGCACGTGCGACTGGCTTGGATTTCAAACGAATACAATTTACACCCGATCTACTTCCTTCGGATGTAACAGGGGTTTCGATATATAATCAACACACAAAAGAGTTTGAGTTTCGCCCTGGTCCTGTTATGAGTAATATTTTGCTCGCTGATGAGGTGAACCGTACTTCTCCAAAAACACAATCAGCTTTGCTCGAAGCATTAGAGGAAGGAAATGTAACGGTTGACGGCTGCACGTATCAGTTATTTGATCCATTTTTTGTCATGGCCACGCAAAACCCAATTGAACATGGAGGAACATATCCTCTCCCGGAGGCGCAATTGGATCGCTTTTTGTTTCGTATCCAGCTTGGGTATCCCGAATGGCATGAAGAAATTGATATGTTGGATCGCATGGAGCACGGTCATCCTGTTGATCAGCTTACCCCGGTCGTCGAAGTAGAAGATATTCAACGAATGAAAATGGAAGTAAAAGAAGTGTTTGTCAGTGATGCAGTCAAGCAATACATTGTCGCTATCGTCCGGGAAACCCGAAACCTTGATCGAGTTGAATTAGGGGTGAGCCCTAGAGGTTCTATCGCCCTTATGCGTGCTGCGCAAGCGTATGCGTATATACAGGGATCTTCGTATGTCCGTCCGGATGATGTAAAAAGGGTCGCCCCGTATACGCTTGGGCATCGCCTGGTTCTCGAAGCAGACGTGCTTGGTCCGAAAGGCCAAGACGATAAGATGATTCAGCGCATGCTCACTCGTATTTCGGTTCCTTCGACACGAAAGGATATTGTGACATGAGCACCGGTTGGCAAGCCATAATTGCCAAAGGTCTTCGCGTCTTTGGTGTGTTGTTATTCGCTGCTGCTCTCTTTGTTTATGTCATGGTTCAAGGAGGGTTTGTTAGTTGGTTTCTATTCTATAGTGTGTCAATTCTATTATTGATCGGTTTGCTATTTGTCATTTTTCCTTTGCGTTGGTTGAGTATAGAGCGCTCGATTTCCAATCGACATTTGGCTTATGGGGAGACGGCAAAAGTAACCATTCGCATTCGAAAAAAAAGGCCGTGGCCGCTATTATTTCTCGGTATACAGGACATCGTTCCCGAAGGTTTACGCCTGGAGAGCCATCCCGGGGCTTTTTTTACGATGGTTATTTCAAGAGAAAAAGAGTACAGTTACCTCGTGAAAGCCGAGAAACGCGGGGGTTATTCGTATACCCATGCGTATGTGGAGACCGGAGACCCTTTTGGTTTTTGGGAAAAGGAAAAACAACTCCCTGCTCCGAGTGAAGTGCTTGTGTACCCACGGGTACCTGCGCTGCCATTCCAATTGATCAATAACCGCAGCAGAAAATTGCGAACGGACGGTGCCGGCTTGCAACGGGCAAGTCATGAAGAGACGAGTGATTTTTCAAGTGTCCGGGAGTACGTTACGGGTGATCGTTTGTCGAGCATTGATTGGAAAGTGTCTGCACGTCTTGGGAAACTTGCGACAAAGGAATTTGATACGGAAGAAGGCAAGGGCTTTACCATCCTGTTTGATGCTCGTACGAGTGATGAAGGCCGGTTTGAGGCAGCAGTGGAATGGGCGGCAGCTGTTGTAAACGGAAGCTATGAGCAAAATGCCATGATCAATTTTGCCAGTATAGGGGGCGGAACGTATGTCACATCAAAAGGAAGAGACCGTTCTCAACTCCGCCAGGTGATGAATGCACTTGCCCGCTTGCAACCTGTGACACTTGAGGAAACGACGCCTTTTCCGCAAACCTTCAACTTTTTACAAACCATTGTGTTCATCGCTCCGCAAATGAATGCTACAACGTTGAAAGAAATCAGGCAAATGGAACAGCAGCAAGGGGATGTACTTGTTTTATATAGCGATCAGGAAGCAGCTCACCTGCAATTGAAGCAAATGGGTGTGAAAGCATACGCGATGCCAACGCAAGCGGGAAGGAGTGAAGGAGCATCTCACAACAGGAAACGTCATTTATAAATCATCCACAACATGCTTTCGCATATGTACTCGCTTATTTACTGCTTGCAGAGTGGATGTTACCGCTGCCGGAGGTTACAGAGACGGGCTTTGTTTTCATGTTTCTTGTTGTTACGGCAGTCTTTTTCCTCATCCAAGCCATACCGATGCCTTTAATCGTACGTTTTCTTTTGTTTGTAGTGACCATAACGTATAGTTTGAATGTCATTTTTATGCCGGGAACGTATGTATCCATCGATTGGTGGAGCCTTTTTGTAACAGAATTGTGGCAGGAGACGGGGCTTTTATTTAGTGGTGAATGGCTGCAATTAGGTGACTTATACCGAAGTTTCCTCATGTTGTTATTGCTTTCGATGGTGAGTTATCTGATGTTCTATTGGATCGTCTATGCCAAACGAATATTCTTTTTCTTTGTGTTGACAGTCATTTATATTGGGGCGTTAGATGCGTTTACCTCTTTTGATGGAATAGGGGCGATCATCCGTGTCGTCGCTATTGGTTTTCTTCTTTTTTCCATCCTCCATATGTCCAGGTTTACGTTTCGGTACCCAAATGTACGACTACGGCAATGGGGACGCTTTCTTTTCGTCGCAGTTTCAGTTATGACTTTATCAATCGCAATTGGTTGGCAGGCACCTAAGTATTCTCAGCAATGGCCGGATCCTCTTCCCGTTATTGAAGAAGCTGCCGGTTTTGGCCCAGAAGGATGGGGATCCTCAGGTGATGACGTTCGCCGTATCGGCTATGGAGATCATGATGAACAACTGGGCGGCGGGTTTGAAATGGATGAGACGGAAGTGTTTACTGCGCGGGCAGAGACTTCTGGTTATTGGCGTGGTGAATCGAAACATGAATACACTGGACATGGGTGGGAATCGGTTGAATCTGATGAAACGAGTGAGCGTGTGTTTTTGTATGAGGACGAGACAAGGACAAGAACCTCTGAAGCACACGTTAGCTTTAACGAGCAATTTTCAGGGGATCTTCTGTTCAGTCAGGGTGCTCTTCAAGCAGTGGCGGCAGAAAATGGGGAACCCTATATGCTTCAGGTTGAAGGTGCAACCGGTCGCTCCTATGCAAACGGGGAGGAGGGCATTGCTCGTCCAGATGAGGTGACGCTTACGTATGAAACCGCAGAATTCCCCGTTGAAATCATGCAGGAAGCGGATCACCCGGATTACGATCGTGAGGATCCTTCAGATTATCATTCTTATCTGCAACTTCCGGATGATCTTCCAGAGCGGGTTGGCCAATTGGCAGAAGAGATTGTCGAAGATGAAGAGAATCGTTATGATCGGGTGCGTGCGATTGAACGGTTTCTTACAGGGCCTGATTTTGACTATGATACTCATGACATTCCTGTTCCCGATGAAGGAGAGGACTATGTCGATCAATTTTTGTTTGAAACCCAGATCGGCTATTGTGATAACTTCTCGACGTCTATGGCTGTGATGCTTCGAACTCTTGATATCCCTACGCGTTGGGTGAAAGGATTCACACCTGGGGAAGCAGGAGAAGTTGATGAAAATGGGTATACGGAGTATGAAGTGACGAATTCCAATGCGCATTCCTGGGTGGAGGTTTATTTTTCAGATGTAGGCTGGGTACCGTTTGAGCCAACGCCAGGCTTTTCCAATGCTGCTGAGTATGAAATGGCAGATTTTGATGAGGGAGAGGCAAGTGAAGACCCTGAATTTGATCAAGAATTTCAACAGGATATGGAAGACCAGGTTCCGGATGAAGAAGAGAGTGAAGAAGTATCTGCCTCCGCTTCTGAGGACGATGATGATCCATCTTCATTTTCATTTTGGTGGCTTGGAATCCTCGGAGGCGTAGGATTAATATTCGCTAGCGTGATGGCTTATCGTTTACGAGGAAAAATGATCACGACGTGGATGCGCAGGCGCTACCAAGGTATGCATGACACATCGACCTATGTACGCGCCTATGAGTCATTGATCTGGTATTTAAACTGGATCGGCCTGAAAAAAGCGGGGAATGAGACACCGACTGAATTTGCCAAACGAGTGGATGCCCGCTTCAATACCGATGAAATGCGTACGTTAACGAATCTTTATGAAGATCTTTATTATGGAAATCATCAGCTGGAGCACGTACCTGAAGGTACACAAAGACGTTGGCTGAAACTTTTAGATAAAATTTCGAGAAACCACTAGCGCCGTTGCGCGCATTGACCGGCCATACCTATACTGGTAAAATAATGGCGTTATCATCTGAGCGTGAGTATATATGGACGAGGTGCCGTGAATGAATGAAGAAATAAATGAAACGATTGCTGTCCTTGATTTTGGTGGACAATACAATCAATTGATTACACGTAGAATCCGTGACTTAGGCGTATACAGCGAACTTTATCCGAATACGGTAAGTGCGGAAGAATTAAAAGCCCTTGATTTAAAAGGGATCATCTTCTCAGGTGGCCCAAACAGTGCTTATGTTGAGGACGCACCAAATTGTGATCCTGCCATCTTTGATCTTGATGTACCGATTCTTGGGATCTGTTACGGGATGCAGCTGTTGACTCATCATTTTGGCGGAAAAGTTGAAGAGGCCCATCACCGTGAATACGGAAAAGCAACTTTTTCGTTGAAAAATCCATCGAAACTGCTCAAAGATTTGCCGGCGGAGCAATCGGTATGGATGAGTCACGGAGATTTAATCGTAGAACCCCCGAAAGGTTTTCAAGTGGATGGAACCAACCCTACATGTCCTGTAGCAGCCATGAGTAATGAAGAAGCTAACCTGTATGGCGTTCAGTTCCACCCGGAAGTACGCCATACAGAGCATGGGAACAATTTGCTTAAAAACTTTGCCTATGAAATTTGCCAATGCAAGGGCGAATGGACGATGGAAAACTTCATTGAATTAGAAGTGGAAAAAATTCGCACAAACGTCGGGGATCGCCATGTCCTGTGCGCGTTGAGCGGTGGGGTGGATTCATCTGTAACCGCCATGCTCGTTCACCGTGCCATCGGCGACCAACTGACTTGTATGTTCATCGATCATGGTCTGCTGCGCAAAAATGAAGGTACGCAAGTTATGGAAATGTTCGAAGGTAAATTTGATATTAACGTCGTAAAAATCGACGCTTCTGAACGTTTTCTATCGAAATTAAGCGGTGTAACAGATCCAGAACAAAAACGTAAAATCATCGGAAATGAGTTTATTTATTTATTTGAAGAAGAATCAGCGAAACTAGAAAATATGGATTTCCTCGCCCAAGGCACTCTCTATACGGATGTGATTGAGAGCGGAACAGCAACTGCTGAAACGATTAAATCCCACCATAATGTGGGGGGGCTGCCAGAAGAGATGAACCTGGATCTCATTGAACCGTTAAATACACTGTTTAAAGATGAGGTTCGCGAGTTAGGCACTGAACTTGGTTTACCAGAGAGCTTCGTTTGGCGTCAGCCGTTCCCAGGCCCAGGACTAGGAATTCGAGTGCTTGGGGAAATCACTGAAGAAAAGTTAGAAATCGTCCGTGAATCAGATGCCGTTTTGCATGATGTCTTGCAAAAGGCAGGTCTTGATAAGGAAATTTGGCAGTTTTTCACGGCACTTCCAGATATGCGAAGCGTAGGGGTTATGGGCGATAATCGAACATATGACTATACCGTTGGTGTTCGAGCGGTGACGTCTATTGACGGCATGACTTCTGATTGGGCTCGTATTCCTCATGAAGTATTAGAGAGGATCTCTACGCGGATCGTAAACGAAGTACCACAGGTGAATCGCGTCGTATATGATATTACATCAAAACCACCTTCCACCATTGAGTGGGAATAAAAAGCTAACCTAATTTGAAAAAAAGGGAACGCCTATATAAAGGGATTGAGCCAAGTGTAGTAAGGATAAAATAAGTTAAAAAAATATGGTTCCCTACCAAATTTATTTGGTAGGGAATATTTTTATTGTGAGTTTAAAGTTGCGACGTTTGTAAAAATAATACATTTTTAAGTCACGATGCTTATAAAAAAATTGAGAATTTATTCCCTTTTGGTATGCTTTGTCTAAAGGGATTCTTATGGGGAAAGTGATATAAGATTATAATACAAACGGTCCATTATCTGGAAGACTCGAATTCGAGATGATCCCTAATTAGCACTCGTTACAAACGTCAGTTCAGTGTTATGGTTACTTAATAAGGCTAATTAAGAATGATTAGTGATCTTTAAAGCATCACCGTTGACACATTTACCAGGGGGTGCTAAGCTATTAAGTAATTAAGGATAACGAAAATCCTTAATATCTTTTATTATATGAAATAGGGGGAAATCATGAAATACTCAAAAGCCACTAATTACGCATTGCATACAATGGTGTATTTAATTACCTTACCTAAAAGAAGTACGATAGGTGTTCAAAGCTTGGCAGAAATGCAAAACCTTTCACCAACCTATCTTTCAAAGATATTAACTAAACTTGCTAAAGGTGGGTTAATTGAATCAACACCAGGGGTTAAGGGAGGATATAAAGTTTCTAAACCTAAAGATGAAATCTCATTTCTAGATGTAATAAAAACAGTTGAGGGAGATTCCAATTTATTTAATTGCTCCATGGATCATAACGAAGGTTGCATGATTGAAAATGTGATGACAGAGGCTGAACAAAACATGAAAGACGACCTCGATAATAAATTTCTCATCGACATCGCCAATAACATGGAAGAAAAGTGCATTAACAATATAAAAGGAAAAGCAACTTAAAGGAGCTGATGGAATGATATTAGATTGTGCCGTAATTGGAGGAGGCCCTGCTGGATTAAACGCTTCCCTAGTTCTAGGAAGATCTAGACGAAATACAGTATTATTCGATGATAATAAACCTAGAAATTCCGTAACAAATGAATCACACGGTTTTATAACTAGAGATGGAATAAATCCTAAAGAGTTAAGAGGAATAGCTAGCGAAGAACTAGATAAATACCCAGATGTTGAAATCAAGAGACAACGGGTTATAAACGTAACTAAAAAGGATCAGTTATTTATGATTGAAACAGATGACGAAGAGGTCTATAAAGCCAAGAAAGTTGTCTTAGCAACTGGGCTTAAAGAAAAATTACCAGATATAAACCGTATCAATTATTTTTATGGGATCAGTATCTTTAGTTGCCCCTTCTGTGATGGGTGGGAATTAAGAGACCGCCCCTTAGCCGTGATTGCGGAAAATTCTCGCGCTTTTCATATGGCAAAGGTTGTATATAACTGGACCAACGACCTGATTGTCAGTACTAATGGAAGTCAAATTTTATCCATTGATGAAAAAAACGTTTTAAAAAAGAAAGGAATTAAAATTTACGAACAAAAGATCTCTTCATTAATTGGTGATAATGGTTATTTGAAAAATATCTCATTTGAAGATGGGACCACCCTTTCACGTGAGGGAGGATTTATCGTACCGGAATTGGAACAATCGTCATCAATAGGCGAGGTACTAGGGTGTGAATTTAACAATCAGGGCGCAATTAAAACGGATGGTATAGGTCGCACCAATGTTGAAGGAGTGTTTGCATGTGGCGATACCTCCATAATTGCCCCTTCTCAATTAATTATTGCGGCCGCGGAAGGTAGCAAAGCTGCAATAGGGGTCAATGCAGCTTTGGTTGAGGAAACCTTCTAATTAAAGCTATTCCATTCCACCCGGTTTCTAATTAAAAGGAGAATTTATATGAATATGAAAAAGAATGATAAGCCAAATCATATGGACCATTTCAAAAAAAAGGTAGGGTTTCTAGACAGCTTGAAGAGAAGAGAGGAGTTCCCTCCAGAACAGCAACTGAAACTACTCCCTATTAATAATAACGATAATATTTTAGATATAGGGGCTGGGACAGGTTTCTTAACGATACCGGCTGCTAAACTAACGGATGGAATGGTCTATGCACTTGATATAGACCCCAATATGTTGAAAATTGTATATTCTAAGGCTACTAATGATGGACTTGAAAATGTTCGAACAATTCAAGGTGAAATGAAGGATGTACCCTTATCAGCCAATTCAATTGATATTGTATTAGCTTCGTTAGTCCTTCACGAAATAAAACCTTTATCTGAGACATTACAGTTAATCAACCAAGTGCTTAAAGTAAAAGGTTACCTTGCATGTGTTGAATTAGAAGAAGAGGAAAATCCAAATCATAATCACCCAAGAGTACCCTCATCCAAATTGGAACAGGAATTAAATAAAGCAGGTTTTGAAGTAAGTAAGAAACTTTATCCAACAGATTCTATTTACGTTTTAATCGCCCAAAAACAAAATTAAGTCCTTCATTAGTATTTATTTTTGCTGTAAATATCGATATTAAGTATCTTTAATATATTTAATTGTGAGGGTGAAAATAAATAATTGATGTTATTCCGCATTCCATTTGCTCAAGAACTTGACAAATGGAATGCGTCATCTTTAGTTGAATGCCTCGAATTCAAGTCTTCATGAATAGGGCGAGTTTCTCAAATGAGGGATAGCTCCAATATCGCATATAAGGGCCAGATTGTTAGAGAGGTGGCCTTTTGATTTAGGGTTTCAAAATTGCCTTGATATTGCCGTCTTCTTTTTTATCGAAAATATCGTATGCTTTGCCAGCGTCATCAAGATTCATTTTATGCGTAATGATATCGGTAGGATCGAACTTTTTGTTTTCGATCATCTCATAGAGTTTTGGCATGAGGTGAACGACAGGAGCTTGTCCAGAACGAATAGAGACATTACGAGTGAAAAAGGCGCCAATCGGGAAGTTGTTTGCTTCGGTCCCATACACACCGGTAAGTTGTACGGTACCGAATTTGCGCACGGATTCGCTGGCCAGCGTGATCGGTCTTATCGTTCCAAATTGATTGTCTTCGTTAGAACCGAATGTTTCGCCCTCCGGCACTGTTCCGTCCATACCGACACAGTCGATAACTACATCCGCGCCGCCGTCGGTGTCATTATAAAGAAGTTGACCGATTTCTTGGTTGTTTTTGAAATTGTAGGTTTCCGCATGATTCGTTCTTTTTGCATGCTCCAACCGATGATCCACTTGATCTACGGCAATGACACGTTTGGCTCCTTTCATCCAGGCGAATTTCTGCGCCATTAAGCCGATCGGACCGGCGCCTAGAATAATAACCGTATCTTCTTTTTTAACTTCCCCGTGTTCGACACTCCAATAAGCCGTAGGAATAACATCAGATAGAAATAGTACACTTTCGTCCTCGAGCTCGCTGTGATCGGGTACCTTGAATGAGGTTACGTCTGCATAAGGGACACGCAAATATTCTGCCTGTCCGCCCGGAATATTTCCGAATCCTTCGGCGAATCCAAAAAGTCCGCCGGTATCTGTATGCGGATTTGCATTTGAATTGTCGCATTGGCTTTCCATTTGCTGCTTACAAAAGAAACATTCCCCGCAGCTGACATTAAAAGGGATGACCACGCGGTCGCCTTTTTTCAGCGTTTGTACGTCCTTACCGACTTCTTCAACAATTCCCATCGGCTCATGACCGACGACATAATCCTCTTCAGGCACGACCCCGCCGTGGTAAAGGTGTAAGTCTGAACCACATATTCCGCTTGCAGTAATGCGCACAATCATATCATCTGCATGCTGTATGGATGGAGCCTCGACCTGTTTCGTTTCCATTCGATGTTTCCCTTGAAAAGTAACAGCTCTCATGATATTCATCCCTTCTTTTGTGACTCTTAATTTTGCATTTTCCTTATGGGTGTATGTTTAAACATGTGTGATGGTCATAAAAAGGGCCGAATACTCCAAGACGGCTATGTATTAACGAATAATATTCAAATGAATTCATATATTGTTCGGATATTATTGACATAAAAACACCGATAACGATACAATTATTGTCGTTAAAACATGAATGATCAATGATTGTGTCTAAGTGAAGAGCACCGATCGTTTCGTCGATACTCATTTTGCAGGAGGCTTACCATTGAAGAATTACTTCCGCTTTGAAGAAAACAATACCAATTATGGCAAAGAGAGTGTCGCGGGTCTGACGACGTTTTTAGTCATGGCCTATATTCTTTTTGTCAATCCACAAATTCTCAGTGATGCCGGTATGGACAGGGGTGCTGTGTTTTCAGCCACCGCCATTGCTGCGGCAATTGGCACCCTCATTATGGCATTTTGGGGGAAATATCCCATTGCTCTAGCACCAGGGATGGGTCTTAATGCTTTCTTTGCCTATACCGTTGTATTGGGGATGGGGATTGATTGGGAAATCGCGCTCTTCGGGGTTTTTGCTTCAGGAATTATTCTCACGGTGATTACTCTTTTGAAAATCCGCGAGGTCATTATTAACGCCATACCTGCTGAATTGAAGTATGCTTCTGCCAGTGGTATCGGTCTTTTTATTGCGTTTGTCGGCTTTCAGAACGCAGGGATCGTCGTACCGGATGAAGCCACGTTTGTAAAGATGGGGAACATGCTGGAGCCAACGACGCTGCTTGCGGTCTTTGGGTTACTGGTGACTACCATTTTGATGGTTATTGGTGTTCGCGGGAGCGTTTTCTATGGCATTCTCTTAACAGCTGTCGCAGGGATAACTTTTGGGTTAATAGAAATGCCTTCCGCCATTGTCGATACCATTCCTAGTCTCGAGCCTACGTTTGGTGTAGCATTCACAAGTTTAGTAGAGGTTGAATGGACTTCGGAACTCATCATGCAATTAGGAGTTGTCATTCTTACGTTTTTGTTCGTAGACTTTTTTAATACAGCAGGGACACTCTATGCCGTAGCCAATAAAGCCGGTTTTGTCAAAAATAATCAATTGCCAAACGCTGGCCGCGCTCTTTTATCCGATGCATCAGCCACTTGGGTGGGAGCCGTGCTGGGAACGTCAACGACAACGGCTTACGTTGAATCAACAGCCGGGGTAGTATCAGGCGGGCGTACGGGTTTTACATCACTTGTTACGAGTCTTCTTTTTCTCGTCTCATTATTTTTCTCCCCTTTGCTTACCGTTGTGACGGAAGAAGTGATCGCAGCTGCACTGATTATCGTGGGGCTCCTTATGGCTTCGGCACTTCGGTTAATTGAATGGGATAGGATTGAAATTGCGCTTCCTTGTTTTCTTACCGCCGTAGCCATGCCGTTAACGTATAGCATTGCCAACGGCATCGCCCTTGGCTTTATGTTCTACCCGATTACTATGCTATTAAAAGGGGAAGGAAAAAACGTTCACCCGATTATGTATGGATTGTTCTTTGTATTTGTAGGATATATTTTCTTTCTCAATAGTTGAGAAGGCATTGCGGAGAAGGCGCGATGCCTTCTTTTTTTCCTAGTACAATGGGCTTTGGGCGAATATAGACCAGGGGCGAAATGGGATTCGGCGCGGCATAGCCGTATAGACACGGTGAACTAGTTCAAGCAAGGTACACGAAATCATAGAATCATTTGTCTTTTACGAGGATTTTAATAGTATTATAGTCTTTGATTTCTCTTATGATGTTAATAAACGACAGGTAAATGCTACTAATTCAAACATTTTTTGCAGGGTTATTGTTTTATAGTCAAGAAAACAAGAAGGGAAAGGAGGATATCGCATGAAAAAGATTCGAAATGGATCTGTTTTTAGTATTTTCGTTCTCGTGATGTCGACCGTTTATCCCTCTTTAGTTGCAGCCGAAAATGAGGCAGATGATCCCGAGGTTACTCTATTTGGGGATCATGACTTTACGTCCTCTGAAGAAGAAACCGTGGTTGTCGAATTGGAAGAATCCTCGGTTTTAGAAGCAGCGCAGGAAGGACTATTTCAGACAAGAGCACAGGTGGATGATGAACGGGCAAAAGTGCAGGATGACATTGATGTTTTAGCCAGTGACTATGAAATCGGGCACGAGTATGGACACGTGTTCTCGGGATTTTCTGTCGAATTGCCAGAAGATGAAATTCCGAACTTACTCAACATTGATGGTATAGAAGCTGTATACCCTAATATGGAATATGAAGTGACGGCAGAGGATGAGATGATTTCAATTGCAGAAGATGAATTTGATCCACTCATGCTTGACAGCGGTCCTTATATCGGTTCAGAGGAGGCACACAACCTGGGTTATACTGGTGAAGGTGTGACCGTCGCGGTCATCGATACAGGGGTGGATTATACGCACCCAGATCTACAAGAAGCTTTTGGAGATTATAAAGGGTATGATTTTGTTGATAATAATGACGATCCTCAGGAAACGCCGCCAGGAGACCCACGGGGTGGGGAGACGAACCACGGCAGCCATGTTGCGGGTACGATCGCTGGTAATGGTTTAACGGTAGGTATTGCACCGGATGCTGAGCTGTTATCGTATCGTGTATTAGGCCCCGGAGGAAGTGGGACAACCGCTGATGTGATTGCCGGTATTGAGCAAGCGGTGCTCGATGGCGCTGATGTTATGAACCTTTCTCTAGGTAATCCAATGAATGACCCTGATTTTGCGACGAGTATTGCTCTGGATCAAGCCATGGAAGATGGTGTCGTAGCGGTAACATCCAACGGGAATGCAGGGCCTGACAATTGGACCGTCGGTTCTCCGGGCACTTCGAGAGAAGCTATTTCTGTTGGAGCTTCGCAGCTTCCGTATGATGACTTTTCTGCAGAACTATCTTCGGAAGAAGCAGACTACCCTTCAGCGGAAGTGATGGGTTATCCGAGTGAACTAGATTTAATGGCTTTGAATGAAGGGGAGTTTGAGTTACTAGACGCAGGTATAGGGGCTCCGGAAAATTTTGAAGATGAAGACTTCGAGGGAAAAATTGCGTTAATGGTACGCGGTGAACTTCCATTTGTGGAAAAAGTTGAAAATGCTGAAGATGCTGGAGCAGAGGGAGCGATTATTTTTAACAATGTGGATGATGAAGAACAGCCGGAAGTTCCGGGTCTTCCACTTCCAACAGTGATGCTTTCATTGGAAGATGGACAAAATTTGCAGTCTGCTCTTGCTCAGGGAGATAACATGGTTTCTTTTGATTTGGAATTTGTCCAAGAAATCGGAGAGACGATTGCTGATTTTTCTTCACGTGGACCGGTCATGGATACGTGGATGATTAAGCCGGATATCTCTGCCCCGGGTGTGAATATTCTCAGTACGGTTCCTACCCATGATGAAGATGATCCGCATGGGTATGCCTCCTTGCAAGGGACAAGCATGGCTGCTCCCCACGTAGCCGGAGCGACTGCCGTTCTCCTTGAATCCAATCCTGAATTGGAAGTGGGAGAAGTACGAGGACTGTTGATGAATACATCTGAATCGCTAGTTGATCCGGATACAGATGAAGAATATCCTTTTAATACGCAAGGTTCAGGTAGTATTCGCATCGCTGATGCTCTTGATTCTGATTCAATCGTGACTCCTGGCAGCCACTCATTTGGAACATTTACGGACGAGGATGGAGTGGAAACAGCGAGAAGTTCATTTACGATTAAAAATCAATCTGAAGAGCGGCAAGCTTATGCTTTTGATATTGAATTCGAGGGCGATCCCGATGGTATTGATGTGATGACAAGCAGTGATGTAGCGCTGCAACCGGGAGAATCGGATGATGTTCGCTTGAATGTACAAGTGGATGCTGGCGCCCTGGATGATGGTTACTATGAAGGGACGATTACAGTAGAAAGCATGACTGAAACCATCGAAGTACCGACCATCTTGTTCGTATCAGAGCCAGACTATCCAAGAATCACAAGCTTTTCGTTAGAACCTGGGGAAGGTGAAGATTTCGAGTTTTCTGCTCATCTGCCTAATGGGGCTGAAGAATTTGGTATGTGGGTGTATGATGCTGATTCGTCTGAATATATCGGTTTGGCCTATCATACAACGAATGTGCCAGCTGGTATGTACGAAGACACATGGGACGGAACCGTTAATGGCCAGCCACTGCCAAGCGGCGATTACGTAATTGTCGGATATGCCAAGCAGGAGGACCAGACGGATCAAGCAGAAAGTAATGTAATTACGATTCCATAAGTAACACAAAAGTCCTGCGCCTCCGCGGGTTAAAAAACGACGATGTTTCCCCTCGCTGCTTTGGAAGTGTCGAAGATAAGAAAAAAGAAGTAGCCACCCTGAGGTTAGGACCTCGGGTGACTACACCGATTAACGGGTTGCGGGAACAAAGGTCCCTGTTCTTTTTCGCTTTTTAACCTACGTCTACCAAATGATCCCATCAATAACTATTCGAAAGATGAACAAACTTTGAAGAATGATTTACTGAGTTTTGCGCTATACGGTTAGCTGTTTCATCATACAAGCCACTTCAAAATCGAGCCCGTTTGGCTGATGGACAACTTTTTCATCATAGATATTGTAACCGAGGGAATGGTACATTTGAATATTTTTAGGTAAATTTTTACGTACGTTGCATAACATCGTCGTTTTTTTATTTTGGCGTGCGACGTCTTCCAATGACTGTAGTAGCCCCTTGGCGACCCCCATCCCTCGTTTTTCAGGAGGAACGCTCAGTCTATAAAAATAAAGGTGATGTTCGTTCATTTGAAAACGAACCACTCCTGCTGGTTCATCGTTCATATAACTGATGAAGGACTGCTCCCCGTCTTCTAAAGCTGTTGAGATGGATTGTATCGTTTCCTCTAAAGCGCTAGAAGGGGGGCTATATTCCATAAAGGCCTGAATCATTACGTTATGAATGACGGGTGCGTGATTAATGCTTGCTTGTTTAATTTCCATACTCATTTCCTTATAAATCCTCCGGCAAATGGTGTTTGTATATTTCTGCTGTATCTGTAGATGTTTGTAGAACAACAATGGTTGAGATGTGGTTGAGTGTAGGTCTTTTTCATATTGTTTCTCTTCTGGTGTTAAAGCGAATCGTTCTTCATCATCGAAAATTGGGCATCGGCCCTCTTTTTATTGCCCCGGGCAACAATTCGAATTTATTTATGAAGCACTCTTAATAAATAGCATTTTACAGCGACCCTTTTATGGGGCCCAGCGATGATAACAAAAGCAAAGTTAAGCTGCAAGTATATATGGTTTTGCAGATTTTGCATAAGAGCGAAGGCATTCTGAAGCTTTGCATGTCACCAATGGTTAGAAGAGCTAAAAAAAGTCCCTTGCCGATCACCCTTTCTTAGCTTTAAGAGACACTGCTATGAAGGGGAGAGCCAGTATCCCTGTCATGAAGGAAGTGCATTATTCCACAATATGGAAATTAGATGGTTTGGAATGACACCGAATTGATTGTTAGGAATATTACTGTGAGCGACGATAGAAGCAACTTCATAGTGTCACGGGTAAGTGGTATCAGGGAGTAGTAATGAAGGATGTTAAATTCCACGTGTTGAAGGAAGTAATCCACATTTTGAAATACTGTTTACCTATTTTCTTTGGTGATAGAAACGTATATTTTCATGTCGCACGTCAACTTTTTTAGAGTGTTGTTAAAAAGATAATTTATTCTGTTAATTAATAACAAGCGATCTTGATACGATGATATGATATAGACGATACAAAATGATATATACCCGTATTGCCTTCAAAAAAGTTACAAGGAAAAGAGAAAAGGTATTGAAAATTTAATAAATGTACTGTAGACTGATGTTCAAGCTTATAGTTTGTAAACGTTTACAAACACTTTTATAGTATCATATTCATACAAACAGATAATAAACAAAACTGAGAGGAAACATCTACAGTGACAACTCTAAAGGACGTTGCTAATTTAGCGAATGTTTCAATAGCTACTGTATCTCGAGTTTTTTCCGAAAGTAGCGCAGTAACTTCTGAAACTCGAAAAAAGGTGATTAATGCTGCTGAAATATTAGATTATCACCCTAATGCATTAGGAAGACAATTACGAAATTTAGAAACAAAAACCATCTTGATTGTTGTTCCAGATATCACCAATACCTTCTTTTCGAATGTTATTCGGAGTATAGAATCAATAGCTTCTGATAATGGATTTCAAGTTTTTCTTGCAGATACTAAAAATCGACCAGAAAATGAAGAAAGGGTTATCGACCACCTACGTAATAAACAGGTAGATGGGGTGATTTTATTAACTGCTCGGACTAATGTTGCTTCGCTGAACAAATTATCTGAGGATTATCCAGTTGTATTAGCTTGCGAATATATGGAACATTCAAATATTCCATCAGTATCTATAGATAATATCAGCAGTGCCAGAAAGGTTAGTAATCATTTTTTTCAACTAGGACATAAAAAAGTAGCGCATATATCTGGACCTATGGAAGTAGTTCTAAGTCGTGATCGTTTACGTGGTTATAAGCAGTCTGTTCTTGAAAACCGCCAAGAAATCAACTCGCTCTTTATTCAAGAAGGTGATTTCTCGTACGAATCAGGATATCAACTCATGGAAAAATTATTAGCCTTAGAAAGTCCACCTTCCGCTGTATTTGCTGCTAATGACGAGATGGCAATTGGTGCTATTAATGCTATCAAACATTATAAATTAAGAGTTCCCGAAGATATTTCAGTTGCAGGATTTGATGATATCAAGATGTCCAGGATATTTGCCCCCCCATTAACAACAATTTCTCAACCTGCCTTAGAGATTGGTGAGAAAGCGATGAAGCTACTATTAGATATTATGGGGGGGGAGGAAGTAACCAAGAGGCATATTGTATTAAATGATCAATTAATAATTCGTGATTCTTGTAAGCGATTTTAAGAAGGTCTAGAGACCACTTCAAATAAAAAATGTAAACGTTTACATTTGCATTTATTTTTGAGTTTAGAAGGGTGTTGATTCTTATGGGTAAATTAAAACTTGGATTTATTGGCGTTGGAGGGATAGCTCAATCACGCCATTTACCAAATTTCTCAAAACTCATAGACAAAGTGGACATTGTTGGCGTATGTGATACCAATCAAGAGGTATTACATGATGTTACTGACCGATACGAGATACCATATGCGTTTACTGATTATCAAGAGCTCCTTCCGTTAGTGGATGCCGTAGTTATATGTACGCCAAACAAGTTCCATAAAGAAATTGCGATAACCGCACTTAAATCCGATGTACATGTTTTATGTGAAAAACCATTGGCCATTTGTCACAGTGACGGAAAAGAAATGGTTGAGGCCGCTGAATCAAGTGGCAAAACATTGATGGTTGCTCATCATTATCGATTTATGAAAGACGTCCAGGCAGCGAAACGATTGATTGAAAAAAAGGAAATAGGAGACCCCCTAGTCATTCGTATTCAGGCTATGCGAAGACGAAAAGTACCTGGATGGGGCGTATTTACGAACAAAGAACTTCAAGGTGGAGGAAGCTTGATCGATTATGGCTCTCATTATTTGGATACAGCTTTGTGGTTGCTTGATCACCCCTCTCCTCAAGAAGTGGTAGGAACGACTTATAATCGGTTGTCTACAAGTAAAGAACAAGTCAATCAGTGGGGGGCATTTGATGCTTCGCGATTTGACGTAGATGATCATGTCACAGCGTATATAAGATTTGAGAATAACATATCGTTTTTATTTGAAACCTCTTGGGCAGCAAATATAAGTGAAGATCGACAGGTACTTGAGGTTTCCGGAACTAACGGCGGACTGTCATTGTTCCCTCTTCAAATGAATTATGGCCGTGATGGGATGCTGATTAATAGCCATGCGGAATGGATTGCAGGTGAAGACCAAGAAGCAAAATCTCAAGCTCTACACTTCATAGATTTATGTACGTTACCCAAAGCTCAGCCAATTGTTACACTTGAAAATACATTGATGACCAACCAACTTATTGATGCGATCTATGAAAGTAGTCGAAATGAAAAAAGTGTGAACCTGGAGCATACGACAACCAGGTTATAAGGGTACGGTACGTATCTACAAATGTAATCCAATTGATATAGAAGGGATGAGTTTCCATGAATATTACCATTTGGAATGAGTATCGACACGAGCAGAACAACCCTAATGTAGCAAAGGTTTACCCTGAGGGGATTCATACCCAATTAGCAGACATATTAGACGCATATGGGTACACAAATGTGAGAACGGCTACTCTTGATGAACCAGAACATGGTTTGAGCCAAGAAGTCCTAGACGCCACAGATGTATTACTTTGGTGGGGACATAAAGCTCACGATGAGGTAAATGATGAAATTGTAGACCGAGTAGTAAAACGGGTGCTTGATGGAATGGGGTTGATTGTTCTGCATTCAGGGCATCATTCAAAAATTTTTCGAACATTAATGGGAACGACATGTGACTTAAAGTGGAGAGAGGCAGATGAGAAGGAAAGATTATGGGTCATTGATCCAAGCCATCCCATCTGTGCTGATATCGGTCAATATATTGAACTCGAACGTGAAGAGATGTATGGAGAGCATTTTGATATACCAGAGCCTGATAAATTGTTATTTGTTAGCTGGTTTGAAGGTGGAGAAGTGTTTCGAAGTGGTTGCACCTACCAACGTGGTCGTGGGAAGATTTTTTACTTTCGGCCGGGACATGAATCTTATCCTACGTATTACCACCATTGCATTCAGAAAGTCATCGCTAATGGCGTATCATGGGCAACCCCTTCGAATACAACAAAACAACAATATGGGAACGTCAAACCTCTAGAGGATATAACGGGGAAAGAATATGAATAGACGAACGAAATCATGCTCTTCTTATTAATAGGAAAGAATACGTTTAAACAAAGGAAGGCCAAAAATGAAAACGTTTACAAAGTATTTACTGGGAATAGGCGTATTGGTTGTTTTAACCGGGTGTGCTGATGTTTCTGCAGATGAAGAGGATACATTAACTTGGATCACCAACACAGCTGATTCTCCAGACTCTCCCGACGAAGACACAAATCATTATGTTAATGAAAATATCGAAATGATCGAAAATAAATATGGTTTATCTATGCAGCATGATATTCATACAAACAATATTGATGAAGCAATGGCTCGTCTACAGGAACAAGCCACTACGGGTCGTGCTCCTGATATGGCTCTTATTGACGGTTTTACCTTCGATCGTTTTGTTGACGATTTACAACCTCTCGATGAATTATTTGAAGAATATGAGATGGATATTAATGATTTTCTCCCCTTTGCTCAAGATGTCATGGTTGGGGATGATGGTCATATTTATGGAATATATTTCAATACGAATATACGGAATATATTTTATGATGAGACCATTATTCCAGAACCCCCAGAAACTTGGGATGAGGCGATGACCATATCAGAAGAATTAGTTGATCAAGGATATGAGGGTTTAGCGATGCCCCTCGGTATTGACGAAGGAACTGCCGTTACAAGTCTTTGGCCAATGTTTTGGGGCCAAGGTGGGGAACTTGTGAATGAAAATGGCGAGCGAACCTTTGGAAAAGGAGATAATTACCAATATATGCTCAATGTTTTTGAAGCTATCGATCAAGGAGTTGAACAAGGACTTATACCGCAACGTATGGCTACCTTAGGGAAAGAAAATGATCTTAATGCAGAAGTAGCTGCAGGTCAAACACCCATGTTTTTCGGTGGAAGTTTTCAGACAGGGACAGTAGAAGATATCCTCGGCCCTGAATTTGAGAATTGGGAGGTAGCACCCCTTCCAACGTTAGAAGATTCAGAATCTACCTCGACAATTGGAGGATGGGTATGGGGAATCTTTACTGAAGATGAAGAAAAACAACATGCTGCGTTTGAATTTTTGAAAAATACTTTCGTAGGCAAAGAAGGAATGGGACAATATACCTCTATGCGAGGGCTACAACCTGTTCGAGAGTCTGTCTATGAATCAGAAGAGTTTGATCAAGGTCCCTTTGGGGATGAATATTTAGAGATTCTAGAAGAAGAGGGAAGAGATCGTCCAGCGTCTCTAGAATACAGTAGTATCTCACTTCAACTGCAAACAGCAATTTCAGAGGTTGTATCAGGGAGGAAGTCTCCGGAACAAGCGTTAGATGATGCTTGGGAAATTGCAACGTTTGGAGAGGAGGAGACGGAATGAGCAATACTTCATTTGCTCCAGAACCTAAGAAAAAATCCACGATCAAAACGTTACGTGAGAAGGCCAATACTCGATTTCGTGACACGGCTTATCCGTGGCTTATACCACTTTCAATCTTATTGATAGCCATCTTTTTATACCCGATATTTGAGATTATTAGAATCAGCTTTACGGATATGAATTTGGTAGAACAAGACTTTTCCTACACATTTAATTCTTATATTCAGCTCTTTTCGTTACCGGGATTTTGGCCAATGTTAGGGACGACAGGTTTTTTCGTATTTTTTAGTGTTGCATTTCAATTGTTATGCGGGTTTGTTATAGCTTTGTTAATTGTACGCGGCGAAGGCCTTAAATTACGTGGAACCGTTATTGTGCGTACATCTGTTCTTGTCGCTTGGGCCATTCCTGGAGTGGTGATTGGTGTTATCTTTACAATGCTTTACGATGAAACATCCGCGGGCATCTTAAATCATTTTCTTTCACAGATGGGTATTGGGCCGGTGACTTTCTTATCAGACCCAACATTGGCCCTATTGTCTGTTACGCTGGCGAATATTTGGCGTGGGACAGCCTTTAGTATGATTTTAATGTACGCAGGCCTTCAAACGGTGTCAAAACAATTGGTTGAAGCGGCAAAAATTGATGGTGCCGGTGCTTTTCAGCGGCTTCGAAATGTCATTTTGCCTACAATAACACCCATTATTTTAGTCAACCTTATAATCATTTCCATCGATACATTTAATACCTTTGATATGGTCATGGCCTTAACGCAAGGCGGACCGGGGAGTAGTACTGAAGTCATTGCTCTTAGTATCTATAATACTATATTCCAAGAATTTAACCTTGGGGTAGGCGCAGCTACGTCCATCATCCTGTTGCTGATCAATATCTCTATGACAATGATTTATCTCAAAGTTCTTGGTAAGAAAGGGGATCCTTCATGATGCGAAAGGAGAAATGGCTGAAAGTCGCCCTATATGCAAGTTATATTTTTATTGTACTTGTATTTCTTTTTCCTCTTTTTTGGACTTTATCAATTTCGTTAAAAACCCAGCAGGAAATCTTTGAAGTGCCACCGTCTTTGATTCCAACAAGCTTCGCCTTTGAAAATTACCTTCAAGTCTTGGAAACAACACCGATTCTTACATATTTATGGAATTCTTTTAGACTTGTAGGAAGTACGGTCATTGTAACTTTACTGATTGCAGTTCCTGCAGCCTTTGCCCTGTCGAGATATCAGATGAAACACAAAAGCAAATTTTTAGTGATAATACTCATGACGCAAATGATTTCGGCAGTGGTCATAACTATTCCTCTTTATCGTCTATATGCAGATTTGGATATGCTGAATAATTTTGCGTTGATTGTACTTGTATATGTAGCTGTCGTGTTACCGTTCTCGACGTGGTTTTTAAAAAATTATTTTGACACACTTCCTGTAGATTTGGATGAAGCAGCGATTATTGATGGATGTACGAAGAGACAAGTATTAACCAAAATCCTGTTACCAGTTGCTAAACCAGGAATCATCTCGGTCTTGATTCTGGTTGCTGTGCAAAGCTGGTCTCAGTTTGTTATTCCTTTTATTCTAATTGATGATGCTGCATTATATCCTGTTTCCGTAGGTGTGATTAATCTGCAGGAAACAGAAGCAGCTATTACAACACACTATCTTGCAGCTGGAAGTATCCTGTCTATCGTTCCCGTGATTATTCTCTTTTTGTTATTACAACGCTATATTGTTGGCGCTTTAACGACAGGGGCAGTAAAAGGGTGAAGTTCAAATTGATACAAGGATGTGAAGATCATGATTTCAGTTGCTTTGTTAAGCAAATGGCATGTTCATGCTGAAGATTATGCCAAACAAGCAGAACAAAATGAAAACCTGTCAATTAGAAAAGTATGGGATATCGATGAACGCCGAGGCAAAGCGTGGGCATATAACATAGGCGTTCCTTACGAACCACAATTACAGAAAGTACTTGAGGATCCCAATATTGACGCAGTTATCGTGAATACGCCTACAACACAGCATAAAGAAGTTATCTTAGAAGCAGCAAAGCATCGAAAACACATTTTTACAGAAAAGGTTTTGGCATTAACTGTCCAGGATTGTAAAGAGATTTATTCAGCAGTAGAAGACGCTGGGGTGAAGTTAGTTGTTTCTCTTCCGAGGTTGTCCGATCCCTCCTATTTGTATGCCCAAAAAGCGTTAGACGAGGGATGGGTTGGAACGTTAAAGATGATTCGGTGCCGTCTAGCTCACAACGGTGGTGTTTCTTCCAAGGGGAGAACTTATGGTTGGCTACCTGAACGTTTTTTTAATAAAGAGGAATCTGGAGGTGGAGCCTTGGTTGATCTTGGTGCCCATCCTCTTTATCTTCTTAATCGATTGGCTGGAGAGGTATCTACAGTCTTTGCCCAAATGCAAACATTATTAAATGAACAGGTGGACGATAACACCATTGTTCTTACTGAGCATGAGTCAGGTGCATTGGGTATCATTGAAACGAGCTTCGTATCTCAAGGTAGTCCTTATCATTTAGAATTGTACGGTACAGGGGGGACATTATTAATAGAAAACGAAGCGATACAATTAAAAAGTCCTCTATTCGAAGAAAATGAAAATTTTCATGAAGAGATACCAAGCGCTTTGCCAACACCACTACATCAATGGGTGATGTCTATAAAAGGGACGGGAGAACCAACGATTACAAAGGACGATGTATGCAGGTTAACTCATGTAAATGAACTTGCTCTTTTGTCTCATCAAGAAGGTCGAAGAGTCAATAAACATGAAATTGGAGGTACACGACCATTATTTTAAGAAACGTTGTGGGATATTAACTTTGGGCTCCATCGAAGGGTGGCGAAAATGAATGAAAGTGGGAATTATAGGCACCGGTTTTTCAGCAACATCGCATATGGAAGCAATAAAAAGATTAAAAGATCAGGAAATTGTGGCGATTTTCTCTAGAGATATAGAAAAAGCAGAAAGCATAGCGGCTGATTTCCATATACCGAAAGCATACGATGATCCATACAGACTGATTGATGACCCTGACGTGGAGGTAGTGCATAATTGTACACCAAACTACATGCACTATGAGATTAATGCTTATGCTTTAAAGAGAAGCAAGCATCTTTTATCAGAAAAGCCCCTTGCGTTAACCGTTGAGGAATCTGCTCATCTTGTAGAGCTGGCTCGTCATTCTGAAGCAATTAGTGGCGTATGTTTTAACTATCGGTTCTTCCCCATTGTTAAGCAGATGCAGACAATGATTCATAATGAAAAGCATGGTTTTCCTCATCTTGTCAAAGGAAGTTATGCTCAAGATTGGATGCTTTATGAATCAGATTATAATTGGCGGTTAGATCCATCAATAAATGGGCAATCACGGACAGTTGCTGATATTGGATCGCATTGGAGTGATACCGTACAATACATTGTTGGGGAAAAAATCACTTCTGTGTTTGCAGATCTTCACAGGATCTATGATTATCGTTTCAATGAATCTGAGAAAACTTCGATAAATACCGAGGACGCTGGGAATGTACTCGTGCGTTTTGAAAACGGGATGAAAGGAAGCTTTACAGTTTCACAGGTGACCGCAGGTCGGAAAAACCATTTTGACATTGAAATTTCTTTAAAAGATGCTGCTTATTACTGGAGTCAAGAAAAACCGAATAGCGTATGGATCGGTAAGCGGGATGAACCGAATCAGGAGTTATTAAAAGATGCTGCACTGTTAGATACGGAGAGTCGTAGCCTGGCTCATTATCCAGGTGGACATCAAGAAGGGTGGCCAGATGGCTTGAAAAACTTATGTATTGATTTTTATGAAACGATTGAACGTGGTGAGAAGGAGTCCGGCAGTTTTGCTACGATAGAGGAAGGGCATCGTATTATGCAAATCATTGATGCGATTTTGATAAGTCACCAAACAGAACAATGGGTTTCTATTGCTTCAAATGACAGGAGGAAACCACAGTGAAGATTGGTTTATTCACAGTCCTTTATAAAGAAATGGCATTTGAGAGTGTCCTGGGCAAATTATCTTCGTTAAAGTAGAAGCCATAGAGTTGGTAACTGGAAGTTTCCCTGGGAATGCTCGATTTTCTTGGAAAAGCTTGAAGAAAAGAATATTACCATAAGTGGATTAAGCTGCCAAGGAAATCCATTACATCCTGCGAACAATTGCCAAAGAACACCATGATACTTGGCGCAAAACTGTACTGTTTGCGGAGAAATTAGGAGTGAAAATCTCGTCAATTGTTTATTTGACCATTGAGTGATCAGTGAGTAAAATATAACCAATAAGAAAGGCCGCAGCATCAGCTAATCATGACTGGTCTGGGCCTTTTTTTATAATTGAGCCGGAGGTGCCCCGGTATTGTCAGATGGGATTCTTTTTCTCATGAATGTTATACGTCGGCGATTGGCAGGAATCAGGCACCATGGAACTCATTAAGAAAGCGTGTTCATGTCCAACTTTTACATGCAATGATATTTACGCGTACATTGCCGAACGAACGTAAACCTTCCGCGCGCTGAATAACCATGTTACGTTTCGACGTATATATCGAATTTTTCACCTTATTTAATACTCGTCCCGTTTGGCACCGGCGTATCCGGTTTAAGTAGTACGACGTCCCCGCTTTCGGGAACACCGCCAATGACGAGTACTTCTGAGGTGAAGCCCGCGATTTTACGCGGGGGAAAGTTCACGATAGCCACGACTTGCTCCCCAATCAACTGCTCGGAATCATAACGTTTTGTAATTTGCGCACTTGATGCCTTTGTGCCGATTTCCTCCCCGAAATCGATGTTCATAGTGATGGCGGGGACTTTTGCACCTTGAAGGGGCTCTGCTGTTAATACTGTACCGACTCGAATATCCAATCTTAACAAATCTTCGATGGTTGCCATATGAATCACTCCTATTTATAAAAGGATGGTGAAGGTAAATATAGTCGTATTATATACGAGTAACGCGGATGAATAAACGTGATCCATTCTTGCAATGCAAAAATGAATGAATGATACAATTTTGCATTAAATTTTCGGTGGAGGAAATTTATACATAACTAACTGATCGGTTAGTATGTATGTATAGACAGATTTTTGTAAACTGGCATATAATTTGCAATATTAATTTTGCAGTAGATTTTTATATAGAAGTGCGTGTTCAAAAAGGAGGGCAAAAAGAGCCGGGTAGGTCGAGAAGACGTAGTTCCGAGCATCCTGCTTGCACCACGAAAACATTCACTTCTCACGAAGGAAAAGTGGGTTTTTTTGGAGGATATCATTTTCATACGTGAGGAGCTTTAGAAGCAAGACGACGAAGAGATACGAAAGCGATTTTTCCCGGACTTTTTGAACAACCTTTAGAAGGGAGCAGTAATTGTATGACAGAAAAAGCGTTTGTTTACGAAGATATTGAAATCCCAGAGATGTCGCTGACGGAAATGCTCGATGAAAGTATACGACACCATCGTGATAAAACAGCCATGACTTTTGGCGAGCTCGTCTACACGTATGAAGAAATGGATGAGCGGATTGACCGTGTAGCGAGAGGACTTTCGCAACGCGGGGTTAAAAAGGGGGATAGGGTCGCATTGATGTTGCCGAATTGTCCGCAATATCCTGTAAGCTATTTTGCTATCCTCCGTTTAGGGGCGTCGGTTGTTCAAGTCAATCCAATGTACAAACCCCCAGAATTGCTTCATGTACTCAATGATTCAGGTGTATCTGCAATGGTTATTCTTGACTCCCTTCAGCCCTTACTAGATGCGGTCCGTAGTAATACTCAAGTAGAGAGTGTTGTAGATGTATCGTTAACAGAACCTTCTAGTTTTGATGAGTTACTGATGGAGGAGGGAGTGTCTGCTCCTCGTGTGGATATCGATCCGAAAGAGGATGTTGCAGTGATCCAATATACAGGAGGAACGACAGGCCGGTCGAAGGGGGCAATGCTCACTCACTATAATTTAGTCGCGAATACGTTACAATCGGCGGCCACTCAAAGTGATAAGACAAATAGGGGCAATGAACGTGTATTAACGATCGCTCCTCTCTTTCACGTATACGGGATGACGAGTGCGATGAATTTAACGTTTTATTTAGGTGGAAATGTGATTTTAGTCCCCAAATTTGAAGTCGAAAACGTTGCATCTATAATTGAGCGTCTAAAGCCAACGAGTTTCCCAGGTGTACCTACGATGTATATGGCATTAATGGAATATTATCAGGAGAAAAATTTCGATACGTCTTCATTAAATGTGCTAACGAGTGGTTCAGCCCCCCTTCCTGTTGAAGTCATGAACCAATTTCATTCGATTACAGGCGCCAGCATTGCTGAAGGGTACGGCCTCTCAGAAGCGTCCCCCGTGACCCATCGAAACCCTGTCACTGGATTACAAAAACGGGGAAGTATCGGGGTGACCCTTCCAAATACAGAGGCTCGCATTGTGGATATTGCTACAGGGGAGAACACCATGCCCACAGGTGACGTCGGTGAACTTATTATTCGTGGACCGCAGATCATGAAAGGTTACTATGGTATGCCCGAAGAGACTGAGCAGACACTACGTAATGGTTGGCTTTATACCGGTGATTTAGCAAACGTAGATGAAGATGGTTACTTCTATATCGTTGGCCGCAAAAAAGAGATGATTCTGGCAAGTGGCTTTAATGTTTATCCCATTGAAGTAGAAGGGGTTCTTTATAGACACCCGTCTGTTCAAGAGGCAGCTGTCATTGGTGTCCCAGATTCGTATAGGGGTGAAAACGTGAAAGCCGTAATTGTCAAAAGAGAAGACTCCAACACCACGGAAGATGAGGTTATAGAATTTTGCCAAGAAAATCTTTCTTCCTATAAAGTTCCTAAACTCATCTATTTCGTCGAAGAACTGCCAAAATCGGCAGTAGGAAAAATATTGAAGAGAGAATTGGTCGAAGAAGAGCAAAGATTGAAATAGGAAGGGTGGTGGATCAATGGATGTTCTGGCGCAGCAATTATTTAACGGGCTCACGATTGGAAGCGTTTACAGCTTGGTTGCTTTAGGTTTAACACTTGTTTATGGAATTCTCCATATTCCAAACTTCGCCCATGGTGCACTTTATATGGTTGGCGGCTATGTCACATTGATGACGATGACCACCCTGGGGCTTCCCTATTTTGTTGCAATGTTTATGTCGATCTTAGTCGTTGGTGGAATCGCTGTCCTTATGGAGCGGCTCGTTTTTCACCAGCTTAGGCACTCTCCGCCTATTCACGATAAGATTGCGGCGATTGGTTTACTTCTATTCTTGGAAACACTCGTTCAATTGATTTGGGGGGCAGATTATCGTTCGATGACAACGCCTTTCGACGATATCGTTTCCTTTCTTGGAATTACCGTCACCACGCAACGGATATTGATCGTGGTTGCAGCGGTGTTAGTCATGATTGCTTTGCACTTATTTTTGAAAAAGACAATGATAGGGGCAGCCATCATCGCCATGTCTCAAAATCGTGAAGGAGCGTTTCTGCAGGGGATTAATGCAAACAGAGTGGCGATGTTAACGTTTTTCATATCAGGCGGGCTGGCAGCGATTGCCGCTTCCATTTCTTCGCCGATTAATCTCGTATATCCAGGGATGGGACACCTCGTGATTTTGAAAGCATTTGTCATTATTATTATTGGTGGCATGGGGAGTGTTCCAGGCGCGATTATTGGGGGGTACATTCTAGGATTTTCTGAAAGTCTTGGGGCTACCTTCATTTCAAGTGACTACAGTGACATCATTGCTTTTGTATTACTTGTTGCGATTTTAACGGTGAAACCGCAAGGGCTGTTTGCAAAGGGGGCTCACTAGCATGTCAATGATAAAAAGAAATAGAATCGCTTTGATATTTTTGCTTGTGGCCTTAATGGCGCCCCTTTTTACAGATAATCAATATTATTTATATATCGTAACACTTTCCTTTATATGGACGATTGCGGTATACGGAATGAACTTAATTGGGGGATATACGGGTCAGTTGTCTCTCGCCCATGCAGGTTTTTTTGCGATTGGAGCCTATAGCCTCGGGTTGTTAACCGTTGATGCAAATGTTCCTTATTGGTTTGCTTTCGTTCTGGCCTGTTTGATTACGACGGTGGTGGGTTTTTTCGTAGGGCTTATCGCTTTAAGAACGAAAGAGCATTTCTTTGCCATTTATACCCTCTGTGTCGGTTATATCATCTACCTTGTTATCTATCAGTGGGATGAGTTAACCGGAGGTGTTCGTGGTCTCATTGGTGTCCCGCCTCCAAGCCCGATTGGTCCGATCAGCTTTGAAAGTGCTGAATCCAATTATTATTTAGTCTTAGCTTTTCTCGTGTTGGTCTTCGTCTTTATGAAGTTTCTGACAGAGTCCTTGATTGGGCGCACCTATGTTGCTATACGTAATTCTGAGGAACTTGCGCAAACCATTGGAATTAATACGATGAGACAAAAGTTGGTTTCTTTTGTCATTTCCACCTTTTTAGCAGGGTTGGCTGGTGCCCTTTATGCGTCCTTTGTCCGTTTTCTCGGACCGGAGATTTCTTATACAATGACCACTTTTGATATGTTGACCTATCTCATTGTAGGTGGAATTGGCACATTGTATGGACCGCTTGTAGGGACATTTCTCATCGTAACGATCACACAGTCCCTTCAATTTATGGAAGAGTACCGCATGCTTATTTTTGGTCCTCTCCTCGTCTTTCTCGTCATTTTTTATCCAAGGGGAATTGTCGGCGGTATTCAAATGTGGAAAGCGAAACGACAATTTAAGAAAAGACAGAAGATGAAGAGAACATCATCCACATCCACACACGAGGGGGGAGATTAATGCTCATCGAAACAACAGGGCTCACGAAAGCTTTTGGTGGACTAACGGCCGTTGACGACGTAGATGTCGGGATTGAGGAAGGGAAAATAACCGCAATCATTGGACCGAATGGTGCAGGTAAGTCCACCCTGTTTAATGTCATTAGCGGCTTTCACTCGTCTACCAATGGGAAAATCACTTTTAACGGGGAAGATATTACAAAAAAGAAAGCTTTTAATATTGCCAAATTAGGGATCGCGCGCACGTTTCAAACGACGAATCTATTCGAACAAGCAACGGTCATGGACAATGTTGTGATCGGTCACCGGTTACGAACAAAGTCCGGCGTATTTGATGCGTTGTTACAAACACCTAGGTTAAAAAGGGAAGAACGTGCTTGTCGAGAGAAGGCAGAGGAAGTGCTAACCTTTGTTGGTTTACAAAAAGAATCGGATCGGCTCGTATCAGATATATCGCAAGAAGCGAAGAAACGTGCGGCCTTTGCGGTGGCCTTGGCTACGGACCCAAAGATCGTTTTTCTGGATGAGCCGGCAGCAGGGGTAAATCCTGAAGAAACGGGGGGATTGGTGGCACTTATGCGTAAAATGGTGAACAATGGTTTAACGGTTTGTTTGATCGAACACAAAATGCAGATGATTATGGAGCTTGCGGATCATATTGTCGTCCTGAATCAAGGGAAAAAGATTGCAGAAGGAACACCAGAAGAAATCCAAAACAATGATACAGTCATCCAGGCCTATTTAGGGGGAGGTGAGGAAGCTGCTGACGCTCACTGATGTTTCTGTTCGGTATGGCTTTTATGAGGCTTTGACGGATATTTCCATGAACGTTGAGTCGGGCGAACTGGTGGTGTTATTGGGAGCTAATGGCGCTGGAAAAAGTACGATTTTTCGTACGATTAGCGGTCTCAATAAACCACTTAAGGGCCGAATTGAATGGCAGGGAAAATCCATTGGGGGATCCTCAGCGAGTAAGCTGGTTGCCGATGGAATCGGCCATTGTCCAGAAGGACGAAAGTTATTTCCGAATATGAATGTGTATGAAAACTTACGAATGGGCGCTTATGCGGTCAGGCGAAATAAAAAAGCGTTATCAGAGACGTTGGAACAAGTGTATACTCTTTTTCCTATTTTAGAAGAAAAGAAAGGAACTGCTGCTGGTTCGCTTAGCGGCGGTCAACAACAAATGCTTGCCATTGGTCGTGCAATGATGTCACGCCCCCAACTCCTGCTCTTTGATGAACCCTCCATTGGGTTGGCGCCACTCATTGTTGAGCAAGTATTTGATGTTATTAAAGAAATTAACCGTAATGGAACCACTGTTCTCCTTGCTGAACAAAATGCAAATGCTGCATTGAAAATTGCCGATCGCGGCTATGTCATTGAGGATGGAAAAATCGTCGTTGAAGGTGAACGGGAAGAGTTATTTGCTAATGATGAAGTACGAAAAGCGTATATTGGGGCTTAGCCTAAAACATGAAAGGGGCACAGGAAATGAAGAAAATGGGGATGTTCTTGGGCGGTCTATTGTTGCTGATGACAACGGCGTGTAGCGAAGAAGACCCAAGTTCCACGGATACAGCAGCTCCACCGGGAGCGCCTGCTGGTAGTGGAGGAGAAGAAGTTGAAGAGCAGACAGAAGTGGTAGAGGGTACAGAAGTTGTAAACATTGGATTTAGCGGGCCATTAAGCGGAGCAGGTGCTTATTACGGGAATAATACCTTGAATGGACTCACAATGGCCATTGATGAAATTAACGCGGATGGAGGGATTGAGGTTGATGGAGAGATGCATTCGTTAAACCTGGTGAGCCTGGATGATCAGTACTTGCCTGATGAAACCGGGGCTAATGCGAGAAGGCTTGTCCAGGAGAGCGATACGCCTGTGATTTTCGTACCCCATAGTGGCGGGACGTATGCTACACAAATTTTTAATGAACAAGATGAAGTCCTTTTGGCTTCCTATTCAAGTGAGCCTGAGATCACACAGCAAGGAAACGATCTTACGATGCGGATTCCGCCAACGTACGATGCGTACGTAGAACCTTTTTCAGAGTATCAGATGGAGCGTTTTGGCCCGAAGCTCTCCATGTTGCCGCCGTCCACTGAGTTCGGTATGGATTGGGCAGAAGAATTGAAGCCGGTCTGGGAATCCCTTGGCGGAGAGGTTGTTCATGAAGGCTCTGTAGATTATAGCATGGATACGGATTTCTTCACTGTGGTGACCAATGCATTGAGTGACGATCCAGATGTCCTGTTCGTTGGTGGTTCTTCCGAGCCCACGGCTCAAGTCATGCAGCAAGCAAGAGAACTTGGTTTTGAAGGCGGCTTTTTAATTATGGACCAGGCAAAATTGGATGAAATCGACAATGTACTTGGGGGAGCACCAGATGTTATTGACGGATCTGTCGGTGTAGCACCGTTAGTATATGACATTCATGAGGGAAATGAACAGTTTATTCATGATTATCAGGAGGAACATGGCAATGATCCTGGTTCAGAAGCAGGTTATCACTACTATGCTGTCTACATTATTGCCGAAGCGATGCAAGAAGCTGGGACGGTAGAGGATGCCCACGCTATTCGAGAGAATCTAGATGACGGTCTCCATCAAGTTCCTGAAGATAAAAGAATCTATGATGTTTCCGAGGTAGATGAACAAGGAGGAATGACGACAGAGTTGAGAATGGCTGTTGTGGAAGATGGAGAAATTGAACTGGTTGATTTTGATGATTAAATCGGAAGGGTTGTTCAAAAATTCGGGGAAAAGAGCTTTCGCATTCTGCGCTCCTCACGTATGTAAACTATATCCTCGAAAAAGAAATCGTCGTGCGCAGGAACGCTTACGAAGCAAACAGCTGGCGATCCGCTCCTCGGAAAAGAGAGACTCACTTTTCCTTCGTGAGAAGTGAATGCTTTCGTGGTGCAAGCAGGATGCTCAAGAAGGCCTCTCTTGCACTCTAGAGCATAAGAAAATCTAGACTCGCCATTTTGGCGATAAGTTAACACTTTCTGAAATTTCTTGGCTCTTTTTTGTCCTCTTTTTGAACACGACGGGAAGGAAGGGGAGAAACCATTGCTTGATGAACAGAAAATGGCATCACTACAGAGACAGAGCCCTTTTTTTGAACTTTTGGGATTTGAAAATGATGAAGGGGAAGACGGAAAGATCAGGATTCTTTTAGATATTAAAGAGCAGCATATGAATAAAAATCAAACCCTCCATGGCGGCGTTCATGCGGCTATGCTGGATAATATTTTTGGAACGGTCATCTATCATCATACCTATGTTCCCAGTACGACCATAACGTTAAATGTTCATTATTTAGCGCCCGTTAAGGAAGGGAGAGTCACAGCGGTTGCGAATATTTTGCATCTCGGGTATAAATCGGCAACGGTTGAGGGGCTCATTTCCGATGAAGAAGGAAAAGCCATCGCTAAAGGTACAGGAACATTCAAATTATTGAGAGAAGGGTGAATGTATTGATGAATGAAGTTGTTATTGTTTCAGCGGTGCGCACTGCGATTGCCAAAAAAGGAGGGAGTCTTGCCTCGTTGGATCCTTCCGTTTATGGCGGAGCAGTGATTAAAGAAGCATTGGGAAGAGTGAACGTCGAAGGAGAATTCGTTGAGGATGTTATTTTTGGCAACTGTTTGAGCGGTGGAGGTAATATGGCTCGCGTGTCGTTATTGGAAGCAGGTTTGCCTGTTGAAGTTCCTGGACTTACGATTGATCGTCAATGCGGATCAGGGATTAACAGTGTGGCACTTGCTGCAGAGAAAATCATGACTGGTAAGGCGGATGTTGTCGTTGCAGGTGGAACCGAAAGTATGACCCGGAGCCCCCATCTTTTAGAAGTGCAAGAAAAAGCTTACGACCTCCGTCCTCCCAGATTTTTAAAGCGCAGACTTTCTCCGGAGGAAATTGGAGATCCTCCCATGGGGATTACTGCTGAAAATTTAGCGGAGAAGTATGAAATTAAGCGCGATGAGCAGGACGAATTTGCCTTAAACAGTCAAACACGGATGGCAAAAGCGATGGAAAAAGGATATTTTAAAGATCAAATCGTGCCCATTGAGGTGAAAACAAGGAAAGGAAGCTTTACTTTCGAAGAAGATGAGCATCCGCGCCCGGGGGTTACGAAAGAAAACTTGGCACATCTATCTCCTGTGTTTAAACAGAATGGGACCGTGACGGCTGGAAGTTCTTCAGGGATTAACGATGGTGCTTCGGCTTTAGTGCTGATGTCAAAGGACGAAGCGAAAAGACGAAGATTAGAACCATTGGCAGTGGTGAAAGCATCGGCCGTTGCAGGTGTTGATCCTAATATTATGGGTATTGGCCCGGTGCCAGCGGTAAAAAAAGTACTGGAACAAACCGGTGAAACCTTGGATGACTTTGATCTTATCGAAATCAATGAGGCATTTGCTGCTCAAGTATTAGCCTGTGATCGTGAACTTTCGTTTGATATGGAGAAGGTCAATGTTAATGGTGGAGCGATTGCCCACGGTCATCCGATTGCGGCTACCGGAGGGATGCTAGTTACAAAGCTGTGTTATGAACTTCAACGTCGTGGAGCAAAGAAAGGGCTTGTTACAGCCTGTATTGGTGGAGGGCAGGGGATCGCCCTTACGATTGAAAATCAATAATATAAAGAGGGAGAGATATTCATGCATTTACGTTTATCGGAAGAACAGAAAATGGTGCAATCAACCATTAGGAAATTTGTCGAGAAAGAGCTTATCCCGTTAGAAAATGATGTTTTAAGGAATGAAAGGGAAGGAAAACCAAGCCTTTCTGTCGAAAAAAGTAATGAACTCCAGCAAAAAGCAAAGGAAGCTGGATTCTGGGGAATCAACACACCGGAAGAATATGGAGGGGCTGACCTCGGTCAGATGATGCTCGCCATTGTCATGATGGAAATCTCCAAGACATTCGTACCATTTAGTTTTGGGGGCTCAGCTGACAACATCTTATATTATGCTAATGAGGAGCAAAAGAAAAAGTACTTATTGCCAACCATTAGTGGCGAGAAGAAATCCTGTTTTGCCATGACAGAGCCTGGCGCTGGATCGGATACGCGTAACATTAAAATGACGGCAACGAAAGATGGAGATGAATGGGTGTTGAATGGTGAAAAAACATTTATCACCGGCGGTAATGAAGCGGATTTTGTTATGGTGATTGCTATTACAGATAAAGAAACTCATCAGGCAGGCGGGCGCGAAGGTGTCACGTGTTTTATCGTCGATCGATCGATGGGGTGGACCTCGGAATATATCCATACCATGGGAGAATGGGGACCAGCATCCCTGATTTTCGATCAAGTACGTGTCCCGGAAGAGAATATTTTAGGTGAGCTTCACCGAGGTTATGATCTTGGTCTTGAGTGGATTGGGTTTGCCCGCTGGATTGTAGGAGCAAGGGCAGTAGGGGCAGCTGAACGCCTGTTGTCTATGGCCGTTGACTACGCGAAAGAACGGGAAACATTTGGAAAACCGATTGCTGAACGTCAGGCTATTCAATGGCAAATCGCTGATTCAGCTGTTGAGCTTGAAGCGGCCAAATGGCTGGTGTTAAATGCAGCTTTCAGCTTGGATAATGGGGAAGACAACCGGCATCTTGCCTCAATGGCCAAACTTTACGGGGCAACCAAAGGTAATGACATTATTGACCGCGTGTTGCAGATTCATGGCGGTATGGGCTATACAAAAGAGCTTCCAATTGAACGTTGGTATCGGGAAGCTCGTTTATGGAGGATCTATGATGGTACCGATGAAATTCAGCGATTAATTATTTCCCGCAACTTGTTGAAAGGGCACGTCAAGCTAGGCCAAACAGTGTAAAAGAGGGAGTGGAAGAAATGAGTGCATTCACAAATCGAGTAGCATTTATCACGGGAGGAAGTCGAGGCATAGGAAGAGGCATTGCCAAACGTTTTGTCGATGACGGGGCAAAGGTGGCCATCATCGATATAAACGAAGAGGCCCTAGCTGAAGCACGTTCGTACTTTTCTGAAGCTGGGCAAGAGGTTTTAACGATCAATGGGAATGTAACAAATCGCATAGAAGTTGAATCAGCGATGCAACAAACCTATGAAACTTATGGATCGATTGATATTCTCGTTAACAACGCTGGGGTTATACGAGATAATCTACTTTTTAAAATGACAGAAGATGATTGGCAAACAGTGATGGATGTCCATTTGAAAGGTTCCTTTAATGCCGCGAGTGTCGCACAAAAATATATGGTTGAGCAAAAATATGGCCGTATTATTAATATATCCTCGACATCTGCATTAGGAAACCGCGGTCAGGCCAACTATTCGACGGCTAAAGCAGGTTTGCAAGGTTTTACAAAGACATTGGCGATTGAACTTGGTAAATTTGGCATTACGGCAAACTCGATTGCCCCAGGGTTTATTGAAACGGATATGACGAAACAAACAGCTGCCAGAATTGGCATCTCTTATGAGGATCTCATTGAGGCAAGCGTGGCAAACATTCCCGTAGCACGAAGCGGGAATGCTGAGGATATCGCCAACGCAGCCGCATTCTTCGCGGATGAGCGTTCATCCTTTGTGAGCGGGCAGGTGATCTATGTTGCTGGTGGGCCAAAAGCGTAGAAGGGAGATAAAATATGTTTGAACATGCAATTGGGGAATTTTCAAATAAGGTGAAAAATGTTGTAGAGCGGGGAGCTGTACGGAAATTTGCAGATGCCATTGGTGATTCTCACCCTATTTTCATCGATGAAGAAGCGGGAAAAGCTTCGCGTTATGGAGAAAATATTGCGCCTCCAACGTTTCCAAGAGTGTTTGATTATGGTGAAATTCCGGCGTTAAACCTGCCTGAAAAAGGGTTGATTCATGGGGAGCAGACGTATCATTATGAGCGCCCGCTTCTCGTTGGTGAAGAGATTGCTTGTTACACGCAAGTGAAAGACTATAAGGAGAAAACAGGAAAGAGCGGATCAATGGGCATCCTGAAGCTCGAAGGGTGCGGGGAAGATACGGATGGAAACCTTATTTTTCGCGCTGAACAAGTCGTCATCATTACAGAGGCCGTACGAAAGGGGATGGAAGCGTGAGCACATTAACGACGAAACAACTTGGCGATACATTAGCATCCGTGACTCTTCCTCCTGTGACGAGACTTGACTTAATAAAATATGCAGGCGCATCTGGAGACTATAATCCGATTCACACGATTGATAAAGAAGCAGAGAAAGCAGGTTTGCCCGGTATTATTGCCCATGGAATGTGGACGATGGGGAACTTGGCCAAACTTTTTACCCCTTATTATGAAGAGGGGTATATAGAAACGTATAATATCCGCTTTCGTGGAATGGTTTTTCTTGATGATGTGATTACGCTTCAAGCCGAAGTCAAGGAGCAAAGTGAAGACAAAATCACGTTTGATGTAAGGGCTCGTAAGGAAACGGGAGAAGACGTCTTGCGAGGAGAAGCCGTGTTTGCTGTTTATGAGTAATAGAGAGGGGGCTGTCCACAAAGGGCAGCTTCTGCATTCGATGCTTCTTTCCTCCCTTTCGGAGGGAGGCCCCAATATTTTGGCGCACGCAATCCGTGTTTTTCGGCGGAATCACCCGAGAATTCAGCGCACGACACGATGATTCGGCGCTACGGCTAAGGAATTTGGCGAAAATACATTCATCGGCGCATATATTTTTAAGGTATCCCCTATTTTCAACGCTTCTACGGGAGGTGAAAAATGCCGAAATGGATAGGTGTCAATTATGGTTAACGACAGAAGAAATTAAGCCGGAACGACTTGAAGACGCAACTGTAGTCGTCATCGATGTGCTGCTTGCGACAACGACGCTTGTTACCATTATGGAACGCGGTGCCAGGAGAATTTTTCCAGTTGAAAACGTTGAAGAAGCCAAACAGCTGAAAGCAAAGCTCAATCATTCTTCTATTCTTACGGGTGGAGAACAGGGAGGAAAGGCTGTACAGGGGTTTGATTGCGCGCATTTGCCGGATGAGTATACACCTGAACTTGTGAAAGACAAAGATATTATTTTTCTATCTTCAAATGGAACACGTGCAATTTCCAAGGCAAAACAAGCACAGAAATTGATTTTGGGCAATTTAAGAAATGTCAATACGGTTGCTGATTACTTGAACCATGCATCCACAAAAGATGTCATCATTATCTGTGCTGGTTCAGGAGGACATTTCTCGTTAGAGGATTACGTCTGTGCGAATCTAATCTTATCACGTTTAAATATCGAGGATGTTAAGTTAAATGATGCTGCTTTGTTTGCGTTAAACCATCCTTATAATTCAAAGGAAGCGATCGCTGAACTTTTAGCAAAGGGACGGGTAGGTCGCAATTTGATGAAATTAGGCATGGAAGAGCTATTTCAATTTACGGTAGATATCGGTGCATCTGAGTCTAATATAGGGATCCAATCGGAGGGTGAGTTGGGTTTTATTCCTCAAAAACTCAGATGGGAATGAGAGGGTGAGAGGGTGAAATTAAAAGGAAAGGTTGCCATCATTACGGGAGCAGGCTCCGGCATTGGACGGGCGACGGCTTTGGAATTTGCAAGAGAAGGGGCGAGCGTCGTCGTTGCGGACAGGAATGTTCAAACAGGCCAGGAAACGGTAGAGAAAATGAATAAGCTTAATAAAACCGCAATATTTGTAGAAGTGGATGTGACATCGTACGAAAGTGTCGAAGCATTGGTAAGCCAGGCCGTGGACCGCTTTGGAAAACTGGACATTATGCATAACAATGCCGGAATTAACATGGCGCCTCATAGTGTCAAGGATACACCAATTGAAGACTATCATCAGACCGTAAACGTCAATCAACACGGGGTCTTTTATGGAATTCAAGCTGCTTCTAACGCAATGAAAGAAAACGGTGGTGTGATCATTAACACAGCCTCCATTTATGCATATATCGCAGATCGAAACCGGTTTGCCTATCATGCAAGCAAAGGAGCTGTCGTTTCCATGACACGGGCAGCGGCCCTAGACTTAGCCCGCCATAATATTCGGGTAACGGGGATTGCACCAGGACTCATCGAAACGGATATTGTTCAAGAATGGAAGAAAGATCCGGAGATATGGGCCAAAATTGAAAAAGCACAAATGAGACGTAAAGCCGGAAAACCGGAAGACGTCGCTAAACTTGTCACGTTTTTGGCAAGTGATGATGCATCGTTTATGAATGCTCATATTCATTACATTGATGATGGAGCAGCAGCTTTTAAAAGATAAGAGAGGGGATGAGACACATGCGTGCTTGGTACGTAAAAGAACTCGCTGATCCTGGGCAGGCATTATCTTTAGAAGAAGGAAGAAAACCGGTTCAAGAAGAAGGTCATGTTCTCATTCGAACAAAGGCAGCGGCATTAAATTTTTTTGACATTTTGTTGTGTCAGGGCAAATATCAGGAAAAACCGCCGCTGCCTTTTACACCTGGGGCGGAAATTGCCGGTACGGTAGAAGCTGTCGGGGCGGGAAGTTCATTTTATGCTGGCCAAAAGGTGCTTGCCAGCCCCAATTTGCCTACAGGCGGGTTAGCAGAATGGGTATCAGTGCCTGAAAATTCCGTTTTCAGTGTCCCCGATTCCATGCCGTATGATGATGCGGCCGCCATGTATATCACGTACCAAACCGCCTATTATGCATTACACGATCGCGGCAATATAAAGGAAAATGAGGTCTTACTTGTCCATGCTGGTTCCGGTGGGGTAGGGTCAGCGGCCATTCAACTCGGAAAAGCCATAGGGGCACGAGTTATCGCGACCGCCGGTGGCCCAGAGAAAGTACAGGTATCCAAGGATCTAGGAGCAGATGTAGCCATCGATTACTTATCTGAAGATTTCGTGGATATTGTAAAAAAAGAAACAGAAGGACGTGGTGCCGATGTGATTTTCGATCCGGTAGGCGGTGACACGTTTGATCGCTCCCGGAAATGTATTGCATTCGCGGGGCGTCTGCTCGTGATTGGTTTTGCCGGAGGACGGATTCCGGAAGCACCTGCAAACCATGCATTGGTGAAGAACTATTCTGTCGTCGGCGTTCATTGGGGATATTTTGCCCGCCTTTATGAAGATGAAATGAGAAATATACACAAACAACTCTGTTCTTTATATAATGAAGGAAAAATTAAACCATTGATTTATCAACAATTCTCGCTTGAAGAAGTTCCTCATGCATTAGAACTTCTAGGGGGACGAAAAACATACGGGAAGTTAGTGGTGAATATGGAGGGATAAATGAAGGGGTAAGAATGGATGGAGGCTATTGCTCTTCTAACAGATATGCTTTAAAAGATGAGCATTTGCCCTATCGGGCATTTTTAAGTAGAATGGAGGTGATTTCAAAGTTTGAAAAGAGGGTATACCATGCAAAAAGAATCCATTTATGGATTAACATTTGATCAATTAACCGAATGGTTGATGGATCGTGGTCATAAAAGGTTTCGTGCATCCCAGGTATGGGATTGGTTATATAGGAAACGGGTCACAGACTTTAATGATATGACAAATGTAAACAAAGATTGCCTCGAATTATTAGCCGATCATTTTGTGATTAGATCCTTAAGTGATTATATAAAACAGCAATCGGAAGACGGTACAATTAAATTTTTGTTTCAATTAGAAGATGGGGACTTGATTGAAACGGTTTTAATGGATCAAAAATATGGCAAATCGGTATGTGTGACGACACAAGTTGGTTGTAACATTGGCTGCAGTTTTTGTGCGAGTGGGCTTCTAACGAAAGATCGAGACTTGTCGAGTGGCGAAATTGTAGAGCAAATTATGCGGGTTCAACATCACTTAGATGAGGAAGGGAACGATGAAAGAGTCAGTCATGTTGTCGTAATGGGGATTGGCGAGCCATTTGATAATTTCGATAATATGGTTGACTTTCTTAATGTGATTAAAGATCATAAGGGGCTTGCGATTGGCGGTCGGCATATTACCGTATCGACAAGTGGATTGGCTCATAAAATTTATGAATTCGCTGATCTTCAGCTTCAGATTAATTTAGCCGTTTCACTCCATGCACCGAACAATGAATTGCGTACACAAATTATGAAAATTAATCGTGCCTTTCCGATTGAAAAAGTTGTCGATGCTGTCAAATATTATATGGAGAAAACAAATCGAAGAATTACGTATGAGTATATTATGCTCAAAGACGTGAATGACCACGAGGAACATGCACGTGAACTTGCTGAACTCATTGGGGAGAATCGACGTCTCACTTATGTAAATCTGATTCCATATAATCCGGTAAGTGAACATGATCAATACCAGCGTAGTGACGACGAGGCCATCCAAGCATTTTATGACACTTTGAAGCAAAAGGGCATTAAATGTGGCATCCGCCTTGAACAAGGCGAAGATATTGATGCTGCCTGCGGTCAATTACGGAGCCAACAAAAGAAAGAAGCTCAAGGACAGTGATTTTGCGCCTAACGATTGTAAAATGATAAGAGAGCTATATGAAGTAGCCTGAGTTCCGCAGATTCGGACTCAGGCTTTTTTGTATGAGACTGTGTACCTCTTGTGTATTATTTGTATCGGTCATATTTTTCTGTCACGTACCAGCTTATCACCTTGTTACTGTTGAGGATACGGTGTGATCGAGCGTGAGGCAAATGGGATTCGACGCACTGGGGTTTTATTCAGCGCTTGAGGAACTTTTTCGGCGCGGCGCGCAGCATTAGTTACCAAATGATGACACAGGAATAATCGTCGATGTAACAATCATTGGCGTGAGTGGCTGATTCAGCCAACGTCCACTAGGGGAGTATAGACAGAGGGGGGACTGTGAAGTTGGATGATTATTCTGTATAATAAAATATAATCAAAAAATATATTCTCTTTGAGGAAGTGTGTGTAATTGACGATAAGAGAGTTAGCATCCAATGAATGGTCCAATCTGCCAATTCCTATGCTGCTCGTCGATGATCGGGGACAGGTGATTGCAAGTAACCCACAAGCAAAAGAAAGGTTTGAAAACCGTTTCGATCAGTTGATAGAGGCAGTCGAGAACGAGGAGGAAAAGGTTGAAATAGATGGCCATCATTTTATCGTGGAACAATATGAGCACGATTCTATGGCGAACTATTATTTCTATTTATTTTTCCCCGCGGTTCATCATGGTGAGCAGTATGAAAAGATGGAAAGAGAGTTGCATAGTCTACTAGAAAATAGTTATGATGCGATCTACATTACAGATGCAGAGGGAAAGACACTTAAGACCAATCATGCGATTGAGCGGATAACGAATATTCCTAAGGAATATTATATTGGCAAAAATGTGAATCAACTTGTTAAACGAGGAATTTTGGAAGATCCAGTTACGTTTAAGGTCGTAAAAGAGAAGAAGCCGGTTACGGTTTACCAGCGGGGAAAAGGGAACACCGAAATTATGCTTACAGGGAGCCCGGTTTTTAATGAAAAAGGCGAAGTAGAAAAAGTCATTACAAACATCCGGGATATGACAGACTTAAAGCAATTGAGAGATGAATTACAGAAAATTAGAGAATTAAATTCGTTTTATAAATCCCAGCTGAATAACATACAAGCGACTCCTGATGTTACGAATGATGTTGTATGTGAAAGCGAGGAAATGAAAAGCATTTTTCTAACGGGTGAGCGGGTTGCTAATATCGACGCAACGATATTGGTCCTTGGAGAAACCGGAGTCGGGAAAGATGTTTTTGCTAAGCATGTACATGAGCATAGCCCGCGTTCAGAAAAAGGGGAGTTCATAAAAATCAATTGTGGCGCAATTCCCGCTTCCTTGTTGGAATCTGAATTATTTGGTTATGAAGCAGGTGCTTTTTCAGGTGCTCAAAAAGATGGTAAAGCCGGTATGTTTGAATTAGCCAATAACGGTACGCTTTTCCTAGATGAAGTTGGAGAACTTCCGTTAGAGCTCCAAGTTAAGTTATTACGAGTGCTGCAAGAAGGGGAACTTCGAAGAATTGGCAGTACGACAACGAAGTGGATTGATGTACGGGTGATTGTCGCTACAAATAGGGATCTGAAGAAAATGGTAAGAGAGGGAGAGTTTAGAGAAGACCTATATTACCGTATCAATGTGATCCCTATTCACATTCCGCCATTAAGGGACAGACGAGAAGATATTTTGTCAATGATTGATTTTTACTTGCAAAAATATAATCAAAAGTACGATGTCAACAAGCAATTTTCAGAAGAAATCTTAAACTTTTTCTATCGGTTGCATTGGCAGGGAAATGTGAGGGAACTTGCGAATTTAGTGGAAAGATTGGTCGTTACGATCCCTACAACGATGATTGATATGAGCGACCTTCCCGCTGACCTTTATGAAGATACGGAAAAAGGATCGCCGCTACAAGGGATGACTACTCTGCAAGAAGCTACCGAAAGTTCGGAAAAAGCTCTATTGAAAAAAGCTCTAACACGTTATAAAAATACGTACAAAATTGCTGAAGTATTAGGGACAAGTCAGGCCACCATTGTACGCAAGTTGAAGAAATACCAGTTATCTTAGCATTTGAGGCCGGTTATAATATGAAGCCGGTCTCTTTTCATGGATAATGTCGAAGTGGTTGTTTCTCTTACGTCCTCGATAATCAACAAAATTGCTGCAGGGCTTTCGATTCAGCTGCTTCAGCAAATAGGGGTGGGGCACGGAAATTATGTATGAGGAATAACAAGAATACTAGACATTAGAGTATAATGCCCAGAGCCGCAGGTGCACGGAGTACCATATGATTCAATCTTATGTGTAGGCGGCCGTTAAGAAATGTTATTGGTGCCTAGAAAATAAATAAACGCAGCCCCCCTAGTGGGGAACTGCGTGGGTTCACAAGTATGTATATGGTGGAGCCAAGGGGACTCGAACCCCTGACCTTCGCGCTGCCAGCGCGACGCTCTCCCAGCTGAGCTATGGCCCCGTTCCGCTGGTTGAACAATTATTAATATAACAGGAGTAAAAGACGGGCGTCAAGGATTTTCGGGAAAATAGGAGAATAATGTCGATATTTTTTCTCTATAATGCTTAGAGGAAGACAGGGCTTTTCGCCGAATTCCTTAGCTGTAGCGCCGAATCACCATGTCGTGCGCTGAATTCTCGGGTGTTTCGCCGAAATATTAGGTCCTCCCGCCGAAAAGGAGGAAAGAAGCATCAAATGAAAGGAGCTACCCTTTTGGGGCAGCCCTGTCTTAAATTTATTCATCTTTTACAGCTACAAAACGAAGTCGTACATAGTCAGCGAACCATGTATCATCATCAACGAGTGCTGGTTCTGCGTAGGTGATCGTGCGCTCTAGGACAAATTCCTGGTCTTCTTTACTCAACGGCTGTAGTAAAGGGTCAGCAAAGTTCTTCATCCAGGATTTGAGTCCTTCAGGACCATTGTTCAAGGCTGTGGGACGCTGAAACTGGGCAGCTTGTTCAACGGTAAAACCATTTTTTTCGAGTAACGCAGCGTACTCTGCTAGACTTGGGAAGTACCAAGGGAATACGGCTGGCATCGGTTCTTGACCGATTTCTACGAAGGCCATGTTAATCGAAGCGATAATGGTGGCAATGTTTTCTTTCGCGCCCATTTCTCCGACAAATCTTCCACCTGGCTTTAATGCTTTAGAAACGGAAGTGATGACGGATTGAGGGTCAGTCATCCAGTGCAAAGCAGCATTAGAAAACACGGCATCGACCAGTGTATCTACTTCAAAATCAGTGCCATCGGCGATGTTAAAAGTAAGGTTTGGATAATGCGTCTTCGCTTCGTGAATCATAGCTTCTGAGTTATCAAGGCCTGTTACTTTGGCGCCGGATTCTGCAATTTTTGCAGTCAGATGCCCGGTGCCACATCCAAGGTCAATAATGGTCTCGCCTTCTTTTGCATTTAGCCAGTGAAGAACGTCTTCTCCATAGTGCAAAACGTATTGGGCTGTATTGTCATAAAGGGTAGGGTCCCAAATTTTAGCCGCTATTTGTTGTTGGTTTGTCATGCTCAGAGGACTCCTTTCAAGAGCGATGATTGTTATTATTATAATGAAATTACAGCAGTGATGCCAAAAAATCAACTTGTGAAAAATGAAAGAGGTGCTTCTGATGGATACCATTTGTGTTTTTGCGGGCTCCAATCCAGGCCGGAACGAAGCTTATGCGCAGGAAGCAAGGACACTTGGTCGGTTGCTGATAGAAAAAAATATCCGCCTCGTTTATGGAGGGTCAAGCGTCGGTTTAATGGGTGAAGTAGCCAATGAAGTGTTGGCGGCAGGGGGTGAGGTGATCGGCGTTATGCCCCGAGGGTTATTTCGCGGCGAGATTGTTCACCGATCGTTAACCTCATTAATTGAAGTCGATGGCATGCATGAACGGAAAGCGAAAATGAGTGACTTGTCCGATGGTTTTATCACGTTACCTGGGGGAGCAGGAACATTTGAGGAATTGTTTGAGATCTACAGTTGGGCGCAAATCGGCATTCATGACAAACCCATCGGTCTATTAGATGTAGACGGTTACTTTCAGCCTCTTTTAAAGATGATTCAATATAGTGTTCAAGAGGGCTTTTCTAACGAAGATAATCTTGAATTGCTCAACGTCTCCCCATCTTCAGCAACACTATTAGAAAGGATGGCGTCCTATCAACGACCGCAATTACGATCGAAATGGCAATATAGTAATGATAGCAAGTAAGGCTTTCGGCATAATAGCTTGGCGAAAAGCCAAGTTTTCTAAAAGATGGCCTGCTAAGGGAAACGCTCTTCATTTTGGCTGTTAGATGCAAATGAACCTAGCAGGAAAAGGGTATGGGTGTAGGAGCATGATTCGTCCATTTCATATGAATATCCACAGCTGATGCTTCATAGATTTACTAGAGAAGGGTTCACTCTTGTACTCTAGGAGGCTGATCAGCTGTGCTAGCAGGAGACATTCGGGCAAAAACGATCAAGGAGATGCAGCAAAAGAGATTGAAGCGAAAGCTTTCTATCTTTGCTCTCTTCTTTTCTATTTTAGTAGTAACCATCTTTTTTTCAGTCAGTTATCTTGCAGATATAAGTCAACAGCAGACGCTCGAATCTGGTATCCAAGAGGAAACGGAGTGGGATACGTTTTTATATCAGTATGTGGGCACAGGGTCGAAGTACACTTTCGGAGGAAACCCAAAATTTTATCTTGCCCATAATGGTGAAGGTTTTTACTTAATTCATGTGGGACAAGACAATCGTACGGTTGAACAGGTGACACCGCTAGAAGATCGACGAACGTTTGCTGTTGTATATAATAATTATGGGATTCAATAGCTTTTGCCTCCCCGAATTTAAACGAAGTCTTCTCGTTTTGAACTCGAACGAGAAATAAAGCAGAAATCTTTATTTTTATTGATAAATCCCTTATCATAATAGGGATTGAAATTATAAAGGAGACTGGCTAGAATAGAAAGCCGTATGAGTTTGTCCTGTACTTTTAAGGAGAGAAAACGATGAAGCAAGGGAAAGCCGTCGTCGTATTTAGTGGCGGACAAGATAGCACGACCTGTTTATTTTGGTCATTGGAGCGATTTGAGAAAGTGTACGCGGTCACTTTCACCTATGGTCAGCGTCATGATGAAGAAGTTGAAGTAGCCAAGGAAATTGCTGCGGATGTAGGTGTAGAGCATGATGTACTCGATATGAGTTTACTGAACCAATTGGCCCCAAATGCACTGACGCGAAGCGACATTAAAGTGAGCGATGGTGAAGACGGGGAGTTGCCTAGTACATTTGTACCTGGGCGTAATTTACTTTTTCTATCATTTGCTGCCATTTTTGGACAGCAGCGAGACGCCTATCATGTCGTGACAGGTGTGTGTGAAACCGATTATAGCGGGTATCCCGATTGTAGGGACAGTTTTGTGAAATCATTGAATGTCACGCTTGACTTGGCGATTGATGAGACCTTTGTTCTGCACACTCCCCTCATGTGGTTAGATAAAGCCGAAACTTGGGAGCTGGCGGATGAGTTAGGAAAACTGGATTACGTCCAAAACTACACCCTCACCTGTTATCATGGAGTACGTGGCGAGGGCTGCGGTGAATGTCCAGCATGTCAACTACGAGGACAAGGACTGGACAAGTATTTAAATAGCAAGGACAGGGATGCGTAATGTTGCAACAATTTTATCCGCAAGTCTTTCATGACTTTCGTTATGAATTGAATAAAGACATGCAAATCGCTGCTGCCCATTTTATTGATCATAAAGACGCTGGCCAATGCCGGGAAACGCATGGCCATACGTATTTTATAAATTTGACAATCGCCGGAGACAACCTTGATGACTCAGGGTTTCTCGTAAATTTTAAAGTGTTAAAAGATGAAATTCATGGAATGTACGATCATACACTTTTAAACGATCATTCCTCATTTGAAGATGGGCTGCCGACGACAGAAGTTGTTGCCCGCCAGTTCTGGGAACAGGTAGATAATCGGTTGGCTGTACTGGAAAACCGTCCGTATTGCCTGCAAGTGATCGTTCGAGAGACGCCGACGAGTTACGCGATCTATCGTCCGAAGCGGGGCGATCATCGATGAGTCGAAAAATTCCTGTTTTGGAAATATTTGGTCCTACCGTGCAAGGGGAGGGGATCGTCGCCGGTCAGAAAACCATGTTCGTTCGTACTGGCGGTTGCGATTATCGATGTTCATGGTGTGACTCCGCCTTTACCTGGGACGGAAGTCAAAAGCCTACCCCGATGGCAGCTAGTGAAATTATGATGGAGCTTGAGGAAAAGGGTGGAAATCGTTTTTCCCACGTGACCATTTCCGGTGGTAATCCAGCACTTCATGCAGGTATTGCTGATTTGCTCGAACTTTTCCGGGATAAAGGCATCGAGTCAGCGGTGGAAACGCAAGGTTCATTTTGGCAAGATTGGCTGCTAGCCGTCGATGATGTTACCATTTCTCCGAAACCGCCAAGCTCGCAAATGAATACCGATTGGTCACGGTTGGATACCTTCATGACACGGTTGTCTGAGCGCCAAAAGGGGAACCATAGTTTAAAAATCGTTATTTTCAATGAAGAAGATATCACCTATGCGAAGCAGGTACACAACCGTTATCCAGGTGTGCCTTTTTATTTGCAAGTTGGAAATGATGATTTGGAGAATCCGGATCCAGCTCATTTACGAGATCAACTTCTGGAAAAATATGAATGGCTTGTCGAACGGATCATGGAGGATGAACAATTAAATCATGTCCGTGTATTACCCCAGATTCATGCTCTTTTGTGGGGGAATAAACAAGGTGTTTAAAGGAGATTAAACATGGCTGAACAAGAAGGAAAAGAACTTAGTCATCTCGGCAGCGAGGGGACAACGTACAAATTTGAATACGACCCTAGCCTACTAGAAACTTTTGACAATCAGCATCCTTATCGGGATTATTTTGTGAAGTTTAACACGCCTGAATTTACAACGCTTTGTCCGATGACGGGACAGCCGGATTTTGCTACCCTTTATATTAGCTACATTCCTGATGAGAAGATGGTGGAAAGTAAGGCGTTGAAGCTTTATCTATTCAGTTTTCGAAACCACGGGGATTTTCATGAAGACGCGATGAATATCATCGTGAATGACCTTGTTGAAGCGTTGGCACCAAGATATCTTGAGGTCTGGGGGAAATTTACGCCACGTGGCGGGATTTCCATTGATCCATATGTGAATTATGGAAAACCTGGCAGCAAGTATGAAGAAATGGCTGAACAGCGGCGGTTATATCATGATCTTTACCCTGAAACAATTACAAATCGGTAACGAATAGCAGGCATGGAGAAGCTCCAGCCTGTTTTTTAATTACGTGTCGGGTAAGGATTCTTTCATTCAAAAAATACGCTTGGGTATTCCACAACTCCTGAAACATGGTGCAAACTATTTTCTCTTAATTCTAGTGCCATCAATGTTTCTTCTGGTATTTCGAAGGGGGCTTTTATTCCCCATAAAGATGCTTTTTTAAAGCCGAATTTTGGATAGTATTTCGGGTGCCCCATTACAATTACAGAATGGTATCCAAGTTCGTTCGCTTTTTCTAATGACTCAAGAATTAAACGTTTTCCAATGCCTTGACTTTGATACTCGGGTAAGACAGAAACAGGGGCGAGTGCAAGTGATTCTGTAGATTGATAGTCATCAACTATTTTTATTTTGGATAACAGAATATGGCCAATAACCTCTTTGTCCCCATTTATCGCTACTACAGATAACGATGGAATGAATGCGTCGGATGTTCTAATACGTGATACCAATACATGTTCATTTTGATCACTCAATGCTACGTCAGCGAATGCGTTTATGATAACTTTTTCAGTATCTTTATAATCTTCGGGTCGTTCTTGTCTAATGGATATGGTCATCGTCATATCTCCTCATTGATGTTATTTCCTATGATCCATATTTTATCAAACTTATACTTCTCCATTAAGTCAACGAAAAAGGGGCTGCCCCAAAAGGGCAGCTTCTGCATTCGATGCTTCTAACCTTCTTTTCGGCGGTAGGACCCAATAATTCGGCGCCATCCTTTGTTTTTCGGCGCAATCATCCGAGAATTCGGCGCATGAAATGATTATTCGGCGCTACGGCTAAGGAATTCGGCGAAAATATTTTAGACATCTCCTAGGCGTTTCAGTTGTCATTTATTTTATTGGTTTCCCTGTTCCTTCTTCTGAAGATCATTGCGGACCCTCATTTACAAACGAAAGGTCCATTCGTTTATATTTTAGTTATAAAGGCACTATACTTTAGTATTTGAGTTTAAAACAAGAGGTCTTGACATCAACACTTTAGGTCCGACTCTATGACAAAGGGTTTAATAATCCTCATCTATACGAGAAAAGAAGCCAACAGCTTTAATCAAGTGATGGCTTCTTATTTCCCCCTGTACTTTTAGTCATTCTAGTGAAAACTTATTCATGAATAGGCAGCGGGGCCATCGGTGAAACCAGCTCTTGTTCACGCATTTCCTGCCAGAATGCTGATGGAATTTCAGCTTTTATTGCTGTGATGTCTTCATTAATTCTCTCGGGACGGCTGGAACCAGGGATCACGGAGGCGACTGCTGGATGCGCTGTGGAGAATTGAAGAGCAGCGGCTTTTAGGCTTACCTGGTGGCGCTGTGCGATCTCTTTTATTTGTGCTACTTTCGATGTAATTTCTGAAGGCGCCTCTTGATAGTTATAGTGAGAACCTCCGACTAAGACCCCTGAATTATACGGAGCGCCGACAACAATGCCAACACCTTTTTCTTGTGCGGCAGGCATTAATCGCTGCAGCGCACGCTCATGATTCAAAAGAGTATAGTGGGTAGCCTGCAAGCACAAATCTGGCTTCGATTCTTCCAGTTCCAACGCCAGTTCTATCGGTTCCGTCGTATTCACTCCAATGCCCCAGGATTTAATAACCCCCTCTTCACGGAGACGCGTTAGTACGCGGAATGCTCCTTTTCTGGCCGTATCAAACTTTGAAATCCATTCGTCCCCATGGAAATCTGGTGAAATATCATGTGCATAGACGAAATCTAATCGGTCCGTCTTTAAGCGTTCCAGGCTCTGTTCGATTGACCGGAGAGTTGCATCTTCGCTGTAGTCAGTAATAACTTTATTTTTACGGCCAAATTCGAACAGCCCATTTTTCTCTTCCCATTCGTCCGAAATCACACGGCCTACTTTTGTGCTTAACATAAAGTCATCACGATTATATTGGGATAAAGCATTTCCTACTCGTATTTCAGATAAGCCGGCTCCATAAAAGGGGGCTGTATCGAAATAGCGAATGCCATGGTCCCAGGCAGCATCAATGGTTGCTTTGACTTCCTTCTCCGGAATATCGCGATACATATTTCCTAGAGGAGCTGTTCCTAACCCTATTTTCCCCAGTGACGCTTCGTCCATATTTATCTTTCCTCCTCAACGATTGTAAATCATCCATACCTTTATTAAATTACCGTTGTTAGGATAAAATAAACCTTTGCAAAAACCCTCCCCCCATTTATTCTAGATGAAAGGCTTCTACCGCATTTGCTCTTCCTTCAGACATTTGTTTGATTATGAATGGAGAAGTGATGAAATTAGATGGGGGAAGAGAATTTGGTGATTTTTTATAATTAAAAGAAGTGATGAGCGACTATATGCTAAATGGTAGAGGGAGGCCCTAGAATGGAGAGTAAACAACTTTTAATGGAAAAAATCCGATGCGGAGAGATGAAATCCCCAACGTCTGGTCTTGCCAGCGGATTTACGCAAGCAAATCTCGTTATTTTGAAAAAAGCGTTCGCCTTTGATTTTTTATTGTTTTGCCAACGGAATCCGAAATCATGTCCAGTGCTTGATGTTACTGACGTGGGCTCAGCTTTCGCTCGTAAATTTGCGCCGGGTGCAGATGTACGTACAGATATCCCCAAATATCATATATATAAAGGTGGGACATTCGTCGAAGAAGTCACAGATATAACTGAGCATTGGCAAGATGATATGGTTGCATTCCTCTTGGGATGCAGTTTTACGTTTGAGGAGGCGCTCCTCGCAAATGGTATAGGGATTCGCCATAATGAAGAAGGTTGTAATGTTCCCATGTATCGAACGAATATCCCAACGGAGCCGGCTGGAATTTTTCACGGGCCAATGGTTGTCAGTATGAGACCGATTGCGAAAGATCAAGTTGTACGGGCGGTGCAAGTGACATCGCGATTTCCGGATGTGCATGGCGGACCTGTCCATATCGGCGACCCTGATTTTATTGGTATTTCAAACATGGACGAACCGGAATATGGTGAAGCTGTGAGCATCCAAGAGGGCGAGGTCCCGGTTTTTTGGGCGTGTGGGGTAACTTCGCAATCAGTCGCGCTGGCAAGTAAACCTGACCTTATGATTACGCATGCTCCCGGGCACATGTTCATTACGGACGTCAAAAATGAAATGCTCGGTATACTTTAAGGAATCAAGGTGGGGGAGGATACATTGCACATTAAGAGAGAACGCAGTAGGGAGCATACCAAGGATTTGTAAGGGTTTAAGCGCAAAACGAATAAACCTCTCAAGTTTAGTCATTATAAATATAAGGTTTCAGGAACATTATGATGATCGTATCTGCACAAATTTATGGTTGCATAGCGTTACTTATAGTGATAATGTCTGGAATTGCGTGTTTTTATAACTTGGGAGGTTTGGATATTGAAAGCAAAAACAGATTGGCCTGTGTTCGCCATCAGCGGTGGCATCCTAGTACTTTTTGTGCTCGCCTCACTGATTCAAGCGGATGTTGTGGCCGATATCGTAGATCTATTATTTGGATGGTCAACGACATACTTTGGTGCCTTTTGGCAAGTGTTAATGGTGGCAATTTTTGCCGTTGCGCTTGGTTTAATGATTTCAAAGTATGGAAACATTCGTTTAGGCCTTACAGATCGTCCTGAAACGAGCAATTTTAAATGGATTGCAATGATTATTACGACATTAATGGCCGGAGGTGGTGTATTTTGGGCAGCTGCTGAACCTGTGTATCATTTTCTCGAAACCCCTCCAATGTATGGGGACACTCCTCCGGCTGAGGAAGCAACCATCTTTCCAGCGTTGGCGCAATCGTTTCTGGATTGGGGATTCCTGGCTTGGGCCGTGAATGGAACGCTGGCAGTGGTTGTGTTGATGTATGGACAGTCGAAAGGTATGCCGCTGAAGCCTAGAATTTTACTGTATCCGATCTTTGGGGAAAAGATCATGGAAAAAAGTACCTTAGGTACATTGGTGGATTCTTTTTCCATTGTTGCTGTTGCGGCTGGAACCATCGGTCCCATTGGGTTTCTTGGATTACAGGTTGCCTATATGATGGATGAGTTGTTCGGTGTCCCTAATACACTGGTCACCCAGTTAGTCATCGTTTTTGGCCTTGTTTTAATTGCAGCTATTTCTGCAATGACAGGGGTTCATAAAGGGATCCAATTTCTCAGCCGTTTTAACATAGCCTTCGCCATATTTCTAAGTGTGCTCATTTTACTCATTGGCCCGGGTAAATTTATCGTTGATAACTTCCTTGGGGCATTTGGCGTTTATGTACAGGACTTTTTAAAGCTCGCATTTTATCGAGGAGATGATGGTTGGCTTTCACAATGGACGCTGTTCTTCTGGGGTTGGTTTATTGGTTATGCGCCCCTAATGGCGATTTTTATCAGCCGTATCTCTCATGGAAGAACCTTGCGGGAGTTATTCCTTGCCGTTCTGATTATATCTCCACTGGTGATGAATTTTTGGTTTACGATTGTTGGCGGCACTGGAATATTCCATGAACTTCAACATCCAGGGTCGGTGAGCGCCCCTCTTGATGCCGGCGGCTTACCTGCTGCGATTAACGCGATCGTTACCCAGCTGCCCGGTGGCTTTTGGCTCGCCACAGGCTTTTTGATTGTGGCTATTATTTTCGTTGCAACGACAGCTGATACGTTGTCTTATACGATTTCGATCACGATTACAGGCAGGGATAATCCGCAAAAAGGAATGCGTGTTTTCTGGGCCATCATTATGGGGGCAATGGCATCGATCCTTATTATGTTAGGGGAAGGAAGCATTGGTGCCTTACAATCCTTTATTGTCGTTACTGCCGTCCCAGTCTCTTTAATTTTACTACCATCCTTATGGCTGGCTCCTCGGGTAGCGAAAATCATGGCCCGAGAGCAAGGGATTATAAAGAAAAAGACATCATCGTGATGATGGAACGGGAATTGCGCTTTCGCCGAATTCCTTGGCCGAAGTGCCGAATAATCGTACTTGTGCGCTGAATTCGCTGTTGATTCCGCCGAATACCGAAGAATTACGCCGAAAAATAGATCCCGTCCGCCGAAATCGAGTTGATTGACGGCATTGGGAAAAAAGTTTTTGTAACTAAAATCCGTTGTGATGGGTATTCCTCACAGCGGATTTTTATTTCCTTAAAAGGAATTTTTGGGCAATGCCTCATTTTTCATACGTAATTGGAAAGGCTACAGTGGACGAGAGTATAAAGGGGTGAGGCTGTCATGCCTGCAATTGAAACGGTAACAACTGCAATTCCACCTTATCAGGTGACGCAAACGGATATCGCCCATATGGTTCGCTCGCTGTTTGCAGGAGACTTCATCGATATTGATCGACTGCTTACAGTGTTTGACCATAGTCAAATCCATAAAAGGCAGTTGGTAAAACCTTTGGATTGGTATCAAGAACCGCACAGTTTTGGTGAAAAGAATCAAGCATTTGTTGAGCATGCCGTACAGCTCGGATCTCAAGCTGTGGAAGACTGTATAAAAAAAGCAGAAGCGAGTCACGAAGATATCACAGCGATTATTTCCGTCACGAGCACAGGGTTAGCAACCCCTTCCATTGAAGTGAGGATCATGAATGAATTGAAATTGCCGGTACATATGAAACGTATTCCATTATGGGGGCTTGGCTGTGGTGGAGGTGCAGCAGGATTGGCACGGGCTTATGAATTTTGCCGAGCCTATCCAGACGCGCGGGTTCTTGTTCTCTGTATAGAATTATGCAGCCTAACTTTCCAGCATGGAGATCGTTCAAAGAGTAATTTAGTAGGCACATCTTTATTTTCCGATGGTGTAGCTTGTGCATTGATCGTTGGAGATGACGTTCCATCCAGCTCTTGTGTCCGCCCTTATATTGTTGATACAGCTTCGACGTTAATGCCTGATTCCGAACGGGTGATGGGCTGGGATGTGGGCGATAACGGTCTGCACGTTATCTTTTCCAGAGATATTCCTACGATTGCATCTCAGTGGCTGGGTCCTAACATCGAGCAATTTTTGCAGCGATTGGATAAAGAATATAACGATATTACAGCATTTGTGGCTCATCCAGGGGGAAGGAAAGTGTTAGAAGCCTACGAGAAAGCGCTGGTGATTCCTCCTGAACGAACGGCCTATGCACGCAAAGTACTCGAAAATCATGGGAATATGTCATCACCGACGGTTCTATATGTTTTAAAAGAGATAATAGAATCAGGATATTCCCGTGGCGATGAAGGTCTTGTCACCGCCCTAGGGCCGGGTTTTAGCTCCGAATTACTTTGGTTGGAATGGAGGTAGGGAAATGGTATTATTTATCCTCTTATATCTATGGGTGATTGTTTTTCGCTGTGTTGAATTATGGTGGGCGAGAAAAAATGAAGCGTGGATGAAAGCAAGAGGGGGCGAAGAGTATGGCGGCGGTCACTACCCTTGGATTGTAGCCATGCATACGGCTTTTTTGCTGTCGTTTTTGTTTGAAGCTTTTTTTCGGGATTTTGCCTTGTCACCGGGGTGGCCCATTTTACTGATCCTTTTTTTAGGGACGCAAGGCTTACGTGCTTGGGCACTGGGGTCGCTTGGACGTTTCTGGAATGTGAAAGTGATCGTGTTACCGGGTGAAAATGTGATTCAGAAAGGCCCCTATCGTTGGTTAAAGCACCCGAATTATCTTGTTGTGACCCTGGAGATTTTACTGCTTCCGCTTATATTTCAAGCCTATATTACAGCGGTCATTTTCACGATCGTGAATGCATGTGTGCTCTTTTTTGTTCGAATCCCGATTGAAGAGAGAGCGTTGAAAGTCTACGATCGTACAGAATAAAAAATTTGTCGAAAAAGGCGAAAAATAATGCTTCCCGAAATCGATTTTTCATGATATATTTTTGCGGAAAAAGTTCATGATTTTGGAGGGCTGGCTACCTTGGGAAGTTTTTTGCTAGAAAATGCCTGGACGCTTTTGATCATCATTTTGATGATTAACGTTGTGTACGTTAGTTTGTTCACGCTTCGTATGATATTAACGCTTAAGGGAGTGCGCTATGGGGCCGCGGTCGTTGGCATGGTTGAAATCACGGTCTATGTTACAGGACTTGGGCTGGTTCTCGATAATATGACTTCTGTTCTTCATGTGGTTGCCTATGCGTTAGGTTTTGGAATTGGGGTCATTGTAGGGATGAAAATTGAAGAAAAGCTTGCCTTAGGGTACATTACTGTTAATGTGATTACGAAAGAATATGAACCTGATATCCCGAACCGCTTACGGGATAAAGGGTACGGGGTGACCAACTGGGTGACGTACGGACGAGAAGGTGAACGGATGATGATGGAAATTTTGACCTCCCGAAAATCTGAAAAAGATTTGTTCGACACCGTAAGCTTGCTCGATCCAAAGGCGTTTATTATTTCCCATGAACCGAAAAAATTTAATGGCGGTTTCTGGGTTAAAGGGGTACGACGTTAAATGGGGAAAAAGATCAAGTACGAAGTAGCTAATAATGAAAGCATTGCCGATTGTTTGGAACGAATCGAACGCGATGGTTACCAACCTGTACGAAGGCTCGAAAAACCTGTCTTTAAGGAAGGGGATAGCGACGTGGAATTCGTGGGGCAGAGAATCGAGTTTGAGGTGAAAAAGAAATAATTTTTTAGTGAAAGCCGTGTTACCATTGAAGCGACACGGCTTCCTTATCCGTATTATATAGATGGTTTAAATTGTTCACGTTCAATGTTTTCCTCTGCAACACCTTTTTCAAGCAAGTCGTTTTTCATATCCGTCGTGAAAGAAACAGGGCCGCACAAATAAAATTTTTGTGTATTTCCATCGACAACCGAGCTTAGGAACTCCTGCTTGATACGACCTTCGGTATGGGTATAACGGATGTAAGCATTGAAATTTTCATACTCACGATCCAAATGATTCATATCTTCAAGCAGGGCATGATTTTCCTCATTTTCTACTGTATACACAAAATTAACTTTTCGCTCAGGATTTACAGATAGTGCGGCTTTTGCCATACTCATGAGCGGTGTTTGCCCAATGCCCGCACCGAGGAGGGCTATAGGCTCGTCAGAAGTAAGATCTACAGTGAAAACCCCGGCAGGTGCACTCACTTGCAATTGATCTCCTTCCTCTATATGATCATGTAAATAATTTGACACTTTTCCAGCAGGCATCTCCTGATTCGATGCATCTTCGCGTTTGATTGAAATACGGTAATACGTTTTCTCCGGCGAATCGGACAAACTGTAGTGGCGCATATGAGTATGCTCCTCACCCGGCAGTTGTACTTGAAAAGTCAGATACTGACCGGGTAAAAAGGTAGGGATTTCCCCGCCATCTTCAGGTGTCAAATAAAAAGACGTTACCTCGTTACTTTCTTTTTGTTTTTGATCGATAACAAACGTCCGGAAGCCGCTCCAACCGCCGGGTTGTTGCTTTACTTCTTTATATAATGCTTTTTCCGCGTCAATGAAAATATCTGCAACAACCTGATAAGCCTCCTGCCATGCTTCGAGCCATTCATCACTTGCATCTTCACCGAGTTCTTCTTTCATCGCTTTTAGTAAATAGTGACCGACAATCGGATAATGTTCAGGGAGAACTTGCAAGGCTCGATGCTTGTGGGCAATCTGCTTAACCACTGGTACGAGCGTCTCCAGTTGCTCAATGTTCAAAGCAGCTGCATAAAGGGTATTTCTAAGTGCTTTTGGTTGCGTTCCTTGCTTTTGGTTGCGATGATTAAAGATATTCAACAATTCAGGGTGCGCTTCAAACATTTGCTCATAAAAGCGTGTTGTAATGAATTCGCCTTTCTCAGCAAGTACTGGGGCACTCTCTTTAATCATGGATACATGATGGTTGGATAACATTAGGAAAGCCACTCCAATATTAAGTAGTATTTTAAATACATCTTTATCATAGTCGTTCTTTGTGTTAAAAAGCAATATTTTAAATGCATCTTTATATAAAAGTTCACAAGATTGGAGGGATTGCTGTGCAACTCACATCTTATACGGATTACGCACTGCGTGCGCTCATTTATGTCGGAAGTCTTCCTGAAGGCTCCCGTACCTCTATAAAAGAAATTGCTACAGCTTATCACCTTTCTACGAATCATTTGCAAAAAATCGTGCATGAACTTGGGAAGAAAAACTACATAGAAACGACTCGTGGACGAAATGGCGGTCTTCAACTCGGGATGGATCCGGAAAAAGTAAACGTGGGTACGCTCGTTAGGGAACTGGAAGATATGGCGTTAGTTGAATGTTTCAATGAAAACCACACTTGCCCTATTAGCCCGGTATGTCGTCTAAAAGGCGTCTTGCATAAAGCGAACGAGGCGTTCTTGAAAGTATTGGATGATTATACGTTAGCGGATTTACTGGTGAATAAAGATGAGTTGGCGAGTATTCTGCGGGGCAGTTGAGGGAGTTTTGAATTTTTTGGTGGAAAAAGTAATGAACATTCGAGGTAGGTAAGAGGTTATGTTTCTGAGTGAATATCGAACTTTATTAGGTAGGGAAACAGTACCGTTATGTGTAATGGATGTAGGGAACTGCAAAGGTTTAAGGGGTACGTTCTTCCTAGCGTCGCCCATGGGGGCGCTAGGGTAAAATCATATCGATCTTTAAACATCTCACAGTATACGAAACTACACTCCGTGTTCATGAGGCAAGCGATTCATCGTTTTTAAAGCTTTTGAGATCTTGATGGTGCGTTCAATCGTGTTTGTTGTGTTAATCACCGTTCGAATGGATATTGGATAAGGTAGCATTTTTATGTTTAATGATCAATCGATCCATCCATCTTATCGGCAATCCATCGACCTTTAATACCAATATGAACCAAAAATTACCGGAAAACATTTAATTTTAATGAAAATTATAATAAAATATAGAATGTAATAAATAGATTTTAAGCGCTTCATTCCTTCAGCAATGATGTACTTACATAAAACGAACGTTCATTTCTATTTATTCAAAAAAATCGCAGGAGTTGATGGATATGGTGAAAAAAGCAGTCCCCCTATCGCTGGCTGCTCTGCTTGTGTCAGGCACAGCCTCCATGCAAGTGTCAGCGGAAGAGTTGAGCGCGTCAGAAATTTTACAACAGTCCAATGAGGCAATGCTTGAGCTTGAGAGTTACGCTAGTGAAACAACGATGGAACAAACGATGCCTGATCCCCTAACGGATGGCGAGTCGATTTCTATAACGACCCACTCTGAGGATGAGATCACTTTAGATCCTTTCGCTATGCACCAGGTCGTGACAACTTCGACGCCTGAAGAAGGTGAGGTTACGATCGAATCCTATTGGACGGAGGAAGGATTTTTTACAGAGGATCCTGAGGAAGGCTGGCTGAAGATGCCAGAGGATCTTAGTGCAGGTTTCGATGAAATGATGGAGGCAGCTATGGCCAGCGATCATGTGGCGCAAGCTGAAGCGCTTGGTGAAGATATGAGTGTGGAGGATACAGGTGATGAATACGTGTTAACGTATGAAGGAGATGGAGAAAAACTCTTGCAAGAGACCGAGGAGCTGCTAGGGTCAGATATGAACGGAGAAGACTCTTCGATGTTCCTTGAGGAGTTTATGGATCAAGTGAGTTTTAACGACCTAAGCTATGAAATGACGATTGATAAAGATACGTATTATATGACCGGATTAGTGATGGATACAGATATGGATATCGATATGGATGGAGAAAGTATGAATACCACTCAGTCTTTGGAGATGTCTGTATATAATTTCAACGGTATCGAGGGAATTTCTGTTCCAGATCATGTGGTGGATGAAGCTACACCGATGGAGGATATGATCGAAGAAGAAGAGGGGGGAGAACTGCCTGATACGGCATCTACCCATCCTTTGTTTGCTTTAGCAGGAGCAGCTATGGCGGTTGTTGCTGGCGGTTTGTTCTTTTTCCGAAAGCGTGTGGTTAGAGCGTAAGTTTTTGTAAAAAGCCGCATCCTGTATGCGGTTTTTTACTTTTGAGGGTGAGGTGAAAATGTGAACAAACTGCTTTTGACGATAATGTGTGCCGGTCTTTTGATCTCTGCCTACTATGGTATTCAGTGGTGGCAAAGTTCTCAGGCTGTAGAGACGGTTTCACTTGAAGAAACAAGGGAATGGAATCTAAAGGAAACGGAAGCAGTCAGTAATGAGAGCAGTGTCCGTCAAGACGAATGGTCAACGGATTCCCCCGCTATAATGAGTGATGAATGGGATACATATGACACCGGGGACGATGTTGGGCGCCTTGTTATTCCCGGCTTAGAAAAAGGATACACCACGTATTGGGGAGCTGATGACGATACGTTGGAACGAGGGGTTGGAATGTATGTTAGTGAATGGACAACCACTCCGGATCAAAAACGTCACACGGTACTCAGCGGACACCGGGATACGGTTTTCACTGAACTTGGAGAGGTGGATGAAGGCGATTCGATTGTTGTGGAATTTGGAGAGAAGCGTTACGAATATAAAGTTGAGAATATATGGATCACCGATCCGGAGGATCAGACCGTGATCGTTGACAAAGATACTCCTACACTTACATTAACGACTTGCTATCCCCTCGACTACATCGGAAACGCTCCGGAACGCTACATCATACAATCCGAACTCGTTCAAGTGCTCGATATTTGAGAAGTCAAGAGGTGAAGGGTGCACTCGCCTTTTGGCTTATTTTTTACTACGATGCGTTTTGTATCCGCATTAATAAAAGATCATTAAGTAATATCCGAACGATAAAATTAATGCCAGAGAAAATCATTCGACTTTGCATTGACATTTTTTTTAACACATACTACGATAAATATAGAAATGAACGATTAATACCTCATATAAATTCGGGAATAAGGCTCGAACGTTTCTACCTAATCGCCATAAACGATTGGTCTATGAGGAAGTAGTATTTGCGCGCAGAATTTGTCCTGCTGTGTCAATCGGCCTCCTCTTTTTGAGAAACGCGATGGACAGCAGGTTATTTTTATGTAGTGGAGGTTACAGATGGTTGTCGAAGTTGGTGTCATTATGGGAAGTACATCCGATGAGGTGACAATGAATCATGCCTGTGGAATTCTTGAGGAATTCGAGGTCCCTTATGAGAAAAAAATTGTATCTGCCCATCGAACGCCTGATTTAATGTTTCAGTACGCGGAGAAAGCGCGTGAACGGGGGCTGAAAGTGATTATTGCCGGAGCGGGCGGAGCCGCTCACCTTCCGGGGATGGTCGCAGCAAAGACGACGCTGCCGGTGATCGGTGTACCTGTCCAATCGAAGACGTTAAGCGGCTGGGATTCGCTTTTATCGATCGTGCAAATGCCAAAAGGAGTTCCAGTAGCAACGGTGGCGATTGGGGATGCAGGTGCTGAAAATGCTGGGTTGTTGGCAGTGCAAATCTTATCCACTTTCAATGAGGAACTTGCGGGGAAAATAAATGAACGCCGGGATGCGAAGGCTCGAGAAGTTATTACGCAGGGGGAGAGAACAGAGTCATGATTATACCCGGAAATACGATCGGTATTCTTGGCGGCGGTCAGCTCGGGCGGATGATGGCGCTGGAAGCGAAAGCGATGGGTTATTCAATTGCTGTGCTTGAACCGAAAGCGAACTCTCCGGCGGCGCAAGTGGCAGATGAAGAAATCGTTGCGTCCTACGATGATGAAGAGGCTGTGCGTAGATTAGCGGCGGCCAGCGACGTGGTTACTTTCGAGTTTGAGAATGTCGATACGAGGACAGCGGCGATTTTGGAAGAAGAAGGGAAGCTGCCCCAGGGCGTTGATTTATTAAGGATTTGCCAACATCGGCTGCGGGAAAAAGAAGCACTTTCTAAAGCAGCTCTGGACGTCGCTCCTTACGTTGCAGTAACTTCACTTGAAACGTTAGAAGAGGGGATCGAGAGGCTTGGTACTCCAGCTGTGTTGAAAACTTGTCGCGGTGGATATGATGGCAAAGGGCAAGTGATCATTCGTTCGGGAGAAGACCTAGTACCCGCTTATAATGAGCTGCAAGGGTCAGGGGATCTGGTGTTGGAACAATGGATCCCTTTTGATAAAGAGATATCAGTGATTGTAACGAGAACAGAAAAAGGTGAAATGACCACGTTTCCAGTTGCAGAGAACGACCATGAAGATAACATATTAAAACGAACCATTGTCCCTGCACGTATTGGCGGCCAGGCTGAACGATCCGCTGTTCAAATGGCGAAAACATTTGCCGACAGCATTTCACTCGTAGGGACACTTGCAATGGAAATGTTTTATCACGAAGACGGAAGAGTGTATGTGAATGAGCTTGCCCCGCGTCCGCATAATTCCGGGCACTATACGTTGGACGCCTGTAACGTATCGCAATTTCATTTGCATGTCCGTGCGATTTGTGGCTGGCCTCTCGTTACACCTGAATTAAATACACCAGTGGTGATGGATAATATTCTTGGTGAACACGTAGAGGACGCCATTGAAAAAATCCCATCGTATAAGAACGCATTCCTCCATCTGTACGGCAAGGCCGAAGCAAGGATAAGCCGCAAAATGGGACATGTGAACATAACCGGAAAAACACTTGAAGAAACACTCGCAAACGTCAGGCAGCTGGCCATTCGAACCTAACAGTAGAGGGGATTCATGATGATTGAACGTTATACACGCCCAGAAATGGGGCGTATCTGGACAGAAGAGAACCGATTTCAAGCTTGGTTGGAGGTAGAAATCGCCGCCTGCGAGGCTTGGGCTGAACACGGCGACATTCCAAAAGAGGATGTTACAAAAATCAGAGAACGAGCAATCTTTGATGTGGAGCGTATTCATGAGATTGAAGCGAGCACACGGCATGATGTCGTTGCCTTTACACGTGCCGTTTCCGAAACTCTTGGTGAAGAACGGAAGTGGGTACATTACGGATTAACATCCACCGATGTGGTCGATACGGCACAATCCTACTTATTAACTCAGGCCAATGATATTTTACGTAATGATTTATACCGCTTTAAAGATGTTCTGGCGAGTAAAGCCAAAGAACATCGGTATACGCTCATGATGGGCAGAACCCATGGTGTACACGCGGAGCCGACGACGTTTGGATTGAAACTCGCCCTTTGGTATGCGGAAGTGGAGCGGAACATCGAACGCTTTGAAGCAGCATCTGAAGGGGTGCGCGTTGGAAAAATGTCAGGGGCTGTCGGCACGTTTGCCAACATACCTCCTGAAATCGAAGCCATCGTGTGCGAGAAGCTTGGACTGAATTCCGCCCCTATTTCTACGCAGACGTTACAGCGCGATCGCCATGCCCACTACATCTCCACACTCGCCTTGATCGCGACATCTATTGAAAAAATGGCAGTTGAGATTCGTAACTTACAGAAAACCGAAACCCGAGAAGTCGAAGAATACTTTGCTAAAGGCCAAAAAGGTTCATCTGCAATGCCCCATAAACGGAATCCGGTCGGATCGGAAAATATGACAGGGTTATCTCGTGTCATTCGCGGTCACGTGCAAACTGCCTTTGAAAACGTCCCGCTCTGGCATGAGCGCGATATTTCCCATTCTTCTGCTGAGCGGATCATTTTTCCGGACAGTACGATTTTGCTCAACTACATGTTGAACCGCTTTACGAACATCATCGATCAGTTGACGGTATATCCGGAAAATATGAAAGAAAATATGGAAAAGACGTTTGGTCTGATTTACTCGCAGCGTGTTCTACTTACGTTGATTGACAAAGGGATGGCAAGAGAGGAAGCTTATGATCTCGTCCAGCCAATGGCAATGGAAGCTTGGGAGAAGAAAGTTCATTTCCGATCGCTCGTAGAAGCTGAGCCGAAAATGACAAACGTTCTTGATGAAGAAACGTTGAATGATTGTTTCGATGAGCGTCACCATTTGCAAAACGTCGATGTTTTATTTTCCAGAGTGGGTCTCGATGAATAAAAGGTGAGGGGATGTCAGCATGGCACTTCTGTATGAAGGAAAAGCGAAGCAGTTGTTTACGACGGAGAATGACGATGAGTTGCGGCTCGTTTATAAAAATGATGCGACGGCTTTTAATGGTGAGAAGCATGATGTGCTGGAAGGAAAAGGGAAGTTGAATAATGCGATTTCCGCTCTTTTTTTCGAGGTGCTGGAAGCAGAAGGGGTAGCGACGCATTTTAAAGCAAAGATCAGTGAAACGGAACAGATCGTGCGTCCGACGCAGATGATCCCCCTTGAAGTTGTGGTTCGTAACCTTACGGCTGGGAGTTTAGCACGTCGTCTTGGCTGGGCGGAAGGCAAGGAGCTGACTGAACCGATTGTGGAGTGGTATTACAAAGACGATGCGATCGGTGATCCGCTTGTCAATGAGGCCCATATCGCAGCTTTAGAGGTAGTGAAGGCAGAGGAACTGGAAGAAATGCGGATGCGGGCGTTACATGTGAATAAAATACTGCTAAAGCTTTGTCAAAAGGCGGGCATCCTCCTCGTTGATTTCAAACTGGAATTTGGTTTTGCCGAAGACGGCACGCTGATTCTTGCGGATGAAGTATCTCCGGATACTTGTCGTTTCTGGGATAAGGAGACGGGGGAGAAGATGGATAAAGATGTATACCGTTATGATCTCGGGTCATTGCAATCCGGTTATGAAACGATTTTATCTCGTATTGGGGGCGTCGTTCATGGTTAACGTGCACGTGTACATTACGTTGAAAGAAGGGGTGCTGGATCCGCAAGGAAAAGCGGTGCAGCATTCACTTACTGCGCTTGGGTACGAAGGAGTTGAAGAAGTGAAGGTCGGGAAGTGGATCAAGCTTGAGGTTGCTGAAGGTTCGGATTTGGACGCTCGTATTGAAAGTATGTGCGAGCAGCTGCTTGCCAATCCTGTCATTGAAAATTACACGTATCAAGTGGAACGGGAGGCACAGGTATGAAAGCGGCGGTGATCGTATTTCCAGGCTCTAATTGCGATAGGGATATGGCTCATGCACTTCAGGATTTTACGGATGTAAAGACTGTGGATTTGATCCCTCATACCGCGGAGTCGGTGGATAGGTATGATGCGATTTTTCTTCCGGGCGGCTTTTCATATGGAGACTATTTGCGTTCAGGAGCGATTGCTCGTTTTGCCCCGGTGATGGAAAGTGTAGTTTCCGAGGCGAAGAAAGGGAAAACGGTGGTTGGCATTTGCAATGGTTTTCAAATTTTATTAGAAGCAGGGCTTCTTCCAGGGGCGATGAAGCGGAATACGAATCTAAAATACATTTGCCGGACGGTTAACGTGAAGGTTGAAAATAGCGGGACTCGTTTTACGAGCGACTATGAGGAAGGAGAAGTTTTGCGCATTCCCATTGCGCACGGAGATGGAAACTATGAATGCGATGAGCAGACCTATGAAACGTTGAAAATGAATCATCGTATCGTTTTTAGCTATGAATCTGATGTGAATGGCTCGACAGGGCGAATTGCAGGGATTACGAATGAAGCAGGAAATGTGCTCGGCATGATGCCCCATCCGGAGAGGGCAATGGAGACGTTACTTGGAAGTGAAGACGGGCGCGGCTTGTTTACGAGTGTATACCACCATTGGAGGGACACACATGTCGTTACAACTTGAACCTACTGCTGAAGAGATTCAATCTCAACGTTTATACACGGATATGGGCGTGAAAGATCACGAGTATAAACGGATCGTTCAATTGATAGGAAGAAAACCGAATTATACGGAAATAGGTCTATTCTCGGTGCTTTGGTCCGAACATTGCAGTTACAAACATTCAAAGCCGCTGCTCAAACAATTTCCTTCTTCAGGCACTCATATATTACAAGGACCGGGTGAAGGCGCTGGTGTTGTGGATATCGGGGATGATCAGGCGGTTGTTTTTAAAGTGGAAAGCCATAACCACCCTTCTGCCGTTGAACCGTATCAAGGAGCGGCGACCGGTGTTGGCGGTATTCTACGTGATGTATTTTCTATGGGCGCCCGTCCGATCGCGTTGCTGAATTCCTTACGTTTTGGCCCGCTTGCTACCCCGCATGTTCGCTATTTGTTTGAAGAAGTGGTGGCCGGTATTTCTGGCTACGGCAATTGCGTCGGAGTCCCGACGATTGGCGGTGAAGTACAATTCGATGAGACGTACGCTGGAAACCCGCTTGTGAACGCCATGTGTGTAGGTCTTATTGAGCAAAAGCATCTGCAAAAAGGGATCGCAGCCGGTGTGGGCAATACGGTGATGTATGTTGGCGCCCCAACCGGACGGGATGGGATTCACGGTGCAACTTTTGCCTCTGAAGAATTGAATGAATCGTCAGCAGAGAAACGCCCGTCGGTACAAGTCGGCGATCCGTTTACAGAAAAACGAGTGCTTGAAGCCTGCCTTGAACTTGTGAAGTCCGATGCGCTCGTCGGTATTCAGGACATGGGAGCTGCCGGGCTGACATCCTCAGCAGCGGAAATGGCGAGCAAGGAGGGGTCTGGCATTGATATGAATCTAGACGTTGTTCCCCAGCGCGAAAAGGGGATGACACCTTACGAAATGATGCTTTCAGAATCACAAGAACGAATGCTCCTCGTCGTCCAGAAGGGGCGGGAAAAAGAAATGGAAGCCATTTGTCAAAAATGGGACATTGAGTCTGCAGTGATTGGAACAGTGAAAGAAGATCAGCAGCTGACCCTCGAGTTTCAGGGCCAAGTCGTCGCTGACGTTCCGGTTACGGCACTGACCGACGAAGCCCCTGTCTATGACGTTCCTTCAGAAGAACCGTTTTCGTATCAGGAGCATCAACAGCTTCCAACGTGGAGGCCAAAGCGTAAGGATCATAATGCGACGTTGCTCGAATTACTGGAACGGCCGACGATTGCGAGTAAAGAGTGGGTGTATGATCAATACGATCATATGGTACAGACCAATACGCTCGTGATGCCAGGATCCGATAGTGCGGTTTTACGTATTCGCGGTACAAAAAAGGCGCTCGCGATGACCATGGATGGAAATAGCCGTTATATAGCCCTTGATCCCTATATTGGTGGGAAGATAGCGGTGGCTGAAGCGGCACGTAACATTGTATGTTCTGGGGCAGAACCACTCGCGTTGACGGATTGTCTGAATTATGGAAGCCCTGAACAACCGAATATCTACTGGCAGCTAGAACAGTCCACTGCAGGTATGAGCCAGGCCTGTAACACCTTTGAAACGCCAGTCGTGAGCGGGAATGTGTCTCTTTATAATGAAACGAATGGAGAAGCGATTCATCCAACACCGATTGTCGGGATGGTCGGGCTCGTTAAAGATCTTGAACACGTAACGACGCAACATTTTAAACAGGCCGGAGATTACATTTATGTCATCGGCGAGGCTGAGTCTGCCTGGGGCGGTAGTGAATTGCAACTCCTTGAAGACGGTGAAATCAGTGGGAAAGTACCCCATATGGATCTTGATTTGGAAGAAAAACGCCAGCAGCAGGTCCTTGGTGCTATTCGGGATGGCTTGATCCAGTCGGCCCATGATATTTCGGAAGGCGGTTTAGCGGTTGCTGTGGCTGAGTGTGTGATGGACACTGAATTCGGTGCTGCAATGACGATGGAAAATAATGCTGCTGAATTATTTTCTGAAACCCAGTCTCGTTATGTGATTAGTGTTGCACCGGAGCATGCACAAGAGCTTGAACAGGCGATTCCAGATGCTAGACGTTATGGAACGGTAACGGAAGAAAAGGCGTTAAGCATCAAGACAAGGGAAGAGCAAACATTGATTTTACAGCCGACCGATACCTTGACACACGTTTGGAAGGGAGCGATTCCATGTTTGGTGAGATCAAAGGTATAAACGAGGAATGCGGACTTTTTGCCATTTGGGGACATCCTGAGGCTGCGCAATTGACGTATTACGGTTTGCATAGCTTGCAACACCGCGGGCAGGAAGGTGCCGGAATTGTGACAAGCGAAAATGAGAAGCTTCATATTCATAAAGGAACAGGGCTCCTTACGGAAGCTTTTCAGTCGGGAGATCTGGAGCAATTACCGGGAAATCAGGCGCTTGGTCATGTCCGTTATGCGACTGCTGGCGGTGGGGGGTACGATAATGTTCAACCGCTCCATTTTAAATCGGAAGATGGCAGCATGGCAATGGCTCACAATGGGAATCTTGTCAATTATCAGATGTTGAAAGGTGATCTTGAACGGACCGGAAGTATTTTTCAAACGACGACTGACACTGAAGTGTTGGCACATCTCCTGAAGCGAGAAACTTCAAAGCAATTACGTAAGCAGCTGCACGGTGCTCTGCCGAAACTGATTGGTGCCTATGCTTTTGCTGTGATGACAGAAGATGAGTTAATCGTTGCCCTGGATCCCCATGGGTTGCGTCCGTTATCACTGGGCCTCTTGGGCGGTGCCTATGTGATTGCTTCTGAAACATGCGCGTTTGACATTATCGGTGCTGAACATGTACGTGAAGTTGAGCCTGGAGAATTATTAATTTTTAACGAGAATGGTATGTACTCAGAACGTTTTATGGAGGCCGAAGACCGTGCGCTCTGCAGCATGGAGTATATCTACCTTGCCCGGCCGGATTCCAATCTTGACGAGATTAATGTGCATACAGCCCGAAAACAACTTGGCAAGCAGCTCGCGAAGGAGGCAAAGGTGGAAGCGGATGTCGTTACCGGGGTGCCGGATTCATCCATTTCCGCGGCCATCGGTTACGCAGAACAAGCCCAGCTTCCCTATGAGCTCGGGTTGATTAAGAACCGGTATGTCGGAAGGACGTTTATTCAGCCTTCACAAGCCCTTAGGGAGCAAGGTGTGAAGATGAAGCTTTCGGCTGTGCGCGGTGTTGTGGAAGGGAAACGGGTGGTGATGGTGGATGATTCCATCGTGCGCGGGACGACGAGTAAACGCCTCGTACGTCTGTTAAAAGAGGCCGGTGCCGCCGAAGTTCACGTTCTCATCAGTTCGCCGCCAATCATTCGCCCTTGCTTTTATGGCATTGATACATCATCGACGGATGAATTAATCGCGGCGAATTATTCCACGGAAGAAATGCGTGAAATGATGGGCGCTGATTCCTTGAGCTTTTTATCTTTAGATGGTTTGAAGGAAGGGATTGGTAGAGATTCATCCACGCCCAATTGCGGACAGTGTCTTGGCTGTTTTACCGATCAGTATCCAACTGCGATTCCGAATGAGCATAAAGATCTTGTCGTTACCGGGAGAGAATAGGAGGGCTTCCTTTGTCTGATGCATATAAAAAAGCAGGTGTGGATGTTGAAGCAGGGTATGAATCGGTTGCAAGGATGAAAAAACATATAGCAAAGACGAGGCGTCCCGGAGTTTTTGGGGGCGTCGGCGGTTTTGGTGGTATGTTTGATCTTTCCTCCCTTGATTACAACCAGCCGGTACTTGTTTCTGGAACCGATGGGGTTGGAACGAAGCTGATGGTCGCGTTTACGGCGGAGAGGCATGATACCATTGGGGAAGATGCCGTGGCTATGTGTGTGAATGATATTCTTGCACAAGGGGCTGAACCGCTGTATTTTCTCGATTATATTGCAGCGGGAAAAGCTGACCCTGCACGTATGGAAGCGATTGTAGCAGGAATCAGCAACGGTTGTGAGAAAGCAGGATGCGCTCTCATTGGCGGGGAAACGGCAGAAATGCCAGGCATGTATGGGGATGAGGAATACGACGTCGCTGGTTTTGCCGTCGGCGTCGTGGAAAAAGAAGAGATCGTTACCGGGGAAGGGGTCCAAGCGGGCGATCGTCTCATCGCCTTACCATCTTCAGGTGTACATAGCAACGGCTTTTCTCTCGTTCGCAAAATTATTGATGAGCAGATGCTAGATTACCGAGAAACATATGCCCCCATGGAAAAACCCCTTGCAGCTGAACTTCTCACTCCCACGAAGATTTATGTGAAGGAGATTCAAGCCTTGCTTTCCCGTATGACGGTTCATGGAATGGCACATATTACCGGCGGTGGTCTGATTGAGAACCTTCCGCGAATGTTGCCGGCAAGTCTGGGGGCTACGATCGATCTAACGAGTGGGGAACCGCCCGCGATTTTTTCTTTTATACAGCAAAAGGGGGATTTGTCTGACCTTGATATGTACGGAACGTTTAATATGGGTGTAGGTTTCGTGGTTGCGGTAAGGCCGGAAGATGAACAAGAAGCTCTGGATGTACTAGACAAAGGTTTTCCGATAGGAACGGTCAATCATAGCGGGGAACTGTCGATCAAAGGAGTGCTAGAATGAGAATTGCACTGTTTGCATCTGGTACGGGGAGTAACGTAGAGGCGATTCTTCAAGCCGTTCAGGAGACAAAACTCGAGGCAGATCCCGTGTTTGTATTTAGCGACCGGTCGGATGCAAGGGTTCTTGAGAAAGCGAAAAATTACGAGGTTCAAACGTACTCATTTCGTCCCCGTGACTTTGACAATAAGCAGCGGTATGAAGAAGCTCTTCTTAAATTGCTGGAAAAAAATCAAGTAGATTGGGTAATCCTCGCTGGTTACATGCGTTTGCTCGGACCAACGTTGCTTGAGCCTTATGAGAACCGGATCGTCAATATTCATCCATCGATCCTTCCGGCTTTTCCCGGTATTGATGCGATTGGGCAGGCCCTGGAAGCAGAGGCTGACCAGACAGGGGTTACGGTCCATTATGTCGATGCAGGAATGGATACCGGCCAGGTCATACGGCAGGAAACAGTGGCGATTGATGCTTGGGAAACGAAAGAATCTTTGGCGAAAAAAGTACAGAAAATCGAACATCGAATGTACCCAGAAACATTACAGTGCATGTTCAAAAAGGCCAAAAAGCGTTGAGTCGTTCGGAAAAACGCAGCTATCGAGGACGTCTCGTAAACGCTATGATGGATCGCTAGTGAAAAGCGTCTGAAATAAAAGGTCACCATTGAAGTTGGCCCCTTGTAGGTTCAATAAATGGCTTGACGATATGCGATAGGAATATTTTTACAATAGTGGTACATAAAGGGTTTATGACATCATTTAGAGGAATCATTGATCAAAAGGTGTCATGGAGGGATATCGCAAATAGGCCGAGGAACTTTAGAAGCAAGTCGATGAAGTGAGACGAAAGCTATTTTCCCCAGTCTTTTTGAGCATCCTCTATCATAACTTTTTCAATCACTGAGAAAGGGGCCAAAAACCTGATGAAACGGGCATTGATGAGCGTCAGTGACAAGACAGGAGTTGCTGCTTTTGCAAAAGAATTGCAGGAGGCAGGTTTTGAGATCATTTCAACGGGCGGGACGAAGCGCACGTTGAATGAGGCAGGCGTCAACGTCATCGGAATTTCTGACGTCACCGATTTTCCGGAAATATTAGAAGGGCGTGTGAAAACTTTACATCCGGCGATTCACAGCGGCCTATTGGCAAAACAAGACGATGAAGCACATATGGAAGCGTTGAAAGAGCAAGGAATTCAACCGATTGATCTTGTCGTTGTCAATTTGTATCCATTTAAAGAAACGATAAGCAAAGAAGAGGTCTTCTATGAGGAGGCGATAGAAAATATCGACATCGGCGGGCCTGCAATGTTACGAGCTGCGGCGAAAAATCATGAATCCGTTGCTGTGGTTACAGACCCTAATGACTACACCGAAATTTTGGAAGGTATTCACGGGGGAGGCATTCCTTCCGAGACACGTAAGAGACTAGCCGCGAAAGTTTTTCGCCATACAGCCGCCTATGACGCATTGATTGCATCGTATTTGACAGAAGAAAACAATGAAGAATTTCCGGAAGCATTAACACTTACGTATGAAAAAAAACAAGCGTTACGTTACGGAGAAAATCCTCATCAACGTGCAGCATTTTATCAGTCATCATTGCAAACGACGCCTTCGTTAACAGCGGCTGAGCAATTACATGGAAAACCCCTTTCCTATAATAATATTAATGACGCTGATGCGGCATTGGCACTCGTGTCAGAGTTTACCGACACTGCGGCGGCCGTTGCGGTAAAACATACAAACCCGTGTGGGGTTGGTATCGGAAAGAGGCTGCTAGATGCTTATACACAAGCTTACGCGGCTGACCCTGTTTCCATTTTCGGTGGTATTGTCGCATTTAATGAAACCGTGGACGTTGAAACGGCCGAACAATGTGCGAATATTTTTCTTGAAGTGGTGATTGCACCGGACTATAGTGCGGATGCCCTTGCAATTTTGCAGAAGAAGAAAAACATTCGCCTGTTGAAAGTAGATATGAACGGGGGGCAGCATGCTTCTCAAGTTGTTTCTTCAGTCAAGGGCGGGGTCCTTGTACAAGATGAGGATGTTAAAGGATTGGATAACGCCGATGTTGAAGTCGTAACGAAACGGGCGCCCTCTGCCGATGAATGGACGAATCTCGAGCTTGCTTGGCGGGTGGTTAAACATGTGAAATCAAACGCGATTGTGCTAACGAAAGGAAATCGGACGGTTGGTGTGGGCGCTGGTCAGATGAATCGTGTTGGAGCAGCAGAGATCGCGGTCCATCAGGCGCAGGCGGATGCGAAAGGAAGTGCGCTTGGCTCGGATGCATTTTTCCCAATGAGAGATACGGTAGAGACTGCGGTAGAAGCAGGTGTGACTGCAATTATTCAACCGGGGGGATCGAAACGTGATCAAGAATCGATCGATGCTGCAGATGCAGCAGGAATAACGATGATATTCACAGGAATGCGCCATTTCAGACACGCGTAAGGCTAAAAATGGGGAGTCGGTAGCATGAATGTACTGGTGATTGGCAGTGGAGGAAGGGAACATGCCCTTGCCTGGAAACTAAGCGTCAGTCCACAAGTGGATCAGGTGTATGTTGCACCTGGGAATCCAGGAATGGATCATGTGGCGGAGCGGTTACCGATCGCTGGCGACGACGGAGAAGCATTGGCGGCGGCTGCGAAAAAATATGACGTCGATCTTACCGTCATTGGTCCGGAAGCGGCGTTACTCGCTGGTGTGGCAGATATTTTTGAGAGGGAAGGACTAAAAGTTTTTGGTCCGCGAAAAGCAGCCGCTCGCATTGAAGGAAGCAAAGCATTTGCAAAAGATGTGATGAAACGGTACGGAATCCCTACAGCAGAATACGCGGTTTTCACCGATTTCGATGAGGCGAAAGAGTATCTAGTTGAAAAGGGTACCCCGATTGTTGTAAAAGCCGACGGTTTAGCCGCAGGAAAAGGGGTAACGGTTGCCAAAACGTTGCAAGAAGCAGAAGCCGCTCTCATTGATATTTTGAAAGATGATACCTTTGGTACAGGGGCAAAAGTTGTTCTTGAGGAATATTTAGAGGGGGAAGAGATTTCGTTAATGGGCCTTGTACATGGGGACACGGTCCTTCCGTTAACCGAATCTCAGGACCATAAACGTGCGTTTGATCATGATGAGGGACCAAACACCGGTGGGATGGGAGCCTATTCTCCAGTCCCCCATATTGGAAAAGACGTGATTGAAGAAGCCATCGACGCGATTTTAAACCCTGTCGCCGCTGCGATGGTTACTGAAGGAACCCCCTTTACGGGTGTCTTATACGCAGGCTTAATGCTGACAGAATCCGGCCCGAAAGCGATTGAATTCAACGCGAGGTTCGGCGATCCGGAAGCGCAGGTGATATTGCCCCGTTTGCAAGATGATCTGGCCGAATTGATTTTGGAAGTGCTTAATGATCGCACACCGAAACTCACCTGGAAGCCGGAAACATTGATCGGTGTTGTAGCGGCAGCTGAAGGTTATCCAGGTAACTATCAGAAAGGGTTGCTCGTGCCGAGTAACGAAACGTTCCATGCTGAGGAAAGTATGATCTTTTACGCCGGCGTGGGTGGAGAAACGGATAATCTCAGAAGCAGCGGCGGTCGAGTCTTCCTTGTCGCATCGTTCGGGAAGACGATTACGAAAGCCCAAAAGAATGTATACAAACGAATGAGATCCATGAACCTCGAGGGTTATCATTATCGCAAGGATATTGGAAACGGCGGGGTTGGAGAATAAATGGAGGAGAGGCCGGGCGATGAAAGTCGTTCGGCCTTTCCACTAGGATGGATAAGAGTTGTGCTACATTTGCTTATAGAGTCAGATTCATCTTCGACAGGTTAGCTCCAGCTTTTACTTGGCTAATTACAAAAGAAATGGAACGCCGCGCTTTGTCATACCAAGAGGGTTATTTACAGGTAGAAGGTTATTTATCCACAAATGTACTCCTATGAATAAGTGGCTCTTTTACTCTGTCCACATTGGATAAACGTTTGATATATCAAAGTTATGCATAAAATGTCCCCATACATCCGATAGGTTGCCCATCCCATACTGAAATTAGACCTCTGTTTCATTTTCATACAAAAATTGTTTTTTAACTACCCATCTCATTTTCAGCATAAATCCGCAATTAGAAAGCATCGATGAATAATTCTTTTTTCTGGAAGCATGGTATAGGTAAGTGAGTTGAAAGGTAAGGTGCTTCATGAAAAAGAATAAAGTCGATCACTTCATTTTGCGAGGTACTTTGATTTTCACATTGTTCAGCTTAACAATTTTATTACTAAGGAAAAAATCGTCAATAAAAGATTGGGTATTGGCTTATTTATGGAATGGCCTGACCAATGGAATGATAGATACCTTCGTTGCTTCATACAAATTCGTTCAGTATCCCGTTCGGTTTTTTCCAAATGTATTTCCAATAAATGTGCTATTTGACTATATTGTATATCCTACAGTTACTATTCTTATCAATCAAATGACGGAAAAAGATCAGCCAAAGACAATCCTTTTTAAAATACTTGCTTTTACAGCCCCTATGACGGTTTTGGAATATTTAATGGAAAAGAAAACAAATTTAATCAAATGGAGTAAGAGGTGGAAATGGTATCATACTTTTGTAACCATGACCTTTAAGTCTATAACAACAAGAGTTCTCGTTGGGTTTGTAAGAAAAGTAAGTGATAAACGGAACGAGTAACCATTCAAATATCTCATTTGGGTACTTTCATTTTAGGTTATTAATCTTCCCCTCGTGCGAGAGAATGGAATAAGGGCTCATATCTTTAGATTAATCAACAAACCTCAATGTTTTGGGGGCATGTGAGCAAGATCTATCTATCAACTGCTTCGCTTTATTTTTCGCTCAGCTATAGGTTCGAACAGGATTGATGGCTGGATAAATATCATCCTGTAACAAAAAGAAACCTACCTGTTCCCGATCGTAAACGCTAATACGAAGCGCAATGTAATCATTTTAGAAAGAGGATGGCAGTTGAGCAATAATTAAATCATTTTGATTGTTCTATTGCTTTTCGATATTTTTCTATTCATTCTTCATTCACAGACTATTACATCTTATTATGGAAGCCGACGGGGGTATTTGATTCCGGTAATTTGAAATGCTGTCGTTCTTGCGGTAGACGCCTTTCGATCGGATTGAGCACCGGGTCTTGGAGAGAGAACGTATAATTTCTATCATGATTATGTTATTTTCGGAAAGCGAGTTAATGATGAACCTCTGGGCATTATGTTTTCGATTTCTGGTACAGTCGATCATATAGATGTTATGGATATTTTAGGCGTAGGTGATGCTCGTTGGTTGCCAGATGAGATGGTACGGTCGTCTTTCCGACGGAACGTGGCGAAGAACGAGTTCAAAACCCAATATCTGGTGAACAAGAGACGGAAGAAGATCTGAAAGCATTCATTGAGCTTTCAATCAGGTAGATGGTGCTGAAATAAGAATTGACGGGTATCACCTTATTTTACGGTAGGATGAACCGTCGGTACATACTTGGATTGATGTGCAAAATGAAGGGCAAGGAGGGATTCCTTCTCAGCAGTGCTCAGAGGTTGTGGAGGTTCCTTTGAGCTACTACATTGCTCCAAGAATGTTTCCATTCTTGGGAGTATGAATTATACCCGATCGAGAATGCAAACACGAATGAGGGTGAAGGATAAGTCCATAAGTAAAGACAGGAAATGGATGATCTTCATTGAAACGTTTGAAAAGTTTTTCTCGGATAAGTTCGTGGTAAAGCTTCTCAGTGTCCGAAGGAATGAGATAAAGACATGATATGATACAGAGGAGAGTTCAGTAGTGGTCGTTCGGAGTGAACGAAGGTGATAGCAAAGACTGTCAAAGACAAAATAGAAAGGAGATACTATGCCAAATCCAAAAGGAATAAACGAAGCTGGGTGGAACTTGGGAAACAGTTATGCTCATCTACCCGAAGTATTTTACAGCAATATTGATATAGATCCTGTAGAATCACCGGAAATGGTTATTTTTAATTCTGAATTAGCGGCAGCCCTCGGGTTGGATGTCGAAATGCTGAAAAATCAGAAAGGCGTAGAGGTGCTCGCCGGCAGTCGGGTTCCTGAAGGAGCTTTTCCCCTTGCTCAAGCATATGCGGGGCATCAATTCGGGAATTTTACGATGTTAGGGGATGGCAGGGCACTCTTAATCGGGGAGCAAATCACTCCTGGAAGTGAGCGAATGGATATTCAGCTTAAAGGTTCAGGTAGAACCCCTTTCTCCCGCGGGGGTGATGGTCGAGCGGCACTTGGCCCCATGCTGCGCGAATACATCATAAGCGAAGCGATGCATGCGCTCGGTATTCCTACGACGCGTAGTTTATCCGTCGTCACTACGGGGGAGCCGGTATATCGAGAAACAGCCTTATCCGGGGCGATTTTGACTCGCGTGGCTGCGAGCCACTTGCGCGTCGGCACCTTTCAATATGCATCTGGCTTAGGTGATGTTGAGCAACTGCGAGCGTTGGCTGATTATACGCTGGAAAGACACTTCCCGGAGGCCGAGACTGCGCCGAACCGTTACCTTTATTTGCTGGAGGAAGTCATCAAGCGACAGGCAGCGTTAATTGCCCATTGGCAGCTTGTTGGGTTTATTCATGGAGTAATGAATACTGACAATATGGCGATCAGTGGCGAAACGATTGATTATGGGCCTTGTGCATTCATGGATACGTATAACCCTAAAACGGTATTCAGTTCGATAGATACCCAAGGCCGTTATGCGTATGGCAATCAGCCGTATATCGCCAATTGGAATCTTGCAAGATTTGCAGAAACGCTCGTGCCACTACTTGATGATGATCAAGAACAGGCTGTGGACCTTGCCCAGAATGCGATTTCCGTTTTTGAAGATTTGTATCAACGTAACATGCTGGCCGGCATGAGAAAAAAATTAGGCATATTTGGGGAAGAGGAAGAGGATGGAGACCTGATTGAAGATCTCCTTCATATGATGGAGGAGCAACGTGCCGATTACACGAATACGTTCCGTGCATTAACGTTTGATCAACCGGAAGATACGGCACTGTCCGGAACGAAAACATTTGATCAATGGTATAATTCATGGCAGGAAAGGCTAAGCAGACAACAAGAATCGAAAGATGAGGTTCAGCAGTTGATGAAAAACAATAATCCTGCAATCATCCCTCGTAACCACCGGGTAGAAGAGGCACTCGAAGCTGCTCTAAAAGGAGACTATAGCGTGATGGAACGGTTGATGGAGGTTCTTTCAAATCCTTACGCGCATACTTCTAAACAAGATGAATACGCGGAACCACCTGAACCATCGAGTCGGCCTTATCGAACTTATTGTGGGACTTAACGTAAGTGATCGAGAAGGCATGCACCAACTCGTACAGGTGGTGTCCTCTCTGTTTTTTTTAAGGAAACCAGTGTTCTATTGAAAGTTTATGACAATCCATCAACAAAAAATAGATCGATCATGTATAATATCAAGTAACCATCAAACAGACTTTTAAAGGAGAGAAAAAACACATGAAAAAAATTGTACCTCATCTCAGGATCGAGAATTGCAAGGAACAAATAGAGTACTATCAGAAGATTTTCGGTGGAGAAATTAAGAATACCCAGCTATCGGACGGCATTGAAATGTTTAAAGGTCATGAGGGAAAGTACATTCACGCAGAATTACATATCAACGATCATTGCACCTTATATATGGCTGATGTATTTGATGAGAAGATTCTTCAAGGCACTAACATCCTTCTTGGTCCTGACCTAGACAGCGAAGAAGAGATCACCAGGATCTACGACGAGTTATCAAAAGACGGAGAGATTAAAATGGAACTGCAGGATACGTTTTGGGGTGCCAAGCACGCGATCGTTACGGACAGAAATGGAATCTCATGGGAGCTGAACTTTACAAAATAAGAGACAATGGATGGCTGATAAAGCAAGAGGATTTGACAGTTAGAAGTCTTATAGGGTTGTTCATAATAGCTTTCGTATCTCTTCCTCGCCTTGCTTTTCAGCCATAAGCTTTTACGGTGCATAGTATTAAACGAGAGTTAGCCTTTGAAAATAGAAGGCACCCTTCGGAACTGATTTTTTTCCTGAATGCCTCTAACTCGATCTAATCTTTAGATTTGTTGTCCATTTAATCCAATAAGCAACAAACCACCTAAAATGACTGCAAACACTATCACTTTTTTCCTTGATTTTCATATTGTAAACAATTCACTTTGAAGGTTTTATTCTCCCTCCCTTAAACAACCAGGCATTTCGAGAATAGCGGGCTCGAACTGAACCATCCGAAAACACTATATTATTAATATTTGCGGGGGCATTTGATATTTTTGACTACGTGTTTGACTACGTTTACTTTTTATTCAGTACTTGATTTTTAAAATTTCTTACCATGGTAAAGACAGTCGATTTGTTAAAGGTTATGATACCATACAATCCTTAGGTTCGATCTTTTCTAATAAAGCATATGCTTCTCGATATTTATCAAAAACAATTTTCTCTTTATTTCTCATAACTAATGTTTGTTTATATAACTCACCGTCAACATTAAACCAATATTTGTCAATTATTTCTAAATTGTATGAGGTTTTTGATTTAACTTTTAGAATTTTACCATCTTCCAAATTGTTGATAATGTATTCAGCATGTTTATTCTCCGCCTCAAAGATCAACTCATTAAGAGTTGGACCTTTATACATTAAATATTCTGCAGCTTTTTTTAGACTGTTCATATTCATCTACCTCTCGATAAGTTTTTTATATAACCGATCAATCAAATCAGGAAGTAATTTCCTCGCTTCATCAAAGTCATAAGTTTCCCATTCGTCAATGCCTCGTTTTAACTTTTGTTTTAAATTATAATTAATGTACATCATAACATAAGCGTCATTAGTTTTCGCTGAAGAATAAATTGGGTTAGCAGATTTAGATGGAAGATCGTCCCCTTTTGGATCAACATCTGCTCTCTCAAATAAAAGCTCAACTTGATTAGCTATATCTTCTTTGTGTATTTCATGAAGCTCTTCTCTTATTAATTCATCACGTAATTTGTTAGCTTTAGCATCAATGTCTTGTTCTAACTTCCTTCTTTGTTGATGAATAAAGTCTTCTATTTCTTCTTCAGAAATTCCAGCGGCTTTCATTTTTTCGGAAGTTGATTTAAGTTCCGCATCTCTCTCTCTAATTACATCTTCTAAAGCTTTCCTGTACTGGTTACCTACACCGTCACTTAAAAATTCTTTTGTTGTTTTAACTACTCCACCGTCAGCTTTTACCTGCCCGACACTAGAATCTTTTTCATAGATAGATTCATCATATTCTCTTAAAATACCTTTTTTTCGTTCTGCTTTTTCTTTTTGTCCAGTATAATAATCCCATAGTTCGTCTAAATCAAGCTCTTTATGGTATACCACGTGCGCAACATTGTCTATGTCATCTATTGTATTTGGTTCGTTAATTCTACGTAAAGCTCTACCTATGAACTGAGCATATGGAGGTAATGTTCTGAATGGTCTAAAGATAGCAGCAATGCTAATATTTGGGTGATCGAAACCCTCTCCAAGCATATTAACATTAACTAACACATCTAATTGCCCTTTTTTAAATTCAATTATAGATTTTTCAGCTTCTTCTGGACTTTCACTAGTTACATACTCCGCACTAAGACCTGTCTCCTCATAAAGCTCCTTTATTTGTTTAGCATGCTGAATACCACATGCTACTGCAATAATTTGGTGATGAGCATTTCCATTCGCTCTCTTATCTTTCAGTGTTTGCTCACTCATATCTACAATTGTTTTACTACATTCTCTTGAGTATGCAACTGATCGGGTCACCCAGCTTTTATCCATGACATCTAAGGCGGTTTCCTTATCCACTGTTTCTTCATCCACAATAAATTTTAATTCTTCATTAGTGTAGTCCTCAGAGACCACATTTTTTATGTAGTCATTATTTATTGCATCTGCCATAGAATACTCATATATTATTTCTCCATCTAATTCTTTTTCATCTGACCTAAATGGAGTAGCAGTTAGTTTAACTATCTTTTTTGCAGAGAAGTGTTCTAATGTTTTCAACCATGAATTAGCTGCAGAATGATGAGCCTCATCGATAATAATCATATCAAAATAATCTTCGTCCAAAATATCTCTAAGAGTCTTTTTAGAGTTTGAGCTATATACCTTGTGAATGTTTGCAATCACAATATCAGCATTATCCAAATACCTTGTAACCCTTTTTTTATCGCCGGGTGTATTATACCCAGCAAACCTATATACTGAAGGTAAATTCTCATCATTTAGAATAACATTTCTTTCCGTCCAAAAATTATACTGAGTACGAGTATCGAAATCATCGGAGATTCCTTCTCTAATCACTAAGCTAGGCGTTATTATAAGGACTTTACCCTCGCTAATCTCGTACGGCGCTAATCCAATTACTCCTGTTTTCCCCGCCCCAGTTGGAAGGACAATAATTTTGTGTGTGTAATTTTCTCCCTCGAAGCTATCCTTTAATTTCTTATGAGCTAACCTTTGTGGTTTCCTAAGTGAAATATTATTTGAAATAAACGTTTTTGTTTCTTTAAAGTATTTCCCCATTTTAATACCCCCCTATATAAATACTAGATACCCCCATGTATTATTAACCATATTTAATAAAAGAGGTGGTGGAATCTAGCAATTTAATTGTACAATATTTTACCATTTTTTCATACAAACTCCCATTTCCAAGTACCCATTTAAAATTCTTTCATCTAACACTTCATCAATCAGAGTACCTAATACAAATCTTCACAAAATTAAAAGCATGAGCACTTTTTATTATTAGGAACTCATGCATCCGTTTGTCTCTGTATTGTATTCTCAATCATGTTCTCAAACTTTTTCCTGTTCTCAATTTCTTGTTGAATAATGTGCAACTTCATTTTTAATGTATTTGTCGTATCATCCTTAATATCAACATAATGTTGCGCTTGCTCAATATCTTCAAACTTCATATTTGTTTCTTCATTGTAATATTCCCAAACGAAATTAGGAACTATCATACGTTTACCGTTCCCGTTTTCAAACAGGTAAGCTTTTTCGTATAACCTACCTGTTATCAATTCATTTATTCTTTCATCTTCTAACATACGGAGGATACCATCTTTCTCGTACTTTCTCCCCTTACCATCCCCTACGATTTTTATAATCGAGTCAAAATCTTCGTAAGTAACAGGAGGTTTGTTATTTCTTTCTTTAAATTTTCTCTCAATATAACTTCTTATATAGCGCTTTATAGCTTTAGCAGGCACTAAATACTTTTTTTCGTCTTTTTTATCTAATGTCTTAAAAACGTTAAGTGAGTAACTATCTGTACCATATCCCATTTCAGAATTAACCAACCACAATACTTCTTCTATATTAATCATAGTTTTATCCACTATTTCCCCCTCCTTTCATTAAACAAACTAGCACAATTATCGGAAAGTGTCCAAAAAACCCACCCATTACTCGACCATTGTTGAACGCTTATAAAGCCCGTAAAATAGGATTTGAAAGTAATTCCTGCAGGATTATTTTTCAATAAAAAATAATAGTGTCCAGAAAAGGAGTGAAGATTAAAATGAAGAAATTAAGGAGCTTTAATGTTTTTGATTGCAATGCTTTTTTCAAAGAAAAAGACGTTCGTGTGATGGCTCATGAACCTTGGAGCGATTATGAGGACGGAAAGGTTACAAAGCAACTGGGTACGAAATATAAATGTGTTATCGCTACAGACAATACCAAATACGAAGGTAAAGATGTCGAGCCCGATTTGAATGCTGGAGAACAAATTATAATTAAAGTACCACAGCAACCGAAAAAGTATAAGAAATTTAGCAAAATTAAGTTTGTTAACCCAACTGCAAGTGTATATGGAACTTTTATGTCTGAACTCTCAGTCAAGGCTGATGATATCGATATTCAACCATAGAAAAACAGGGGCAACTAGCCCCTGTTCCTTTGTCAATACTTCGTTATTGATTGTGACCGCCGTAGCGAAGCGAAGACGGAATGGAAGTATAGTGGAGTGAAATTAGATGAAAAAGAAAACATATAGGATGCAACGCGGTATTTTCTCGTTTTCAATCATAATCATTTCCCTAATCTTTTGGCTGTTCTTTAATAAATATTATCCATTATTCGTTGAGCGAATTACAATCATCCAATTACCGACCGTTGAATCAAACATTTTCTTAGCACTCGCTGGATCAGTAACATGCTGCTTACTTATTTGCTGGGGAATTCGTAATAAATGCTGGAAAGGCCTGTCTTTTGCCATCAGCTATTACTCAATAACTAAAAGGGTAAGAAGGCAAATAAAAGATGCACGATTTGAGGATGAACGGGAATTTGACAATCGTTTAGTGAGATTACCAAAGATAAAGATTGTATTCGATGATAATCGAATTAGGACAACTGGAAAAGTGCTAATACAGAATTCTATTAACTTCGATAAAAAGCTTGAGGATATGCGAATTGATGCAGCATTAAAAGGATTCGTTAGCGAACGTCAATATTTATCACAAGATCGCAATTGGTATGTGTACGAGTTCTATTCTATTGGAGCGCAGAAACAACTTGAGATTAAGTCAGCAAAGACATTGATTGAATGGTCAAACAAGACATCAGACGACTATGCCTTACGCTTAGATGAACGTGCAACTGTACCGTTTCATCATATGGGATTAGTCGGGCAAACAGGTAGTGGTAAATCGTTTTTTATCCAAATGCTAGTTGAACAAGTACTTTCAAAAAATGTAAATCATGAGTTATTCATTATTGATCCGAAGCGCACAGACGTTTACCAAATGGCTAAATGCACCATTGGTAGTGATCGTACTGCCGACAAAACCAACTCTATTAATTTGATTAAACAATTTCATGACCGAATGAAAAAACGACAAAATGAGTTACAAGAGTATTTCAAATCAAACCGTAACAAAACTTACAAGGATGCTGGCTTACCTGCCTTATTCATGCTTATTGATGAGTTCGGTGCCTTAAGAGAGTCATGGAAGACTTTAGCAAAAAAGGAACGTGATAAAGTCGATAGCATACTGTCTGACGTTGCTTTCATGGGCCGTCAACTAGGGTGTATTCTATGGGTCGCTACGCAACAAATGAATGCACAGACGATGCCAACAGCGATTAGAGAACAGCTCGTTTTAAAGATTGCTTTAGGTGATAGTGATGAGCAAACATATAGAACTCTGTTTTCTTCTGGTGTAGATGTACCGCCAGTTCTGTTTGTTGCTGGTCAAGGGATTTATAGCTACCCAGGGTTAGCCGGCACAGACAAACCACGGTTGTTGACAGTACCATACTGTAGCTTTTTGAATTAGGGAACCTAGCTTTTCCTTAAGGAATACCGGCACAGAGAGCGGAACCTTCCCCGCCGTTTAGGCGGGGAAGGTTCCGCCCGTGCTTTACAACCTTTAGGAGAGCTGGGGTGCAGGTAATCACCCCAGCTCCAGTTAGGAGCAAAAACCATAACCAAGCCTGTCCTAATAGGCTATGAACCTTATAAAACTTTTCCGAAAGTTTTATATATTAAGGAGTGAAAAGTACATGATTAAACCAGACATTGATCAATTTACACTCGTGCTACAAACAACGGATGTATTCGACTTTGATGATTGGCGTGAATGGGTTGCAAAAAACATAGTCAGTACATTCTTAATAAACTCTAAAATGCATATGCTATTCGACGAATTAGGTGAATCCGACACTAAACTGCCAGAAGGCTACACTGTAGGCTATTCACTAATTAATGCACCTTTTTACTTTTGTATCGCATACCATGAAGCATTTTCTAAAATGGGCGTGATTGTTAAATTCAGTGCATACGCATGGCACGAGTATCGAAAGCGATATGCGGAGAAATTTAATGAGCCAATTCATTTACACAACTTCTTCCAGATGATTGAATCAGATGATTATGAGTTTAGACTTTCACGAATCGACATGTGCTGTGACTTTTTAAATGAGAACATTGACATTGCTAAATTAAAACGTTCCATAGAGGAAGGAAGGACTGAATTGCGTTATGGGAAATATTAATAAAAGCTATCTACAAAAAGTTATTGAAGATAACAAAGAAAAACCTTATAAGAAGAACAACTCAAAATTGTCCGATGTATCCAAAGACTTCCAAGCACAAACTTTGTATATAGGGGCAAAAGGGCGAAACACTAAAGTCCATTTACGTATTTATGATAAAAAAGAGGAACAACTATCATGAAGCATATGCGCCATATTGCCAAGCAAGTCGATGACTGGACACGTGTCGAAGCAGAATTTTCTGGTGAATACGCACATCAATTAACAGATGTAATTAAAGAATGTAACTGCGATGAAGAATTAAAAAATATCATTATTAGTTCTCTAATTGATCGCTATATGTTCTTTTATACTAATTCTAATCGACCTCATAAGATAACTAGGTTGATGCTTGATTTGCTAGATAAAAAAGATTTCCATTTTGAGTCACCATCTCCACGTAACAATCTGTTAGAACAATCAATAGAACATTTAATTAAAGGTTCTGGCCTTCTCCCCACATTGTGGAAAGTTCAACAAATATGGGGCAATAATACAGCGCAAGATTTAATAGAGTTTTTGTACACCCAATATTTTGAGGGGTTTGAGCCTAACGATGATCATATCTCGTGGATAAATAAATATAAACCATATTATTTAACTCAAGGAATGCCTTGGGGAAAGGATGATACACATGCGAATTAACCATATTTCACACGATTTAAAAGAGCTTAAAGCAAACATGGACACTATTGAGGCATACATTTATGCAAATCTTGGACGAGTTGATAATTTCACACTGTCCGACGATGGAGTTATTTAATATGGTAAATTACCAGTTCAGGCTGTTCAATGACCGATACACAAATCTACAGCTTGAATTAGATAAAGAAAGGAAAAGGGAATCCAAATAAAGGAAACCTCTCTAATTTGACAGAGGCCGACAGAGGCCACCTTAAAAATAATGCATTATACATTCTGGAGTACCCAAAATTGATACTGCAATATATTCATCAATGAAAATATGGATGTATAAAACCAAGGAGTGAAATAGGCGATGCAACCAGGTGAGCATGATATTTTAAAAACGATCAAAGCACAATTCGAAAAATACTTTAATTATATAAACGAGCAACAGGAATGGCTTGACCTGAAATCTGCCGCAAAATACGCAAACATATCCTATAACACATTTATTAAATTCCGCACATTGGGTTTGAAAGTTGCTGAAATTGACGGTATTAAAAGAGTGAAAAAAATTGATAGGTGTCAAAAAGCTGTCAACTGGGCGGAAAAAATCAAAAACATCAGCAAAGTTAAGGCATACACATCGCGAGTATTTAACTTCGCTATAAAACGTGATTATATTCAAAAAAACCCATTTGATTTAGTTGAAGTCCCAAGGAAAAAGAACAAACAACCGGATGAAACAGACGAGAAGAACTTCTACACCCGGGAACAGCTTATTGAATTTCTTTCATGCCTTGAAAACGAAACAAACGTCAAAGCACACGTATTTTTCCGTTTACTCGCATTTAGTGGAATGAGAAAAGGGGAGGCCTTTACGCTTACCTGGAATGACATAAGATTTAATACTAATGAAATAAGGATAAATAAAGCCATTTCTCGGGGACAAGCCAATAAACTTTACGTTAAGACAACAAAAACGAATGAAGCCAGATCGATTAAGATGGATGAACAAACAATGAGCGTATTAAAAATGTGGAAAAAGAAACAGAAAGATGAATACTTTAAACTGGGTTTCAATACCTCTGAGCCAACTCAACTTGTTTTCAGCAATACAGAGAATGAACTACTACAACCTAACAAAACTCATGATTGGATTATATACGTGCAAGAGAAGTAACATTTAATGAGAGTAACATGGTTTACGGCATACGCATTGTTCACTGTTATTTGAAGCTGGTGCTACTTTAAAAGAAGTACAAGATCGGCTTGGGCATAGTGACATAAAAACCACTATGAATATATACACACACGTTACTGACAAAGCCCAAGAACAGGCAATACAAAAATTTTCAAGCTATATAGATTTATAAAAAATGACTTCAATTTGACTACGTTTTTGACTACGCTTAAATGAAATTTGATGAAATCCGCTGAAATAAAAAAAGTGTCAAAAACCTGTTATACCAGGCTTTTTGACACTTCATGAAAACGAATGAAATTAAAAAGTGGAGAATAGCGGATGATGATGAAGTTTTCTTCCTCAATCTTTGGAACGAGTAACATAAGAAACCGTCGATGCCTGATTTTGATTCCAATGATTAAAATCGAATAATAAGGGAAATAGAAAAATAAATGAAATTTCTAGGAGGAGTCTGTGAATGCAGGAAGTAGCAGGAATTAAAGTCCCAGATTCTCAATTAGCAAAAGATGCAGCTGATATTTTGCGTGATCATGGGGATGATTTGTTATGGAATCACTCCAATCGCGTCTTTCTGTTTAGCGCGATCAATGGCCAAAAATTAGAGCAGAATTATGATCTGGAGCTTCTGTATGTGAGTGCTTTATTTCACGATCTTGGACTAACAAAAGAATACAGCAGCCCGGATTTACGTTTTGAAGTGGATGGTGCAAATGCAGCAAGAAGTTTTTTGCAGCAATATCAGATTCCAGATGAATCAATTCGTCGGGTGTGGGATGCGATTGCGTTGCATACAACGCTCGGAGTTGCTGAGCATAAAGAGCCTGAAGTGGCACTCCTCTATTCAGGTGTCGGATTAGATGTAATGGGAGATGGATTTGAGGAGTTCCCTGCTGATTCACGTGACGAAATCGTAAAGGCTTTCCCACGTAATGATTTCAAACAACGAATTATTCCCGCATTTTACGAAGGCTTTAAACATAAGCCGGAAACGACCTTTGGCAACGTCAAAACAGATGTTGTGCATTATATGGACCCGAATTATCAACAGAAAAACTTCTGTCAATGCATCCTTCATTCTCCGTGGTCAGAATAATCGCTAAGAATGAGCAATCCGCCTCAGATAAAACCACAACTCTGAAGATTTTAAAACGGCCAAGTTGCTATGCCTACATAAATGCCCGATGTGGGCATTTATGAAAGATCAGTAAAAAGGGAATCAAATCGCTCAATATTAGTGACGGTGTGAAGATTTTAATCATAAATGTTTTCGTTATATTCTTATAAGTACGTGTTCTTGAACGACTCGGCTCTTTTTGTCCTCCTTTTTGAACACGCACTATAAAAGGGATTTCAATCGTATCATGAGCTGAAATCTTGCTATCTATGAAATTAAAAATGTATTTACATTTAGAAAGGGGTATGAAATTGGCAAAAAAATTGTTTAAAGATGGGATTGTAATTACGCTTGATAAAGAGATCGGCAATTTTAATAAGGCTGATGTCCTGGTTGAGGGTTCAAAAATTGTTGAAGTAAAACCGAATATAGAAATAGGGTTCGATGATTGTGAAATTATTGACGCTTCTAACATGATTGTGATGCCTGGTCTAGTTGATTCTCACAGACATACATGGGAGTCCATTATTCGAAACGTAGGGGCAGACTGGTCGCTGCAAACATATCTTGGGAGCATTTATTATGGAAACATTGGTTCTCAAAGACGGCCGCAAGATGATTACGTTGGCAATTTACTCGGAGCACTTGAAGCGCTTGAGTCAGGGGTAACTACATTACTTGACTGGACCATGATCATTTCACCTGATCATACGGAAGAAATGATCCGAGGTTTAAAAGAATCAGGGGTCCGCGCTGTTTTCGCCCATGGTTCTCCTGGAGATGCTGAGTATTGGGATCAAGCAAGCGAAATCGATAATACAGATGAAGCACGTCGTATAAAAGAAAAACATTTTTCATCCAGAGATCAACTTCTTACGATGGGGATGGCTATTCGAGGTCCTGAATTTAGCTCATGGAAAACGACTGTAAAGGAAATTGAAGTAGCTCGGGAATTAGATGCAGTTTGCAGCATGCATCTTGGATTTGGTACTTGGGGGTCTACTGAACGGTCTATTGAAAAGTTAGATCAAGCGGGATTGTTAGGGAGAGACTTGAATTTCACCCATGCTAATGCAATAAGCCCTGAAGAAATGCAAATGTTAGCTGCAAAAGGTGGGAGCATCTCTGTGACTCCAGAAGTTGAAATGATGATGGGGCACGGGTATCCGGCAACGGGTTTATCAATCGAGAACGGGGTAAAACCAACCTTAGGAGTTGACGTAGTTACTTCTACGGGCGGGGATATGTTTACACAAATGAAATTTGCCCTCCAAGCTGAACGAGCACGGGTGAACCAGAAGACTTTATCAGAAGGAATAATGCCAGGGCCTGAATTACATATTTCTGCTGAAGAGATACTGGAATCTGCGACCATTGAAGGCGCCAAAGCCTTAATGCTAGAAGATAAGATTGGTACATTAACCCCAGGAAAAGATGCAGATATGATTATGATACGAGCGACAGATTTAAATATTGTTCCTGTGAATGATCCTGTTGGAACCGTAACTCAATGTACACACACAGGAAATGTTGACTCTGTTTATGTAGCCGGGAATGCTGTCAAACGACATGGAAGAATGCTGAATACAGATTTAAAAAGGGTTCGCAAACTTGCGAATGAAGCCAGAGATCACATATTTAACATATATGGTAATCCGGTTAGTAATCATTAAAATATTCTAGTTCTTGAATCTATCGAGTCATTTTTTGATGAAGAAGACATACTGATGCTTTTGTCCAATAATTTCGAAAGGGTGTTTGCTATGGAAATCATACGGGGGAGCAATAGTTTCGACTTGAATGAGTTTTTAAAGAGACCTTTATTTGCTCATCTCTCCACGATAACAAAGGATGAGCGCCCGAGAGAATCACCTGTGTGGTTTTATTGGGACAATGAATGTATTTGGATCATCGGTACTTCTTCAGATAGCTTTCCAGGAAGGATAAAAGAAAAACCTAGATGTGCTATTGGTATCGTCGAGCTGGATCATACCACAGGAAAGGTTTTGCACGCAGGATTTAGAGGTCAAGCAACAGTAGAACCTTTTGATCAAGGAATTGCAAAACGCCTGCTATCGCGCTATCTTGGTCCTGAAGAAGAGAATTGGGACCCCAGGTTCAGAAATTTAGGGGATAGCAATATTTTCGTTCGTTTTGTTCCAGAAACAGTGGTGGTTCGTGACCAGTCCTTTGTACCAAGTATATAATTCCTGGCAAAACATCGGCGATCTGTTACCTGTTAAAGTAACAAGATCGCCAATATTGAAGCGCAGACAATACCAATCAATACAGGGATGAGGTTCTGTCTCACAAGTTCCGCTGGTTTCACCCCAGCGATCCCCGCGTCTGCCGCTACACCGAAAGCCCATACGGCTAGTGTTCCACCTCCAACAAAAATAGTAACCACTTGCCCTAATGCAGCGAGAATGGCGACATCGACGCCTACCGCCTGCCCGAGCGCTGCTGACAAGCTTCCTACCAGAGGTAATCCTGAAAATCCAGCTCCATCTAAACCGGCGAGGATCGAAATGATCACGAGACCAATGACGAGCATGATCGGATTGCCATCAATGTATTGCGCAAATGTTTCACCAAGTTCGAATAAAAACCCTGGTGCCCCTTCACCGAGTACCGCTTCTGCGTGTTCTGGATGACCGAGGAAAAAGAAACCAGCTAATGGAATAATCGGTGCAAAGATTTTCAGAGAGAAAAAGAACCCCTCTTTCAAGTATTCTACAACATTGCTCATGCCTTGAACGCCGCTTTTAACGAAGGTCGTTACCATCATAAGCAAGACGGCGGTTCCCCCGAGGAGGGCGGTTGCATCTTGGCCTTGAATCGCTGCTTCCGGTTGAAAAATGGCACGGTAAAGCATAAGACCAACGATGGCAAGTAACATGAGGGGCACAAATATGGCCATCGATTTTGAAGTCTTTGGATGAGATTGATGCGTATCAGAAGAATCCTGTGTATCTAGAACTGTCTCATCGGCGACCCACTTTCCTTTTTTCATACCTCTTTTAATTGAAAAGAAAGCAACCGTAATGGCAATAAGGCCAACAACTAAAGAAAATAAGGCTGTATATGGCAAAATTTCAGAGATGTCCAGGCCGGCAGCGGCAGCAGTTAAACGTCCAGCGCCCTGAACCACAAGGTCGCCCGATAACGCCATCCCGTGGCCGAACAGATTCACTGCGACAGCGGCACCAATGGCAGGGAGGCCAGCTTTTACAGCAATCGGAATTAAAACAGTGCCCACGAGTGCAATCGCTGGGGTCGGCCAGAAGAAAAGAGAGGCGATATACATCGTAACCCCAAGCACAAAAAAAGCTGTGGTTGGATTCACCATTAACTTTTTCAGCGGTGAGAACATTAATTCCGCAGCCCCAATAGCCCGCATCGCTTGTAACATCGCAACCATCAACGTAATCACAAGCATAATATCAAAAAGTTCAACGCCTGCGTTTAAGAAAGCGAGAAATACGGCCTGCGCTGAAGAAATCAACCGGTCTAATAGTGCAAGATCTGTGTAGAAAAAGAAGGCGAGTAAAAACGTTCCAAGCATCACCGGGAATACAACGTTTTTCCGCCACAAGATGAAGATGAAAACAGTGACGATTACCAGTAGAAAAAACAGATGTGTAAACTCCATGACAACCCCCGCTTCCATCAGACGGTCTTTGTGTCCGCCTCTATACCATACGTTATGAAAGCGGAGATTGGATGTGTTAGGCATTTGTTGGAGTTATAGAATAAGCAAGGGATAGAGACCGGCTGAAACATACGAGGAAGAAGCCTTCTTCCGCGCCGAATCCTCGAGGTTGTGCGCCGAATAAATGTGTTGCTGCGCCGAAAAACCCTTCCCCCGCGCCGAATTCTCGAGGTTGTGCGCCGAATAAACGTGCTGAACCGCCGAAAAACCCTTCCCCCACGCCGAATTTGTAATACGTCACCCCAATCACTGTGAAGAGGATAAAAAAAGCAACCTTCCCCTTAGAAGGCTGCTTACTTCCGTACGTGATCGATGGAGATCCCTTTGTCAAAGCTGCGGCCGCTCATCCGTAAGGTGAGGATCATGATTGTGAAGGAGAAAGCCGTAATAATGGTTGCAGCAATTCCAACACCCATAGCTCCTAAACGGGTACGAATATCGATAATGGTACTCAAGGAGTTAAGGATCCATCCGCTCGTTTCGATGTCGTCTACGACAGAAACGATTTCAACAGGGGCAATGGTTAGCCCTAATGGAAATAACGAAACGAGAAAATAGAGGGTAACCATTGCCAACAAGGTAAAGGTTCCTGCAACATCGATCCGTTGCTGAGGATTTTTCTCGTTTAAGCGTGCAAACTGCGTGCCGATATATAAACCAATTCCGCAGATCCCAGCAATGGCTATACTTTGCCAAAAGATGCCGGTGATCGTATGGGTGATCGACCATCCAAATAGTATAAAGCAAATGATTTGGGTGATGCTGATGATCGCGATGATCGTTAACCAATGAAACAGCAACTTCCCCGAGGCAATATGGATCCCACGGATGGGTAATACATGTAGAAGGTCAAGGGATCGCCCTTCCCGTGCCACAGATGTGGAGGAGAATTGACCGCTAACAAGAAGTAATGGAAAAAAGATTGTGATCTGAATGGCAAACCAGGAGATTTCCGGATGCATTTGAATCGTTTCCCAAGCGGGCCCTGAAAGAAAAACATAAGCCAGTAAAGGCACAAAAAGAAATTGCATAAAATGCAGCCATTCCCGCATATCGCGTTTTAAGGAGCGGAACTCCTTGCCAAGAACCGCAACCACGGGGGTGCGAATCGACGAGTTTCTTTTTGTCCCAGGCTTTTTTCTCGTCTTTTTCTCGCTTTGCATTTGAACCCAGCCGCGACGGAAACCACGTTCTACGAGCAGGGACGAAAGGATGAGCAGAGCCGCTGTGACGGATGAAAAACCAATCACTTGCACGACATTCCAACCCGAGAATGTTCCGGTAAAGGAGGCTGCCCAACTTTCACCGATCCATGTAAATGGGAGCCATCCGGGATATGTAAACCCTACCTCCATATCGTCTACTTGCGGCATGAATAAATGGGGGATCTGGATCATCAAAATAAATACGAGTCCTCCGAGCGCGCTCATCACGGTCATTAACTCTTTAGATCGAGACCCAGGAATAAACTGAGCCAATAGTAAATTAAGAAAATAAACGATTGCAAGGGCAAAGAGTATGAATAGGAAGAAGTTGATCAATAAGAGCGGATAGAAGCTCCAATGAGCGCCTCCTGTTACCCCTGTAATCGTCCCTAACCCAACACCAACAATGAAAATCAGGAGAGGAACGGAGAGAAGATGTTGATAAAACTTGGCGATGAATAACGTTTGTGTCGGAATCGGTAAGGAAAAGAGCAACTCTAGGTCAGTTGAGCTGTAGAGACGTTGAAAAACGTGGGGCACACTAAAGATGATCGTTCCAGCAATGATGGAAATCACCAGGCTTGTCATCATGAAAACGATAAGATGGTCGTCCATAACTGTAAAGGATGCTCCAAGCAAAGAGGATACAAAAATTCCGAAAAGCCCTAAAAACCCCCCGGCAAAGATCAGTGACGCTTGCTGTTTTGAAGAGGAATACTTTATGTCATATATGGCCATTTTTGTAAATAATCGGATAAGCGTTCTTAGCATCATTACGAGGGTCCTTCTTCTCCTTGCTTCATTTCATTGATCATGGACTGGACGCCAGCCTCTTGACTTGTAAGAGATAAAAATAGTTCTTCCAGGGAAGAATCTTGAGCCCCTTCCTTGGAACGCAGTTGTTCCATCGTCCCTTCAGCAATCCATTCACCGTTGCGGATGATACCAATTCGATCACACATTTGTTCAGCAATCTCCAGGATATGGGTGCTCATAAAAACCGTTAAGCCATCATTATCACACAGTTCTCTTAACAAATTTTTCATTACTCGGGCAGCCTTGGGGTCAAGACCAACCGTTGGCTCATCCAAAAAAATAATGTCTGGCTGATGAATGAGTGCAGCGACTAAGCTTAACTTCTGCTTCATTCCATGTGAGTATGATTCAATCCATTGAGAGAGTTGACCTTGAAGATCAAACCATTCGACATATTTATCTTTTCTTTCTTGGAATTCATCTTGATGGATGTGAAAAACACTTGCGATAAAAGATAAGTATTCCTCTCCGCTTAATTTTTCGTAAAGAAGAGGCTGATCTGGGACGTAAGCGAGACGTTTTTTTGCTTCCAAAGGATGTTTCCAAACGTCAAAACCCGCGACTTCCACCGATCCTCTACTCGGTTCTAGAAGCCCGCAGATCATTTTCATTGTCGTTGTTTTCCCAGATCCATTTGGACCTAGGAATCCATATAATTCTCCTTGTTTAACCGTAAGATTAAGGTCTTTTACGACAGTAGCAGAGCTAAACGATTTCGATAAGTTATGTAAGACAAGCTTGTTTTCTGACACTATATCACCGCAAATAGAAAACCTTTGGTCCATTCATCGTAACCAAAGGTGAATTTTAAAGTCAATTATCTGTTGTATTTTTTCTTAGAAAAACGAGCGGTAATCGGGCAATATCGCAGAAGACCGGACCCAATCTTTGTGCCCCCGCACATGGCGAACAACAAACCGGTGAAGCACATAGGTTTTCGACTCAGTTTCGCTGCAGCGCAAGCAACGAGCGTACACCCGCAAGCCACCCTTATAATTCCATTCATTCTACTAATATTCATCGTCATCACCTCTCTGATAATTTTCGTGGAAGAATTTCTGCCGAACATTGTTACAAGGATGTCACTCACTTTTATAATAAAAGTAGTGAACATATGTTACGATAGTATTAAAAGGAATCGGAAAGCGTTAAAGTGGGTGTTCAAAAAGGAGGACAATAAGAGACGAGTAGGCCGAGAAGACGTAGCTTCGAGCACCGGAGCGTATGATTTTATACGTGAGGAGCGCAGAAGCAAGACGACGAAGAGAAACGAAAGCTATTTTTCCCGGGTCTTTTGAACAACCTCTTAAAACAATTTGAAAAGCAGGTGATCCATCATCCATCCTTCATTGTCATTATGGAATAAAGATACGAAACGGAACCAAATCAGTGTTGTACGTGGTGAACAGGCTCCGACTCTTGTGATCACAAATGCGACGTACTTGAATAGTGGACGTAAACAATGGACGAAAGCGAACATTTGGATTTATAACGACCGAATTGTGTACGTGGGGGAGAGCTTGCCAACAGAGACGACAGGGACGAAGTGGTATGATGCTAAAGATCAATATGTCGTACCTGGATATATCGAACATCATGCCCATCCATTCATGTTATATCATCCCCGTGCATTTTCGGATTATGCGTTGAAACGAGGAACAAGTACCATCTTCAATGATAATCTGATTTTCCTCATGCATTTGAAAAAAAAGAAAGCGCTGTCATTAATTGAAGACTTAAACAAAGGCCCTTCATCCATGTATTGGGCAAGCCGATTAGATGCTCAAACGGAGACGAAGGAAGAAAATCGTTTATTCACTCCGCAATCGATCAATGATTGGATCAATCATCCGCTCGTAGTTCAGGGGGGCGAATTAAGCGGCTGGCCGAAGGTTATTGCCGGTGATGATTCCATGTTACATTGGATGGAAAAGGTGCAAAAGGCGAATAAACCGATTGAAGGGCACTTGCCGGGGGCATCGGAAAAGACATTGGCGCAACTCGCTTTAATCGGGGTAACAAGCGATCACGAAGCGATTACTGGTGAGGAAATTGTGCGCAGACTCGATGCCGGGTATACGACCACCTTGCGGCATTCATCATTACGGCCTGACTTGCCATACCTGATCAAGGAGCTGAAAGAGGCCGGCATTGAAGATTACAGCCGATTCTTGCTTACGACCGACGGAGGAAATCCAGGCTTTTATGAACAAGGGGTTATGGATATGCTTCTCAAAATCGTGCTCGATGAAGGTGTTGATCCTTTGACGGCCTATGAGATGGTATCTTATAATGTTGCCCGGCATTATGGGATTGATGATATCCACGGTATGATTGCGCCAGGTCGGGTTGCTCATCTTAATTTCCTAGATGATTTGCAGGAACCGACACCGTCCGGGGTCATCGCGAAAGGTGAGTGGATCGTACAAGACAAGAACGTAGTGAACGAACCGGAACCTTTTAATTGGGAACCGTACGTTTCCGAAGTGAAAGGGATTCCTTGGGATTTACAGGAAGAAGACTTGCATTTTTCGATGCCTATGGGGATTCATCTCGTTAATAACGTATTACTGAAACCCTACCGGATTGATATTGACGGGACAACAGACACGCTCAGCAACGAACATGATGAATGTTATTTTGTTATGATCGATAAAAATGGACACTGGCGGATGAGTACGATCCTTAAAGGCTTTGCGACGGATCTTGACGGTTTGGCAACGACATTTTCAATCACTGGCGATATCATTATGATTGGTAAAAAGAAAGCCGCTATGAAAGAAGCGTTTGCGAAGCTAAAAGCAAAGGGTGGCGGGATTTTTATCGAAGATGATGAGCGTGAAGATCGCCGGCTCGAAGTGCCACTCCCTTACTTTGGCATGATGTCTGATCAGTCAATGGAAGGGGTTATGGAGCAACATGCTACCTTCGTTAATGTCCTGAAAGATTGCGGTTATCCGTATGAAGATCCTTTATACAGCATTTTCTTTTTCACTTCGACGCACTTGCCATATGTAAGAATAACGGCTCAAGGAATCTATGATGTGCATAAGAAAAGTATGCTCTTTCCTACGATAATGCGTTAAAATAAAGAAGAGACAAGAATCGCTAGTTTTCTAGTTCCTTATGGTGATACTCTAATGGATGGAATATCACGGCAAGGAGAGAGATGATGAGAAGAGAGATACGGTGGCTATGTAAAGTGGCGGCGGCCGGCATGTTTACTTTGACTGTTGCCTGTAATGATGATGAGCAACATGACGATCCGCCCCTGCCACAAGAAGATGGGGAAGCGGAAGAAACGGGAGTGGAACCTGATCGGTCTTACCCGTTAACCGGGGAAAATATTGAGGAGAAGGGACAAACTCCGTATCGTCCGCTTGCCGTTGTCATCAGCAATGCCCGAGATGCACGTCCCTTATCAGGGCTTGGTGAAGCGGATATCGTTTATGAAGTGTTAACCGAAGGGGCGGTTACGCGGTTTGTGGCGCTTTACCACAGTGAACAACCAGAGCGTATAGGACCAGTTCGAAGTGCACGTGAGTATTTTATCGATATTGCTCAAGGGTATGATGCGATGTTTATTGCTCATGGCTGGAGTCCCGGATCGGAACGTAGGTTACAAGCGGGGGAAATTGATCATTTAAATGGAATGGAAGAGGACGAACCTATTTTTATACGGGACGCTGAACGATCAGCACCTCACAATTCGTACATTTCTTTTACGGATGTAATAGAGGGACTAAAGAGCATGGGTTTCCCTATTGAGCGAGAGATTGACCCCCTTTTTATTGAAGAAACACCCCTTGAAGGAGAAATGGCTGCGGATGTAACCATTACATACCGGGACGTTTCCACTGCCGGATACAACTATGATGAAGTCGATGGTCACTATCTGCGAACAAGCGATGGCACCCCCATGCATGATGCTGAGACAGGTGAAGCATTGACAGCTGATAACGTGTTGATCGCGGAAGCAGCCCATGAAGTTGTGGATGATGAGGGCAGACGCTCGATCGAGCTTGATGCAGGCGGGAGAGCACTCTTATTGCAGGACGGTGAAATGCGTGAGCTTCAGTGGGAAAATGATGGGGGGCGTATTTTACCTACAGATGGTGAGGAGATTGCCCCGTTGAAAGAAGGAGCTACATGGATTAATATCGTTCCTTCATTGGATCAAGTAACCATAGATAGTTAGGAAACAGAATGATGAAAGAGAGGATTTTCTATGCAAATTGACAAGTTACGCGGGAAGGAACTTGATCAGTTGTTCAACGCGATCCTGTCCCTAAATAACCTTGAAGAATGTTATCAATTTTTTGACGACCTTTGCACCATTAACGAGATACAGTCTCTCGGGCAGCGGCTGGAAGTTGCCCGCATGCTTCAAGAAGGTCACACGTATCACAAAATTGAAGTGGAAACGGGCGCGAGCACAGCTACGATCAGCCGTGTGAAACGCTGTCTCAATTACGGAAACGAAAGTTATCAAATGACACTCGGGCGCGTGCACGGCGAAGATTAATGGGGATCATACGGAAAAGGAAAGGACATCCGCAAGTTGCGGGAACTTACAGATGTCCTGTTGGGTGCTCAGCGTTTCCCTTATTCGATTTTGCCGTCAGCTTCGCGAGTTAAAACAATCTTCCCTTGGGTGCGGTTGCTTTGGCTGTCGATGTGCGCTTGCCTGGCGCCTTCGATGGTCATGGGGGAGGTGTGCGAAATAATGGGTTTCACTTGTCCTTGATCGACATACGTTTTGAGCTTTGCCATCTTTTCCTTGTCTGGAGTCATAAACATGTTTTCGGCGTAGATGTTCTGTTCTTTTTCTACAGCAGAGATCTCATCATTTGCACTTGCACCGCCGGCGATACTTACCGCTGTTCCCCCTAAATTCACCCTAGTGATCGCTTCTTGATAGGCTTCGGGGCCGACAGCATCGAATAATAAATCGAACGATGGACCTCCTTTTTGGATGGAAGCTTGGTCATAGGCGATGACATGATCGGCACCTAGTTCCGTTACAAAATCTGCATTTTTGGCGCTGCACGTGGTTGTCACATTCGCCCCTATGGCCTTGGCTATTTGAATGGCAATCGTACCTACACCACCGCTACCGCCGAGGATCAGGACATGCTGATCGGATTGTAATTTTCCAATTTCAGATAATCCCTGAATCACTGTCAGACCAACAAGTGGTAAAGAACTCCCTTCTACATAACTTAAACCTTCCGGTAAGCGTTGAACTAAATCTGCTTCTGTGACGATTTCTTCTGCATATGTGCCGTGTTCTGTGAGCTCAGGACGGAAGAATACGTCATCCCCCACCTGCAAGTCCTTTACGTCTTCACCGACTTCTGTAATTTTACCAGCACCATCCCACCCTAATGTGAGGGGAGGGTCAAAGGGTGTGACGTCCTTTAAATACCCTTCTCGTAATTTCCAATCGATAGGGTTTACACCGCTAGCGCGAATGGAAACCCTCACTTGATCAGAGGCGAGGTTCATAGGCTTTGCTTCAATGATCGTCAGTTGTGTTTCATCTCCATATTTATGAATTCCGATCCCTTTCATAAAAAAATTCCTCCTTCTCTACAACGGTTTTCCCTATTTATGTGCTTATAACACATGGAACCATTGTAAAGCGGAAGATAGAAATGTCTGACATATTTCACGTATGCATCGTTTCGCCACCGTTCACATGGAGCACTTGCCCAGTAACAAAGCGAGAGTCATCGGAGGCAAGGTAAACATAAGTAGGTGCTAGTTCAAATGGTTGTGCCGCCCGCTCCATAGGGTTGTCAGTTCCAAATATTGCGTTTTGATCGGAGGAGAAACTAGCAGGAATGAGAGGGGTCCAAATTCTCCCCGGGGCTACGGCATTTACGCGTATGCCGTGCTCAATAACATTATTGGCGAGTGCCCGGGTCCAGCCAACATTCGCCCCTTTTGAAGACGTGTAGTCAATCATGTGTTCTTCACCAGCATATGTGACAACAGATGTTGTTCCAATAATAGAACTTCCCGGTTGTAAATAAGGGAGTGCCGCACGTGTGGTGTAAAAATGAGAATAAACATTGACCTTGAACGTATTGTCAAACTGTTCATCTGTGATGTCGAGCAAGCTTAATTGTTGAAATTGAATACCAACATGATTGACTAAAACATCGAGCTGACCAAATGTTCGAACTGTATCTTCTACAATTTCAATGCTCTGGTCCTTTTCTCTAAGGTCACCCGCCATCAAGTGACAACGCTGGCCCAGTTCCTCGACTCTCCTTTTCGTTCGCTCTGCATCTTCATGTTCATCCAGATAAGCAATCGCGATATCCGCGCCTTCCTTAGCAAAGGCAATCGCGACAGCAGCACCGATTCCGCTATCTCCGCCTGTAATGAGGCCGACCTTATTTTTTAGTTTACCGCTTCCTTTATAATTCGGGTTTTCAACAATGGGCCTGGGTACCATCAGTCTTTCTACACCAGGCTGTCGAAGCTGACGTTGTTCCGGGAAATTTAGGGGAATGTCTTCGTACTGAGTGATTTTGCCGTAGTTTGGATACTTTGGGTAAGGATCTTTTAACAGATGTTTATGAAACCACTCCTGTAATTGTCTGATATCTTCCGCTTCTTCTTCTTTCTTATGATAATAATTTGTCATCATATCCTCCTGACTTTAGGTTTCTACCATTACCCTATGCCAGGATAGATTTGAATATGTTTCTAGTAGAGTGTTCAAAAAGGACAAAAACGACACCCTGCTGAGTTTGAGAATGAATGGCTACGGTCACCACCATTCCTTTCACAGAAAAGAGCCGAGGACGTAGTTTCGAGTATTTGAACCTAAGCCCGTCTCTACATAAGCGATACTTCGCATGAAGAAAAAGTGGGTTTCTGTTTCGAGGATATATGGTTTCATACGTGAGGACTTTTGAAAGCAAGACGACGATTTCCCGGACGTTTTGAACAACCGTGTAAAGTCCGAAATGTCTTTTATTGAAAAAAATTTTATATTTTATAGAGTTTCTTGCACAAAAATGGCTGATGTCGGTGAATGGGGCGCATGTTCAGTACCATCTTACCCATTTTGACATAAATTGATAAGGAGTTACTTTTCATTAGGAGGGGTTACCAAATGTTTGGAAGGCACCCAGGGCCACCTGGCCCACCTTTTTATCCGCCTCATATGATGGATCAGCCTAGGCCACTTGAACCATATGTCGAAGAGTATATCGTGCCGGAGATTTTTACAGTGGAAACGAAATATGTGAAAAACAATGTCTATAAACATGTCCATCATTATCCGCACTGGCAGGAAAATTATGAGACAGTCAATCATGTTCATGACCATTTTCCAGATCAACATCCCAGGGAGCAGATCCCTATCACCGAATATCCGTATAACGATCACCCCTTTCATTATCGATAAAAAGAAGAGCCATACTTCTCTTTAAAAGTAGTATGGCTCAGTCTGTATGGCCCCATTGTACATGTGAAGATGTCTTGGAGGTTCTTTTGTGCACATGCTTACGCGAAGTGACCCACTCCCATTTCGTCATTTGTTTTCGCCAAAAACCAAGTGATGATTGCATGACAGGTCCGATCAAAAATACGGATGCAAATGTACCGAAAGCTACTGGCCCGCCAAGCAGCCAGCCGAGGAACAAAGCAGAACCTTCTAACAGTGTCCGTACAAGCCTGATGGACCATCCCAGCTTGTTGGAAAGAGCCAGCGTCATACCATCGCGGGGACCTGCACCAAGACGTGTTGATACATACATGCCTGCGCCAATACCCATGAATACAATTCCTAGAACCAATACGAAAAATAATTGCCACGTACTTTCGAAGATCTCTTGTATAGGTAGCTGTAACCATAAATCGAGGAAAAAACCAATACATAAGATATTGACGAAACTTCCGATTTGCGGCCTTTGGCGTTCAATATAGCAGGTCATAGTAATCATCAATATCCCTACAATTTGAACCCACATTCCAATCGATAAAGGGTTAAAGTTCGAAAGACCAATATGAAGAACATCCCATGTGGCCGAGCCAAGTGTTGATTGAATCATTAAGCTTCCGCCAAGAGATAGCGTCAACAAACCAGCAAAAAATAAAGCAATTCTTATTATAAAAAAAGAAAAGTTTCGGTGATGCCTAGGTTTTCTAAGGTGTTCTTCCATTCTAAACCTTCTTTCATTCTTTACGCTTTGACTCGTCTAAATTCGCATTCATAGTTTCCAAGACTTTATGAAAAGTTTCCAAATCTGCTTTGCTGATCCCTTTCATCGCTTGCTTCTCCATTTCATCTGATTCTTTTAACCAAACTTCATACAATTCATGGGCTTTGTCTGTTAACTGAATCGCTCGTGCACGGCGGTCTTCACCGGGTACTTTTGTGATCAGCCCTTCTTTCTCCATGCGGGTCAGCGTGCGAGTCATCGTCGGTGCTTCAACGCGAAGATAATCACTAATTTCCCGTTGCGTGGCCTTTTCTTTTTCAGCTAAAAATAAAATAACTCCCCATTGAGAGCTATAGAGACCTAGAGGAGAAATGCGTTCATTTAGCGTTTTTACAAAGTTTCGTGCCGTTTGATTTATAAAATGACCGTATAATCTCATAATAATACGTTGCTCCATCTCTAAAAACTTACCTAGGTAAGTATAAACTTATTGAAGATAAATATCAAGGGGAGTCGAAAAACCTATGAAAACGGTCTGAATTTAATTTGGGAAGTTTTGGCATGATAACAGAACGAGAAATGGTCAATCATAGGGAGGGTCGAAGGAGTGTTGTTATGGACGTTGAAAAGAGTGAGCAACAATTCAAGGATATCTTGAAGAAAAGAAATCATTACCAGCAAATCTCTCGGCTTCTTTCCTGGGATACGCAGACCGGTGCACCGAAAAAAGGGGCTGAACAACGAGCGGAAGTGAATGGGAGTATATCGGCTGAGCTCTTCCGACTTTCCATATCGGAGGAGATGAAAAAAAGCCTTGATGAACTAAAAAAAGCAGATCTACAATCCGAAGTGCTGAAAAAATCTGTGGAGGAATGTGCCAAAGAATACAATAAAAATAACAAAATCCCAGAAGATGAGTACAAGGATTATGTCATTTTGAAGTCAAATGCAGCGACGGTTTGGGAAGAAGCAAAGGAAAACGATGATTTTTCTTTGCTTGAACCATACTTGGAAAAACTTGTTGAATATAACAAATGCTTTATTGAGTATTTAGGATATGAAGATCATCCATACGATCCGTTGCTAGATAACTTCGAACCGGGTGTTTTTGTGAAGACGATTGACCGGCTTTTTGCACAATTGAAAGAACGGCTCATTCCGCTTGTAGAAGCTGTCCGCAAATCCCCGCACCAACCGCAAACAGATTTTTTATTTCAATCATTTTCCAAGGAAAACCAGCGAGCGCTAAGTAAATGCTTTTTAGAAAAAATAGGCTATGATTTTGAATCCGGCCGTTTAGATGAGTCGCTTCACCCATTTACGATGGCCCTGCATTCTGAAGATGTACGAGTGACCACCCATTTTAAAGAAGAAGATGTATTATCAGGATTACTCAGTACCATTCATGAGGGAGGGCACGCGCTGTATGAACAAAACATCGCGACTGAACTAAAAGATACGCCGATGGCCGAGGGTACTTCATTTGGTATTCATGAATCTCAATCGTTGTTATGGGAAAAATTTATTGGCCAGAACAAAAATTTTTGGAAAGCTATGTATCCACTGCTTATCGAGCATAGTGATGGACAATTCACAGATGTATCTTTTGATGATTATTTTTTTGCCTTGAATGAAGCTAAGCCATCATTCATTCGTGTCGATGCGGACGAATTAACCTATTGTTTACACATCATTGTTCGCTACGAATTGGAAAAAGGGATCTTTGAAGGCAACATTGAAGTGCACGAGTTACCTAAACTTTGGAATGATAAAATGGAGGAATACTTAGGGATTCGTCCGTCCACGGATCGCGAAGGTGTGTTACAAGATGCACACTGGGCAGGAGGAGAATTTGGGTATTTCCCATCGTATGCCCTTGGCTATATTTACGCTGCACAATTAAAAGAAGTGCTCGTCAAGGATGTTCCAATGTATGATGAAAAGCTCTTACATGGAGATTTTACTCCAATAAAGGCGTGGCTGACGAAAAATGTCCACCAACATGGGAAACTAAAAACTCCTGCTGAGATTATTCAAGAAACAACCGGGGGCAGCATCGATGCAGAACCATTGTTGAACTATTTGGAAACAAAGTACAGTGATCTGTATCAATTAAAAAACCATTGAAAAAAGGGGGGAGGCCCCTTATCAATGGTTCACCGTTGTTTGCTGCTGCTCAATCCAAGTCACCATGTTCTCGGTTACCTTGTCCAAAAAGGAGACCGTCCCTTCATCTACAAGGTTGCCATTGTCGTCAAGTTTATGGTGAACGTGTCCAATGACAACTTCATTACCGGGAAGCACAGGTGAAGAAAGCCCTGGTGCAAAAAGAATATCACGTAAGTGGGCCTGGGCTTTTACGGTTCCAAGTGCCCCCATGGATGCACCTATGATCCATGACGGTTTGCCAATCATCACTTGATTCACACGGGATAACCAATCAATGGCGTTTTTCAACACGCCGGGAATGGTGGCATTGTATTCAGGTGTGACCCAAAGAACGGCATCTGCATCTGCCACCTTTTGCTTGAATGTAACCACTTCAGGAGATGGTGAATTTTCGGTGTCTTGATTATAAAAAGGAAGCTCGCCGATGTTCAAAATCTCAAGGTCAAACTGATGGATATAGCGCTTTTGTATGTGTTGAGCAATTTTATAATTATAGGAATCTCTACGTGTACTTCCTATGATTGCAGCAATTTTCATGATCGTTCCTCCTTGATTTCGTGGTGAGTACTACATAAGTATGATTATAACCGGAAAAGGTTGATCATGGCTACAGGGACATTCAAGACTGCTTCTCAAAATCTTCCTCATCGAAGGTGTCATCAGTAGGGAAAGTCTGTTGAGAAGGGTGATATTTCTTTAAGAAAGTGCCGCCGGAAACGTCCTTGACCGTGTGCACAACGATGAAGGCTGATTCATCGATATCATATATTAATTGTTTTAAGTGAAACAACCGCTGCTTTTCGATGACGATGTAAACCATTGTATGTTTTTTTTGTGAGTAAGCTCCATAACCTTCATAAAGAGTAGCGCTAGCATTCATGAAGTTGTTCACGGCATGTGCGATGTCATTCCCTCTTCTTGAAATGACATTAAGAGCCTTCCTTGACTCAAATCCTTCCAGTACGTAATCCGTAATTTTCTTTCCAATATAGAGAGCAACAATCGTATACATCGTATAGAGGGGCCCGATGATGAAAATCCCAACGACAATAATTCCGGCATCTAATATAAAGTTTGCGCCTGTCAGTTCCCAACCGAATTTATGATTGAGCATGCGGGCAATGGTTGAAGTGCCTCCAGTTGTACTACCCGCCTGGAATATAAAGCCAAAGCCCATTCCGGTAAAAACCCCGGTGAAAATAGCAGCCAATAATGGGTCTTCGATCGGTTGGCCATAATCTTCCATCAAAAAGACAAAAAACGAAAATAAAGGCACGTTTAATAGCGATTTATAAATCATATGCCGTGGTAATACTCGATAGCCAATCGCAAGAAGTACTGCATTGAAAATAAAGGTGACAACCGCGGGAGAAAATTCAAACGCATAGAAAAGCAAAAGAGCTAGCCCGGGCACCCCGCCTTCCGCCAGGTTATTCGGCATGGCAAATTGTGTAATTGATATAGCAAACAAAAAGGTTCCTAATGTTAAAAAAAGAATGTTTTTCATAAAAGAAGCGCCTCCTTCCTTTTACTGGTATATCCTTCTTTGTTTACCAATAATCATATCGTTCCTATAGAATTTTGTGTAGTTTATAACAACCTTGAGGTGAGCCCAGGTGGTATGAATCCACTGCCCCGCCGCGGGATCCTCTACGAAAGCCTGCATGATGGATCATAAGGTCGCTTGATCGAGCGCGAGTGAAACGGGATTCGGCGCGGCGAGCAGCATTAGCCGAAAAAAGAAAGAAATTCTGGCAAGGAGTACAAGCTCGCATGATGAGGCGTAAGGTCCCATGGGTACCCACAAACGTCTTTTGCGGTAGTTGCTCCGCTGATCGTTTGGCCTCCCCTGAGGACCATTTTAAAAATGATTGGCTTTGAGCCCTTTGAATAAATCCAAACCTTCTTGCCTTAAAGTCATTTCAAATGTAGCGGGCTTGTTGATTGTTCAAAAAATCCGGGAAAATAGCTTTCGCATCTCTTCGTCGTCTTGCTTCTGTGCTTCTCACATATGAAAGCCATACGTTTGGTACTCCAAGCTCTCTCTCCTTGGCTCTTTTCTATGAAAGGAATGGTTACATTAGCGATTCATTCTTATACTCATCGGGGTGTCGCGAAGCGTCATATTTGTTTTTTCCTACTTTTTGCATACGCACTTTTAGTGAAAAATGGTGTTTATCATTTAGGAGAATGAAAAGTTGATAAGGGAACAAATGTTTGATAATATGAAAATATCTTTACTTCCCTTTTAACATTCCTGTTTATGAAATTCGCGTGATTTCTGCTATAATTGAAGGCTGAAGAACCCTTACTCCTTGCCAGTTATGATTGAATAACTAGGAGAATAAATAGAAATGATGACCCGTTATCCAAGTGATATTTGAACAGCTAAACCAAGCCGAGCCTGGATAACGAAACTCAAAGCGGAGGCTTTCGAATGAAAGAAGAAATTAAAGCTTGGCGCCATGCTTTCAAGATTGATCCAGCAAAATCATTTTCTGAGAGCTGGCTTGCAGATATATGTGAGTCGGGAACAGATGCGATCATCGTTGGGGGCAGCGAAGGAATTACCATTGATAATGTCACGGAATGTTTGGCAGCCGTGCGCCGCTTCTCTGTTCCGTGTGTGCTTGAAGTGACAGAACTAGAGGCGCTCACCCCCGGATTTGATGCATATTTTATCCCCGTCGTATTAAATGCGCACAATCCTGCATTTATTAGTGGTCTCCACCAGCAAGCACTAAAAGCGCACGGCCAACTCCTTGAAACCGAAGAGGTTTTAGGAGAAGGCTATTGTATCCTTAATCGCAATTCTAGTGCTGCGAGACGGACCAACGCAGATGCAGCTATGGATATGGATGATATTGTGGCATTTTCGCGTTTTTCAGAAAATGTTCTCCAAATGCCGATTTTTTATCTTGAATATAGTGGTACATATGGCAACGAGGAAGTCGTGAAGAAAGTAAGCGAAACGCTTGAACACGCCCAGCTTTTTTACGGTGGCGGGATCCGGAATTCACAACAGGCTGCCCAAATGGCCGTTTGGGCCGACACCGTTGTCGTAGGCAATGCGATCTATGAAAATAAGGAAGAAGCATTAGACACTGTGAAGGCTGTTAAAGAAGCTAACCGATAAATGAACAGCGCGAAGGCGCGTAAGGGATGTGCATCGCATGCAACGAAAAATGATTCAACAGTTATTACAAGGGCTTAATCCTGAACAAGGGCGGGCAGTACAAACAACGGAAGGCCCGCTTCTTATAATGGCAGGGGCAGGCAGCGGTAAAACACGTGTACTTACTCACCGCATTGCGTATCTTATTCGTGAAAAAGGGATAGCCCCGTGGAATATCCTGGCGATCACTTTTACAAATAAAGCAGCAAGGGAAATGCAGACCCGTGTTGGTCAGCTCGTCAGCGGGGTGGCTGATAACATTTGGATGTCGACCTTCCACTCCTTATGCGTCCGGATTTTACGTCGGGATGCTGATCGCATTGGTATCAACCGTAACTTTTCGATCCTGGACGGTACGGATCAGCAATCGGTCATTAAACAAATATTAAAGGATCAGAATCTCGATTCAAAAAAATTCCCTCCGCGGACGATACTCGGAATGATTAGCGGGGCGAAAAATGAATTGATGACCCCCGATCAATATGCCAAGGATGTCAGTGGTCCCCTTGAAGAAGTGGCGGCTGATGTATACAAAGAATATAGCCGTCGGCTGCGTGTGAATCACGCTCTTGATTTTGATGACCTGATTATGACGACGATTCGTCTTTTCCGGGAAGTTCCCGAGGTCTTGGAATCTTATCAGCGGAAATTTCAATATATTCACGTCGATGAATATCAAGATACGAACCGGGCGCAATACATTCTCGTGAACCAGCTCGCGGGCCGATACCGCAACATTTGTGTCGTGGGCGATTCAGATCAGTCGATTTACAAATGGCGTGGAGCAGACATCGGCAACATACTTTCCTTTGAAGAAGATTACAACGATGCCGCCGTCATTATGCTTGAGCAAAATTATCGTTCCACAAAAACGATTCTGTCAGCGGCAAATGAATTGATCAAAAATAATAGTGGCCGGAAACCAAAGAAATTATGGACCGAAAATGATGAAGGCACGAAGATTCATTTGTATGAAGCGATGGATGAGCGGGAAGAAGCGTTCTACGTAGTGGATCATATTAAAGAGGCGGTGCAAAGTGGCAAGCGCAGCTATCAAGACTTTGCCGTACTTTACCGAACGAATGCCCAATCACGTGTGATTGAGGAAATGTTTGTTAAATCGAATATCCAGTATCAAATGATTGGCGGTACGAAGTTTTATGACCGTAAAGAAATTAAAGATCTCCTTGCTTATTTACGCTTGATTGCTAACCCGGATGATGATATCAGCCTTATGCGCATCATTAATGTACCAAAAAGAGGAATAGGAGCGACCACTGTCGATAAAGTGGCTGCCTATGCTAATGAGCAGGGAGTGAGTATTCATGCTGCCCTCCTGGAAGCCGAGCAGATTGGTTTATCAGCAAAGGTCACCAAAAAGCTGATCACGTTTGCGGAGCTTCTTGATAATTGGATGAAGCAGCAAGATTATTTGTCGGTCTTGGAACTCATCGAGGAAGTGCTGGAGAAATCCAACTATAGGGAAGCGCTGAAAGCAGAGAATACCTTGGAGTCACAGAGCAGGTTGGAAAATATTGATGAATTTCTAAGCGTTGCTCAGGAATTCGAAAAAAACCAGGAAGATAAATCATTAATTGCCTTTTTGACCGATCTTGCTCTTGTGGCTGATATTGATCGTTTGGATGAGGAAGATCAACAGGGGACAGTTACGATGATGACCTTGCACGCGGCTAAAGGTCTGGAGTTTCCAATGGTTTTTTTAATCGGCATGGAAGAGGGGATTTTTCCGCATAACCGCTCGTTATTTGAGGAAGAAGAAATGGAAGAAGAACGTCGTCTTGCGTATGTAGGGATGACTCGTGCAGAAGAAGAATTGCATTTAACGAGAGCTTCCTCACGCCGGCTTTATGGGCGTGCTCAGATGAACCCTCTGTCTCGTTTTATTAATGAAGTACCCGGGCATTTGTTTGAAACCTCACCAGGAGGTGAGAAGAAAACATCAATCGGCCGGCCGGGAGACGGAAAACAAAAGCACCGGACCGTGACAACGACTACGCGTACAGGCGGAGAGGCACATTCATGGCAAGTGGGCGACAAGGCTGATCACCGTAAATGGGGAACGGGCACTGTTGTAGCCGTTAATGGTGAAGGTGAAAATCAGGAATTAGATATCGCCTTCCCAGAAGAAGGGATCAAACGTTTAGTCGCCAAATTTGCGCCAATCACTCGTCAATAAGAAAGGATGGCCTGCTATGGCTATAGATAAGGATGTTGAAACACATGTAGAGGAACTACGTGAACGACTTCATCGCTACAATTATCATTATCATGTCCTTGATGATCCAATCGTCCCCGATGCCAATTATGACGAATATATGCAGGAACTTCTGCAGCTGGAAGAAAGCTATCCTTCTCTAAAAAGCGATGATTCCCCGACAATGCGTATTGGTGGGGAGGTACTCTCCGGGTTTCAAAAGGTACGCCATGACCGTCCTATGCTAAGTTTAGGTAACGCATTTAACGAACAGGACTTATGGGAGTTCGACCGTCGGGTACACCAGGGGCTGAGCAATCCCGAGAAAGTCACGTACAGCTGTGAGTTGAAAATCGACGGGTTGGCCGTCGCTTTAACATATGAGGATGGCCGTTTCGTTCGGGGAGCAACGAGAGGTGATGGGCAAACGGGAGAAGATATTACGACCAATCTGAAAACCGTTGGTTCTATTCCGTTACGCCTGAATGAACGGGTGAGCATCGAGGTACGCGGAGAGGTCTTTATGCCTGAACATTCATTTCAAAGGTTAAATGCGGCGAAAGAAGAGCGTGGTGAGGCGCCGTTTGCCAACCCACGGAATGCGGCAGCCGGTTCTTTACGCCAACTGGACCCAAAAATTGCGGCCAATCGGAATCTCGATATCTTCCTCTACGCGATTGCCAATGACCGCGGGAAAGGCTTAACCTCTCATCATGAAGCCATTTCTTACATTCAAACATTAGGATTAAAAGTTAATCCTAAGAGTAAACATTGTCGGTCCATGAATGAAGTTGTTCAGTATGTCAACAACTGGGTTGACCAGCGAAATGATCTTTCTTATGAGATTGACGGGATTGTGATTAAAGTTGATGATCTCAGGCAGCAAGAAGAGCTGGGATTTACAGCTAAAAATCCCCGATGGGCGATTGCCTACAAGTTCCCGGCCGAAGAGAAGATGACGAAGTTGACAGGCATTGAACTGTCGGTCGGGCGAACAGGGGCGGTAACCCCAACTGCCCACCTGGAAGCTGTTACTGTCGCCGGAACAACGGTTAAGAGGGCGTCGCTTCATAATGAAGATCTGATTCGGGAAAAAGATATCAAAATCGGTGATCAGGTTGTGGTCAAGAAGGCCGGCGATATTATCCCGGAAGTTGTTCGTGTCATCGAAGAGGCCCGTATAGGCGAAGAAGAAGACTTTACCATGCCAACCTACTGTCCGGAGTGTGAGAGTGAGCTTGTTCACTTGGAAGAGGAAGTTGCCCTAAGGTGCATGAATCCTAAATGTCCGGCGCAAATACGCGAAGGATTGATCCATTTTGTTTCTAGAAATGCGATGAATATTGATGGACTTGGTGAACGGGTGATTACACAGCTTTTCAAACATGAGCTCGTCGCCGATGTTACTGATCTTTATCGCATACAATATGATGATTTAATTGAACTCGAACGTATGGGCAATAAATCCGTAAACAATTTACTCGGAGCAATTGCCGCTTCCAAAGAAAACTCGCTGGAACGTCTGCTTTTCGGTTTAGGTATACGTTTTATTGGTGCAAAGGCTGCCGAGACACTGGCCCGTCATTACAAAACGATGGATGTATTGCAGCAGGCTTCATCTGAAGACATCCAGGGGATTCCTGAGATCGGCCATAAAATGGCAGAAGCCGTTGAACAGTATTTTCAGTTACCAGAAGTGAATGCTATGCTCGAACGCTTAAGGGAATCGGGTGTAAACATGTCTTTTAAAGGCACAGAAAAGGTGGAGACGGATAAATTACAAGGAAAAACCTTTGTGCTTACAGGCAAACTTGAACGCTGGAGCCGTAGTGAGCTTAAAGAAATGATAGAGGCCAACGGCGGGAAAGTAACTTCAAGTGTAAGCAAAAATACCGATGTAGTCGTTGCAGGCGAGGATGCTGGCACGAAATTAACCAAGGCCGAAGAATTGGGAATTGAGATTTGGGATGAGGAACAGGCGGCCGAGGAAGTGGATGCCTAAATAGCATGCAGCCTTTTCCAGGGAGGGGAGAGACGAAATGAAGCAAAAGGTCACAATTGCGTCCATTATGGGGATGCTTTTCATGCTTGCGGGTTGTATGCAATTTTTGGAACCGGATACGGCAGACGAAGCAGTGGATGGAGAAGTCGGTCATGAAGAAACCGCTGTAGACGTAGGTTCTTCGATTCCTAGTTTGTCTGAACATTACCGACATGTATTTCCTGAAGGGCAATACGAATACGGGGAAGCTAGGGGCTATAGTTCGGGGGCAGTGCATAACCGTTTAGATCTGGATCGTTTAGAGGTAGGGTTGACTGAGATTTCTTCAGAAACGTTTAACCCTGAGGATTATTTTTTTCAAGAAGGTCAGTTTATTTCTCGTGAAGAGCTACACGAGTGGCTGGCTCGTTATGAGGAGCCTGAGGAAGAAGATGACGAGGAAGAGCAACAGCCCCCATTAGGGTTAAATCCGCCTCTTGGTGAAGGGGATAGTTTTGAAGCACAAGAGCGCAGCAATCCCCGGGTTTTATCACATATTAATGAGCAAAACTATTATACCGAAAATGACGAAGGAGACTTGTACTTAAGTGGTGTCTCTATTGGACTCTCTTTAAATAGTGTCTACTATTTTCGTGAGCAAAATGAGGATGGAACGTATGAGGCGTGGCGGGAGGAGGCCATACCTGAGGAGGAGGCCTTAGAAGCTGGCCAGGAGATCGCTGATGAAGTGGTTTCCCGTTTGCGGGCAGAAGAGCGTGAAGAAGGAATGTTAAACGACGTACCGATCGTTGTTGCACTTTTTCGGGAGGCTCCGCGTAATTCCACCACAACTGGTGAGTTTATCGCAACAGCTACGGCCGAGGCTGAAAATGAACTTGGAAGTTGGGAAATGCTAGATGAGGAATATTATTTTTTCCCATCTGACCACGCTTCGGATCGTGTCCCTGGGGATGCTGATCGTTTTGATCAGTTTAACAGCGAGCTAAACAGCTATTTTAGCGATCATATAGGGGTTACCGCGCAGGGATATTATCAAAACAGTGAGCTCCAAAGCCTCACGATCGAAGTACCGATACGCTTCCAGAGCAAGATGGAAACGATTGCGATTACTCAACAAGTGACAAGTGAAATGGAAGAACATTTTCAAACAGACATCGATATTTCCGTATCGGTGACCTCTAACGACCAACCGGAAGCCCTGATTACAAGGGATGCTGGTGAAAAAGCCAGTGTGCATATCTACGATTAGGCGGAGTGAAGATTGCTCGTAGAGAAGCGTTTTGATATGATCATATTATTGCTGTAAGAGGATGGTCAAAGGGAGGGTGTTCCGGGGCAAAGTCGTTCTGTTGCCGAACAAGCGACGTCACCCTGAACACTCGATCTTTTGTCAGCCTTTTTGATTACAAAAAACCATCTTTGAGCTTTTGAATGTGAGGTGAAAACATTGGCCAAGATTACAAAAGAGGAAGTCGAACATGTTGCCGACCTTGCTCGGTTAAAATTTAGTGAGGAAGAGAAGGAAATGTTCACAGAGCAAATGGGTAAGATTATCACATATGCTGAACGTTTGAACGATCTCAACACAGAAGACGTAGAGCCCACCACCCATGTGATGAATGTACACAATGTGTTGCGTGCGGATGAAGAACGCCCATCCGTCTCGAGAGAAGAGGCCCTTAAAAATGCACCAGCGTCGAAAGATGGACAAGTGGAAGTGCCATCTGTCCTCGATTAAAGAGGAGGATTAAAGGAGTGAAAGCCATGTCTTTTATGGAAGAATCCATATCTTCATTACATGAGAAAATCAAGAATAAGGAAGTAAAAGTCTCTGAGATTACCGAATCTGCTTATCAAAGAATCCAAGAGGTTGATGATTCTATCAACGCATTTCTTACATTGGATGAATCGAATGCGATGTCCAAGGCAAGCGAGCTTGATGAAAAAGTTGCAGAAAATGGGGATCAACCGTTATTTGGAATTCCTGCAGGTATTAAAGATAACATTATGACGGCTGGACTAAAAACGACGTGTGCCAGTCAATTGCTCGATGATTTTGATCCCATTCATAATGCAACAGTGATGGAGCGTTTGAACGAACAAAACATCATTACGGTCGGTAAACTGAATATGGACGAGTTTGCGATGGGCTCATCAAATGAGAACTCTGGTTATCATGTAACGAAAAACCCCTGGAATACAGATTACGTGCCTGGAGGATCAAGCGGAGGCTCGGCTGCTGCTGTAGCTGCCGGTCAAGTTCCTTTTACCCTAGGTTCGGATACAGGAGGATCGATCCGTCAGCCTGCATCATTTTGCGGAGTTGTCGGTTTAAAGCCTACATATGGACGAGTTTCCCGTTACGGCCTTGTGGCATTTGCTTCTTCCCTTGATCAAATTGGGCCGATTACCCGCACAGTGGAAGATAATGCTTATGTACTGCAACAAATTGCCGGCCACGATGATCGTGATTCTACATCTGTGGACGTTTCCGTGCCTAATTACCTCAGCGCGATGGAGGGGAATATTAATGGGCTGCGAATTGCTGTGCCGAAAGAATTCCTTGAAGAAGGCGTCGATGCAGGAGTGAAGGAGCAAATCCAAACGGCCATTAAGACACTTGAAGGATTAGGGGCGGAAGTTAATGAAGTTTCTCTGCCTAACTCCCAATATGCAGTGGCCGCGTACTACATCCTTGCCTCTTCTGAAGCTTCTGCCAATCTTGCACGTTTTGATGGGATCCGTTACGGTGTTCGCAAAGATGGAGACGACCTCATTGATGTCTACAAAAATACAAGAAGCGAAGGCTTCGGTGAAGAAGTGAAACGACGGATCATGTTAGGTACATTTGCATTGAGCACCGGTTATTATGACGCTTACTACAAAAAAGCGCAAAAAGTGCGGACGCTCATTCGCGAGGACTTTAATCAGGTATTACACAGTTATGATGTGATTCTTGGGCCAACAGCACCGACGACTGCCTTCAAAATCGGGGATAACATTAATGACCCTCTCACGATGTACACGAATGATATTTTAACGATCCCAGTTAACCTGGCTGGGAACCCGGCGCTTTCCGTGCCGTGTGGCTTTTCAAACGGCTTGCCGGTGGGAATGCAGCTGATTGGTAAACCATTTGAGGAACGAATCCTTTACCGTGTTGCTCATGCTTATGAGCAGGCAACGGAACATACAAAAGAAAGACCGGCGTTATAAGGGGGCTAACCAATGAAATTTGATACCATTATCGGTTTGGAAGTGCATGCAGAGTTAAAAACCGATACGAAGATTTTTTGTGGTTGCTCCACTAATTTTGGAGCGCCGCCGAACACGCAAACATGCCCGGTTTGTCTTGGACATCCAGGAGTACTCCCGGTATTAAATCAACGGGCTGTTGATTTTGCAATTAAAGCAGCACTTGCGACCAACTGTAATATCGCTCAATATACGAAGTTTGACCGTAAAAATTACTTTTATCCGGATAATCCCAAAGCTTATCAAATTTCCCAATTTGATCAACCGATCGGTGAAAACGGCTCGATAGAGATTGAAGTGGATGGGAAGAAAAAATCAATCGGCATTACCCGCATTCACTTAGAAGAAGATGCAGGGAAATTAACGCACGATGAAGACGGTGGTTCCTCGCTGGTCGACTTTAATCGTGTTGGAACCCCTCTTATCGAAATTGTCTCGGAACCTGATATTGCTACCCCAGATGAAGCATATGCATATTTGGAAAAGCTAAAAGCGATTCTGCAATACACAGAAGTCTCCGATTGTAAAATGGAGGAGGGATCGCTCCGCTGTGATGCGAATATATCCCTTCGACCAGCCGGTCAAGAAGCATTTGGCACAAAAACAGAGTTAAAAAACTTAAATTCTTTTACCAATGTACAAAAAGGTCTGGCGTTTGAAGAAAAGCGCCAAGCCCAAGAACTTCTTTCCGGCGGTCAAATTTTACAAGAAACTCGTAGGTGGAATGATGATCGCAAGGAAACGGTTCTTATGCGTGTTAAGGAAGGTTCCGATGATTACCGCTACTTTCCTGAGCCGGATCTCGTACGCCTCTATATTGATGAGGAGTGGGAGTCGCGTATAGGGGCAGAGATCCCTGAACTTCCGGATGCCCGGAGAGCCCGGTATATGGCAGATTGGGAAATTCCGGCTTATGATGCCGGTGTCATCACGCAAGCGAAGGCAAGTGCGGACTTTTTCGAAGAAACGGTTGCTGCGGGAGCGGATGCTAAACAGGCAGCAAACTGGTTGATGGGAGAAGTGAACGCGTATTTGAATGCGAATCATAAAGAGCTTGATGATGTTGCTATGAGCCCGCAAGGGCTGGCTGAATTAATCGGTCTCATTGAAAAAGGGACCATCTCAAGTAAGATTGCTAAAAAAGTGTTTCAGGAATTAATTGAAAAGGGAGGAAGCCCGGAACAGATTGTAAAAGATCAAGGGCTTATCCAAATTTCTGATGAAGGCGAACTCAAGGACATCGTTGAGGGCATCTTAAATGAGAACCCACAATCGATTGAGGACTTCAAAAATGGAAAAGACAAAGCGTTTGGTTTCCTCGTTGGACAGACGATGAAAGCAACAAAAGGGAAAGCCAATCCGCAAGTGGTGAATAAGTTAATCAAAGAAGGCATGGAATCCCGATAAAAATAGCCAACCTTTCCTTTTCATGGAGAGGTTGGCTTATTGAATATAGCTGCATTCGCCGTTTCTACGTCTGCGCCCAACATGATTGCTGTATAAGCGGTTAACACAAATAAGGCAATATAGATGGGCGCAAACCAGAATGGACGTCCAGTGCCGATGCTATAAATGAAAAAGATAAGAATGGTCAACGCTGCTCCGGCTAGCAAAATCGTTGGGACGCTAGCGGTCCAGGTGACGATTTCTCCAGGGAGCAAATCTGTGGCGATCATTTGCATTGCAAATCCGGACATTTCCGTAAACTCTAGCGTTGCCGCAACTTCGTGGGGAGGTTCTTGCTCGGCCATAATTGCCGTAACCCCGAAAACCACGACAAGCACAGCGCTCTCCATTCGTAAAGAGAAGCGCGGCGTGCGTTTGTTTCCGTATTTCAATGGGTCATCGAGACGTTTTTTCATGATAAATCCATGGGCAAATCCATAGAACACAAGCGGAATGAATAACAAATGCTTAAGCAATTGCCATTGACCATACGATAGGAGCCAACTGTTTGTATATTCCGGTGTAATTAAAGTCAACATCCCAAAACCGCTTGCGAAGAGCAGCAGTACCATCGTGATCGCAAATGGGGTGAACCATTGAAAAAAACGGTGCCAACGATCTTCACCGATCGAGAAGAAGCTGGCAATGAGGAGTACTCCCGTCCAGGATAATGCCGAAGTCGTGTGTATGACATCGAAAATATACCCTTGATTGGAAAGCGATCCCGCATGAGAGCTCCAACTCGTGGCTAAAACCATTCCAAAAACGGGAATAAAGAGGAGTGCCCGCCCCTTTTCCCGTCCTTTTACCATGAATCGTGCAACGAATACAATGACAAGAAAACAAACAAACGCGACGAACCCTTGGCCGATAGAAAACTCAAATAAACTGGAAGCGAGTACAGAGGTGAAAGGCTCTGGTGAAATGATGGCTGTCTGTTCCGCAATCAGTCCGATCGGAATAAAGCTAAAGACAATCATCGCGACGGCCAGTGCCGGCAGGAGAAACTTCGGAATGCGTAATGTCGGCCGCTTATCGTTGGACACAACTTCGAGAATATGAATCCCGATAAAAAGCGATAAGGCAATGAACAACACTGCATTCGCAATGATAACCATGGGTATCTAAGTTGTCTTTCTGCTACGGGAAATAAAGAAGATTAAAGCTCCCGCAATGATAACGCCTAGAATAGCGGTAATCATCCAGCCTGCTGCTTGACCGCCGCCTTCTTCGGCTCCCCCGGCAGCAGCGCTCTCTTCTTCTTCAGAAGCTTCCTCTGTAGTCGTCGTTTCTTCTTCAACGGTCCCTGCTTCTTCTGTGCCGTTCTCTTCTTCCGTAGCATCTTCTTCAACGACTTCATCGGCATCTACACTAAAAGCGACCTCCCCTTCGGTCGTATGCCCGTCGTCACCAAGCGCTTGCCATTCCACCGTATAGTCTCCGGATGTTAGGGGCTCATTAAGGGTTGCTATATATTCTTGCCCCTCTTCAATTGTTTCGTCAGCAAGTTCAACCTCATTTCCTTCTTCATCAATCACTGTTGCTGTAGTTGCTGATTCGATCCCAGCATCAAAGGAAAGGGTGATTGTATCGATTGCTTCTTCACTCGTTGAGCCATCCTCGGGGTCGGACTCCTCTACATACGAATGTGCAGAGGCAAGTGAGACGAATGACAATGATAGAAAAGTAGTTACGGTTATCAGGGCCAAATACTTAAATGCTTGCATATGTTCCTCCTTCAAAAAGGTAAAATATTAGGAGATTCTAAACTATTATTATCGTAAAGGATGAAAATTGGATAATCAAGCGACATAGAGAGGATAGCCCCAGTTTTAATAATATGCTCACATTTTCTAAATAGAAGCCGTTTTGATGTTTATAGATAAGTGAGCTACAATAAAACATGAAAAGGGGGATGTTCTATGAGAAGAGCCCGGCTAATCTATAACCCGACATCTGGACGGGAACAGATGAAAAAGCATCTTCCTTATATATTGGATCGCCTTGAACAAGCAGGATACGAAGCTTCAGCACATATGACGAAAAAAGAAGGGTGTGCCAAAACCGCGGCTTTTCATGCGGGGGAAGGCAATTACGATCTTGTCATTGCAGCTGGGGGTGATGGGACGATTTTTGAAGTCGTGAACGGTCTTGCTCATTTTCAAAAGCGTCCACGGCTAGGAATCATTCCAGCGGGAACAACGAATGATTTGGGCCGAGCGTTCAGATTGAATGAATTAGATATTGAGGGCATTTGCGATGTGCTTATTGGAAATGATACACAAATGGTGGATGTGGGCAAAGCAGGAGATCAGTACTTTGTTAATATTGCTGCCGGCGGTAGTTTAACCGAACTTACATATGATACCCCGAGCCGCTTGAAAACGATGCTCGGCCATATGGCCTATTATGTTAAAGGGTTTGAAAAGTTATTTTTTCTTAAGCCAAGACAAGCACGCATTGAATATGATGGCAAGTTATTTGAAGGCAAAATTATGATGTTTTTAATCGCAAATACGAATTCAGTTGGTGGGTTCGAAAAACTCTGTCCGGACGCCGAACTTAATGATGGAATGTTCGACATGATTATCGTGAAAAAAACAAACCTGCCAGATTTTGTACGCATTGGCAGCCTGGCCTTGAGTGGTCAACATATTAACGATGATAAAATTCTTTATGTTCAAGCAAACCGTATTAAAATGCAAATCGAAGATGATATGCAGCTAAACCTGGATGGGGAACGGGGAGGTCTTCTTCCAAGTGAATTCATCAATTTAAGGCACCACTTTGAAGTTCTGGTACCTAATCCAGAATAAAAAAACACGACTGGGAACATAACCCATCGTGTTTTTTGCGTTAGTTCTTTTCAATTATGAGTGCATATAGGGACCACCCTAGTACCCCGATTGAAATGACCGTTGTTAAAAGCATCATCCAATGCATTTCCATAAGTCTTGTCCCTCCTGATCACGTTCACTTTCATCTATAAAAAGGATAGACGGTTTTTCCGTTGACGTCAAGGAAGATTGTTGCCACCCCTCTTATATTGTCTTAAAAAGCTGTTTAAAATAGCCCGGGAAAATAATAGCCCTCGTATCTCTTCGTCGTCTTGCCTCTGCGCTCCTCACGTATAAAAATCATACGCTTCGATGCTCGAAGCTACGTCTTCTCGGCTCTTTTTGTCCTCCACGTTTTTAAAGAACAATGATAATTTCCTTTATTATGGCTATGCTAAGCCCATAAGATACGGAGGTGATGAAGTGAGAGATAAAGACGAAGAATATACGGATTTTGCGAACGTGGAAGATCAAAGAAGATTTTTAACTGCTGAAGAATACCCGGAGGGGACGTATGGGTCTCCCGGTGGTGAAACTGATCCGGTTGAGAATAAAGATACACCGTGGGAACCTGGACAACAGTTTATTAGCCATTTTGCCTACGAAGATCGAAACCTGCATCAAGATCGGCCGCGAAAGTCTCCAGGAGCTCACCTTCCCCATGATGAGAAATATGAAGATCGGGAGGATCCGTTTAAAGATGCTCCAAATACGAGCCGGCGAAGTTAAACCATTCATGAAGAGACCTTTTCAATACGAGGTCTCTTTTTAGTAGGTAAGAAAGTCTAAATTAACTTTCTTATCTGCATAAGTGCAACTAAGGCATTCGTCATAAAAGCTTGGCGAAAAGCCAAGTTTTCTAATATGTGATCGGTTATTTCTTCTTTTTTGCTTTTTTAGCGTCAGATTTAACGTCCATATCTGAGCCAAATTCGGTCTGTAAGTTTCTCTCTGGGGGATTTTCAGAGGCTTGCTCCTCGAATACTTGTGTGTCCATGTACCGGTGGAAAAACCACTCTCCTACCGCAAGGATGACAGCTGAGGTCATCGCAGCTTCTCCAAAATCCAATTGGGTAAATAACCCGCCTAACACCCAAATCCCGATCAATATAAGACAGAAATCTGAAATGGTAGCCGCTAAATTTCCTGCTTTTGGGTAGATCCATAAATCACCAACAATAAATGACACACCCGTTAATAAGACACTGATCAGCAAAATTTCTGTAAGGGGGATCCCAAAAATCCCACCCATAACGATCCATAAAACTGCGGTTGTCATAATCAACTTAATTATTAAAGCCACAAAATACTTGATAATATTGCACCTCCTTTCATTATCTTGTCCCGTTTTATTTGGATCATTCCAATGTCAAAAAACCCGAATCCAGCTTTCAAGGATTCAGGTCATCGTTCAAAATATGGGAGGCATTTTTATTCTTGATTTTTGTTTTTGTTTGCTTTTTCAGCATCGGATTTAACATCCATGTCTGAACCAAATTCTGTCTGCAGATTTCTTTCTGACATATCGTTCCTGATGGGCTCTTCGTCCTCTAATACTTGCTGATTCATAAACCAGTGGAAGAACGCTTCACCGATCGCGATAACAATGGCTGAAATGAACGCAGCCCAAAAGCCGATTTGATCAAAAAAGGATCCCAATGCCCACACACCGATGAATGCTAGGCCAAAATCCGCAACCGTTGCCCAAAGATTTCCGTAATTAGGTAATATGAATAAGTCACCAAGCATATACGACACGAGTGTCAGTAAGATACTGATGAGCAAAATATTGACAAATGATGCACCAAATAGGCCTAATACGATCCATAATACGACAGTCATCATAATAAATTTAATAATTAATGGCCAGGTATAATTCACGTTGTTATCCTCCTTTCACCTTTGTATTTCACTATCCTGCCCTGTTCTTATATTTCTAATCCTGTTGCTTGCTGAGATCGAATTTTCTCACTATAATGAGCTTAGGCGATTACGTTCGGAGGTTTTTAATTTTAATGATTATATATACCATTGTAGTCGTGTTGGTTCTTTTGTCGTTGCTTTTTCTTTTGTTAGCAACGTTAAACATCGCGGCACATGTTTATTTTCTAAAATCAGGAATGCCATATAAAAAAATATTACTCCATACATTTGTGCAGATCGCGATCATCCTTGGTATTGCCTTGATATTGTGGAGTCTAGGGTGGTTTCCAACTTGGGAGGGGTAAAATATGTCGAAAATCATAATCGCACCGGATTCCTTTAAAGAAAGTATGAGCGCGAAAGAAGCAGCAGAAGCTATACGAGAAGGCTTTCTAGAGGTAGGAAAAGAACATAAATATGATTTAATTCCAATGGGTGATGGCGGTGAAGGAACGATGGAAGCGTTGACAGCGAACTTCGATGGGAAGCAGCAGACCGTCCGCGTCGAAGGTCCGAATGCCCACCCAGTAGAGGCCACCTACGCTCTATCAGCAGATGGACAAATAGCAATTATGGATATGGCACAGGCTTCGGGGCTTGATCATGTATCTGAAGATGCCCGCAAGGTTGGAGAGGCGTCAACGTATGGAACAGGAGAGATGATAAAAGCAGCTCTGGATCAAGGCGCTCAAAAAATCATTCTCGGTATTGGGGGAAGCGCCACGAATGATGGAGGAGCGGGAATGATCGAAGCGCTTGGTGCTCGTTTGTTAAATGACCAAGGAGAAGCGATAGCAAGAGGAGGGCTTGGACTGGAAGCACTTTCTGCTATTAATGTTGTAGACTTGGATCCTCGCCTGAAGATGACGGAAATTGTGGTTGCTTGTGATGTAACAAATCCTTTGCTCGGAGAGCGTGGGGCTACCGCGATTTACGGTCCGCAAAAAGGGGCCGATGAGTCAATGGTCAAACGGCTGGATGACGCTCTGGCTCATTTTCACGAATTATCGGTAGAGGCAACGGGCAAAGATGTAAAAGATACAGCCGGTGCAGGGGCTGCAGGCGGTCTAGGAGCAGGATTGCTCGCTTATTTAGATGCTGAACTAAAGCCTGGGATCGACCTTGTTCTGGAAGAAACTGATTTTCGCAGGCGTGCCCAGGGAGCGGATGTTGTCATTACCGGTGAGGGAAAAATCGACGGGCAGTCGGTGTACGGCAAAACTCCGGTCGGCGTGGCAAAAGCAGCAAAAGAAAATGACACGTTCGTGATTGCTATTTGCGGACAATTGGGCGATGAGTACGAGCGTGTACATGAACACGGTATTGATGCAGCTTTCACCCTGGTTCCCGGTGCGATAGATGTGAAGGACGCTATGGAGAACGGGGCCGCTTACTTAACACAGGTAGCACGAAACATTGCCAAGGTCATGTGGCACGACGAAGCGCGGCCGTAAAAATGGAGAGGTGCGCTAAATGATTTGCTTGTGCGCCGAATAAAGAACTGGTACGCTGAATTCTCTCGGGATGAAGCGCCGAATTATTCCGTGTTCCGCCGTATTCCGCGGATGAAGCGCTGAAATCCTTGCTGGTGCGCTATAATCCTGTGCCTGCGTCCGATGGCTGAAAAGCGCCCGTGCCGAATAAATCGCCCGGTGCGCCGAATCCCGACGGTCATTCGTCGAAATGCGTGGGCCTAGTGATACTTCCGGGCATTTTACCGGCAAGCGCTTTCAGTTTCCAGTCCTTGCCGCAACAACAATTGTGTAGATAAGAACCACGAAAAGGAACGTGTCTATGTCTAATAAACGTATAAACAAGAATATACCGGTACAAAAAAATGAGTTCCTCAACGTCACCTTTGAAGATCTCACTCATGAAGGAGCTGGAGTGGCTAAGGTTGACGGCTATCCGATATTCGTCCCGGACAGCCTTCCGGGGGAAGAAGCAGAGATTAAAGTTGTAAAAGTAGGGAAAAGTTTTGGATTTGGGCGCTTAATGAAGCGCCATACGACGAGTGATCAACGTGTCGACCCGCCTTGTCCGATTTATCACTGGTGTGGCGGCTGTCAGCTTCAACATATGGATCAAAAAGCTCAGCTTTCATTGAAACGCGAGCAAGTGGTCAATGCTCTCCACAAGTACATGGGACGCGATGACATTCCTGTTCATAAAACGATGGGGATGGAGGAACCGTGGGCGTATCGCAATAAAGCACAAGTACCTGTGGCCGAGCGAAACGGGGAACTCATTGCCGGATTTTATGCAAAACAATCGCATCACATCGTTGACATGGATCATTGTCTAATTCAAGGTGATCAGAACGATGCAGCCATTCAGGTCGTCAAAACCATATTAAAACGATACAACATTCAACCTTATGATGAAGAAAGCGGAAAAGGAGTTATCCGCCACATCGTAGCTCGTAACGGGCGGCTGAGCGGTGAAACCATGGTTATGCTCGTTACAAATGGTGAGACATTACCGAAAAGGGATGCAATTGTAGAGGATATCCGCCGGGAAGTCTCAGGCATTCACTCCATTGTCCAAAACATGAATGATAAAAAAACGAATGTCATTTTCGGAAAACGTACAGAAATCCTCTGGGGAGAATCATACATTGAGGAACAAGTTGGAAAACTACGTTTCGCCCTTTCTCCGCTTTCATTTTTTCAAGTGAACCCTGTACAAACGGAAGCTCTTTATGAAAAGGCCCTCGAATACGCTGATTTACGCGGCCAGGAAACGGTGATTGATGCTTATTGCGGCATTGGTTCAATTTCACTTTTTTTAGCTGAAAAAGCAAAGAAGGTCTATGGTGTTGAAGTATCAGGGGAAGCGATTCGTGATGCGCGCAAGAACGCGAAACTCAATCGTATATCAAATGTAGAGTTTTCCGTAGGCAAAGCAGAAGAAGTCGTACCTTGGTGGAGAGCCTTTGCCGAAGTTCAAGCTGACGTTATCGTCGTTGATCCACCACGTAAAGGCTGCGATGAAAAGCTGCTGCAAACGATGATTGAGATGAAGCCCGAGCGCATCGTTTATGTCTCTTGCAACCCGGCTACCCTTGCCCGTGATCTTCGCATTCTCTCTGAAGGCGGCTATGAAGTAAAAGAAGTGCAGCCCGTCGATATGTTCCCGCAGACGGCGCATGTGGAGAGTGTAACGCAGTTGATGCGTAGGTGAAAACGAATACAGAGCAACTCTCTTTGAAAATGAAAAAGTGGATTCGTATTATTTGGAACAGGAATAGTTTTTATGTTGACTAGTAGAGAGGTACTAATGATAAAAGAACCCAACAATTTGTTAATAATCTCTAGTTGGAAGGATCTACAAACAAGTGAAAATGAATATATCCCTCAATGGGTGAAAGATTCATTAGCGGTTGCACCTATTGTCGTTGTTAGACGGGCGAAAACATTTAAAGAGAATATTCCGGTGGGGGTGCGAGGTTTCTATCGATCGCAGCGTTTCGCTGCTTACATTTCACCCAATAGTGTAAAAGCCTGCTATCAGCCGAATGATGTTCTGGAATTCGGATCCAAATCCTTGCATCTCCCTCAGGCGAAAAAGATACTCAGAGAGTTGGGATTATTGTTTAATGACGATATGGAATGGGGGCCTGCGGGTAGTGCAGGTTATGAAATGGTTTCAGGGGAAGAAGTGATGACACGCCGGAGCGATTTTGATATTGTTATTACCCCACACAAGACCTTGGGAGTAAATGAGGCACGGATACTTGTTCAGCAGTTAGACTCCTTTCCAATGTATGTCGATGCACAGGTGATGATCTCCCAAGGCGCCTTCTCTTTAAGGGAGTGGGCAAGAGGTGAAGGCGTATTGCTCAAAACGGCAGATGGTCCAAGGCTTGTCGAAGATCCATGGAACGAATAAAAGCAGGGCAAATAAGGGAACCTAGAAAAGTATGGTGAATGTTCTTTATCAGTGGTTGAGGTTCCATAAATGCTCTTCAAGGGGTATCCTTTGAAAAGCACCCACTATTGGTTAAGTAGTGCTTTTTTCTTCTTGCCTTTTGTCCTTTCGTCTTTCGAGCAGTACGATAACAGAAACGGTAAGGATGACAGCGAATACAATTTTAACAGTATCTGGAATTGGCGAAAATAATACTATTATGCCAATAGCGAGAGCAATCCCTCCATATAAAGGGGTTTTATAAGCAAATTGACCGAGAATCGCACCAAAGATAGCTGGGAGAACAAAGTTAAAAGCTGCTTCAACAGCAGGAGGCAAAATAGATACGATATATGCGCCGCTTAGAATAACGACAACAATAGCAGATATATTAACCAGGCAAGCGACTGCTATTCCAATTGTGCCTGCGATTTCTGCTTTGCGGGAACCGGTTTCCGCATTAACGGCGCTTTGAGCTGAAGCCGAACATGGAAGACATAAATTGGCGACATTCCCCTGCATAAATGCCATGTACGTACCTGCGATCCCAAGCGTCGGATAATAAGTGATGGGTTCTAGCACCCACATCACTCCGATAAAGGCCGCATAGCCTATGAGTCCAGCAATAATGGTTTCCCAACCAGGATGAGCACCTAAAACAAACGATAAATAGAAAGGTGCCATGAGTGTGGCAATAATCATCCCAATCAGTGTTAAACGTCCCCAGAAGTGTGCTTGATGATGAAAGGTATCCATTTGAAATCCCCCTAAATCAATGTTGAAAGATAGCCAGTACTCATCCCAATGATTAAAGCGAACCCTAACGCCCATTCCTTAAGCCACTGGGTTTTTGTTTTTTCCGCGATTCCCATAATAATGACCATTGATCCCGCTGCTACAATGGCGGTGATTGTATGATTTACGCTCAGCATCATTTCTTCACTAGTCAGGAAGCCAAAAACTCCTAGCATTGCAGCTAAAGATACAGTGGCCATCGTTTTTGCACTTTTCTTAGCTACTCTTTTCTGAATATTTCCCAAGGATTTCGTGAAAAGTGCTGTAAAGATTAACCAACCTGTGCCACCAAGACACATGGTCCAAACGACGTTTGTTAAAGCCTGGGTAGTAAAATCATCGCCGCCTAACTGAACGCCAAATGATTGGGCACCTATTCCTGCGGCTGCTGTTTCTGTTGCTGCTGAACCTATAATGCCGATTCGCATCAAGGTAAGGGGGGAGCCGATCAAAGTAATTAACGCTACTACAACGATCGCGATTCCAAACGAAGGACCGATTGAACTAATAACACCAGTTTTTACGGCACTTCTTACTTCATTTGCACTCATCCCTACATTTGGTGCGGTTTTTGTTGTGATTCTCAAAAAGATCACAGCTTGAAAAATAACTAAGGCTACAACAAGAAACGCGATAATCCAAAGGGGGATACTATTTGCTACTGTCATCACTTCTTTCACTGCTGAACAACTCCTTTACAGTTGTTTTTCATTAAATATCTCAATTTCCTTAACCATAGTAATTTGACAAAAACTTTCATAATTCCTGCAAAAATAAAATATTATAGTTCGTGTTCAACAAGAATGCCAAAAAGAGCTGAGTAAGTCGAGGAGACGTCCTTCGAGTACCGGAGCGTTACGTAAGAGCACAGAGGCAAGACGACGAAGAGATACGAATGTTATTTTTCCTGGACATTTTGAACAACCTCTTAAATGGTCTATGTGATATGCTTGTTCTAAGGGTAAGTAAATAAATATTTTTTATGGAATCTGTAGGAGGTTTTTATGGGTTCAGAATTCATCGACGATTCTTTATCATTACTTTCGGCTAAAATTAGGGAAAGGGAAATTTCTGCAGTCGAAGTTGCCCATGCATTTATTTCACAGATTGAAAAGTATAATCCTAGTATTAACGCGATTGTTTCTTTTTGTCCCGAGCGCGCGTTAATGGAGGCGCGGGGAGCCGATCAGCGTCTGGCGAAGGGTGAGTGGGATGGACCGCTACACGGTGTTCCTATGGCGTTTAAAGATACACACGATGTGGCGGGCCTACCTACTACAAAGGGATCTATGATTTTAAGGGACAATGTGGCAGATAAGGATGAATTATTAGTTGAGCGTTTACGAAATGCAGGTGCTATAACTCTTGGAAAGACAAATGTACCTGAATTTGCCGCGGGATCTCATACATTCAATGAAGTGTTTGGAGTAACTCGAAATCCCTATAACCTAGATCGTTCTGCGGGTGGTAGTAGTGGAGGGGCTGGTGCTGCGTTGGCAATGAGTATGGTTCCACTTGCGGATGGCAGCGACATGGGCGGATCTCTTCGTAACCCTGCAGCATTTAACAATGTAGTAGGACTGCGTCCTACACCTGGGCGTGTTCCTAGCTATCCAAAAGAAAATGCTTTTACAAGGCTAAGTGTCCAAGGGCCAATGGCACGTACTGTTGCAGATACAGCCTATATGATGTCAGTTATTGCAGGGCCGGATAATCGGGATCCTCTCTCGATTAAAGAGGGTGGTCACATTTTTGCTAGGTCGCTTCAACGTGAATTTAAAGACGTTCGTGTTGCTTATTCTCCAGACCTTGGGGGGCAAGTACCTGTCGATCCAATGGTCCGGGAGGCATTTTTAAAGCAAATTCCCATACTTAATGAGGCCGGATTCGTAGTAGAAGAGAATTTTCCGGATATACGTGATGCGGATGAGGTCTTTAATGTTATGCGCGCGCATGACATGGAAGCAGCCGCTGGTGAATTCGTTGAGGAACATCAAGACAGGATCAAATCTACGTTTGTAGAAAATGTGGAACTAGGGCGTAAGCTTTCCGGTACGGATATCGGGCGAGCAGCTCGGTTGCAAACTGAGATCTTCTCCCGTATGCATGAATTTTTTGAACAATATGATTATCTTGTTCTTCCAGTTAGTCAAGTTTCGCCATTTGATGTGGAGATTGAATACCCAACAAGGATAAATGGGGTGAAGATGGATTCCTATATTAGCTGGATGCGATCGTGTTCAATGATCTCTGTCACTGGACATCCTGCTATTTCAGTCCCCGGTGGTTTTACAAATGACGGGCTTCCTTTTGGGCTGCAAATCGTTGGTCCTCATGGAGGCGATTTTGAAGTACTGCAAGCAGCGTATGCCTTCGAACAAGCTACATCTTTACGGAAATAAAGGTAAAAAGCAGGGGACACTACCTATCTGCTTGTAATAGGTAGTGTCCTTAATTTTTCTTATACCCCTCCAAAACGTCTGCATTGTGTTGATCTAGTAACTGTTGGGCTTTTTTTAGTTCATCGTTATAGAGGTAATGAACGAGTAATTCGTGTTCTTCCAATGATTTATTAATATTTCCTTCCTTAGAAAAAGAAGCGCTTTGTACCATTAATAACGGTGTGCCGAGACGTTTATACATGTCCTGAATCATTTGACTTTTGCTCATATCAATAATGTGTTGATGAAAAGAATGGTTAAGATGAGAGTACCTACTGGGGTTTTTTTCATATTTCATTTCATGAAGCTTTTCAATCATCAAGCTTAATCTCTTATCATCAACGCCAGAAGTTGCGATTCGGTTCATAGCTAATGATTCAAGTAAGTTCCTGATTTCTAATAGATCAAAGATTTCGGTTCGTGAGTAATTACGAACAATCGCACCTTTGCGCGGCAGCTTCTCTACAACTCCTTCTAGTTTTAAGATGTAGAGAGCATCTCGAATCGGCGCTCGGCTAACCCCAAAAGTATCAGCATAACTTTTCTCTATAAGCTTATCCCCGGGTTTTAGATCACCAGTGATAATTTGTGAGGTAATGTGTTCTGCAATTTGATTTGAAAGTGCATCTTTATTAATTTCCATAGTCAGTATCTCCTGACGTTATATATTTCGATATGGAATGAGAAGGTCCTTGTAATGAACCTTTCGTTTAATCATTCCATTGTTTCTGCATCTTTTCTCTTACTTGGATAGAGGTGGAGCGTTCTTTTTTAGCTAGAGATGAGTAAAGTCTTTCTGCTAGGCTTTGATCTCTTTTTGAATGGATGTCATCTACCGCTTGTTGTAGCTTTCTGTAAATCTCATCTACATCCTCTTTTGTAGGGTGGTCTGCACGTATACCACTAATAAGTTCGTATAGTGCACCTAATTGTTGAAAGGACTGGACATCATAGGCCATTGCTGGCACATCAGCAGTCACTTGCTCCAGCTCGGCAATGGTACGTTTTGTCACTCTCGCTGCTGAACCTTTAGACATGACATGTACATTCACTTCCTTGTCATCAAGTGCGAGCAATCGATTGGCTTGTAAACCATGGCTTAAAAATGCTCCAGATATGGCTTTTCCTACAAGAAGAGCAACAATTGGATGTCCTGCTCTACGCGCATCTGCGTATGCGTTTACGGCTGCGGCACAAGCTTGGTGTAACCCAAATAACTCTTCCACATAACCATAGGCTTGGCTCGGAACATCAACAATTGCAATAATTGGCCGCGGCTGTTCTTTCCCCGCATCTGCTTGTATGACTTCATTGATCGTATGAGCGAGTGCCCATCCTTCTTCTAAACCAACTTCTCCTTCTCGAACGCGAGGAAAACGGTGACCAGGATCAGGCCCAACCGTAATAAAGCGAGCTTTTTCATTGCCAAGCTTGGCATCCCCACTCCAAACTGTCGTTGATATTTTAGTATTAGGAGCCTCAAGTGAAGTTAGCGCATAAAACCATCTTTGACCACGACTCTTTGCTTCTAGGGGGCGTTGAAGATTCGATTGCATATAAGGATGTAATGATGGAGTGAATTCTCTAAAATAATTGGGATTGATATTTTCCTTAGGGTTTACTTGTTTCAGTATGGATATATATTTTTCAACCTGTGCAGATCTGGGTTTTGAAGGCTTTGTCTTAAATGCGTTTTGAACTGCATTCACAATCTGTTTACGATCATCTTCAACGAGCTCATCTGCGAGGGAAGTAGCCACACGTTGAGTACCCCCGATGGTTTTCCAAATCAGTTGACGGTTTTTACTATCAAGCTCGGTAATTCCTGCTTCTTGCTCGATGACTTCGGGTCCATTTAAACCTAGGCGTCCCTCAGCAGTCATAATAATCTTGCTAAATAATCCAGCTGTGATGGACATGCCGCCAAAACTACCGATTTTCCCCGGAATAACACCAACAACTGGCATATAGCGGCGTAAAGCAACAACGGCGGACTGAATCTCAGCGATGGCTAATAGTCCATAGTTTGCTTCCTGCAGGCGCACGCCTCCTGAATCAAGAATGATAACAGGTCTCGTTTTAATGCCGTTATGATGATCATCTAACGCCATTTCCAAAGCGGCAGCAATCTTAGCACCGGAAACTTCCCCGATACCACCTCCTTGAAAGGCGCTTTCGATAGATATAACGACGGCTGGTTCGTTTTCTATTTTTCCTTTGGCTACAATGACACCATCATCATTTTGAGGGACAATCCCTTGCTTTTCTAAATGAGGAGAGGAAATACGCTCAAACGGCCCTAACATTTCATAGAAAGATTCTGAATCAAGTATTTGCTTCACTCTGTCTCTCGCGTTAGATTCTACGAAACTGATCTTTGTACGAATATCATTCATTTATCCTACTCGCCTCCCATGCCTGCTCTAATCGGAGTTGAACGACACCGGGTGTTGCTCCAAAATCATTAATTTCAATAGAAGCAGCAAGATCGTGCTTGGCAAAAAATCGTTCTAACACCGCTTCCCACGTTGGAGTATATCCTTCTGTTCCTGTACGGATAAGGACGTTAGCTTTCTTCTCTTCATTTGGTTCCATCAGAATCTCTAAATCCCCTGAACCAACAACTCCAACGTGAGTTCGCTTTTTCAACAGAGATTTAGCTTGGTAAGAAAGTGTGATCCGTTCCATTTTGTCAACCCCTTTCATTTTCAATCCGGTCGAGAAATATGGTCGCAGCTAGTAAATCGGCACTGCCACCGGGAGATACGCCAAGTTTAATCATTTTTGTATTAAGACTTTGAATTTCATCTCGGTTCACCTTATTTTTAGCGATCATTTTTTTAGCCACCTTTTGGACCGTTTCTAAGGATGCTTTGCCACCTCTGTAAAGGATGCATGTATCGTTAAGAACAGCCATAATGGCGAGTAATGCGTGAAGCTGTGATCTTTCTTCGCTGTACCCACGCTGCCTTGCAGTTCGGAGTATTGGTAATCCAATGCTTATGACATGAGGGAAGCCGTAAACAGCTTCTTCATAAGCCCCGCCTACCTTGAATTGTTTTTTCACCTTATCACCATGTGTAAATCTATTAGAGGTGTAACGTTTATCTTGATAACTTGCTAGCTTTGCAGCTAAATGACAAATATCATGAGATTTTTTATCAAAAGGAGTAAAAAAAACGGAAGCAGCTGTTAATAATCCAAGGGCCCATATTGCTCCTTTATGCGTGTTTATCCCGCCAGTGGCTTGGAACATGGTTTGCTCACCTTCGCGGCCAATTGCGGCAATCTCTTCGCGTAAATCTTGTGATGGGACCTGGTTTATGGCAGCAATGGCGATTTGCGTAAATGTCGGCCCCAATGACCGTGCGGAACGTTGCATAAGCTCTAGATTCATATCGTCATGGGCTCCCCCATCATCAGCATCAACAAGACCTGGCTTTGGAGTTAAATGGACTTCAGCCAGCAAAGCATCTAAAGCTTGATTGGATCTTTTTTTAGCAATGGAAGATTCAATAAAGGGTGTCGATGATTTAACGATACTCATGACCAGTAGCTCCTGAATTGTTCGGGTGGATCGTATAAGCCATCGGACCATGTGATTAAATCTTCTACACTTTGTGCTGCTAATAGAGATCGCTTTGCATCAGAGTGCCGAATTCCTAAATCATTCGGATAAGCAACGATTCCATTGGAACGTAGCCGTTCCTTTTGCTTAAGGCTCTGCTCTTGACCAATAGGGGTTACACCTGCAACTGCTGCAATGGCTTCTTTTCTTTCAGCTATGCTGTCCGTTTTGTAAAGATAAGCAATACCTTCTTCGGTAACGAGGTGGGTCACATCTTCCCCATAAATCATTACCGGCGGGGTATCCATATTTGACTCTTTGGCAACATCGACCGCATCGAGTCGTTCAGTAAATACTGGAGTGTTCCCTTGTTGATAGGTTTCCATCATTTGAACAACGAGCTTTTTCCCCCGGACTAATGTCTCGTCTGGATTCATCATATCAAGCCAAGCAGGTGTTGAATGCCGCCTTCCTTTTGGATCATGCCCCATGTTCGGAGCACCACCAAATCCAGCCAGACGCCCGCGTGTAACGGTAGAGGAATTTCCTGCGTAGTCCATTTGCAGGGTCGAACCTATAAAGAGGTCCACAGCATATTGACCTGCCATCTGGCATAAAGTTCGGTTAGATCGGAGTGATCCATCTCGCCCCACAAAAAATACATCTGGACGCTCAGCAATATACTTTTCCATCCCTCGCTCGCCACCGAAGCAGTGTATACTATCAATCCATCCACTCTCGATGGCCGGAATAAGGGTAGGGTGTGGATTAGCAGCCCAGTGTTGACAGATCTTCCCCCGTAACCCTAGAGATTCCCCGTAAGTGGGAAGAAGTAATTCGATAGCGGCTGTGTTAAAACCGATGCCGTGATTTAAAGATTGTACTTGGTGTTTTTCATAAATACCTCGCAGTGTCATCATTCCCATTAAAATTTGAATCTCGGTAATATGACGAGGGTTACGAGTGAACAATGCCTCTAGTTGATAGGGTTGATTGGCAACAACGATGACATCTATCCATGATGCAGGGATATCCACCCTTGGAAGTTCATCTACTCGCTCATTCACTTGCACGATGACTATGCCTTCACGGAAAGCCGTAGCTTCGACAATAGTCGGGGTTTCTTCCGTATTCGCACCTGTATAAAGGTTACCTGCTGCATCTGCTTGGTCAGCGGCGATAAGTGCAACATTTGGAATTAAATCAATAAATAGTCGCCCATACAATTCCAAATACGTGTGAATATTCCCCATTTGCATTTGCCCATCTTCAATCATTTGGGATACACGTAAACTTTGAGGGCCTGAAAAAGAAAAATCTACTTGATTAGCAATACCTTTCTCAAAAATGTCGAGGTGTTCAGGGCGTGATAAGCTCGACATTATCATATGAAGGTCATGGACAGTGTCTACGTCTACATCAGCAAGTGCTTCTGATAGAAACGACGCCTGCTTTTGATTATTCCCTTCTAAAACCACCCTGTCCTTTGGGTGAATTAACATTTCTAACGCTTGAGTCACTTGATTAGTTTCTACATACTTTCCATCCAATAGATGATCGGCTTGTTGCATACGCTTACGTTTTGCATCCCGTCTAGTTGTCCAAGAACGCTTTGCTTTAGAGGCTTGAGTCACTGTTATCCACTCCTTCTTAGAAACTTGGCAATGGAATCTAAATTGTTCGTTAGTGATAGCGCACGTACATCTTCAAAGACCTGACTCGCGAGCTCTGCGTAGATCCGTCCAGGAGGGAGTTGTAAAAACTGTCGAGCCCCACGCTCATACAGCATGGTCATTCCAGAATGCCAACGGACAGGTGCCTCAATGTTAAAAGCCAAATCTTCTCTAATTTTTTCTGAATCACGGAGCAGTCTTGCTGATCGGTTGGAAACGTAAGGGATCTTAGGTGCTGAGAGATTGATAGTCTGTAACTTTTGATCAATTTTTTCAGCCAGTTCTGAAAATAACGGGCTATGAGAAGGGACTTTCACATCTAACCACTGCATTTTCTTTGCTCCTTTCTCGCTTGCAATGGAAAAAGCGTGTTCGATACTTTTAGAACACCCGGAAATGACAATTTGAGTTTCGGAGTTTTCATTGGCAATATAGACGGTGTGACCTTCCTTGCGGGCATCTTGCAGAAGATGGTCCACCGTGTAATTATCGAGTCCCTGGATGACACCCATTCCATACCCGTACGGATAGGCCTCTTCCATCTTTTCACCCCGATACTTTACCACCTGTAGTGCATCTTCGAATGAAAGTACATTTGCAGTGACTGCAGCTGAAAATGTACCTACAGAGTGACCGGCTACAAATTGAGGTGAAATTCCTTCTGATAGTAAGGCTTGTGCACAGCCTACACCAATCGTTAACAGAGATAATTGTACATTTCGACTGGATTGAAGGGCACTATGTTTACTCCAATCATAGGGGTTTTCGCCGACACAAATATTCGCTCGTTCAATGGTTTCTTCTACTTTTGGATGGTTAGGGAGGGTATAGAACATGTCGGGAAATTGTGATCCTTGACCTGGAAATAAAAATACCACCACTTATGCTTCACCCCCTAGTATATATCTCGTTAATCATTTTGGTCGACGGTCGACTAATAAATTACATACTGAAAATCATACCCATGATTAAGAATAGAACCGATGGTCCTAGCAAGCAGCCAAGTCCTGTGTAGAATGTAGCGGTTAATGCTCCGTAAGGAACAAGTTTAGGGTCCGTTGCTGCTAGACCGCCAGCTACACCGCTAGTCGTTCCTAATAATCCACCGAAAACAATTGCAGAGCGAGGATTATTTAAACCAATGTATTTTGCTATAAAGGGAGTTGCTGACATCGTGAGCACAGATTTAACAATTCCAGCACCAATACTTATAGTAATCACTTCAGAGGTTGCACCAATAGCGGTCCCCGTTACTGGACCAGCAATATAAGTAGCTGCTCCAGCTCCAATGGTAGTTAAACTAATAGCATCGGTATACCCGAATAACAACCCTATGACGACACCAACGACGAATGACAAAATGACTCCAACGAAGAGGGATAATACCCCAATTGAACCAGCACGTTTTAACTCATCCATACTTGCACCAAATGCTGTAGCAACGATGGCGAAGTCACGCATCATTGCACCACCTAGTATACTAATACCCGCAAACAGTTGTACATCAGCTATGCCGTTTTCACCACCGGATTGTACACCACCAACGTAAGCAAGAACGAGGCCAAGAATAATCGCGATCGCTGATCCATGGACATGACCACGAGTTAGATAACGTGAGATAAAGTATGCAATAAGCATAATTCCACCTATGAGTGCAAAAGCAAAGACTAGGCCGTTGTCGATCAATGTATCAAATATAACATCAATCATAGTGGTCTGCCGTCCTCTCTGTGATCATAAGAATTCGAACGTCCTTTACCTATTTTGCTAATAACGGGGACAAATAAAAAACCAGCGATTACAGCAGCTACTCCAGCGGCAATTGCTAATGGTCCGCCTTCTATCGCCCCTACAACATTTTGGTTTGCAGCCATAGCTACAACAATAGGGATATACATCGCTCCCCAGAATGATAAACCATCTTGAGTGGGCTCACCTAATCGTTCTCTTTTTCGTAACGTATCAATAATGAGAACTAGGAGAAGCATCGCGATCCCAACCCCGCCAACATTAGCCTCCACGTTAATCGCAACTCCTAATACTTCTCCAATAATAAGACCAACGAGCATACAAGTTGCCAACAATGCGACACCATAAATAACCATTCATCATCCCCCCCTCATTTAGTAAGCGCTTTCAAAATAGATGTATACAGTCGACTGTTTGAGGAGGATTATACAGTGTGTACTAACAGAAATCAATGACAATTTAGAAAATAAATAAAATTATTTCGGTGAAAATAGTCGCTTACTAATGAATGATAACAGTTGAACGTCCTTTGTTTTTCTTCCTATTTGATACGAAAGAAGATGATTGCTATGGATGTAAAGGCATGAGATGATGAAAAACCTAGTTATTTATTTTTATCAATTCAATAGCTCAAAATTTCGCAGGATTTTTTATGTTCGTTGAGGAGATCATATTCATGTCGATAGTTCTTTTTTCATTGATCGGTATATTGATTGGTATTCTTTCGAGTTTGTTTGGTTTTGGCGGGGGAGTGGTGGTTGTTCCGGTTCTATACGCATTTTTGCCTGATACTATTCCGTCAGCGTATACGATGCATACGGCCATCGGCACTTCATTAGCGGTGATGATAGTCAATTCATTAAATTCTACGCTTAATCATGCTAGAAAAGGAAATGTTCAATGGGGCATTTTTCGATTTTTTGCTATGTACATATCTTTAGGGGCGCTAATTGGTGGTTTTTTTGCTCATTTTGTAACGAGCGAAATGTTACGGTGGGCGTTTATCGGTTTCTTAAGTTATGTAATACTATCAAGTATACTAAAGAGAACGTTTACCCAGCAAGCTACAGGGTTATTTTCGTTCCCGAGTTATCCGGCCGGGATGGTGGCAGGAGCAGGTATTGGTTCGGTCTCTACCCTTCTTGGAATAGGGGGGAGCGTGATGACGATCCCTTATCTACGAAAAAGGGGGTTGAGCATGCTGCATGCGGTTGCCCTCGCGACACCGCTTGGGTTACCGATTGCGATGGCAGGCTCCCTCATGTATTTACTGATAGGACTTCAGGCAAACGGTATGCCTGACTCCACCATTGGTTTTATTTATGTCCCTGCGCTTTTTGGATTTGTTTTTGGCGGATTTTTTGGGGTGCCAATTGGAAGACGCATAGCACAGGTCCTCCCGGATGCGATCTATTCAAAAGCTTATCTTGTATTGCTTACGATCGTCGTGTTTATGATGATTTTTGGTTAAACGATGGTGTATGCACCTTACGTTTTACCGAGGATGACATTCGTGGAAATGCCACCCTCCTCTTCCTAATGAGCAATCATTGATCTTATTCATGATGAATCATTATGATTCTGCTTGATTTCGATCACAAGTTTTCCTTTCGTATGCCCGCTTTCAATTTGCTCGTGGGCTGCTTTTAGCCCTTTTTCGGTGAAGGGATAGACTTTTGTAACGACCGGATGGATCGCATTGGCCTCGATAAGTTGACGAATTTCAGACATTAATCTTCCAGATGGAGAGATCGAAGTAAATGCTGCCTTTGCTCCCACTTGCTTGGCGGCGTGTTCATCCGGTTTACGTGCAATGGAGACGAAGCGGCCACCTGGCTTAAGAACTTCAAATAATTGGCTTTGCTGTACTCCCCCGACGCAATCAAAAATCGCATCGAAGGAATCAGCCTGATTCCGCGTTGATTTTTTCTTATAATTGATCACACGATCTGCTCCGAGTTTTTTCATAAGTGATTGGCTGTTTGACCCTCCAATGGCAGTGACGGTCGCTCCTAAATATTTGCCGATTTGGATTGCGAATGTTCCAACGCCGCCCCCGCCGCCGACGATAAGCAGGTGATCTCCTTTTTTGATGTGCATTCGTTCGTTTAGATTTTGCCAGGCAGTAAGTGCGGCTAACGGGACGGCGGCAGCTTCTTGAAAGGTGGCTTGTAACGGAAGACGGGAAAGCAAATGTTCAGGAACGACAACAGCTTCTGCATACGTAGCCCCCGGAATTTTCTCAGGGGTTGCGAAGACCCGATCGCCAACGGAAAAATGCGTAACTTCAGTCCCTTTTTCAATAACAATACCTGCGACGTCACTACCGAGAATGACGGGGAAGTTCAAGTTTTGCCGCTTGCCTTCCCTAATTTTAAAATCAATGGGATTAACTGATGTCGCGTACATTTCAATGAGGACGTCGTGCTTTCCTAAGGCAGGTTTTTCAATGTCGAGGAGATGCAATTGCTCCCGGCCGCCGAATTGCTGAATCCCAACCGCTTTCACATGAATCACTCCCTTTGTACTATTTTACCCATTTATAGGGGCGGAGAATCTTATCCTTGTTTAAATAATCATTTTTATTTAGGAGAGGTAACATCTGACTCGTTTCCTGGGGATATTCCCGCTTTTCTTTCCCTAGTTTTTATTTGAAGCCATATTTATCTCAAGTTATACTATCACCAATACGAACGGAAAGGACAGAACATCATGGCTCATAACGGTGGTATTGTGCGTTTGCGTGAGGCAATGCCTTCAATCAAACCTTCAGAACATAAAGCGGCCAACTACATCCTGGAGCATCCGGAAGAAGTCGTTCAGCTTTCGGTGAAAGGGTTAGCAGAAAGAAGCGGTTCCAGTCAAGCAGCGATTATTCGTATGTGCAAAACGATTGGTCTGGATGGTTTTCAAGAATTAAAAGTTAGAATTGCCGGCGATTTGCAAATGATGGAGAGCAGAAAGAGTATGTATCAGGAAATACGTCCGGATGATGACGTCGGGACGCTTATACATAATATCTCGGAAAACAATATGTTTTCTATCAAAGAGACGCTGCATATTCTTAACGAAGCAGATGTGGAAAAAGCGGTCAAAGAGATCTACCACGCAAAACGTATTGAATTTTACGGGGCGGCTGCCTCGCAGATTATTGCACAAGATGCTCAGCAGAAATTCATTCGGATCAACCGTCAATGTTCTGCGTTTTCCGATACTCATCTGCAATTGACATCAGCGGTTACGCTCACGAATGAGGATGTGGCTTTTGCCATTTCTTATTCCGGAGAGACCCGACATATTTTGGATGCCATCCAATATGCAAAAGATGCCGGTGCAACGACGATTTCTTTAACTCGTTATGGTACGAATCCGCTAAGTTCATTGGTAGATATTCCGCTTTATGCGTCTTCGTCGGAATCCGAGATTCGCAGCTCTGCTACGTCTTCAAGAATCGCGCAGCTAAATGTGATTGATATTTTATTTACAGCTGTTGCTTCCATGGATTACGACGAGTCGGTAGATTATTTTGATCGGACACGAGCGGCGATTCAAAAGGCTTTTCGTTAGTGGAAGGAGGAATTTCCATTGGGTGTAGAAGATAAAATGCGTATCCGCGAAAAAGTATGGAAGCATATGGAAGAACAAAAGGTAGGGCGTTTTCCTTTCCCGCTGAAGCACCGGATCTCTAATTTTAAAGGCGCTGAACAGGCCGCTCATCGCGTCACAACCTTAGCTGAATACCGGGAAGCCATGACGGTGAAAGTGAACCCAGATGCTCCACAATTGCCGCTGCGGACACAGATTTTAGTAGACGGCAAGACACTTCTAGTTCCGACGCCCCGATTAAAGGCAGGGTTTATTCAAGTAAAGCCTGAATGGGTGCCGCATGGGGAAGAGAAGAAAGCAGCGAGTTTAACTCATATGAAAAGCTACGGAAAAGAAATTCCATTAACTGATATCCCACGCATTGATCTGATTATTGTAGGATCAGTTGCCGTTCACCAAGATGGTCGCCGTTTAGGAAAGGGAGAAGGCTATGACCGGGAATATGCGATTTTGCGTGAGCTTGGAAATCCCGAAGTTGCTGTGGTGACGACGATCCATTCCGTACAACTGGTCGACGATAAGATTCCTGTAGATCATTATGATTTAACTGTGGATTGGATTGCGACGAACGAAGAAATGTTCCCGACAGAAACACCTTATCCGAAGCCAACCGGTATCGACTGGGATCAGGTGACTGAAGCAGAAAAAGAGGAAATGCCCGTGCTGGCTGAAATTTGGCAGCTTCGTAGAAAATAACTAAGGAGGTACATACAATGATTCAATCCATATTTGACGAAACGACATTATATAATGGTGTGAAAATGCCCTGGTTAGGTTTAGGTGTATACAAAACAGAAGAGGGAGAAGAGGTTGAGCATGCCGTTCACACGGCTTTAGAAGCTGGATACCGGAGTATAGATACTGCTTCTTTTTATGGAAATGAAGTAGGGGTTGGGAAGGCCATTGGTGAATCCACGATTGCTCGAAAAGACATTTTCGTAACGACGAAAGTATGGAATGATGATCAAGGCTATGAAAACACTCTAGCGGCTTTTGAACAAAGTTTGGAAAAATTAAAGCTAGACTACATTGACCTGTACCTTATTCATTGGCCAGTGTCCGGAATGTACAAAGAAACATGGCAAGCGATGGAGAAGCTGTATGAAGAAGGACGTGTGAAAGCCATTGGTGTCTGTAACTTTCAGATTCATCACCTGGAAGATTTACTAGAAGAATGTAAAATCAAACCAATGGTCAATCAAGTGGAATACCATCCACGATTAACACAAAAAGACTTGCACCAGTTCTGCAAAGAACAGAACATTCAATTAGAAGCTTGGCGACCGATAATGAGAGGAGAATCTCTAGACCATCCGACTTTAGTAGAGCTAAGTGAGCAGTATGGAAAAACGCCTGTCCAAGTCATTTTGCGCTGGGATTTAGAAAACGAGGTCGTCACCATCCCTAAATCTGTCCATAAAGACCGTATATACGCGAATGCAGATATTTTTGATTTCCAATTAGATGCCAAAGATGTAGGGAAGCTTGAAGCGATGAATGAGAATCACCGTTTCGGCCCCCATCCAGATGATTTTTAGGAGGGATTGAATGGAAACAAGATGGTTGGAAGAACTAGCAGATATTTTACCGGAAAACCGCCTGCTGACGACATTGCCGGATCGATTCAGTTATAGCTTCGATGCATCTTTTGGTGAATTTTTGCCGGAAGCGGTTGTACAGGTCATGTCCACAGAAGAAGTGGCTGCGATTATTAAGGTTGCGGATCAATATGAAATTCCTGTCACACCTCGGGGCCAGAGTACCTCCTTAAGCGGGGGGCCCTTGCCTGTTCAGGGGGGAATTGTTCTTGACTTTGCCTTATGGTCACAGAAGGTAGAGGTCGATGAGGAAAATCGAACGGTGACGGTTTCACCGGGGGTATTAACAGCGGATATTAATCAAGCGTGTGAACCTTATGGCCTGTTATATCCGCCGGACCCAAGCAGCGCCCACGTTTCGACGATAGGTGGAAATCTGGCCGAAAACTCAGGAGGGCCGAGGGGGCTCAAATATGGGGTTACGAAGAATTTCGTCTTAGGATTGGAAGTGGTCACTCCTAAGGGAGATGTGATTCAAACGGGGCAGCGAGCGGGAGATGAAGATTTAGATATAACCACACTGATTGTGGGGTCCGAAGGGACGCTTGGAGTGATCACGGAAGCCATGCTCAAGCTCATCCCGAAGCCCCAAACAACGAAAACCATGATGGCTGTGTTTGATGATATTGTTGACGCAGGCGCGGCCATTTCAAAGACCCTTACTTCCGGGATTTTTCCTTCGAAAATGGAGCTGATGGATGAGGGTTCCATTGTCGCTGTAGAGAATTATCAGCCCTCTGGGCTCCCTGCCGATGCAAAGGCAGTTATTTTGATTGAATTGGACGGACATGCAGACGCTCTGGAGGAAGAAGCCGAGGAAGTTTCAGAGATTGTAAAAAGCGTGGGTGCAAGGGAGACGAAAATTGCCGAGAATGTCAGGGAGGCCGAGCAGATCTGGACGGCCCGTAAAATGGTGTCGCCGGCAATTTCACAAATTAAGCCGACGAAAATATCTGAAGATGCTACCGTTCCAAGGAGTAAGATTCCGGAAATGATGGAAAAGCTCCACGACATCCGCGACCGCTATGATATAAATCTCGTCGTGTTTGGCCATGCAGGTGACGGCAATCTCCATCCAGATGTTCTCGCAGATAAAAGAGATTCTGAAGAGATGCAACGTGTGGAAAAAGCGGTAGCAGAAATGTTCACAGCTGCCATTGAACTTGGCGGCACGTTGTCTGGCGAGCATGGGATTGGCACGATGAAAGCCCCCTTTTTAGAAGAAGAATTAGGGGCTGAAGGCGTTGAAATGATGAAGCGGCTGAAAAAAGCTTGGGATCCAAAAAACATGATGAATCCCGGAAAGATTTTTGCTGAATCAGGTGCGAAACTAGAGTTAACCGATGGATAGGAGACGATACCATGTTCATGGCTCATCCCGCTTCGTTATATAAGGCAGTATTTATCGAACGCCCTAATCGTTTTATCATTTATGCAAAAAAAGAAGACGGGGAAATCGTCACCGCCCACCTTCCGGATCCTGGGAGGTTAAAAGAATTGCTCACCCCTGAGCGGAAAATTTGGCTTCGTTATGTGGGTCATCCAAAGCGTAAGACGAAATGGTCGGCAGTTCTTTGTGAACGAGAAGATGAATGCGGGTTCGCTTCTTTAGATACGACACTTCCCAATCGCCTGATCGCCCAGGCTTTGAAGGAAAGAAGAATCAAAAGTTTAAAAGAATCTACGTTTGTAAAGGCTGAGTATGCTTTAGGGAACGAACGTTGGGATTTTTTACTCGAGCATGGAAACCAGCGTTTATTGCTAGAGGTCAAAAGCGTTACGCTCGCAAGTGACGGTGTTGCTTATTTCCCTGATGCGGTTACAGTGCGCGGAAAGAAGCACGTACAAACATTGACAAGTTTACAAAAAGAACGAATATACGATACGGCTGTTTTGTTTGTCGTACAAAGAGGAGATGTCTCGAAGGTGCGCCCCGCTGAACATATTGATCCTGCATTTTCCTCAGCTTTGCAAGAAGCAGATAGGCATGGCGTACGTCTTCTGGCTGTTACGACCGAAGTTTTCCTAGAGGGGGTACAGCTGGGAGAGGAAGTTCCGGTAGTTGTTCATCGATAAGGAAGACATGTTGATAAACGTGTGACCATTTCTCCTTTAAGGGGTAGTTCAAAACGTCCGGGAAAACTTCCTCGAAAAAGAAAACCGTTTTTTCATCGTGCGGAGGAATGCCACAGAAGTGAATGTTTTCGTGGTGCAAGCAGGATGCTCAAGACGGGCTCCCTTGCTACTCCGGGGGACAAGAAAATTTAGACTCGCCATTTTGGCGATAAGCTAACATTTTCTAAAACTTCTCGGCTCTTTTTGAACACGCACTTTAAGGGATATCAAACTACGATCGTTGAGGTGGAATAATGAAGGCAGATGCCGTCTTTGAAGGTGGAGGGGTTCGGGGTATTGCTTTTACCGGAGCGATTCAGGCCATGGAGGAAGAGAACGTAGAGTGGGTACGGCTAGCTGGAACATCAGCAGGAGCTGTGATCGCCTCTCTTGTTGCAAGCGGCTATAGCAGTCAAGAAATCAAGGGTGTGCTTAGAGATATTGATTACGAGAAGCTTCGGGGCACAACGTTTCTGAATCGGATCCCTTTGGTTGGCAATCTTTTGCAATTATTCATTCACCTTGGTTTTTATACCAATGATTATTTGGAAGAATATGTTGATACTCTTCTTTATGAAAAAGGGGTTCAGACCTTTGCTGATCTCCCAGAAGGAAAATTAAAGATTATTGCCTCTGATATTTCGAGCGGTAAAATGCTGATTTTCCCTGATGATTTAGAACGTTATGGGCTAGCCCCAGATGATGTGAAGGTGTCAACGGCCGTCCGGATGAGTTCTTCACTCCCTTTTTTCTTCCGTCCAGTGATTTGGGAATCAAAAGAAGAGAAAAAATCCTATATTTTAGATGGAGGCTTGCTTAGTAATTTTCCGATATGGATCTTTGATACAGACGAGGAACCCCGTTTTCCTACCTTCGGTTTCCATTTTGTAAGAGAGGAAATTAGTACAGGAGCTGTTATACCTTCACCGATCCATCTTTTTACAAATATATTTAAAACGATGCTTCAAGCCCATGATTTACGTCATATGAATGAAAAAACAAGAGAACGTACCATACAGGTACCCACCGGTGATATTGACGCTACTGATTTCGATCTGAAGGATGAGGACATTGAATGGCTGTATGAATCAGGTTATTCTTCGGCGAAAAAATTTTTGTCTGAATGGGATTTTGAACAACATAAAGACAAACGAAGGAAAGAAGGGACAGAGGAATGGAATTAAATGAATGGTATTCGAAGGGCATGAGCGCAAAAAGATATATCGAGAATATGACCGAACACAAGGAAAATCTTCAGCATATTTATGAAAACTTTAGCATTTCGGCAGACAACAGGCTAGAAAAGAAACCATTGCGCGTCATCGTCCTCACAGAAGATTGGTGCGGAGATGCTATGTTGAATGTTCCCATTTTGCTTCGGATCGCAGAGCAGACTGATATTCAGACATCGTTCTTGCTTAGAGACAGTAACTTGGAACTGATGGATCAATATTTAACGAATGGAAAATCCCGCTCGATCCCAGTTTTTATTTTTATTGATGAAAATGGAAATGAAGTAGCAAACTGGGGACCGCGCGCTCCCGAATTACAAGCGAGGGTCGATAAGCTTTTTGCTGACTTGCCGTCCAAGGACGCCCCCAATTATGAAGAAAAGTGGAAAGAAACCCTTGTAACGATCACGAAAACTTATCGCGAAGATGACAACGTCTGGAATGACGTTTATGAAAGCATTATAATAGCGCTGGAACAAGCGAACACTGAATAACCGAGGCAAAACGCCGAATTAACCTGTCCAAGCGCCGAAAAAAGACCAGAAGCGCTGAATGATCTCATCAAAGCATCGAAAAAAGAAACTGGTGCAACGAAACCGACCGCCGCGCCGCATACCAAAAGAGGGACGTCCCATCGACATCCCTCTTTTTAATGGCTAAAATTCATATGTCCAAAACTCTTCATAGCGAATCCATGCTTCAGTGTCTTCGTCGCCTTCGCTTAGTTTCTGTTTCGTGATGGCCGATACTTCTTGCATTTGGCTTTCATGAGCATCAATCGCCTTCAGTTTCTGATCCATTAGCTCATCAATATCGTGAACGATATCAGGTTCCCCGATCTCCTTAACCGAGTGGGCCGCAATTGCTTTCGTGTGCAACGTTGGACGTTCGGCTTCCGGGATTTGTTTCATGGCTTCCACCACAGCTTCGCCGGTGGCGTCGTGATCGGGGTGGATGCTTAATCCTGGATAAAAGGAAATGACAAGCGTTGGGTTCACCTTTTCAATGACTTCTTTTAAATGGGAGGCCACCTCTTGTATATCTTCGAATTCCAACGTTTTATCCCGATACCCAAGATGGAGGAGCTCATCAATCTCCATGATTTCACAGGCACGCTCAAACTCTTGACGGCGCACGATCGGTAAGGTTTCTCGATTAGCTACGGGTGGGTTTCCAAGATTTCGGCCCATTTCTCCGGAAGTTAACGTCGCGCACGTCACTTTCGTCCCGTGCTTTCGTTTATGCATGAGTACTGTGCCGGCGGCGCCAAAAGTTTCGTCATCCGGGTGGGGGAAAAGTAATAAGATGTGGCGTTCTTTTTTCATGTTGAATCCTTCCTCTCTAAAATGGAGCTGTACTTAGCTGCAAAGCGATTGAAAGTTTTTCTTGCTCATCAAATCCGTATAAGTATAATGACCCATCGTTTTGTTCAAAAACCGATAAACCTTCTGCGAAGATCCAGCCATTTTCGGTTTTTAAACCGACGCGATAGGGACCGTCTCCGGTAATTTTTCCATGCTTGATATCCTGACGGGCGTTCCGCACATATCCTCCGGCGGCATGAAACTTTCCATGTCGATAGGCGGCGTAAGCGCCATTCGTCATTTCAAAGTGCACGTACATTTGCTTTCCGCTAAACGTGTCCAAAGCTGCCTGGACGGCGTTTTTTTCTATATTTTTCATCCAAAAATCCTTTCCTTTTAGTCTATTTGTATTCTACCTTTTTTCCGTGCTGTTTTAAATGTTGGCGCCAGGGCATATATTGCAGGGAAAAGCAGAAGGAGAAGGAGGGATCAAGGCATGGCCATTCAACCACCGATCGTTCAACCCGGAGATACCGTTGGAGTTGTAACTTTAGGGAGCCCGCTGGAGTCTGAAGTTATTGATGACCGTGCGGAGTATTTAGCATCCATGGGGCTGAATGTCGTTCTTGGTACGCATGTTTACGATTGGAATGGCTTTTTAGCGGGCAGTGACGAGGAGCGGGCGAATGATTTAATGGAGATGTTCCTTGATGATGAGGTAGATATGATTATACCGACACGTGGCGGGGTAGGCGTCGCAGGTATTCTTCCTTACCTTGATTTTAATGTGATTAACAATAACCCGAAATGGGTGAGTGGGTATAGTGATATCACCATCCTGTTAAATGTGCTTTATCAATATGCGAATATCATTACGCTGCATAGCTTAATGTTGATTGATTTTCGGGCTACAACACCCAACTACAATTTCGATGCGTTTTTCTCGGTGGTTTCATCTGATGATATGGGGGGAGAAATCGTTAATCCGCCGGAGGGTCCTGCATTAAACGGTCAGGTACCTGGTCATGTAACGGGGCCGATTGTCGGGGGCAACATCGTATCGTTTACAGGAACGTTAGGAACTGAGTTTGAAATTGATACCACAGGGTGTATTTTATTTTTAGAAGAAGTGAACGAACCGATGAATACAGTATATCGTTATCTCAAGCAGTTAGAGATGGCGGGAAAATTTGACGATTGCCTCGGGATTATCCTCGGGCAATGCAGTAACTGTCAGGAAGCGTATGGACAGGATTATGAAGACTTGATCGAGGAGTTTTTCGTGCCGCTAGGAAAGCCATTGATTACCGGACTCGCAAGCGGGCACGGAACTTATAAAGCAGCCGTACCGATTGGAGCAACCGCCCAGCTTAATGGAGACGATGGGACGATCACAGTGATGAGTGAGAATTAAGGGGAACATGCACCTGTCGAAATTGGCAGGTGTTTTTTGGTATGAGTGCTATTACATACGAGAACATGAAGGAAAAACTACCCAACATAGGCCGAGAACTTCCCAACATAGGGCGAGAACCACCCAACATGGGGCGGGGACTCCCCAACATAAGGCGGGAACTACCTAATATAGGCAGAGAACTTCCCAACAAGGAGCAGGAATATTCAAACCTCCGCCAGGGTAGCCAGTCTACAACCTGCTACCCTTGTCCCTCACTCATACCCAGGTGCATTTCGCTTCTCTCTAAATGATCGATTTCCTGATTAGAATACTACTTTTTGGATAACATAGGATAAACATGTAAGAAAGGCCGTCCTTATTATGTCCATGTTCACTCGCAAAAAGTTCAGTCAGGATCAACAACAAAATAAGGATCTTAGCAGCTCATTAGCCGCTAATCTTAATAGGATAAAACAAAGAACAGGTAACAGTCAGGATATTGTAACCCGAACTTTGACTTTCGGCCGTGATCCTGAGATTAAAGCCGCGATCGTCTATGTAGAAGGAATCGTTGATGACCGCACGATTAAGGTCCTCATCATCAGTGAAGACGTTGCCAGAGATGAGGGCATTACCTTCGTTATGGATGCCATTGAACGGGGGCTTGAATTTCGAACGACAACGACTGTTGTGATTGCCCGTGATACGAGTGCAAGCGAATTAGCAAAAGTATTAACAGGGATCGATCAAATCCCTGGTGAAAAAGTAGCGGATACGTTAGAAACGATCGAAAAAACACAGGGAACAAGTGTCCGTAATGACATTCAAGAAGTTATTAAACACTTGATCAGTACAGAACAAGAGCCCTTAATAGGCGGTTTTACGTTAGAGGGAAATGCTGAACAAGGAAGAAGATTTGATAACATTCAAGTGAGTGACTTCGATGCAAAACCTATAGCCGGTGGTATTGCTGTTTTTAAAGAAGGAAAATTAATTGACTGGCTGGATGGAGAAATGGCTAGAGGGCTCCAGTGGGTTCTGGATGAAATTGAAGAAACAATGGTAAACGTGGATTGGGAGGATGAAGAAGAAGCCATTACCTATCGAGTGCTCCGTGAAAATACAGATGTATCATCAGAAATGCAGGAGGGCTTCCCAAAGATTTCGATCGACGTTCGCGCAGAAGGCGATATTCGAGAAGCACAGGTTCCTGTCGACCTGATGAATCCCCATGTCCTCTTTGATATCGAAGAGGCCCTGGAAACAGAAATTGAAAAGGAGATTGAATCTACGGTTCAATATGTACAACAGCAAAAAGCGGATGTCATCGGCTTTGGCGAAACGGTTCATCAATCCCATTCAGAAGACTGGAAAGACCTTGAAGAAGAATGGATGGATGTCCACTTACCTGAATTGGACGTCGAAGTTAACGTTGATGTCTTTATACGTCGTACAGGCTTGAGAAACAATCCGATTCTTTTTGAGATAGAGAACAACCAATAATGGTTTGGTAAAAATAGCATCCCTGATGTATAAAGCCATTAGAAGACCACACACTATTTTAAAGATGTCCAAGGGGGGACCTTCTAATGGTTAAAAACGTACGTGAAGGAGAACGAGTTGATGATGCAAAAGGAGCTTCCTATGTGAAATCGTACCGAATGAAGGGGTGAGGGATGCAGCTATGAAAACAATGGACCAGAATATCGTGACGAAATGAGCTGCTAGAAATGGAAAAAAGTAAAAAATTAGAGATGGTGCTGTGGAGCATCGCTTTACCTGGCTTTGGGCACTTGCTATACGGGAAATATATTAAAGGAATATTTTTAATTCTAGGCGAAGTTATCATAAATGTAATGGGAAGATTTAATCATGTGATTGTACTAAGTTTCCATGGAAGAACCCAAGAAGCCATTGAACAAGCTGATTACCAATGGCTTATGTTTTATCCTTGTTTATATTTTTATTCAATTTGGGATGCGTATAAAGAGGTAAGTGAAAAAGATCGGCCATTCTCATACGTGCCCCTTGCTTTTACCGCTTACTTTGTGACCATAGGCTTAATTTTTTCACCGATGTTTACAATTTCAGGTAATTTCATAGGTCCAGTCTGGCTCCCGATGATTTTTGTGCCGGTTGGGTTGAGTATCGGAGCGGTGATCAGATGGATCATATTAAAAGGCGCACAGAAAGACTAACAAAAGACAAAAGGTATGAAAAAATCTCCAGGAGGTTCCGTTATGAATAAAAATGATACCCATTTAACATCTGCTGAAATTGCATGTCTTTGGAATTCCTATATAAATAATAGCATGTCTAAATGTATCCTGGATTTTATGCTCAAGCATATCGAAGACAAGGATATCAAGCTTGTGGTTGAATATGCCTATGATATTGCTACTCATCATTTGGATCAATTACTCGGAATTTTTGAGCAAGATGATTATGCCATCCCTCAAGGTTTTTCGAAAGAAGATGTCAACATGGAGGCTCCCTGGCTTTTTTCAGATACGTTTTGCTTAACGTATGTGAACCATATGTCCAAAGTTGGGATGTTGACATGCGGTGGGTATGTAGGAATGAGCAAAAGGAAGGATTTAAGGAATTTGTACACACAAATGCTCGCAGATACCTCTACTCTATATAATCAAACGACTGAAATAGCCGCTTCGAAAGAAATTCTCGCTAAAGATCCTTTTATAGAGGTTCCAAAAAATACGGATTACGTAAGTAGTAAAGCATATTTTAGTGGGTTAAATCCGCTTAAAAGTAAACGACCACTGAACGCTGTGGAAATTTCGTATTTGTTTATGAATACACTAACCAATACAATAGGAGGGAAGCTTTGTCTTGCTTTTGCGCAAACATCTCCGTCCAAAGAAATTCAAGATTACATGTTACGAGGAAGAGATATTTCAAATAAACATGTTCAGGTCTTTCTCGAGACTTTGCTTGACAATGATATCCCAAATCTAGGGATACCAGAACTTTTTGTGAGTGATTCAACAACAAAGACATTTTCAGATCGATTATTGATGTTTCATATATCGCTTCTTAGCGCTTCTGGTACCGGGAATTATGCAACTGCAGCTGCTGCCAGCCAACGCAGTGATTTGGTCCTCGATTATGAACGATTGTCATTAGAGATTGGTCAATACGCAAAAAGCGGAGCCGACATTATGATCAAGCACAATTGGCTTGAGCAGCCCCCGGGCCCAAAGGACCGTGAAAAATTAGCAAGAAAAAAAGGAGAAGAATAATAATTGCCGCCCGTCGGTATAAGCTTGCGGCGGGCGAATTCGGCCCGTGAGCCCGATCGCTTAGCGTCCGGAACTTCGTCAGCTCGGAATGTCATTCTCCAGGTTCTTTCGTGATCTGTGATTAATCGCAGCAATCAGCAATAACAAGACAGGGATGATCACTTGTAGAGGCAAGTGCAAAGCCATAGGGACAATATGTAAGCCTTCTTCGATATGTGCTGCAAAATTGTTGGCAATGATCATGGATAAAAATAGGACAACAATGCCCAGGGGATAGACGAGCTTCGATATTTCCTGCACGTTAAACACGTCTGATGCTCCAATGACTCCTGCATATAAATAGATCCCCACCTTAAAAAAACCACAAATCGTCAACGAGATCATAAAGAAAACATCTAAACGTTTAAGAAATTCTGCTACCTGGACCGATCGTAAGGAGAGGGAACATTGAACGTGTGGCTAGATCAATTCCCAGAACGGAGACGTTGACCACCATAGTAATAACAAGGTTAACACCACTTAACGCCATCGCAGATAATCCAGCATTTTTTACCTTTTTCGACTTGTTGACATACGGCATAATCATAGTGAAGACAATGACTTCTCCGAAAGGAACATACCAGGTTTCTGTAAAGACGGTTTGTAACACTTGACCGAATCCTTTATCTAGCAGAGGTCTCAAATGATTGATATCGATTAAGCCTGAAATAAGCACCGATATAAATCCAGCAATAGCCAAGATTATTTCCCCTGTTCTTGCGATCACTTCGATTCCTTTATGTACGGCATATATGATGACAAGGATTAATAAGGTGTTCATAAAGAATAGCGGGGTCTCAGGATAAGCAGATATTATGAGCATTTCGCCAAAATCCCGTAGTACTCTGGAGGAAAGATACAAAAAATAGATGATATAAAGGAAAGCAAGAATTTTGCCGAAGAACGTTCCGATTATTTTCTGCATATATGTGGTAGGCAGAACATCAGGATTATAACGATAAAGGTTGTAGTAGACAAGAAACAGGAAAAAACCACCGATCATCCCAAGAAGAACGGCGATCCAGGCTTCTTTTTGTGCCTCAATGCCGAGCGAAAGCAATAGAGCACTGCCAAGAATGAATAGAAAGATCATAACAAATAATTGGTTTGGATTGATGGTTGCTTTCTTTCTCCACTTTATAACACCCCCGTTTGGATAGTCTTTACAAGGGAGGTTCATTTATACAAAAAACAAAGGCTCTTCTCCTCTGGTCACCCCTGCGTTTTATCGTGGTTACTCGCTTGCGGCGGTTCTTCCGTGTGTTTTTTGATTATTATATTCGTGCAAATTCGGCACTCTCTGCTGTCGCTCGTTTCACTATCGCTCCTTTTTAGATACGTATGACTTCCTGTTAAATGGAAACACTACCCTCGTGGAGTGTGATGAGATGTGAAAGTTCTGGGTATTGCTCTATTCATGTTTGTGACTATTATGAGTATGACGCTGGGTTTCGATCTGATTATAGGTGTGGATGTTGCACTGGAATCGTTTAGTCCTATATATGTGATGGAAACGTTTGAATTGATGGTAACCTTGGTTTTTCTTCTTTCCTTATTAGTGACTCCCGTCCTTTCTTTTTTACGAAAAAGGCGTAAAGAATAGCTTTATCGAGGTAAAGTTTCAAAATAAAGATGATGATGATATTTGCAGCCTTCGTTAAAAGCAGATTGACAATGAAGGCAGTGACTGGTTTCAATATATTCTTGGATCGTATGTACGTAACCGCAAACACCGCAAAGAATGGCCCGTTCTTCAAATTGTTCCTTTTTCCAAACGGTGATCGAGTGCTCCTCGCATTCCTGATGGCATTGGTAACAAGGATAATATTTATGACAGCAATGAAACTTGATCGCGATGATGTCTTTCAAGGAAGAATAATGGGTACAGCGGGTTTGGTGATCGATGATGGGTCCATGGACGTGCGTCATATTTTTCTCTCCTTACATGAACATTTAATCCAATCATAACAAAAAATATGATTATGTTCCTTGCTTTCTTATGAGAGCTGTGATACACTTAATCTGTCGAAAGTGATTGAATGCACGGTGTATTATTTTCGGTCTCTACTGAGTAAGTTTAGGGCGCAAAAGGTTCACCCAGTTTCAATTATTTTTAGCATAATCATGTTCAAGAAGGGACGGACCTTTTTGGACTGCCTATTCAAAGGAGGCCACAAGCATGACTGGTACAGTAAAATGGTTTAATGCCGAAAAAGGATTCGGTTTTATCGAGCGTGAAGAGGGAGACGATGTATTCGTACACTTCTCTGCCATCCAAATGGAAGGCTTTAAAACACTCGAAGACGGTCAAGAAGTAGAATTCGAAATCGTTGAAGGCGACCGCGGACCGCAAGCTGCTAACGTAGTGTCTCAGTAAGCGAGAAAAGCTGGATACTCAGGAATAGAGTGGGGTATATTCCGATCGGAATATACCCCTTTCATATGCAAAAGTGATCGATCAAGACTTGGGAGTTCAACCAAGTTTTTCTTTTATCAATGTTTCGTCTGGCACGGCATTGCGTTAGTCAGAGCGGCTAGGGCAGGAGCTTTGAGCGCTTTTGCATCCTTGATCCTGGGTTGAGGTTGTTCAAAAAAGTTAGGGAAAATGAGTCAGCAATGGGTGTCATCAGTAATAAGGCTGGCCTCATAATAGGAGAATGCTTGAGGAATGACTAAAGAGCGAACATCCCTTTCGGCTCGTTCCCCCTTTTTGAACGCATATATAAGGAAAAGAGATGTAAAGGAGCAAAGTAATTCATGAAGTTTCAAGAATTAGATTTACCACCGTATTTATTAAAAAGCGTTGAAAACATGGGATTCACAGAGGCCACATCGATTCAGGAAAAGGTTCTGCCCGTCGCTCGTAAGGGAGGGGACGTGATTGGCCAGGCACAAACCGGAACCGGAAAAACGGCGGCCTTTGGTCTGCCGATGATCGAAAAGGTTGATCCGGAAGATCCGAATGTGCAGGGGCTAATCTTGACACCGACCCGGGAATTAGCAGTACAGGTGTCAGAGGAAATTAACAAAATTGGACGGACGAAGAACGTCCGAGCCGTTGCCGTTTACGGCGGTGCAGATATGGGACGGCAAATTCGCGAATTGAAAAGCCGGCCTCCAATCATCGTCGCCACACCTGGTCGTTATATGGATCATACTCGGCGGAAGACCATCCGGCCGCAGTCCATTCGCACAGTTGTGCTCGACGAAGCCGATGAAATGTTAAGTATGGGTTTTATTGAAGATATTGAAGTCATTTTGGAAGAGGTTCCGAATGAACGTCAGACGCTTCTTTTCTCAGCGACCATGCCGTCAAGGTTAAAAAAAGTAGCCGATCGTTTCATGACAGAACCGGAGACTGTTTCCGTGAAGGCAAAGGCAATGACGGTCGCTAATATTGAGCAATTCGCAGTGAAAGTTCCCGAGAAACAAAAGTTATCTGCGTTAAGCCGCTTCCTTGATCTAGAGGATCCTGAACTTGCGATAATTTTTGGCCGGACGAAGCGGCGTGTCGATGAACTTTCAGAAGCGTTGGAACAACAAGGATACGCAGCTGCCGGCATTCATGGAGATCTAAAACAGGCTCAGCGTACAAAAGTGCTGCGCCGATTTAAACAAGGGGCGATCAAATACCTTGTAGCAACAGACGTTGCGGCAAGAGGCATTGATGTTAGTGGTGTTACCCACGTCTTTAACTTTGACCTTCCACAAGAATCGGACAGCTATGTTCACCGTATTGGCCGTACCGGGCGCGCTGGTCATTCGGGAAAATCCTACACCTTTGTAGCCCCGGCTGAAATGGATCATATGAATATGATCGAAAAAGCAACAAAAGGAAAAATAAATTTTCTTGACGTTCCGAACCGTCACCAAGCGGAAATGGTTCAACAGGAACGTTCTGCTGGCAAGTTAACGGATATTATTTCCAAAGGTGGTCACGAAGGTTTTGAGTCGACAGCGGAAAAGCTTCTGCAAGAACATGACAGCACAACCGTTGTCGCGGCAGCCCTAACATTGCTGCAAAAGGATAAAAAAGAACCAACGAAAACACTCACTGGTGAGCGTCCGATTGTAAGCAACAAAAAAGGAAAGCCATCTAGTAAACATTCTAACAACCGCCGAGGCCGTGGCGGTGGGCGAAACCAGGGACGTAAACAGGGTTCCCCGAATCAGCGGAATCGGCGCCGCCGCTCCAGCTAATGTTACAAACGCCTCTTAAGGGGCGTTTTTTTTTTGTGCGGTCAGGGATGAAGCAGACGTGCCCTGAAATTCAGCAACGGGGCAGATCATTCGGCGCCCAGATGAATAATTCGGCGTCCCGCCCCTGGAATTCGGCGCACAGGTGAATAAATACGGCGTTCCACTCCTGGAATTCACGAACGGATCATTAAGCGGAACGGTTCGAAATCATAGATCTCCGGTCTAGTTGTGGATATACTCCAAAAAAATTGGTTACTATAAAATCTTGAGGGTTGGTAAATGTGAAATGTGAGGAATTCACGACAAATCTTTGTCTATATGGCTACATTTTAAAATAATGTATTTAAACTTCATTATTATTTGGTACCATAATGGTAGTATTTCCTTGAAATCTACGAAAGGCTCTTCGGGGATCATGTTTTATAAGGATACATAAGATTGATGAAAGCAGGGATATCGTGAAGCGAGTTTTACATATAGTTGGAAGTTTACTCGTGGTTATGCTTCTTAGCGGTTGTAACTTGACGGTTCTTGATCCACAGGGAGCGGTGGGGGAGCAGCAACGTGACTTAATTGTTCTTTCTATCATTTTCATGTTACTTATCGTTCTCGTTGTATTTATTCTATTAACCGTTTTTATAGTGAAGTACCGTGAAACGAATGAGCATAAAGAATATACGCCAGATGCGGATGGAAATCATAAGTTGGAAATTATATGGACGATAATTCCGATTATCATTGTTACGGTCCTTTCTGTTCCTACGGTGTATACCATTTATAACCTTGAGGAAGTTCCAGAGACTGAATCTGATGAGGATCCTCTTGTGGTCCATGCAACTTCTGTCAATTGGAAGTGGATTTTTAGTTATCCGGAAGAGGACATTGAAACTATCAACTATTTAAACATTCCGGTGGAACGTCCGGTTTTATTTAAATTAACATCAGCTGATTCCATGGCATCGTTTTGGGTTCCGCAACTTGGAGGTCAAAGATACAACATGGCAGGGATGCAGACGGAATTGTATCTTCAAGCCCGGGAAGAAGGGACGTATGATGGCCGTAATGCGAATTTTACCGGTGAAGGTTTTGCAGAAATGACTTTTGATGTTAACGCCATTGAAAAACCGGAGTTTGAAGAATGGGTAACAGAGGTCCAGGAAGAGGCCCCTGAGCTTACGCAAGAAACGTATGATCAGTTTATGGTCCCGGGTCACGTTGGTGAATACACCTTTTCATCGACACATCTGGATTGGGTAGATCATGCGATGGATGCAGAGTATGCCTTAGAAGCGCGGGCGGAGCAAGGGTATGTTCCTGTCAATCCACATTCCCCTCACGAAGAGCATGACCTTGATCTGGATATTGATATTGTTGAAGATGCCGAGGTGGGTTCTACAGAAACAGAAGACACTGAGCCTGTTGAAGCGAGTGACCCTCACGAACATCACTAATGAGCTGATGAAAAATAGAGCAGATGGCGTTCGTGCCGGAAGCTTGGACCAACAATTCCTCTTAATGATACGTACATTGAACCGCAAAGGGGGTCCATTACTTGGATTTAACATGGGATGAATTTATTGTTACCGGGGATCCTTTTATCCTCGCTGGACAAATTTCGATACTTTTTACAACGGTTGCGATTATATTTGTATTGACATATTTTAAAAAGTGGAAATGGCTCTGGAATGAGTGGATCACATCGGTGGACCACAAACGAATTGGTATTCTCTACATTATTGCGGCCCTTCTGATGATGTTCCGCGCGGGGGTGGATGCCCTTATGATGCGGACACAATTAGCGGCACCGAATATGCCGTTTTTGGACGCGCAACATTATAATGAGATATTTACGACGCATGGAACGATCATGATTCTTTTCATGGCGATGCCATTTTTGATCGGTCTTATGAACGTTGCTGTTCCTTTGCAGATTGGCGCCCGTGATGTTGCGTTCCCTTTTTTAAATAACTTGAGCTTTTGGACATTCTTTATGGGAGCGATGCTTTTTAATGTCTCCTTTGTAATCGGGGGAGCTCCTGATGCAAGTTGGTCGGCTTATATGCCGCTCGCATCCAATGATTTGAGTCCAGGACCGGGGCAGAACTTTTACTTACTTGGGATACAGATTTCTGGGATTGGTACATTAGCGACAGGAATTAATTTGATTGTTACGATCTTGAAGATGCGCACAAAAGGCATGAAGTTGATGAGGATGCCGATGTTTACTTGGACCTCCCTCATTACATCTCTAATTATCATCGGTGCTTTTCCAATTTTAACGGTAGCACTCGCTATGCAGACGTTTGACCGTCTGTGGGGAACGGCGTTCTTCACGCTTCAGGACGGCGGAATGCCCATGATGTGGGCCAACCTTTTCTGGCTCTGGGGGCATCCGGAAGTTTATATTGTGATCTTGCCCGTGTTCGGGATCTTTTCGGAAATTATTTCTGCTTTCTCCCGAAAACGATTGTTTGGGTATACAACAATGGTTATTGCCGTTGCACTCATTTCTGGATTGAGCTTCCTTGTTTGGGTACACCACTTCTTTACGATGGGCGCAGGAGCGACAGTAAACTCGTTCTTCTCGGTGACAACGATGCTGATTGCGGTACCGACAGGGATCAAAATCTTTAACTGGCTGTCCACCTTATATAAAGGACGAATACGCTTTTCAGTGCCGATGATTTGGGCACTTGGGTTCATCCCGAATTTTACGATTGGTGGAGTTACCGGTGTTATGCTTGCCATGGCAGCAGCAGACTACCAGTATCACAATACGTATTTCCTTGTCTCTCACTTTCATTATGTACTGATTGCCGGTACCGTGTTCGGCTGTTTTGCCGGTTTTATCTACTGGTATCCGAAAATGTTCGGACATAAGCTCAATGAGCGGATCGGCCGCTGGGTTTTCTGGATCTTTATGATTGGATTTAATATTTGTTTCTTCCCCCAATATTTTCTGGGGTTGGATGGAATGCCGCGTCGGATCTATACGTACTTCCCGGAAGATGGCTGGTTTAGCTTAAATTTCTTGTCGACGGTTGGGGCATTTATGATGGGCTTTGCCTTCGTGATTCTCATTTATAGCGTTTATTACAGTTACCGTTATGAGAAAAGGGAAACGACCGGTGATCCTTGGGGTGTGGGCCGAACCCTTGAGTGGGCGACTGCGTCAGCAGTACCTCCTCATTACAATTTTGCCCGCTTGCCTGAGGTGGAAAGTCAGGATGCCTTTTGGGAAATGAAACAAAAAGGGGTGGATCCCAATGATATCGATGAATATCACGAGATCCACATGCCAAACAACTCAGGGAACCCGTTTATTATGTCATCGTTCATGTTCGTTGCCGGATTTGGCCTTGTGTTTCATTGGTGGACCATCGCAATCATCGGAACCATCGGTATTTTTGCTTGTATGATTCAGCGTTCATTTTCACGTGATGATGGCCATCATATTCCTGCAGAAGAAGTAAGAGAAACGGAAGAAAAGATCAAGGAGGGTCACATGAATGGATATTGATAGGAAAATCGATCCTCAAGAAAGGGAGGAATTTCCAGATAAAGAGACCCCCCTTGAATACCAAACAGAGACCGGCCGATATAACATCCTCGGTTTCTGGATGTTCCTTGGTGCGGAAATCGCCCTTTTTGCGACGCTTTTTGGGACATACTTTGTTCTCATCCATCGTACGGCATCAGGGGTCATGCCTGAGGACGTCTTTAACATGGGTTTGGTATTAACAATGACCTTCCTGCTGCTCACGAGTAGTTTTACGTCTGGGCTTGCTATCCACGAAATGCGATTAGGTTACCCCAGACGGATGATGATTTGGGTGGGGGTCACCCTATTACTTGGGCTTGGATTTCTGGGCTTTGAGATCTATGAATTTGTTCACTTTGTACAGGAAGGTGCCACACTTGAATCCAGCGCATTCTGGTCTGCGTTTTTCGTTTTACTTGGAACTCACGGTTTACACGTGGCACTCGGAATCGCTTGGTTCATATTAATTATTATCCAGGTGAAACAAAGAGGTTTAATTCCAGCCACGGCAAACAAAATGTTTATCGCAAGTCTATATTGGCATTTCCTCGACGTCATTTGGGTGTTTATTTTCACAGGGGTATACTTGTTAAGGCTGGTGATAGCATGAACAATAACGAAACGCTTTCACAAAAAGAAAGACATTTTCCTTGGAAGCACGTCGTTGGATTCCTTACGTCTATTGTTCTAACGTTAGTGGCATTATGGATTGCTTTTTTCTCCGCCTTTAGCGTGCGTACGATCGTCATTCTCATATTTTCACTTGCTTTCGTCCAGGCCGGCTTACAACTTTTGATGTTCATGCATATGGCAGAAAGCGGAAGTGGAAGAATTCAAGTCGGGCATATTCTGTTTTCGGCGTTTGTCGCTATCATTATCGCCCTTGGATCGTACTGGGTCATGGAGTTCGGCATCCATCTTGATCACCATATGTAGAAATAAAAAAACAGGGCCTCAGCAAATTGAGGCCCCATTTCACGTTCATTTAGCCGGCCGCGTACCGTTTCCACCATTCAGGTCTTATATAAAGGAGAAACGCAGCGACGTGGGCGACGAGTACATTAAACGTAGTGATAATCATGAAGATGGTATGCGTCATTGGTGTTAGCATATCCATCACATAAAATCCAGACATAATCCACATTACGAATAAGAGTGGCAGGCTAGCAACCGCTAACCAACGCTTTTCGATCCACATAAAGATCGGTGTAGCGCTGGCAATGAATAAATATAAAAAGAAGACTCCCATACTTATCATCTCCTAAAAGGTAAGCGCTTCCTTTTTTGTCATGAATTATTCACATTTTTATTATACCAAAATCTTGGCGTTTTTAAACACTTTTTTTGTATTTATAAGAAAATTGGTGAATGAAAAAGATACAGTGAGGATTCATGATCTCAAAATTTATACATAAATCGTGATTAAATCACAGAAGGTGTGAGGATGAAAAAAGCACCAAATAATCGTTTGCTTGTGAATTTATTAACAGGTAAAGTGGGGAGTGTAGACATCAAATTCTGAATATAAGGAGTGTTCAAGTTGCGGAACGATTTGTATCCTTCAAGATTAGGAAATGATGCTGAATTAATAGAGCGTAAGGATCCAGTTATTTACAATCGTGGAAAGATGGAAGGTCCGTTATCTACAAAGGATCTTGATTCTTATGAGGATAATGGTTTTCTAATGCTAGATGATGTTTTTAGCGACGAAGAAGTCAACATTATGACCGATCAACTTAATGATACGTTAGCGAAGGAAAAAGGTAAGAAATCTGATACGGTCGTTCTTGAACCGGAAAGTGAAGAAGTTCGTTCCATCTTCGAAGTTCACAAGAACAATGATTTCTTTAGCCGGCTTGCATCCAATGAGCATCTTGTTAAAGCTGCTCAACAATTGCTCGGAAGTGAAGTGTATATTACCCAATCGCGGATCAATTTTAAGCCTGGATTTAGTGGCAAAGAATTCTATTGGCACTCCGATTTCGAAACATGGCATGTTGAAGACGGGATGCCGAAGCCAAGAGCGGTAAGCTGCTCCATTATATTAACGGATAATTATGAATATAATGGCCCCTTAATGTTGATTCCAGGCTCACATAAATGGTATGTTTCCTGCCCAGGTGAAACACCGGATGCCAATTATGAACAATCCTTGCAAAAACAAGAGCTTGGTGTACCGGATGCGGAAAACTTAACGAAACTATTCGAAAAAGCAGGAAAACAAATTGATACGGCTACCGGCAAGAAAGGAATGGTGTTGTTTTTCGAAAGCAATACAATGCACGGTTCAGCCGGAAACATCTCACCTTTACCTAGAAGTAATGCGTTCTTCGTATATAATTCCATCGAAAATCAACTCGTGGAACCTTATGGTAACGCAAAACCACGTCCTGAGTTTCTCGCCAATCGTGAAAATATCAAACCGTTGGAACCACAGAAGACATTTAAGGAAAAAGCAGGAGCCAAATAATGAGAGAGTTATCCCAAAAGGCATAAACAGTTGGCTTAATCCCAAAGAATAATCCCGTATCACTGTAAAAGTGGTGCGGGATTGTTTTTTTAAAAGGGCTTTTGGGATAGTCCCATTATATATTTCCAGGGAAATACTAAAAAGCTAGAATAGCGTTCGTACAGAGGAAAATAATTCAAAACTCCTCTCATGGATATGTGTTTCTTCGGGGGAATTTTAGGTTTTTTTATGCCAGAAACTTGGGAATGGCATGTTATAGCAAGGATAAGAAAAAAATTTAAAAAAACCCTTGAAAGTCAAAGAAGGTCAAACTATAATAGAGTTAACAAAGGTTAAATATAGTCAAGGTCAACGATAAAGATAAGCTTTTCCCTTGAAAGTCTAAGGTCGAGAAACTATAATAGGAATTAAGCAAAAGGTCAAAAATAGTCAAAGTCAAAAATAACAAACAACAATATAGGAACAAACAACGAATAAGGAGGATGACATTTATGATGAGATGCGATCATTGTCAACAAAATGAAGCGCGTATTCAAATGAGAATCAATTTAAACGGACAACAACGACAAATGCACCTATGCGAAAACTGCTATCGGCAAATTCGTCAGCAAATGGGGCAGCCTTCCGGCCATCATGGACAAGGTCAAGGTTCCCAATTTGATCATATGATGAATATGATGGGTCAACAAGGTCATGCGAACATGGATGAACAAGCTCAACAACAAGGGGCAGCAAATCAAGGCGGAAGCTTACTTGAAGAGCTTGGTAAAAACTTAACGGATGGTGCTCACAATGGTGAAATCGACCCGGTCATTGGCCGTGATGCTGAAGTTGAACGTGTGATAGAAACGTTAAACCGCAGGAACAAAAATAATCCTGTTTTAATCGGTGAACCAGGTGTCGGTAAGACTGCTATTGCTGAAGGTTTGGCACTCCGTATCATTCAAGGTCAAGTACCAAATAAATTGAGAAACAAACAGATTTATTTGCTTGATGTGTCTTCACTTGTAGCGAACACAGGTGTCCGTGGTCAATTTGAGGAACGAATGAAGCAATTAATCGGAGAACTGCAAGAGCGTGACGATGTTATTATTTTCGTTGATGAGGTACACCAACTCGTGGGTGCAGGATCAGCTGAAGGCTCAGCAGATGCTGGAAATATTATGAAACCAGCCCTTGCCCGCGGTGAAGTTCAATTGATTGGTGCTACCACACTTGCGGAGTATCGTAAAATCGAAAAAGATGCGGCTCTTGAACGCCGTTTCCAACCAGTCATGGTAGATGAGCCTACATTGGCTGATGCGAAGAAAATTCTTGAAGGCCTTCGTGCCAACTATGAACAGTATCACGAAGTCAGCTATACCGATGAAGCCATTGAAGCTTGCATTAACCTCTCGGATCGCTATATTCAAGACCGCTTCTTACCGGATAAGGCGATCGACCTTATGGACGAATCCGGTTCGAAAGTGAATTTAATCGTTAGTGATCAAAGTGATAATAAAATCAATCAACGGCTTGAAGAAATAAAAACCGAAAAAGAAGAAGCCACAAGTCACGAAGATTACGAACGTGCTGCCAAGCTTCGGACTGAAGAGCTGCAATTACAGGAAAAACAGCAAAAGGCTCAATCAGAAAATAAATTGGAAAACACTGTTGACGTTGCCCGTATTCAATCTCTTGTCGAGGCAAAAACAGGTATTCCGGTTCGCCGTCTACAGAAAGACGAACAACAAAAAATGCGCGACTTGCCGGAACGCTTGAAGAACCAGGTGATTGGGCAAGAAACAGCCGTAGAAAAAGTCGCGAAATCCATTCGCCGTAATCGCGCAGGACTCCGTCGTGGAACAAGACCGATTGGTTCATTCTTGTTCATTGGACCTACAGGTGTTGGTAAAACTGAACTATCAAAATCATTAGCAGAAGAGATGTTCGGTGATAGTGAAGCGATGATTCGTTTTGACATGAGTGAATATATGGAAAAACACACAGTTTCCAAGCTCATTGGTTCACCACCTGGATATGTCGGACACGAGGAAGCTGGTCAGTTGACCGAGCGTGTGCGGAGAAAACCTTACAGCATTATCTTGCTAGACGAAATTGAAAAAGCACACCCTGACGTGCAGCACATGTTCCTGCAGATTATGGAGGATGGCCGTCTAACTGATAGCCAAGGTCGTACCGTAAGTTTTAAAGATACAGTACTCATTATGACGTCCAACGCAGGAAGTTCAATAAAGAAAGTGACGGTCGGGTTTGGTGCCGATGAGAAGGAACCCAGCGCCACTGAAGGCCTTACCGATTACTTTAAACCAGAATTTCTGAACCGTTTCGATGGGATTGTCCGCTTCAATGAACTTTCACGAGAACACCTTATCTCGATCGTTGATCTTATGTTGGCTGATCTACGTGATTCAGCAGCTGAACAAGACCTTACGATTGAAGTGACACGAGATGCGAAGCAGAAAATTGCCGATCTTGGTTACGATCCAACTTTCGGTGCGCGTCCACTACGCCGTGTCATTGAGGAATATGTTGAAGACGGCATCGCTGATGTTATGCTCGCAAATGATGAAGTCAAAGAACTCGTAGTGAACGTTCGTGATAACAACTTGAATGTTTCCGCAAAATAGGAAAAAGAGGGGCTGACCTTACTAGGGCAGTCCTTTTTTCTTTGAATGATGTTGAGCATGCTTAGCGGGCACTGTCGGTGTAAAAACCATATTAAGCTTAGGGGGAAGCAGATCCCAGTAGATTGGAAAATGTAAAAAAAGGCGCCGTTACTCACGGCACCCTTCACATAGCCTATACTATTGAATCGCTGTCTTCAGCCTGTTGATCTTCATGTCATGCTTTGAACCTTGATCGCGAAGATATTCAACGTCTACATTTTGATTTCTCAATTCCTTCAATAATACTTCATGCCGTTGTTGATTGAGCATCTTTTCCTCTTTAAATTCTTCATGGCGTTGTTGATTAAGTAGCCTTTCCTCTTTGAATGTTTCTTTTAATTGTACGATGTCTTTGTTGTTTTCTTCTACCATTTGATTCAGTTGTTCCATATAACCTTCCAAGGTCTTTAAGCGCTCTTCACTCATGAACAAAACCTCTTCCTGTTATGACTTGTTCATTCTATTCCCGGTTATACAGAACTTGCGTTCCCTTATCAATATTTATTTTCATGTCGCAGTTATTTGTTTGTTGTTTCTTACCCTCATATTACGCTTTCGTTTTCCCCATTGTATGAGCGAAACGGTGACCAGTATCGCGATGGCAAGTGCGTCAGTATACAACTCTGGATGAAGGAAGAGCAAAGCACCTCCTGCCATCAGGATGCCTAAAATGATATTCAGTCGTTCGAAAAGGAAACCTTCAGCAGCAATGCCGATCATCAATATGCCGGTTACTGCAGTGATAATCACGAGTATGCTTTCCAAAAATGTGGTCCCCATGAGCAGTAAATCATTATTGTACACGAACATAAACGGCACGATAAATCCAGCCGCTGCTAATTTTAATGCGATAAAACCCGTTTTCATCGGTGTTCCCCCTGAAACTCCGGCGGCAGCGAAGGCGGCAAGCGCAACAGGAGGAGTGATGTTTGCGAAAATACCGAAGTAAAAGACGAATAGATGGGCTACGATTGGTTCAATACCTAATTGCACAAGGGCAGGTGCGGCCATGGTTGCTGTAATAATATAAGCGGGAATGCTTGGCATCCCCATACCGAGGACGATGCAGGCGACCATCGTAAATAAGAGTGTGAGGAACAAGCTTTCACCGCCAATGGCGACGATGGCATTGGCTAGATTCAAACCGAATCCGGTTAGGCTGGCGACACCTACAATAATACCTACAGTAGCACAGGCAACAGCCACACTGACAGTATTACGTGCCCCCGATTCCAACGCGTCAATAATATCTTTGATTCCCATTCGTGTTGATTTTCTTAAAAAACTAATAATGATCGTTACGATGATTGTCCAGAATGCGGAATAGATGATGGTCGTGCCGCTAAAGAACAACATGTATATCAGAAAAAAGATTGGTAATAATAAATGTCCGCGTTCTTTGAGGACATTTTTTAATTTCGGTAATTCATGACGGGGAAGGCCCGAAAGGTTATCCTTAGATGCCCTTAAATGCACTTGTGTAAGAATACCGATATAAAAGAGCAGTGCAGGCAAAATCGCGATGAGTACGATATCGGTGTATGGGACCCCTAACGTTTCCGCCATAATAAAAGCGGCGGCGCCCATGATAGGCGGAAGGATTTGTCCGCCGACGGACGCGGACGATTCAACGGCTCCGGCAAAATTTTTGTTATAGCCGATTTTTTTCATGAGTGGAATGGTGAATGCTCCAGTGGTAACGACGTTTGCAATTGCTGAACCGTTGATGCTTCCCAGAAAGCCACTGGCGACAACTGAGACTTTTGCCGGTCCACCTTTTCCTTTACCGGTGATCGCTAACGCTAAATCATTGAACAGTTGACCCATCCCTGATTTTTGAAGAAAAGCCCCGAAAAGAATGAACAAGATAATATAGGTGGCGGACACGCCGATGGCCGTTCCAAAAATCCCTTCGGTGGTCATGAACAGTTGGTTGGTCATCTGCGTCCATTCAAAACCACGATGTTGGAAAATGCCTGGCAAATCACGACCGAACAATGCGTAAAGTAAAAATAAAAAGGCAAGGAGCGGCAGTGCCCAACCGGTGACCCGTCTTCCTGCTTCAAAGACAAGAAGGATTAACAACGTTCCGAAGATGATATCATTTGTGTTGGGAAGTCCCCCACGGGTAACGATTTCCTCGTAGTTAACAAATAAATAGATCATGGAAGGAACGGAGAGTACGGCAAGAACCATGTCATACCAGGGCAATCGATCTCGCCTTGCTTTTTTCGTTGGAGGAAAGAGCAAAAAGACGAGAACAAGAACTACAGCAACATGGATGGCGCGGTGAACGAGAACAGGTACGGGCGTCCCTGTATAGGCTGTTATGAGATGATATAGAGAGAAGCTCACAGCAATGATCGTAACAAGTAACACGAGCAATCGGTTATCAAAGCTGCGAAATCGTGATTCGTTATCCAACTTCTCCAATAGTTTTTTTTGATTATTATTTAATTCAAGATGATTGGCCCCCTGCAAGTCGTTTCACCTCTCTGACATTATTGAATGATCATCTCCACATGTGTATGGTGAGGGAGATCTTCAGGTTTCATTTTCATTTCACCGTTAATGGTTAAAGAAAATTTTGCCTCGTGGGAATGGATCCAATTATACGTATCGTGCAACTGGTCGATATCCGAAATAATGATATGGTCATTTTCAATCGTGGTTACTCCCTCATCATGACTCGGTACGCCTGCTCCGTATGATTGAAATTTAGTTTCCGTTAATTTGAATTGTTCATCAGTGGTAACGATCAACTTCTCCGTCCAAGGGGTATGTTCAACCGAATGGATCCAGGAAAGTTCAAGTTCATCTCCGGGAGTGATGTCATATTCTGCAAATACGGTTCCATCTCGCGGGGAATACAACGTCAAATGGTACGAAGTAGAAAAAAAGTACCATAGACAAACAACTGCCAGAATCACAATAAAGGAAGCATAAGAACGCTTCCTCATTTTTTAATCCAGCAACCCTTCTTCTTCAAAATAGCGCTCGGCTCCTGGGTGCATCGGTATATTCATGCCTTCAGCTACATTTTGAGTATCAATGTCGGCGGCCGCGTCATGGGAAACTTGAATCTCTTCTAAATTCTCATAGAAAAGGCGAGTTAGTTCATATACCTCATCTTCTGATAATTCTGGATTGGGGATTAATAAATTGGTGATTGAAGGTGTGGAAATATCTTCTTCATTATCGTAAGTACCGGCAGGCACCTCATCTTCGATGAAGAAAGGATAATTTTCATCTAAGTATTCCATTCCTTCATCCTCAATAGGGACAACGGTGACATCATGTGTACTCGCTAACTCCATCGCTGCAGGGTTGGGTAATCCGCTTGTAACGAAAGCTGCATCAATTTGGCCATTGCGAATCTGATCAATGGCTTCACCGTAAGGCAAATAATCTTCAGAAATATCATCATAGCTCATTCCATGTGCTTCAAACATCATACGCGCATTAAGTTCAACGCCTGAATTAGCATCCCCAACCGCAACATCAGCACCTTCAAGATCAGAAAATGCTTCAATACCAGAATCTGTTGTTGTAATGATCTGGACAACATTTTGATAGAGGCCAGATATACCAACAAGATTGTCCTGCGGCTCTTCATCTTCATAAGCGCCAAAGCCTTCATATGCCTGTTCAACGGTATCGGCCATAACGATCGCAAGTTCAGCCTGATCACTTTGAATCAAGTTCACATTTTCTACGGATGCGCCCGTCGCCTGAACACTTGAACTATGTCCCGCTGCTTCGTATACATTTGAAATAGCCCCTGCGATCGGATAATATGCTCCAGATTGGCCGCCGGCCGCAATCGCGACGAACAAATCATCCATTTCTGCTGTTTCATCGACACCATTTTCGTCTGCTGCTTCGTCTGTTGTGTCTGTTTCTCCATTGCATCCGCTTACAAAAATGGCTGCCCCAAGGATGCTTAACCATTTGATAGGCTTCATACAGACCCCTCCTATATTTTTCATTAATATCGTTGATAGAGGTTGTTCAAAAAGTCCAAGGAAAGTAGCTTTCGTATCGTTCCTCGCCTTGCTGCTGCGCTCCCACGTATCTCCTAGAAAGAGAAACCCATTTTTTCTGCGTGCGAGGTAGCGCTTACGTAGAGATGAGCTTGCATTCCGGTACCCGAAGTTACGTTTCCTCGACCTACTCGGCTCTTTTTGTCCTCCTTTTTGAACACTCACTTATAATATCATTATTTATAAAATTACGCATTATTTATGTGCTAATTAATGTAATATTTATAACCATACTACTTCTCACCATCCATTGAAAAACCAGTCTACTTTCAGATTCGGCGCGCTGAGGGAGGAATTCGGCGTCCCGGGGTTCAGATTCGGCGTCCTGGGGTTCAGATTCGGCGTCCTGGGGTTCAGATTCGGCGCGCCGAGGGAAGAATTCGGCGTCCTGGGGTTCAGATTCGGCGCGCCGAGGGAGGAATTCGGCGTCCCGGGGCTCAGATTCGGCGCGCCAAGGGAGGAATTCGGCGTCCTGGGGTTCAGATTCGGCGCGCTGAGGGAGGAATTCGGCGTCCCGGGGTTCAGATTCGGCGCGCCGAGGGAGGAATTCGGCGTCCTGGGGCTCAGATTCGGCGCGCCGAGGGAGGAATTCGGCGCCCCGGGGTTCAGATTCGGCGCGCCGAGGGTAATCCGGCTCCTTGGGGCATGCCCCGGGCAAAATAAAAAACCTGGGGCCAAGAATGTGGGCCAACCAGGTTTCCTGTGCATTTATTCTTTTGGTCCGTCCGTGACCGCGCCTTTTGCGGCCGATGAAACGAGTCGCGCGTATTTGGAAAGGACCCCGGTCGTAAACCGAAGTCCAGGGGCTTGCCAATCTTTGGCGCGTGTTTGCATCTCTGCCTCGTCGACTTCGACTTGGAGTAATTGTTCATCGCTATCAATCGTAATAATATCGCCTTCTTGCAGATATGCGAGAGGGCCGCCGGCTTGAGCTTCTGGGGCGGCGTGCCCAATTACAAATCCGTGCGATCCGCCGGAGAAACGGCCGTCGGTGAGCAATGCTACGTCACCACCGAGCCCTTTGCCGACGAGCATAGCGGTGACAGAGAGCATTTCCGGCATGCCCGGCCCACCTTTCGGACCGACGTAACGGATTACGAGGACGTCGCCTTTTTTAATTTCGTCGTTCATGATAGCTTTTGTGGCAGCATCTTCATTATCAAAAACTTTTGCTGGTCCGCTGTAACGGCTGACTTCTTGTCCTGACATCTTTGCGACTGCACCTTCAGGGGCAAGGTTTCCGCGCAGAACGACAAGCGGTCCGTTTTCCTTTTTCGGGTTTGAAAAAGGTTGGATTACCTTTTGACCTTCATGCAGGGATTCAGCTTCTTCAAGATTTTCTCTAAGCGTTTTGCCGGTAACCGTTAACGTGTCTCCGTGGAGAAGCCCTTCTTCAAGCAGCATTTTCATCACAGCGGGAACGCCGCCGACGTTGTTTAAGTCTTGCATTACGTGTTTGCCGCTCGGCTTTAAGTCGGCAAGGTGAGGTACACGTAAACGAATGTTTTCAAAATCCTCGAGGGAGAGGTCAACCTCCGCGCTGTGCGCCATTGCGGTGAGGTGCAAAAATGCATTCGTGGAGCCACCAAGCGCCATAACGACGGTAATGGCATTTTCAAATGCTTCTTTTGTCATAATATCACGGGGATAGATGTCTTTTTTCAATAATTCATTGACCATTTCCCCTGCGCGTTCACACTCAGCTTTTTTCTCGTCAGCAATTGCGGGGTTCGAGGACGATCCTGGAAGACTCATCCCCATAGCCTCAACCGCCGCAGCCATCGTGTTAGCGGTGTACATGCCACCGCATGCCCCTGCGCCTGGGCAAGCATTGCATTCGACTTCATGCAAGCGGTCATCGTCAATTTTTCCGACTTGATGTTGGCCAACCGCTTCGAACGCAGAAACAATATCAATATCTTCGCCTTGGAGTTTTCCTGGCTGAATTGTTCCACCATAAACGTAGATGGACGGCACGTTCAGACGGGCCATGGCCATTAAGCATGCCGGAGTATTTTTATCACAGCTTCCGATCGCAACAAGCCCATCCAGACGTTCGGCCTGCATTACTGTTTCAATAGAATCGGCGATGACTTCCCGGCTCGGGAGCGAGTAGAACATTCCCTCATGGCCCATTCCAATCCCGTCCGATACTGTAATGGTGTTAAAAATCAGCGGAGCACCGTTATTGGTCGCGGCGCCATCCTTGGCTTTAACTGCCAACTGATCCAAGTGCATGTTACAAGGGGTCACTTCACTCCAGGCACTGGCAATCCCGATCATCGGCTTTTTAAAATCCTCATCTCCAAAGCCGACAGCACGGAGCATCGCCCGGTTTGGCGCCCGGTTTGGGCTTTCACTAATCACATGTGAGCGAATTCGTAAATCTTTTTCTGACATCCGATTTCATCCCTCTCTTATGTAAGAAAAATCTATCTATTTTATGTTCGAAAAGAAGCAATTCTTTTTGAACACCTGTAATCAATAGGATATCATAAATGGTCGGAGAACGTCCTACATAAATCCTTTATAAGAGTAGAGAAAATATTGACAGAATCTTATTTTTGTATACAATTATAAATATATACGGAGGAAGTGTGGTGATAAAGGCACACGGACGAAAAAGGAGAATCGATCGTGCATAAAAGAAAGTCTGCTGCTGATTTGGCGTATGAACAATTAAAAGACAATATCGTTGAGTGGGTGTATCCGCCGTCATTACCTTTGCGTGAGGAGCATTTATCCAACGATTTACAGATCAGCCGTACGCCGCTCCGTCAGGCGCTGTACCGTCTGGAGCTGGAAGGGTTGGTTTTGAAACGTCAAAATGGCCGGATGATCGTTGCGCCGATCACGTTACAGGAAGCAAGAGAAGTCTTTCAGGTTCGGGAACGGTTGGAAAGTCTTGTTGCTCGTGAAGCGGCGGAACATATGACGAAAGAACATCTCTATCGGCTGGAAGACGTCGTTGCACTCATGCGCAGAGCTGTCGACACGAAGCGAAGTGACGAGATTGTAAAACATGGTGAGCATTTTCATCACATTTTGCACACGTTGAGCTCGAATGAAACGAATAAGCGCTTTTTACAGCAGCTGCAAAACAAAATTGATCGTTACCGAAGGATTAGCGGTTATAAGAACCCCGACTATCCTCTACAAATGCCTGTAGATGAACATGAACAAATCTTGCAACTTTTAAAAGAAAAAAAGACAGGAATGGAAGTGGAAGAAGCGATGCGCGCGCATATCAGGCGCAGCCTCGTCACCATTGAAGAAACCATTGCTCAATACGCAAGAAGAAATGGTGGCCCATAGCGTTCTGAAATACCAAAATAAGAGGTGTAAGTCATGGCAGAACAGAAGGTAAAAGCCGGTCTTGACGGTGTCATCGCAACGGAAACAGACATATCTTTTTTGGATGTTGAAAATGAAGAAATTGTCATCAAGGGCTACGATCTGATTGAATTAGCCGAAAAGAAAAACTATCTTGATCTCGTTCATCTTTTATATGAAGGTTCACTTCCTGATCAACAAGGTCGTTTGTCTATTGAAAGCGATTTAAAACGTGAATATGCATTGCCGGAACATTTCTTTGAGTTATTTTCCAAGCTTCCGAAAGAAACGCATGCGATGGATGCCATGCGAACTGGAATTTCGGCCTTGGCGGGTTATGATCCGAACATCGATGACCGCTCTGCAGCTGCAAATAAGGAAAAAGCGTTAAAGGTATTAGCGAAAATTCCAAATATTGTTGCGAACAGTTATCATACGCTTCAAGGTGATCAACCTGTAGCTGCTAATCCCGATTTACCATATAGCAGTAATTTCCTGTATATGATTACTGGAAAAGAACCGAGCAATTTGGAAGCGGAAACGTTCGATCAATTGTTGATGGTCTACAGTGAGCATGAGATGCCGAATTCTACATTTACAGCTCGCGTCATTGCTTCGACAAACTCCGATATTTATGGAGCGATGACTGGCGCGATTGCTTCCTTGAAAGGTCCTTTGCATGGCGGGGCGAATGAAGCGGTCATGCACATGTTGCTTGAGGGCGAAACGGTTGAAGGCTTAACCACACTCATGCATGAAAAATTGCGGAATAAAGAGCGTATCATGGGCTTTGGGCACCGCGTCTATATGAAAAAAATGGACCCAAGAGCGATGTTAATGAAGAAAGCGCTTCACAAGCTTGCGGTTGAGCAAGGGCGTGAAGACCTCTATGAAATGTGTGAACGCGGAGAAGATATTATCCGTGAAGAAAAAGGGCTTTATCCAAATCTTGATTATTACGCTGCCCCTGTCTATTATTTACTGAACATTCCGATCCCGCTCTATACCCCAATTTTCTTTGCTGCCCGTGTGGTCGGTCTAGGTGCCCATGTGATCGAACAGCATGATAACAACCGCCTGTATCGTCCGCGCGTGCATTATACTGGACCTCGCGGTTTGCACCCGTAAGGGGAAATACCGGGGGGAGAGAACGCACGTCAGATTTCTAGCAAAGGGAGATGTGAAATATGGATACGAAAGTAAACGTAAAACCGGACACAGATGAAGTATTGGCTCAAATCGCGGATTACGCGGTAAATAGCGAAATAACCAGTGAAGAAGCATTGGATACCGCACGCTATGTTCTTCTGGATACGATCGGCTGTGGCCTTTTGGCGCTGCGTTATCCGGAGTGTACGAAACACCTCGGTCCCATCGTTCCAGGGACGATTGTGCCCAATGGCGTTCGGGTACCAGGCACGCAGTTTGAGCTTGATCCTGTACAGGGAGCTTTTAATATTGGTACGATGATTCGCTGGCTTGACTATAATGATACGTGGTTAGCGGCCGAATGGGGGCATCCGTCGGACAATCTTGGAGGAATATTAGCAACCGCCGATTATGTCAGTCGTAAGCGTCTGGCAAACGGTGAAGATCCGCTCACGATGGATGACGTGTTAATAGCAATGGTTAAGGCTCATGAAATCCAAGGGGTGCTTGCGCTTGAGAATAGTTTGAACCGGCAAGGGTTGGATCATGTACTGTTTGTGAAGGTAGCGTCTACGGCAGTGGTGACCGCAATGCTTGGCGGAAACGAGGAGCAGGTAGCAGATGCTGTTTCACAGGCCTGGGTTGATAATTCAAGTTTGCGTACGTACCGTCAGGCACCGAATGCCGGTTCACGAAAATCGTGGGCAGCCGGAGATGCGACGAGTCGTGCCGTTCGTCTTGCTCTTATGACAATGAAAGGGGAGATGGGATACGCGAGCGCGCTCACAGCACCGAACTGGGGTTTCCAGGACGTACTGGTTGGCGGGAAGAACATTAACCTCGCCCGGCCCCTGGATTCCTATGTCATGGAAAATATTTTATTCAAAGTGTCTTACCCAGCGGAATTCCATGCACAAACAGCTGCAGAAGCGGCGATTGAGCTTCATGATGAAGTTTCGTGGAGGCTGGATGAGATCGCTGAAGTGAAGATTACGACCCATGAGTCGGCGATTCGTATTATTGATAAAACCGGCCCGCTTCACAATCCGGCGGATCGTGATCATTCTCTGCAGTATATTACGGCCATTGGGCTGATTTACGGGGAATTGACCGCCGATCATTATGAAGATGATATTGCTAAGAACCCAATAATCGATGAACTTCGTGAGAAGATGTATACAGAAGAAAACCAGCAGTATACAAAGGATTACCTCGATCCGGAAAAACGTTCGATTGCCAATGCGGTGCAAGTCACTTTTAAAGACGGATCGAAAACGAACGAAGTCGCGGTTGAGTATCCGATTGGACATCGCCGTCGCCGTGCGGAGAGCATTCCATTGCTAGAGGAAAAATATTACGATACATTAAAAACGAGATTTCCTCGCTTACAAGCAGATGATCTCCTCCATTTATGTACGGAGGCCGAACGGCTTCGAAGAACGACAGTTACTGATTTTATGGCAAGCTTTGTGATTTAGGGGGATCAAACATGAGTTGGATCGTAACTGAACAGTCTAGTCAACAAGAACGCTATCAATCTTTTTTAGACTTGATACAAGATCAGGATGAAATCTTGCAAATGCCTGGGGCGCATGATGGTATGTCCGCGCTCGTCGCAAAAGAAACGGGATTCAAAGCCCTCTATTTATCCGGCGGAGCATATACGGCAAGTCGCGGTATGCCTGATGTCGGCTTGATTTACTCGAATGAAATCGCTGATCGGGCGCAAGATCTCATACGTGCCACTGACCTTCCGGTGCTCGTTGATATCGATACAGGGTTTGGTGGTGTCATTAACGTCGCACGCACCGCTAAGGAAATGGTGGAAGCAGGCGTTGCTGCCGTGCAAATGGAGGATCAGGCGCTACCCAAAAAATGTGGACATTTAAATGGAAAACAACTCGTGACGACTGAAGAAATGGTCGCCAAAATCCAGACGATTAAAAAGGTTGCACCGACGCTCGCGGTCGTTGCAAGGACCGATGCTAAAGCTGTGGAAGGAAGCGATTCCGCTATTGAGCGTGCTCGTCAGTATGTACAGGCCGGAGCAGACGCAATTTTTCCGGAAGCATTGACCAGTGAAGAAGATTTTCGTTATTTTGCAGAACGAATCGATGCCCCATTACTCGCGAATATGACTGAATTTGGAAAAACCCCGTACTTTAGTGCTGAAACGTTTGCTTCTTTCGGTTTTCAGATGGTGATTTATCCAGTCACTTCCATGCGTGTCGCATCCAAAGCTTACGCGGATGTATTTCAGGAAATCCTGGAAAAGGGAACACAGAAAGATCACTTGGATCAGATGCAATCACGGGCAGAGCTGTATGATACGATTCAGTACTATGACTATGAAAATCTCGATGAACAAGTAGCCAAAACTATTTTGCCCGAAGAGGGCAAAGAACGGCGGTAAATGAGAAGGCTGTCCCAGAAGCGGGGCAGCCTTTTCTCGTTTAGGGGGAGTGGAAAATAGAGGGGAACGTTAGCGAATGAGGATAAAAAGCATTTTGGAGCCTAGGGTAGGCGCCCCCTTGGAAAACGAAAGGGATAACGTTCCATCGGAAAACCGCAGGATTACTGTCAAAGTTGTAAAACTATACCGAATAATGAAGCATGAAAAACGAAAATACTTACGAACCTGTGAGAGATGCGCCCTGAAAGGCATAAAACATCTGCCTGCCTCGAGGAAGTGTTTTTATGCTATAAGAGGATGCTTCTTCGAAAAAGAAAATCACTTTGTCATCGTGCGAAGCATTGGTAACGGAGCTGTCAGCTAGTGTAGAGCGTTTGAAATAAAAGATCACTATCGAAAGTGGGGCCCCTTGTAATTTCAATATATTGACGTCAGAATCATACAATCATTGGCGTAAGTGGCTGATTCAGTCATTGTGCGCTAACAGGATTCGGCGCAGAGGCTGTTTTTTTCGGCGCAGCAATACGTTTATTCGGCGCACGACCTAGATAATTCGGCGCGTTGGCATTTTATTCGGCGCTTGAGGAACTTTTCTTAGATAACATTATATTTTCTGATGATTCTTAGTCCTTTTTGAAATCGCCCATTAAGCTGTTTTTGCATTTTCAAGGGAGCGGGGACGGCCCCTTCTATGTATAAGAAAGCGGCATTTGCAGAAAATAACGATCAGTAAAGGGTTGGTGCGCTGGTAGTAACTATCGAATATTGCATTTTTATAGGGGTAGTAGAACTGCGGTATTATCGGGCTCTTGATAGAGATTGAAAACATTGATAACAGGAGTTAACACCATGCAGAACTTTTCACAAACCAATCAAGAGCGTCGCTTCAAAGCATATGTGAGTACTTTAGGGACTACACAATTACATTTATGCAATCCTTATATTATTGCTTGGTGGTCTACAGCCTTTCCGGGGTTTGGACATCTCCTTTTATCCAAATATCTGAGGGGATTCGCGTTAATCTTATGGGAGATTCTCATAAACGTCATGGCTCGTCTCAACGTTGGTATCGTTTATTCGTTTACAGGTCAGTTTGAGATGGTGAAAGATGTACTGGAACCAAGATGGTTGTTGATGTATTTACCGGTTTATATTTTTGGTATTTGGGATAGTTATCGAACGACAGTTGATTTAAATAAAGTATTTTTGTTGGCTGAACAAGAGAATGCGGATTTTACCACTTACAACATTGGGTCTATGGAAATTAATTACCTAGATAAAAGGAATCCAATGATGGCAGTCCTTTGGTCCCTTGCCACACCTGGTTTGGGTCAACTATACATTCACCGCGTGCTCACTGCTATTTTTGTAACATCGTTGTTTATTATATTTGTCTATTTTTCGGGTTTGCTGGTCGCTGTGCATCAACTCTTTTTGGGGCAAATCAGTCAAGCAACAGAAGTCTTACACCCTCAGTGGCTCCTCTTCTTACCGTCTATGTATGGCTTTGCTATATATGATGCCTACGTCAACACCGTTGAAAATAATAAGTTGTTTGAGAACGAGCAGCGAAAGTTCTTGAAACAGCATTATCGAGAACGTCGTGTGAAAATCCCTCTAGGTCGAGGTGAGTAGCGTGCAAATCTTTGCCACTTTTGAACATTCAACGTATGTAGAGTTAGCGTTATCAACGTTAGATAAAATAGGCATTAAAAAGGGAAATATTTTAGCTGTTTCGCTTGAAAATCGGATAGAAAACCGAAGATTGTTTGACACGCTCCATCGTGCAGATGGGGTGAGTTTGTTTGATAAGGGTGCGGCTCTGGCTGTGGCTTTATCAGTCGCCGGGACTAGTATTGGGTTCGCGTTGGAATGGGGACCCATCTGGTGGGGGCTTATTGCTGGTGCATGCGGATTTTTGTTAGGTTTTAGCATTGATGTACTGATTTATAAAGTGATTTATAAAAGAAAAAGGCTGCTTAAAGGAAAAAAATCGGAAGTCATACTGGTCATAGAATGTCACCCAGAACGAGTGGATAAGGTGGAAAAGATACTATGGGATCACCTTGCCTTAGGTGTTGCTAAATTAGAGGGCTGAGTGAAGGAGGATGTCATGTTAGAACGAGTCATATTACGTGCATTTCTAGTGTTCGGTTTCGTTTGTTTGCCTTTTTCACTTCGTAAAAAGCCTGTGAAAGACTGGATCATCGTTTTCTGTTCTACTGGGTTTTTAGCCCCTTTAATTGCTAAAATCGTGGTTAAACAAAAAAGGTTGGCGTTTCCCATACGCTTTCTGCCAAAATATTTTAATACGCACGTCCTTTATGAACACCTTATTCTTCCCCTTTTTTGTGTATGGTTTAATCAAACGACTTCCCGATCGAAAATGGGAGGAATGATCGGACAAGCCCTTCTTTATAGTGGTGTACACACCGTCATCGAGTTTGTTTTGGAAAGAAAGACAGATCTAATCATATGGAAAAGATGGACATGTCTTCATAATATAGTATCACTAACAGTTATTTTTTTAGGAAGTAGAGGAATTCTCTTTACATCGAAATGGTTATCAAAGAAATATGACGAGGAGGAAATTAAATGAGTCATCTATACACGGATGCGATGAATATGTTGAAGACAACTAGTCGGACGTTCTTCATTCCGATCAGCTACCTGTCTCCGGGATTACAAGAGGGAGTGGCAGGGGCTTATTTAGCCATGAGAGCGATCGATGAAATCGAAGATCATCCCGACCTGACGCCCGAGAATAAGATTCATTTACTTCGATCCGTTAGTGAAATCTTGAAAAAACATACCGACCACACCGAAATGCAGACGGAATTGCACATCTTATCCAAGTCCTATCAAGCCATGCTGCCGGAGGTTACGTTGCGTCTGAGTGATTGGATCATGCTCACTCCTGAACCCCTCACTCCGAGGATATTATATTATACTTCCACCATGGCAGAGGGGATGGCCAAGTGGGTGGAAAAAGATTGGTATATCGAGAACAAAGAGGATCTTGATGATTACACCTACTACGTGGCCGGCCTTGTGGGTCTCCTGCTCTCCGATCTATGGGAATGGTATGACAATCTCAATACAGATCGAGACTTAGCTGTCGCCTTTGGCCGTGGCTTGCAATCCGTCAATATAATTCGTAATCGCTCGGAAGATCTGGATCGGGGTGTTGATTTCTTTCCAAATGAATGGAAAGAAGAAGAGATGTTTGCTTATGCGAGAGCAAACATCGCCTCCGCAGATGCTTATCTGGAAAGCATCCCCCCTGGCCACATCCATATATTCTGCAAAATTCCGCTCATGCTTGCCCATGGTACACTCGCTGCGATTGCAAATCATGAAGAAAAGCTTAGTCGATCTGCCGTCGAACAATTGGTATCGCAAGCGGTTTATGAAGCGGGTATTTCTTAATATGGCCTTTGCCGTTCCTGCCCTTGTTTTTTTTACAGGGGCTATTTGTTAACTTCATTTATCGTTTAAATATCAATGAAATAAGTGATATACGGAAAAGAGAGCCTTTATTGGTTAAAGAACTTTACGGAGAAATTAATGGAATAAATGAGAAGGAAGGGTAAATACTACATGTAAAGAACAGAAATAGAGGTGAAAAGATGGAAACGAATCACCACGCCCCTTTAACGTCGTCTGAAATCAGCGTGCTGTGGGGTTTTTATACGAAAAATAGTCTGGCTTTATGTATGATGAGGTACTTTCTTGAAAAAGTGGAAGACCCGGATATCCGTGAAGTGATACAATTAGCCCTAAATCACCAGCAAAAAGATCTAAGCGTGGCCGAAGAGGTATACCATAGCGAACAAATGGCGATTCCGGTTGGTTTCACGGATGAAGATGTGCAGCCTTCCGCTCCACGTCTGTTTAGTGATGCGTTCATGCTAGAGTATGTCCGGCAACTTGCAGTCGTTTCTATCGCAACTTCCGGGGCAGCTATCCCTTTCGTTACACGTTCTGATGTGACGAAGGTCTGTCATACAGTTCTCCAGCAAGGCACAGAGCTACACGAGAAAGCGAAAGAGACGTTATTATCCAAAGGGCTTTATAATCGGCCTCCATCTATCCCAGCACCGAATCACGTGGATTTTGTAGAAAAACAAAGCTTTCTTGCGGGATTTTTAAGAGAACGCCGGCCGCTGAGTGCCGTCGAAATCTCGCATATTTTCATGAATGCTCAAACAAATGGGATGGGAAAAGCGCTTATGATGGGCTTTGCTCAAGCGGCCAAGGATACAAAAGTAAAAAAATTTTTTGTGCGTGGAAAAGAGATTGCTCATAAACACATGGAAATTTTCCATTCGCTGCTAGTAGAAGAAGATCTGCCTTCTCCAAAGAGTTGGGAGGATCAAATTACGGATTCAACGGTCTCTCCATTTTCTGATAAGTTGATGACCTTTCATACCACGACGTTAATCGATAGTGGGATTGGCAATTACGGATTGGCCACTGCGGCCAGCCCGCGGCGTGATCTGGGAGCGGATTATGGCCGTTTGATGCTAGAGGTGGCTCAAATGGCAAAGGATGGCGCTAATCTCATGATTGACAATGGCTGGCTGGAACAGCCGCCGCCATCCCCAGATCGGGAAGAACTAGAAAAGCCTTGAAAAGGCTAAAATCATGGGGTGGCAGTGAATCGAAGAGTCGGTAGGGCCATTAAAAGTATGAAATCCCCTTTCCTGGCGGAGAGCCCTGAACGATTTCTCAAAGACCCTTTCCATCATGTCTTGCTTAAGTATGGGTCATACGTACAGTGTCAAGGAAATAGTAAACACATGGATGACTGTTCCATTGTTTGCTGTCTGGGAGGTCTACCGGAGGCAAGTGCTATCACCTCGCTTATATAGATAGGGGGAGAGGAAAATGAATTTAGGTTATACACTCAAGGCGTTTGACCGAAATATAACCTAAAGGTGATCTTCCCCCGCTTTGCTCTTGGATGGTGCGCGAAATAGGCGTTCGTTTAATTATCTGAAATTTCACTTAAATATAACAGGAAATAGCGGAGGGCCATTTTTTTGACAAGCCCGCTTCGTGAAAAATACGCATAAATCTGTTACGATAGTTTCCGGAAAGAATAATCTTCGGAGGGACCCTTGATGAACGATAAAAAGGACTATCGAGTTTTACTTTATTATAAATATGTAGATATGCCTGATTACGAAGAGTATGCGGAAGAGCATTTACAATATTGTAAGGATATGGGGCTTAGGGGACGGATTATCGTCGCTCCTGAAGGCTTGAATGGAACTGTTTCTGGAACCGTCGAACAAACCAATGCTTATATCGAATACGTCAAATCTGATCCTAGGTTTGCCAATATGTGGTTCAAGGTGGATGAAGCTGAAGAACATGCCTTTAAAAAAATGTTCGTCAGAGCGAAGCAAGAGCTTGTCACTTGGCGTTTGGACGATGACGTCAACCCAAATGAAGTCGGTGGCACATATTTAACGCCGAAGGAATTCCACGAAGCACTTCAAGATGAAGACACAATCGTGTTGGATGGTCGGAATGACTACGAATATGAAATCGGTCATTTTAGAGGCGCTATTAAACCGGATGTAAATACCTCCCGAGAATTTCCCGAATGGATTGAAGAGAACATTGATCAACTCAAAGATAAGAAAGTGCTGACCTATTGTACGGGAGGCATTCGCTGTGAAAAGCTGACCGGGATCCTGATGCAAAAAGGGGTTGAAGACGTTTACCAACTCCATGGCGGGATCGTCAATTACAGCCAAGATCAGGACGTGAAAGGTCACTTATTCGATGGAAAATGTTATGTCTTCGATGAGCGTATTTCTGTAAAAGCCAATCATACTGATGAAGATACCATCGTCGCTCAGTGCCATCACTGCGGAAATACAGAAGACCGCTATATTAATTGTTCCAATCCTGAATGCAACCTTCAATACGTTTGCTGCGAAGAGTGTGAACAAAAACAGCAAGCAGCTTGCTGTGAGGAATGCCGGGTTCACCCGCGAAACCGCTGGCCGCAAATCAAGGAAACGTATGGTGCATCTGTCGATTCATAAGGGGGAAGCAATGTGGACGTATTAGAAGCCATTCGAACGAGAAGAAGCATCGGAAAAGTCCAGCCTGACGAGCCTGTGGACAAACAATGGATTGAAACGATCCTTGAGGCTGGAACATGGGCACCGAATCACCATCATACACAGCCGTGGAAGTTTTTTGTCCAACAAGGTGAAGGACGCCGCCCTTTAGGAAGAACATTACGGAAAATTGCTGCTGAAAAAATGGATGACCTCGCTTCTGAAGAAAACGAGCAGAAATTAATAAAAACGGAACAGAAACCTTTTCGTGCCCCTGTCGTCATTACGGTCGTCGTAGAACCGAGCACAAAAGAGAAAGTAATTGATATCGAAGAATACGCTGCTGCCCACGCTGCCGCACAGAATATGCTATTAGCGGCTCATTCTCTTGGACTGGGTGCAATTTGGCGAAGCGGTGCACCAACGTATCATGAAGATATGCGCTGGTTGTATAATGTATCCGAACGGGGAGCGGTGATCGGCTTTATTTATCTCGGCTGGCCGGTGTCAAAAAAGAAAAAGGAAGCAAAACGTATTCCCGTGAGTGAAAAAACGATTTGGATCCATGAAGATAAATGAACAGGGAGAAACATCCGTTACAGGTCAAATGTAACGGATGTTTTGTTATGGCAAAAAGCCAAATGATGTAAAAAGGAGCTGCCTCAAAAGAGCAGCTCCTGCATTCGGCGCTTCTTTCCTCCTTTTCGGCGGGAGGACACAATATTTCGGCGCAATCCTTCGTTTTTCGGCGGAGGCACCCGAGAATTCAGCGCACGGCACGATTATTCGGCGAAAGTGCTCTCACCGGCGCAAATATTTTTGAGATCTTCTCTTCGTTTTATAGTACTAATGCAGCGATCACACCGAAAATAAATAGTGGAATATTAAAATGCAAAAAGGTAGGTACGCAGGTGTCCCAGATATGATGGTGGTTTCCGTCTACATTTAACCCTGCTGTGGGTCCCAATGTGCTATCGGAAACCGGTGATCCTGCATCACCAATAGCGCCAGCAGTTCCGATCAGGGCAGCCGTTGCCAATGGTGAGAACCCGGCTGCTGCGCATATTGGTACATACAATGCTGCCAGAATGGGGATCGTCCCAAAAGATGTACCAATTCCCATCGTGATGACAAGGCCTACCAAAAGTAAGATGATGGCGATCATGAGATGGTTGTTACCAATCATGTCCGTCGTATAGGCGACCAATTCTTCAATGGCACCTGTCTCCGTTAGGATGCTGGCATAGCCAGACGAAATTAACATGACAAACGCAATCATGCCCATCATTTGAATCCCTTGGTTTACAACGGTGTCTCCGTCATGAAAACGGATCACACGACCGATAAACATAATGAAAATACCGGTTAAAGCGCCTAGCACCAGGGAATCAGTGGCGATTTGAACGGTTAGCGCAAGTACAATTGCTATAATCGTAATGACGTGCTTAAGAGAAAAGTGGTCAGGTGACGCATCCTGACTGACATTCTCCATATCCTCAGAGGAATCGGGGTATGTTCGATCTTTACGGTAACTGATCAATACCGCTACGAATAACCCGACAACCATTCCTAAGCCGGGAATAATGGTTGCTAAAGGTGTTTCTCCTATGCTAATCTCCATGCCATTTTCGTTCATTGATTCTACGATTGTCGTATGAAAAATAAACCCGAAACCAAAAGGGAGCATGATATAGGGAGCCTTCAACCCAAATGTTAATGCTGTAGCTACTCCCCTCCGGTCAACGTTTAGCTTATTGAAAAGATGGAGAAGAGGTGGAATTAAAATAGGAATAAACGCGATATGCACCGGGACCAAATTTTGTGATAAACAAGCAATACCGGCAATCACCAAAACGATCATCTTTTTTTTGCCTTTAAGAAACCGTATCAAATTTTGCAGTAATAACTGTGTGACCCCTGAATAGCTGATGGTGACGGCGAAAGCTCCTAGTAAAATATAACTTAAGGCCGTTTCGGCTTGACCGCCCATTCCATCAATTAACATATTCGTGGTCTCTACAAGGGAAATCCCGCTCAAAAGACCGGCCGTAAGGGCTGCGATAATAAGGGATACAATGACGTTCACCTTTAATAAACTTAAAACGACTAACACAATTACTGATATTAAAACAGCGTTAAGCATATATTTTTCCCCTCAATAATAATAAACTAAGCCTATTCATTTTCATCTATGATTCTCTCTTTTGTCAACTAAAAAATTAAAGGTTACGCCAGGGGCGGCGGGCACCGCAGAATAACGGAGGATTGCGCTGAAAAAAGGAGGGGAGAAGCGTTGAATAAAGCATTGTTGATGGAAAAATGTATGCTGTGCAGGCGGAATTAATTACAGTTTTACTTGAAATAAAAATCCGATGTGAGGTTTATCACCACATCGGATTTTACAATGCTTATTCACTTCTATTTTATTTCGGTTCACCGTAATGGCGGCGGATTTGATTGATATATTCCTCTGACAACGGGATAGAATCATCGTAATTGGGCGCGGTTTCTAACATGTTCTGAGAAAAGCGGGTAATCGCGTGTTGGTCTGCCGGATTGAATGTTTCAAACCACTCTACAGGAACAATGGTTTTATCCTTAGAAAGGAATCCAGCCGTATCCACTTCCATAAAGAGAACTTGCCAACTGTTCGAATCAAATAATACATCAGAAATCGTACCTACTTTTTCTCCCGCTACGTCGACGGAATACCCCCGCAGGTCTTTTGTGCTTTGCAAGTGATACTCCTGTTCATCAAGCTTGGTTTCTGGAGGAACTTCATATCTAGTGTTACTGATATCTGTCCCTGGAGTGACGGGCGGAATCGGTCCCCCGCCTGGTAACATAGGAGCCGGTCCAGGACCGGTTGCTGGGCCAAGCCAATAATGATCGAGTCCGTAATGGTCAAGAAGGGTGGATTCGTAACTTCGGGAAATAGGTTCGTGCTCGATAGGTTTTGGACTATCTTTAATCTGATCCTTGGTCGCTCTAACGTTTATAAATTGTGCTTCGATGTCTAGGCGGGTGATGAGTTCGGGACTTAATAAAACCTTACCCCCAACAAACCAAGTACGAGTATCAGCAACAATAAACCGCACTTTCCATTCACCAGCTGAGTCAAAATAGACATCTGCGATTGAACCAAATTCCTCGTCGGTAGCAGAAAGAGAAAATGATTGAAATTCTTTTGTACGTAATAACATCAACGATCCTCCTTTGTATTATTTCCTTAATGTTCTATTTCCGCCTGATCATATTATAAAACGTAATGAATTGACAGCAGGGGCATATTTATATAGGATGAAAACTGTTCAGTTTTAAATTAAACTAGTTAGTAACTATGGAATAAGAAGTGATAAGCATGAAAGAAAACATCCTGAAAACAGCTTTGCAAAGATTCGCGAAGGATGGATATTTTTCCACATCGATGCAGCATATCGCGGAAACTTGCGGTATTTCAAAAGCAAGTTTGTATAAGTATTTTTCCTCAAAGGAAGAACTTCTACTGGAAGCATTGGAGTATAATCTTGAGCAAATGGTTGAGCGGACAACGAGCGTTAACTTGAATCAGACATTGTCACCGAAGGAACAATTAAAAGAGAAAATCATCTTGGAATTGGAAGCGACGAAAGAAAACCGTACTTTTATAAACTTACTGATTCGCTCGGTTCCTTCGACGAAAAACGCAGAAATGATGCGGGTGTTGAAACGTTCAAAATTGGCATTGATGAACTGGCACCGTGATAGTTTGATTCATGCCTACGGGGAAGAAGTAAAGCCTTTCCTTTGGGATTTGGTCGTTCTGTTTCAAGGGACATTGCGAGAATATGTTGTGCTTATGAGTGATGAGCATAAATCATTCCCCGCCGATGCTGTTGCAGCATTGATTATTTCTCATCTTGATACAATCATATTGTCCAAACCTCATTTACCTCCTGTGTTGACTTCTGATCTCATGCAGGATTATGAGACTTTTAACCCGAACGGGAAGAATGGTGCGGTTCAAGAAGAGATCGAAGATGTTCGCTATCGTATTCGTGAGAAAGTCATGACAGAGGCAAATGCAGAACAACGGGATGAAATTGAAGGAGCAATCGAAGCTTTATATCAAGAAATCGATGCGATTTCGCCCCGACGATATATGATTGATTCTCTCGGGCTTTATCTTGGACAAATGGCGAGTATCAACGATGAACTGAAAACACTCAACGCTTTATTATCGACGCGAAGAAATCATTAAAGATAACTCGAAGGTACGTGCTTCCTACGCTCAACTCTAGCTATTTTTGATGGATAAATGATCCTTAGAAGAAGGTATATAGATGAGTACAACACAATCTTCAACTCCAGAGAACATCAAATCCATTGTTGTTGTTCTACTGACGGGAGCCTTTATGGCGATCTTAAATCAGACACTCTTGACGACGGCATTGCCTCATATTATGAGTGATCTTGGTATTACGGCTGATATGGGACAATGGTTAAATTCAGCATTTATGCTTGTCAATGGTGTGATGATTCCCATCACCGCCTTTTTGATTGAAAAATTTACGACTCGTAAGCTCTTTTTTACGGCCATGGGCCTTTTTACGTTAGGAACATTATTATGTGCGTTGGCTCCTAATTTCGCATTCCTTATAGGTGGACGGATTATACAGGCGGCGGGAGCAGGGATTATGCTTCCCCTTATGCAAACGGTTCTTCTGTTGATGTTTCCGATTGAACGCCGGGGATTTGCGATGGGAATGGTTGGACTTGTGATCGCCTTTGCTCCTGCGATTGGACCCACGTTGTCCGGGTGGCTTGTCGAACAATATCATTGGTCTATTCTTTTTTGGATCATCTTCCCGTTAGCCCTTATTGATATGATTGTTTCTTTTTGGGTATTAAAGAACGTTTCAGTCATTCGCAATCCGAGACTGGATCTTTTATCAATCATTCTTTCCACCTTAGGGTTCGGCGGGCTGCTGTATGGCTTTAGTTCCGCAGGTACCTACGGATGGGCGGCTCCTCACGTCACTCTTCCAATGATCATCGGAGTTATTACATTGGGGCTTTTCGTATGGAGACAGCTGATTCTACCGCAGCCGATCCTTGAGGTTCGTGTGTTCAAATACGGGGTTTTTACACTCGCTACGATCATTGGGATGATTATTTTCATGTCTATGATTGGATCGCAAACGATCTTGCCGATTTACATGCAGGATATGCATGACTTTACAGCTTTTGAGACGGGCTTAATGTTGCTGCCTGGAGCCGTTGCCATGGGTCTCATGTCGCCCATTACTGGAAGAATATTTGATCGGTTTGGCGCCCGTAAGCTATCGATCATCGGACTTTTACTCGTTTGCGTGACAACGTTTATGTTTACGCAACTATCGACAACGACGTCTTTAGCTTACTTGGCCATTGTAAACGCCATTCGGTTCTTTGGTATGTCACTAGTGATGATGCCGATAACGACAGCAGCTGTAAATTCGCTTCCAAACGTATTAATCCCCCATGGTACAGCGATGAATAATACGATGCGTCAAGTAGCAGGGGCTATTGGTACAGCCTTACTGGTCACCGTCATGTCCACCATGGCACTTGCGCCTGAAGAAATCGATGGAAATATAAACGAAGGAATGGTTCATGGTGTCAATATGGCATTTTGGTTAGCGGCAATTCTTACGTTTATCGGTTTGATTCTTTCCTTTTTTATACCTAGGGGAAAAGCAATGCCGCCCGATAATATGAATGCTCGAGAGGATTTAGAAGGTGAGTAAGGATCCGTACATCGAAACTATGTATCTATAAGAGGTTGTTCAAAAAGTCCGGAAAAACTTGCTTCTGCGTTCCTCGGAAAAGAAAACCTCTTCTCCTTCGTGAGAAGTGAATGCAAGCAGGATCCTCGAAGCTACGTCTCCTCGATCTACTCGGTTCTTTTGGTCCTCCTTAAAAGAGGTGAAAGATCTTGTCAGGATAAATGAACCGCTGCAGTAGCGGTTTATTGAATACGATACGAACGTTAAAAACGAAGGCTCCCCCCATTAGGAGATAGCGGTAGGCAAAGTTTTTCTAACGGGCAATATAGATTTTATCAATTCCCTTGTCTTGCCACTATCGTTTGATTACGCTAGAGGAAGACTTTCTCATTTTCAAATGAAAAAGAAGGTATGCTCATGACAGACCATCCAGAGGACTTGCATAAGGCTCCGATCGTTTCTGTGCTTTTGATCGGTGCTTTTATGGCGATTTTAAATCAAACGTTGTTAACGACAGCACTGCCGCACTTAATGCGCGATCTCAATATTACGGAAAATTCGGCTCAGTGGGTTACAACAATATTCATGCTTGTTAATGGGATCATGATTCCGATTACGGCTTTTTTAATTGAAAAATACACAACGCGGGGCCTTTTTCTTACAGCGATGCTTCTTTTTGCCGCCGGTACCCTGATTTGTGCGCTCTCACCTTCATTTTCTACTTTAATTATGGGGCGCATTGTTCAAGCGAGTGGAGCAGGGATCATGATGCCGCTTATGCAAACGTCGCTGCTATTGTTATTCCCGGTGGAAAGACGGGGCACTGCAATGGGGATGGCCGGGCTTGTCATTGCTTTTGCTCCAGCAATTGGCCCTACACTTTCGGGGTGGCTAGTTGAACAGTATCATTGGTCTATTCTTTTTTGGGTTATTTTTCCACTTGCTGTTTTTAATATCATATTTGCTTCTGTGTTCTTGAGAAACATATCGACATTGCGCGCGCCCAGCGTTGATATTCTTTCGATCGTTTTATCAACATTCGGATTTGGCGGTTTATTGTTTGGTTTTAGCAGTGCTGGAGATGGCCGGTGGAGCAGCATGGATGTATGGCTGCCCATTATCGTCGGTTTCATCGCTTTATATTTCTTCATAAACCGGCAATTAAAATTAAAGCAGCCGATCTTGGAATTCAGAGTCTTTCATTCACGCGTGTTTGCCTTATCAACCGTCATTGGTGTCATTGTATTCGTTTCCATGATTAGCACAGCGACGATTCTTCCGATATATATGCAAAACATGAATCAATTTACGGCTTTTGAAGCAGGCTTGATCATGTTACCTGGGGCAGTACTGATGGGGGTCATGTCTCCGATCATGGGACGGATCTTTGACCGCATCGGGGCACGCTATTTGGCCATACCGGGGTTAACGCTGATTCTCATCACTTCAGTGTTGTTTTCATTTCTATCGTCCACTACCTCTGTTGCGTACTTAAGCATTGTATATGCGCTCCGCTTGATGGGGACAGCAATGACCATGATGCCGGTGACAACAGCGGGAATCAACTCGTTACCAAGAGAACTCATTCCTCACGGAACGGCAATGAACAATACGATGCGCCAGGTCTCGGCATCGATTGGCACAGCCCTTCTCGTAACGGTAATGACAACCACCGCTTTAAACCCTAAAGAAGCCTCCGTCAGTGTAGATGAAGCACTGGTTCATGGGGTCAATATGTCTTACATTGCGGCGAGTGGTCTTGCACTTATCGGTGTTATCCTTGCCTTGTTTATTCGCAGTAAACCTCACGAGGAGAAACTTACAAGAGAAGAAGAGAACGCAAAGAGCAGTCCATAAGACGTTCAGTAAGTCTGGGAAAATAGCGTTGTCTCTCCTCGTCCTCTTGATTCAGTGCTCCCCACGTATGGAACCATCGAAGAATCGCTTGCGGGATGACAAATAACCGCCCTAGCTTGGGCGGTTACGTTCTGGTTTTTTCGTCCTCCCTGTGTTTACGAATATACATTCATTACTGCAGGGCTTGGTATGCGCCGCGGTAGTATAAGAGCGGTCTCCCTTCTTCTTCATTGACTTCAATATCTTTGACCTCGCCGATAAAGATCGTATGATCACCTGCTGCTATTTCTTGAACAACGTCACAGGCAAGGTGAACGAGGGCATCAGGAATGACTGGCAGATCCCGGAAGGTAGCGAAGGCGAACTGTTCTTTACCTCGAATTTGGTTCGCGAAGGTTTTTGATATTTCCTCTTGGGAATCATCTAAAATGCTGACCGCGTACCTTCTTGCTGTTCTAATTTCTTCATATATTGAAGCTTGATGGTCTACAGAAACGGCCACCAGTTTAGGGTCGAGGGAGACGGACATAAACGCATTGGCTGTCATTCCGTGTGTTTTAGCATCAACCTCCGTGGAAATGACGGTGACGCCTGTAGAAAAAGTTCCCATTGCTTGGCGGAATAGTAAATCGTCCATGAAAGATTGGCACCCCTTTATTCGTACAGTAAGAACACTCGGGTTATGGAAAACCGAGAAAAGGCTATCCTCTACAATATGAAAAACAGTGTAAAGAAGTCACTGTTAAATGAATAAATGTTCTTGTCTATCATAACAGAGGGGGGTTCAAAAATGCCACTCAAGACGTTTGTAACTCATAAATTAAGATTGCGCTTCGTCGACCCAATAAGGTACTATATACCAAGATTCGAGCCTGTTCACACTTATTCGTAGGTATATAAGGAGTTGTAATTAGATATGCAATGGAATCAAACTGAACATAAACGGCATCAGTCTTATCAAGATTTTTCAAATGGAGAATTAACGATGATTCCGGCTGTCCATGATCCATTAAGTGCCCAGACCGTTGAACAAAAGGGGTTCCAAATGGCGGTTCTTCCGACTGAAGATGTTGCGAAAATATGTGGCTACGCCACCTCATATGCTGTAAATGCAACGGAAATGATTACGGCTGCCCGGGCCATTACACAAGTGACATCCCTTGGCCTTATTGTGCAATTGCCGATGGACGTTCGTTCTTGTCAACAAATCATTCGGCAAGTGTATGAACTTCGTCAAATAGGGGTTCAAGTGATTCAATTCGATGATGAAAAAGGTTTTTCAGCTGGAGAATTAAAACAAGTGATCACTCAACTGAAACATTACTTTCCGGATATAAGTATTGTTATGACCATACAAGCAGACGCTTCGATCACCGGAATTGAAGAAGCGATTAAAAAGGCCAATGAGTCGTTACGATCAGGTGTAGATTTTATTTATTTTGAAGGATTAACGACAGAAGGGGAATATTTATATGTGTCTCAATTTACGAACGGTCCTCTGCTTGCTGATATGAATGAAAAAAACAAACAATGGCTATCGATGAACCAACTTCAGGAAATGGGGTATCACGCCACAATTATACATGGAGGATGCATTCGTCTTATGAAAAAAATGTATGAAGAGGCGTTTGAAGATTCCTGAACGACGAAAGATAAAAAAGAGAACGTTGATGAATCTCAAATCTCGCTTCCAGTAAGTGGGATTTTTTGTTTTGTGACCGATATGTGTAGATAAAGATGTTCATTTCCTGTATTATAAACAAGGGTAATTCAACGTTTTATAAAGCATTACGCTCATGCGGAAAGGAGCGAAACGATGAGTAGTAAAACCCTTGATGCGTTTCTTCAGGAAGGGCTGGGAGAGTTAAAAGAGCAAGGTTTGTTTAATGTCATTGACCCATTGGAAGGTGCGAATGGTCCACAAGTGACATTAAATGGAAAAGAAGTGATTAACCTTTCCTCAAATAATTATTTAGGCTTAGCTACGGATGATCGCTTAAAAGCCCAGGCAGTTCAAGCGGTTGAATCATATGGTGTAGGGGCAGGAGCCGTACGTTCCATTAATGGGACGCTTCAACTGCATCTGGAATTGGAAGAGAAGTTGGCAGCATTTAAACATACAGAAGCCGCGATTACCTATCAATCAGGGTTTAACTGTAACGTCGCAGCGATTCCGGCAGTAATGAATAAAAATGATGCCATTTTGTCTGATGAACTGAATCACGCCTCAATTATTGATGGCTGCCGGCTTTCACGTGCGAAAATCATTCCTTATAAACACTCTGATATGGAAGATTTACGGGAAAAGGCAAAGCAAGCGACCCAGGAATATCACAAAGTCATGGTCATCACCGATGGTGTATTTTCGATGGATGGGGACGTCGCCAAACTTCCGGAAATCGTAGAAATTGCCGAGGAATTTGACTTAATCACGTACGTGGATGATGCCCATGGGTCCGGGGTGCTCGGAGAAGGGGCAGGTACAGTGAAGCATTTTAACCTGTCTGATCGGATTGATATGCAAATGGGAACCCTTTCAAAAGCGATTGGCATCGTTGGTGGGTACGTGGCCGGCAGTCAATCGTTAATCGAATGGCTAAAAGTGCGATCCCGTCCGTTCTTATTTTCAACAGCACTACCGCCGGGAGATGTAGCTGCCACCATTGAAGCGGTTGATATTCTTTCTGCGTCCAAAGACTTGCAAACGCAATTATGGGAGAATGCGCGCTATTTGCAGGAGGGCTTACAAGCGTTCGGTTTTGATACAGGGAAAACGGAGACACCGATTACCCCTTGTATTATCGGCGATGAAAAGAAAACGCAACAATTTAGCGAACGTCTGATGGAAGAAGGCATTTATGCAAAATCCATCGTCTTCCCGACAGTTCCACGTGGTACCGGGAGAGTGAGGAATATGCCAACGGCTGCCCACACAAGAGAAATGCTTGACGCAGCATTGTTAGCGTATAAGAAGATTGGAAGCGAATTAAACGTAATATAAAAAGATGTTCAAAAAGAACCCGATAACTATATGCGACAATGCGCTTTTCCCGGGCTTTTTGAACGATCTTAAAGTAGAAATATCAAAAGGTTAGGGGGAACGGGCGCTTCTAGCCGTAAGGCGCCCGTATGCAAATGAAAAAAATCTTAATTACCGGTGCATCTGGACAAATTGGTTCAGAACTGACATTGGAATTGCGTAAACAATACGGTGAAAAAAATGTCATTGCTACAGACATACGAGATATGAACAATGAAGTATCTAAAGGTGGTATTTTTCACACGCTGGATGTGACAGAGGGCGGCAGAATCCAAGAGCTTGTCAGGGATCATCAAGTGGATACGATCATTCACTTAGCGGCTTTACTATCTGCAAACGCTGAAAATCAACCGCTAAATGCATGGAATTTAAACATGGGTGGTTTGATGAATACACTTGAGGTGGCACGAGAACAGTCCTGTACATTTTTTACACCGAGTTCGATTGGTGCCTTTGGCCCGTCAACAGTGAAAGAGAAAACCCCTCAAGTGACAGTACAGCGTCCCACAACAATGTACGGGGTCAGTAAAGTCGCCAGTGAATTATTGTGCGATTATTACCATGAAAAATTTGGGGTAGATACACGTGGATTACGATATCCAGGCTTAATTTCGTACCTTACTGCTCCTGGGGGCGGAACGACCGATTATGCTATAGAGATGTTCTATAAAGCCATAAGTGATCATCATTACAGCTCCTATATTGCCGAGGGGACATTTCTGGATATGATGTATATGCCAGATGCAATTGCCGCTACCATCGATTTACTAGAGGCAAATCCAGCAAAGCTGATCAATCGCAATGCTTATAATATAACGGCAATGAGTATCGATCCGAAAATGTTAGCTGATGCCATTAGGACGCACATCCCCGATTTTAAACTGGATTATGATGTGGACCCTGAACGCCAAAAAATTGCGGAAAGCTGGCCGGATCATATTGATACAAGTGCGGCAGTAGCAGAATTTGGCTTTCGTCCTCGATATGATTTAGAAACAATGGCGACAGAGATGATCCAGAAAATCAGCCATAATCACCTAAATTTGACGTAGGTCTTTTTCATAGGGACCAAACGCCGGCAAGTACCGAACTGAAGATCATACGTTTGTAGGCTGTTCACGAATTGTGTCTACACAGGGAGAAATCCTAACGGTATATACAGAGGAGAATAAGACAATTAGAGAACCACCATTGATTGAGCGGATATATCTAGACTCTTTTTTTACGGGATATACACGTTTAATAATTTGTGCTTTTCTTCCCATCCTCATTGTTTCCCACCTCGTACTATAAGGGTTTCTTCCTATAGTAAAAAGGCAGCCCATCTTGAAATGGGCTGCCTTTCATGTTTCTTTGCTCACTTGATAGCCTTCACGCTTGTAGATATCCATGTAAAAAACCACTTCTTCTACGTACCAGTCTGCACGGTTATAGGCGTACAAGGCATCTTCCAATTCGCCGCGATCAGCGCCATAAGACGCTAAGTAATTCGCTGTTGAAAAAATGGCGTCTCTTTCATCCCACGGGTCTGCGGTCCCACTTCCCGTTGCGTCTATACCGTAACCTCCATTGATTTCAATTAAATCAGGATCTGTAAGTTCATCGTTTGGAATATCTCCGGCACCAACATTATCGCATGTCGGGTGATCCCAACCATGCCATGTACAAGGCATAAATTGCATGTGCCCTTCTGCACCAACGGGGGAGACCATGGGGTCCATGGTTGAAAATTTGGTTTCTACTCGATGGACAGCTGCTAATACTTCCCAGGGAATCCCAAATTCATCTGCTGCCTCTTGATAAATGGGGATGTATTCTTCTGGGATCTCATCATTGTTATAACCGGACAAACCTCCATTCAAGTAACGGTCCATCTGTTGCTCATTGAATGTATTTATAATCATGACTATGCCGATCGTAAGAAAAAGAAGCGCGAGAATTGACCCTATTCCTAGCAGAAACCTGCTTTTTTTACGTTGTCTTTTCTTTACAAACTTCCCCATTCACGTCGACCTCTCTTGTTTCGTGGCCTAAAAATGCTTGATTTATTTTATCATATAATCTCTTGCTTATGATATCTATGGGCATCATTGTTCCGCTTCACTGACTTCCACTTCGTGTACAGGCATGCGATGCATCCCTCTGGCAGTGACATGTGGTTGAACATAGTACTTCGAAGCTTCCGGGAATTGATAATCCGCTTCATAGACACCGTCTTGTCCATGTTCAGCAGAAATCATAGCACTATTTTGTTTCTCTTCATCATACCAAACTTCAAAGACCACTTCGTCGGCATCTTCGACCGGTTCTTCTTCTTGCGTCACTTCTGCTTTCAATGTCCATTCCTCATCGACGGTTGCTTCTGAATCATTTAAAACTTCAACTTCAATGGGTTCGGAGGAGAGGTTTTCAGTGGGTTCATCCTCATTTGTACCATTACACGCTGATAACAATAATAAACTCGTGGATAAAAGAGTGATTTTTTTCATAACTAACCTCCAACTCAGAGAAAATTCTGCACATCTACAATAGTAAGGATAACATGGTGATCCACGGAACGGTTGTTGATGTTTATTTGTTCATGAAAGTGTTAAAAAGGACAGCCATTTACTGATGGTTATTGAAAAATTGTAAGATCTGACGGTTCACCTCAATTTCATTGTCTTTCTTGGAAAAGCCATGGCCTTCGTCATCAAGGACAAGATATTTCACCGCGACGTTATTTGCACGGAGCTTATCAACCACCTGGTCTGACTCCGCTTTGACGACACGAGGGTCGTTCGCTCCTTGAATGATAAACATGGGTTTGGACATCTGCTCTAAGTATGTGATGGGGGAGTCTCTCTTGAAACGTTCTTGATCTGTAAGTGGATCTCCCACCCATTGTTTCATGATCGGTTTCCAAAAATCAGGGACAGATTCTACGAAGCTGAACAAATTCGATACGCCAAAAATATCAACAACCGCTTTAAAGTAGTCCCCATGCCGGCCATGCAGGAGTAAAGCCATGTAACCTCCATAGCTTCCGCCTATCAAGAAAATTTTATCGCGGTCTACAAAGTTGTTTTCAATCATATAATCCAAAGCAGCAACATTATCTAAGCGTGGACCATATCCCCAATCTCCTTCTACTTCTTTCATAAAAGAGAGGCCATAGTTAGAGGAACCGCGGAAATTCGGTGCTAGAATCCGATACCCTTCGTAAACGAGCATTTGGAACATGGCGCGGAACATTTTACGCTCCGCTGCTTGTGGTCCGCCGTGCGGCCATAGAATCAAATGGCTATTATCAACTTCAGGTTTTGGTTTAAAATAGAGGGCTTCAATCTCAGTTTCGTCGTAGGAAGGATAACGAATCGTCTCCGGTTCACTCATCGCTTCTCGGGCTATACCGGGAACTCTGAGATCAGTAATCGTTTCCCAAGTTTTCACCTTTCGTCTAAAAATGTTCATCGGAAGGGTCGAGCCCCGGCCGAGAATGTAAGGAATACCTCCATTTGTTACCATGAGCTTATCAACTACTTCTACAGGCAGGTCGATAGAAGTTAGTTTTTCTTCTACTAGGTGATAGTAATAAAGCTGATCAGTCACCCCTTTACTTGTGACGAGATATAGCCCGTTGCTAGATTGATCAAAATGAACATTGATAATACTTTCTCCAGGGATGTCCAATATTTTTGTGAAGGTTTGTTGATCTACATGAAAATGTGCTAAATACGAGAAATCCGCCTCATATGTCGTGGCAAGGTAGACGTCCTTATTTGTCGTATACGCAGCACTTTCAACGGTATGCGGAATCGTTGGGTCGGGGGTAATCGCCGTAGTTCGGCCGTTTTTATGTACATACATGCAGCTATGGGTGTTGGCAAAATGTTTTCGTAATAAAAAGCTCCTTTCATCAGGACCTAGCGCTGCAAACGAGGTCGCTGCCTCTTTGCCTTCGATGAGGACTTCTTCTTTTTCATTTTCGATATCATAGCGGTAGATATTTAAATAGGTAGAGTTCTCTTTTGTCGATGTGTAATAGAGCATACGCCCATCTTCGGAAAGTTCTCCAAGCATATGACGTTCGCCTTCGTTAACTTGAATAGGCAAAAGTGTTCCGCCTTCAGGAGGCAGGGCATAAATTTGCGCATTTTCATCCCCATCATGATCAAATGCCGAAAGGAGAAAATGCCCGTTTTTGTCATAAGCGAGCCCATGATTACTTTGATTGATCGAGGTCAAAGGGTAAGGGAAACGTTGGTTTAAGTCTAAGGCCCAGAGATTAAAATGGCCGCTCAAATTCGTAGAACAAATAAGTTGTTCTTCATGGGGGTCCACAATGAAATTTTGAATTGAAAAGGTTCGGAAAAACTGTGTTACATCTGCTTTAGGGAACGTTGGCATGGCAAACCCTCTCCTTTATAAAAAAGTCGTACAGGATCAATATTCTCCAAAACCTATTCAATTCCCTCTAAATCATATATAAAGTAGGTAAAAATGGCTGACAGGGTAATCACGTGACTATGAAGCTCCCGTTACAAGTATGGAGTTTTTCATCTCAGGTTGGGAAGTTCCGCCCTATGATGGGGAAGTTCCCCCTGTGTGGAACTCCTCTATCCAGGGTTGGGTCATATTTTATTGTTCATATGTTTAGAAGAAAAGTGCATTGGGAATGACCTTTACTGAAGGAGGATGATAGCTATGGCACCGATTTATAAAGAGTTTATGAATGATGATGAAGTTGTTTCAGCTGTAAAACAACTAAAAGAGAAAGTAGATGAAAATAACATTTATATTATCACGCATGATGATGATCATACAGAGCGCGTAGCCGAACGCGCCGATGCCAATACCGTCGGTATGAATGAAACAGGCTTCGGCGTTTCGGTAAAAAATGTCTTCCGTAAAAAAGGCGATGAACTTCGAGCCAAATTCGAGGAGCTTGGATTCGGCGAATCAGAGGCACGAGGATTGGAAAATGAATTGGATAAAGGCGCGGTGATCGTCGTTGTTCAAGATCCACCGGAAGGATTATCATTTTAAAGAATGCAAAAAGAAGTAACCCGTTTGAGGAAACGGATTACTTCTTTTTATTTCATTCACTTGTCGGACGGTCACAAACAGTGATCAATAAGTCGAGCTTTTTTTCCATTCGATGCAGGAGGTAGAAAGCAACTACAGCTGCAAAACCGTGGTTAAAAAGCAGCGATACCCATTCATCCATGGTCGTTTAACCCCGTTTCTACGCTTCGTAGATCGTATCCACTGTACGCGATACGAACCTGGCGTCTACTTTTTCTGCAAGAGAACCGCCTGCGGTAAAAAAGACGTTGTGATCGAGGATCTGATCCATGACATTTTCAACTTGTGAAGTTTCGAGTTCTTCATCAGGTTCGTTCACTGAAATTGTGGACATCCTTGATTCCTGATTACGAAAGCGTAATTCCAATACTTGAGACATGTTTACCATTCCCTCCCTTATTCAGTTTCAGCTGATAATAGATTGTAGTCGTTTCTTCGCGTAGCTGCACTTAATGATGGTGAAGATAATGAAGCAAGAGCGTTCGCGATGGTATGAATGTCTTCATCGCTGGCCTCGACGTTCACGTTATTAAAACGTCGGCGGCTGATGATGGGCTCGCCAAATTCATCTACACCATTTTCAAAGATTAGCTCTAGGCTTGTGGATTCTGGCATCATGTGAGCACCTCCCTTCACTCCTTATATCGACGCGGAGATTATAAAAGGGGGGCATTTCACTTTTAAAATATTTGACTAAGACGTAGAATGATAAGAAGGGGCTGAAAACGAAGGGAGTTTTGATATGAAAGCAGCGGCAACAGTGACCCAAGAGCGAATTCATTCACTCGATATTATCCGGGGTATTGCTGTATTTGGAATTTTAATTGCGAACATGGCTATTTTTAAATCTTTAGTTCTTGGGGATGCCAGGCCAACGGTTGAAGGTGGTTCGCTGCCGGACGGGGCTTTCAATCAATTCGCGAGTTTGTTTAATACCATCTTTGTTGAAGGCAAGTTTTATCCGATGTTTTCGCTGCTCTTTGGGCTTGGATTTTTTATCTTTTATAGCCGTTTAGTAGAGAAAGATTTGAATGCCAACCGGGTATTTGTTCGCCGGCTCGTCTTTTTATTAGTCATTGGGCTCATCCATTTGATTTTCTTATGGTCGGGAGATATTTTGCATACATACGCCCTTGCTGGCTTTTTACTTTTACTTTTCGTTGATCGGAGACCCCAAATATTAATCTTGTGGATTGTAGTATTATTAGGGGTTTCTTCATTATTTATGACGGTGTTGTTAGCCGTAACAGGCTATGTTAATGATCAATTTACACCTATGGCTACTTTCGAAGAGATGGTCGTAACAGGGACCCAAATTATGTCTGAAGGAAGTTATGGGGAAATATTAACGTATCGGTTTTTCAATGAAGTCCTCCCTACCTTATTTGAATCCGTTTTTACCGTAGCGATCGTATTGCCATTGTTTCTCATTGGCTTGTATATGGGAAAAACGGGAATGTTTCACCATGTGGACCGTCATCTGAAACGGTGGAAAAAACTTTGCATCCATAGTTTGTGGAGCGGTGGGTTATTAACGATTCTCATGACTGCTCTCCATTACGATGTTATTCCTTTCCCGTCTTATATCACGTATGGATTGTCGATGGGAGTGAACGTTGCTGCTGGTCCATTACTGATGCTTTTCTACGTTTCGGGACTTGTTCTTTTCCTTCGTTCAAATCATCGCCGGCGGTTATTGATGCCATTCGCTGCAGTAGGAAGAATGGCACTGACGAATTATTTACTGCAAACCATCGTCGCGATCTTTATCTTTTATGGCTTCGGTTTAGGATTATTTGGGCACGTGTCAAGTGGAACGGGGTTATTGATTGCGATTGGGATTTACATTGCTCAGATGATTCTCAGTAATCTTTATTTGCAAACGTTCACCCAAGGTCCAGTGGAAGCCTTATGGAGAAAATGGACGTATAAAGGAAAAACCACGTAAAACAACACCCGTGCTGAGATGGCACGGGTGCTTCTAATATTAACTCGTTTTCTTCCGGCCGCGGCGTGTCTCGAAACTCATCTGAAACTCAGGTGAGCTGCTATGTCCCTGAAACTTACGGCGAGCAGATTTAAGCTCAGCTTCCAATGCCGCAAAAATTTTATCTAAATGTTCCTCAGTATATTCATAGTTATTTTTATTGGATAGGTTTCCAATTAGTCGAATTTTTTTCACTGTTTCCTCCGTACGTCGTTTTGCTATTCTTTCAAATTTAGTAAGCTTGTCTTCCATCATAAATGCTCCTTTCAATTCTTTTTATTCATTCTATAAAAGACTTTAATAGAAAAAAATTAAAATTTGTAATAAATAAGTAGGAATTTTAAGTGTTTTTTGTCGAAAGTTGCACAGCTTATGCTTATAAAGTTTTAGAAGCACTGATAATTACACAGTGAGTGCTTGCGAATATTGCGAAAAAAAGATTGAAAAAGTTTATAGATAAAATGAACCAACAAATAAATAACGATCAAGTTCCAGATAATGATTCTTGATCGCTAAACTTATAGTTGAAATAGAAGGGAAAGGATAAACTCGTGATCGATTTGGACGGTTGAATTGTTGAATGACCTAAGGACTTTTTTAAAAAGGTCATGCATTTTTTAAAAAGTCTTTTTTCATACTAGCTATTGAAGTGAAAAATGAAGGAGGCATTTTTGTGCAAAACCAACCAAGGCAACCAGGACAAACGAACAACAATCAACAGCAGATGCAATCGGAACAAATGCCGCCCGCGCAAAGCCACGGCGGACATGAAATGTTTGATGCGCATGAAATGTTAACATCAACCATTAATGTACTGGACCAATACATGATCTTTCGCCCCCATGTGAATGATCAGGAGCTTCTTAGCATTTTGGATCGGCAATATGATTACATGACCACTCAGTACAACCGTATGGTTGAAGCGTTAAGCACAGGGCAAAAGCCTTCGATGTCCATTCAGCCTTATGAGATGCCAGCGTCCAATAATGTCACATATGGGATGAAGCCTTCGCAGCCAAAGAAGCCGAGCGGTACGTTAAGTGAAGTGTCTGAAGAAGGGCTGTCCGCACAAATGCAGGGGTTGTTAAAATCTGCGACTTCCATGTTTGCTATGGGAGCGCCAGAAGTAACGAACCCAGTACTGCGCCGGGTGATCGCTGATTGTATTCCTGATTTTATTGAGATGGCATATGAGGTTTTTCTTTATCAAAATCGAAACGGCTATTATCAGGTACCACAATTACAACAGGCAGATATGGATAAATTGCTGCACGCGTTTTCACCTTCCCGAGCCAATATCCAACAAAGCAATCAAGGACCTATGCATTAAACGTAAAAGGCGGCCGCTCCCAATGAAGCAGCCGTCTTTTCCTGATGAAGAACCTATAATCCTTGTAAGTGAGAAGCGATTTCCTCGAGGTTTTCACGTGTAGAGATATCTTCAGCTAATAATGGGAGAAACACCTTCTTTTGTTTTTTAAAATCATACTGGATCCTTTGCACATATTGTTGTTCTTGTTGCCGTCTTTTTTGAAAAAATGAAGATTGATCCGTTTCTTGCGGTAAGCATTTATTCACGATGAGTGTATTGACGTTCATTTTTGCTTGAGAAAGCTGCTCTACAGCACGTGTGGTTTCTTCAATAGGTAAGCGCTCAGGAGTAAGTACATAGATGAAGCCGGTGTTTTTCTTGTCTAATAGCCATTTTCTGGCTTCTGAAAATTTTTGTTTCCTTTTCATGAGGGTTTGGTAAATCGGGTCTTCCACAGGTTCGCCATCGTTTAAGAGTTGACTGTAGTTTTCATTCACCGTACGCCTTCGTTTCAACATCCCGTCGATCCATGCTTCCATCATCTCCGGCAGTGAAAGGAGACGGAGGGTGTGACCGGTGGGGGCAGTATCAAAAACGATCAGATCAAAGTTGGCGGTTTCTTCTAAAATAATCGTAACGAGAGCGTCGAAAAGCGCAGATTCTTCGGCTCCCGGAGAGTGGGCAGCCATATCAATTTGCCGATGCACTTCGCTGATACGATGGGAGTGGACAAGCCCATCCAGGTTTTCTTTAACTCCGGCAATGTAACGTTTTGATTCTTTTTCGGAATCAATTTCCAGTCCATATAGATTTTCCTGTAACCAAGAAATCTTATCGCCGATCGTAACGGCAAACAAATCTTCAAGGTTGTGGGCTGGGTCCGTGGAGACAAGCAAAACTTTTTTTCCTTTCTGAGCAGCGGAAAGGGCAAAAGCAGAGGAGCAGGTGGATTTGCCAACCCCCCCTTTGCCCCCAAAAAATAAAATGGAATAATCGTGCATATGATTTCACCTTTCCTTAACGGACTTATCCTGCGTCCCGTTTGTCGTTATTTAATCGTTGCTGTCTCTCATTTTTAAACAACAGATAGGCTTCCAGGCAAATCCATACGGCAAACACAAAAATAATCGAACCGAGCACAAAGAGAAGTACATCTCCGCCGGTCTCACCGAATATCCACCATTCATTCCGAAGTTGTGAAAGCATAGCCCACATCGTCATCACAAGTAGGAATACCATAGGGATGAGTGGAACGAGAAAGTTCCTGCCCTGTCTTTGCACCCAAATCGTAATGAGTAAAAGGGTAATTCCCGCGAGTAGTTGATTGGATGTCCCAAAGAGCGGCCATAAAATGTATCCGCCTGCTCCTAGACCTCTTTCATCTTGGGGTAAAAGGACAAGCATTAAACTTGCACCTACGGCAATGGACGTAGCCACATGTTTTTTCGTCAGCGCGAAAGCTTTGTATTCCCGGCCAATTTCGGAGATGATATAACGCATGAGACGAACGGAAGTGTCCAACGTGGTAGCAGCAAAGCTAATAACGATGATGGATGTAAGGGTCTGAGCGGCTGCCTCTGGTATAAGCAAGCCGCTCGCCAGTGCCGCTGCGCCTTCAATAAAATTCCCAAGCCCTTCTGCGTTTGCAACATCAAAACTTGAATAGGCAGCTAAAAAATCGTCCGTTGTTGAAAAGAAGGTAACAACAGCAATAATAGCAATAAGGGCTAATACCCCTTCGCCAACAGCACCTAAATACCCGACTTGGCGAGCGTCGGTTTCTTTATTCAATTGCTTCGAAGTCGTTCCGGAGGAAACGAGGGCGTGAAACCCTGATACCGCCCCGCAGGCAATCGTAATAAACAGCAAGGGAAACCAAGATACATCATCTACTGAACGGGTTGCTGGAGCCGTTACTTCAGGATTTGTAAGCAAAAGGCCAAGATAGAGGACCACTAACCCCACAATAAGCTGGTGAGCATTAATGTAATCCCGTGGTTGAAGTAATTTCCACACTGGAAGCGTGGAAGCAATATAGACATAGGCCATTAATATGATAATCCAAATGAGATAAGACATAGATACGGCACCCAAACCGAAAACAGTCGTTGCGTCTTCCCCACCGAAATATTGCACAAGATCAATTTGTAAAGCCGGCACGTAACTGGCGATCACGGCAGTGCCATACATCACGATTAATGCTATGATCGACGGGATCAGCAATCCTTTTCCACGTCGAAGAAAGTAGGCTCCGATAAGAACGGCAAGAGGATAAAAATGGATATAATGCTTGCCGGATAACTGATAAATAAATCGGAAATCACCCAGGCAAAAACTGCAGAAACCATAAGAACAAGAATGAGGATGATAAATAAAAACAGCATCTTTGCCCGTCGTCCAATCAGGCGGTCAGCAAGTGTGCCAATAGATTGCCCTTTGTTTCGAACGGAAAGAACGAGGGCTCCGAAGTCATGGACGCCCGCAGCAAAAACAGTGCCGAGCACAACCCAGAGGAAAGCAGGTAGCCAACCCCAGTAAACGGCAATGGCTGGTCCTAAAATCGGTGCAGCCCCGGCAATCGAAGTAAACTGGTGAGCCCAGAGAACGCTTTTCTTCGTAGGGACAAAATCGACCCCGTCATTAAATTGATGAGCAGGCGTTTGAAAATTAGGATCTAAACGATAAATTCGTTTAGCGATCAGCTTGGAATAGTAAAAATAACCAAAAGCTAGAGTTATGATTCCGATTATGGCTAATATGATTCCTGGCATATGTACACACCTTTACGAGATATTGAAACCGTTTTAATAGTTTTTATTATAGTGTTCTACATTATTTTATGTAAATAGAAAAATATAAGAATCTATCCTTCTCATCGAACGAAAAGGGAGATTATTTAAAAGTCATTGTTCGGAATTGCAACATTCGCTTTGATCGTTAAAACCCCATCACAACAAGCAATCCCATACCACTTTTAAAAGTGATACGGGATTATTTTAGAATGAAGCCCACTGCTTATAGCTTTTGGGACAACCCTTTTCATTTCAATACATTAGCAGCAACGAATACCGTCAAGGGGTGATTTTTCCATTCCCATTCGTAAGTGCCAATCATGAAACTGTTCAATCATTTCAGGATATAATTCTAACGTGTAATAGGATACAGGGTTTGGAAGCCCAAGCATTTCTGAAAAACAGAGCAGGTAGAAAATGTCGTCTTCATCCCTGAGTTCCCGTTTAATTTCGGCACGGTGCGGCAAGCTGAGCACTTCATCATAGAAAGCAAGCGCACGTGAAATGGCTTCCTGCAAGCCCAATGTTGACCCTCCTTATCCGATCTTATCATTGTCATCTTCAAGTCCTTGATTCTGATCATTTTTAAACAGGAGATAAGCTTCAAGACAAATCCATACCGCAAAGACGAGAATAATTGCACCGAGCGTAAAGAGAAGCAGGTTTGCTTGGTCGCCATACCAAGCCCACTGGAGCCATACTTGAGAGATCATTGCCCACAATGTCATGAAGAGTAAAAAGATCATCGGGATAAAGGTTACCAAGAAATTACGTCCTTGTCGACGAAGCCAGATTGTAATCAGTAAAAGCGCAATCCCAGCCAGCAATTGATTGGAGGTACCAAATAGCGGCCATAGTAGATAACCGCCGGCCCCGAATCCTCTGTCATCTCCAGGCATAAGGACAAGTGCCATACTTGAACCGACAGCAATAGAAGTAGCTACATGTTTTTTCGTAATCGCATAAGCCTTATACTCGGTTGCAATCTCTGCGATAATGTAGCGCATCAACCGAACGGCAGTGTCGAGGGTGGTTGCAGCAAAACTAACGACAATGACTGCAACAATCGTTTGCGCAATCGTTTCTGGGATCAAGAGCCCTGTCGAAAGTTGAGCAGCCCCTTCAATGAAATTATTTAAACCCATTTCATTGGCTGCATTAAAGCTTGAATAGTTCGCCAAAAATTCATCTTGTGTCGAGAACAAGGTAACGACAGCAATAATCGCAATAATCGCTAACGTCCCTTCGCCGATAGCGCCTAAATACCCAACTTGGCGAGCGTCTGTTTCTTTATTTAACTGCTTCGAAGTTGTCCCCGAAGAAACGAGGGAGTGAAATCCTGAAATGGCTCCACAAGCTATCGTGATAAATAGAAGCGGGAACCAGGAAACATCGTCGACGGATCGTGTGACCGGTGCTGTTACTTCCGGATTTGTGAACAAAAGCCCGAGATATAAAATGCCAAGCCCGACGACGAGCTGATGGGCATTGATATAGTCCCGGGGCTGGAGTAGTTTCCAAACGGGCAATGTAGAAGCAATGTAAACGTAAGCCATCAGGATAACAATCCAAACGAAAAAAGCCATTGATACGGCATCGAGTCCAAATGCGACTTCAGCACCTTCACCGCCAAAGTAGCTGACAAGGTCAATTTGCAGGGCTGGTATTTCATTGGCAAGAACAGCCGTGCCGTACATGATGACTAAGGCAATTATTGAAGGGAAAAGCAGTCCTTTTCCCCGGCGTAGAAAGTATATTCCGATGATGACCGCTAAAGGAATCTGAATAAAAATGGATAATACACTGGCGGGGAAGGTGACAAATAAATTAGCAATGACCCAGGCGAAAACAGCATTAACCATTAACACAAGAATCAAGATAATGAATAAGAACAACATTTTCGCCCGCCGTCCAATTAAACGGTCGGCAAGGGTGCCTATGGATCGGCCTTTGTTTCGTACCGATAAGACAAGGGCTCCAAAATCATGGACACCGGCGGCAAATACCGTTCCAAGTACAACCCAAAGAAATGCAGGCAGCCATCCCCAATAGACAGCGATTGCAGGGCCTAATATGGGGGCTGCCCCCGCAATCGAAGTGAAATGGTGCGCCCAAACGACGCTTTTTTTCGTTGGAACAAAGTCGACACCATCGTTGAATTGGTGGGCCGGTGTTCTGAAATTGGGATCGAGACGGTAAATACGCTCAGCAATAAATTTGGAATAATAAAGGTATCCTAAAGCAAATATGATAATTCCGATTACAGCAAGACCAATTCCTGGCATACATCCTTCACATCCTTCGTTAAAATGATAGTACTTATATATTATATAGACAGGCAAATGGTTTAACAACAAAAAATTCAAATGAATCAAAAAATAAAAGAGGTGTGTTATTCCAACGTTGAAAAAATTCCGATATCATAATGAAATTTAGTTGCAATAGGTTGTTAAACGTGGTACCTTGAAATTGTAAAAGTGATGAACGACCAGTGAACCAAGGCCTCTGCTTCATTTAAGTGGTGGATCCAATATGGTTTCATCGTGTATCACTTTAGTATTTTTGATTAAGGAGGCCTTTAAAAGAATGGAAGGCACAGTAAAATGGTTTAACGCAGAAAAAGGTTTTGGTTTTATCGAACGTGAAGATGGAGACGATGTGTTCGTACATTTCTCTGCTATTCAAGCCGAAGGATTTAAAACATTAGATGACGGCGAAACGGTAGAATTTGAAATTGTCGAAGGCGATCGTGGCCCACAAGCGGCTAACGTTGTACGTAAATAGAAAAGCGTTATCAAAACGAGCGATTCCGTGTATTGACTTTACCACGGGATCGCTTTTTTAATTAAGAGGGTGGGATATAGCTCTCCTTACCTAATTTCTCGAGGTGAAATTAAAGAGGTTGTTCAAAAAGTCCGGGAAAAATAGCTTTTTATCTCTTCGCCGTCTTGCTTCTAAAGCTCCTCAGTATGAAAACCTATCCTCGAAAAAGAAACCCACTTTTTCTTCGTGCGAGGTATCGCTTACGTAGAGACGAGTTTGTGTTCCAGTACTCGAAGCTACGTCTCCTCGACCTCACGGCTCTTTTTGTCCTCCTGTTTGAACACACACTTAAAGGAGTTATTACGTATGTTTAAAGTAGACATTGAAGAAGGTTTATACTTACATCTTATTGAAATGCCTCATGCCCATGATTTATTTACAGCCGTTCATCATGCACGAGGCCATCTTAGACTATGGCTGCCTTGGGTGGATTCGATGCAGACGGTGACGGATTATCAACCTGTCATCCATTCATGGTTACAGCAATTTGCGGATGGAAGGGGATTTCAGGCAGCTATTCGCAAAAATGATATTTTTGCAGGGGTTGTCGGTCTCCATGAGATAGACTGGGGTAGTCGGAAAACATCAGTGGGGTATTGGCTGTCAGATGCTTTTACAGGACAAGGGATTATGACGAAAGCTGTCTATACTGTACTAAAGATTGTCTTTGAGGAATATCAATTAAACAGGGTAGAGGTTAAATGCGGAATCAATAATCATGATAGTCAGGCAATACCGAAACGGCTAGGTTTTCAATATGAAGGGATCGTCCGGGAGGGTGAATGGTTGTATGACCATTACCATGACCTTGTCCAATTTAGTTTGTTACGAGAAGATTGGTACAGGTATCATGGGGAATAACAGAATGACAGCAGCTGGCGATTCAACATATCGCAAGATGAAACTCATTGATCACTTTCTCGTTAGTGTTCTTTTTACAATTCTCTTTTTTGCTTATATGTACGTATCGGTGTACTTTCCGTTTTCCGTTGTTGTACCTGCCCTTGGAATTTTATTTATCGTATGGGCGCTGATTGAAAGGCGTGGAAAACCGGCAGTTGTAGAACGGTTATTTCCTTTTTACCGGAAGATGCTTAAGGTAGAGAGGCACTTAGCACCTAAAACTTTTGAATCGAACCGTTTAGGTTTAAGAAGCAGTTTATGGGTCGTTGGTGTGGTCCTTGTCCTCATCGGATTATTAGACTTTGTTCATATCATTGACGCTGAACCCGAAGTGTTTCCCTTTACAATGGTGTACCCGCTGGCTCTCATCGTTGTGAATATTAATGTTTTCACGCGTCATAAACGAATGGAAGCAGGGGACGAGAGGGGGAATGTCCATTAATAATGTTAAATTTTCCTGCAATAAGCTGATATGGATAGAATATTAGTTATATAAAAAGAAATAGACATCTAATTGAAGCTCATGCGTATAGATTTTCAATTCTGTCCAAATATTAGAATTTTACAATCTCCGGTAAGTTTGAACTAGATTTGATGTATGGTATGATTATAAAAATACTACAGTACTTCATTATTATTTATGTACTGTAGTATTTTACTAATTTTTATAATTACTAATATTAATTAAAGAGATTATCTTGGGGGGACATCTATGAAGAAGTTAGGATTTTTTGCTGCTTTGGCAGGAACAACCGCGATGATTGCCGCATGTGGAAGTGCTACTACAGTGGATAGCTTGCAGGATGATGGCGTTGTTCAAGTAGGGGTCGCGAACGAAGAACCATACGGTTACCTTGATGGGGAAACCGCTACAGGGGCAAGTGCTGAAGTCGCCAGAGCGGTGTTTCAAAACATGGGGATCGAAGAGGTGGAAGCAACAGTAACAGAATTTGGAAATCTGATTCCAAGCTTGAATGCGGGCAACTATGACGTTGTCACAGCTGGAATGGATGTACAGCCAGAACGTTGTGAAAATGCAGCTTTTGGAGACGTTGAGTACAGCTACGGTGAAGGAATGGCTGTGCAAGCGGGAAACCCGATGGACTTACACAGTTATGAAGATATTGTAGAGCAAGATGCCTCCGTATCTGTAATGGCAGGGGCGAATCAGTTAGATATGTTTGAGGCACTTGGAATTGATGAAGATAACATTCAATTGGCCGATGACATTCCAGGTAACATTGCAGCACTTGAATCGGGTGATGTAGATGCAACAGTCATGACAGGAGCAACGATGAATGCAGCGTATGAAAACGCGGATACGGATGCAATTGAACTTCCTGAAGACTTCACAGATCCGGTGATTGACGGAGAAGAACAAGTCGCCTATGGTGCCGCTGTTTTTCGTGAGGATGATGATGAATTACGAGAAGCCTATAATGAATCGTTACAAGAATTACGGGAATCAGGGGAAATTGCTGAAATTATAGAAGAGTTTGGTTTTGATCCGGAAAATGCAGAGGTGGACGTGACCACTGAAGAACTTTGTGGAGAAGAAGCTTAAAAGGGGATGAACAAAGGAGCACGGTGGGATCAGTCAGCGCCGTGCTTCTTTTCATAGGAGATTTTATGTCAGACCTTAGGAGAGATGCGTGTGTTTACGAACATAGGAGAATTTTTGCCTTTCATATTGGGAGGATTAACAACCACAGTACAAGCTTTCTTGTTCGGCGCTGTTCTCGCCTATTCTATCGCGATAGTGGCAGGGCTTATGCGAACATCCAAGCTCGCAGTTGTTCGTATAGTAGCTACGATATTTGTGGAGCTTTTCCGCGGGACATCTTTACTTGTGCAAATGTTTTTCTTTGCGTTTGTATTCCCAGCCCTTACACCGTTCACCCCTTCATTGTTTTTAGCCGGCGGTTTAGCCCTTGGATTTAATTATGGTGCCTATGCTTCAGAGGTTGTGAGGGGGGCTGTGCTGTCTGTCCCAGAAGGACAAAAAGAAGCGGCAATATCCCTAAACATGTCCAAGGTTCAACGAATGCGGTTTGTCATTTTGCCACAAGCGATTCGCATCATGCTTCCGGGGATCGGCAATAATTCCATTGAATTGTTAAAAGGGACGTCGCTCGTCTATTTTATTTCCCTCGCCGATATGACATATCGTGCTGATATATTGAGGGGGGCGAATACGGCTTTGAGCAGTCAGATTGAGATTTATACGTATTTATTGTTCACATATTTTGTGTTAGCACTTCCGCTCATCTTCTTAACGAGATGGTTGGAAAAACGAGCCTCTAAAGGGGTGAGTACAGCATGAGTTGGGATTGGGAGTTTGCATTTGAAGTGTTTCCGGATATTGTAGGAGCCATTGGTGTTACGATCGGTGCTACCGTAGTTGCCTATCTCATTTCATTAGTTTTAGGTCTGGTGTTCACCCTCTTACGAAGGTCTAGCTTTAAGCCTTTGTCTCTCCTTATGGCAGGAGTGATTGAATTTATCCGGACAACGCCTCCTCTTGTCCAATTATTTTTTGTATATTACGCCTTTCCGATGAGTCCATTTACAACGGGGGCTGTTGTACTTGGGGTTCATTATGCGACGTATGTATCTGAAGTTTATCGCTCTGGTATTGAAGCTGTCCCCACGAGTCAGTGGGAAGCGAGCAAGGCATTGAATTTTTCCAAAGCGCAAACTTGGCAGAAAGTAATCCTGCCACAGGCTATACCGCCGGTGATTCCGATGCTGGGCAATTATTTGATTGTTCTTTTTAAAGAAACACCATTGCTGGCTGGTATCTTTGTTACCGAAATGTTGCAAGTAGCACGAATTATTGGTGCAGATACGTATCGCTTTTTAGAGCCGATTGCTATTGTTGGATTTTTATTCCTCGTTCTCAGTTATCCATCAGCATTATTCATTCGATATCTTGAAAAACGGTCTGGAAAGTTACACGGAAGTGCAGAAAAGGGAGTGAAGACATGACTGAAGAAGTTGTAGACAATGAAATAAAGGAATCAGAGAATGAGAATGAAAATATAGTCGTCAGCTATAAAGATGTGAAGAAAGCTTTCGGTGACACAGTCGTATTGAACGATCTTAGTCTGAATGTAGCTCAGGGGGAAAAGGTAGCCTTAATTGGGCCTTCTGGTTCAGGAAAAACAACGATTATCCGTATGCTGATGACACTGGAACAGCCTACGGAGGGGACGATCGAAGTCGATGGGGAAATGCTTTGGCATAAGGAAGTCAATGGGGAACTCCTCCCTGCAGATGAAAAGCATATGCGTAAAGTACGGGGAAAGATTGGAATGGTTTTCCAACAATATAACCTATTTCCTCATATGACGATTATGCGGAATTGCACGACAGCGCCGGTAAATGTTCTCGGCATTAGTAAGGATGAAGCGAAGACAAGAGCACAAGAAATGCTGGATAAAGTTGGTCTCGGTGATAAAGTCGACAATTATCCCTCCCAGCTATCGGGGGGACAGCAGCAACGTGTGGCGATTGCCCGTTCCCTTGTCATGCAGCCGAAAGTGATGTTATTTGACGAAGTAACGGCTGCCCTTGACCCTGAGCTTGTGGGAGAGGTGCTTGAGGTGCTTAAGGATATAGCAGCAGAAGGGGATACGACAATGATGCTCATTACCCACGAGATGGAATTTGCCCGTGATGTTGCGGATCGAGTGCTTTTTCTAGATAACGGGAAAATTGCAGAGCATGGCCCGCCTAGTGAGGTTATTGAAAACCCGCAAACGGAACGCTTACAAGCGTTTTTAGGAAGGTTTAACAATTCTTAATCATTAGAGATCTGCGATCCAGTGCTTGGTTGTACTGGATCGTTTTTTAGGTTTACTCTGTATTCTGAGAGCTATACAATGATACGAAAGGAGAATTGATATGATTGATAACGTCAGAACCAAGCATCCCTTAATTCATTGCATCACAAATGGAGTTGTTCAGAACTTTACAGCTAATGGGTTGCTAGCGATAGGGGCTGCACCTGTAATGTCTGCCAATCCGAAAGAAGTGGGGGAGATGGCGCAAAACGCACACGGATTGCTGCTAAATACAGGGACATTAACAGATGGACAATATGAAGCAATGATCATTGCAGGACGGGCAGCGAACGAAAACGGGACTCCCATTGTACTGGATCCTGTTGCTGTCGGTGCGACTTCCTACCGGACCAAAGTGGTAAAGGAACTGTTATCGGAAGTTAAACCTAATCTCATTCGTGGCAATGGTGGAGAAATTGGGGCATTAATCGGTGCTCATTCGGAAATGTTAGGGGTGGAAGGAAAAAGTGACCAAGAGCCAGGTTCGCTTGCGAAAGAGGCTGCAAACGTCTTGGGGACAGCCATCTGTGTCACCGGTGAAGTTGATGCGGTAAGCAATGGAAAAACGACCTACCTGATAAAAAACGGTCATGAGTGGCTTTCGAATGTCGTAGGAACTGGATGTTTGTTAGGAGCTATTTTACTCGCCTACATTTCTTCAACCCGTGAAGGGGCATTGCAAGCATCAGCGGCTGCCCTCGCCCATTATGGATTAGCAAGTGAAAAAGCCTATTCTCTTGCTATGAAAGAGGGGATCGGTACGTTTCAGCAGCGGTTTCTGGATGCTCTTAGCTCGTTAACGGACGAAAAGGTTAAACATGACACCCATATTCAAAAAGTATAAGTATAGAAGGGGCTGTTCCAAAAGCTGGATCTGATGTTTATACCAGAGTAATCCATTTTCACCGAATGTATTCGCGTAGCGCCGAATAATCGTGTGCACACCGAAAAAGAGATGAAAGGCAACTACATGCGGGCTATTGCTCAGCAGTACTTTGAATAAAAAATCCGTTGTGATGTTATCACAGCGGATTTTTAGTCTTATGGGACAAGTGTTCTCATTCTGCATGCAAAGACGCACCCTCAATAAAAAAGGTACGTTCAAAACAAAAACATCTTAACTATCTTTTTTAGAAGAAAATCCGAAGAAAGCAAGTGCCATGACGATACTTAATCCGATCATTAAACCGGAAAAACCAATAATCGCAGCAATTTCAGCTGCCATGTTATCTCCTCTTTTCTTCATTTTGACTTACTTATTCTTTACCTCTATGATTCATTCATTAAACATAAAATTCCCAATTTATTAGAAGAGCAAGATAAATAACCAGACATGCTTCCTTGTTTAGCATAAACTGTTGGCAAGGGAGGGAACTGCTATGAATTGTGGACCAACAAGAAGAAGGTCGAGATCACCGTCACGTCTACATTTGGATTGTATTTGCGCAACACTTGCTGACATTGTTCGGGAACAAAATAAGGCAGGGAATTGCGTAAACAGCTGTTATCACCATATGCTCGCGAGGCAACCAGTATACCAGACAGTTCCAGTTGTCTTTACGACGAATCTACAGACCCCTTTTTGTGCTTTGGGGGATATTGAGGATCGGGATTGTTTTACAACGATTTATTTTCGGGTGGAGGAGGTTGATGAAAGAAAGGATTGTGTAACACTAGAGCTTCTGAAACCCGTTCATTCGAGGGGTATTCATTTACCTTCAGGAAGTTCAGAAGTACACTTTGAGCAGGTGAGTGGCAGTGCGAAAGCACCCCTTATTTTAACGAGAACGGGGCAGTGTATTCTCGTTAAATGTGATTGTCTATGTTCGGTTCAATGCCTCGATCCAACAATTGTAAGATGAAAAACACTGCCGGGACTGGTGTTCCTGGCAGTGTTAAGCACTTGCGCCTATGGCAAAAATAAATAACCAAAACGCAAATGTTAGAAGAAGTGTAACACCTCCAAGTCTACCCCCTGCAATCTTGATTGTTTATGATTCCAACAATGCCAAAGATTACAGCTAAAATACCTAAAGGGAATGCCTGGAATGAAATGAAGGACAACACTAATAGTGCCCAAAACAAGAGCAGTAATGGCTATGCCTTTACTTGCTGTCGTTGTTCTTCAGGCATTGTTCCATTCCTTTCATAAGTATTTACTTACTTATACTGTATATTTTACCCTAGAAGAACAAAGAAAATGAATGTATGATTCATATTATAATGGTAGAATACTAAGTGAAGCTAGGTGCTTCACACGTGAGTTCACTGGCCGGTGATTGGAAGGGAGGCCCCACACCGGATTCAGGTGAAAGGGGGAATTGGTTATGAATAGTTCATCGATTATGAAGTGGGTAACTGGAGGCTTGGAAGCCTTGTTGGCTTTGCCAATCATTGGCGCAGCGATTATTATTTCTAGTAGTTATTCCCCACTCGTTATTATGCTTATTTTACACATCATTACGTTAGTCATAAGTATTAATCAAGGGAAAAATAAATACGGGAGCATCATCGGGATCGTCACCTCCTGTGTTGCTTTTATCCCATTTTTAGGCTGGGCGATGCATACATTGACGGCGATCCTTTTACTGATGGATGCCTATCGCTCAGAAAAAGCAATTGAAGTTGCATAATATGAACATCAAAGCAGCTAATCCTTAGGATTGGTTGTTTTTTTTTATTGACGAAATCAAGCGAACTATATATACTAAGTGTATTAGTTCAAATAGTACTTTGTGATGGAGGAATCACATGATCCATATTGATGCCAAGAGCACAGATCCCATTTATCGACAGATTATCAATCAAATGAAGGAGCAGGTCGCCCGTGGAATTCTACATGTCGATGATAAAATTCCATCTGTACGTGAACTATCCGCACAGATTATTGTCAATCCGAACACGGTAAGTAAAGCATATCAAGAGTTGGAAAGGGAAGGGATCATTGTAACGATGCGAGGGAGAGGAACATTTATTGCAGATCAGGTGCAAGGTGAGATTCTCACCAAAGATATAGAACAAGTTCGTAAAAAAGTAAAACAAACGGTTCTTGAAGGGTACTACGCGGGAATTGAAAAAGAAATCATGCAGGACTGGGTGGCCTGTTATTATAATCAGCTTGGGGGAAAGTCATGATACAAGTACAAAACGTTTCCAAAACAATGGGGAGACAAACAGTCTTAAAGGAGATCACATTTAATGTGGGGAAAGGAACAATCACGGGTGTTGTTGGGCGTAACGGTGCAGGAAAAACGACATTATTAAGAACGATGGTGAGCATTGTTGATCCTGACCAAGGGACGGTGATGGTCAATCATCGTGATATATTTAAAGATCCAGGGAGTAAGCAATCGGTTATTTATGTCTCCGATAGTGTGGAAGCCTTAAAAAATCACTCGGTGTCTCATATTGTTTCCTTGTATACCGATATTTATCCTAATTTTGACCGTCAATATTTTCAAGAATTAATGGATCGGTTTCAAATTCCAACTGTAAAAAAGGTAAAGCAATACTCGAAGGGACGTAAAGCCTTGTTTGCATTAATTCTTGCCTTTGCTGCTAAGCCGGAATATGTGCTGTTGGATGAGCCTACCGATGGTCTTGACATTATCGTGAAAAAAGAGATGATGCGTTTTATGCTGGATGAGGTGGCAAAGGAGGACGTTTCGATTATCATTGCCACGCATCGCCTTGATGAACTGGAGACATTGGCTGATCAGATTTTAGTAATCAAAGATGGAAACATTACAGAAACCTTTCAACTTACAGACCTGCGTGAAAAATATAAGAAATGGCAAGTGGTCTATCGTGAACAAATGCCTGAGTCATTCATGAAGAACGTCTATATCCTGCAACAATCGGGACGGGTCTATACTTGTTTGGCAGAAGGCGATGTAACAACGCTGAACGCAGAGTTGGAAGAATCAGCGCCGCTGCTCTATGATGAACTTCCATTATCTCTTGAAGATCTGTTCATCGCTAAGTTGGGAGGTGAATCGATTGCTGAATAAGGCCTTATTTAAAAAAGATCTAAGATTATCAGCAGTGATGCTGCTTGTTTTATCCATTATATTTGTTGTTCAATACCCGTTGCGAACGATACTGGAGCTGGATCGAATGAGAGGAGCAGGGACAGGCCCACTGGATATGGGAGGGGTACAGTTACAGGCGATGTTCGGTGGGGGTGCTGCTGCAATGCCTGCGTTCATTGGCACGGTTATATTGGGAGGCATGCTCATCGGTTTAGAGCGTAACACGCGCCGCCATGATTTTAGCCTTTCTCTCCCTTATTCCCGTCAAACACTTTTTCTAATAAAAGCAACGATAGGGTGGGGTGCGATTACGATCCTATTCAGTGTGAATGTATGGCTCGCTTACGCGATCATTTGGTCTTCAGAATATAGCAGTCTCCTTGCGAATTTTAATTTTTGGGGAATGTTTGTTAGCCCCTTGGTGGCGTACCTAGCGATCTTTTCCTTCACCCTTTTCATGGGCAGTATTTCTGGAGAAATGATTTCTCAGGTCGTCTTAAGTTTTATATTTATGATTTTTCCTTATGGTTTTGTCGTTCTCCTCGGTTTCTTTATGACTACTCATAACATAACCATGGAATTTTTGGGAACCATTCCTGAGGACTTTCTCGCATTTTTCATAAACTTAATGCTGCCGTACCAAGTAATGGGTATTGACATAACTACAAATCAAGGTCTTCTGACACTGATCACGCTAATTTTCACGTTTGTTTGTCTGTTTCTGGGAACAAAGCTATATGAAAAAGGAAAAAGTGAACGGAACGGTGAATTTCTGTTATTTTCTTCATTGAGACCCGTCTTTTTTGTCGGGATTATCGGCTGCTTTGCTTTGTTAGGGGGGATGATTTTCAGCACATTTGGAGGTGTTCAAGGAGGAGCTGTCATTCCCTACTGGTTGGGAGCACTCATCTTTGGTGGATTATCGTATATGATTACCAAGCGATTATTACAAATGAACATAACCATGAAAAATCATTAATGTATTCTATCCCCGTATTAAATCAGTGAATACGGGGATGGTTTTCCCATATACTTATCAGATGAAAAGAAGTACGATAGAAGGGAGGAGAAGGAGGAATTCATTCTTGCAATACGATGCCATAGGTTTTAACGTACGCTACTATCGAGAATTAAAAGGACTCACACAAAAACAACTCGCCGAAGACATATGCACGCAGGCACAAATAAGTAAGATAGAAAAAGGAGATATTATTCCATTATCCTCAACCTTATATGAAATTGCTAAAAAACTAGGGATTGACGTTAACCATTTTTATCAGATTGGGGACCATGAACGTTTTGACTACATACAGGAGCTGAAAACAGAAATCCGGCAAAAAATTCGAGATTTCCGTTATGAAGATGTCATGGAGACATTGCAGAGCCATGATAATGAAAAGTTTTTTAACAACGTATATTTAAAGCAGTTTCGGCTGTGGCACTTAGGTATATGTGTCTATCATTTATACGGGGATTATGAAAGAGCGATAGAATACTTGAATGAAAGTTTAGCGCTTACTTATAGTGGTAGTAAAATGTACACAGAAAGAGAAATTGAAATAACGAATAGCATGGCGATTATTCAGGATATGCATGGACAACGTAAAAAAGCACACGAAACGTTCGTACGTGCCTTAAATGCTAGTGTTTTTGTCCCAGATATAAACCCACGCATTAAGGTTAGGATCTGGTATAATCTATCTACCATTCTATCTAGTGAGAAACGTTACAAGGAATCATTGGAAGCGGCAAACCGAGGAATCCAAATCTGTTTGCGAAAAGAAACGATGTACTTATTAGGCGAATTACTCTTTCAAAAAGGGTATTGTGAACGACAATTATGTTATAAAATGTGGAAACAACATTTCGAACAAGCGATTGCAATATTTAAAATAGCCAAGAAGGAACACTTGGTCCATTTGGCTAAAACGGAGATCGATCAAAACGAATAAAATATAGAAAAGCAAAGGGAATCCCTTTGCTTTCTAGGCAGGTAAGAAAGTATAAGTCAACTTTCTTATCTGCATAAGTGCAACTAAGGCTTCTAATGTTGGTAAGGAAGGCTATGTTGATAAGGAAGGTCATGTTGGTAGGGAAGGCTATTACTGTCTACATCCCCGGCAAACGACTGTCCAATACCAAAGCTACCGATCACTAACAATCCGATAAGTGCTGATGCAAAAAGTGTTTTTTTCATTGCTTGCACCTCCTGTATGCATCATATAATAGAGTGGACAAGAAGGCCATTCACGGATAGAGCGCATGTCGTCGCAAAATCCCCTAAAAATCGAGGAAAAAATAGAAATATGTCTAAAAACATAATTATAAGCATAATCAGCGCGAATATTGTCAAACAATATTGATCCATTTCGTGCACTCTTTGGGCTTATAAATGCCACAATAATCGTATGTATATGTGAGCACTTTGTACACAAAAAGCCCCTGCTATCGACAGCAGGGGCTTTAGTTATTTAATTAATCGAGTACGGTTACTTCAACATCCTGACGTCCGAAGTTAATTGCTTCATCATGTGTTGGAACATGAAGATCAATTCTTTCGCCGTTAATGTCACCACCAGTATCGCCGGCTACTGCTTCGCCATATCCTTCAACATGTACCGTTGAACCGAGTGGGATGACGTTAGGGTCAACAGCAACAACGTTTTTGTCACGGTTATTGTTAAGGTCTATGCCAGTAGCTGTTATGCCAGAGCAACCTGTGCAATTAGCTGTGTATGCTGTTGCTTCCATTTGGTACGTTTCTCCTTCAGGGCTGTCTGACTCAGTAGATGTTGTCGTTTCAGCAGAAGCAGTTTCTTCACTTGTTTCTTCTTCAGTAGCTTCTTCTTCTACTGGCTCTTCCTCAGCAGCCTCTTCTTCAACGGCTTCCTCTTCTACTGGCTCTTCCTCAGTAGTTTCTTCTTCAACCGCTTCCTCTTCTACCGGCTCTTCCTCAGTAGTTTCTTCCTCAACGGCTTCCTCTTCTACTGGTTCTTCTTCTACCGGTTTCTCTTCAACAGGCTCTTCATCTTTTGCTTCTTCTTTCGTAGCTTTTGAAGGACCATAGTAGAGTGCACCGAATGTTTCAGGACCTGCAAGGCCGTCTACAGCAATGTCAGCATCTGTTTGGAAAGACGTCACCGCGTCGGTGGTTTTAGAATCGAAGTATCCATCTGCAGAATCGTTATAATAGCCGGAATCTTGTAGAGTTTCCTGTAAATCTGTAACGAGTGCATTCTCATCGCCTTCTCCAAGCACTTTCAATGCACCGAGTGTTTGGACACCTGCCATACCGTCAACGAGCAAATCGTTCTCATCTTGGTAATCGGTGACAGCATCAGCAGTGGCTTCGTTATAAACGCCATTTGCAGAATCTTTATTCAGGTGCCCTTCTTCAATAAGTAAGTCTTGAAGCTTCTCGACGTGATTGTTTTCTATGCCATCGGTTAATAGCTCGCTTCCGAATCCGCTGGCATCTGAAATTGCCGGTGCGGCAATGAAAACAAAACCAGCAGTAAGAGCGGATAAACCATATTGTTTAACCCTATTTGGTGTTTGCATTTTTAACATCTAGCAAACGCCTCCTCTATTGGTAAGAATAGTTAGTGTCCGTTTGAACAACTAATAGCATCCTAGCAACCAATGTGAAGGAAAACAAGGAGATTTCAGGGTTTTTAAATCAACTGAAATATTTCTGTAATAAAGGAAATCTAACGAAAATATGAACATCTAATTGTAATAAAATCGCATTTAATGGAAAAAAGGGGAAGTGGTGAGCAAATGCAAATCGTAAAAGTAAGTGCTGTCACTCCTTTTTTAAACCATTATAAATAAACTCTTCAATATCCGCGACTACCCCAATATCATTGAGAATCGTTAGAACCACAAGAAGTGCAGGCCCGATGATTAGACCAACGACTCCAAAGAGTTGTAATCCGACAAATAAGGAAAATAAAACACCAATCGCATTCAAGTTCATACTTACGGATAACACCTTCGGTTCTAAACTTTGACGGACGATGACCACCACGATATAGAGAATGGTTAATGCAACACCCATAAAGATTTCACCGGTAATAAAACTGTAAATCGCCCATGGGATCAGGATGGTTCCTGTCCCTAAATAGGGGATAATCTCTGCAAGCCCAGTAATAATAGCCATCATAAGGGCGTTTTCAGTGCCTAATATTAGTAACCCGATATAGACGAGAATCGACGTGATAAACATTAAGATAAACTGGGCACGTACAAACCCGAACACCCGAACACGAACTTCATGAATGAACAATACGAATTTTGCCTGTATAAATGTAGGAATGCGTTTTTGGATCCCTATCTTAATCGACCCTATATCTTTGCCGATAAAGTATACAGCGAGGAGCACAAAAATGGTGGCGATCAGAAATGTTGGGATGGCCGAGAAAAAATTCCCCAAGCCATCGGCAATGGCTGTCCCAAGATTTCCTAAAATATTTCCTAATTGATTCCCGAGTTGGGTGATCCCTTGTTGCATCGTTTGCTGCTGGTCTGCAGAGAGGTTATTTAAAAGTCCGGTCATTTCCGTCCATAATGGCCAAATCGTCTGATTGAAAGTGAGTTGTAACTGGGCAGCTCCCTGTTCAATCCACTCAGGCAAATGTAAAGCCAGTTGTTGAACTCCGTAAATAATGAGGAATGTAAGGCCGGTAATGATCCCCCCTAATAAGGAGATGCCAACGAGCAGTGCTGTTAATGAAGCTAAGCTGGAAGGAAACCTCAGTTTTATTTTCAAGTATTTCAGTAGTGGCGAGAGACTCCAGGCAATGATCGCAGCAATTACGAATGGGTAGGTAAGTGTAAATAAATAGGCTACAAGCCAAAAGATCAGGATGGTACTGCTGATCACAATAATCGCTCGCCCAATGGTCCAGGCCTGTTCCTTTGTCATATCCATTTTCGCCCTTTCCATAATGAAGATGAATACTTATAGTCATTTCAATATCATATTGAGTCATGCGCTATGAATATGCTTGGTTTTTTTATTATACTACATCATACCAGCGTTCATTTTCTTAAAGAGGATGTTCAAAACGTCCGGGAAAAATAGTCGTCGTATCTCTTCGTCGTGCAAGAAGGATGCTCGAAGCCACGTCTTCCTGACATACTCGGCTCTTTTTGTTCTCTTTTTTGAACACGCTTGTAAAAGAATAAAAAACCGGGGGCTCCCCGATTTTAGGTGCTTGTAGAATCACGACGTGCGTGTCCTGCAAGCACGTATAAGATTACTGTAGAAGCGAGGTGGGAGGAGAAGTCGGTCGCATCTTGCTGGGGATAAACTTCAACGAAGTCCATTCCACACAATCCGCGTTTCCCAAATTCGTAAATCAGCGTTAACAATTCATATGAAGATAAACCATTGGCGTCAACGGGTCCTCCCGGGTTAAATGCGTGATCGAGAACATCGCTGCAGACGGATAAATATACAGCATCCGTTCCTTCGCTTGCCTGTTCATAAATGTCGTTGGCAAGTGTCCGTAGATCGCCGCCTTCGCGGATGTCATTAATCGTTAATGTTTTTGCGCCAGCTTCTTGTGCATAGCGTCCGCTTTCTGGCTTATTACGCGGCCCATGAATACCTACATGCAAGAGGCTTTCATTTCGGACGCCGTCAAGCTCATAGAGTCGTGCGAACGGGGTATTCCGGGCATACTTGTCCCCTTGAAAATGAGGCATATTATCGTAATGGGCATCCAGGTGAATGATGCCTAGCCGCTTACTTGGATTCTCATCACTCCAAGCTTTTAAAATTGGATACGTAATGCTATGGTCACCGCCAAGGGCTACTGGAAACTTGCCGCTTCCCCACACTTGTGCGGAAAAGGAAGTAATGCGCTTCATCGTATTATCAATTTCAGCAGGGATCACATCCACATCTCCCATATCGGCGAGTTTGAGATGTTCAAATACGTCAATATGATCAAGTTCTGGAAGGTAACCGCTGTAGCGTGCGGAGGCTAGCCGCATGGATTTGGGACCAAGTTCAACTCCGGTGTAATCTCCCCAGGTCACTCCGCCTTCCCAAGGGACACCATAAACAAGGACATCTGCTCCACGTGGGTTTTTATCGACAGCCCACGTAGATTCCAGGAAACAGGGGGTCTTTCCATATACGTACTCTTTCATAACATTTCCTCCTCACGCATTAATACAGCAGATCGAGAATATCTTCTTTTGAAATAGGCCCAAAATATGTTTCTATATCTACATCCTCCAACGCTTGCTGGAGAGCTTCAGGTTCGTACCTTGTTCCATCCAGTCGTTTTTCAATATCATCAACATTGCCCGTACCAAAGAAATCACCGTAAATTGTTGTGTTCGATATGATTCCTTTCTTCACTTTAAAACGAAAATCAACCAAACCAGCTGAGAATTTTTTTGATTTTCTTATGTCATATTTTGGGGATTTTCCATAATTCCAGTCCCAGTTTCGATATCGATTTTCCGAGATTTTCATGATCTCCTCCCAATCCGCATCGGAAAGAGTGTAACGTTCAAAATTGGAATCCCCTTCGAAGATATAATTGAGTAATGTTTCTTTAAAGTTTTCCATATGCAACGGTTCTTTGAGGAAATCATTAATATTGGCTACACGGCTGCGTATGGATTTAATTCCTTTGGAACGGATTTTTTCATCACTGACATTTAATGCAGAAACCACATTTTCCAATTCTGAATCCAACATAAGTGTACCATGGCTAAACATACGCCCGCCGGTAGCAAATTGGGCATTTCCGGAGATTTTGTATCCATCGGCTTGTAAATCATTTCTACCGCTCATTTCTGCCGGGACGCCCATTTGCTGCAAAGCTTTGACGACAGGCTCAGTAAATTTACGGAAGTCGTTAAAGCTATTCCCGTCATCTTTGCTGATAAAACTAAAGTTTAGGTTCCCTAAATCATGATAAACCGCACCGCCTCCGGATAAACGGCGAACGACATGAATATTATTTTTTTCAACATAATCGGTGTTAATCTCTTCAATGGTGTTCTGGTTCTTTCCGATAATAATGGAGGGCTCATTGACATAAAACAGCAGATACATATCCGCTTTCCTGAAATGGGTGAGAATATATTCTTCAATGGCGAGGTTCACGCTAGGATCGGTAATGTTACTATTGTCCACAAATATCATGGTATTTCCTCCTTGTTCCGAAACTTGACTTCATACACATTGTATAAAAAGAGGGATAAGATTGCACGCGAATGAATTACAATGAAACCCCTTCGCTTGTGATATACTAAAGAATACCGAAGAAATAGAGAGGGGGCTTTACCGTGAAAGAAATCATCACACTAATCCAAAGCCGTAAGCTGGAATGTCTGATTGCTTTTATTATTATCCTCGTAGCAGTTGGCAGTGGAGTCGTGACGAACGAAATCCTCGAGGTGGGACGCAATTGGGTTGTGCGCTTCTATCTAGGGTTTACATTTGTTTCCCTGGTGCTTTTCTTTATATACAGTATGATTGATCGAATGTTTTCCCCGAAGAAACAGCCTGAAAAATCCTAGAAGTCGAGAGAATAAGGTCTCCGGCTTCTTTTTTATGATCTCAATAATGGTCGACGTGTTTTTTTATTCGAACGTGATGTTATAAAAAACATGTAAAAGTATGAGAAAACACTTTTTATGGTATAGCAATCCATTTATGAGGAAAAATCACTATTAGGCAAGTTAGTAGAAACACCAAGCATATTTTTAAGGAGGAAAATCAAATGAATAAGAAATTATTGTATGGAGTTTTATCAGGAGTACTAGCAGTTGGGATGTTAGGAGCATGTAATGGCGGTGGCCAAGATGGCGGCCAAAATGGTGGCCAGGATGGCGGCGGAAACGGCGGTGGAGATATGCAACAAGAAGATGACATGCAACAAGAAGATGGTATGCAAGATGATATGGATGATATGGACCCAGAAGATGATGACATGGAAAACGGTGCTTAAATTACGATAAACAAGCATGAAGAAGGAGCCTGTGATGTAGTCACGGGCTCTTTTTTGTTATACGATAGCAATGTTCAAACGATGTTAACGTGTAGAATGAGCGGGGAGGTTAAGATGGCTAAAAATAAATTTTATGTAGTATGGAAAGGACGTAAACCGGGGGTTTATCGAACTTGGGCGGAGTGCCAACAACAAGTGAGCGGGTATAAGGGTGCCCGTTTTAAATCCTTCAAAACGAAGGAAGAAGCAGAACAGGCGTACAATTCAGGAGAAGCGGACGGGGATCGCTTTCCGAAAAAGCAGACGGGCGCTTACATAGAAGAAAGCATCTCTGTAGATGCGGGCACTCATGGGAATCCCGGTCCTGTCGAGTATAAAGGGGTGTATACGAAAGATGGAAAAATACTGTTTGAAGTGCAGCCTTTTCCGAAAGGGACGAACAACATGGGGGAGTTTCTCGCGATTGTCCATGCATTAGCCTGGCAAAAGCAAGAGGAGATGGAATTGCCTATTTATTCTGATTCACAAACAGCCATTGGATGGGTCAAAAAGAAGAAGGCGAACGCAACACTTGTGAGAGATCAAACAACAGAAGAGATATGGAGGGCCATCGACTGGGCAGAGCAGTGGATCAGAAACCATGAACTGAGGGTACCATTGTTGAAATGGAATACGAAAGCTTGGGGAGAGATTAAAGCAGATTATAACCGGAAATAAAAATCTTATGTTTGCCTCTTGTGTAAATGGGGAACACCTATAACCGAAAACCCTGCAGATAAGGAGTGATGATAGGTGAGTCAGATCGCAGTTGTACTTACAGATCTGTTTGAGGATGTTGAGTATACAAAACCAGCGGAAGACTTTAAAAACGCTGGTCATGAACTTACAGTGATTGAGAAAGAATCTGGAAAAAGTGTTACTGGTAAACAAAACGAAGCAACCGTTCCGATTGACGTCTCCATTGACGATGTAAAGCCGGAAGATTTTGATGCATTGTTTATTCCGGGTGGATTTTCACCAGACCAACTTCGGGCTGACGATCGCTTCGTGACCTTCGTCAAGCATTTTATGGATGAGAACAAGCCCGTATTTGCTATTTGTCACGGACCTCAGCTTCTAATCACAGCAAAAGCATTGGAAGGCCGGAATGTGACAGGGTTTAAATCCATCCGGGTCGATATGGAATATGCAAAAGCCAAGGTGCATGACGAAGAAGTCGTTGTATGTCATAATCTCGTCACCAGTCGCTGGCCAGAAGATCTTCCAGCGTTCACAAAAGAATCACTTAATCAATTGGCCTAACTAGATATACGAATTCGTTCCGCCTCTTTAAGGGGCGGAACTTTTCACATATCACTTTAAAGGAGGGAATGATCGTGAAAGACACGAAAAGATACGCCACCTTTGCTGGCGGGTGCTTTTGGTGTATGGTCGGCCCATTTCAAGCTGAAGAAGGTGTGTTGCAAGTGAAATCCGGCTACACCGGCGGAGATACGGAAAACCCGACCTATGAAGAGGTGTGCTCAAATCAGACGGGTCATGTTGAAGCTATACAAGTTACTTATCATCCCCAAGTGGTCAGCTACCAACGTTTATTAAAGATTTTCTGGCAAAACATTGACCCGACGGATCCAGGAGGTCAATTTAATGATCGCGGGGAATCTTATGAGACTGCAATCTTTTATCATGATGAAGATCAGCGGCAGCTGGCTTTAGAATCCCGTCGTGATTTGGAAGAGAATGGCCCTTTTAACAAGCCTATTGTTACCCCTATCGTCCCGGCGGCGACCTTTTATGATGCTGAAGATTACCACCAGGATTATCATTTAAAAAATCCGTTCCATTATCAACTTTATAAAAAGGGATCGGGACGGGACGCATTCATTAAAACGTATTGGAGTGATTAAATGATGAGTGATAAAAAAGATCTAAAGGAACAGCTAACCCCGCTGCAATATGAAGTGACACAAAATGATGCAACGGAACGGCCGTTTGAGAATGAATATTGGAACCACTTTGAGGAAGGCTTATACGTAGATATCGTCTCTGGGCAGGCCTTGTTTACCTCTAATGAAAAGTTTGATTCCAGCTGCGGTTGGCCAAGTTTTACGAAGCCATTATCTAGTCAAGGAGTAAAAGAAAACTTGGATACGAGTCATGGGATGCGGAGAACGGAAGTAAGAAGTAAAGAAGCTGACTCTCATTTAGGGCACGTATTTCCAGACGGCCCAGGCCCGAATGGACTTCGGTACTGCATCAATTCTGCAGCTATGCGTTTTATTCCGGTGGATGAGTTAGAAAAAGAAGGCTACGGCGAATATAAACAACATTTTAGCGAAAAGAAATGATAACATTTAGGAGGCTATGAGAACGTGGAGCGCTTAAAAAATTATTTGTACTATTATCGTTTTCCTCTTCATACCCATTATCAGCGCTTTCATTTAAACATTGATGATGTGCCGGTCTTTATGCAGCGCTTCGCTCCTTCTCATATCAAGGAGGAAATTTTATTATTACACGGATTTATGGATCATAGCGGCTCCCTTGCTCCTTTTATCCGTGCATTGACCAATCAAGGATATAGCGTGACTGCTGTTGATTTTCAAGGTCACGGCATTTCAGGTGGAAAAAGATATCGTATTGAAAATTTCCATGACTACCATTTAACCTTGCAAAAAGCACTAGCACGATTAGCACAACATCATATCCATCCTCAAGTAATCATCGGTCACAGCACTGGGGGAGGGGTTGCTGCCCATTATGTGTTATCTGAACCAGACGTTGATTGGAAAAAATGTATTCTTGTCGCACCGTTACTACGGTCACGCGCCTGGAAACAGACGAAACTGGGTTATTATGCTGCCCAAGCTTTTATCGAACATGTCTCGCGTCGTTACCGGACAAACTCCTCAGATCAAGATTTCTTATTGCAACAAAAGAAAGATCCACTTTCATCTTCGCGGATCCCACTAACATGGGTACGGGCGATGTTTGAATGGGAAGAGAGATTTCGCAAACTGCCTGCTCATCCAATGAATATTAGTATTTTACAAGGGACTGATGATCGAACGGTGGCATGGGAACACAACCTTCGGTTTTTTAAAGAAAAGTTTCCCAATGCCAAAGTCTCTCTGATAGAGAAGGGAAAACATCAGCTTCTAAACGAAGCTGAACCGATTCGGTCGATCGTCTACCATCTGATTCACAGAGAAATGACTCGTTCATGAATTCCCTCCCACCTCTGTTGTTTTTAGAGGTGGGAGTTTTTTGATAGGATCAACATCCAGATAGGGGAGGGACTCTCGCTTTATAAGGAGGGGGAAGGGCCGGCTATATCGCCTCCCTAAAAATATAAAAAAAAAGAGGATCGCTTAAGAAAGCGCCTCTTTTTTCCGGTTATTTTGCTTCTTGAGACGGCGTAGCTGCCGATCTTCGATACGCTTTTCAATATCATCAAGCAAATCGGCGTCCTTCTCAAGGTCTTGTTTATTTTGATCAACTAACTCTGAAAATGATGTTCGAAATGGTCTGCGCATATCTTTCTCTCTCTCCCTTTCGTTTATAGTGAAGAAAATGACATTCCCACACCGCTAAAACGATTTACCCCAGGCATTTTTTCTCTCTATTTATTTTAAGGAAATGTCATTTCCTTGTATATTTATTCTACCGTATTTAGACGATTTTAAACAATAACAAAATGATGATAAAATGTTACAATTTAAAGAAGAATTCTCGGAATAACGGGGTTGTTGGTTAGATAAGGCGAGATGCTATAAAAGCTCTACTGATGTGGTAAACTATACTTAGAAGATGTAGATGGAGGGATAACCTTGATAAGGAAAGAAAGAAAATGGGGCATATTGATAACGATTGGGAGTGTTTCAGCGGTCATGGGATATTTGGTATTCAACCGAAATGCCCGGAAGAAAGTGATCCTTCGTGTGCAAGAAGGAAAGCAATTTGTGACAGATGCGAGCACTTTTGTCAAAGAGAATCAGGAAGAGATTAGTGATTTAATTAAAGGAACAACAGAAAAGGTCAATGGACTTGTCCAAGTCGCCGGAAAAGATGTTGAGGAAATCGCAAAACATTCGTCGCACCTGAAGGGAACGGCCACGGATATGATTGATACAGCAAAAGTCGCTGCCAAAGATTTGCAGCAGTATCGTCTTGATCAACAGGAGTCACCGGAACCATCGGCTTCTCTTCCACAAGAACATGAGAATTCGAATAAAAGACAGGTTTAAGCTTTTTTTACTTCGGAAATATAAAGAGTACAAGACGATGAGGAGGACAAATGACATGGTACTCACAGAAGATCTTAATCAATTAAAAAATAAACAGGATGATACTGGCATTTTAACGATTTACTTAAATACCGATGTAAGCGATCAAAGCCAAACCCGAGGGGAATGGAAGATCCGTCTAAAAAATGGCATAAAGCGTCTTGAGGAATATGCCGAGAAAAGTGATGAAAAAGACGAAGTAAAGGTATTAAAAAAGCTTCTTGATCAAGCACATCAACACATTTTTGATCAGCAAATGAACATGCAAAAAAGTTTCGTTCTGATTGCTTCTGCTGATGGGGAGATCTGGACGGCTAAAATTCTTCAAGTTCCTGTTGAATCCTCCTTTCACTGGGAGTCAAAACCGGCAACCAACCAGCTGGAAGAATTGCAAAATGAGTATCCGGCAACGGGGATTATTGTCATACAGCAACGTGATGTTACACTCTTGGATACTGCACTCGGGGAAGTGCGTGACGAGAAAAAATACAGCTGGGATTTAGAAAAGGAAGACTGGGTGGATTACGATGATCAGTCTTCACCACCATCCGCTGCGGACACAAGCATCGATGATTTTAATCGCCGCTTTGAAGAGAACAAGCACCGCTGGTATAAAAGCCTTGCTCCCGTGTTAATCAAAGAGCTCAAGAGCCGAAATTTAAATGGTGCTTATCTTGTAGGCAGCAATGAGTCGGTAACGGAACTTGGCCAACATTTGGATACTTCCCATATAAAAGGGAAGATCACGAAAAACCTAGGATCGAAACCAGCTACTGAAATTCTTAATCAAGTATATGATGAAGCAATAAGATAATCGGTGACGAAGAGAACCTTCAAGTGTGTTATGCATTTGAAGGTTCTCATTTTTGGGGAGGGCTAGGATGGAGGCTATCCATTTTCAATATGTTAAGACGAACGGTGTACGGTTACATACTGTGACGGCGGGACCTGAAGATGGGAAGCTTGTTATATTGTTACATGGTTTTCCGGATTTCTGGTTTGGATGGAGAAAACAGATTTTAGTATTAGCAGCTGCCGGCTACAAAGTGGTTGTACCGGATCAACGCGGCTATCATTTGAGTGAAAAACCTACTGGGGTTCGGCCCTACCGTCTTAATCAACTGAAAGATGATGTGATCGGCCTCATACAACATTTCAAACGAGACGGTGCTACGGTCATTGGCCATGATTGGGGCGGGGCTGTCGGCTGGCATCTCGCAAGCACTTGTCCTCACGTGGTCAAGCACTTAATAGTGATTAATATCCCTCATCCTGCCGTTATGCCAAAGGGGTTGGCAGCTAATCCCATCCAATGGCTGAGGAGTGCTTATATGTTCTTTTTTCAACTTCCGCAGTTTCCTGAGCAAACGTTGGGGAACAAAAATTTCACCAGATTGGCACAGGCTTTACAAAGGACAAGCCGCCATGGAACCTTTTCCACCGACGAATTAGTCAAATATAAAATCGCCTGGAAACAACCAGGTGCATTGACGAGCATGTTGAATTGGTATCGGGCTATTCCCCGTAGTATGACGGACATTGGTAAAGTACATTCCGTGGATGTTCCTACAAAAATCATTTGGGGAGTTGGGGATGTTTTCCTTTCTAAAAGGCTGGCGAAGAAAAGTTTGCAATTAACGAAGATGGGATCCGGGGTTTGGATTGGGGAAGCTACGCACTGGGTACATCAAGAGCAGCCATCCCTAGTGAATGAACAAATTTTGAAGTTTATACAATCATAGGGTGTTTCCGCAAACAATATTGATGCTAAAAAGGGCAGAAGCTCCAAAGGACCTACATCGGGCCAGGAAGCTTCGCTCTTTGCCCTTGTTTAATCAAAGTTAGCGTTCTACCTTTTCGAACGGTGTATATCCATAAGGATCGCGTTCAACTGGGCGCCGAGCAAAATCATGAAAGCAGTGAGGAAGAACCAAATCATCAAACCAATCATCGTGCCGAGTCCACCGTAGATGAGCGAGTAATCGCTCCATTGATTATAATAAGAAAAACCTAGGGAAGCCGCTTGCCAGCCAATGGTTGCGAATAATGCGCCCGGCCATGTATCCCGCCAACTTATACGATGACTGGGGACGATGATATAAAGGATGAGTAGAACAACACCGACGACGAGAAAGCTAATGCTCCAGCGGATGAACGACCAGAAAGGTGCCATGTGCTCTTCAATACCAAGGATGCCAAACACAAATTGCCCAACGGGTTCTCCGAAGACCGGGAACATTAATGAAACAATTACTGCGCCTAGTAAAGAAAAGACGAGGACGGTCCCGACACCGATCATACGCGGCAAAGAAGGCTCGGGCATTTGGTAGGCTCGATTTACAGAGCGAATCACAGCAAACGAACCCATGAACGTAAGCCAAAGGGTGGCAATTGTACTGAGTGATAATGTATCTGTCCTTCTTACATCGAACACTTCGCTTACATTTGTGCCAATAAATGAAAGCAAATTTTCTGGAACATAGGGGCTGATGAGCTCAAGGACATCTTCTGTTCCAACGGGAAAATAATTAATAATGCTAAGCAGTAAAATCAGCAAAGGAAAGAGTGCTAGTAGAAAATAATAAGCCATTTGTGCAGCGATATCGAAAAGCCTGTATTCCCACGTGGTTCGTATCATTTTTTTTACAATCTGCGTGAACATTTCCATTCATCCTCTCGCACGCGTTGTTCATTTAGTATGGCATTTTATGGAGGTCGTAGCAATGTGCGCCCCCTGATTTTTAGGAATATATGTTCGAAAATTGAGATCTTTTATGCTATAATTAAGGAATACAATTGAAATCGTCGGGGTGATCACATACAACGTTCGGAAATGAAGCGGTTTCTTAGAGTGACAGATAAAGAGCTCAACCCTTTACTGAATAAGGTGCACGGGGAAGAATTGGTAGAACCTAAATGGAGGACGTATGTTTATATAGGGTTCCTTGAGCTGAAAGAAAGGGTGAACCTTCAAGGCCTCCTGACCATTTTCGGTGTACCATCGGGCGGTCTATTGGGGATTTTTTTCTTATTGGATTGGGAACAAATGGAGCTCTTGCACTTCGTAACAGCTCTCGTTTTTATAGCTATTGTATTTGCTATGGGTAGTCTTTATATAAAGGCACTTGCGGAGGATGTCATGAGTAATCCGGATACAAAACATTTTAATGTAGCTGTCTATAAGCGTAAAAGGCCACTTGAGTATGAGGCACTAAGTAACCTTGCGCTGGAAAGAGATTACGCTCATACGATGAGCCAAGAGATTACAGCTGTTATTGAAAAGAATGCTAATATCGATGAGATCACGCAAATTGCTCATGAATATGAAATGTTGTTGGAGGAAGCGATTAAAGATGCGGAGGAGTATAAAAATGATATACAGTATATTTTCCAAATACTCGCGCAGTTTAAAACTCATTTAAACCTGATGGCGAGGGATCGTTTTAATTTATCGGTGATTGATTATGGCGTACAATATAGCCTGTATAAACAAATCGAGGATCAATTGATCTTAGTTGATTATGCAGGAGGCGAGATCGAAGTACTCGATGAGGAGATTTCCGTTTTAAATAATGAGCATCCGTATGTACAAGCATTAAGACTGGGCGGCGGGAAAGAAAGTCAATTTAATAAAGAGGATGGAACCATTCGATGGACAATGAAAATGTACGATGATAGGAATTGGGTATTCACGATTTATATTAGAGAAACGGATGATCCAGAAGTTAAAGACTTGTTGGAGGGTTCTGAAAGTAGTATCATGAGATTAACAGTTATTCAGGACATGCTTTATTTTTGCTGCCTTATTGTCAATAAATTAAATGAGTTAAGACAGGACAAGCATAGGGAGGGAGCGAATGATGAAAGTGAATGAAAAGCCTTTATTTGAATCGTATCGAAAATTATCCAATAAGCGTTCGCAGAAATTAAAAACAAAACAGTGGGAACTTTCGAAAAGGAAAAAGCTTATTATAGAAAATCAGCGGAATAAGGGCTAATTAAAAAGCTGACACTAATTGCCAGCTTTTTTTTGATGTTTTTTAACATTGTTGAGCTTTTTCTTTAAGTCAGCTTGCTGCTTTTTCAATTTTTGCTGTTTTTTTTCGACAACTTTTGGTGTTTTAAAATCGTTAGCCATGTCGTATTCTCCCTTGCTTGTTGTACGATATAAGGATGTTCAAAAACTCCGGAACGTTCCGGGCCGAACGTTTAAGTCATCCACATCCTTCATGTGGAGGCTCGGCGACTTGCTTTTGTTCTCCTTTTTGAGCACGCACTATAACGTATTCCTAGTTTCGACAATACGTTATATTTTTAAACAAGGATACAAGGGAGGATGGACTTGCATAAAGGGCAGAAGTTATAAAAATGAATGAAAGCCATTTTTTTCAATGTGTGTTAGAATGGCTAGTACAACAGAACAACGTTCTCAAGGGCGGTCGTTCGCTTTCCTTCGTCCGGTTCATACGGACAGAAGGGAGGTGAGGCTATGACGGTGTTTGAAGCTTTGCTGTTATGTGCAACGGTTTCTACGCTCGTCTATTTCATTGGTCGAGATAAAGACAGTGGAACTAAATAAAACCGCCCTTGAGATGTCCAAAACCAAAGGGCGGCTTCTTGTAATTTAGCGAACAAGCCCTTGAAGGACTCGTTCTGTTGTTAGACCGTGGATGTTGGTAGCATTCACGGTCGTTTTAGTTTACGTCTGACTTATGGACATTATACTATGCTTGAACTGAAAAAGCAAAATGAGATCTTTTTTTACCAAATAGATGAAAACCAATATTTAGCAGCTCTTAACGTTTAAGAATAGGTTCTCTGGTTATCATCGCTAAATAAAAGACGGAGGATCAAAGTTACCAATAGGAATCTTGTACATTCTGTCCATGGCGTATTTCAAAAAAGATGAATAAAAAGACGATGCATATGACTTTTATTAATTGTCGGGAAACGTTATTAAAATCTGTGCCTCCGGGATCTAAAGGAAAACTGCCGTCATTCCTAGCCGAAATCAGGGAGTTCATTTTCAGTGTCCCTGAGCGTGTAGAATGGACATCCGTCATATAGGAGTCGTTCTTGCACGTGTTTATGGGTAAATTGGGACCGATCCAGGCTTTTGTTCACCTCTTCCCAGAACAAAGGACAGGCGATGAGCGCATCATCATTTCCTCTAAGGGAGTACGGGGCAATGATCGTTTTGCCAAAGGCGTGCTGAGGTATATCAATATAAAGTTTACGGCCGCGATTTTTCTTTAAGCGTTCACGTGTAAATAAATCAGGTCGTCTCTGCAGGCAATATGCTCCAATTGCTTCGGTAAATGGATGGGTATCTTCGTACGTATAGCGATTTTTTATCAGCGGCAGGTATACTTGCAGCCCCTTATTCCCCGAAAATTTCACAAAACTAGTTAACTGCAATTGCTCGAAAATCTCTTTTATAAATGCAGCCCCTTCAATGGCTAATAAGAAAGCCTTAGCATCAGGGGGATCAAGGTCGATAACAATTTCTTCAACATAAGCACTCGTGGACAGTGAGAAGGGAATGTGCCATTCAATCGCAAGTTGATTAGCCAGCCACAACAATGTATCGACGTGGTTACAAACGATGTAGTCCGTATCTTCAAAAGATAATGTATCTACAAATGAAGGGGCATAGTCTGGACATTGTTTTTGAAAAAAAGCTTCCGCGAACGTTCCGTGTGGATAACGAACGACCGTTAGTAAGCGAGCACGAAGGTGAGGCAATACATAAGGAGCGACGGTGCGCACGTATTCAAGGAAATCTCTCTTATATATCTCGGGCTTTACCCATAGCGGCTTTTCAGGATGCGTAAATGAAACATGCTCCGGCCATTTTAGTGCTGTATTTAGCCAGTTTTCCCATGTACATTGGCGGGCAGGGGTGTTTAGTTTAAAAGACTGGAACCGGGGTTCACGAAAATCATCAGCGTAGGTGGTGTATGCTACCGTAACGACGATCGACGGCTCGATGTCATACATGTTACGCGTTTGATCCCATCTCCCATTATTTTTCACGATCGTTACGAGCGTTTCTTTTTCCGCTTTACTGAAGCCATGAGCACATTGACCGACGGTGACGGCTTGACCGGAACGGAAGACACCGACTTCAAAATATCCATTGCTGGGTTGATACGAAAGAATGAAACAGGTGAGAATATGGGGGGTTTTTACTTTCACCCAGGCCTCCGACCGTTCATTTGCATATGGATGACGGCTGGTTTTGGCCACGATGCCTTCACTTCTGTATAGGTGGGCGAGAGCTTTAATATCTTTAGCATTTTCTGTAGCAGGGACATATTGGACTCGACGTTGATCATGCGGGACTGGGGTCTTAGGCAAAGCATAGTGTTTGAATAACCGTCTCAGTTCTTTTTTTCGATCAATATAAGACCAGCTCCTCGTTGATTGTCCTTGGCATTCAAGCAAGTCAAAGGCAAGAAAATATGCTGGTCGTTTTTGACTTTCAACGAGAATTTTGTCATTGGAGCGTAAACGATGGCGTCGCTTTAATGCGTGAAAATCAGCGAGGCCAGGGTTGGTAAACAGAATGATTTCCCCGTCTAACTGTAACGTTTCACTTTCGGTAAAATGATCCCGGCATGATTCAATAATCTCTGGAAATTGCTTACTAAGATCTTTTTGATTACGACTGAGTAACGTACAGCTAGACCCCTCCCAAATCAGCTGGGCGCGATATCCATCATATTTTAACTCATAATTCCATTCATTTCCTGAAGGGATGTCTTGACCGGCTACAGCTAACATCAATGACATGGGTAATACCTCCATGTTGAACATTTGTGGGTATATTATGATCCATTGGTGAATTTTTCAAACGTATGAATCTCTTCAACACTTCCAAACTAATGAGTAAAATAGGAGGTATTCATTTGCATACGATATGGAAAGGGAGCATACAGTTTGGACTTGTTACGATCCCGATCAAGTTACACGCAGCCACTGAAGATAAGGCGGTCTCATTTCGCAATCTCCATAAAAAATGTCATACACCGATTAAATACGAAAAAGTATGTCCCGTATGCGAGGAAACGGTAGACAACGAGGAAATCGTCAAGGGACATGAAATGAACGACGGCCGCTACGTTGTGGTTGATAATGAAGAATTGAAATCGTTAAAGCAATCGAACGAAGATAAAGCGGTGGAAATTTTGGATTTTATTCATATTGATGAAATTGATCCGATTTATTTTAACCGTAGTTATTATTTAGGTCCCGGTGACGGTGGTACGAAGGCGTATGCACTACTTCGGAAAGCGTTGGCAGATACACGTAAGGTAGGGATTGCAAAAATCATGATCCGCTCCAAAGAACAGCTTGCGGTCTTAAGGATTCGTGATGAAACCTTGTTAATGGAGACGTTGCATTACCCGGATGAAATACGTGCTACAGAGGATGTGCCGAATGTACCGTCAGAAGAAAATGTTGCGAAAAAGGAATTAGATACCGCTGTCTTGTTAATCGATCAGTTGACGGCAAACTTTCAACCGGAGAAGTATGAAGATGAATACCGGAAGAATTTAATGGATCTTATTGAATCGAAACAAAGCGGTGAAAATGTCGTAACTCCGAAAAAAGAAAAACAACCCGACAATGTCACCAACCTCATGGACGCATTGCAGGCATCGGTGGACAGTACGAAAAAGAAGTCAGGCTCAAAAAAATCGGCAACATCAAAGAAAAAAACTACGTCGAAGAAAACCTCTTAATGATGAGGCAAGGCCTGGATGTATACCGAAGCCAAAGTACGAAGCCAGTCCGTCAACGATATAATATTTTTTCCTTCCTGATTTGTCATGCGTGCGAAAATGCTCAACGTTCGGTAAAATAGATCATGACTGGAGGGAATGTAGAAATGGACTTTCGCATCGAAAACGAAGAAGCATTTAACATTGAATCACCTTACGGAAAGCTTGTCATTTCTGGAAATGAAGAACATGGATTCCGCCCCTATCAATTGCTCGTTTCTTCCATTGCTGGTTGCAGCGGGAGTGTTCTGCGTAAAATTATGAGAAAGCGGCGTATCGAAATTAATGATATCCGCATTCATGCAGATGTAACTCGAAACGATGCCGAGCCCCATGAAGTTGAAGAAGTTCACTTGCATTTCAACATCGATGCCGTGGGGGTTAAAGATGAACAAATGGCGAAAATGATGACACTAACGAAAAAAAATTGCTCGATCGTTCAATCCGTTGAACCAGCAATAAAAATTACCGAGACGTTTACATTAGAATAAACTCGATATACAGTGCTTCAGACGAGGCACTGTTTTTTATATGTTCGGCAACACACAACCTGGTTGGGAATAAACCAGGGAGGAATGCCCTGAACCGGGTCGGAACTTCCCAACCTGAAGCCAGAGCGCCCGAACTCAGGGCGAGAAGTTCCAAACCCGGAGCCAGAACGCCTAAACTCAGGGCGAGAACTTCCCGGTGGGGGTTCCATCCCAAACATCGATCTTTCTTTTGCTGCTCGTCAACCCTATATGGATAAAAGCGCCCTTCCCTGAAAATAATAAGCAAAAATAACAGGGGAGGGGCTTAAGGATGGAATGCCATTTTATATGTAGACGGTCCAACCTACCACTGAAGTACGCGGCTGATGAGAAATGGGTTTGAAACTTGATAGGAACCAAACCAGGGACTGCTAAATCTTGAAAACAACATCTCTCTTTTGGCAAATCGTTTCAGTACTTTTGAACAGATAAAAAACCTTCGCAGAGGCGAAGGTTGAACGTCTACAGCTTGCTTTTTCGTTTTTGAAAATCAACGTCTTTATAATAGGCGTCCTTGACGAGTGCGTTCGGCCCTAAACACTGTACAGATGAACAGTGGCACTGAAGGGACTGAGCGAGTTCTGTCTGCTGCCATATGGCGAATGATTCTGGTAAAGAAGTGCTCTGGATATTTCCAAGTGAAGGTTCGTCTCCAAAATCAGTGACAGATACTTCTCCATTAAAGATATTCACATTTAACCGGCTCCGCCCATCGGGATCGTTTCTGACTGTAACATGATCGGTATTATATAACCTTTTTAAAAGGTGTAGATCGTCTTCATCATCATTGCAAGCGTAAAAAGGTAACGTCCCAAACAGCATCCATGTATTTGGATGACGGTGATCAAGCAAACGATGGATTCCGCTTCTGATTTCGGGGAGAGTGGCGATATTTAGGGTGCTGGCAAAATCGCTTGGATACATCGGATGAACCTCATGCCTTTGGCAGCCCATGTTAACGATCTGGTCATGAATCGCTTCCAGGTGGGGGAGTGTACGTTTATTAAGCATCGTCTCCGCAGAGACCATAATTCCCCGCTTCGACAGTTCTCGCGCATTTTCAATCATGCGCTCAAAAAATACAGCTCTTTTCTCCATAGATGGAGGATGTGGCATATGGGCAAAACCAATTGAAGCGAAGTCATCAAAGCTTCCGTAATTATGGGAGATATGTAGGACATCCAGATAAGGAAGTATATCTCCGTACTGTTTTAACGGTAAGGTAAGGTTTGAATTGATTTGAGTACGTGCCCCACGTTCATAGGCATAGCGAAGTAAAGGTACAACATATTCATCCACCGATTTTTTATTGAGCATCGGCTCCCCGCCTGTAATGCTTAAAGCACGAAGGTGCTTAATTTCATCTAACCGTTCCTTTAATAACGAAAATGGCAAGGCGTCTGGGTCTTTTCGATTAAGCATATATCCAACAGCGCAATGTTCACAACGCATATTACAAAGTGTCGTCGTTGTAAATTCAACATTCGTTAACATGGATTTTCCAAAGCTTTGATAGTCGAAATAAGCTTCCCAAGGATCATTGGCTGGTGTAATAGGGTCTTTTGTATCTACGCTCATAAAAAACTCCTTTTTAGAGGATGTTCAAAATGTATATCGTGATCTAGCCTAACAGACATACCCATAAACTCTAGCATACCGAAAAGGAGCAGTGAAGAAAAGGGTTATTTAAGGAGGTTTGTGTAAAAATGAACGCAAAAGGGGTCGCTTTCAAACTCTTATTAGCTATGATTATACTGTTCACTTTAGGAAGTGATGCAGCATATAGTGAAGAAATTTATGATTGGAATTTCAAACCAGCCAAAAACAACCAACCGGCTACCACTGAACCGCATTATATTGAATTGCTTGATCGTTATGATGGCTATTATATTGGCGACACGGAAGAGAAGAACCTTTATTTAACATTTGATAGCGGTTATGAAAATGGGTGCACAGAGGTTATATTAGACGTTTTACAAGAAAAAAACGTACCAGCAGCATTTTTTGTGACGGGGCATTATTTGGAAAAGCAGGAGGATTTAATCAAAAGGATGACATCTGAAGGCCATATTGTGGGGAATCATTCATGGAGTCACCCGAGTCTTCCTGAATTAAGTAATGAGAAGATTGTTCAGGAGTTATCAAAGGTTAATCATTTATATAACGACATGACAGGGAAGGAGATGAAGTATTTACGTCCTCCCCAAGGTACATTTAATGAAAGGACCTTGTCGATTGCAAAAGATGAAGGATATCAACATATTTTTTGGTCCTTTGCTTATGTTGATTGGAATACAGGTACGCAGAAAGGAAAAGATTATGCCTATGATCGCATCATGGGCCGTGTTCACCCCGGCGCTGTGTTATTACTTCATTCGGTTTCCCAAGATAATGCAGAAGCACTTGGGGATGTGATTGATGACCTTGAAGCCGAAGGGTATCAATTTCAGTCATTGGATCATTTAACAGGAACCGAACCTTTTTTTCCGCTTCATTAATAGCATATACACGCTAATGATGGAGCTTCAAGTACCAGCTATATTTTTCTTGCTCAATTACAGGGACGGACGTTTGTGGGACATCCCTCTTGTTCTTCATACCAAGCTGCATGCATCGTCGACGAGTGTATTCGAGGTGGAGGATAGAATTTTTCAATTGGTATAGACATATCGATAACGCTTTGTATGATTTCCTAGGAAGTTTAAATAATCGCCTTCATGTCTTTATGGATTCAATGCTAAAATAAAGGTTAGGTAAGAAGTTATTTACATGAGGTGACTGACATGTTCAATAGCGAGCGCTTACATTTCCGGGAAATGGTGCCAAATGACCGGTCATCTTTACAGACATTGTTCTCTGATCCTGTAGTGATGCGCTTTTCTGAGGGAACGAAAACAAAACAAGAAACCGAAAAATGGATCAACCAGTCCATGAATGATTATAGAAGCTTCGGAGTTGGGTATTGGATTATAGAAAAACGTGAAACAGGACAATTCGTTGGCCAATGTGGTCTCCGTCCTCAAAAGATTCAAGGTGAGGTACGAATGGGATTTGGTTATCTTTTGACAAGAACCTTTTGGGGGATGGGATATGGGAAAGAGGCTGCACAAGCTTGTCGAACGTTTTCCTTTGAACATTTAGGTCTTAGCACGCTTACTTCTTTAATTCATCCTTATAATCTTCCATCCATTAAAATAGCGAAAAGTTTAGGAATGAAAAAAGAAGGGACGATTTGTAAGCACCATCAATGGTTAGAGATGTATGTGCTTCACAATAGACATGAAACGTTCATAAATTAAGGGTTTGGTAAGCCATTTGATCATGTATACTAAAAGAGAGACGTAGAAATAAACGGGGGGCAACAACATTGGCGATAGTTTCACTAACTGCTTTAATGATCGCCGGAGTATTCACCGTGTTCACTGCTTTTCTCATGTTTGTAACTTGGCCGCAGCGTAAACAGAATCGTTACAAACATCTTAAATTCTTTGCGACCAGCTTTTCAGCGGTACTGATCACGTTGGGGGCTTTTTTAATGTTTTCGAGCCCTTCCAATATGATTATTGCTGATCATTCCTACGATGTTCCCGATTCGCTAAACACGGTTGAAGAGAAAGCAGAGTGGCATATAACTGCCGGCCTTGGTCAAGTTACCGTGGAAAATAATGATGTAGTCCAAAACATTGATTATTCCAACAACCACTTAGCAGCACACCTTACGACTGAAGACAATGTAACCACCGATCTTATTCGTTCTTCCACATTAAACCGCTCGGCACTTGTGCTGCAAAGGCTTTCTCAAATTCAAGATGTTGAAGAAATCCAGTTGATTTGGGACATATACTTTGAGCCTGAAACTGGACCTGGAGAGTTTGATACGATTTTTAATATGCGTTTTGATCAAGAAGTATTGAGTCGTGTTGAATGGAGTACGTTCAACGTTGAGAACTTAGAGGAAATTTCAGATGATTATTGGGAAGAGCCTAGGTTAACTGAAGAGGATGATTAAAGGATAAATATGCGTGCAAATCAATGCCCGCATATTTTTGAAATGTCCATGAACCACGAAAAAAGACCCTGGCTTTCGTGCCTAGGGTCTTTTTGAACCTCTAATCTAAATCTGCTGGATAAACGCCGTTTTCATCATGAACTTCGCGCCCACTTAATGGCGGGTTAAATACGCAAACCATGCGTGCGTCTTTAATGCCGCGAAGCATGTGCTCATCATGTTCATCAAGAGCATAAAGAGTGCCTGGTGTAATTCTATATTTCTTGTTGTCTTTTAGGGTTTCAACTTCAACTTCGCCTTCAATGCAGTAGACAGATTCCAAGTGGTTTTGATACCAAATATGGGTTTCAGTACCAGCGCGGATGATCGTGTCATTGACCGAGTACCCCATATTATCATCTTTCATAATAAGCCTGCGGCTTACCCAATTGCCGCCGTCTACCTCTTGATCGGATCCAATAATATCTTCAAGTTGAACTGTTTTCATGGGTACGTCCTCCGTGTAGTTAGTGTCCTGCTGTATTATTGTACTGCGTCCTTAATCCCAAGCTCAAGACGGCGTAAACCTTCATCCAGACCTTCGTCATTAATAATAAGCGGTGGGAAAAGCTTAAAGACTTCATCATTTGGGCCTGCTGTTTCCATGATCAGACCATGGCTAAAAGCATGCTCTGCTACTTTTTCAGCGAGGTCAGGAACGCCTGTGCGAATACCTTGAATAAAGCCTCGCCCCCGTAAACTTCCTTCTAAAGCCGGGTACTTGTCGATCATTTCTGTAAGGAATGAGGTGATTTTGTCTGCTTTTCTTGCAATTTCTTTTTCAAATGAAGGATCTTTCCAGTAATCTAGAGCTGCTGTTCCAGTTACAAAAGCAGGACAATTACCACGGAAAGTACCGTTATGCTCACCGGCACCCCAAATATCTAGTTCAGGACGAAAAAGGGTGAGTGCTAATGGCAAGCCGTAACCGCCAATGGATTTCGATAAGCAGACGATGTCTGGTTTGATTCCAGCTGGTTCGAAACTAAAGAATGTACCAGCCCGTCCAACTCCTGCCTGAATGTCATCCACGATAAGAAGAGCCCCAATGTCATGAGCAAGTTTTTCGATTTCTCTTAGCCATTCATTGCTTGCCGCGTTCAAGCCGCCTTCGCCCTGTACGGTCTCTAGAATAATGGCCGCAGGGGCATCTACACCGCTGCCATCTTTGTCGAGGAAGCTGCGGATGTGCTCCATCTGGGTTTCAATTGATTCATGGACAAATTTGTCATATGGCATAGTGACGGCGTTTCCTAGTGGTACACCAGCTCCTGCTCGTTTAAAACTGTTGGAAGTCACCGCAAGAGATCCGAGGGTCATGCCATGAAAACCATTAGTGAAACTAACGACATTCGTACGACCCGTTACTTTACGAGCAAGCTTTAAGGCAGCCTCTACGGCGTTTGTACCTGTTGGTCCAGGAAACATAATTTTATAAGAGAGGTCACGAGGCTCAAGAATTGTAGATTGAAATGCAGTTAGAAATTCACGTCTGGCTTTTGAAGCCATATCGAGAGAATGAGTAATGCCGTCTTCCTGAATGTACTCAATTAATTTGTCTTTCATATGGTCATCATTATGACCGTAATTCAACGCACCAGCACCTGAAAAGAAATCGATGTAAGCATGATCATCTTCATCCCATAGCTGATAGCCTTTTGCCTTATGAAAGACGGTAGGGAAGCTACGGCTGTAGCTCCTTACCTCTGATTCTAACTCTTCAAAAACACTCATTACATTTGTAGTCATTAGTAAAAACGTTCTCCCTTCATTTAGTTGCCAGCTCTAATTGTGTGTTTATGCAGTCGTAAGGGAATGTGATTATTTGTGAACCATGGGACCAATTTTGAAGGAAAGTTCCGCTTCATGGTTATCCCCCGGGAACAAATCTTCGGAGAAACATTCCGACACATGACATGCTGTTTCGTTCGTACGGGCGAGTCGCCGGAATAGTTTTTGCGAAGCGTCGTTCGACGGGGTGACTGTTGCTTCAAGATATTTTACTTCGTTGCATGTTTCGCGATCGAGCAGTTCTGAGAGCATACGAGAAGCCAGGCCTTTGCCGCGTTGTGAGGGGTCAACACCTACTTGCCATACAAACACTGTATCATCTTGTTCAGGAAGGATGAACGCAGTTACGAACCCTACGAGTTCTCCTTGTTCTTTTACAACTACACAAGTCTCAGAGAAGTACTCGCTCATCATAAGGTACTTGTATGAAGAATTTAAATCAAGTCCAAGTTTCTTAGCGAGTTCCCACATATTGCTTCCATCTTGTACAGTTGGTTTGTCAAATACCAGCGCTTCTTTCTCCATTACTGGAGTTGCACTCATCCTATCACACCTTTAAATTATTTACGTACCTATACTCCCATTACCCTTACGAAAAAGTTTGAAACTACTTTTTTATCAAAAAGGTGAGAAGTTTCAGTAACGTATTATTGGGGACGTACTCCATCACCCACGTTTTAATAATAATCATCACAAGCGGAAAATTCAAACAGCATTAAACTTGATTAAAGCTGATTTCAGTAGATAAAGTTAAGTTGGCGTGACTGGCGTTTGGCATTATAGAGAATACTGACGTATTTAGAGCATTTCTTATATTCTTGAATTTAATCTGCTTCTGAAATCGGGGTGGGATGCTGGTACAATAGGATAGATCAGCACAAAACAAGAAGTGCATACTTCTTCATTATTGATCAGGATACCTTTATACAGTGAGGAAAGGAGAAGAGGTATGCAAATTTTTTTTGAAGTCGTTCTCCCGGTTATACTCGTCTTTACACTTGGTTTTGTCATTCAGAAATGGAAACAGGTGGATATCAAACCCGTATCTACCGTTGCGATTTATGTCATGACTCCTTGCTTGGTGTTTGAAACCATTTATCACGCGACTTTAGATATGCAATATGTTTACATGCTCATTTTTGCTTTTACACTTTTGTTTAGTCTTGTTCTCATTAATAAAATCATTGCCTTTTTCTTCAGACTTTCTCCTGAAACGGAGACCGGAATCATCTTATCGACATCATTTATGAATGTAGGAAACTATGGAACGCCGATCGTTCTTTTTGCTTTTGGGGAAGAAGGTTTTGCTTACGGCGTCTCTCTTATGGTGATTCAATCAGTGATTATGAACAGCTTCGGGGTTTATTTTGCCTCCAAGGCAAGCGGCAATATGCGGCAAGCATTGAAGACGGTGTTGACCATGCCTGCAACATGGGCCTTAATCGCTGCCCTACTTGCAAAACTGATTGCTTACGAAATGCCAATGGCAGTTACCGGAGTCACTGAAATTGTAGGGGCTGCAACGATACCTACCGTTATGATTATATTGGGGATGCAATTAGCAAATATTCCGCTACAAGGATTTGAATGGGGGAAAATTAGTTATAGTGCAGTGGTTCGCTTACTTGTTTCTCCGCTGATCGCGGTAGGAATAACGAGTGTACTCCCTGTTGATCCGCTCCTTGCTCAAGTCCTAATCCTCACCGCTGCCATGCCTTCAGCGGCCAATATTGTCATTTTTGCCGTGCAGTTTAATGCGCAGCCACGCCTGGTGTCGAGTACAACATTCGTAACGACGTTACTAAGTATCCTGACGGTCACAGTTCTGCTCATGGTTCTTTAACACTGTCTACAAAGAGTCGGGTAGGTCGAGGAGCTTGACGACGAAGAAATACAAAAGCTATTTTTCCCTGACATTTTGAACAACCCCTAAAAGAATTTCGAGAGTCAAAATCACATCAAAACAAGTGATCCCGTACCACTTTTAAAGTGATACGGGATTATTTCGAGGGTTTAAGCAACCTATTATCCCCTTCTGGGACGTCTCTTTTCCTTGTTTGAATAGAATTCCTAGGCTTACTTTGCCCTTCCACCGTTTATGTTTAACCTGGGAGCGATATTTGTTCCTTTACGGTGGAACAGACTTCAGTGCAAGCAACGGGAGATATAATTCGGCGCTTCGACTGTGGATTTCAGCACAGGCGCTCTTCGTTAATGACATTTTCCTAATAAGGGTGGTCTTTCTATCTGTTCTACTGAAATCGTACTTTCTCACCAGGGTAAATCAGGTGAGGGTTTGGTAATTGGTTGATTTCCTGTAAAGTCGTCCATAAATAATTGTTCTGCCGTCCTATTTCAAAAAGGGTTTCACCGGGTTGCACGGTATGAACCTTCGATTGTTGATGATTTTCTTTCAATCCAACATCAGTGACGTCCGCTATGATTTTTGGCAAGTCTGTATTGTCAAGGAATCCAGTAAATTTATCCGCTCCTGGACCGTATGCATAGACCGGGACATCTACTGCTGTGTGATTATCGCTTGTCCAACCGATGTTGGCTCTTTCACTAATTACTTCATTGATTGCTGCCTTGACGTCTTCTGTTTCTTCGATGGTTTGGATTTCCTCTTCATTTAACGTAATTCCGGTATGTTGGCTTACTACTTCTCCGATGTTGGACCGGTCTTCATTTAGTTTGGCTGCCATGTTTTCACCGGTTGCAGTGACATTTTTTAGCATATCCGGATTAGCTGAATCTGATCCGTTTGCCCCGACTGTCATGCCGCCTGTTTCATGGTCGCTTGCAACAACAACCATCGTTTCTCCATCTTCTTCTGCAAATTCGATGGCTGCATGAACAGCTTTTTCAAACGCTTCGACATCTGTCATGGCCCATCCTGCATCATTGTCATGTCCTGCCCAATCGATCTGGCTACCTTCAACCATTAGGAAGAATCCATCTTCGTCATCTTGAAGTATATTAAGCGCTGCTTCTGTCATTTCAGCAAGGCTTGGGTCTTCTTCTTTATTGCGATGTACTTCTGGAGGAAGGGCTTCATCTGCAAAAAGTCCAAGCAGTTTTTCCCCTTCTTCTACATTAAGATCTACCTCCAGCAATTGATCGCGTGTTTCTACAACATCATAATGCTGCTCTTTTGCTTGTGCAATTAGATTCTCCTCTCCCTCTTGGTTGCCCCCTTTAGATTCTGGGAGAAAGTTATTCTTTCCACCTCCAAGTAATATATCAACTTCAGTATTAAGTAAATCTTTTGCGATATCTGATTCATTGCTGCGATCCTCCACATGGGAGGCAAATGCTGCTGGAGTAGCATGAGTGATGGTGGAAGTTGCAATAAGACCGGAGGATTTCCCTTCCTCCTGTAACACTTCTAAGATTGTAGTCAGCTCATTACCTTCTGGATCGATACCGAGCATGCCATTATTTGTTTTTTCGCCGGTTGCCATAGCAGTTCCGGCGGCTGCAGAATCCGTGATGCTAGAATCTGCAGAATTTGTCGTATACATTCCTCTTAAATGTTCGTCCCATACGGCTTCCTCCCCTTTGAATAAGCGGTAATTCGTCGCATAGGCAGCACTAAACCCATCGGGAATCATATAAATGACATTTTCTGCCTGTTGACTGTCGTCGGCCTTTTCAACCTTTTCCCCGGGAACCTTAGATGCATTCACCTCAGCAACTCCAAAACTTCCTAGAATAAATACAAGACCTACAACGAAAAAACTCATCTCCTTATACATCCATCATTCTCTCCTCTCTATTTTTGAATTCATGAAAATCATAACGTTCATAGATGAAGAGAATATTAAGAGCATTTTAATTTTTTGATAATGATTGATTTATGGACACCGAAATAGGAGACGAGTGGCTCGTACATGTTTGGAAGAGCGCTTTGGGTTCTTTTAGAGCGTCTTCAAAAAACACCTAGGATTCCGTAATACCCCACTGAGTTTAAGAATGAATCACTCGTATCACCATTCCTTTCACAGAAAAAAGGTGTTCAGGACCCAAGTGAAGCAGAGGGGCGTGGCGGTTTAAACGTTTCCTTAAAAAGAGCGTTATTTTTATTTATAGATTCCTTTACATAATCTTTACATTGTCTCCATATTGACTCAATACTCACCGATTATAGTGAAAATATACGAATAAATATTGATAGAACCAGGGGGAGTTGGCTATGAAAAAGCAATGGTTATTGATGTTTGTGGTTGTCGTTATGGTAATGGCAGTAGCAGCCTGTGGAGGAGAAGAAGAAGCAGAAACTTCAGCAGAAGAAAGCGGGGGTAACGGAGAAAACGACCCAGCGGTTGGTAATGAATCCGGTTCAGTAACAATTGCAGGTTCTAGCGCTATGCAACCGTTGGTAGGTGCAGCTGCTGAAATCTATCAGGAAGAGGAACCAGAAGCTAATATTCAAGTTCAAGCCGGAGGTTCCGGGGCAGGCTTAAGCCAGGTAGCAGCAGAGCAAGTTGATATTGGAAACTCTGATTTGTTCGCGGAAGAGGAAGATGAGATTGACGCAGGGGAACTCGTAGACCATCGTGTAGCTGTTGTCGGTATGGCACCTGTTGTTCATCCTGATGCAGGCGTAGATGATTTAACTTCTGAAGAATTGATCGATGTTTGGACGGGTGAGATTACCAACTGGTCTGAACTAGGAGGTGCAGATGAGGAAATCACACTCGTGAATCGACCCCAGTCTTCAGGAACTAGAACGACATTTGTCAATCACGCGCTTCATGGAGAAGAACCAGCTGAAGGGATAACAGAAGACTCTTCTAACACCGTAAGACAAATTGTTTCTGAAACTGAAGGCGCCATTGGATATCTAGCATTCTCTTATTTCGACGACAGTATCACTAAAGTGAGCATAGATGGTGTGGAGCCTACAGCTGAGAATGTGCAAACGGGAGAGTACCCGATATGGGCGTATCAACATTCTTATACCCATGGAGAGCCGCAAGGTTTAACAAAGGAATTCCTAGATTTTATGCTCTCGGATGAAATTCAGGAAACGTTGGTGCCTGAACAAGGATATATTAATGTCAATCAAATGGAAGTGGAACGTGATGCTGAAGGTGAAGAGACATCGGTCGAATAACCATCCTTTTAGAAAAACTTCACCCAGGAAAATATAGGTGATACCAATTATGCAAACCACCGAAAAAGCTAGTGAACGTTTAATACGAAAAAATAAAAAGTTATCATTGAAAAATCCTGAACGGAATGGCAAGGTGATCGTTTACTCCGCTGCTTTTGTTACGATTTTAGCGACACTTGCTGTAACTATTTTTCTCACACAGCAGGGGCTTCAATCCTTCTATATGAGCGGTATCAATCCTTTGGAGTTTTTAACATCGACAAACTGGAACCCATCTGGATCTAACCCTTCGTATGGTGCGCTTGCCTTTATCTTTGGATCTTTGTCAGTGACTGTATTATCGGCACTCATTGTTGCACCTTTTGGGATTGGCGCCGCTATTTTTATGACGGAAATTGCCCCCTCTTGGGGAAAGAAAATTCTTCAACCTGTCATTGAGATTTTAGTGGGAATCCCATCGGTTGTCTACGGTTACCTTGGATTGACAGTACTCGTTCCTTTTATTAGAGACCACATAGGAGGGAGCGGCTATAGTTTAATGGCGGGGGTTATAGTCGTGTCCCTCATGATTTTGCCAACAGTGACGACGCTATCGGCCGACGCCTTTAATCGCTTGCCAAATGGTCTTAGAAGTTCATCCTTGGCGTTAGGCGCAACACGTTGGCAAACCGTCCGGCGTGTTTTACTGCCTACAGCCATGCCTGGTCTTTTAACAGCGATTATTTTGGGGATGGCTCGTGCGATCGGCGAAGCACTTGCGATCCAAATGGTGATCGGCAATACTACCATTCTTCCGAGTTCGTTGCTTGATCCAGCAGCCACGATGACTACCATTATTACACTAAATATGGGACATACAACGTTTAACAGTGCGGAGAACAACGTACTTTGGACGCTTGGATTGCTTCTCCTCATCTTATCCTATGGCTTAGTTATGCTTGTACGCTTCCTGGCAGCAAGGAGGAAGTTTTAATGAATCGAAAATTCACCGATAAATTGGCAACCGCAACGTTTACGTTTTTTGCTATGATGATTGTCGTTATTCTTACTGCATTATTGGGCTATGTCCTCTATATGGGAGTACAGCAAGTTAGTTGGGATTTTCTTACGAGTAAGTCGAGTACTTTCCGTGCTGGCGGGGGTATTCAAGACCAGGTATTTAATTCTTTCTATATTCTCTTATGGACAATGGTGTTTACCGTCCCTGTTGGTCTTGCTGGCGGGATATATATGGCTGAATACGCCAGAGACAATAAGCTTACTGCAATGATTCGCATATGTATTGAGACGCTTGCCTCTATGCCCTCGATTGTGCTTGGATTGTTCGGTCTCCTTGTTTTCGTGAACGCGTTCGATATGGGTTTTTCTGTATTAGCGGGAGCTTTGACGTTGACCATTTTTAATTTACCAATCATGATTCGGACATGTGAAAACGCTATGCGATCTGTCCCTATCCAACAAAAAGAAGCAGGGATGGCACTGGGATACACGCGCTGGCGCACGATAACTACCATTCTTTTGCCTAGTGCTTTTCCCTCAATTCTAACTGGAATTATCTTATCAGCGGGCCTCGTGTTTGGGGAAGCTGCGGCTTTATTATATAGCGCGGGGATGACGAGCCCTAATCTTGATTATGGAAACTGGAATCCGTTTTCGGAGACTTCTCCATTAAATATAATGAGGCCGGCAGAAACTCTTTCCGTTCATATTTGGAAGGTAAACAGCGAGGGAATTATGCCTGACATCCGAGAGATTGCGGATGGAGGGGCAGCTGTTCTCGTCACGGCAATTCTTATCTTTAATATCGGTGCGCGAATGATTGGTACTTGGATCCATCGTAAATTTACGTCTAAATAGGGAGGGAGTAACTTGGTCACCGTCACTTTACCGGAAATAAGGAAAGCTCAACCTTTACCAGAAACGAAAGAAACGGCGCTCGATATCCAGGAATTAGATATTTATTACGGAGATTATCATGCGCTTCAAAATGTAAATCTGCCGATTAAAAAGAATGCTATTAATGCTTTAATCGGACCGTCCGGTTGTGGCAAATCCACAATCCTGCGTTCGATTAACCGAATGAATGATGATGTTCCGGGGTTTCGGGCTGAAGGCACCATTCAATACGATGATGTTAACCTTCTACATGAAGAAATTGACACGGTTGCTCTTCGAAAAGAAATTGGCATGGTCTTTCAAAATCCTAACCCTTTCCCAAAATCAATTGCCAAAAACATCATGCAGCCGTTAAAAGAACATGGATTGTATTCAAAACAAAATCTATCAAAAAAAGTAGAAGAAAACCTTAAACAGGTTGGGCTTTGGGAAGAGGTTTGGGATCGGCTTCACATGTCTGCCTATTCTCTTTCTGGCGGACAAAAGCAACGTCTGTGTATCGCGAGGACATTAAGTATCCACCCGGAGGTGATTTTACTTGATGAACCGGCGTCCGCCCTTGACCCCATCGCGATGGCGAAAATCGAAGATCTGCTTTTGACATTAAAGGAATCTTATACGGTTTTACTCGTGACCCATAATCTTCAACAGGCTGCAAGAATTGCGGATTACACTGCATTTTTTTACCAAGGGGAGCTAGTGGAGTACGCAGATACGAAGCAGTTTTTTTCCAATCCGAAAGAAAAGCGAAGCGCAGATTATATATCCGGACGTTTTGGTTAAAGGGGAAGAAGAGATGACAGATTCGATTATCAAGACTGAAAACCTTAAAGTTGCGTATGGGGAACACCAGGTCATTCATGGCATCGACCTTGAAGTCATTGAAGGTGAAGTGACCGCGCTCATAGGACCATCTGGTTGCGGGAAGTCGACGCTGTTACAAACACTTAATCTTCTTATTCGTTCAATGTCACCGAATGCAACATTGAGTGGGACCATTACATTTTCAGGTAAAAACATTCTAAAAGGCAAAATGGATGCCTTAGATTTACGAAAACAAATCGGTATGGTTTTTCAAAAGCCAAACCCTTTTCCCAAAAGTATTTTTGAAAATGTTGCTTATGGCCCAAGGGTGCACGGTTATAAGAAAAAGAAGCAGTTGCAAGAAATCGTGGAGCAAACATTGACCGATGCTTATCTGTGGGATGAAGTAAAGGATCGTCTGCATGAGTCAGCGCTCGAACTTTCCGGTGGTCAACAACAGCGTCTCTGCATTGCTCGTGCCCTTGCCACAAAACCGGATGTACTTCTAATGGATGAACCGACGTCTGCCCTTGACCCTGTATCCACACAAGGAATTGAAGACTTAATCCAAAAATTGAAGGAGCAGTATACGGTGGTTATGGTGACTCATCAAATGGAGCAAGCCGCGCGCATATCGGATACGACTGCTTTTCTATATATGGGGCAGTTAATAGAAGTGAACGATACGACTCAGTTATTTTTCAGCCCCAAAAGGCAGCAGACAGAAGATTATATAACTGGAAAATTTGGCTAGAACGTAGTGCCAGAACGTGAGGACTCCTACAGGGAGCTATTCGTGGGTTGTAGAGAAATAACAACTGGATAATCTTATGGTTGTGGTGGCCAAATTGTCAAGTACGGCCATACGTGCGTGATAAGTAGAAAGCGTTAGAGATGATGATCCACAACGCACTGTGTGTCTTAAAGGATAGAAACGCTATCACCTTAATCTTTAGGGTGTAGCGTTTTATACGTTGTATACCAATACTTTTTCACTGTACAATTACAATTACTAAGGTCGGAATGAAGGAGATCACCTATGGCTTATAAACTGTTAGTGGTGGATGACGAGCCGTCCATCGTGACCCTTTTAACATACAATCTTGAGCAGGCAGGCTATGACGTTGTTAGTACGGGGGATGGTCCATCGGCAATCGATTTGGCAAGAGAGTGCTTTTATGACTTAATTGTCCTTGATTTGATGCTTCCCGGGTTGGATGGATTGGAAGTTTGCAGACATTTACGAGAAAATCAAGTGAATTCTCCGATCCTTATGCTGACAGCTAAAGATGAAGAATTCGATAAAGTTTTGGGGTTGGAACTGGGTGCCGATGATTATATGACAAAACCTTTTAGTCCAAGGGAGTTAGTTGCTAGAGTTCGTGCCATTATTCGCCGGGTGGAACAATCCACAAATCACAAAGGTGAGACTGAAAAGGAAAAAGAAATCCTCGGTGACATTGAAATTTATCCAGCCCATTATGAAGTTTATGTTAAAGGAGATCAGCTCGAACTCACTCCCAAGGAATTCGAATTACTATGTTATTTAATTCAACATCACGGCCGTGTTTTAACGAGGAACCAATTATTGAATGCCGTGTGGAATTATGAATTTGTCGGCGACACGCGGATTGTGGACGTGCATATAAGCCATTTAAGAGAAAAAATAGAACCGTTAACAAACAAATCGTCGTATATTAAGACCATACGGGGGATCGGTTATAAAATGGAAAGTCCAGATAAACAATGAATACATTCCGTACGCGTTTAATGGTCCCCTTGCTACTTATTATTTTATTTACACTCGGGGCTTTAGGCATACTTATAGGTCAGATCCTCCATAATTTATACGTTGACGAAACGGTTGATCGCTTACAAAAAGAGGCGCGGATGGTTGCTTCAATCATTGAGGATAATGAAAATGACGTGCAAACGCTTACGGAAGAAATAAGTACACAACTTGATTTACGTGTAACCATCATTGGTGAGCAAGGAGAGGTTTTTGGAGAATCAAATGAGGTAGATGGGGAAATGGAAAACCATCTAAATCGTAAAGAAGTTCGCCAGGCCGGAAATGTCGAAGGGGCAACGGTGCGTGAGAGTGAAACAGTCGGCGTCGACCATTTATATTATGCGCACCCTATAGGAGAGGATGAGGGTTATGTTAGGCTAGCTCTCCCTATTGATTCAGTCAACGATGCCATTGAGCAAATGTGGATATTCATTGTTGTAAGTTTTGTTACGGCTTTTCTTATCATCGTTATATTAGGCTATCGGGTTACCCAAAGGATTACACGTCCGATTGGGCAAGTGACGACCATGGCAAATGAGTTGGCAAAAGGCAACTACCAAACCCGTACTCCTGATGAGAAAAGTGATGACTTAGGACAATTAAACCGATCCATTAACACTTTGGCGTACAAATTACAGAAGACAACATCTAATTATAAAAGTCAACAAGAAAATCTGGAAGCATTAATTGATAACATGGGAAGCGGCCTTCTGTTTATTGATGGCCGGGGGCGTATTACGCTCGCGAATCGCATGTGTAATGACATTTTCCAAACAAATACAAATGAATGGTTACATGACCTTTACTATGAACGCATTGATGACCAAAACTTCGTCCAGTTTATTCAGCGGGTTTTTTTAACCGAAGAGCGTACCCGTGAACAATTACGTTTAGATGATGATTGGGCTACGAAGCATTATGAACTATACGGAACACCGGTGATTAATGCGAAAGATCAATTGCGTGGGGTTGTGATCATTTTACACGATATTTCTGGATTGAAACGATTGGAAGAAATTCGAAAAGACTTCATCGCTAATGTTTCTCATGAATTGAAGACGCCCGTCACCTCACTGAAAGGTTTTGCGGAAACGTTATTAAGCGATTCATTAGGAGATCAGGACATCCAAAAACAATTTCTAGAGATTATTTGGAAAGAAAGCGATCGTCTTCAAGATTTGGTCAATGACTTGTTGGAGTTGTCGCGCATTGAACATCATAACTTCCAGTTAAACTGGCATTCGCTGGATCTGTCCGAAATTGGGGAAGAAGCTGGACGCCTATTGAGAAAAAAAGCTGAAGATAAAGGAATTCAATTCAATATTTCAAGTAATGGGAACACCGAATTGATTGGCGATGCCGCACGGTTAAAACAAATGATTATTAACCTTCTGACCAACGCCATTATCTATACAGGAAACGACGGGAAAGTAGAAATGAACATGTATCCAGACGGTGAAATGGTCGTTTGTCGTGTAAGCGATACGGGGATAGGTATTGATCCAGATGATCTCCCGCGTATATTTGAACGTTTTTATCGAGTTGATCGTGCGCGTAGCCGTGATTCAGGGGGCACGGGCCTGGGACTCGCGATTGTGAAACACTTGTTGGAAGCCCACCACGGAACCATTGAAGTAGAAAGTAAACCAAATGTTGGCACGACAATGATCATTCGACTTCCTAGAAATCCAGGTGAGTAATATACAGGGTACTTTTGGTAAACGTTGAGGTGCCCGCGTGCATGCACTCGTTTTCGGATAAGAACTCCGTTTTTATTCTCCCATACTAATGTCCATTTCTTCTTTAATGACACCACGCTTAAAAGGCGACACTATGACATTGGCTCTAAAAGTGTGTTTACTATCGAAGGATTTGGGAATGGAATAATAGGACTTTGTAATGGGAGGAAGATGTGAATGAGCCGAACTGAAACGCGTGGTTTAATTCAAGACGTTGTTGATAAGTTAAAACAAGAAGAATTTCGAGACGAATTCCTAAACAACGAACACGGTTACGTATTTGATTCAGCCGCGGAGATTTTAAAAACGACAGATAAGATCATCAAAAGTTACATTCGAGTGTCGAGAGATAATGGAACGATTGCAAGAATTCCTGCTTATCGTGTCCAGCATAATAATATTAGCGGGTTTTATAAAGGAGGAGTTCGCTTTAGTCCCAATGTCCATGAAGAAGAAGTGGAGAACTTAGCGATTCTTATGACGATTAAAAACGCCCTCCATGAGTTACCTTTCGGTGGCGGAAAGGGCGGGGTGTACGTGCACCCAAAAGATTTCTCAACGAAAGAACTTAATTTGATCAGTAAAAAATATGTTCAACGGTTAAAAATTGATTTAGGCCCAACCCATGATATCCCTGCTCCGGATTTAGGCACGAATGAAACGGTAATTGACTGGATGGTCGGAGAGTATAAAACGATTGCTCCCGGGGAATCATATATGAATTCATTTACAGGGAAAAGTGTCGATAACGGGGGTGTCGCTGGCCGCAGAGAGGCTACGGGCATCGGAACGTTTTTAAGCTATTATCATCTCATTAGTGAATGGTTTAACAATGCGGAACAAGCAAAGGTAACGAGGGTGAAAAGTTGGGATGTACTTGAAAGGTTAAGAACAAAGGAGGAACCGATTAAAGTTTCCGTACAAGGTTTTGGAAATGTTGGCAGCATAGCTGCTCAAGAAGCCGCCAAGAGTGAGATTGACCATATTGTTGTGGCGGTATCTGATGAAGATGTAACTCTTCATAACAAAAATGGGTTGGACATAAAAACATTAATTGCTTATATAAAAGAGCATGGTCAGCTGCCAAAAACTGAAGAGCAGGTAAACACAGCGGGCATCCAGGCTACGATTGATCACCCAACATCTGTATTAACGAGTGAATGTGATTTGCTTATTCTTGCAGCAGTAGAGGATCAAATTACCGAAGAAAATATGCATGAAGTTTCCGCTGAAATTTTGCTGGAAGGCGCAAATGCCCCTATCACTGCAAAAGCTGATGACTATTTTGAGAAAAATGGAGTTATAGTTATTCCAGATATTTTGGCGAATGCAGGTGGCGTCCACGTTTCTTATCTGGAATGGATGCAGGCGAATGTACCGAATCGTTATACAAAAGAAGATGTCATTTCAGAAATGAGTAAGCAAATGAAAAAGATCAGCAACCGTGTCTATGATCATTATTTTTACGCAGAAGATCATGAAACGACAAGGTTCTTATGTTACAAACTCGCTCTAATGAGATTGATCACATTGTTGTATAAGCATGGAAAACTGTATTAACCCTGGAAAAAAGGCAATCCATGTCGTTTGAAAGATACCATGGTTTGGTTTGTTTAAACTAATAAGAGTTATTTTCAAATTACTCCAAGACGTCCTGCTGGTCTTTATATCCTTAAAACTTTAAATATCATGAAGAGGTTGTGACTACCGAGGAAGACCCCGTTTCCGGGTCTAAATGGAGAAAAACAAATATGACGTTTTGCGACACCTCACTGAGTATGAGAATGAATCGTTATGTCAAAATTCTTTTCACAGAAAAAAGTAGGCTGCGAATTCTCTTCTATGTGTTTTAAAATGAATCATCATGATTCAAAGTTTTAGTACCCTGTTGTTTTAGGGAGATGGGACATACATTCATGATGGTCGTATTGTACAATGAGATGGGGGGAGGCACTCCCCCTGTTTTGTATAGTAAAGATACGATCATGAAGATTTGTTTGTAACCATATTACTGTTAAATTTACGATATTGAGGTTAAACCTAAACGAGTGACAGCAGAAGAGGTGACATCATCGTGGAGGCCGCGATACCCAATCATATTTTAAATAAAATTGATGAATTATGGACAGAAGAAGTAGACTTTCTACAAGAGATCAGTCGTTTCCCGAGTGTCAGTGGAAAAGAGAAGGCTCTTCAAGCTTTTTTAGCTGACTATTTCATTTCAGAATTAGATATGGACGTAGATCGTTTTACACCTGATGTGAAAGAAATTGCTGATCATCCAGGATTTTCACCGCCAGAGTGGGGGTATGAAGAAAGCGATGTAGTCATCGCAAAACAGGCTGCGCCTGAAGTACCCAAAGGAAAGAGTCTTATTTTTCAGGGACATGTAGATGTTGTAAGTCCTGAGCCGGTGTCTTTATGGTCAAGTGATCCCTGGGTGCCGGTGTTACGGGATGGGAAGATGTATGGACGCGGTGTGGCAGATATGAAAGCGGGCGTTACTGCTATGATCTTTGCCTATAAAGCTATCAAATCAGCGGGTTATAAACCCGGTGCCCATTTTATGTTGCAAAGTGTTGTGGATGAGGAAAGGACGGGCAATGGTGCCCTTTCCGCACTTGCTAAAGGGTATACAGCCGATGGAGCGCTCATTCCCGAGCCATTTGGGCTGCGGCCGGCGAAGGCACAGGTAGGGAGTCTTTGGTTTCGAATCACCATAAATACCGCGATGAAGGATGAAAGCATTAATCAAGTGGTCAATGTTGTAGAGAGGGGCACAGTGATTATATCTGCTTTGCAGAAATATGAGAAGATGATGAATGAGCGCCCAAAGCACTCAGCATTTAAAGATATGCCTCACCCGGTAGACATCAATATAGGTACCTTTCATGCCGGGGACTTTCCTTCCAATGTACCTGTAAAAGCTGTTATGGAAGGCAGGGTGGGTCTGTATCCCGGACAGTCTGTAGAAGCGGTAAAAAAAGAGCTAAAAGAATGGGTATTAGAAGCAGCAGATCAAGATCCATGGCTTGCTAAACAGCCTCCGGAAATCACCTTCTTTGGGTTTCATGCCGAAGGTGCTGTTATGGATGATCAATCTGTGTTTTTTAAGACCCTTGACAATGCCCATGAAACCATTTTGCAGCAACCGGCAGAGCGAACGGTATTATCGTCTACTACTGACGCGCGTTTTTTTAATTTGTACTATGATATCCCGGCGACCTGTTACGGGCCTGAGGGTGGAAACTTTCATGAAATTGATGAATGGATTGATTTGCAAAGTGTAAAGCAAGTAACCAAAGTTTATGCTGAATTTCTATCAAACTGGTGCGGGTTAATTTCCAAAGAATCATGAAAACACTTCAATAAAGAGACTACTGATATACCAATGTCCACGAGTCTTTGTGTGGACATTGGTAGCTTTAGATAAATGAGCAGAATGGTTGGCTGAATTTTTGTTCGCTCGATTACCTGTCCATGCTCTGACTACATTCATTTTTTGCGAAGCAAGGAGCCTAAAGCATGATCCAAATTCTCGTAATAAAATTGATATCCGGACTGCTTGGTTTTTTCCGGAATGACCTTTTGTCCTTCTAAAATAAGCACACTCATTTCGCCGAGTGCCATACGGACGGCAAAGGCAGGCGCGGGCAGCCAATGAGGTCTCCTCAAAACACGACTGAGCTCTTTCCCGAAATCACGCATACGCTCGGGGTTTGGAGCCGTAACGTTATAAGCCCCTTCCATTCCTGAATGTTCCAATGCATGAATGAGAAAATGGACGACGTCTTCCCGATGAACCCAGGAATACCATTGCTCTCCAGAACCTATCGGACCCCCTGCTCCTAATTTATAGGGAAGCATCATTTTGGGGAGTGCTCCCTCCTTGCTGTCAAGGATTAATCCAAAACGTGCGTACACCGTTCTTATCCCCATATCTTCAGCGGGCTTTGCTTCTTTTTCCCACCGTTCACTTACTTCTTGGAGAAAATTGCTGTTAGCGGGTGCGCTCTCTTCCGTAAAAGTGTCAGTGCGTGAGATGCCATAATAGCCCATGGCGGAAGCACTGATGAATACATTCGGTCGCTCGGGTAAGTTTTGCATAATGCGAATACATTCCTGAGTGGCTTTGATGCGACTATTTAACATCCGTTTTTTATGCGCTTTCGTCCATCTTTTACTGATGGAGGCACCTGCTAAATTGATGATAGCATCGACATTTCCAAGCTCTTGTTCGGGTTTGGTGTCCGAGAGCCATTCAACATATTGCAGGTTGCTTTCATTCTGTTTGTTTTCCCGATTTCTTGTTAAAATGGAAACGGAATGACCAAGAGTGCGTAATTTTTTCGAGAGGGCTTTACCAACCAGTCCAGTCCCTCCGCTAATGACAATATGCATGACACATCCGCTCCTTCGCATTGATCCTTATTAGTGCTTTTCCCTGTAAACAAAAGGTATAACCATCAAAAGTGGGTGATCATATAAAAATCTCCAGGATTACAACTCAGAAAGATGATTCAAAACGGTACAATCTATTTATAGAAGATCACAATGGCGAACGCTTTGCATGTGGAGTGCATGAAATTATACTGGCACGTATGCAGTTAACGAAGGGCAAAAGCATTACAGATGATGAACTCGAAGAAATTATTCAGGCTGACAACAAGGAAAAGGCGAAAAAGCAGGCGCTGCAATATTTGTCGAAACGCATGCGCACAGAAGCGGAGGTTCGTGATAAACTCCAGGAGCAAGATCTCCCTCCCGATCATATTGATGAAGCAATAAATTCCATGATCTGGCATGGATATATCAACGATGCTGAATATGCAAGAACCTACGTACGCGTTACGATAAGTACGACAGATAAAGGCCCGGGTAGAATCCGCCAATATTTAAATGAAAAAGGGATTCATCCCTCTCTGATTGATGAAGCGCTAGAGCAATATGACGAAGAAATACAAGTCCAAATGATGTTAAAGATTATCGAGAAAAAAGAAAAAACAATACCGAAAGATAGCCTTGTTTTGCGGAAAAAAAAGTTAACCGATGCATTGTTACGTAAAGGGTACAGCCATTCGCTCATACAGACCGCTTTTGAAGCTTATGATTTTCACAGTCAGGGTGAAGAAGAATGGGAGGCTTTACGTCTGCAAGCCGAAAAAGCAGAATTCAAATTAAGGAAACGACATGAAGAAGAGGCCTTTAAGCAGAAATTGAAAGAACACCTTTATAGAAAAGGTTTTACATTAACAATGATTGATCAATATCTTGATGAACAAGAGGAAAAAGAGGTGTACTAAAGCGATGGAGCAACGTTACGGCCATATGAGCCAACAGGAACTAATGGACGAGGTAGCCAGGTTAAATGAATTATCGAAAAAAGCGGAGCAAAAAGGAATGGTCAGTGAGTTTTCTGTTCACGAAAGGAAAAAACTGATAGCACAGTCCTATTTGTTGGATCCGGATGATTTTGTCCCTGGAGAAGAATACTCGATCGTTGGAGAAGACAAAGCACCATTCGTTATATCTTATATGAATGGTGTATTTGCCTGGGGGTATAGAGATGGCGACACCTCTCTAACAGCAATTCCTATTGCTTTACTAGCTCTCAAAAATTAAAACGTGAACGAATCAATGTCGTTCACGTTGCGTTTAACAGTTGTGTTTTCTTTTTATGAGAACGAGATCGTTCTAATTTCCTTTCCAGCTTTTTAAGGTTGAAGATCCAACCGGTATAAGAGCCCTCGATGTTCAGGTTTTGATCTAGCTGGACAATCGTCAAGAAAGGGTAATAGCCAGCCGAGCGATAACGTAAATCGGTGAAAATAACGTCATATCCGTGGACGGTTTCTTTGACTTCCCAACGATAGGCCGGCGAGAACGAAAGAAAAGCAGTCAGGTTAACATCTTCCAGGGCTGCTTGAACAATGGGGTCAGCCGGAATCGGTTCAAATGGATAGCTTTCCAGATAACGGATATTTTTCTTTTTCCAGGTAGCGACATGGAAATGGTACCTTGTTCGGATGACAAGGTGAAACTCAGACCAACGATAGGTGGGCGAGATAAAAATATGAGTCGCGTGCGGATGGAGCTTACTTACACGTCGAATGACATAATTGCGGGCCTTCATCCTCCACAAGTAGTAAACGACAAGGATTCCGTAAATGATTAAAAATGTATATCCGGGGTGAGCACCAAGGATCCAGAATAGGATTCCTGCCATGTGCGAGAAGAAAATGAACGGATCAAAAATATTAATAGCTCCTAAGGCAATCCATCTGTCTTTAAATGGCTCTAGCGCTTTGGTTCCGTATGCGTTGAAAATGTCAACGAAGACATGCAAGATAACGGCAAGAAATGTCCAAAGCCATAGATTGAATAAGTCTGCGCCTGGGAAGATGATATAAATGACCGCAGGAATCAGTATAGACCATAGAATGACGGCGGGAATGGAGTGGGTGGCACCTCGATGATTGGTAATATAAGATGCGTTATTTTTCATCTTTAAGACCGTATCCAGATCGGGGGCTTGAGATCCAATGATAATTCCCAAAACCACGGCTTGAAATGTAACTGAGCTTTCGGCAACCACCGGGTCTAATGTGGCAAGACCGCTAATTCCGACTCCCATAACCGCGTGTGTAGCAGTGTCCATTCCCGGTAGTACCTCCTTTATCATGATTGATTCTTAATTGTCAGGGTAGCAAATATTTTTTTTGGAGTAAACGAAGGTCCACGATTTTGGGCGGCGTCCTACAATATTTAAAAGAAAGAAGGCCTCATTCATGGACGAGCAGCAAGACGCCATTCAAGTATTTATGGAATATAAAATTCTGGAAGGGTATGAGCGACAGTATCAAAACTGGATGAAAAGGATAGAAACAGAGATGAACCAACTAGGTGTCAAACATTTTCGCTGGTTGGAGGCGTTGGAACAACCCGGCTTATATGTAGAATGGTTTACCGTTTCTTCAATAGAGGTGTATGAAGCTGTAAAATCGGCTCGCCGTACAAGGGAGGACCCTCGATTTGGCGATCTGGCCCAATGGATTAGCAAACCGCTTGAGCAAGTCAATTGCTGGGCATTTCGAGATTTAACATAAGGATGATGAATGATGCAACGTTCTTACGACACAAAGGAAGATGTGCTTGCGACTTTTCCAAACCAATATTTTCGCGAACAATTATTGCAATGGTACGAAGCTCACCAGCGCCACTTGCCTTGGCGAGAGAGTAAAGATCCTTATCGTATTTGGGTTTCGGAAATCATGTTACAGCAAACAAGAGTCGACACCGTGAAACCCTATTACCAACAGTTCATGGAAAAATTTCCAACACCGGAAGCGTTAGCCGAAGCTCATGAGGATCAGGTGATGAAAGCATGGGAAGGTTTAGGCTACTACTCGCGGGCGCGCAACTTGCAATCAGCGGTCAGGGAAGTCGTGAATACATATGGGGGAGAAGTTCCTCAAGACCCTGAAGAATTTGCCTCTTTAAAAGGAGTAGGTCCCTATACAAAAGGCGCTGTAATGAGTATTGCCTATGACCTGGAAGAGCCCGCAGTAGATGGCAATGTCATGCGCGTACTGGCACGGGTTCTCCTCTTAACCGACGATATCGGGAAACAGCGAACACGTAAACACATGGAAAACTGTGTACGTATACTTATCAGCGGCACTCCCCCTTCAGATTTCAATCAGGGGTTAATCGAATTGGGAGCCCTCATTTGTACTCCAAAAAACCCATCCTGTGATATTTGTCCAGTACAAGAAGTCTGCAGAGCCTATGATCAACAGATGGTTGAACAACTTCCGGTGAAAGCGAAGAAGCAAAGTCAAAAACAACAGACGATGGCGGTTGCGGTTATCGAAAGTGAAGACGGGGCTGTCCTAATCGAACAACGCCCGAAGCAGGGGTTACTTGCCGGCATGTGGCAATTTCCTATGGTAGAAGCACCTCCGGCTCTACGCCAGCAAAGCCTGCAACAATATCTAAAGGAAACCTATCAGGTTGATGTAACCTTAGAAGATACCGAACAATCACTGGAACATGTATTTAGCCATCTCATCTGGAAGGTGCGTGTGTTTCACGCAATCGTTCCTTCATCGATGAATAGAGGAAACTGGATGCAAAAAACAGAAGCTGAGAAGCTCGCTTTTCCTGTTGTCCACCAAAAAATTTGGCGCCAGCAATTGCGTTAACGGCTTTTATTATTCATCATTGCTTAATGGAGATGGATTTAGCTGATCCATCTTCATTTTCGTTTCCTCTGTTCCTAATTCATAGATCTTTTTGTACACTTCATTAAGACCATGTTGAAATCTTTCACTATCTGCTGATGTGAAATCCTCGTTGAAATGCCTAAACGAAAATAAGTCTTTGAGTTCCATATCATGGGTCTGCACGTTTAACATCAGTTCCTGTAACTCATCCCGTTCTTCAGGTGTTGCTTCGATGCTGTATTCAATTAACTCATGATCGTTGATTTTTGATGTTGTGATGTCCTCCATGCTTGTAGGATTTAAATTGACATAATACGTATTTTTTTCCATCCATATCGCCCCTTGTTTTTTATTAAAATGTACAGCAAAGAGAGGGAGTATGTATGGAAATACGTATTCACTTAAGAGGTTTTTTAAAAAGTTCGGAAAAACTTCCTCGAAAAAGTCAATCACTTTTTCTTCGTTCGAGGAGTATTTGAGGAAGAGGATTCTAGTGCCGTCGAATTTCTGCGTCAGCTTTCGTACAAGCAGGATACTCGAGACGGGTTTCCTTGCACCCCAGAGCATAAGGGTAATAAGCTAACAATTTTAAAACTTCTCGACTCTTTTGAACACGTACTTTAGACAAGTGGGGACTGGTTAGGTTTCTTCGCGCAGTTGTTCAATAAAGGAGCGTGTCTGTTTAGTTCCAAGATCGTAAATATAAGAAAAAAGCTGTTGCATTTCTTTCCCCATCATTTCTTTATCTTTGTCCGCAGCTTCCTCGTTAAAAGGGCGGACCAAAATTTCCTGTCCTTCCACATCTTCACTCTCTATTTTTTCCAACAAATCCCCGATGACCTCTTTTTCACGTTCAGTTGCTTCGATTTCATATTGGATTTTATTATCATCGGTTTTTACATCAGAAATTCCCATCATTGCTTGATCTAATGTGATATAGTATTTCTTGCGTTCCATTTCAAATCAACCTCCTTGCTTTAAGGTTGTTTTTCCCGAAAAAGTAAGTATGTAATCATATTTATTCCAAATTCGAAAGAGAGGGTTCGCTCGTGAAAAATAAAAAAGTCGCACTCGTGACCGGTTCCAGCCGCGGGATAGGCAAAGAAACGGCCATAAGGCTTGCTAAAGAAGGTTATCATGTTGTGATCCATTATGCGCGAAGCAAGAAAGGAGCCGAGGAAGCAGCTAGAGAAGTGGAAGAGCACGGTGTTGAAACGTTTATTGTAAAAGGAAACTTGGCCAACAAAGAAAAAATTGAAGAAATGTTTTCTAAAATTGAAGAAAGATTTGGCAGGTTGGATGTCTTTGTGAATAATGCGGCTTCCGGTGTGCTGAAGCCGGCGATGGAACTTGAGGAGAACCATTGGGACTGGACCATGAATATTAACGCGAAAGCATTATTATTATGTGTTCAAAAAGCATTACCGCTTATGGAAAGAAACGGAGACGGGAGAATCGTCAGTCTTTCTTCTTTGGGGTCCATACGTGTTTTGGATAATTACTCAGCCGTTGGTGTATCCAAGGCTGCGCTCGAATCTCTGACCCGTTATTTAGCGGTCGAGCTGGCGGATAAAAACATTAGGGTCAATGCTGTTTCAGGCGGAGTGGTAGACACCGATGCTTTAAAACATTTTCCAAATCGCGAAAGCATCTTAGCTGAATCCCGTGAGAAAACGCCAGCCGGACGGCTCGTGGAACGTTCTGATTTAACAGATGCAGTCATGTTTCTATTATCTGATCAAGCCGAAATGATTCGCGGGCAGACGCTCGTTGTAGACGGTGGGTTATCTTTATTAACATAAGTTTTGTTTTCCTTCCCTACTGAATACATTGTAAAAATTCATCGATATTTCTACGTATATTCACTCATCACAGGGGCACCTTAACAAATGTGGAGGTGATGAGGTATGGCAAGAAACCAAAACCAACAAAACAACCAACAGAACGACCAGCAAAATAACCAGCAGAACAACCAACAGAACAACCAGCAAAACAATCAGCAAAACCGTAACCAGCAAAACCAGCAAAACAATAATAATCAGTAACATCACAAAAAGTGGGAGCTTCCTTACGGATAGCTCCTGCTTTTTATGTTCAAGAACTTCTTCGAAGAAGTAGGTATATTCTCTTGGGTAATGGGCAAACTAATAAACTGGAGGTGATTAGGCATGGAAAATAACCATAATCAAAATCAAAACCAAGATCAGCAGAACAACCAACAGGACAACAATCAAGAGAACAATCAACAAAACCGCGAGCAAGAGAATCAACAAAACAATAACCAATAATTTCCATTACATGAAAAAGAGTGGGATCATCCTTGTTGGATGAATCCCATTCTTTTTGTGTAGATGAATGGAAAAATATTTTTCATGCTTGTTTCGTTCCGTGTATAATATAGGACAGTATAGAGAGAAGGAGAATTTAAAATGCTGCCGGGAGAAGGGGAAGCGATTGAAATTCAAAGTTATAAACATAACGGAAAACTTCATCGTGTGTGGGAAGAATCTGTGATTTTGAAAAGTTCATCGACAGAAATTATTGGTGGCAATGACCGAATCATCGTTAGGGAGAGCAACGGTCAAAAATGGCGGACACAAGAGCCGGCTATCTTTTATTTTCATCATCAAAAATGGTTTAACACTATCGCGATGGTGAGAAGTGATGGCATTTATTATTATAGTAACATCAGCTCACCCTGTGTGTATGATTCGGAGGCGCTGAAATATATTGATTATGATTTGGATATTAAAGTGAATCCAGAGCGTAGTGTACTTATGTTAGATGAAGACGAATATGAAATTCATCGTAAGGAAATGAATTACCCCCAAGGCGTACAACAAAAAATCGCCGAGGGAGTAGATGAACTCAAAAGTTGGATTTATGCAAGAAAGGGGCCATTTTCCTCACAATTCGTTGAAAATTGGTATGAGCAGTTTTTATTTTATCGTTAACTGACCTGGTGGCTTACTGCCCCTCCACGTGCTGCTAATCATCTTGGTGGTAATTGAAGAAGCTGTCGACTAATCGATCAAGGTGATCCAGCTGCTCATTGTACTCAATGATATATGAAACAAACAAAAGGAGACTCAACCACTCTTCCCTGCCATCCTTTTTATGATCATAGGATTCCTTGAATAATTCGAGCAATGATTCATTTCCTTCATCGACTTCTTCAGCCATCCACCCTGTCATTTGGGTGTTTACCTCCCCTGAATACCGCGCTAGAATTCTTTCATGATAATTCGTTAAACGATCGAGTTGTTGTTGAATAAGCCTTTGTGTTTGATCAGGCAAATTATAAAATTCATTTTCATGTTGATCGAGTCGATTAAGAATGCCCATCAATTTTTTTGTTGCGGTCAACATCTCTCGGAATAAAACGACCTTTCTTGCTTTCGCGAATTTATTTCTCCTGAGATAACTGCGTTCTTCTTTGAAAAATAAATACAATTGGTCCATATCTACGAGTTTGTCGTTTGATTCTTCCAAGTCCTCTCGTCTCGATTGAATATTGGATTCGTGACGTGTCGTTAGGCGGATCCAACGTGCGGCATTGACGGTCGTATTGAAAATTTGGTCATATAGTTTGCTCTCATACTTCGGTGGCAGGAAAACCAAATTAACAATAAATGCTGAAAATACACCCAGCATGATTAGGGCAAAGCGGGAGGACGCAAAGAGAAGGTAATTTTCATCGGGGCTGTTGCCCATAATGATCACAATCGTGACGAGCGTTACAGGAATCGTTGATGAATCCAGCCCCAGCCTCAGGATAATGGCGATTGAAATCATGGCAACAACACCAATGACAAAAGGCTCGTGACCAAAGGTGAGGCCAAAAATGACAGCTAAAACAGCGCCGATAAGATTCGCCTGTATTTGATGAAGAACCCTTTGGTACGTCCGATAGATTGATGGCTGTATGGTTAAACCGGCAGTTAACCCCGCAAAAAAGGAAGGTTCAAGCCCAACCCAGTTTGCGGCATATAGGGCGAGTATAATCGCGAGCCCGGTTTTGAAAATACGGGCGCCTAGTCTCATGGATGCAGGGCGCTCCTTTCTGAAATAATAAAGATCAAGGCATTGGTGCATGCAAAATCGTAAAGAGTCGGTTCTACCTCTGTTGTATATTAAGGTGCCTCCGGGGGCTCAGAACGACTTTCATAGGCTTGTTTTGCTTCATGAGCCGGCCGTTTTTCAATGTAATACAGAATAGCTGCTTTACACAATCCCCATGTGGCGGTGGCGGCTAATGTCCCGGAGATTGCATGACCGGCAACTGGCAGTGTGAATTTTCCTAGTGAGCGTGCGATCTGCCTAAAAGCGAATGCAGTTCCGACGTTTGCACCGATGGCTCCCAGGAACTCAGTGAGCCCTTTGCGATCCAGTTTTCGTCCGGATACATAGGCGATGCCTGCAATCATCGACAGTTGAATCCCTGTAATGAACGGTAAATCCGCAAGCGGGATAGGTTGGGCTCCGACGCCACCCGCGATTGCGGAAGCACTTTTACCCATCGTCTTTGCAATGCGTGCTTGAATCGTTTTCGCTTGCGTAATCCGGGCCCATTGCATCCATGTGGTTTCCGGGAGCTGATCGAGTAAAAAATCAATGAGTTCCTCAATTTTCCAACGTCGATCATAGACCATTTCACCGTCTTTAAATGCCGTATAAGCACAAACAGGGAAAATTCCTGCTACATCAGAAAGCTGCTCTCCTAACATATGTTGCAGGTGTTCTTTGGCTTGTGTGATGTGGGTGAGTTTTTCTTCTCCAAACGGCGGATCGGAATCATAGGCAGGATCGAGCTCATCAACTTGGGTGACCACACCGATCACAGGCGGGAGATAATCGTGCATTTCTGACACTTTCTCCCGGAGTTTCTTTAATTGTTCAATATCTTCGGAAACACGGGCATCCACTTCTTTGGCTTTAACGAGAAATAAAATTGCATCTGGATAACGTGTTTTGAGCGCTTCATTCCATGCATCCTCTTCAGAAGTTTGAAATCGTCTCCTGTCGCCTTCGCCAAACCCCCGGGTATCCAGTACTTCCATCACTGCTTCTTCGGTTGCGTTTTTGTACGTATGCCATGAAGCGTGTTCAGTTTCGGCTGTAACCGTTCCTATATCTGCTACCGGTGCTTGAAAGATCGCATTGACAAGCGTCGATTTGCCGGCTCCGCGTCTGCCTACGATTGCAAAGCGCGGAGCCCGTGTATCCACAAATAAATCCTCCAACCGTTCCACTTCATGGTTAACCTTATTTTGTACGTGGGGGGGAAGCTTAGGAAGGACCTTTTTTCGAAGCATTTTCAGCGGCTCTTCCAAATATTCTTTTTGGTTGTCGTCACGCATGAGCTGTTCTCCCTTTCATTTTTTTAACGACTCTTGACAGCACGAAACGCGATTTCTGCAGCTTTGAGTGTTGCTGTGATATCTTCTTCTGTGTGAGCTGTGGTCAAGAACCAGGCTTCAAATTTTGAAGGTGCAAGATGGATGCCTTGTTCTAATAGCGAATGGAAAAATGTTGAAAACTGCTCACTGTTTGTGGCTTCAGCATCGTCATAGTTTTTCACTTCACGTGAGCTAAAATACAAGGTAAGGGCTCCGACTTTACGGTTGATTTGTACGGGCACCTGGGTATCGTCAGCGATTTTTGCTAAGCCATCTTCAAGTTTTTTTCCGAGTACTTCCAGTTTATCATATACCCCTTGATCTTCTAACACTTCTAAGCAAGCAATCCCTGCTTTCATGGAAGCTGGGTTTCCAGCCATTGTACCTGCTTGATAGGCTGGTCCTAGCGGGGCGATTTCTTCCATGATTTTCACACTGCCCCCGTAAGCACCGATGGGCAATCCGCCTCCAATGATCTTACCCATGGCGGTTAAGTCGGGATGGACGCCGAGAATGTCCTGAGCCGCTCCGTAATGAAAACGAAAAGCGGTAATCACTTCATCATAGATGACTAGAGCTCCAGCATCATGGGTCATTTGATTCACCGTTTCCAGAAAACCGGGCTCGGGTTCGACAATACCGAAATTGCCGACGATCGGTTCGACAAGCACAGCAGCGATGTCGTCGCCGTAAGCGTCAAGCGCTTGTTTGTAACTGTCGATATCATTAAAGGGTACGGTAATGACCTCTTCAGCAATATTATGGGTAACTCCAGCAGAATCCGGGGAGCCTAACGTGGCCGGACCAGATCCTGCGGCTACGAGTACGAGATCTGAATGTCCATGATAGCATCCGGCGAATTTAATGATTTTATTCCGGCCAGTGTAAGCACGTGCCACACGGATGGTCGTCATAACCGCTTCGGTGCCGGAGTTCACGAATCTCACTTTCTCTAATGAAGGAATCGCATCCTTTAATTTTTTTGCGAATTGATTTTCCAAAGAAGTCGGTGTCCCGTATAACACGCCGGCTTGAGCGGCTTCGGTAATCGCTCGTGTAATATGAGGGTGTGCATGACCGGTAATGATCGGTCCATACCCGCCTATATAATCGATATAGGTGTTGCCATCAACATCGTATAAATAAGCACCTTCACCTTTTTCCATAAATACAGGTGTGCCTCCGGATACGCCTTTAAAGGCTCGGGATGGACTGTTAACACCTCCAACAATATGGGATTTTGCTTCTTTGTATAGTTCTCTTGAATGCTGTATATTCAATACATTTCCCTCCAACATTTCGTTTGTAACCTTATTTTAGCAGACAATGATTCGACAAATCATGTAAGAAAAGCGCATAATGGAAATAAAAGAGTTCGTTCAATAAGAGTCGAGTGTTTGATGCCGGGATGATGTTTACAAACCCCTAAGGATCAGCTCTCTTTTTGGACGGACACTCGCTTAAAAGGGAGGATTTTTCATCATGGATATGACAGATCACAAAGCACCAGACTTTACGTTAAAAGCAAATGATAGCTCAGAGGTGACGTTAAGTGACTACCGTGGACAAACGGTTGTGCTTTATTTTTATCCCAAAGATATGACACCAGGTTGTACGACTCAAGCCTGTGAGTTTAGAGATGCTTTGCCAGATCTGCAAGCCGAAGGCGTCGTCGTACTTGGCGTGAGTCCTGATTCGATTGAAAAACATGAGAAGTTTGTTGGTAAACACGAACTTCCTTTTCTTCTGCTTTCAGATCCTGATCAGGAAGTGGCAAATAAATATGGAGTGTGGCAACTAAAAAAGAATTTCGGCAAAGAATATATGGGAATCGTCCGTTCCACATTTGTGATTAATCCAGAAGGAAAAATCGAAAAAGAATGGCGCAAGGTACGAGTGAAAGGGCATGTAGACGAGGTGTACGAGTACATCAAAGGAAAGGAGGGGTAAGGAATGCGCGTTGTTTTTACTTCGAAGATTGAACCTTCGCTAAAAGAGGATCTGGAACGTTCGTTTCCGGAGCTCCACTTACATTATCACGAGACTCCTGAAAGTGCGAAAGCGGATTTGAAAAAAGCAGATATCTTATTTACATATGGCGGCGGTCTTAAAGGAGGGGTACTCGAGGAAGCTCAAAACCTGCAGTGGATGATGGTAGCGTCGGCGGGTTTGGATGATCTTCCGATGGATTGGATACAAAAACAGGATTTGCTCGTAACGAATGCCCGGGGAGTCCATCAAATTCAAATGAGTGAATTTACGTTGCACGCCATGCTTGATCACGCGCGTTCGGCCCTTTCATTCCGAAAAAATCAAGATCGGAATATATGGGAGAAGCTTCAAGTTCATGAATTATACGGAAAAAGCGTTGGTATTTTAGGGGCAGGGGCTATTGGTACTGAAATTGCCCGGAAATCCCATGCATTCGGTATGGAAGTATGGGGGATGAACAGCGATGGCCGTAACGTTGAGAACTTTGACTATATGGTCTCAAAAGAGAATCTAGATGAACTGTTGTCAGCTTCGGATTATGTGATTAATGTGTTACCGTCTACTCCTCAAACTGATAATCTCATTGATCGCTCGTTTTTGGATACGATGAAAAACGAGGGGGTATTGATTAACATCGGACGTGGAAATACCGTGAAGGAGAAGGACCTGCAGGCAGCACTCGAGCAGGGGGAGATCAGCCATGCTTATCTCGATGTTTTTAAGGAAGAACCGTTGCCAGATCATCATCCCTTCTGGAGCATGGAAGAAATAACGATTACCCCCCATGTTGCGGGAGATTCCCCTTATTATCAGGCGCGGGTCATGCCCATTTTTAAGCATAATTTACAGGTGTTTCTAAGCGGTAAAGGACAATATCAAAATGTTGTTGATATATCCGAGGGTTATTAACCACAAAATATGCTATAATATAGTAAAGAGAACTGAATTAAAAATAAGCAGTATCACCCGTTCCATAAAAGAATGGTGTCGTTATCCATTCGAAGTGATGAAGGAGATGGATCGATGAAATTACTCGTATGCATTGTTAATGATGTCTACCGGGATCATTTGGAGCGGCGGCTACAAAATGAAGGGTTTCGAATTACAGAGTTAGCGAGTAGCGGGGGCTTCTTAAAGAAAGGAAACACGACATTTCTCATCGGTTGCAGCAATCGGGATGTGGAACATTTAAACCATACGATGCAAGAGGCATGTCTGCAATTAGAGAAGAAAAAGAAAATGGCGCGAAACGCCCAATATCGTTACACCTCATTTCAACTTAACACCTCTCAAGGGGGAGAATGGCTGTCTCGTTATAACCAGCCGGGAAAGGCCTGATGAGAAGTAAAAGAAGATGGCTTTCGTTGACAACCATTATTTCGTTCCGTTACACTTAATATAGATTATAATGTAATAATTGTTGTAAGAAAGAGGGGTGCATGACGATGGCTAATGAAAATCTACAAAAAGCGGTTGAATCATTAAAAGCAGCAAAGGTTCGAATGACACCGCAACGTCATGCGATATTAGAATTTTTATTTGAAACGAATACCCACCCTACCGCAGATGAAATATATAAAGCACTGGAAGAAAAGTTCCCGAATATGAGTGTAGCAACGGTATATAATAATCTTCGGGTATTTAAAGGAGCCGGCATTGTTAAAGAATTGACATATGGAGATTCATCCAGCCGCTTTGATTCAATAACGGATAATCATTACCATATAATCTGTAAGGACTGTGGAAAGATCGTAGACTTTCATTATCCAGTCTTAGATGAAGTGGAAACGTTGGCTGAACACGTGACGAATTTTAAAGTAGATTCCCATAGGATGGAGATTTACGGGAGATGTCCGGCGTGTACCAGTAAAGAGCCGGTTCATTCGTGACCGAATAAAAACCCCCGTACTGCCCTAGAGGTGGTACGGGGGTTTTTATATGGGAAGATCATTAAGATTGAAAGTTTTTTCGGTTATAACGTGCATCCAACTCTTTTCCTTCTAGTTCTGGATCCAGGGTTAATGGTTCTTCGCAATGCATGCACACATCAACTTTGCCGAGAATCTTTGTCTGCTTTTCGCAATTAGGGCAGGTCACGGGCACAGACTTCGTCGATTTCATGCCGATCCAGAGATAAACGAAAGAGCTGGAGATGACAGATAAAAAACCAATGATCATTGCAATGGACATTAGGATAGGACTGTTGCTGAAAACAAAGATTGCAATATACATAATAAAGATCCCGATAAATACCAAAGCCATCGCGAAGGTACGGATCCGGTTAATTTTCGCCATGCTTTACCTCCTCGTGCTTGTCCGTTCTTATACTTAATTATAGCACAGTTGATGATCAATCGGTATTGATGAATGAGTTCGAAAAAAACCCTTGCGTAATTACGTTATAAATGATAAATTAAGAATCTGTCGCCGTCACATGGTCTCAGCAGCGATGAAAACAGAGAAGACCACAAAAAATCATTAAAAAAATGGTTGACGGTGAATAGCCAGCGTGTTATCTTAGTATTCGCGTCGTTGAGGACAGGGAAAACCGATAAACTAAACAAAATTATTTATTTAAATTTCCTGTTGACGCAAGAGAGATAACCTGATATATTGTAAAGGTCGCTTTTTGAGCGGCG
>NZ_JACHHJ010000003.1 GCF_014207655.1 Geomicrobium halophilum | reverse complement strand
CCCTCAGGGTGCAAGCACCCCGGGTTCGCTCGACTTGCATGTATTAGGCACGCCGCCAGCGTTCGTCCTGAGCCAGGATCAAACTCTCCATCATAATGGTTCCGCTCGCACACGGGGGTGTGCTCGCGCTGGCTTCTTTCTTGCTTCGCTTTGCTTTCATTCAGTTTTCAAAGGGCAATTGATTCGCCGCCCAAATGGCGACTTTTATACTTTATCACAGAATCTCCATGGCGTCAAGAAGAAATTTTTCAATGTGTTGATGAATGGCTTAAATGCCTTCCTCAATGACGCGAATTCTAATTTAACACGCCGCTTTTTTGTCGTCAACCATTGATTTCAATGATTGGTTCACCCCGTTGGCTTGATGAATAAGACCGGTGTGATTGCGACGGATTTATAATTTATCATCTACGCTTTAATTATGCAAGGGTTTATTTACGATTTTTTATTACTTTATTTCCTTTAGTTAAACAGTAATAAAACATATTAAAAAAAGACGGTAATCCCGTCCATTTTTTTATCGTTAACCTGGGAGCACCAAAAAGTGTACTGCAAACAGCATGAAAACACCTGGAACTCCTAAAAATCCAGCGACAGCTGAGGTGAATAGATTAATCGGCATATGCAAGCCAGCAAGATTTCCGAATAAGTTAATCAAAAATAATGCAAGGGCACCTAACATCATTCGTACAGCACCATGCCCCAACCATTGAAACGGCTTTATTGGAACGCCTAGAAACATCAATACAAAGACGCCAAGACCAACTGCAGCGACAATAAGAACCGGATCCATGTTATCGCCTCCCAAGCTTTTTACAATATCTATATGCTTGGGATTACAAAGACTTGCCTAAAATAGACAAGTCTTTCTTTCACCTATTCCTTCATTAACACGTGTCTCTCCGTTTGCAATTAAATGGGGAGGCTGTAATTTTTCTTTTTAATAGCGGATGAGCTGAGTCAAGTATTTCATAACCTACAATTCACGCCTTCCTTCAACCGCTCTTGAAAGGGTGACTTCGTCGGCATATTCCAGATCCCCTCCAACGGGTAATCCATGAGCGAGTCGTGTCACTCGTATCCCTGTTGGTTTAATCATACGAGAAAGGTACATGGCTGTAGCCTCACCTTCAATAGAGGGATTGGAAGCGATGATTACCTCCTGTACAGTGTCGTCTTGCAGACGCTTAATAAGCTCAGGGATACGAATATCTTCTGGGCCAACACCGTCCATCGGAGAAATCGCTCCATGTAAAACATGGTACAATCCTTGGTATTCCTGCATTTTTTCCATCGCCATTACGTCTTTTGAATCTTCAACTACACAGATAACAGAACGATCGCGATGGCTGTCATCACAGATGATACATGGATCTCGATCGGTAATATAAAAGCAGGTAGAACAATGCGTCAGATCACGTTTCGCATTTACAAGTGCTTTAGCGAAATCGAGTACATCGTCCTCCTTCATATTGAGTATATAAAAAGCAAGGCGGCTTGCTGTTTTCGGGCCAATACCCGGCAACTTCATGAAGCCGTCAATGAGTTTTGATATCGGAGCAGGGTATTGCACGCCTCATGCCTCCTAAAACATTCCAGGTGGTAGGTTCATTCCTTTCGTGAACTTACCCATGTCCTGTTCCACAAGTTCATCTACTTTGCCCATAACTTCATTTATAGCTGCTAACATTAAATCCTGCAGCATATCGACGTCTTCAGGATCGACAACTTCTTCGTCGATTTCAACATCAACGATACGTTTATCACCCGAGGCAACGATCTTTACGGCGCCCCCGCCCGCCGTTGCTTCTACAGTTTTTTCTTTCAATTCCTCTTGTGCTTCCTGCATTTGCTTTTGCATTTTTTGCATTTGCTTCATCATGTTACCCATATTCTTCATACGTTTTGCCTCCTTTAAGATTTCAAATTTGGATCATCCATGACCTCGATTAAATCTGGGCCAACAAGCTTTCTTGCTTCCGCAATCAGAGGGTCCTCCTCTTGCGTTCTTTCCGCTTCTGTAGAAGGTGTTTGCTCTGCCTCTGGCTGTTGCTTTCCTCGGTACGCTTCTTTAAGCTCATCCCAGTCCTGCTTGATAATCGTCAAGATTTGATAACTATGATCATTGTTATTCGCGATTGCACTTTCTGTCAACGTCTTAAATTTATCAGCAATCATGCCACGATGCATTTCATTTTGAAAAACAAGTAGAACTGCATCCGTTGTCGCTGCAACAGGCTTTGCGTCATTCAACCAGGCATGGGCAGGCACACTTTCTTTTTTGACCGTTTGCAACGTATCTCCCCAACGCGACTCAATTTTCATCCGCTCTTCTTTTGAAGCATGGCCTAACAATTTTTTGGCTTGTTTAACACCTGCACCGCTCCCGGCATTTGGAGAGGATGATCGTTCACGAGGTGCACCTTGAGGCCGTTGCGAGACCTCCGCAGAGGTCCCCTTCCCTTCTTGATCGCCCCCTTGCTGATTTTCAAGAGCACGTATTTTTTCTTGAAGGGTTTGCACTTGCTCTGCCAGTTCCTGAACCTGCCGATCATCAGTTGCACTCGTCGAAGACACGGCTTCTCGTTGACAAATATGGATGACAGCCATTTCTAGAAAAATCTTAGGATGGGATGATCCTTTCATTTCCCTAAGCTCTTCATGGAGCATGTCAATCGTTTGGTGCGCCCAATTTGCCTTGATCCGGTCAGCAAGGGATTGGAAGGTGTTATCCACTTGCACACGATCCAAAAGCTCCTCCACGTCCGGTGCCGTTTGATAAAGCAATAGATCTCGCAAGTAATAGATTATATCTTCCATAAATCGCAATGGATCCTTACCTTCACGGATCAAAGCATCGGCCGCCTGCACGGCTTCCTTTGCATCCTGCTCCATAAGCGCCGACACTGTGGAAGCCAGAAAAGATTGCGAAACCGCGCCAGTAATCGCAAAAACATCAGATGCGGTTACTTCTGACTCAGCAAAAGAAATGGCCTGCTCAAGCAAACTCAGTGCATCCCGCATCCCACCTTCAGCTGCCCGAGAAATAAAGTGGAGTGCTTCTTCCTCAACCTCCACATCTCCTGCAGCAATAATCTGTTTCATACGGGCCACCAAGGTTTCCCCACTAATCCGCTTGAAATCAAAACGCTGGCACCGGGAAATAATAGTAAGAGGGATTTTATGAGGCTCGGTCGTTGCTAGAATGAAAACCGCGTGAGCAGGAGGCTCTTCCAACGTTTTTAAAAGCGCATTAAAAGCACCCGTGGAAAGCATATGCACTTCATCGATGATATACACTTTGTAGCGAACATCGCGCGGCGCTGCGATCACGTTGTCACGTATGTAGCGAATTTCATCGACACCGTTGTTGGAAGCTGCATCAATTTCAATCACATCCACAACTGAACCCGATTGAATCCCTCTACAAGCTTCACATTCATTACAAGGTTCAGCTACAGGTGCATGATCACAGTTGATCGCCTTAGCGACAATTTTAGCTGCACTCGTCTTCCCTGTACCTCTCGGTCCACTAAATAAATAGGCATGGGCGAACTTTTGCTGCCTGAGCGCATTGTGCAACGTTTGCGTAATGTGATTTTGACCAGAAACATCCTCGAGACGTTGAGGACGCCAAACTCGGTATAGCGCTTGATAACTCAACAAAAGCCCCCCCTGCTTATCTCATGGCATCGAGCGATCATACTTACCTTTATTATACTGTTTACAGAGAGCTTTTTCAAAATGAAAAGATCTGATGGAACAGCTAGGGCTCCTGGGACTTTATTCAAAAATTACTGTTCGTTTTTTGCTTCTTATATAGCATATAAAAAACCCCTTGCGCAGGGGTTTTTTTACTCAAGTTATGTATGCCGTGCACCTTCCTTCGATAAGCATATCATAAGCGTTACCTAAGCAGTTAGCTCGATCCAGGCGCCTCCGCGGCACACGGAAGATCCCGCTTACTGCTGCTTCCTTCCGGACCTGACAGGGTTCACGGGTTCCCGTTGCACGGAACCCGGATGTCAACACCACTTACAAAGGGCAGACCTTACAATATGCAAACCTGGGGAAGGGATTCGGCCTCGCTCTAGCGGATTGCGAGTATAGGGCACCGCTACCTCCCCGCTTAGCACGGCAAACTTCAGTATACAATATAGAAAACTACAAATCAACAGGCGTACGTAAATCGATTATTCCAAGATTAAATGGAGGTGAAGTCTAAATAACCTTTTTAACAAGATATTATGATTCGTCATCCATTACGTCCTAAATTTCATCTTCTCCATTCTCCCTGTAATTACTGATCGATTCCTTTTTCTTCTTCCGAAGCTCTTGAAAAAAGGACGATAATAACACGCTACATTCATCTTCCAACACCCCACCTGTGACTTCACTAACATGATTAAACCGGTTGTCATTCAGGAGGTTCATCAGTGTACCCGTGCACCCGGCCTTTGGGTCTGCCGCACCAAAAACGACACGGGGGATGCGTGACTGCAAGGCTGCGCCTGCGCACATCGCACACGGCTCCAACGTTACGTACAGCGTACATTCTTCTAACCGCCAGGAATTAATGACCTTGCTCGCGGTATACATCGCTATGCATTCCGCGTGCGTAAAGATATGCTGCTCTTGCTCCCGCCGGTTATGAGCACGTGCAATTACCTCGTCTTTATGTACAATCACTGCACCAATCGGCACCTCACCTTCAGCTTCGGCTTTCTCAGCCTCCACAAGTGCCAGTTTCATATATCGTTCATCTTTTTCCGCTTGATCCATATGAAACGCCCTTTATCTTTAAGATATGAAAAAACGCACCTCATTCATTGAGCTGCGTGCTTGATTACATTATTAATGGCGGAGGAGGAGGGATTCGAACCCCCGCGGGGCGTTAACCCCCTGGCGGTTTTCAAGACCGCTCCCTTCAGCCAGACTTGGGTACTCCTCCGTATGTATTTATCTCCCACTGACAAAAAATATCTTAGCATGTTCTGAAAACAAATGCAAGGCCATCAAGCAATTTTTTAGAACCAAAGCTCAAGAAATTTATCATAAATGACCTCTTATCTCTGCTGCAAAATCAATAAAATCAAGGAGATGCTCCTCAATAATCGCCTGTAGGATCGGTAACTGCATCCGCTGATAATCATAAATGGCGACATTTCGAAAACCCATCCATTTTTTGGAGCCGTTCACTAAGCTATTTATCTAAGAACTGTTTTTCACTCAAAAGCCATCAGGATCAATAACGCCCACGGAGTTATGGTAAAGAAGCGTAGTCAAAACCTACGCTTCTCATCATTATTTTTCTACCACCCTTGGATCCAATGCATCTCGCAAACCATCACCGACGAAGTTGAAACTTAGTACGGTGATAAAGATCATTAATCCAGGGAAGAGCGGGTAATACCACGCAGTTAAGAAAACCGTTAAATCTTGGGAATCAGAAAGCATATTCCCCCAGGTTGCCGTCGGTGGACTAATTCCTAGCCCAAGGAAACTAAGGGTGGATTCCGTGATAATAAAAGCACCAATAGCAAGTGTTGCAGCCACGATGACTGGACCTATGGCGTTCGGTAAGATATGACCAAAAATAATTCTTCGTTTTGGTAGACCTAATGTCTGCGCAGCTAAAACAAACTCACGTTTCTTTAGGGAAAGAAATTCACTCCGCACAATTCTTGCTGTCCCCGTCCAACTTAAGATGGCAAATACAATTATAAGCATTTCAGGACTTGGCCGAAAGACAGAAACGATAGTGATTAAGAGAAAGATACTTGGAAAAGAAATAATAATGTCGACAACTCGCATTAGTACACCATCAATCCAACCGCCAAAATAACCAGCAACCGATCCCACAACCACACCGATTGTTGTCGCGCTAAGCATCGCAGCAAAACCAACCCATAGCGACATTTGACCGGCGTAAAGCATCCGACTATAGATATCTCGTCCTAAATGATCTGCCCCTAACCAGTTTTCCGCACTGGGGGGAGCCAGGCGATCGAGTGTCGAAGTAGCATTCGGATCATGTGTCGCGAGCCACGGTGCAAATATCGCACTACTAATAATGATCGTAAGCATAATTAAACCTATAACTGCAAGCTTATTCTGAAAAAACTTTTTTAAAATAATACTGAGCATAGACTCGTGTTTACCTAGCGTCTCTGCTCCTGTAACCTGAGGGGGCGGCTTTACTTCTTGTTTCATTTGATTTTCATCCATTGGGTTTTGCCACTCCCTCCTTAATATTCAATGCGTGGATCAACAACCGCATACAGAATATCGGCGATTAGGTTGCCGAGAACGACAAGTACAGCGCCAAACATCGTTAACGCCATTATCACCGGGTAATCACGTTGAAAAGTGCTATCGAGAAATAACTGACCGATCCCTGGCCAAGTAAATATTTGCTCAACGACAACGGAACCACCGATAAAAGTCGGCAACAATAATCCAAACATCGTGATTAAAGGCATTAATGCGTTACGTAAGGCGTGTTTATAAACGACCTTACCTTCTTTGAAGCCTTTCGCTCGCGCTGTTCGAACATAGTCTTGATTTTTCACTTCAAGCATGCTCGTCCGCGTATAACGAGTCATCTGAGCCATATCTGCTGTTGCAAGAACAAGTGCGGGTAAAAGCAAATGATGCAAACGATCGAAGAGATTAAATTCTCCACCTAGGGTACCAACCCCACCAACCGGAAACCAGCCTAATTGCACACTTAAAAAGATGATTAACATTAGTCCCAACCAGAAATTTGGAATCGATACACCGAAAAATGAAGCAAATGTAAACACATAATCCCTTTTAGAATACTGTCGAATCGCTGAAACAATTCCAATTGGAATTGCGACTACCATCGTCATAACGGTCGAAGTGATCATTAAGACGAGTGTATTCGGCAAACGTTCCGTAATCATTGTAGCTACATCTCGATTTGTTATAAATGAACTTCCCAAATCCCCTTGTAATATGTTCCCTGCCCAACGCAAATACTGAACGGGTATTGGATCATTTAATCCCATTTCTTCCAACTGGGCCTCTCGATCTTCAGGTGAAATATTCGGGTCGAGATCCAAGGCTGTGGGCTCCCCAGGGGCAAACTGCATAATGCCGAACGATATAATAGATATACCAATTAGAATTGGAATCGTCATGAGGATACGCCGGATAATATATGCTGTCATCTTAAGATCTCCTTTATGTAAAAAGCAGAAGGGGCAAGGCCTGCCCCTGCTTTTCCAAAAGACTTTACTCTTCTTCTACCCACCATTCTTCAATGCGGAAATAATCACCCCTAGGAGACATTTGGAAACCTTGTATTTCATCAATGTGTGCTTGGTGGATATCTGGATAATACATAAATGTGTAAGCTTGATCTTCAGTCACTTGAGCATATGCTGCTTGTATTGCTTCTGCACGTTCATCTTGATCAACAAAGCTGCGATTATCTTCCGCTAACTCATCAAATTCTTCGCTATTATAATGAATATTATTCTGTCCTTGTTCATAATTATCTGAATGCCATAAAGGTTCAGGATCTGGATCAATGCCTAAACTCCATGCTCCAGCAATCGCATCAAAATCCCAGTTTGGTGGTTGGATCCTATCAAGATAAGCTCCAAACTCCATCGTATCCGTCTGCACATCGATACCAATGTCAGCGAGCATGTCCTGAACCACAACCACCCAGTCCACACGTGCATGAGATTCTTGATTCGTTAAAAGTTCAAACGAGAAAGGCTCACCTTCATATTCCATTTGACCTTCTTCATTTTGTTCAAATCCTGCTTCTTCCAGTAACTCTACAGCACCTTCCGGGTCATAAGGAACCTCTTCTATATCATCACTATATGCCCAACTCATCGGGTGATGAGGGAAGTGAGCAATCTCCGCGTGGCCTTGGAGAACTCCATCAATAATGGCTTCACGGTCTATTGCCATTGTCATTGCGCGACGTACACCCGGATCATCAAATGGTGGTCGATCATGATTCCATCCTATATAGTTATAGTTGTACCCTGTTTCTGCCACCACCGTCACGCCATCTATGGCTTCCGCTGTCTCTAAGTCTTGTGGACGGATATTAGCATGATCGACTTCACCCGCTTGCAACATGGCAAGAATCGCGTTCGCATCCTCAGCCAATCTTAATGTAACAGTATCCAAGTATGGGCCTTCGCCATGGTATTCATCATGCGCTTCAAGTGTGAGGCTCGTACCATGATCCCATTCCGCTAGTTGTAAAGGCCCGGCACCCACGACTGCATCAGAAGTGGAGAATTCATGATCTTCTTGTTCATCCGCCGCTACATCTCCAAGAATATGCTCCGGCATAATTTCAAAACCAAGTGCGGAAGCTTCTAGCGCTGCATCCGGTTCGCTAAGCTCAATCGTTACCTCAAATTCATCCGTGGCTTCTATATGATCTACTCTGTCAAATTGCGTGATCCTATTACCAGTATAATCATCGTCTAAAAAAACTTCATACGTGAAGACAACATCATCGGCCGTTAATTGTTCACCATCATGAAAATAGACATCGTCACGTAATTCAATTGTATACGTAAGGCCATCCTCTGAGACTTCAGGCATCTCTGCCGCAACATCCGGCTCCATCTCCATATCTTCATTATAACGAAGTACTCCGGCGTGTATCATTCTTACTATGTCCGTGGATTGTGTGTCTGAAGCATAAGCACTATGCAGATTATTAGGTTCTCCGGGTTGACCGATAATAATCTCCCCGCCCTCTTGCGGCTCACCAGCCGCCTCACCGTTTTCATCCTCTGCTGCGTCCTCGCCTTCATCTTCTCCAGCTGGATCAGCATCATCGCCGCCCTCTGTGTCTACGTCTTCTCCACCACCGTTACATGCTGTAAGCACTAGCCCTAGAGCCAATACCATTGATAAAAACAACCAATACGCTTTCTTACCCACTAGAAATCCCCCTTGTAAAAAATTAAGTTATGAATGCAAAATGAATACACCAGTTGTAAAAGCATCCCTCCCAGCCCAAGGTAGAGTTAAATCTATTCATATAAGTGACAAGCGACATAGTGATTAGGTTTTACCTCCTGCATCTTAGGTTCAATTTCCTTACAATGATCCATCACATGCGGACAACGCGTATGAAAGACGCAACCGTTCGGCGGATTAGCTGGACTCGGTAATTCTCCCTCGAGTAAAATCCGCTCTCGTTTTCGTTCCCGCGGATGGGAACGCGGAACTGCAGATAGTAACGCCTGCGTATAAGGATGAAGCGGATCGTCATATAAATCAGTCTTTTCAGCAACTTCAGCCATATTACCAAGGTACATGACTCCAATGCGGTCGGAAAAATGCTTCACCACACTTAAATCGTGAGCAATGAATAAGTACGTTAAATCAAAATCAACTTGTAAATCATCCAGTAAATTTAAAACTTGGGACTGGACCGAAACATCAAGGGCTGATACGGGCTCATCTGCTACAATCATTTTAGGTTCCAAAACAAGTGCTCTTGCAATCCCAATTCGTTGTCTTTGCCCCCCGGAAAATTCATGGGGATAACGGTTAAGGAATGACGGATTGAGCCCTACCCGACTCATAATTTCCTGGCATTTCTCCTTTCGTTCTTTGCTCCCCTTGTACAAACCATGTACTTTTAGCGGTTCCACCAGCATTGAGCCGACGGTTTTCCGTGGGTTCAATGAAGAAAATGGATCTTGGAAAATCATTTGCATTTCCCGCCGTAATTTAAAAAGATGTCTTTCTTTTTGCGTAGAGATGTCTTCGCCGTCAAACGTTATTTTTCCTTCCGTCGGTTCATACAATCTCATAATCGTCCGACCTGCGGTTGATTTCCCGCATCCCGATTCCCCGACAAGGCCAAATGATTCACCTTTTTTTATGTAAAAGTTAATGCCATCAACGGCTCTTACGTGTCCTTTTGTTCGTTGCAGCACACCTGACTTAACTGGAAAATGTTTTTTAAGGTTGTCAATTTGGAGAATTTTTTCTTGCTCAAGAGTGGATTTCTCCGGTCCTCTTTCAAGAACTTCTATGTTGTTGACCATGGTTTTTGACTCCCTCCTCGTGCAAATAACAACGAACTTTCCGGCTGGAATCTTTATCAATTAAGGTCGGTTCTTCCTGCTTACAGATCTCCATCGCGTACGGACATCTGGTCACAAAATTACAACCGACAGGTAAATTATCTGGGGTAGGAACTGTCCCCGGTATGGAATCCAACCGTTCCTGAGTACCTTCGATTTTCGGGATTGAATTCAATAAACCTTCTGTATACGGATGAAGAGGGTCATCGAAAATATCTTCAATAGAAGCTTCCTCAACGACTTGACCGCCATACATGACTACGACCCGTTCAGCCAACTCCGCGACAACCCCAAGATCATGGGTAATTAAAATAATCGCCGAGTCATATTCTTTTGAAAGTTTCCGCATTAAATCGAGGATCTGGGCTTGTACTGTTACATCCAATGCTGTTGTCGGTTCATCAGCAATCAATAATTTCGGATTGTTGCTAAGTGCCATAGCGATCATAACCCTTTGCCGCATTCCTCCCGACAAACGGTGAGGGTAATCCTTCATAATGTCATTGGCACGTGAAAAACCAACGGTCTGTAGCATTTCAATCCCAATTTGATGAGCTTCACGTTTTGAAATCTTTTGGTGATAGATGAGTTGTTCTCGAATTTGTTCACCGATCGTATAAACAGGGTTCAAGGAAGTCATCGGTTCCTGAAATATCATTGAAATATCATTGCCGCGCACCTTATACATGGTTTTATCATTTTGCTGCACCAAGTCCTTACCGTTAAAAAACACTTCCCCGCCAACAATTTTACCATTTGGAGAGGGTACCAGCCGCATAATTGATAGAGACGTCATACTTTTGCCTGAACCCGATTCCCCAACAATGGCAAGCGTCTCCCCCTTTTTCACCGAAAAGCTAACGTCATCAACGACAGGCAATTCTGTTTTTTTACTAAAAAAAGACGTTTTCAAATGCCGAACATCGAGAACTGTATCTTCACTCATCAACTATCCACCCCGTTTGGCCTAGTGTTAGATCATGTATGTGTTTATGGATTTTACGCTCAGGAATATCGTATGTAATATTTCACCTTGTATAAGTAGAAGCCCCCTAAGACTAAACTCATTCTAAAGAACCTAGAGACATTATTCAATCATTCATTATTAATTTTTTGACTTTATCACGATGTAATGATGTCATTTCGTAGGTTTTTCATGTATCAATGTATGAAAACGTATCTTTATACTGTTTTAACTCCACATTTACATCTACACTAATAATTCCTTCAATTTTTGCTAGCTGTTCGTTCACAAATGATACTAATTCTTCATTGTCCCGAAAATAGCCTTGAATAATCAAATCATGTTTACCTGAAAAAGCACCGATAAAACGAACAGATTGATGTGTTTTTAATTGGCAGGCAATGTGATCTTGCAACCCTAGTTTTGTTTCTAAGCCAATAATGGCCTGTACGTGTAATCCAATTTTATTTGGATTCATGTGAATAATAAATTCAAACACTTCTTCTTTTAACATCTTATTAATCCTAGCGCGTACGGTACCTTCACTGACGTTAATTACACGTGCAATTTCACTATAGGAGGACTTTCCATTGTCCTGTAGCTTTGCTAAAATCTTAAAGTCGGTCTTGTCCAATTCCATAGCAGCATCCCATCGTTTTCTTTTTATTTCCTACCAGATGACGCCTGAGGATTGTATTTTTTTAATAAATTCGTAAAAATACTGTAAAATGATTATACTTTCTCAGATTCGTAAGATCAATCACTTTTTTGAAAAAATTTTAAGCCCCGATCACAAAGATCGGGACTCTATTTTTACAAACTTTGTTTTCCACCCATATAGGGCTGCAATACTTCTGGAATACGGATGCTTCCATCTTCATCTTGATAGTTTTCTATAATCGCGGCAACGGTGCGACCAAGTGCCAGCCCTGACCCGTTTAACGTGTGCACGAATTCGGAAGCGCCTTTTACTTCACGTTTAAACTTGATATTGGCTCGTCTTGCCTGGAAGTCTTCACAGTTACTGCATGAAGAAATTTCTTTATAGTCTTCATAGCTCGGGAGCCAAACTTCAAGATCGTATGTTTTTGCAGCGGAGAAACCAATATCACCAGAGCAGAGGTCAAGAACGCGGTAAGGTAATTGTAATTCTTGAAGGATTCTTTCGGCATGCTCTGTAAGCGTTGCAAGGGCCTCGTAAGAGTCTTCCGGCTTCGTGAACCAGATGAGCTCAACTTTGCTAAATTGGTGTTGGCGAATTAACCCGCGTGTATCACGACCAGCCGAACCGGCTTCTGCTCGGAAACAAGCGCTATAGGCTACATATTTCATATTTAAATCATCGCTATTTAGAATTTCGTCACGATGGAGATTGACAACCGGAACCTCAGAAGTTGGGATGAGATAATAAGGGTTTCCTTCGAGGCCGAAGGCATCCTCCTCGAACTTCGGCAATTGCCCGGTACCAACCATACTGTCACGATGAACAATATACGGAGGAAGAGTTTCCGTGTATCCATGCTCATCCGCATGAACGTCCATCATGTATTGAATAAGTGCCCTTTCCATGCGGGCACCCGCTCCCTTGTAAAACGTAAAGCGGCTTCCTGTTACTTTTGCGGCTCGTTCGAAATCAAGGATGTCATGGTCATGAGCTAAATCCCAATGTGCCTTTGGTGTGAAAGCAAACGCCCGCGGTGTCCCCCACTGTTTTACCTCAATGTTTTCTTCTTCACTTTCCCCTTTAGGAACCGAATCATGAAGAAGGTTGGGTAAAGTAAGTACTACACCCTGCAATTTTTCCTCGACTTCACGCAATTCCTCATCATAATCCTTAATCGCCTGTGAAATTTCTTTCGTGTGGGCAATTAAATCATCTGCATCCTCTTGGGCACGCTTTTTCTCTGCCACCTGCTTTGAGATTTCATTCCGGCGCTGCTTTTGTTCTTCCGTTTGAACGATCAAGTCCCGACGCCGTTGATCCAGGGAAAGTACCTGTTCTACTTCTGCAGCATCCGTTCCCCTTGTTGCTAATTGTTTTTTTACCTTTTCTGGATTTTGGCGAATATACTTGATATCAAGCATCGTTATCATCTCCTTTTAAAAATAAAAAAAACCGCCCCCGTATAAACAGGGACGGATAGATCCGCGATACCACCCTCGTTGCCTATGTTTCACAAGAAACACAGACCGACTCAAAGACCTTAACGCCGGCCGGCGGGAAGACTTACTACTATGTTCAGCCTTCCACTCAGGACTGGATTCTTCCCATATGCTTCTCCGGTTCACAGCAACCACCGGCTCTCTGTGCAAACAATTGAGAGTACTATTGTCCGTCATCGTTTTGTTTATTTTTATACTAAAGCAGCCTTCGTATTCTTCACCATCTCAACAAAATAATGATGAAAACGATGGTCGTCTGTTAGTTCAGGATGAAACGAGCATGCGAGAAATTGATCCTGGCGTGCAGCGACAATTTCATCCCGATGGGTACCGAGAACCTCAACAGAAGCACCGACCTCTGAGATCAAAGGAGCGCGAATAAAAACAGCGAGAAGGTCCTCAGCAACCCCCTTCATATCCAATTCAGTTTCAAAGCTTTCTTTTTGACGGCCAAAGGCATTCCGCTCCACCGTCATGTCCATGAGAGCCAGATGACCTTCTTCTTCACCGACGATTTGTCTGGCCATTAATATCAAGCCAGCACACGTCCCAAAGATGGGTTTTCCGGAATCTGCAAATTTTTGGAGTGGTTCCCTAAAACCGTATAAATCAATTAACCGGCGCATGGTTGTACTCTCACCACCAGGCAACACAAGCCCATCAAGCTCATCGAGTTGTTCTGCTTTTTTAACAATGATCGCCTCTGTCGTTCCTTCGCTCTCTAGCATTTTTGCATGTTCCCGTACAGCTCCCTGAAGAGCAAGCACCCCGATTTTTACCATCTGCTCTCACCTCCGCTCTATCTATAAACGTACTTTATAAAGGGCGACAAAAATATGAATGAAGTGTTAGGCTTACCAGCCTCGATCTTGCATACGTTCCGGCTCTGGGATATTGGAAATCTCAATACCCTTCATGGCTGTACCTAACCCTTTAGACAGCTGGCCAATCAGTTCATAATCTTCATAATGAGTCGTAGCTTCAACAATTGCTCTTGCAAATCGTTGCGGCTCTTCCGATTTAAATACACCAGAACCTACGAATACCCCATCGGATCCAAGTGACATCATTAAAGCTGCATCTGCTGGAGTAGCAATCCCGCCAGCAGCAAAGTTTACGACAGGAAGCTTGCCATTTTCCTGAATCGAAAGGAGGAGTTCGTAAGGGGCCCCTAAATTCTTTGCCTCCGTCATTAACTCATCGCGAGACATCCCTACGACTTTCTTAATCTGGGATTGAACCATGCGCATATGACGGACTGCTTCCACAATGTTTCCCGTGCCAGGTTCCCCTTTCGTCCGAATCATGGCTGCGCCTTCGCCAATACGCCGAAGCGCCTCCCCTAAATCACGTGAACCGCAGACGAACGGTACCGTATAAGCGTTTTTATCAATATGATACACCTCGTCAGCAGGTGTGAGTACTTCGCTTTCATCAATATAATCAGCACCGAGAGCTTCCAGGACACGCGCTTCCACAATATGGCCAATACGGGCTTTGGCCATAACAGGAATACTTACCGCTCCAATGACCTCCTCTAAAATATCAGGGTCAGCCATTCGGGCTACGCCACCGGCTGCTCGTATATCTGAAGGGACCCGCTCAAGCGCCATAACGGCAACGGCTCCTGCTTCTTCAGCAATTTTTGCTTGCTCCGCGTTGACCACGTCCATGATGACGCCGCCCTTTTGCATCTCTGCCATTCCTCTTTTAACTCGATCTGTACCTGTATCTGCCAATATTTCTCCCTCCGCTCCATTATCTTTCTATTATAGTAACATTAATTAGGAATTACGTCTATGAAATCCAGGCACCAACCAATGTCAACCCCATAGTCCTGAGAGAAAATCACCGACTCCGCGCATGGACAACACAAACCAGTTGGCACGGTCGATATCTTCAGAGGCAATGATAGGTACGGTAGCACTTTTTTCCATGTTATCGGTAAGGTATGATTTTTCGTGCTCCCCTTCATAATCGAGCTCTATATAGCCTATTTCTTCACCGGCCTCAAGCGGTGCACTCAACGCCCCATCTTCATCTAACACATCCTCTGAAATCGTTACCGAGGTCGTATATAAATCCTGTTCATCCTCAAGAATCGGCATGGTTAAATGAGAACCAGCTTCAATGCTAACTTCTTGTTCTTTGCCATTAGGCACAGGCAGTTCGGATATTTCTTCATTCTGTTCGCCCTCAGAAATCACTTCTTCCCAGGAATAAGCCTCAAAACCATAGTCATACAATTTTTCCGTTTCGTTAAAACGGGCCTCAATATCTGCTGTACGCATGACAACGGACAATAAACGTGTCCCGTCTTGCTCAACCGTCCCTGTAAATGCAGCGCCAGCTGCTGCTGTTTGCCCCGTTTTTATACCGTCAACACCTTCATACGCATATGGGGATCCGGAGCCCGCCAACATTTCATTCCAATTTCTCATGGTTATTTCATCTAATTCATCGCCTTCTCTAAACAGCATTTGTTCTGTACCTGTAACATCCAATACCTCTGGGTATTCCTGGATGAGATGATACGCAAGTTGAGCAGTGCCCCGCGGCGTCATCATATTCTCCCCATCCGCTGGTGTCCCTTCCGGATGATTCCCTTGCATATCGGAATTATTTAACCCCGTTGAATTGACGAATTGATACTCCTCGATCCCTAATTCAGCCGCCTTTTCATTCATGCGTTCTACGAAAGCTGTCTCCGAACCAGCGACCGCTTCAGCCAATGCAATAGTGGCAGCATTAGCTGAATAGATCGCCATTGCTTCATACAACTCTTGCACTGTATAAGGTACATCTTCACGTAAAAAAACATTAGACAACTGCTGGTTGTGCGATAAATCGGCAAGTTCTTGACTGATCATCACTTCATCATCCCAGTTTAGTTCTCCCTCTTCAACTGCTTCATTCACGAGATATTCAGTCATCATTTTTGCCATGCTCGCCATCGGCAACATCGTATCGATGTTATCATTATATAAAATCTTTCCGCTTTCCACATCGATTAAAATAGCGCCTTCTGCTTCAACATCAGGAGCCTGACCTTGGGCAGGTGCTGTAGTCCATCCGACAAACAGCACTGCTGCTATAAATATACTCGTCCATTTAAAACCACTTTTATGATTCTTCACTCTCTCTTGGCACCTCCACGGTGGTATTTACATTGACGTTATTTTATCATAGTTATCTTTGAAAATATAGAAAACATTTGTCTTTATTTACCAGAGTTTTTGTCGAAACAAAAGAGCATTTCCACGGATTATTTCCCGGGAAATGCTCTAAAAGACTAAAGAATCGATTCATTTAAGAAGGGATAGCCTTCGAGTGCCGATCGCGTGTTACACGCTGTAATTCGGAGACTCTTTTGTAATCTGCACATCATGAGGATGGTTTTCTTTTAAAGAAGCGCTTGTTATTTGTACAAATTGGCCTTCCTCACGCAGCACATCCAAATCAGCCGTACCACAATAGCCCATACCTGCACGAATGCCACCGCTAAGTTGATAAAGCGTTTCTGCCAGCGGACCTTTATAAGGGGTTCGACCTTCAATGCCTTCTGGGACAAACTTCTGATTCCCTTCCTGGAAATAACGATCATTACTGCCTTTTTCCATCGCACCCATCGAACCCATCCCACGATACACCTTAAACTGACGGCCCTGATAGATCTCTGTTTCTCCTGGACTCTCAGAAACGCCTGCCAACATACTGCCAAGCATAACAGCACTTGCACCCGCTGCTAAGGCTTTCACGATATCTCCAGAATACTTGATACCGCCATCGGCAATAATAGGCACACCATGTTTCTCCGCTTCCTGTGCACAATCGTATACAGCTGTAATTTGGGGAACTCCAACGCCTGTTACAATACGGGTTGTGCAAATAGAGCCAGGACCAATCCCTACTTTAACAATATCAGCACCTGCTTCTATTAAATCCCTTGTACCTGCTGCCGTCGCTACATTTCCTACGATTAATGTTACATCAGGGTTCTCCTCACGAATACGATTTACTTGATCGAGTACACCGCGTGAATGCCCATGAGCAGTGTCAATGACAAGAGCATCTACACCTGCTTCCAGAAGTGCTTTAATTCTTATTTGTGTGTCATGCGCAACACCAACAGCCGCTGCGACGAGGAGACGACCTTGGTGATCTTTTGCAGATTTTGGAAATTCTATCGCTTTTTCTATATCCTTAATCGTAATTAATCCCCTTAAGAACATGTCTTTATCAACGAGGGGCAATTTCTCAATTTTGTGCTTCTGCAATATTTTTTCTGCTTCTGTTAGGGTAGTTCCCACTGGAGCAGTAATAAGATTTTCTTTGGTCATAACATCATCGATCGTGATGGCATAATCTTCAATAAATCGAAGATCACGATTGGTAAGAATCCCGACGAGCTTTTGTTCATCATTGACAATCGGAACTCCGGAAATTCGAAATTTCCCCATTAAATGTTCCGCATCGTAGACTTGGCGATCTGGGGTAAGGAAAAATGGATTCGTGATTACGCCACTTTCGGAGCGTTTGACACGATCGACCATTTCCGCCTGTTCTTCAACCGCCATATTTTTATGAATGACACCTAACCCGCCTTCTCTTGCCATCGCAATAGCCATATCTGCTTCAGTAACCGTATCCATCCCGGCACTCAAAATCGGCAAGTTTAAAGGAAATTTCTCCGTTAATTGGGTTCGAATGGACACTTCACGAGGATGAATCTCAGACTTGGCAGGCATAAGTAAAACATCATCAAAGGTCAAACCCTGTTTTCCAAACTTGTCCTCTCTCATTTTTTCACCCTTCCTCCTATTTCATGTGTGTAACAATAAGACAATACGGGCAGATTATTCAGTAGTTCTTGCGTTAAAGTATTTCTCCTATTTTATCACGATTGATCATTAATTATCGTCGCTTTAGAAGAAGTTCTAAATTTCTAACTAGTATTCGCTTTAGGGAAGGAGGAATTCATTATGCATTCCTTTACGGACTTTCACCTGTACACAGCCACTGATGTCTTGGAAAAAAAGCTTCGTGACCGCTATCAAGAGCTTCCGGGACATGGTACATTGGCAAAAAAATATGCCTATCAAAATACGTTGCCATTCCTCCACCGTTGGCAACAAGGACGGTCACTACTGACGGAAAGCCATCGTTTGCCTTTCCACACCCAACCACTTTTGCTATTTTATGGATTAACCCATTTGCTGAAGGCTATCATTTTACTCTATGATCCGACATATCCTGCTTCGACGAATGTCCTTGCCCATGGGGTCTCAACACGAAAACGAAAGCGAAAAGATTATCGTTTCATCGATGACGAAGTGAAAATCCAAAAACATGGTCTCTTCCCTCACATGCTTCAGGAAATGTTTCACGTGAAATCACTGAACGAAGAGCGATTTCAAATGGGAAGTCTTTTTCTGCAGCTGCCATTCATTGTTAACATGACTAGAGTTGATCCACGTTTCCAATCAAAAAAAACAGGAACAAAAATTCCCCCATTATTAATCCATTATATGTTGTTGTATAACCTTAGCATGATTAATCGCTATGAAACGGAATGGTGGGGAGAGCTGATCGCCCAGAGGACCTCAGCGGATTTGCCCCTTATTGAACATTATATAGAAAAGTTCCCTACCGCCTGCGAAGATCTGACCGTTGGGGAAGTACTTACGTTACTTGAATAATGTGCTTCCCGTCTTTCAAACCTTAGAAATTCGTGTGTATATAGATAAACTAAAAAACGACCTGGCTCTTTCCAGGTCGCTTCTCTTTATTCATCTTCATCTGTTGCATCTGGCTTTTTTTCATCGGCTTCGGCGACGTCTTCTTCAGTCACAGTCTCTTCATCAGAACTTTCCTTTTCACTTTCTTCCATGTCCTCTTCTTCAGTAGATACTGGAGCCACCGTCGATACCTCTTCATCATCATCAACACGAATCAACGTAACACCTTGAGCATACCGGCTTAAAGTAGAAATTTCAGTGACTTGAATGCGAATTAAGATTCCTTTTTCTGTGATAACCATAAGATCATAATCATCTGATATTACCCTCAAGGCAATGAGATGACCTGTTCGATCGGTAAGTGAGCTGGCTTTCAGTCCTTTGCCTCCCCGATTTTGAACCTTGTACTCTTCGACATCCGTTCGTTTGCCAAAACCTTTATTGGTTACCGTTAAGACATCTTGCCCATCTTGCACCATATCCATCCCAATAACTTCATCATCTGTGTCCAAGGAGATTCCTTTTACGCCTGTGGCTGTCCTTCCCATTAGACGTACATCTTGCTCCTTAAAACGAATGGCCATGGCTTTTTTCGTTCCGAGAATCACATCACTTTGACCATCAGTGAGTCGAACGCCGTACAGTTCGTCTCCTTCACGTATATTGATGGCAAAGAGACCGGCCTTACGGATATTCGCATATGCAGATAACGGGGTCCGTTTTGTAATCCCATTCTTCGTTGCAAATAATAGATAGGCGTCATCACTGTATTCATCGATAGGAATCACGGTACTGATTTCTTCGCTCTTCTCAATTTGGAGCAGATTAATAATCGGAATTCCTTTGGCTGTCCGTTTTAATTCTGGTACTTCATAGCCTTTTAAGCGATAAACCTTTCCTTTGTTCGTAAAGAAAAGAATGGTTTGATGAGAGTTCGTTGTGAATAAATGTTCGACAAAATCTCCATCATTTGTTCCCATACCTTGGATGCCGCGACCACCACGACGCTGACTTCGATAGGTAGTGAGAGGCAGCCGTTTAATATATCCTTCATGTGTAATGCTGATGACGACGTTTTCCTGTGGGATTAAGTCTTCATCTTCAATCGTGTTTTCGCTCGCATGAATGGCGGTTTTACGATCATCATTGTAACGATCTTTAATCTCTGTTAATTCCTCACGAATAATTTCAAGCACTTTTTCATCATCAGCCAGTATCGCTTTTAACTCGGCAATGCGCTCAATGAGTTCATTATATTCATTTTCAATCTTATCTCTTTCCAGACCAGTTAAGCGCTGCAAACGCATATCAAGAATCGCTTGCGCCTGTTCGTGGCTAAGACTATAGTTATCCATCAATCCCTGACGTGCGATGTCCGTAGTCTCTGACCCTCGAATCAAAGCAATAATTTCATCGATATAATCAAGAGCGATTCGTAAACCTTCCAAAATATGAGCGCGGGCTTGTGCCTTGTTTAAATCAAATTGGGTACGCCTGCGGATGATTTCGACTTGATGTTGTAAATAATAGCTCAGGCATTGCTTGAGATTAAGAACTTGCGGTTGTCCATTAACGAGCGCAAGTAAATTGAAACCAAACGTCGTTTGCAGGGTAGTCAGTTTATATAAGTTGTTCAAAAGAACATTGGCATTTGCATCTTTACGAACTTCAATGACTACACGCATGCCATCACGATCTGATTCATCACGGAGATCGGTAACCCCATCAATTTTCTTCTCGCGCACAAGTTCAGCGATTTTTTCTACGAGACGAGCCTTGTTGACTTGATAAGGAAGTTCAGAAACAATGATTTCTTCCTTGCCATTTTTTTGTTCAGCAATGTGGACTTTTGCTCGTAAAGTAATCGATCCGCGACCCGTTTGATAGGCTTTTCGGATTCCACTTCGTCCCATAATCAACCCTGCGGTAGGAAAATCAGGCCCTGGGATATAGTGCATCAGTTCTTCAACGTTAAGGTCGGGGTTCTTACTCAGGGCCAACACCGCATCAATCACTTCTCCTAATTGATGCGGTGGAATATTCGTTGCCATCCCTACAGCAATGCCGGACGCCCCGTTCACGAGTAAACTTGGAAAGCGAGCCGGTAAAACAACTGGTTCTTTTTCGGCACCATCGTAGTTGTCTTGATAATCGATCGTATCTTTTTTAATATCACGAACGAGTTCAGTAGATATTTTTGACATACGTGCTTCTGTATACCGCATAGCTGCTGCTGAATCGCCGTCCACTGATCCAAAGTTCCCGTGTCCATCAACTAGCATGTAGCGATAGCTAAAATCCTGAGCCATACGCACCATAGTTTCGTAAACAGCGCTATCACCATGAGGATGATATTTACCAATAACATCGCCGACGATTCTGGCAGATTTTTTATGGGGTTTATCCGGTGTCATTCCTAGCTCACTCATGGCATATAGAATGCGCCGATGTACTGGTTTCATCCCGTCGCGAACATCAGGAAGTGCACGACTTACGATGACGCTCATCGCGTAATCCAAAAACGAGGTCTGCATTTCCTGATTAATATTAACCTCATGGATGTTTGATTCGTAATCTGCCATTCCTTACCCTCCAATTTCTACACACGAGCCCATCCCAATCTTGAAATCGTTACTACACATCGAGATTTTGTACATACTCCGCGTTATCTTCGATAAATTCTCTGCGTGGTTCAACCCTGTCGCCCATTAACGTTTCAAAGACGTTATCGGCTTTCATCGCGTCTTCGAGGGTCACTTGCAGCAAGGTTCGTGCTTCTGGATTCATTGTTGTTTCCCATAACTGATCGGCGTTCATTTCCCCAAGTCCTTTATATCGTTGAATATCTGGTTTCGGGCTCTCCGGCCAATCATCGAGAAGCGGTTGTAAATCTTTTTCCTGTTGAATATAGCGAACCTTTTTATTTTGTTTCACTTGATAGAGTGGTGGCTGAGCAATATAGACATAGCCGTTTTCAATCAATGGTCGCATAAATCGATAGAAAAACGTCAGAATCAGCGTACGGATATGTGCGCCGTCTACGTCTGCGTCGGTCATGATAATGACACGGTGGTACCGAGCCTTAGCAAGGTCAAATTCGTCAGCAATTCCGGTTCCAAGTGCAGTAATAATGGCTCGGATCTCATTATTTGCTAGAATCTTATCAAGCCTTGCTTTTTCCACGTTTAATATTTTTCCCCGTAATGGCAGGATCGCTTGAAAATGGCGATCACGCCCTTGTTTTACGGTGCCGCCGGCAGAGTCACCCTCAACGATATACATCTCGCTCAGCGAGGCGTCCCGTGATGAACAATCCGCTAACTTTCCTGGTAATGAACTGACTTCAAGGGCACTTTTTCTGCGGGTCATTTCGCGGGCTTTCTTCGCTGCATCACGCGCTCTAGAAGCAGTAATCCCTTTTTCAACCACCTTTCTGGCAGTATCAGGGTTTTCAGAAAGAAAACGGGCAAAATGATCACTGAACTGCTGATCTGTGATGGTTCGTGCTTCACTATTGCCCAGCTTTGTCTTCGTCTGACCTTCAAATTGAGGATCGGGAAGCTTGATAGAGATAATGGCGGTCAAACCTTCACGGACGTCTTCACCAATTAAATTGGGATCATTATCCTTGAACAATTGATTTCGACGTGCATAATTATTAATCGCACGAGTCAGTCCTGTTTTAAAACCTGATTCGTGGGTGCCGCCTTCATGGGTGTTGATATTATTGGCAAACGAATAAATATTGCTCGTAAAACTATCGTTATATTGAACCGCAATTTCAACTTCGATGCCTGATTTTTCACTTTCAATATAAATTGGAGGTTCATGAAGGGTGTCTCTCGATTCATTTAGATACTCAACGAAGGACTTAATTCCACCCTCATAATAGTATTCAACCGTATTCACCTCTGCCTTACGCTTGTCTGTAAATAACATCCTAAGTCCTTTATTCAAAAATGCCAATTCACGTATACGTGTCAGCAATACGTCTGCATCATATTCGGTTGTTTCTGTAAAGATGGTTGAATCCGGCTTAAAGTGAACCCGCGTCCCTGTTCGTTCACTTTCTCCTTTAACGACGATATCCTGTTGTGGAAGTCCTTCTCGATAATCTTGGTAGTAAATTTTACCATCACGATGGATTTCAACTTCCAAGTGTTCGGAGAGAGCATTCACAACAGACGCCCCTACACCATGGAGGCCACCGGAGACTTTATAACCTCCGCCTCCGAATTTTCCACCTGCATGCAGAACAGTCATAATAACTTCTACAGCTGGTCTTCCTGCTTTCTCCTGAATGTCAACAGGAATTCCACGACCGTTGTCTGTGACTATTATGCTATTGTCTTCTTCCACTACGATATTGATTTCATCACAATATCCCCCCATCGCTTCATCGATGCTATTATCCACTATTTCCCAAACGAGATGATGGAGACCGCGCTCGTTTGTAGATCCAATATACATGCCCGGGCGTTTACGAACAGCTTCTAGGCCCTCAAGTACTTGAATTTGGCTGGCATCATACGAATGTTGTTCCATAGGCAATCTATTCACCTTCTTCAATTCTATTAAAATCAATCGAGATTAGTTCGATCATAGGATTAGTCTTGAGGGATATTCTCCTTATCTTCATCGTTTAGATTTTCAAGTACTGTTTGCGAGCGTCGTTTTAATGTTGTCGATGAAATTGGTGAATAATATAATTTATCTGTTGTAATGACAAGTGATTTTGTCGAATCATCCGTGATTCTTACAATATCTTCTTCCTGTTGCGCCTCAAGATATTGCTGGTTGATCGATGAACACTCGTGCATATCGTAATTAAGGATTGCAACAATATCTTTAGAGCGAATGACTGTATATCTACCGATATGAACAAACAATAAACACACCTCATTCCGTAAATGCTTGATCTATGATTAAAAGTACGGTTCCAAAGAAGGGCAAAAGAGAGCCGAGTCGTCGAAAAGGCATCGGCTTCGAATACTAGTACGCAAGCGAGTGTGTAGGTAAGCACTCCCTTGAAAAGATACTTTTCCTTTATCAAAGAAGTTTTCCTGGTCTTTTAGAACATATTCTATAACTATGTTAATTCGTAAATATTTCCCCATCGTTCACATGAAATGTTTTGGCATGCTTTAAGGTTTCGTGATCAATTCCGGTCGTATTTGTCGTGGTAACGAACGTTTGTACTTTTCCTTGGATCGTATTTAACAAATGGGATTGCCTAAAATCATCAAGTTCAGAAAGTACATCATCTAATAATAGAATTGGAGGGTCTTCGGTTACATCTGTAATGAGCTCAATCTCTGCCAGTTTTAACGAAAGGGCAGCTGTTCTTTGTTGTCCCTGAGATCCGTAGGTTTGAATGTCACGATCGTTCACGTAGATTGCAAGATCCTCTCGGTGAGGACCGATTAATGTTAATCCTCTCCGGATTTCTTGTTCTTGTTTCTCTTGAAAGGCATTTACATAACTACTTTCCAGTGTCGACAAGTCTGAACCTAATGATACGTGGGCACTCGGCACATATTCGATCCTAAGCTGCTCAAGCTGTCTACTAATATCTTCGTGCAAGGGGGAAGCCCAGTGTTGAAGTTGATCAATGAATGATAACCGCCGTTGAACAACTTCCGCCGCTGCAGCCGCTAGCTGTTCTGTTAGCACGTCATACAAGACAGGTACCTTTTTCTCTTGCTTACGTGCCGTCTCTTTTAACAGTTGATTTCTCTGTTTTAAAATGCGATTGTATTGAGATAATTGATAAAGATATACGTTGCTGATTTGTCCGATTTCCATATCAATAAAGCGCCTCCGTATTTTCGGGCCGCCTTTTACGAGATTCAAATCTTCGGGAGCAAACATGACCACATTCATCGCGCCGATGTATTCACTTAGTCGCGATTGTTCTAAACCATTGAGCTTAGCTTTTTTTCCTCGTGTTGAAAGTTGAATATCAAGGGAAATAGAACTTAGTCTCTTGGTGATATTGCCATGGACACGTGCAAAATTTTCACCCCAGGTGATGAGTTCCCGGTCACGGGTGGTTCGGTGGGACTTTGCAAACGCAAGTAGATAGAGAGCTTCCATTAGGTTCGTTTTCCCTTGTGCATTTTCACCTAGAAAAAGATTTACTTTGTTTTCAAAAGAGAGTGTAGTTGCATTTAAATTTCGATAACCGCTGACTGAAAGCTCACGAATGTACAACCCCATCGCTCCTTTGAAAAAAACTGCTAAACGGTATTTCTGTTCTAATCACTTTTGGCCACGATAAATGCCCCCGCTTCTTCAACGTCTACGCGATCACCCGGGTATAGCTTGCGCCCTCTTCTTTCCTCTCGTTCATCGTTTACGAAGACTGTATATTCAGCAAGGATAATCTTAACCATTCCACCTGTAGGAGCAATTGTTGATTCTTTTAGAAGCTGCCCTAAGGTGATGTAGGGTGTAGTGATCCGAATCTCTTCTCTCATTTCTTTCAACCTTCCCAGATTAACATTTCATAACGTACATTTGGCTCCACTATCTATTTTACTAAAAAATGAGCAACAAAGCCAATAAACTTCACAATACAAATGGAAAAGACCCCAACCAACATATGATCAGAGTCTTTGTAGTGTATTAATACGTACGAACTGGAGAGAATAGATGAATCATTTGTTCATGATCAATCGGACGAACAACAAAAGGACTCATTGCCCCTGTGAATAAAATCGAGATGTTTTCACTATCAATGACCTTAAGAGCGTCTGAAATGTTTTTGCCGTTAAAAGCAATTTGTAATTCTTCCCCGTCAAAATCACTTGTGGATAATGACTCCTTCACTTTTCCTACTTCAGCAGAAACGGAGCTGATTTCAATCTCTTTAGGACCGTTACTTCTTAAGTGAATCACATTATTCTTTGCTTCTCTTGATAAAAGCATTGCCCGTTCTAATGATCGGATGAGTGCTTTTGTAGACACCGTCATTGATGTTTTCCCTTCAGATGGAATCATGTTCGAAGTAAGAGGAAATTTTCCGTCTAACAAACGGGAGAAAAAGAGCAGGTTCTCCATTTTAAAGAGGACTTGTGTGCTTGTTACGACAATGGTAATCATGTTTTCAGCATCATCCAGGATTCGGCTAAGTTCAACAAGGCTTTTTCCTGGAATAATGACGTTATTGATTTCCAATGTTTCTTCGGCCTCAACTCCAATGGTCCTCATTGCAAGACGGTGGCTGTCAGTAGCAGTTGCTGTTAGTTTGCCATCTTTGATCTCGAAATGGACACCTGTTAAGACGGGCCGGGTTTCTTGTGTTGACACTGCGAATACGGTTTGTCGAATAATATCTTTTAATAAATGTTGGGGTAATTGAATGACATGATCTTCTTCTAATTGCGGAAGTCTTGGATAATTTTCAGGATCATATCCATTCAAGTTAAAAATGACACTATCCGATTCAATGGTGGCAGCCATTTGACCATCTTTTTTTAATGTCAGTGTCTCACCTGGCATTTTTCTTACAATTTCCGAGAAATATTTGGCTTGTAGAACCATTTCTCCTTCTTCATGAACAGTCATATATTCTCTTTCTTCATCACTGTATGGAATATACGTTTCAATGGATATATCCGAATCACTGCCGATTAATGTGATTCCCTCTGTTGTCGCTGATATTTTAATACCCGTCAAAATGGGGATGGTCGTTCTCGAAGTTACGGCTCGGTTTGCATGTTGAACAGAAGTAACGAATTTATTGGTATCAATCGTAAAATGCATAGTCCCTCTCCTATCATCAAAACAGAGGTATTAGAGGTATTCAAAAAGTCTGGGGAAATACCTACTTTGACTTTTGAATACAATTTCAAGTTTCAGTGTTTCCTCTCTTAATCGTCAAAATTATAACATCTTGTGGCAATACATGCTTCATTTCTAAATCTATTCCTCATAATGAACACTCTTTTAATTATATATAAAAATTCGTCGTAGTCGTAGTGTGTGTGCATATTGTGGATAAGAGGATAAATCCCGTCTTTACCCACATAGATCTCTTGTTTATAAACATGTGGGTAAGTAAATAAAAAAAAGCAGACTTATCCACGGTTATTGTTTGACTTTATTTGTAATCTCCTCTAATTGCTGTTGAACTTGTTGATCACTTGATATTAATTTAGAGATTTTTTCGTGTGCGTGAATGACCGTTGTGTGATCTCTTCCCCCAAATTTTTCTCCAATCTTCGGTAATGAGGATTCTGTCATTTCACGGGATAAATACATGGCAACTTGTCTGGCAAAGGCTATCGTTTTCGTACGTTTTTTGGCTGTGATCTCTTCTAACTTGATTTGGTAAAAGTTAGCTACCTGAGTCTGAATGTCTTCGATGCTAATCGTCCTTGGTTTTGCACTCGGAATAATATCTTTTAGCGCTTCTGCAGCAAGATCGGCATTCATATCTTCGTTAATGAGAGAAGAATAAGCGACAACACGAATTAATGCCCCTTCTAGTTCGCGGATATTTGTGTCGATTTGATTAGCGATATAGAGCATAACTTCATTTGGAATATCGAGCATTTCTGCTTTCGCTTTCTTACGAAGAATGGCAATCCGCGTTTCCAGGTCAGGAGGCGTAATATCCGTAATTAATCCCCATTCAAAGCGAGAACGTAAGCGATCTTCAAGTGTGGGGATTTCTTTTGGTGGCCGGTCGCTGGAGATGACGATTTGCTTGGCATCTTCATGCAGAGAGTTAAAGGTATGAAAAAACTCTTCCTGGGTTTGTTCTTTTCCGGCTAGAAATTGAATATCATCAATCAAAAGGACATCGACGTTACGGTATTTGTTGCGGAAGTTATCGCCGCGGTTGTCCCGAATTGCATTAATGAATTCGTTCGTAAATTTTTCCGATGATAAATAAACGACCCGTGCGGAAGGATTATGTTCAATCACATAATGGCCGATAGCATGCATTAAATGGGTTTTTCCAAGACCAACCCCCCCGTAAATAAAAAGAGGATTGTACGCTTTGGCAGGTGCCTCAGCAACAGCCAATGAAGCGGCATGAGCGAATCGATTTCCAGAACCGATCACAAATGTGTTAAAGGAATATTTATCATTTAGCATGCTTCGTGGAACATCCTGTCGTTTATTGACTTCAGGAGATGGTTGTTCTTTCTGGGCTGCTTCTTTCGTTTCTTCAGGCAATGATTGCTCAGATTCGTCTTCTAAAGGAAGGACAAATTTAACGGTATAAATATTTCCAGTAATTTCGTGCAGGGTGGTGGAAATGATCTCGGCATAACGATCTTCTAGCCAATCCTTTGCAAATTCATTTGGGGCAGCGACCATAAGGGTTTCATTTTCAAGTTTGAGTGGTTCTGTTGCTTTTAACCATGTTTCAAAACTCGGTTTGCTAACTCTTTCCTTTATGTTATTTAACGTCTGTTCCCAGAGTTCAGCTAATTGCTCCAAGGTAGGCAGATCCCTCCTTTATCAATCTCAAGGCCTGAGAATTCAATGGTTCACCGTATCTAACATACGAAAAACAGAGTAAGAAAGGCTTCCAACCTTTAGATTCAAAAAGAAGGAAGCCACTCATGCTGTCATAAAAAATAAAAACCGTTTGATCATTCATCCACAAGCTTAAAGCAGTTATTATCACGTTTTATGCTAAGTTATACGCATCACTCACAACGATGTGAAGAAACAAGTACAGAGCTTGTGAACATTTATCCACACACTGTGCACATATTGTGGATGAATGAAAATGGAGAGATGCTTATCCAGCAAACATGTTAATCATATCAAAAATAAAGAGGAGCATCAACGGGAAATCTGAGACTTATCCACACCATTCGACGCTATCAACAGCTCACAACATACACATACAAGGATATGTGGAAAACCTGTATATAATTTTGTCGAAAATTCTTCGCGCTTGTCGAAGTTTATCCACAGTATTATCCATATACGTGTTTTGCTGAAAAAACGTTCAACGTTTACCAGCTGATCTTGACAATGTTATAGATCAGTCTGTATACTTCCTTAGAATGCCTGATTACGGTTAAAATAAGGGAGGTGGCTTACGATGGCTAAAATGACATTCCAACCAAATAATCGTAAGCGTAAAAAAGTTCACGGTTTTCGTTCGCGTATGAGTACGAAAAACGGTCGTTTAGTACTGAAACGCAGACGTAGAAAAGGGCGAAAAAAGCTCTCCGCATAAGACCACTGTAACTTCAGTGGTCTTTTTTTCCACTTTAAGCTTTAGAGTAAGTTTTTATATCTATATAAAATGAGTACATAATAGGGCTCTATAGTGAAGACCTCACTCGTTGGTTCGCGAGCGCCGCCTCCTGTAACTACGCCAGCGAAACGATCAAGTGGGGAGAACCAAATTGACATAGAGTATCGGGCACGGATGTTAATCTAGGATGGGGAATAGATGAAGAAATTTTATCGAATCAAAGATAATAAAGAATTTGCTAGTATCATTCAGGAAGGGACAACGACTGCAAACCGACAATTTGTTATCTATGTTGTTGATAAGCCCGGCCAAACTCATTTTAGGTTTGGGGTAACAGTTGGCCGCAAAGTTGGAAACGCGGTGACCCGGAATCGGCTGAAGCGTTGGATCCGGGAAATGATGAAAGAACATAAAGATACTATCCAAACGAGTAAGGATTATATTATTATAGCTAGGAAACCTTTATTAACCATGGACTATCATGCGGCAAGTAAAAGTTTCGCCCATGTATGTAAACGAGCAGGGGTGTGGCAGTCAAGTTAGGAAGGAAAATCATAGAAGCGTTAGATCTTCAAGGAGGATGGAGAAGTTGCGAAAGAAATTAGGACTGGCCTTAATGCTGGTTGCGCTAACAGCCATTATGGCTGGTTGTTTTAACATTAATGAACCAATTACGGAAGAATCCGAGGGTATTTGGGATACGATTTTCGTTTACCCCCTTTCTTGGTTGATTACAACGATCGCTGAAGCCACAGGCGAAAACTACGGATTAGCCATTATTATCGTTACGATCATACTACGGCTATTAATTTTGCCTTTGATGATCAAACAAACAAAAAGTACAAAAGCGATGCAGGAAATGCAGCCTGAATTGTTGAAGTTACGAGAGAAATATAGTGCAAAGGACCAAAAGACCCAACAAAAGCTGCAGGAAGAAACGATGAAGTTATTCAGCGAGAAGAATATTAATCCTCTTGCCGGTTGTCTGCCTTTGTTTATTCAAATGCCGATTTTAATCGCCTTTTATCATGCTATTATGCGGACAGAAGAAATTTTTAACCATGATTTCCTGTGGTTTCAACTTGGGCAGCCCGACTTTATTCTACCGCTGATTGCAGCGTTAACAACCTTCGTTCAACAGAAAATGATGATGGTGAGTGCCAACCCTCAAATGCAGATTCTACTCTATATGATGCCGATCATGATTGGGGTATTTTCTTTCTTTTTCCCATCAGCACTCGCATTATATTGGGTCGTTGGTAACCTCTTTATGATTATACAAACGTATTTTATTACGGGGCCAGGAGCTCAACAACGAAAAGAAAATAAATCAAATCCGGGGGGAGCGAAGTAATCTTGAAAACCATTTCGGTGACCGGAAAAACGGTTGAAGAAGCGTTGGACAATGGGCTTAACGAACTACAAGCAAGTCGTGAGCAAGTTGATTACGTGGAGATCCAAACACCGAAAAAAGGTTTCTTGAACCTTTTCAGTAAGCCGGCGATTCTTGAGATAACATTAAGGCCTAATCCAGTCGGAGAGGCAGAAGATTTTCTGGCAGAAGTACTGCGATGCATAGATGTTGGCCTGGAGATTGAGTCGTCTGATGCAGGAGAACAGAAGGCACGTTTTGATATAAGTGGAGATCAAATTGGTATGGTGATCGGGAAACGCGGGCAAACCCTCGAGGCGCTGCAATACCTTACAAATCTTGTCGCAAATCGTCATTCTGACCAGTATCTGCACATCGAGATTGATGCTGAAAATTACCGTGAACGACGGGAAAAAGCGCTGGAACAACTCGCCAATCGCTTAGCTGAAAAAGCGAAACGTACCAATCGTAAAGTCGCTTTAGAACCGATGCAGGCGAAGGAACGAAAAAAAATTCATCAAACGTTACAAAATCATTCAGCTGTCGACACTTATTCCGACGGAAAAGAGCCACGGCGGCATATTGTGATTACCCCTAAAGGACAGGAAAATCAATAAAAGTGCGTGTTCAAATCGGGGTGTAAGCTAGTCCATTCGTAACCATCCTCGTCATGAAAACGTCATTTTTAAGGAAGTTTACGGCCTTTTTGAACGCCCTCGAAAAGCACTACCTCACTGATCGAAAGTGGGGTAGTGTTTTTTTTTTTAAGAAATGAGTGAATCGGTTTGATATCTAAGGACCGTGACCGCGGATGGATCCTATCCACATGTGGATATCTTTTTCTTGGTGATTATGTCTACGTATGTTATCCTATGGTGATGTGAATAACTGGCGGAAAAGAGGTGAGAAGATGGAGTTGGATACGATAGCAGCGATTTCTACACCCCCAGGTGAAGGAGCAATCGCCATTATTCGGATGAGCGGAGATGAAGCGGTTCAAATTGGGGACCGGATTTACCAGGGGAAGAAGAAACTTCAAGACGTAGACTCACATACCATTCATTACGGTCATTTGGTGCATCCGCGCACAAATGAAACCGTGGAAGAAGTAATGGTAACGGTGTTACGGACACCCAAGACGTTTACGAGGGAAGATATCGTGGAGATTAACGTACATGGCGGTGTTGTTTCAGCCGATCGTGTCTTACAACTTGTCCTTTCTGAAGGGGCGCGGCTTGCAGAACCGGGGGAATTTACGAAACGGGCTTTTCTGAATGGGCGCATTGATTTGTCCCAAGCTGAAGGTGTTATGGATATGATCCGTTCGAAGACGGATCGAGCGATGAACGTTGCCATGCAGCAGGTGGAAGGTCGCTTGGCCAGACAAATTAGAAAGCTCAGGACCCAGTTGTTAGAAGCGATTGCCCACATAGAGGTAAACATTGATTATCCTGAATATGATGCGGAATCGGTCACCTTAGAACGACTGCAAAAGCAAATTACCGCGGTTCAACAAGAAATTGATCAGCTGCTTGCTACCGCCCATCAAGGCAAAATCTTACGTGAAGGGTTAGCTACGGCAATTATTGGACGGCCAAATGTCGGGAAATCTTCGCTCATGAATGCTCTCGTACAGGATAATCGTGCAATCGTCACGGAAGTACCTGGGACAACACGCGACGTTCTCGAGGAGTACGTTAATGTGAAAGGTGTCCCTCTCCGTCTCATCGATACCGCTGGGATTAGAGAAACGGAAGATATCGTAGAAAAGCTGGGCGTTGAACGTTCTCGGCAGGCGCTTACTGATGCGGAACTGATCCTCTTCGTACTGAATGCAAATGAACCGTTGTCCAAAGAGGATGAAGCGCTATTTTCGGCCATTAAAGATTTCAACGCTGTTGTCGTTTTGAATAAAACTGATTTACCAAAAGAAATTGACGAGAACCAAGTGCGGGCGCTCGTCGGCGATCGGCCCCTTGTGACGACGTCGCTGTTATACGATGAAGGTATTGAGGGGCTAGAGAAGGCAATTGCCCACTTGTTCTTCGATCAAGGTGTGGAAGAGGCAGAAATGAGTTATGTCTCCAATACGCGGCACATCGCTCTCCTGAACCAGGCAAAAGAAACGATTAACGAGGCCCAGGAAGCGGCCCAGAATGAAATGCCTGTAGATATGGTGCAAATTGATGTGACGAGGGCCTGGGAACACCTTGGGGAGATCGTCGGAGAGAATGCACCGGATCAGCTTATTGACCAATTGTTCTCTCAGTTCTGTTTAGGAAAATAAACACATGTAACAGGGAGAAAGGCATGACCATCATATGTCTCTCTCTATGCTAAGGAGGTCTACTATGTCTTTCCAAAGTGGAAATTACGATGTCATCGTCATTGGTGCTGGACACTCAGGCGTAGAAGCTGGTTTGGCTTCCGCGCGCATGGGGGCATCCACCTTAATGCTTACGCTCAATCTCGATGCGGTCGCCTTCATGCCATGTAATCCTTCGGTTGGTGGTCCAGCGAAAGGAATTGTCGTACGGGAAATTGATGCACTTGGTGGCGAGATGGCAAAGAATATAGATAAAACCCATATCCAAATGCGGATGTTAAACACGAGAAAAGGTCCTGCTGTACGAGCGTTGCGGGCTCAAGCTGATAAATTCCAATATCAACAGGAAATGAAGAACACCTTGGAAAATGAAGAAAATTTAACGCTTCGTCAAGGGTTAGTTGAGTCGCTCATCGTTGAAGAGGGTGTCTGCAAAGGTGTTGTAACGAATACAGGGGCCCATTACCGGGCACAATCGGTGATTGTTACAACAGGAACGTATTTACGAGGAAAAATTATCCTCGGTGACCTGTCTTATGAAAGCGGCCCGAACAATATGCAGCCATCTGTGCAATTATCTCATCATCTTCGTGAACTAGGGTTTGAAATGGTCCGTTTTAAAACCGGTACACCTCCGCGTGTCAATGGTCAATCCATTGATTACTCGCAAACAGAAATTCAAGAGGGCGATGAAACACCTCGGGCTTTTTCGTATGAAACGATGGAGTATATTACTGATCAATTGCCCTGTTGGCTTACGTATACAAACAATGGCACACATGGGTTAATTAATGGAAACCTGGAGCGTTCACCGATGTATTCGGGCATGATGGAAGGGACAGGGCCACGCTATTGCCCCTCTATTGAGGACAAAGTCGTTCGTTTCCATGATAAATCGCAACATCAGATTTTCCTGGAGCCAGAAGGACGGGATACGAAGGAAGTCTATGTCCAAGGATTGTCGACATCATTACCGGAAGATGTGCAACATGAGATGCTAAAAACCATCAAAGGTTTGGAAAATGCTCGCATGATGCGCCCAGGCTATGCGATTGAATATGATTCAATCGTTCCTAACCAGTTATGGCCAACCCTTGAAACGAAAAAAATCCCTGGTTTATTTACCGCAGGTCAAATCAATGGAACCTCCGGATATGAAGAAGCAGCCGGACAAGGGATTATGGCTGGCATCAACGCTGCAAGGCGAGTCCAGGGTAAAGAAGGCATCATCCTGAATCGTTCGGATGCATATATCGGCGTCTTGATCGATGATCTCGTTACGAAAGGAACGGATGAACCATACCGTTTGCTTACGTCAAGAGCAGAGTATCGTCTGTTGTTACGGAATGATAATGCCGATTTACGTTTAACAAAATTAGGCCATGAGATTGGACTCGTTTCCGATGAACGTTTTCGGGATTTCGAAAACAAAAATGCTGAAATAGAAGCAGAACGTGAGCGTTTGCAGAACGTCATTATTAAACCAGATACAAGCGTACAGACGATGCTTGAAAAGAAAGAGTCAGCTCCTTTAAAAGAAGCGGTTACTGCTGTTCAACTTTTGAAGAGACCGGAGGTACAATATCAAGATATTGAGGCTATTACTCCAGCTGAAGTAGAATTGGCCCCGGACGTAAAAGAACAAGTGGAAATTCAGACGAAATATGAAGGTTATATTACAAAGCAGATGGAACAAGTAGAGAGAATGAAAAAGATGGAAGAAAAATGGATCCCGGAATGGATCGATTACAGCTCGATCACCGGACTTGCTATGGAAGCCCGTCAAAAATTAGAAGAGGTTCGTCCTTTATCGGTTGGGCAAGCATCTCGGGTTTCGGGCGTTAATCCTTCAGACATTTCGATCCTTCTCGTTTATATCGAGCAGGGAAGGCAAATGTCAGAGAAAGAAGCTTCATCTTTGTAACTCGGTAAAAGCAGGCTGACCCTTGTAACGGCCTGCTTTTTTCCCTTCGTGGGGATATTTTTATGACTTCCGGGATTAATTTTCAAAGGAGGTACGGTCGTTGACAGATTGGAAAAGATGGTTAAGGGACATTAATATCACGCTTGATGACACCCAGGAGAGACAGTTTTCAACTTACTATGAAACCCTCGTTGCTTGGAATCAGAAGATGAATTTAACTGGAATCACCGAGGAATATGAAGTGTATGAAAAACATTTTTATGATTCACTGTTGGCATCTTGCTGCTACCCGTTTATGAATGTGTCCACGCTTGCTGATATTGGCGGAGGCGCGGGTTTTCCCGGAATCCCTTTAAAGATATGCTTTCCTCATTTACAACTCACTGTGATTGATGCAACCAAAAAACGTATTCAGTTTCTCCAACATCTCGTGAAGGAATTAGCACTTGAAAACGTGAATGTCATACATATGCGTGCTGAAGATGCGGCAAGAGAAGTCAATCATCGTGACCATTACGATGTAGTCATTGCACGAGCGGTAGCAAAAATGCCAGTATTGGCAGAACTTTGTCTACCTTTTACGCGAACCAATGGCGTTTGGATTGCAATGAAAGGCAAAAGCGGGGAAGAAGAGAAAATAGCGGCTGCTGGAGCCATTCAAACGCTGAATGGCGGGGAAATAGATCAACATTATTTTGAATTGCCGACAGAAGCGAGTGACCGCCGGGTCTATGTGATCGGGAAAACGAAAGGTACCCCGAAAGCTTATCCCAGAAAAGCTGGCACAATTGAAAAAAAGCCATTACAATAAATTCTTTAACAGCTATAAACAAGATTCGTTGAATTTCGAACGTACAGGACAGGGTTTAGGGTCACATCGACGCTTTTTGTCTCCCATTTAGAACATGTCCTCTAAACAATGACGTAGACAAATCTTCTTCACATGATAAAATATATTGTAAGTGTATTGATAGAAAAGGGGGAGAGACGGTGAAAAATTCGATTCAACGCTTGTTCGGTTTAGGTGATGAAGTGAAAAGTGGCGATTCAGCAAAAGGTAAAGAGGATGTGGGCGCTGGTCGTAACGAGGAAGTTCGCTTATTAACCATAACTGATATCGTGCCAAACCCGTTTCAACCCCGTACCATTTTTGCAGAAGAAACCATAGAAGAGCTCGCCCAAACGATTCAAACCCATGGCATGCTTCAGCCTATTGTTGTAAGGCAACGGGAAGAACACTTTGAGCTCATCGCCGGAGAGCGAAGGTGGCGCGCAGCTCAAAAACTGGGCTGGTCCGAGATACCTTCCATTGTCAAAGAGTTTAATGATGCCCAAACAGCATCTCTAGCACTCATTGAAAATTTACAACGAGAAGAATTAACTGTAGTTGAAGAGGCACGTGCTTACGAGCAGCTGATTCACTGGCATGATCTAACGCAAGAAAGCTTAGCACAAAGATTAGGAAAAAGTCAGTCCACGATTGCCAACAAGCTCAGGTTATTAGCCTTGCCTGAAGAAGTACAAAATGCTCTACTTAATCGTGATATTTCTGAACGACATGCACGGGCTCTTATCCGTCTAAAGGATGATGATTTACAATTAAGGTTGCTTTCTGCCATAATCGAGCATTCATTAAGTGTGAAAGAGACGGAAGCCTATGCGAAGAAATGGCTCGAAGGCGTGAACGAAAAACAGGAGAAGAAACGTTCAAAAAAGCAACATTTCCCTAAAGATATGCGCGTTGCCATGAATACGATCCGGCAATCACTCGATATGGTGGAGAAATCGGGAATGAATGTCGATCGTTATGAAGAAGAACATGAGGATTACTACCAATTTACGATTCGTATACCGAAAAATTAATCTATCATGATGGGATGGTAGATTAATTTACATATAGCATGATAAATTCCTGGAAAATCATGTGCCAGAGAACGTCAGCTAAGTCATGTTCTTCTCTAATTGATATCTCTAGCCTCTTATCTTTGAGCGGTATAGCAATATCACGTTCGATGGGGTTCGACACTTTTTATCTCCCTTTTTAACATTTGCTTATAGAGGATGTTCAAAAAGCCTGGGAAAAATGGCCGTCGTATCTCTTTATCGTACTGCTTATAACCTCGAAAAGAACCATTTTTTCTTCGTGCGAGGAATCGTTTGCGAGGATCCCAGCTTATGATCCGTTCCTTGGAAAAGTAACTCGCTTTTTCTTGGTGAGAAGTGAATGTTTTCATGGTGCAAGCAGGATGCCCGAAGTACGTCTTCTCGACCTCATCGGCTTTTTGCTTTTCATCCTCAGTGGGGCCCGCGAAGCGTCAGGTGTTTTAGGCCTCTTTTTTGAATACGCTCTTATACGAAACATGCTAGAATAGAAGTTACATAATGTCATGAATGAGTTCCGCGGAAATGGTACAGGTATATAGCAACCGCGAAGGAAAGGTTGTGGGCATTTTGGCGAAAGTCATGGCCATTGCAAATCAAAAAGGCGGCGTCGGAAAAACAACTAGCGCCGTAAATTTAAGTGCGTGTCTGGCATATATTGGTCACCGGGTATTGCTCGTTGATATTGATCCACAAGGGAATGCCACGAGTGGAACAGGCATTGAGAAAGGGGATGTCGATGCCTGTGTTTATAATTTACTCGTTGAAGACGTGGATACTCCGAATCTTATTTATCCTTCGACCGTTGAAAATCTGTTTGTCCTGCCAGCAACCATACAATTATCTGGTGCTGAAATTGAACTTGTTCCGACAATATCAAGGGAAATACGATTGAAAAAAGGGTTGAGTGAAGTCGAGGATGAGTATGATTACATTATTATTGATTGTCCGCCCTCCCTAGGTCTATTGACGATTAATGCCTTGACTGCAGCACAAGAAGTGCTCATTCCAGTACAATGTGAATATTATGCACTTGAAGGACTTAGCCAGTTATTAAATACGATTCGACTCGTGCAAAAGCATCTAAATACGAATCTAAAAATTGAAGGAGTACTACTAACAATGCTTGATGCACGTACAAATTTGGGTGTACAGGTCATTGATGAAGTGAAGAAATATTTTAGAGATAAAGTGTTTCAAACGGTCGTTCCAAGAAACGTTCGACTTGGGGAAGCACCAAGTCATGGGAAGCCGATCGTTCTATATGACCCAAAATCACGGGGAGCAAATGTATATCTAGAACTTGCAAAGGAAGTGGTTGCAGGTGCCTAAAGGATTAGGAAGAGGATTGAATGCTTTTTTCCCAAGGGAAGGGGAGAAAAACGAAGAAGCCATTCAAAATGTCCCAGTAAAGGATTTGCGTGCCAATCCTTATCAGCCAAGGAAGGTTTTTAATGAGCAGGCAATTGCTGATCTTCGTGAATCGATAGAGCGTAATGGCATTTTGCAGCCTTTAATCGTACGAAAAAGTATTAAAGGCTATGAGATCGTCGCGGGAGAAAGACGCTTTAGAGCAGCTCAGGATTGTGGTCTTGAGGTTGTCCCGGCAATTGTAAAGGAATTGACTGACGAACGTATGATGGAAATTGCGTTAATTGAAAACTTACAACGGGAAGATCTTAATCCTCTTGAGGAGTCACGAGCGTATGCGAAATTGCTGGAGCATTTTGATATTACGCAAGAACAGTTGGCAAAACAACTAGGCAAAAGCCGCCCCCATATTGCCAATCATTTGCGTTTGCTGCATCTGCCGGAGACGATTCAAAAGGAGATCGGTGATCAGGAATTATCAATGGGGCACGGCCGCGCTTTGCTCAGTCTGAAGCATGACGAACAAATGCCCACTGCGGTTACGGCGGTGAAGGAACAACAATTGAATGTTAGGCAAACCGAGGAGCTGGTGCAACGTCTGAATGACCGTGGACTCGTCGAAAAACGGAAAAAGAAAGAGAAACAACCTTCATCAGCGTACATTCGACAGCAAGAACATTCGTTACAGACCTACTTTGGAACATCCGTTAATATTAAAAAGGGGAAAAAGAAAGGTAAAATTGAAATTGAATTTTTATCGGATGAAGATCTGGAAAGAATCATGGAGCTGCTTGATCAGGAGTCAAATTAGGCCATCGCGAACATAGATGGTTCTTTTTTGATTAGAAGGTAAAATTGTCGGGGAAAAGTTGAGCACTATTAGACAGACAGGAGATAGTAAGAATGGTACTAGTGGGTACTTTGGTTAACGGCCTTGCCATTATCCTCGGGGCTTCATTAGGTATGTTTTTGAAAAGAATTCCTCAGCGGATGAAAACAATTGTAATGCAAGCGATCGGCCTTTCGATCATTCTTTTAGGCATTAATATGGGGCTAGAAAGCGATCAATTTTTGATCACCATATCTAGTCTGGTGATCGGTGGTGTTCTTGGGGAATGGTGGCGAATTGAGGATCGTTTGAATGCATTTGGGACATGGCTCGAAAATAGGGTTGGCAAGTCGGAAAGCGAAGGAATGTTTGCAAAGGGCTTCGTCACGTCTTCCCTTGTTTTTGTTGTTGGCGCCATGGCAATTTTAGGAGCCTTGGAGAGTGGACTCAGGCTCGATCACCATTTACTGTACACAAAAGCCATGCTTGATGGTTTTTCAGCGATCTTTTTTACATCAATGCTTGGGATCGGTGTCATGTTTTCAGTGGTACCAGTTGTTCTCTATCAAGGAACCATTGCACTGTTAGCTGGTCAAATAAACCGTGTGGTTCCCGATCCGTTGTTAGAAATGTTCATCACGGAGATGACTGCTGCTGGTGGAATTATGATTGTAGCAATCGGGCTACGCCTTCTGGGAATTGTCGATATTAAAGTTGCAAATTTATTGCCGGCGATACTAGTCGTATTTGTTATTACTGGTGGCATGTATCTATTATGATCCCAACTGAAATGCCCACCCCCTATTCTTTAGATGGAGCGGACATTTCCCGAGCAGCCGGCTGAGTCATGGGGCGTCGGCGCGAGGCCATGGCCTGTGGTGGTTTCCGAAGCCATCGATCTGCCTGTAATAAAGCTTCTGCTGTTCTCTCCGCCATTCTCATGACGAGGTGCAGCCGTGTATTTTGCAGCACGAAAAATTCCATCATTCCGCCTACATTTACGGTTCCTGTTATGTGCATATCACCCGTGTCGGGAAGTGATTTCTTCACCGCGCTTCCAGGGCGAACCGGTCCGGAAGCGAATGTAATCCGCCCTATATTTTGAGGTTTACCCATACTCGCATCCATCGCCACGATGAACGGTTGGTGATGACTTGCGTTAATCTGATGTAGTGTTTCGTTCAAATTTAAGGCATGGACAGGTTTTGAAAGCGTACCATAAACGATGAGTCTATTCGGACTATTTTCATCTACCATCGTACCTGTCAAGGGGCCAAATGAATCCCCGGTGGATCGATCGGTTCCGATACAAATCAAAACAATTTCTTTGTTTGAAGGTAAAAATCTTAGCCTTTGAAAAAATTGCTCGGCAAGGGGTTTGATCATCATTTCATCATCTACATGACATTGGTATTGAAAATTCTGATCCTTAAAAAAAGATTTTGGATTAAACATACCTTTCTCTCCTTTATCATACTAGTCCCAGTATAAGGGAAAGTTTGCTGTTCTATACGTATGGTTCAACAGCTAAAGAATGGTAAACCATTTTTCTTTATTAAATGGACAAGGGAGAGACGTCGATGGTCGGACGTGGTTTAAAATGGATGTTTTTACTTACAGGTACGATGATCGGTGCCGGTTATGCTTCTGGGCGGGAAATATGGCAATTCTTTGGTGCAGACAGTGTTGCCGCTATAATATTATTCAGCATTCTTTTCACGCTCAGTTCAACAATTATCTTGAAGATTAGTATTGATCTAAGAGCAGAAAATTATGTGAGCGTTTTGCAGAGGTTATTAGGGACACGTCTTTCAAAATTTTACGATACGCTCATCATTTTATACCTGCTGACGACAACTGGTATTATGATTTCCGGTGGAGGGGCGACATTAGAGACGTTTGAGCTTCCTTATTGGATGGGTGTATCGATGATGTGTCTTTTACTCATTGTCTTGTTTATATGGGATCTGGATGGACTAACATCCGCAAATAATATTCTTACTCCGACATTGATCATATCCCTCATTGCGATTTTGATTCTTTTTCAAATGTCGAGTGAGGGAGGATTCGTTTTTGAATGGGGAGCACAAACAAACTGGCCTTCAGCCTTAACGTTTACGGCATTAAACTTACTTCCTATTGTTGCTGTGCTTTCGGTCATTGGGAATAAAATTCAACATGAAGCTGAAATTTGGATTGCGACGGTTGGCAGCGGGCTTTTACTTGGGAGTGTTTCTTATTTGTACAATCAGTCCTTGCTCGTCGTTGCGGATGATATTTTACTTTATGAAATTCCTTTGTTTTCTATCCTTAGTTCTTATCCAACGATTCTCATTTTTGCCATGACGATCCTTTTATTTACTGCAATATTTACTACAGCAGCAGCAAATATTCTTGGGTTAATTAGCCGTTTCCGCCGACTGATCAATGGGCCTGGATGGCTCCTTACCATATTAGTTATCCTTCCATTGCTGCCGATGACGATATTCGGCTTTTCAACACTAGTTTCCTTCCTTTACCCGATTTATGGAGTCGTCAACCTTTATTTACTCGGAGCGGTTCTCCTTTATCCGTTTATATCCGACAATTTGCAGCAAAAATAAGAGAAAGAGAGAAGGGCTAAGTTCTCCCTTTTCTTTATTTAATATGATATAATACACCATGCCTTCTGCTATGAAGGCTTCTTCTCATTGATAAAAAGAATTATGTACGTATAGAAAGGAGCGGGAACGTTGTCGGACAAGTCATTCCAACTGAACGATATTGTGGAAATGAAAAAACCCCACCCTTGCGGGAACAACCGATGGAAGATTATTCGGATGGGGATGGATATTCGCATTAAATGTCAAGGTTGTGGGCATAGTGTCTTGATTCCGCGCAGGACGTTTACCCGTAAATTGAAAAAAGTGCTGGAAACTGATTCAGAGTAAGGAAGTGAATACGATGGCTTTAACGACAGGCATCGTGGGGTTGCCCAATGTTGGCAAGTCCACGTTATTTAATGCTATTACACAAGCAGGCGCTGAAGCTGCCAATTATCCCTTTGCTACGATTGACCCGAATGTAGGGATCGTTGAAGTGCCTGATGAACGTTTACAAGTCTTAACAGAACTTGTCAATCCCAAAAAAACAACCCCAACCGCTTTTGAATTCACTGATATCGCGGGGATTGTTGAAGGAGCCAGTCATGGCGAAGGGCTAGGGAATAAATTTCTTTCCCATATACGTGAAGTGGATGCGATTTCCCATGTCGTCCGCTGTTTTGAAGGAGGAGACATTACTCACGTGTCCGGAAGCGTTGATCCAGTTCGAGATATTGAAGTGATTAATCTGGAGCTCATTCTGGCTGATCTTGAAACGGTCACGAAACGGATGGAAAAGGTGGAAAAACAGGCGAAATCAAAGGATAAAGATGCGCTTGCCGAACATGCTGTTTTGGAAAAATTAGTGAAGGCATTGGAAGCTGAGAAGCCCGCGCGTAGCGTTACACTTGATGAAGATGAGCACAAAATCGCGAAAGGCTTCCAACTGTTAACTATGAAGCCTATTTTATACGTGGCTAACGTAAGCGAAGAAGATCTTCTCCATGAGGAAGACAATGAGTATGTGCAACGTGTACGAGAAGTAGCTGCTTCTGAAGGAGCAGAAGTGATTACGATCTGTGCTAATATCGAGTCAGAAATCGCTGAACTTGATGGAGAGGATCGTGAGTCTTTTCTGGAGGATCTAGGCTTAGCTGAGGCTGGGCTTGATCGTTTAATTCGAGCAGCATATGAGCTGCTAGGGCTAAACACGTATTTTACTGCCGGTGAGCAGGAGGTACGTGCTTGGACGATTCGCAAGGGTACAAAAGCTCCGCAAGCGGCTGGTGTGATTCACACTGATTTTGAACGTGGTTTTATCCGTGCCGAAGTTGTTGCTTATGATGACTTAGCGTCTTACGGTTCAATGCCAAAAGCTAAAGAAGCAGGTAAGGTTCGCCTGGAGGGCAAAGAATACGTCGTTCAGGATGGAGATGTTATCTATTTTAGATTTAATGTGTAAGAGCGGAGGATACCGCTCTTTTTTTAGGATATAGGGCTTCCATATCTAACTAGGATTTACAGATTTCTATCAATCTTTGACAAAGTTTTGCTTCAATCCTTTTTCCATAGTATAATTAATGATAAAGATAGTTTGTAAGGATGTCTAAAAGATTCATAAAGCAGGTATTAAGATTCCACTTAGAATTCTTGTTGCGTTAATGTGTGAGATTTCCCGGGAAATGAATGCTCGGCATGGCTCATTGGATCTTTGGATGATGTAATAAGAATTCTTAAAGAATCTTAAAGAGTGCAAAAAACAATATGAGATGGGAGAGATTTTGGCATGCTAATGGCAGCAGATATTGGAAATTCTGAAACGAAAATGTACATAGGGGATCGTTTCTTAAAGCAACCATCCCTTGTTAAAAGGGTGAATCGAATTCCTGAAACAGCGGAAACCGATCTTTTGGAAAGCATTGCCCGCATAGAAGATGAGCTATTGATTCATGTGACAAGTGATGCAATTAAAAGAAACGGTGCATATTTTGTTGGAAATCGTGCAAGTAAAATTAACGACATGGTAGAAAATATCAATATTAAACTTGGAAATAAGTACAAGCATGATATCCCAATTATCGTTTGTCTTGGTATGATCGCCGGGGATGAAGTAAAAACCTATTATGAGCAGCATGAGGAATTACCTCAGGTTTTGGAGGTAGAGGGCAACCTCTCAACGGCTATTCCTGCCTCTGAACATACGAATGAAAAAGCAGAACATTTGCAACGAAGGTTGGAAGGGCGTACCCATACCGTCATTATTTATGTAGGAGATCAACTCGTTACCGTTATGATTCGATTCCAGGAAGTCAATGTAACTACTGAAGGTGTTCCAGCTCTTTATTCGTTACTAACCGCTAAGGATGACATTTTAAAACATTACTACGAACAATACGAACCCAATACAAAGCCAAAGGATATGGCGAATCAAAATATCCTGCATGCGGACATCGGGGATGGAACGACGGAATACATCTACACTGAAGAAAAAAATGCCGTGATTGATCTTTGTGATGGAACCAGGCATGGCGTTGGACATGCTACACAAGAAGCAATCAAACTTCTAAAAGAAGCTGCAGGGGGACACCTCTCCTTGAACCGGCAGCAATTTATGACCATCTATAATGATGAGACAAATAATTTACATGAGACAGCGGTAGAGTGCATGGATGAAGCAAGGTACCTACAGGCTCAGCTCATCCTTGAAGACATACAGGAAAGGGCGATGAATACAGCCGGTAGAGTTGATAAAATCATGGTATATGGAGGAGGAAGCATACAATTTTATGGTGATTTGTATGAAGAGCTTCTAGACTATGCCAATGAAGCTAAGATTGAAGTGATTTGGATCCCGAGCGAATATGCGGTAAACATGAATGTGAAAGGTTTAAAAGTTTTAAATGAGAGACTTCTCTATAATAAATAGGTGGTATTATGAGTAAACAGCGAGTAACGTATACTTGGAAAATTGGCACCGAAAGGCATCCAGAAGCTATCAACGATTGGCTAGATGCACAATCCAACATTAGAGATTCTCTATCCTTTTTAGTGCAGATTATGCAGGAGAGATTTGGTAACGTCGATGTTCGTGATATTGAAGTCTCAAAGGAATTGATTCAATTCATGAACGCTATGGAGACAAGTGGCAAAGTTGAGCGACCACCTAGCCATGGAAAGCCATCGACCTCTTCAAATCAAGCATCTGACCAAGAGAAAGAAGTAGATGATGACCTTTTCTCTGGGATTGATGATAAAGCTATTTTTAACAGAAGATAAGGGAATCGCAAAAGGCATGAGCAGGTGTGAACACCAAGCTTATGCCTTTATTTTTTGGATTCGGGGATAAAATTGCAGGAGTTCTGCTCAAAATACACCGTATATCTTTGTCATTAGCATTTATAGAATAATGTTTATGTTCGATAGAGTTTAGAGAAGAGGTTTTATTTGCTTTTTGTTTTATTCATGCTATAATATAGGAACATTTGATCGTATTAAGATGAAATTTGTCCAAGCTATTGTGTATGAGTAACGTTCCTGTTACAATACTATATTGCGAGTAAATAGAGGGCGCTGCCCAGTTTTGCTCCTTGCTCCTGTTGTGACAGGGGCCGTTAAGACCAAAAGGAGGTGACCACGTGCGTAAATACGAGATTCTTTACATTTTGAATCCTACATTGGAAGAGGATGCCATCAAAGCAACGATCGAGCGCTTTAATAAAGTCCTCACTGATAACGGGGCAGAAGTTACGGATGTTGATGAGAAAGGGAGACGTCGTCTCGCTTATGAAATCAATGATTACCGTGAAGGATATTATGTCGTATTAACTGTTCAAGGAACAGCCGCAGCTGTGAATGAATTCGACCGTCGTGTTAAACTATCGGACGAAGTTATTCGCACACTCGTTGTTCGTGATGATGACTAATCGATTTTCAAATAAGGGGAGGGTTTGGAATGATTAATCGCGTCGTACTCGTTGGACGTCTCACTCGTGATCCTGAATTGCGGTATACGCCAAACGGTGTTGCGGTAGCAAACTTCGGCATTGCTGTTAATCGTCCGTTTACCAATCAGCACGGGGAGCGGGAAGCCGATTTCTTAAACTGTGTTGTTTGGAGAAAGCAAGCGGAAAACGTAGCTAACTATTTGAAAAAAGGGAGTTTGGCTGGCATAGATGGCCGGATGCAAAGTCGCAGCTTTGAGAATCAGGAAGGGCGGCGTGTGAACGTCGTTGAAGTCCAAGCTGAAAGCGTGCAATTTTTAGAACCTCGCAATGTTACCGCAAATCGGGGAGATTCTGATCAGAGCATGGGTGGCTCAGGGAACTATGGTTTTAGTCAAGAACCGCAAAGAAACACGTCCAACTTAAATGAAGATCCGATTTCCAATGATGGAAAGCCGGTCGATATATCCGACGACGATTTACCATTCTAAACACCTCTAATTAATTTATCAGTGGAAGGAGGGAGACCTCATGGCACGTCGTAGGGGCAAACGCAGAAAAGTATGTTACTTTACTGTGAACAAGATCCAAAAAATTGATTATAAAGATGTTGATCTTCTTCGTAAGTTCATCTCTGAACGTGGAAAGATTTTGCCAAGACGGGTAACAGGAACTTCTGCGAAATATCAACGTAAATTGACAATCGCAATTAAACGTTCTCGTCAAGCAGCACTTCTCCCGTATGCTAAAGAGGTATAAGCAACAAGATGCTAAGGCTTTCACCTAAATGGTGAATTCCCTGCATTTTCTTGTTTTGTTGCACTGCCAGCTAATTATTGCTGGCAGTGTTTTTCGTGTTTATTGTATAAGAGAAGGCGCAATCAAAGCTTTCTGTCCCTTCATTGTACTTTCGGAGTAATGCTCAATCTTTCATTTTATTGGCGTATGGGCTACAATGGACGAGTGAACCATAAAGAATAAATTATAGTGCGTGTTCAAAAAGAAGGACAAAAAGAGCCGAGAAGTGCAAGGAAGCCTGTCTCGAGCATCGAAGCGTACGATTCTGGTACGTGCTGACGCAGAAATTTGGCGGCTCTCGAATCCTCCTCGCACGATGAAGAAGTGATTTTCTTTTTCGAGGAAGTTTAACCGGACTTTTTGAACATCCTCTTATAGAAAAGTACGTGAGTTCCAAGGGGTGGCTAAATGAATCAATCAAGAAAGGTAACCGAAGGAGCGGTCATGATTGCACTTTTTGCAATTTTAATGGCAGCAACTATTTATATACCTGCTTTGTGGGTTATATCCGTCTGGCTTCTTCCGATGCCCCTCCTCATTTATACACTGCGTTTTGGGCCCAAACCTGGAGCGTTAGTACTTGCTGTTAGTATATTTGTTAGTTTATTAATCGGATTTCCATTTTCGATACCGCTTGTGCTCCTCTTTGCCGTAGGGGGTTATGTGGTAGGCTTTAGTTACTACCAGAAACGCTCGGCCTTTCAGACACTTTTTGCGGGAAGCTTGAGTTATATTTTTACTCTTTGGCTTCTGTTCGTGGGTTCGATTTTGATCCTGGATGTACATCCATTTGAAGTACTGGCATCAGGGATGGAAGAGTCTGTTGCCTCGGCTGAACAGATCCTAACCTCACTCGGCCAAGAAACCAATGAAGAACAACTGAACATGTATCGTGAGTTGATCGATTTCATACCGCAAATTGCTCCTTTGATCATGATCGTAACAGGGGCTGGCTATGCGTTTCTGACACAAGCGTTTGCTCATCCTATTTTGCGAAGGCTTGTTGATGGACAATATCGATTTCCTCCGATCAGATTATGGTCACTACCGAGAGTTTTTCTTTGGTATTATCTAATTGGAATTATACTGCGACTGGCTGTTTTGGATGATCAAGGCACAACCATGCATATGATCGTGTCTAATATTGTTCCTTTACTCGAAATCGCCATGATCATTCAAGGTGCATCAGTGATGTTCCAATTTGTTCATGTAAGGAAAATGACAAAGGCACTTCCGATCTTGATCCTCTTTCCAGGGATGATGCTTCCACTTGTCTCAACGTTTGTACGGATTCTCGGTATTTTGGATATCGGTTTTAATTTAAAAGATCGAATCAAGTCTGATAAGAATTAGGGGTTGAGTAAATGCCCATTTTTTTAAAAGAGCGTAGATATAACTATCCGATTATTGTCGTCTTTGCCTTTGCTATGCTTATCACGACTGCACTTGCGTTTTACCAATGGCAACTGGCAGTGATTGGCTTTGTTTTGCTCTTAGGACTGGGTTGGCTTACTTATTCTGTTCATGTCCGATTTCAGGAGGATTTAAAAAAATACATTTCAACCCTTAGTCATCGGGTGAATCGTGCTGGGGAAGATGCAGTCACGAAGCTACCTGTAGGGATTTTACTCTATGATCAAAACGAACAGATTCAATGGGCTAACCCGTATCTTCATGCTTTTTTGCCAGAGGAATATTTAGGGAAATCCGTAGGTGTACTTTCTAATGATATTCCTGAATTGTTACGGGACAAAAAATCTGAACATCGATTACGACTTTATGATCGGGAGTATTATATTTACGGACAAAAGGAAGAGCGACTTCTATACTTTTTCGATATGACTGAAACCGTTGAAACGCGCAATCTTTATAATGAAGAGCAGACGGTTGTCGCGCATATATTGCTGGATAATTACGACGATGTAATGCAAGGGTTAGACGAACAGGTTTCAAGTCGTCTAAGAGGTAAGCTTATGTCTCAATTGAATCAGTGGGCTCAGGAGTATGATATTTTGCTCCGGAGTGTAGCCGATGATCGTTTTATTGCGATTTTAAATTACCGTGCGCTTGAGGACATTGAGAATAACCGATTCCAGATTATCGATGATATTCGTGACATGACTTCAAAAGAAAAGGTTGCCCTTACCCTAAGTATCGGGCTAGGGATCGGGGAGAAAACATTGCGGGAGTTAGCAGCCCTAGCCCAATCTAGTCTCGATCTCGCACTCGGGCGTGGCGGTGACCAGGTTGTGATTAAAGAAAGGAACGGTCAAGTCCGGTTTTACGGTGGAAAAACGAATGCCGTTGAAAAACGTACCCGGGTTCGGGCACGGGTGATTTCCCATGCACTTCGCGATTTTGTCCTTGAGAGTGATCAAGTGATTGTTATGGGGCATAAGACCCCGGATATGGATGCGATTGGGGCAAGCATTGGTGTACTTAAAGTGGCTGAAGTAAACGACAAGGATGCCCATATCGTTGTAGATAACGCTGATGTAAGCCCGGATGTACAAAAACTGATGGATGAAGTAGAACAACATGAGTATCTCTGGTCCCATTTCCTAACACCTAGCCAAGCATTAGAACATTTAACCAGGCAGACGCTGCTTGTTGTTGTTGATACCCATAAACCTTCACTCGTGATTGAACCTAAACTACTTGAACGAGTACATCGCGTCGTTGTTCTTGATCACCACCGTCGCGGAGAGGAATTCATTGCTGATCCTGCCCTTGTCTATATGGAGCCATATGCTTCATCAGCATCTGAACTCGTGACGGAATTGCTGGAATATCAGCCTACTCGTGTCTCTATGGATACATTAGAGGCTACAGCTATGCTAGCGGGTATGATGGTGGATACGAAAAACTTTAGTATTCGAACGGGGGCGCGTACATTTGATGCAGCTTCCTTCTTAAAGTCGAATGGAGCTGATACAACAGCTGTACAGCTTTTACTAAAAGAAGATCTCGATCAATATGTTCAACGTTCTAAGCTGATTGAGAAGGCAAGTATTTATCGGGAGGGCATGGCCATTGCGCGCAGTAATGATGATGAGGCCTATCATCAAGTTCTCATCGCCCAAGCTGCGGACACATTGCTTACAATGAATGATGTAAAAGGTTCATTCGTGATCTCAAAACGGCAAGATCAACGCATTAGTATTAGCGCTCGCTCGCTAGGTGAGGTAAACGTTCAAGTCATTATGGAAAAGCTCGGTGGCGGCGGTCATTTAACCAATGCAGCTACGCAAATGCAAGATATTGCCTTGCCTGAAGCTGAAGACCGCTTGAAAACAGCCATTGATGAGTACATGGAAGAAGGAGGAGAAACACAATGAAAGTGATCTTTACAAAAGATATAAAGGGAAAGGGAAAACGAGGCGAAGTAAAAAATGTATCCGAAGGGTACGCCCGTAATTACTTATTCCCGAACAATCTTGCTCAGGAAGCTTCAAATTCTAACTTGAAAGAGTTGGAAAAGAAAAAGGCTAGTGACGAAAAGAAGGCTCAGCAAGAGCTAGAAGAAGCCCAAAAGCAAAAACAACAACTCGAAGAAACAACCGTTGAGATTGGAGCAAAAGCAGGAAAAGCAGGACGACTTTTTGGAGCTGTTTCTACCAAACAAATTACAGAAGCCTTAAAACAAAAAGGATTTACGGTTGATAAACGTAAAATCGATTTGAAAGACCCTATTCGTACACTCGGTGTTACAAAAGTAGGAATCAAAATTCATCCGCAAGTCGTAGCAACGGTTGATATTCATGTAAAGGCTCAGGATTAGGCAGAAAGGGAGGCCATGACGTTGAGCGATGTTTTAACCGGTGATCGTACACCGCCACAAAATATAGAAGCTGAGCAAGCGGTATTGGGAGCGATTTTTCTTGAAGAAGGATCGCTCGTTACCGCTATGGAACGTCTGCGACCAGAGGATTTCTATCGAGCGTCTCATCAGCGTATTTTTCGCGTAATGGCCCATCTTTCAGAACAGGCGGAGCCGGTCGATCTCGTGACCGTAACTTCCCAGCTTCAGGATCATGAATGGTTGGAGGAAGCGGGTGGAATCTCATATCTTACCGATCTTGCTAACGCTGTTCCTACCGCGGCAAATGTCGGCTATTACGCACGGATCATTGAGGAAAAGTCCTTATTACGTCGTCTGATTCGTACAGCAACCTCCATTGTATCGGAAGGGTATACTGAGGATCAGGAAGTTGATGACGTTCTCGGTGATGCAGAACGGGCAATCCTTGAAGTTTCGAACCGGCGGAACTCGGGAGCGTTTGTATCGATCAAGGAAGTCCTTATGGAAACCTATGACAATATTGAAATGTTGCAAGGACGTGGCGATGCCCTCACGGGTATTGCTAGCGGCTTTCAGGATCTGGATCGGATGACCGCCGGTTTTCAATCTAGTGATTTGATCATTGTCGCTGCCCGGCCTTCCATGGGAAAAACAGCTTTTGCTTTAAACATCGCCCAAAATATTGCGACGAAAACCGATGAAAACGTAGCGATTTTCAGCTTAGAGATGGGCGCTTCCCAACTCGTGCAAAGAATGCTTTGCGCTGAAGGTAACATTGATGGATCACGCCTTCGGACAGGCCAACTGCTCGAAGAAGACTGGGAAAAGCTGACGATGGCCATGGGGACCCTTTCACGTGCCGGCATATATATTGATGATTCACCTGGAATTAAGGTGAGCGATATTCGCGCTAAATGCAGGCGTCTGCAAAATGAAAAAGGGCTAGGCATGATTTTGATTGATTATTTACAGCTTATTCAGGGTCAGGGGTCCGAAAGCCGTCAACAGGAAGTCTCGGAAATCTCTCGAAATCTCAAAGCTATCGCACGTGAATTAAATGTCCCAGTTATTGCACTATCTCAGCTTTCCCGCGGGGTTGAGTCCCGCCAAGACAAACGCCCGATGATGTCCGATTTACGGGAGTCCGGCAGTATCGAGCAGGACGCAGATATCGTATCTTTTCTCTATCGTGAGGATTATTACGATCAGGAAACAGAAAATCAGAACATGATTGAAATTATTCTTGCCAAGCAACGGAATGGTCCCGTTGGCAGTGTCGAGCTCGCTTTTATTAAGGAATACAACAAATTTGTTAATCTTGACCGTCAACATGATGAAAGTATGGCGCCATAAGAGGGCGCCTTGCACCATATTTGAATTTGTCAAAATGCTCCTAAAATGAACGAAATGGCAACTTGAGTTGATTTCGTTCGTTATTTTTGACGTTTTACACGCTTTTTGGTAAAATTAATTTCGATGATTGATATAAAAAGTGAACATTATTTATACAGAAGAGGTGAGTCATTTGTCATCTATCGTTATCGTAGGAACACAGTGGGGGGACGAAGGTAAAGGAAAGATTACAGACTATCTATCTGAGAATGCGGAAGTGATTGCACGATATCAAGGCGGGAACAACGCAGGTCACACGATTAAGTTTGGCGGTGAGACGTATAAGCTGCATCTCGTGCCCTCTGGTATCTTTTCCGATGATAAAACCTGTGTGATCGGTAACGGGATGGTCATTGACCCAAAAGCCTTAGTAGAGGAATTAGAAGGTCTTCAGGCAAGAGGGATTGATACGTCCAATCTGCGAATTAGTAATCGTGCGCATGTTATTCTTCCATATCACATTAAACAGGATATTGTGGAGGAGGAAAGTAAAGGTGAAAGTAAGATCGGCACTACCAAGAAAGGCATTGGCCCTGCTTATATGGATAAGGCGGCCCGAGTTGGTATCCGCATCGCTGACCTTCTTGAAAAGGATGAGTTTGAGAATAAATTAGCCCGTAACCTCAAGGAAAAAAATCGCCTTTTGGAAAAAATTTATGAAACCGAAGGCTTTGAAGTGGAAGATATTCTTGAAGAATATTACGACTACGGACAGTGGCTTGCGCGCTATGTTTGTGACACTTCGGTCGTCTTAAATAATGCCATTGACCAGGGAAGGCGCGTGCTTTTTGAAGGTGCTCAGGGAGTCATGCTTGATATCGACCAAGGAACGTATCCATTCGTTACATCCTCTAACCCAATTGCCGGCGGGGTGACGATTGGTTCTGGTGTCGGTCCTTCTAAGATTCATCACGTCGTTGGCGTATCGAAAGCTTATACGACAAGAGTCGGAGACGGACCGTTCCCAAGCGAATTAAACGATGAAACGGGAGATCGGATTCGGGATATCGGCAAGGAATACGGGACGACCACAGGACGACCTCGCCGGGTCGGCTGGTTTGATTCCGTTGTTGTCCGTCACGCGCGCAGGGTGAGCGGCATTACTGACCTATCATTAAACTGCCTGGATGTGCTCTCCGGCCTGGATACGGTGAAAATTTGTACAGCATATGAGTACAGAGGAGAAAGAATTGAAGAATTTCCGGCAAGCTTGAACGTGCTTTCTGAATGTAAGCCGATTTATGAAGAAATGCCGGGATGGAAAGAAGACATTACCGGTGCCCGCCATCTTGGTGACTTACCACCGAACGCTCGCCACTATGCAGAGCGAATTGCACAACTTACCAATATCCCATTGTCGGTTTTCTCTGTGGGGCCTGATCGCACACAAACCAATGAAGTGCGTGGTGTATGGGGGCTATAAAAATACAAAACAAAGAGCTTCAATGGCAACGGGCCCATGAAGCTCTTTTTTGGGTTCAAATCTCAGGGGAATATTTTCGAAAAATTGATCTTTCTTCGTGCTGACTATAATATTAAGGTTTTATTTTATTCAGATACGGGGATAGATAAAAAACCCCTCAAATAAGGAGTCGTGCTATAATGAATTTTTTTATTAATGGAAAGTGGTCAGGCAGCGGCCTTGAAACCATCGATGTTACTAATCCTGCGACAGGGGATGTTATTGATACGGTTCCAAGAGGAAGTACAAATGAGGCAAATGAGGCTGCTACAGCCGCACATAAAGCACTTCAATCATGGTCAGGGTTGGCCGCTGCTGAAAGAAGCAATAAGCTTGAGAAGTGGTTCAACCTTATTAATGAAAATCATGAAGAGCTTGCACAAACAATGACAAAAGAGCAGGGCAAATCCATTCATGAGGCACGCGGAGAAATTACTTACGCAAATTCATTTATAAAATGGTATGCAGAAGAAGGTAAACGTGTATATGGAGAAACCATTCCGGCCTCAACACCGGACAAGCGTTTGTTTGTTACAAAACAACCGGTAGGAGTTGTCGCTGCGATTACTCCGTGGAACTTCCCGGCAGCTATGATTACACGTAAAGTGGCACCGGCTCTAGCAGTTGGGTGTACAACGATTATTAAGCCTGCCACACAGACCCCATTAACGGCACTGAAGTTAGCGGAGCTTTCCGTCAAGGCAGGAATTCCAGAAGGAGTTATTAATGTCGTAACTGGTGCTTCAAGTGAAATTTCTCAAGCTTGGCAAGAAGATACGCGCGTCCGCAAGCTTACCTTTACTGGATCAACAGAAGTTGGAAAGACGCTAATGAGTGGCGCTTCAGAGACAGTGAAGAAAATTTCCTTGGAACTTGGCGGGCATGCTCCGGTCGTTGTACTTGAAGATGCAGACATTGATAATGCAGTGCAGCAAGCAGTTGGTTCCAAGTTTAGGAACGGAGGACAGACATGCGTTTGTGCCAATCGTATTTATGTAGCTGAATCCATTGAGGAAGAATTTACGAATAAACTTAAGAAAGCCGTAGAAGAACTTAAGGTCGGCAACGGGTTGGATGAAGATACGGATATTGGTCCAATGATCGATGAGGACGCTGTTGATAAAGTGATTTCTCATATCGAAGATGCGAAAAGCCAAGGTGCCAAGGTTGTAACGGGTGGCGCGAAGAAAGACGGGTTATTCCTTACCCCTACGGTTGTGAGTGGTGTAACCGAAGATATGGCCTGCATGAATGAAGAAACCTTTGGTCCACTTGCGCCCATCTCAACGTTCAAAACAGAAGAAGAAGCGATCCATCGTGCCAATAACACGATTTATGGACTGGCTTCCTACTTGTTCACGCGTGATGTCTCCAAAGCCATTCGTCTTGCTGAGAAGCTTGAATATGGAATCGTTGGATTGAATGATGGGGGGCCGTCAACTGCACAAGCCCCCTTTGGAGGCTGGAAACAAAGCGGGATCGGCAGAGAGGGCGGCCATCACGGCATAGACGAGTTCTTGGAAACAAAATATATTTCGCTTAAAATCTAACATTTACTTCCCCATAGTTTTAAAAGAGCTATGGGGGTTTTCGTCCGTTTTCCAATAAGGGAGAGCCCCGTGGATGAAACGATTCATTCCACATTTAAAAGCTTTTCATAAAAATAAAAAGGGTACGGTTTCCCACTTCCTTCTTTTGATTTGCCGACATAATTGTAACCAAGACGTTCAAATAAGCGCTGAGTTTTCGTATTAAGCTCATATGTATCCACTTTCATCGCTTTCAATCCCTCTTCTTTGCATTTGGTTTCTGCAAACTGAATGAGCTCCTTTGCAACCCCTTTGTTTCGAATATAGGGATCTACTGCCAAACGGTGAAAGGTTCCTGCTTCTTCGTCTGGAAAAGACCACGTAACATATTGATAGGTATTTGCAATATCCTGATCAACCACAATAAAACCCATGAGCTGGCCGCTCTCCTCTTTTACGTAAAGGGATTGGTGATCGATGTCATTTGAAAAATGTACTCTTGTTGGGTAATCCGTGTTCCACTGATCGCTCCCTTCTGCGTTCATGACATGAATAGCCTTCTTCGCTATTTTCACTATTTGTTCTACATCTTCATGTTTAGCTTGTCGAATCATGCGGAATGCTCCTATCCATCAATCTATGTGTGCCAGTATATCGTGTTTAAGCTTACAATTCTAGCTTGCACCGACGAAGCGGCCAAAAGAAAACCTTTTGTTTTTTAGCATAATGAAGCAAGGGGGTTGTAGAAGGCAAGGATATTTGGTGAGAAGCGGCTAATGAATTTTTTGTGAAAACGGCATCTGCTGTCTGAAGCTGCCAGGGACGATGATGAATATCGAGTGAGTATAACTGCTTTTTATGACTTGTATACAATCGATAGCGTTCCGAAAGCCAGTATTCTAATGAATGTTTAGCGGCTGTAAAAACGGGGGATGTCGGTTGATAACTTGCTTCAAAACGGTTGTTCTCTCTCTGGCTATAATAGTAAATGTATCCTTTCTTTTTCTTTATCTTTATATGGGCATAATGGTAGGGGAGGTGAAAAAAGGAACGGGCCCCAAAGACGGTGAGCCAGTGGGAAGCATCCAGACTGAAAAAATATATTCCTGGTTGTCCTCTATATGTGACGTACGTTCTTACATTGATTTCAGGAAACGTTTGAACAAAAGGGATCGGTGGTAAAAGGCGGGCGCGTAAGTGAGTCAAATGAAAAGGGAGAATACCGATCCAAGCATTACCGTTATACGTATCCATTTCCAATGGCTCTGGAATTTTGCTTTGGAGAGAATCCGGAGAGAGAGGCCAATGGGCAAATAAAACCTCTTGCCATGTCTGTGTCATGAACCAGGGTCCTTTAGGGAGAGGGAAAGGCCGGTGTGAGGTATTCGTAAACATTTCCATTCCTCCTGTCTTTACTTGAGAAATTTCGCATTTCAGCATAGTTTTATGATTTACAAATCATAAAACTTCAATTCCCCCATTGCATTTCACTTCGGAACATGCTAAGATAAATTTTGTCTTTGGACATTCATGAGCCATTAGCTCAGATGGTAGAGCATCTGACTTTTAATCAGAGGGTCGGAGGTTCGAATCCTCCATGGCTCACCATTGCTTAAAGAAGAAGCAAGAAGGTCGAGGAAGCAAATGAGTAAGAGAGTGAGCGTACACCCGTACGCGATTCGAATGAGCGAATGTAGCTGACGAAGAGATTCGCCGCCATTACATCGATTTTCTAAAAGAAGCAAGAAGGTCGAGGAAGCAAATGAGTGAGAGAGTGAGCGTACACCCGTACGCGATTCGAATGAGCGAATGTAGCTGACGAAGAGATTCGCCGCTTATTTTAGAAAATAGGGGCCTGTGGTGTAGCGGTTAACATGCCTGCCTGTCACGCAGGAGATCGCGGGTTCGATTCCCGTCAGGCCCGCCATTTTATTTGGCTCGATAGCTCAGTCGGTAGAGCAGTAGACTGAAAATCTACGTGTCGGCGGTTCGATTCCGTCTCGAGCCACCACTCCTTATGATGGAGATATGGCTCGAACTTTCACATGATTAATTATCCACATATGCCTCGGAGTTTTTCCGAGGTTTTTTGCTATGTCAAAAAATATCGTAAATGATACTTTGCCGCTGAGCCTGTGTTACAATAAATATAACTATCTTGTGTGTTCAACGTTCGGTCATTTCGTCTATTTAGTCTGGGCGTTTTAACAACAGTATTGAGAAGTGATGAAACGGGGAGAGAAGACATGAACGAAAAAATTCTGGTTGTCGACGATGAGCAGCCAATTGCTGATATTCTCGAGTTTTCACTAAAAAAAGAAGGATTCCAAGTAGAGGTTGCGTATGATGGGAATGAAGCATTGGAGAAGACGAATGCCTTTGTTCCAGATGTGGTATTATTAGATATTATGCTGCCTTATAAAGATGGTATGGAAGTATGTCGGGAAATCCGTAAAAATTATGATATGCCCATTATTATGCTTACAGCCAAGGATTCAGAAATCGATAAGGTCTTGGGACTTGAACTTGGGGCGGATGATTATGTCACCAAACCGTTTAGCACTCGTGAATTACTCGCACGTGTCAAAGCAAATATCCGGAGATTGCAAGCCGTTCCGGACAATGATGGTCAAAACAGCGGTGTTTTGGAAATTGGGGGATTGACGATTGACCCAGATGCTTACCTTGTTCGTAAGCGCGGGGATCCCATTGAACTTACGCATCGGGAGTTTGAATTAATTCATTACTTGGGACGCCACATGGGACAAGTCATATCCAGAGAACACCTTTTACAATCGGTATGGGGATATGATTACTTTGGGGATGTACGCACTGTTGATGTAACCGTGCGGAGATTACGGGAAAAAGTAGAGGATAATCCGAGCTATCCTACCTGGATTGTCACAAGGAGAGGGGTCGGTTATTATTTGCGGCATCCCGAACATGATAAGTAATGATGAGAAAAGTTCTTGGTTTCTTCAGGTCCTTTCAGTTTAAATTAATTTTTATCTATGTGATGCTTTTGCTGATTGCACTGCAAATCATCGGTGTGATTTTTATGGATCAATTGGAAGACCAGTTTGTTAACAATCATCAAGAGGCACTTGCTGATCAGATGAACTTGCTTGAGTACAATGTGGGTCAAGTGCTCATGGAGGACCGGGATGATGAAGACAGCAATGAGATCAGTGAGGACCTGAATGATCTATTTCTAAGGTATGAAGTAAACTCGAATATAAATATTCAAGTTGTAGATACCCAACAAAATATACTTGCAAATAACCAATCGAGTTCTCAAGGCGTTGGCCAAGTTAATACAGAAATCATTGTGTCACAAGCATTGCTTGATAATGAAAACGATGAAATTATGCTCGATCAAGAGACGGGCGAGCGTATGCGTGTAATGGCGCAACCGGTAAGAGATGAGGAGGCAGATGAGGTGATCGGGGCGGTTTATATGGAAGCCTCGATGGAAGAGATCTATGATGAAATCGGTGAGATCAATAACATTCTTATGACTAGTGCAGCTGCTGCATTAATCATTACGGCGTTTATCGGTATCCTTTTATCGAGGACGATTACCCGCCCTGTCATGGATATGCAGAAGCAAGCAGCGGTTATGGGTAAAGGAGATTTCAGCCGTCGTGTTCGTGTCTACGGAAATGATGAAATCGGGGAACTTGCTTCCGCTTTTAATACGTTATCTATGAATTTAAAAGAAGCGAATGCTAGAACCGAAGGTGAGAGGAGAAAGTTAAGTTCTGTACTTTCACACATGACAGATGGGGTTATCGCGACCAATGAACTCGGACAAGTCATTCTTCTTAACCGGCAAGCAGAGCTATTGTTGTCGATGAGCAGTGAGGAAGCAATGGGGCAATCTCTCCCGGCTATACTTCAGCTGTCTGATCATTTGGCTCCAAGTGACTTATACGATTTATCAGAGTCAATGATTTTGGATTTTAGTGATGAACAAGGGGATTACTTACTAGAGGCTAGCTTTTCTGTTATTCGCAACGATGATGGTCCCGTTACCGGTTTGATTACGGTTCTTCATGATGTTACAGAACAGGAAAAGATGGACAGGGAAAGAAGAGAATTTGTATCGAACGTTTCTCATGAGCTACGTACGCCATTAACGACGTTGAAAAGCTACATGGAGGCTTTGGAAGATGGAGCCATCGTAGATCAAGATCTAGCCCCGCGTTTTCTAAAAGTGACACAAAACGAAACCGATAGAATGATCCGCCTAGTGAATGACTTACTCCAGCTTTCAAAAATGGATCGACAGGACCTTTATATTCAAACAAAGGATACTGATGTAACTCAATGGATGAATGAAGTCGTTGATCGATTTGATATGGTGGTTAAAGATAAAAATATCACGTTCACTCGTGACTTTTCAGAAATTCCGATACATGCGGTAATGGATCGTGACAAAATGACTCAGGTCGTGGACAATATCATTTCTAATGCCATTAAATACTCTCCTGAAGGCGGAACGGTAACTGTAGGATCACATATTGAAAATGGGGGAGCCCAAATCTATATTCAGGATGAAGGGATGGGGATCCCATTAAAAAATCAACATAAAATATTTGAACGTTTTTATCGTGTAGATAAGGCTCGGGCTCGTAATTTAGGCGGTACAGGATTAGGACTGGCGATTGCTAAGGAAATTGTTGTTGCTCATGGCGGTACGATCAACGTGTCTAGTGAATATCATCAAGGCACGCGGATAACTATTTTCCTGCCTTCCCATTTCAATCCTGAAGCAGGTGATCAGAGTGGTTGAACAAATTAAAACAGCTATTTTATCGCTTCTCATTATCGTCAGCTTGATCCTCACCTGGCAAGTATGGACGTACCAACCAGAGTTGGATCTGTTGGAAGGGGAGGGGTATGAAGAAAGTGAACCTCTCTCAGAGCCTGTTTCCATGGATGAGGTTATAGGCCCTGCAAATGTCACATTCCACAGAAATTATGAATATTGGATGACTCATGGATATGATCGCTTTATTATTGATGAGATGATGGATGAGCTCCTCTCTTCAGAATGGAGCGACTTTCAATTGCTAGAAGATGCCAGGCAACATCAGATTTATAATGGAAATGATGACATGATTGAATTCATATTTCCCACAGATATTCCTTTACAAGTTTTAGAACCCTCATTTGTAGAAGATGATGAGGAACTTATGGAGGAACTTTCGGGCACTTTCACATTTGAACGGGTGCTGATTTCTGACGAAGGGGGTAATCGTTTACGAATCCAACTTGTTTCTTTTAAGGATCAGCTCGTACTTGATGGGTACACTGACATGGATATCGAGCAATTCCAAGAAGAATTTATGATGCGGATGGAAGGTAGTCATGTTTACCAAGTATTTCAACAATATGTAGGGTCTACAAATGGGGGTCTATCTAAACCCGTGTATTTACCGATAGAATCTGTCACCCACCCTCGCTATCAATATTATTCTCAAGATATTGAAGGAGAGCAATTGATCAATTATTTATTTGCTTCTAGAGAATCGGTCATTGGCCCAGAGGAAGATGATGGTGGAGAGCTCTATAGAGCTAGCGATCGCCAGATGAGAATTAGTCGATATCAAAATCACCTTGAATTTATTCAACCTCAAACCCAGGGTTCGTCTACAAATAACGATTACCAGATTGTTTCTAATGCTTATAATTTCGTTAACGGACATGGGGGATTTACGGAGCAATTTCAACTTTATGATTGGGACCTTTCTCTTCAAGATGGAAATACGTTATTTCGAATGATGATGGACGGCCTGCCAGTACTTGAAACCAATGTAGGGCGTGATTATTCAGCTATCCAAGTAGAGCAAAAAAATGGAGAAATCTCCCATTATGAACGACCGGCCTTTTCACTCCATGAGGATCCAATTGCAACAGAAGACGTAGAATTACCCGATGGTGAGACGGTGTTGGCTGAGATTGAAGAACAAAATAATTTTGATTTAAGCGATATTCAGGATATTCGCGTCGGATATCAACTTCAAAGAGGAACATTTGCGATCTTTTCGCCTCATTGGTATGTAAAAAGGGATAACAATTGGTATTTACTAGAGAACGGTGACCAAGACCAGGAGGTTGACGCGAATGGATTGGAGTAAAACAAAAACCATCTTCATTTTTACATTTTTGTTATTAAATGTCTTCTTGAGTTATCAATTATTTGAGAAGGTGGAAAATGAACCGAGGAGTATGGAAGGAGAAGCTTCTTTAGAAGAAGGGATTGAACGAAGCAACATTGAAATCGAAGCTGAACTCCCGGACGATGATATTCCTCTTTTCGTTGTTTCGAGTACCATTTTAGAAAGTATCCCTGAAGAAATGGAAGACATGTATGATGATGAAATGTATAGTTCAATTGATGTAGAAGATGGTGAGGTTACGGTCTGGCTGGATGAACCTTTTGAAATTAGTGAAGATGAGCGCTGGCAGGACATACGGAATTTTATTGATAATAATGTTTATGAAGGAGAAGATTATCGCTACGCTTATACCGATGAGCTACAAATTGAGTATTATTGGCATCATCAAGGAAGAACGTTAATCGCTCCTGAATATACGCATCTATCCCTTTATGAAAATGAAGATGGAGATATTCAGTCTTTTTCACAGAGATTGGTTCATACTGAAAATAAGGAAGAACAATCTACCAATTCTGCTATGGAAGCGATTGAGCACTTAATTAGTGAAATTGACATTACTCCCAACTCCGCCGTTACCCATGTCGATCATGTTTATTATAGCGCATTGTTAGAGGAGGAATATGAAGGGCAGCAGGTGTTGTATGCTCCTTATTATCGGATTTGGGTAGAGGATCCAATGGATGATGAAGAAGATAGGTATGCAGATGTATATATGGTTGATGCGGTTGATGGGACGATCGTACAGATTCGCAGTTAAGGAAAAGTAGCAGGAGGAATGGTTCATGGGGATTGCTTTTAGTGTTTTAGCAAGCGGCAGTACGGGGAATGCCATGTATATTGAGACAAATCAAACCCGGCTATTAATCGATGCAGGGTTAAGTGGAAAGAAAATTGAAAAGATGTTTCAGCATATTGATCGGTCCCTGCATGATATTGACGGTTTACTTGTTAGCCATGAACATAGTGACCATGTAAAAGGTGTCGGTGTCCTAGCACGTAAGTATCAGTTGCCCATCTATGCCAATGAACGGACCTGGGACCGAATGTCAGGGGACATTGGACCCGTTGATTCCGGGCAGCGTTTTCATTTGGAAACTGGAACGGTTCAGACATTTTCTGATCTGGATGTAGAAACCTTTGGTGTTTCCCATGATGCTGCTGATCCAATGTTTTTTGTCTTTCATCATGAGAAAAGAAAGGTAGCACTAGCCACGGATATGGGCTATGTGAGTGAACGGATCAAAGGAACGATCGCCGGTGCGGATGCCCTAGTATTTGAATCGAATCATGATATGAATATGCTAAGGATGGGGCGTTATCCGTGGAATGTGAAACGAAGAATTCTTGGCGATACTGGCCATGTATCTAATGATGATGCTGCTAAAGCACTTCTATCGATTATTGGTGAACAGACCAAATTTGTCTATTTGGCCCATTTAAGCCAAGATAATAATTTGAAGGAACTGGCTAGGATGACCATAGAGCAAACCATGGAAGAGAATGATGTTGACAGTACTCACAACGGAATACAAATCCGTGATACAGACCCTTATTTACCTACTCCCATTCAAAAAGTATTATAGAAGGTGTTTAATAAGCGCAAAGAAAACTTCTTAAAAAAAGAAGGATATGATGTATGAAGTGACAAGCATATCTTGTGGTTTCTGCTAGAACAGTTACACTTATTATCCATATTGGACGTAATGAGTGAAAATGACAATAATAGGGTAGATTAAAATCTGAAGGTATGTACCGTCGGCTTACATAGCTAGACGATTTCTACATTTTTTGATTTAATTAAATTACTCGTCACGTTTTTTAAAGAAGTAAATTTATCAAAAGACGAGAAAGGTGGATGGAGAGTATGGGCTACTATGATGACCACTCAGGCAGTTCTAGGAAAGGAAATCAAGGGAACAGGCGCGGCCTGGGGTTCGCAGGCTTGATCGGTGGCATTATTGGAGCAGTGGTTGTACTTGTTGGCGTTAGTCTTTTTCCAATGGGTGACTTAACTGGTTCGGATGCACAAGAAACGGGCCAGGAAGGATCGACGGAAGATGATTTCTTTACTGCTGACCCAGAGCAGGTCGAGTTAGATATTAATACGGATGTAACTGAGGCAGTTGAAGGTGTTACAGATGCAGTAGTTGGGGTTTTTAACATACAGGAAGCAGGTTTTTGGGGTGGATCCCCTGAACCTGAGGTTGAAGATGAAGGGATAGAGGCTGGCACTGGATCCGGGGTGGTTTATAAGGTGGAAGATAATCGTGCTTATATTGTCACAAATGAGCATGTTGTTCAAGGTTCTGATCAATTGGAAGTCAGCCTAAGTGAAGGTGAGCGAGTGGATGCGGAACTCGTTGGCTCTGATTTATGGACAGATCTGGCCGTATTAACCATTTCTGCTGAACATGTTGATACCGTTGCAGACTTTGGGAATTCAGAGAATTTAAGTCCTGGAGAACCGGCAATCGCAATTGGAAACCCTCTAGGGCCTAGATTTGCCCGTACAGTGACACAAGGCATCATTAGTGCTACTGACCGCTCGATTCCTGTTGACCTAACCGGGGATGGAAACATTGATTGGAACGCAGAAGTTATCCAAACGGATGCCGCGATTAACCAGGGAAATAGCGGGGGGCCACTATTAAATAGTCAAGGCGATGTTATCGGAATCAATTCCATGGAAATCGCTCAAGGTGAAGGAATGGGATTTGCCATTCCAACTTCAGTTGTTTTACCTGTCATTGAAGATATTGAGAACTATGGAGAAGTGGAGAGACCAGAATTAGGTGTTCAAATTGGCTCATTAAGTGATATCCCAAGTTATCACTGGCAAGAAACGCTTAACTTACCATCGGATGTTACCGCTGGTGTATTTGTAACGAATGTGCTCACCGGTTCTGCAGCTGATGCAGGCGGTCTTCAAGAATATGATGTAATTGTAGGACTAGATGATGAGGAAATTGAATTTGGTCATGATCTACGTATGTACCTCTACACTGAAACCGGAGTTGGGGAGAATGTTGAGGTTTCCTTCTATCGTGACGGTGAATTGATGGAAACAACGATTGAGCTGGAGGAACAGGAAGATAGTATGTAGAGTCATACAAAAGGAATCCTCACTAAATAAGAGGATTCCTTTTTACGTCAGTTATCCACAATGACCAATGGCTTGAAATAAGCATATGGAAAAGAACTAACGAAAAAACTGTGAATATGTGGATAACTTCTGTGGATAAGGTGGTGGACAGTTGAATATTCAAATACTTGCTGTTGGAAAATGTAAGGAAAAATATTTGTTGAGAGGTATTGAAGAGTATGAAAAACGACTAAAAAATGATGTCAAATTTTCGATTAAAGAGGTAGCAGATGAACGCGCTCCCGAAGGTCGTAGTGACAAGGAAGCTATTCAGGTGATGCAGAAAGAGGGAAAACGATTGTTACAGCAAATGAATCCCCAAACTTATCTGATTGCATTGGATCGAAAAGGAAAAATGTTTAGTTCAGAAGAGATGGCCTCTCATATTGACAATCTGGCCGTACATGGTCGCAGCCATCTCACATTTATGATAGGCGGTTCCCTCGGCCTCAGTGATGAAATCTTACAGAGAGCGGATGTACGCTGGTCATTTTCTGCATTGACGTTCCCCCATCAGTTGATACGATTAATGGTAACGGAGCAAATTTATCGGTTTATACAAATTCAAAAAGGAACGCCTTACCATAAATAAACGAGTCAAGAGAGCTGGCATTTGGAGTTTACTTTTATGTATGGGAGATGTAGAAATTCCATTAGTGTCCCTTGACAGTTACATTGATGAATGTTGATTACTATAATATGAGAAAAGTAAGTCTGATCAACTGTTATTTTTTGGAAGATAGTTAAAAATTGCATTGTATGTTTTAACAGCAATGACAAGAATAGAAGAGTAATGTTTCACGTGGAACATGGGAGGGGAAAATATGAAAATGCCTCTACATAATGATTGGGCGAATCATTTGGGAGCAGAGTTTGATAAAGATTATTACAAGGAACTGCGGGCGTTTTTGAAGAAGGAATATACGGAAAGGCCTATTTACCCGAGTATGTATGATATTTTTAATGCCCTTCATTTGACTTCATATGAAAATACGAAAGTAATTATTTTAGGTCAAGATCCTTATCACGGACCCAACCAAGCCCATGGGCTCAGTTTTTCAGTGCAGCCAGGGGTGAAAACGCCCCCTTCTCTACAGAATATCTTTAAGGAGTTAGAGAGTGATATAGGTTGTGCCATACCAAAAAATGGAGATTTGCGGGGCTGGGCCCATCAGGGGGTTCTGCTGTTAAATACCGTATTGACCGTTCGTGCTCATGAAGCAGCCTCTCACAAGGGAAAAGGATGGGAAATCTTTACGGATCAAATCATAAAAACCATCAGTGCGAAAAAAGATCCTGTTGTTTTTATGTTATGGGGACGGCATGCGCAGGCAAAAGCGGCTATGATCGAAGATCATCATTGCTTAATCCGTTCCCCTCATCCAAGTCCATTTGCGGCACATAAAGGCTTTTTTGGGAGTCGCCCATTTACACGAGCAAACGACTTTTTACATATGAAAGGCTTGCAAACGATTGATTGGTGTAAAACAAGTATGAATTCCCAGCAGGACCATTAACTGCTGGGAACAATATTACTCCTGTTCAAGACCTCGTTCAATCATTTGGGTGATCTGGGGATCATCTGGCTTTGTTGAACTTTTAAAGCTTCCTAGAATTTCACCACTTCTGGAAATGATGAATTTTTCAAAGTTCCAATCAATTTGCCCGCCTGGATTGGTTTTGTCAATCAACCATTGGTAAAGGGGATGCTGAGCCTGGCCGCGTGCATGTACTTTATCGAACACTTCAAATTCTACACCATATTCTCCTTCGCAAAACGAGGCAATTTCTTCATTGCTGCCAGGTTCTTGGCCGCCGAAATCGTTGGATGGGAACGCTAATATCTCAAAACCGCGGTCGCGATATTCTTCATAAATGTCCTGCAATTGTTCATATTGCGGGGTGAATCCACATTCAGAAGCTACATTGACGATAAGCAGTACGTTACCGCGGTACTCCCCAAGACTGATTTCTTCTCCATTTGCTTTTGTTACATTCATTCTATATAAACCTGAATTTGTACTCATAATACAGATAACCTCCTTCTTTATATTAATAGAATACCCCGAACTGTGGATAAGCAAACATTGATTCATCATGTTTAACCATTGATAAGATAAAGGAAGATATAGAGTTGTATAACTATAGGAAACAACACTGAGGGTTGTGGATAAGATGTGGATACATAAGTTGTTATTTTTGACAGTCGGACTTTTCGTTGGTGGAATCTTTTCACTCCTAGGAGTACCCGCTGGTTGGCTGCTCGGAGCCTTATTGACAGGAATTTTTTTTGGGATATTTATTAGAGATTACGATTTTACAGGTTGGCCTTTCCAAATGGTACTCGCGCTCGTCGGTGCTAATATTGGAATTTTGATGGAAAGGGGTTTATTCCAGCAACTTGTACAATATCTTCTGCCATTATTAATTACGTTGCTGTTTACTTTGCTAGCTGGGTTATCGTTTGGGATTCTCCTTTCCCGTTGGACAGACTTAGATCAACGCACCGCTTTTTTTTGTACGATTCCTGGAGGTGCTTCAGAAGTGATCGCGTTATCCCGTGAATATGGAGCTGACCAGCGTATTGTCGCTGCTTTTCACACAGCCCGTATCACGATGTTTGTCCTCATGATTCCGTTTGGCATAGGAATGATTTATGGGCAGGGGAGTACTGATCCCAGTGCAATTCCACAGCTTCTGCCCACAGGGGTACAGGTTTCATTTTTTGTGATCGTGATTTTAGGTGCTTATCTGTTAAATCGCTTCATTAATTTTCCTGGCGGGATTTTGATTTATTCTATCGCCTTGGGGTTTATACTTAGCGAATTCATCATTCATATTGGTGAGGTACCAGGATATATTTCGGGAATAGGACAAGGACTTATAGGCGCAATGGTTGGAATTCGGTTTGAGCGCAGCACTCTTGTACGATTAAAATCCATAGGGACTGCGAGTGTAAAGATTCTCGGGTTGTATCTTCTTGGAAGCCTTGTTATTGCTGGGATATTTTTCTTGTTAACCCCCCTGTCTTATTTTACGAGTCTGTTAAGCACCGTCCCGGCTGGAGCAGCAGAAATGGCTTCAACCGCTTTTGCTCTGCAAATGGAACCGACCTTAGTTGCTAGTTTGCATATTATCCGTGTGGTTTCTATTTTTCTTGTTTTGCCTTTTTTATTGAAATGGTGGATAAATCGAACCGAATAAAACTTGTTTATGATATCCAAGCTACGGGAATGATGTTTACACAAATCATTGGGGGTGAAAGCATGATTAAAATTGATGATATGCAAATACCGGCTGAACGTTATGATAATGTGGAAAATGCACGTGAAGCTTTAAAAAAAGATGAAGTGATTGTCAAAGATAATGAAGGGATCTTTTGGATCGTAGATAATGAAAATTTTCCTAAAATCGAAGCCTATGGGTATGAACGTGTAGAACCGTCAGAATAAGTGAGGGAGGGCCTGTTAAGAGGCCCTTTATTTCTTGATAATTTACAAAAAAATATGATATTTTAAACAAAGGAGGTATCCATAATGTCAAAATTACAGTGGAACTTAGGTACGGTTTTTGCTGGCGGTCATGTGAATGATTCATCGTTCCAGTCATTTGTTAGTGAATTAAAAATTGATCTTAAAAAATTAAGGGAAAAAGTGGAAACATTATCAGAGGGCGATATCGATAACTTTACGTTTTCCTTTATCCAGCTTGAAGATCTTACAGCGCGTTTCCAGGAAGCGTCCGCTTTTACTACCTGCCTTGTAAGTGCCAATATCAAAGATCAAGAAGCCAAGCAATGGAGAGCCAATCTGAAACCAATACTTGGCCAACTGCAATCGATTGATACGGAACTTGAGGATCATCTTTTACATATGAAAGAAGAAGAATGGCAAAACCTCATGTCTCATCCTGATATGAAAGCACGATCCTTTCCTCTACATGAACGTAGACAAAAAGGTCGGGAAAAAATGGAGAAGACTTATGAACAGCTTGCAGAGGCATTAAGTCAAGATGGGTATCATGGTTGGAGTGATATGTACGATACATTGATCGCGCAAATGCGTATTACTAAAGATGACGAGACACTTTCTGTTGGGCAAGCCAATAACAAGAAAGGGAGCAGTGACCGTGCTGTGCGGAAAAAATGGGCAGCTGCTCTTGAAGAGAAGTGGGAAGATCATGAAGACTTGTTCGCGGAGGCCATCAATCATTTATCCGGGTTTCGGCTTGCCCTGTATGAAAAAAGAGGCTGGAGTGATCCATTAAAAGAACCGTTAATGATCAATCGCATGCAATCGGAAACGTTAGACGCGATGTGGGCAGCCATTGAAGAAGTTAAACCAATGCTTGTGATGTATTTACGTCGAAAAAAGGCGCTTCTTGGTATCGATAAACTACACATGCATGATATTTCAGCACCGATTGGGGATAACACGAAAGAAATCCCGTACGAAGAGGCAGCTCAGGATATTGAGGCTCATTTTCGTTCGTTTAGTCCGATCATGGCCGATTTTGCTCGAGAAGCCTTTGATAAAAACTGGATTGAAGCCGAGGATCGGGACCATAAACGTCCGGGAGGCTTTTGCACAACATTCCCGGTATCGGGTCAGAGCCGTATTTTTATGACGTATGATGGAACATCTGGGAATGTGCAGACGTTGGCTCATGAGCTGGGACATGCTTTTCATCAAAGGACAATGGAGGGCCTTCCATATTTTACAACCAGATACGCAATGAATGTTGCCGAAACGGCTTCCACATTCGCTGAGCAAATTATGGCTGATGCAGCTGTGAAAGAAGCTTCTTCCCGCGATGAAAAGATTAAGTTACTCGATACGAAAATTAACCGCAGTTGTGCCTTTTTCATGAATATTCATGCGCGTTTTTTATTTGAAAAACGTTTTTATGAAAGGCGGAAACAAGGATGGGTGAATCCAGATGAGTTGAAACATTTAATGGTCGAGAGTCAAAAAGAAGCTTATTGTGGAGAATTGGATGTGCATGATCCATACTTTTGGTCATCGAAGCTCCATTTTTTCATTACGCGAACCCCTTTTTACAATTTTCCTTATACATTTGGGTATTTGTTCAGCCTAGGGATTTACCAACGCTCCAAACAAAATCAAGAGGATTTCGAAACGGCCTATATTTCACTGCTCAAAGATTCGGCGGCAATGACCGTTGAAGAATTGGCCGAGCATCATTTAGGTGTGGATCTGACGAGAAAGGATTTTTGGCGTCAAGCTGCACAGCCGATTATTGAAGACATTGAGACATTCCTTGAACTAACAGAATAACGAATGAACAGGGCTGGTTAATAAAAACTGGCCTCGTTTTTTGGGAATTTATTGCAAAGATGCTAAAATAAAAGGGGATTGGAGATTAAGTGAGGAGGCTCTTCGATGCAAATATCAGGAGAGATGATTGTTGCAAAAATAAAACAGGAAACATTGAAACTCGAGAAGGCGGTTTCAAATCAGGAAAAAACTGAGACGATTCGGGAACATACACGCTTGGTACGTGCCTATAGCGAATTATTAGAAGAAGGAACCTCTTCTGTTAAGCCTACGGAAAATCCGAAAACTTTCACGCCCTCTCTCCAAGAGGAAAGTTCATTGGATCGCTCTGCATCGATTCATCAACCTCATGGTGAGCGGACAGCTTCCACTCACGGTAATTTGCTTGAATTTTAGGTTGAAGCATCCTTCAGTTATGATTCTCTATAGTAAGGAGTGACAGCAAATGGCAAAAACGATTCTCGTAATTGGTGCCGTTATGTCAGCACTTGCAGTTGCGATTGGCGCTTTTGGTGCCCATGGTCTAGAAGGTAGAGTAAGTGAACGAATGTTAGATAATTACCAAACGGGTGTGCAGTATCATATGTTTCATGCCCTCGGCATGATCGCAGTTGGGATTGTTGGAACGATAAGCGGTGGAAGTTCAATGGTAAGCTGGTCTGGATGGCTAATGCTGTTTGGGATCATTGTTTTCTCCGGAAGCCTTTATATAATGGCTTTAACAGGAATGACTTGGCTAGGAGCGATAACTCCTATTGGGGGTGTCTCTTTCATTGTTGGATGGATTTTATTAACGCTTGCAGTGATGAAAATGTAAAAAAATCCGGGGAAGTTCCCGGTGCTTTGTGATGTGATTCTCGTATGTAATAACTAAACCCTATTAGCATTCTTTTTATATTTTTAAGGGACCCTATCGGAATCCAATAAAAATTCTCCCGGACGCTCAGTCAGAGGTGCTTATCAGAAACGATTAAAAGAGTGCGTCCATACCAAAGTGAACAGCGATGCCAAGAGCCACGGACCAAATAGCAAGACTAATGGTCATCCATATCGATACATAGGCGCGGTTCCCCCCAAATGTGCAAGCCATCAAAGCTGTGATATGACTGCTGAGAATACCTGTGCCAATTATGGTGAGGCCGGGGAGTCCGTATTTATCCCAAATTTTCCGTGCTTTTTGCCTGCGTTTGCTTATAAACGTATCATCCTCATCGGAATCAGCAGCAGAAGCGGGGGCCTCTGTTGTTTTGTCATGGCTTTCCGCTTGTTCTGTTTCCATCATTTCATCTTCAACCGCATTTGGCACTAATTCTTTTTGTTTTTGCCGGTTGTAATTTATGTTTCGTATTTTATCTACGAGGAGAATAAGCAAGAGTACAGTGGTCAGATTGCCCAGAAAGCCTACAATAATAATAGGAATCGTAGGTAAGCCCACAACAATCCCCAATGGAATAGCTGTCATATACTCGAGTAATGGGATGGCTGCTACCAGGAATGCAATAATAAGATAAAGGATGTAGTCGATGCTTCTCACCTGCTTCTATCATTATGGATTTTCATTGTACTCTACTTCCCCGAGCAGATAAGCAATTATAAGCCCGGCAAAAGCAGCTAATAGGGAGGCAATAAGCCCGCCGGCACCGGGTGGAATGCCTGGAAAAACAACAAACACTGATCCAATCACCATTCCAATGACGGCTGCATACGTTCCTACTGGAAATTTTTCCAGAAAGAAATGAACAATTTTGCTCGTGATGAGTACTCCAACTCCGATTCCTGCAATTAACGTGAGTAAAATCGGAAGATGAACACTTTTTAATGCATTAATGATGGTTTCATAATAACCGAACACTAATAATATAAAAGAACCGCTTAAACCTGGAAGGATCATCGCTGAACTTGCAACCCAGCCAAGGAAAAATATGGCGATATAATCACTGCTGTCCATGGACCCAATAATACTAGCATTTTCCGGTTCCTGCATCCACCCTACCCATACAATAAAGACTAAGAATATAAATAACACTAAATAATGATTACCTGTAAATGAACGCCTATAGTTGATTTTTTTAAGTAGGAAAGGAACGATACCTATGATTAAACCAAGAAAAAAGAAAAATAGTTGGTTTGGGTAAGTGTCAAGCAGCCAATCCAGCACCCGAGCGATTGAAAATACCGCTACAAATATGCCACTTACCAGTGGGATAAGGAAAGCCAAGCTTTTTTTCCATTCTCTTGTTGATAATCCATTAATAGACGCGATCAAACGCTCATATATCCCTAAAACAATGGCGATCGTACCGCTGCTCACCCCGGGAACTGTTTCAACGCCTCCCATAATTAGGCCGCGCCAAAGGTTATTCAAATCCATCCATTTCCCCATATGTATAAATCCTCCTAGTATTCACGCAGCTTCCACCGTTATACCACGAGGACGCCAAAAAATCTATAGAAGAATGACGAAGACAAGATAGAAAAGTGCAGATGTTAACGGTTTTTGATGAACTCGTCCATCTACACTTTTGTGAATGGTTCATTATTCTTGATAAAAGGCCCGGTTTAATTCGATGTATTGTGCTTCTTCTTCAGGCACTTCATCGTCTGGATAAATGGCCTCTACTGGACACACAGGTTCGCATGCACCGCAATCTATACAGATATCCGGGTCAATGTAGAACATGTCCTTTCCTTCTTCGATACAATCGACTGGACAAACTTCTACACAAGAACCGTTTTTTTCATCTTTACAGGGTGACGTAATGACGAATGGCATCTTGATCTCACCTCCCTATATTGATTATAACGGAAGATGGAATGCAGTTAAAACACTTCATCCCCATTATTCGAATAGAAATCTTGAATTATTTTGGCAACTCAAGTAAGAATATTTTATATTGTAACATATGTGGGGCGTGAAAAGTAAAAACGACAATGAAGCAGGGCTTGCTTTTAGAGCCAATCAAATATAGAAAATCGCTATATCCTATCGGTATTGACGGTCTTCTTAGCTGAACACTCCCTGCTTTGAATACTGCATACGATGCAAGTGCTGATATCGGCCATTGAATCTCAGTAATTCTTCATGAGTTCCTTGTTCAACGACGCGTCCTTCATCAAGGACGATGATATGATCGGCATTTTGAATCGTTGATAGACGGTGGGCGATCACAAGTGCCGTACGGTCTTGTAACAATTGTGCCAATCCGGCTTGAATTGCTTTTTCAGCCTCGGTGTCAAGGGCGGAAGTTGCTTCATCGAGCAAGATGATCTTCGGATCTTTTAACAAGGCCCGGGCGATAGAAATTCTTTGTTTTTGCCCCCCGGAAAGTTTCACGCCTCGTTCACCGACCATGGAATCGTATCCGTCTGGAAGTTCCTTGATAAAGCCTTCCGCATGTGCGATTTGCGCGGCTGTTTTGATTTCATTCATACATGCATTTGCTTGGCCGTAGGCGATATTGTCACGAATGGTGCCATTAACCAGTACGACGTCTTGGCTGACGACCCCGATTTGTGAGCGGAGCGAAGAGAGGGTAACCTCATCAATCGGTGTACCATCGATCGTAATCGAGCCTTCTCCAGGGTCATAAAAGCGAGTAAGCAACTGTGTAATCGTTGTTTTTCCTGAACCGGAGGGGCCGACGAGAGCGGTTGTTTTTCCGCCTTGAAAACGAACATCAATATGCTTCAGTACATTTGTCTCCTCGTAAGCGAAAGTTACGTCATGAAATGTGATTTCTCCGTGCTTAATGGACAAAGTCTTCGCGCTTGGCGGATCTTGAATTGCTGGCCTCGTTTCTAAAATCGCCATAATTCGATCATAGGCAGCGGCCGCTTGCTGGATGGTGTTCATCAATCGGCTCACCCGCCTAATCGGGTTTTGCAAAAGGCGTAAATAAACCAGAAATGTAGCGATCATCCCGACTGTCATGTTTCCTTCCATCGTTTGCAGGGCCCCGAAGACAACCACTGCCCCCATGCCGATATAATTCACAAAGTTTACCATTGGGCCAAACAGGGAGAAGTTTTTCGCAGCATCGATATTTGCATGTCGGTTCGTTTCATTGCGCTCGGAAAATCGCTCTGCTTCATAATCTTCCATCGCAAATGACTTTACAAGTCGAACACCAGAAAACGTATCTTGCAAGTGATTATTCATGTCAGCTAGACTCCCCTGAACTTTTAAATAAGCCTTGCGGATACGCTTGCCAAAATAACGAGTAAGGTAAAAAAGAAGCGGAAACGTCACTAAGATAAGCGTAGCTAGCTGCCAATTGACGTAAAACATATACGTCGATATGGCAATGAAGATGAAGATATCTGTAAGTAAATTTAAAAGTCCGGAAGAAAGCAATTGCTGTAACATATTGACATCATTCGTCATTCTGGACATCAAATCTCCGGTACGATTACGATCAAAAAAAGAAACATCTGCATGTTGCATATGCTTGTACAGGTCATTTCGCAGCTCATAAAGGGCGCGTTGACCAACGATGGCCATGAGGTAGCTTCCTGTAAATTGAAAACCCACGAGTAAAATCGCCCCACCAATAACACCTGCGAAAATCCAACCGAGCATGTCCAGCTGTTGCTCAGGAATGACTATGTCAATCGTGAATTGAATGAATTGGGGGATCGCGAACTCAATGAGAGCGACGAACAATACAGCGATCATCGCTATAATGATTAAGCGCCACTGCGGGCGCACTCGAGAAAATAAGTCAGCAAACATCTGACGTACGCTCTGTTTTCGTGGTTTCTCTTCTAAAGAAGGATTCCCTCGCATTTGGCACCTCCTCAAAACGTAGGATGTGCATTTTCATATCGTTTTAAAGGGTATCGAAAAAGAAGTTGATTTGTAAAGCAAAAAAAAAGAGCAGGGTCTTTGCTATGGACCGCAAAGATTGCTCCTTAAGCATTGATTAACGAGGTGAATATTGTGCCAGCTGCTGTTCGCCTCCTTCGTTAGCGAACGGATATTCATAATCAAGGGGTTCGTCAAAGGTTACATAATTAAGATACACCATAAGCAACAGGTAACGCCTGCCGGTATCATCATCTACAATGATGATATGATCACGCCCGGCTGCTTCCAATCTGCCTTCGAATACTTGTGATTGCTGGTTTCCACCGTTTTCAAATGTCATATATACCCTTGCTGTCTTACCTAAATTCAAGCGCAAAATATTTTCAATGTACGATTGTTCAACTGGTAGTTCTCCATTATCAGGCCAAGGGAACTGCTGTTGTTGTTGCTGCTGTTGCTGCTGATTATTAGGCTCCTGTCTCATTAGATGCTCCTGTTCTTGGGGAGTGAACGTTGGTGCATACTGTTGGGGGTAGTAGGGATAGTACCCATACCATGGATTTCCGTACACGTAATTTCCTCCTCTTTTTTATACTTAATTTTCATTGCATTTCAGGGCATTCTTCCGGTAATGGCTCATAGAAACAATGCGCTTTATAGCGACCAATCAGAGGTTGACCGAACCAGTCAGGCTCGCATGCCCCAGGCGGTCTAAAAAACCAAAGGGATCGTTGCGCCGGATGAAAACGTTCTCCCTGTATCAGTCTGCGAGCGAGTTGGATTTCATTATCTCGTGCTCGTTGGTAAAAGTAGCCTTTCTGGACAGCTTCAAATCCTCCGGGTGATTGAAATGTCATCTGTTCAACGGTACGAATATCTTCGAAATCCGAACAGTTAAAACGAACACGATTGACCGCCGTAGTGCCGGCATTGAGCATTCCCAACTTGCCATCACCTTCCGCTTCTGCCCGAATTAAACGGGCAAGCATTCGCACATCCTGCTCTGTAGCTTGTATGACAGCCATGGATGGCCACCTCCAAATCGTCGTCTTTATCATGTCCTCTCTTCACGCATTACTACATGGTATGAGTCTCGAAATGAGATATGTATTATTTTTTCTTCACAGGAATGCGTGCTTGTTTAAACCGTACTCCATACGGATATAGTAAACTAAATCGATGGAAAGGCGGGTTCACATGCCGTGGAATATGAACGACTACCCATCTTCATTAAAAAATCTTGATCAAGCTGTTCGAAAAAAAGCCATCGAAGTTGGCAATGCCATGCTTGCCGATGGCCATGACGAAGGAAGAGCGATCCCGATTGCTACGCAGCAAGCGAAGGAATGGTATGAGAACGCAAGCGAAAAAGAGATTCAGGAATTTTTGAGAGAAGGAGACACAGAGGGGGAAGGAGACGAGAGCAGCCGGCCGGAACTGCTTGATCGTCCACAGTTCGTAACACCTCATCAAGACGGTGGTTGGGCGGTACAAGCCGAGGGAGCCTTTCAGGCTTCCGATGTTTTTGACAATAAAAAAGAAGCGGTCAAGCGGGGGCGTGAAATTGCTCGCAATAAAGGTACACAACTCATTATTCACCGTCAGGATCACAGTGTAGAAGAAACGCAGAATTATGAACGGTAGGGAGAGCGCTTTTGATCAGATGTTTAAACCGTCGAGGAAGTATCGATGGTTCCACTGGGCTACAACGATGTCTCGTGTCGGCTAAGCAACTGAACATTAGCCGGCCACGGGACATGGACGGTTTATGGTTTTTATAATCAATGAAGAAAACTACAGATTTGACACTCCCACGATTGCATCCGTGGGTTATTCGCCTAACTACTGAACATCCAACGGAGAATAGCTGGAATGCAATGAGAAAGCGATTACATATAGTGAATATTTTTATTTATTGCATTTATTCATGGACACTTGTTCACGGAGAAACTTTGCCGTGTAGTCTACAAGGTCTGGTTGAAACAACAATGTAGTCTTAGAAGTTCCTATCTTACGTACACTGATAGTATGTTTCGATTCAAAGCCTTCGCCTATGTTGGGAAATGCCTCTTCATCATAATCAATTTCGCTATATGTTCTCCACACCTTTTTCCCATTTTCAAATATCGGACTTGCTCTTGTAAAGGTGTCAATGACACCCGATCGATGTTCTCCAAGGTGCATTGATGTATTCGTATCGTATTCGGTTCCTAACATTAAAACATGCCCACCGAGTTCATATATGCTAGCCAATGGAGAATTTTCTCCAAGTCCATTCTTTAAAGAGTGATGATCAATGATCGTGTCACGATGTTTGCCCCAAGCCGCAAAGGAATGAACGGGGTGATAGCTTCGTTTTACATCAGGAAATGATCGGAAAGTTTCTGCAACACTTCCCATGGCCAGTGTTGGGGTTATATTCGGATCAAATGCTGGCATTTCTTCCCTTACCGTTGTCACCCAAGATTTAGGAATGGATGGATTGCCCCACTCTTTTGGGTCAGAGACATTCGCACTGTGTGTTGGCATCACAAGCGTTCCATTTGCGGTAATAACATCTTGTATAGATTGGATAACTGCTACGGGCCCCCCACATACCCAGCCGAGGGCACTCATAGAGGAGTGAACAATTACTATCATTCCCTCTTTCAAACCTAAATCTATTAGGCTATTGGACAATGAAGTACGCGTTTGCGGTGATAAAGATGCTTGAATGACTTTTTCTTCAGACATTATCTTTTCCTTTCTAAATAGAATATTAATAACTATTATACTAGAAAAAAAGGCCGATTCTTATTCCCTTAGAAACGAGCCAGGCACGCAACCGTCTATTCATCATAAAAGAAAAGCCTCCGCGACCTGTGTCGTCGGGAGGCTTCACTATCGATTCCTTAGCTCGTTACCTTGTTTCGTGCTTTTTGAGCGGCACTGACCATTTCTTTCAATGCTGCAATCGTTTCTTCTTCATTACGGGTTTTCAAGCCACAGTCAGGGTTGACCCAGAAAAGATCGGCAGGCAGAACACTGAGTGCACGGTCGATCACGTGCAGCATTTCATCTTCCGACGGCACGCGCGGACTGTGGATGTCATAGACCCCGAGACCAATTCCTTTGTCATAGACGTTGTCTTCGAACGTTTCCAGGATGTCTCCCTGACTTCTCGAAGTTTCAATGGAGATAACATCAGCGTCGAGAGCGCTAATAGCTGAGATGATATCCTGAAATTCACTGTAGCACATATGAGTATGGATTTGTGTCGTGTTTTTCACGTGGGATGAGCTCAGGCGGAACGCATGAACAGCCCAGTCCAGATACGTTTGCCAATCTTCCCGTTTAAGGGGGAGCCCTTCTCTTAAAGCAGGTTCATCGATTTGGATCATTTCAATGCCTGCATCTTCCAATGCGCTCACTTCTTCCTTGATTGCTTCTGCAATTTGGAAAGCAACTTGTTGTTTTGGCAGATCATCCCGTTCGAAAGACCAATTAAGAATGGTTACTGGACCGGTTAACATTCCTTTGACCGGTTTATCAGTTAAAGATTGAGCATACAGCGTTTCTTCAACCGTCATTGGTGCTTTGAATCGGACGTCTCCGTAAATGATTGGCGGCTTTACTCCACGTGAACCGTACGATTGTACCCAGGCGTTTTTCGTAAATGCAAAACCATCTAAGCGTTCTCCAAAAAATTCTACCATATCATTACGCTCAAACTCCCCATGTACAAGGACATCCAAGCCAATCTCTTCCTGGTGTTTGATCCACGTTTCGATATGAGATTTAATTGCTGCCTGATACTCCAGATTGGAGAGTTCGCCTTTTTTAAAACGGGCGCGTAGGCGACGGACATCTCTCGTTTGCGGAAAGCTGCCAATGGTTGTCGTTGGAAGAGTTGGCAATTGCCACTTCTCCAGTTGCTCTTTTCGGCGTTCTTCATAGGGAAGGGTTCGGCTGACTTCTTTAAATGCAGTGCGATCCGGCTCTTCTTGCCGCCAACCTTTGGCTTTAAGGTCTGCAAAAATTTGTTCATTTTCTTGTAATTCGATAGAATCTGCCGAAGCTTCATTTGCAGCCAGCTTTTGAAGGGTAGAAATTTCGATCATTTTCTCATCCGCAAATGAAAGCGCCTGTATCAATGTTTCGTCAAGGTCAGGTTCATTTTTTACGGTGACAGGTGTGTGTAATAAACTTGCTGAAGGCTGGAGCCAAATCTGGTCGTCATTTTCAACAACTTTTTGGATTTCCTTCAACAATACAAGTTTATCTTTCATTTTCGCTTTCCAGATATTTCGCCCATCAATAATTCCGGCGCCGAGGACTTTGTCTTTTGGGAACCCTTGTGATTGAATCGCATGAAGATTCTTTCCTTCATCATGGACAAAGTCCAAGCCAAGGCCGGCAACAGGGAGCTGACTTACTTTTTCATAATGACTGACAGCATCAAAGTAGGTTTGCAAAAGTAGATTGAGTTGTGGCACTTCTTTATTGAGAGTTTCATAAGTTTTTGAAACAAGTGTAATGTCTTCTTCCGGAATTGTAGTCACAAGCGATGGCTCGTCTACTTGGACCCATTGAACCCCTTCATCGGCAAGTTCTGTAAAAAGTTGGCTATATACTTTTGTCAGATTTTCGAGCAGTTCAGGAAAATCGCTGTGCTTATAATGCTTCGCTAATTTAAGGAAAGAATAAGGTCCGATGATGACAGGTTTTCCTTCAATGTCTAGCTCTTCTTTTGCTTCTTTATAGGCGTTGAGCAAGTAATTTTCCGTTAAGGATGGGGTTGTGTTTTCAATCTCAGGTACGATGTAATGATAGTTCGTGTTGTACCATTTTGTCATTTCTGCAGCATGGATTTCTTTATTCCCGCGCGCCATTGCAAAGTAAGTATCTAAAGGGACTTGCCCGCCTTCGTAGTCGAAACGTTCAGGGATAAAACCAAACATTGTGGCTGTATCCAAGATGTGGTCATAATAAGTAAAATCACCAACCGGGATCCATTCTACACCAGCATCTTTCTGCTTTTGAAGATGGCTTAAACGGATACGTTTCATTTCTGCATGAAGTTCCTCTGAGGAGGTGTCACCTGCCCAGTGGGATTCCAATGCTTTTTTCCATTCCCGTTTTTCTCCAATGCGGGGATAGCCTAATAGACTTGTTCTCAACATCATCGCCTCCTACTTGTGATAGAGGATGTTCAAAAGTCAGGGAAATAGAGCCGTTATTCACTGCTTCTGTATTCCTCAACCATTTGTTAAGGTTCTCGAAGTTCAGTTTTCTTTGGCTATTCCGTCATTCTAAACATCATTGATAGTAAAAAAGGATATTTTTACCCCAATGGAAGGTAAAAATATCCATTGTTCCTAACCATTTGTATTTACGTGTATACTTTAAACAATAAAAGAAAGAAGGAATTCTGTCAAGGGTATTCCGATAATTATACTTGGAAATACACTTCAATCTCGTCCTTCTTCAATACGTTCCCGATGTAAAAGGGTCCAAATTCACTAAACCGTGCAGATACTTCGTCAAAACGCATTTCATAAATGAGTTTCTTAAACTGAAGCACATCATGGGCAAACAAGGTGACCCCCCATTCCCAATCGTCAAAACCGGTAGAGCCAGTGATGATTTGTTTCACGTGTCCGGCGTACTTCCGGCCAATCATTCCGTGGGAATACATCAATTGACCGCGTTCTTTCGCAGGTAGCGAGTACCAGTTATCGTTTCCTTCCCTTTTTTTATACATGGGATAGAAACAAACATGTTCCCATTTCGGCAGGATGGGGAAAACGCGTTCCCGGATGCTTGGATCTTCGAGAGGATCTCCTTCCCCTCGGAACATATATTTACCAAGTTCAACAACTGAGACATACGAATATGCGGGGATCGTGTATTCAGCTAAACGTGTTTTGTTAAAGGCTTTTTCAATTTGTTCTAGTTCTTTCATGGTAGGGCGGAGTAACATGAACATAATATCCGCTTTTTGTCCGATGATAGAGTAAAGGGCATAGCTGCCTTCTGCCCTATTTTCATTGTCTGCCCATTCTTCAACCATGGAGATAAATTCCGCTAAAATGCTATGTCTTTCATCTGCCGGTACTCTTTTCCAGGACGTCCAATCAATAGAGCGGAAGTCGTGGTAACAATACCAGCCGTCAATCGTTTCTGCTGGCTCACCCATAAGGCTATACTCCTTTCTTTCTCTTAAAGGACCCTAGTCTGTTGGATAGAAAGGTTGTTGGTCTTCTATCACCTGTCGACTTTTTTATTGCCCAACTTATGTTTATACTCCCTATCATAGCACATTTGCAGAACGTAAAAAAATTATAGCCAGCGAGTATTAATTAATGTGTCGATCTTCCGAGAAATTGTTGAAGGGCTGCCAAATGTTCTTCGGAGGATCCTGCTTTGCTTTGTGCTGTGACTTCCATTTCTAGCACCTCAGCAAGGCTTTTCTCAAACCCTTCTTTCATGTTTTGTTTCATCCATCCATACGCTTCAGCCGGGGTATTCGCTAATGAAGCGGCTAACTCATCAGGTGAACCAATTTTGTTAATCAGGTTAATACGGTAGGCTTCTTCTGCGGTTAAGGATTCGCCTAAAGCTAATTCCATTGCTTTTCCAAGCCCTACGAGTCGGGGGAGAAAATAAGAAGCACCCGCATCCGGGACTAGTCCAATTTTTAGAAAGCTTAAAGCTACTCTTGCATCATAGGAAGCTACACGAAAATCACAAGCAAGGGCGATGCTTAATCCTGCACCAACGGCTGTACCGTTGAGATAAGCAATGATCGGCTTAGGGATATCTGAAATGAAAAGAATAAGCCGGTTGTACGTTTCGCGTAAATAATGGCCGTAGTCAATGTTCTCCCGATCTTCAAGAGAAAAACTTTTTAAATCAGCTCCGGCACTAAAAGCATCACCTGAACCACGTAGGATGATGACTTTGACATTATTGTCGTGATTTGCTTCATTGAAAGCCGCAAATAATTCATCATGCATGGCAAAATTAAGGGCATTTTTCACTTGTGGGCGATTCAAGGTGATGGTCGCCACATTGTCATTCATTTCATAAAGCACTGTCTCTTGTTTTAGTGTCATCTCTCATCCTCCATTTACACTGAATCATTATTCATTTTATTGTACCATTATTTTGAACTATTTGCAGGGAGAAGAAGAGGGCAAAAATACACTTTCATTTCCTATACTCTATGTATTGTCAATTTAATCTATTATGAGTAACATTGATACATATCTGTGTTTGTCGAAAAAAGTCGAATTCTCTAATTAATACTGAAAGCGGGTACAGAGATAAAAAGTGATGTTTGATTCTTATATAATTTTACACAACGAAGATTGACTGGAGAGAGGGTGGAATGTATTCATGCAAAAACGTCAAGTCATAGGACTCGTACTGGGTCCTCTTTTATTTTCTTTATTTTACTTTGTACCAGATATAACAGGGCTTGATGATTCGCCAAGAGCGGTGTTAGCTGTAACGGCTTGGGTAGCTAGCTGGTGGGTCACAGAAGCTCTACCTATTCCTGCGACCTCGCTTTTACCGATTATTTTGCTGCCGTTAACAGGTGGCACTGATGAAGAAACGGCTACAATGGCGTATGGGGACCCCATCGTTTTTATGTATATGGGCGGATTTACGATTGCACTTGCGATTGAAAGATGGAACCTCCATAAACGTATCGCTATGACTATTATTGCGATGATTGGGACAAGCGGTCAAAGGATTATTTTAGGTGTTGCTGTTTCAACCGCACTGTTGTCCATGTGGATCTCCAATGCTGCTACAGCGCTTATGATGTTACCGATTGCACTGGCGTTAATTAACGAAGTCAAAGACAAAAACTTTTTTGACGAACGCTCTCTAAATAGCTTTGCTAAAGGTCTATTATTAACCGTTGCCTATTCTGCATCCATAGGAGGACTTGCTACCCTTATTGGCTCGGTTCCCAACGCAGCGTTTGCAGCTGTTGCCAACAATATGCTTGACACAACGGTGACGTTTGCAGATTGGTTTTTGTTTGGTTTTCCTGTGACGGTTATTTTGATCACTGTTTTGTTCTTTTATATTACCCGGATTCAGTTTAAAGTCACCCAAAGCGGAGAAATATCTGAGGACTTTGCAAGAAATCAATTGAACGAACTTGGCCCGATGTCTTATGAAGAAAAAGCGGTGCTTGCCATATTCAGTGTAACTGGATTTCTGTGGCTTTCGACTGGGTTTATACCAGAAGATTGGCAAGAGGTTCTCAATATATCAGACACATCGATTTCCATTTTTGGAGCCCTCGCGATGTTTTTAGTGCCCAGCCGTCAAGAACAAGGCGGTTTGATGACTTGGAAGAATATGAAGGAACTCCCCTGGGGATTGTTAGTGCTTTTCGGTGGTGGATTGTCTCTAGCCGCTGCTTTTGAGGATTCTGGTTTAACCGAGTGGTTCGGTGATTTGTTAGAAGCTGTAGAAGTTCTACCTTATGTACTCATTTTAATTGTTCTAGCAGCAGCCATTTTATTTATGACCGAGATTTTGTCTAATACAGCGCTTGCTAATATGATGATGCCCATTAGTATTGGGCTTGCACTGGGTATTGGTGTGGACCCGTATAGTATTATGGCCATCGTTGCACTTACCGCTTCCTGTGCGTTCATGCTTCCGATTGCGACACCTCCAAATGCAGCAGTGTTTAGTTCTGATTACTTGCAGATGGATGATATGGTTAAAGCTGGTTTTTGGATGAATATCATCGCAATTATCGTAATTGTTGTGTTTGTTTATTTCTGGCAGCCTATTGTTCTAAGTTTTTGAGTTGGCTGGCACAACTGAGCGCCGCATCACTAAGGAAGTGGTGCGGCGCTTATTTTAGTCCCGTAACACTTTCTCATTTCGTTCAGTGACCAGTCTTAATCGTTTATGAAAACGGTGGGTTTCATTAGGAGACAAAGAGGTTTTTGTCAATTTCATACCATAATCTCCAAATACGCGAAGCATGCGTTCCACGCTCTCAGCGACAGTTATTGGACGCTGGTAAAGTTCTGATAATGATGCCATCGTTTCAGGCTGGACGGATGGTGTTGAGGTGCGGTATTCTCCACCCGCTGTTTGATAAAAGTCACGAACAACCTCAGCCCGTTCAGAGCCGGAGCCTGTAATTGCAAGGTAGACCTGTACGGAAATGCCATTCCGAAGCCGTCGCTGCGAAATGCCCGCGAATTTTTTGCCATTAATGCTCAGATCATAATTACCCGGGCAATACGAGCCAACAATTTCCCGGGCAATAATCGCTTTTGTCGAATCGTTGTACATTTCTTGAACAAATGCATGCATTATTGCGTAACTCGTATCAATAGAAAGATCTTTTGTATCTTTCATGATAAGAGAGATATTGAGAATGCCTGGATCAAGATAAACGGCTAAGCCTCCGGAGTTACGTACGATTACTTCGACACCTTTTTCATTTTGTTCTTTAATCGCTTCATGTATATATGGCAGTCGACTGTCTTGCGTACCTAATACAATAGTTGGGTGATGAACCCACGTATGTACCACGGGGTGAGAATATTCTTTGCCAACACTTTCGCAAATGGTATCATCATAGGCAAATGAATGCAGTGGACTATAGTAAAGAGCTGCTTTTGAATGATCTAACCAACGCCATTGCTTGCCCTGTAACGATTTAACACTAGTCATTCATCGATCTCCGTTCCAAATATAATTCAAATCTCTTCATAGTATAACATGTTAACAATATACCGTTTTATGAGATTTATAATACGGGTATGGATTAATATAAAGGTGGGATCGAAATGAGGAGCTTGAAAGCGATTATTACGACCGGTGCAATTATTGCTGTTTCACAATTTGTTCTCACAGTTATCTATCAAGGGTTATTTGCTGAACAGATCCATTGGCCGTTTGTTATCGTTAGTACATTGATTATGGCTATTTTGGTGATAACCACAGCTATTGCTCGTAAGAGAATGGTGAAAGAAACTGAAGAAAAACCTTGAATTAAAACTTGCATGTAAATCATACCTTTCATTTTATCTTCCTCTTTCTTCCGTTATAATAGAGGAAAAGAGATGGAAAGGCTGGCTTTGCCCATGGTTAGAGGCAATGCATTATTAAAAGAGGAAAAAGTATTTAAAGATCCGGTACACCGTTACATTCATGTTCGTGATCAGCTGATCTGGGATTTGGTCGGAACGAAAGAGTTTCAGCGATTGCGGCGTGTTCGCCAGTTAGGCACAACATTTCTTACGTTTCATGGGGCTGAGCATACACGTTTTAATCATTCGCTTGGCGTGTACGAAATTATGCGCCGGATGATTGAAGTGTTCAATGACCATCCCCATTGGAATGAAGACGACCGTTTACTTTGCTTGGCGACGGCACTTCTACATGATATTGGCCACGGTCCCTTTTCCCATTCGTTTGAAAAGGTGTTTGAAACGGACCACGAAAGTTGGACTCGCGCTATTATTACGGGAAAAACGGAAGTGAATGCGGTTCTTCGCCGTATGGGGGATGAGTTTCCACGTGAAGTAGCAGATGTTATCGAGAAAACTCACCCAAATAAACTCGTCGTGAGTATGATTTCTAGTCAGATTGACGCGGATCGAATGGATTATTTGCAACGGGATGCATTCTATACCGGTGTTAGTTACGGCCATTTTGATATGGAGCGGATCTTGCGTGTAATGCGGCCGACAGAAGATCAAGTTGTCATTAAAAGTACCGGAATGCACGCGGTGGAGGACTATATTATGAGCCGCTACCAAATGTACTGGCAAGTGTACTTTCATCCTGTCACACGGAGTGCCGAAGTCATTTTAAATAAAATATTACGACGAGCGAAAGCACTGTATGAAGAAGGATATGCATTTGAACAAGCTCCCCATCATTTCATTCCTTTTTTTGAAGGAGAAGTGACCATTTCGGATTATTTAAAGTTGGATGAGTCTATCGTATTTTATTACTTTCAAATGTGGGAAGAAGAAAAAGATGGCATACTCGCTGATTTGTGCAGCCGTTTTCTCCATCGTCGATTGCTTCAATATGTTGAATTCGATCAAAATTTTATTATGAACGAATGGGCTGGGTTGCAAGAGCGATTTAAAGCGATCGGCATTGACCCTAATTACTATCTAGTCGTTGATTTTTCTTCTGATTTGCCTTATGATTTTTACCGGCCTGGTGAAGAGGAAGAACGAATGCCGATTCATTTACTTATGAACGATCAGAAACTCCGTGAGTTGTCGCGGGAATCCGATGTAGTAGAGGCCATTTCTGGAAAAAAACGGACAGATCATAAATTGTATTATCCTAGCGATATTTTAAAAACACCGGGACAAGAAGAAGAGAAACGTAAAATCATGGAGATTTTGTCAGGTTGAGGAGGGACGCGGCGTGTTAGAACAGCATGTCAAAGTCATGTCGCTACTAAAGAGTGTTGGAGAAATAACCGGGCGTAAAAAGTTTCAAAAAATCATCTATATCAGTAAGAAAATGGGGATGCCTTTTCAGGAAAAATATGACTTCCATATCTACGGGCCTTATTCAGAAGAATTAAGCATGCGTATCGAAGAACTTCAGCAATTTGGGTTTGTTTCGGAAGTAAGAGAAGAGAAAGCGGGATACCACCAGTATCGATATCAGCTGGCAATGGCTGGTGAACAGTTTCTTGAAACCAATACCCAACGACAGTCTTTTGAGCAAGAAAAGACAGTGATTGACGAAATGAACGCCTGCACCTCCAAATTTCTTGAGCTTGTGTCTACGGTTTTATACTTAGAACCTGCCCCAAAAGAAGAAGTGGTTGAGAAAGTACATACATTGAAGAAAACACAAAATTACTCTCGTGATGATATCGAGGAGGCTTTTGCCTACATTAGACAATGGCGTCATAAGGCAAATAGTGAAACGTAAGGCTATGCCGATCATGTTCGGTACAGCCTTACGTTTTTATCATTTCATTTCATTGATTTTTTAGCTGGAGGAAGAGGTCTCCGGTTCCAGAAATTTACTAATATTGGACCGGAAATATTATGCCAAACGCTGAAGATCGCCCCAGGTAATGCAGCTAGCGGACTGAAATGTGCACTCCCGAGACCGGAAGCTAGTCCTGAATTTTGCATTCCAACTTCTATAGAAATTGCACGGCATTGAGCAGGACTTACCTGCAGGATTTTTGCAATCAAGTAACCAATGAAGTACCCTCCACCATTATGCAGGATAGCTGCTGCTAAGACCGGAATACCTACTTCATAAATGTTATCCGCATTCGCTGCTACAACTCCCATAACAATCAAAATGATAGTGGTAACGGATATAAGAGGCAGAGCGGGTGTAACCTTTTGCACTCCTTTTCTAAAAAAATAGTTGCAAATAACACCGAGGATGATGGGGATCAGGACAATTTGCGTAATCGAAAGGAAAAGATCTAAAGGATTTACTGGAAGCCAGTTATTCGCGAAAATATACATAATAAATGGAGTGGCTACTGGTGCAATTAACGTTGCAATGGTAGTCATGGTAACGGATAATGGTAAATCTCCTTTTGCTAGATAAACCATAACGTTGGAAGCTGTACCTCCAGGCACTGAACCCAGCAAAATAATCCCTACAGCTAATTCAGGGGGAAAATTGAACAACCAGACAATTAACAATGCCAGCAAAGGCATCAGGGTAAATTGAGCGCTTACCCCGATAATGACATGCGCAGGTTTTTTGAAAACCATGGAGAAATCTGTTGCCCTCAAGGTTAACCCCATCCCGAACATAACTATACCAAGAAGAATGTTAATTGCGTTCGAAAGCACAGATAATTCAGTGAAAAAATAAGCGAAAACGGCAGTTGCGATGACAAGAGGTGCAAAATATTTACCTGACCAGTTACTCACGCTTTCTATTGTATTCAAGAAAACGGCCTCCTTCTTTATCGCGATAAAGTTTTAGTATAATCATAATGTAGTAAAATGACAAACTTAAAGCAATAATATTGATAAGTTTACTAAAGAATATTTCATGTTCGAGCTCGTACACTTTGTAATAAACAATACCTAGATTCTTTACAATTTTCTGCTGGATACTTAAATCAAAAGGGAAAGTATGAGGAGAATTACATGATTTTAAGCTTATTATTAATCAAGAACTATAATAAATATATAAGTCTCTCTATTACACTGAGATAACAAACGTGTAATAGTTATTGTGAGCCTCTAAAATACAATCTATAATGCAATTTGTGAGTGACAAGCATTGGCTTGATAAAATTATTATTAAAACTGGAGGTGTAGATTCACTCTATCATATCGTTCGTCTTACACCTTTAAGAGTTTCACATCAGGAATTAATAGAGTTACATATGGAGTCAAAACTCGTCGCATTTAATAAATACAACATACAACTGATGCTCCAATGCGAACAACAGATGAGTGAACAAATGTTATGATGAAAAAATATGTAGTTAGTACGGTGGTTGCAGCAGGGATCGTATTTGCACCAAGCGTTACGGATGCAGCACTTCTAGACAACGGTTCCATGGAATATGGGGATGTCAATAGCTCCGTTAATGTTCTTCAGGAAGAACTAAAAGCAAAGGGACACTTTGAGGGATCAACAGGCAACCGATTCGGTCCTCGGACGCTAAGTGCTGTGCAATCCTATCAATCTGAAAATGGGATCTCCTCATCAGCGGGGAACTTCTATGGTGTAGCAGGACCGGCTACCCAGAGCGCAATTTGGGATGGTGAAGTTAAAGGAGCCTCTACGAGTGACAGCAGCAGTGGTTCCAGCGATAGCGGGATCATTTCTACAGCTAAAGATTATGTAGGGGTGCCTTATTCATTTGGCGGAACTTCTCCAAGCGGTTTTGATTGCAGCGGCTTCTTGAACTACGTCTTTGATCAACATGGAAAAGATATTCCACGTACTGTATCGGCCATCTATAGCGCAAGCACAGAAGTTGCAGACCCAAGCCCCGGAGACATAGTTTTCTTTGATACAAGAGGCGGCGCTTCCCACGCTGGAATCTACATTGGCGGTAATGAATTCATTCACACCAGTTCTTCTAACGGTGTAACCATCGACAGTCTCGACAACTCTTACTGGGAGCCACGTTACATGGGAGCGGGAACTCTTTAAATCTTTAAAACGAAGCGGTGTACTACTTTAGTGCACCGCTTTTTACTTATGGATTTACGGCATTGACGACAAGCTAGTTTCCCTAAGGTAAAAGCCATCACTGTTTATGAACAGGGTGGTTGTGATACACTAAAAGTTAAAGAAGAGTTCTTTAGGAAGGAGATGATCCCGTGGGAAATCCTTTTAGGAAAAATATAGAGAAGCGACAAGGATCAGGATTCAATATATTAAGCGGCGACTCGACGGACGGCCATGGCGGCTTTGGCGTCGGCTCCCTTAGTCTTGATAATTTAACCCCTGTTATTATTGACCCGGTAGAAGAACGTGTCTTCCTTGATATGGGCGCAATTCATGCGCGTTCAGAAATTGAAAAGAAAGTAAAACTGCTTGAAAATAAGGAAGAACTCAACGATCCAAGGGAATACTGGATGGTTTGGGTGACAACGGCTCATACAGATGAAGGCGAACCAAAGTATCATGGTATCGGAGCTTGCCGATTTTATCGTGAGGTCGAGCCACCCGAAGGTAGTCGTTTTTGTAGAGGGTACAAAAGCATGCCTGAACACGTCAACCATATGGATAAAGCATTAAAAGGCCATGTGATTATAGATCATATGGATGATAAACCCCGCTACATGCTAAGGGAGTATTTAAAAGGGTTTAGTGAGGATTACTGGAATAATGCGGATGAAAAACTTAGAGAAGCTTTTGTAGATGAATAAAATATGAACGATTTGTGAACAAAAACGTCACTTCTTGTAATTATCGTCAAAAATATGTACCCTATTACTAGACCTTATTTTTACAAGACTAAGACACTAAAGTGCGCAGAGGGAAAAGAGCCCCTGCGCGTTTTAGTGTCTTTTGTTGAGAATGGACTTTCTTTAAAGAGTAGTCGATGTAAATTTTTATACCTTGAAAATGGGCGGATGTGTGACGTTTTCAAATGAATGTGATAAGATAAAATATAATTTCAAACGCTTGTTGGTAGGATAGGGAATGGTACAAGTCCAAAGCAATTTTCTTCAATATCAGAAAATAGAGACATAAACTGAGAAGAAACTTTTCAAGAGACAGGCTAATCGTCATACATATATTAATAATAGTAATAGAAGGGTGGTATATGAATGTTGCGTAGCTTAGGGCAATTTCTTCAACGTATCGGTCGTTCGTTGATGTTGCCAATTGCTGTTCTTCCTGTTGCGGCGTTGTTATTAAGGCTAGGGGCTGATGATGTACTCGATATTCCGTTTATGCACGAGGCTGGTGCTGCTTTATTTGATAACTTGCCATTAATTTTTGCAATCGGGATTGCTATAGGGTTTTCGAAAGATGGACATGGTGCTGCAGGTTTGGCTGGGGTTGTTGGTTACTTAGTCTTGGATTATAGTATGGCAGCTATTGATGATTCCCTGGATATGGATGTTTTGGCGGGGATCTTAGCTGGTATCGTTGCTGGTATACTCTATAATCGTTTTAAAGACGTAAAGCTGCCAGAATGGCTTGCCTTCTTCGGGGGGCGACGGCTGATTCCGATATTAACAGCGTTTGCAATGGCATTATTTGCTTTTTTACTGGGTTTTTGGTTATGGCCTCCAATGCAGGCGTTAATCGATACTGTTGGGGACTGGGTTACACAAGCCGGGGCTCTAGGTGCTGGTGTATATGGAGTGATGAATCGTCTTTTGATTCCAACTGGTCTTCATCACATCGTCAATAGTTACGTTTGGTTCGTCTTTGGAGAATATGAAGGCACAACGGGTGAGATTAATCGGTTTTTTGCTGAAGATCCTTCAGCCGGGCTATTTTTAGCTGGTTTCTTCCCGGTTATGATGTTTGGGATTCCAGCTATCTGTTTAGCGATGATTTTTGCGGCTAAAAAAGGTCGCAGGAAAGCAACTGCAGGCTTTTTAGGAGGCTTGGCATTTACGGCATTTTTAACCGGGATTACCGAGCCGGTGGAATTTTCATTCATGTTTTTGTCACCACTGTTGTATGTCGTACACGCTTTGTTGGCGGGTTTAGCTTTAGCAACAGCTTTCATGCTTGAAATGAGACATGGATTTGGTTTTTCCGCTGGTTTTATCGACTACGTGTTAAGTTTTAATATTGCTGAGAATCCTTTAGGGTTGCTAGTTGTAGGTCTCGTCTTTGCGGTCATTTATTTCCTTGTTTTCTATACATTGATCCGTGTATTGGATCTTAAAACGCCAGGACGTGAAGATGATGAAGGAGAGAGTGTCATTCCTAGTAGCGGAGATGATTCGGATGACGACGAGTTTCAGCAAAAAGCCGCTAACTTCTTAATTGGACTCGGCGGGAAAGAGAATTTGCGAACGCTTGATTATTGTGCGACTCGGTTAAGGTTAGAAGTCGAGGATATGGAAGAAGTGAACGAAGGGCAACTGAAAAGAAGCGGCGCAAATGGAGTCATGAAGGTAGGCGGCAATGGACTACACGTGGTTGTCGGTACGCAAGTAGAATTTGTCGCAAATGCGATGGAATTACTGATGAAACAAGGAGATGGGAAAATTACAGAAAAAGCTCAGGCTGATTCTTCAAGTTTCAGTGATTCCACATATAAAGAAGCAGAAATTCAGAAAGACGAATTTTCGGCACCGATAACAGGACGTATTTTACCTCTATCAGAAGTTCCAGATGATGTATTTTCAAGCTATATGATGGGGGATGGATTCGCGATAGAGCCGAACGATTCCAAGGTTGTATCTCCTGTCGATGCAGTGATTGATAACATTTTTCCGAGTAAGCATGCCATTGGTTTGAGACTCACAAATGGCCTGGAAATTCTCATTCATATAGGGTTAGAAACTGTGCAGTTAGAAGGGAAAGGCTTTAAGGTTTATGTGAATGAAGGGGATCAGGTGAGAAAAGGTGATCTTTTAATGGAACTCGACCTTGATGTTATTAATCGAGAAGCTGCTTCCACGATTTCTCTAATTATATTCACGAATCTACCGGAAGGAAAAACCATAGAAATGCTAAAAATCGGCAAGGTTCAAGGAAAAGAAGATCAGATTCTCCACTTAAAATAAAATGAGAGATGAATATCCCCTGGGTAACCGGGGGATTTTATCATTGATCAGGGATTTTGATTAAGGAGAATTTGCCATGAGGCAGCCTGTTAAAAAAAGTACCTTTTTTCTTTTACTTGGTGTACTATCATTTTCACCTCACAGTCATTCTCAGGCCGAAGGTAGTGTGCAAGACTTTATCCTTTATGAAAATATTGAACAAGCCGATGTTCAGCCAGGAGAAAGTACCACTCTTCAAGGAATGAATATTTATGAGGATGGGCATTTTACATTTGTTGATGAAGATATTATGTGGAGTTCGACGAATGAAGATGTAGCTAGGGTCGATCAAGACGGGCACATTACATGGACAGGACGACCTGGAAAAACATACATAGAAGCCTCCAATGGGAATCATGAAGATCGAATTGTACTCCAAAATGGGGAGAGAACTAAAATCATCAAGCAGACCGACGATAGGCATAAGCTCATCGACAACGCGATCGCTGGGATGACGATAGAAGAAATGGTGGGGCAAATGCTTATGCCGGATTTTCGCACATGGGGGAAAGAAAATGTGACTGAAATGCCCCCAGGTATTGAGCAGCTTATAAAAAATTATCATCTAGGCGGTGTGATCTTTTTTGGGGAAAATATAAAAACACCCGCACAGGCAACAGAGCTGATTGCTGATTATCAAGCTGCCTCGGAGAAATATGCGATGCTCACCACGATTGATCAAGAAGGGGGGCTTGTCAATAGGCTGCAAGCAGGAACGAGTATGCCCGGGAATATGGCACTCGGAGCCGGAAATGATCTGGGTATGTCATCGAAAGTAGGAAGAGTCATTGGAGCAGAATTAGAATCCCTTGGCTTCAATATGAACATGGCTCCGAGTATGGATGTCAACAATAACCCTGATAACCCAGTCATCGGTATTCGTTCTTTTGGTGAAGACCCATCGTTAGTAGCTAATCATGGCGTAGCTTTTATGGAAGGTATGCAAGAATCGGGAGTAGCAGTAACAGCAAAGCATTTTCCAGGTCATGGGGACACGGATATAGATTCACATGTTGGGTCTCCAAAAATTTCCCATGATCGGAATCGGTTATATAATGTTGAATTGTATCCTTTTCAATCAGTGATGGATCATGATGTGGACGCGATCATGACTGCTCACGTTACACTTCCTGAAATCGATAGCAGTACGTTCGAAGGTACAGAGAGCCTTATTCCTGCCACTTTATCGGACAAGGTTATAACGGGCCTTATGCGCGAAGAAATGGGTTATGATGGAGTCATTTTCACGGATTCATTAAAGATGAATGCCATTTCTTCCCACCACCCCCCTGTAGATGCTGCCATTCATGCAGTGCAAGCTGGTTCAGACATTGTACTGATGCCTGTAGACGTTGAAGAGGTCGCTGAAGGGATGATCAATGCCGTCCATCAAGATGTGATTTCTGAAGAACGTATGAAAGAATCGGTAGCGCGGATTTTAGAGTTAAAATTAAAACGGGGGATTGTCAAAGAAGAACATCCCTTACCATCAGAGGAAAAAGTAGCTCAAGCTGAAGACACTTTGGCCTCAGAAGAACATTTAGAAATAGAAAGGCAAGCGGCTAAGCAAGGCATTACCGTTGTTAAAAATGAAAATCAAACGCTCCCTCTCAACCTGAGGGAAGATGAATTGGTAGTGGTCATTGGCAATGAACTCATAGATGGACTTTCTAGCGCGATAACCGCTCACCACCCTAACGTAGAAACGATGGCTTTACCGGAAAATGGTCAATTAAATGGAATCCAATGGGAGAAAATCTGTCAAGCCAGCCATGTCATTGTTGGAACGTATACCTCAGATTATGAGTCAAGACAGTCGAATCATCCACAAATGGAAATCGTTCGTCGTATCCAAGCAGATATCGAAGGTCCTTTAATTACGGTCGGGATTCGTAACCCCTATGATATAATGGCTTACGCAAATACGGATGTTTATCTTGCCCAATACGGATTTGCAAGGGCTAACTTTGAAGCAACAGCAAGTATATTATTTGGAGAAATAGATTCGGTAGGAAGATTACCAGTCACAATCCCTTCACTCGAAGGAGGTGTTCTTTATAAAGAAGGGCACGGCTTATCGAATAGGGAATAGATTTTAAGGGGATGCCCAAAGCCGGGTGTCCTTTTTTTGGGCAGATAAGAAAGTATAACTCAACTTTCTTATCTGCATAAGTACAACCAAGGCTTTCACCATAAAAGCTTGGCGAACAGCTAAGTTTTCTAATGTTACCATGTTCATTTTGTGACGGATATGCTCTATTCCCTTCGTAAGGTGTCTAATAATATTTTTTATTACGAATAGTGCTAGACAATCAATCATTTGGTAGATAGACTCATGATAACCTTTAAACATCCAAAGGAGAATCTGAAATGATACGCTATGTAAACAAAATCACGCTTATTGTTTTTATTAGTTTCTTCGCATTGTCAAGTTGGACTATCCACCATTCGCTAGCTGAAGATCAAGAACAGATTAAAGATTTCATCCTTTATGAAAATATTAAAAAGATTGATGTGCAGCCGGAAGAACGCATGTCTCTTCAAGGTATGAATGTTTATGAAGATGGGCATTTTACCTTTGTTAATGAAGGTATTACATGGAATTCGACGAATGAAAATGTGGCAACTGTTGATCAGGATGGCCAAGTAGAGTGGACAGGCCAGCCTGGAAGGACCTACATAGAAGCTTCAAATGGAGCACACCAAGATCGTATCGCTTTTCATCATCGACCGGAGCAAGCTGGAGGTTCTGAAATCATAAAAGAGACAGATGATAGACATGCACTGATCGATGATGCCATCAACGGGATGAAGATAGAAGAAAAAATTGGCCAGATGCTAATGCCGGACTTTAGAACGTGGAATGGGGAAAATGTGACTGAAATGCTTCCGGAAATTGAGCAAATCGTCAAAGATTATCACTTGGGAGGGGTTATTCTATTTGCTGAAAATGTAGAAACGACTGCACAGACCGCTGAGTTAGTTGCTGATTATCAAGCCGCATCTGAGAAATATGGAATGCTTACTACCATTGATCAAGAAGGAGGTACGGTGACAAGGCTGCAATCGGGTACAGATATGCCGGGCAATATGGCACTTGGAGCTGGAAATGATGTAGAAATGACTTCTAAAGTGGGAGGGGCAATTGGAGCAGAATTAGAATCTCTTGGTATTAACATGAATTTGGCCCCAACCGTAGATGTTAATAATAATCCCGACAATCCGGTGATTGGGGTGCGTTCGTTTGGAGAAGATCCTTCATTAGTGGCTGATCATGGCGTGGCTTATATGGATGGTATGCAAGAATCCGGAACAGCGGTCACGGCTAAGCACTTTCCGGGTCATGGAGACACAGATGTAGACTCCCACGTTGGTCTTCCCGAAATCCCACACGATCGGGATCGTCTATTTGATGTCGAACTTCCTCCGTTTCAAGCAGCCATGGACAATGATGTTGATGCAATTATGACTGCTCATGTTACATTTCCTGAGATTGATAGCAGTACAGTCATTTCTAAGGAAACAGGTGAGGAAATCACTATTCCTGCTACCTTATCAGAAGAAGTGTTGACTGGCCTTATGCGTGAAGAGATGGGTTATGAAGGTGTGATTTATACGGATGCTCTAAACATGGATGCCATAGATGAACATTTTGAACCGGTAGATGCAGCAATCCGGGCAGTTCAAGCAGGATCAGATATTGTATTAATGCCTGTAGGATTAGAAGATGTAGCTCATGGGCTGCTCGAGGCGGTGAACAACAAGGAGATTTCTGAAGAACGCATTGAAGCGTCCGTTGAGCGAATTCTGGAATTGAAATTAAAACGGGGGATCGTAAAGGAGGAAAATCCAACACCTGTAGAAGAAAAAATCGCACAAGCTGAAGAAATCGTAGGTGCAGAGGAACATCTCGAAGTAGAAAAGCAAGCAGCCGAGCAAGGGGTAACGCTTGTAAAAAATGAAGGGGACGTACTGCCTCTCAACTTGGACGAAGATGAGTCGGTCGTCGTTATTGGAGATGAATATGTAAAGCAATTATCAGATGCTATTGAAGCCCATCATTCAGAAGTAGAGGCAATTGAACTCCCGGAAAGTGAAGATTTTAGTGAGGGACAATGGCAGATGATTCAGCAGGCCGATAAAGTAATTGCAGGCACCTATTCCGCTGATAATGAAGCGAGAGAAGTTAATCATCCTCAAATGGAAATGGTTCGTAGTGTACAGGAGGAGGTGAATACCCCCTTAATCTCAATAGGCATCCGTAACCCCTATGATGTCATGGCGTATCCGGAAGTAGAAGCGTATCTAGCGCAATATGGATTATTAGAGGCGAATTTTAAAGCGACCGCCAATATATTATTTGGAGAAACAGAGCCCGTAGGTCAACTGCCAGTCACGATCCCAACTGTAGATGGGGGTGTATTATATGAAGCAGGCCACGGTTTATCTTACGAAAGAAGGGAAGAAGGGGAGACTTAGCTTAAGCTAGTGAAATGTTTCAAAAGAGCTTTCCTTGAAAAGGGGGAGGGCGAATGATCGAGCACGAGCAAAATGGGATTGGGACGGGGGTGGATTTTTCGGCGCAGCAACACATTTATTCGGCGTACTAGGCACTTTATTCAGCGCTTGAGGAACTTTTTCGGTACGGCACTCGGTAGGTAGATCCATGCGGATATTTTATCGCATGGATCTTTTTTTACGTTTTTATTCACTCCTCATACTCTTTCCAAATTGAAAGAAATAAGAAGACCTCTGACGGTTACCTGATCATCAATCTCAACATACTTCTCAAAACTTTCCATATCCATATTGAACCTCCGCTCTTCACTTTAATTCCGATTCGTTTTCGATACAATCTCTCCGTTGGATGCAGCAACGGAATCTCCTTCTTTCTCCGATAGTAAAGATCTTCCCGGAAACTTCTGTGTTACAAGTGAATTATTTTATTAAATTTTAAATATTAATTGATATTTTATTTCAGATTGTCATATAATTTATGAAACCGCATTCATTTTTTGTTAATAAAGAGAGGTCGTTTTATGTTCAACAACTTGACAACCGAAGCAAGAAATCCCATGACCATGAATTTGGATGAGATGTCCATTTCCGAGGTTCTTTATACGATGAATGAAGAAGATCAGGGTGTTCCGAAAGTGGTAAAGGGTGCCATTCCCAAAATCGAAGTACTCGTGAAAGAAGTCGTTCAGTCTTTAAAGGGAGGAGGGCGCCTGATTTATGTTGGCGCGGGAACGAGCGGACGACTTGGAGTCCTCGATGCCGTCGAATGCCCCCCAACGTTTGGTGTACCTTCTTCTACCGTCATCGGGCAAATCGCGGGAGGAGATGCTGCTTTTACAAAAGCAAAGGAGGGGGCTGAAGATTCAAAGGAAGCTGGTCAAAAAGATTTAAAACAACTTTCATTGACCTCTAAAGATGTCGTCATCGGGCTCGCCGCCAGCGGACGAACGCCTTATGTGATTGGAGCCCTTCAATACGCCCAAACATGTGGAGCTGTTACTGGAAGTGTTTCTTGTAACGTATCAGCGACGGTGAGTGAATATGCGGATTATTCGATCGAGGTAGACACAGGTGCTGAAGTACTCACGGGCTCGACCCGCTTAAAAGCTGGCACTGCTCAGAAGTTGGTACTTAATATGATCTCTACCTCCGCTATGATCGGAGTAGGCAAGATCTATGAAAACTTAATGGTGGATGTAAAAGCAACCAACAACAAGCTTATCCAACGTTCCCACAATATTATTATGGAAGCAACAGGGGTTGACGAAAAAACAGCTGCAAGGGCATTTCATCAATCTGGTCAGCATGTGAAAACAGCTATCGTTATGATTCTTGCGGATATCTCAGAAACAGAAGCGAAAAGCAGACTGACAGAAGCCAACGGTTTTATTAAAAAGGCAATCCAGGAGCCGTAAAAAAGGAGGAATCAAAAATGAAAAAAGAAAAAGCGATTGTGCGGGATATACTCCCCCTTTTAGGTGGAAAGGATAACATCACTTCGTTAGCCAACTGTATGACGAGGTTACGATTGAACGTAAAGAATTACGAAAAAGTCCAACTCGACGAGCTCCGTAATACAGAAAACGTGCTAGGTGTCGTCGAGGATGAAACATTACAAATTGTACTTGGCCCAGGAACCGCGTATAAAGTGGCAACAGAATTATCTAAAACGACCGGTCTATCTGCCGGTGATGCTGAGGATGACCATGTAGCCGAAGATACCAAGGCCAAAGTGCAACAAAGGAATAAGACGCCGATTAAAAACTTTCTCAAACGGATCGGAAACATTTTCATCCCGCTTATCCCAGCTCTCATTGCATCCGGGCTTATTAACGGAGGCGCTAGTTTTGCAGAAAACGCAGGTGTGGACCCTGAAACGACTTGGCTGCAGATTCTTCTTGTCATCGGTGGAGGGCTGTTTTCTTTTCTCAGTATACTTGTGGGCTGGAATACAGCACGGGAATTTGGCGGAACTCCAGCACTTGGTGCGATTGCCGGTATTTTAATTATTAATCCTGAGCTTGAACAAATTACTCTTTTTGGTGAACAACTTGTGGCAGGCCAAGGTGGTATATTTGCCGCTATATTAGCTGCATGGGTAATGGCAATTTTTGAAAAGTTGGTACGAAAATTTGTACCAGGAAGCCTAGACGTCATCCTTACACCGTTTATTACCGTGCTCGTTGTCGGTGTCGCTACGATTCTTGTTTTACAACCGATTGGCGGTGTGATTTCAATGGTTATTCAAACAGGAATTAATGGTGTATTGGAAATTGGCGGTGCCTTTGCTGGCGCAGTATTGGCCGGTACATTTTTACCATTGGTTATGGTAGGAATGCATCATGGTCTAACCCCGATTCATCTTGATTTTATTGAAAATCTGGGAAATACACCGCTCCTCCCAATTTTGGCCATGGCAGGCGGCGGTCAAGTGGGTGCAGCCATTGCTGTCTATGTAAAAACAAAAAGTCAAAAGTTAAAAAACACAGTGAAAGGGACACTGCCTGTTGGTTTTCTTGGTGTTGGTGAACCTTTATTATATGGGGTGACCCTGCCGCTTGGCCGTCCTTTCATAACGGCATGTTTAGGGTCAGCTGTTGGTGGTGCCTTCCAGGCAATTATGGCTACAGGAGCTACAGGTGTGGGAATTTCCGGCTTATCCTTAATTCCTTTGATAGATGATGGACAATATCTTTCCTACTTTATAGGCCTTGTGATTGCTTATGCATTTGGTTTTATCTTTACGTATTTGTTTGGTTTCAAAGAGGAAATGGTACAAAATCTTGAGAAGTAAGGAGAGAGAGTCTTTTCTATGAAGGGGTTTTCTATCTATTTAGGACAGCAGTCAGAGGAAGAACAGTATCATACGCTGAAGAAGATGAAAGATGCCGGTTTTCAATCGGCCTTTACATCCCTTCATATTCCTGAAGATCATCCTGAGATGTACAGAAATGCTTTGGGGGTTTTGGCAAGGCAAGTACGCGAATTTGATTTGGAATTATTCGCAGATATCTCACCTGAGTCACTTTCCCATCTTGGCTTAAGCTGGGATAATGCTGACGACCTTTTAAAATGGGGGATCTCTGGTTTACGGGCGGATTACGGGATTGACCCCTCGCTACTTGTCTCGCTTTCCAAACAGATGACCATTGCATTAAATGCCAGTACTTTGGATGAATCAATGTTGCAAGGGTATATAAGGAAGGGTCTCTGTTTGGAAAATATTGAGGCATGGCATAATTTTTATCCACGTCCAGAAACCGGGTTGTCGCTCACCGATATTGAACAAAAGAACAGGATGTCTCATTCATACGGTATACGTACAGCAGCCTTCGTTCCGGGAGATGACCTGAAACGAGGACCTGTACACTTCGGTTTGCCAACTGCTGAACATAATCGACGTATCAACCCTTTTGCAGCTACTCTTGAGCTTTGGCGAAAAGGAAATACAGATAAAGTGCTGATTGGGGATCCTGCTATATCAGAAAAAAGTCTTGAATCGTTTAAAACCTTTGAGGACGGGATCGTGCCCATTATGATCGATATGAAACCTTTAGAGAACGATGCCATCAAGGGCCTCATTCTCCAGCCTCATCAACAGCGCTTGGATGCGGCACGTGACGTTATTCGCTCCGAAACGTCGCGACCCTACGCTCAACGTGAAAAAATGATGATCCCTGCATCTGGGGGAGAGCCTCGCCCTATAGGGAGTATAACGATTGACAATAAGCACTACGGCCGTTACCAAGGAGAATTGCAAATCACCAAAACTGACCTTCCGAGAAATGAGGCCGTCAATGTTATCGGTCAGGTATTGACGGGGGATCTGCCTTTGTTGCATGTTTTAAGGAAAGGAGAAAAATTTACATTCACTCCGGTGGAAGCGAGAAACTGACGGAGACTTATTGAAAAACAAACAACCTCCCTTTCCTTATTGCTCTGGTACTAATCGTAAATGATCACTATCTGTTTGATATTCCGCCATATTCGTCGTATGGTACTCACCTTCAACCCAATCGAGCAATTGATCATGATAATGATCACCCATAACATGTCCGGACTGTCCTGGCGCGACGATGTGGTAACTTTGACTTAAATCAGATAGGTCCATAACACCACGCCATCCGGCTCCGTGGATCATGTCACCGGTTTGATTATCAAAACTTGCAGCCATTACTGTAATACTGCTGCCATCTACAGGCTGAGGGCGCGGATTAAAGAGTAAGTTTAGGGGTGCCATAGCCCCGAGAGGATGAGCAAATGTTGCCCGATGATAATCTCCCCAAAGCCAATTCTCTGGTGACTCACCCTGAAGGTCTTTAGCATAATCAGCCGCGATCTGTAAGGATTCAGTTGCTACTGTCGCTAAGCCTCCATTTTTTTCAATCCAGGGCCCTTCATTCCCCTGGGCTGCATCCCGTAGTAACTGATCAACCACGTTCGCTTCACCTTCAAAAATGTCGAGAATACTTTCTGGAATATCGGATGAAAACAACACATGAGGAATGGCATTCATCCATAAATGGAAGATGAAAGGGCCTGCTTCTTCCTTTTCGTCAACTTTATTCCAATCTCCTAATACATCAAGCACTTCTTTATCAATGTCGCGCAGTTCTTCTTCTGCCACAGCCTTCGTGAGGATGGGGACGAACTCTTCTGCTTGTAAATTCTGTGTATCCATCTGCATCGCTTGCATATCTTCGACTGTAAAATCATTTCCTGCCTCAAGCATTTCCAAAATCCGCTGATGACGATAAGGTTGAGCCCATGTATGTGAAAGGTGATAGTCATAATCCTCATCGTCGATCTGATTATTTGCCGTTGAGATCATCCCTGAATCTGGGTTGATTATGGTTGGTAATTCGTCCCAGGGAATGTACCCTTGCCAATCATGTTCGCCAGTCCACCCAGGAACGGGTAGAAATGCATCATCGTGAGGGCGAATAGGAATTTTTCCGTTGGCACGATAGCCAATGTTACCATTTGTATCCGCATAAACAAAGTTCTGTGCGGGGGCGTGGAAGTGTTCTAACGCCGTCGTAAAGCTCTCCCAATCATCCGCTCGATTAATGTTCATGATCGCCTGCAGCTCTGTCGACGGTTCGTGAGCGGTCCATTTTAACGCGAGGGCTTCATCGATTATAACGCCTTCCTCATGGGCGTATTCGGAGATCAATGGGCCATGTCGTGTGATGACGGTTTCATGTAAAAAAGGTTCGTCATATCCATCAACTTCAATAAATTCCTCAGTCACTTCCGCCTCATACCATTCGTCTTCATATAAAAATTGATGCGGATCTTCCGGATGTCTCCGCTCGATATATAATTCTTGTACATCGGGGCCTACATTCGTTACGCCCCAGGCAATTTCTTCGTTGTGCCCGAGAATAATTCCTGGGACGCCGGCAAAAATCACGCCAGTAACGTTCACCGATGGTGATTGCAGATGGGTCTCATACCAGACCGATGGCGTATCCAGTCCGAGGTGGGGATCGTCCGCGAGTAAGGGGGCGCCGGAAGCTGTATGTTCTCCGGAAATGACCCAATTATTACTGCCGTTAAAAGGCTCTGGCTGATAATTGCCGACGTCAGCAAATACTTCTGCCATATCGATCGTTGTATCTTTGGCCATGTCAAGAATTACGGGGCCGTCATCTGGGTATGTGGGCATTAAGTCGAGCGCCTCTTCTTCGCTCACATTGTTCACGAGCCAATGGCGAAAAGCTTGACCTTGCCAATTCCCGCCAAGGTCATATGCCATAAATTTACCTATCGTTAGTGAATCGAGCGCGGTCCACGGTTCAGGTTCGTAACCGAGAAGGCGGAATTCTACTGGAAGTTCATTTTCCGAAAGGGCATGCGTAATGTATTCGTTCACACCGGCGGTGTAAGCATCAAGCGCGGTGAGGGCTTCCTGATCATAGGCATTAACGGAAGCCTCAGCTGCGCGCCGTAAACCAAATGTACGAAAATAACGATCTGAATCGAGGGCGTCCTTACCAACCACTTCACTGAGCATCCCCGACGCTTGCCTGCGACTCATGTCCATTTGAAACATTCGATCTTGCGCTGTCACGAACCCTTGTGCATAATACAAATCTTCCTCGTTTTCAGCTTCGATATGAGGGACCCCGTTCTGATCACGATAAATATTAACTTCTGCTTCTATTCCTACCACGTTGTGATCACCTACCACTTGTGGCAAGCCGCTCATTAGTTGGGTGTAGCCCCATGTAACTGCACCACCGACCAATAGTAGCAATACAAGTAAGACCCCCCAGGTAATCTTCCAAAAGTAGAATAATCGCTTCCGTTCCGGCTTATGTACGGGTCTGCTCATTCGTCTTTCACCGCCTTTACCTATATAGGTATAGATTCGCTTTATGAAAAAAAGAATCCTGCTTTTATGTAGGAGAAAAAACTTGACTTATTTTCAAGCCTAAAGCGGAAGTTTTGGTTTTTCTATACGAAAAAAATCGCCCAAGAAGTCTGGGCGAATTCAAAATTAATTCTTTTATTATTCTTCGTGGGTGCTAAACCAACGTTTTAGTTTATCCATCAGTTTTTCGTTTTCTCTTTCTTCCTGTTCTTCCTGAGCCTCTTCGTCTGCCTCTTTATCTTCAATCATCTCGACGCATGAGTCTTGTGGTGCTGTATTCTCTAAAAAAGCAACGGTATAGGAAGGGCCACAAGCTTCATCAGCTAATAATCCTGTCCCAACGTCGATGTCGACTTCTTCGACGCCCTCTGGTGTTGAAAAATCTTGTTTGAGGCCATCATCCAGACTGCCTTCAAGAGTATTGATCCAAATACGTTTGGCTGTCTGGCCGTGTTCGCTATGCTCAAGTTCGGTGTTATCATCATATCCGACCCATACACCGGTCACAAGTTCAGGTGTAAAACCTACCATCCAACTATCAGACGGCGTTGACCCACTTTTCCCAGCTGCTGGTCTTTGCAAAAGGTGGGCAATTGAATGCCCGGTAACAGATGTATAATCATTCATGCGGGTGTCAAACATTAACGTCATTAAATCGGTCATGATGTAGGCAAGGGCAGGATCGAAGACTTCTTCTTTTTCAGGCTCAGTTTCCAGCAGCACATTGCCCTTGTGATCTTCTACACGCTCAATTAAGCGATGTTCCACATGTTCGCCGCCGTTAGCAAAGGGACTGTATGCGTTCGTTAACTCGAGAACACTGACTTCAGAAGTACCAAGGGCAAGTGAAAGGTTGGGGGATAAAGGACTTTCAATCCCTGCAGCCTCTGCAGTTTCAATCAATGCTTCAGCTTCTTGCAGGACGTGGGTTTTTACCGCAAATATATTGTCGGAATAAGCGATTGCTTGTGCTAGTGTGATGAAATCGTTCGCATAGACTCCTTCATAATTGCCGGGCTCGTAAGGGTCTTCCCCATCTGGGTTCGGAAAAGATGTCGGTTCACTTTTAAGCGGAGTGGCCGGTGTGAAACCATTTTCCAGGGCTGCATAATAAAGAAAAGGTTTAAAAGCAGATCCTGGGGAACGCCTTGCATCAACAGCTCGGTTAAACGGGCTTTCCCTGTAATCTTTTCCCCCAACCATTGCTTTTACATCACCGCTGTGCGGGTCCATTGAAACCACTGCCCCTTGCACGGGATCGTCCCCTGGAAGTTCTGATTCCATATAACGTTCTGCAGTTTCCTGAAGATCAGGGTCAAGGGTGGTATAAATATTCAAGCCACCGGCTTCAACGATTTCCGGATCAAGATCATAACGCTCGACAAGCTCCCGTTCAACGGTATCTTGAAAGTATGGAGCAACCGTGGATTGTTCATCTTCCGATGTTTCATACGTCAATTCGTAATGGATCGCTTCTTCGTATTCTTCAGTGCTTAGAACATCTTGTTCATGCATCATTGATAGAATCAATTCCTGCCTATCTTCCGCGCGATCAGGATGGGCATACGGGGAGTAATAAGAAGGCCCCCTCGGAAGACCGGCTACTAATGCTGACTGGGCAGCATTCAATTCAGAAGCGGGGGTGTCAAAATACATCTGTGCCGCTTGCTCAATGCCGTAAGCACCGTGACCAAAGTTTATCGTATTAATATAGCCTTCAAGTATATCTTCTTTTGGTACATGCCACTCAAGACGCAGGGTATAGAAGGCTTCGCGTATTTTACGATCCCACGTTTTATCATGATTTAAGAATAAATTCCGCGCGTATTGTTGCGTAATCGTACTAGCTCCTTGCGACATGGACAGCGTCTGGATATTTTTCAAAACAGCTCCGGCGATCCGGGTATAATCAAACCCGTGATGCTCATAGAACTTGCGATCTTCTACTGAAATAAAGGCGTCTATTACGTAAGGGGAGACATCCTCAAGATCCGTCCATTCTCGTTGCCGTCCTCGGTGCTGCTCATTAATCACTTCCCCATCAGCACTATAAAGAGTGGTAGATTGTGATAACTCCATCGGAGGGGGTCCTAATGTATAAGCATATATAAATATAAAGAGTAAACTTAAGACGCCAACAATCGCTAGCACCATCGTTAAACGAAAGAGTCCACGAAGTTTACTTTTGCGCGTTTTTCCCCGTCTCGTTGTAATCTCCACATTCAGCACCTCATCTATTATTAAGATATGAGACTGCTAACAGCTTCGACTTATTAGAAGGAAAATAAACGTGGAGATGGGTACGGTTTTGGTGCGTTGAAGTCTGTGGGCTTACAAGGAAAATACTTTTGAAAGGTTCGTACTGTATTAAAAAACCCTTGAAATCGCTAACATTTCGTTTTAAAATGACATTTAAGTTTCATTCATATGAATGTGATTCCGCTAAATGGAATTTGTGGGCACTTTAAAAAATAAAAGGTATTACAGTTTCAGAAAAGCGAAGAGATCAACAAAGTCTAATAAATATGTATATCTTCCATGAGGTGAAGGACTCTGCTTCTGTTATGCTTGAGGCAAAAAATGGTGCGGTAATTAACTGTTTCATCTCAGATGGCGTTCCTGCTCCTTGAATTTAATCTTCATGAAAATCCTAAATATCATTATTATGACGAGGATTGTTATCACTTCTTTGGTACAGAGGGGAGTAACGCATTTCCTAGCTTCAGAATGTTTTCATATGATGATAATCATTATGGTTGGGAACACGAATTAATTAGAGAGGATTTTGACGTTTTATTCTATCGACTGAACAGCAGAAAAAAGTCACGATTCCAAGTAACTTTTAGAAAAATAACAAGTATAAATGGAGGTGGGTATTATGCGAAAACGTACACATATTCTCCTGATGGCTAGTATTTTCCTGTTGCTTTCAGCATGCGAAAGTTTAGGGGAAGCATCGGATAGAGAAGACGATAAAAAAATGAGATTGGCAAATGCAACACCAGAGGGGAGATCCTTGAGTGATGCCTTATATTTATTTGGAGACATTGTAGAGGAAGAGACAGATGGAGAGATTGATGTTGAAGTTTATACAAACAGTCAAGTAGGCGGAGACCGAGAGGTCTTTGAAGGTATGCAAATCAATACGATTCAAGGTGCAACGATCTCAACAGGACCTATTTCCCAGTTCGCACCCCGTTTTGATGTTTTGGACTTACCTTTTTTGTTTCCTGACGAAGAAAGCGCATATGAGGTTCTGGATGGTCCCATTGGGGAAGACCTTTTAGCAGATCTGCCTGATCAGAATGTTATTGGGCTAAACTATTGGGAGAATGGATACAGGACGTTAAGTAATGATATTAGGGAAATTGAAACTTTAGAAGATGTTCAAGGACTAGATTTGCGTACGCTGGAGAGTCAAATGCATATACGTTTGTGGCAACAGCTAGGCGCAAACCCAACTCCTATTAATTATGGTGAACTATACTTGTCGATGGATCAAGGTACAGTTGACGGGCAAGAAAATCCAGTTGGAAATGTGGTCAATGATAACTTTTATGAAGTTCAACAGTATATAACACGAACGGACCATATCTATAATGCAAGTCCCTTAATGTTAAGTAAACCTTTTTGGGATTCCCTTACAACAGAGGAACAAGAAATTATTTCAGAAGCTGCCGATAAAGTGAGGGACTACCAAAGACAATTAAACAGGGAAGAAACAGAGGATAGTTATCAATATTTAGAAGAACAGGGGATGACAGTAACCGAATTATCTGAGGAAGAGCAAGAACGTTTTCATGAAGCGGTTGAACCTATTTATGAAAGCTATGAACAAAGTGAGAATGGAGATTTAATGAAACGAATCCTTAAAGAGGTTGAAAGTGTTGATAATTGAAGCGGCTAAGGGGGGAATGGGGTGCAAATAATAAAATGGTTAAATGAACATATTGAAGAATGTTTGCTTGTGATTTTAACCTCAATCATGGTAATTATAACAGCTTTACAGATTTTTATGAGATTTGTACTCGGCTCTTCACTTGAATGGTCTGAAGAACTAGCCAGGTATTGTTTTATCTGGATGATTTATATAGGAATTAGTTATGGAGTCAAAAAACAACGTCATATAAAAGTTGATGTACTAATGCTCCTTTTTAAAGACAAAGGAAAAGTCATTTTAAATATGATCGCAAACGTTATATTCCTGGCATTTGCTATTTTTATAGTCATTTATGGCACGAATATAGCGGTGCAAATTTTTGGTTGGGGACAAACTTCTCCTGGCTTGGGTCTTCCAATGGCATTTGTATATTTCGCTACACCGGCAGGCATGAGCTTAACTGTGATTCGTCTCATTCAGCAATTGGTAAAGCAATGGAAGTTCTTACAAGGATCTTACGTGGATAAAGATGAAGTTATTGAAGATCGAGAAACCGATTTATATGGAGCACAGGATAACTTGAACGATAGAAAGATCTCAGCTAATGAGGGGGGAAGGTAATGACAGCAGGTGTTTTATTTGGAAGTTTTGGGCTTTTATTGTTACTAAGTGTGCCCATTGGTATCGCCTTAGGTGTCGCTTCCTTAATTGCTCTCATTTATTCAGGTACGCTGCCAGTTGAATTTATCGTTCAAGGTCTCGTAACTTCTGTAGATTCCTTTCCTATCATGGCAGTTCCTTTCTTTATACTAGCTGGTGAGATTATGGGAAAAGGAGGAATTACCAACCGATTATTTAATGTAGCAAACACCTTAGTAGGGAATAAAACAGGTGGGTTTGCGATTGCTACTGTGATTACCTGTATGTTCTTTGCTGCCATGTCAGGATCTGGGCCTGCAACTGTAGCGGCGATCGGAGGAATTATGATCCCAGCTATGGTTTCAATTGGTTATGATAAAAAGTTTGCTACTGCTCTTATAGCAGCTGCAGGTTCTTTAGGTGTTATCCTTCCTCCTAGTATTCCGTTAATCATGTACGGGACCACAGGTGGATCTTCTGTAGGTGACCTTTTTCTTGCAGGTATTATACCAGGTATTTTCGTTGGTTTTGGCTTAATGGTTTTCGCGTACTTTTATTCTAGGAAAAACGGTTATCATGGGACAGGTATACCTTTTGATTTCAATACGTTTGTAAGAGCCAGTTGGGAAGCAAAATGGGCACTGTTTATTCCCATCATTATTCTCGGGGGAATATATGGAGGTATTTTTACACCAACAGAGGCTGCCGCTGTGGCGGTTATATACGCTTTAATTACTGGGATGTTTCTATACAAAGAGATAAAAATTAAAGATTTACCTAAAGTTATGGTGGACGCATCTCTAACAACAGCGACTGTATTATTAATTGTAGGAGCGGCTACCTCATTTGGAATCTTATTGACGATTGAACAGATCCCAGAACAAGTTACTGAAGCGATGTTAGCACTTTCGGAAAACCCAATCATTATTGTAATAATTATTACACTTCTTTTATTAATCGTTGGGACATTTATGGATACAGTAGCAGCAATTATTATTTTAACGCCAATATTACTCCCCGTTGTTTCAGAATTAGGTTTTGATCCTATCCATTTCGGAATCTTGATGGTTGTTAATCTTGCTATTGGATTTATTACGCCACCGTTAGGGGTAAATCTTTTTGTTGCTTCAGGGATCTCGGGGCTTTCTATAGAGTCGTTATCCCGTGCTATTATACCATTTTTTGTGGTAATGCTTATCACGTTATTAGTCATTACATTTGTTCCGCAATTGTCCTTGATGTTTTTGGAGTGATAAAAAAGGAGAGTCTATGTACGAACGAAAGGAAGAAATCACTGTTAATATTTCGGAAGAGCAAACGATTATTGAGTTAAGTAATTGCATGCAGCCATTTAAATCGGAACTATATATACAGAAAGTCGTTCAAGGAAGTGTGTATGAAATTAATTTAAAAAGTTTACTGGGGTTGATAAATTTGCAGTTATCAAATGGTGATTACATCTCCGTTAAGGCGATAGGGGTTGATGCCGATAATGCATTAAGTAAGGTAGTAAATTATTTAACCTAGAAGTTAGATCGCATAATTGGTCAGGTAATATAGTGGATTAATTTTACCGATCAATAACCCTGTATTCTGGGCAGGGTTATTGATCTCATATGAAATCAGTAGGAACATGAATTAATTATATAATTCCCACGATGTTTTTAATGAATCAATGACGTACTGACTAACTTCTTCAACATTGAGGTCATCAGTATTAAGTTTTGAATTGTGTAGCGCGTATATACCTTTACGATTATAGAAAAGCTCTCTAATATCATCAATGGAACGTCCTTGTAAAACAGGACGGCTTTCCACGAGAATATCAAGCCGATCTTTCCAAGAATCCCAAGATAAATCAAGGAAAAAAACAATACAATTCTCTAAGCAAGTATTTCTAATTTCCTCTTGCAAAAAAGCACCTCCCCCGACGGAGATAACTTTTAAGCGATGTAAACTATATTTTTTTATGAGTGCTTTTTCTCTTTCTCTAAATTCTTCCTCACCGTATTGATTAAATATCTCTGTCACAGACAACCCATACTCGGACTCAATCGTTTGGTCAATATCGATAAAATCTCTATATAATTTTTTGGCAACGGCTTCTCCAATCGTCGTTTTTCCCGATCCCATAAAACCGATAAAAACGATACTTTTTTCTTTATAAGGTACACTGTTTTGGATCACAGAGCATGTCTCTCCTTTAGAAATGGCTGACTTATTTAATAAATATTGTAACAAAAATTATAGAGGGAGTGACAGTTAAAAATAAACTGATGTAACGACCCATCAAGTTGAAAGATGGTACTCCTTAGGAAAGGACCGTGTATTGGAACAAGTGATATGAAATGAGGAGAGTAGGACCGCATAGTACCAGACAATCGGAGAATGCCGAAGGAGGGGAGACATTGTAATATGTCCCCACCCCTCAACGTTCTTTCAATTTTCTTTTGAAACGTTCATACCAAGTGGTCTGAGAGAATAAGGTGAATACCAAAGCCAAGGTCAAAATCAGACTGATGGGGGAATTGACAAATCCCATTAAAAATTCTGGAGTCCCTTGGGCAGCCATGTAAGCTCGACGGAAGGATTCATCAATCAATGGCCCCAATATTAAGCCTAACACGAGCGGTGCGACTGAGAAGTTATGCACTTTCATGAAGAAACCGACAAGACCAAATCCGAGCAACCAGTAAACATCGGTCATGTTGTTATTCATAGCATAAGCACCGATGACTGTAATGACCGCAATAATAGGAAGGAGAATCTGCTTGGGGACGGTTACAACCCGTATAAAAATGGATACAATCAATAAGCCAAAGATTAATAAAAAGACATTGGCAAGGACGGAAGAACCGACCATGACCCAAAACAGATCACCGCTTTGTTCCATCAAGAGGGGGCCGGGTTGAAGACCATGAATAAATAAAGCTCCAATGAAAATAGCGGTCACCGCGTCTCCAGGAATTCCGAGGGTAAGCAAAGGAATTAATGCTCCTCCAATAGCGGAACTGTTGCCGGCCTCTGGAGCGATTACCCCCGCATAAGCCCCTTGCCCAAACGGTCGATTCGGCTTCTTGACCGTTCGTTTCGCATGATCATAAGAGAGCAAGGCCGCAATTTCTCCCCCTGCTCCAGGAAGAGCACCGATGAGCACACCCATAACGTTCACTCTGAGGGAAAGAGGGAGAAACTTAAACACTAACCGTAAGGGAGGAACTATCATTTTCTTCAACGTGATAGTTTGTCCTTTTTCATTTAATGTTTTCAGCTGATATAAAATTTCGGCCATACCAAACAGGCCTAAAATTGCTACTACAAAATCAATTCCGTTCATTAATTGAAGGGAACCAAACGTAAAACGAGTGCCTCCGCCAATGGAGTCCATGCCCACAAGGCCTAATATAATCCCGGCCCCCGCGGCAAAAATACCTTTGGCCACGGAGCCTTGACTCAGACTGCCGATTAATAAAAGCCCAAGTATAGCAAGGAGAAAATAATCGATCTGCCCAAACTGAATAGCAATCGTCGAGACGAGGGGAGCAGCGGTCGCTAATACGATAACGCCAAAGAGCCCTCCAATAAAGGAAAAGATGGTTGTTAAAGTGAGAGCGGTACGTGCTTCGCCTCTTTGGGTTAGAGGATATCCATCCAATGACGTTGCCACATTCGAAGGAGCCCCTGGGATATTCACTAAAATAGCAGCTCTTGAGCCTCCGAACACCCCGCCGAAATAGACACCCAGCATGAGAGCAAGAGCTGGAAGCATTTCCCATGAATAAGTTAGGGGCAGTAAAAGAGCAACGGCCATCGTTACCGATAGGCCCGGAATGGCCCCAATAAAAATACCCGCAAACGTCCCAGCTGCGACTAATAGAAATAATTCGACATCTAGAAATGGAATCAGGAATTGTTGAAGGATGTCCATGCTAAAATCTCCTTACGGGAACACAATATTAAACAGTTCCGAAAATAAGAAATAAATAACGAAGATGGCTCCAAGAGAGACAAGAAGATTTATGCGCCATGAAACGCCCTTGAGAAAAAATATACTCGTCACTAAAAATAGAAAAGCGGCCGGGAAAAAGGAAATTATCGGAAGTATCACGACAAACCCAATCACCAGGCAATAATAAAGGAGAACCAGTTGATAGTCCTTTTTATCAAATGTATTTGTTGTGGAAGCTACGTCTGGATCGTTGGTGCCTTCTGTCTCTGTGTTCCCATCAGAAGGGGTAGATCGTCGCTCTTGCAAGAAGGTAACTCCTCCGGTTACAAACATAATCAAGCCAACGATGGCAGGGAAGAAGCTGCCGCTTGCTGGGTCAAGGATGGATGTATCATCCATCCCTATGGCCTGGCTTAAAACGATCAGACTAATCATCATCATCAGAAGACCAGGGAGCAATGATTTCAATGTTTTCATAGTTATTCTCTCCTTGAGCTACTGTTGATCTACTCGTGGAATATCAAATTCCTCAGGAGAATTTTCAGCTGCTCCTGCATCGTATAGCATCCAGCTGGAAGTAGAGCGATTTTGTTCTAAATATTCAATGGCTTCTTCACCGTTAATATTTAAGGGATGTACACCTAGGTTTTCTAACGTCTCTTGAAACTCTTCATGTTCTTGTGCATTTTCAAATGATTGCGTAAGCTCGTTTATAATTTCATCCGGCGTATCTGTGTGAGCGAACACTCCTTGAAAAGGCCCCCAAGGGAGGTATTGTTCAAACTCAGGGTACTTCTCGGTAATTGCTGGAGTGTCTGGGGTAGAATCTAATCGTTCATCGTGAATGACAGAGAGCATCCGAAAGTCCCCAGCTTCAACATATTCTTGGGCTGCTGAGACAGCAAGAATGGTAGCATCAATTTCATTCCCTAATAAAGCGGTCGCTAACGGTCCGTCCCCATCATAAGGAACCTGGTTAAACTCGGTGTCTAACTCAGCCTGGAGCATTGCACTCGCAACATGAGGAAGACCACCCTCACCAGATGTACCCATCGTAATGTCACCAGGGTTTTCCACAGAATAGTCAATCAAGTCTTCTAACGTTTCAAAATCGGAACCTTCTCGGACTACGATCCCTGCATAGCTTTGTCCAATAATGGTGATCGGTTCGAAGTCAGTCAGATAATCTCGTTCAGAAATGCCAAGCACTTGATAAAGGTTTGGGTTTTCGGCTCCAAAAAGCAAGTCATACCCCTCTGCAGGTTGATCGTATACGTATTGTGCACCAGTTGCTCCCGTAGCCCCTTCAATATTCTGCATTACCATTGAAGCGCCCAATTCGTCTTCAACGAGTGGCGCTAAGGTTCTAGAAATATTATCCGTAGCTCCACCTTCTCCCCATTGAATAATGCCGTTTATATCCTTTTCTGGATAATCGGACATATCTTGCCCAGCTTCTTCACTAGAAGCATTACAAGCTGTAAGTAGAAGAAACGATACCAGAAGTGTTGTACCTCCGAATTTGAAGTTTCTTTTCATCGTGTTTTCCTCCTCGTAGTATTTTCAATTGTTAACTATTATCACAACTTCATAGTGTTTCGATACGAATACATCCCCTACCTTTCCAGTCAAAATATAGAAAACGCTTACATTAAATGGATTTCAATGCGATTCCGTTAAGTGGAATTGTGTATTGCTAAATAGAACTTTAATTAAAAGTATTGTAGCAGGCAAAAGTGAGTATGTCATTAGTTATTAAAAAATTTTCGTATCTTAACACAATTTTATCGACAGAAAAGTAATTTTCTTTCCTAAAGATATGACTTTTAGTGAAGCAGGGACTTTTTACCATCCATGAACTGACGCTAACACCATTTTTTGAGGTGCTTGATACAAGGTTCTCTTAATTAAGGCTTGAAATTGTAATGAATGCATTTTAAAATATGATTAAGTTCCATTTAACTGAACTAACTTCCATTAAGTGAAACTAAGGAGGGGAACCTTTGGAAAAAAATGAGCCTCCGAAAGGTATACGTACTCTACAAAGAGCGATTGATATTTTAAATTGCTTCCATGTAGATGAAGCAGAGCTAACGCTTACAGAAATAGCAAACAAAATTGATTTAGCAAAATCAACGACAACAAGATTATTGGCAACATTAGAGCACAATCATTTTGTGGAAAAAAACCCAGTTACGATGAAGTATCGATTAGGGAGACAGCTGTATTTTATTGGTCATGTTGCGGGTCAATCGATTGAACTAAGATCAGTATCTGAATCCACTATGAAACGTCTTCGGAATCAAACGAAGGAAACGGTTAACCTCTATGTATTAGATGGTGAACAAAGGGTGTGCATACAGCAATATGAGAGTACGCAATCAATTAAACATATGGTTAGTATCGGTCAAAAACTCCCTATAACCGTAGGTGCCAGTGGAAAGGTACTTCTTGCTCATCAATCACAAAAATTTATTGAAGAGGCAATGGTTCAGCAACCGATGAAAAAAAATAAAGTGGACCTAAAAAATGAACTCAACATGATTGTAGAAGAAAAATATACAGTAAGTATCGAAGAAAGAGAAACTGGAACATCAGCAGTATCTTCTCCAATTTTTGATATCAATGGAAACATACTAGCTGCATTATCCGTTTCTGGACCGTCCAGCCGCTTTAAGCCCCAAGAGCGTCCGGAATTAAAAACAACTCTCTTGGCAGCTGCCATGGAAATATCCAATAATCTGGGTTATCCATTTAATCACACCGCTGAATAATAAGGAGGCACCCTATGTCTAAAAGAAGTGCTCTTGAATCGTATAAACAAGGAGAAGGCTGGTGGAAAACGGATATCAGCCAAATCAAAAAAAATGAGGTTAATATTCGAGGATATAAAATGGAAGAGCTTATAGGAAATGTTTCTTATAGCCAAATGCTTTATCTCTTATTGTGTGGGGATGTCCTCGATGAAAAGAAGGCTAAGTTATTTGAAAGCGTTTTAGTTGCAGGAGCTGATCATGGTCCACGCGCCCCTTCCATTGCAGCTGGTCGAATGGCCGCAACATGTGGTATCTCTTTTAACTCCGCGGTAGCGACAGGAATTAATTTACTTGGAGATTCACATGGAGGGGCCACAGAAAGAGGCATGAAACTGCTTTATGAAACTTGGGAAGAAGCTCTGGACAACGATAAAGAACTGGATCAAGTTATAGATGACAAACTTGAAGACATGCTTGCAAAAAAAGAAAAACTCCCTGGAGTCGGTCATCAGTTGCATGATGATGATCCAAGAGTACATCGTCTTTATGAATTAGCAGAACCAATGGTGGAAAATAAGGATATCTCAGGTGTTTATCTTCAAATCGCTGAACAATACCAAAGATTACTTGCTGAGAAAAAAAACCGTGAGATTACGATGAATATTGATGGAGTAGCGGCTGCCATTCAGTGTGAAATCGGACTTCCGGCTGAAGCTGCCAAAGGCATTTTTGCACTTTCTCGTGGCATGGGCATTACAGCTCATGCATTTGAAGAAATGAATACCGGAGTACTCGTAAAGGGTCCATGCCCGAATGATGAAGAATTAGTGAAATATACAGGTGTGGAAGATCGAAAGCTAGGGGGAAGGGAAGAAATATGATCATAAAAACAGCAAAACCACTCGTCAATGGAGAATGGCTTTTTGAAAATAGAGAGACGATACCGGTGCAGAATCCTTACTCTGGTGACACGGTCGGTGAGCAGGCGATTGCAACAATAGAAGATGTAGAACAGGCTCTTCAGAGTGCAGTGGCGGCCAAAAAAGAAACGGCTGAACTACCTGCTCATGAACGTTCCACTATTTTAAAAAAAGCCGCATCTTTACTAGAAGAACGAAAAGAAGAGTTTGCAAAACTTTTATCTATTGAACTAGGAAAAACAGTAAAAAATACAAGAGATGAAGTAGCCAGGTCTCTGGAAACATTGGAACAATCGGCAGAAGAAGCTAAACGTCTGACAGGGGAGACCATCCCAGGAAGTCCTTCCACCCGGGGAGAGCATGCGACAGCTATGACATTTCGAGTTCCTATGGGGGTTATAGCAGCTATTACTCCTTTTAATGCGCCTTTAAACTTAATGGTTCATAAAATAGGGCCTGCTTTTGCTGGAGGCAATACAATTATTTTAAAACCTGCCCCACAGACCCCGCTTATTGCTGCAGCTTTTGTAGAATTACTTCTTGAAGCCGGATACCCGAGAAATGCTATTCAAGTGGTATATGGGGGAGTAGAAATAGGCCAGAAAATCGTTGAAGATCCCCGTACAAATCTCGTTTCTTTTACAGGCGGTATTAAAGGCGGAAAGGACATCTCTAACCGCTCTGGAATGAAAAAGGTTCTTCTAGAGCTAGGCGGTAATGCTGGAACCATTGTACATGAAGACGCGGATATAGAGCGTGCAGCAACGCTTTGTGCCAAAACTGGGTTTAGTAATTCGGGACAAAGTTGTATCTCTGTACAAAGAATCTACGTGCATACGGCGGTATTGGAAAAGTTTAGCGAGATATTAACGGCAAAAGTAAAAAGTCTGAAAACAGGGGATCCGATTGATCCTGAGACGGATGTCGGAACTTTAGTAGACGAACCAGCAGCACAAAGAGTAAAAAGCTGGGTCGATGAAGCAAAAGAACAAGGCGCAAACATATTAACAGGGGGCAATATAAACAAAGCATCTTTAGAACCAACTGTTATATATAAACCAAAGAAACAGGCAAAAGTTGTGTGTGAAGAAGTATTTGGGCCAGTCGTTAGTATTATTCCTTATGACGATATCGATCAAGCATTGGATGAAGTGAATAATTCTGATACCGGACTACAAGCAGGTATTTTTTCAAATAGCCTCTCCGTTATACAAAAGGCAACGAATGCACTCGATGTAGGTGGAGTGATTATTAATGGAACATCAAATTTTAGGCTGGACCATTGGCCTTATGGAGGCGTAAAAAATAGTGGAATTGGAAGAGAAGGACCGAGATTCGCTATCCAAGAGATGACAGAAATGAAAATGGTTGTACAACTCGATCGTTAAAAGGAGTGAAAGGCATGGAAGGAAAAGAAATAAAAGTAAGGAATACAACTCTAGCTGGTGGTACTCTGTCTGTATGCTCTGCAATTGTAGGAAAAAACGAAGCACAATTACTAGAAGAGGCAGAGGAAATTTTTCCGAAAAAACCAGACTTAGTGGAATGGAGAGCTGACTTTTTTGAGCAAATCGATCATACGGACGCTGTTTTACGAGCGGCTGATCGTTTAAGGAAGAAGCTGGGTGACATTCCTCTTCTATTTACAATTCGTTCTGAAAAAGAGGGAGGAAAAGAAATTCCTCTCGATGAACAAGAAAAAGTTGCTCTTTTGAAAAAGGTATGCGAAACGGAAAGTGTCGACCTTATCGACTTCGAAGTCGACAATAAACAAGAAGACATTCAGGAGTTGCAGCAGAAAACCCAAGCTCAAGACGTAAAATTAGTCCTATCTTTTCACAACTTTAAAGAAACCCCTTCTGAAAATGAAATGCTCAGCAAGTTGGAGAAGGCAAAATCCTATCAGGCTGATATTGGGAAGCTTGCTGTCATGCCAAATGATATGTCGGATGTATTATCGTTACTTCAAATCACGCAGACGGCAGAAAAAAATTTAGATATTCCTGTTATTACAATGTCTATGGGAACAGATGGAGCGTTATCACGTCTAATAGGTTGGAAATTTGGCTCGGCTCTTACTTTTGCTGTTGGTAGTAAAAGTTCCGCACCTGGTCAAATCCCAATTGAAATTGTTCGGCAATTGGAAGGGTATTTGAGTCATGAAAACTAGTCAATCTCTTGTGATCACCTCACCGTACACAATTAGCAGTAAATCAACCGCTATCAAGTCAAAGGTAGCAGAAGGCTGTGCAAGAATCAGAATAGAGCTTGGTGGCATATGCGGTAGTGATTTGAGTGTTTACAAAGGGAGCCTATCCCATGCTAACTATCCAGTTGTGATGGGGCATGAATTATATGGAACCGTTTTTGAGGGAGATGCCAGCGGTTTATTTCCTCATGGACAAAAAGTCGTTGTGCAGCCGAATCTCTCGTGTGGGGAATGTGATTTATGCCTTAAAGGCAAAAAAAACATTTGCCGTCATAAACAAACATTGGGGGTTACTCAAGATGGTGGTTTCACCACCTTTATTGACGTACCCATTACCAACCTCATTCCAATCCCCGACGAAATGGATGGAAAATTAGCTGTCCTTATCGAACCATTAGCTGTAATTGTGCATGCATTTAGAAATGTTTCGATAGAAGTCGGTGATACCGTTGCAGTTATTGGGTGTGGCACAGAAGGAATGCTTTCTTCTATCTTAGCACAGCTATTAGGGGCGGAAGTTACCGCAGTGGACATCAGCCAAGACAAATTGGGCTTAATGAAGGGGTATGAAGGTATTGAGACAGGCCTGCCTGATATTTTAACCGAGGAATACGATCATGTGGTGGAAGCAGCTGGGGTACCAAAGGCGATCGAACAGTCCTTTGAAGTAGTAAAACCTGGCGGCAATATACTTGCGATCGGGATCACAGGTGAGTCCGTCAATTTCAATGCCAATAAAATTGTACGTAGTGAAGTTTCAGTGTTTGGTTCCATTATTTATGATTTTCCAGATGATTTTGATCAGGCGCTTCAGTTTTTGAAAAAATATCCGGATCAATTTGCACGTGTTGTCTCAAAGGTGTATCCATTTTCTGATTATGAAAGTGCTTTTGAAACCGCTATTTCAGGGAAAGTTGCGAAAGTTTTATTAGATTTCAAGGAGGGGCAAATGTAATGAAAAAGCTTATATCGAAGCAATTGGTTCATTATTTGGAGAGTAGAGAAGTTCAACACATCTTTGGCCTATGCGGCCACACAAATATTGCAGTACTTGCAGAGCTGGAAAACAGTTCAATTGATTTTATTGATGTGAGACATGAACAAATCGCTGCTCATATGGCAGACGGATATGCTCGGGCGAAGAAAGAAACAGCCGTTTTACTTAGCCACGTGGGGCCAGGACTTACAAACGCCTCAACGGGGGTGGCTAACGCGGCACTAGATTCGATCCCTATGGTTGTGATCGCCGGGGATGTCCCAAGTCATTATTATGGAAAACATCCACACCAAGAAATTAATTTGCACGCCGATGCTTCTCAACATGAGATATATCGCCCATTTGTAAAACGAACATGGCGTGTAGATCGCCCTGATTTGTTCCCGGAAATTTTACACAAAGCATTTCAACTAGCAGAAAGTGGGAATCCGGGGCCAGTCTTGGTTTCTGTTCCGATGGACATTTTTTCAAAAGAAATTGATGAGTCCCTTTTTGATAAAGTGAAGGCGCACACAAAAACCCTAACGAAACCTTCCATTGATGATGAGCAGGCGAAACAGATTATAGAAAAACTGCTGCAAGCAGAAAGCCCTATTTTTCACGTAGGCGGGGGAATCATCCTGGCCGATGCCGCTCAAGAACTTCGTGAATTGGCTGAACATCTAAGCATTCCAGTTAGTCATTCATTGATGGGCAAGGGAGCTATGTCTGATGATAGCGACTTGACGTTAGGAATGACTGGTTTCTGGGGTACAAAATTCATTAACGATAAAACGAGAAATGCGGACTGGATTCTAGCTTTAGGCACTCGTTTTGCCGAAGCAGACAGTAGCTCATGGGAAGATGAATATACCTTTAGAATTCCTGATACCAAACTTATTCATATCGACATCGACCCGAATGAAATTGGCCGTAACTATCCAGCAGAAATTGGCGTAGTAGCTGATTTGAAACAATCATTAAATGTTCTCCTTCGCGTTGCCAAAGAGTTGGAACCAGAAGGTCGGAATAACCAAGCTATTCGCGATGAAATTGTCAATTATCGAAAAGAATTTAATAAAGAGAACCAAGAATTAATCGAGGATAACAGTTATCCGATGATCCCACAACGTATTCTTGCTGAAGTAAGGAATGTGCTACCAAGAGATGCGTTCATTACAACTGATGTTGGATGGAATAAAAACGGAATGGGACAACAATTTCCCATTTATGAGGCAGGCTCTGTGCTCACGCCAGGTGGTTATGCAACGATGGGATTTGGTGCTCCCGCAGCAATGGGGGCGAAATTAGCGCTTTCCAATCATGTTGTCGTTTCACTCGTAGGGGACGGCGGTTTTGGACAAAACCCTGCACTCCTGGCAACGGCGGCTGAGGAGAATATTCCTGTCATCTGGATCGTTATGAACAATTCAGCATATGGAACAATTGCAGGACTTGAAAAGGCACATTTTGGTACCACTCATGGAACCGTTTTTCAAAGAGATGGTGAATCATATACACCAGACTATGCAGCAATCGCAAAAGCATATGGCATTGATAGTGTAAAACTTCAATCAGCTGAAGAGTTTAAGCCAGCTTTACAACAAGCTGTCAATGAAAATAAACCGTTTGTCATTGATGTAGCAATGGTGAATAACCCGGTACCAACAGACGGACATTGGAATATTATGGATATTTATTCCCCAGGGAAAAACGTCCATCATGCAAGCTCGTAAAAGGTTTCAGGGGGCTCTTTAAGATAAGGGCATAACACAAGTGGAGGGATCAACCAATGGCGAAAAAATTCTCATTAGCTCATCTGACAGCACTTGAATGTTCACCACCTGAACTGACCTACATCGCAGCGCGAGCGGGTTATGATTATGTGAGTCTCCGTCCCATTTACATGGGGCTTCCCGGTGAACCAAATTATGCATTAGCTGAGAAGAAAGAAATGAAAAAACAAACAAAGAAGGCTCTTAATGATACAGGCTTGGAGTTGCTTGATATTGAACTGGCACGTATCGATAACGGAATTAACCCTAAAGACTATGAGCCCGCATTTGAAGTAGCTGCTGAGCTTGGTGGCCGCCATGTTCTAAGCAGCATATGGACGGATGATCGCAGTTTTGCAATTGAGAGTTTCCATGAACTCTGTGACTTGGCTAATCCTTACGGCCTAACAATAGAATTGGAGTTTGTTCCTATTGCAGCCGTGTATGATCTGGCAGGAGCTCTTGATGTGCTAAAGGCCACAAACCAGCAAAATGCAGGTCTGATGATTGATGCTCATCACTTTAGTCGATCAAGAGATAGAGCAGAGGACTTAGATCAAGTGCCTAAAGAGTGGTTCCGGTATTTTCATCTCTGTGATGCACCTGGAAAAATACCAGATTCAAAAGAGGAAATGACTCATACCCTTCGTGAAGAACGTTTGTATGTAGGAGAAGGTGGAATTGATTTGGCTAATATGCTAAACCGTATTCCTGAGATTCCTTATTCATTAGAAATACCTCATACAAAGCGTGCGCAGGAGTTAGGATACGAAGAATTTGCACGGCGTTGCTTGCAGTCCGCGAAAGATTATCTTACTAACCATGTGTATAGTACTTCATAAATTCTGAACGTCTTAAAACCTTTAGTTCAAATATGATGTTATTCAGAATTGCACGTTAAAGATAAAGAGGGAGGAACCATTATGAGTAATGAAAACTTTGGTCCCTTAACGGGAGTCAAAGTGCTCGATATTTCTACCATGATTGCGGCACCTTATGCGGCGACTCTGTTAGCCGATTTTGGAGCTGAAGTAACAAAAATTGAACTACCGGGTAAAGGTGACACCCTTCGAACAGTGGGACCATGGAAAGATGACGAACCACTTCGCTGGCCTGGATTGGCAAGAAATAAAAAGTCAATTACCCTTGATATTCGTACTGAAAAAGGGAAGGAGATTTTCAAAAAATTAATTGCTCAATCCGATGTTCTTATTGAGAATTTCCGCCCCGGTACAATGGAAAAATGGGGTTTGGGCTACGAAGAGCTTAAAAAGTCGAACCCAGACCTAATTATGTCTCGCGTATCAGGGTATGGTCAAACTGGTCCTTATCGGGAAAGAGCAGGTTTTGGAACTCCCGGGACCGCCTTTAGTGGACATACTGCAATTTCTGGATATAAGGACCGTCCGCCTGTTAGTCCATCCTATTCCCTACTTGACTATATAACAGGTATTCACATGGGCTTGGCAACTGTTAGTGCCCTATATAGACGAGATGTTAATGAGGACGGAGAAGGTCAAGAGGTTGAGATGGGACTATATGAATCTATTTTTCGTATGCTGGAATTTTTGGTGGCTGAATATGACCAAAACCAAAAAGTGAGAGAGAGGAGCCCAGGTCTTGCTGGTCACTCAAGTCCAGCAGGAACCTATGAAACAAGTGACGGTAAATATGTAGTACTTGTTTGCAGTACTGATTCAACCTTTGACCGTCTGGCGGAAGCAATGGGTCGAGAAGATATGCTAGAGGATGATCGTTATTATACAAACGCAGTACGTCTAAAACACGATCACGAGGTGCAAAACATCGTTGCCCCGTGGATTCAAAAGCATACGCAAGATGAACTAACAAGTTTACTTGATAAGTACGGGGTACCCGTCAGCCCAATATTAACTATTGAGGATATTTTCCAAGATCCTCAATATAAAGAAAGGGAGAATATAGTTGAGGTAGAGCATCCTCGACTTGGAACAGTTAAAGTCCCTGGAGTTGTACCAAAATTTTCGGAAACGCCAGGAAGAATTCGTCGCCGTGCCCCTGAACTTGGTGAGCATAATGAAGATATTTTGAAGAATTCACTTGGGCTTTCCACCGATGATATCGCGGAACTTCAAGAACAAAAGGTGATTTAATCATTCATAGCGTTATTTTCCTAAACGTTCAAAGAAGTAGGGTAATGTTACCCTGCTTCAGTTGTTTTAGAGGTTCATTACAGTACAGTAAAACACATAGCAAAGATTTATTGAATGGATAGAGTTAAAGAGTTATTATACAATACATGAAGCGTAATCTTCAAAATAAGAAGGTGTAACCTATATTCTATTTATTCATCATCCTTATTTTCAGTTATTTGTTAAATGAAGTTCTCGCGTTGGAAATAATGGAATATATTATTGGTATTAGTTCGGCTTTCATCATTTTATTAACGGTAAAGAAAGCAGGTCCGCTGTATACATGGGTGGGCCTTTCTTTCTTGGCACTCGCGATTATTTCATATGTAACAGTGAGACCGATTGAGGCGCATTTTTTTTCATTATTTGGATCGTTGGCTGGGTTACTTTCATTGCTTTTTGTTTTGCCTTGTATGAGCGTTGTCATTTCTATTGGCCGTTATGATCAGGCGCTTGGAAAAATCATTAGCAATCGTCCCAAGCCAACTGCAACGGAACTTTATCGGAAGACGTCCCTTGTAACCTATATGCTCACGTTGTTTTTAAATGTGGCCACCATTCCGGTCGTTGTCTCTGCTGTGAATAACAAAATTCAATCTCTAGGAAAGGAAAAAATACAGCAATTTTTCTCCCATAGCTTACTTCGAGCATATGCGTTTGTATTATTATGGAGCCCGACAGAGATTTTGGTTGCAGCGAGCATCGATATTACAGGACAAAGTTATCTCACCTTACTGCCAACATTATTGGTGATTAGTTTGTTGTTCATGAGCGTAGACTGGTATCTCCACAGTAAACAATTAAAAGGGATAAATATTGAAACGAATATAGAGGGAACTCAAAAACCACCAACGAAGAAGCTTTTGCAATTAGGAATTGCGATCACGGTATTTATTTTGCTTGTCCTCTTATTTAATTCTTTAAGCACGCAAACGTTTCTATTTACCGTTACCGTCTTGATCATCCCGTTCACCCTTGGCTGGGCCCTGTCTTTAAAAAAAGGAAAAAGATTTCGGAAGTTGGCGAACGTGCGTTTACGAGCAAACGCCCGGCAAATGCACGGGTTATTTTTCCTGTTTTTATCGGCTGGTTTTTTTGTCGAGGTTTTTCCCTCTACAGGGGTTTTTGATCAAATGCAGGTGATGTTCCAACATGTCTATGATCATTATACTGTTTTGTTTTTTTATGCGATAATTGGCTTTTTTATCTTTGGGCTTGCGCTTGTTGGTTTTCATCCGTTGATCTCTATCTCGCTTCTCACACCATTTCTTGGCGATGTGATTGAGGCCTATCCATATGGGGTGAGCCTACTGTTAATAGGGGCAGGTTTGTGCACGATTATGATTGGGCCGTTGAATGTCACACCGACGATTCTTGCCATGCAATTGCAAGCCAATCCCTATACGATTATAAAAAGGAACATCGTCTTCGCCCTGTGCTTTTTGCTGTTTATTATTATAATGGCATATGGTTTTTCCATGCTTTTAAGCTGAATGTTTCACGGTAAACACTTCATTTTCTCATTGATGTTTTGAAACCAATCGGAAATCCTTTTTTGTGATCAGAAGACAGTTTCGCTTCCTTAGTGTTTCAGAAGCCTACAGGTATATGGATAAGCTAGCTTGGAAGGGGAATGCTTTCAAGCTAGCTTGTCTAAAACCTACATCTCTACAATAATCCGTGATACCTTACCACTGGCCAAACGGTCAAAGCCTTCATTGATATCGTTTAAAGAAATCCGATCACCGAGCAAATGATCAATCGGCAACCGCCCCTGTTTGTATAGGGAAATAAATCGTGGGATATCACGTGCGGGTACACAGCTTCCAAGGTACGATCCTTTCACGGTTCGTTCTTCAGAAGTGAGTGTCACTTGCGGAAACGAAAATTGATCTTGGGGGTCTGGAAGTCCGGAGGTGATCGTCATTCCGCCTCTGCGCGTGACATGATAAGCTGTCTCCATAGCAGGAACAGCGCCAGCAGTCTCAAAGGCGTAATCCACCCCTCCATCTGTATATTCACGGATGTTAGATACTACATTTTCATTTTGTGCATGAAAGGTTGCGGTCGCTCCAAGTTTTTGGGCATGTTGCAATTTTTCCTCATTCATATCGATGGCAATGATTTCTCTTGCTCCGGTAAGTTTTGCCCCAAGCAAAGTGTTCATGCCGATCCCGCCGAGACCAATCACCGCTACGGTGCTCCCCGGTTTCACTTCGGCTGTATTAATGACAGCCCCTAGCCCTGTAATGACAGCACAGCCAAAGACAGCGAGTTCATGAAAAGGGATGTCAGTATCCACTTTGACAGCTGAGTGTTTGGATACAACTGCGTATTCAGCAAATCCTGACACACCGAGATGATGGTGAATATCGTCTTCGTCCTTTGTTAAACGACGGTCGCCAGCAAGCATTTCCCCTTTATTATTGGCGGCTGCTCCTGATTCACAAAGGGCTGGACGTCCTTCCATACAAGGCAGACATTCTCCGCAGCTCGGAACAAAATAACATACGACATGATCGCCAACAGCAAAACCATCGCTGCCTTCACCAACTTCCACCACTTCGCCGGCAGCTTCATGCCCCAGTGCCATTGGTGTCGGTCTCTTGCGACTTCCATTTATGACCGATAAATCAGAATGACATAATCCTGCTGCCCGAACTCGAATCAAGAGCTCATTACGTCGCGGCGGTTTTAGGTCTAGATGTTCGATCTTTAATGGTTCTGTCTCTTTATAAGGACCTGCTACACCGGATTCATACAATACAGCTGCACGTGTTTTCAAATGTATTCACCTCTATAATTTTGAAGATAAAAACAACTTAATGAATGAGATTCCCGAAAAATCTATCATGCAAACGCATACAATTGTAACGTCTCGGCTCTTGTTGTCTTCCTTTTTGAACACGCACTTCAAAATAAAAGACCCTCCACATTTGGGAGGATCTTATTCTATAGTTCATCAAAGCCATTATCAGCGTCGACTTTTTCATAGCTGCGGTTACGGGCTTCGAAGAAATCGGTTTTTGTTTCGTCGAAATTGTCGACAAATGCCTTGATCCATGGCATGGCATTATCGTGAGCATCTTCATAGATCGGATCCATGCCGAGCATTTTCAACATTTTGTTGGCGCGATATTTAATATACGTGTGCATTTCACCGAGATCGATGCCAACAATCCCATCGAGTACTTCATCGGACCAGGTGATTTCTGATTCGACGGCTTCTCTAAATTCGTTTTCGATGAATTCATGGAGCTCTGCTGTGTTTAAATGGGGGTTTTCCCCGAGAACTGCGCGCAACAGCTCAGACATGAACTTGCCGTGCACGAGTTCATCACGGTTGATGAAACTGATGATTTGAGCTGTGGCATTCATTTTTTGTTGGCGCGCAAGATTATAGAAGAATGCAAAGCCGCTATAAAAGAAAATACCTTCAAGAATCAGTGAGTAAACGATGACGTGGATGAGTTTTTCTTCTGTGGGATCTTGAATGAAATCATCATAAGCGCGCATTACACGTTCATTTCGAGCGATAATTGTTGGGTTGCGCCTTGCTTCGTCAAAGATTTCTTTTTGTTCTTCGAAACTGAACAGCGTCGATAGGGCGTATGAATAGCTTTCGTTATGGACCACTTCCTGCTGCGCGATGATTGCCGCGATGGCATGAACACTATCGTCACTAACATACTCACTCACACCATGAATGAGCCGCGCTTGCGGTGTGTCCAAAGTAGCCAAGAGACCGATGGTTAACTTATAGGCGCGTAATTCTTCAGGGGATAACTCCACAATAGACTTGGCGTCAGGGCTCATATTTACCTCTTGTGGAATCCAGAAATTAGATAAAAGTTCACGATACGTACGGTAAAAAGATGGATAAGCGATGTCATTCCAGTTTAAAATACCACTGGATTTTCCGTTAATGATTCCCGTTGATTTCACAGGGTTTGCGGGCTCCATAATCGCTACCTTTTGCATAAGTTTAGTCATTATCTATCGCCTCCAACCATTGTTCAATCTTTTCCTGGTCACTGCTCGAGGGCATCTGTTCAATTTCCAAAACAGGGTAAGGGCTGTTATAGTGCCGTGCAACTGTGTGCGCAGCCAGGCAATACGTATCCCCCCACTGGGTGTCCCCGGTGCCGAAGGCAGCAATGTGTTGATCGGGAAACGAGTAAGTTTCCATTAATTCTTCAATTGGTTCCGGGGGCAGGTGAGTGTTGTCGGTATACGTGCCAATCAAGATCTTTTGGGTTTTTTGGGTGATCTCTTCAGCATCTGCAAACGATAAGTGGAGGAACGAGCGCAAGGGCATGCGCTCGATGACGGTTCCACCTTCTTCTAAAAATTCCCGAATAATCATAGCGAGTTGCGCCGTGTTTCCGCTTAAGGATTCGTATAAAATGAGGGCGCTTCGATCAGCCATCAGCTTTGGCACCATTCGCATTCGCGGATGTCCACTTTGCTGCTGCGTACATAATACGTCGTTTTCAACCTTGATTTCCAGGCGGTCAAGTGCAGGTCCAGCAATGTTTTGGCCTTAATCGAGGCCGGAACATAAAGGTTAAATGATTGTGATTGGTCAACATGCTTTTGCCGGGCAGCGTTATGACGAATGCTGGCAAATTGATCTTGCTGGAAGGCGGTTTTCTCATAGTATTTGTAGTTTTCCCCGCTAATATCAGGGGCTGTAACTGTGATTCTGTAATCCTTTTTCTCTTCTACATAGCTAGGGCCGAATGTAGGATCAATACCCGCTGTGCTTCCGGCGATGGTCGCAGTACTGCTGTTAGGTGCAACTGCTAGCAAGTAACCGTTCCGTATCCCCGTTTGCTGAACTTGCTCAGCCAGCGCTTTCCATTGTTCCTGATCCCCAAATGCAGCGTCTTCATCTTGGTTAAAATAACCATGGCGTTCAAAGTAGCGTCCGCTTTCCCACTCAGAACCGGGATAAGCCGGATAGGTACCTTTTTCGACGGCAAGGTCTGCGCTTGCCTGAATGGTACGATAGGCGATATCTTCATAAATCTGATCCGCGAGCTTTTCTGCTCTAGGGTCATCCCATTCCAAATGATTCTGGGCAAGTAGATGATGCCATCCGAATGTTCCTAAGCCGATCGCTCGGTATTTATGGTTTGTCATTTGGGCCTGCACAACAGGGAGGTTGTTAATATCGATGACATTATCGAGCATCCGTACCTGTATAGGGATGAGACGCGGGAGTACGTCGGCTCGAACAGCCCGTCCAAGATTGATCGAAGAAAGGTTGCAAACAACAAAATCCCCGGGCTTTTTACGGACGATGATTTCCCCGTTTTCTTCAATTTGTTCGACAACCACGGTCTCTGACATATTTTGCATAATTTCCGTACAGAGGTTTGAGCTATAAACAATTCCTTCATGTTTATTTGCGTTCATGCGATTCACTTCATCACGGTAGAACATGTATGGTGTGCCGGTTTCCAGCTGAGATTGCATGATACGTTTCATGACGTCGATAGCTTTGACCTTCTTACGGCTGGTCAGTTCGTTAGATTGCACACACTGCTCGTAGCGTTCGCGGAATGTTCCATTGCCTTTTTCCTCGTCATAACTGTCTTCAAGCGACCATCCGAATACTTTGCGAACTTCGTGAGGATCGAACAGATACCAATCTCCACGAGCTTCGACAGTTTCCATAAAGATATCCGGTAAGGTTACACCAGTAAAAACGTCATGGGCACGTTTACGCTCATCCCCATTGTTTAAGCGTAAATCAAGAAACTCAAAGATGTCAGCGTGCCAAACGTCAAGATAGACAGCCACTGCGCCAGCCCGTGTGCCGAGTTGATCAACGCTTACAGCGGTATTGTTAATTTGGCGAATCCATGGCACAACCCCGGAGGAAGTGTTTTTGTAGCCGCGAATGTCTGAGTTGGCCGCGCGGACTTTTCCAATGTATACCCCTACGCCGCCGCCATATTTACTAACGTTGGCGATATCGGTGTTGCTGTCATAAATACCTTGCAAGCTGTCGTCCACAGTGTCAATGAAACAGCTGGAAAGTTGTCCTGCTTTCTTCCCGGCGTTGGCAAGCGTAGGTGTTGCCACGGTCATATATAAGTTGGATAACGCCCAGTAAGCTTCTTTGACGAGTTCAAGCCGCTTGGAACGATCTTCCTGGGACATTAGTGTAAGCGCGATCGTAAGCCAGCGTTCCTGCGGGAGTTCGTAGACTTCCTTCCCATCATAGCCTTTTGCGAGATAGCGATCGTTTAGCGTACGCAAGCCGGCATATGTAAGAAGGTAGTCTTTCTCAGGATCAATAAACGTAGCGGCTTCTTCAATCTCTTCACGTGTATAGTCTCGCAAGATAGTAACGTCATAGATGCCCAACTGCCCTAAACGTTTCTGCAGCCCGTAATAGCTGCCATATTTTTGTTCTGCATCGTAACTGCGGTTGTATGCTGCTTTTTTGTATAAATCACGGAGAAAAATCTTAGAGGCTGTGTACGTCCATTCAGGCATATCGATGTCGTTATTTTCTGCTGCAGTTAAGAGTAAGAGCTGGGTAATATCTTCAGCGGCAAATTGTTCTTTTGCTTCGATCGTCTTTACGACCTTTTCTTTATAACGATCTATATAGGATTTTATTCGAATGTCGCTTGTCACTTCGTCAATAAATGCGAATAAGCGCTCTCGGTCAAATGGCATCGTACGAGAGCCGCTATGCTTCGTAATCGTCGTCATCATTCGCCACTTCCAATCTTTCGGTTATATGCACATGATACCATATATAGTGTGTGAAGGGAACAAACAATACTACAAATTGTGTCCGCTCTCTACTTCAAAAATGAAATACGCGCTTGTATCAGTGAAATTCGACGTAAACATTCACAACTCAATTGCAAAATAAAAGATCACTGCCAGTACCATTAAAGTAATACCTAGCAATAAATAAACAATCGCCACAAACCATTCCCGTTTTTCTTGTTTAAAATGATGGATACTTAGCAAACAGAGCGCCAGTCCAAAGGCGATAATCCCGGCAGTCATATGAAGAAAAGCGATTATAAATGAGATGAACAAGAGAGTAAGCCCAAAGGTTTTGGACAAAATGCATACGCCTCCTCGCCTGTGCAGAAAAAAACAACGATGAGAGAGGGTGCCGACGCACCGATCATCGCCGCTGCATTATTGGTAAGTAATATCGTGCTCTTCCATAAGAACTTCCATTTGGTTGATGAATTCATCTCTTTTTGCATCCACTTCATTGAGAAGTTCATCCCGTTCTTCTAGTAGCTGCTCAGATTGCTCTCCATCGTTTTCTTCCGATACAGCTTCGAAGGCTTCTTCCTCAGTCAACATTGATTCCAGATTCAGGCGGGTTTCTTCCACAAGGATATCGTGAAGATCTTGAACCTCTTCGTCTTCGACTGAAACACTTTCCACATGTTCCACCATCAATTCCAGCTGTGGGATAAGGTCTTCTTTGACAATAACGAATGCTTCCTCTTCATCATTGTCGGCAAGTGCTGCATCATACTCATCATAGAGAGAGTCGAGCTCCTCTTCCATATCAAGAAATTCGTCGTAGGGGCCGTTTAAGTAGTTGAGAAAATCTTCATCCTCTGACCCGCAGCCAGCGAGCACAAGCAAGGAAAATGTAATTGCTGCGACTCCCTTAAGTAAGTGGTTCATATTTTTCCCCTCTCCTGTTGCAAACAATAGCCAAGGTTATTCTATCATAGGGTACCGGAATTCGACATCAATGTCGTCGTTTTTCATACATCTATTTTTCTTTAGGTAGCAGGAATTTACTGCTAGTCTTGGCGAACTTATTAGCAGTGAACATTCAGTTGTTGCAACGGGCAAGAAGAAGGGATAAACTCTACAATAGGAAAGGGGACCCCACCTAAATGACGAATACAGGCATCCCGATTCATGTTTCGATGAGTACCAAGGTCAAGCAAGGAGACGAACACAAAGATCTCCATGTAAACGGGGATGGTGAACTCGTAGAAAAGGAACAGAGTACGTATGTGACATTTACAGAACAATTGCAAGATATTGGTGAAGTGAAAACGGTGATCAAAATTCAGCAGGATACGTTGACAATTATTCGTCAAGGAGCTGTTTCCATGCGGCAAGCCTACATGGAAGGGAAAGAGACTGAAGGGTCTTATAGCACCCCTTATGGAAGCTTCCAAACATTAGCCAAAACGAAGCGTGTGCAGGTGGAATATCCTGAGGATGCAGTCGTGAACATACAAATTGCTTATGATTTAGAATTACAGGGGCAAAATGCCGGGTTTTATCAGGTAACGATTGAAGGTAAGGAGACGTAGAAACATGAACATTTTGGACGAAACGAAGAAACAGATCAGAGAATCTTTATGCGATGCCGTGTTAGCCGCCGAACTGGCCACGTATGAACAGATCCCGGCGATTATCTTGGAAACACCAAGGGACAAAAATCACGGGGACTATGCCTCAAACCTTGCGATGCAATTGGCACGTGTGGCTAAGAAGAATCCACGTGAAATCGCGGAGGAGATCACCAAGCATTTTAATAAGGAAAAGGCCTCCGTCCGTACGCTAGAGGTAGCAGGGCCGGGGTTTATCAACCTATTTCTCGATCAACGGTTCCTCCGGCAGGTGGTTCCAACAGTACTTCGTGAAGGTGCGGCTTATGGACGCTCGAATGTCGGAGGAGGAACGTCCGTATTGGTAGAATTTGTTTCTGCCAACCCGACGGGGGTCCTCCATCTTGGCCATGCCCGCGGGGCCGCTGTGGGGGATTCCCTCTGTAATATCCTCGACATGGCCGGATACAACGTAAAGCGGGAATATTATATTAATGATGCCGGGAACCAGATCGACAACTTGGCTAAATCATTGGAAGTCCGTTACTTGCAGGCCCTTGGGAAGGATGCGGCGCTTCCTGAGGACGGCTACCAGGGTCAAGATATTATCGACATTGCAAACGATATCGCGAAAGCGCACGGAGAAGAGTTTGTTTCCCTTTCTGAAAAAGAAAGAGTGGATCATTTTCAAACGCTCGGCCTTGATCATTTATTGAAGAAATTACAAGCGGATCTAGAAGATTTCCGTGTATCGTTTGACACCTGGTTTTCAGAATCCTCTCTTTATACATCCGGAAAAGTGGAAGAAACCCTCGAAACGTTACGTTCCAATGGTGAAGTTTATGAAAAAGAAGGGGCGACCTGGTTCCAATCCACTCGTTATGGCGATGATAAGGACCGTGTCCTCGTGAAAAATGACGGCTCATATACGTACTTGCTCCCAGATATCGCCTATCATAAAGATAAAATGGATCGCGGATTTGATAAACTTGTCGACTTATTTGGTGCCGATCATCATGGGTACATCGCCCGCATGCATGCTGCTATCCAGGCTCTTGGCTATCCAAAAGCGAAGCTCGATTTTCAGGTCGGTCAAAACGTGAATCTGTTTAAGAGCGGCGAAAGAATGAAAATGAGCAAACGCACGGGCAACGCGGTGACGATGCGCGAGCTGGCTGAGGAAGTCGGCCTTGACGCCACACGCTTTTTCTTTGCCATGCGCAGCGTAGATACTCATCTAGATTTCGACATGGATCTGGCTGTTGAAGAATCAAACGAGAACCCTGTTTATTACGTGCAATATGCTCATGCCCGCGTGAGCAGCCTATTCCTACAAGCTGAGGAAAAAGGGGTTGCTTATGATAAAAGCGCCGAACTGGATTTAGCGCTCATTGATTCAGAAAAAGCGTATGAGCTATTGAAAAAAATCGGAGAGTTTCCAACGGTTGTCGCAGGAGCTGCCGAGCAATACGCACAACACCGGATTCCAAATTATTTGCATGAACTTTCGTCAACATTCCATAGTTATTACAATGCAGAAAGAATTGTTGACCCGGGTCACCCAGGTTTGACACAGGTCCGCCTGGCGCTAGCGAACGCAACACAAACCGTTTTACGGAATGGCCTTAACTTGATCGGCGTTCAAGCACCCCAAAAAATGTAAATCAAGCAAATCCTGGATGAGCTCTTTCATCCGGGGTTTTTCTTGTCCGTTGCCCTCACTTGTTCTTGTCGTAATCTTGATGTTCGAGGATATCACAATGCGAGGATTGCTCCAGGGCTCAGTGGTACTTCTTCATATTCAATTTTTCCGCTCATTCATTCTTTTGGCATGATGATCGACCGAGAGCCGTATTTATGGGTAATGTATAGATCGGCGAATGTCTTCACTGAATCGAGAAGGAAGGAGGAGATTTTTTGCCTTATGAATTTTATCCAGAAGTAACGTTGCTCACATTAGATGAATCTGATGAAGAGGTCACCATGAGGTATATAGAAGACTCATGGCCGATGCCCAAAATTGGAATGAGACCGCCTTATTATACGAATCCTCGTTATGAACCGTACTATCCGCTAATTTAACAGTTGCCACGTACAGCCGTGACCCTCCCGTTATCCGTACTAAAAGTGGAAACGGGGGGTTTCTTTTTTAACAAATGCGTCGAAAACAAAGTTTGTTAACGTGATATAGTCAAAGACGGGGCGTTGGACACGTTCTTGTAGCGCCTTGGAGTAGGGGGAAAGAATGCTGCATTCCAGTACAAACATAGCGATCTCTGGATGATTATGGACAAGTTCTAATGCAGCTTCTACCACTTCCTCTTCAAGGATTGTAGTGTTAAGAAATCCCATCTCTTGAATCGCAACTTCGGCAAAATGGGGCTTGTCTTCTAATCCCATTATGTGCACGTTTTCTGGGTTTGTATCGACGGCATGTAAAAAGTCGGTGCTCAAACGATATGATTCTGCCGTGATGATGCCTATTTTATGATGAGGAGTATTGATCATCTTTTCCAGCAAAGACAACTGCATCAAACTGGACATAAACACCGGAACACTCAGGTTATTCGCAAGTTCTTTTTGAAAAAGAACGAAATAGCCGCAATTACCGGTGATCGCCTTAACCCCTCCTTCCTGAATTAATTCCTTTCCTGCCTCAATTAGTAGAGGGAGAACATCCACTTTTTCTTCGTACATTTTTTGCACTGTTAATCCATTGACTTTTTTATATTTGACAGGGTAAGGGAAAGTCGTGGCATTTCCAATATCGCCAGGGATAAAAGGAACGTGGGTGTCAAGCATTAGAATTCCGATCGTCTCCCCGTAATTCACTTGGCCTTTGTTTGCATGAAAAATCATCCTTATTCCTCCGAAATTGTCAGGTCTCGAATATTATTTTCCCCAAAAAACTATGCTCATTACCATGAAATGAGTGAAAGCCTATGGGCCATTCGGCCCGTTGTTGCGAATAAGCCTTGCAGCCTGGGGGATCTTATTATAGTAAGGAGGTGAGCGGCTTGTTTTTGTTTCATGCAAAGGATGGTACAAGACTTCATTATGATAAAAAGGGAAGGGGTCAGGCAATTTATTTTTTCCATCCACCCGGGATTGGAGCAGCTGTTTTTCGTCATCAGGAGCCACTTGCGGATCATCTGAAGCTCGTCGCCCTTAATGGTCGTGGTCACGGGGCAAGTGAGGTCGGCTTTCAACCACTTACGATCGAATTATTAGCGGAAGATACGTACACGCTTACCCAGCACGAAAATGACGACCAAGTGATCGTCTGCGGTTACTCTTGGGGATCTTTAGGGGCGCTCGCGTTTGCGCTTCGATATCCCGAACGTACGAAAGGTGTTGCTTTGATCGGTGGTTTCCCCTTTGTAGATACATGGGTATTGGAACATTTATTTCACCTTGGAATTTGGGCGTCGGACCATCACTGGCAGCCGCTGATGTCCTATGCACTCTCTCTTTCGCATACCTTTAACAAAACGACCCGCAGGAGAATAGCTGCGACGATCAATAGCGTACAAGCAGGTGTTTTAAAGCGTTGGTATGAAGTCGGAGAAAAGGCAGATTACAGAGATGAATTGCCCCGGCTGATGGCGCCGCTGCTTTTGATATACGGGGAACATGATCCCTATGCACAAGGGTATCAAAATACGTTTTATTCGCGTGTAAAAAAGGCTGCAGTCAAATCTGTTTACATAGAAGGGGTTGGTCACCAAGTGCCGACATGGCGCTCGGAAGAGTTAAATGCAGTGTTAGCTCGTTTTGTGAAAGAGCTCAACGATTGACAATTGTTCAGAATTCCTTACCATAATGAGTATATTACTTGGGACGGGGGATGAGAACAATGCTCATTGATATTGAAGGCCTTACAGTTACAAGGAGTAAACCCATCCTTAAAGATGTAAATTGGCAAGTTAAGCACGGGGAACATTGGGCGATTCTTGGCATGAACGGGGCGGGCAAAACAGCACTTTTAAACGTCATTTGCGGTTATCAGTTCCCGACGAAAGGAAGCGTGCGCGTGCTCGGAGAAGAGTTCGGGCAGTTTCCCTGGCAAGAACTACGCAAAAAAATCGGTTGGGTAAGTTTTTCTTTTTCCGAACAAATGCATGACCAACAACAAAATATTGGCCTTGAAGTAGTGTTGAGTGGGACGTTTGGCTCGATTGGCTTGCATGAGCATCCGGGGGCTGAAGATATGGCAAGAGCAAAAGCGATTATGAACGATCTGGGCGTTCGTTATTTGGAAAGACAACCCTATGTCCACATGTCTCAAGGGGAAAAACAACGAATGCTCATCGGGCGTGCGCTTATGGCCGACCCGGAGATTCTCATGCTCGATGAACCGTGTAATGGGCTTGATTTTTTCGCGAAAGCTCAATTGCTGAACAAGGTGGAACAATTAGCAGAACGACAGAAAACAACGATCATTTATGTTACACACCAAGTGGATGAAATTTTGCCAGCATTTAAGCAAACCCTGTTGCTCCGTGATGGTGAAGTGTTTGATGCTGGTCGTACAAAGGACATGATAACGTCGGAAACGTTATCAACGTTTTGCCGGGCTTCGATTCAAGTCCAGCAAAAGAACGGGCGCTATATGCTTGAGGTCGAAGAAGAACAAACATCGCTGTCTTGATAATGTAAAACCAAAGGCTCTTACAGCTCGGAGCCTTTGGTTTTCAACATTATATTTTTGATTTCCGGAAATAAATCGGATCGGAAAATAAAGTTCAGCAAAAATGAAAAGACCAATGAGTATGTACGTCCAGATAAAGTCATGAAGTTTTTTAGCTCACCAACGGTTTCTCCCCCTTTAACCCTAGCTTATACTGAAGAAGGATCGAACGTTGCTCACCTGCATGGCAGCCCCAATTGCTAACGCACGTTCGTCGATATTAAAGCGAGGAGTGTGGCCGCCGTGAACAATGCCCCTGTCTTCATTTCGTACACCTAGACGATAAAACGCCCCCGGCACCTCTGCGGCAAAGAAGGAGAAATCTTCGACGCCAAGACTGGGTCTTGGGATTGTAGTAACTTTATCACTGCCAAGAAGTGTGACCCCTGTATTTTTCACAAGGTCCACCATTTCATCGTTATTAATAAGAGCGGTGTAACCAGGTTCGATTTCTAGTTCGGCACGACCGCCTAATCCTTTCGTGACGTATTCTACGGTTTCTTTCATACGGGCGAGGACGTCTTCGCGCACCGCCGGGTCGAGGGTACGCATCGTTCCCTGAAGGTCCACTTTATCTGCGACAATATTCGGCTGGGTTCCGCCTTCGATTGTGCCGAAGGTAACGACCGCGCTTTGCCGAGCATCCACATTGCGGCTCACGATCGTTTGCAAAGAAGAAATGAGCTGAGCGGCGATGACAATTGCATCTTTCCCACCAGAGGGGTACGCCGCGTGGGTTCCTTCACCGCGTACGGTGAGGTAAAGCGCGTCCGAGGACGCATTCATCTGCCCATATTTCACTCCAATAGTGCCCACCGGTAGTTCAGGGGCGACGTGAAGTCCGAGCACCGCATCTACATCGGGGTTTTTAAGCGCACCCGCCTGAAGCATTGGTTTCGCACCTCCTACGGTCTCTTCGGCAGGCTGAAAAAGTAATTTTACGTTTCCAGGAAGTTGTTTACGAGACGATGTTAATATGGAGGCGGCACCAAGCAATATCGTCATATGAGCGTCGTGGCCACAAGCGTGCATTTTTCCTTCGTGTTTCGAGCGATAAGGAACGTCATTGGCCTCCTGAATCGGGAGCGCGTCCATGTCGGCTCTGAGGGCAACGGTTTTTCCGTTGGGATTGTTTCCTTCAATGAGCGCAACAACTCCGGTGTTCGCGACATTTTTTTCAAAAGGGATGCCTAAATCATCTAAGTACTCAGTTATCTTATCCATCGTTCGGTATTCGTTCATACCTAATTCAGGATACATATGAAAATCCTGTCTTACCTGGGAAAGCCACGCCAACAGTTGCTCTGCTTCTTTTTTCACCACTTAGATAACCACCTTTTCAAGAATATCGATATGCTTACCTGTCGCATTCACCTGTGCGCGTGCACCGAGAGGGAGGGTAAGTTGATGATCCCCGTGTCCTGCTTGCAGATTATAAACGGTTGGTTTGCCGTATGGGGCTAGAATTCGTTCACATACGGTGATGACATTGTCGCCGTTAGGATAAGCCGTTGAGGTACAATCTTCGCAAGTTCCGAGAATGAAGGCGGCAGCATCATCCAGTTTTCCCGCTAATGATAATTGAGTAAGCGCCCGGTCAATTTGATAAGGTTCTTCGTCTACGTCTTCAAGAAACAGCACCTTTCCACGTGTATCGATCTCAAAAGGTGTCCCCATTAACCCAGCGATTACAGTGAGGTTCCCTCCAGTCAAAATACCACTTGCTGTCCCGTGGACAAGTGTTTTGATTGGAAAACGAGGAGGGTTCATTAAACGCTGGGGCCATCGTTCAGCCGTTAGGCTATGCAAAAAATGTTGGGTTGTAAAAGAAGGGGCGTCGATTAAATCAGAAGCTGCCATCGGCCCGTGTAAGGTAATCATCTTGCTTTTTTGCTGCAGGGCGATGTGTAAGGCAGTAATGTCGCTATAGCCAATGAGTAATTTTGCATGCCTGGCAATGAGCGAATAATCAAGATACGGAAGCAGTGCCGGTGTCCCATACCCCCCGCGGAGACAAAGAATGCCGTCTACTTCCGGGTCGACAAAGAGCGTATGCAGTTCTTCGACCCGGCTGTTGATACTTCCGGCGAGAAAATTTTTATTATTTTTATTGAAACGACGAGCAAATTGAATATGAAAACCAAGGTTTTCAAGCGTTGAGATTGCTTTTTGTAATGTTTCCATTTTAACAGGACTTGCAGGCATGGCAAGCCCGATTGTATCGCCGGGGCGAATGGCTTTGCTTTTCATTGTTTTCATAGGCACTAATACTCCTTTCCTTCTCTATATCAATATGTGATTAACGATGCTCCAAGAAGCTGGACGAGTAGAAAAATGTCAATTTGGGTATGGTATCTATAGTTAAATTGAAAGGAGGCCGATTTCATGTCAAACCATGTCTTGCAAGAGAAAATCGCCGAGGTATTGAAATTAAATCGCATTGGCGTATTATCTACGCTAAAAGATAACCGCCCGTATGCCCGCTATATGACGTTTCATCATGAAGGTTTCACACTTTTCACCGCAACAGCTGAAGACACACACAAAGTCGAGGACATTGAAGCTAATCCTTACGTCCATATTCTGTTAGGCTACGAAGAACGTGAACGGGGAGAAGCTTTCATAGAAGTTGAGGCCACAGCGGAGATTGCCAAGAATCCTGACGATAAAAAGAAAGCGTGGTCAGAAAAAATCGCAGAGAAGTACAGCAGCCCTGAGGATGAAAACTTTATCGTCCTTATTTGTCGTCCGACAGTCATCCGCTATCGTAATGATGATGAATGGGACGCGGCCCAAGAAATTAAGTTCTAAAGAGATCAAAGGCTTGCGCTATACCAATAGTGCAAGCCCTCTCCCATAAAATCGTAAAAATCCCCATGAAATAAGCAGCACTCAACAAAATAATGCCCCTTTAATGAAACGAAGTAATGCCGAGAATGAGCATTACTTTTTATTTGCTATTGAATCCGATTAGCTGGTTTCTATTCTTCCTGTCGCCGCCTCTTTTTTGGCTAAGTGCTTATAAAAGTTCTGAAAGCCAAGCACTCACCCGCGACTTTCCGTTTTCGAACCAAGTTCGCTTTTCGACATGTTCAATTGTAATTCTTTTCGCTGACCGCAAATCCTCCCGAACGATCGTTTCGGCGTTTGCAACCATTTCACCTTCTTGATGAAAAATAAGATCTAATTCATCGTTCAGAAAGAAACTTCGCTTATCAAATTTCGCTGACCCTATAATTACAAATTTACCATCAATAATGATGGCCTTTCCATGAAAGAACCCGGGGGTGTATTCAAAGATGTTGCAACCCGCGCTTAATAAATCTCTAAAATAGTTATAAGCTGCATCTTTGACAAGTGGATGATCTTCTTTTTTTGGAAGGAGAATATCAACATGAACTCCGCGTTCGGCCATGTCCAGGATGGCATTTTGAAGCTCTTTCCCGGGAACATAATAAGGCGTAGCTATAAGGGCATAACGCTCAGCACCTTTAATCATTTTCATCAAGGTATCGACGTGACCAACGCCTTCGGTAACGAAAACTTGCAAGGGCTCTGCACCTTTTTCAGTCGTTGAAGGTTCCAGGCTCGAAGGAGCAGCGCCACCGGCTTCTGCCCAATCGTCCAAGAATATTTCCTGTAAATCAGTAACGCCCTCTTTTTCAATGCGTAAATGATAATCACGCCAGTACCCTAACTTCTTCTTTCCGACGTATTCATTCCCAACGTTAAAGCCGCCTGCGTAGGCAATATTACCGTCAATGACGGTGATCTTTCGGTGATAGCGGCGATTTGCACTGTAAAAAATAAAGGGAAAAGCAGGTTTATGGGCATAGGCGAACAAAATGCCCGATGCCTTTAACCGATGAATGGTGGTTTTTTTTAGCCTGCTTCCTAGTCGATCCACGAGGAGGCGGACTTGGACACCATCCCGGGCTTTTCGTTCTAATAAAGCTAAAAACTGAGTACCGATACCCGGTTCTTTTATGATAAAAGTGGAAATATGGATATGATCTTGAGCCTGTTCAATATCCTTGAATAATTCTTGAAAAAAATAACGGCCGTCTTTTATCAATTGTGCTTCCCCGTAGCGAACCGGAAAAGTTTTTGCTTTTGTTGCTTGTTCCATATGACGTTTCCGTCCGTATCGAAAATCAAGAATGAACCAAATCACGATCAGTAGTAAAAGGATAATGATCCATAAAAGTATCGTAGTAAACATCAAGCGCTCCTCCATTTATGAGTTTTCTTTGCTTACTATGCCCTTTTTAAGATGTGTTCATCATACCTCAATATGAAGGAATGTATTGCAATTGTTAAAAAGAATTACAAAATGAATGGTTATTCATTCCGTTTTTTGTTATACTTGTTCTAAGGAGAAAGCACAAGGGAGAAAGGGGAAGGTATGATTGGAGATATTTCACTGGATTCATGTAATCGCTTTCGTATCCGTGACGCTTTATGCCTTGTTTTTATTTTATCGACTCGTGAAAACCAGGGTGGATTTTATAAAACTTGGGGAGAAGCCGTCGTTTATCTACTCCACGAAAGAGCGGGTAAAAGCCGTATGGATCAATGTTTTTGGTCAGAAGAAATTATTGAAGGATAAGAAAAGTGGCATTATTCACGTCATTTTCTTTTATGGTTTTATTATCGTCCAATTCAGTGCCATTGATGTGATTTGGAAAGGGTTGAATCCGGGAAGCCACTTGCCATTAGGACCGTTGTATCCTTTCTTTACGATGTCACAGGAGATTGTTGTTTTTTTAATTCTATTCGGCGTTGTATGGGCCTTCTATCGCCGTTATATTGAAAAGCTCGTCCGGTTGAAACGCGGATGGAAAGCAGGACTTGTCCTGATCCTTCTCAGTGGTGTAATGGTGTTTAAATTGATGACGAAAGGCGCGGAAACCGTGTGGCTTGCGGGCAGTTCACCAAGTATCTTTGAGCCGGCCTCATCGGTGGTTGCATTAGCGATTGAGCCTTTAGGGGCAACGGCTGCAGGTGCGTTATTTTACGTCTTCTGGTGGATGCACTTGCTATTTCTACTTACATTCCTCGTTTATATACCGCAATCAAAGCATGCACATCTGATTGCTGGACCGGCCAATGTTTGGGTGGGGCCGACTCATCCGACTGGGAAGTTGGAGTCCATTGATTTTGAAGACGAAACGAAAGAAGAGTTTGGAAAAAATAAAATTGAAGATTTTGATCAGAAACAGCTTATGGATTTGTACGCTTGTGTGGAATGCGGGCGTTGTACAAATATGTGTCCGGCAACGGGAAGCGGGAAGATGCTTTCGCCCATGGATTTGCTTTTAAAAATGCGTGATCACTTGACGGAAAAAGGTGCTGCAATTACATCACAATCGCCTTGGATGCCTGCGTACGCATTTAGTGACACGACAGGTAATCAACTTGCCAATCGGGGCGGTGATGATGAAGTTGCTGCTACGAAAGATATTTATGATATGAACCTCATCGGTGATGTCATTACAGAAGAAGAGCTATGGGCGTGCACGACGTGCCGAAACTGTGAAGATGCCTGCCCAGTGGCAAACGAACATGTTGATAAAATCCTTGATATGAGACGCTATCTCGTTCTTACCGAAGGGAAAATGGACCCGGATGCGCAAAGGGCGATCACCAATATTGAACGACAAGGAAACCCTTGGGGTATTAACCGCAAGGAACGGGAAAAATGGAGGGATAGCCGCGAAGATATTGATGTCCCAACGATTAAAGAGTTGAAGAAAAAAGATGAAACGTTTGAATATTTGTTTTTCGTAGGCTCTATGGGTTCTTATGATAAAAGGAGCCAAAAAATCGCGGCATCATTTGCGAAATTATTGAATGAAGCAGGCGTTTCCTTTGCGATTCTTGGAAATAAGGAAAAGAACTCCGGAGATACTCCTAGGCGAATCGGGAATGAATTTCTTTTCCAAGAGCTTGCGGCGAGCAATATCCAAGAATTTGAAAAAAATGACGTGAAGAAGATTGTGACAATTGACCCCCATGCGTACAACATGTTTAAGAATGAGTACCCGGAGTTCGGGCTTGAAGGCGTGGAAGTGTATCATCACTCTGAACTTCTCGTGCAACTATTGGAAGAAGGAAAGCTTAGCCCTTCGCATGAGATTCAAGAGACAATTACGTATCACGATTCCTGTTACCTTGGGCGCTATAATGAAGTTTACGATCCTCCGCGGGAAATCTTGCGAGCCATTCCCGGCTTGAAAGTTGTTGAAATGGATAGAAATCGTGAAAACGGAATGTGTTGTGGTGCTGGCGGCGGTATGATGTGGATGGAAGAAGAAGCCGGTCAAAGGGTGAATGTGGCGCGGACAGAACAGGCGTTGGAAGTGAATCCAACGATGATTGGAAGTGCTTGTCCGTACTGCTTAACAATGCTTAGTGATGGTACGAAAGATAAAGAGCTTGAAGAAGATATTCAGACGCTCGATATCGTTGAGATTCTAGAGCGGTCAGTGGTTGGTGCAAAACAACCAGTGTAAAAGGAAGAACGAGCGCTCACTCAATTAAGAGGGATGGGGATGGTTATGGCAGAAACAGTGATTGTTTCAGGTGCGCGAACACCATTTGGCAAGATGGGGGGATCATTATCCCCGTTATCAGCGATGGAACTTGGGGGACATGCATTAAAAGCAGCGATGGAGCGTGCTCACATTGAGCCTGGAAGTCTCGATGAAGTCATTATGGGACATGTGTTGCAAGGCGGACAAGGCCAACTAACGTCACGGCAGGCTGCCCGTGCTGCGGGCATTCCATGGGACGTAAAAACAGAAACGGTGAATAAGGTTTGCGCTTCAGGTATGAGAAGTGTGACACTTGCGGATCAAATCATTCGTAGTGGTGACGCGCAAACAATTGCCGCGGGGGGAATGGAGTCGATGAGCCAAGCCCCTCATTTTCTCCCGAACATGCGCTTTGGGCAGAAAATGGGCGATACCAAGCTTATCGACCTGATGATTCATGATGGATTGACATGTGCGTTTGAAGATGTACACATGGGCGTGTATGGCAACCGCAATGCTTCTGACTATGATATTGGACGGGGGGCTCAAGACGAATGGGCCGTCCGTAGCCATGAACTTGCGAATAAGGCGACGGAAAGTGGGCGGCTTGGGGAGGAAATTACCGCGATTACCATCCCCGGGCGGCGCGGTGACGAAACCGTCGTAGATCGTGATGAAGCTATCCGTAAAAAAGTCAGCCTTGAGAAGTTAGGACAGTTACCTCCAGCTTTCGGCAAAAATGGGACGATAACCGCTGGCAACGCTCCTGGTGTTAACGATGGGGCGAGTGCACTCATCGTTATGGATGGAGAAAAAGCGCGTGCAGACAACATTGAACCATTGGCGACCATCGTCGGACACACCGCCATTGCAGTCGAGACTGAACGTTTCCCGCAAACGCCTGGACTTATTATCGAACAACTTTGTAAAAAAACGGGTTACCACCCCGGTGATATTAACTTATTTGAAATGAATGAGGCCTTTGCAGTTGTCGCGCTTATTGGCGAGAAACTTTCAGGCATAGACGTGAACAAACTTAACGTGAATGGCGGAGCTGTTGCTCTTGGGCATCCAATCGGAGCAAGCGGCAACCGTATTTTATTAACGTTAGCATATGAATTAAGGAAACGCGGTGGAGGCCTTGGTATTGCAGCGATCTGCAGCGGCGGGGGCCAAGGGGATGCCGTGCTTTTAAAAGTATAAAGGGAAACAAGGATTACTTTAGCATCTGGGCCATACTTGGTTCTGGATGCTAGATCAAAATTCAAAAAATTAGGACTATGTAGAGATGAATCCTGTAATTGTTTGCAGACTTCGTGTACACCTTGAATATCGGTATGGGCATTTTCAAGATGTAAGTGCCGATTATAAAGGGATCATTAAAATATTCAATGGAGTATCTTCTCGAAAGATTTGCCAAAGCTGATGAGATCGGAGTGTGGATGGATGAGCAAAAGACAAGTGCCTTCGGTAGTTAAAGATGAACGGTTAATTCAGAAGCGGCGTGAACAAATGATTAAAAGCGCTGTCGATCTTTTTCAGGAGAAAGGTTTTCATCGTACGACGACTCGAGAGATTGCCCGTTCATCAGGATTTAGCATTGGCACTTTGTATGAATATATCGGGTCGAAGGAAGACATTTTGTATCTTGTTTGTGACGCGGTTTATGAAGGAGTGACCACTCGTTTTAATCATCTGCTGGATCAAACCCTACCTGCGGGTGAACGATTTCAGCAAATGGTTGCAGCCCTTTTTCAAGTGATGGATGAGATGCAAGATGAGGTGCTTGTCATGTATCAGGAAGTGAAATCACTGCCTAAGGAATCACTTATTTATGTACTCAAAAAGGACGAGAGTATGACAAAGGACATTCGCAAGGTTATCATTGAATGTCGAGAAGAAGGGTATTTGCAGATTAGTGATGAGGAGATTTACATTATGGCTGAAAATATCATGGTCAAAGGATACATGTGGACATTCAGACGCTGGGCATTACGGAAGCAATTTACACTCGCGCAATACACCCGCTTACAACTCGATGCACTCTTGAAGAAAAACTGATGTGTTTTTATGGCATAAACCTTGAAAATATGTTTATAATGATAGGTATGTATGCTATTCTGCCGGATGATAGAGAACCTTTAGAAAGGGTGTAAGATGCCGTGACCATTCGTGAATTAAGTCGTGAGCAAGTAATGGAAACGTCGACAGTCGAACTTGCTTACTTGGTTTTAAAAGAAAAACGAGAACCCATTCTCTATAAAGACTTGTTTACTGAAATCGTGAATACCAAAGAAATTGATGAAGATGAAATGGATGAACGTCGTACAAAATTGTATACTTCTTTAAACACGGATGGACGTTTTGTTCATCTAGGGGCGAATCATTGGGGTTTAAAGGCTTGGTATTCCGTTGATAAATCTGAAGATGATTTAGGCAATACTTTTCAGCCAACTCCTAGAGGAAATGATGATCAAGAATCCGAAAATATGGAAGATGATCTTGAGGATCTAGAAGACGAACTCGATGAACTCGCGAACGAAGAAGACGAGGACACCGAGGAAAAAGATGACTTTGAAGGTTTCGGTCAGGATGATGAAGGCCAGGATGAAGAAGACAGTAAGGGTGCAGACGAGGAAGAACAGTGATGAACTCCTTAATCTTATCTCACCTTGACTTTTGATGTTGGTGAATGTAAAATCATTTTTGGGCTTGTACAGCTGAAGGAAAAATATAGCTGTAAATGATAGGTGAACGAAGAGACACAATAAAAGTGCGCCCCCACCCTGCTGGTGGTTGTGGCGACACTTTTTTTGTTTTTATGCAGATAAATAAAGGAGGCACAAGGTATGTCAGTCAAGTATATATTCGTGACGGGCGGGGTTGTTTCATCTCTCGGGAAAGGGATCACGGCTGCCTCCCTAGGAAGATTATTGAAAAATAGAGGTCTGAACGTTACCATCCAAAAGTTTGATCCTTACATCAATATCGATCCGGGAACGATGAGTCCTTATCAACATGGCGAAGTGTTCGTCACAGATGATGGGGCTGAAACTGACCTTGATTTGGGTCACTATGAGCGTTTTATTGATATCAACCTTAATCAGAACAGTAACGTAACGACAGGGAAAGTTTATTCATCGGTGATTCGAAAGGAACGCCGCGGCGACTACCTAGGCGGAACTGTACAAGTCATCCCCCACGTGACGAATGAGATTAAGGACCGTGTATATCGTGCTGGAAATGAAGCTAATGTAGATGTTGTGATTACTGAAATAGGCGGAACAGTCGGAGACATTGAGAGCTTGCCATTTCTTGAGGCGATCCGCCAGATTAAAAGTGATGTTGGTGTGGAAAATACGATGTATCTCCATTGCACGTTAATCCCCCATCTGCCTTCTGCTGGTGAAATGAAGTCAAAGCCTACCCAGCATAGCGTTAAGGAATTGCGTTCAGTAGGGATCCAACCGAATGTCATCGTCCTCCGTACTGAACAAGCAGTGCCAGCTGATATGAAAGAAAAAATTGCGCTCTTTTGTGATATAGATAAGAACGCGGTGGTTGAATGCCGTGATGCGGATACTCTTTACCAGGTACCCTTAGATTTACAGGCACAAAAGCTGGATACGATCGTTTGTGACCATTTGAATCTAGAGAGTCCGGAACCTGAAGCTGAAATGACTGAATGGAAAGCGCTAGTGGAAAGGGTTAATCATCTTTCTAAAAAGATCACGATCGGTATCGTTGGTAAGTATGTGGCGCTTCCTGATGCGTATCTTTCCATAGCTGAGTCCCTCAAGCATGCAGGATATACTTTTGATGCAGATGTGGACATTTGCTGGTTTAATTCCGAGGAAATTACACCTGGAAATGCCGCTGATCAGTTGAAAGAAATGGATGGGATCCTTGTTCCTTACGGATTCGGGCACCGCGGGGTAGAAGGAAAAATGAGCGCTATTCGCTATGCCCGTGAAAGTAACGTCCCGTTCTTTGGAATTTGTCTAGGAATGCAGCTTGCTTCGGTTGAATTTGCACGGAATGTGCTTGGTTACGAAAATGCAGCTTCAGCGGAATTAGTTGAGGATCCGGAAGACCCAATTATTGATTTGCTTCCGGAGCAAAAAGATGTCGAAGATCTAGGTGGTACGCTTCGTCTCGGGCTGTATCCTTGTAAACTAAAAGAAGGATCGGTTGCAAAAGCTGCTTATGGTGAGGAAATTGTTTACGAGCGCCATCGTCATCGTTATGAGTTTAACAATTTCTATCGTGAGGCGCTTGAGGAAGCAGGTTTTGTTGTTTCGGGGGTAAGCCCTGACAATCGACTTGTAGAGATTGTGGAACTAAGCAACCATCCGTTTTTCGTGGCTTCCCAGTTTCATCCTGAGTTTGTATCACGGCCTACTCGTCCTCAACCACTTTTTCGTGAATTTATTCGTTCCGCATTGCCAAACGAATAGGCAAAAAAATCGAGTGGCGTACACTCGATTTTTTTAAAATCATTGATGTTTATCAATGGTTAATGCTATAAACCCTATACTATTCTTCAATTATCTCCAGAAGTTGAAAGATCATTGCCTGATATGCATAAATCATACCCAGTTCTGTAGGAAAGCCACTTTTTGTTCCGTCAAGCGCAGGGACGATCGGAGATGATGGTGTCGTAACCATAATGGGCTCCTCCATTCCTTCTACAAATGAAAGGTCGGGGTGACCAGGACCTAACAAGACGAGGGGAATATTGAGGGTTAATAGTTGCTGCAAGTCTTCAATTTCCTGGTTTGTTTCCTTTCCGTTCGTAAGGATAAGTAAACGATCGGCAGCGGTTACTTTAATTGTGTCTGTCCAGGAAATGCAGGATATTCCATCAGGTGTATCCTGATTTTGTACAATAGCAGCTGCAAGTGGTGCGAACCTCCTGCTTGCACTTACATAGATCTCTCCTTCCCCCACAAGTGCTTGAGCGAGTAGTCTTGCACTATCAGCAATCTCCTCTTCCTGGTCTTGAATGGAGGAGAAGACCCGTTGCAATTGCGTTGTATACATTTTTAACATAGACTGAACCCCTTTCATTTCTACTCTAACAAAAAAAGGAGATGAAAGAATGGTGCAGAATAAGTATAAAGAAGGAAATCACATGTAAAATTAACAGTTATTAGCGGATGCTCAATAAGCTCGGGAAAATTGCAGTCTGTTTCAAGAAAAGCCGGAAAAAACTGTTACATTTAACAACGCCGAAGCGAGTCCCTCAAAATCAAATTCTCGAAAAAGAAAAAACAATCTCTCTAGTTCGAAGGATTGTAGGTACTCGAAGCCATGTTTAATCCAACTACTCGGTTTTTGCTTCCTTTTGAATGTTTATTTCTTTTGCCAGGGGTGATAGAAATGCAAAAAGTACTAATTGTTGACGACATCGTTGGCATCCGTATTTTAATAAAAGAAGTCTTACAAGCAGATGGTTACGTTGTAGAGGAAGCGGCCACAGGCAGCCAAGCGTTGCAATGGGCGGATATGTGTGATTTTGATGTTGTGATTTTAGACCTGAAATTGCCAGATCAAAGCGGAATCGATGTATTAAAAAAAATGCGCGATAAGGGTTGTACAGCAGGTTTTATAATGATTACAGCTTATGAAGAACTGAATGTATTAGCTGAGGATTTGGGACTCTTAGCTTCATTATCGAAACCATTTGATATACATAAGGTGCGGGAGATCGTAAGCCAATTTTTGGTACCCGATGATTGATTCTCAATTTATTGCAAGAAATGAATGGAGTGAATGTGTTACAATTAAAATCGCATATGAACTTTAAAGTGTACATAAGGAGGGATCTTCATGCCGCTGGTTTCGATGACTGACATGTTACGGGAAGCGAAAGCCAACCGTTATGCGATTGGACAATACAACCTTAATAATATGGAATTTACTCAAGCAATCTTACAAGCTGCTCAAGAAGAACAATCACCGCTTATTTGTGGGGTTTCTGAAGGTGCTGCCCGATACATGGGTGGATTTTCAACGGTGGTCCAAATGGTCAAAGCCTTTATGGATACATATCAAATCACCGTTCCTGTAGCGATTCACCTTGACCATGGCTCTAGTTTTGAATCTTGCGTGCAAGCGATTCATGCAGGGTTTACATCTGTCATGATTGACGGCTCCCACGACCCATTGCAAGAAAATATTGCAGCCACGAAACGGGTGGTATCTGTGGCTCATGCCGTAGGTGTATCGGTTGAAGCCGAACTGGGAAGAATTGGTGGTCAGGAAGATGATATTGTGGTGGATGCCGCTGAAGCAATGTATGCCATTCCTGAAGAATGTGAGCAATTGGTAAATGAAACAGGGGTTGACTGCTTTGCTCCTGCACTTGGCTCTGTACACGGCCCTTATAAAGGTGAGCCAAAATTAGGATTTAAGCAAATGGAGGAAATCAATAAGCTTGTCGGTCTTACACCACTTGTTCTTCACGGGGGTACGGGCCTCCCTATTGAGGATGTGAAACGTGCCATCGAGTACGGTCATGCAAAGGTCAATGTAAACACAGAAAGCCAAATATCAGCAACGAACGCAATTAAGGAGTTCTTTGATGAAAATCCGGATAAGTATGACCCACGGAAGTATCTTGGACCTGCGCGTGAGGCAATTAAAGAAACAGTAAAAGGAAAGATGCGTGACTTTGGCTCCTCAGGTAAAGCCTAATTTTAAATTCCTTTCGCCTTTTTTGCAAAGCAGCTTAGATCTAAAGGCAGGGAAGTGTTAGAAAAACGGTCCCGTTGCTTCACGGCGAAAGTCGCTTTCTTATATTTTCCCGGCTTTTTTGAATATCCTCTTATAGATAGGAGAATTTTTCATGAAATTTTTTATTGATACCGCTAATTTAGATGATGTTCGCTTAGCCCATGATCTTGGTATTCTCGATGGCGTAACGACCAATCCGAGCCTCGTTGCCAAAGAAGGGATTGATTTCAAAGCACGCCTTCAGGAAATCACAGAAATTGTGAACGGATCTGTAAGTGCTGAAGTGATTACTACAGAGGCTGAAGAGATGATTAAAGAAGGAAAAGAATTAGCAGCAATTGCTCCCAATGTTACGGTTAAGGTACCGATGACACTTGAAGGACTCAAGGCTGTGAAGGTTTTTAAAGAGGATGGGATTGAGACAAATGTGACGCTCATTTTCTCTAGTGTGCAAGCATTATTGGCTGCAAGAGCGGGCGCTACTTACGTGTCTCCATTTATCGGCCGTCTTGATGATATTGGTCATAATGGACTTGACCTTGTCGGTGAAATCTCTAATATTTTTAACGTTCACAGCATTGATACACAGATTATAGCAGCATCTGTTCGCCACCCTGTACATGTAGCAGAAGCAGCAAAACAAGGGGCACATATTGCTACAATTCCATCTAAAGTGATTCATCAACTAGTAACTCACCCATTAACAGATAAGGGTCTTGATGCTTTTCTTGCAGATTGGGAAAAAGCAAATAACGGGAAATAACAGATGTCTATTAGCATAGCACCTTGTCAATACTGGGACTGATTAATAGGCAAGATAGGGAGTGACTAAACCATGGATAAATTAATGGTAGAGGGTGGACATGCGCTATCTGGCCAAGTCCATATCAGTGGAGCCAAGAACAGTGCAGTCGCTTTAATACCGGCGGCAATATTAGCAGATTCACCGGTGACCATTGATAACCTTCCTCTTATTTCTGATGTTGAAGTATTAGAGGATTTGCTCACTCACATCGGCGCAGATGTGGAGTTAGCAGGTGAATCAATCACAGTCGATCCTCGCTCTGTCACCCCTATGCCATTGCCAAATGGAAAAGTGAAGAAATTACGGGCTTCCTATTATATGATGGGTGCGATGTTAGGCAAATTTAAAAAAGCAGAAATCGGTCTTCCCGGGGGCTGTAACTTAGGGCCAAGGCCGATTGATCAACATATTAAAGGGTTTGAGGCTTTGGGAGCTTTTGTTTCCAATGAACAGGGCTCCATCTACTTACATGCCAATGAACTTACAGGTGCAAGAATTTACCTGGATGTGGTAAGTGTAGGCGCAACGATTAACATCATGTTAGCTGCTGTTAAAGCCAAAGGTCGAACAGTTATTGAAAACGCTGCCAAAGAACCAGAGATCATTGACGTTGCGACGATTCTTTCGAGCATGGGTGCTGTCATTAAAGGGGCAGGCACAGACGTCATTCGGATCGAGGGTAAAGATGAATTAAAAGGATGTGCACACACGATTATCCCGGATCGTATCGAAGCCGGTACGTATATGATTGCAGCAGCGACGATGGGAAGTGAAGTGACGATTGAAAATATTATCCCTAATCACCTTGAATCACTAACAGCTAAGTTACAGGAAATGGGTGTTGATGTACTCGTTAAGGATGATGCCATCGTCGTACGGTCGAACGACCATTTGAAAGGTGTAGATATTAAGACGCTTGTGCACCCTGGCTTTCCTACTGATTTACAACAACCGGTCACTTCCCTACTTGCTAAAGCCAAAGGAACCAGCATTATTACAGATACGATCTACAACGCGCGGTTCAAACATATAGATGAATTACGGCGGATGGGGGCCGATATTAAGATTGAAGGTCGTTCTGCGATGGTGAATGGTGGTTTAAAATTAGAGGGAGCACGGGTGAAAGCAAGTGATCTACGTGCAGGGGCTGCACTCGTGATCGCTGGGCTATTGGCGGATGGGGTCACTGAAATCACCGGTCTTCACCACATTGACCGCGGGTATGAGGCTCTAGAAGACAAACTCATTGGCCTCGGTGCTTGTCTTTGGCGCGAGGAAATGACCGACGAGGAACAAGATCAACTGAAAAGTTCGTAAAAACGACTCAACGTTTTTAACGTCTCAAGTTTTTTACAAGCGTTTTCTTGAGCGTCGCTGGGATCGTCCTATCTAGATGACCAATGTGCGAATGAGTAAGGGGAATCTTGGTATATGATGGGCAAATCAATTTAATGCCCCTTTTCATGAAGTTGATAACGTGGGAAGAGGGGATATTTGCATAAAATGTTAAAGGAGTTGGGAGAAGGATGGAAAGAAGCTTATCCATGGAACTCGTTCGAGTTACCGAAGCCGCGGCGCTTTCAGCTGCGAGATGGATGGGGCGCGGGCAGAAAGAGGAAGCGGATGATGCCGCAACGAGTGCGATGCGTGATGTTTTCGATACGATACCGATGAAAGGAACCGTGGTCATTGGTGAAGGGGAAAAAGATGAAGCGCCAATGCTCTATATCGGTGAAAAACTGGGGAATGGATTTGGTCCACGTGTAGATGTGGCCGTTGATCCCGTTGAGGGAACAAATATTGTTGCCAATGGACAGTGGAATGCGTTAGCCGTAATCGCAGTGGCTGATAATGGCAGGTTGTTACATGCCCCGGATATGTATATGGATAAAATTGCGGTCGGCCCAGAGGCTGTAGGTGTGATTGATTTAGATGCTTCGGTTACAGATAATCTTAAAGCAGTAGCGAGAGCACGTGGAAAAGACGTTGATGACCTTGTCGTTACCATCTTGAGCCGACCCAGGCATCAGCATATTATTGATGAAGTCAGGGCAGCAGGTGCGCGTATTAAGCTCATACAGGATGGGGATGTGGCTGCTGCCATCAATACGGCATTCAATGATACAGGCATGGATATGTTAATCGGTAAAGGAGGCGCACCGGAAGGCGTGATTTCAGCTGTAGCATTAAAATGTCTTGGCGGTGAAATCCAGGGGAGATTGCTCCCGAAAGATCAAGCTGAAGCTGAACGCTGTAAACGCATGGGTGTAGAGGATACAACGAAAATTTTAAAAATGGATGATCTTGTCGGCGGAGATGACTGCATTTTTGCTGCTACGGGCGTGACGGAAGGTGAACTGCTCAAGGGTGTTCATTACAAAAGTACAAGGGCTACCACACAATCGGTGGTTATGCGGCAAAAATCTGGCACCGTGCGCTTTGTAGACGGAAAGCATAATGTTGATAAAAAACCTGATTTTGTATTCAAGTCGTGATCGCTCTTTGAGCGATCTGATTTTTTTCTTAATGAAGGCTTCTCTCCAAGGCTTGGCGTAAGCCAAGTTTTTTAAGTGAAGTTAAAGCTTGTTTTTTGTTTGAAGACTGGTATAATAATTTTAAGTGAGAGAACGTATGATCGCTATATTGTTTTTTTGTCAGTTGTTGTCATGTTTGGTAAAAGAGGTTTTGTTTCGAATTTTGATATGTTATTTTGAAGGTAACCATTATAACCCGTGTTGTTAACCAATCATAACCAGTCTCCTTGGTTAACTGCCTCGATCCGTTCAACGGAATTTGCTGTTGAAGTTTCAATTTCCTTGCCTCTCCATAATTATTCCTGTAAACGAAGTATAGATCTGTAATTATTAGAAAGTGGTGATGAGTGTTGAGTTTATCCTTGGCCGAGCTTGAAGGAAAGACGCTGCGTGATTTGTACAGGCTCGCAAAAGAATTCAAGATATCTTATTATAGTAAATTGACGAAGCAAGAACTGATTTTTGCGATTTTGAAGGGGCAAGCGGAACAGGATGGCCTGATGTTCATGGAAGGTGTTCTTGAGATTATTCAAACGGAAGGATACGGCTTCCTAAGACCGATTAATTATTTACCAAGTTCTCAAGATATTTATATTTCAGCGTCGCAAATCCGCCGTTTCGATTTACGTAATGGCGATAAGGTTTCTGGGAAAGTTCGGAAGCCAAAGGATAATGAACGTTATCATGGGTTATTGCAAGTGGAAGCAGTAAATGGGGATGAACCTGATGCATCGAAGGAACGCCCCCATTTCCCGGCACTCACGCCCCTATTCCCCGATGAACGAATTCGCTTGGAAACGAACCCTGGCCGCCTGTCTGCTCGTATTATTGATATTGTAACGCCTGTAGGATTTGGACAACGGGGATTGATCGTGGCTCCACCGAAGGCGGGGAAAACATCTTTGCTCAAGCAAGTAGCAAACAGTATAACGGAAAATCATCCTAATTCAGAGCTCATTATGCTACTTATTGACGAGCGCCCAGAGGAAGTGACCGATATCGAGCGCTCCGTGAAAGGTGAGGTTGTTCACTCCACCTTTGATGAAGTGCCTGAAAACCATATTAAAGTTACGGAACTTGTATTAGAACGGGCTATGCGTCTTGTGGAACAGAAAAAAGATGTAGTGATCCTAATGGATAGTATCACACGCTTGGCACGTGCGTATAACCTCGTGATTCCACCAAGCGGGCGCACGCTTTCCGGTGGGATTGACCCTGCGGCTTTCCATCGTCCGAAGCGTTTCTTTGGTGCTGCGCGTAATATTGAAGAAGGTGGCAGCATGACCATTTTAGCCACAGCGCTCGTAGATACCGGCTCGCGTATGGACGACGTCATTTATGAAGAATTTAAAGGAACGGGCAATATGGAACTCCACCTTGATCGCCGACTCGCTGAAAGGCGAATTTTTCCATCCATTGATATTCGTCGCTCCAGTACCCGTAAAGAGGAACTCCTCATTTCCAAAGGACAACTCGAGAGCTTATGGGCTATGCGTAAAACGATGAATGATTCCCCGGAGTTCGTCGATCATTTTATACGACGTATTAAAGACACAAAAACCAACGATGAATTTTTCGAGCGAATGGAACGGGACAAGGCAAGAGCGAATTCACAACAGAAATCGAGCTCGTCCTCGTAAAATGAAAAAATAAATTAGCACTTGAAAAACGCGGGCAACGTTGGTAAAATCAATTTATGTGTAAAAAGACCTCTTATTTCTAAAGAGCGTAGAGGAGGGAATGAGATCAATGAAAAACGACATTCATCCGCAGTATCAAAACGTTGTATTTTTAGATACAGGGACCGGTTTTAAATTTTTGGGTGGATCTACACAGTCTTCAACAGAAACGATTGAGTGGGAAGATGGAAATACTTACCCGCTTCTAAAGGTGGAGATTAGTTCAGATTCCCATCCTTTCTATACAGGAAAACAAAAAGCTGCTGACGCCGGTGGACGTATCGATAAGTTCAAGAAAAAATACAACTTGGATTAATCATGAAGAGCTGCTCTGGGTGGAGCAGCTCTTTTTAATTGGGTTCTTTTCCTGTAACCTCCATTTATTATGTTATAAATCCTTGGGCATTATAGATATATACCCCCTATTGAGGGTAACCAAGGGGGCCCGCTATGTTTAAAAGGCTCTGTTGTTTGTTGGTTCTTTTCAGCCTCGTTGGTTGTACGCCAGTTAATCCACCACAATATATGATGGAGACAGGGATTGTTCTAGATGTGGCTGAATCTTTAATGGAGACGGATTCTTCATAAAGACGAAATGATTTATTGCTGCAAGTGGGATCATGTTTTTGGGAACGGAAAGCACACCTGTCATAAATCAGCATCAACCTCTCTGCTTACAAAGTGGAGAGGTTGTTTTTTGTTATCGGACCCGCCTGGCTGCTTGTTGCATAGGATCCCATACACCGTTGTAAGGCGGTGCGTAGGAAAGGTCAAGGTTTTCGAATTCATCTATGCTCATGTTGTGATAGAGTGCGGTTGCGAGAACATCAATCCTTTTATCAACACCGGATTCCCCAATCACTTGCGAACCGAGCAGAAGTTGGTTGTCAGTACGGTAGACAAGTTTAATGTGAATAGGCTTTTTGTCATTAAAATAGCCGGCAATGTCCGTACCTTTATAATATACGGAGTCAGCAGGAAGTCCCATGTTCTCAGCCTCTTTTTTAGAAAGTCCTGTGCGTGCTGCGGTTAGGCGGAGAAAACGGAAAATAGCCGTTCCGACCACGCCTTGAAAATACTTCTTTTCTCCGCTCATGTTGGTGCCGGCAATACGCCCTTGCTTATTGGCATGCGTCCCCAACGGGAGATAATCGTCTTGTTCTTTGATTCGATGATATTGCAGGGCACAGTCACCTGCTGCATATACATCTTTGACGTTCGTTTGCATTTGGGCATTAACATTTATAGCCCCTTTTTCACTTAACATAATGTCGGTTGTTTCCAAAAAAGATGTATTCGGTTTAATACCTGTTGCGAAGACAACGAGGTCTGTGTTTTGCTGCTCTTCACCCATACATACCGCAGAAACACGGCCGGAATTTGCCGTTTTCAGTTCGGTAACGCTTTTTCCTAGTCGTACATCAATACCTTGGTCTTTAGTCTCTTCCTGTAATAATTCAGCCATATCTGGATCGAAAACTTTGGCTAATTGTTTATTCCGATCAATGAGAAGGACGTTGAACCCTCGGGTTTTGAAAGCTTCCGCTAGTTCAAGGCCGACATAACCACCGCCGACAATCGTTAAATGGTGGCGTTCATGCATGTCTTTGCGTAATTGCTTAAGGTCCGGGATGGTCTTCAACGTGTGCACCCCTTCGGCGTCAGTACCTGGAAGAGGTGGAAGAATCGGATCTGCCCCGGAGGCAATTAATAATTTATCGTAAGTTATCGTAAAGGGCTGATCGGATTTCCGGTCAATTCCGTGAACTTCTTGATTTTGTGTATCTACGTTTTTGACTTCATGCTCGGTGCGTGCATCAATGCCATATTCTTCTCGAAAGGTCTCAATGGATCGAGCGATTAAATCATCAGGATGTAATACTGACCCTTCAATGACATAAGGCAAACCACATTGTGCATAAGAATAAATCGTTCCTCTCTCCAGTGTAGTGATTTGTGCATTGCCAGGTCCCTTACGACGGACAATTTGCATAGCAGCGCTCATCCCTGCGGCATCTCCACCAATAATCACATAACGTTTCAAATGTTACACCTCCATACTGAAGCATTCCCCTTCATGCATGGTGAAAAACCCCGTGCTGTTTTGACGCTTCCAGAACCTTATATTATACTGAGAACAGTAGAATGTGATGAGGTGAATGTTGTGCTCGATAAATTACAGTCAGTGGAGGATCGCTATTATCAACTCAATGAGTGGTTGAGTGACCCTGACATTGTGAACGAACCGGACAAATTACGTGATTATTCCAAGGAACAATCAAATTTAGAGGAAACGGTTCAAAAGTATCGCGAATATAAAGCTGCTAATGAAGAGCTGGAAGAAGCGAAAACCATGCTTAAGGACGATCTCGATGACGAAATGAGGGAAATGGTAAGAGGGGAGATTGAAGAATTAAACGGACGAATTACAGAGCTTGAAGAGCAATTGAAGATTCTCCTCATTCCAAAGGATCCCAATGATGACAAGAACGTGATCGTTGAAATTCGTGGAGCTGCCGGCGGGGATGAGGCAGCGCTTTTTGCAGGGGACCTATTTCGTATGTATTCCCGTTATGCGGAGATGAAACGCTGGAAAGCGGACGTCATTGAATCGCACGAGACGGATATGGGCGGTTTTAAAGAAATTATTTTTACGATTAACGGCGAAGGTGCCTATTCAAAAATGAAATATGAAAATGGGGCCCACCGTGTACAGCGTGTGCCCTCAACTGAATCTGGAGGCCGCATTCATACATCGACCGCTACGGTTGCAGTTTTACCGGAAGCTGAAGAAGTAGAAGTAGAAATTCATGATAAGGATTTACGTATTGATACCTTCGCTTCTAGCGGTCCAGGGGGACAGAGCGTAAATACAACGATGTCTGCCGTTCGTATTACGCATGAGCCTACAGGTATTGTCGTTTCTTGCCAAGACGAAAAATCCCAAATCAAAAACCGTGATAAAGCGATGAAAGTCTTACGGGCACGTATATACGACAAGTATCAAAAAGAGGCAGAAGAAGAGTATGCAGAAAACCGCAAAGCGGCTGTAGGGACTGGAGATCGTTCAGAACGGATTCGTACGTATAATTTTCCACAAAGTCGAGTGACCGATCATCGTATCGGACTCACGGTTCAAAAACTTGATCAGGTTTTACAAGGACATCTAGATGAAATTACGGATGCTTTAATTGTGGAAGAGCAAGCGGATTTGATGGGACAATGACGGAACCTCCACGTGTGTACGAAGCCCTGCATTGGGCTTCGTCTTTTTTAAAACAACGAGATCTTGAAAGTAAAGCGGCGGAGCATTTAATGCAAAATGTGCTGCAACTGGAAGGTGTGCACTATCAACTTCATTTAAGGGAACGCTTAAATGAAGAGGAGTGGGGTCAATTTAAGGAAATGGTAGATCGCCACGGACAAGAGGAACCTATTCAATATATTACAGGCATGGCCTCTTTTTATGGACGTCATTTCAACGTTGATCCTGCTGTTCTCATTCCTCGACAGGAAACGGAAGAGCTAGTGCTGCTCATTTTGGAAAAAGCAAAGAAGCGTTTTCAACGGCCGATAATTGCAGATATTGCCACAGGTAGTGGTGCTATCGCAGTTACACTTGCTCTTGAATGGCTGGAGGCAGAGGTATGGGCTACAGATATTTCAGCAGACGCCATTACAGTAGCAAAGGAAAACGCATCTCAGCTTCACGCGCCATCAATCACTTTTTTGGAAGGAAATATGGCCACACCATTAAGAGAAAACGGCAAAGTTGTCGATGTACTCGTTTCGAACCCTCCCTATATTGCCACGCGTGATTGGAAGGGACTGGCACCCCTTGTTCGAGATTATGAGCCTCGTCAAGCATTAGATGCAGGCGGAGATGGTTTACATTTTTATCGACAATTAGCAATGGATCTCCCTTACGTGCTTGCCGACAACGGTCTCGCTTTTTTTGAAATTGGGGACACCCAAGGGCCTGCTGTTGTTCTGCTTATGGAACAACAGCTTCCTGATGCAACGGTGAATATTGTCAAGGACATTAATGGGAGAGATCGTATCGTCACGGTTGAAAGGTAAAAACTTTGTCGGATGATTTTTTGTTTAATGCGACCCGTCCTCTGTCCAGACTGGGGGTAGAGAGGACGGGGATGAAAAATGAAGTTTGCGATTATTTATATTTTTATCGGATTATTTTTAGTTGTAGGGAATTGGGAAAGTCAACAGCAGCATTGGCAACAAGAAGATGAAGTAACTGAGGATTCAATACGTTTACGAATATTTTCCCACGATGATTCACTTTTGCAACAAGAAATCAAACGTCAAGTCAGGGATGAAGTGGCGCTTTACAGTGCGGATCACATGGAAGAAGTTCCGTCCATAGAAGAGGCGCGAAAAGTTTTTGAATCCCATTTGGATATAATTGAAAAAAAGGCAGAAGAAGTTGTCCATAATTATGATGATTCTTTGCCTGTGGATGTCTCCTTGCAGAAAGAGGTAGAGTTTCCTACCCGTGTGTATGGACCGCTTGTTTACCCGGCAGGGGATTATGAAGCGCTCGTGATTGAAATTGGAGAAGGTGAAGGGGAAAATTGGTGGTGTGTTCTTTTTCCGCCTTTATGTTTAACTGATCTTGGTATCGGCGAAGAGGAAGAGGAGCAAAGCGAGGAAGAAAAGGAGCAGGAGGATGAAGAAGAGAATGGGCCTGAATTTACCTTCTTTTTAGCAGAAATTTGGGAGGATTTATTCAATGCTTAAGAAGGTTATGATCAGACCTGTGGAAAAATCACGCATTATTGTGGATAACTCAAGTTAATGAAGTTAGCCGCCTATCCCTTGTCATAGAAGGGTTTTATGGAAGAAAAGGAGAGGCAAAAGTGAATTACCAACAAACGGAACACTGGGTTGTGGATAAACTTGTTGATGTGCACAATGATCAAGAATGTATCGAAAAAGCCGCGAAACTACTACGTACAGAAGAACTTGTCGCATTCCCAACAGAAACAGTATACGGTTTAGGAGCGAATGGTTTATCCACATGTGCTGTGCAAAAGATTTTTGAGGCAAAAGGACGTCCAAGTGATAATCCGCTGATTTTACATATAGGATCATTCGAACAATTGGACGCCTTAGTCACAAAACGCTCTTCGATTGCCGATCAACTCATCGAGCAGTATTGGCCTGGCCCGCTAACGTTAATTTTTCCGGTAAGTAAACAAGTACCAGCTACGGTAACCGGAGGGTTAGACACCGTAGCTATTCGTATGCCTGGACACGATTTAGCCCGTGCCATCATATCCGCATCCGCTGTTCCTGTGGCGGCACCGAGTGCGAATCGATCAGGACGGCCGAGTCCTACCCGTGCGGAACATGTAAAGGAGGATTTGGATGGACGTGTGGCAGCGATTATTGATGGCGGGCCGACGGGTTATGGGTTGGAGTCGACCGTTGTTGATGTGAGCGGTGAACGTCCGGTGATTTTGCGGCCGGGGGGTGTCACAGAAGAAGATCTCCAGAAAACGCTAGGCATTTCAATCGCGTCCGAAAGCGTTGAGAAAGGGAAGGAGAGCGTTCGTGCACCCGGGATGAAATACCGTCATTATGCCCCCAAGACACAGCTTTTGCTTGTAGAAGGCTCCGTAGACATCATGCAAAAGCGTATTGCCGAAGCGCAAAAACAAGGCAAACGAGTGGCGGCCGCTGTAACGTCGGAACGTGAATCATTAATTACGGCTGAGGAAATTCTCATTTTAGGTTCGGCTGGGGATTTGGACAGTATTTCATCACGTTTATACGCCATTTTACGTGATGTAGATAAGTTAGATGTTGATATCCTGTTTGTGCAAACGTTTGTAGAAGCGGGGCTTGGGAAAGCCATCATGAATCGCCTAAGAAAAGCTGCAGATGACTCGTAATAGCAGTTTCGCCGCGACAATGGCTAAGGGAAAAGATCATACCCGCGATAAGATGTGTAAGCCAGGGTCGTTCTTTAAAAATGAATGATTAGGCTCGTATTTCTATTTTCCTTCTTGTCCGCATAAGTTTATGAGAGACAGGAGGAATGAGATGAGTGAATGGTTGAGCACGACCGTAATGGCAACCGTATTAGGGATGGATGCCTTTTCTGTTGCGATGGCATTTGGGCTCCAAACACTTCGTATTCACATTCTTAAAATAGCTATAACAGTGGGGCTGTTTCATATGCTAATGCCGCTTCTTGGAATTAGCCTAGGTTTTTGGATGACGAGTATGTATAACGCTGAAATTGCTCAGGTAGTGGCGGGTCTTATTCTCTTAGTTATTGGTATTCAAATGATAAATTCAAGCCGAAAAGCTGAAAAAGGAACGTCGTTTCATTTGCATGGGATGGGTTTATTTTTGTTTGCTTTCATTGTTAGTCTAGATAGTTTTTCAATTGGAGTGTCTCTCGGTATTTTTGGTGTTGAAGTAATAATGGTCATTATTGTATTTGGCGTTATGAGTACCTTTCTTACATGGCTGGGCTTGAGGGCGGCCACTTTGCTCCGCCATAAGATTGGCAGTATCGGTGAAGGGTTTGGCGGCCTCATCCTTATGCTGTTTGGGTTAAATACCCTTCGCCCAATGCTTTACACACTTGGATTAGGGTAAACGTTCTAATTCTATGTTAAAATACGGGTACACTGAAGAATTAGAAACGTAACTGCAAATTGCCATAGCGCATGGCATGGATACGTGCGATGCATAATTTCGTTTGTTACAGGAGTTTCACTTAGCGGAAGGTTCTTGAGTAAGCTGTTTTATTTTCCCGGGCTTTTTGAACGTTTTTTAAAGAAAGAATCGAGGAGGAAGAATAATGGGGGTTAATCGGGTCTTGCTTGTATGCACGGGCAACACTTGCCGCAGCCCGATGGCCGCGGCTCTTTTGGCTGAGAAATCCGATCAACTAGAAGTGAAGTCAGCAGGCCTGCAAGCATTCTCCAGTACATCAGCTGCGCCGCATGCACGTATTGTTGTCCGTGAATATGGGGCGAGCCTGGATCAGCATCGTTCACAACCATTAACAATATCTTTGCTAGAATGGGCAGATGAAGTGTGGACGATGACAGACAGTCATGCGGCTCAAATTCAGCAACAGTTCCCTCACTATGCGGAGAAGATCACAAAGCTCGGGGACGTTAGTGGTTACGACGAGGAAATCACTGACCCGATTGGTGGCGATCTTGATGACTATCGACGGACAGCAGAACAAATGAATGAAATGCTGGAGGCATATGTAAAAAATAGATCGTGAGGAGTGTGTCAAGATGAAAATCATCGTTGGATCTGATCATGCTGGTTGGTCATTGAAAAAAGAGATTCTTCCATTACTGGAAGAACTAGAAATCGAATATAAAGATGTAGGAACAGATTGTGCAGATAGCGTCGATTATCCCGATTTTGCTCAACCGGTAGCTAAGCAGGTGGCCTCAGGTGAATTCGATTATGGTGTCTTGATATGCGGGACAGGGATAGGTATGTCCATCACTGCGAATAAAGTGCCAGGAATTCGCTGCGCGCTGGTAAATGACATGTTTAGCGCGGAAATGTCTAGACGTCATAATAATGCGAATGTACTTGCCATTGGAGAGAGAGTCATTGGCCCGGGCCTAGCTAAGGCCATCGTCGAGAAATGGCTCACAACAGAATTTGAAGGTGGCCGCCATGGAAAACGGGTGGAAAAAATGATGGGGACGGAAAGTGAATGAGTGTAACTATCCGGACATCGCTTGAAGCAATCTTGTACGAGTTGCAGGCAGAGGCAAATCTAAAGCAGGGATCTCTTCTTGTTATTGGAGCAAGCACGAGTGAGATTGCCGGAGAGCGTATCGGTAGTGCAGGTTCAGAAGTGATTGCTGCCGACGTTTTTCATACTGTGGAGTCCTTTCGAGAACAAACGGGTTGTTCGGTCGCTTATCAGGGGTGCGAACATATCAATCGTGCTCTGGTAGTTGATCGAGAATACGCGGAAAGACGTGACCTGGAGATCGTTTCGCTCATTCCAGCGCGACGAGCAGGGGGGGCGGTTGCTGCTTATGCTTATGCAAATGGAAGCGACCCCGTTGTCGTTGAAAAAATCCGAGCTGATGCAGGCGTTGATATCGGTTCCACGTTAATTGGCATGCATCTAAAACCTGTTGCTGTTCCTCTTCGGGCTGAAAAACCATTTGTAGGGGAAGCATCTGTAACAATGGCGCGTACACGTCCGAAATATATCGGAGGGCCAAGGACACAATACGAATAAAACTGCCCTCAAAAGAGGTTGTTCAAAAAGTTCGGGAAAACTTCCTCGAAAAAGACCGAGGTAACGCTTCTGAAGCAGCCAGCTGGCGCTCCGCTCCTCGGAAAAGAAGCCCACACTTTTCCTTCGTAAGAAGTGAATGCTTTCGTGGTGCACAAGCAGGGTGCTCGAGCCAGACTCTTTGCCATAAGACAATAGACTCGCCATTTTGGCGATTAGCTAACATTTTCTAAAACTTCTCGGCTCTTTTTGTCCTCTTTTTGAACACGCACTTAAAGCTTTCCCGTGTTAAAATAGGGACAGATTTATAAGCTATGAAAGGGGCAGGCGTTTTATGGAGACGATTCAGCAACAAGATCCAGAAATCTTTGCAGCTATTGAGGACGAGCGATCTCGGCAAAGAAATAAAATTGAATTAATTGCTTCTGAAAACTTTACAAGTAAGGCAGTCATGGAAGCTCAAGGTTCGGTACTTACGAATAAATACGCAGAGGGCTATCCAGGCCGCCGTTATTACGGTGGCTGCGAACACGTTGACGTTGTCGAGGATTTAGCGCGCGATCGTGCAAAAGAGCTTTTCGGCGCTGAGCATGCCAATGTTCAACCCCATTCTGGTGCTCAAGCAAATATGGGTGTATATTTTACAGTGTTGGAGCATGGTGACACCGTACTTGGTATGAATCTATCCCACGGTGGCCATTTGACGCACGGGAGCCCTGTCAATTTCAGCGGATTTCAATATCGCTTTGTGGAATATGGTGTCAATGAGGAAGACCACCGTATTGATTATGATAAAGTACTGGAGGCAGCTCGCGAACATCAGCCGAAATTAATTGTAGCTGGAGCTTCCGCTTATCCACGAGAAATTGATTTTAAGAAATTCCGGGAAGTTGCCGACGAGGTAGGTGCTTATCTCATGGTAGACATGGCACATATCGCCGGCCTGGTTGCGGCAGGTAAGCATCAAAATCCTGTTCCTCATGCTCACTTCGTAACCACGACTACGCACAAAACACTACGGGGACCTCGTGGCGGCCTGATTTTATGTGAAAAAGAATTTGCGAAAAAGCTCGACAAGAAGGTTTTTCCGGGGATGCAAGGCGGACCGCTCATGCATGTGATTGCTGCTAAAGCGGTAGCGTTAAAAGAGGCCCTTGATCCTTCTTTTACAAACTATGCGGAGCAAATCATTAAAAACGCGAAACGATTAGGTGAAGCATTGCAAAAAGAAGGGATCGATCTTATTTCTGGTGGCACAGATAATCATTTACTTCTCTTGGATCTGCAAGGCTTGAATCTTACAGGGAAAGTCGCTGAAAAGGTGCTTGATGATGTTGGCTTAACCGCAAATAAAAATGGCATTCCATTTGATCCTGAAGGACCATTTGTAACGAGCGGTATTCGGCTTGGGACAGCGGCTGTCACTACCCGCGGTTTTAAAGAAGAAGAAATGGATGAAATCGGGGCGATTTTCGGCCTAACACTCCGCAACATTGATGATGAGGTAAAACAAGAGGAAGCTCGTAAACGTGTGAGTGCTTTAACGAGCAGATTTCCATTGTATGAATAATTCAACAGCGGCCTGCCAATAATTGGGAGGTCGTCTGTGTGTGTTGGTGAACAGATGGACTTGATGCCGCTCTTTTTTTTCTGTACAATTTTTTAGGATATAAAAGGAGAGTGAATCGATTGGGAAAAGTTTACGTATTCGACCATCCGCTCATTCAACATAAGCTTACGTATATACGTGATGTTTCTACTGGGACGAAGGAATTTCGCGAGTTGGTTGATGAAGTTGGTGCTTTAATGGCTTTCGAAATTACAAGAGACTTATCATTGCATGAGGTGACGGTAAATACCCCTGTAGGTCCTGCACAATCAAAAGTACTCGCTGGTAAAAAGTTAGGCCTCGTCCCGATTTTACGTGCTGGCTTGGGAATGATGGACGGAATACTTACATTAATGCCGACAGTAAGGGTCGGTCACGTCGGCTTATACCGAGACCCTGATACCTTTGAACCGAATGAATACTATGTAAAGTTGCCAAAAGACATTGAAGAACGCGATCTTATTGTCATCGATCCTATGCTTGCGACCGGTGGATCAGCTGTGGCAGCGATCGATTCCCTGAAAAAACGCGGGGCAAAAAGTATCAAACTCATGTGTTTGATTGCAGCTCCCGAGGGTGTTGGAGAAGTTCAAAAAAATCATCCGGATGTTGACATCTACCTCGCTGCCCTTGATGAAAAACTCGATGAGAAAGGCTACATTGTGCCTGGGTTGGGAGATGCAGGAGATCGTCTTTTTGGAACGAAATAATGATTATGGAACCCGCTATGCAAGAGCATGGCGGGTTTTTTGATGGCAAAAGTGTGACGAGAAAACCAAACGTTTCCGCCTTCAAAGCAGGAAACCCTTCACCTTAGATTTTATTACCACTTTAGGCCTGATCTCTTCTCTCGCTTTTTCCTTTGTGCATGAGTTCAATCTAGAACGTACAAGCTATCTTATAAAAGGGGGGGCTGAGATGAAACTTCGTTGGCGGGTATTTTTGATCCTTTCACTCGCTTTTTTTGCTTTTGGTGTCGTCAGTGAAGTACAAGGGCAAGACGAGATGAAGACAGTCATTGTTCATGTCGATGAAGATGTGAGTGAAGTCAGTAATCGAATTGCCGAGTCCTCAGGTGAAGATCCTGACTATGTGTATACATCTGCTTTTCAGGGCTTGGCTTATACGCTCCCAGCCTCTGAAGCTGAGCAGATCAAAGAGGTTGCCGGGGTTAGCCGTGTGGATGACAGTGTCCAATATGATCAAGAATTAAAAGAAAGCGTTCCTTTTATCGGAGCTGAAGGTTTGCGAGCAGAACTTGATGATCGTGGAGTAAGATTGAATGGTGCCGGGGTTACCGTAGGTGTCATTGATACTGGCATTGATTATGAACATCCTGACTTACAACGTAATTATATTCAAGGTTATGATGTCATTGATGGCGATGATGATCCGATGGAAACGAAAGTAAAAGGAAAAGCGACGACTTTTCACGGAACGCATGTTGCTGGCATTATAGCAGCAAACGGGAGTGTCCGTGGAGTGGCTCCAGAAGCAGATCTTTACGGGTATCGAGCGTTAGGGCCTGAGGGGCAAGGTTCAACCGAGAACATACTGGAGGCCATTGACCGAGCCGTGGAAGACGGGGTAGATGTTTTGAACCTTTCATTGGGAAGTCCGATAAATGGGCCGGATTGGCCAACGAGTAAGGCGCTTGATGAAGCTACGGAAGCCGGTGTGGTTACCGTTACGTCAAGCGGAAATAGCGGTCCTGATATGTGGAGTGTCGGCTCACCGGGAACCTCGCTAAAGGCAATTTCCGTTGGTGCCTCAACACCCCCTTTAAAGGTACCTAGATTGAATGTTCCTGATATCGATAATGAGGAAGAGCGAGAGGTAGAACTACAACCGATTCAAGGAACAATCAGTTGGGATATAAAGAAAAGAATGAGGGTTATTGATGGTGGTTTGGGTTTCACCGATGATCTTGATAATGTGCGTGGTCGAGCAGTTCTTATAGAGCGTGGAGGCATTCCGATTAAAGATAAACTAAAGAATGCGAGTGAAGCAGGTGCACACGCTGTTATACTTATGAACAACGTACCAGGAACCTTTATCCCGGGTGTTGACGAACCGGTCAAAATTACAGCGGCGGCAATTGAAAATAATGAAGGAGCGGCATTAAAAAAAGCCATAAGGGATAGTGAAAAAGAAGAAATTGTGATTGAAACCAATTATATAGAAGAAACGGACCATATGGCTTGGTTTAGTTCTCGGGGCCCGGTGACGCAAACTTGGGATATTAAACCAGATGTAGTAGCGCCTGGGGTTGATATTGGCAGTACGGTCCCTGAAGGGTACCTTGAACTGAATGGCACGAGCATGGCAGCTCCTCATATCGCTGGTGCAGCGGCACTGATCAAGCAAGCCCATCCAGAGTGGAAGCCTGAGCAAGTGAAGGCGACTCTGATGAATACAGCGGTTCCACTATATACAGATGAGGGAGATCCATATCCGCCATTTGTGCAAGGTGCAGGGCGAGTAGATATTGCAGCCGCTATTGAAAATGACACTCTTATATATCCAGGTGCTTTATCCTTTGGAGTATGGGAAGCTGATGAAACAAACCAACGCCTACAAAGAGATATTACGGTTGAAAATTTAAGTGATCAAAAGCGTACCTATACTTTTGATGTCCCTACTTCTTTGGGAACAGGTTTAGACTGGAAAATGCCTATGCCCTTAACCGTGGATGCCGGGGGAAAGAAAACAGCAACGATAAAGGTAGAGATACAACCTGATATCATCGATTTCAAGCGGATTGATGGAGAAATAAAAGTGAATGGAGGTATGCGGGAAGCTTCGCTGCCATTTCTACTTTTTAGTGATGAACCAGACTATCCACGTGTAAGTGCTTTTCAATTTGGCCAAGCTCCTAAAAGCGGGAACTGGATGTATGAAGTATTTCTTCCAGGCGGGGCAGAAGAGTTGGAGATTACGTTGTATGATCCCGATACCTTTGCATATATTAAAACTCTTGACCAGCAGACAAATCTGCCCGAAGGACCGTTTGAACGCCGATTTCAAAAAGGCGAAATTGATTTGGAGCCCGGTGTGTATCATGTGTTGGTTTACGCCAAGCATAAAGATCGCGGAGATACGCTAGAATCGACTATTGTGATTGTTGGAAAATAATTCCCTTCCCATCCCCGCATCTCAGGGATGGGTAAGGTGCTCTATTCTTGAGATTTTACATTTGTCATCATTTTGACACAATGACTGAGTGATCAAACCCTTATCACTTCCGGCTTTTGATCTGTGATGGGTCGTTGACAGGAGATAGTCCCTATTGTAAGATTACAAAGGGTATTATGATAGTTAATTTAATAAGTAGCAAAATCTGAGATAACGGTTGAAGGGAGAGGCTTCATGGCCAAAGGGAACGGTAAACGTAGCCCGTGGCGTAGTTCAGTGCTCGTGTCTGCTATTTTATCTTCCATCGTTGGTTCGATGGTTGGGGGAATTTTGCTCGGATATTGGTTGGATGGTTATCTGGACTCAGAACCCATTTTTCTTATTATTGGCATGCTTATTGGAATTGTGGCAGGCTTTTATGGAGTAGTACGTGCGGTCAGGCCTTTTTTAGGGGACGATGATTAAATGCCGTCATTGCAGCAAAGAATGAAGCTTTATTATTGGATGATGGCGTTTATTGCCTTTGTTAGTGGTTGCATGTACTTTCTTACACCGTATGAATCTATATTTCTTGGCCTCCTTCTTGGCAGCTTTGCGTGTTTAATGAGCTTTATGTCAGTCTATATTAAGGCTTTAGTTATTGGTGGTGCTGCCGATAAACAGCCCTCTGGCATGATCCCCTATTTGATTACAGCACTTGGCCTCGTTCTTAGGTATGCTACTATAGCGGTGGCTGTTGCCATCGCCCTATTCTTTCCTGAAACATTCCACTTATGGGCTGTTTTAATAGGCTATGCGAGCCTTTATCTCTACATTTTGGTGGACATGTTCCTACAATTAAAAAAAGAGAGGTGAACGAAATGGACCATCAGGATTTAGTGTGGACATGGAGCATCGCAGGCTTTGATTTACACTTCAACATTACGACGATGTTGATGTCGACCGTTGCGGCTCTTATCGTAGCGATTTTCAGTATCATTGGTGCAAGAAAGCTGGCCATGCGTCCAACGGGATTGCAAAATTTCATCGAATGGGTTATGGACTTTTGTAGAAATATCATTACATCTAACATGGCATGGCAAACCGGCGGCAGGTTTATTGTTTTAGCCTATACGCTCTTGTTTTACTTATTCGTGGCCAATATGCTTGGGATCCCATTCGAGCTCGCTACAGATACCGATCACTATGTAATATGGAGTTCACCGACATCAGATCCGGTGCTAACGCTCACAATGGCTGCGTTTGTCATTATCCTCACGCATGTTTACGGTCTTAAGATAAGAGGTGGAAAAGAATACTTTCTTGATTATTTTCGACCTTCACCCATTCTTTTTCCGTTTAAGATCATTGAGGAAGTTTCAAACTGGTTGACGCTTGGGTTGCGACTGTTTGGAAATATTTTCGCAAAAGAGCTTGTCACCGTGTTGTTGGTTTCGCTTACAGGCTTAGGGGCCGCAGGTATTTTGCTGACTTGGTTACCACTAGCGCCTTGGTTAGCGTTCGGAATTTTTATTGGGGCATTGCAAGCATTCATTTTTACGATGCTTTCAATGGTGTATATGGCCCACAAAGTAGAATCGCATTAAACTTGTGAATAACGCCTGCTCAAATAACTGAGCATGTTATCAATATTATTATTCATTATATTAAAGGAGGATTTTATCAATGGCACAACTTGCAGCAGGAATTGCAGCTGGACTTGCAGCAATCGGCGGAGCTATTGCCGTATCGATTATCATGAAAGCCGTATTAGAAGGGGTTGCCCGTCAACCGGAACTTAGAGGGACATTACAAACACTTATGTTCATTGGGATTCCCCTTGCAGAGGCCGTTCCGATTATTGCCATCGCTATTTCTTTCATGTTGGTACTCGGTATCGGTGGATAATGGAAGGATGATGGAATGGCGATGATGTTCCCTGGGGACCTTCGCCATTCCTTATGTATCGCAGGAAGGAGTGAAATATGGAATGGATTTTTTGGAATTTATCGCGGATATTAATTGGGGCTCAGCTTTGTATCAGCTCCTTATCTTCTCGCTTCTCATATGGGTTGTTAGTCGTTTCGCATTGAAACCTCTTCTTGGAGTCATGCAAAAACGTGAGCAGCAAGTAAATGATAACCTCGATAATGCTGAAAAAAGTCGCGCTGAAGCCGAACAATATCTCGAACAACAACGAGAAGAATTGAAGAACGCACGTGAACAAGCACAGGAAATGATTGATAATGCCAATAAAATAAGTGAACAGCAAAGCAGGGAAATCCTCGATAACGCTAGGTCTGAAGCTAGCCGTTTAAAGGATGCTGCAGTTGCTGATATTAATCGTGAGAAAGAACAAGCGCTGGAATCTGTTCGTGATCAAGTCGCCAGCCTTTCTGTAGCGATTGCTACGAAGGTGATCGAGAAAGAATTGGATGAAAGCGAACAAGAAAAACTAATCGATAGCTATCTTAAAGAGGTTGAAAACAAATGAGTGCATCCACAGTAGCAAATCGATATGCAAAAGCGCTTTTTGAATTGGCGCAAGAAAAAGGCGTAATCGAACAGGTGAACGATGAACTTCTAGGTGTACAAACCATTTTTGAATCAGTCCCAGAACTGCAAGATATCATGGCGCATCCGCGTATGTCATTAGAAAAACAGCACGAGCTGCTTAAGAATGCCTTTTCCTCTTGTCATGAAATGGTTATGAACACGCTTTTAGTCTTGGCTGACCGCGGGCGCATCAATATCATTTTTCCCCTCGTACAAGCCTTCCAAAAGCTATCAGATGAAGCATTTAATATTGCAAGAGCAGAGGTACGTGCTGTTCGACCGCTTTCTGACCAGGAACAAGAACAGATCGCTCAGCAATTTACCACGAAAGTGAATAATCGCCGTGTTGTTGTTACAAGCAAGCAGGATGAAGACCTTATAGGCGGGCTTGTTGTACGCATAGGCGACCGTGTTTATGATGGAAGCGTTCGAGGACAGTTACAGCGCATAGAACGACAAATTGTCTCTACTAACCGTTAATGAAGGGGTGAAGGAAGTGAGCATTAAACCTGATGAAATCAGTTCGCTGATTAAGGAACAGATTGAAGATTTTCAATCGAATGTAGAAGTCAGTGAAGTTGGTACCATCATAGAAATCGGGGACGGTATTGCCCGCGTTCACGGCTTACAGGACGTAATGTCAGGTGAACTTCTCGAATTCTCAAATGGTGTTATGGGGTTGGCGCAAAGCCTTGAAGAAAACAATGTGGGCGTCATTATTCTTGGCCCGTATTCAGAGATTCGTGAAGGGGACGAGGTTAAGCGCACAGGTCGGATCATGGAAGTTCCTGTCGGAGAAGAGCTTCTCGGCCGCGTCGTAAGTCCTTTAGGCTTTCCCATGGACGGCGAAGGTAATATAGGTACAACAAAGACACGCCCGATTGAAAGCCCGGCACCTTCAGTCATGGATCGTCAATCTGTAGAAGAGCCTCTGCAAACGGGAATCAAGTCGATCGACGCAATGGTTCCCATTGGCCGTGGGCAAAGAGAGTTGATCATTGGGGATCGTCAAACCGGTAAAACATCAATTGGAATTGACACCATCTTAAATCAAAAAGACGAAGATGTCATTTGTATTTATGTTGCCATTGGGCAGAAGAAATCAACAGTTGCAGGACTCGTTGAAACGCTGCGTCAAAAAGGAGCACTGGATTATACCATTGTTGTTGCGGCAAACGCAGCTGATCCGGCACCGCTTTTATATCTCGCGCCATATGCAGGTGCAGCAATGGGCGAAGAATTAATGTATAACGGAAAGCATGTGCTTGTCGTTTACGATGATTTAACGAAACAAGCAGCTGCTTATCGTGAACTCTCCCTTTTGCTTCGCCGCCCACCAGGACGTGAAGCTTACCCAGGGGATGTCTTCTATTTACATTCTCGTCTTTTGGAGAGAGCAGCGAAATTAAATGATGATTTAGGCGGGGGATCCCTAACAGCGTTACCGCTCATTGAAACGCAAGCGGGTGACATTTCTGCCTACATTCCAACAAACGTGATTTCCATCACTGACGGCCAGATTTTCTTGGAATCAAACCTTTTTAACTCTGGTCAACGGCCAGCCGTAAATGCTGGTAGCTCTGTTTCTCGTGTCGGGGGCTCAGCACAATTGAAGGCGATGAAAAAAGTTGCAGGTACCCTCCGTCTTGATTTAGCTTCTTACCGAGAGTTAGCATCATTTGCCCAATTTGGATCTGACTTGGACAAATCAACGCAAGCCAAGTTAAGCCGTGGCGAGCGTACGATGGAATTGCTTAAACAAGACGTAAATCAACCATTGGCTGTTGAGTATCAAGTGGTTTCAATATACGCGCTTGTGAATGGTTATATTGATGACATTCCGGTAAAAGACGTTCGACGTTTTGAGAAAGAATTGTATACGCATATGAAGCAAAATCATCAACAAGTACTTGACCACATTCGTAATAAGGGCACATTGCCAGAAAAAGAAGACTTCAATAAAGCCATTGAAGACTTCAAGCAAACATTTAGTCCTTCTGAATAAGGGCAGGATCGGTGTGAAAAGGTGGTGAAACGACAGTGGCTTCATTAAGGGAAATCAAAGGCCGGATTGGCTCGACAAAAAACATGAAGCAGATCACTAGTGCAATGCAAATGGTCGCAGCTTCTAAACAATCAAGAGCGCAAGGGAAAGCACAAGCATATGAACCTTACATGCGTAAAATCCAGGAAGTGGTCGCTAGTATTGCCGCTGGTGATAATGATGCAAGCCATCCGATGATGGAGCAACGACCGGTTCGACGAACGGGTTATATCATAGTCACATCTGATCAAGGGTTGGCAGGTGGTTATAACTCCAACCTGATGCGATCCTTAATGCAGACAATTTCCGAAAGGCATGAATCAGAGGATGAATATTCACTGATTATTATTGGAAAAATTGGTCGTGATCTCTTAAAGCGATTGAACTTTCCAATCGAAGCCGAACACCTTGGATTGTCTGACAGCCCTTCTTTTGATGAGATTAAGTCAATAACCCGGACAGCTGTTGGTATGTTTCAAGAAGAGAATATCGATGAATTGTACATGTGGTATAACCACTACGTAAATACGATGCGTCAAGATGTTACAGAAACGAAGCTCTTGCCATTAACGGATCTAGCAGAGGAGCTTGAAGAAACTGTAGGAGCGACGCCGAGCTATGAATATGAGCCATCAGAAAGTGCCATTCTCGAACGTCTTCTTCCACAATATGCCGAAAGCTTGATTTATGGGGCGTTACTAGACGCGAAGGCTGCTGAGTTTGCTGCCCGTATGACAGCAATGAAAGCAGCGTCTGACAATGCAGATAATCTTCTAGATGAACTGCAATTGTCCTATAACCGAGCTCGCCAAGCCGCAATTACTCAAGAAATCAACGAAATTGTAGGTGGCGCAGCAGCTCTTGAATAACAGGAAAACCATTAGAAGCAAGGAGGTAAAAGGAATGAGCGAAGGATACATCACGCAAGTGTTGGGTCCTGTCATTGACGTTCGCTTTGATGACGGTACACTTCCCGAATTGAATAATGCGCTGATTGTCGATCAAAGCGACGAGGAAGTATCAGCCTCTGTGACATTGGAAGTTGCCCTTCACTTAGGGGATGATAGAGTTCGTACCGTTGTCATGGGCTCAAGTGAAGGATTGAAACGCGGGGCTCCCGTACGTGACACTGGGGCACCTATTTCTGTTCCGGTCGGTGAAAATACACTTAGCCGTGTATTTAATGTATTAGGAGAAAATATTGACTTGGACGAACCGATTGGTAACGAAGCCGAACGCAAACCCATTCACCGTGAACCACCAAAACTTACAGAGCTAACCACGGGTACAGAAGTTCTAGAAACGGGCATTAAGGTTGTTGATTTGCTCGCCCCATACACTAAAGGTGGAAAGATTGGCCTGTTCGGCGGTGCTGGTGTAGGGAAAACGGTTCTAATCCAAGAATTAATCAATAACATTGCTCAAGAACACGGGGGGATCTCCGTATTCGCTGGTGTTGGTGAACGTACTCGTGAAGGGAACGACCTCTATTATGAAATGAAAGACTCCGGCGTTATCGAAAAAACGGCGATGGTCTTCGGTCAAATGAATGAACCGCCAGGTGCCCGTATGCGTGTTGCACTTACCGGCCTTACGATGGCGGAGCATTTCCGTGATGAAGAAGGTCAGGACGTTCTTCTTTTCATTGATAACATTTTCCGTTTCACCCAAGCGGGTCAAGAAGTGTCTGCCCTACTAGGACGTATGCCGTCTGCGGTTGGTTATCAACCAACATTGGCGACAGAAATGGGCCAACTGCAAGAGCGGATTACTACGACGAAAAAAGGTTCCGTAACATCGATTCAGGCCATTTATGTACCTGCCGATGACTATACGGATCCGGCACCGGCAACAACGTTTGCACACTTGGATGCAACGACGAACCTTGAGCGTAGCCTTTCGGATATGGGGATTTACCCTGCAGTTGATCCGTTAGATTCCACATCTAGAGCTCTAGCGCCTGAAGTTGTCGGTGAAGAGCATTATAAAGTAGCTCAAGAAGTACAACAAACCCTGCAGAAATACCGTGAACTTCAAGATATTATTGCTATTCTTGGGATGGATGAATTGTCTGAGGATGATAAACTTACCGTTTCTCGTGCCCGTCGGATCCAATTTTTCCTTTCACAGAATTTCCACGTAGCAGAGCAGTTTACCGGGCAACCAGGTTCATATGTACCGGTTAAAGAAACCATTCGCGGTTTCCGGGAAATTCTTGATGGAAAACACGATGATGTTCCTGAAGATGCCTTCCGGCTTGTAGGGCCGATTGATGACGTGACCAAAAAAGCGGAAGAAATGGCATAGCCCCGTGGGTAAAGGAGGACGATTACTTTGATGACAAATGTTAGCGTCGTTACCCCCGATGGGAGCGTTTTTGAAGATGATGCCGAAATGGTATCTGCAAAGTCGGAACAAGGTGAAATCGGTGTGTTGCCGAATCACATTCCACTTGTCACACCACTCACGATCGATGCTGTTCGTGTAAAGAAAGAAGGCAGCCAGGAAACAATAGCTGTGAGTGGCGGCTTTATGGAGGTTCGTCCGGATAAAGTGACCATCCTTGCTGAAGCTGCAGAGCGTCCAAATGAGATCGACGTTGAGCGTGCAAGAGAAGCAAAAAAACGTGCGGAAGAACGTTTGGACAAGAACGATGAAGAAATCGACAAAAAGCGAGCAAAAAACGCATTAATGCGTGCTGAAATCCGTCTAAAAGTAGCGGATCGCACTTAAGATAGAAACTGGGGAAGACGTGATCATATCTTTCCCAGTTTTTTTGTTTTAAAAGTTCACTCGTACATAATAGAAAGTGCATAAACGGAAAAATATAGAATACATTTAGAGGGATGTATTTTGTTACAAGTTGTGTTGTTAGCCTTATCGACAGGGGTATGGTGATTTGGTATAATAAATATGATGTACAATCTGCATCTGAAGAAGAAAATGCCATTTTAGGGTAGGTCAATGGAATGATTGGGCAAGATAGAGAGAAAAGCACGAAAAAGAAAGGAAACGTTGAAACGCATGCTTGAACAGTTCGGACAGCAAGCGATCCTACATATTTTATTTAACCTGTTCGTGTTGGTTATTGTTTGGTGGAGCTTGCAGGCATTTAAATTTGATGTTCTCATTCGCCATCCACAAAGTGGCAGAGGCATCATGTTGTTTATTCTAGTCGTTATCGCAATTACACATTTAGTAAGCAGCTTCTTTCTGGAGTACTTAAACCAAGCATTAAACCTTCGTCACATGTTTTAAGAGTGTGTTCAAAAGGGAAATAAAAAGACTGAGTCATTTGATAAGACGTAACCTTTGAGCAGCGGAGGGAACTTCAGCTTGAAATTACTATTTAAGCACTCTTTCGCACGAGAAAATATGGTCTACTTTTTAAGGAAGTCTTCCCTCACCTTTTGAACCTCCACTTTAATGTAGGAGATGAACGTTTCTAGGTATGCACAGAAGGTAAACGTAAAGACGGTTAGCAAAAGACAAAAAGGTTGTTTTACCTGTAAGTGGACGAGGAAGATGGTTTATAAGTGAGTCTTTCCGGATCGTAAGTAGGAATTCTTCACATAAGTAAAGTGTTTTCTTTTTGAGGTGGTTTTCCCAGAGTTTTGGAACTTTCTACACCCAAAAAAGACTGTAACCTTTTTTGTTGTATGTCGTCATAGAGGTGGGACTTGCTAACGAAAAGTGGAAGGTACTTAGCATGGTCATTCAAGGTATACATGGAGAACAGCAATTAGAGTGAAATAGGCGTGTTCGTAAGCGGAACTGAATGGAACGCCTATTTACGCAACTGAATAGCATGAGAATGAAGTGAGCATTCCTGTCTGGTTGCCAAGCGATCCAATATGCCTGTTCATTAAAATTAAGATGCATGCGTGATTGAGTGTGTGTTCAAAAAGGAGTATATAGCCAGGAAGGGGAGCTTTGATCATAAAGTTGTGAAGTATGAACATGTACGAGGAACAATGATGTATTTTCTGATAGGGTGCTTTGCCTTCCAACTGCGAATCTTAGCTGGCGGCCTCCTTTACAGGCTATGATAACCTTAACGTGCGATCAGCTTCGTCGAAGATCCTCTTGTGATTTGCTTAGACTCTTTGAACATGCTCTTAAAAGAATGATTAATGGACGCGGAGGGGAATACGTTGGAGAAAATTATAGTACGGGGAGGAAAGCGGCTTACAGGTTCTGTAAGAACAGAGGGAGCAAAAAATGCTGTTCTACCTGTACTGGCGGCCTCCTTGTTAGCTGAAAAAGGAACTAGCACCATATACGATGTACCGCCTTTGGCAGATGTATACACGATGCAAAGTGTTTTAAATCATTTACAAATGGACGTATCGTATGAGAATGGCGTTTTTACGGCAAATGCAGAAAAGAGGTCATTACGTCCCACTGCCCCATTTGAGTATGTGCGAAAAATGCGTGCTTCATTTCTCGTGATGGGCCCTTTGCTTGCGCGTACAGGTCGTGCCCATGTGGCATTACCAGGAGGATGTGCCATTGGTTCAAGACCGATTGACCAGCATTTGAAAGGCTTCGAAGCAATGGGTGCGAGTGTAGAAATTGGGCAAGGATACATTGAGGCACGGGTCAATGGACGTTTACAAGGTGCAAAGATTTATTTGGATGTCCCGAGTGTGGGCGCAACAGAAAATATCATGATGGCTGCTGCCATGGCTGAAGGAACGACCATTATTGAAAATGTGGCGGAAGAGCCAGAGATTGTTTGTTTAGCAAATTACCTCAATGCCATGGGCGGCGTTGTTCGCGGAGCAGGAACAGACACGATCCGTATTGAAGGTGTTGACCGCCTAGAAGCAGCGGATCATACGATCATTCCGGATCGGATTGAAGCTGGTACCTTTATGGTTGCTGCGGCAATTACCGGTGGGGATGTTTTCGTTGAGGGGGCACTAACCGAACATTTGCGTCCACTCGTGGCAAAGATGCGCGAAATGGGTGTTGTGATCGAAGAAAAGGATAACGGTATGCGCGTCATTGGGCCTGACATTTTACGTCCCGTTGATATTAAAACCATGCCGCATCCTGGGTTTCCAACGGATATGCAGGCGCAATTCATGATATTGCTTACGCAAGCAAAAGGAACGAGTGTAGCAACAGAAACTGTCTTCGAAAATCGTTTTATGCACGTTGAAGAATTTCGCCGCATGAATGCAGCGATTAAAATTGAAGATCGTTCAGCAATCATTACAGGTCCGGCTCGTCTTCAAGGTGCAGAAGTATCTGCGACAGACTTACGCGCTGCTGCAGCCTTAGTGATCGCCGGGTTAGTTTCAGAAGGCGAGACAGTTTTAACAGAGCTTCGCCACATTGACAGGGGCTATGTTGACATTCACAAGAAATTGCAAAATCTTGGTGCAAGGGTAGAACGTGTAACAGTCGAGGATGAAAAAGACGTTTCAGATGCAGGTATACACATCGTTAACAATGAGGCTATTCATTAAAATGCCCGTATTCAAAAAGGAAGCTTGAAAGAAGCCGAGTAGTTCGAGAAGACTTAAGTTCAAGCACCGGAGCATATGAAGCGAAGAAGCCAGTCGAGCTTCCCAGGATTTGGTGACTCCGACGTTCGGTTCAAGCCGAGATTTAGTCGAACGCCCTTTTTAGAGTGGAAGAGAGAACCGAAGTGCATAAAACTTCGGTTCTTTTTTCATGTTACAGTCATCCACCGAGTTCGTACTTTTTGTAATCTCATATAGTGTTCTCGTCTATTTCTGACGAAGATCCTCTTTTTTAGTTAGACAAATTCCGCTATGATAACCATAGAAGTCTATACCAGGAGGAGAATTTATGGCAAATGATAAACATGAAGAGATTGACCCGCGTTTTAAAATCGCCAATCGTGAAGCGCTGATTGGTGTTGGACTTGCCCTTTTCAATTTTATATGGTGGTTTGCCTTTGCTTATGGGTTAGGTTCAAAACCTGTATCTGAATATCATTACATACTTGGCATGCCTGCCTGGTTTTTTTATAGCTGTGTGATAGGTTCGGTTATTATGATCATTCTTGTGACAGTGATCGTTAAGTTTTTCTTTAAAGAAGTTCCTCTTGATGATGAAGGGGAGGAGTCACCATGAACTGGGAAGTGATCATCCCGTTGCTGATTTTTATCATAGCGGTATTTGGAATTGGGTATTGGGCTTCCCGACATTTAAGACATAAAAGTAATTTCATGCAAGAATATTTTCTAGGAAGCCGCGAATTGGGCGGTTTAATATTAGCGATGACTATGATTGCTACATATGGAAGTGCGAGTAGTTTTATTGGAGGGCCTGGAGCTGCCTATCATGAAGGCCTCGGCTGGGTCCTTCTGTCCATGTCGCAAATTGCTACAGGTTATTTTGTGCTCATGATTTTAGGGAAAAAATTTGCCATTATGTCACGTAAGTACAATGCGGTGACGTTAGTTGATTTTTTAAAAAACAGATACAATAGCACAATCGTCGTTATTTTAAGCGCAGTCAGTATCATCATTTTTCTATTCTCAGCGATGGCAGCTCAATGGGTAGGCGGTGCTCGACTGATCGGTGCGCTTACGGGGCTGTCTTATACCTCTGCTCTTTTCATTTTTGCTGTAGCTGTTCTCATCTACGTCATTATTGGAGGATTTAGGGCGATCGCGGTCACCGATTCGATGCAAGGAATTATAATGTTTATAGGGACATTTATATTGCTTATCGCAACGATTATCGCTGGCGGCGGAATGGGAAATATTATGAGTGATCTTGCTGCTGAGAACGAGTTGCTCATCTCCCCTTTCGGGGTAGACGGAAATCTTACTTCTCTTTATGTGTCATCATTTTGGATCCTCGTTGGTGTCGGGGTTGTCGGGCTGCCCCAGGTAGCTGTACGAGCAATGTCTTATAAAGATTCCCGATCCATGCACCGGGCTCTCATCATTGGAACATTCGTGGTTGCGTTCATGATGTTTGGTATGCATTTAGCAGGTGTGCTGGCGAGGCCGATCCTCCCTGAACTTGAGGTTGCGGATAACGTTATGCCTACGCTTGCAATGACGGTGCTTCCTGCCTGGCTTGCTGGTATTGTACTGGCCGCTCCCCTTGCTGCGATTATGTCTACGGTTGATGCGCTGCTTTTAATGGTCAGTTCGGCTGTTGTAAAGGATATCTATTATAATTATATTAACCCTCAGGCAACGAATCAAAAAGTAAGGAACGTCAGTATAGGTGTAACTGCCATTTTGGGGGTTCTTGTCGTGCTCTTTGCCCTTAGCCCTCCAGAGTTTTTAATCACGTTAAATTTGTTTGCATTCGGAGGTTTGGAAGCGGCATTCGTGTGGCCATTGGTGTTGGGATTGTATTGGTCAAAAGGGAACCGTTATGGGGCGCTGGCTTCTATCATCATCGGGGTGGGCTCTTATATCGTCATCTACGTATTTTTTGGAGAACCCCTCGAGCAACTGGGGCCCTTCGGGATGCATTCGGTTGTTCTCCCCATCGTGTTATCATTGATGGGTTATGTGTTCGCTAGTTTACTTACAAAAGAAAACTAATAGAGAGAAAAGAATGGAGGCGTTTGCCCTCGATTCTTTTTTAGTTCTAGTTTGTTCAATTTGTCCATAGGATTTAGAGAGAGTAAATAGCACGAGTAGGTCATGATCGTACAGAGTATTTGGACAAGATTGATAGATTTAAGGGGGGACGGCCACTTGAAAAAATTGATCTTGACTGTAGTGCTATTTACAGGGTTACTCATCGTCCTTCCGGCATTGCTCGTACTTTTTTATTCCGGAACCAGTACTCATCCACTAGCTGCGCCCGCATCTGATCCAGATTCTGATACAATTTCCTCCTATCAGGATGAAGCTGAAGAATATAAGCCGGGCCCGGAAGTGGTCGTTCCGGTGTATCGGGAAGGTCAAGATAAGGTGGAAGACGTAGAGTTGGAGGATTATGTTGCCGGAGTTGTATCTGCAGAAATGCCTGCAGCATTCGAGATGGAAGCGTTGAAGGCTCAAGCACTTGTAGCGCGAACCTTTGTCGTCAAACAAATGAAACTCGGCGATGATGAGAGCTTGCCTGAAGACGCCATCGTGACGGATACGACGAGTCACCAAGTATTTAAAAACGAAGAAGAATGGGAACAAGAATGGGGAGCGGAAGCAGAGGATAGAATGGAGAAAATTAACTCTGCGGTAGAAGCAACTGCCGGTGAAATTATTACCTATGATGGCAGTCCCATTACCGCTTCCTTTTTCTCGACGAGCAATGGACACACGGAAAACGCTGAAGAGTATTGGGAAACGTCTCTGCCATACCTCCAGAGTGTGGAAAGTCCTTGGGATGTAGGTTCCCCTCGCTATGAGAATACCAAGCGTTACCCCGTTGCTGAAATTGAACAACGTTTAGGAGTTTCGATCCCGGAAGGAACCGATCTGCAAGAAAATATCGAAAGAACCGAGGGGAACCGGATAGCATCTGTGACTATAGGAAATACGACATTTCATGGAAGGGAGATTCGTGAATTACTGGAGCTTGATTCCAGCGACTTCGAATGGCAGCGTGAAGGTGAGGAAATTGTAATTCATACGAAAGGTTGGGGGCATGGTGTTGGCATGAGCCAATATGGTGCAGATGGAATGGCAAAAGAAGGAAATAATTATCGTCAAATCGTTGACCATTACTATCAGGACGTAGAGATCGCCGAAGATTCATCACATATGGAAGCATACGTCCTTAATGATAAGGATGAAGAAACAGAATCGTAATATTGATACCACCTCGAGATTGAGGTGGTTTTTCGTGTTCTTAGCACCTGCTCATCTTTAGTCATTCGCTTTTTTTAGCTTTTGCTCACCATCTCTGAAAATAAATGTAGAAAAATTTTCACACAGGAGTATATCTTTCTACTAATTTGATCAGAATGGTTGCTGAGGTGGTGATAAAATGAAAGATGAGGAGAAAAAAATCTCTGAATCCCGAGAGAAAGAGAACCAGGGGGGTCAAATAAAACAATGGTCAAGAAAACCTTGGTTTTGGCCGGCAGTTTATTTGACAGTATGTGCAGTGTTGCTTAGTTCATTCTTTGTATTCCAGGGCGGTGAATCTGACATCGCAGAGGATAGCGAAGACGAAGGCTTTGGATATGACAGTGAACCACAGGAAGAAGAAGCGTTACCAGTGGGAGCTGAAGCAGAGGAGATGCAACTGCCCGTACGAGATGAAGATGTCGTCGATGTTGTCGGTTATTTCTATGATTATAATGCTACAAATGAAGAACAGGAAGATGCACTCGTTTACTACAACCAGACTTACTATCAGAATAAAGGAATTGACTTGGCAAATCCAGATGGAGAAGCTTTTGAAGTAGCTGCCGCACTTAGTGGTGAGGTTGTAAAAGCTGAACAAGATCCCCTTCTGGGCAATGTGGTTGAGCTGAGCCATGATGATGAGATCGTTACAGCTTATCACAGTTTACAAGACTTGGAAGTTTCAGAAGGAGATGTGGTTGCAAAAGGGGACGCACTTGGTACAGCTGGTGAAAACACGTATAACCGTGACGCTGGTGTTCATGTTCATTTTGAAGTTCGTCAAGACGGCGTTGCTTTCAATCCAGAGGAAATGTTGAACCAGACAATTTCTGAGATGACTTTCGATGATGAAGAAGGTTTGGAAGGTACTACTGATCCTGAAGATGGTGAGGATGAGGACGACACCTTTGCTGATTTAGATGAAGATGAAGATCAAGAAGAGGACGAAGAGGACGAAGACGACGAAGAAGAATAATAGAAGTGATATGTAGCATGCCCTCATTTTGGGGGCTTTTTTTGTGCCCGGGCTGAGGTGGCAATGAAAGTGGAATCAAAAAGCCAGGTAAAACATTCATGGTTAACGAACAAATGCGAAATACAGCAGTTTGAAGATTCCTAATTATATATGCTCGTATATGTGCTTGATATCCGTTTGGGTTTGCAGTTGTTTCTTCTCGTTCATCGTGATTTTTTTTGCTGAAGATATATGTTTTAATAAATTTAAATAATGAGGAGGAGAGACATGCTCATGGAGTTGCCGCGCGAACTTGTAGAACGTTGCCAATCGTCGCTTAGAGACCATCAGCTCGAAGGTTTTTTAACCGGTGCTGGTAATGAAAAGGCCGACGTTATGTTTATCGGTGAAGCACCTGGCGAACAAGAAGCGAAGAAGAGTCAACCGTTCATTGGACGCTCTGGTAAAATATTAGATACATATTTAGAAGTGCTAGGTTTAGACCGCAGGAACGTATATATGACAAGCGTGGTGCGAAGTCGTCCCTACAGATGGGGCGAGCGTCGCCCTAAAGGGGAACCTGTAATGAGAAAAATCAACCGAAAGCCGACGGAGAAGGAAATTTTTGCACACGCACCACTACTTGATTATCAAATCAATGTGATTCAACCGCGGATGATTGTCTGCCTCGGTGGGGTTGCGCTCAAACGTCTCCTTGGAAAAAAAGCAAAGATCTCTGCCATGCATGGGGTTCCCATTCATGATTCGTGGGTCCAACAGTGTGCCAAAGATGCTTATCATTGGAGCGTAGAAACATATACTCTTATGGCCTTATATCATCCTGCTGCTGTTTTTTACAATCCGTCACTACGAACAGTGATTGACAACGATTTACAAATATTGAAGGAGTTTATAAGAAAGGATCACACGTAATGGGTCTTTTTTTAATGCTTTGGACGTTATTTATGGGTTCTAAGTGGAGCAAAATCATAAATTCGGGAAGCAATGTATGCAAGAATAAGCCTGTTATATGTGGATGTAGAAAACTGCTTTTGCTTCAAACCCTTGTCCTTACTGACTTTTTGGTATATATACCGGTCTTGGATAATAAACTGTAACAAACCATCCAGACTGGGAGGCGAGCAGTGTGCATGACTACATCAAAGAACGAACTATCAAGATTGGGAGGTACGTTGTAGAAACTCGGAAAACCGTACGAACAATCGCCAATGAGTTCGGGGTTTCGAAAAGTACCGTTCATAAAGATTTGACAGAAAGGCTTCCTGATATTAATCCTGAATTGGCGAACGAAGTCAAAGCTATATTAAATTATCATAAATCCATTCGTCACTTACGGGGCGGGGAAGCAACGAAAGTCAAATATAATAAAAAGGGGGAAATAACTGTTATTCAGCAGTGAATATTTTTTACTATCTAAATTTTCAACCTAAACAACATAGCTTTGTTCAGGTTTAAGGGTGAGATATGGCGTCGGTGGCGGATCGCTTGCGGTCGACCATCTTGGGTGTATTTGCCCAACCCCTCGAAAAGGTGGAATAAGAAAAAGCAGCGCTGCTAGACAGTAACGGTTGGCTTCATATTCTTTGTTCTATACCCGAAAAAGCGCATTTACCTCGTAGAGGGTTCTATTTTGGAAACCCATAATGGGGTGTGGGGGCTTCTTCTCCTACACCCCATCAACTTAACTCGTTGAATTAGAGTTTTCTCCGGTAATTTGGATCCTAGGTTCAAAATTTCCTAGCCTCTCGCTAGGCCTAGGAAGAAAACGTGTTTTTTGCCAACCCCAATGGGGTAGGGCGATCTATTCGATAATCTTTACCCCTGATCTTTTTTGATTCTGTGATTGTTTGAGCTCTTAAATTACATGCGTTAAAACATCCCATCGGGTAGTTGCTGCATCTCCATTCCTCCCTCTTTGTAATTAAATATTCTTCCATAGATCTCTGGATGGTGATGTTGGGCAAAACTATCTTCGTTTTATCTTATGTAATGAGTGATTATTCATTCATTTTGTGATACAGTTATAGATATTAGAATATGATGTACAGGGGTGTTTATCATGCAGAATATGAATGATCATTCATTGAGTCATCAAGTTGAATTACCGGCAATAGCGGCACCGATGTTTCTTGTATCCAGTCCACAGATGGTGATCGAAAGTTGTAAAAATGGGGTAATCGGAACATTCCCTCTCTTAAATGCGCGAACAGGAGAAATTTTAGAGGAATGGATGCGTAAAATTAAAAACGAAGTTGAAAGCGATTCAGTTACAAAAATGGCACCATGGGGTGTGAATCTCATTGTTCATCGAACAAATAACCGTTATGAAAGTGATTTGGAATTGGTGAAAAAATACCAACCGCCAATTGTGATTACGTCGCTTGGAAATCCAACGGCTGTCGTCGATATTGTTCACGAGTATGGCGGTCATGTTTTCTCAGATGTTATTACGATTAAACATGCGAAAAAGGCTGCCCAAGCTGGCGTTGACGGTCTCATCCTCGTTTGTAACGGGGCGGGCGGTCACGGTGGTAAGATCAATCCGCTTGCTTTCCTGGCCGAGGTGAAGGAATTCTGGGACGGATTTACCGTTCTTGCGGGAGCTATATCGAATGGCCGTGATATTTTAGCTGCTAAAGTACTCGGCGCCGATTTTTCATATATCGGTACTCGCTTTATTGCGACCAATGAGGCAATTGCTCAAGATGAGTACAAGGAAATGCTTGTTGAATCCAAGAGCGATGACATCATATATACTGATGCAATAAGTGGTGTAAATGCCAACTTTTTGCGCCCCAGTATTGAAAAGGCGGGTCTTGATGCCGATAATCTTCAGAAAAAAGAAACTGTTGACGTCGTTCATAACCAAGATGATGCAAAGTCTTGGAAAGACATATGGAGTGCAGGGCAAGGCGTCGGTGCGATCAAAGACGTCCAGCCAATTGCTGAGGTTATTAACGAGCTTAAAGCTGAATACAAAGAGGCGGTAACGAAAGTCACAGAGAAATAAGCATGGGCAAAGCTTGTCGTCACCGAAAACGGTGCGCTGAGGAATCCCCTATTTACCAAAACCACTCCTCTTTTTTCAAGCCCTTTTTCTTTTCAATGAGCTTTTAACGTTGTATCTTATTAGTTGTAAAGGCTCATCCTAATTAGTGGAAGGGGAAAGGATGAATATAATGAATGGAAAATCCCTATTATCCGTATTGGATTTAGCACCAGTACGTCAGGATCAAACACCAAGGGATGCATTTGAAAATAGCAAACAGCTCGTACAGCATACAGAAAAATTAGGTTATCATCGTTATTGGGTGGCTGAGCATCATAATATGCAGCGGATTGCGAGCTCTGCTACCGCGGTATTGATCGGCTATCTTGCTGGTCACAGCGAAAAAATCCGCGTAGGTGCCGGTGGTGTGATGCTTCCAAATCACGCGCCTCTTATTATCGCAGAACAATTTGGTACGTTGGAAACGATGTATCCGGATCGTATTGATCTAGGTCTCGGTCGTGCCCCCGGTACTGATCCTGTAACGACTCGTGCTTTACGCCGCGATCAAATGAGCAGTGTCAATGAGTTCCCGGATAATGTGAAGGAATTAATGCATTACTTTAGTAAAGAAGATTCCAGGGTTAAAGCGGTTCCTGGTCATGGTCTCGAGGTCCCCGTTTACTTACTTGGATCTAGTACGTATAGTGCGCAATTAGCGGCCGCTTTAGGGCTTCCGTTTTCATTTGCCAGCCACTTTGCTCCAGGTGAACTTTTTCATGCATTGCGTGTATATCGCGAGCGTTTTCAGCCGTCTGAATATCTTAGCGAACCATATGCAATGGTAACAGTTAACGGAGCCGTTGCTGATACGACGGAGGAAGCCGAAAGGTTGGCAACAACAATCAAGTTGAAATTTTTAGGGATGGTCCGAGGTGGCAGAGCTGAAATTGATACGGCACCGGTTGATAATATAGACGAGTATTGGACGGAATTTGAAAAACATCAAGTCCTTAACATGCTGAAGTATTCTTTTGTTGGTGATCAAACGAAGGTGAAAAAAGAGCTGGAGGAGTTTTACGCAGAGGCTAAGTTCGATGAACTCATTGTCACTTCCGACATACATGATCAGGAAAAAAGAAAATACAGTTATGAATTACTAGCTAATCTTTGGAACTAAAAAAAGCAAGGTGCCGATGATAGATATGGGCACCTTGCTTTTTCATGTAAGAAATTGAGCGATTTCCGCGGTGTCTACATTTCCGCCGCTCGCCACGATCACTATTTTGCTGTTATCCTCATGAGGAATTTTTCCTGCGAGAAGAGCAGCGAGAGTAACAGCGCCGGAGGGTTCAACGACCTGCTTCATACGGGACATGTAGAAGGTGAAGGCTTCACGGATCTCCTCCTCTGTAACAAGTACGATGTCGTTGACGTATTTTTCAATGAGCGGGAAAGTTAATTCTCCTGGTGTTGCAGACCGTAATCCGTCGGCGATCGATGCCGATGCTGAGATGTAGACACGTTCACCGTTTTTCCTGGATAAGTAGGTGCCATTTGCTTCTATCGGCTCAACGCCTATGACCTTGATCTCCGGGTTGATGGTTTTGATAGCAGTGGCTATTCCCGAGATCAGGCCTCCCCCGCCGATTGGAATAACGATGATGTCCGGTTTGTGGATTTGAGAAAGGATCTCCAAGCCAATCGTCCCTTGGCCTGCCATAACATCAACATCATCATAAGGCGGAATGATGACAGCATTTAATTGTTCTTGTAATTCTTGCGCGTGCTCAATGCGCTCCTTGGAAGTTGTACCGTAATGAATGATTTGACTTCCATAATTTCGAATGGCCGCTTCTTTTGCCGGGTTGGCATTTTCGGGAATGATGATTGTTGCTGATAGCCCAAGTTCCCGTGCGATAAAAGCAACCGCTTGACCGTGATTACCTGACGAAGCAGCGAGTAAGTTTGTCGCCCCTGAATTTTTGGCGATGGTAACTCGATTGGTTGCTCCTCTAATTTTAAACGAACCTGTCTTTTGTAAATGCTCGGATTTGATGAAAATGTTGGCGTTCGTATCATAGTCTAACGTTTTTGACGAGAGCATGGGTGTTACATGTAATTTGTTCTGTAAGCGGATTCTTGCTTCATTCAATGTTTTAATAGTGACCACGACTATGACTCCTTTTTATATTTTGATAACAAAATCTTCTTCATATTTAGGTATTTTTCCTGCCTACGTTCATATTTTCCTACAACTATGGTAAAATAAAGCAATGGACAGGCATATAGAGCTGTGTAAGCTTATGATAAATCGATGATCATACCAGGCTGAGAGGAAGGTGCCGGATGTTTGGGAGAGATATTGGCATAGACTTGGGAACCGCAAATTTGCTTATGCATATCAAAGGTCAAGGGATTGTCTTAAACGAACCATCCGTAGTTGCAGTCGATAGTATCACGGGAAAAGCTATGGCGGTGGGAGAAGAAGCTTTCCAGATGGTAGGCAGGACACCTGATGACATTGTGGCATTGCGCCCAATGAGAGATGGAGTGATTGCTGATTTTGATTTAACAGAGTCCATGCTTCGTCATTTTTTAATGAGAGTCAATGTTCGATCCACATTTAAAAAGCCTCGGATTTTAATCTGTTGTCCTACGGATATTACCTCAGTCGAACAAAAAGCGATTCGTGAAACCGTAGAGAAAAGCGGCGGGAAGGATGTATACTTAGAGAAAGAAGCGAAGGTTGCTGCAATCGGTGCTGGTATGGATATTTTTCAACCGAGTGGGTGTATGGTCGTTGATATTGGTGGAGGCACAACCGATGTTGCCGTCTTATCAATGGGGGGAATCGTGACGTCTCGGTCGATAAAAACTGCCGGGGATCAATTTGATAGTGATATTTATCATTACATTAAGCGAAAATACAAATTATTAATAGGCGAAAGGACAGCTGAAGATATCAAAAAGGAATTGGCAAGCGTATCTCCATCGGGACGTAAAGAGGAGAAAGAAATTCGCGGACGTGATATGGTGAGTGGATTGCCACGTACAATTTCCTTTGATTCCCAAGAAATTGACCAAGCACTACAAGAATCGGTATCTAACATTGTGCAAGCGGCTAAACTTGTACTTGAGAAAACACCGCCTGAACTTTCTGCAGATATTATAGATAAAGGGGTCTTTTTAACAGGTGGAGGTGCACTCTTGCACGGAATCGATGAGTTACTCACTGAAGAGTTAAAAGTTCCTGTCTTTATTGCTGAAGAACCATTACACTGTGTCGCGATAGGCACAGGTATTATGTTGGAAAACCTAGATAAGATGTCTGGAAAGGTGCGGGCGTAGTGAAAAAAGGGAGGAGACAGGATGATAAGAGGGTTTTATCAAGCGGCGTCCGGAATGATCACTCAGCAAAGACGGACGGACATGTTAGGTGATAACCTTTCAAATATGCATACCCCAGGATATAAAGCTGATCAAAGTTCGATCCGAGCTTTTCCGAATATGTTGGTTCAAGCGATGAATACCAATGGGGGAAGGGGGCATCATAGAATGATTGGTGAATTAGCAACCGGTGTTTATATGCAAGAGCGCTCCCCTAATTATACACAAGGAGACTTACGTGAAACAGGCGTTAGAACCGATGTTGCAATTCTGCAGGGTTTTCTAGAGCCCGAAGAGGAAACAGGAGCGCCGGGAATGCTTTTCTTTGCTGTTATCGATGAAGAAGGGAATATGCAATATACCCGTAACGGAAATTTTACGGTTGACGGGCAAGGGCTCCTTACGAATAGCCAAGGTCATTACATATTAGGTGTTGAAGGCGAGCCATTAGATGTGGGAAATGAGTGGTTCGAGATGGGAGCAACCGGTGAGATCACCGATAACACTGGAGACTATGTCGGCCAACTGGAAGTTGTGTACGCTGAGGGTCCACAGCAGCTAGTGAAAACCGGTGAAGGGCTCTTGCAAAATACAGCAGCGGACGATCTGGTAAGCGTGGTCGGTAATGATGCTTATCCATATGAATTGCAACAACAATTTTTAGAACGCTCGAACGTTGATGTTGGTCAAATGATGACGAATATGACTAATGCATACCGTAATTTTGAAGCCAATCAAACGGTTCTTCAAGCATACGACCAGAACCTACAACGAACAGCTAATGATATTGGCAATATCAATTAATATTACCCGGGAAATATGTCGAAAAACGGAGTGGATAGTGTGCGTTCATCTGCGGTCACAATGGGCCATTTGCAACAGAACATAGATACGATTTCGAATAACTTGTCAAATATTAATACCATAGGTTATCGACGCCGGGAAGATATGTTTTCTGATATACTTTTTCAACAAATCAATAATCAAGAAGTGCCCCAACCTGAAGGGAACCGCCTAACACCTGTGGGTATTCGGGCGGGTAATGGTGCGGGGGTTATACAAACGGCACTCCGTCATGAACTCGGAACAGTTCATGAAACTGATCGCGCCTTGGATTTTGCGTTAACAGAGCCTGGTTCCTATTTCCCCATACAAACAGAAGTAGACGGTGTGATTCAACAAGCATTTACAAGGGATGGGGCTTTTTACTTAAGTGAAGCTGCACCGGGAGCGGATACCTGGCAACTTGTGACACAAACGGGGGGTATTTTAACGGATGGGAATGAGGAGCCATTCGAAGTTCCAGGGCATGCCATTGATTTCCACCTTCAATCGGATGGAACCCTAGTCGCCGAATTAACGAACGGTGAAGCAACTGATATAGGTGTGTTGGAAATCGCCAATATTACACGACCGCAACTGCTCGAAAACATGGGGGAAAATCTGTTTCAACTTCCTGATTTAGCTGCTCTTGACGTGGATGAAGCCGATGTCCTGGGATTTGAAGCTGTCGCGGAAAATCATATTATGCAAGGGGCATTGGAACAATCGAATGTAGACATGACGACTGAGATGACCAACTTGATGGAAATGCAACGTGCATATAGCTTACATGCTCGTAACATTACTCAGTATGATGAAATGATGGGGCTTATTAACGGATTGCGTTAATACTGTCAGTTAAGAAACAAGGATTCTTCATGAAAGAGCGTAATGAACCGACGAGTTAAAGTGAACAGTCTGAATCCGACCGCGAAATTGGGATCGGCAAACGATACGAAAACAAAAGAAGGTGGCCTGCAAAGAAAAAAGGCACAAAAACGTGAGCGCCAAGTGTGGTTAGTATCTATCTGGGTACACATCCTTATCGTTCTTTTTTTACTCATAATGAGTGTCGTTCTCGGTCTTATGTTCGGTTATTCAATTATTGTTGAAAGTGAAGGGCTTCAGATCCTGCGTTGGGGTACTCGGGAAGAGCTCTATGAATATATTTTAGGTTAAGGGAGGAATCGATATGCTTACAACTGAAGAGATACAAGCGATAATTCCGCACCGATATCCTTTTCTCCTCATTGATCAGGTTGAGGAGCTGGAAGTAGGGAAACGGTGTCTTGCGCTTAAAAATGTAACAGCAAATGAAGAGTATTTTAATGGTCATTTTCCAGGGTATCCGGTTATGCCGGGAGTGCTCATAGTTGAGGCGCTTGCACAAACAGGAGCTGTTGCTATACTGAAAGATGAAAAACATCAGGGTAAACTAGCTGTCTTTGCCGGAATTGACGATTGCCGTTTTAAGGGACAAGTCACACCTGGAGATCAATTGAAACTAGAGACTACTCTTACACGCGTACGCGGATCGATAGGCAAAGGCTACGGCACAGCTACCGTGAATGGTAAGGTTGTGGCTGAAATGAACTTAATGTTTGGACTCGTAGATCGGGACACGGAAAGGTAGATATGGGCGCGGGCGATCCATTGCCCGCCCTTATTTAGTTGGGGAGCAACATTGTGAATGATACCATCTCTTTGGTGTAAGAATTTAAAGACATTATGAGAGAATGTATAAAGACATTCAAAAACAAACGCAATTCATAGACAGAAGGGGAATGCGTTGATATGCTGTACACAGCTAACAAGGAGACATGATGTTAGCTCACTAACTATTAAATTAATGGGGGAAATTAATCATGAATAAGAAACTACTTTATGGAGCACTTTCTGCAATCCTTTCAGTTGGTATGCTAGCAGCATGTAACGGTGCTGAAGAAGAAGATCCAGCCGGCGACGACATGGAAAACGGCGGCGTTGAAGACGACGGCGGCATGGATGAAGAAGATGGTATGGACGATGAAGACGGCATGGATGACGGCCTAGATGAAGAAGATGGCATGGATGACGGCCTAGATGAAGAAGATGGCATGGATGAAGAAGACGGCATGGATGACGGCCTAGATGAAGAAGATGGCATGGATGATGAAAACGGCATGGATGACGAAGAAGACGACGAGTTAGATCTAGATGATGAAGATGAAGAAGATGACGCTGGTCTTGATGAAGAAGACGCAGAAGATGACGAAGAAGACGACGAAATGTAATAAAGATAAAGAAGGGCGCCTAATGGGCGCCTTTTTTAGTGACATCGGTTCGGGTGTCAGAAATTCTAGTAAGCCAATCCATAAAGCTACTTCCTTGGGATTACTTCCAACTCGCTGAATACGGGAAAAGTAATCGAACAGTAGAAAACATCGATGTGAATAACACAATGGGGCTCACAGGATTGGGATTCCCATCTTGTGAGCCTCATTGTTTTACTATAAGTTCAATGATTCGTAAAGGAAAACAGCGAAATGAGCACGTGTGGTAGCGCGACCTGGTTCGTAATCACCATCTTTGTTGCCCGTGGTGATGCCTGCACCAGCCAAGGCATCGATGTGTCGGCTGAACTGATGGGAATCAGAAACATCATCGAATGACCCATCATATGCGTAACCACCTAGATCAAATGCATGATAGAAGACATTTGCCGTGTGACCACGTGTCATGGGATCAGCAGGCATGAATTCGTTGTCGGTATTTCCAGTGAATAACCCTTCCTCAGCAACTGCTGTGATTGCTCCTGCATGATGGTTATTTGGGGATACGTCAACAAATGGTGCGTTAGTACTTGAAGTATCTAGATCAAGTGCGTTGGCCAGAAGGCTAGCTGCTTGTCCGCGACTTAATTGATTGTTTGGCTTATATGTACCATCCCTATAGCCATTGATGATACCATCTTTACCCAATTGGGTGATTTCATGGTATGCAAAGAAACTTTTACGAACATCATGATATTCGCCATCCGGAAGTGGTTCAAATGTTTCCGATTTCACTTTTTCCTTATTGTTCTCTTCTAATACACGTTGTGCCCCTACATAACGATCACCCCAGTAATAAGGGTCATCGATATCTGCAATTGATATGCCTTGGGACGCTGAAGAATGGATGAACTCTCCGCCGCCAATGTACATGCCGGAATGACCAACGCCTGAGCCTCTCGTGTTAAAGAATACGAGATCTCCTTTTTGCAAGTCACTTTTTGAAATGCTTTCTCCATAATTTGATTGTTGTGCGGCTGTACGCGGAAGCGTTTCGTCTGTTGTTTGATTAAATATGTAGACAAGATACCCTGAGCAATCAAATCCACTTGGGGTAGTTCCCCCAAACTGATAAGGTACTCCTAAATGACTTTTTGCTTCGTCAATGACATCTGATACACTCGCGTCAGCAAGGTCAGTGTTAGCGGAAAAAACAGTTAGGGCCAGTAGTACACTAGTTGCTGTCATTAAAATTTTTTTCAACTTCGTAACATCCTTCCTTTTTTGTATTTTCTATCTTTCTGTAAATGTGTCATTTGGCATATTAAGTGTGAAAACTTCTTGAATAACTCGTAGTTTATCATAGGTAAATAGAATCTTGGATTACAGTTGTATAACAAAATAAAGACACATTGAAACATTATCTGTCATATTTCTATAATTTATGATCCATTTACAATGAAAACCTATTACTTTTCGTATATTAATGTGGTGAACGCAACTGTAGAAGTACTTGCTAGACAGATTCTTGGTGATCGTAATATTTATGTAACAACACTATACTTTTACGGTACACTTCTTTAAAATAAAAACTATATTCTCGACAAAGGAGCAATTATGAATAAATTTTTTGGCTATTTTCTGCTATTTATTGTTCTATTACTGGCGGGATGCGGTACTGAATTGCAGCCAGACGAAATCTATAATCAAGCAAAAGAGAACTTACAACAAGAAACAGATAGCGTTTATTTTACAAGCAGCCAGGCTCTCACTGTTAACGAAGAAACCGTTTCGTTTGATACAAATGGTGCTGTACGCTATGAGCCAATGGAAGGTTATATGGTCACACAGATGAATCTTATAGATTTTCAGGAAGCACTTGAATTCCATTTTTATATTGACGGTGAAAATATATCAATGGTTGATGGTGGAGAGCGAATCATACCCGATGCTGACATTGATGAAGTTATGAGTGTATTTAATCCCATCGAGCATATGAATGAATTCAACGAAGTTGAAGAAGCAATGCTCATGAAGGAAACCGATGAACATTACGAAGTTTCCATTCGGACGGATAACGAAGCCCATATTCACTTGATCGAACATCGTATGGAAGGATGGGAAAGCATTGATGGTGAAGTTGATGATGATACCTTTGATTCGATTGATATTGAGCGGATTGACATGCTTGCATGGATTAACAAGGAAACCTATCAGTTAGACGGCTTTTCAACTAGATATCGCTTTAATATTGAGACTGGCGCGCAACCTTTGCAGATCGATGAAAGACAGGATATCTTTTACAGTTACCATAATAATGTCCCTGAAGACTTGGAAAGCTTTGTTCAACAGGTGCCCGATGAAGAAATAGAAGAAGATCTGTGAATTGAATGTAAAAAGGCGAATGCAGCGAAATATGCATTCGCCCTTTTTACGTGCGAAAAGGGGGAGAAACAGCTAGAAACGAAGATAAATATTCGAATATTGTATATATAAGGGGAAAAAGAAGTGATCATTTGTCAGATCATCCATAAAACAAATTAGGAATGTAGAAAAATATGAGATGATATTAGGAAATAAAGTCTAGTTTTTAATTGACAGGTGATTTTGAAAGTCTTTATAATTATGTTTGTTAGTTCTTAAATACTAGTTCATTGGAAGTGACTGTATTGGGCAATGTCACAATAATCTCAAATCGAGAGCGCAACCGGTTGCTATTAGAGATTGTCTAAAGTCATTACCATGAGCAAAAAATGCACAAGACCATTTTATGAAAGGCTTGTGCCCGATGAATAAGGAGGAGGATGGATTAATGGCTTATCAACCAAAATCTTATCGAAAGTTTATTGCAGGTACAATGACGGCAGCCATGGCTGCGTCTGCATTTGCTGTTTCAACACCTCAGCAAGTGGCTGATGCACAAGATCAAACATTTTCAGATGTATCACCTGATTATTGGGCATTTGAAGACATTGAGCGTATCGCTGAAAGGGGTATTGTAACTGGTTATGAAGACGGTACATATGGCCCTGGGGAGAGCATAAGCCGTGGACAAATTGCAGAGATGATCGCGAATGCAGTCGGCCTTGATGTGCCGGATCGAGAAGATTTAAATGAAGTGCCTTTTGAAGACCTTACCACTAATTCTTATTCTGCACCTGTGGCAGTTGCAGTACAAGAAGCAGGTATCATGCAAGGGCGTGAAGGTGGCACACAATTTGATGTGGCAACGGACCTAAGCCGTGAGCAAATGGCTACAATTCTTGTTCGTGCTTTTGATCTGGAAGATTTGGGGATTGATCATGGCATTGAAGATATTGATGATGTTCATGCGTCCCATGTGGAAAATGTTAAAATTCTTGGTCAGTATGGCATAACGTCAACTGAAGATGGGGTTTTTGACCCACAAACTTCTGTCACTCGAGCACAAATGGCATCATTCCTTGAGCGTGCACTTAATGTCTCTCACACGATCGATTCAGGTCTTATTGATATTGAAGCTGTAAATGAAAACACCGTCGACATTGCATTTGAAAGACCACAAGAAGATGTAGATGTTGACCAGTTCGCATTTAACGATGAGGAACTTGCCGTACTAGATGTACAAATTGTTGGAGGCGAGGAAAACGTCGTCCGTTTGACAACATCGGATCAAAATGAGGATCAATTGTATGAGTTATACTATAATGATGAGCGCACAACACTTACATTTACAGGCAGTGGCGACCTTGAAGCTGCTACACCAACAAACGTAGAAGGTGTAACGGATGGAAGCACATGGTTAACAACCATTACTGCTGATGTTCTTGGTGCAGGTGAAGATGATACTGCGGACATCACAGTAACGACAGAAGATCTCGACGATGAAAATATCGAGGTTGAAGAAGTAGAAATCGTTGATGGCAAATTGGAATATACGTTTGAAGAACCATTGCCAGTAGGTACACATATTGCAGTAGTTAGTGTAGGTGATGTTGACTCCGAACCCGTTGAGTTGACGGTCGAAGAGCCTCAGGTAGAATCTATAGAAGCAATCACCCATCAATTGTTGGTATCAGAAGCGCCACAACAACTTGGTTTTACGGTTAATAGTGGGGATGAAATGTTAATTGGTTTACTTGAGGAACTAGGTTATCAAGTGCAATTTAACTATAATTCTGCTGTCATCAATAGTGGGCAAGATCAAGAGAGCTTGGAAGCTGGACTCGTAAATACATCAAAATTAGCAGAGGATACCTTCGTTTACCAGGTGGAAATCCTTGATGCTGAAGGGAATCGAGTAGCATTAAGCAATCAACAAACGGTTGAGTTATCTGATGCCAGTGAAGTTACGAAAGTTACGGAAGTTGGACTCTTAGACGGAGATGAAGAAGTAGCTGCAGATACCGTTACAAGCAACAATGACGGCGCTATAATTCAAGCCGTTGAAGGATTGAATGCATTCGGGGAGCCAGTTGAAGACTTAGAAGACCTTAAACTCGGCACGGTAACTTCTAGCGATGTAACGGTAGCATTTTATGATCCAGATAACGGGCTTCGGGTTCTTGACGAAGGTGAAGTTACTTTAACCGTAGAATTTGAGGGTGTCAATGAGACCGTGGACCTTAGCTTAACCATTGTAGAAGAAGAGGAAATTACTTCAGTTAAAGGTGAAGGCGAGACATTAGGGTTTTCAACAAACTCTGAGGGCACTACGTTTACAATTCTCGATCAATACGGTGAGAAATGGAGCCATGATCAAGAAGTTAACGTTAACTATGAAATCACCAAAAATGACGAAGTGGTATCCGCTGGGTCATCGAACATTAATGATGGAAATATAACTGTAGACTTCGACGACATCACTGAAGAAGGGGATTACAATCTTACATTTACCTTCGACGATGAAGAGATTGGTTCTGTCACATTAAGATTTGTAGATATTGAGGAAGTAGAAGTTGATGAGTTTACATTAACAGCTGAGCTTGAATCGATTGACATTTTTGAAGAGCATGACGAAGAATTCGAATTTACAATTGAGGCTACCCATGAGGGTATTGAGCTTTCACCTGAGGAAATTAGTGATGCTCTAAATGAGCTGGATGGGAATGTTCAGGCTACCACAAGTAATGAAGATGTCGTAAGCTTTGAAGGTGACGAGACCCTTAACTATGAAGAAGGGGTAGAGTTCTCAGCTACTCCAGAAAGTGAGGGGACAGCGACGATATCCCTTGAACAAGTGGACGGAGACTTCACCTATGAACTTAGTGACGGTATTGAAGTAACTGTTGAAAACAGTACACCTGAGATCACTGGTTTGGAACTGACTGATGAAGAGCAACCTATCGAAGTAACTGGCACTGAGGAAGGATGGGCAATTTCTAATTTTGAGCAATTAACAGTTACTAGCGATGACTTCGAGGGTTCCGTTGAGAATTTTGTTAAAAGTGTTGAATTCACTCCACATGATGAATTAGCTGTTATTACGATTAAAGATGAGTATGGAGGAGAAACTTTTGCACTGCCTGCTGTAGATGTAAGTGACTCTGTAGAATAAATCGAAACGTTCTCTGCTAAGCTCTGAATCTTTGAGTAAATCAGAGGGAATGAACCCCCGCTTGTGCATGAGGCGGGGGTTGTTCTAACTTCGGATTTGATCGGTGAAGTACAAATATGCGATGAAGGCCCAACTGTATGGCTGGGAATGGAGAAATCCAAAAAAGTTTGTGTGAGAAAGGAATCTTTTTGTTCCACATGGAACAAGTATCGAGGAATTCAACCGTTTTTTAGAGGAGAAAGATATGAGAATTAATGTATCTTTTTATACAGAACGAGAGAAGTTATCTTCTAAATTGGAAGAGGATGTTTTCTCTTTCTTCAGAAGATCTGGTGCCTCTCCATTGAGGTAGACTTTTGTTTCTTTTCTATATCAAGGCTCAGTATTCTTCTTACTCCAAAGTCCGATTCATATCATCGACATCAATTGGTCTTTGTTCAGGACTATCCCCGGCTTTAAAAATGCCGTCACCTCCGCATATGGTACAAGGATATTTCCATTGTTCATCATCCATTAAGAGGCCTGATCCATCACAGGCACTACATGTATTTTCCCGGTTATTCATGTAGAATCGCTCCTTTAAGGGAATTGTATAAGGTTTATGATGTCCGCTAGTCGACAAGATCATGCATATTAGCTCAAGAAACGATGAACAAGTGTTCAACAGTATATTCACACTTAGAAAAAATGATAGGAAGAAATCAGAAGTTAACACCACTTACTTTTTAACAATATTCGGAATTATTATAGTGATGTGTTATGCTGTAAGGGAATAGCGATTCTAAAAAGGAGTGCATGAGGATGCTTACCACACTTACCCCGTTGGATTGGAAACGTAGAGCAGTAAAATACTACCCGGATAAAATAGCCGTCATTGATGAGGGCAAACAGTTCACGTACAAAGAATTTGGAGAACGGACGGATCAGCTGTCGGCAGCTTTAAAGGAAGCGGGGATTCGTCAAGGGGACCATGTGGCGGTAATGCTGCCGAATACACATTATATGTTGGAGAGCTTTTATGGAATCTGCCAGTTGGGAGCGGTGATGGTCCCATTGAATTACCGTTTATCGGCGGAAGATTTGGAATACATTATTAATCATAGTGATGCGAAAATGCTCATTGTTGATGAAGAATTCAGTCGTCCAATTGAAGAGATTGAAGGTCAGCTTTCGCTGGAGCAAATGATTACGGTTTCAGTCCCGGGACAAGAAAACAATTTAGAGGGCGTGGATTATGAGGCGTTCATTCAAAAAGTGCCAAAAGGAACCTTGCCCCCGCAGGTGGAAATTGAGGAAAACCAATTGTTGACGCTCAATTATACGAGTGGGACAACTTCCAAGCCGAAAGGGGTTATGCTAAACCATCGGGGTAATTATTTAAATGCTTCGAATTTTATGTATCACCTTAACGTTCGCCACGAGGATGTTTATCTCCATACGCTTCCAATGTTTCACGCGAACGGATGGGGAGGCGTTTGGGCGATTACAGCGGCAGGGGGCACTCACGTTTGTTTGAGAAAAGTTGACCCTGCACATATTCTTGCGCTTTTTGAACGTGAAAATATTACGCTCCTATGCGGTGCTCCAACAGTTATCAATATGCTCGTCAATGATCCTAAAGCAAAAGATACCGATGTTAAGGCCGGTATGCGCATGGCAACAGCCGGTGCACCCCCGGCCGCTGCTCTTATTCACAAGGCACAAGACATTTTAGATTTAGACATCATACACGTATACGGCTTAACGGAAACCTCACCGTTTATCCTTTATTGTGAGTGGAAAAATGAATTTGACGCAAAATCAGCAGATGAACAGGCAGCCATTAAAGCAAGACAGGGAATTGAACTTGCTTTTAATGGGGAAACGAAAGTCGTTCGACCAGACGGCGAAGACGTTGCATGGGATGGGGAGGATTTAGGAGAGATCATAACACGCGGAAACGTGGTAATGGACGGATACTATAAGGACCCAAAAAAGACAGAAGAAGCAATACAGAATGGATGGTATTATACAGGAGATTTGGCGGTTACCTATCCAGATGGATTTATTGAAATCCGAGATCGTGCCAAGGATATGATCATCTCCGGCGGGGAAAATGTTTCTTCAACAGAAATCGAAGGAGTATTGTTCACACACCCCGATGTGAGGGAAGCGGCCGTCATCGCAGTACCCGATGAAAAATGGGGAGAAGTTCCGAAAGCTTTAATTGTGTTAGAACCTAATGCCAGCCTTTCGGAGGGTGATATCATCCAATATTGCCGGTCCCGTATGGCCCACTTTAAAGCACCAAAAGTTGTGGAATTCATAGATGCTTTACCTAAGACTGCAACAGGAAAACTTCAAAAATTTCGTTTGAGAGAAAAGCATTGGTATGGGACCAGAAAGGTGAATTAATTGGAAATGACCCTTTTCCGAAATAAGGAAGAGGGTTTTTCAATGGTTATTATTTGATTCTTAATATAAAGACTGATGGAAAGTGCTGGGATGTTTATCGCTGTCATGTTACAGTAAAGAGCGATAGATAGGGTAAAAAGGGGACTACATATATGGGGCTTATAAGCGAGAAGTTTATTCAGTCTTTGCAGAAAAATAAAATCGGGGTTTTCATAATGTTATTTGCTGCACTTTGTACAGCATTTGGGCAGATGTTTTGGAAACTTTCGGATGGAGCCATTAATGTACTTTTAATGGTTGGTTTTTTGCTTTATTTTATGGGGGCTGCTTTAATGGTCATTGCTTTTCGTTTTGGTTCATTATCTGTACTCCATCCTTTGTTAAGTATTGGCTATGTTTTTGCAGTTTTTCTGGGGGCTTTTTTCTTACAGGAAGCTATCACCATGGAAAATATAATTGGAACGGTACTTATCGTTATGGGTACAGCTTTAATAGGAGGTGGAGATCATTAGTTGGATCCCGCTCATCCTCATTTTTACATTGTTTGGTTCTCTTGGCGGTTATTTTTTTAAACAGGCTTCAAAAAATGGTCTCGGACTGACTTATACGTTTATCGGTTATTTCCTTTTGGGTGGCTTGCTTTATGGAATAGGAGCTATCTTGAACATCTATACCTTGCAATTTCTTCCTTATACAGTTGTTTTTCCGCTGACATCGATCACCTATATCTGGACGTTTCTCATCGCCTATTTCTTTTTAAATGAATCGATCACTGTACAAAAAGTGATAGGGGTTCTTCTGATTATTGCTGGCTCAGTCTTTCTTATTCCAACTTCATAAATCAGCTATATCTAGAGTAGGATATTTGCTATAATTAACTAGTACGAAATAATTATTTTTTGTAATGGAGTGGATGCTGTGGATGTAGCAGTCTTAGTCCCTTGCTATAATGAAGAGCAGACGATTGGCGCTGTGATTGACGAATTTAAACATGAACTCCCCGAATCAACCATCTATGTATATGATAATAACTCCCATGACCGTACGTCTGAAATTGCCAAAGAACACGGTGCGGTTGTTCGGGTTGAACGGAAGCAAGGAAAGGGAAATGTCGTTCGTTCCATGTTCAATGATATCGATGCAGATATCTATGTGATGGTCGATGGAGACTTAACATACCCTGCCTCGTTTGTTCATGAACTCATTGCTCCTATACGGAATGGTGAAGCACATATGGTCATCGGGGATCGTCTTTCCAATGGTACATATACGGATGAAAATCAAAGGGCTTTTCATAATCTGGGGAACGCAATGGTCAAAGGTCTTATCAATAGATTTTACAAAAGTGATCTTAAAGATATTATGACTGGTTATCGAGCATTTGACCGTCTGTTCGTAAAATCAATGCCTGTTATGAGCCCGGGATTTGAAATCGAAACGGAAATGTCCATCCATGCACTTGATAAACGATTAACCTTTAAAGAGGTGGCGATTGATTACAAAGACCGCCCCCAAGGGAGCGAGTCAAAACTTAATACATATTCAGACGGGTTTAAAGTATTGAATAAAATATTTACATTGTTCAAGGAATATAAGCCTTTATCTTTTTTTTCAATCTGGTCTATTCTTTTTCTCGGGGCTGGGTTAGCAACTGGCGTTCCGGTTATTATTGAGTATTTCAGTACGTTATTTATCACTCGAGTGCCATCGGCCATTCTTGCTGTAGGCTTAGTTGTTTTATCGGTCTTATCCCTTGTTTGCGGTCTTATCCTGGATACGGTTGCTTCTAATCATAAAAAGCAATTTGAATTGGACTTAAAACAGATTAACGAAAGTATCAAAAGAAAGGGATAACGTATGCGATATTTGCTGTTGTATGGTGGAAGCCTGATTTTTGGCATACTGAGTACCATTTCGATTCTTTCCTTGATGGAACCAGCTCTTGGAACATTGAACGATAGGCCGGTGAGGTTTTTTGTGTTCCTGGGCTTGTTTTTGATCGTGTATTTTTTGTTTTTTTATAACTTGGTTTACTTAAGGTCCTCGTTTTTAAATTTCTTATCTCGACCTCTTCATTTGATAGGAATTATATTATTTACGGTTGTGTTCTATCTTAGTGTATCGGGGAATCTTTCGCACTTGGAGGAACACAATCTTATCGTTCCGGTATTTGTCGTAAATGTGTCGTTATTTACGTTCTTCATTGGAATCTGGACGCTATTATACATAGTAACCACTACGCACATTAACTTTGTAAATGAAGAGGCTTCAACAAAGTGGCTTATTTTGTTTTATGCGCTGCCGGTTATTTGTGTAGGACTTATTTATTGGATTGGCTTCTATCCAGGAGTGATGACACCTGATTCACTCAATCATTGGATGCAAATTGAGACATATGAATTCAGCAATTGGCACCCGTTTCTATATACGATGCTGATGTTGGGTTTGACTCAGATGTGGGAAAGCCCCGCGATCATCTCATTATTTCAAGTATTGGCTATTGGTTTTGTTTATGGTTATGCAATGTACTCCTTACGTCGAATGGGAATTCCTTCTTACGCGTTGATGATTACAACGGCAGTCTTTGCGATCGTCCCGGTAATGGGGATTTATTCAGTGACTTTATGGAAAGATGTTCTTTATAGTTTGATGATCCTGCTCTTTACGATTATCATCATGAATATTGTCGTGTCGCGGGGAGAGTGGCTTCGTCCGTGGACAAGTATTGTGTTTTTAACGATTGTTGCTATTTTGGTCTCATTTTTACGTAATAATGGGTTTCCGATTGCTGTATTAACACTATTAATGTTAGCGGCTTTCTTTTGGCATTATTGGCGCTCCTTTGTGATTCCGGTCGCCGTGACGGTAGCCACGTATCTGATTGTTACTGGTCCAGTTTTTACAGCCCTTGATGTGAATAGTGCGCAGTTTACTGAATCTCTTAGCATCCCCCATCAACAAATTGCTAATATCATCAGTAATGATGGAGAGATGACGGAAAGTGAAAAGGAGTATTTTGACGCGGTATTGCCGCTGGAAGAATGGGAGGAGAGCTACTACCCATTTCTCTCTGACGAAATTAAATTTCACCCTGAGTTAAACCAAGAATTGATTCTCGATGACGTTCCTCGTTATTTCGGTAATTGGGCATCGCTCGTTTCCAATAATTTTTCACTCGCTGTTGATGCTTATAAGGATCAAACCTCACTCGGGTGGCAAATTTACGAGAGCGGGTATACGGCTGCTTATGCAAATGAGATTTTCGATAATGAGTATGGACTCGAAATGAATCCTCCGAGCGAATTTCTTCACAATCGATTACGATTTTATCTGGATTTTACCCAAGATAATCTTTTAGAAATCGTTTGGCGGCCAGCTCTATTTACGTTTTTCCTTGCACTACTAACATTTGCCTCTTATCTAAAAAATGGTATGCCTTCATTATTGGTGGCTGTCCCGGTTATTTTGAATTGGGGGACACTGATGGCAGGCTTGCCAGCACAAGATTTTCGATATCTCTTGGCGAATTATTTTACACTCTTCGTAATCGCCCTTTTCGCTTTTGTAAGATATAAAAAGTAAGAGTGGATATACAGAAACACATACTAAAATACAGTGATTTTGGTGAAAGTCACTGTCCTTTTTACGAGCGGGGTTTTATAGGCAAGGAGCCTCCCTGCTCTTCTATATTGAAAATTATGGGGATGGCCATGATGATGAAGGTGGAATTGATATGCATCGCCTGCAGAAACCTATAGAAATTATTCTTATTATATCTTTGTTAAGTCAACCCGTTTTAGATGTGCTTACATATTTTGGGTTTCCTGTTTCAACTGCTATTCGCGTGTCACTGATGGTTGTAGGGTTACTTTATATTATTTGTTATCAGGGGAAATTCAAGAAGATCTCTATCATTTATTTTTTAGTGTTAGGTATATATATCTTTGTACATTTTATTAATAACCTTATCGTTAAAGATCCAATGGCCATTGAAACCGAGCTGACATACATTTTTAAAACGATATATTTTATCGTGATGCTTTTTGTATATGTCAAATTATTTTATACCCTTACTTTAAGGAAGTTTTTTCGTAAGGGTATATTTGCCATCGTGTTTATAAATATGGTGTTTATTGGGATCGTTATGATCATTGCGGAAATCACTGGAACTGGAGCTGGAACATATCATACACCGGCTCGTGAAGGGCATACAGGTTGGTTTTTCTCTGGTAATGAACTTAGCGCAATCTTGGCAATGGGATTTATATTATCCATCATGTTTTTTTTACAAATGAATCGTATACTCAAAGGAATTTTGATTGTACCACTCTCGCTCATCATATGGTCGATGCTCAATATTGGGACGAAAGTTGCTTTCGGAGGAGTATTAGTTGCCCTTGGTGTGGGGATCGTAGCAGGGTTGGTCGAAATGATAAAGGAAAGAAAGTTTGTAAGTACTACGATTTTAACCGCTATGTTAGCTGGAGTTATAGCTGTCCTGCCGCTGATGCCAATTGGAAATAATGTGAACGTTACGGTTAGTAACACAGTACCTGATCAAGAGGAACAACTAGTAACATCTGCTGCTCAGTATAGCGTAAATGCAGAAAAATCGATTGAACAGGAACAAAAAGGGGAAGAAGAGACCCAAATGCAAGAGTATATACCTGCTCAGTCTATCTTATTAAGTGGAAGAGAAGAATTTTTATATAATACCTATACCAACTATTTAGATGCTCCACTAACTCAGCAGCTTTTCGGGATGGGGAAGGCTGGCAATTACTCTACGATTGTGGGCATGAACTTGGTTGAAATGGATTTTATAGATTGGTTCTTTAATTATGGTCTTATAGGGTTTCTAATTTTATGTTTTCCATTGTTGTTTTTTGGAGGATATGCGTTAAAAAAAATCATTATATTTAAGTCGATGTCAGTCCCGCTTATGATTGTTTCTACAGCAGTAATGGTTGGTTTAGGGACAGCTTTTATTGCAGGCCATGTGCTTTCCTCGCCTGCATCAGCGATCTATCTTGTGGTTTCGTTAGCTCTACTTATTAGATTTTCAGATAAGGGTCTGTAAATCAAAAGAAAGGATGGTTTGTTCATTTCAAGCCATCCTTTTTGAGTAGCAAGCTAGCCGCTTGAAGCTTCTCCGTTAAAATATGTATTTTTCTTGTGATTCATTGACGCCACATATCCAGATTTCTATCTAGTAGTTTTTCTAGATTTTGGATATCAGTTTCGTACATATCGATTAACTGCTTGCGCGTCTCTTCCCTCATCTTGGGTTTGTTTAGGTTCTTTTTGCTTATCGTTTGGAGCCTCTGCATCAGTAAATCTTCTCGGTTCACAAGACGGGCCCCTCGTTTTAATAAGCCCAATATTCTGTTGGGATGGTTAATCAAGCGATGGAGTCTGCGATTTTTTGGGATGCCAGAAACGTTATGAACTTGGCCAGTATTAATGGGGATCGAATTCACGTCAAGTTTGTCAAATATATCGTTAATCATGGCTTCTTGGTTGGCTCTTAAATCATCATATATGTAGACGGTAGTATTATTGGGAAAATGATGCAAATAAGCTTTGACTTGTTCAAAATAAAAGCCATTGGTCGTATAGCCCCAGTGCCAAGCCCAATTGTTCTCTTTTCGTTCTTTTTCTTGATCAATGGCTTCTTCAAAGGATAAATGCTCCCTGTCATCTCTTACCATGTGTAGATAATGGGAATAGGCACGATCGACTGGGTTTCTTAATATGATAAAAATTTTGACGTCGTCACTCAAATACTCTTTAATGTTTTTGATGCTTTCTTGGTGGTAAAATAGGTATTCCGTTGACATATCTCCCATGCATTTTTCTGTGTGACCCTTAAAGCGCTTTTTATAATCTTCGATATGGCGAATGATGCGTTGATTACATGAACGTTCATCTCCAGGGCCGACATAATCTCCCCGCATATTGGAAAAAAAGCGCAACTCTTTCCCTTTTGGCACAAAGACTTGCTCATGCTGTGTAATATATTTATACAAAGAAGTGGTACCGCTTTTTGCTGCCCCCACAAATAAAAAATTCGGAAGGTTCTCTGTTTGAATCTTCATCAGCCCCTTAATATGAAAACTATCAAGTATTTTCGGGTATTTATTTACAAATTTCAAGGTTTAGAAAAATACAAGAGTGTTTATTAACGTTTATTTATAGTTTTGATTATGACATAATAGTAACAGTGTAATGAAATTATTACATATTATTGAATAGCTAGATAAGGGTTGAATCCATGAAAACCGCAAAAATGTTGTATGAGTTATTTGGAAAAAAAGAGAAGAAAAAATTCTCTCTGCTTTTCGTACTTATGGTTATAGGGGCTCTTTTTGAAACTGCAGGAGTTGGGTTGATTGTTCCGTTTGTAGGGATTATAACAAATCCGGAGCAAATATCAGAGAACGCTTTTTTAAGCTATGTTTATACATTATTTAATTTTGAATCGACAAATGCTTTTTTAATTTTTGCTACGCTTTTTCTTTTGGTTTTTTATATCATAAAGAACATATATCTAACCTTTTTTTTCTATGTTCAATATAAAATTATATACAATGAACAGGTGAAACTATCGAGGCGGATGTTGAAAGCTTATTTATTCAAGCCTTACATATTTCATTTGGAACGAAATACTGCTCAGCTGTTGCGTAACGTCGATCAAGAAGTAAAGAAAATCTTTAATCAGATTGTTGTTTCGGGGTTTAAGGTGCTAACAGAAATAACGGTAATGCTGAGTATCTTAACGCTTTTATTCTTCATGGCTCCGCTTCCGACATTGCTGGCGGTTACTTTGCTGGGTGGTGGAATTATTGGCTTTTTCGCTTACTTTAAGAATAAAATTGCCACTTTAGGTCAGGAAAGACAAACAGCCTTAGGGCGGATGATTAAATGGGTAAATCAAGCATTTGGTTCAACAAAAGAAGTGAAAGTGCTAGGAAAAGAAAGGTTTTTTGTTGATAGTTTTACAAGTGAGAGTAAAACGTATGCAAGATCCATGCGCTTTTATAAATTAATGAAAGAAGCACCAAGAATGTTTGTGGAAACCGTTGTGGTAGGCACGATTTTATTTATTGTTCTTATTATTATGATGCAAAGTCAAGATTTAACGACGTTGATTTCAACCGTTGCTTTATTTGCAATGGCTGCATTTCGTTTAATGCCATCTATTAATCGTATGGTGAGTGCCATTACAGATATACGGTACAATCGACCTTCGCTTGAGGTCGTATACAATGATTTAATGGTAGAAAAGGTAGAAGAAAATCTAGAGCCATTAAATAGAGAGAATAAAGACAAAGACCAGGGAATAGAAAAGTCTGGGCGTTTGTTTAAAGATCAAATTTCAATGGAAAATGTCTCCTTTCAATACCCCAACTCCAATCAATATGTTATCAAAAATGTGTCACTGTCTATTCCCATTGGCTATTCCGCTGCTTTTATAGGGCCTTCAGGATCAGGCAAAACCACTTTAGTAGATCTTATGTTAGGTGTTTTAAAGCCCAATGACGGGGTTGTTAAGGTAGATCATACAGATATTCAAAACCCAGATTCGTTATGGCAGAAAAAGATAGGTTATATTCCTCAGAATATCTATTTAGTGGATGATACGATCCGTCGAAATGTAGCCTTTGGCGTATCCCAAGAGAAGATTGATGATGATAAAGTATGGGAGTCTTTACGTCAAGCGCAGTTAGATGAACATGTCCGAGAGCTTCCAAAAGGCCTTGACACCGAGGTTGGGGAAAGAGGAACGAAGCTATCTGGCGGGCAAAAGCAGAGGATTGGAATTGCAAGGGCACTTTACGGGGATCCGGAAGTCCTGTTTTTAGATGAAGCTACATCCGCCCTTGATCATGACACGGAAAAAGGGATTATGAGAGCAATTGAAAGCCTTAGGGGAGAAAAAACGATCATTCTTATTGCCCATAGATTAAGTACCACTAGAAATTGTGACGTTATTTTTGAAATGGAAAATGGTTGTATACAAAATGTGGAGTCATCAAGAAGTAGTAGGTAATAGAATGTTTTTTATAAGATGAGCCGAAGGTAGTGTGAATCATAATTTTCTAAAATGATACGTCTAAATCATAGATGAGTGGTGAGATAAAGGTGAATAAATCAAGTTCAAAAGCCCTTATAAGCGTCATTATCCCAACAAGAAACAGAGTAAATATGCTGAAACAAGCAGTGAATAGTGTCTTAAATCAAACGCACCAAAATTTGGAGCTGTTTATCGTTGATGAAGCCTCTACAGATCATACCCCTGAGTATATGAAAAGTATCAATGACCCTAGAGTGCATTGTATCTTTCATCAGGAACCAAAGGGTGGGAATGTAGCTAGGAATAATGGTTTTAAACACGCAAAAGGCAATTATATTGCTTTTTTGGACGATGATGATGTATGGGCCAAGACAAAATTGGAAAAACAATACCTTGCTTTCGAAAAGCATCCGGAAGTTGGGTTGGTAAGTTGTAATAACCTAGTCGTTGACGCAGACGATAACGTCCAGCGGCTAAGCAAACGCGGCAATAATAAACTCTTTGATCATGACGAAGCGCTCAAAAAAATTCTGATAGGTAATTTCATTGGAGGAGCTTCATTTCCACTCATTCGTCGAAAATGCTTCGAGGATGTGGATGGTTTTCAAGATCATCTTAAAAGCGCTCAAGAAACGAATCTATATTTACGAATGATTCATGCTGGATATTCTGTATATATTTGTAAAGACCCTTTGCTCCTGTATCGCGAACATTCTCTTCATCGCATTACAGATAGCTATGAGCCTAAATTAAAGGGGTTAGAACAGCTTTATGAGTATAAAAAAGAAAACTTATTTCCATTTATCAATGATGAAGAAGCTAGCCAAGTCACTCATGAACATTTGAGAAAACTAAGCATCGTGTATATGCAGCATAGAAATTATAGAAAATTTATTTACGTAAAAAATAAAATTGCAGATGAAGATTTAGTCAAGAACGCTACATTTTACAAATTGAAAACACACATATTGGTTGCTAGAAACAGGCTTTCTCATTCATTTCCGGGAAGGTTACTAAAAAGTATCGTTCAAAGCTTAAAAACAAGGAAATTAAATAAGGAATGGGAACACTACATGCAATCCGAGTTTACGCATTATGAATTAAGCTACAAGAAAGTAAGCTAATGAGATCTTATGCTTGAAGAAAGGCTAGACCGCACATGCTCAGAGACTTTTATCATTATAGCCGAAGAAAAAGAAAAGAGTTTTATTTAAAGTTGTATAATCTATTTCGCCTTAATAAGCTTTTCCATTCTTTACGGTTTTCTATGGAAACACAGATGAAGTTGATACCGAAGAAGCTGTATAAAACATCAGGTGCTTTATCGCATCCATATTGGGTAGAAGTAGCCAAAGTAAAGTACGGAGGCAGCCCTAGAGCAGAATCAAGAATAGGAAAGGATTTTATTTTTGATGGCGATTGGGATCTTGAAGATCAACAACCCATTAATCAATACTTAGATAACTTTATCTATACGAAAACAGCCAAGCAATTATTGCAAGAAGGTCTTCCTTACTATGAAACGGAACAATACCAAGAGATGAAACAGATTATTCAACATCGAGATTATAAGAATTGGCGGGCAAGAAGCTGTAAAACAGAGGAAGACATTCAAGCGTATTTTAATAGCCTCCACAACATCTATAGTGACATAAATAAGAGTGGATTTAAGACCCAAAGGGATCTTGGAAATAAAGGCAAATTAGATGAAATTTGTGTATTTATCGATCGAAATGGTGAAATCCATAAACAACAAGGCAGCGGACAACATCGGTTGGCCATTGCTAAAATGCTAAATGTCTCAACAATCCCTGTTACAATTAGGGGTGTTCACCGAGCATGGGGAGTACGTGCATATAAAGAGAACAATAAAGATATAATCACGGCTATAAATCATAAAATCGAGAAAGAAATTGCTGTGAAAAATGGCAAATAGCCTACTGTTCACGGATGGATATGAGCCTTTTCGCCGCGATTTTAAGCCATCGCTTGGATAAGAGAATACCTATCCCTGAGTACAAACATGTCGTTACTTCTTATGGTAATATAGAAAGTATGATGTTCTTGAGGAGGGGCTGTCCGTGAGTAGAGCAACTGAAAACACCGGCTTTACATGTGAAAATTGTGGTGGTGAAGTACGCGCCCTTAGTAATGGCAGCTATCGTAATCATTGTCCCTTTTGCTTATATTCTAAGCATGTGGATGAGCATCCGGGGGATCGTACTTCATCATGCGGCGGCTTAATGCAACCAGTTGATTTACGTTATCATTCTAAAAAGGGATATCAAATTGTACACCATTGTCAGGCTTGTGGTCATGAACAATTAAATAAAGTGGCAGAAGACCAAGCACAAAGCGACGATGTGATCGGTTTAATGGATCGGTTGGCCAAACGATAATTTAACTTTCTTATGTTTGAATGGGGCTCAGCCCACCACTTCTGTAATCAGAATTTTAAAAAACATGCTATTATTAAAGCATTATGATTGAATGTTCATTCATTTTCTAGTAGAGTAAAATCAAAAGCGTATCGAGGGTGAATGTGTATGAAGAATAGCAGGGTGGCTGAGATAGATGCCGATAACCTCCGTCCGTTTATTGAGCAGGAAGTGTTGTTTGCAAGCGAAGCTGCGGATTATTTGGGGATCACATCCCAGCGTTTAAATCAGTTGGTGCATACAGGAAAAATAAGGCCGGTTCGTAAGAGTTCCAGTGGAAATTTATATGTGCGTACAGATCTGGAAAATCGCCACCATCGTATAAATGGTAAACAAATGAAGTGTATCACTCAACTATTTGAAAACAATGAGCGGGAACATGTATATGAAGCCATTAACTATTTTACGATTCAAACGATCTATAATGGTTCCGATAAGAAAACATTGCCTGTTTTTTACAATTTAAATAAAAATTGGAACATGGGTCAGGATCTATCGGAAAAAAGCCATGAGATTGCTAAGGAATTGCTGATTGAGACAGAAACATTTAAAAAAGCTCATTCTCAGGTGATGGATGGATTTCAGCAATTGGGAGCTAAAGATTATATTGTAAAAAAGGGGGAACAACATTATCCATCCCGTCTTGCAGTGATAAGTGATGCACCAATGTTTTTATTCATGCGCGGAACCCCTGGGCTTCTTGAGCGTCCCCTTGTCTCGATTGTTGGTTCCCGAAAGCCGTCTGATGATGGGCAAGGAGACGCTTATCAAATGTCAGCGCAAATGTCGAAGAACGACTTCGTGGTCCTTTCAGGGTTATCGGGAGGGATTGATGAAGCAGTGCAACAGGCGGCGTTTGATCATGGGGAGCCAGCGGTAGCGGTACTTGCAACGCCGATCAGTCATTATTATGGTTGGGGGAATCAGGAAATTCAGAAACATTTAGAGACTGATGGTTTAATCATTTCTCAATTTCCGCCTTCAGTTAAAGTTGAACGCTGGCATTTTGCCATGCGGAGTGCCTTAATGAGTGCGTTGTCGATGGCTACAGTCATTGGCGAGGCATATAAAAAAAGTGATGCGTTAAAGCAAGCCGATGCCGCCGTGGAGCATGAACGCCCATTACTTTTATCACAAGAAGCATTGAATAATCGTGAAACCTTATGGACGAACCGTTACATGGAATATTCCCGTGTCTTTGCTTACCGTCGCTATAAGGACGTGATTCGGCGTGTGGCTATGATAGAGCAAGAAGAAGGACAAGCTCAGCTGTAGGGGGAAAATGATATGAATGCCAATAGGGCAGTTGAGGAACTAAAAGATATTTTGCAAACGGAAACGGTGAACCCGCCAGGGAACGAGGAGGCTGTTGCTAAGAAACTGGAAACTTTGTTCACCGAATATGGGATCGAAACGGAGCTTGTTCCACATAGTGAGGGGCGCATCAATTTAATTGCTACCTTGAAGGGGGATGGATCTTCGGATTATGTACTCGGACTGTCGGGACATATGGATGTCGTGCCTCCGGGTGATAATCCTTGGGATTATGAACCATTTGCTGCTAAGGAAGTGGATGGCCAGATCTACGCTCGTGGGGCATGTGATATGAAAAGTGGGCTTATGGCATGTGTGATTGCGTTGATTCAAATGAAAGAAGAAGGAGTGCCGCTTTCCGGTGATGTAAAATTACTGGCTTCTGTCGGTGAGGAGGTTGGTGCAGTCGGGGCGCAGCAGTTGACCAATGAGGGGTATACTGAAGATCTTAACGCGTTGATCATCGCGGAACCAACGAACGGAAATGTAACGGTTACACACAAAGGTGCCCTCTGGGTAGAGATCATCTGTTATGGGAAGACCGCCCATGGTTCCAGGCCTCATAAAGGAACAAACGCGATTCTTCATATGAATGCGGTGATCAATGCATTAGAAAACGGCCGATTAAAGATGGACGACACTGAAGATTCTTTTCTAGGGAAGCCATCGTTTAGCATTAATGCCATTGAGGCCGGTGGTAGTCCGAATATGGTACCAGATATGTGCCGGGCGGTCATCGATTTTCGAACGGTCCCCTCGCAGAAGCATGAAGAGATCTTGGCAGAAATCCATCGTCTTCTGGAAGCATTAAAGGTAGAGGTCCCGGAACTATCAGGAGAAGTTCAAGTGTTGAATGACCTGCCTCCGATGGAAACCGCTGCAAGTGACCCCTTCGTCGATCATCTGTTAAATGTACTCGAAAAAGAAACGGGTGAACGAAAAGAACCGACCGGTATGAGCGGCTATACCGATGGTTCCCAATTTATGAAAAGTAAATCGAACTTCCCGATTATTATTTGGAGCGCCATCAATGGATCGACTGCGCACCAACCTAACGAATACGTAGAAGTTGAAGATTATCTTTGCAGCATTGATCTTTTCAAAAAGATTGCTATCAGCTACGTAGGTCGTAAGGCATGATCCGGCTAAGCTGCGTCGTCTTTTTGTCTTGATAGTATCCAGCTAAGGATGATGGTAACCGCCATTACACTCCAAAAAACGGTTTTCCATGCCCCGCTTTCGGGAAAGTGTTCAGGCAGCAGCGCGATGCTTGGATGTGAAAGAGTGAAGACAGCTAATTTTATACCCACTAACCCGACAATGAGATAAGCACCATGTTCGAGCCCGGGGCGCTTTTCCAATAACGCAATTAATTTACCCGCGGCAAAGCGCATAATAATGACGCCGATGAGCCCGCCAAAGAATACGACGAGAAATTGCGCCCCGTCTAACGGGCCTACTGAAAACATCCCTGTTGCGGGTAATGCCATTGCTAGTGCCACCGCAGCAAGAATGGAATCCACGGCAAACGCAATGTCTGCCATTTCCACTTTAAGGACGCTCATCCAAAAGCCTGATTGTTTGGATGTGGCAGCGATTTGTGTTTGTGCGCTTGAATCGGCTTTTCTTTTCCAAAAGTGATGAATCGATAAGTAAAGCAAATAAAGGGCGCCGATGGCTTGCACTTGCCAGATGTTGATGATATAGACGACAAACATTAAAGCAATAAGCCGAAAGACGACGGCTCCCGCAAGACCGTAAAAAAGGGCTTTTTTACGTTGCTTCTCTGGCAAATGCTTGACGAATGTCGCTAGAACAACAGCATTATCTACGGCAAGAATCCCTTCCAGTGCGATTAGAATAAGCAATGCCCAACTGTATTCGAGTAATAACGATAGTTCCACGTATTTTCGCTCCTTTTTATAGGCAAAAAAAGACCTTTGCCAATTTCAATTGGGCAAAGGCATATATAAATAGACCTCGCCCGTGGTGGCAAAGGTCTTGCGAACAACCAGTCGGTTGTATCAAAGCCGGGGATTTATTTCCCGTCATGACGACTTTGATAAGGAGCTACTCCCCTTTGTCTTATTTTAAATATACTCCTTTTCTATGAATCCGTCAACGGGTAATTCTATCAATAAGGGGGAGAAATGAACAATTTTTCTTTCAATATTAAAGGATTGCTCCCTTTCATGAAGAATAGTATGAATAGAGATCAATAAAGGGGGTAATAGAATGACCTCAATTCACGTTGGCATAGATATTGGGGGGACGTTTACAGATTTTGTTTTTCTTGATGAGGAAGGGAAGCGGTATTTCGGTAAAACGTTAACCACATATCCGAATCCGTCGGATGGTTTTCTTAATGGGCTTGAAGATCATTTACAAAAATATGGTTGGCGTTATGATGACATTGCAACGATCATTCATGGCACAACGCTGGTCGTGAACGCCTTGATTGAGCGAAAAGGGGCGAAAACGGCTTTAATCACTACAGAGGGGTTTCGTGATCAGTTGGAAATTGCGACGGAAAGCCGTTATGATTTGTATGATCTTTTTGTTGATCATCCATCGCCGCTCGTGCCGCGGCATCTCCGTTACACGGTGAAAGAGCGCATCTTGAATGACGGTACGGTGTTAGAGCCTCTGGATGAAACGGCTGTTAAAGAGCGTTTTGAAAAGCTACGCGCTGAAGGCGTAGAAGCGGTCGCCGTTTGTTTTTTACATAGTTATCGAAATGGGGCCCATGAAGCGAGGGTGCGTGAGATTGCAAAAGAGGTGGCGCCAGACCTTTACGTTTCCCTTTCGAGTGAGGTGTCACCGGAAATTCGCGAGTATCAGCGCACATCGACGACAGCGGCGAATGTGTTCGTGCAACCACTTGTGCAACGTTACTTGGGAAAATTAGAAAATACAATGAAAGAACGGGGGTTTAAGGGGAATTTCCTCATGATGTTATCGGGCGGCGGCACATGTACGATTGAGACAGCGGTGCGTTTTCCGATTCGTATTCTCGAATCGGGGCCCGTGGGCGGGACGATGGCTGGAGCCTACTACAGTGAAAATAGCAAGCTGAATCATTTGCTCGTTTTTGATATGGGAGGAACGACAGCAAAAGCAAGCCTCGTCGATCATGGCAAACCGCTTACGACAAATGAATTTGAAGTGGGTCGTGCTGAACGTTTTATGAAAGGTAGTGGTGTGCCGGTGAAAGTACCGGTTGTGGAAATGATTGAAATTGGGGCGGGTGGCGGGAGCATTGCATACGTGAATCAGCTTGGGCTGCTCAAAGTAGGGCCTGCGAGTGCGAGTTCAGACCCGGGGCCTGCCTGTTATGACCGTGGCGGCAGACAGCCGACGGTGACGGATGCGGATCTCGTCCTCGGCTATCTCAATCCGGATTATTTTCTCGGCGGAGAGATGAAATTAAGCAAAACTCGCGCGTACGAATCGATTGAAGCGGAAATCGCGAAGCCCCTTGGTCTTGATGTCGTTGAAGCAGCTTGGGGCATTCATGAGGTCGTTAATGAAAATATGGCAGGAGCGGCGCGCATCCACGCTGTTGAAAAAGGTAAGGACATTCGCGATTATCCCCTGTTTGCTTCCGGGGGCGCGGGTCCAGTACATGTGGGACATGTGGCTGAGATCTTGAATGTGCCGACGGTGATGCTTCCGATGGGAGCCGGTGTAAATTCCGCGTTTGGTTTCCTGACGTCCCCGCTTGCGTTCGATTTTGTGCGTAGTTTTTTTGGAAAACTGGAAACACTCGACTGGAACTACGTAATGGAATTATTGGAAGACATGGAGCAAGAGGGAAAAGCATTGCTCGCGCAAGCCGGTGTTACAGAAGGGGTTGAAATTCTCAGGCGTGCGGAAATGAAGTACGCCGGACAGACACACGAAATCACAGTACCCTTACCCAATGGGGCTCTCACGTCAAAAAGTGTTCCTGAAGTAACAGAAAATTTTAAAGAGGCCTATGCGAAGCTATACGCCGAAGCGCATGATGATATGGCGATTGAAACGTTGAATTGGCGGGTGATTGTGCGCGGCCCCAAACCTGCTTTATCCGTTCAAGTATCAGAGCAACGAATCTCTAAAGAGGCGGTACCGAAAGCACACCGCGATGTTTATTTTCGCACGTACAAGGAATATTGCCAGACTCCTGTATATGAACGGCAGGATTTACTACCAGGTGCTGAAATTCATGGTCCAGCAATCGTGGAAGAACGCGAATCCACACTTGTCGTCGCCCCCGGTTTTATTTTACACGTTGATCATTTATGGAATTTGTGGATGATCAAGAAGGAGGATAGGCATGACAACGTTTGATCCGATTCAATTAGAGGTGCTCTGGAACCGTTTCGGGACGCTTCTTGAGGAGCAGGCAACGACGCTGATTCGTACGTCCTTCACAAGTATTTTGTCCGATGCCAATGATTTGTCAGCAGGTCTTTTTAATAAAAAGGGTGACATGATTGCCCAGGCACGGACGGGAACACCAGGGCATATTAATTCAATGGCAACAGGGGTTCGTTATTTTCTGGAAAATATACCAGTAGAGACGTTGCGCGCGGGGGATGTTCTTATTGGAAACAATCCTTATGAGATTTCCGGGCATCTGTTAGATATTACCATTGTGACGCCTGTGTTTTATCAGGGAAATTTCATTGGCTATTTTGCTTCGACGTGTCACGTCACGGATGTTGGCGGGCGCGGGTTTAGTCCAGAGGGCGAGAGTATTTATGAAGAGGGACTACATATTCCTTATATGAAGTTTTATTCTGAAGGCATGATCGATCAAACGCTTGTGGCACTGATTCGTGCGAATGTGCGCGCACCGGATCAAGTGCTCGGGGATCTTCGGGCACAAGTGACTGCTCAGGAAGTCGCCATCGCTCGATTACGGGAAACTTTGGAGGAGTTTGGCTTACTGGATATAGAAGCCGTAGGTGAAGAGATTATGCGCCTGTCGGAGGCGGCGATGCGGCGGGCTATTGAAGGGCTTCCGGATGGCACGTATGAAAATGAACTGTACAGTGACGGCAGCGAAAAGCCGGTGCGCCTGCAGTGTGCGCTTACTGTAAGCGGGGATGAGGTACACGTTGATTTCAGTGGCACCTCGGAGGGTAGCACGAAGGCGATTAACGTTTGCCTCAACTACACGCTAGCGTACGTGAACTACGTGTTGAAAGCAACGATTGCTCCCGATCTCCCGAGTAACGAGGGGAGCTTTCGACCGGTGAGCGTGAGCGCGCCTGAGAGGTGTGTGCTAAACGCGGTGCACCCGATGCCGACGGCCGCTCGCCACATTATTGGACATTTTGCGCCGGTTTGTGTACTTGGAGCACTTTCTCATGTGCTTCCGGAAAAAATTCCAGCGGAAGGTGCGGCGGCAATTTTTGCACTACAAGTTCACGGGGACGATGCAGCAGGAAATCCGTTCTCGTACGTCACGTTTAATGCGGGTGGCACAGGGGCTCGACCTGGGAAGGATGGGTTGTCGGCAACGACGTTTCCTTCGGGGGTGAAGGGAACGCCGGTAGAGATTATCGAGAACATGTCACCGTTGTTGGTGTACCAAAAGGAGCTGAGGCCAAATTCGGGGGGCGAAGGTAAGTTCCGGGGAGGACTCGGGCAGACGATCCGATTTGGAGTACGTACGAAGCGGCCTTTTTCCTTGCCGCTGATGTTTGATCGTATGCAGTATGCACCTAAGGGGCTGGAAGGCGGCGGTGACGGAGCAAAAGCTGAAGTAAGCATCAATGGCGTGGCTGCTGAGGAATCAAAGAAACTTTATACGCTTTCGCCGGAGGATGTAGTGACATTATTGCTGCCAGGAGGCGGCGGCTTTGGAAACATCACTGAACGTAAAGCTGAGGCAAAGGAAAATGATGTGTTGAATGGATATGTAACGTAACCCTAAGTTTTAAAAGGAGAGAAGCAAAATGCGTTTACAAGAGAAAGTTGCAATTGTCACAGGTGGAAGTCAGGGAATTGGTAAAGGAATTGCAAGGACGTTTGGAAAAGAGGGTGCAAAAGTCATCGTTGCGGATATTAATGAAGAATTAGGTCGTGAATGTGTGCAGGAATTACAAAATAACGATGTAGATGCATTTTTTCATCCGACTGATGTTAGTGATGAAGCAAGCGTGATGGAGCTCGTAAAAGTCGTCAGCGACAATTATGGGGGCATTGACATTCTGGTTAATAATGCGGCTATAAACTTTCGTAAAGCTGTACACGAAACATCGCTTGAAGAGTGGAATCAACTCCTAGGGATCAATTTAACCGGACCGTTTTTATGCTCAAAATATGTCTTACCTTTGATGCAAAAGCGCGGAGGCGGTTCGATCATTAACATTGCTTCCTGGCATGCAGAGAAGACGATCACAAGGCTTGCGGCTTATGCCTCTGCAAAAGGTGGTATCACTGCGCTCACGCGGCAAATGGCCCTTGATTATGGAGCAGATCAAATCCGCGTAAACGCCGTTGGCCCAAGCACCGTCGACACCCCACTGTTACAAAAAACTTTCGAAAGCCTCGACGATCCAGACGAAGCATTCAAACAAACACTCGATTACCAGCCGATGGGGCGTATCGGAACCACTGAAGATATCGCCAATGCCTGTTTGTTCCTTGCCTCCGACGAATCTACCTATGTCAGTGGACAAACGCTTATGGTTGATGGCGGAGCGATTAACAAGATTGCCCGGCCACTCATGTTTGATTAAGGGGGAAAATCGCGGTTTCCAGGATGAGGGGGTACGGTTTTTTTCTTACAAACGCGGGAAATGTTCCAGAAAATGGAGGCTGTTTTTCACGTGTTCTGTATCGAGTATCCAGGGCCGATCGTAAATAATAACTTGGATTCATTAGAAAGAGGGGGAGCGAATGGAGCCAATCATTGGAATAACTACTAATTTACGGGATGAACAAATGATCTCTCTTCATCAGGACAATGTTACTTCCATCCTGCAAAGTGGAGGTGTTCCATTCGTATTACCGAATGTTTTGCAAACGGAGAAGATCGAAAAAATGGTCGAAGCCATAGACGGTTTGCTTGTTACTGGCGGCGGAGATATCGATCCGACGTTATTCGGTGAAGAGCCGCACCCTGAACTACGGGAAATCAGTCCGTTAAGAGATCGTTTTGAAATGGAAATTATTCAAGCCTGTTTAGACAAGGATATCCCGATTTTAGCACTTTGCCGCGGATGCCAAATGTTGAATATTGCTGCGGGTGGAGATATGTACCAAGACATTTACACTCAGAAAACAAACCAACTATTGCAACACCAGCAACGTGCCCCAAGATCCCATGGTTCCCATTATATAGAGGTAAATGAAGGTTCAAAGTTGGCGAAGATCGTCGAAAGTACTCGTTATAAAGTAAACAGTTTTCATCATCAAGCCGTACGATCGATGGCTGAAGGGTTCAAGGTTGTGGGAACAGCTAGTGATGGCGTCATCGAAGCATTTGAGAGCGAGCGGCATTCGTTTGTGATCGGTGTAGAGTGGCATCCGGAGAACATGGCCATTGCGGAAGATGTGTACAGTAAGCGATTATTTAATGCATTTGTCAAAGCAGCGCAGTGATGTGTAGTAGGTAAAAGTTCTGAAGCATAATTAGGAGAGATAGGGAGGCCTGCCTATTCCTGTGTTGATTGAAATAACAAGATAGAGTACCGGCGCTAGGAGAACGCGTTAGGCTTTTTGGTTCCGCCGGGATCGAGTTACTAGAAAGAATTCTTGAAACTTGAAGCAGGTTATATGCCATCGTTTCTACTTGCGGTAAATTCACTTTATATGCCGTCGGCTTCGATAAAGGAAGGTCCGGGCCCAGCCTCTCCTAACCAATAGGCAACTGGTTCCGGATAGACCACTCTCATGTGATTGAAGTGTAAACTTGTTATCAGAATTTTACATGTCGCTAAGCCAGGTGTTAATTCGATAAGTTCTCCTTCACATAAGACTCATTAAGATAAAAGAATCAAATATGGGTTAATAATAAATTACATAAGAATTCTTTAGTAATTATAAATGGAGGATGCGATGAAAAATAAAAAAGATATCATCTCGATCATAGAATCTGATGACTGGATGATGAGCATATTGGAGCTAGCGAGAACCTTGCAGCTTCCAGATTGGTGGATTTGTGCAGGTTTTGTTCGTACGAAAATTTGGGATCATTTGCATGGATTCGAGCAACGTACTCCATTAGCGGATATTGATCTGATTTACTTTGATTCCTTATTTATAGATGAAGGTTATGAGAAAGAGTTAGAAAAGCGTTTGCTTGAGATAAAACCTGAAGAACCTTGGTCAGTAAAGAATCAGGCGAGGATGCATGTGATTAACGACACCCCTTCTTATCATTCGTCTGCGGATGCGATCTCTAAGTTTCCTGAAACTGCAACAGCAATAGGCCTAAAGCTTGACCGTGATCATGCGCTAATCCTCAAAGCACCATACGGAGTGGGAGATGTAATGCAAGGAATCGTTGCCCCCACTCCGCATTTCCAGAAATCTGAAAAAATGATGCGCATCTTTGAAAAACGAAAAAAGGAAAAGCAATGGAAAAAGAAATGGCCGATGCTTTCCTATAGCAGCAGAAATAAATCATGAGTTTTCATAAATTTAGTTTAGGCCTGTGATTAGAACTTCCTCAATTGTTCTAATTGTTTTGCCCGAAAATCAAAAATGTTCTCAAGCCGTTGAAGAACGAAAAGTTCATGGGTGATTCCTTTGGCGATTGTGAACGGCATTAGATAATGGATCGCATCTTTAGAAAAAATGGTGCTGGTGATGGCAGTAGCGAAAACGGCTGTAGCGTTGCTCGTCGATAAAACGTTCCCCTTCCTTGACATGGGTAATTTCGGTGACCTACTGAATGGGAATTGCTAAGAACGGCCGGATGCGGTAGCGAATAATAATGCCCGGATACACATCTCATCTAACATTTCAAATGACATATCAGCTGGCGTAATGTCTGCCAGCTGATTCGGGTTGGAGAAGAACGACCATACCTCCTTGCGGGAAATTGGAAGATACTGTTGGCGGTGTAAGGTGTGTATTTTATTGGGAATCGCTCTTCTCTATCGGCTCTGCTTCCATTAACAGATCCGCGAGATGGATAGCCTCCATCCGTTCACCAACCCCTTCCCGCTCAATTCCCAATTTCATTTGTAGTAGACAGCCGGGATTCGTGGTGACAATCACCTCTGGTTCAACATCCGAAACATCTGCCATTTTCACATCCAGGATATCCATGGCGTCATCGTAATTGAGAATGTTATAGATCCCTGCTGAGCCGCAGCAAAAATCGGGCTTTGACATTTCTGCAAGGTTTAGTTCCGGGATTTGCGCCATTAACGTTCGCGGCGGTTCGGTTACACGTTGGACGTTGGTCATATGACAAGACGGCTGGTACGTGACTGTTTTTCGTACTGGTTTGGTGAACGTTAGATTATCGAGGTGAGCAAGGATCTCTGATATATCTCTTACTTTCGCGGAAAAGTGTTCTGCACGTTCCCGCCATTCAGGCTCATCAGTAAGAAGGTGTCCGTATTCCACCAGTTTAGCTCCGCAACCGCCAGCATTGTTAACGATGTAATCCACGTCTTCATTTTCAAAGATTTCAATATTTCGTTTCGCTAATTCCTTTGCCTTGGATCTCTTGCCATCATGGGCATGAAGTGCCCCGCAGCATGTCTGTTCTAGAGGAGTCACAACTTCAGCACCTGCTCGCCGTAACAATTCAATGGAGTTCCGATTCGTCTCAAAGAAAACACTATCCATCACACAACCTCTGAAAAAAGCGACCGTCATCTGTTTTTTGTTATCAGGCATCACATGGGTTTGTCGGCGTCTTCGTTCCACGGGCGAAGGCATCTTTGGCAGTGCATGTTCGAACTGATCAAGGTTGAGCGGTGCGATCGAGGTAAGCTTTAATGTTTGTGCTATTTTTTGCATGCCGCTCTCCTGATAGAACCAAGTGGCGTTTCCGAGTGTATCCATCCAACGCTTACTCGGAAAGAACGATGTAAACAAGAACTTTTCCGTTACCTTCTGTACGCCGGACTTCCGCTTATGTTTTTCCAAGACCTCTTTGGCTCCTTCAAATATCGCACCATACTGCACGTGCGTCGGGCAAACGGTCGTACATGCCATGCATCCCAGGCATTTTTCAATTGGATCCTCCAAATCCTCAAGCGAAGCCTTCCCTTCCGCCACCATCTTTACAAGATTAATCCTTCCTCGCGGCGAATGTGTTTCTTTTTCCATCGTTTTATATGTAGGACATGCCGGCAGACAATACCCACATTGAACACAATCAAACGTCTTATCATACTCGATTTTTTCCTGCAGAGCCTTTAAATCAGGCGTCATCGCTCCATCCCTGCCTTTCCCCGTATAATCCCCTGCGGATCCCAACGTCTTTTCATCTCTGTCATCAATGTACGGGCAGCTGGACTGTGCTCTTTACGTTGAAAAAATAAATCAGGATCGCCCTCCCTTAGGTGAACCGTTATATACCACATACCATCTCCCACGTGTCCGTAGAGAGAAGGGACTCCTCCATAGGTATCTTTGAGATGCTGGAAAAATGGCTGCAGTTTGTTTACGGGGATATTTGCACGGACACCGGGCCTTTCCTCACGGTAAGTATCCCATAAGGCGTTACCCTCACCTTCAGTGACATTGACCTCTCCAAGCATCGCGGTTAAGGTTTGGGCTTGTGCCTCCACCGTTTTCGGTTGGCCATCAAGGGCAATCAAGAGCTGAGGTTTATCAACCGCTTTTAAGGCCATTTTCGCCGGTAAAATATGAGACATGTATACGTTCCTAGCCGCTTCCCCGGCTTTTTCTAAATCATTAAATGTCGCAATCAACGTACAGTGAGCTGGTGGTTGAGGCATTAATTTTAGCGTTGCCTCCGTTATGAATCCGAGAGCGCCTCTTGCCCCGACGATAAGCTTCGTAACATCGTAGCCGGTAACGTTTTTAATCGTCCGTCCGCCAGTGCGAATCAGCCTTCCTTCTGGTGTAACGATTTCAAGTCCGATCACGAAATTTTTGGTGACGCCATATTTCAGCCGGTGCGCACCGCTCGCGTTCATCGCGAGGTGATCGGCGATCGTTGAAGTGTGTTGTCCGCTTGCATCGGGAGGATACATAAGTCCGTGCTTATTCGCCTCTTCATTAATGGCTGCGGGGATGACATTAGGAGAAACTCTTGCGATCAGATCATCCGGGTATACATCAATCGTTGCAGGCCAGTCGCTCGTAACGATATAAACCCCTTCGGTATTTTCTTTATTGATAGACAGGGGAATGCTATGCTCGTTTGCCCATTGGACCACTTGCACCACATCTTCTTTGCAGGAAGTATGAATCGTAGTACCGTTCATTTTTTCAGGGGAAAACTTTTTCTCCAACTCTAGTAATGCTTGTTTCATAGAATGAGCCCCTTTTACAGAAAAATGTGTCCTTTTATTGTAACATGAATCACGAACCCAGACGTTTGCAAACAAACATAGGTTCCAGTATCATCCAAAGTAAGTGACGACATTGGAGGGATTTTTATGTACCGAAAAGTGACTGACTTTATAAATGAATGGACAGCTGAAACGGAAAAAACAAAGCAAGTCCTTCAATCCATAACAGATGAAAAATTAGACCAGTCTATCGCAGAGGGGCACAATACGCTTGGCTGGCTAGGCTGGCACTTAGCGGTCACACCGACTTTTTTGCTTAGTCAAGCGGGCATTGAAATTATCCCTGTCGGTAAACAAGAAGATGAACCAAAACAGGTAAAAGAAATTCAGGCAGCCTATGAGAAGGTTGCAGACAGTGCGAAGCAGGCAATTGAAGCTGGACTCACGGATGAATCACTGCTTGAAAATGTGAACTTCCTGAGCAGTGAGGCGCCAAGAGGTGCAGTTTTACGCACATTAATCAATCATCAAACCCATCATCGTGGAGAAATGGTCGTTCTGCTCCGCCAGGCAGGTCTTGAAGTCCCTGGCCTTTACGGACCCACAAAAGAACAAATGGACAATATGTAAGAGGTTGTTCAAAAAGTCCGGAAAAATCGCTTGCGTTCCGGCGCTCGGTCTCGTCGACCTACTCGGCTCTTTTTGAACACGCACTGTAAAAGAAAGAGCCGCTCGCCGAGAGCGGCCTTTTTTAGGGCGAATGGTTTAACTTGCAGCCCCTGCCTTCATGACCATACCAGGAAGTGTTTTTTCCATGACTTTTTCCAGCCACCGAGAAGTAGATAGCATTGATTCAAGTTCAATGCCAGTTCTAACGTTCATCTCCTGGAACATGTGAATCATGTCTTCACTAGCGACGTTCCCTACAGCATTTGGGGCAAATGGGCAGCCGCCAAGGCCGCCAAGCGCGGCGTCAAACCTACGTACCCCAGCTTCATAGCCCGCAGCAACATTTGCAAGACCTAGTCCGCGTGTATTATGAAAATGAAGCCCGAGCGGTACCTCATCGCCGAACTTATCCTTAAATGCAGTGACCATTTCGCGCACTTGCACTGGGTTTGCCATTCCCGTAGTATCAGCGAGGACAATTTCCTGCGCACCAACGTCAAGAAACGTCTCCGCGACACGAAAAACACGATCCCGATCAACCGCCCCTTCATAAGGGCAGCCAAAAGCGGTGGCAAGCACAGCAGCAGCGGGCCGGCTGGCTGCACTGGCATCTTCAATGACGGCGGTTAGCTCTTCTACTCCTTCATCCACGGTCCGCCGGGCATTTTTTAAATTAAACGTATCACTTGTAGCCGCGACGATATGCAGAAGATCAACTTTCGTAGAAAGGGCACGTTCTAGTCCAGATCGGCTTAGTACGAGCCCGGCATAAGTAATGGCATCATCTTCGGGGAGAGCTTCCATCACTTGTTCGGCATCTGCCATTTGCGGAACAACCTTAGGGTTGACAAATGAGACGGTTTCGAATTTTTGCACACCTGCTTGAATGAGCTGATTAATGAGGGCTACTTTGTCTTCGGTAGATACATGTTTTTTTTCATTTTGAAGACCGTCTCTGGCGCCGACTTCGCAAAGTTGGATCATATCAAATTTCCCCTTTTTAGTGAGTGTTCAAAAAGACGCAGCCTTCGAGCCTCGTGCTTGCACCATGAAAGCATTCACTTCTCACGAATACGTCAGCTATTTTCCCGGACTTTTTGAACAACTTATTTACTTTATATTGTAACTGAAAGCGCTTATAGAAGCTATGAGTGCGTGAATGGCTCGGCAAAAATGAGGGTTGTTCTCCCTGGGGTAACGGGTATAGAAATGTACAAGCTATCACTGGAGGGATACGATGAAAAAATTAATGAACGATCCTGAACAGATCGTTACGGGATTTCTAGAGGGTTTGGTAGCTGCTAATAGAGAGCAGCTCCAACGTCTTGAGGATACGGATGTGATCACACGACGTGTATTAAAACCACAAAAAGTCGGCATTGTAAGTGGAGGTGGAAGCGGTCATGAGCCGGCGCATGCGGGGTATGTAGGAGCAGGAATGCTTGATGCCGCCGTAGCTGGTGAAGTGTTCACCTCTCCTGGGGCAGATCAGTTTCTGTCCGCGATTCAGGCGGTGGATCAGGGGGAGGGAGTCCTGCTGCTCGTAAAAAATTATAACGGGGATGTTATGAACGTAGAGATGGCTCAAGAAATGGCTGAAGCTGAAGGAATCTCTACGGAAATGGTGATCATAAATGATGACGTAGCAGTGTCAGATGTTAAGCAGCGTCGAGGTATTGCTGGAACGGTGCTCGTGCAGAAAATCACAGGCGCACTTGCAGAAACAGGCGCATCTTTGAAAGAAGTGAAAAGAGTAGCAGAAAAAACGGTGAACCAAACCCGAAGCATGAGTGTTGCTCTTACCCCTTGTACATTACCAGCAGTTGGTCAACCGAGCTTTGATCTTGCTGATGAGGAGATGGAAGTCGGTATTGGCATTCATGGTGAGCGAGGCGTGGATCGCCGGGAAGTGGTGACCTCAGAAGAAATAGCTAAACTTTTGCTGGATCACATTCTTGAAGAAATTCCGGAGCAGATGCCTTTGGCTCTACTTGTGAACGGCATGGGCAGCACACCCCTCATAGAGCAGTATGTGTTAGCGAATGACACGATCAAGCAATTGGAGAAAAAAGACCGGGATGTACAGCACGCCTTTGTAGGGGAATATATGACAAGCCTTGATATGGCAGGAATATCTCTTACATTATTAGCCCTTGATGAGGAATTGTCGGGGTATTTACAAGCACCCGTACAAACCGTGCAATGGAAGCAATAAAAAGGAGGTCTTCCATGAATGTAGAACAGGCAAAGCAATGGCTACGGCAAACATCAGCACGGCTTAGTGAACATAAGGATGAATTATCTACACTCGACCATGCCCTTGGTGATGGAGATCATGGGGTGAATATGCACCGTGGTTTTCAGGCGGTTGTAGAAGGTTTGGATGAGTGGGAAGACTTGTCCTTGTCATCCTTGATGCAAAAAGTAGGCAGTACACTCGTTTCCAAGGTTGGCGGCGCAGCAGGACCCTTATATGGTACGGCCTTTATGAGGATGGGAGCTGCATGGAAAGGGATAGAACAAGTGAACGGTTCAGCATGGTCGGAGGGGCTTAGTAAGGCCGTGGAAGGTATCGCCCAACGCGGAAAAACGAGCACTGGTGATGGAACGCTTTTGGATGTCTGGTCCCCTGTCGCTGAAGCTTTCACTGAAGGGGAACCGAGCTGGGATAATATCGAAAGTGCCGCTTATAAAGGGATGGAAGCTACTGAAGAAATGGTTGTAAAAAAAGGACGAGGTGCCTTATTAGGTGAACAATCGGTTGGTCATATCGACCCCGGGGCTGTATCCAGTTATTATCTTTTTCAAGAGCTGGCGAACACGATGAAAGCAGGTGAACAATGATGGAAGAAAATAACGTCGCGTTATTATTCGTCTCGCATGTTGAGGCTTTAGCGGAAGGGGCCCGCGAGTTATTGCAACAAGCCAACCCTGATGTTGGGATTTATTCATGTGGAGGGCTCGAAGACGGTGAAATCGGTACAAGCATTGATCGGATTGAGGCTTCCTTGAATAAGATTGATTCAGAAACCGATGTGCTCGTTTTTTATGATATTGGAAGTGCAAAAATGAACGCGGAAATGGTGCAGGAAATGCATGAAGAAAGAAACATTGTCATCAGCGATGCTCCAATGATTGAGGGAGGGTATGTAGCTGTGATTACGGCTGGTCTTGGTGCCTCCCTCGAGGAAGTTAAGCGGGACGCAGAGGAAGGATATAGTAAGGGAGAGTAAACGAATCCCCCCATTTACAGGAGGTGGATGAACGGGGGCTTATCAGCAAAATGCTCGCCTAAAATCGTTCGCTACATGTGCATGTCCAGGGACACATACTTTTTCTTTTACAGGAAAAAGTAATCCTGGAGGTGAAAAGCATGCGCATGCTGAAATTATTTCTCGTACAACTATTTTTGTTGATTTTACTGATCGGTTGTAATGGAACTGCGGAAGGTCCTGGATACATCAAACATGAGGAATCTCCTGAAAATGAGGACTTGGAAGATATAGAAGACTCGTTGGATGTGCAGGAGATTGGTCATGGTCAGCAAACGACAGATGAAGATCAGGAGCAAAGCTCTACCAAAACCTATGACCAAACCCCTGGATTGAGAGGAGGGTCCGAGCAAGAAGCTCGAGAGCCCAACCCGGTTGATAATTTTGAACTGCAGCAAGCCTTCCCTGACGTGGTAGCTTTACAAGGGCCTATGGATGAGATGGAAATGGCATTGACGTTCGATGATGGGCCGGATGAGGTGATCACACCAGCTGTATTGGACAAATTAGATGAATACGATGTAAAAGCAACTTTTTTTCTCATTGGTGAACGGGCTGAAGCTCATCCGGATATTGTTCAACAAATCGTGGACGAAGGACATATGATTGCCAATCACAGTTGGGATCATCCAAAATTTACTGATATCTCCAACGAGGAAGTAGAGGAACAAATTGACCGGACCGAAACCGCTCTCCATGATATTACTGGTGAAGCCGTACGTATGTTTCGACCTCCTTATGGTGCACAAAATGAAGACACCGTTCGTACTGTAGGAGCATTAAATTATTCAAATGTCATTTGGTCGCAGGATTCTTTGGATTGGAAAGAGATGGAGGCAGAAGATACGGCCGACAATATACTAAGTGATATTACCTATGGAGCAATCGTTTTGCAGCACAGTGCTGGCGGGGAAGACGATGAAGACTTAATGAATACGGTCGAGGCTTTGGATAAAGTGATTCCGGAATTAAAAGATGATGGAATAGAATTTGTTACAGTGGATGAATTGTTGGACATCCGGCCGTACAGGTAGCAGGCTAGGGATAAAAAGTGACAAGCCCTGTGATTTCAGTCAATGGGCTTGTCAAATTACATGATTTGGGTCATTCCTCAATAAAACTGATTCCATGAGCCATAGTTATACTACTTTGTAAACATATGTATGATGGAAACGTAGGAACTCATATAATACGAGCTACTTGATCATTTTTCATGAAAGTGATAATGTTTAATTTAACATTTTAATAATCGTTCAAAACTTCGGGGCAGGGTGAAAGTCCCTACCGGCGGTGACAGTCCGTGACCCGGTTTGCGTAGGCAAAACGGTGGATCTGGTGGAACTCCAGAGCCGACAGTGAAAGTCTGGATGGGAGAAGTTGAGAATTGCGTAGAACCAAGCTTTTATGCTTGATTTATACGCGATGCCTTATAATACGTGTAATTCGGTACGTATATAAACCTATTTAACCCCGGAGTTTAAGTAACTCCGGGGTTTTATTTGCCCTAAAAAAGGGAGCGTTATTATGAATGATCATTGGTATATGAAACATGCGTTGCAGTTGGCTGCTGCAATGAAAGGACAGACGACACCAAACCCGATGGTGGGCGCGGTTGTTGTGAAAGATGGCATGATCTTGGGTACCGGTGCCCACATGCGTGCCGGCGAAGATCATGCAGAAGTTATAGCGTTAAGAATGGCTCCAGGACACACAGATGGGGCGACGATGTATGTAACGCTTGAACCGTGTAATCATTTCGGCAAAACCCCTCCATGTACACAAAAAATTATCGAGGCAGGAATTAAACGCGTCGTCGTTGCTGGAAAAGATCGAAATCCACAGGTAGCTGGCAGTGGAATTGATACACTTCGTAAAGCGAATATTGAAGTTGAAGTAGGAGTGCTTCAGGAAGAAGCAACGAAGCTCAATGAAGCTTTCTTTCACTACATGGAAACGGGAACACCATTCGTGACGGTAAAAACTGCGGCAACGCTCGATGGAGAAATGGTGACACCTAATGGAGAACCAAGGTGGATTACTGGGGAGACAGCTCGAAAGGAAGTTCACCAGCTACGGCATGTCCATGACGCGATTCTCGTTGGAGTTGGAACAGTACTTAGGGATAACCCGTCCTTAACGACGCGCTTGGAAGTCGACGGGAGAAACCCGGTTAGAGTGGTACTCGATCGATCTTTAAAAACACCATTGGATGCACAACTCGTCATAGACGAAAAGGCTCCCTTGTGGATATTTACCGAAGTGGAGAGTACAGACGAGAGAGTTTCTCTGTTGCGGGAAAAGGGGATCTACGTTTTCTCAATAGACTCGGTTACACCTCAGGCTGTACTTGAAGAACTCGGACGTTTAAATATACAGACTGTGTTGGTTGAAGGGGGTAAAACCATCAATGATGCGTTCATTTCCGCGCATCAAGTTCAGCGTTATATTACGTATATTGCCTCGAAATTGTTTGGAAATGTAAATGCTTTCCAATCGGATGTTTCTACAAACGGAGCAGTCAATCTTGAAATCGAAGAAGTAACGGTAGTTGGTGATGATGTGAAAATTACAGCCAAACATAAAGAAGGTGTAGATGATGTTCACCGGTCTAATTGAAGAAGTAGGCATAGTTGAAGATATGGCGCAGACAGGGAATAAAGGTCGCATAACCATTCAATGCAGCCATGTACTAGAAGATGCGAATATTGGCGATAGCATTGCTGTCAATGGTGTCTGTCTCACGGTTACATCTGTGGATAAGAGGCAATTCACTGCTGATGTGATGGCAGAAACAATCAAAAGTACAGCTTTATCTCAACTTAGAAAAAACCAACAAGTCAATTTGGAACGAGCAATGGCCGCATCTGATCGCTTTGGTGGTCATATAGTATCCGGTCATATCGATGGCATTGGAGAAATTATTCGGCATACAGAGGGTAGTGAGGCGACGTATTTTCAAATACAAACGTCACATGAGCTGCTTCGTTACATTGTAAAAAAAGGTTCTGTCGCTGTGGATGGTATTAGTTTAACCGTTGCCGATGTGGACACGAAAAGTTTCACGATTGCGCTTATCCCCCATACCCTTAGAGCAACAAACCTTGGCGTCAAATCCAAAGGGGATGCCGTTAATATCGAATGCGATATTATCGGAAAGTATGTGGAAAAATTACTCAAACCGAAAGAGGAGCCAGATGCTACCATGAGTGATCTTCTCGAAAGAAACGGATTTGTATAAAAGGGGGAAGTTGCATGTTTGATTCGATTAAAAAAGCGATAGATGCGCTGGGTGAAGGAAAAATGGTTATCGTTTGTGACGATGAAGATCGTGAAAATGAAGGTGATATACTAGCTCTTGCTGATTCAGTAACCCCTGAAACCATTAATTTCATGGCTAAACACGCCCGCGGTTTAATTTGTACACCGATCACTGGGGAGCGGGCCAGAGCTTTGGCATTGCCTCAAATGGTCAATGACAATACAGATCCACATGGCACAGCGTTCACTGTTAGCGTTGATCATCATGATACAACGACAGGCATTTCTGCAGCCGAACGTGCAAAAACGGTTCAAGCACTTGCGAGTAATGCCATACAAGCTGCTGATTTCAAACGTCCCGGTCATATTTTTCCTCTTGTCGCTCAGGATGGAGGGGTTCTTAAGCGAGCAGGGCATACAGAAGCGGCTGTTGACCTCGCTAAATTGGCTGGTTCGAAATCTAAAGCTGCTGTAATTTGCGAAGTGATGAATGCCGACGGAACGATGGCTCGGGTGCCTGATTTAAGAATCTTCGCTGATGAGCATCAGCTACCAATGATTACAATCACCGATTTAATTCATTACCGGCGTAAACATGATACACTCGTTCACCGAGAAGTGGAGACCGCACTTCCCACTAAATTCGGTCACTTCCGGGCGATTGGTTATACCGACGTTGATGAAGGGCAGGAAAATATTGCCCTTGTCAAAGGAGATGTAGCAAATGGAGAGCCTGTACTTGTCCGTATTCATTCTGAATGCATGACCGGTGATGTATTTGGCTCGGAGCGTTGTGATTGCGGTCCGCAATTGCATGCCTCCCTTGAAAAAATTGAAGAAGAAGGCCGAGGGATCGTGCTTTATATGCGCCAGGAAGGTCGAGGCATTGGTTTAATGAATAAGCTCCGTGCCTACAAATTACAGGAAGAAGGTTTTGATACGGTAGACGCTAATGAGCAGTTAGGCTATCCAGCTGATTTGCGTGATTATGGTATCGGGACCCAGATTCTACGCGATCTGGGCGTAGATTCGGTGCGGTTATTAACGAATAACCCCTGGAAAATCAGCGGTCTTGAAGATTACGGAATGAAAGTGGAAGAACGTATCGGCTTACAACTTCCCCATGTCCATAACAATGAATCTTATTTAAAGACAAAATTTCATAAGCTTGGGCATATGCTTGAATTTTAGGAGGAATGAACAATGGGAAAAACATTTGAAGGTCACTTGGTCGCATCAGGTTTAAAAATAGGCATCGTCGTCGCTCGCTTTAACGAGTTCATTACAAGCAAATTATTGGCAGGTGCTGAAGATACGTTAACTCGTCACGGCGCAAGCCCGGAAGATATTGATACTGTCAAAGTTCCAGGTGCATTTGAAATCCCATTTGCTGCAAAACAAATGGTGAAAAATCAGGACTATGATGTGGTCATTACCCTAGGAACCGTTATCCGCGGCTCAACCCCCCATTTTGATTATGTTTGCAATGAAGTCTCTAAAGGTGTATCCTCTCTATCTCTTTCGTCTGATACCCCTGTAATCTTTGGAGTGATTACAACAGAAACCATTGAGCAGGCGATTGAACGCGCTGGCACGAAAGCCGGGAATAAAGGGGCAGAAGCAGCCACCGCAGCGATTGAAATGGCAAATTTGACGCGTTCACTCAATGAATGATCCAAACCCACTCCGTGAAGTGGGTTTACTTGTTCTTGATCGTTGGCTGATTCCGTTGCAGGTGTAAATAGGCCTGGAAAGGGGCTATTATGAACGAACATAAGCAGGTGTCTGATTTAACGGGGGCGCTTGCCCATGGCTTTTGACTCCGTTTATTTTCAACTCCAATATGAATATGTTCTGCAGTTGAGAATACCAATGTAAAGTAAAGGATGTGGCTGCAAGGATGTGTCATCACAAAAAAGCTGTCCAAACAACATTCTCTCGTTCAGCAGGGAAATATGTAAGCAGTGCCCTTCATGCTAAGGGCGAAGACCTACAAACGCTTGTGGAAATGATGAAAACGACAGGGAAAGAAAAGGTGTTAGATATCGCTGTCGGGGGCGGGCACGTAAGTAATGCTTTAGCACCTAAGGCAAATGAAGTCATTGCAATGGATGTGACAAGGGAAATGCTCCAATCAGCGGAAGCATTTATCCGCGGAAACGGTCATGAAAATGTCCGTTATGTTGAAGGGGATGCGGAAAATATGCCCTTTGAAGACCGTGAATTTGAAATCGCGGTTTGTCGTATTGCTGCCCATCATTTTACTCGGCCAGACGTATTTTTAGAAGAAGCCTTTCGAGTGATCAAGGAAGGTGGTACTTTTTATTTGCTTGATAACACCGCACCTGAAATCAATGAATTTGACTCTTTTTACAATAAAATTGAAAAAAAGCGGGATCCGAGTCATGCCCGTGCCTGGAAGAAAAGCGAATGGATGGCCAAAATTGAAGCAGCAGGTTTCACAGTACAACACCTGCAGCGTTTTCCTAAAACATTTCACTTCCAGGATTGGTGTGACCGTCTAGACGTTTCGAACAGTATAAGAAAAGAATTACACCAGCAAATGATGGCATCCTCTAAGGCGATTCAAGGAAAATTTAAGATTGAGATGTCTGATGGTGAGGTTTCTTCCTTCAGCGGAGAGTCGGTGTTGTTAAAAGCGACTAAATGATTTTGTAGTGAAAATGTTCATTATAATCCAAACATGGAAATCGTAAAACCATTATCTTTCTTAGAGGACAACCGTTCAGGCCACGAGTTGTCCTCTAAATGTTTATTGAATTTGGCGCATGAACTCCCGCATAAATCCGGGGAGATCATCCCAGGCATGTCCAGATACGAGGTTATCGTCAACATAAACTTTTTCACTCCTGAACTCTGCGCCAATGGCTTCAACATCAGGCTTACATGCAGTATATGCAGTCATTTTACGCCCTTTTAAGCGGTCCTGGGTAACAGCTGATAGTAGTTGTGCAGCGTGACAAATGGCTCCAACCGGCTTATTTTCGTCCAGAAAGTGGTTAACGATGTCAGGAACGTTGTGATCCATGCGGATATACTCAGGTGCCCTTCCACCTGGAATGATCAATCCAATGTAATCAGACGGAGTGACATCTTCAAAGGGGATGTGACTTTTCAACTGATACGAGGGCTTTTCAATAAAAGTTTCATAGCCTTCTACAAAATCATGGTTCACAGTGTACAGTGTCTTTATCGACGGCGCGGCAATGTCAGCTTCCAATCCAGCTTCGAGAAGACGGTAATACGGATAAAAAACTTCCAATGCTTCAACAGCATCCCCGGTTAATATCAAAACTTTATTTGCCATTTTTCCCACCCTTTCTTGGCAGGTAAGAAGTATAAATCAACTTTCTTATCTGCATAAGTACAACTAAGACTTTCGCCATAAAAGCATGGCGAAAAGCCAAGTTTTCTACATGATTCTTTTCCCTATTGGTGAAGCCCCAAAACATGTTAGATGAACGTTTATTTAAACATAAAAAAACCGTCCCTACTACACCTAGGATAGGAACGGTGTGCCATTGGAGGATTCAATCTCTAGAAGTATGTTCGGAGCATGTGTACACGGAGGGATCATTGAAGGGTGGATCGAAGATTTGTTGGCACAATTCATGACTGATACACAAGGCTATGTTCGTTGTTTTTCTCATTATGTGCTCGTCAGGGGAAAACGATCAGCTGTCCATCTTTAACGTAGCCTTGGTATAGGCGTATAAAAAATTAGCATTAGGATCTTGTGAGAGAGCCCCAAGCATTATCAGGCACACAAGGAAGTTATATCGAGAATGGTTTTTTAGGTGATGATTTTCCTTGTGGCGTCTCGTTTCATGATGAAGACGTCTGTTTGACGGGTGAATCTTCCTGATGATTTGTTGTAGGTTGAAGTTTCAGAAATTGCACATCCTCGCCGATGACTTCTGTCATAAACACTCTTTCATCATGTTTATTGGTGAACTGGCGGGTCTGAATGCGTCCTGAAATACCGATGAGTGAACCTTTTCGGCAATAATTTGCGGTGTTTTCAGCTTGTTTTCTCCAAATGGTACAAGGAATGAAATCCGTATCATACGTACCTTCGTTGTTCTTAAAACGTCGTTGAACGGCGATAGACAACTTTAAAAAAGAGACTCCTTGATTGGTAAACATGAGCTGTGGGTCTTTCGTTAATCGGCCAGTTAAAGAAACTTGATTTAACAAACTTTCACGACCCTTCTTAATAACATTTGAAGTACAAGGCTAGGTAAAGGAAAATACATAGGCGGGAGTTAAAAGTGGAAATTCGAAGGGTTTGCAAAAGAAGATAAAGACTTTTTCGTTACATTAACATTTCCCCCTTTCTTTAAATTCACATTAAATATAACATAAGTCCTAGTATTTTTGAATATATAATCGAAAAAATTATTAAAAAATGGTGGTATGGTGATTCCTCGTTATGTCCAATGTTGCAAGTGGTATGGAATTAATACGTGATTGGTATCTTCTAATATAAGCTTCTCCTCATTCTTCTTGTTCGAACGGGTGCCCCATCTTATAATGTTCGTAGGGAGGAGTAGATGTCATGAAGATAAAAAAAGCAGTGATTCCTGCTGCAGGGCTTGGCACACGATTCTTACCGGCGACGAAAGCGTTACCAAAAGAAATGTTACCTGTTGTTGACAAACCTACGATCCAATACATTGTTGAAGAAGCAATTGAATCTGGGATTGAGGATATTCTTATTGTGAGCGGCCGGGGAAAAAGGGCTATTGAGGATCATTTTGATAAATCGTATGAGCTTGAAGAAACGCTGGAACGTAATGAAAAATGGGAACAGTTAGAGCAAGTAAAGGAAATCTCGAACATGGTCAACATTCACTATGTTCGGCAAAAGGAACCGAAGGGATTAGGTCATGCTATTGCTTGCGCCCGAACTTTTATTGGAGAGGAACCGTTTGCGGTCATGCTCGGTGACGATATTGTTCGCTCGGAGGATCCCTGTTTAAAACAACTCATGGAGATTTATGAACAAAGGGAAGTATCTGTATTAGGAATTCAAAATGTTGCGAATGATAAAGTGTCAAAGTACGGAATCGTTTCAGCTGTAAATGGAGATGCGGATTCGGATATTGTCAGCGTCGCTGATCTTGTTGAAAAACCTTCAAAAGAAGAAGCACCTTCAAATTTAGCGATTATGGGTCGATATGTACTCACACCTGAAATTATACCTATTTTAGAAAACTTGCCTCCAGGAGCAGGTAACGAAATCCAGCTAACGGATGCGATTAAAGTTTTGGCGGATCAACAGGAAATCACCGCTTATCGTTTTGGTGGTGAACGCTATGATGTAGGGGATAAAGTTGGCTTTATTCAAGCTACCATAGATTTTGCGTTAGAACGTGAAGATTTAAGTGAGGACATTAAGGCTTATATTCGTGAAGTATTATAAAAAGAGACAATCTAAAAAGCCTCAACAAGCGATCCCGTACCACTTTTTAAAGTGATACGGGGTGATTTTTGGCGCAGCCTTTTTTGTGTCTAGGGAACATAACAGATAGTGATTAAGCATCAGGGTTGGCAATGCCAATGGAGACTTTTAAGTTGGCATTTAATTGCCGAATGGCATCGATAAATTCTTTATCGGTGACATTTTCTTTTGTCGTAATTAAATAAGTAAGTTGATACATCGTGCCTAAGTTCGTGGTTTCAACTGTGGTCAACGTGTAATGGTCCAAATAACGATCAAACGTTTCTTCAAATACTCCTTCGTAATGCATATTTTCAGGAATAGTCACACGCATTCTTTTTTGAACCGACTGACCGCCGCCGTAATCAGAGAGATGTAATATATAGATAATGATGGAGACGGTGATCGTAAAGAGAATTGCTAACAAATAGAATCCAAGACCAGAAGCGATTCCGGCTGCCATCCCAAAGAAAATAAAGGCAATATCTTTAGGGTCACTCATCGCGCTTCTAAAACGAATGATCGAGAAAGCACCAACGAGACCGAATGCAACGGCAATATTATTCCCAATGACGATCATGATAATAGAGACTACAATAGACATGATAATGATCGTATGTATAAACGACTGGGCATACCGTGCACCCTTGTGAGTTTTCTGATAGACAAAAGTAATGATTAAAGAGAGTACAAAAGATAATAAGATTGCTAAAAAGCCCTCGATGATTGAGCTTTGCGTTGTCATATCTGAAAGATTATTCAGTTCTTCCAAAAAAGCATTCATGTTCATTCTCCTTGATATTAGACCACCTAAATCATATTCAGACATCCTTGTCAGGAAAAGCTTAAGCGTCACAAATTAATTATGTATCCCGAAATGATTGTTTACGACATTTGATGCCTAGGTGGCTGGATCAAGTTTAGATGCTGATTCCAGCCACATCATGTTCCGGTCTTGCTGGTTCATAAGGCCTAACAATTCCATTTGCCATATCAATGCTTGTGCAAAATTTAGATACTGATTTTCGTTCACACTCAAATTCACTTAACATTCTTGATAGCCAAAAAGGTACGCTATTGGACACCTTTACTTCCATAATGACCATGTTCGGATCGACGAAAAGATCCCCCTCCGGGCCGTCTTCAATCTGTAAATTATCGCTGCGCGTCATTAAGTTAAAATCAAATGTTACTCTTAAGTCAGGTTCTTCAATCCCAGCCAAGGCTTGCCGGTCGTAACTGACGACAACTTGTGGCTCTAATTGATACAGACCGCTAAAATTATTAACTTCCCTGAGAATCTGTTGGTTAGAGACATTATAATATTCTTCATGCTTACTTTTGTGATAAATGAAATCATAAGCGTCTGCCAGTGTGATTATCGTTCTTCGTTTATTAACAACACGATTATATTTTTGTTTGAGTTCCAAAAACGAATCACTCTCGGGGCTTGCTGATCCATATACACGTAAACGGAGTTTTTGGCGAAAGTCCAGTTTGTTCCGGGTTTCGTAGTATATTTTATCATCGGCGGAATCAAAATATAGGCTGACGATGTTGTAACAACCATTGCTATCACCGTAGGGGTCGAATGTCATTCGCTTTTGAAGGTGTCTCGTAATTTCTTGATATGCTTCATAAGGGATGAGGTACTTTAATTCATAACGTTGAAAAATTTCAAGAGCTTCCACAGTAAGCCTTCACCACCTTGTTGTAAGATCAAAATGGGCTTATAACATACCGTAGTCGCTGTAAATGTACAGCGACCTTTAATTGTAACCATTCGTTTATTATATCATTCGTACTCATTGATGTCTTCAAATTTTTAATATTTCACGTATTGTAATCCTTCTCTATTATTTCTGATAATTCAGCAATGGACATAAAAAACCATAAGCAATTTTTAAATCCTCGCTTACGAGCAGAAGGGGAGAAAAATCCTTACAATCATTAACGGCGGATTAAGCTTCCCCCTAAACGATGAAAAAATCTCGTGAAAGGTTTGTATTCTTGATTGACGAGCCCCACTTTTTCTGCACCGAGTTCAATTAGGATGAACAATGTAATGGCAACAAAAGCGGTTACCCATAGTGTTGAGATAGTAAGGACAATGGCCGATAACCCGAATATTGCACTCATGGCGTAGATCATCAAGACCGTTTGTTTATGAGAAAAGCCTAAGTTTAATAGACAGTGATGCAAGTGTGATTTATCGGCTGTTGACAAAGGAGTCTTATTGACGATTCTGCGGATGATTGCAAAAAACGTGTCCGAAATGGGCACTGCCAATAAAATAACCGGAACAAGCAATGAGAACACGGTAATATTCTTAAAACCTAATAAAGCGATGACCGAAATCATAAAACCAAGAAATAAAGCGCCCGTATCCCCCATAAAAAGTTTGGCCGGATTGAAGTTATGGACAAGGAAACCGAGTGTACTGCCAAGCATAATTGCTCCGAGAGCCATGACAAAAACATTTTGATCGATAACTGCGACGGCCGTAATTGTAAGTAGAATAATGGATGAGACACCAGCTGCAAGACCGTCAAGCCCATCGATAAGATTAATTGCGTTTGTTATGCCAATGATCCATAACAGGGTAAGAGGAATGCTTAGCCACCCTAACTGCCATTGGTAATCAAACGGTAAATTAATAAATTCAATGTGTACGCCTCCTGCGACGACGACAACAGCTGCGGCAATCTGCCCTAATAGTTTCCATTTTGCGGATAGTTCAAAGAGATCATCGAGAAAGCCTGTAAGTGTTATGATCAAAGCCCCAATCACAATAGGAATGATAAAAGGGTGTTGTGGTTGTGCGATAAAAAGCCCAATAATAAAGGAGATGAAAATGGCCAAACCGCCGATACGGGCCATCACTTTTTGGTGAACCTTTCGGTTAGAGGGTTGATCGGTTGCTCCAATTTTTATTGCAAATCGTTTAACTAATGGTGTTATAACGAGAGTTGCAATGAAGCAGACGATCAAAGACGTAGCCGTTACCATACCTTGACCTCCAATTTTACCATACCCATATTAAAATGGATTCATCATGAAAAGTTGAATTAAACGTTACTATTTTTTACCTTGAATCATTATAGCATAAAACAGTCAATAAATATGTTTTTTACATGATTTTATAAATGATCTTTTTAGCATACCCGTTCTGTCAAGGGATATTTTACCTAATGAAATCTACAATTCTAGTGAAATATTTGGTATAATTTTCATACATATATAACATCAGGAGGGTTGAAATATGATAAGAAAATTAGCAATTGGAGGTTCATTAACTGTTTTTGTTTTCCTGCTGGGGAGCCTGCTTATGAAAAATGACATGATTGCAAATGCCTCTCCTGTCATTGCCAGCGTGGACTGGGTGCTTGAACAACTAGCACCTTTCAGTGATCGCATTAGTGATCTGGAAGAAGAGATTAAAGAACTAGAAGAAGAAGTTGAACAGTTAAAAGCACGGTAAACAAAATAAGAGGTAGGTAAATAGCATGGGTATAAAACGGTCCATTACGAGCCTAATCGTTCTCATTGTAGGTGTAATCGTTTGGGAGGGGCTCGGCGATAAGCAGGTATACGCCATTGAGTATGATGAAACAGTGAATGTTCGGTTAATACCGTCACAAACTTTTACAGTAACGCCAAGTGGCTCTTATCGTTTAGTCAACCTTGATACGGGAAGACTTGTGAACTATAGTGGAACCATCGAATTTCGCTACTCGTCAACAGGCCGGGTGGGTATTCGTCTGAGCAGTAGTGACAGTCTCAAGTATTCAGCTCAAGGATTTCGTTTGGAAGAAGAAACAGCAGAGTATGGGCAAGACTTAAGTATTACCAGTGTTCAAGTGGCAGGTGCCCATCGATTCACAACGAACAGATACCGCGGATCATTGGAAGTTCGCCCGGCATTAGAAGGCGAAAGTCGTTTACGGGTACATAATTTGCTTGATATTAACGACTATTTGCGTGGAGTAGTGCCTAGAGAAATGAGTGCTAACTGGCATTTGGAAGCATTAAAAGCGCAATCCGTAGCCGCTCGAAACTTTGCCAAATCTGCCATGGATACAAAACCATACCTTGTTGATACAATCATAGACCAAGTTTATGTCGGCAAAACTGGTGAACATAGTCGTACAAACCAAGCGGTTGATGAAACGAGTGGTGAGTATGTAACCCACAATGGTACTATCATCAATGCGTTTTATCATTCTAGTTCAGGAGGTCATACAGAGAATAGTGAAAATGTATGGGTGAGTAATGTTCCTTACATACGCGGAGTAGAAGATTCGTATGACAGTCACCCTAATAATCCACGTCATCGCTGGGAAAGCAGCATTTCTGCCTCTGAGATGGGGGCGTACTTGTTCGGTGATGGCTGGACTGTCACGGATATCCAAGTGACGGATCGAAGCCAAGCGGGCCGAGTTCAGCAGCTTACGATTTCGGGTGCCCATGGTGACACCACGGCAGTGAAAACTGTTCCTGAAGGCAGTAGTTCAGCTGACTCCATTCGTTCTGCACTCGGCCTAACACTCAATAGCACACTGTTTGATGTAAGGACGGATGGACAAGCCAATATGGAAGTACGGGTCGCAGGAGGAGGTACGGAGAATGTCGGTTCATTAAATGGTTTAGAAATGGTATTGGCGGATAATGAAACCACGATATTATCAGGGTACAACTTGCCAGTACGGACGAGTGATGGAGTGGAGTATGTAAACCATGCTAGAAAAATGGACGAGGCAATCACATTTACCGGTGGCGGCTGGGGCCATGGACTTGGCATGAGCCAGTGGGGTGCGCTAGGAATGGCTGAAGCAGGATACACATACGGTGAGATTTTGAGACATTACTATACGGATGTTCAAATCGAACAAAGGAAATAAAAATCGTCGGGACGGACTTCGTTTCTGCGGTTGAGATTGGCTACTCAATGGGGATAACCATTACAAGGGATAATATATTAAATGAAGGGGTTATCCCCAAATAGGATAAGCAATTAGCTAGCTCTCAAAATAATCCCGTATCACTTTAATAGTGGTACGGGATCGCTTGTTTTGGGATTCAAATTTCGTAAATAACTTTGGATACAGCCTCTGAAATGACCTTTCATCCTAACGAAAGGATTCCTCTGTCGTTCTGGCCATAAAAAGTGCAAATTGAGCGCGGCTGGTTGCTTCATTCGGGCGAAAAGCACTTTCAATGGTGGTTGTTATATTCGCATCTGCAATACGGTTCACTTCAACGTAACCAGAGGTATTTTCATTCATATCTGTGAAAAGGTGATGGCTAGATGCTTCTGGAATTTTCTCTGGCATTGCTCGAACGAGTACACGAGCCATTTGCGAGCGTTTGAGGGGTGCATTCGGCTGCATTTCTCCCTTATGACCATTCATGATGCCGTGATATTCCATTGCGCGAAGCTCGTCATAATATTCGTTGCTAGAAGATACGTCAGTGACCTGTAGTTCATAATTGTCGGGGATAGAAAGGTTAAGTTCCCTGTCAATCATCGCTGCAGTTTGCCCGCGAGAGATCTCATTCCCAGGTCGGAAGTTCCCGTCTCGATAACCATTGATGGTTCCCCGCTCATATAAAAATTCAATTTCATCAAAGGCATGATAATGACTTTGAACATCGTAAAATGTACGGCCCTCACTGAGCAATTCCACTTCATCGGCAAGTGTATCCACACGACCTTCAACATCCTTCAAGTTACTGTCCATCGATTCCAATTCGCTTTCAACCCAGTCATCACTTGCGGCTTCTGCTTGTTCATCAGCGTCTGCATCAAGTTCAGAACAAGCAGTTACAAAAAAGGTGAATAGTAAAGGAATACTTAACAGCGGCCATCGGTGTTTTCTTAATTTCATAGAAGTCCTCCTTATCAGTTCAATATGTAGGGTGAAGACTAAACGGTCTCGGTTCCTTTACAAACGAAACGTCAATCTTACTGTTTTTTTCCTATTTTCCTATTCAAGGTCTCTCTTACATAATCGAGTTCAGGGAAGCGAAGAACGAATAACAAGATGGTAAATAATGATAAAAACACCACTCCGCCACTTAGTAAGGCGAAAAATGGGTTGGACGGATCGAATAGCGTCATAAATCCTGCTAAACCAATACATAGGCTGGCGACTAGGAGACCTAGTTTTCCAACAGTAATGAACATGGCTTTCCACTGGATGTTTTTTTCCCATTTTAGTATACCTCTGATCCCAATGAAGAGAAGGAGGAAATTACATCCTGCACTAATGGTTGTCCCCCATGCGAGTCCTACCGCACCGTAGGGTTCGATAAGAATAAAGTTAAGGGCTACATTTATTCCCAGTACTGATATCAGACTCACAACTAACGGGTAGATGGATCGTTCATATGCGTAGTAGAAACGCGTGATATACACGTTCGCTGCATGAAAGAACATCCCGATGATAAATACTTGCAATAGCGGAACCGCCATATCTGTTGATTCTTCGGTGAAGTTTCCATATTGAAAAATGGCACTTACAAGAGGCTCCGAAAAAAAATATATAAATACAGAGACCGGGATGATCGCAAGAGCCATCATATTTAAGCCCTGACCATAAAGCCTAGAAATACTGTCGTATTCTCGCTTTGCCACTTGTCTTGAAAGAAGCGGATATATCACCGTAGTTACTGCAGTCATCAGCACAGTTTGGGGCATTTGCACTAACTTAGATGTATGGTTTAACGCAGTTATAAACCCTTCATCCAGCCAGGATCCAAACATACGATGAAGTAAAAAATAAAGCTGTAGAGATGTACTCCCAAGCATAATCGGAATCATCATTTTCATCGTCCTCCCTAGTTCAGGGGAACGCTTTATACGAGGGCGAAAATGAAAAAATTGATTTCTTTTATTATAATAGACGAGAAACACAAACATTAAGATAGCACTTGCAATGGCCCCATATCCATGCGCAAAAGGGCCGAGCCTTGGAAAGAATACAATAGCTATAACCAAAAAAGAACCATTCATAATTAAGGTTGCTAATGCTGCTTTTGTGAAGCGGTTGTTAACATTTAACAATCCCATGAGCCACATGGAGAGAATTAAAAACAATGTTGCCGGTGCCATGACTTGAAATAGTTGGTTGGATAAATCAGCCGTTTTCGTATCTAAACCGGTGAATAATAAGTCAATCAGAGCATCTGAGAAAAAAACGAAAATGAGGGTTAAAACAATAAGTCCCAGCGAGAGCCAACCGAAAAAGGATTCTAGATATTTACGTTGCTCTATGGGATCGTTGATTTTGCTATATATCGATATAAATGCTGTTGTTATAGCGCCGCCTGCAACCACATATAGAAAGTTAGGGACAGTGTAAGCAATAATCACGCTGTCTGCCTGGTAGCTTGTGCCAAATTGATAGCTGGCAACCACCTCGCGAAAAAAGCCGATAAACCTTGCGAGAAGGTTAATAAGCGCGACGGAACCAATAATGGCTAATAACTGCTTTCCTTTCATAATCTCAGCCTTTCCAAAGGTGCTGTCGTAATCTAACTATCTTCGATAAAGCTTCTCAGCTTATTCAAAATCTTTTTCCTCCCGCTTTCAAAAGGGGCAGGAAGAAACCCTTCATTTACACTGTCCAGATCTTTGGCCAAATCACCGCTACTCAAAATATGCTTGGTTTCCACGAATTGAGCGATGATTTCTTCTTGATGATCATCATTATGCTCTCCATATTTTGAAAGCCGAGCACTAGCGATGACAGGTTTCCCTTTTTTAATGCCGGTAATCAGTGAGCCTGTTCCACCATGTGAAATAATCACACGCGCTTGATCATAGAGCTCATCCATTTTTTCGTAGCTAAAAAAGGGGGTGCAGTCTAAGTAAGAAAAATGTTCAACGGGCGTATGCCCATTCTGTACTAGAACCTTCTCTTGGATACTTCCTGTTTTAACAAGGTCCTCAACCTCTTGCAATAATCGTGTGAATGGGAGTTCTTGGGTTCCTACGACGACAAGTATCAATAAATCGACCCCCCATGTACGGCTTTTGGATAATGGGTGAGCATGCTTTCCCATTGGACGATGAAGAGGTCAGCAATTGGATAAACCATTCGGCCCGATAATGTCGGGGAGTTCGTTTTTGCAAAACTTTCGATGTAAACGACTTTTTTTCGAAAGAGTTTTGCGATGTAACACATCGGGACGGCTGTATGTGTTCCAGTTGTAATGACTACATTTGGCCTCTCGCAAATAAAAAGAAATAGGGATTTAAACACGTTATAGGAGAACTTGAAAAAATATCGAAACAGATAATTACGTGCACCATAGACAAGAAAAGACATTTGATAACGATCGGCCATTTTTTTCGTGACTTCTGTTTTTTCGGTGACTAAATGATAATCATATTCTTCAACGAGCGGTTGTAACTGCATCAGTTGGGTAAGATGTCCGCCAACCGAGGAAATAAGCATGATTTTCTTTTTATTTTTCATTGCGTTGATTTCTCCTCTACAGCTCGGTGATAGAGGTTAACGACCTCCTGGATAATACTTCGAGCATCAAAACTTTCTGCTTTCCCGAAGCCTGCGTTTATTTGACATTTTTGTACTTCTGAGTTTGAAAGGACTTCATCGATGGCTGAAGTTAAGGAGTCAATATTTTGGGGTTCCGCTAATGTACCCGCTCCTCCAGAAAGTAAAAAAGGCAAACCGCCCGTTCGGCTAGCGACAACAGGTGTTCCACAGGCCATGGACTCCAAGGCGACAAGTCCAAAACCTTCAATGTGCGAGGGGAGAATAAACAAGTCCGCATAGGTCATGTAACGGGCAACATCGTCCTGAGACTTCGGACCGTGAAACTGAACGCATTCCTCCAAGCCCAGTGTTTGAACAAACTCATGAAGTTTTTGTTCATAGTCATTCGATTTGGGGGCACCGACAAGGTGCAAGCGAACGTTTTGCCCATCGTAATACATTCTGGCGACAGCAGAAAGCAGCTCTTCAATACCTTTTTCTTTGATAAGATTACCAACAAAAAGAAGATGCTTTTGTTGACGATTGGTTTGAAAAGGATTTCGCTCATTTATTCGCGGGTAAAATATACTTCTGTCTACCCCCATATTCAGAAGGGAGACACGTTCTTCGGGAATGTTGTATTTAGATGTCACTTCTTTGTAGAGGTCAGGGCCTACCGTAATGACATGAGCTGCATCTTCTAAAATTCGTTTCGTTTGTTTTTTAAAAAAAGACCCCTTCTGTGCCATTTTATTCAAATCTCCACCATGTACGGTTACGATATAAGGGACCTTACGAATGCGATAATGTAACCGGGCGAGCCACCCTGATGGGAAGGCGTAGTGCGCATGAACGAGATCATAGTTTCTTGTGAAACGGAGGAGGGAATGGGTCACCCAGCGTAAATATTTTTTCAGAACATTCCATTTCTCAGTTCGAGGGTCACGAATGGCGGCTACAGTAAGATCCATTCCTTCCGCCTGTAAACCTTCAACTTGGTTTTTGACGAAGATTCCGAATGCGGGAGAAGAGGGGCTAGGGTACATATTACTAATCACAAGTATTCGCATTGGCTACGTCTCCTTTGCAGCAGTTTTACCCCGGTTGTACCAGTTCACAGCGATACCAAGGAATAGCCAGAAAAAGATCGAGATTGGCTGGTTTTCCCAGACGGTGGATAATGTGCCCATTAGCAGAAAAGCAATACCAAAGGCTAATACGAACACCGAAATCCAAAGAACGGCCGGGGAGAGACTTTCCGCCATGGATATCATCAGCTTGAAAATACGGAAGAATAAATACAAGAACAGGATCGTACCGATAATGCCGTACTCAACGAAGACATAAAGGGCGTTATTGTCAACCGTTGTCATATCATCTGGTATGTCATCCATCATAAACTCATGGAAAGGTGAATTAAAGAAAAATGCAGCGTTGCTCCCAAACATCCCGGGCCCCACACCAAAAATAGGGTTAAATGTAAAAACCATAAGTCCGCTTAAAATCATTAATACACGGTAGTTTCTTAAGAGATCGAATGTATTTAAGTTTCGTTGGGCGAAACCTTCCAGGAAAATCATAGCCAAACCGTAACCAACAATAAATAGAACCAGTAATGTAGCAGACGAAATCAGCATTATTTTAAAGGCTTTATTTTTTCTAAAGAGTAGCCCCAACAAACCGAAGCAGCCAATTAATGCCAGGAAGGCTTGCCTTGAAAACGTAAGCGTTAAAGCAATCATTAGTATTGAAAGCAATACGATATATAGTATTTTTGACTTCCGATTTAATTGAGATCGATACATAAATATGTACAGAACCGTTAAAAGAACAGCTACAATGATAAAAGCGGCAAGTGTATTGCTCGAGTCCATAAAGCCAAATGCACGGATTTCTTCTCCAATGGATACACTTCTTCTTCCTTCCATATCAGTAAGAGGCAAAGGGACACCCAGAATCACTTGTCCAATTCCAACTATCGACTGTATGACAGCCATACCAAGAATGACATGGAACAGGCGCTTCACCCAACTTTCAGGGATATCCAATAATAATACGATAATGGTAAGTAGAATAAATTGAAATATTGCGCGAACTCCCAATACCCCTTGGGCAAGCGGCACGTTGTTAATAAACATGCTGATCAACGCAAAACCGATAAAAAGAAGGAAGGCGAAATTGATTGGATTCTGTAATTTTTTAAAAATATGTTTACGGCCAATGTCAGGATGAAACAGGACATAGCCTAAAATCAGCAAGAGTAAACCTTCAGTTACGTAGCCGATAACACCGGGGAACGTATCCGACCATATGCGTGTGAACAGTAAGACGATGCTTGTCCAGACGACAAGGGCGAGAATGAGTGTTAACGCCAGCTGGTTGGCTCGTTCTTTAGGGTAAGAAAAGATGTTCATAAGGGAGGTCCACCATCTCTTTCTGAACTTGTGTTCTTAGGGCTCCTTAACAAATAATTTTACATACACTATCCATGTAACCACTCGTATGAATCAAGACTCCTGACGGCTTGATCTTGAATGGTTGATGATTTTCTTGCAAAACGGTTCTGTGTCGCTTCCCAATGATTCTGGAAATGATGAATAGAATGTATGATTCCTTCTTGAGAATTGGGAATTTCATGAGAGAACGGAGCTTCGTCCATCTGTTCCATGAAATGTCTTACTTTATGGTGGTACTCGATGCCAATAACTGGCGTGCACACCTTTACTGCAAGGATAAGGGAATGCAGCCTTGTTCCGATGACCACGTCTTGTTTAGCAGCAGTTTCTAAGATTGCATCTGGACCTAAATGTGTATCGATCAACGTAGCTGACTTTTGGTTGGTCATGGCTGCGTGGATATCCCTGCTTACATCTACATCCTCCGGGTATTTTGTAGAAAAAAAAGTAAGTGCAGCCCCGTGGGTTTCGATAATTTTGTCTGCAGCAGCAGCGATTCCTTTTATGTATTTCTGGTATTTATCCTCATCATGTGTCGGCCAGTATCTCTTACTGTAGTATGGAGCAGCCGTAATACCTATTCTTTGAATAGATGCTGTTTTCTCTTTGCTTGGAGCATTGGGGATTGCAAAAGCAGGGTCATCAATGACTGTTATATCTTGCCGGCCAGTTATATTTGATAAAAGACGCTGTGATTGCTCGTCACGTACAGTTACAGCATCCGCCTGTTTAACAAGACGTTTGATAAAAAACTTGCCAGCAGTGGTTGTAATCGGACCTGCCCCAACGGCGTGAATGAGTAAACGACACCCGCTTTTTTTAGCTAGACTCCCTAACGTACTATATAAAGGAGCATCGCGTTTGTACATATCCATAAGTAAGCCGCCGCCGCCAAGAATGACAACGTCAAGATCTGCCATGGTTTTCTTGGCTTGTTGACTTGTTGAAATTACTGAAGAAATTAGGGTGCCACGTTTTTCAAGTAAAGGGACGGCCTGTACTTGGAAACGTTCTTTCGTTTTATCTGGGTTATTACTAAAAATCACGATATTTTCTATAGAAACACCAATCTCTTTAAGTTGTGACAGTACACCCTGCAATATCGCTTCGTCACCATTATTATCATGGCCGTAATTACCGATAATTCCTATCTTCATCGGATCAACTCCCTTAAATTACACAATAACCCCGGATCTACGTGAGCGTTTCTGAAGCCCCGCGGAAAAGTGACATACACGGGAGTATCGAATCGAAACGGACATAGATGTATCCAGTGGCTTTCGGTATACATTTATATATATTTTAAACATTTATCGGCATGGCCGAATACATTTGTATCTTAATAGGGCTCTGGGATATTGAACCTTAAATACTTACAACCATCTATTATACACTGGCTGAACAAAATTCGATAGATGATTTTTGCAGGAATATATGATGAAGCATAAAAACCTTCTAAGCAGGTGGGTGAGATAAAAAAACTGCCACAGCTTTGCGAAAGCGTGGGCAGTTTTCATGGAGAATCTTGAGAAACTTATTCACCTAGGGTTTCAAAGTGATCGATATGCACATTCTGATTTTGAGCAGCCTCGTTGGCATCCTCGCTAACGATAATCTCAACAGTGTATATATCCTCTTCTAAGTCATCAATTTCATAAATCAGTTCCTGAAATGCAGAATCATTGCTATAACTATCTACGGTATCGACCAGTTCATGATCAATGTAGATTTCAGCCATTCCCTGTCCTGTGCCTTTATATCCATACCATTGAAAACCCGTTCCTTGAAAAGTAAAAGTGACGGAGTCTCCAGTTTGATTTGAATAATAAGCTAACGACTGAGAGTGTTCATCTAAATTACTTTCTTCCCAGGATCCTTCGTAGATTAATGCATTGTTGTCAGCATGAATGGTACGATTAGAACCTTCAATGACTTTAAAGTGATGAAGGTAAATCACTTCTCCACTTTCATTATGCGCCGTAACCGTTGCCTCTCCTGCATCCATACTGCTCAATTCTCCATCTTCACTGACTTGAATAACTTCTTCATTACTACTTGCCCAAGTGGAGTCATTAATAGACTCAAGGGCTAGCTCAGTTCCTGTTTCAATGAAGTCCTCATGTTGCGGGATATGCTCTACTTCAAAAGAGAGCGTAAGTAAGGGATTCTCATTTTGATCAGTGTAGATGACCGTGGATGTTCCTTCTTCATCAAGGATAATCTCACCATTATCTGTGGCTGTCGCTACATTTTCGTCCGAGGAAGTTATACTCACGTTATCCTCTTTATCAAACTCGATCGGAATGGTTGTTTCCGTATAATAGATTCCGCTCCATCCTTCTGATAACTGGGAAGCATCCGTTCCAGCTATTGCCCACTCATCTATGTTTACTTCTTCAACAGTCATCGTAACGAGTCCTTGTAAGTCAAAATGCTGAAGGAGATGAGCCCTGACATAATTTACACGATCAGATCCGAAATCCCGAAGCACTTGAACTTCATCTTCCCATGCCTCATAGGACTCTGGCTCTCCCCAATGATCGATGTGCTCTTCGATTTCCGGCTCAATAGCCGCTTGCATCTCATTAATTTGGTTAGCCACTCTTTCTTCGGTAAAAAGGGTGTTCATGTAGTGAGCAAAGCGGTTGACGAACTTCGCCTGGAAATCATCGTTCTCAAGTAATGAACGTAATAAGAAGGTAGACCATCCAGCGTTTTCGTCAGATGCCCGACTGAGCATGTCATGGGAGGTCGACCCAATTGCACCAGGGAGGTTAAATCCAAAATCAGTATCGAAGATGGCCCAGCGCCACTTTCCGTTCGGACGTTCTCTCCAAACATTTACATTGTTACGTGGCCAATCGGTATTATCAAAATAGATTTGAGCGATGTTGTAATCAATGAAGTTCTCCATATCTATGTGATTACGAATGACTTCATAGTGCTCGGAATCCGCTGCTCCATTTTCTTCGATATACTCAAAAATGCTATTGTAATCGAGGTTACTTCCCTCGACAACTTCTGCATTGTTTTCGAGTAAATCTAAATCGTTCTCACTAACGTCATGGGCAAAGCGAAAGTAGTGATTATCATAGCGTTCGCGAATGTTATAAATCCCCCAGTTCTCCCCGTTCACATAGAGTTTCACAGGTCGATACAATTGGGTTTCAACGTTTAGACCTTCCACTAAGCTCTGCATCATGGCATCACGAAAAAGGGTGTCATTCCAATCTTGACCGGAGTTTCTCAAAATAAATCGATTAAATACGTCTCGTTCTTCTGAACCGAATAGATCATGCCTGAAACGGTTGTCTTCTTGGTAGTCTGTACGTGCATAGAAACGTAGTGATTTACGGTCTAAACTTCTGGAGGCCCCGCCATGAATGCGAATTCCAGCTTCTTGGGATAAGGCTATCTCCCCATCAGGTTCAAACATTTGCATATATACCGGTCGTTCCCACTCCTGACCACTTTGCATATAATTTCCAGTCAGATTCGGGTTCTCTGCATCTGGATCATGGAAAATTCCATCGACATAAATCCCATACTCATCGTTGAAAAGATTTTGCTCGTCCGTTGCAATGGAGATGATCGGAAGCTCAGAAGGTTCATCAATGAGATAAGCATTCGCCTCTTCGAAACTTTCTTCCCCGTTGTCGGCATAAAAGCGGGCCCGCAAGGTTGCACTCTCATCCACATCGATAGAGCCGCCCGTATATTCGGGTGCTTCTTCATCGACCTCACTGCCATCCAGGGTATACCGAATCGTTCCCTCTGGTTCACCGGCGGTTTCCATATGAACCGCTAACGGATCTGTGTAGACACCGCCCTCCTCAGAAAAGGAGAGTTCATACTCCGGACGCGGGATATCAATGTCACCGATGGCATCATACACCGGCGATAAAGCCATTCCGTCTTCGATGGGATTCCCTTCCACATACAGACGTTCCCGCAATCGGGGCAGGCCAACGATAGGCTCGATAGAGGTGATCTCGTTATAACGCAGATTAAGATCCTCCAAGGTTTCTAGGCCAGCCAGCGGGGAGAGGTCTTCGATGCGGTTTTCCCGGACATTCAGATTTTCAAGGTAGATCCATTCAGCTAAAGGCTCCAAGGATCTAATCTCGTTTTCCCGAACATTGAAATCTGTGATCGCCGGTAAATCTTCCAGGGGCGATAAATCTTCGATGTTATTATCTTCGAGTATCAGGCTGTCGAGCTGCCCCAATTCAGCGAGAGGGGTAATATCGGTGATTTTATTGTTCGTCAAATCTAATGAAGTAAGGTTATCAAAATTTTCGAGCCCGGTAAGGTCGGTAATTTGGGCTTCTGTTAATTCTAAGCTTCGGACTTGTTGGATGTCATCGAGTTCCACATGTTCATCGCCAGGAAGTTGTAAGTCTTCACGAACCGCTTGTTCTAACATCGGGTCATTGAAACTGATGTTCTGACCTTGGGTTAAGAGAAAGCCGGCTCCCCATGCAACCCCGGTTAGAGCAGAAAGGCTTACAAAAACCGGTAATTTTTTAATTTTAACCCACTCCTTCTACGACTTTCTCTTCTCATTTTATCTTTGGTCTGAACACTCTCCATTTGTTCAAGTGTATCTGATTTTTTTTCAGTATGTGCTTAGGGAAGATAAAGGCCCATGGTTTGCTTGTATTTGCCTTTACGGTCAATTGCTTTGGAGAAAAGAACGCCCTGGCTAATACATCCCCGTTAGCATCTTCTAGTGCAAGTGGGAATTTTTCTAGATGTACAGTTTTATTTGATCCATTGCGAATAAGTATGATTACTTGAACATCTCCTGTCTCTTTCACAGAGGCTTTTAAACCCGAAAAATTCACTTCACCTGCCTTTGGTTTCTCCAGTCGAGCGATGAGCGAGTGAAGATGATTAATGTTTTCACTCTGCAACTTTTTTTGCCAATGATCTTCAATGTCCAGAGTATGCTGTCGGGCAGAGGGATTCATTTGAAATACGAGTTTCCAGCCATTTTCGGGTTTATCTTCCACGTATAACTCGTCTTTTGTAAACGGTACAACCCAAGGTCTGCTGCTACAGGCCGGAAGCCTGCCAAGTGACGTTAGATCTATGGTTGTTCTTCCTAAGACATTATCCATATGATCCAGGAGGAGGAGTTTCGTTTCACCAAGATCAATCGCTTTGTTCATACTTTGCCTAAAGAATACCGTAGCATCAAGACCACCGCCTTCTTTCTCGTCAATTGTAATGCTAGCGATTGATAGTTGGTTAGGCTCTAAATTCTCGCACTCCAGTTGTAAAAATTGGAGTGAATATTGATCCTCTTTTGAGATCTCCCATTGAGGATGAATCGATAATGATGTTTCTACCATCGGACCCTCTTCAATATCCTGGAGTTTATCCGTAAACACTTCGGAGGTCATCGATGTTTCGGATCCCTCTAAACGAATGTTATTATCCTTTTTTGCGAAAAAGCTACGCATGATTCTTTACTCCTTTTGATTGACTGGTGAGAGGTTTCAATATTCTTGTCAGATAGATGGAAGCATCTCTTTCAATCTGTGCATATGTACTAGAGAATAGATTGAATCCTTCCTTATTGTACGCCCGTAAAGGATCCTCTTGTCCATAAGTGCGGAGGTTTATTCCCTCTTTTAATCTCGACATATCCTCAAGGTGTTTTAACCAATATGCATCAATCACATTTAAGAGTACTTTCCGTGCCTGGTTTTGCACGCCGCGCTTTTCTATAAGAGGTTGTAAATGATGAATATAATGGTCTAAGGACATTTGTACTTGATCTTTAATCTCATTAGCTTCCTCTATATTTGAAAAATCGAGTTGAACAGCTGGAGGAACCATTAATGTCAGGGTTTCCTTAAATTGGTTCAGGTGCCAGTCCTCAGGGACGTCTCGAACAGGGGTGTGCTCCTTAATCAGATCGGAAACGGTGTTTTGCAGGGAATCGACCCATAAGGTCAAGGGGTCTTTAGTGTTTAATGCCTTGTTTCTCCAATCATATATAACTTGACGCTGATCATAAATGACGTTATCCAGTTTTAAATTGTATTCCCGAATGGAAAAGTTGCTGTTCTCACTCATTTCCTGTGTTTTATCGAGTAAAATACGGGCTTCCTTGTTTTCTACAACTCCCTGTTGATCCTTTTTTAAAACAGGAGCTATTTCGTCAATGTCTTCGCGGCCAAAACGCTTTACGATATCGTCCTCTAGAGAGAGGTAGAGTTGGGTTTCACCAGGGTCGCCCTGTCTTCCGGATCTTCCTCTTAACTGATTATCAATACGACGACTTTCATGTCGCTCGGTTCCGAGTATAAAAAGTCCGCCGAGCTCTTTAACACCTTCATCTAGCATAATATCGGTACCACGACCTGCCATATTTGTGGCGATAGTCACTTGCCCTTTCTGGCCAGCAATGGAAATAAGTTGTACCTCGTGTTCGATACTTTTGGCATTGAGCAATTCATATTCAAGTTCCATTTCATCTAGATAGGAAGCGACGGTTTCGGATTGAGTGATTGAAGTAGTACCAACAATAACTGGTTGTCCTTTTTTGGATAAAATTTTTACTTTTTTGGCAACTGCTGAATATTTTTCATGAGTCGTTTCAAAAATTACGTCTTCGTAATCTTTTCGAATGTTCGTTTTATGGGGAGGGACTTGAATAACGTCCATTCCATATAGGGTTTGAAATTCTTCCTCTTCGGTTTTAGCCGTTCCTGTCATTCCTGATAAGGCAGGATACATACGAAAATAGTTTTGAATAGTGATTGTTGCCTGGGTTTTGTTTTCTTGAGTAATTTCTAAATCTTCTTTAGCTTCGATTGCTTGGTGTAAGCCATCGCCCAGCGTTCGCCCCTCCATTATACGTCCAGTAAACATATCGACGAGTTTAAGATCTCCATCATCGATGATGTAATCAACATCTCTATGATATATAACGTGTGCCCGTAAGGCCTGTAGGACAAAGTGATAAAGCATATGATGTTCAAGATCATAGAGGTTATGAATTCCAAATGCCCGTTCGACCTTAGAGATCCCCTGATCATTGAGGTTTACAGAACGAGCAATGCGATCATAAGTATAGTCTTCTTCCTCTTTGAACGAGCGTGCCATTTTTGCACAAATATAGTAAAGGTTTGGTTGTACGGGAGACTTCCCGGCAATGACAAGCGGCGTTTTCGCTTCATCGATTAAAACGCTGTCAATCTCATCGATGATTGCGTAATGGAAAGGGCGCTGAACCATGTTTTTTATATCGGTTGTCATATGGTCACGTAAGTAATCAAAACCAAATTCGCTGCCAACACCGTAAGTAATATCTGCCTGATAAGCTTCTTGTTTACCTTCCGTACTAAGTTTGGATTCATTTAAGCCTACCTTAAGCCCAAGGAACTCGTGTATCTGTCCAATCATTTCATAGTCACGCTTCGCTAGATATTCGTTAACGGTTACCACATGAACCCCTTTACCCTCTAGAGCATGCACGTAACTAGGTAGAGTAGCGACTAACGTTTTTCCTTCCCCAGTGCCCATTTCTGCAACATTTCCACGACTGATTGTCAGCCCCCCTATGAGCTGCACATCGAAGGCACGAAGGCCCAGAACCCGCTTTGTAGCTTCTCTCACAACGGCAAAGGCCTCTGGTGTAATGGTATTTAATGTCTCCCCTGCTTTAAGACGCTCCTTAAACTGTGCCGTCTTCGCTTTTAATCCTTCATCAGTGACCGTTATCATTTCATTTTCGTATTGATTAATCTCTTGGACGATTTTTTCATATTTACGTAAGTGCTTTTGTTGGTGACCTCTCACTATTTTTTTCATAGAACTGATCATAGGCGATGCCCCCTTCTAAAGGCTGTGTGCTCTGTCATTTTATCATGACGTATGCAAGTCCATGGTCCCATAGGGAGACTATGGAGACTATGGTTAATCGGTGCCCTCAATAACATTCAGGAAAAAGTCATAGGAAGAGTCCCCATAGGCTCCAATCAGTTCTTGAGAAGGTTCAAAGGCTTCTTCCAATGTGTGTTGGGCAGCTTCTGTTTGCCCGGCTTCTTGATACACTTGGCTTTGTAAGTAGTAAATCATGGGTTCATCAGGGTTGTTCGCAGCTAAATGATTGTAAACATTGATGCTTTCTTCATATTCTTCAAGATGATAGTGAGCTTGGGCAATGGCCAACAAGCCGGAGTTATCTACTTCCCCTTCCTCCAATTCATCTTTCCATTCAAGGATCAAATTTGCCCCTTCCTCAACATCGTGTCCGGACTCCATCAATACTTGTGCATAGCGGATAAGATGTTCATCATTCTCAGGGTTTGAATTGTACTGCTCTTCGAGTACATCTAACGCGTCTGCAACTAATGGTTCTGAATTCTCTTCAGGGCTTTTAACATGGGCTACTAAAGCATCATAGTATTTATTAAAAAATGGTGTGACGTTCTCTGGGTCATTATCGAGCTGATCATGAAAAAACACGATAAACTCATTGTAAAGGCCGTTGTTAATTTCATCATCGATAACGCTATTAATATTCGTTGTGCTCAGCTCCTCTAAGCGAATTTTATCCGCAAGTTGATCGAGTGCTTCAGCGTCAACGTGGAAGGAATCATCGTCATAGCCGTACGTTTCTATATTAATCGTTTCTTCTTCAGCAATGTGTTGCTCCATATTATAGGTCGAGCATGCGCTCAACAATAGTACTGACAACAGTACAAACGGTAAACGCTTCATGTTAGTCTCCTTTACCTTCCTTCGGGAGGTTTATTTCTTATATTCTATCCGAATATTTTTTTAAAAAAAAGAGGGTGTGGAAGTACTCTTTAAAAAATGTAAAACAATGTGTGAAAATTGTAATCAAAATGTTATATTACGACAGGATTTTCCATGATATCCTAAGTATTGGTTCAATAAGACTAGATCATAAGGAGGAATGTTTTTAGGAATGAATAAAGAGGTTTTTATTGGAGTTCGTCAAAAAATGCTTGCCTTATTCTTAATGATGGTTGTGGTTTTTGCGACATCGTGGGGTAATCTTAATGATGGGGTCGTTGGTGAAGCTTCTATCGTAGAGGCAGAAGAAGTGGGTGATGTACCATTCGCTGGTACTGTTACAGCGTCTATAGCACTAAATGTAAGGACAGGCCCGGCTAATACGTATGACCGAATTGGTCAATTACCACCAAAAGAGGTCGTAGAAGTTATCGAGGTTCATGGTAATTGGTACGAGATTGATTATGCTTCGGAAATCGGTTATGTACATCGCTCATATATCGAGGAACATCCAACCAATAATCCAGAGCAGCCGGAAAATGAGTTACCATCAGACAATCAGGAAGTAATAGCAACCGGGGTTGTCGAACACCCTCAGTTAATCGTTCGGAAAGAAGCCGGTGGATCAGCTCCGAGCCTGGGTTTTCTAGATAACGGGGATAGCATTGATATTTATAGCTATGTAGATGGAGGCCCTTGGGTACAGATTGAGTACGAAGGGAACGTAGCGTATACACATAGTGATTATCTAACGGTTACTGCGTTGGACGAAGAGGAGCCCGCAGACAATCAGGAAGTGATAGCAACAGGAGTTGTTGAACACCCCCAGTTAATTGTTCGTGAAGAAGCCGGTGGATCAGCTCCGAGCCTGGGTTTTCTAGATAACGGGGATAGCGTTGATATTTATAGCTATGTAGATGGAGGCCCTTGGGTACAGATTGAGTATGAAGGGAACGTAGCGTATACACATAGTGGTTATCTAACGGTTACTGCGTTGGACGAAGAGGAGCCCGCAGACAATCAGGAAGTGATAGCAACAGGAGTTGTTGAACACCCCCAGTTAATCGTTCGTGAAGAAGCCGGTGGATCAGCTCCGAGTCTGGGTTTTCTAGACAACGGGGATAGCATTGATATTTATAGTTATGTAGATGGAGGCCCTTGGGTACAGGTTGAGTATGAAGGGAACGTAGCGTATACACATAGTGATTATCTAACGGTAGTTACCGACGCTCTATTCGAAGGTACTGTAACAGCATCTATAGCACTAAATGTAAGGGCAGGTCCGGCTAACACTTATGATCGGATTGGTCAATTGCCATCCCAGGAGATCGTAGAAGTCATAGAGGTTCATGGTGATTGGTACGAGATTGATTACTCTTCAGAAATCGGTTATGTGCATAGCTCCTATATCGAAGAACATCATACCCATGACCCTAATCAGCCTGAAGACGAGGCTGAAGAAAATCAAGAAGTGATAGCCACCGGGGTTGTAGAGCACCCCCAGCTAATTGTTAGGGAAGGGCCAAGTAACACTGAAGAAGGTATAGGCTTTTTATCAAAAGGAGATCATATTGAGATTTATAATTATGCCGATGGTAGCTCATGGGTACAAATCATCTATAATGGTGACATCGCATATACGCATATGAATTACTTGGATATTACAGAAAAAGGCGATGTTATTGAAACTGCTAATGTTACTGCCAGCAGTCTGAACGTTCGAACCGGTCCGGGTGCATCGTATGATTCGATTGGTACGCTGCCATCAGGGACATTGGTAGAGATTATTGAATTTCAAAATGGAAGCCCTTGGGTTCAGATTGCATATGATGGTGGGTATGCTTATACTCATAGCGGTTACCTTCGCGTAACAGGTTCAGGTAAACTTGCCGGCCAAACCATCGTTGTAGACGCTGGTCATGGCGGTCATGACCCAGGAGCCCAAGGAAATGGGCTTATTGAGAAAAATTTGGTTCTAGACGTCTCAAGAGAATTTGCATCACGGTTGGAAGAAGCGGGCGCAAATGTGATTATGACGCGTGATGGAGATTATTTTGTAACATTAGGTGATCGATCAAGAATTGCGAACAATGCGAATGCTGATTTATTTATCAGTGTTCATGCGAATGCATTCAGTCCATCAGCACACGGGGCAGAGACATTCTATAATAACACTTATTCTGGAAGACAAAGCCAACAGATTGCAACGGATTTGCAAAACAGAATTGTACAAGATACAGGCATGAGAGACCGGCGTGTGGATCCAGCAAATTTTGCTGTCATTCGTAATGCTACGATGCCCTCAACATTGGTCGAATTAGGTTTTTTAACGAACGCTAGTGATGCAGCCATCATGAGACAATCCAATTACCCGGGTAGAGCAGGTGAAGCGCTCTATCAGGGAGTTCTTGATTATTATAATCGTTAATTGAATAAAGCCCCCGTATCATTGAGTTGATACAGGGGTTTTTTGATCAGGTAGGAAAGAAATAAGCTCGAGTAACTTCAAAAATTTGAATCTCACACAGCATCTCACGTTATATATTTCCCGGCTGCCAGGAGTCGTTTGACGCGGTGATCTGCACCGACCAAACACTCACGACTGCAGTTTGTGCGTTGCAGAAAAAAGGGTTTGGCTTAAAGAAGGGGTCTTTGCTTATTAGATTTAAACAAATTATTTTAAAAAGATACCCGTTTCATTTAAATTTTGGTAGTATAGTAGATAAAGAAATGCAAAAATTCAAGGATTTTTAAAGAGGGGGATTCATTTGAAGAGATACGGTATAGCTAGTATTGCTGTAGGTGCGTTAGTCCTATTCGTATGTCAAGAACAGGGAAACGCTGAAACTTTTCAGGATGTGAGTGCAGATCATTGGGCCAGTAGTGAGATTGAATACATACAGGAACAAGAAATTATCACGGGCTATTCGGATGGGACCTTCCGGCCGGAGGAGTTCATTTCTAGGGGGCAGGCCGCCACAATACTGGCTAGAAGCCTGGAGCTTGAGGTCGAGACAGCCTCAGGGATTAACTATGAAGATGTACCAGAAAAACACCCCTATTTTTCTGAGATCAACGCGGTGTCAGAAGCGGAAATTATGAATGGGAGTATGGAGGAGTTTAGGCCCGAAGCTCCTTTAACACGTGCTCAATTGAGTGCGATTTTACAAAGGGCTTTTGATTTAGAAGCATCTCAGGATATTGATTTTCATGATGTTAATACATCCCATTGGGCATACGAACATATTGCCGCCGTGGTTTCCGAACGTATAGCCACAGGTAGAGATGATGGATGGTATTATCCCAATGAAGAAGTATCCCGTGAGTATTTAGCGGTGTTTATGTCTCGGGCACTAAACGAAGATTTTCGACCTGATGATGCTTACGAAGGAGATGATGGTGATGAGCAGCCGTGGGCATTTCGGGGCTTTGAACTTGGGGATTCATTAAAGGATATCGAAGAGGACTTAGGTTCGCCGGAAGAAACCATGCCAAGCCGCTATGGGTTCCAGTGGCACATTTATCACGATAATTATGAACGTTACATTCAGTATGGCGTTTCCGATGACGGTACGATTGTGGGGGCGATAACACCGCAAGATGTTTGGCAGGGTAATGGTGGAATTGATAATCATGCCACTAGGTCCGATGTGCAGGAGGAATACGGGGAACCATTAAGCTCTATGAGTAAGGGGGATGTGAATTATAGTCTCGAAGGGAAACAAAAGGATGCATATCTCATCGATAACATGTATATAACATTCTATTATGATGGCCAGAACCATGACGAAGTATCGAATATAATGGTTATTGACGCCGATGTCGAAGATGCTTTTGACCAGTATTTCGCAGAACCTACAAGTGAGATGCGAGCATCTTATAAATCTCAAGTCCATCATATTAGTAATGCTGTTCGTACCGATCGGGGGAAAGGAAGTACAACGCCCGATGATGATGCGTTGGGGACAGCTCGAAAGCATAGTCAAGATATGGCACGGAGCCAGTATTTTGACCATGTGAACCTTGATGGTGACGGCCCATTTGATCGCATGGAAGCAGAGGGTATAGCCTTTCATTCTGCCGCTGAAAACCTAGCCCGCGGCTACCCCAGCCCTGTCGATGCTGTAGAAGGCTGGCTCAATTCTACGAATGGACATCGAGAAGCATTATTAGGGAATTATGATTATTCGGCAGTAGGGGTCGCTTTTGATGAAAGGAATCATCGTCCTTATTATACACAACTACTCTATACGAAACCGTAATTATGACAAAACCGCTGATGGCTGTCCATTCAGCGGTTTTGTCATATTATTCATCCTGTGTGTCTTCGCCGGCAGTTATCGTTTCCCCTGATTCTTCGGGATCTGCCCCCTCATCCAACTCAAGATGATTTTTCAATGTTGCCCGGGTATTCGCGAGGGAAGTATCAGTGACTTGGAAATAGTCAATGCCATTTTTGTTGATGGAGTCACCTTCAAGTTGATATAGTTCAATATCATTGACCGACCCTGCATATGAATGCAAGGAGGTAATTTCGTTGAATGAAATATTCATGTTCATGTTTTCCTGAAGTCGATTAAACACTTCATTGTAGCTTGTTATTGACGAGAGAGATGTGGCTTCGTCAATCAATGATTCGAATACTTCTTGCTGCCGTTCTCCGCGTCCAAGGTCACCCATAGGGTCCTGTTTTCGCATACGGACGTAAGCTAGGGCTTCTTCGCCGTTTAACGTTTGTTCTCCTTCGTTAATGAAAATCGAATCAGGGTTCCCCTCGGAGTCTTGTTCATAAAATGCAAAAGGGGAGTTTACATCTACGCCCCCAAATGCATCGGTAACCTCCATAAAGGCATCAAAATTCAAGGTGACATAATAATCTACTGGAATGTCAAGGAAGTCTTCAACGGTTTCTACTGCTAAATCAGCACCCCCAATGGCATGGGCATGGTTAATTTTATCTTCTGACTGCCGCCCGGGGATTTGTACATAAGAATCACGAGGGATGCTTACAACCTTTACTGAATCTTCCTGACGATTGAAGGTAGCTAAAAGGATCGCATCCGATAATCCGTTTAAATCTCCTTCCCGGTCATCTGTTCCAAGAAATAGAACAGAAATATTATCTTCAGAAGGGTCAACGGCGACATCACGCCTCTCTGAAAACTCACCGCGATCAAGCGGATCTTGGGTTTCTTCCACAAGATTGTTAGCTTGGGATATAAAAAAGAACAACAAAGCACCCGCTGCTGCAATTATAAAAACGCCGAGGGCGCCTAATGTATAAAAAATTCTTTTCCTTCGTCTTTTGTGTCGCTGAAGCCGTATTGACCTTGTAGGTTCTTTCCTTGACATTTCAGTAACTCCTTCCGGGAGTTGTTCAATGATACCTTGTATATAATTAAGTACATTTTACATGAAAATAGACGGAAAAGTAAATATGGATGTTGACATCGTTCGCGTGAAGTGGATATTTCTACATTTATTTCCCGGGAAATTTGTCGTTAGAAAGTTATTGCTAGACATCTTCTTCCATATAAGTCGTTCCTGTCTTAGAAATAATTACACGATTATTGGACAGGTCAATCAGCCATTGTTCAAATTCTTCTGTTTCTAAAAGATTGACGGTAACGGTAAAGGTTACGTCTTCACTGTAATCCATCGATGTTAATGTATATGTGGATTGCCTTAGCTCATTTTCTATTTTCCCTAAATGTTCGTAGGATGTTTTCACGGTGTACGTTTGCATGAGCTTACGTTTAATGATACCAGTGTGGTGGATTCCTTCTGTGACACTATTACTATAAGCACGAATAAGACCCCCTGCCCCAAGTTTAATCCCACCAAAATAGCGTGTGACGACAACGGCAATATCTTTCAATTCTTTTTTTAGTAAAACATTTAACATCGGAACACCTGCAGTACCTGAGGGCTCTCCATCATCATTTGCTTTTTGGATATGGTCTTGTTCTCCGATAACGTAGGCTGAGCAATTATGAGCGGCATTCCAATGCTCTTTTTTTATCTCGTCAATAAAATTCTTAGCATCATGTTCATCTGCTACTCGCCGTAGATTTGTGATGAACCTAGACTTTTGTATCGTGAGTTCGTGTATGCCATTACCTTTTATTGTATAGTGCGAATGGACCATATCAAAAATCTTCCTTCCTAATTATTGTAATTCCTTTATAATGTAATTGTAATAGATGATACGTGTTAAACATGGTAACGTCAGTGGTATAAGTTTCATACTACAACTTTGGAACAATGTGTGATTTCTTGAACTTTCTACAGATGAGCCGATTAGGCTCTTAAGAATGTGCTAAAATAATCATATCGAATTGACATGTAGTGTCAAACTTGTGATTTGACTAAGGCTGGTGGTTCAGCTTGAACGACAAACAAACACTTGAGCAAATCATTGAACAAATGAAAGAAACAGTGAGAGACAGCAAAGAACAAATCTTTGAAATCTCTGAAAAAACCCGTCAAGAGTACGAGGAGTTAGAAAATGAACTAAAAGAAGTACGAAGAAAAGTCAACGAAGTTATTCAAAAAACAGATGAAAAACAGCGTCAGGCACAAATGAGTCGTAACCATCTTGCGCAAGTAAGCCGGAAATTTCAACATTTAGATAGTGAAAAAGTCCAAAAAGCCTATGATTATGCAAACGAGAAAAGAGTTGAACTTGCGCTTTTGCAAAATGATGAAAAACAATTGAGAGAACGTCGAGACCATATTGAACGTCGCCTTATACAGTTGGAAGATACAATGAATCGTGCGGAAGTACTCGTTGGCCAAGTATCTGTTGTGCACAACTTTCTAGATGGCGACTTACGTGAAGTGGGTGAGATCGTTGAAGATGCGAAAGAGAAGCAAGCTTTCGGATTGAAGATCATTCAAGCTCAAGAGGAAGAGCGGAAACGTGTGGCCAGGGAGATTCACGATGGACCTGCCCAGCTATTGGCCAATGTTCTTTTGCGGTCAGAGCTGATTGAGCGCGTATATAACAATCAAGGAGTTGCAGCTGCTTTAAAAGAGGTCCAGGATGTACGTGGAGCGATCAAATCCAGTTTAGCAGAAGTAAGACGTATTATTTATGATCTTCGCCCGATGGCACTTGATGATCTAGGGCTGATCCCAACATTAAAAAAATATCTAGGTAATTTAGCTGATCAGACTCAAGATAAGACAGATATACGTTTTATTTTACTCGGGAATGACGCTAGAATGTCCCCTGGCCTTGAAGTAGCCACATTTAGGCTTGTTCAAGAAGCTGTACAGAATGCAGTTAACCATGCAAAAGCCAAACAAATTATTGTGAAGGCTGAAATGCGTCCTAGTCAGGTGACGTTAATGATTAATGACGATGGATGTGGATTTGATATCAATGAAGTTACAGAAAATAGCTTTGGTCTCATGGGGATGAGAGAACGTGTAAATATGCTCAAAGGAGATTTGCATATCGATTCAACGAAAGGGAGAGGAACGAAAATTACCATTGTCGTTCCTCTGCATGAGACAGAAATAAAAGACAAAAAATAAACGAAGTGAAAGGGTGAGCAGGATGTTGGAACAAGATAAAATTAAGCTTATACTCATCGATGATCATAAATTGTTTCGTGAAGGAGTAAAACGGATTCTCTCCATGGAAGATGAATTTGAAATTGTTGCAGAAGGGGATGATGGAGATGCAGCTACCCAACTTGTCTCCGATTATAAGCCTGATGTTGTGTTAATGGACATTAATATGCCAGGCGTGAACGGCGTCGAAGCCACCCGAAACCTTGCGGCACAATTCCCAGATATTAAAGTATTGATTCTTTCTATCCATGATGATGAATCGTACGTGACACATGTTCTCAAAACGGGAGCTGCCGGGTATCTCTTGAAAGAGATGGATGCCGACGCTTTGATCGAGGCGGTTAAAGTTGTGGGTTCTGGCGGTGCATATATTCACCCAAAAGTTACGCATAATTTAATCAAAGAATATCGGCGTCTCGCCACAGGAGAAAGAGGGGCGCCATCTACGAATGAACAGGAAATCGGTTATAAAGAAGTGGAATATCGTAAACCATTGCACATTCTCACCCGCCGCGAATGCGAAGTATTACAACTTATGACGGACGGATACAGCAACCGGATGGTAGGTGAAGATCTCTATATTAGTGAAAAAACGGTCAAAAACCATGTTAGTAATATTTTACAGAAGATGAATGTGAATGATCGCACGCAGGCAGTTGTCGAATCGATTAAAAAAGGTTGGGTAAAAGTGCGTTAAATGAAAGGTGGACGATTCTTGGTATTGAAAGCTTCCTTGCCTCTGTTGTGAAAACATTTTATGATAGAGACATATCGATTGATGAAGAGGGGAAAGTCATGTCGAACATTGCAATTGTAACGGACAGCACTGCATACCTGGAAAAGGAAACATTAGAAGAATATGGGATTACTGTTATTCCTCTTAGTGTCGTTTTCGGTCAGGAAACGATTCAGGAAACGGAACTTACACCGGAACAATTTTACGAAAAGATGCGTGAACATCAGGAATTACCCTCGACATCCCAGCCCTCTCCAGGTGAATTTATCGAATTGTATGAGGAACTAGAAAAGACGCATGAGTCAGTTATTTCTTTTCATCTTTCGAGTGGCATTAGCGGAACACATCAGACGGCGTTAAGTGCTTCGCGATCCGTTGAAAATACGTACGTCTATCCATTTGATAGCGAGATCAGCTGTGCAGCTCAAGGTTTTTATGCCGTAGAAGCGGCAAAGCTTGCCCGAAAAGGAAAATCTGTAGATGAGATCTTTGAACAGTTAACTGGGATCCGGGAAACGTTATCAGCGTATTTTATCGTTGACGATTTAAACCACCTTTACCGAGGAGGCAGGATGAGCGGTGCCCAAAAATTCCTTGGCAGTGCCTTGCAAATCAAACCGATTCTTTATTTTAAGGACAAGGTGATTGTACCTTTTGAAAAAGTACGCACCCATAAACGTGCCCTCCGACGCGTCGTTGAATTACTCGAACAAGATGCTTTAGATGGAAGCTCGATCCGTGCAACCGTCATTCACGCGAACATCCCCGACCAAGCTGAAGAAATTCGAGACACCCTCGCAGAAAAATTTAAAAACGTCGATATTGACATTGGTGTTTTCGGCCCTGTGATCGGCACACATCTTGGCGAAAAAGCTTTGGGAATTACCTGGTACAAACAATAAAATATACCGGGCTCTTCCCCAGGGCCTTCCCATCCCCTAAATAAAAGGAGCTGACTGATGAAAGTAGTCCTCGCAATCCCTCCCAACACCCATTCTCCTCTTATACTACCTGAAACCTGTTTAAATGATGACGACCACGTACTGGCGGGACCGGTACCGATCGCGGCTTTAAAAAATCTTCCATTACCACTTGAACCTCCTGATACTGCCCCCCCTTATCATTGGCAAGAAGTACAGGCTCTTCTCAACGGACGGGCATTGTTGCCGATTGAACTCCCTTTTGGTTTTCTGGAATTACGGTCTTTCATTCGCCAAGGGTATGTTCACATGTACCCAGGTATCACCATAAGGCGTAGAAAACATTATCACTGCAGGCGATGCGGCAATCAGCAAAAGCATTGGTTTTCCAGTTACAAGTGTTCCTGGTGTAACGACTTCTGTGTCTATTGTCGGTCGTGTATCATGATGGGGCGGGTAACAACATGTACACCGCTTTTTACATGGAATGGTCCAGTTCCATCTCTTTGTACTCAGCACGAAGTTTTAGCATGGCAAGGAACTTTATCCCCTTTACAGAAACATGCAGCTGATCGCATAACAGAAACAATCATAAGTTCGAAATCATCGGAATTATTAATTTGGGCGGTTTGTGGCGCTGGAAAAACAGAAATGTTGTTTCCCGGATTTGCACATGCACTTAAGGACGGAAAGCGGGTGTTACTAGCAACACCGCGGACTGATGTCGTCTTGGAACTTATGCCCCGCCTGAAACGGGCGTTCCCGACGATAGCGTTGGCGGGTTTATACGGTGGAAGCTCAGATCGTCTCTACAACGGACAACTGGTCGTAGCAACTACACATCAAACCCGGCGCTTTCAGGATGCCTTTGATGTTGTCATCATTGATGAAGTAGATGCCTTTCCCTATCGTTATGATAAAAGTTTAGCTTATGCAGTACAAAAAGCGGCCAAAACGGATGCGGTAACGATCTATTTAACCGCAACACCGGAAGAAAGGTTAAGAAAAAGGTGTGAAAAAAAGGAAGCGATCGTACAAGTGAACCGTCGCTTTCATGGCCACCCCTTACCTGTACCTTCATTTCAATGGGCAGGAGATTGGCGTAAAGCCCTCATGAGAGGAAGAATCATTCTTGCATTTTCCGCCTGGTTCGACCATCAGCTCGAAAGCGGGAGACGTGCAGTTATATTTGTCCCAAGTGTGCAAATCGCAAGTCTATTACGCGACTGCCTTCAGAAAAAAGAAAAAAGTATTGTCAGTGTTCATGCTAGTGACCCAGATCGCAAAGAAATTGTTCATGCATTTAGGAACGGGGAAATGCCAATGCTCGTGACGACAACCATCTTAGAAAGAGGGGTCACTTTTTACGGCATCGATGTAGCTGTGCTTGGTGCAGAGGACGATGTGTTTACGGAATCTGCACTTGTACAAATAGCGGGGCGTGCGGGGAGAAGCCCAGATGATCCCCATGGAAATGTTACTTTTTTTCATTATGGTAAAACAAAGGCTATGAATCGATGCAGGAAGCAAATCTTATCGATGAATAGGATGAAAACTTTATGAAGCAAAATTACTGCCTGCGGTGCTTAGAGCCTTTGGAGGGTGCCCAAGCAAGTTGGACAGCGCTGTTATCCTGTGAGAAGAAGAACTTATGTGAAAGTTGTAGCGATAAATTTCATCGATTAGCTCCGCCTTGGTGCCTGCATTGTGCTCGTCCGCTTTCATGTACCGAAAGTTGCGGTGATTGTGAACGATGGGCGAAAACTCGACATTGGTCAGGTTTGCTTACCCGTAACATCTCGCTCTTTTCCTATAATGATTTCCTTCAAGAACTGATAAGCACCTATAAATATCGCGGGGATATTGCACTTGCGGAAGTGTTCAAAGAGCCTTTGAGGAATTTTTATCAACAATATTTTACGGGAACGACCCCCGTCCCCGTTCCTCTGAGTAAGGAGCGTTTGCAAGAAAGGGGGTTTAATCAAGCTGAAGTAATTGCAGAGTTTCTACCTGTTTCTTATAAACCTTTGCTAGTTCGGGATATTCACGAAAAGAAACAAAGCAAAGGATCCCGCCAAGATCGTCTGAGGGGCCACGTTCGACCTTTTGTTTTTAACAATCATACCGGCCCATTAACTGGTCAACACATTCTCCTGATCGATGATATTTATACGACTGGCACCACGCTACGTAAAGCTGCCCTTCCCCTATTGGAAAACGGGGCAGGACGGGTATCTTCGCTAACGATCGCACGTAGTTAAGCTTTCTTCTGAGTGTTTAGTGATTGAACAATAGCAGCTCTGCTGTCACCAAGTATATTTGCGGAGGTCATATCAAGAATCCGATCCTCAAAAGGTGAAGAGCGCAATCCCCCGAGTGGCAAACCGACCCTAGTCAGGGTCATAGTGAGTATGATGAGTGACAGTGCCTGGGATGCCGGCGGTACCGATGGCAGCCTGATATCTATAAATGAAAGCTGGATGCCATAAAATTGATGCAGGGGCGAAGCGCTGCTGGCACTAGAAAAAGGCAAATAGAAACGCAATTGCCAAAACCTCTAGAAAATGCTTCCCCCTTTGGATTAAAAAAGCCGTTAAACATTCTTGTCAGGTAGTCGATATAAAAGGTATAACATTCACTTCGTCTGAAGGCGGAGTTACAAAATTTTTGGAATGCCTCGTTTTAATATGCAGGGATTGCAATGATGATTGCGAGAAGAGATTAAGAATGTTTACAATAACGGAGAAGATATACATAATACCTATCACAATGCGCAATTCAATTCGCGAAAACGAACGAATTAGGGGGTAGTATGAGCATGAAAATCCCATCCTTTGGTCAGGTTCATCATCCATATAAACTGGCCTCAGAACAAGCAAAACAAATACAACATTCGAAAGAAGTAAAAACAGATCAGGTGGAAATTTCACAGGATTCGAAGGATATGCAAATGACTGTGGATACATCCCGCCAAGCAAAAATTGAAGCGCTTCAAAAACAAATTGATGCCGGAGAATATCAGGTGGATGAACGAGCTGTTGCCCATCGTTTTTACCAATATTGGAACGAATAAATGGGGGGACAAGAAGTGAATGAAATCAAAGCTTTGAGGAATTTGATGAAACAGCTTCGTCAACATCATGAATACTTACTAACCCTCGCTGAGCAGAAAACAACTGCAATTCGAAATTCTCATCGTAAAGCGCTCAAAGATGTGATGCTTCTTGAACAGGAGGAAGTGCGGACGCTTCGACAAATGGAAAGGGAACGAGTGCGTGTGGTTGCTCGTGTAGTTGAACAATATTGTCCCCATCTTGAGTCAACTGAGACAATGATGGATTGGCTCCCATACTTGCCCGATGGAGAGCGGACAAAGGTAGAAGGTTTTCGAGAAGAGCTTCAAACGGTCATTCAACAATTAAAAGCCCAAAATGAACTGAATCAACAGCTGTTACAGGATGGTCTTGCCGTTGTACGTGCAACACTTAAAGCTTTTTATCCCAGCGAAGATTATATTGGATATACATCATCAGCTACCGTTAGGAAGCCGGCCGTTGACGAGCGTTTTTCGGCATTCGATTCAAGAGCGTAAGTTACGAAGGGGGAGCGGAAAATGACCTCGACATTTCATGGATTACAAACGGCTTATAGAGGGTTAATGGCCCAGCAATCAGCATTAAGAACAACCGGCCACAATATTGCCAATGCCAACACTGAAGGATATACTCGTCAACGTGTGAATTTTAACGCATCGCAGGCGTTTCCAGCTCAAGGGAGGAATGCTCCCTCCATATCAGGACAAGTGGGGACAGGAGTGGATGTGGACTCGGTCCAACGTGTTCGTGAGCATTTTATTGATGCCCAGTATCGTGGTGAAAGTACAAACGCGGGTTACTGGGAAAAAAAGCTCGAATCATTAGAGCGCATGGAAGATATTATGAACGAGCAATCAGCCTCAGGGTTGTTATCAGAAGCCATGGATGAATTTTGGGGGTCGCTACATGACTTGGCGGCAAATGCTAATGATGCTAGCACCAGAGAAGTCGTTGTCCAGCGAGCGAAAGCGTTAACTGATACATACAACCATATGATGGAATCTCTTGAAGAGGTGCAGCGCGGGATAAAGAATGAGATCGATATCTCGACGAATGTTATAAATGGGCTTATCGAGCAAGTTCATGTGTTAAATAAAGACATTATTCAAGTAGAAGCACAAGGTCAAGTCCCGAATGATCTTTATGATCAGCGTGATCGAGTGGTGGATGAACTGTCCGAGTACATAGGTATTGAAGTCGTCAATGAAGAACCTGTAGATCATGCACATCCTGCTGCTGAAGGTAACATATCGATCTATGCAATTGATAACGGCGGAAATCGATTCGGCTATGAAGCAGCGATTGTGGATGGTAAAGGAGAAAGCGACCCTTTTCTTTTACATGTAGAAACAAATGGTAATAATGGTTCGGTGTCAAGCATCAGTTTTGGTGAAGATTCCATAGATTTTTTAGGGAACCATAACGGTAAACTTGGAGCTCTTGTTGATGCTTATGGTTATAAAGAAGATGAGAAAGTTATGGGGGATTACCCAGAGATGCTCGGGAAGCTAGAGGATATGATGGGGAGGTTCATTGATGATTTTAATAAAGCTCATCACGAGGGAACTGATTTAAATGGAAATAAAGGGCTTGATTTCTTTATCTTCGCTGAGGAAGGTATACATATCAATGAGGACATTATGGATGATAGGAGCCTCATCGCCGCTTCCGAGAATAAAAACCCCGGTGATGGATCCAACGCATTGAACCTAGCCAACGTCAAAGGAAACTCCGGCATCGAATCCGAATACCAAAGCTTGATTGGTGAAGTGGCTGTCGGTGTAAATGAAGCACGCCGCATGTATGAGAATTCTGCAATCCGCCGAGATACGATGGAGGTGAATCGGCAATCGGTAAGTAGTGTTTCACTCGATGAAGAAATGATAAATATGATTCAATTTCAACATGCATATAACGCAGCATCCCGGAACATTACGGTGATTGATGAAATGCTCGATACGGTTATCAACAAAATGGGGATTGTCGGCCGCTAGATCTAGGTGAGAAAAGGGGAAACAACATGCGGATAACACAATCAATGATTTCAAATCAAACTCTAGGCAATATTCAAAATAACTATGGTGAGCTTTCCAAATTGCAAGAGCAAATTTCCACGGGAACGAAAATTAGCCGCCCCTCTGAAGATCCAGTTTTGGCCACAAATGCGATGCGTTATCGTACAGAATTACGGGAGATCGACCAATTCCAACGGAACACTTCTGTGGCGAATTTATGGATGCAAAGCTCAGATAACGCTCTTTATACAGTTAACCAAACCATACAACGAATCCGGGAAATTACAGTGCAAGCCTCGAACGATACGTATGACCAAGCTCAACGGCAAGATATGGCTGAAGAAGTAAAGCAGCTCATTTCACACATTGAAGACTTGGCTAACACAAAAGTGAACAATAACTACATATTCAATGGAACGGATGCGACAAACCCACCGGTAAATCTTGATACTCAGGAATTTCCTGATCACACAGACTTGTTGAACGTCGAACTGATGAACGGTGTGGAGGTACCGATCAATGTAAATGCTGATCAATTGTTTCGTGCAGAAATGTTTAGGGATTTACAAGAATTAGAAAGGAACCTCCGTGATCCGGAGACATCTGATAGAGAACTCGATGATTTTTTAAGAACAATTGATGGGCATTTGGATGAAGTATTGCGTACGGAAGCTCAACTCGGTGCTCGTATAAACCGGGTCGAAATGATTGAAGATCGTTTGTCTGAACAGAAAGAAATTGCTACGAAAGTAATGTCGGACAATGAAAATGTTGATATGGCGGCAGTTATTACCGATCTTATTACACAAGAAAGTGTACATCAAGCCGCACTTTCAGCGGGGGCACGCATCATACAGCCGAACCTGATTGACTTTTTACGTTAGTCTAGCATGGAGCAAACCATTCGGGTTTGCTTTATTTTTTAGGGAGGGAAAATATGATAAAGGTTTAGAGTTTTGAAACCAAAAAAGAAAAAATCCATTTGATGCTCATTTAGATGATGGCAAATGCAGGGTTACGAATGGAGTTTCCAAAGAAAAAGGGGTTAGGATTTACAATTCTCTCGGGGCATCACCCCTAACGGGGTTATTATGGAATTGGGATAATAATACTAATATTAGTTGCTTTATTTATTGGATTCTTTTTTGAACCTTTACCTTATTAATCGAATCGAAAGTCTTGTCTTTTCATGATTTTCTCATACGAAATGTTCTTCTTTTTCAAGGATCGTCTGCTGTGGAGGAGGATTAAAATCGTTAAAATCGTCACAATTCGTAGTCATTCTATATACATGTAATCATTTTTCTTTTTTGTAATGATTATTGTCCCTTGCCGGTCTATGCAATTATTGATAATCTTGTATATAATGGAAAAGGTTTCCGTATAAATATCAATGCTAAAGTCATGCTCATTTTTAATTCGTTTTATTAAATAAACGTTTGTTTAATCTGTACATTATGAAGGAGTGGACCAGTGATGACGAGCATGACACGAAATCGCACAGGGGGTAGTGCTTTGATCTTAAACCCGTTTCTATGGCTGCAATTAGGTGGAAAGAGAAATGATGAATTTCTACTAACTGCACTTAGTTCAAGTGGTTACAATACAGAATTTCATGAATATTTACCAGAAGAGAGACCTAAGAGTAGAAATGGGGTCGTTTTATTATCAAAGAATGAAAGTTTTCGTTTGTTGGAAAGCGACCTATTACATAATTTATCAACCTATTATCGTGTCTGTGCAGTAGTACCGGAACAGGCACCTGAACTACTTAAAAAAGTCGTTCAATCAGAAGTAACAACCTTATTCTCAATCAACCAATCATCCCGAAAGATTGCCCAACACCTTTCTGTTGCGAGCATGTATTCAACATATGTAGATCCCCTTTTACAGACGGAACTGGTAAAGGCGTTAAGAACCTATTATGATATGAAAACAGATAAGCCTTATTCCGTCGACGAAGAGAATGAAGATACGCTTTACTTGGATTATGCAAAAGCTTCAGTACGTTTAACGGCTTCAGAGTGCCGCGTTTTGGACGCGATTCTCAAAGGAAAAAGTAACCGCCAAATCGCAGAGGACGACTTTTTATCCGTCTCTACTGTCAATAATCACGTCAGCCAGTTAACGAGAAAAATCGAGGCGAATGACCGTACACATGCAGTAAAACGGGTCATTGAATTAGACTGGTTACACTATGGTTATTTAGCGACTGAGAAATAGCGAAATCACCCAGCCTGTACGTTGCAATTGTTTCTGCAATGAATACGGGCTTTTGTTTTACAATGATGCATTGCGGGTCGTGAGAGTAAAATTCGCTAAAACCCTTATTGAGCTTTGAAGCTTGGATTTTAGAGATACGATGATAAAAGACCCGGAAACACTCGAATGACGTAAACCAGATGTTGGGAGTGCGCATAAATTTGCAGACTATTGATGGGAAGTGGTACCTTTTTTGATATTTCCGTTTTGTAACGTACGGCTTGAACCCTTCCTTCAAAGGACCAACCCCCGTCTAAACAGGATCGGCGAATAATTTGTAATGTCTCTCATGATCGTTAAGTACCGCTTGTTTACGTTCATATATTAAAAGAACCTTCTCCTTTAGGTAAAATCGCCATCGTCTTTTCAGTCACTCGATCCCCCGTTATCCTCAATTTCATTTCAGCATGAGATATTTCTCCCTATTCCATTGTTTTTAATTCATTATAATAGATAAATAGTCTTATTAAAAGTGGTGCTATCAAAATAAAGGCCCAAATATTCCAGAGTAAACATACTAAAAGGTATTCATTCAGCAGCATAAAGAATTGATTAGTCATCGATGAAGGTTTTTTCTAATAGATTCGTTAAAGATTGGTATATAAAAACCGATATAATAAGAAAGAGACATACACGCTCAAGAGTTTATTCAGGATGATTTCGTCCGCCAACCTCCATTGGGGGAGTTAGCGGACGATGATTTCCCTAATACTATGTTTAAGAAGAACCATTTCTTCTCTTCATGTAAGGAATCGGGTAGCATCTAGCTTGTGTTCCGAGAGCTTAAGCCTTTTCAACCGACTCGGCTATTTTTTGATACGTACTTATTGACGAGGTGACAAAACATGAGAGTGATGGGTATGGTTTCAGGTATGGATATTGAGCAGATGGTTACTGATTTAATGCAAGCTGAGCGTGTCCCACGAGATAGGTATGAACAAGAGCAAACCTTTAAAGGTTGGCAGGTGGAAGCCTACCGGGAATTGAATACACAGGTAAGCTCGTTCGACGATAAAGTATTTGATAATCTTTTAACTCCGAGCAGTTTTCTTTCGCGTACAGGATCCTCGTCCAATAGTGATATGGTATCGGTGACTTCCTCTTCTGGCACCGGCCATTCGCAATATACAATTTCGGGGGTAGAGCAGTTGGCGCGTGCGGCCACGACTCACAGCACAGACGCTATTAGTGTTGAAAATAACGGTTTTGGTGCTTCGCAGTCATTAGGCGACATTGATAGCTTGGAGTGGAAAAAGGGGACCGTTCAGACGGATATCGTTCGTGGGGATGGCAAGACAACGTCTTTCTCATTCGGTGAAGGAGATGATATGAACCGTGAACACCCGATGATCGTACGTGTGGATGGAAAGACTTATGAAATCGTTATGGATGAAGATCCAAGCGAGGGGCAGGTTTACCTTGAACCTGATGAACAAGTGCTCACTTTCACTGAACCTGTTGCAAACGGTACTCGGGTTGAAGTTGAATATGTTGATAATGACACCGATGGGCGTTTCATGTTTGCTGGTATGAAAACCTATAGTAATGAGGGAGGGCCAGTTCGCCACGAAGACTTTATTACCGAAGAAGATAGCCTGCAAAATGCCCTCAATACCTTCAATAATAGTGAAATCGGTATTAATGCCTTTTATGATGAGTATACCGATCAAGTTTCTGTTTCCCGGACGGAAACGGGGATTTTTTATCAGGCCGGAGAGGGCAACAGTGAAATGACGTTCGAAGGCGATTTTTTTACCGACTTTCTCAAATTAGATAATAATCTAGATCAAGGGGCGCTAAATGCCGAGTTTACAGTGAACGGCATGAGAACAGAACGACAATCGAACACGTTTTCCATTGGAAATCTAACCGTGACGCTGGAAGATGAATTCGAACAGGAGGTTATGGTTTCCTCTTCGATTCATACAGATTTGATCGTAGAAAATATACAGGAATTTGTTGATACATATAACGAGTTGGTGGAGAAGGTTCATGGTCAACTGATGGAAACGAGAAACCGTGATTATCCACCGCTTACTGATCAACAACGCAATGAACTGTCTGAATATGAGGCAGAGCTTTGGGACGAACAGGCCCAGCGTGGACTGCTCAGTCAAGATCGTCAATTAGGGAATTTTATGAGTCAGATACGTTTGAACCTTTATGCAACAGTGGATGTGGAAGGTTCAGACATTAATCATTTAAGTGACTTGGGGATCACCACGTCCAATGATTTCCGGGAGAATGGCAAGTTGAACATTGATGAAGTAAAACTGCGTTCAGTTGTTGAAGGTGATCCTGAAGGAGCATTTAAACTTTTTTCCCAGGCAGAAGACGGTATTGCCCAGAATTTACGAGCAACCTTAAGTCATATGGGAGAAGCGATTTCCCAGCAAGCCGGAGGTTCCAATGGCCGCAGCCAGCCTCATCAATTTGTGATTGGACGTGAAATGAATCAACTAGAAGATCGTATGAAGGATTTTGATCGACGTCTAGATGAAAAAGAAAATCGTTATTATCGTCAATTTTCTCAAATGGAGCAGGCAATCGCCCGAGCAAATGAGCAAATGGGGATGCTGATGAACTTCATGAGCGGTGGAAATCATATGATGTGAAGGGGAGAAAATAGAGATGAAGTTTCCTAGTGTAGGGACAGCTCAACAGCAAAACGTGTATAAGCAAAATTCGTTTCAAACAGCATCACCTGGGGAATTGACTTTAATGCTGTATAATGGGTGTCTCAAATTCATTCGACTCGCCGAAGGGGCACTCGAAAGTCGTGATTATGAAGCTACAAACGTGAATATCACAAAAGCGCAAAAGATTATCCGAGAGCTCATGGTAACATTGCGAATAGAAGATGAGACAACACAGCAAATGCTTCAACTATATGATTTTGCATATGATGCGCTTGTACGTGCAAACGTACACAACGATGTTAAAGCCCTTAAAGAGGCAAAGAGTATCATCAATAGCTTTCGTGATACTTGGCTTGAGGTTATACAGATCGACCGTAAACATCGTTTTGCCTCGGGTGCGCACGTATAATGTCAACGCTTGATTCCATTTATAATGCAACACAGCAATTATCTGAACATCTAGAACATCCGCTCCCAAATAAGGATGATGCTAGGAGTGATTACCTTGATATCATTGATTTTTTATTAGAAAAACGCGCGTTGAAGCTCGCAACCCTAGTGATAAATGAAGGAGAGAAGAAACAGGCCCAGTTTTATGAAATTGCAGCAATGAATGAAGTAATCGAAAAAAAGATTAAGGGGGTAAAAGCGGAGATTGGTCGAGACTTGCAACAAACCCGCATGCAACAAAGCGCTGAAACGAAGTACATATATTCGTATAATGCACCCTCTGTGGAAGGTTTATATTTTGATAAGAAGAATTGAGAGTATCAAGAACATGGCGAAAACTTGTCATGTTCTTTTTGTGCAAAGGCTTGTAATAGAGGATGAAAAACATCGAATGTAACAATCGTTTTTCTTTCTTGACTCAACCCTCGATCCCTCTTGGTAATGCGTCTTGTATTTCTGGGGTTTTAATAAGATACGTGAGACCCCACGTCCGATAGGGGTTTAGATGTTCGTCTTAATGATCCTATCCATCTATTATCATGTCTGAGTACTTTGTTTCTGCTAAAATTATAGGGAAAGCAATTTTCGGCCTACTTCAGGGTTACTTTTTACGTTAAATAAACGTTTAATGAAACGAAGTGGGAGAATAAATCATAAAAGTGCGTGTTCAAAAAGGAGGATAACAAGAGCCGAGTAGCCGACAAGACGTAGCTTCGAGCATCCTGTTTGCACCACGAAAGCATTCACATCTCACCGAAGGACAAGTGGGTTTGTTTTTCGAGGATATGATCTTCATACGTGAGGAGCTTTAGAAGCAAGACGACGAAGAGATACGAAAGCTATTTTCCCGGACTTTTTGAACAACCTTTAAAAGGAGCAGCTGATATGGAATCATTAACAGCAAAACAATATCGCTTCATCCGCCGTTATTATGATTGGATGGAAACGGTTATTGAAGGTTTGCAGACGGTTATACAATTTTATCGGGATCAACATGAAGAGCAAGGAGACCGCTTATTAAGTGACATGCTCGCGGGTTTTGAAAGGTTTGGCGAAGATAATCTGACGATGCACGTTGTGTTTGGTCAGCAGGAAGATCGGGTGCGGGAATGGAATCAGTTTCAACAGGAAGTCTATGCTGCTCAGAACATTCCTGCTAATTCTGATCCTATGAATAAAATCGCTCAAATGACAAAAACGGTGTTGCCTGCTTTTCAACGTTGGCAAATGATCGTTCAATCCGCTCTTGACGACGTACAAAGCCAAAAGCCTGATGCTTAGGAGGCAGCAGGCTTTTTAGGAATGAGGCAATTCGACTTTTAGAGACCCTCAATCTGCGGGAAGTAGCTGTCAGCCAGCGGAAATCATATCAGCTAACAGGGCAACTTACTCTTCTTCTGCTCCCGCCCCGGGTTCTGGATCTAATTCTTGCTCGACATTAATTTCTTCAGCATCTTCTATAACTTCTTCAGGGACGGTGATCTCATTAATTTCATTGAATGACTCGTAAGTAGTGGAAATGATTTGCTGGGAGGTAACGCTTTCCCCTTCTTCTACCTCAATGTTCATGTCAACATTTGCATTGAACTCTTGATAATAGTGCGTCTCTTTATCGATAACAATTTCATAAATGACTTCATTCACATCAACAACCGACATAATGTCGTCGATAATCATCCCCATGCCGTTATCATGATTTTCCATTATTGACATGGCAACTTCCAACATTCCTTCATCATGGCCTCTTACTGTAATCGTATAGTGATCTTCATTTTCCTCAATCTCCAAGCTATCGGTATCTAACTGAGTTGTAAGCATTTCTAAATATTGTTCGGGGTTTTGTTGATACTCAGATAATCCCCTGATATCTGATTCTACATCTGCTGGGAATTTAACCCATTCATCAACGTGAGTGAAAAAACCTTCCTCAGTAAAATATGTTTCCATGTGTATCTCTTCATCATTGTCTTCATCAACCATTGTCGTATCTTCGTAATATGCGAATGGTTCCGTAGTTACTTCATTCTCTGACTCGGTTTTTGTTCTGAATCCTCCACCATTGAAATGAACTTCCTGTATGGTTTCCATACGGAGGGCGAAGCTATATACTTCGCTCATCGCTTCAACGGATCTTTCTAGAATTTCTTCTGCTCCTGGATCCCCTTCTGTTTCTGAATCGCCTATTTCCTCGTGTTGCTCGCCGTTATCGTTGTCAGCTGGAATATTACCCGCTTCTTCTTCGGGCTGCTGTTGACCATTACAGGCGCATAATAATAGCGTTACATATAGTAGTGGAAAGCAGTACTTAAACTTCATTCCATTCACTCCCAAAATATATCTATCTATATTTTATCATAGGATGTTTTATTCTGCCTTATGAAGTCTATGGAGGATCACGACCCGAAGAAAAAGGTAAAGAGGCTCAGGGAAATGTTAGAAGAAAATCCGGGAGAAGGTTTTGTTACGGGGGGTTGAGGGGGCGTGATCCTATCGTATGATTTAGTGAACCATACCCTCATCGTTTTGCCAAACGACTGTTTTTTAATAATCAACATCCATTCGACAAATATTGCTATTAAGGTATTGTAAATACGTGATCTAACATAAAAAACGGGTTTTCCATTATTTGATTTTTGCAAAATTTAGTGCAAGAAAAGTGCTTTATAAAGTCGGGAAAATAACTATGTGTACTGGGGGTCTCCGGCTACCGTGTCGTTGAATAACGAGGGGTTACTTATGTAGCGGTCAGCTTGTGTCAGAGGCTGAAACCTGCGTAGCGAGAATGAACTTGGGTATGTTTATGAATGTTAAAGGTGATTTTTGAGCAGGGTAAGAAAAGATGTGGTTCATTGTGAAAATTAGCAGCAAAGAAGGAGGGGTTTATAGAATCGCACTTCTAATTAAGAAACCGTTTCATAAAAATAATGATGCACCTTATATACAACTGCAATTGTAAACATAAAATTCAGTTTGTCAAAATTTTGTCGTTTTAGCAGGGATATAAAAGAGGAATATAGAAGGTATAGACACCTGAAAGGAGGAGTTTGGATGATGAATTACAATATCCGTGGCGAAAACATGGAGGTAACACCATCATTACGAGACTATGTGGAGAAAAAGATTGGCAAGGTAGAGAGGTATTTTGATACCCCGCCGGTTGCTGAAGTTCACGTCAAAATGCATTCTCAAAATACGCAAAATAGCATTGAGGTGACGATTCCCATGTCTCGACTTCTTCTACGTGCCGAAGAGGATCACCAGGATATGTATGCGGCCATTGATCTCGTCGTAGAGAAGCTAGAAAGACAAATCCGTAAGCATAAAACGAAAGTGAACCGTAAGTTCAGGCAAAGTGGTACGAAAGACGTTTTCAAAAACGAAATGGGTGTCACACAATTAGAAAACGGCTGGACAACGGATGAGAATGAATCAGAAGTGGATCTTGTACGAACGAAGCGTTTTAATCTCAAACCAATGGACGCAGAAGAAGCAGTTTTGCAAATGGATATGCTTGGCCACTCCTTTTTTGTTTTCTCAAACGCAGTTAATGGTGATACCAATGTGGTCTATCGAAGAAAAGATGGACGCTATGGTTTAATTGAACCCGAAGCATAAAAATGTACACACTATAAGGCCCCCATCAGCTCAGATGGGGAGCTTTTTTCATGAGCGGATTTTTCTTTTATTTATTACGTTTGGGCAGTTTCGTCGTTTGTAACAATGGGGACAAATTGATAAAATAGATTATACTGTAAAGAAATCACATGGAATGAAGAATCTCAAAAGCGTTAAGGTTTACCAACCATCAATGAAGCGTGAGAGGACGATGATTGTAGAATGATCGGTTTAATAAAAAAGGTCATTGGTGATACTGACCAACGCAAGACGAAAAAAATGCAAAAAACCGTAAATGAAATTGAAGGTTATGCTGATGAAATGAAGTTACTTTCAGATTCAGATTTGGCCGCGAAAACAAATCAATTCAAGTCCCGGTATGAGGACGACGAGGATTTGGAAAGCATCTTGCCTGAGGCTTATGCCGTGGTACGTGAGGCATCTACCCGCGTTTTGGGAATGACCCCTTATCCTGTACAGCTTATGGGGGCGATTGTGCTTCATCATGGTGACACAGCTGAAATGAAAACCGGGGAAGGGAAGACGCTTGTTGCCACAATGCCCATTTATCTAAATGCCTTGACTGGAAAAGGCGTTCACGTCGTCACGGTAAACGATTATCTGGCACGTCGTGACAGTGAGGATATGGGCCGACTTTACGAATTTCTCGGCTTAACCGTGGGCATCAACGAAAAAGGTATGTCAAAAGAGGAGAAGCGAGAAGCTTATGCCTGTGATGTCATATATGGAACGAATAATGAGTTCGGCTTTGATTATCTACGTGATAACATGGTGCTCTATAAGGAGCAAATGGTACAACGTGAGCTTCATTTCGCAGTCGTTGATGAAGTCGATTCGATTCTCGTTGACGAGGCGCGGACACCACTCATCATTTCTGGCTCCGTTGAACAATCGACAGATATGTACTTAAAAGCCGATAGTTTCGTGCGGCTGTTAGATGAAGATGAGGATTACACGTATGAAGAAAAATCCAAAAATGCGCGCCTAACCGAAAAAGGTGTGAACAAAGCTGAAAACTACTTTAAGATTAACAATCTGTTCGATCAAGGAAATGTGCAGCTCACTCATCTGATTAACCAATCGCTTAAAGCGCACCGTGCCATGAACCGTGATGACGATTACGTTGTCGAAGATGGTAATGTTGTTATTGTTGATCAGTTTACCGGTCGTCTTATGAAAGGCCGTCGCTACGGAGATGGCCTTCATCAAGCCATTGAAGCGAAAGAGGAGCTCCCGATTCAAAAAGAGAGTATGACCCTTGCTTCGATCACATTTCAAAACCTCTTTAGAATGTACCAAAAACTTTCTGGTATGACGGGGACGGCAAAAACAGAAGAAGAGGAATTCCGTAATATTTACAATATGAACGTGATTTCCATTCCAACGAATGAACCGATTATGAGAGAAGACAAAGCTGATCTTATATATAAAACCCAGGATGCTAAGTTCAAAGCAGTTGCCGATGATATTAAAGAACTTTATAAATCTGGACAGCCAGTTCTCGTCGGTACAGCCAGTGTTGACACGTCGGAACATGTTTCTGGATTGTTAAAGAAAAGGCGAGTCCCTCACCACGTCTTAAATGCGAAAAATCATGCGAATGAAGCAGAAATCATTAAAAATGCAGGGCAAAAGAATGCCGTGACGATTGCAACGAACATGGCCGGCCGCGGTACAGATATTAAATTAGGTGAGGGAGTTCCAGAGTTAGGCGGTCTCTTTGTCATAGGTACAGAGCGGCATGAAAGCCGACGGGTCGACAATCAGTTGCGCGGTCGTTCTGGCCGTCAAGGAGATCCGGGTGCGTCTCAATTTTATTTATCGATGGAAGACGTATTGATGCGCCGATTTGGCTCTGAAAACATGCAGGGAATGCTTGATAAATTAGGCATGGAAGAGGACAGTCCGTTGGAGAGCCGTCTCGTTAGCCGGGCTGTTGAACAAGCGCAAAAACGAGTAGAAGGTCATAACTTCGATTCACGGAAACAGATTCTTCAATATGATGATGTCATGCGGGAACAGCGGGATATTATCTATAAACAGCGCATGGACGTTTTGGAATCCGAGAATTTACAAGAGATTGTACTAGGAATGATGAAGAGCGTCGTAGAGCGGACGATCGCGCGCTTCACACCCGAAGAAGAGGTTCCTGAGGACTGGGACATTGGGGGTCTTATTGCTGAACTGAACTCAACCGTGCTTTTTAACGGTGACGTCACCCAGAATGATTTGTATGGGTTAGAGCCTGAGGAAATTCAGGAGTTAGTTTACGGACAAGTAGAGGCGAATTACAAAGCGAAGGAAGCAGAGATCGGCGAAGAGAAAATGCGCGAGTTTGAGAAAGTCATTATGCTGCGTGCGGTTGATCGCAAATGGATGAACCACATTGATCAGATGGATCAGCTTCGACAAGGTATTCACTTAAGGGCGTATGCGCAGAACGATCCTCTGCGTGAGTATCGCTTTGAAGGCTATAACATGTTCGAAGACATGGTTGCAAGCATCGAAGAAGAAGTGTCACGTTACGTTATGAAATCTCGTATTCGCAATAACATCCAACGTGAAGCGGTTGCCGATGAAAGTCAATCACAAGCAGTTCATGGCAATAACAACAAAGAAGAAGACAAGAAAAAAGAGCCTGTCCGGAAAGTGAAAGAAGCAGGCAGAAATGACGCATGCCCGTGTGGCAGCGGTAAGAAATACAAACATTGCCATGGAGCCTAAAGTTGACTTCTTGACAGTCTGTTTGGAAATATTAAGAGGTGAGTTCGTATGGATAGTGCAGAAATTAAAAATGAATTAGCGACAATGACGAGCCGTTTAGCGGATTTCAGGGGGTCTCTTTGACCTCGAAACAAAAGAAGACAGGATTAAAACCCTTGAAGAGGAAATGACCATTCCTGGATTTTGGGATAACCCGGAGGCCTCCAAAAAAGTCATTGATGAGATAAATGCCCTAAAGGATACCGTGCATACATTCCGTGAACTAGAAGAAGGGCTCGATAATTTAAAGGTTACCGAAGAACTATTACAAGAAGAAGCAGATGAGGAATTACGGGTGGATCTGGAAAATGGTATTCGCGAGCTGTCTGAGCGAATTAACCAGTACGAACTCCGAATGTTGCTATCCGATCCTCATGATCAGAAAAACGCGATTCTTGAACTCCACCCAGGTGCAGGTGGTACGGAGTCGCAAGACTGGGCAGAAATGCTTCTGCGTATGTATACGCGTTGGGCGGATAAACGGGGATTCAAGGTGGAGACACTCGATTATTTACCCGGAGACGAAGCGGGTGTTAAAAGTGTCACTCTTATGATCTCTGGACAGGATGCTTACGGGTACTTGAAGGCGGAGAAGGGAATCCATCGTCTCGTACGTATTTCTCCTTTCGACTCATCCGGGCGCCGACATACTTCGTTTGCTTCTTGTGAAGTCATGCCAGAAATGGATGACGATGTTGAAATTGATATCTCAAACGAGGATTTGAAAGTAGATACGTACAGGGCGAGTGGTGCAGGCGGTCAACATGTCAATACCACAGACTCTGCTGTGCGCATTACCCACGTTCCAACGAACACGGTAGTTCAGTGCCAAAATGAACGTTCGCAAATAAAGAATCGTGAACAAGCGATGAAGATGTTAAGAGCAAGGCTATATCAGCAAGAGCTTGAGCGCCAACAAAAGGAAATCGATGAATTGCGTGGCGATCAGGGTGAAATTGGCTGGGGGAATCAAATTCGTTCCTATGTGTTTCATCCATATAACATGGTGAAAGATCACCGCACCAATTATGAAGTTGGCAATACAGGTGCTGTTATGGATGGGCACATTGACACGTTTATTGATGCCTATTTACGAGCGACGATGAAAAGATAAAGGTAGAGCTGCCCATTATGAGTGGGCAGCTCGATTTGTACGGGGGTCAACCGGAATTTACCCAACGTATTTTAGATATGATTCATATTTCCGATAGAACAGGGGAAAATATAGTTAGCCATTTTAAATCGAATCGACCGAGGTGACCGGAAGGTGCTCGGCGGGCACTTTCATTCCAATAAGTACCTAACCATGGTTTAAAATGGATGAATTCGTGTATAATAAACGGGACCGTGTTGATTGTATGCGGAAACCCGAAAGGGAGGAGGGTGTTCATGTATGAAAAAATCTTTGCTAATCCTCGGTAGTATCGCCTTTATTTTAGGTGGATGCAATGGGCAGGCAGGTGAAGAACAAGAGCCTGTTGGTGATAACAATGGAGGCGGAAATGGTGCCGAAGAAGATAATGGCGGTGAAACCACAGAGGCTGGAGACGGCATGGAACTCTATGAGGACAACTGCTTGAGCTGCCACGGCGGTGATTTCGAAGGTGGTGCTGGTCCAGCACTAGATGGCTATGATTCGGACGAAGTAATGGCAGCCATTGAAGAAGGACCAGGATCGATGCCTGCGGATATTGTTACCGGCGATGATGCGGAAGCCGTTGCCGATTACGTAGAAGAAGAAGCAGGTTAAAAAGGAAAGAGCGCGTCTTGTCCCACACTTGTGAGACAGGGCGTTTTTTTTGGTTCCTTATCTTCATGTTTCATACGCTCGAGATTACTAGGGGCGGACGCTTCGTCTTGGCTCACCGCTGGAAACGTGGGGACAAACGGTGAAGAGAATATCTTAACGTTCATTTGGGGGGTTGGACGTTTTTGCATGCGATGAAATCAAATTGTAACTTTAATGAATGAATAGAAATGATATAATACGGAAGTGAATTTATGAGGATTTTGTCATTATCCCTCATAATTTGGATTTTTTCTATGGATGTGAGATTTTTGATTGATATGAAAAGGGTGAGAAAATCATACCCGAACAGGGTTCAAGCCTTGAACAACATCAATGTACATATAGGAAAAGAAGAGTTTGTTTATGTTGTCGGTCCTAGTGGAGCGGGTAAAACAACGTTCATCAAGCTTATTATTCGCGAGTTGAAGCCATCGGAAGGCAGCATTCATGTGAATGGTACAAACCTGGGTGACTTAACCGAAAAAGAAATTCCCTATTTACGTCGAAAAATAGGAGTTGTTTTTCAAGATTTTAAACTATTCCCGAAAATGTCCGTGTATGAAAATATCGCATTTGCGCTCGAAGTTATCGAAGCACCGGCGAATCGCATAAAAGAGCGGGTAATGGAAGTGCTCGATATCGTTCATTTAAAAGATAAAGCGCGCTTTTACCCAAGTGAGTTATCCGGGGGAGAGATGCAGCGGATTGCGATTGCCAGGGCGATCGTGAATCATCCGGCTATTCTTATTGCAGATGAACCAACAGGGAATCTGGACCCGGAAACGGCCTGGAGTATCATGGGTATTCTTGAGGAAATTAACAACCGTGGAACAACGGTTGTTATGGCTACCCATAATAGTCATATCGTCAATAATTTGAGAAAGCGTGTAATAGCGATCGACGACGGGAGAGTCGTGCGAGACGAATGGCGAGGGGCATATGGCTATGAAGCGTAGAACATTTGCCAGGCATATGAGAGAAGGCTTGAAAAATATCGGAAGAAACGGATGGATGAGTTTTGCGACCATCAGCGCCGTAACGATGCTGCTCTTTGTTATCGGCTCCTTTAGCGTGTTGATGCTAAACGCGAACAGCTTCATATCAGCAATTGAAAACGAAGTCGAGATTCGTGCCTTTCTGGAATTGGATACGGACAGTGACGAACAGCAAAATGTGATGCAAGAAATCGCAAATGCCTCAGAAGTTGAAGAAGTTCGTTACCTTGATCGTGAAGAAGGTTTGGATCAATTTATTGATAGCCTTGGTTCAGAGGGAGAGGTATACGAAAGCATCCGTGATGAGAATCCGTTTAACGATGCACTGGTCATTCAAGCGAGCGACCCCGAACTGACAGAAAATGTTGCAGCCGAAGTGAATCGCTTAGAAGAAATTGAGACGGTTGAATATGGGGCTTCCATCCTTACACAACTGTTTACTGTTACGAATTATGTGCGCATTATTGGCGGCGTGTTTATTTTAGGAATGTTGTTCACTACTATTTTCCTGATTTCCAACACGATTAAACTTACAATTATATCTCGACGTGACGAAATTCAAATTATGAAACTCGTTGGAGCAACGAATCGTTTCGTTCGCTTTCCATTTTTTATTGAAGGTTTGCTGATAGGTATCATTGGAGCCATTACTCCTATAGCTATCCTTGTTACTGGTTATGTTTATTTGTATGAATTCCTATCAACGCAGATGCCATTTATTACAATGCTTGAACCATTTCCGCTCGTTTGGCAAGTGTCTGCTTTACTAATTGGACTTAGCATTATCGTGGGGATCTGGGGAAGCCAAATGTCTGTCCGTAAGTTTTTACAAGTGTAGGTTACAGAAGCTAATGGGGGAACGTGAGGATGCAGGTCAAAAAACAGCTGCTGCTCGGGGCAGCGTTCATGTTGGGGCTATCGAGTTGGGCGGTCATGATTGGACAAGCCGAAGCGAATGGCGACTTGGAAGAGGAATTAGAAGAAATCCGAAAGTCCCAAGAAAATATTGAAGATGATATAGAAACGAAAGAGGAAGATTTAAAAGCTGTTGAAGAAGCGCAGGCGGAGATTAAGGAAGAGATTGAGGCATTGGATAAAGAAATGACTGAGACCGTTACAGCTATCGAAGAAAAGGAAGCGGAGGTCGATGCAGTCGAAGAAGAGCTGGAGCAATTAGATGAAGAAATTTCTCAGATTGAAGAGAGGATTGAGAAGCGGGATAAATTGTTAAAGGAACGAGCGACAACAATGTATAAAAGCGGCGGTGGGACTGTTGAATACATTGAGGTATTACTGGGAGCACAAAGTTTCGGTGACTTTATTGATCGAGTTCGTGCCCTCTCAACTATTGCCGAACAAGATCAGGAAATTCTCGATGAACATATTGCCGATCATGAATTATTAGAAGAGAAGAAAACAGCGGTTGAAGATAATCTAGTAACCTTGGAATCTCATGTTGATGAACTCGAAACATTGAGTTCGAACTTGGAAGCGCAAATGAAAGAAAAAGAAACTGTAATGGCCGGTCTCGATGAAGATGAGCACCAGCTGCTTGATGAGCTTGAAGAGATAGAAGATGAAGAAGAGATTTTACGCCAGCAAGAGCTTGCCAAAAAGAATGAAATTGAACGTGCTGAAAAAGCCGAGCAAGCGAATTCGAAAGCGGAAGACGAGACGAGTAGTAATCGTGAAGAATCCAGTTCTTCTTCACCCGTGGAAACGGCGAGTGCAAGTGAAGCTGAAAGCAGTGATGGGGATGAAAGCGGGTCATTGGCAAGGCCGGCAACAGGTGAATTCACCTCTCAGTATGGCATGAGAAATGGGAGCATGCACCATGGGGTCGATATTGGTCAAGGGGGTCGCTCGAACGTACCCATTGTTGCGGCTGAATCTGGCGAAGTTAGCTATGCAGGGTATATGGGAGGTTATGGTAAAACGGTCATAATCACACACCAGGTTGACGGTCAGACATTAACAACGTTATATGCCCACCTTGCCACGTCCAGTGTCTCTGTCGGGGATCAGGTCAGCCGTTCAGAACAAATCGGTATTATGGGGAACACCGGACGTTCAACCGGCCCTCATTTGCATTTTGAAGTACATGAAGGGGATTGGAACAGTTCTAAGAGTCATTCCGTTGATCCGATGAACTATATCCATTAGAAAGGGTCGAGTGAGAGGGGCTTCTCGCTTGATTTTTAATACGCTGACAAAATTTATAGAACCTGGTTGTACGTGTCTCTTTTGTTCTGCTCAGGAAAATGTGTTTAAATGGGAGAAAGAATAAAGGCATAATCAAACGAGTGCTTCATATGCTCGTATAGAATTAGTGGGGCGTTCGCAAGACGGCGCTTTTAAGTTTATAAGCATAGATCGAGGTGGGACGGGTATGAATGCAAGCGGAAAATGGCTAGTGATTGTAGTAGCAGCCGTCATGATTGCCGGCGCCGGTGGCGTAATTGCAGGAATTTCCATTGGTGAAGAGGAGCCAGGTCCAAATGCTGCCCCGCAATCGAATGATAACAGTACTGAGCCGACGACTGAAGAAGGCTGGGACAAAGTACATGAGGCGTATGATCTGATATCCGAACAATATGTGGAAGACGTTGACAATGAAGCCTTATTTGAAGGTGCCATCGAAGGTATGATCGAAGAGTTGGATGATCCCTATTCCGTGTATATGGATCCGGAAACCGCTAGTGAATTTGAGCAGTCTTTAAGTAGCGAATTTGAGGGCATCGGTGCCGAAGTTAACATGGTGAATGACACTGTAACCATCGTTTCTCCCGTTCAGGGTTCCCCCGCTGAGGAAGCTGGCTTGATGCCGGATGATCAAATCCTTGCAATTGACGGTAACTCCACCGAAGATCAAACGTTAAATGAAGCTGTGATGGATATTCGCGGAGAGGAGGGGACGTCCGTTGTCCTCACGATCGGGCGGCCATCAGCTTCTGAACCATTTGAAGTGGAAGTCGAGCGGGAGCCAATTCCAATGGAAACAGTAGAAAGCGAAACGATCACACAGAATGGCCAAACGATTGGTCTGATTGAGATTATTTCCTTCTCAGAAGATACAGCCACAGAATTTGAAGAACAATTAGATGCTTTGGAATCGGAGGGTATTGACGGATTACTTGTCGATGTTCGCGGTAATCCGGGGGGGTACCTGAATAGTGTGCAGGATATTGGAAGCCTATTAGTTCCAGAAGGTGAACCGATTGTTCAGATTGAAGAGCCGAATGGGGATGTGAACATTACACCTTCCGTACTTTCAGAGGAGAAAGATTACCCGATAGCTGGTCTGATTAATCAGGGAAGTGCATCAGCGTCAGAGATTTTAGCAGCGGCGCTTCATGAAGCGGGTGATTATGAGCTGATTGGCGAAACCACCTTTGGCAAAGGAACTGTTCAGCAAGCGTATCCATTTGCTGATGGAAGTGAAATGAATTTATCGATGTTTCGATGGTTAACGTCAGATGGGAATAATATTCACGAAGAAGGTGTGGAACCGACCATTGAAGTCACTCAACCTGACTACTTCTACACAACTGCACTGGCGGTGGATGAAACGTTAACGATTGATGATAACAATGAACAGGTGAGCAGCGCGCAAAACTTACTGCAAGGGCTTGGATTTGAACCAGGAAGAACAGACGGGTACTATGACGAGCAAACCGAAAATGCAGTAACTGCATTTCAGCAATCGTATGATTTAGAAGAAAGCGGAGAAATTGATGAAGAAACCGCCCAAAGCTTGCATAGTGCGATCGTTGATGAAATCCAAGATCCGGAAAATGACCGACAGTTAAATGCAGCCATTGATCATTTAGTCAATGAAGCGTCATAATTCCTCATTTCAGCACTGGAAATTCGCAGGAAAAACAAAATATTTGTCGAAATACATCCGCAAAAGTGGGTGTATTTTCTTTTTGATCTAGCAAAATGCTTAATCATGTACTATCGTTAGAGTAGTGGATTCCAAAAGGAGAACAAGTATGCAAAATTGGCTTATCGATATAGTAGTTGGAATTGGTATTTTCTTTATTCACCCGTTAACTTATGTGGGTCTATTGGCAATGCTATGGATCGGCTATCGCCGGGTAAAAAGAGAAAGAAAAATGTTTCATACTTCGCTTGGCAGTATGGGGGATGACCTCTTTCACCGGTTATTGCCAGGGTTGTTAGCGGGTTTTATAATCTCAATCATAACCGTCGTTACAGGGGTCATGCTCACGCCTGGGTATATCATCATAGCGGGGGTCATCTATCTTTTACTCATCTTAGTCGGTGGCGCCCGATTTGCTTCTCCGGCTTACGCGCTTGGGGTCGCATATCTGCTTACTTATTTGCTTACGGAGTATGTTTCAGCAGCTGGGAATACGGTCGCTGATGGATGGCTGTTGGAGCAGCTGTCAATAGCGCCCCTACCTGTGCTTATATTGATCGCCGTTTTCTTGGTGGTGGAAGGAGTGCTCGTCCGGAGCCAGGGCAAGCGACAACAATTTTCACCGATTCGCTTACGCAGTTCACGAGGGAAGTGGCTCGGAGGCCAACGTCTGGACAGACTTTGGCTTGTGCCCGTATGCTTATTTGTTCCTGGCGAAACGTTTGCTACTGAAGGCTGGTGGCCGCTTCTCTCGGTAACAGATGAGGTCTCTATGTTAGTTTTACCGTTTCTGATAGGTGTTCAGCAAACAGTCATTGGTCAATTGATGGTTACAAAAGTGAAAGAGGCTGGAACGAGGTTGATGAGGCTAGGCATTCTCGTGTCAGTTGGAGTACTGGTATATGTTTACCAGCCATGGCTTGCTTTCCCGCTTTTACTAGCTGTGATTCTAGGTAGATTGTGCTTGCAGTTCTATGAATATCGAAGCGATCGAAAAAAACCGGTGTATTTTGTCCCAAGAACAGAAGGTGTTGTCATCCTTGGGGTGATGCCCGGATCACCTGCTGAAAAAATGGGGTTATTACCCGGAGAAGTCATCACAAAAGTGCATCAGGAAAGTGTGAATGATGAATGGAGTTTTTATCACAACTTACAAATTAATTCAGCATATGCCCATGTCGAAGTCATTGATAACGAAGGTGAGCCCCGTGTTGAAAGAGCGGCGATTTATGACAATCAGCACCATGAACTAGGTTTATTGTTTTTGCATCCTAATAAAGAAGAGAATGTCTTCGCCCGACGAACAGGGTAAATATATTGTTCATAGGACCTTCCGAAAAGTGGCACCCTAAAACGAAGCCACCCTCGGGAGGCTTTTTGTCTATGAATGGCTACGAGGGGTTGAGCGAAAGAATGTTCGTTCATTACTTGTTTATGATATAATAGAAATATACGAATGGAACGTTACATGAAGGAGGATTTGCTGATGGAGCAAGTATTTAAACTTGAATCAGCCTATCAGCCTGAGGGCGATCAACCAAAAGCAATAGAGAAGATCGTCGAAGGGATCAAAGCCGGACGGCAACATCAAGTATTGTTAGGGGCGACAGGAACTGGGAAAACGTTCACAGTTTCGAATGTCATTCAAGAAGTAAAAAAGCCCACGCTAATCATTGCCCATAATAAAACGCTTGCTGGCCAGCTATACAGCGAGTTTAAGTCATTTTTTCCAAATAACGCTGTCGAGTACTTTGTCAGCTACTATGATTATTATCAGCCTGAAGCCTATGTCCCTCAGTCTGATACATTTATTGAAAAAGATGCGAGTATTAACGATGAAATTGATAAATTACGCCACTCTGCGACGAGCGCACTTTTTGAACGTGATGACGTCATCATTATTGCAAGTGTCTCCTGTATTTACGGCCTGGGTTCGCCGGAGGAATACCGGGAGCTTGTCGTTTCACTTCGAACCGGTATGGAAAAAGGCAGAGACCAGTTACTCAATGAGCTTGTCGATATTCAATATGATCGTAACGATATCAACTTCACGAGAGGGACCTTCCGTGTCCGGGGGGATGTCGTCGAGGTTTTCCCAGCTTCTCGTGATGAACACTGTATACGAGTCGAGTTTTTTGGCGATGAAATTGATCGTATTACCGAGGTCGATGCCTTGACCGGTGAAGTGCTTGGCGAACGGAATCACGTGGCCATCTTCCCAGCCTCTCACTTTGTTACCCGCGAGCAAAAAATGAAAAAAGCGATTGTGAATATCGAGAAGGAATTGGAAACACGTCTTGCGGAATTGAAACAAGAGGACAAATTGTTAGAAGCACAGCGTCTTGAACAACGTACACGTTATGATATTGAAATGATGCAGGAAATGGGCTTTTGTTCAGGTATCGAAAATTATTCACGCCACTTAACGTTTCGCGAACCTGGTGAATCACCTTATACACTCCTGGATTTCTTTCCGGATGATTTTCTCATGATCGTGGACGAGTCTCATGTGACGCTTCCTCAGGTCCGGGGTATGTACAACGGAGATCAGGCTCGGAAGCAGGTGTTGGTTGATCATGGATTTCGTCTTCCATCGGCCATGGATAACCGTCCTCTGAAGTTTAAGGAGTTTGAAAAAAGGTTATCACAAGCTGTATATGTATCGGCAACACCCGGCCCTTATGAAGAAGAAAAAGCGCCCGAAGTTGTTGAGCAAATCATCCGGCCGACGGGTCTGCTTGATCCAAAGGTTGACGTGAGACCGATTGAAGGTCAAATTGATGATTTGATTGGTGAAATTAACGAACGTCAATCAAGGGGTGAGCGCGTGCTCGTCACTACTTTGACGAAGAAAATGTCCGAAGACTTGACTGACTACTTGAAAGAAGTCGGGATTAAGGTTAAATATTTACACTCGGACATTAAGACGTTGGAGCGGCTGGAAATCGTTCGACAGCTTCGCCTCGGGGAATTTGATTGCCTTGTGGGCATTAATCTCCTCCGGGAAGGGCTGGACATTCCAGAAGTCTCCCTTGTGGCGATTTTAGATGCGGATAAAGAAGGATTCTTGCGCGCAGAACGATCGCTGATCCAAACCATGGGTCGTGCCGCCCGTAATGCCAACGGTGAAGTTATTATGTATGCGGATAAAGAAACGCGCTCAATGGAAGTTGCGATCAGCGAAACGAACCGGCGCCGCAGTATTCAAGAGGCATACAACGAAGAACATGGAATTACACCGAAAACGATTGAAAAAGCAGTGCCGCAAACCATACAGGCAACCGTCGCTGCTGAGGATCAAGAAAGCTATGTAGCACCGAAAGATAAAAACTTAACGAAGGACGAGAAAGAAAAATTAATTACCCAAGTAGAAGACGAGATGAAGGAAGCGGCAAAATTGCTTGACTTTGAACGTGCTGCCGAACTTCGTGATACCCTTATTGAATTAAAAGGTAAAAAAACATCGTGAAGCGGGTAATAAAATGAAGGGATGACCGTACCTATGGCCTTGGAAAATATAAGCATTAAAGGTGCACGTTCGAATAACCTTAAAGATGTCGATATTACCATTCCTCGCGACAAGATGATTGTTTTCACAGGATTATCAGGTTCAGGGAAATCGTCACTTGCTTTCGATACCATTTATGCAGAGGGGCAAAGGCGTTACGTGGAGTCCCTTTCATCCTATGCCCGTCAATTTCTTGGGCAAATGGATAAACCAGATGTTGATTCGATTGAAGGGTTATCTCCGGCGATCTCGATTGATCAAAAAACAACTAGCCAAAACCCTCGTTCGACGGTGGGCACGGTTACGGAAATTTACGATTATTTACGGTTATTATTTGCACGTGTCGGAGTTCCGTTTTGCCCGAACCATGGGGTTCGCATCACTTCCCAAAGTGTACAGCAAATGATCGACCAATTGATGGATTATCCTGAGCGTACGCGCATGCAAATTCTTGCCCCGGTTGTAAACGGCCGCAAAGGAACCCATGCAAAAATCTTTGAAGAATTAAAGAAAAAAGGGTTTGTCCGTGTTCGTGTTGATGGGGATATCCGTGATTTGTCTGAAGACATTGAGCTGGAAAAAAATAAAAAGCACAATATTGAAGTGGTAATCGATCGAGTAATTATAAAAGAAGGTGTCGAATCTCGTATTTCAGGATCCTTAGAGACAGGTTTGGAACAATCTGGAGGGCGGTTGTTAATCGACGTTATAGATGGAGATGAAGTGTTGTTTAGTCAACATCATTCGTGTCCGTATTGCGGCTTTTCGATTGGTGAGTTAGAACCACAGCTGTTTTCATTTAATAGCCCTTCCGGTGCCTGTCCGACCTGTGATGGGATTGGTTCAAAATTTGAAACCGACGAAGAACTTGTCGTCCCGGACCCAACATTAACGCTGCGTCAACATGCCATTCAGCCATGGAAGCCAACGAGTTCAAATTACTATCCGCAACTTCTTGAGGCTGTATGTGAGCACTTCGGGATTGATATGGATGTGCCCTTTGAACAGTTAAACAAGCAGGATATACAGCTTTTGTTCCATGGAAGTAAAAAAGAGCGTATCCGCTTTCGCCATGAAAATGAATTCGGGGCGGTAAAAGAGCGAACCATCTATTTTGAAGGTGTGTTGAATAACATCTCAAGGCGTTATCATGGGACTTCGTCGGACTATATTCGCGAACAGATGGAGCAATATATGATTCGTAAAGCCTGTACGTCCTGTAAGGGTTATCGTCTTCGGGATGAGGCTCTCGCTGTGTTCGTAAATGGCAAGCACATTGGTGAGGTGACTGGCTTAGCAGTCAGTGAATCGAAGGCGTATATAGAATCCTTGGAGCTAACAGATAAGGAAATGCAAATTGCCCGCCTCGTGATTCAGGAAATCTCGAATCGCCTCGGTTTCCTTGAGAATGTAGGCATCGAATATTTGACCCTTAGCCGCACTGCCGGCACGCTTTCAGGCGGGGAAGCCCAGCGCATTCGCTTAGCTACACAGATCGGCTCTGCTCTTATGGGAGTCCTTTATGTTCTCGATGAACCCTCGATCGGTTTACATCAGCGTGATAATATGCGCTTGATCCGTACACTTGAACGTATGCGTGATCTTGGCAATACCCTGATTGTCGTTGAGCATGATGAAGATACGATGTTAGCAGCGGATGAGATTGTTGATATTGGGCCCGGGGCCGGTGTTCAGGGAGGATATATAACTGCCCAGGGAACGCCGGAAGAAATTACGGAAAATGATCATTCACTTACCGGGCAATACCTATCCGGACGCAAGTTCATCCCTCTGCCAAAAGAACGTCGGAAGCCTGATGGACGGACATTAACGATAAAAGGCGCAAAGGAGAACAATTTAAAAAATGTTGACGTTGATATTCCTCTCGGTCTGTTAAATGTGGTAACAGGTGTTTCAGGGTCCGGAAAAAGTACACTCATCAATGATATTTTACGTAAATCACTTTCCCGAAACTTGCATAAGGCTAAAGAAAAACCGGCACGCCATAAGGAAATTAAAGGGATTGGAGAGCTTGATTACGTTGTCAACATTGATCAGTCCCCAATAGGACGCACTCCACGTTCGAACCCTGCGACGTACACTGGTGTGTTCGATTACATCCGTGAGGTATTCGCGATGACAAATGAAGCAAAAGTGCGAGGATATAAAAAAGGACGCTTTAGTTTCAATGTTAAGGGAGGCCGCTGTGAGAATTGCCGCGGGGACGGTATCATAAAAATTGAAATGCACTTTCTCCCCGATGTATACGTACTGTGCGAAGAATGCGGCGGTAAACGCTATAATCGTGAAACGTTAGACATACGTTACAAAGGGAAGAATATTGCGGATGTATTAGAAATGACGGTTGATGAAGCTGTAGACTTTTTCGAAAACATTCCGAGGATCAATCGGAAAATCCAAACGTTAAAAGATGTAGGGCTTGGTTATATTAAACTTGGACAATCGGCAACGACATTATCTGGTGGCGAGGCACAACGCGTAAAACTTGCGTCACAACTACATCGGCGCACAAGTGGAAGGTCCCTTTATATCTTAGATGAACCAACGACCGGACTTCATGTTGATGATATTCGCCGCTTAATGCAAGTGTTACAGCGTCTCGTTGAGAATGGTGATACAGTCATCATCATTGAGCATAATCTTGATGTTATTAAAACGGTGGATCATATTATTGATCTTGGCCCAGAAGGCGGCGATGGAGGTGGTGAAATCGTTGCGACAGGAACACCGGAAGAAGTAGCTGATATAGAGGAGTCTCACACCGCCCGTTATTTAAAACCGATCCTCGAACGTGAACGCGAGAGAATGGAAGCTGTAGAGAAAGGCGAGCTCGCGGTTAAGTAATTTGAAACCCGGCCTACTTATGCTTCGTAATTAGGGCAGATGAAATTAAAAAGCGGGGGATAAATCATGGAAGAACGTAAAATGATTCTAAAGATGGTAGAAGAAGGTAAGATCAGCGCAGAGGACGGAAGTAAACTGATCAAAGCGTTAACCCCGGAAAACGAGAAGAAAACGACATCAAGTGAAGCCACATCACGAAAAAGCAAAGAAGAGCCGCGATATACATCAAGTACTGATTTAACGACGAAGATTAATTGGGACGAAAGTAACCGCCATTTTGATGAATCGGCGAAGCAGCGTCAAGAAGAATGGGAGGGCAAAGGTTCTCCTTGGTCCGAAGGGGCACGTTGGTTCACAGATTTTGTAGATACCGCTGTTCATAAAATCAAAGAGATGGATCTTGACTTTAACTTTGGTTCTGCACAGGATATCAACCATATTTTTCAGCACACAAACATGAAAGAGCGGAATTTTGACTTGTCTGTTGAAAATGGCTCGATTGATATACAGCCGTGGGATGAGGCTGATGGTAAGGTTGAGTGCAGTGCAAAAGTTTATAAAGCGGAAAGCGAAGAGGACGCCCGTCGAATTTTCCTTGAAGACACTGTTTTTGAATCTGTGGATGGTGAACTTCGATTCTATACAAAATCGAGGAAAATCAAATTGCAGGCTACAGTATATGTTCCTAAAGAGCGCTATGAGAAACTTAGTGTTTACACCTTTAACGGCCATTTGCACGTGAATGGTATCAACGCCATATCGTTGTCCGCAAAAGCGGTAAACGGAGGTTTAGAGATAGAAGATATTCATACTACTAAGCTTGAAGCAGAAACAGTCAACGGCCCGATTGATATTAGAGGGGGTTCAGTAGAACGAGCCGACCTTCGAACCGTACACGGTACAATCGATATCGATGGAGACGTTCAAGACATTGATGCCGAATCCGTTAACGGCTCTGTAAATTGCCGCGTTCTGGAAAGTAAAAGCGGGCATGCTTCTTTAAGGGCAACGACAGGTTCCGTATTTATCGCTGTACCAGAAGGGGTACGTACAGAAGGTAAGTTAAGAACAAATGTCGGAAATTACCATTGGAAGCTTCCCAATGTGGAGGTCGTCGATGAAAAACGCGATTTTATTCAAAAATCGTTAACGCTCGTTTCCAATCCGGATCAATCAACTGTGTTCCGTGTGGATGCCAGTACGAAAACGGGCTCTGTTTCTTTGAAGACGCATGATCGTTAAAATTGGAAGTTTAAGGGGAATCAGCGAAATGAAACATCTCGTTCGTTCCGAGAACAACCGGATGATCACTGGTGTTTGTGGAGGAATTGGCAAACATCTGAATATCAATCCGATCATCATTAGAGTAATTGCTGTGATCGGTCTCTTTGTTGGTCTACCGGTCACGGTTCTTATCTATCTCGCACTTACGGTGTTAGTGCCAAGTGAAGGAGCTTCATAATGGGCTGCTTATTCAATATTTTAGTGAATGTGGTAGTTTTAATACTCACAGGTTTTTTCTTTACTGGCTTTGAATTGGAAAATATCTGGGCAGCACTGATTGCTGCTGTGCTTCTTGGAATATTGAATGCGGTTGTGAGGCCGGTTCTCGTCGCTCTTACTCTCCCCATTACTGTGTTGACGCTAGGGATTTTTCTATTTGTGATCAATGCGGTGCTGCTAATGTTGATTTCGTGGGTCATGGGTGATGCATTTGTAATCGACGGCTTTGGGACGGCAATCCTGGCGGCAGTCGTCATGGCGATTATCAATGCTCTGATTAACCTAGTGCTAAAGCCATTTAAATAGAAGGTAAAAAGTACCTGCTTTGCATGAAGGCGGGTACTTTTTAGTAATTTTAGGATGAAATCACTCCACAAACATTTAAGAAGTAAAATATGCATCATGCCCGTGAAAGGTGCAGAAAAGGTTTGGCCATACCATTCGAACGTAAAAACGTGCTACAATGAAATGGATTTCTTAGCGATGGAGCGTTCTATCAAGCTTTTCGAATCATGGAGGGAACAAGATGACAAAGGTCACAGCGCGGGAGTTAATCGACCGTTTCTCCTTGGAACTATTAAGTGGAGACGAAGGGATTTATCGCCCGATTACGATGAGCGACATTTCTCGTCCGGGGATGGAAATGACAGGTTATTTTACATATTACCCACGTAGACGCTTGCAAGTGCTCGGTCGAACGGAGCTCACATTTCTTGAGCGTTTAGATACGGATGTAAAAGTAGAGAGACTTGATAAACTTTGTACGCAAAATACACCAGGTATTATCATATCGCGAAATTTAGAAGCACCACCGGAACTCATTAATGCCTCAGAGCATGCAGGGGTCCCTCTTATGCGCGCGGATGTGACGACAACGCGTCTGATTAGTCAAATAACAAATTTTCTTGAAGCTCAGCTTGCAGAAACAACAGCTGTTCATGGTGTGCTTGTGGATATTTATGGAATTGGAGTACTGATCACTGGTGCCAGTGGTGTTGGAAAAAGCGAAACTGCCCTTGACCTCGTACGACGCGGTCATCGTTTAGTGGCTGATGATTCGGTAGAAATTAGCCAACAGCATGCCGATACGTTAATGGGACGTCCGCCGAACCTCATTAAACATCTTCTTGAGATACGTGGGCTTGGCATTATCGACGTGATGACGTTATTCGGCGCCCGTGCAGTGCGCCCTTTTAAGAAAATTGTTATGAATGTCCATCTTGAACTTTGGGATGAGGAAAAAGCTTATGACCGCCTTGGCATTGATGAGGACAAGATGAGTATCATCGAGACAGACATTCCGAAATACACCATTCCTGTTCGGCCCGGGCGTAACCTGGCGGTAATTGTGGAAGTGGCTGCTATGAATTTCCGGCTCAAACGAATGGGGATCAATGCTGCGCAGGAATTCTCTGATAAATTAATGGATGTGATTGAAGATTATGATCGCGATGAACTTTAAACCAAAAGTAAGGGGATGGGATCAATGATTTATCAAGTCCAACCCATCGATCCGATTGCATTCGAGCTTGGGCCGTTATCTGTGTATTGGTACGGCGTCATTATTGGGTTAGGGGCACTCATAGGTTACATAATAGCGACAAGAGAGGCTAAAAAACGAGGGCTTCCCAATGATTTATTCGCTGATTTACTCATTTGGGCCATTCCCATTTCTATTATTAGCGCTCGTCTTTACTATGTATTGTTTAATTTGGAATACTATGTACATGATCCGTTGCAGATGTTTGCCATTTGGGAAGGTGGCCTCGCCATTCATGGCGGCCTGATTGGAGCGGTAATCACAGGGGCGGTATTTGCCCGTCTTCGCGGAATTTCGTTTTGGAAGCTGGCGGATATAGCAGCGCCCAGTATTATTCTCGGCCAAGCGATTGGACGCTGGGGGAACTTTATTAACCAAGAAGCCCACGGAGGCGAGGTTTCTCGTATATTCTTGGAAAATATCATGTTGCCCGAATGGATCATCGACCAGATGTTCATTGAAGGTGCATATTACCATCCTACTTTCCTCTACGAGTCAATCTGGAACTTCTTAGGGTTCGCGTTGCTCCTCTATCTACGTCGTGTGAACTTACGTCGGGGTGAACTCTTTTTAACGTATGTTATCTGGTACTCCTTTGGACGTTTTTTCATCGAGGGCCTCCGTACCGACAGTTTAATGATCGCCGATTTTCTTCGTACCGCACAAGTCATCTCGATCATTCTTATTGTCGGATCCATCATCGTCATGATTTATCGCCGGAGAAAGGGATTAGCGAAAAAGCGATATTATGATACGGATAAGGAACAAAAGAAGAATAAAAAGAAGAAAAAGTGACAATGGGGTAGGATAAGACATGCAAACATTCAAGAAAGGTTTAAAATCTGGGTTCTCAACGACCTGGATGTTGGCCAAAATCATATTCCCGATCACTTTTGCTGTGACGCTCCTCTCTTTTACACCGGTGCTTGATTGGGTTTCTTCCCAACTGGCGCCGTTCATGTCTTGGATCGGGTTACCTGGTGAAGCGGCTATCCCGCTTGTGCTTGGGAATTTTTTGAATTTATACGCGGCTATCGGGTCAATATTAACGTTTGAATTTACTGTAAAAGAAGTGTTTATTCTAGCCGTTATGCTTTCATTTTCACATAATTTACTTGTTGAATCAGCGGTGGCTGCTAAGCTCGGGATTCGTATTTCGGTCGTATTGGCGGTGAGGATCGGGTTAGCCGTGGTTTCTGCATTTCTTATTCACTGGATTTGGCAGGGAGGGGATGAACCTGCCCAGTATGGCTTTGTGAGCGGCACTGAAACCACCGAAGCCAGCGGTAGTTTCGAAATCTTTTGGGAAGCGGTTATGAGTGCCTCGATGGGCGTATTGCAACTGGCAATATTCGTTTTTCCAATTATGATGTTAATTCAAGTGATGAAAGATTTTAATATCCTTGATTGGTTTTCGAATAAAATGCTTCCTTTTACCCGAATGCTTGGAATTCAACCCAATACCTCTACCACGCTAGCATCTGGGATTATATTTGGTCTTGCTTTTGGAGCAGGGGTTATGATTCAAGAAGCGCGTGAGAACGGGGTGAAAAAAAAGGATTTATATCTCGTTTTTATTTTTCTTGTCGCCTGTCATGGCGTTATTGAAGATACGCTTATTTTTATTCCGCTCGGTATCCCGGTTTTGCCATTGCTTATTATACGGGTGGTTACTGCCATACTATTAACGATGGCGATTGCGTATTTCTGGAATCGAGCAGAAAGACAGCAGAAAGGGGACTATGTCGATGCAGAACGTGAATACAGTACTTTTTGATCTTGATGGAACACTCATTGATACGAACGATTTGATTATTGCTTCTTTCACTTATACATTGGATCATTACTTTCCCGGAAGATTTCAACGTGAGGATATTCTTCCATTTATTGGCCCGCCTCTCCATGATACTTTTCATTCGCTGGACCCGGAGAAAGCTGGGGAAATGATGGCCATGTACCGGGAACATAATCATACTCACCACGATGAGCTCCTCAAAGAATACAGCGGTGTCCGAGAAGCGGTTGAAGGACTCTCCAAAGCGGGATTTCAATTAGGGATTGTCACAACAAAACGAAGTCCGACGACATGGAAAGGACTGGAATTAACCGGATTAAAACCTTACTTCAAAACCGTTATCACTCTGGATGATGTCGAACATGCTAAACCCCATCCTGAGCCGCTTGAGAAGGCAATGGATGCATTAGGTGCTGTGCCAGAACATACCTTAATGGTCGGGGATAATGTTCACGATATTGAAGGGGGGAAACAAGCGGGAACGAAAACCGCCGCTGTTGCCTGGTCGATTAAAGGAGCCGAGGCGTTAATAAAAGAGAAACCAGACATCATGCTCGAAGACATGCGCGAACTTCTCACGATTTTGGAGGCGCCGGTCAAATGAGAAAGACCGAACGTTACCCTGTTCCTAAAGACAACTCCCTCTGGCGGCTTTATAAAACGGTTTCGTTTTTTAAAGTCGTGAAAAATTTTGTCGTCATTGAGATCGCTCGTGTGACCCCTTTTCTGAGCGTTAAAAACTGGCTATATCGGAGTTTCTTAAGGATGAATGTTGGTGAAAAATCAGCTTTTGCCTTGAAGGTGACACCGGATGTAATGTTTCCGGAAAAAATTTCGGTGGGGAACAACTGTGTCATCGGCTTTGAAACAACTATTCTCGCGCATGAATATTTGATCGATGAATTTCGTATCGGAGAAGTTCATATTGGGGATAATGTCATGATCGGTGCACATTCGTTAATTCTTCCTGGTGTTTCCATAGGAGACGGAGCCGTTGTTTCAGCGATGACGCTTGTACATAAAGATGTACCTGCTGGAACTTTTGTTGGGGGAAATCCAATGCAGGTGATTCGAAGTTCGAGGGCATAAAAAGGTGGAGGGATAGTGGAAGCGTTCATCGTTTTAGGTTTATTGTTTTTCATTCTGTTCATAGTTTTAATCGGAGTGGGGATGTATCTATTATTTGCATTTGGCCTTTTTCGCCTGGCACAAAATGAGGGGCATTTATCCCTTACGCGCAATATTATACGCTTTGTATGGTTATACGGGATCGTTTGCCTGCCAACTTTCGTGACGTACTGCCGTGGTTGATCATAGGATTGGCTGCTTTGCAATTTCTGTTTAGCGTGTTTACATCGATCGTTCCCTTCGGGTTTGTTCTTACCATTCCTGGTGAAATCGCTTTTTTAGGATTTTTATTGTATGCCTTTATTGAATTATTTAGGAAGTATAGTGACATTTACATCGTCTTTTTTATCTTTTCAGTGTTAACGTTAAGCGTACTTGCTTATGTCTTCACTTTTGTGATTAGAAAAAATGGGTCAAACCCTGTGAACAATGAGGCCGTTGTCTAAAAGGATCCGTATTGCTAGTGATGTAATACGGATTTTTACAGCTATTAAAGGATGTTCAAAAAGTCTGGGAAAATGGCCGTCGTATCTCTTCGTCGTCTTGCGTCTGTGCTCCTTACGTATGAAACCATATCCTCGAAAAAGAACCACTTTTTCTTCGTGCGAAGTGAATACTTTCGTCGTGCAGGCAGGATGCTAGAATCTGCGTCTTCTCGACCTGCTAGCTCTTTTTCTCCTCCTTTTTGAACACGCTCTTTTAGGTCGAATCGTTGACGATGTGGAACCTTCCCTGTAAACTATAAAATAACAAAACATTTTATTACATTATCGAACTAAAGGATTTAGATGGAGGCTGTCGCATGTCATTGCCGTTGATGTTTGAAAAGCCATTAGGAATGATTGATACGTTGCCTGCGCTCTATGAACGTACGGGCGAGGTGCGTCGTGATATTGAATGTGAGGTGAAGAGCTGGGGTTATCGCCCCATACAAACGCCTTCGCTGGAATATTATGATACGGTTGGAGAAGCTTCAGCCATTCTTGATCAACAGTTGTTTAAACTGATGGATCGGGAAGGACAAACGCTTGTACTGCGCCCGGATATGACAGCACCAATCGCTCGTGTTGTTAGTTCCAGCATGCAAGACGAACCCCTCCCCATTCGGTTGTCGTATTGCAGTTCTCTATTTCGTGCTCAACAAAGAGAGGGGGGGAGACGATCGGAATTTGAGCAATTTGGTGTTGAACTCGTGGGGGATTCTACCATTAACGGAGACGCTGAAGTGATTGCGTTACTACAGTCTTCCCTTCGTGCTTCCGGGTTATCAAACTTTCGGTTAGCCGTTGGGCATATTGGTTTTATGAACGCTTTATTTGCAGAAATTGTCGCTGACGAGGCGATTGCTAATGAACTTAAACGTTATCTGTATGAAAAAAATTATGTTGGATATCGGCAATATGTCGAGCGTCTCGACCTTACTACATCAGATAAAACACGCCTCAATCGAGTGCATCAATTGCGCGGCAGCATTGAGGTGCTTAATCGTGCGAAGGAGATCGCCCACACTCGAGAAGCCCATGAAGCGATCGCTGAGATTGAGGCATTATGGAAAGTACTTGAAACGATTGGTGTAAGTGAATATATGCAAGTCGATCTTAATCTAGTCATGCATATCGATTATTACACAGGAGTGGTGTTTGAAGGATATGGAGGGTCACTGGGCTTCCCTCTCGCGAGCGGTGGGCGGTACGATGAATTGCTCGGAAAATTTGGGCGGCCGGCTAGTGCGACAGGCTTTGGCATTCGCCTGGATCGGCTGATCGAAGCAGTGAACCATTTAGAGGGGGAGAGAAAGGCAAACCCAGTGCTTGTTCTCTTTTGTAAAGAACAGCAACAGGAAGCAATGCGTGAAGCGCATAGGCGCCGGAAACAAGGAGAGGCAGTTGTATTGCAGAATATCGCAGGTATTCCTGATGTTGATGCTTATATCAAAAGATACTCGGAGGTCGTTTCCTTCCTGGATACTGGCTCGAGGAGGGAGAAAGAAGATGAGTAACGATTGGATTACATTTGCAATGCCGAAAGGCAGGATTTTCGAAGAGGCGGCAGAACTACTGCGGCGGGCGGGGTACCCATTGCAGGATGATTTCTCTGCTGGCAGGAAGCTCATCGTTGAGGCCCCCGATGCAGGGATGAAATTCTTTTTATCCAAGCCGATGGATGTACCGACATATGTGGAGCATGGCGTCGCGGACATTGGTGTGGCAGGCAAAGATGTTCTGCTGGAGGAACAAAGAGACGTGTATGAAGTGCTCGATCTCCACATTAGTGCCTGTTATTTGGCAGTTGCGGGGTTACCGAATCGAATGCCTAAGCGGGTCACGCCAAAAATAGCTACAAAGTACCCAAATATCGCGACGCAATATTTCAAAGAACAAGGAGAACAAGTAGAAGTCATTCGGCTCAGCGGTTCCATTGAACTTGCGCCGTTAGTCGGGCTGGCTGATCGAATTGTTGACATCGTTTCTAGTGGACGGACACTTAAAGAAAACGGGCTATTGGAACTAGAAACAATTGAGTCTGTGACGTCGCGTTTAATCGTAAATCCAGTGAGCTATCGCATGAAAGATCAACAGATTGACGAAATTGTTGCTCGCTTATCCATGGTTGTTGAGGAAGGGGGAACTCTCCTTGGAAATCATACAAGTTGATGAACGTATAAGTTTACGAAGAGATCCGGAAACGGGAAATGAAGACACCCAGGCCATTGTAGATGAAATCATCGCGGCCATTCGAAAAGATGGCGATGAAGCGTTGCGGGCGTATACAAAAAAACTGGATGGCGCTGAGTTGGATGCGCTTTTTGTGACTGAAACAGAACGGTTAAAAGCGTATGAAGCGCTTGATGATACTGTGATCTCAGCTCTGCAGCAAGCTATCATAAATATCCGTGATTTCCATGAACGTCAACGGTCCCAGTCGTGGATGACGACGAAAGAAGACGGAACGATGCTTGGGCAGCAAGTTACCCCCCTAGACGCGGTTGGCGTTTATGTGCCTGGCGGAAAAGCCGCCTATCCCTCGACGATCCTGATGGATGTGATTCCCGCGCAAGTGGCAAACGTCGGTCAAATTATCATGACGTCACCGCCCGACACTTCTGGGCTTCTGCATCCTGCAGTTGTCGTTGCAGCATCTGAACTAGGTGTAGAGCAGATCGTCAAAGCTGGGGGTGCGCAAGCAATTGCCGCTTTAGCTTACGGCACCGAGTCTGTCCCCGCCGTTGATAAAATCGTTGGACCTGGAAATTCCTTTGTCGCATTAGCCAAACGTGCGGTTTATGGACACGTCGATATTGACATGATCGCGGGTCCTAGTGAAATCGTGGTTATCGCAGATGACACTGCACGTGCGGATTATGTTGCAGCTGATCTATTATCACAAGCTGAACATGAGGAACGAGCGACAGCAATTGTGGTTACGCCATCAAAACCACTCGCGGACAAGGTAGTAGAAGAGGTGGATCGTCAGTTAGAAGACCTTCCACGGGCAGCCATTGCACGGAAAGCGCTTGATGATTATGGGGCCATTTATCTCACTGCCAACATGAACCAGGCGGTAGATGTGGTGAACCAATTAGCGCCCGAACATGTGGAGGTTTTAGTGGCTGAACCGTTTCATTATCTAGGGAAAATCAGACACGCTGGGGCCATTTTTCTAGGTGAAAACAGTGCTGAAACGGTGGGTGATTACTTTGCCGGGACCAACCATGTTTTGCCGACGAATGGAACCGCGCGTTTTTCAAGTCCGCTTACCGTCGATGATTTTATTAAAAAATCAAGTATTATTCATTATAGCCGAGAAGCGCTTGAAACGAATGCAAAGATGATTGCTTCTCTTGCACGTGTCGAAGGCTTTGAAGCACACGCACGGGCTGTGGAAATTCGTAAGAAAGGAGCCTCTGAGCATGAGTAAGGAAAGAAATGCAAACGTTCGGCGTCAAACCGGGGAAACGGACATTGAATTAGAGGTTGTGTTAGATGGTGAAGGGCAAGCAAGTATTGATACCCCGGTTCCGTTTTTGAGTCATATGCTTGATCTTTTTACGAAACATAGCCATTTTGATATACGTGTGCAGGCTGCTGGTGATGTGGATGTTGATGATCACCATACAACAGAAGATGTAGGGATTTGTCTTGGACAAGTCATCCATGAAGCACTCGGGGATAAAAAAGGCATTCGTCGATATGGACATGCCTATGTCCCTATGGATGACGCCCTTGTTCAGGTTGTGGTTGACCTTAGTAATCGCCCCCATCTTGAATTTCGGGGCGAGCTTGGGGCCCCTAAGGTTGGTACATTTGATACGGAGCTTGTACGGGAGTTTCTCTGGAAATTCGCCGTTGAATCACGTATGAATCTTCATGTAATTGTCCATTACGGGTGGAATACTCATCATATCATCGAAGCGATTTTCAAGGCATTGGCAAGGGCATTAGCAGACGCGGTGGAAAGAGATCCACGCGTCAAAGGGATCCCATCGACGAAAGGGATGTTATAGATGATCGGAATCGTAGATTATGGAATGGGCAACTTACATAGCGTGAGCAAAGCACTCGAGCGTCTGGATACTCCGTACGTCTTGAGTGAAGATCTTGATACGCTCTCTGCATGTGAGGGGTTGATTCTACCTGGCGTCGGATCATTTAAAGACGCAATGGCGATTCTCCGTAAAAAAAAGATGGACGTCATGATCCAGCAGTGGGTTAAGGAGGGCCATCCCCTTCTCGGAATATGTCTTGGTATGCAGCTTCTATTTGCTGAAAGTGAGGAAAATGGATATACCGAAGGGCTTGATATTTTACCGGGAAGAGTGCGGCGTTTTGCAGGAAAAACACGGGCAGGGGTCCGTTATAAAGTGCCCCATATGGGCTGGAATATCCTTCGGTATCAGCAGCCGAACCAGCCGCTTGTGAAAGGTGCTGAAGAAGGACATGTATATTTTGTTCACTCGTATGTGGTACATGCTGACACCCCGGATGTCGTCATTGCGACAGCGAATTACGATGGAGAGGTGCCAGCGATAGTCGGACGTCATCACGTGTTTGGCACTCAATTTCATCCGGAAAAAAGCAGTATCCTTGGTATGCAGCTTTTAAATAACTATGTACAATACGTTCAAGAAAGGCAGGGAGAACGAAGTGACAGCTTTTAATTTATTTCCTGCCATCGATATCCGAAATGGAAAATGCGTGCGGTTGCGGCAAGGGGATTATAATCAGGAAACCGTTTATGGGGACTCGCCTGCTGAAATGGCCGTGACATTTGCGGAAGCTGGCGCGGAGTGGGTACACGTTGTCGATTTGGATGGTGCCCGTGAAAAAAAGCCCATCAATGATGAAGCGATTTTTCAAATTGCAAAGGAAACAGATGTAATGATTCAGATAGGTGGCGGCATTCGCACGGAAAGAGATGTCAAACATTATCTAGAAGGTGGGGTAGAGCGCGTTATTTTAGGATCGGTCGCCGTACAAAATCCTGCTTTTACAGAAAAGATGTTACAAACATATCCCGGGCGGATCGTGATTGGACTTGATGCGCGCAATGGTCAAGTAGCGGTGAATGGCTGGCTAGAATCTTCGGGTGTTCAAGTGGAAGAGCTCGCGATTAAGATGAAGGCCGCAGGTGCGGATACTTTTATCTTTACTGATATTGAAAAAGATGGAATGTTGCAAGGACCGAATGTGGAGGCTAATGCTGCTCTTGCAAAAGCAAGCGGTGCCAACGTCATTGCCTCTGGCGGTGTAACCCATCTAGATGATCTCCGTACGCTTTTGCACAATCGGGAAGACGGACTCGTGGGCGCGATCGTAGGGAAAGCCCTATACACTGGTGCGGTTGACTTAGAAGAAGCACTTAAAGAGGTGAGAGAGTCATGTTAACGAAGCGGCTGGTCCCTTGTTTGGATGTGAAGGAAGGACGGGTTGTCAAAGGTGTCCAGTTCGTAGGGCTACGAGATGCAGGGGACCCGGTAGATCTCGCGGCTTATTACGATCGCGAAGGAGCGGACGAGCTTGTTTTCCTCGATATCTCGGCATCTCATGAAGGAAGGAAAACAATGGTGGATGTTGTCCGAGAAGTGGCGGGAAAACTTGCAATCCCGTTCACCGTTGGCGGCGGTATCAACAGTGTGGATGATATGCGCCAGATTCTACGTGCAGGTGCAGATAAAGTATCATTGAATACGGCAGCGGTAAAAAACCCGACACTCATCTCCGAAGGCGCTGATTTCTTTGGAGCCCAATGCATTGTTGTTGCTATTGATGCAAAATGGGACGATCGTTTGCAATCGTGGCGTGTATATACGCATGGCGGGCGTCAGGAGGCCGACTTGGAGGTGACAGCTTGGGCGCAAGAAGCTGTACGAAGAGGTGCAGGTGAAATACTGTTAACGAGTATGGACCAGGACGGTGCGAAAACGGGATTTGATCTAGCGTTAACGCGTGCGGTGAACGCAGTGGTAAGCGTTCCTGTGATAGCTTCCGGGGGAGCCGGAGATCGTCAGGATTTTACGGACGTATTTGTGCAGGCGGGCGCTGATGCAGCCTTGGCAGCTTCCATTTTTCATTACAAAGAAACGGCTGTCTCGGAAGTGAAAGATGCGTTAAGAAAACAAGGGGTGAACGTGCGATGAATGCAGATAAACTCGTTTATAATGCTGATGGATTAATTCCTGCGGTCGTGCAGGATGTGATGAGTAAAGAGGTGCTCACCGTCGCCTATATGAATGAAGAATCGCTAAAAAAAACAATGGAGACGAAAGAAACCTGGTTTTACAGCCGTTCCCGCCAAGAACTTTGGCATAAAGGGGAGACGTCGGGCCATGTGCAAAACGTCATTGATATTCGTTATGATTGCGATCAGGATTCGCTTTTAGTTCTCGTTCAGCCGGAGGGCCCGGCTTGCCATCGTGGTACATATACCTGTTTTACCGAAAGTCTGCTCTCGAAAGAAACTACTTCTGAAAAAAGTGATTTTGAGATTTTAAGAGAGCTAACCGCCACCATAGCATCGAGGAAGCATGAACGTCCTGCTGGCTCTTATACGACGTATTTATTTGATGAGGGCATAGACAAGATTTTGAAAAAAGTCGGCGAAGAAGCTTCAGAAATTATTATTGCGGCTAAAAATCGCGATAAACGCGAACTTTCTTGGGAGAGCGCTGATTTTATTTTTCACCTGCTCGTATTGTTAGAAGAACAGCAATTACCGATTGATCGTATGATGGAAACATTAAGGGAACGACACGCGAAATAAGGTGAATGAGATGATGACGCACACGGGTTTTTGGGGTGCGTCATATTTTATGTTATAATAGAAATAATGCATAATTTACCCGGAGGGCGGGTGTTTTCATGGGGCAAGTGATCCCTTTTATACAAAATCCTGAGTATTTTTTTAAACGTGGAGTTATATCTTATCAAAATAAAGATTGGAATCGTTCGATCCGCTATTTACAACGTGCGATTGAATTACGCCCCCTCGAAGGGGTTTTTCATTGTCAACTGGCTGCTGTCCTATCTGATATGGGTCGGTATGAACGGTCAAATGAAATTTTGCTTCATGTATTAGATCATATTGATGAGGGTCTGTATGATTGTTACTATTTTCTTGCAAATAATTATGCTTATCTAGGCTTATTTGATAAATCACGGGAGGCAGCTTTAAATTATTTAGCACTCGATCCTGAGGGAGAGTTTAGCGCTGATATAAAGGATCTGCTCGAATTGTTAGATGTGGAGGTGGATGAGGGTTTTCCGTCTGATCGCGAGAGTGGAGATTCCCCCTTACCTGATGAATTGATACTCCAATACGAACGTGCAGGCCGCCTTATTAATGAAGGGCATTATCAAAAGGCAGAGCAACTATTACAGGGGATGGTCGTCGATTATCCTTCTTATTATGCTGCCTATAATCAGCTCGCGCGGACGTTACACTTGCAGGGGCGAACCGACGAAGCCATCGATTTCCTCTCGACATTGCTAGCGGAAACGACTTATGTGCCTGCGGCTTGCCAACTGACGTTGCTGCTCGAGGATCAACAACTTGATCAGGAGGCTGATCAATGGAAGCAGAAGCTTAGGCAGCTGGCACCCATTGATAAAAGTCATATGTACAAATTGGCGGCTACGCATTGTCGGCTTGGTGAATATGAGCAAGCACTCTTGTCTTTTCATTTTTTACAAAAACAAAGCCTTCCTGAAAAAAACGGCTCTTATTTCTATCGGTATGGAGTCGCTGCCTTCCATTGTGGGTACAATAATAGAAGCTGGAAAGCGTGGAAGACCGCCTGTGAATATGGGCATGAAAAGGCCGCAAGCCTTTTGCAGAAATGGAAAGAGCAATCGCTAAAAAACGAAGAAGTTCAATGTGATCACGTCCATGATTTATCATTTGGGTTAGACTAAGCAGATGAATGGACGATGAATTGGAAGTCGGGATATGATATAGGTAAGAGAAAGGAGCATGTTCCCATGTCAGGAGAAACAGATACCATTTATGATGTGATAATTGCTGGCGCTGGTCCTGCTGGAATGACAGCAGCGGTGTATACCTCACGCGCGGAAATGAAGACCTTAATGCTCGAAAGAGGCATCCCTGGCGGCCAAGTGGCTAATACGGAGGACGTTGAGAACTATCCGGGTTATTCACATATTCTTGGGCCGGATTTATCAAATAAAATGTTTGAGCACGCGCGCAAGTTTGGTGCTGAGTATGCATATGGAGATATTAAGGAAATTGAAGATGGAATTGAGTACAAAACGGTACATGCCGGTAATAAAACCTACAAAACACGGTCTGTAATCGTCGCTACAGGTGCTGAGTATAAGCAGCTCGGGATTCCTGGTGAAAAAGAACTCGGCGGACGCGGCGTATCCTATTGCGCGGTCTGTGACGGAGCGTTTTTCCGTGATAAAGAAATCATTGTCGTTGGAGGCGGTGACTCCGCAGTAGAGGAAGCGGTTTATTTGACACGGTTTGCCAAAAAAGTTACCGTTGTCCATCGCCGAGACGAATTACGTGCTCAAAAAATTCTTCAGCAACGTGCATTTGTCAATGATCAAATTGAATTCAAATGGGATCACGTTGTGAAGGAAATTCATGATACAGATGGAAAAGTAAGCAGTGTGACCCTCGTGAATGTAAACACCGGAGAAGAATATGATTTCACTACCGAAGGAGTTTTCATTTATATTGGCCTTCTTCCTTTAAATAGTGCCGTTAAAGATTTAGGGATTACAAATGAGGAAGGTTACATTGAGACAAATGAAGAAATGGAAACGAATCGTGTAGGGATCTTTGCTGCCGGAGACATTCGGGAAAAGACGTTACGGCAAATTGTGACCGCAACCGGGGACGGTAGTTTAGCTGCCCAAAATGCCCAGTCCTATGTTGAGGAGTTGGGTAATAAAGTAGAGGCGTAGGATGGTGCGACTATAGACGGGGGTCGAACATTAATGAAGGGACAAAACGTTATGCGTTTTTAAAGCCTTTGTAACCACAGTGCAATAATTACACGTTATGATGAATGTAAGTTTAATTGACCCCCCTTTTATATAATTTTTGGTATCGCAAGGTGTTTAACCTTGCGTCTTTTTTTGTTAAATATGAAAGCGGTATCATTAAGTGGCTGATTTTGATATTTGTGGCCGTGCCGCTTTCAAGTTATAATAAAGGGAGGTGATAAACATGCAGCGTGTGGCCAATTGCGTGTTAACATATAATGAGCGGGTTTTATTGCTACAAAAACCGAGCAGAAATTGGATGGTTGCACCGGGAGGCAAGATGGAGCACGGTGAAACTCCGCTTGCTACGGTGAGAAGAGAATTTAAAGAAGAAACGGGTGTACAAATTATCACCCCGGAATTGAAGGCGGTTTCCACGGTGGTCATTCAGGAAGAAGGTCAAACGACCTCAGAGTGGATGCTGTTTTCATTTTTTGCGGAGAACTATAAAGGTAACGTATGGGAACGTTCGCCGGAAGGGATTTTACATTGGAAGAACCAAGAAGATGTATTTTCCCAACCGATGGCGCCGGGAGATCATGATCTATTCCAACACCTTTTAAAAAATGAAGGGATGTTGTTTAGTACATTTTATTATACACCTGATTTCCAGTTGCTGGATTTGAAGCACGAAACGGTGTAAAAGGGGTGCTGGTGTGAAAGACGATATCCAAATCGTTGTGATTACGGGGATGTCTGGAGCAGGAAAGACGGTAACGGTCCAAAGTCTTGAAGATCTTGGCTATTTCTGTATAGATAATTTGCCGCCAGCATTAATTCCGAAATTATTAGACCTCGTAGAAGGTGGAACGATGAATCGCGTTGCGCTCGTCATGGATTTACGTGGCCGGGAGTTCTTTGAGCAAGTATTTTCGGCTGTCAGCATGCTTGGGGATAAGCCGAATTTGCATACGCACATTCTATTTCTTGATGCCGATAACGAAAAGCTTGTGCAACGTTTTAAAGAAACGAGACGCTCCCATCCGTTAGCACCGGAGGGGGCATTATTGGATGGAATTAAGAAGGAGCGGAAAATTTTAGATGAGATTAAGGGCAGAGCCCGTTATCACATTGATACAACAGAACTGAGGCCTTTGGAATTACGGGCGGAAATTAATCGGCTGTTTACAGCCCCTGAGGAAATGACTTTTAGTGTTCATTTTATGTCTTTTGGGTTTAAGCACGGTGTACCCATTGATGCTGATCTCGTTTTTGACGTCCGATTTTTACCGAATCCACACTACATTGAACGGATGCGTCCATTAACCGGCATGGATCCGGATGTGGCTGAGTATGTGATGAAATGGGACGATACCAAAGAGTTTCTCACGAAGCTTGAGGATTTGCTCACCTTTATGTTGCCACTCTATAAACAAGAGGGAAAAAGCCAGGTGATTATTGCCCTTGGCTGTACAGGTGGAAAACATCGTTCGGTCACATTAGTTGAACATCTTGCGAATGTATATGGCAGTGATTATCAAGTGAATACGAGTCATCGCGAACAGAAAAATAGGGAGAGAGAGATCTAGTGGCTAACATGCAAAAAATAGTTGTTATTGGTGGGGGGACAGGACTATCGGTTTTATTACGGGGCCTGAAAACGTACCCAGTTGATATTTCGGCAATTGTAACAGTCGCAGATGATGGAGGGAGCTCCGGGTGGTTACGGAAAGAACTAAACGTACCGCCGCCCGGTGACGTACGTAATGTGCTTGTCTCCCTTGCCGAAGTTGAACCTTTGATTGAACGGTTATTTCAGCATCGGTTTGAAAATGGGGAGGGGCTTTCCGGTCATTCCCTAGGGAATCTGCTTATAGCAGGTATGACATCGATCACAGGGGATTTTGCCCGGGGTATTAGTGAATTAAGCGCGGTTCTTAATGTACGTGGAAATGTCTTACCTGCATCAAATGATAGTATCGAACTGGTCGCAAAGATGAATGACGGCAGTGTCGTACACGGGGAATCAAATATTCCGAAGGCGCGCAAACAAGTGAAAAAAATGTTCATTGAACCGACTCATCCGAAAGCCCTGCCTGCGAGTATCCAGGCGATCCGACAAGCAGATAAAATCATTATGGGGCCGGGAAGTCTATATACAAGTGTTTTGCCGAATTTATTGGTGCCTGACATTGCTAAAGAGATTTGCAAGGCGGAAGCAGAAAGGATATATATCTGTAATGTGATGACCCAAAGCGGGGAAACAGACGATTTTAAGGCTTCTGACCATATTAAAGCTCTGCATGACCATATAGGAGAAACAATGATTGACCGTATTTTTGTGAATGATACTGAGATTCCGGCGGATTTGATTGAACGTTATGCGGAGGAGAATGCATCTCCAGTGGTTTGTGATTATGCTTCATTGCAAGCGCTTGGTCTGCATGTGATATCAGATGATTTTATCCGCGTCGACGGGCCTTTACTCCGTCATGATGCTGATAAAATCTCAGCGATGATTCTTGAAGGCTAGTGCCTAGAGAAAATACGGGATAATGAATAAAAGGTGGTGAGCAATGAATGTCTTCCTTTGCAGCGATGACGAAAAAAGAGCTTACACAAGTAAACGCTGATCATTGTTGTGTAGAAGCAGAATTGGCAGCGCTCATTCGGATGAACGGCTCCCTATCCATCACGGATAAACGTATGGCCCTGGACATTACGACCGAGAATGCAGCGATCGCTAGAAGGATCTATACTCTTCTTAAACAGTGCTATGAAGACATGAAAGCTGAACTTGTTGTTCGTAAAAAAATGCGCTTAAAAAAAAATAATGTATATATTGTTCGGTTGTATGAGCGTGTAGAGGAGATCTTGGCCGATTTAAAAATTATGGATAAGGGATATACGTTTACACGAGCCATATCAGAGAATATCATCGCCAATAATTGCTGCAAAAGAGCTTATTTGCGCGGCGCGTTCCTCGCCGGCGGTTCCATTAACCACCCTGATACATCATCCTATCACTTAGAGATTTATTCTCCCTATGAAGAGCATAACCGATCCTTACAAGAGCTTATGGCAAGGTTTGAACTGGAAGCGCGCGTGCTAGAAAGAAAGAATGGATTTATCGTTTATATTAAGGAAAGCGAGAAAATTACAGAGTTCCTTAATATTATCGGTGCCCATCAAGCGCTTTTGTACTTTGAAGATGTTCGTATTATGAAGGATATGCGTAACTCTGTAAATCGCTTGGTGAACTGTGAGACCGCCAACTTAAATAAGACAGTGGGGGCAGCTTTGCGTCAAGTAGAAAATATAGAGCTTGTTGATTCAGAAGTCGGTTTGGAGCAACTGCCGGCAAAAGTCCGTGAAATTGCGGAACTACGTGTTAAACACCAAGATGTGACGTTAAAGGAACTTGGAGAGATGGTGGAGAGCGGGAAAGTGAGTAAATCGGGTGTTAATCACCGACTGCGTAAAATCGATGTGCTGGCTGAACAAATCCGTAACAATCAACCGTTAAAATTGCCACAAGGCTAGGGTGATAATTGTAGAAAGGGAGATTTGTAATGATTGAACGTGAAGTTAAAGTTAATCTGAAAACTGGCTTGCAGGCACGCCCGGCCGCTTTGTTCGTACAGGAAGCGAATCGTTATCAAGCGGATATTACAGTGGCAAAAAAGGGGCAAAAGGAAGCGAATGCTAAAAGCATCATGGGTGTTATGAGTCTTGCGATACGCACTGGTGATGTCCTTAACTTGTCTGCAGAGGGCGGGGACAAAGAAGAAGCAATGGAAGCGTTAGTGAATTATGTTAGCCAGGAATAGAAAAACCACGCTAGGAATGCGTGGTTTTTTCATTACTTAGTGCTTGTTGTGTCAAAGATGCTGTCGATGAGGCCGTAATCTTTCGCTTCTTCAGCGGTCATGAAGTTATCACGATCCGTATCACGTTGAATGACTTCAAGTGGTTGACCAGTACGATCGGCAAAAATTTGATTCAATCGTTCACGCATTTCGATGATGCGGCGTGCATGAATTTCGATATCAGAGGCTTGGCCTTGAGTGCCGCCCAATGGTTGGTGAATCATAATCTCGCTGTTTGGCAGAGCAAAACGCTGACCCATTTCACCGGCATTAAGAAGGAATGCGCCCATTGAGGCAGCCATACCAATGCAAATCGTTGATACTTTTGGTGTGATATATTGCATTGTATCGTAAATCGCCATGCCTGCTGAAATAGAGCCGCCGGGACTGTTAATATAAAGCGAAATGTCTTTATCCGGATCTTCGGCTTGAAGGAACAGCATTTGTGCAACGATTGAATTCGCTACATTGTCATCGATGCCTGAGCCAAGCATAATAATGCGGTCTTTGAGTAGACGTGAATAAATGTCATACGCCCGTTCTCCGCGGTTCGTTTGTTCAATAACTGTAGGTATTAGATTCATAAGTCTAATCCTCCTTCTTTAATCTCGTTTTGCGATTGTAATGCAAACTCATGCCAATAACAAGCATGTTGGTAACTAATTAACATCATACCCTATTGGTCAATAAAGGTCAAATATATTGCATGATTACACACTACTTATATTTACCGTTTTCGCCGTACTTCAAACCGTCATCTTCTTCTGGATTTTATTAGAATAATACGATATAATCAAAAATAAATCACGAAACGATTATTGCTTGGTCAACGACGTTTGGCGCAAACCGTATATGAATGAAAAGGCGGAGAGTTTCAGCCGGTTTACGGAAAAGCTTGATTGCCTCCTGCTGACCGTAGAATGTAACGTTGAGGGAATCGTTTGTTTTTGTTCCTTTAGGGGCATCAATGAGTGATTTCGGGAGTATTTATAAATAAAAAGAAAGCGCTTACAAATTGGGGGGTCGGTTATGAATCTTGAGATGGGATTGTTGCAGCAACAAACGATGAGGCTGGCCATGACGCAACAATTGCGTCAAGCCATATCCCTGTTACAGTACTCAACGCTGGAATTGTCTGAGTATATAGATGAGCAGGCGTTAGAAAATCCATTACTTGAAGTTAGTCATTCCAATGATGAAAACATGACTCCGGATCATCCTGTATTGTGGCAAGATCGGCAGGAAAGCAGCGGAGAAGTAGGAAAAGAACCGTACCTTGATCATCTAGGTGATCATGAGAAAAGTTTAACCGATCATTTAATGGCTCAAGTTCGGCTGCTAAAGAAAGACGAGGACACAAAGGAACAATTGGAATACCTTATCAATCATTTAGATCCTCATGGGTATCTGCTTTTAAGTGAAGAAGATGCGATCACTGAACTTGATATCGACCCGGAGCATTACCATAGTTTATGTAGCTTTTTGCAACATTTAGATCCAGTTGGTGTAGGTGCCCGAAACCTTTCAGAATTCCTGCTTATTCAACTGTATAATCTACCTGAAGAACACCCACTCACCGAGACGATCGTTTTTAACTATCTGCAGCCATTTGCAGAGAAGAAATGGAAATGGTTGAGCGAAGAATTACAAGTCACGCTGTCGGAAATTCAAAGTGTCCATGACTTTATTCAAACGTTGAACCCGCGGCCGGCTCAAGGGTTTGGTGAAGAACACCCAGAATATGTTAAACCTGACGTTTACGTGGAGAAACAGGATGGAAAATGGACGGTACTGCTTAATGATGATTCACTTCCACGCATACGTCTCAATCGCCAATACCGCCACCTGCTTGAACAAAAGAGTGATAAAGAAGCATTTGATTACGCGCATTCGAAATACAAACAGCTCGTCTGGCTATTGAAAAGTATCGATCAACGGCAACAAACGATTCGCGCGGTTACTGAAGCGATTGTTGATTATCAACAAGACTTCTTGGAAACCGGTAAACTGCGCCCCATGACGCTGAAGCATATTGCCGAACTTGCAGAAGTTCACGAATCAACGGTTTCAAGAACAACGACACAAAAATATATCCAAACGCCTCGTGGTTGTTTCGAGTTAAAATCATTTTTTAGCAAAGGCCTTGTAAGTGATGACGGTGGAGAAACTTCGGCATCGGTCCTAAAGCAGTCCATTCGGTGCTGGGTAGAGGAGGAAGATAAACGAAAGCCGCTTTCCGATCAAAAAATGGCTGACCGTTTTAAGCTCGAAGGTGGTGTGATTGTCTCACGGCGTGCCATCGCCAAATACCGTGATGAACTCAATATCCCTGCTTCATCAAAACGAAAACGCTTTGCCTAAGACACTGCCCAAAATCCGGTGTGATGACAAACCATCACATCGGATTTTTTAATCAACCCATATATAAACCGTTCATTTAGTGCTGCGGCTAAGTAATGACGATATCCCTGAATTTTTAGGACAACCTGAGAACTTGCTCAGTCAGCTCCGTTGTGTATGAACACATGGACATTAGGTTAAGCTACCTCTGCGCAATATGTATTGCATAAGTAGACTACATTCGCTATAATGAATATATCAACAACTGGGAACGAAAATGTCATAGCGGGACTTTTTCGTTCCCGAAAAAGAAGTGATTCCTTCCATGCTGGATTTCATTGAATTGCAAAAAAAGTTGCTCCCAGACATTCTGGAGCACTTAAACCGTCGTTATGATATTTTGCAATTCATTCGGTTAAGCGCACCGGTAGGAAGACGTGCGCTTGCTGCTGATTTGCAAATTTCAGAACGTGTTCTTCGAAAAGAAGTCGAGCTTTTTAAGGACCAAAACCTTTTAAAAGTAGAATCCGGTGGTATGGTGCTCACAAGCGAAGGGTTGATACTTCTTGATCAACTAGAGCCGATGATCCAAAGCATTTCTGGCCGCTCACAGCTTGAGAAAGATTTGGAAGATGCACTAGGTGTTTCGAAAGTCATTGTGACAACAGGCGATAGTGATGTGAAGAACTGGGTAAAAAAAGAGATGAGCCGGGCCTGTGTGCGCGAAATGATCCAAACGCTAGCCCCCGGGGATGTTGTAGCAGTTGCCGGTGGGACGACACTTGCTACATTAGCCTCTTCGGTTTATCCGGATCCTGCCCTCCGTGAGATTACCTTTGTTCCTGCCCGTGGAGGCCTGGGTGAAAATGTAGATTTACAGTCGAATACAATTAGTGCTGAGTTAGCAAGAAGTGCAAATGCTCAGTACCGGCTTTTACATGTACCAGACCAGTTGAGTGACCTAGCGTATGATTCTCTTATTCACGAACCTGGCATTAAGGAATTGTTAAACCTGATCCGCTCACCGCGAATGGTCATTCATAGCGTCGGTGATGCACAAACAATGGCAATCAGGCGAAGCTCGGATCCGCATAAACTTCAGCTTCTAAAAGATCGAGAAGCGATAGCAGAAGCTTTTGGGTATTATTTCGACAACCAAGGAAATGTTGTTCATAAAGAAAAAACGATCGGGCTGCAGCTTGATGATTTAGGTAGTGAACAAACCGTAGTGACCATAGCCGGCGGCGTTTCCAAGGCGGAAGCCATTGTTGCGTATATGACGTACAAACCAAGTGGTTTGCTAATTACAGATGAAGGAGCAGCAAAAGCTGTAATGACACTTTTACATTAATAAGAGGAGGAATTTGGGAATGGCAACAAAAGTAGGCATTAATGGATTTGGGAGAATTGGTCGGTTAGTTTTTCGTGCCGCAATGTTAAATGATGAAGTTGAAGTGGTTGCAATTAATGATCTTACAGATGCAGATATGCTCGCCCACTTGCTTAAATACGATACCGTTCATGGAGCGTTTCCAGAAGAAGTAAAAGTAGATGGCGATGACCTCATTATTGGGGATAAAAAAATCAATGTCAGTTCTGAAAAAGATCCGGCAAGTATTAAGTGGGACAAACACGGCGTAGAAGTCGTCGTTGATGCAACTGGACGCTTTACACAACGTGATGATGCAGCGAAGCACCTTGAGGGCGGCGCAAAAAGAGTTGTGATCTCTGCACCAGGTAAAGAAGTGGATCAGACATTCGTTATCGGGGTAAATGAGGAAGAGTATTCTCCTGATCAACACTATGTCGTTTCGAACGCTTCCTGTACGACAAACTGTTTAGCGCCACTTGCGAAAGCATTAAATGATGAGTTCGGGATTCGCCGCGGTTTGATGAACACGGTGCATTCTTATACGAATGATCAGCAGATTCTAGATTTGCCGCATAAAGACTATCGCCGTGCGCGTGCCGCAGCTGAGAACATTATTCCAACTTCAACAGGAGCAGCAAAAGCGGTTGCGCTTGTCCTTCCTGAACTTGAAGGGAAATTAAACGGCGGCGCCATGCGTGTACCAACGCCGAACGTCTCCCTTGTTGACTTTGTCGTTGAACTGGAAAAGGATGTTACAGCTGATGAAGTGAATGCAGCTATGAAGAAGCTATCTGAAACCAGCATGAAAGGTGTCCTTGGCTATAGTGAAGAACCACTCGTTTCCAGTGATTATAGCGGAAACAACGTGTCTTCAACGGTTGATGCCCTTTCAACATTAACCATGGAAGGAAACATGGTTAAAATGATCGCTTGGTATGATAATGAATTCGGATATTCCAGCCGCGTCGTTGATTTAGTCGCACATATGGCACGTAAAGGGTTATAATAAAAGACGATGTGAAAAGGGGGGAGAGGACGTTGACGTTTGGCTCCCCTTTTTTCGTATAAAATACATAGTTTGGAATAGGAGGGTGATCGGGTGTGAAGAAAAAGACGATTCATGACCTCGAGTTAAACGGAAAGTCGGTTTTTTGTAGAGTTGATTTCAACGTTCCTTTGCAAGACGGAAAGGTAGCCGACGACACGAGAATTCGTGCCGCTTTGCCTACGATTCAGTACTTACAAGAGCAAGGGGCAAAAGTCATTCTCGCGAGTCATTTGGGCCGGCCTAAGGGAGAAGTCGTCGATGAACTTCGCCTGGATCCGGTCGCCAAGCGACTGGAAGATTTCCTTGAGAAAAAGGTCTATAAAGTTGACGAAGTCGTCGGGTCGTCTGTTAAACAAACGTTTGATCAATTATCCTCTGGCGACATTCTCTTATTGGAAAATGTACGCTTTGAAGCCGGTGAGGAGAAAAATGATCCGGAGCTTGCGAAAGAAATGGCCGCCCTCGTTGATGTTTATGTCAACGATGCGTTTGGTGCTGCCCATCGTGCCCATGCCTCTACCGAAGGTATTACCCATCACTTGCCATCGGCTGCAGGTCTATTGCTTGAAAAAGAGCTCGATGTGTTAGGGTCAGCATTATCTGAACCGAAGCGCCCGTTCACGGCCATTATTGGCGGAGCGAAAGTGAAGGATAAAATCGATGTCATTGACCACCTTCTTGATAAAGTGGATACCCTTTTGCTCGGCGGCGGTTTAGCTTATACATTTGTAAAAGCGCAGGGCTATGAAATCGGTCAATCACTCCTTGAAGAAGATAAAATCGATTTGGCACAGCAATTCATGGAAAAAGCGGAACGCAATCAAGTGCAGCTCCTGCTTCCAGTGGATGTGAAAGTTGCTGATGATTTTAGCGAAGATGCCTCAACACGCATTGTGAACATTGCAGATATTCCATCCGATTGGGAAGCTCTCGACATTGGAGCGAAAACGCTTGAAGCATTTTCTGAGGTTATCCAATCATCTGAACTCGTCATCTGGAACGGACCGATGGGTGTATTCGAAATGGACGCGTTTGCAGAAGGAACCAAGGGTGTAGCAAAGGCACTTGCGAATGCAAAAGCGTATACGATTATCGGTGGTGGCGATTCAGCAGCTGCCGTAGAGAAATTTCAACTTGCTGATCAAATGAGTCATATTTCCACAGGTGGCGGCGCATCATTAGAATTTATGGAGGGAAAAGAACTTCCAGGCGTCGTTGCTATTGATGAACAAACGTAATAAAGAGAGGTGGATGTAACATGCGTACTCCATTTATTGCAGGGAATTGGAAAATGAATCTAGACGATAATGAAGCTTTGGCATTTGTAGATGCTGTTAAAGACCGCATACCTTCACAGGATGAGATCGAAAGTGCTCTTTGTGCCCAGTCCGTTTCCTTGAAAGGAATGGCAGAAAAAGCTTCAGGTACGGATCTAATCATCGGGGCTCAAGATGTGCACGAAGAACAGAGCGGAGCTTTTACAGGTGAGGTCAGTGCGCCCGCCTTAACATCAGCGGGTATTGAGCTAGTGATCATCGGGCATTCCGAACGTCGGGAAATGTTTAATGACACAGATGAAAGGGTGAATCGCAAACTTCATGCTGCGTTGAATCATGGTTTAACACCCATTGTTTGTGTCGGAGAAAAATTGGAGGAACGTGAAGCGGGACAAGCGGAACAAGTCGTACGTACACAAATAGAAAAAGCATTGAAAGACGTTCCCGGTCCTAAGGTTGAAGGCATTGTGATTGCCTATGAGCCGGTTTGGGCGATCGGGACAGGTAAATCTTCAAATCCGCAGGATGCAGGTGAAATGTGCAAGACGATTCGTACGCACATTCGTGAATTACAGGGAGAGTCTGCAGCCGAAGCTGTCCGTATTCAATACGGTGGTAGTGTTAAGCCAGAGAACATTGCTGATTACTTGGCGGAAGAGGATATTGATGGGGCCCTTGTTGGTGGTGCCAGCACGAAGGTTGAGTCTTATCTCGCTTTATTGGAGGCATCTTCCCGATGAGAAAGCAGTCGCCGCACGCACTGATTATTCTCGATGGTTTTGCCCTTCGAGACGATGATCATGGAAACGCTGTTGCCCAAGCCCATACGCCTAATTTTGATCGTTTATGGGAGAACTATCCACATGCGACACTTTCCACTTCAGGCGAAAGTGTCGGGTTGCCAAGCGGTCAAATGGGCAATTCGGAAGTCGGCCATATGAACATCGGGGCTGGACGCATCGTTTACCAGAACTTGTCACTCATTAATAAAGGTATTCAAGCTGGCACTTTTTTTGAAAATGAAGCTTTTCTCCGTGCACTTCAGCATGTCAAAAATCATGATAGTGCCCTTCACCTTTATGGATTATTATCAGATGGGGGCGTTCATAGCCATATTGATCATGTTATCGCTCTCCTGCAACTAGCGAACCAAGAAGGGATCACGAATGTGTATGTGCACGCTTTTCTTGATGGAAGGGATGTAGGACAGCAAAGCGCTAAGGCATATATCGAACAGCTACAAGCCGAAATGAAAAAAATCGGAACGGGGCAACTCGCAAGCATCCATGGGCGTTATTATGCTATGGATCGTGACCAGCGTTGGGAACGTATCCAAAAATCATACAATGTGCTCGTGTACGGAAAAGGAAAAGAAGCCGTTGATCCGCTGGAAGCTGTAGATGACTCCTACGAGCAAGGGATCTATGATGAATTCGTCGAACCGACTGTCATGCAAAATCATGAAGGAGAACCCATTGGAACAATATTTGACCGCGACGCGATGATTAGTTTTAACTTTCGTCCAGACCGGGTTATCCAGCTTACGGAGGCTTTAGCAGCGGAAAGTTTCATTAGCTTTGAACGTGGAGACAAGCATCCCCAAACGCTTTATGATGTAACGATGACACACTACCATGATACGTTTACAGCTGATGTTGCATTTCCACCATTGCAATTGCCGAATACGCTAGGTGAAGTGATTTCTGAGGCTGGGTTAAAGCAATTACGGATCGCTGAAACAGAGAAGTACCCGCACGTTACTTTTTTCCTGAATGGCGGGCGTGATCAGGTTTTTGATGGTGAAGAGAGAATTTTGATTGATTCACCAAAGGTTGCCACTTATGACTTGCAACCGGAAATGAGTGCGGCAGAGGTTTCGAGCGCTCTGTTAAACACCATTAAGAATGACCAGCATGATGCCATTGTTCTTAATTTCGCCAATCCCGATATGGTAGGGCATTCTGGTAAGTTGGAGCCAACGATTGCCGCTGTTGAAGCCATCGATGAGAATCTCGGTCAGATTATAGAAGCGATTCACGATAAAGGCGGATCGGTCATCGTCACCGCCGATCATGGCAACGCTGATGAAGTGATTGATGCAAACGGAAATGCAATGACAACACATACGACCTACCCTGTTCCGGTCATTGTTACAAAATCAAAGGCTAAGCTTCGTAATGACGGAATTCTCGCCGATTTGGCACCTACACTTCTTTCATTGCTTGGTATCCAACAACCAGCAGATATGACAGGGCAAAATTTGATTAAAGGAGAAGATGAGTAATGACGATGATTGCTGATGTATTGGCACGTGAAGTACTTGACTCCCGAGGGAATCCAACGATTGAGGTCGAGGTCGTTACAGAAGAAGGTGTGCTTGGACGTTCACTCGTTCCAAGCGGCGCTTCCACCGGTGAACATGAAGCCGTTGAATTACGAGACGGCGGTGAGCGCCTGATGGGAAAGGGCGTTCTAAAAGCAGTGGAAAATGTGAATGGTGAAATCGCGTCACAACTTGTTGGCGTTGACGTCACCGACCAGCTCGGCATCGACCATCTTTTGATTGAGCTGGACGGCACACCGAACAAGGAACATCTCGGCGCAAATGCCATCCTTGGCGTATCGATGGCTTGTGCCTATGCGGCTGCTGAAGAATTAGGACTAGAGCTTTACGAGTACCTTGGCGGTTTTAATGCGAAGACATTGCCTGTGCCGATGATGAACATTTTAAACGGCGGTGAACATGCGGATAATAGTGTTGATTTGCAAGAATTTATGATTATGCCTGCAGGTGCTACAGACTTTCGGAGCGCTTTAATTATTGGAGCAGAAATTTTCCACACCTTGAAAAAAGTGCTCAAAGAAAAAGGCTACAATACAGCTGTGGGCGATGAAGGCGGCTTTGCACCGGATTTAAAATCGAATGAAGAAGCCCTTGCGACGATCATTGAAGCGATTGAAAGTGCAGGTTATAAGCCGGGAGAAGATGTCGTTCTTGCGATGGATGCAGCTGCATCTGAGATGTACGATGATGGGAAATATCATTTAAAAGGTGAAGGTGTCGTTAAAACGGCCGATGAAATGATTGAGTTTTATCAAACGCTTGCAGACAAGTACCCGATTGTTTCGATTGAAGATGGTTTAGATGAAAACGATTGGGAAGGATGGAAAAAATTAACTGATGCGATTGGCGATCGCGTTCAACTCGTTGGAGACGATTTATTCGTCACCAATACGGAAAAGCTCTCCAAAGGTATTGAACGCGGGATTGGCAATTCAATCTTGATTAAGGTGAACCAAATCGGTACCCTAACCGAAACCTTCGATGCGATTGAAATGGCGAAAAAAGCCGGTTATACAGCTGTTATCTCCCATCGTTCTGGTGAAACGGAAGATGCCACAATAGCTGACATTGCTGTTGCTATTAATGCCGGTCAAATCAAAACAGGTGCTCCTTCAAGAACAGATCGGGTAGCTAAGTACAATCAATTGCTCCGTATCCATGACCAGCTTGGCGGTCGAGCTGCTTACCCTGGAAACGAAACATTTTATAATCTCAAATAAGAGTGTAAGCTGACAATGGCGGAACTTGCCCAAGCCATTGTCAGTGATCGCTTGGTATGATAGTGTATAGATTAGCTAGTACGAACGTAAAAATGATAATGGGCAGGAGGTGCTGATGCCTTGGCTTCTACAAGTGTAACCATTCTTTTAATCCTAATTAGCGCTGCACTCATTACAGTAGTTCTGTTGCAGCCCGGTCGAAGTGCAGGTTTATCAGGATCCATTTCTGGTGGAGCGGAACAATTGATGGGAAAGCAGAAAGCGCGCGGCGTTGAAGCGTTCCTTGCGAAAACAACGGTCGTTCTAGCCGTCATGTTTTTTATCTGCACCATTTTATTGGCTTATATCTTACAGTAACTGCAACGGGGATCTACCCGTTGTTTTTTTAATGGTAAAAACGCTTGCTTTTGATCATGATATACATACCGGGTGTGTCGTGTTTAATGTGGCCTGATAATGGGAATTTACACATTGGCATGAGGGCCTTAAGTTTTTAAGAGGATACACTACAGTTTTAGTAAAGCATAGAAGGAGAGAGACTTGTTGAAAATCGTACCACCAAAACCATTTACATTTGAAGGGGATAACGGACGAGCAGTATTATTATTACATGGGTTTACAGGTTCATCGGCAGATGTCCGCATGCTCGGCCGTTTTTTACAACGAAATGGATATACTTCACATGCTCCGATGTATCCCGGACATGGCGTGCCGCCAGAACAATTATTAGAAACGGGGCCTGAGGATTGGTGGGCAGCTGTTAAGGAAGGGTACCACCATTTAGCGAACCAAGGATTTAACAAAATTGCAGTTTCCGGCCTTTCTCTCGGTGGTTTGTTCACATTAAAAATCGGTTATACTTTCGATGTAAATGGAATCGCACCGATGTGTGCGCCAACGTTATCAAATGAAAATGATATACATCTTTTTAATGGGCTTCTAGAATATGCAAAAAAGTACAAGGAATATGAGAAAAAGGATCATGAAACGATTGAAAAAGAAATGAAAGATTTTAAAGAACTTCCGATGACGACATTATCTTCTGTTCAAAGGTTAATCGGTGATGTCCGTGAACACTTAAGTGATATCGAAGTACCCATTGAAATTATTCAGGCCGGGGAAGATGACATGGTAAACACAGATAGCGCACATGTGATTTACGACGAGGTGTCTTCCTCGGACAAAGATCTGAAGTGGTATGATGATGCCCCTCATATCATTACTCTTTGGAAAGAGAAGCAGAAAGTACATGATGACATTCTAGCTTTTTTAGAACGGCTTGATTGGTCATAACAAAAATGAGAAGAGAAAGGAGCAACTCATGAAGGAAGAAAATATTGAATCGATCCTGACGTATATTCGTGAGGAAGCGAAAAAGCCGTTAAGTGTCCATGAATTACAAGATGCACTTGACATGCACTCGGCAGAAGATCAGAAGGCACTGATGAAAACATTGAATCACCTTGAAGAAGATGGCCGGCTCATTCGGACACGCAACAATCGTTATGGCAATCCAGAAAAAATGAATTTGATCAAGGGGACTGTCCAAGCCCATCGAAAGGGATTTGCATTTATTTTGCCAGAAGACTCAAATGAAGACGATGTTTATGTGGCTCCCGGTGACCTTGCTGGTGCCATGAACAGAGACACTGTATTCGTACGTATTCAATCCCGCTCAGGCGGAAATTCAGGAGATCGTGCTGAAGGAACGGTTATCCGGATCCTTGAACGCGGAACTACGCGAGTGGTAGGAACGTTCCTTGATTATGAGCGCTATGCATTTGTTACGCCGGATGACAAGCGCTTATATGATGATGTTTTTATTCCGAAAGGGCAGGAAAACGGAGCGGCTGAAGGACATAAGGTTGTTGTTGAGATCACCAAGTATCCTGAAGGGCGTTTAGGGGCAGAAGGAATCGTTGTTTCGATTCTTGGGCACAAAAATGATCCAGGAACCGATATTCTGTCTATTATTCATAAGCACGAATTACCAGGGGAATTTCCCGATGAGGTGCAGGAGCAGGCTGCGGAAACATCAGATGAGATCAGACAGGAGGAAATCGAACGCCGTCGTGATTTACGTGATGAGACGATTGTCACCATCGATGGGGCAGATGCCAAAGACCTTGATGATGCCGTTACGGTCAAGCGTCTGGACAATGGGAACTATCGTCTCGGTGTTCATATCGCTGATGTAAGTTACTACGTGGAGGAAGGGTCTTCCATTGATATTGAGGCAGCAGAGCGCGGAACGAGTACATATCTCGTTGACCGTGTAATTCCTATGATTCCACATCGGCTTTCGAACGGCATATGTTCATTGAATCCAAAAGTGGATCGGCTGACACTGTCCTGTGAAATGGAAGTTAGTCCAGAAGGAGATGTCGTCGATCATGAGATTTTTGAAAGTGTTATTCGTACAAATGCACGGATGACGTATACGGAAGTAAAAGAAATTCTCGAAGATCAAAATGAAGAAACACGGGAACGTTATCAATCCCTTGTCCCGCTTTTTGAAGATATGGAAGCACTCGCCGCCATTTTACGCAAGAAACGTTTTGATCGCGGAGCCATTGATTTTGATTTCAAGGAAGCTAAGGTCATTATGAATGAGGGCGGCCACCCTACTGATGTACGCATTATGGAACGTTCGGTTGCCGAACGCCTCATTGAAGAGTTTATGCTGGCGGCAAATGAAACGATCGCTGAACATTTTCATTGGATGAAGCTTCCGTTTATTTATCGTATTCACGAAAATCCGGATGAGGAAAAGCTACAAAGCTTTTTGGAGTTTATTACAAGCTTTGGGTACGTAGTGAAAGGCCGCGGTGAGGCTATTCACCCCGGTGCCCTTCAGGACATCCTCAAAGCGGTGGAAGGTGAAGGGGAAGAAACAGTGATTAGTACCGTGATGCTGCGCTCCATGCAACAGGCGAAATATGATCCGTCAAACGTAGGACACTTTGGACTCGCCGCTGATTTTTACACTCATTTTACTTCACCCATTCGCCGTTACCCTGACTTGATTGTTCACCGGTTGATTCGTAGCTACCTGGTGAATAATCAGACGGGCAAAGCGACGAGAGATCATTGGCAAGGACGGCTCCCCGATATTGCCAAACATTCATCGGAGATGGAGCGGCGTTCTGTGGATGCTGAACGCGACGTTGATGATTTGAAAAAAGCAGAGTTTATGAAAGATAAAATAGGCGAAGAATTTCCAGCCTTCATAAGTGGAGCTGCAAATTTTGGCTTGTTCATTCGGCTCGAGAATACCATTGAAGGTCTCGTCCATATCAGCCATTTAACCGATGATTACTACCATTATGACGAGCGCCAATATGCATTAATAGGGGAACGTACAGCGAATATGTTCCGTATTGGTGATCCCATCGATGTCCGTGTTCTCGATGTGAATATGGATGAACCAACGATTGATTTTGAAATCGTGGGAATGCCAGAACGCAAAAGGCAAAAACGATCAGATAAGCCAAAGGTTATTCAAGGTGAGCGGGGGCAGCCGCAAGATCACAAACGTCCGAAAAAGAATAAAGGTAAAAACGGAAGCAAAAAAGGAAAGAAAAAACAGAAGAAATAATCCTGGGAAGAGGGTTGCCCTATTGCTAGTTGGGCGGCCCTCTCTGCGCGTAGTCAGTCGTCTTCCGTTTAATGACACACTTTGTTCTCAATCTGCACAGAGACGTCACTGCGGTGAAACGACTGCAGGTGATGCAAGCTTACATCGAGGAGACTGACCTAGCGCAGAGCGTCTAAAATAAAAGGTCACCATCGGAAGTGGGCTCTTGTAGGTTTAATGAATGGCTTGACGATATGCGGATATAAATATTTTTACAATAGTGGTACATAAAGGTTTCATGGCACCACAAATATTAAAAAGGTCAATATGAGATGTCATGAAGGGGTATTTTACCAAATTATGAGAGCTGTTGATGTAGTGAGTGGCTGATTCAGCCATCGTGGACAAGCTCGGGAAGTCTAACCTAAGGCATTATGAGATCTTGCCTGAAGGAAATGCGGGGAATCGAAGATCCGTAGGCAAAAGGTCAGAACCTAATAATGCAAATCGCGTGAAGCACATGAGCGGCGGGATAGGGGTAGTCATGTCGTGTACCGTGCCAGAACTTTCTCAATATCGCTAATGCCGTGTCGAATCATCTAAGTCGTACGCTGAATACACGTGTTTCTGCGCCGAATCCTGTTTCGCCCGGTCTTTTCAATGGACGGGAAGAAATTTTGAAACATTGCACGAGTAACGGATTCATGCCGTTTACTCATGCAACGCCGTATGAAATTTAATGAAAAACTCGTTAGTGACCTCGATAGCCGAATTTTTACAATCGTTTGATGAAGACCATCGATTTTTAGAAACTACAAGAACAAATATGACCCCTATGGTTACCATAGGAGCCATGTTTACATTAAAGGGAGATATAATACGATTTATTGATTCTTTTTACGTGATTCAGCTTGTTGGTTTTGTTTTCTTACTTCCTGAGCATCTGTTTCACTTGCAAATTCTGGTTGTGGTTGCCCTTGTTGGGAAGCCTGATTTTGCTTTCTTACTTTTTGTGCGTTCGTTTTAGACGCGTTATTTTGTTGCTTAGCCATTATGATCACCTCCTTGTTTTACATTGCCCAGGAGGTGTTGCTGCTATACCAAAACATTCGTAAATCATTTTTGAAGCATGAAACGATAAATCAGCCACGAAGATGATAAAGAGGTCACCATTACAAGCTAGTTAATAAAATTAAATAATATCCAATGTTTTGCTAATTACTTGGAGATTCTACTCTTTTCACTTGTTTTTCTCTTTTATATGATAAAATGAGTTCATTAGAGAGGATGGATCGAAGTTGAGAAGGAAAAGGACACATGAGCATGGAATACGGTTTGGGAGGTATACATTGGGTCCTCGCAATGCGTTGACGGATGTGCCCGGGGTGAAGGTTGGGCATAAGACATTGAATTTTGATACTTCAGAAGGGGCAGTCGTTCGGACAGGCGTCACGGCGATATTGCCGCATGGTGGAAATCAGTTTCAGGAAAAGGTCTTAGGTGCCGCCCATATCATCAACGGATTTGGGAAAACCACAGGTGTTGTTCAGCTTCATGAGTTAGGTGTTATTGAAAGCCCGATTATGCTGACCAATACGTTTTCAGTACCTGCAGTGACCGAGGGCACACTCAGGCACTTGTTCTCGCAAAATGAAGATATCGGAACGGAAACGGGCACGGCTAATATTATTGTTGGGGAGTGTAATGATGGTTACCTCAATGATATTCGCGGGATGCACGTGCGGAGCACCGATGCGTTAGAGGCGATTCAAGCAGCTACGGAGGATGTGGAAGAAGGGAATGTCGGCGCTGGGACAGGGATGTCTTGCCTAGGTTTTAAAGGTGGAATTGGAATGAGCTCGCGTGTGGCCGGCGAGTATACAGTCGGGGTGTTAGTACTTAGCAACTTTGGGCAGAAAAGGGACTTAAGCTATCGAGGAAAACGTATATTTGAGGAGATGCTCTTTGAAGAGGATATGCCGGAAGGGTCAACGATGATGATTGTCGGTACGAACGCACCCATGAGTGAACGGCAATTGAAGCGAGTGGCGAAACGAACGACATTTGGTCTCGCCCGTACGGGTTCCAGTGCAGCGCATGGCAGTGGTGACATTGCAATTGCATTCTCAACATCGCACAGGATTCCCCATTATTCTGAGCAATCCTTGCAACGCTTTGATTTTATAAAAGAAGAATCCATTACGCAGTTGTTTGAAGCAACCGTTGAGTCAACAGAAGAAGCCATTTGGAATTCTTTGCTCGCGGCAACGGATATGAGCGGCCGACAAGGTCATGAACGCAAGGCGATCAACGTAAAAGATTTACATAATTTATAACGGAGGAGCAAATGATTAAAGGGCTAAATCATTTTTTGTTTTCGGTATCGGATTTAGACAAATCGATCGATTTTTATGAGAATGTTTTTGATGCCAAGCTGTTGATGAAGGGGAGAAGCACGGCCTATTTCGATTTGAATGGGATCTGGCTTGCACTTAATGTAGAAAAAGATATACCCCGAAACGAAATCCAGGAGTCCTATACTCATATCGCTTTTTCAATAGACGATAAAGACTTTGCTCAAGTGTATGAGAAGCTAGGGGAGTTGAATGTAAACATTCTTTCCGGACGTAAGAGAGATGAACGGGATAAAAAGTCGATTTATTTCACGGATCCCGATGGCCATAAATTTGAATTCCATACGGGCACATTGCAGGATCGATTGGATTATTATCAACAAGAAAAACAGCATATGGAGTTTTATGATTAATGGTTTTTATGCACATGTCTCAGTGGGGGTGTCTGGCTTTCTGACTGACTGGCAAATCATCAATCCCCCCCTTTACATATGTTTAGAAGCGTGCTATACTATATTGTCCAGTGGGAGATAAACCACTGCTTATCTGGGGACGATACGGATTCGACAGGGATAGATTGAGCTTATACTGCGAGCCGAGCTAGGCAGTCTCGAAAAAGGCCTACGCCAATAATAACTGGCAAAGCTAAAGAAACTTTCGCAGCACCAGCAGCTCCAGCTGCTGCGTAACTGACTGCGGATCCTTCCTTCCATCGCCCGTGTGGAAGTCTTGAAGGGTCTCACTCATAAGCGGGCTACGCTGACCGGCCGCCGTCTGAGGCCGGCAGAGGAGACTTAACAGACTAGCTGCATGGAAGCCTGTTGCCGGGCTGAAGTGACGGCGAATGATAATACGGTAACTACGCTCGTAGAGGTTTAAGTGGCAATATCTCTGGACGCGGGTTCAACTCCCGCCGTCTCCACCATACATAGGAGACAAAAAACACTCGTAACGATTTTTGTTGCGGGTGTTTTTATCGTGTGCCGGGCTGTGCACAATCTCTAGGGTTAGAGTCCTGATCGGTAAAGGACCTAAGCTGATAAGTGGCTCATTTGTTTATTAAATGATCTCTACATATTGGGAATTACCGGTGCCGGTGATATACAGCACACTTTTCAGGTGATACATGAGAAACCCGTTAACTGTTAGTTCCTCTTTAACTGTAATGATTTCTCCTTCATTGACCGTCGTATAGCGTGCGTCCCAATCCGGTTCGTCATAAACCCAAAGTGTATCCCCGATGACTCTAATCTATTGGGCACCAGGCGTTAGATCGGAATTTTGAGATTTACTATTTAAAAGTTCGAATGCTTCGTTATATCAATACATTGTCCCGTTTTATGCCAACACCGATGACCAATCCAAACGGAATCATTTATGGATGTTCACTTTAGACCAATCTATAAATATCGAAGTCGACGAGCCATTAGCAAGAGGTGATTTCATTCCATCACCAGATTCTCCCTTGCTTTTATATTTCAGAAAAGTTAAACTTCAAACCTCGAAAAAGTCGTCACGAAATAATAGCCACTTTCTCTAATAACCATAACGATGGACAAAATAATCATGGCTAACATCAATCATCGTGGCACACCACCGAGACCAAATATATCCTTTCCTCCTTTCTATGCAAGCGGCCCTTAATGGACATCAATCTTCAAAAAAGAAAATGGTCCATGAGGGTTTGTATCCTCATGGACGTTGCAAAGGTTAGTTATCGTTCTTTTTCGCTTCACCGGTTGCATCCTGGGCGTCCCCTTTAATCTTATCTTTTTTTCCCTCTGCTTGCTTGCCCTTATCATCCTTGAATTTGCCGAGTTGGTCTTTGACTTCCCCTTTAGCTTTATTGTAAGCACCACCTTTCACTCTCATTTCGTTATCCTCCTCTCCTTTTTTTGCTTAACTCACGGCATCTTGCGTTTTTCCTTTGGCTTTATCCTTTTTCCCTTCTGCTTGCATGGTTGAATCATTTTTGGCATTGCCGACTTGGTCTTTCACTTCGCCTTTTGCCTTATTCACGGCGGATTTCATTTTGTCACTCTTATGGTTACTCATTGGGATACTCCTTTCAGGTAATAATAATTATTCGGAGTCTACATGATTTCCGTCTTTGTTTTTCCCGCTGCGTTTCTCTTTTAGCCTTCGGATTAATGTCTTTTTTCGTATAGCTGAAGCAACAACGTGTCCACTATTCATAAAAATCAAGCTGCGTGTTTTGTGTCCTGCGGTCCCATCGACGAGCCTATTTTCATCCTGTTCTTTTCGCATAATCCGACGAACAGTCTCTGTGGCTGCTTCCTCAATGGTCAAGACACGATGAGCGATTACGATGTTCCCATGCCCAATTTTTAACGTTGTCATTTTTCAGCCTCTCTTGGTTTCATGGGGACATCGAGAGAAATTAAGGCTTGATAGAGATCAGGAAAACTTCGATGAGTGTCAAAAGGGGTCTTGCCATCATGGTTCACTTTCTGAGCTTTTTCAGGTCGGATACCGCTCATTATTGTATGCACACCGATATGCTCCAAGCCGAGCATCATTTTGAAAAGGTCATCCGTATTGAAGGAGGGGATGCTCGACAGCTCAATCACTAGATGGGCATAGGTCTCCTCCGAGCATTGCTGCAAAACGTCCTTGATGATCATTTCGTTTATATCCACTAGGAGTGGTAAAAGGCCGATATTATCCGTAACTTTCAAGATGGGGACCGTTCGGCGATTCGTTATTTGGCGCGATCCCATTATGCTTCCTCCTTTGTAGACGTTGATCGGTACGCTATAAGCTTTATGGTTAAAAAAGCTTCTGAATCATGTTCTTACGCCCAATCACCTCCCTTTATCAGTGGTCATGCGAATCCTCAACAGATAACGGTGAGATTACCCATAGAAACCAGCCACTTAATGATTCAATTGTATTGTTTCAAAATTTACGGGTAGTGAATTGCATTCCCTCCATTAACGATTGTCAAACAACAAATATATGTTAGATGATTGCTATAATAAAGGGATTTATATGTAATTTTGATAGATCAATGCCTATTGCATCTGCGGCTAACATTCGTTATGATGAAACTGTATCTATATCATTTGAATTGTATCAATTAGAGGTGATTTCGCTTGGTTAAGCTGGCTTATACACGTGTCGTATCGGAACATCAAAGTGCACAAGACCAGGTGCAGCAAATGGAAGCGATGGAGGTCGACGAGTTTTACCATGAACATGCCTCAGGGGTAAGTCAATCGTATCCTGAACGAGAGCAGTTACTACAAAATATTGAAGCTGGCGATGAACTCCATGTCACCGAATTACCCAAAATCATACGAAGCATTGAAGACTTACTTGATGTAATTCTTCATCTTCGAGAGAAAGACGCATTGTTATACTCATTGGAAGAATCATGGTTGGATTTCTCCGACCGCAATCCGTACAACGAGTATTTTCTAAGCATTGTTGAGAGGCTTCAGCAATTGTCCACCGATATTCGGCAGATGCGCCGACAAGAAGGGGTAGAAGCCGCTAAACATGAAGGTAAATATCAGGGACGGAAAAAAACGTATGATACCGATCATCCCGGAATGAATCATGCGATTGAGCTATACCGAGAAGGTCATCATACCGTTAAACAAATCTGTGAAATCACACAAATATCCAGATCCTCTTTGTATCGCGAATTGAAGCGAAGAGATTAAAGTCGACGAGCTTATCACAGAGCATAAAAAATAAAACAAAACCAACCATGGGAGAAAGGAGGGGTATTTCATGAGTGCGTATCAAAATATACTGCTCGGGGTTGATGTTTATGGTCCAGAGGTGAAGAAGCCTTTTCATCAAGCGTGCGCTTATGCGAGGGATAATGATGCTATCTTTCATATTGCGACGGTTTTGAATACCAAGGGCACGGGTACATTAAAGCGTATGGATCCAAAATTAAAAGAATTGAAACGTCAGGCCTATGAGACGCTTGAGACCTATCAGCAACAGGCTGAGGAAGCAGGCGTTTCCAACGTTAAGATGATCTTAGATACCGGTTCCCCCAAAGCGCGGATCACCCAGCACTTAGCCCCGGAATATGACATTGATCTGCTTGTTGTGGGGGCTACACAAGGCAATAAAGTGGAAAATCTCCTCTTGGGAAGCGTCGCCGAAGGGGTGGTCCGAGAGGCGAAATGTGACGTTTTGACGGTTCGGGAAAACCTCGGATAGAAACAATAATGAAAAGCTTTCAAAAAGTAACATTTGCAACGATACCTGAAAAGGAGATGTTTTCAGGATGAGCCATACTCCTACCACTATAGTTGTGGCTGTAGATGACCGGCCAGAAGGGAAGCTCGCTCGCCAAAAGGCGACCGATATGGTCGTCCAACAGAACGTTCAGCTTGTCTTGGTTCACGTGGTTAACCTCAATCTCTAATGCGCTTACATCTAAAAAATATAACAGAATATTCATTTTATTTTTTGTGCAGTGTTAGTGTAAGGTGAAAGGAAGGGTATCATCAAGCTTTGACGTTTCTCGTGCCGACCGCTCATGAGTGATTGTAAATATTGTATATCTAAATGAGAGGTGAAATAGGGTGACCAAGGTTACAAAAGAACCAGTCGACCACATTGCAGATCTTGCCAGTTTAAGATTCAGTGAACAGGAAAAAGAAACGTTAGCTGAACATATGGGAGATTTCCTTACATATGCGGAGCTTATCAATGAACTGAATATCGAAGATGTGGAACCGACGGTACACGTGATGAACGTACGTAATGTCTTGCGTGACGATGAGGTGCGCCCGTCAATGAAACGGGAAGATGTACTAAAAAATGCCCCGGCGTCAAAAGATGGGCAGTTAAAAATCCCGTCTGTCCTCGACCAGTAGCATGTTCCAGAAATTCTTTCCAAAATATGAAGTAGATGGTATTTATGGGCCGGAAACAGAAGGCGCTGTAACCACATTCCAAGAACACAATTCCATAACGGAACAAAGAAGCGCCCTTTGGATGGGTACGATTCTGATCTGAACATCCTGAAATAGACCTTTTCGGGGGGCTGTACAAAAATGCCCTGATCCGGAAATGGGGCGCCTGACGGAAAGTAGATGATCGGTTATTATGAGATATGATGATAACCGGTAGTACCCAGCTCTCATCAGCTCAAAATTCATCAACAGACGTCCCGTGCGTCCATTGCCATCCAAGAAAGGATGGATGTTGTTTGAATATGGGCGCAAGTTTCCTCCATCGTAAGGATGCTTATCCATTATTTTGAGGGTCCGTATGATCCCCATGCTCCCGTTGATCACGATCACGATTTTCGATCGTTTCTTCCTGCGCTTTGGTACTAGCTTCTTCGCTAGGCGTAGAAGAGCCCTCCCCTTCGGATGAATCTTTGCTTTGGGCATGACTATATGTTTCTTTCATCTTGCTCACTTCCTCTTGAACCTTTTGTTTAAGGAAATCCGAACGTTCACCATGCCAAACTAAATCAAAAACGGCTCGCCCGTTGGTCGGCTGCCCATCTGGCAAATACACAGGTAGCACATCGAACAAGACATAGAAAAACACATAGAATAGGAAAACATCCCAAAACACATTACTTGGGATCATGCCATTTGCAATCAGTGCGTTGATAATGGTGGCAGCGATACTACTGCTAAGAATCGGAGACGCGTAGATCAGGCCATGCCAGAATTTGCTATCTGGATTTAATTCGTCGTAATCCATCCAGCTATACATGAAGAAATACTTGCGCACTTCTAACGTTGGTAATGTGAAAAGGATGGGGCCACATCCAATGGTAAGCTTTTTATTCGTAGCCCCTAATAAGGTGGCTACCGAATAATATCCTGCCTCCCGGATAAACATTACGAGCGGTAAAATGATCAACGCGGACATAAGTAAACGTGGGATGTCTGTTAATCCGAACATTAATTTTATCTCCTTTCTCTCTTAGAGGATGTTCAAAAAGAGCGGGAAAAATCGCTGTTAAGTTTCTGCGTCAGCTTGCGGGGTGAAGGAGGCCAGCGTTGTCACTTTCAGTGGGTGCAGCAGGATGCTCCAAACTGGTTTCCTTGCACTCCAGAGCATAAGAAAATCTAGACTCGCCATTTTGGTGATAAGCGAACCTTTTCTAAAACTTCTCGGCTCTTTTTGTCCTCCTTTTTGAACACGCTCTTTTAGGGAACTTATATTTGTTTCATATTCATGTATCAAAATAGAGGTATCTATCATAATAAAAAAAGATAAAAACTGTCAATGCGTTTTTTATATTCTTATGAGGAATTAGTAATCATACTTTTAATTCGGAGTTAGCAGCATTTTAAGCTGTTCTTTTCAGTGAGAAGAACGATCCATGGCGGCCTCGAATTTTTATCACTAGCTTACTTGAAAACTTCGAAGAAGACGTTATAATCCCCTTATGATAATATCATTTACTTGTATCAATATCGCGGGGATCTTCATGGTAAAGGTGGAAAAACGGTGAAGGTCTTGGGGCTCAACATTTTTAACAGGCACCAAAAAGTGGAACGAGTCGGAAACGCCCAGTCGTTCAACAGATGTTAGAGGACATACAACCCGGGGACGAAATTCATGTGAAGAACTCTCAACAATGATTACGAACATTCGAAATTTATGGAATTTTATCGAAACAATAAAGATAAACGAGCAGTTGTATATTCCATGCAAGAATATGGGCTAGATTTTTCAGAAAACACCCTAATTTGATGACTAAATTCTAAATTGTAAAAAAAGGTTTCATCTCATACGGAAATGGTTATGTAACATGAGACAGCTTTATTATAAGAAGAATAACAATGAGCAAGGCATTTTCAGGGAAAATCAAAAAGGTTCTAGATGAAGAATGAATCCTTTTTACAACTAAAATGAATGGGAGCTTATTCTTACAACTTGCATGCTCTTCTCAATGTTAGGTTAATAATAATCATCTGGAGGTTTTTAATGGAATGAAAAATAAAACAAGACTAGACAATCGAATCTTTACACCATCATTACTTATTATTATTACAATTAGTATTCTTTTTGCCATTTATACCGATGAATCTATGGAATTGCTAGATAGCATATTTAATACGATTGTGGAAATGTTTAAATGGGGCTACATATGGTATGCTGTTTTAATTGTTGGGGCGGGTTTATATTTATCTTTTTCTAAATATGGCGACGTTGTATTAGGTGACCCAACAGAAAAGCCGAGGTTTACATTGTTTGAATATGCTTCTATATTAATCGCCATGGGTGTTGGAGCCACAATCATGCGAACAGGAGTGGTGCAGTGGAGTCAAGCTGCAATCGATCCCCCTTTTGGACTTGAAGCAGGGTCAATGGAGGCTATTCTTGCAGGGAATTCTTACAGTATGTTTTTATGGAGTTTTCAGACCTTTGCTGTCTTTGTCATGGTTGCTCCTGCAATAGGTTATATCTTACACGTGCGCAAGAAACCGAAGATGCGTATTTCTGAAGCGTGTCGGGTGATCTTCGGAGATAAATTTACAGATGGCTTAGGCGGAATTGTGCTGGACACGATATTTATGGTCAGTATTCTTGCCGGGGCGGCCGTAACGTTAGGGCTTGGAACGCCTATTGTCACCTACAATCTAGCGGAATTATTGAATATTGAAGTGACGTTCACCTTTACGATGATTGTCACCCTGATTTGGGTAACGATTTTTACTGTGAGTGCTTATGTTGGTATAGAGAAAGGAATTAAGAAATTAAGTACGCTGAATATGTATCTCGCAGGCCTCTTGGCATTATTTGTTATTTTTGTAGGCCCTGGCGTATTTATCCTTGATTTCTTTACGGACTCTGTCCGTTATTTAGGTTCTAATTACTTGGATTTCTCCCTTTACACGCATTCGATGGATTTAGAAGGCGGCACCCACATTGAAAGCCACACCGTATTTTGGTTTGCCTATAATGCAACATGGGCGATGTTGCATGGTGTATTTGCAGCGGTTGTTTCAAAAGGCAGAACCATCAAAGAAATGATCTTGACGTACTTATTAGCCCCAACGCTTTTGGCGTGGTTCGCTACCGGTCTTCTAGGTGGGCTGGGTGTACATCGCTATCTCACTGGGGATGTGCCTGTTTTAGATATTGTTCAAGAAGAAGGCCCTGAATCAGTTGTGCCAGCGGTTTTAACTTCAATGCCTTTTTCAACGGTTGTACTCATCGTTTTTGTGATTATCGCTACGATTTTCTTAGCAACCACATTAGACTCGACGACGTATACGATCGCTTCGTATACAACCAATCGAGATATGAGTAAACAAGCGCCTCCAAAGAACGTGCGGATTATTATAGCGGCCCTTATTACCATTCTAGCTTTGTCGCTTATGAACATCGGTGGTTTGGCACCACTAGAAGTTCTTTCAGGGCTTATGGGGATCCCGATTATTATCCTCCAGATTCTGACCGTCATTGCTGCTAAAAAAATGATGGATGAGGATCAGGCATGGATCCATAATGTGAGAAAAAACAAATGATGGCTGATGGCTAAGAGTCAGCTAAATGGCCGACACAATTAGGGAGAGTACTTGCCAAATTGGGAGTAGGATAGAATCTGAGTCAGCTTTTAAAACCTGGCTGATATTATCCTGGTGATAATCGCTCGTAAAGCCCGCTTCAGCACCGTAAGCGGGAGATAACGGGCGACTAACACCCGATTCGTTCAACGAACCATCATAGGGAGGTGAAAAATCCTATGATGGAGTTTTACGTTATGATTCATAGGTAAAAGACCACTCCAATAGGATGGTCTTTTTAATCGTTCACATTGTCACTTTTCCATAGGTTGGATTCCCTAGGCCTCCAATACTGCTTAGTTATTCATCGGGATGTAATGCCAAATTCCATCCATTTTTTCTTTTTTTATACGATTGAGCGATTCTAGGTAATCGAGGTGTCCAATGATTTCTGAGATGACAAGCGGAAACTGAGAAGTGTATTTTTCCCCATAATAATTTTTGGCTAATTGACTTACGGTTGTGATTCCCTCTGTGATGAAATTAGACAGTGTAGTTGCTTTGTCGTCAATGTCGGTGAGCCTTTTCTCTATGAGGATCGATGGTTTTTTGATGACTGATCCATGACCAGGGAAAATAATGTCTGGTTGAAGGGCCAGGGTTTTTCTTAGTGATTCTATATGTTGCAGCAACGGTTGTTTCCTTTCTCCGTTGCAATCGGGTTCCACAAGCGCGTTACTTGAAATATGGTGAATGAGTAAATCTCCACCAAAAAGCCAACCTGTATTTTCCTGGTAAAGGGATACTTGGTCTGGGGCATGACCTGGCATTTCAATCACTTCCGGATTGCTGCCTACGTTCAACGGTAGAATGTCTGTTTGAAGAGCTTTCTGTTTATTTTTATGGATGGCTTTTTTTAAATACTCAACTTGTTTCCTTCCCTCATCCCCACAACTACCTTCCTCATACAACGTTTCAAAGAAGTTCACTCTCCTCTGCATAAAATCCTCATCTCTTTGTAATCGAGGGATGGCATATGGATGTGCGTACACAGGAATGGGGTGTTGGGAGGTGATTCGATCCACCAATCCCACATGGTCGCTGTGATGGTGAGTTAAAATGATTTGAGTGATATTCTCCAGTGAGAATCCATAAGTCTTTAATGTTTTCAGTAAAGCACCCCAGCATTCTTCAGTATTTATTCCTGCATCAATTAATGTTAAAGTTTGATCGTTTTGGTATAAATAAAAATTAATGCTTTTCAAACGATTACTTACGGGAACGATCATCGGATAGACAGCTTGATTTCCCATCTCTACTTTCATGTTTAAAACCAACCTTCGACTTTGCGTTAATTTCATCCTAGCAGGAATGAGAAAAAATATAAATTCCTTTAATCCAAGTTAAAACAGAAGTTTGGTATGGGTTCCAACTTTAAATGTTTAATCCCCCTGTGAATGGATACCCTAACCGCTAAGGTTACATACATTGAAGTACGGAGGGAGAAAAATGCCTGAGCAATATCGTACGGAACAAGACACCCTGGGCCAAGTATTAGTTCCACAATCAGCCTATTATGGGGCTCAAACCCAACGTGCTGTGGATAACTTTCAAATAAGCGGAATCCGGCTTCCGCGCTCGTTCATTAAAGCCCAAGGGGTGATTAAGGCATCGGCAGCAGCTACAAATATGAAATTGAATATGCTTCAAAACGATATAGGAAGTGCCATTATTGAAGCTGCTGAGGAAGTGATCGATGGACATTGGGACGGTCATTTTGTTGTCGATGTGTACCAAGCTGGAGCTGGAACATCACAAAACATGAATGCTAACGAGATTATTGCGAAGCGGGCTTCTGAAATTTTAACCGGGTCATCAGCGTCTTCTCACGTTCATGCAAATGATCATGTCAATATGGCGCAATCAACAAACGACACCTTTCCTGCAGCATTACATATCGCGGCTGTGGAAAACATCACACAAAGCCTCCTGCCTGCCATTGGACAATTACAACAGGAACTGGAAAAGAAATCGGAGGAGTTAATGTCCGTATTAAAAAGCGGACGAACCCATTTACATGATGCGGTTCCTATGCGATTAGGGCAAGAATTTGCTGGATATGCAGGAACGATAAAGGGTATGTATCAACAGATCGAAGACACTCTTGAACCGTTATATGAAATTGGATTAGGCGGGAATGCCATCGGTACAGTGATTAATACCCATCCTGATTATCCACAAACAGCGATTGCCGAAGTGAGTCATCGTACGAATTTTCCTTTCCGTGCTCCTCAGAGTACATTCAGTTATATGCAAAACAGAAATGCCGCCATCAACACCATGCTTGCAATGAAAGAACTTGCCATCCACCTGATTAAAATAACCAGTGATTTGCGTTTACTGGCTTCCGGTCCACGAACAGGCTTAGCTGAAATTGCCCTTCCCTCTGTCCAGCCGGGCTCATCGATTATGCCCGGAAAAGTAAATCCGGCCATCTTAGAAATGACCCATATGGTATGTTGTCAGGTTATCGGATTTGAAACAGCAATCGCAACGGCTGGAATCGCAAGCCAATTGGAAATCAATGTGATGATGCCTGTGATCGCTTACACCTTGCTGGAATCAATCGAACTACTATCGAATGCTCTACCTACGCTTACGACAAAGTGCATTACTGGCATCCAGGCCAATCAAGACACATGTAATTATTGGATGGAATCCAGCCTTTCTTTAGTTACCGGCCTAAGCCCCATATTAGGATACGATCTATCTTCACAGATTGGAAAAGAAGCAGATGAAAGAAATATCGCGATTAAACAAGTCCTTCAAGAAAAAGGCTTACTAAACGAACAAACTGAAAAAGCAATCGACCCCCAAGCGTTGATTTGACCATTTATTGCAGGTTCTTAATCGAACAAGGGTAAGAAGAGTCATGTAAGAACTCACTATGTGTGTCACCATTAACCCAGTGGAATAATGAATAGATGACGGGTGTGATGTTATATCCACCATTGTCTGCTAATCATTAAAACTGTAAGAATGCTTGAAACACCCATAGCAAAAAAGGCGTCCTTCGAGGACCAGCGAATAACACGATAATAAGTACGGTTTCGGCTGCCGTCAAAACCCTTGGACTCCATAGCAATAGCCAAACGGCTGGCTTTTCGAATGGCGCTGGCGAGCAAAGGGATGGCATAGCGCTTCATTTGCCGATAACGCCCAATAAGGCCCCCTTTCTCACCAAGTCCTCGAATACGATGGGCTAGCTTCAATTGCTGCCATTCGTTTTTAAATACAGGAATGAGGCGGTAGGCAGCCATGATTCCATAGCCAAAGCGTGGGGAAAGCTTACCGTTTTGAATTAGACTGTGCAAAAATATCGTCGGGCTCGTCGTTAATACAAACAATAATGACCAAGTGCCAAACACAAGGCTCCGAAATCCGAGTGATAATCCTGTTTGTATATTTTCCAACGCAATCGGCAAACCGAAAAGAGAAAACAGAATCAGTTCTCCTCTTTCTGCTGGAAATACAGCGTTTATCCAGACAAAGGTAAGGCCGAATAGCATAAAAGGAATACTTATCAATGTGATAAACTTTACAGGTATTCCGCCTAAGAGGTGAAGCATTAATACGGAAACCACCCATAGAAGGAACGGAGTCCAGGGATCAAACACGAAAATCATGGCCGCAATGACAACGAGCAGTGCTATTAATTTTGCCAAGGGGTTTACCTGTTGGAGAAAATGGTTGTTTGTTTGGTATTGTTCAAGCATGTTGCACGCCTACCTTTTGCTGAACATGATCTTGCCATTGTTGTAATTTGCGGTCGATAGGTGTAGTAAGTTTTGTTTGCGCACGTAATTTTTCATAGGAAGGTGAATGTAAAAAAGATATCGGATTTCCCTCATACGCACAACGACCTTCATGTAAGACAATCATATGGGTGGCAAATTGCTCAACCAAGCCCATGTCATGTGTGATCATAAGAATGGTTTTTCCTTGTTGTTGAAGGGATTTTAACAAATTCATCAATTCCTCTGTATTTTCGGCATCTTGGCCAAACGTAGGTTCATCAAGAATGAGAAGCTCCTGATCATTAATGAGCATGGTCGCTACGGATAATCGTCGTTTTTGCCCTTGGCTTAATGAAAAAGGATTATGATCTCGAACATGGGATAAGTTAACGATATCCAGCAGTTGATCGACATGAGAACTACGTTTGTCTTCTGACCAACCCATTTGGCGAGGACCGTAGGATAACTCCTCGTCCACACGCTCTGTGATGAACTGACTCTCAGGATTTTGCATGACGAGTCCGATTTGGGCCATGAGTTGATGATCGGACCACGATGGTAATGGGTGGTCTTTCCATTTTATAATTCCTGTTGATGGCTTTTTTGCCCTAAGAAACAATTGGGCAATTGTACTTTTCCCGGCTCCATTTGCCCCCGCAAGTACGGTGAACTCACCCTGATGGATGTGAAATGTAAGCTCCGACAATACTGAGGAGGCATTTGTATTATTGTCATATGCATAGGAAACATTTTGCATTTCGATAATTGGTTTTCCATACATGGGTTGTTCCTTGGTGGGCGGAATTCTGGGTTCCGAAATCCCTGCTTTTATTAATTGCTGCTCAAGTTCAGCAGGTAAAAGCGGAAAAGGGTCCCATTGGATAAAGTCTCCCAAAGATATTGCCGTCTTCACGGTTTTGGGTAACCATATCCCTTCACTCATGAACTGGTTCGCGTGCTTCTGAAATAACTCTCTCGGTGTTCCGGTGTAAGCAATCTTTCCCTGCTTGTTTAAAATGATAAGGTCATCAATGAAATGGATCATATCATCCAATTGATGTTCAATGAATATCATCGTTTTTTTCGCCCGTTTCCCCCACTGATCAATCAAAGCAAAAACTTCGATTGTTGCTTGGGGGTCGAGATTTGCCGTTGGTTCGTCTAGGATAAGGACTTCAGGATCAATGGCCATAAGACAAGCCAACGCGAGTTTTTGCTTCATTCCACCGGAAAGGGAATGGATAGGGTCTTCTTTAACGTGTAACAATCCGGTTTTTTGAAGGGAATCATGAATAATGGAATCCATTTGATCTCGCGGTACTTGTAGATTCTCCAGACCAAAAGCGACTTCTTCTGCAACGGTATACATACAAAATTGGGTCTCAGGATCTTGGAAAAGAATCCCTACCTTCTTCGACATTTCACCTACCGTGTGATGTTGTGGATGAAGATCACCCACGGCAACCTCACCGGAGACTTCGGCCTCTATCGATTGCGGAATAATTCCATTGAGTGCGAGCGTGATTGTGCTCTTCCCTACACCGCTCGGCCCGAGAATTAAAGAACGGGAATTAGAAGGAAAAAAAGCTGAAATGTCTTGAACCGTTGGCGTCTCGTTCGTTGGATAACGTATGGAAAGGTGATCAGTTTGCACGCAAACCATGATTTTTCCGCTCCCTCTCTTTTTGCAATTTTTCACGGCCGAGCGCGAAAGAATTCAGTACACCGGTTTGGGCGAGTTTATCGGCAATTCCTTTACTTAGCCATGCAGCCAGAGCACCGCTTACAAGCATTACACCAAGCATTGCCACTAACAATCCAGGGGCTAATTGGCTGTACCCGGATATGAAATAGCTCGTCACAAAATTTGCTGTGGTCCCGCCCATGCCGGCTAGCATAAGTATCGGAAGCCAATATCTGCGCCATAAAAACAGGGCAAACACAATTTCACAGCCAATCCCTTGGGTAAAGCCCAGCAAAAGCACAGAACCTGCACTTACCGATCCAATGAGAACTTCTGTGAAAGCGGCAATCATTTCACCCATAAACGCAACCCCGGGCTTTCGAATAATATAAGCGCAGACAATACAAGCCATAATCCATAGCCCCGATAACAAAGCTCCGCCCATAGGACCTAAAACGCCGGAAAGAAGACCTGCCGCAAAAATCCATACAAGGTACAGAATCCCAAAGACGATCGAAATGGCAGACATAACGATAATGTCACGGAGTTGAAGCTTTTTCGTTGGTATCATATTAACGGTACACCTCCTGCAAAAATAAAAGCCACCCTGAGAGAATCAGAGTGGCTTTTGTCATATGTAAACATTGGTTTTTTTCTTCATATGACATGCGAACTCCACTTCCCTACGCTGGTATGAACCAGATCAGGTTCGAAGGGTCAAAGCTTTGCTTTTCTCAGCCGATAACGGCTCCCCTAGTGAATACTTTTTATTAACCTTATTTATAGTTAAACATATATAAAGGAGTTATACAAATAGTAATATTCATAACAATGACAAGTTATCGAAGTATACTGGCTTCAATTCCGCCCATAGGTCTAGGTGGAATCATCGGTTTGATTATTATGACTGGTTTCTTTAGTGATAGTGGGAGGAGGGGGAGTGGTGATTTGTTTAACATAAAATCTTATTGGGTAGATATAAATGATTGTATTTTTTAAAAAAATGGAGGGTTTTTAAATGTCTGAAACATTGTACAAAGTGGATATTTCCCAGTCAATGGACAAGCAGGAAATACCTGGTCATAACCGCTGGCATCCGGATATACCGCCGGCATTTAGCGTCAACCCCGGTCAACAATTTAAAATGGAGTGTTTGGACTGGACAGACGGGCAAATTAACAATAACGACGATGGAACGGAAATTCGGGATGTCAATTTAAATCGCGTGCACGTATTAAGTGGCCCTGTCGAAGTGAAAGGAGCGGAACCAGGGGATTTACTTGTTGTCGACATCTTGGATATAGGCTCATTTGATGAACACCCATGGGGATTTAATGGGATATTCGCAAAAGAGAACGGCGGAAGTTTTCTTGTGGATCATTACCCGGAAGCAAACAAATCGATTTGGGATTTTCATGGCATCTATACGACGTCCCGGCATGTCCCCGGGGTAAAGTTTGCAGGCGTTATTCATCCGGGCTTAATCGGTGTCGCTCCTTCCCATGACTTACTTATGGAATGGAACCGTCGGGAAGCGGCCCTCGTTGATGAAGATGAAAATCGCGTTCCTCCTTTGGCCAACCTCCCTGATGAGGACAGCGTCGTTCTTGGAACATTAGAAGGAGAAGACTTCCGGCGCGTAGCCAAAGAAGGCGCCCGTACCGTGCCGCCTCGGGAAAATGGCGGGAATTGTGATATCAAGAATCTTTCCCTGGGATCACGTGTTTATTTCCCTGTTTATGTTGACGGCGCAAACCTTTCGGTCGGTGACCTTCATTTCTCCCAAGGTGACGGTGAAATCACGTTTTGCGGCGGAATTGAAATGCCCGGTTGGATTGAACTGAAGGTGGATATTATTAAAAATGGCATGGAAAAGCATAACATCCAGAGAAATCCCGTGTTCCAACCCGGCCCCATGGATCCACAATATAGCGAATACCTCGTGTTTGAAGGCGTGAGTGTCCATGAAACGACCGGCAAACAGAGCTATCTTGATGCACATATTGCTTATCGAAACGCATGTTTAAATGCGATCGATTACTTGAAAACACTGGGATATACAGGGGAACAAGCATATATGCTTCTCGCAACCGCACCGGTGGAAGGCCGAATTAACGGTATCGTGGACATCCCCAACGCATGCTGTACCGTATCGATACCAACCGCTATTTTTGACAAAAACATCCTCCCGAAAAAAGGCCTGGATTGACGATGGCTTCTTATTCATTTCGGTGTAAAAATTGTGGCGATTTCACGGAAGACCATCATTCCATCAAAGAGGAGAAGACGTTTTCCTTTTGTCCGCGATGTGAACGCCGTTCGGAACGTCTGTATCTGGCACCCTACACGTTAACGATGAAGAAAACACTCAAAAATAAACTGGATCGTGGCCCAGAGCCTAAAAAGATGAGGAAAGAAGAAATAACTGGCTCCAAGTTTAAGTCGAAAAAAAACCAATCAAGCAGACCCTGGCAGTTGGGGTGAAGAACAGCAAAATCTTACAGCTAGGTATGAGTACCTCAATAGTGGGATTGGGCATTCGTGCTTTTCATTACTCTTTGAGGCTGGGATATAACCAGCCAAGAATAAATTAAAAATGGTTCCAATCATCGGTTGTTGATGATTGGAACCATTTTGGTTAGGATTCTTGTCACTATCTATGGTTGGATTTGTATTCATGGCGGTATACTTTCTTAAGTTTACCCATTTGGAAGATATATACATTTAAGACCTGAATGCCGACAATAAATGATGTCTTTTATAGAACGGAACGATTGTCAAACCGGCGTATCCACACTCTTGATGGTTTCCAAAGGGCAGCTTTGGGCCATCGGAAAATTTTCAAATCCCTCTTTTTACTGTTTGTTTCGAGCTGAATAAATACATGAAGACCATACACAATGAGTGCAAGAAAGAGATTGTGGACAGCGGTTTCGTCGTATCCATAAAAAGCCTAGATCTTCACATGCTGTTTCAACCATTTGAAAAATCGCTCAATCGCCCAACGGCTGCGATTTGTTCAGCAATTATATTAATGTAATCTTAGTAACACAGCAGATCCCATCCCTCCGCCAATCCCCATGGTAGCGATACCGTATTGCACTTGCTGCTGCCTCATGTTTTGGATGAGTCGAGCAATCATAATTCCCCCGGAAGCGCCGTACGGGTGACCGAGGGCAATCGCCCCGCCATTAATATTGACTTTATCCCAAGGAATCTGTAACTGATGAAGTGATGCGATGACTTGTGCAGCAAAGGCTTCATTAAATTCAACGAGGCCAATGTCGTCAACGGTTAAGTGGTTTCTTTTTAAGAGTTTGTTGACGGCAGGAACTGGTCCGATACCGAGGAGGTTAGGGTCGACCCCAGCGGTGGCGGCATCGACAAAGGTCGCTAATGGTTCCAATCCGAGTGTCTCTGCCTTTTCACGGGATACGATCAATGTTGCCGCAGCTCCATCATTCATTGGACAACTATTGCCTGCTGTGACAGTCCCGTCTTTTTGAAACACAGGCCTAAGACGTGGCAGTAAATTCTCTAATTTTTTGCCCCTCGGGCATTCATCATGTTTGACTATTGTACCGTCAGCCTGTTCGATGGGGACGATTTCTTGTTCAAAATGTCCTGCTTTTTGTGCTATGGAAGCTAGTTGATGACTTCTCAATGCAAAGGCATCTTGATCTTTACGACTAATTCCATACTTTATGGCGACGTTCTCGGCGGCTATGCCCATTTCTGGGTCGCCAATTGTATCTGGTGAAAACCTTGCTCTTGAAAAAAATCGTGGTTCCTCATCAGGATTTACTGGCCGTTCAACTTTCCAGGGGGCAAGACTTGTACTTTCAACACCACCGGCAATGTAGAGGTGGCCAGCGCCGTTCTGGATAAAGCGGGCGGCGTAATTGATCGCTTCAAGTCCTGAACCGCACTGTCGGTCAATCGTAACCCCGGGAACATCAACAGGAAAGCCGGCGGTTAACAGGGCAAGACGAGCAATGTTTCCTCCAGGTCCTACAGCATTTCCCAATACGACCTCATCTACCATATCGGGTTGGATGTTCGTATTAGAGATAAGTGTTTTTAACACAGGGGCAGCTAAGTTCTCGGGGGGCTCATTTTCTAGTGATCCTCCGGCTTTGCCGACGGGGGTTCGTTTTGTTTCAACGATTACAGGTGTGGCCATGCGATCACCTTTTTATTTTCCCTTTTCTCCTTCATAATCAGCTCTTTTAATTGACCTCTTGCGATTTTGCCGCTAGGTGTATAAGGAAATGTATCCACAGAATAGATTTTACGCGGCCATTCGTGCCGTTGAAGTTGATTTTGATAACTTTGTCTAAGCTCTTTTCGATTCATAAAGTTGGAGTTCCCCTCAAGGATGAGTGCTGGTATTTCGCCCCAAAAGCGGCTTGAAATCCCAATGACAACTGCTTGTTTTATACCGGAATGTTGTTTAATGATTTCTTCAACCTTTTCAGGGAAGATATTCCATCCTCCGCTAATGATTCTGTTTTTCTCTCGGCCCACGAGGTACAGATAACCGTCCCCGTCGATCTTGGCCAGGTCTCCGGTTGTCGCCCAGCCATTTTGGAACACTTTTGCCGTCTCGGCTTGGTCCATATAACCGTTAAATAACATGTTACTTTTAACGTATAATGTTCCAACCTCACCCATTGGTAGTGGCTTCCCCGATTGGTCTTGAATGGAGACTTCTACATTATAAAAAGGACGTCCGACGCTATCTGGTCTCTTTTCATGATCACCTGGTGTGGATACAGAAACAAAGCTTAATTCCGAAGCCCCATAAAATTCATATAAATTTGCGTTTGGCCAAACGTTATACAGTCGTTGTTTTGTTCCCTTTGTTAATTTGTCGCCAGAGTTGATGAGAGAAACGCTTTTATTCAGGTGAGCGACATCCTCCGGTAGCTGATGGATCATCGCTTCAGTCATCGTCGGGACAAGATAGATTGTTGTAATGGGGTAATGTTGAACAAGATGGATCACATCTTGTTCGGAAAAATTTTTGAGTATATAAAGGGTAGCTCCTTCAAACAGTGTCTGAAAAATAGTAAATAAAAATAATGAGTGAACCATCGGCCCCGGAGTAACGACATGACTGTCCTGATTAATATTAAAAATCGGACGACAGGCATGAAAGCTCTCGATCCATGAATCATGATTACGGATAAACCCTTTCGGACGGCTGGTGGTTCCAGATGTAAAGCCGATATAAAAGGGCTGTTTTCCACCCGGCGCCAAGGCAGGGTGCTTATCCGTGTCTGAATACTGCATCACCCAATTTGAGTAGCTGATCAATGGATCATCAGTCATTGTTTGAAACGTCACAACAGTTGTTTGATCTTTCATTACCTCTGCAAATTCGGCATCCGTAAATACGATATCGATGTCGAGCTCTCTTATGGTCTCGATGAGTTGAGTCGTTGTCCATTTCTGGTCAAGCATCACGATCAAATGACCACTCAAAACCGTCCCGAGTGCGGTTTCAATCGCTTCAATATGATTGTGGGAAAGTATGCCAACCCTCATCGTTTTATTACAAAAACCATTCATGTACTGCATGACTCGGCTGATTCGATCAGCCAGGGTTTGGTAGGTTATCGACCTGCGCCCATGTACAATTGCTGTTTTGTCCGGCTGTCGTTTTGCATATGTAAATATCGGTGCTGCGATGTTCATATCATCACCTCGAAATTTCTTGACGGTTTAGCTGTCTTTGGAGTGGGAGTACACCCGCTTGTCTAATTTTAATTGTCAAAAAAGCTGTTAACACTGCCTTAGTCAAATCGCCTGGGACGAACGCGATATTTGCCATAAAACTAGGAAGGAATGGTAAATCTGTAATAAAAGCAAACCATGCACTACCACAAAGGTAAATAAGTAGAATGCCTCCCGCGACATTTATGGTAAGAAGGTTTTTCATATTCACATTTTTCATTCGTCCGATTAGCCAGCCAATCATTAGTGCGGCAATCGGCCAGCTGAGAATGTATCCGCCGCTTGGTCCCAATAGTACACCAAGTCCGCCCCGGCCGCCAGATAAAAGAGGGATCCCAATGGCCACGAGCAATACGAATAAGAACATACTGAAAAAACCTTTTTTAGGGCCGAGTAGAGATCCCGCCAACATCACCCCTAGCGTTTGCAAAGTGATTGGCACTGGAATGATGGGAACGGGGATTGGAGGGATTAATCCTAGTACTCCTGTAATCGCTACTAACATTGAAATATAAACAACATTTCTAGAACTCAAACTACAACAACTCACCTTCGTTAACTTAATTTAAATATAGGTTAACATAAAAATGAAATAGAGGGATAGAATCCGATCATCATTCAATTCATAAAAAGTGATGGCTTGTCATACGGTACCATTAGTGGGAAGCACAGGGCGGGGTGAATCGAGGATGCAGAGTCAGATCGCTATAGTAGTTGTATTTTTCTTTCTTTTCGCTGTATTTTTGACTCAGATCTTTTTTGTATTGAAATGGTTTGATCAAAAAGTTGAAATGAGTAAGCATTTGAATATTAATGTAGGGATCATCATTGGTATGACAGTCGTTATTCTGTTTGGCTTTTTTCAAAACGATTATAGCATTACCTTCATGTTGATTCTGCCGCTTGCGATTATAATCTTTTGTACCCGAAATATTGCGGTGTATATCATTAGAGGAGGGACGTAGATAGATGTCGACAATGGCGATTCTTCTCTCTATTCAATTTGTTGCACTTCTGCTCATTCTTGGTGCGATTGTGGTGATTATGAACCATTTTAGTAAATTCACGTTTGTAAATATCCGCATCGTTTTACCTGTAATTGGCATATTGGCAATGGGTATGGTTATGATCTCGTGGATTTTTCAGGGAGGGGAGATCTCGGCATACTACCTATGGCCCATTCTCGTGATCGTGGTTTTGGCAGGGGTGATGATCAAACAGAAAAAAACGTCCGCGAAGTAACGAACGTTTGTTATTCCATGCCTTTCATACGCCGGCCTACTGCTTTATCCATCTGGCGTTTAGCATCTTTTTGCTTGAGGGATTCGCGCTTATCATATTTCTTTTTCCCTTTTGCGAGACCAATTTCGACTTTCGCCAGTCCTTTTTTCAAATAAACCTTGGTAGGAATGATGGCGTAGCCTTGTTGTTGAGATTGTCCAGTTAGCTTCTTGATTTCTCTTTTGTTGAGCAGCAATTTTCGTGTACGAACGGGGTCATGATTGTAACGATTCCCTTGCTCATATGGACTGATGTGGGCTTGATGTAGAAAGACCTCACCATTTTCCACTCGGGCAAAACTTTCCTTGATATTCATTTTTCCCGCTCGAATCGATTTTATTTCAGTGCCGCGCAATTCCATTCCTGCCTCAAATGTTTCCTCAATGAAAAAATCGTGGCGTGCTTTTCGGTTTTGTGCGATTATTTTTCCTTGATTTTTAGCCATGGACGTGCATCCTTTTTACCATTGTCATTTCTTTATGTTAGCAAATATAGTGGGGAACCGCAATGAGACTACAGTGTCCAAGACATTCTATTCATGAGTTGCGTACGTGTAAGCTCACCCGTCATGTTGATTATTTGCAAATTAAATTGAGGTTCTTTTTGAGTTGAATAGTTTTTCCACTCCTCTGCAAGAAATTTCAGGTCCGTCGCTTTAATCAGAGCTACATCTGTATCTTCTTCAAAATATGCCATCAGTCAATAAGTGTAAAAACGTTTGCATCTTGTTTAACTAATGAAAATCTTTTATTTTAAATGTATAGGGAAAGTAAGAAAGAGGAAAAGGGGCGAAAACGATGGTTGATTACAAAGAATTTGAACATTTACCTACGACTCCAGTTTCTGATGCACTTGGCGGAAAAAACCATTTGGACATAAGCATCAAGCCACTGAATGATGATTGGCATATGTATGGGCGAGCATTCACCGTTGATGCACCTGCAGGTGAAAACATTTCAGTATTGGAAGGAATTTACCATGCAAAGCCTGGCGACGTACTAATCGTAGACGGAAAAGGAGAAGCATCCAATGCACTTGCTGGTGATTTTGTGATTGGGCTGGCAAAAACGCTCGGTTTGCACGGGGTTGTGATTGATGGAGTGATCCGTGACATTGACGGAATTCGTGACTTGAATTTTCCAGTGTTTACGAAAGGGACAACTCCTGCTGCAAGTAAAAAAACGGAGGAAGGAAGCATCAATATTCCCATTAACGTAGGTGGTGTAGATGTGAAGCCGGGTGATATCGTTGTTGGCGATGTCGATGGTGTCGTAATCGTCCCGGAAAGTCAAGCGGAAGAAGTGATCCAAAAGGCGAAAGAACGTATTCAAAAAGACGAAAAAAGGGCAGAAACATACGGGGGTAGCTCGGAGGCGGCACGTGAATACATTGAAAATTTTCTAAAGAACAATAAAAAAGGCTGAGCTAAAAATCCCGTAAGTATAATGATCATAGGGATCTTCTGGGATTTCAAAGGCTTTGTACGCCTCTTAAACGATTTTTTTGAATCTGTTAAAGCTCCGCTTTTGCCTTTGTTTCTTTCGTGAAGTGAATGGATCGAGATAATGAACGTTAGCCAGATCCCTTTCTCCTTTGACAGAAGGGGTGTTCTGGGAAGTTTATTGATTACCTTTGACAAAGAAGCGTATTAAATGTATCGACTGTACGTATCCCAATGCGCTGTCTATGTTCTATTTTTTCTATCTATCATTAGCGTTCAATTTATAAATCACAGACCTTGCCATTATACGATGGCAGGTCTTTTTTATATTGACACTGATAATTATTATCAATTAAGATAAGAGGGAATTGTTCTCGCTCACGGGGATAACACCGAATTAAAATTGTAGGGAGAAGATGGAAGTGACAAAAAAGATCATTATGATGATGGGTTTTCTTATCTTGGCTTCCTGTGGGAATGAATCCGTTGATGGAAGTCCAGACGAAGCTTATCGAACTATAAACATAGAGGGAGAAGATTTTCAAGTTCCAAACGAACCGGAACGTATAGTGACCGATTTTTACGCTGGTGAATTACTAACCGTCGAGGCCAATGTGGTTGGAGCTGGTCCAATTGCCTTTGATAACCCCTTTCTTGAAGAAGAACTCGAAGGGGTTGAAGATATCGGAGATCCGCCGAATGTAGAAAAAATCCTAGAGCTAGATCCGGACTTAATTGTGGTTATGTACGATGAAAATCTTGAGCAGTTGGAAGAAATTGCACCTACGGTACAGATTCCTTACAACACAGCGACAAACGTTGAAGATATGACAGAGATGTTTGGAGACATCGTGGGAGCAGAAGAGGAAGCACAGGCATTCTTAAATGACTATCATGATCGGGCTAAAGAAGCTCGAGAGGAAATAGAGGGTCTCGTTCCCGCGGATGCGACATTTGGTCTCTACGAAATTACGAATGACAATGAACTGTATGTTTTTGGGAAAAATTTCGGTCGTGGCGGTCAAGCATTATATAACGCTTTAAATCTAGAAGCACCTGAAATCATTGAGGAAGAAGTAATGGAGGAAGAAGATGTGCTCATGCTTTCTCAAGAAGTGGTACCTGAATATGCGGCAGACTATATGTTTCTTACGAGTTACGATCCACAAAACCAGCACCAAGCAAAAGATCAATTAGAAGGGTCATCCGTATGGGAAGGGTTGGATGCCGTGCAAAATGATCGTTATCGCCTCAATGATTACGATACCTTTTATCCTTATGACCCTATCTCCGTCTACCATCAGATTGATTTATTTGTGGACATCATTAAGGAGATGGAAAAAGAAGGCTAGATGAGAAAGAAGGATAGGAACACAATGGTAGATGAAACTTCTCCTACTGCCAAACAACAGCTTCGCTCAAAACCTATGGCCGTGATCATGATTATGATGGCTGGGACGATTCTACTGATATGTGCAATTGTTCTATCCATGTCTTTAGGTGCGGCCAATATCACCCCCGGAACCGTTTGGCAGGCGATCTTCGCCTATGATGACTTGTTAACAGAACACCAAATTATCCATGAAATACGTCTCCCAAGGGTGGTTGGTGCTGTTCTTGTAGGGAGCTTTCTGGCCGTTTCGGGAGCACTGATGCAGGGAATGACGAGAAATGCACTTGCAGAACCTTCGATTATCGGGATCACGGATGGCGCTGCCTTGGCGCTCGCCATTATGTTTGCTTTCTTCTCAAGTGTATCTTATACCGGTTTTTTATTTGCTGCATTTATCGGTGCGGGTGTGGGAACGGCACTTGTTTTTCTTGTGGGTTCGTTGGCAAAGGGGGGATTAACCCCTGCCAAACTTGCATTAGCAGGGGTCACAATTGGTGCTTTTTTAAGTGCCATTTCTTCAGGGATTGCCATCTATTTTGACGTAGCTCAAGATTTAAGTTTCTGGTTTGCTGGTGGTCTGGCTGGTATGGATTGGCACCGCCTACAACTCATTCTTCCCGTAGTTGTTATCGGGATGGTGATCGCGCTATGGTTAGCTCGTTCCATTACTATTTTAAGCTTGGGAAAAGATGTTGCTCAAGGCTTAGGACAGCGTACGGGTGTTGTTCGAACAATGGGTATCATTGCAGTGATGCTCATGACAGGTGCTGCAGTAGCTGTTGCTGGAACGATTGGTTTTATTGGCTTAGTCATTCCCCATATCACACGTGCATTTGTTGGACTTGATTACCGTTATATTGTGCCGTGTTCTGCCATTCTAGGCAGCTTGCTATTGGTCGTAGCTGATATAGTTGCTCGTCTTGTTAATGCACCCTATGAGACACCGGTTGGTGCGATTACCGCATTGATCGGTGTGCCCTTCTTCCTCTATCTCGCTCGCAGGGAAGGAAGGGGGGTCTAGCATGAAACGGACAGTATTTATTTATGCAGTGCTCGTCTTGTTGATCTTCGGTGTTTTCCTGCTAAGTCTACAAATGGGGACGATGACCATCGCTCCTCTCGAGGTCTTACGAACATTTATGGGTAGTGGTACAGAGGAACATGCCCTCGTTTTATTCGAATTTCGATTGCCGAGAATGGTGATTGCGTTATTGGTAGGTACTGGATTAGCGATTTCAGGTGCCATTTTGCAAAGCATTTCCCGTAATGAGTTGGCAGATCCAGGCATACTTGGCATCAATGCCGGTGCCGGTTTGGGTGTTGTCCTTTTTATTTACTTTGTCCAGGGTTCATACACAGCGTTAGGCGGAACGGCTTTTTTTCTTCCCATTTTCGCGTTTGTCGGTGCGCTCACTGCTGCATTTCTCATCTATACACTGGCGTGGAAAAAAGGGGTCACCCCCATCCGTTTACTATTAGTCGGTATTGGGATAAATGCAGGGTTTACGGCGATTCTGATCGTTTTTCAACTGCGAATGAATCCCAATGATTTTATGCAAGCAACGGTTTGGCTGAACGGGGATATCTGGGGAGCGACTTGGCATGAAACCCTCGCCACATTGCCGTGGATGGTCCTCCTTATTCCTCTTGTTATGATGCAGGCAAAAACGCTAAATGTCATGCGATTGGGAGATCCATCTGCTGTTTCGTTAGGTATCAAGGTTGAGCGTACCCGACGTCGTTTACTTGTATTGGCTGTTATGTTAGCTGGTGCATCCGTTGCAGTTGGAGGTGCCATTTCTTTCCTTGGACTTGTGGCCCCTCACATTGCCCGGCGTATGGTCGGTCCGCGCCATCAGGTCATGATTCCAACCGCTGCCATGATTGGTGCATTAATCCTGTTGTTTTCAGATATGATCAGCCGCAACATCCTGTCACCATCAGAAATCCCCGTCGGGATTGTGGTGGCCATTCTTGGAGCTCCGTATTTTCTGTATTTACTAATGAAAACTCCGTAATGAGGTGAAAATATGACTCGATTAGAAGCGAACCATCTCTCGATCCGTTATGAAAAAGAAGCAATCGTTGATGACCTGACGCTGCAAATCCCCGAAGGAAAAATTACAACGATCATCGGTCCCAATGGTTGTGGAAAATCGACGATTTTAAAAACTCTGGGCCGTGTGATGAATGCTTCCCAAGGATCAGTCTATTTAGATGGGAAATCGATTCATACACAACCGACAAAGCAAATTGCTCAAAAGATGGCCATATTGCCGCAAGGTCCCGAAGCACCAAGTGGTTTGAAAGTACGTGAGCTCGTGGCTTACGGAAGACACCCCCATCAAAGAGGATTTGCGGCGTTGCACAAACAAGATTACGAAATGATTGATCTTGCCCTTGAACAGACAGGCATGGCCGAGTTGGGTGATCGGTCTCTGGATGCGCTATCCGGCGGCCAACGACAGCGGGTATGGATTGCTATGGCTCTTGCCCAGCAAACAGAGTTGTTGCTGCTCGATGAGCCTACCACTTATCTCGATCTTGCTCACCAACTGGAAGTGTTGCAAGTATTACAGCGCTTAAATGAGCAACAAGGGCGTACCATCGTGTTGGTTATTCATGACTTAAACCACGCGTCCCGCTTTGCAGATCATATGGTGGCATTACGAGAAGGGGCAATCGTTCGAGAGGGAAGACCAGAGGACGTGATGAATACGCAAGTCTTACGTGATGTCTTCCAAATTGAAGCAGATGTTGTTGCTGATCCGAGAAGTGGCAAGCCGGTTTGTTTAAGCTATGATCTGATGATGGATGGAGATGCCCAGCCATCGCAAAAAGCTTTTTCGTTAGGGGGAATGCATGGTGCTTGAGTCGGCGTGTTATGATGTCACGATTATAGGTGGAGGGCCTGCCGGTTTATATTCCGCTTTTTATAGTGGAATGCGTGATTTGAAGACCAAAGTGATTGAATACGAGGAAGAGCTTGGCGGAAAAGTGAATGTTTATAAGGAAAAGACGATTTGGGACGTCGGAGGTTTGCCTCCAACCACGGGGGCTCAGCTCATCTCCCAACTTACTGATCAGGCATTTACTTTCCAGCCTACGATTGTGCTTGGGGAGCAAGTCATAGACATAAAGAAAATGGATAATGGTTACTTTCATATCACCACAAACAAAAACCGTGACCATTATTCTAAAACGATCATCTTGGCAACGGGATATGGGATATTAAAGCAAACAAAGTTGAACATACCAGGTGCTGAGAAATTTGAAACAACCAACCTTTACTATGCCGTGAAAGAGCTGGGAAAGTTTCGAGGTAAAGATGTTGTTATCTCAGGTGGAGGGAATTCTGCTGTAGATTGGGCGAATGAACTTGAACCGATTGCAAAAAGCGTCACTGTGGTCCATCGGCGTGATCAATTTGGCGGTCATGAGAAGTTCGTCGCAAGGATGCGAAATTCCTCTATTGATATACTTACCCCGTATGCTATCGACGATTTAGAATCGAGTCAAGATGGTACATGTTGTATCGAAAATGTCACATTGAAGCATTGTGAAAATGAACAGTGCCAGTTTCGAAAGACGGACGCTGTCATTGTTAATCACGGTTACCAGCCGGATTTGAGTTTTCTTGATCATAATTCGATAGGCTTAAAAGTGGAGGAACGTCGATTGCGGACGTCCAATCAAATGGAAACAGATGCCACGGGGATATTTGCGGCAGGGGATATCTCGAACCATTCAAGCAGTATCCCACTTATTGCCGGAACCTTTACGGATGCTGCGTTAGCAGTAAACGCAGCGAAGTTGTATATACATCCTGATGCAGACCGTTATGCCCGTGTATCTTCGCATAATGATCGATTTAAGTCACAGTAAGATGAATGATTAGACGAAAAATCCCGTATCACTTAAAAAGTGGTACGGGATTATTTTGAACTATTCAATGTCGGGGGATCGAAATTCCGAAAAAGGACTTTTGAGGCCCCCCTTTTTACGCTTCCAACATCACGGTCCATCCAAATGGATCCTTCAGGCGTCCTGTTTGGATTCCGATTAACGTTTCGTACAGTTGCTTCGCGGTTTCGCCCATTTTCCCGTTGTTAACGACATAATCTTGATCCTTGTATTGCAACGAACCTACCGGGGATATAACGGCAGCAGTGCCTGTGCCGAAGACTTCCTGAAGGGTTCCTGCTTCATGAGCAGCGATTACCTCATCCATGGAAATCTGGCGTTCTTGAACGGGCATTTCCAGATGTTCCAAAAGTTCGATAACACTTTTTCGCGTAATGCCTTCCAGTATGCTTCCATTTAATACAGGTGTATGAATTTCTCCGTCAATTTTGAAAAAAACATTCATACTCCCGACTTCTTCGATATATTTCTTTTCAATCGCATCAAGCCAAAGCACCTGAGCCTTATTGTTAGCCGTCGCCCGTTCTTGAGCTTTGTACGCGGCACAATAATTACCAGCGGTTTTGGCATTGCCTGTCCCACCTGGAGCAGCACGCGTGTATTCATCTTCAACAAAAATACCAACGGGATTGATCCCTTCTTTGTAAAAAGAACCGACCGGCGACAAGATAATCATAAATGTGTAGGTATTCGAAGGCGCCACATTCAGGCTTTCTTCTGTAGAAATGATCATGGGGCGAATGTAAAGAGATGTCCCCGGTTCGGTAGGAATCCACTCTTTTTCGAGTTTTACAAGTTCTTTTAAGTAATCAAGCATCAAGTCTTCATCAATTGGAGGGATGCTGAGTCTCTCACTGGAGTGATTCATTCGTTTAAAATTCTCTTCAGGACGAAAAAGACGAATATCGCCATCAGACATGCGGTATGCTTTTAATCCTTCAAAGACCGTCTGGCCGTAATGAAAAACCATTGCTGATGGATCCATGGTTAATGGTTGATAGGGAACGATCCGTGGGCGCTGCCAACCTTTATCAGCAGCATAGTCCATCATAAACATATGATCGGTAAAATACTTGCCAAAAGCGAGTTCTGAGGAATCTGGCTTTGGTTTCAAATCCGTCGATTGCAAAACTTCTAAAGTTTGTTGAGCCATGATACGACGCCTCTTTTCTATAGTGAAAATCTACTCCTACTATATCACGGGCACCCTGGTTTTATCTAATGGATAAAAAATATGCACGCCAATTCTAGCGTACATTAACATAGTAAAAGGTGTTCATAACCTCTCTTGTAAATAAAGAAGTGGACGTTACATCTGGTACAGCCGTTCAATTCGTTTTTCCGGCGGTGGGTGAGATGAAAATAATTGCGCCGTTTTCTTTTTCAGTGGATCAGAAAAATAAAGCGATGCTGATGCCCCAGATGCTTCTCGCACGGGTTGCGAAACGCCTGAAATTTTCTTCAGTGCCGAAGCCAACGCATTTGGATTTCTCGTTAAGTCCACGGCACTGGCGTCTGCAAGATATTCCCGGTTTCTTGAGATGGCAAGGCGGATCATCGTCGCGATTAACGGTGATATAATAATGAGTACAAGCGCGAAAATCAGCATGATGGGATGTTGCTTGTTATTACCGCCTCGGGAGAAAAACATCATGCGCAATCCGAGATCACTAAGGATGGCAACGACCGAAACAAGAGCCACGGCAATGGTTGACAAACGAATGTCGTAGTTGCGAATGTGCGCCACCTCATGGGCAATCACGCCTTCGATCTCCTCGTGATTGAGTCTATCGAGCAGTCCGGTGGTAACGGCAACCGCCCCATTTTTTGGAGAAGTACCGGTGGCGAATGCGTTCGGGCTTTGGTCTTTAATGATAAAAAGACGGGGGCGGGGGATCCGCGCGACCATGGCCATATTATCCACTGCATCCCAAAGTCTTTGATGTTGACTCCCATCCTTAATCTCATGGGCATGATTCATGCGCATGACCACGTTTGTACTGGACATGAGCATCATTAGAGTATATCCACCACCCATAACGACGGCTAAAATCAACCCAGTATAGATCTCTCCATTCAAAAAGTAAGTGATGGCCGCTCCCACGAGGAGTACGAAAATGATAAAACCAGCAACAATAAACACGGTATTCCGCTTATTGCGCTCGATCTGTTTGTACATAATCATGAACGATCGCCCGTATTAAAATCAACTTTGACATTTTCCCGTTCTTCCGGAGGAGTTTCCAGCATTTCCTGTTGAATGAAGTTATGAACACCGGCAACAAAGTTTGTCGGGATGGATTGGATCTTTGTGTTGTATTCCATAACTGTATTGTTGTATAGCTGACGGGAATAAGCAATTTTATTTTCGGTAGACGTCAGCTCTTCCTGGAGTTTCAGAAAGTTCTCGTTGGCTTTGAGATCAGGATAGTCTTCCCGGAGGGCAAAAAGGCGCCCCATCATGTTTTGCAGCTGATTGTTCGCTTCCATTTGTTCATTGCGGCTATTGTTAGGGTTATTAATTTGCTGCCGCTTTTCAATCACTTGAGTTAGTGTTTCCTGTTCATGTTGCGCATAGCCTTTCACCGTCTCTACAAGATTCGGGATCAAGTCGTACCGTCGTTTTAACTGCACATCAATTTGAGCCCAGGCTTCCTCCACCCAATTTCTTTTTTTCACAAGGGTATTGTATGAACTGAACCAAGTGATGGCAAAAATTCCTATGCCTGCCACGAGGATAAGTACCAATATTAATAATACGGTTCCAATTCCCATCGTTGAATTCCCTCCTCTTTCTCTCTATTATAAACGAATATACGTGTTTCTTTCATCCTTTGGCTTCAGTAAGCGTATGACTTCAACATAAAAAAATCCATTACAAGCCATAAACATTCAAAAATCGACGTTCATAGCTGAAAATATGTAAGAATTTCAGTACGAATTGGGGAAATGAACATATATGCACATAAAGCCTACTTGACACATAAGAATAATGGAAGTAATATAAAATTCACTTATTTAGATGTTTTTAAGTGGAACATCATGCGCTTCTATTTATAGAGCGTTTTCAGTTTTGTGCCATTTTTCATGTGCAAATTTAGGGAAAACGCTGATGATAAATACTTATTTATTTTGGAGGTGATGTCGTTGCCACTTCAGGTAACAGACAGTCCTTTTAGCCAAGAGCAGGCTGAGCTCCTCAATCGCTTACTGCCTACGCTTACGGACGGGCAAAAACAATGGTTGAGCGGCTACCTAGCAGCTGCACCGCAGGTGGGATCCGCAGCTGCAGAGACGGCTGTAGCTTTGCAAGATCCGCCAGCAACAGCGACACTTGAGCAAAGCAATACCCAGTTGAAAACGCAAGAAGTAACGATCCTCTTTGGCTCCGAGACAGGAAATTGCCAGGAATTAGCCGAAGATATGTCTAAGAAATTAGAAGAACGTAATTATGAGGTTACTCTTTCTTCAATGCTGGAATTTAAGCCGAGGAACTTGAAGAAAGTCGAAAATCTATTAGTCTTTGTAGCCACTCATGGCGAAGGAGATCCTCCAGAACCAGGACTGTCTTTCTTTGAAACTCTAAATAGCAGAAAGGCACCTAAATTAGATGGAATGCAATTTTCAGTGCTTTCCTTAGGAGATCTTTCATATGAATTTTTCTGTCAAGCCGGTAAAGATATCGATAAACGCCTGGAAGAGTTAGGGGGTGAACGTCTTCACGCACGGGTAGATTGTGACGTTGATTTCGATGAAGCTGCAGAAGAGTGGTTTGATGGAGTATTAGGGATCTTGAACGATCGTGCAGAAGGGAGCTCTTCGGATCTCGCGACACCCCCTCAACTAGGTCAAAATGGTACCTCTATGCAAAGTGAGCAACTCGTCTATTCGAGAAAGAATCCTTTTAAGGCCGAAATCCTGGAGAATTTGAATCTTAGTGGGCGGGGATCCAATAAGGAAAACCGCCATCTTGAATTGTCCCTTGAAGATTCAAATCTTGAGTTTGAACCGGGAGATAGCTTAGGGATTTATCCTGAAAACGACCCAACCCTCGTGGACATGCTGATCGAGGAAATGAATTGGGACTCTCAAGAGCTTGTTTCGGTAAATAAACAAGGGGACGTGCGCTCTTTGCGAGACGCTCTGATCGGTAACTTCGAGATTACGGTTCTCACCAAACCATTGCTGGAAAAGGCAGCAGCGTTTTCTGCGAATAACGAATTGGGTCAACTCCTGGAAGAAGGTAGGGAGGATGATTTAAGAGACTATATCACAGGTCGAGATTTACTCGATTTAGCAAAGGATTTTGCCCCTTGGGAAGTCCCTGCAAACCAATTTATCACTATTCTTCGGAAGCTTCCTGCTCGTCTCTACTCTATTGCAAGCAGTTATAAGGCCAATCCGGAGGAGGTTCATCTTACGATCGGTACGGTGCGATATGATGCCCACGGACGCGATCGCACGGGTGTCTGTTCAGGACAATGTGCAGAACGTGCAGAATCGGGCGACTATTTACCCGTTTATGTGCATAAAAATCCGAATTTCAAGCTTCCCGAAGATCCGGACACCCCAATTATTATGATTGGACCTGGAACGGGTGCCGCACCATTTCGATCTTTCTTGGAAGAGCGAGAGGAAATAGGTGCTGAAGGGCAAACATGGTTTTTCTTTGGTGAGCAGTATTTTATGTCAGATTTTCTTTATCAAGTTGAATGGCAGCGGTGGTTGAAAGAAGGTGTGCTCACACGAATGGATGTCGCCTTTTCCCGGGATAACGAGGAGAAAGTCTATGTACAACACCGCATGCTAGAAAAAAGCCAGGATCTTTTCCATTGGCTGCAAGAAGGTGCGGTCGTATATGTGTGTGGAGACGAAAAGTACATGGCAAGTGATGTGCACGATACGCTTACCACAATTATTAAACAGGAAGGGAATATGAGTGACGAGGAAGCGGTCGCTTATTTAGAAGAATTGAAACTGCAGAAGCGTTATCAGCGTGACGTGTATTGAAAGGAGCGAAAAGAATGGCGGAAAATAAATCAGCTTCAACGCAAGATGGGCCTCCAAGTGATGTCGAGCGAATTAAAAGAGAGAGCAATTACTTACGGGGGACCCTTGCAGAGAGCCTGGAGGAACCGATCAGCGCGGGGATGAACGAAGACGATAAGCGGTTGTTGAAGTTCCATGGAAGTTACCTGCAGGATGACCGGGATTTACGTAATGAACGCCGCCAACAGAAACTAGAGCCGGCTTACCAGTTCATGGTGCGTGTGCGTGCCCCAGGCGGTGTTGCAACACCAGAGCAATGGCTGGTCATGGATAACGTAGCCCGTAAATATGGCGATGGATCATTGCGTCTAACGACACGTCAAGCGTTTCAAATGCACGGTATTTTAAAATGGAACATGAAGAAAAATATTAAGGAGATCAACGACTCCTTGCTGGATACACTCGCGGCTTGTGGAGATGTGAACAGAAATGTCATGTGTAATCCGAATCCCTATCAATCAAAGATTCATGAGGACGTATACGAGTGGGCAAAGCGGTTGAGCGATGACCTTTCTCCAAAAACCAACGCTTATCATGAAATCTGGCTCGACGAAGAAAAAGTCGTGGACAGCAAAGAAGAAACGGAACCCCTCTATGGGGATGTTTACTTGCCGCGAAAATTTAAAATCGGCATTGCTGTTCCGCCTTCCAACGATGTGGATATATTTTCTCAAGATCTTGGTTTTATCGCGGTTGTAGAAGATGATGAGTTACAAGGCTTTAACGTTGCTGTTGGCGGCGGCATGGGGATGACTCATGGCGATACTGCAACGTATCCCCAGTTGTCACGGGTCATTGGTTTTTGCAAACCGGACGAAGTGATCGAAGTAGCTGAACATATTATTGCTATTCAACGGGATTACGGCAACCGTTCTGAAAGAAAGAATGCCCGTTTTAAGTACACCATTGATGCCCGGGGGATTGATTGGGTTAAAAATGAATTAAACGAAAGGTTAGGATGGCAACTTGCAGAGGAGCGACCGTACCATTTCGAACATAACGGAGATCGTTATGGCTGGGTAAAAGGTCAAAAAGGTCGATGGCATCTAACTTTATTCATCCAAAATGGACGCATCAAGGATACTGATGACGATCAGCTTAAGACTGGGCTTAGGGAGATTGCCAAAATCCATACCGGAGATTTTCGGTTAACGCCTAACCAAAACCTTGTCATCAGCAATGTTACGAATTACAAGAAACGGCAAATTGATGAGTTGGTTGAAAAATATGGTCTCTCTGATGGAAACAACGATTCTGCATTACGGAGAAACTCCATGGCTTGTGTCGCTTTTCCGACCTGTGAATTGGCGATGGCGGAATCAGAACGCTACTTCCCGTCTCTCTTAGACAAACTCGAAGGCATCACGGAAGAAGCTGGGTTACAAGATGAGGACATTATTATTCGCATGTCGGGCTGCCCTAATGGTTGCTCCCGGCCGGCTCTTGGAGAAATCGGCTTTATCGGAAAAGCTCCAGGAAAATATAATATGTATTTAGGGGCTGGCTTTGCCGGGGATCGACTCAATAAATTATACCGAGAAAATATTGGTGAAGAAAAAATCCTCGAAGAACTCCAGCCTATGATTCATCAGTATGCGAAAGAACGTTACGAAGGCGAATCCTTCGGGGACTATGTTATCCGCGCCGGCTATGTAAAAGAAGTACAATCGGGCCTTGATTTTCATGAATAAGATAAACAAAATGGCTTCGGTATAAAACCGGGGTCATTTTTGTAAAATGCATTTTGCTCATATATTTTGTATGATAGCAGGAGAATGTATGTATAAAAGGTGTTGGTAACATGGACTTATCCAAATGTAATCATCAAGAAGAACGTATGGAGTTATTATCCACCCTCGTTCCTGCTTTTAAAGAACGTGCGGCAAAACATGATGAAGAGGGATCTTTCCCTCATGAAAATTTTAGAGAGTTGCAGAACGCAAACTATCCAGGACTTACGGTTCCGAAAAAATATGGCGGGCAAGGTCTTTCCCTCACTGATTTTCTTGAACTTCAGGAAATCATCGCTCAAGGAGACGGATCTACTGCACTTTCTATTGGCTGGCATATGGGCATTATGATGCAGCTTGGGGAGAATCAAACTTGGGATGAAGAAACATATACAGCTGTGGCCCGTGATGTCGTAAATAACGGGGCGCTCCTAAATAATGCTGCCAGTGAGCCGGCGACAGGAAGCCCAACACGCGGCGGACGTCCAGAAACAACGGCAACAAAAACTGAAGATGGCTGGGTGATTACCGGACGAAAAACGTTTACGACACTTGCGCCAGTTTTGGATTATTTTGTCGTAAGTGCCGGAATTGAAAATAGCGATAAAGTGGGCAATTTTCTTGTGCATCGTAGTTTACGGGGTGTGTCCATCGATTATACATGGAATACTCTTGGTATGCGTGCGACAGGCAGCGATGATCTCGTCCTCGATCAGGTGCAATTAAAAGATGAAGACTATGTTCAGGATATAACCCCGGGGCAAAAAGGGGCGGCTGGATGGCTCCTCCACATTCCCGCATGCTATTTAGGCATTGCTGAAGCCGCGATTAATCACAGTGCGGAATTCGCCAATCATTACTCTCCGAACAGTATCGAAGGTACGATTGCTGATTTGCCGAACATCAAACAAAAAATCGGTGAAGCTGAATTACTCCGTCAACGCAATCGTCATTTTCTCTATGCTGTCGCGAAAAAATGGGATCGAAGTGACAGTGAAACGCGGCAACATATGAAAACAGAATTAGGCGCGGTGAAGTATTCGGTGGTAAACGATGCTCTGACCATGGTTGATTTGTCGATGCGTGTGGAAGGCGCGAAAAGTCTACAGGCGGATAATCCACTTAGCCGTTATTACCGTGATATACGGGCAGGTTTACACAACCCGCCGATGGACGATATGACGATTATGCAGCTGGCGGGAGAAGTGTTTGCGCGAAATAAAAGTGAATGAACCTACAAGTCAGGTTAGATCAAAGTCACCTTATTAGATCTAACCTGTTTTTTTAACGTTCCGGGGGATGTAGAAGATAAAAATATATACGGAGTCATTATTTTCAAATTTTAGCAGGATTTTTTCGGTTCATCGCGAATCCTCAAGCAATTGATAAAAACGTGGATGTAAGGAGGATTTTTAACGATGGGGTCGAAACAAATTTTTCTTCGACAATTGTCTGCTTGTCATGATGAGAATCATTGGTTTGCGTGTTTGCAACAGGCGTTATCCGGAGTTACGGATGATCAAGCGAATTGGAAGCGTGAAGACTCGGATCACTGCATCCATGAAATTGTCAATCATCTGATTGTATATAATAGTCGTTGCCTGGACCGTTTTAAAGGAGAACCTGTACCTCCCATTGAGGAAGGGAATGAATCGACGTTTCATAGTGTAGAAAACCGGGATTGGTCTGTGACGATGGCACAAGTAACGACGATGATGGACGAGTGGGTCTATGCCATCCAGGAAACAAAGGATTCGACCTGGCTGGTTCCTATTCATGAAGAGAGTGACGAGACGTGGGGGACCATGATCGCGAATATGATGGTGCATACCAGTTATCACATCGGTCAAATTGTGTATATACGGAAGCAACAAGGAGCATGGGATGTTGAGGAAGAATCATTGTTCTAGCCCCGATTCGTTATAGCCAGGGATCAAATTACCTTTGATTGACGCGGCCGTCATCGATTGATAAGATAAAATAAATAATATTTTTCTACTAGGGGAGCCCGAGCGGGCTGAGATGAGGAAAAGCCTCGAACCCTTCGAACCTGATCTGGATGAAAGCCAGCGGAGGAAAGTAGACACTGACTGAGAAAATCATTCTGCTGTCCTTTGCTGTCTTAAGGACGGCTTTTTGTCGTTCTTGCAAGACGTATAAGGAGGCGTCAAACATGACTTGGCACTTAATAACGACGCAAAAATGGCCGTTTCATATTCAAGTGAGAAAATTACGGCATGCGTTACAATATATTGATGTCGTTCATATCCGTGACAAGGAATCATCGCTGCAACGGTTAAAACAACAAATCGATCAGCTGTGCAAGATTGGCTTAAGCCGCGGACAAATGATTCTGAATGAACATGTGGAAGCGGCGGCTGCCTGGGATTTGGGTGGTGTTCATTTGTCAAGCCATTCCACGTGGAACGCAAACGATGTAAAGGAAAAAGCGCCTCATTTACAAGTGGGCGTATCCGTTCATAGCCGGGATGAAGCCTTGGCACGGGCAGAAGAAGGGGCGGATTATCTTTACTACGGACATGTGTATCGTTCGTCCAGTAAACCTGGCGAAGAGCCGCGAGGACTGGCCGCCTTGCAATCGGTTGTTCAAGCGGTACCGATCCCCGTGCTTGCAATCGGCGGCATTACACGTGAGCGGATAACTGAGATTTCTCAAACAGGAGCTGCAGGAATTGCAATGATCTCCAGTTTTTGGGATGCGGAAGATGTAGAGGAAGAAGCACGCTATTTTCGTAACTTTAAGCAGGTGAACTATGAAACGACATGAGAAGTACGATGTGATTATTGTTGGAGCTGGGATTATCGGCCTTGCCACCGCTTACTACAGTACGCGTGCCGGCTTAAAAACACTCATCCTTGATCGCGGAAAGGCTGCAAGCGGCACAACTGCCGCCGCCGCGGGGATGCTCGGTGTTCAGGTAGAACTGCAATCACGCACCCCTCTGTATCCCCTCGCGAACGAGAGTCGTCGGTTATATGAACATTTGGAACATGAACTGATGGAACGAACAGGGACGTCGCTGGGAAGAACTGTCTCAGGTGCGATCAAGCCTGCATTTTCATCCGAAGAATGGAAAAAATTAGAGAAAATTGAGGAGTGGCAAGCGGCAGCAGGAGAATCTGTGCAACGACTAACGGCGTCAGAATTATACGATGAGCTGCCAAGGCTTACAGCTGGGGCAAAAGGCGCTCTTTATTTTCAGGAAGAAGCTCATGTTGAACCTGCGCAAACGGCACATGCGTTTCAACAAGCAGCAGTACTTCAAGGTGCCGAGCTTAAAACGCATACGGAAGTTACGTCTTTGTATCGGGAGGCCGGAAGTTGCAGAGGGGTACTGACTGCCGACGGTACTTGCTTTTACGGGGAACAAGTGGTTCTTGCTACTGGCCCCGATCCATTAACGTCTTCTGTTCATATGGACGTTCTACCGATTGAAGGTATGAAAGGGGAAGCAGTTCGCGTACAAGGTAAACGCCCGCTTGTTACGAAAACGTTATACCATCAACATTTCTACTTTGTGCCCAAACCGAATGGTGAAACGCTGATCGGCGCCACCTCGAAAGCTTCTCGTGAACGAACGACGACGGTGGAGGGGATCGGCGAGGTGTTACACCGTGCAGAACAATTGGTCCCAGAAGTTGCAGAAGCAGAGATTACCAAAATGTGGGCGGGGGTTCGTCCGCAAACGAATGATGACCTTCCTTTAATCGGCCCACATCCGGCCATTCCAGGGTGTTGGCTCTGCTGCGGGCATGGACGCAATGGCATATTACTTGCACCAGCCTCTGGAAAGGAGTTGGTGACAGCTATCATCACTAGAAATACAAGTGCATTAACAGCATTTGATCCCGGGAGGGGGAGTAAAGTTGAATATCACAGTCAATGAAGAACCGATAGACGTTCCTTCGGATGTAAAAACGATTGAAGATTTTCGTAAACATTTTAATTTAATTGAGAAAAAGGCCATGATCGAGCACAATAAAGTCGCGCTGCGACCGGATGAATACACTGATACAGAACTTAATGAAGGCGATCAAATCATCGTTGTCCGATTTGTAGGAGGAGGATAAGAATGTTAAAAATAGCCAATCAAACGTTTCAATCCCGCTTATTATTAGGAACGGGAACTTTTCCAAGTGTAGAAATTCAGCGGGAAGCCGTTAAGGCGTCGGAAACCGACATTTTGACGTTTGCGGTTTCGCAGATGAATGTCGATAATGACGACGATGACCTTGTCTCGCAGCTTAATCCTGATTCTTTTTCCCTGCTTCCGAATACTGCCGGAGCCAAAACGGCAGAGGAAGCAGTACGGATTGCGAAACTCGCTCGTGCATCAGGATTAAGTGACATGGTCAAGGTGGAGGTGATCGGTGATGACCAAACCCTTCTTCCCGATGCAGTGGAAACCGTCCGCGCGACTGAAATGCTCCTCGAGGACGATTTTATTGCCCTACCATATATCGCCGATGACCCCGTGCTGGCGAGAAAGCTTGAAGAAATGGGTGCTCATGCCGTCATGCCAGGAGCAGCTCCGATCGGGACTGGACGTGGCATCCTGAACCCCCTTCACTTATCATACATTGTGGAGCAGGCCAATGTGCCTGTAATTGTAGACGCCGGAATTGGTGCACCGTCCCATGCAGCCTTGGCCATGGAGATGGGCGCGGATGCCGTTTTATTAAATCGCGCTGTTTCTCAAGCGAATGACCCGGTAAAAATGGCAGAAGCAATGAAACTGGCGATTCGGGCAGGACGTTTAAGTTATGAAGCTGGCCGCATCCCGGAGAAACGCTTTGCAAAAGCGAGCAGCCCCCAGGATGGGATCCCCTTCCATGGTTAATCGTTATGATCGCCAAACCCGTTTTCATCCGATTGGAATAAAAGGTCAGGAACGGCTTCGCTCCGCGCATGTGCTGCTCGTCGGTTGCGGAGCGCTAGGGACGCCTATGGCCGACACGCTTGTGCGGGCAGGTGTAGGGAAATTGACAATTATTGATCGTGATTACGTCGAGCGCCATAACTTGCAGCGACAACAACTTTTTACAGAAGAAGATGCCGAGCAGAAAGTGTCCAAAGCTAGGGCCGCTGCTCGTCAGCTGGAGAAAGTAAATAAGGACGTAGAATTGGATGTCTACGTCCGAGATTTCCAGGCGGAAGATGCCAAAAATTTTGTTCCTGGAGTCGATCTACTCCTGGATGGTACAGATAATTTTGAAGTCCGTTTGTTATTGAACGATGCTGCTTACCGGTACGGCATTCCTTGGATTTACGGAGGCGTAATCGGCAGTTACGGCTTATCCCTTACTTTTACGCTGGGGGAAGGGCCTTGCTTGCGCTGTTTGAGCCCGTACTTATCTCTCGATGAGACGTGTGATACAGACGGCGTCATTGCGCCTGCTTCCCAAATGGTTGCAGCCATGCAAAGTGCTGAAGCGTTAAAAATTTTAAGTGGCAGCCAGTCGCATGTCTCTCATCATTTGCGTTCTTTTGACCTATGGGAAAATGAGACAACGTCAGTCGATGTCATGCGTCTTAAATCTGATGAGTGCCCAACATGTGGTGTAACTCCTTCTTACCCAGCACTGCAGACGAAGGATGAGCAGGGGAAGCAAATACGTGTATTATGCGGCGGCGATACCGTACACGTTCGTCCGCGAGAAAGGCAAGAAGTTCAATTGGACAAGTTGCAAAGCGTGCAAGATCCAAGTCTTTCTTTCTTTCGCTTGCATGAAGATGCAGCCACCTTCGATTATGATGGCTGCCGTATTGTGCTATTTAAAGACGGTCGAGCGCTTTTACATGGAACCGATCAATCGGAACATGCAGAGAAGGTTTATGAACAGGTATTAGCGTTAATTCCATCATAAAAAAGAAGATACGATATAAAGGCGGACGCATATCATTATTGTCGACAATGCGTTCGTCTTTCGTTTTAGCTTGCAGGGCTCATTTACCCATGATAAATGCGTTTTCCGTTCAAGTTTAATCCACTGAAAATTATCGGTCTTTCCCTGCCTTTTCTGATATAACAAGGCCGAGTACGGCTCCAACGGTAGCGCCAATACCAATGCCTAATGCCAGGTGACCTATGATTATACCGACGATTAAGCCTGCACCGGCGCCAATATTCAGCCAAACTACCCCGCTTTTACTCATCCCAAAACTCCTTACTCCTTACGCTTCTCTATTTCCTGTGTAACAATCATCGCTAGTTCGTTATTCCCGAATAGTGATAAGACACCAAGCAACGTTTGATCTTCAACCTCACCTGCTTCTTCTTTGGGTACGGTTAACTCTAATGTCTTCTCGAGTTCAGCGTTCATGGCCTGGTCAGGATACGCGCGTTTGTAAAGTTCATGTGGATCTAAATCTTGGTTGACGCACCATTGGGCAAAAACGAGGATCATCATATTCTCATCTTGCTGGTATTGGTCAATCACTTGTTTTTCAATATCTTCGTGGCCCATCTGGAGATTGCTCCCTTCCGTTGCTATGTCTCTATTTATTGTAACATGCATAAAGACGTCCGTTTGGCTAATCTGATTGCTGTGAGCTTCTTCGGATGCGGGGATAGCTTTAGTTCGAAGGGTTTTGGAGAGAGCGTCTTCCCTATGATGAGCCCAATCCGCAAGGCTCTTTTTGCAAAACCGTTGTGCTGAGGGTTATTAAATCCGAGTATTTTTATCAAATGGAAGGGTAGAACAGAAGACCTCGAAGCAAGCTAATGGCATGTGGAGGTGTTTGATGTGCAAGCAGATGTCATGATTGTCGGCGGAGGGATCGCGGGTTTACAGGCCGCGATTCAGCTGGGGCGTTACGACCGAAAAGTGATGGTCATTGATGAGGGAGGTGGGCGTTCTACATTATGCCAGCGATACCGCAACTTGCTCGGCTGGCCGGAAGGTGTCAGCGGGAAGGATTTACGAGAAATAGGAAGGCAGCAGGCAAAAACCTATAATGTCCATTTTATCGATAAAAAAGTCATTCAGATCGTTAAAGAAGCGGTAGGGTTTAAGGCACAAACGATGGACGGGGAAACCTATCAAGGAAATAAGCTTCTCCTTGCTACTGGTGTCACCGATGCTAACCCTTTTCCGGAGCTAGAACCTTGCTTTGGGATGAGCGTCTATATTTGTCCTGATTGTGATGGTTACGAAGTAAAAGAGAAGAACACACTCATATTAGGTTCTGGGAGTGCAGGTGCCCGTATGGCCCTTGAATTGGCCCACTGGACCGACCAGCTGACGTATGTTAATCACGGGGATCAACAAATGACGAGTGATGAAAAAAAGAAACTTGAGAACGCACACATTCGTTATTATGAGGGAGAAGTTGAACGTGTCAACGTAGAAGGAGACCAATTTATCGGGGTTTCAATCGTCGAGGGCAAAGTGCTGCGTGCAGAAAAAGCTTTTATCGCATTTGCCGGAAATGTTGTTCATTCGGAATTAGGAAAACAAATCGGGGTGGAGCGTTTGGAAAATCATCATGTTCTCTCCCATTATCGGACCAAAATGACAAACATAGAAGATGTTTGGGCGGCTGGAGATATTGGTGTTCACCCCGAACAAGTAGCTATTGCTATGGGCGAAGGCACACAAGCCGCTGTCTGGATACAGAAGTCACTTTTAAAAGATGAGGTTCATAAAGTCCAGGAAAAATAACTGTCCTTATACACATAGGTATAAACGAGCCGCTATCAACGCGGCTCATTTGCATGCAGGTGGTCTTTGAATTCTTCAAATGTAGGAACGTTTCTGGTATCAAAAGAGAGTGTAAGCTCGATTACTTTCAGCATGAGTTCCTGTCTGAGGTCATCACGTTCCTGCGGTGTTGTTTGTAATAGACATTTTCTTACCTTAGGTTCAAATTTTTCTGCTAACAAAGCTAATTTTTGCCGATCCCCGGCTTGAGCTTCTTTTATATAGTCTTGGACATCAGCTACTTCTACCATTTAATCTCCCTCCTTTTCTAACATTGAACGCAAACGTTTAAGGGCGTGTAAGTGTGTTCGCGAAACAGCTTGTTGACTAATGTTTAACAAACGAGCAATTTCACTGTTTTTCCTTCCGTTGCCGTAATGTTCAATGATGATCGTTCGTTGTCGTGAAGTTAATCGCAGTAATGCTTTTGTCAAGGTAATGTCAGAACTCCAACTGCTTAGATCGTTCGTTTCGGCAACGAACTCCAGGTTTACCTTTTCGTCATTTCGGCTCAGAGAAAATTCATCAAGTAACGGGTTTCCAGTTGTGCCATCTTCCCAGGGTTTATCCAATAAAATCTGCTTTTGATCAAGGTTTCGGCGTTTTCGGTCATAATTGATGGAGGTCCAGTGTAAAGTTTTAGACAAATACTGCGTGAACTGGACATTTGCATAATGACTTTTGAAAGCTTCGTTCAAATCTTCAATGGTTTGCAGGCTGGGAGAACAAATGGCATGTACAAAAATCCGATAGTAATGGGGATCTTTAAGAAAACCTTGAAAAATACGGTGTTCAAGTATTTGCGGGTGATCGTCTAAGAAAGCCTGCATACATGAACACTCATCTTTTAGTTGTTCAATCATCATCAGTATCCTCCCCTCTGTACCTCAGAAAGAAAAATCCAGGTAGGCATCATCAACATAATTCGAACATTTGTTCTTATATTTTAAATGTAACAAAGAGGAAATGCAACCTGATGGTTTCCACAAAAAACTATTGACACTTCTTGAAATATATGATTTAATAGTAAAAATAACACTTTGGATAGCGCGGGCGGATAAGATATTCCTTTATTTATCGATTATTAAAAAGATAATAAATAAATATGCGAAAAGTCATGTATCATTTGTGAAATCACATCTTGAATCATGGAAGGAAAGGGATGCTCATAGGCTATATATAGACAGATTGGAAGGTGAAAAAATGAATAGTACACGGATGTTTTGGATTTTGAGCACATTGGTTGTCTCAATATTCTTTTTGTTTTACGGGATTATAACATCGACTGAAATTACAGGTATGATTGCGCAGGTACTCGGATTTTGTGGAATTGTTTTTAGTTGTTTATATAGTTTACTGATTAATCATCGCGGACGAACAAAAAAATATAGTGAAGAAGAAAAACTTCAATCTTAAATAAGAAAAAGGTCCCTAATAAAGAAAGGGGCCTTTTTCTTATTTAATGCGTCATGTTTCCAGATGGCATTTGGTTTTGCATACCAGCATTTTGTTGGTAACTTTGCTGAAGGGTTTGCACGGGTGCAGGTTCCAGCGTGTACCAGCCTTTTTGAAACATGGTGTTGAATAACTCACGTAAGCATTGATGGGACTCATTGCAGACCATTGAAATATCTTGGTACAAGCTATTATGACTAGCCTCGTTCATGGCTGTCCCATAAGACGTTGTCATGTATTTTTCGGTAGACAATAGATCGGTGATAAAATCTTTATCATTCATTTCTTTTGTTTCAGGTACAGTGGTTTTCGGGTTTTGAATGTTTTGGCTTTGAATAACGCTCATCTCCTAATCATTTAATGCTGTTGTTGCAGATGGGAAAGAAATGTTTGAAAATGTCTTTCGTGCATTTGTGCTACACGTTCACAAGCCTGCTTTATATCGTTGTCCGTACACTGTGCAGCGTAGAAATTGGCTTTTTTAGCAGCTGTTAAATTCCAATTCAACATATCGGTAAGATACAGTTGATCTTTTGTTGAAATCACCGGAGGCGGCTCTTTCATTATTCCCTTTTCTCCGGTTTGACCGGGTTGTTGTTGCATATCCAAACTCCATTCCTCCTTTGAATTTTTTTTATCCCGTTTTTTAGAATGACCGAGTTTCTCGTAAAGTATGTATGACACAATTTTTAGAAATGAAGTGTTGCCAAGTTGCGGATAATCTTATATAGTAGAGGGAGACAGTATTTTCGCATTATTGTAACGAAATAAAGTATGTAGAAAAATGCTTTATCGTTTTATTGCGATCTTATAATGAATGAACGTTCATTCAAAAAGGAGGCCAACGATGAAAAAGGATATTCAACGGGCAGCGGTACTCGGTTCAGGAGTGATGGGATCAGGGATTGCTGCTCATCTTGCAAACATAGGGATTCCCGTACTGCTCCTTGATATTGTTCCGAATGAATTAACCGATGAAGAAAAAGCAAAAGGACTGACATTAGACGATCGTGCGGTTCGTAATCGGCTAGCCGCAAACAATAAAAAACAGCTTTTTAAACAAAATCCAGCCCCGCTGGCTTCGAAGAAGAACGCCCGCGAAATTGAGGTTGGGAATTTGGAAGATGACATTGAACGTTTGGCGGAGGTTGATTGGATCATCGAAGTTGTCGTTGAGAAATTAGAAGTGAAACAGAAATTATTTGAAAAAGTTGAACAGTATCACAAGCCTGGAACGATTGTATCATCGAACACATCAGGGATATCGGTCAATGCGATGGTTGAAGGAAGAGGTGATGAATTCCGGCGTCATTTTATGGGCACACACTTTTTTAACCCACCCCGCTATCTTCACCTTTTAGAAATCATTCCGACGGAGGATACAGACGAGGAAGTCTTGTCAAACATGAAAGCGTTTGCTGAGGATGTTCTCGGAAAAGGTGTCGTTGAGGCAAAAGATACCCCGAACTTTATCGGCAACCGAATAGGTACTTATGGACTTCTTGTTAGTGTACAGAAGATGAAAGAACAAGGATTAACGATTACTGAAGTAGACTCCATTACAGGCACACTCATTGGTCGTCCAAAGAGCGCCACTTTCCGAACGTTGGATGTTGTGGGGCTGGACACTTTCCTGCATGTAGCGCGTAATGTTTACGATCAAGTTGAAGGGAAAGAAAAAGAGATTTTCGACCCTCCTCAGTTTTTAAAAGATATGGGTGAGAAAGGCTGGGTCGGCAGCAAGGCTGGGCAAGGTTTCTATCTGAAAAAAGGAAAAGGGGATCAAAAACAAATCCTTGAATTAAACCCGGAAACGTTTGAGTATCAGCAAGGCCAGTCATTAAAAGCCCCATCTGTTCAAGCGGCAGGTCAAGCTAAGGGGAAAGCGGCGAAGATTCAGGCACTGGCTTACGCGGATGACAAAGCAGGAACTTTCATCTGGGAAACGTTGAAAGCGACCCTTCTGTATTCAGCAAAGAAAAGCGATGAAATTGCCAATGACATTGCCGCGATTGATAATGCGATGAAATGGGGATTTGGCTGGGAGCTTGGTCCATTTGAAGTTTGGGATGCCCTTGGAGTCGAACGTTCCGTCAAACGAATGGAAGCAGAAGGTGAAGACGTCCCGGCGTGGGTGAAGGATATGCTCGAAAGCGGCCATGAAACTTTCTATACAGAAACGGGAGCCTTTTATCATCGGGGTTCATATCAAAAACCTGATGCTAATATAAAAGAAATTAACGTTCCTGATCTTTTGAAAGGGGATAATGTCATTAAGAAAAACGCTGGCGCAGCGTTAACGGATCTTGGTGATGGTGTAGCGGCACTTACATTTACATCACCCAATAATTCCATTGGCATTGATGTCATTCAGATGGTTTCGAGCGCGATTGATGAGGTTGAGGAGAATTATAAAGGGCTTGTCATCGCAAATAAAGGGAAAAATTTCTGTGTCGGTGCGAACCTAATGATGATGCTCATGGAAGCCCAGGACGATGCGTTTGACGAAATCGACATGGTTATTCGTCGATTTCAAGGAATGACATCACGTATTCGTTACAGCAAAAAGCCTATTGTCACAGCGCCATTTCAAATGACTCTCGGGGGAGGAGCAGAAATCTGTTTACCTTCCGCAAGCATTCAAGCATCGGCAGAGACCTACATGGGACTCGTAGAAACGGGCGTTGGACTTGTGCCGGGTGGCGGCGGTAATAAAGAGTTGTATATTCGTGAGCTTGAAAAAATGCCGGAGGATGTAGATGTAGATTTACAGCCGTTAGCCAATAGCGTGTTTGAAAAAATCGCGATGGCAAAAGTGGGGACCTCCGCACAAGAATCCAAAGAGAATGGGTTTATGAGTGATCGCGACGATATTATAGCCAACAGCAAGCATATTGTTTGGAATGCCAAACAAAAAGTGCAAGAGCTCCATGAAAAAGGCTATCAACCCCCCATTCGTAAACCGATTCCCGTCGTTGGAGAAACCGGTTATGCGACGATGCTTCTTGGTGCCAAATCTCTGCGTGTCGGAGAACAAATTAGCGATCATGATTTGAAAATCGCAGGCAAGATCGCCTTCTTACTGGCAGGGGGGCGTGTACCGAAAGGAACGGAAGTCGACGAAGATTACTTGCTCGACCTTGAACGGGAAGCGTTTCTAAGCTTGATTGCAGAGCCAAAAACGCAAATGCGTATGCAACACATGCTTAAAAACGGTAAGCCTCTGCGTAACTAAGGATGATGACACCGAATGAATATGTATTTTATAAGATTTCATGACTAGGAGGGGAAGCTGTTGAAAGAAGCGGTCATTGTATCGGGAGCAAGGACGCCCGTTGGAAAAGCAAAAAAGGGGACGCTTGCGAATATGCGCCCGGATGATTATGCAGCGACGACGATCAAGGAAACGTTAAAACGTGCGGGGGATTACGATGCTTCTGACATTGATGATGTTGTCATCGGGTGTGCCATGCCGGAAGCAGAACAAGGGATGAATATGGCGCGCAATATCTCTGCCCTGGCGGAATTGCCTTACAACGTCCCCGCAGCGACGATTAACCGTTATTGCGCTTCAGGTTTGCAAAGCATTGGCTATGTGGCTGAACGTATTATGCTCGGTCATTCGAAAGCAGCAATTGCCGGCGGTGCAGAATCGATGAGCTTGATTCCAATGGGCGGCCATGTCATTGCCCCTAACGCGAAACTTGTGGAAGATGCACCAGAGTATTACATGCAGATGGGACATACGGCTGAGCAAGTGGCCCGTGAGTTCGAAGTTAGCCGTGAAGACCAGGATGCCTTTGCTGCAGAGAGTCATAAACGGGCAGCTGCGGCCATTGAAGCTGGGCGCTTTGAAGATGAAATCGTACCTGTAGAAGTAACGCAACGAACGGTTGATAAAAATAATAAACTTCAAGAGAAAAAGGTTCGTTTTTCCCAGGATGAAGGGGTGCGTCCAGATACGTCAGTCGAGAAATTAAGCACGTTACGTCCGGCCTTTAACCCGCGGGGAAGTGTCACAGCAGGAAATGCATCACAGACGAGTGATGGTGCTGCATCCGTGCTTGTCATGGACAGGGAGAAGGCGGAAGTAGAGGGATTACAGCCGCTCGCGAAATTCCGCGGAATGGCAGTTGCAGGTGTACGTCCTGAAGTAATGGGCATTGGCCCGGTAGAAGCGATTCCGAAAGTGCTTGATATTGTCGGTCTCAGTAAAGAGGATATTGGGCTCTTTGAATTAAATGAAGCTTTTGCTTCGCAGTCCTTGCAAGTTATTCGTTCGTTAGAGCTTGATCAAGACAAGGTGAATGTGAACGGAGGCGCGATTGCGCTTGGGCACCCGCTAGGCTGCACAGGTACGAAGCTCACGCTTTCATTGATTCATGAGATGAAACGAAGAAATGAGCAGTTCGGGATCGTCACCATGTGCATTGGCGGAGGCATGGGAGCTGCAGGAGTATTTGAATTACTATAAAAAAGGGGAGATCACAATGGCAGAAACAATGAAAACGAGCATTAAAGGCGGCGGATTTTTACTAGAGGAAGTTGAAGCTTCAGATGTTTTTACACCGGAAGAATTCACAGAAGAGCATCGTATGATTGCAAAAACGACAGAGGACTTCGTTCACGGCGAAGTTGTTCCGGTGATTGATCGTATAGAGAATCACGAGTTTGATGTCTCTCGTGAGCTTTTGACAAAAGCAGGGGAGCTCGGTTTGCTTGGTTCTGATATCCCAGAGAAATATGAAGGGTTGAGCCTTGATAAAATCAGTTCCACTCTCATCACTGAGAAGTTCTCCCCAGCTGGAGGTTTTTCCTTAAGTCACGGTGCCCATGTTGGTATTGGTACATTACCAATTGTATTTTTCGGAAATGAAGAGCAAAAGAAAAAGTATCTTCCTGATCTTGCCAGTGGGAGGAAGATCGCGGCTTATGCCTTGACAGAACCAAGTTCAGGCTCGGATGCCCTTGGTGCAAAAACGACAGCCGTATTAAACGACGAGGGTACTCATTACATTTTAAATGGGGAAAAACAGTGGATTACAAACTCTGCTTTTGCTGATGTGTTTGTTGTTTACGCACAAATCGATGGCGAGAAGTTCACAGCGTTCATTGTTGAACGTGAATACGACGGAGTTTCTACAGGGCCAGAAGAGAAGAAAATGGGGATTAAAGGGTCATCAACGCGTACACTTTTGCTTGAAGACGTAAAAGTACCGAAAGAACATGTCCTTGGAGAAATCGGCCGTGGGCATATTATCGCTTTTAACATCCTGAACATTGGCCGTTACAAACTTGGTGTGGGATGTCTCGGCGGCAGCAAGCGCGCGATCGAATTAGCCGCCAGCTATGCGACGGAACGAAAGCAGTTCAATACGCCAATTGCCCGTTTCACGACGATTCAAGAGAAGCTTGGTTCGATGGCTGCAAAAACGTATGCACTTGAAAGTTCCATTTATCGCACGGGCGGTTTGTTCGAGGAGCAGCTTGGCGGCTTAACCGAAGAGGAACAAGAAGATGGCTCCAAAATAGCAAAGGGGATTGCTGAATACGCGATCGAATGTTCATTGAATAAAGTGTATGGCTCAGAAACGCTTGACTTCTGTACAGATGAAGCTGTCCAAATCTATGGTGGTTACGGATTCATGGCTGAGTATGAAGTGGAGCGCGCATATCGTGACTCCCGCATCAATCGAATTTTTGAAGGAACCAATGAAATCAATCGCTTGCTTGTACCGGGTACGTTAATCCGTAAAACGATGAAGGGTGAGCTTCCTTTCCTCGATAAAGCCAATGGCCTGCAAGAAGAACTGATGTCATTCATGCCGGAAGAACCGGGCGACGAGCCGCTCGCGAAGGAAAAATATCTACTCGAGAATGCAAAGAAAATTTTCCTCATGGGTACTGGCAGTGCTATGCAGAAGTATGGAGAGAAGATCGAAGATGAGCAAGAGCTTCTCTTAAACACCGCGGATATTGTAAGCGAGATTTACAATATGGAAGCGGCTATAGCAAGAACGGAAAAAGCGATTGGGCAACATGGTGTAGAAAAAGAAGCGATGAAGCTTCTCCTCACTCAAGTGATCTGTGAAGAAGGATTGCAAAATATTGAAGCGGATGCAAAAGAATCTCTGATTCACATGGAGGAAGGGGATAACCTTCGTACGATGCTCTCCATGCTAAGAAAACTCACACGCCGCACTCCGGTCAATGTGATTGCTGCTAAACGAGATATCGCAGAAAGAATCATTGATAAGAAGAAATACGAAGTCTAAATCGAGAGTTGTGAACCCGTGCTGTAGATACGGCACGGGTTGTTGAAGGTTATATGAAAATCCCAAGCCAAATCGCTGTTACGACGGCAAGTAAGAGCAACATTTTTTCAATAGCGGATACTTGTTCATGGTCTTCGGTCTTCATTTTTGCCACGAGGAAAATGGCAACGCCCACGATAAAAAGAACACCTATTGCTGCCCACATTCGATCCATACCTAACCACAGGGTAGATAAGCCGATGAGTGAAAGATATAACAGGGCTGGAAAGCGAGCAATACCTAATTTTTCAGCTGACCAAACGACGCTGGTTTGTTTTTTAGGAGAGGCTTGTTGATCTGCCTTGATATCGGGGATATGATGAACCATCACCCATGCCATGCAAAAGAGTGCGTTAATCGTGGCGTTTTGCAGTGCCCATTCGGGAATATGACCAAGGGCAAGCCAGGCACCGGCTATGCCAAGGAAAAAAAGAGCAGGAAATAGGCTGAACCAATCCCCGGCAAATGGGCGGTAACTGAATTGTAAGGGCGAGAGTGAATAGGAAGCCGCTCCCCATACTCCTATGAGCAATAAAATGGAAATCCTAGGGAAACCAAACACTGCTAATAAGAAGGAAGCTATGATTAGTGTGATAACAAGCCATTTCCCCATTTTCCGCATCGTTTCAAAGGATATATGTCCTGTTTGAATGACACGGCTGCCCCCTGACAAGATTGCTGGGCTAATCAGTCCCTGATTGGTAATCAATGTAATCATTTAAGATATGAGTGAGTACTCCATGAATTAAAAAAGCTCCAACAATCAGAAGTAAAAAAAGAGGGAGCAAATCTTCAGCCGAGAAAGGGTAAAATATAACTAAAGGGAGCATGGTAGAAATAATGGTAGCAATACTAGAAGATACAACCGCTATAGAGCGTATCAAAAGCCAGCTTGCGTAAAAAGTGGATTGTAACTGGGTGATCATGTTATAAAATTCCCTTCTATGTATGTGTTCAAAAAGGAGGGTTTCTTTTTCGAGGATATGATTTTCATACGTGAGGAGCGAAGAAGCAAGACGACACAGAGATAGGAAAACGATTTTTCCCGGACTTTTTGAACAACCTCTTCTAAAAAGTTCATACATTGCCATTACCCATACGAGAATTTTTTGAAACAACAAATGATTCTTGATGATCGCGAGCACATATGGTCTGTAAATGTTAAAATGAGATCGTACGAATACCTATTGTGCAAAGGGGGGAGACATAGGCCGTGATTACCGTTTTTAGTTATCCGCCATGTGGAACGTGTCAAAAAGCAAAAAAATGGCTTGATGCCCATGAAGTTCCCTACGAAGAGCGTCATATTGTAAATGAACCACCAACAAAAGAGGAATTACAACGATTAAAAACGAATAGTGGATTAGAGTGGCGGAAATTCTTTAATACGAGCGGAAAAAAATACCGTGAACTAGGCCTGAAGGATAAGATTCCGGACGCCGATGAAGATACCATCATTGATTGGTTAACATCAGATGGTATGCTGATTAAACGTCCGATCGTAACCGATGGTCATAAAGTGACAGTTGGGTTCAAGGAGTCTGATTTCCTTGAGAACTGGCAAAAATAAGGATAATCTATACTTAGGAGGCAGATAAGCATGGCTTCACCAAAAGAGTTGAAATACTCCGAAGAACACGAATGGGTAAAAGAAGAAGGCGATAAGGTGCGAATTGGTATAACCACTTTTGCACAATCCGAACTCGGCGACATTGTTTTCGTTGAGCTTCCTGAAGTGGGGGATGAGCTCGAAGTTAATGAACCCTTTGGAAGTGTTGAATCTGTTAAAACAGTATCCGAACTTTACGCCCCGGTGAGCGGTAAAGTCGTAGAAGTTAATGAGGAACTTGACGATTCCCCGGAATTCGTCAATGAATCTCCATATGAAAAAGCATGGATGGTGGTCGTCGAGCCTTCGAATAGGGATGAACTCGACAATTTGATGTCCGCAGAAGAGTATGACAAATTGACTGATGAAGTTTAAAGGATGAGCTGCTCCCTAAGGGGCGGCTTTTATTATTCTGGCTTTATTCGGAAAAGGAATATGGCTAGCAGCGGGTAAATGATTGCAGGGATAAGTCCAACAAGTTTTGGCTGTTTATAGCGGCGTAAAAACGATCGTGATAAAGAGATTGTGAGTGTATAGAATATTATATTCACAAGGTTGTATAAGCTTTTATCCAGTTCATTTTCCTTGATGCAGTTTGGGGAATGATTGCGCTCTCCTTCAGCTTCTTGCGGGAACGGGTGCGATATGGAATTGTTTCCTTACAGTAATTGCAATGAAATCCAGCTATAAACCCACACCTCGACAATCTCTATGGTGATCATCTTTATAAACGATCAAACCTTTAGACGTAAATGCCGTGAAAACCCTGGTTGTTGACAGGACATATGGTGAGTGCTACAATACATTGCGTAAACTGAAAAATTCTTATCTGGAGAGGCGGAGGGACTGGCCCTGTGAAGCCCGGCAACCGGTAACAATGTTACAAAGGTGCCAATTCCTGCAAGGTGTTAAAAACCTTGATAGATGAGACAGAAGAATGTACTGGTTACCTTTCTGCTCATCGATAGCGAAAGGTTTATTTTTTGGTTAAACTTTAGTGAATAGGGAAGAATAATAGGTTTTAAAAGAAAGGGGGTTGTGTTGTTGATCCACCTCAGTAACGTCTCGAAAACTTTTCAATTAAAGGGTCAGTCGCTTGATGCGGTTAAAGATGTTGATCTTCATATTGAAAAGGGGGAAATATTCGGGGTCGTTGGATACAGCGGGGCAGGAAAAAGTACCCTTGTTCGCCTCCTGAATTTATTGGAAAAGCCTACGAACGGTACGGTAAAAATCGCAGACTATGAAATGCTAAAACTCTCGAACCGTGAGTTAAAACGTGCAAGACAGGAAATCAGCATGATTTTCCAACACTTCAATTTATTGTGGTCACGGACCGTTCGGGAAAACATAGCCTTCCCGCTTGAGATCGCTGGAGTTTCGAAAGCCGAGCGATACGAGAAAGTTGCGGAATTAGCTAAACTCGTAGGATTAGAAGGGCGCGAGGATTCTTACCCTTCACAATTAAGCGGCGGACAAAAACAGCGGGTCGGGATCGCCCGTGCCCTTGCAAACGAGCCGAAAGTTCTTTTATGTGATGAGGCTACGTCAGCACTTGATCCAAAAACAACCAACGCGATTCTAGACTTGCTGCATGATATCAATCAGAGACTTGGACTTACGATTGTTTTAATTACACATGAAATGAATGTTATCCAGAAAATCTGTTCACGTGTAGCAGTCATGGAAGACGGAAGTGTTGTTGAGCAGGGTAATGTGCTTGAGGTATTTAGACATCCTCAAGAAGAGATCACAAAATCATTCGTTAAGCAATTGACAGACCCGGAAGACTCCAACCAAGCCATTGAAGAGCAACTTGAACAAGAAAAGGGAACCGTTGTCCGACTCACATTCTTTGGTGATGATGCAGAAAAACCGGTGGTCTCTGAATTGATTCGTGCTTGTAATGTGACAGTAAATATTTTGCAGGGGAATATTGCGAACACACAAGATGGAAGCTACGGCTCTCTTTTCGTTTCGATTGAAGGAGATGCAGCACAACTGAACGAAGCGATTGAGTTCCTGCAAGATCACCAAGTGGAAGCAGAGGTGATCTCCCGTGCTTGAAAACGTTGATTGGGACAACATGTTGGGAGCTACCTGGGAAACGCTTTATATGAGCGGTGTTGCGATCTTTTTTACCTTTTTCTTTGGGATCGCTCTAGGACTTATTCTTTTCTTATCTTCTAAAGGCCAGCTTTGGGAAAACAAGGTAGTCAACAGCATTACCTCGGCGTTTGTGAATATTTTTCGTTCTGTCCCGTTCATTATATTAATTATCCTGTTGATTCCATTTACGACTGCGATTCTTGGCACTATGCTTGGCCCTAACGCAGCATTACCAGCACTTATAATAGGCTCATCCCCGTTTTATGCACGACTGGTGGAGATAGGCTTACGGGAAGTGGATAAAGGTGTGGTTGAAGCTGCCAGATCCATGGGGGCTAACCAAGGACATATTATTTTCAAAGTGTTGCTTCCTGAATCGATGCCGGCGCTCGTTTCTGGGATTACAGTTACAGGAATACTCCTTGTTAGCTTTACAGCGATGGCCGGTGTTATTGGCGCAGGGGGCTTAGGGGATCTCGCGTTTCGAGATGGCTTCCAAAGAAACAGTCCAGATGTAACCTTGGTGGCTACAGTCATTACATTGGTGATCGTCTTTATTCTCCAGGGAATAGGGGACGTTCTTACACGTAACATTGATAAAAGATAGGAGAGATATTCAATGAAAAAATTTACTAAGCTTATTGCCTTAGGAACTTTGACAACTGCACTCGTTGCTTGTGGTACTGACGATGGTGAGGATGTAAATGACGAAGGGGCAGCTGATGAGAATGGAGAAGAAGCTGCGGATGATGAAGAAGCCGCCGATGATGGAGAGCCTACTGAATTGGTAGTAGGGGCGACAAACGTTCCACACGCGGAAATTCTCGAAGAAGCAGAAGATCTTCTAGAAGAAGAAGGCATTGATCTACAAATTGAGACATTTAATGATTACATCTTGCCCAACCAAGCACTCAATGAAGGTGAATTAGACGCTAATTATTTCCAGCACATTCCGTTTTTAGAGGATCAAATGGAAGAATTTGACGAATATGACATTGTAGATGTTGGCGGCATTCATATTGAACCGATTGGAGTATATAGCCAAGATCACGATAGCCTGGATGAATTGCCGGAAGGAGCAACCATCCTTATGAGTGACTCCGTGGCGGATCATGGCCGAGTCTTGAACATGTTTGCCGATGAAGGATTGATTGAATTGGCCGAAGGAGCCGGGATTGAAGCGACCATTGAGGACATTGAAGATAATCCAAATGACTTCCAGTTAGAACCGCAGTATGAAGCAGCCATTTTACCGCAAGCCTATGAAAATAATGAAGGGGACGCGGTTTTGATTAATTCCAACTTTGCAATCGATCACGGCTTGAGTCCATTTGAAGATGCAATTGAATCAGAATCTGCAGATGAAGATAATCCGTATGTAAACGTGATTGCGGTAAACAGTGAAGATGAAGATGATGAAGACATCGCTACACTCGTGGAAGTTCTCCAATCTGATGAAATTCAAGACTTTATCGAAGAAGAATATGAGGGAGCAGTCGTCCCTGTAAATGAATAATTCAGGTGCAAGTGATTTGACCCCTTCTAAGGTGGTGATACCTTAGAAGGGGTTTTGCGTTATTTTACGTTCTGTGAAGAGTTTTCAATAACATTGCAACCTCCGCATAGACATGAATGTGCGAGAGGTTGCGGCATTTTATTTTAGAGAGTGTTCAAAAAGTCTGGGGAAGCTTCCTCGAAAAAGAAAATCACGTTTTCTTTGTGCGAAGGAATACTCATGAAGCAGCCAGTTGGCGCTTCGCTCCTCGGAAAAGAAGAAACCCACTTTTTTGTCGTTAGAAGTGAATGCTTTCGGGTGCAATCAGGATCTCGAGACGGGCTTCCTTGCACTCCAGAGCATAAGAAAATCTAGGCTCGCCATCTGGTGATAAGCTAATTTTTTCTAAAACTTCTCGGCTCTTTTTCCCCCTTTTTGAACACGTACTTTTTAGAGTTTTTTTAAGGAGAGTTGTATGAAAACAACGTTACGGAGCACGGATTGGCCTGTACTAATCATTAGTGGAGGCCTGCTCCTATTTTTTGTAGTAGCCGCGATGATCAGCGTAGAGTTTGTATCAGAGTACGTTGATCGTACATTTCGTTTAGCGATCGATTACTTTGGTGCATATTGGCAAGTATTACTCCTGCTCATGCTTGGGGTATCCTTTTATTTGGCAGTCTCAAAATATGGCAGCGTTCGGTTAGGCAACACGAACAAGATCGAGATGAGTATGTTTCGGTGGGTTTCGGTGATTTGTATTTCATTACTCGGCGCTGGAGGGGTATTCTGGGCAGCGGCCGAGCCGATGTATTATTTTCTCGAAGTGCCGCCTGTTCATAACGGTATTGAAGACGGATCAAGAGAAGCGATTATCCCTGCATTGGCCCAAAGTTATGTCAGTTGGGGGATGGCTGCTTGGGCTTCCCTTGGGACAACGGGTGCAATTGTCATGATGTATGCTGTTTATCACAAGGGGATGCCGATGAAGCCCCGATCGTTATTGTACCCGTTATTCGGGGAAAAAATTGCAAATCATAAATTCGGAACGTTCATTGATGCCTTTTGTATCATTTCTGTTGCGGCAGGGACCATTGGACCTATCGGTATATTAGGGCTGCAAGTCAGTTATGGGATGAATTCAATTTTTGGGACTGCGGATATATTCCCTGTTCAACTTGGAGTCATTGGTTTTTTGCTATTGATCGTAACCATTTCAGCATTAACCGGGATTCATAAAGGGATCCAATGGTTGAGTAAGTATAATATTATCATTGTTTTTGTGCTTGCCATCATTTTATTACTCTTTGGCCCTGGAGCTTTTATTATTGATAGTTTCGTGTCATCGTTTGGGTATCAATTGAATCATTATTTAACGTTGAACACCTATCGAGGCGATAACGATTGGCTTGGAGCCTGGATGTTGTTTTTCTTTGCCTGGTTTATTGGATTTTCACCAATGATGATCATGCTGATCGCTAGAATTTCTAAAGGTCGAACCATTCGGGAATTGATTGTTGCAGTCGCGGTGATTTCCCCCTTAGTGACGAATTTTTGGTTTACTGTTGTTGGCGGGTCAGGGATTTTTTATGAAATAAACAATGAAGGGGTCATTTCAGAGCCATTGCTAGAGGGAGGACTTCCGGCAGCGATCATCGCGGTTGCAGGGGAAATGCCACTCGGCGTCATGATGCCGGTTTTATTTCTTATACTTGCAACGTTATTTGTGGTCACTACCGCTGATTCGATGACGTATTCCATTTCCATGAGTATGACAGGGGAAGGGAATCCGCCCAAAATCATTCGCGTATTCTGGGCGTTTACAATGGCAGCTGTGGCAGCCATCCTTGTTTTCATCGGAGAAGGAAGTATAGATGCGCTGCAGTCATTTATTGTGGTGACGGCTGTACCGGTATCACTGTTGATATTGCCTTCTCTATGGCACGCCCCGAAAATCGCTAGGAAACTGGCGCGAGCACAAGGAATTATACGATTGCGAGAGGATTAAATTGAGGCGAGAGGGTGTTACCCTTTCGCTTAGTTCTTTTTGAAAATACCCTCCGATGCTGAAGAATCCGATCTGGGCGTTTTTCCTCCTGCTTGACCACGCGTATAAATCATGCATTTTCTCCATAAATACAGCCATACTACAGATGCAGGATAGTTGTTAGGAAAAGGAGATGAATGAATGTCTCAGAATGATGCTTTTATAGAAGAAGCTTTGCAAGAATACGAGGATGGTATGGGGTATTTCAGTGAACAATTACCAAAAGTGGCACGTAAGTATCATGCATTTACAGATGCATGTTTTGCACAGGGGGAAATCTCGAAGAAGAACAAGCAGCTGATTGCTCTTGGTATTAGCTTAAGTACGAATGAGGAATATTGTATTATTGATCATACGAAAGGCTGCTTGGATGAAGGGTGCAGTGAAGCGGAAATTATGGAAGCAGTTGCTGTAAGTGCTGCTTTTGGCGGGGGTGCAGCTTTAAGCCAGGCGGTAACGATCGTTCGTGATACCATTGAAACCTTTGATTCAGCTACATCATCCTAGGCCGTTTGTTGAAATTTTGTGCCCATTATAATCTTTAAATATACGTCTGACTCCCTTATGGTCAGGCGTTTCTTAATATATCGTTTCCATTTTTTTATTTTCAACGGATTATCGTTTGAAACATCGGATAAAAAAGTTCATAATGAGAAGAAGCTAAAAATTAAAAGTCCCTAATACCTGATATTGAGGGAGGCTTTAGAAAAGGATACAACGAGTGATAATACACCCCACTTGAATGAAGATTGAATTTGTTTTAAACTAATAATGATGATAGATTGAGAATTATTCGTAGCAATCTACGTTGACATAATCGTAAATGGAGGTTTTAGTATGGCTGGTTCAACGTTGAAAATTAAGGATCTGCACGTTGAAATTGAAGGCACCGAAATCATTAAAGGGTTTGACTTGGAAATTAACGGAGGCGAAATCCATGCCATCATGGGGCCAAACGGTACAGGTAAATCAACCCTTGCGTCTGCAATTATGGGCCATCCAAAATTTGAAATCACTCAAGGAAGTGTAGAGCTCGACGGTGAAGACGTCCTTGAAATGGAAGTGGACGAGCGAGCGCGTGCAGGTATGTTCCTCGCGATGCAATATCCAAGTGAAGTTACCGGCGTAACAACTTCCGACTTCTTGAGAACATCGATTAATGCCCGTCGTGAAGAAGGCGATGAAATCTCCTTGATGAAGTTTATCAAAAAGATGGATAGCCAAATGAATACGCTTGATATGGATGAAGCTTTCTCTACACGCTATTTAAACGAAGGCTTCTCTGGCGGTGAGAAGAAGCGTAATGAAATCCTGCAATTGCTTATGTTGGAACCAAAAATCGCGATTTTAGATGAAGTGGACTCCGGTCTTGATATCGACGCATTGAAAGTTGTATCCAAAGGGGTTAACAGCATGCGTTCCGATGACTTTGGCTGCTTAATTATTACACACTATCAGCGTTTGCTTAACTATATCGAGCCAGATTACGTACATGTAATCATGCAGGGGCGCATTGTTAAATCTGGAGATGCATCGCTTGCACAGCGTCTTGAAAACGAAGGCTACGACTGGATCAAAGAAGAACTAGGCATTGAAGATGAGCGCGTAGGGCAAAATCAAGAAGCGTAAGAGTCGGAGGTGAAAAGACAATGGCTGTTGAAACCAAATGGGTATTTGATCGTGAAACAGTAAAACAATGGTCTGAAAAAAGAGGCGAGCCATCCTGGCTTGTAGATAAAAGGTTAGCGGCACTTACAGAGGTAGGTAATCTGCCAATGCCGGACCCTGATAAAACGAGCTTGAAAAGGTGGAAGTTTACCACCTTTGAAAAGATCGAAGCGGAGGAACCGGAGAGTCAACGTTTTTCCGATCTTCCAAGCGAAGTGACTCGTCTTGCTGATGAGGAAAGTGAAATTCAAAATCTTATTGTTCAACGAGACGGGAAAACGGCATTCCATAAAGTTGATCAAGAACTTGAAGATAAAGGTGTTATTTTTACAGATATCGCAACTGCAGTCAGCGAGCATAGTGATCTTGTTCAGAAATACTTGATGAGCGATGCGGTTCAGACAAATGAAAACCAGCTAACAGCATTGCATACAGCCTTATTAAACGGTGGGGTTTTCATTTATGTACCGAAGAACGTTGAATTAAAGACACCGATTCAAACCATCTTCTGGCAGGATGATGTAAAGACCGGTCTCTTTAACCACGTATTAATGGTCACTGAAGCGAATAGCCGTCTCACCTATTTAGAAAACTATGTTTCCTTCACCGAAGAGGAAGCGAATCTTAACGTTGTTACTGAGGTATACGGCGGACAAGGTTCAGAAATTAAATATGGTGCGGTGGATAATCTCGAAAGCGGCGTAACGTCTTATGTTGTCCGGCGTGCTACTATGGCTAAGGATGCACGTATCGAATGGGCTCTTGGGCAAATGAACGAAGGTCATACGATTTCTGAAAATACCACTTACCTGATGGGTGATGGTTCATACGGAGATACAAAAACAGTTCATATCGGCCGAGGAATTCAAGTACAAAACTTCACAAGCGATGTTGTTGCTTATGGAAAACGAACCGAAGGATATATCCTGACCCACGGTGTCATGAAAGACAGTGCAACTTCCATTTTCAACGGAATCAATAAGATTGAAAAAGGCGGTACGAATTCCCATAGTGAACAGACAGGACGCGTTCTTATGTTGTCACCAAAAGCGCGCGGGGATGCCAATCCAATTCTTCTCATCGACGAGGATGAAGTAACAGCAGGTCACGCTGCATCCGTTGGTAAAATCGATCCTGTTCAAATGTTCTATATGAGAAGCCGCGGGCTTACCCAGGCGGAAGCTGAACGTTTAATCATCCATGGCTTCTTGGAACCTGTCGTCGGTGTATTGCCGATTGAAGCTGTTAAAACAAGGCTTTCTGAAGTAATCGAAAGGAAAGTTTATTAATGTTAGATGTGCGTAAAGTGCGTGAGCAGTTTCCGATTCTACACCAGGAAGTGAATGGTGCACCTCTCGTTTATCTGGATAACGCGGCAACATCACAGAAGCCGCTTCAAGTTACCGAAGCGCTTGAAGATTACTATCGTCGTTACAATTCAAACGTACATCGGGGCGTGCATACCCTAAGCAATGTGGCAACCGATGCTTATGAAGGTGCTCGTGATAAAGTACAATCCTTTATCAACGCCGGCAAAAGAGAAGAAATTGTATTTACGCGCGGCACGACAACAGCGATTAATACCGTTGCAGCCAGTTTTGGGCGTGCTAATGTACAGGAGGGCGATGAGATCGTCCTCACCCCGATGGAACATCACAGCAATTTAATTCCATGGCAACAGTTAGCGAAAGCTACTGGAGCGGTTCTCAAGTACATTCCACTGCAACCGGACGGCACGGTTTCTGTGGAATCCGCCCGTTCTACAATTAGCGAACGGACGAAGATTGTAACGATGGTGCATGTCTCTAACGTCTTTGGTACGATGAACCCAGTAAAGGAAGTCGCACAAATTGCTCATGAAAATGGCGCTGTAATGGTTGTGGATGGAGCGCAGAGTACTCCCCATAAGAAAGTGGATGTTCAAGATCTCAATTGCGATTTTTTTGCATTCTCTGCTCACAAAATGTGTGGACCCACTGGGATAGGCGTTTTGTATGGGAAGAAGCGCTTGCTGGAAGACATGGAACCCTTTGAATTCGGGGGAGAAATGATTGACGAGGTCGGCCTTTATGATGCAACATGGAAGGAAGTTCCCTATAAATTTGAAGGGGGAACTCCAATCATCGCTGGTGCCATTGGATTAAATGCAGCTATTGATTTCCTAAATGAAATTGGATTAGATGATATAAAAACGCATGAACAACAGTTGGCTAAGTATGCGATGGATGAATTGGCCAGCTATGATGATATTGAAGTATACGGTCCTCCGGCTGATGAACGGGCAGGTATTGTAACATTCAATATTCATGATGTTCACCCACATGATACAGCAACGGTTCTCGATACGAAAGGCGTAGCCATTCGTGCAGGTCATCATTGTGCACGGCCCCTTATGAACTGGCTGGATGTTGCTGCTACAGCAAGAGCTAGTTTCTATCTATACAACACAGAAGAAGATGTAGACGCGTTCGTAGATGCGCTCGTAACGACAAAGGAGTATTTCGGCGATGTCTATGCAGAATAATCTTGATGCCCTCTATCGTCAAGTGATTATGGATCATTATAAGAACCCGCGTAATCGCGGGGAGATTATGAACGACGCGTTAACCATCAATATGAACAATCCCTCTTGCGGAGATAAAATTCAACTTCACATGAAAGTGGATAATGGTGTTGTTAGCGATGCAAAATTCACTGGTGAAGGGTGTTCCATCAGCCTTTCATCTGCGTCCATGATGACAGAGGCAGTGAGGGGAAAAAGTGTGGAAGAAGCCCTTGAACTCTCTGGTATTTTCTCTGACATGGTTCAAGGTGAAGATTATGATGATGAGAAATATGAACTAGGCGATATTGAGGCGTTACAAGGAGTTACAAAGTTTCCTGCTCGGATCAAATGTGCAACATTGGCCTGGAAAGCGATGGAGAAAGGCTTAGATCCTGAAAATGTTGACTGAGGAACAATCGATCGAAGGGTGTTATTTTACCCTGAGATAATAAAAGGAGGTCATTCAATTGGCTAAAAAAATGCCTGAAATTGAGGAATATCAATATGGTTTCCATGATCGGGATGTATCGATATACCGTTCTGAACGTGGCCTGACCGAAGATGTCGTAAGGGAAATTTCAGAGATTAAAGAAGAACCCGAATGGATGCTTGAATATCGTCTGAAGTCCCTTGAGCAGTTTTATAAAAAACCGATGCCTCAATGGGGCGGCGATCTTTCAGAGCTTGATTTCGATGATATTACGTATTATGTAAAGCCATCCGAGCGTTCCGAGAAATCCTGGGATGAAGTGCCGGATGAGATTAAGAATACGTTCGATAAATTAGGGATTCCTGAAGCAGAGCAAAAGTATTTGGCTGGTGTATCTGCCCAATACGAATCTGAAGTTGTTTATCACAATATGCAAGAGGATCTTGAAGAACAAGGGATTATCTTTAAGGATACAGACACGGCCCTTAAAGAAAATGAGGATCTTTTCCGGAAACACTTCGGAACCGTTATTCCTCCAAGCGATAATAAATTCGCAGCGTTAAATTCTGCGGTATGGTCCGGTGGATCGTTCATTTATATGCCGAAGGGTGTTAAAGCGGACTCTCCGCTGCAAGCGTACTTCCGTATTAACTCTGAAAATATGGGGCAGTTTGAACGTACACTCATTATTGCAGACGAAGGAAGCTCTGTGCATTACGTTGAAGGTTGTACAGCTCCTGTTTATTCCACGAATTCTTTGCATAGTGCCATTGTTGAAATCATCGTTAAAAAAGACGCTTATTGCCGTTACACAACGATTCAAAACTGGGCACCGAACATTTATAACCTTGTTACAAAGCGTGCGACAGCTGATGAAAACGCGACAATGGAATGGGTCGACGGAAACATCGGTTCTAAGCTTACCATGAAATATCCGTCTATTCTTATGAAAGGCGAGGGTGCTCGCGGCAACGTTCTATCTATTGCAATTGCAGGGAAAAACCAGCATCAGGATGCAGGAGCAAAAGCCTATCACTTGGCACCGAACTGTTCATCAACACTCGTGTCCAAATCGATTTCTAAACACGGCGGCAAAGTATCCTACCGCGGTATTTCTCATTTTGGACGTAAATCTCAAGGGTCTAAATCCAAGATCGAGTGCGATACGCTGATCATGGACAACGACTCTACTTCTGATACCATTCCTTACAATGAGATCTTGAACGATGACATTACGCTTGAACACGAAGCAACGGTCTCCAAAGTTTCCGAAGAACAACTCTTCTACTTGATGAGCCGAGGCTTGAACGAAGAAGAAGCAACAGAAATGATCGTCATGGGATTCATTGAACCATTCACGAAAGAACTCCCAATGGAATACGCGGTTGAAATGAATCGTCTCATCCGCTTCGAGATGGAAGGAAGTATTGGATAACCCCATATAGAAGGGGTTGAGAAGCATTGAGGATGACGCTTGCCCGGTTATGAATCCTGAATATAATTTTCGTAAAGGGATAAGGCATCATCTTCAATCTTCTCAGTGACATGTAGATAAGTATCTGCCGTCACATTCATATTGGCGTGTCCGAGTCTTTCGGACACGTATTTTATTTGTACACCGGCTTCCAAGAGATGAACAGCGTGAGTGTGTCGCAATGCATGTGGTGATAAGACAGGTAGGTTCGCACGTTTACATACCTCCTTAAAATAGTCTCGTACTACATTTGTTCGTAGCCATCGGCCGTCATGTTGATAAAATATGAGGTTATCCTTAGATCTTCTGTAATTTTTGTGCAGATAGTGAATTTCTTCTCGGTTTGTTTGTTGTTGCTTTAAAAGCTTCATGGTGGTATTGTCAAGTTTAATGGTGCGATCACTTTGTTTTGATTTTGGTGTTGAGATGTAAGGGCTAGAGTTGAGAGGGTATACCAGTGTTTTATTAATAGTAAGACTTTTATTAGCCTCGTCTAAATCATTCCATCTGAGGGCAAGAGCCTCACCTATACGTATCCCAGTTCTAGCCATTAAACTTAGCCATTAAACTGAATAGCACGTAATATTGTATTGACTTGTTGTATTTAGCGTTTTTGACAGGTTCTTTAACCGCAGTTAAAAACGTAGCTAACTGTGTTTTAGAGAAATAAGGGATCTTGGAGGATTTTTGATTGTCTTTTGGTATTTTAATTTTTTGAATAGGATTTTCTCTAAAGATATTAAATTCAAATACAGCGTCTGTCAGAGCTGCGTTCATAATACTGTGTATTCTTTTTGCTGTGCCTTCACTATAGTGAACTCGTAATTCGTTGATCCATTGTTGATACTCAGTACGTGTGATGTCTTTAAGGCGATAATTCTTCCAACGGGGAAGAATATTTAGTCGGACATTTCTTTCTTGGAGTGAGTAAGTAATTGGTTTAACGTTTGGCTTTTTATAAGTTTCAAGCCATTCTTGAAAATAATGGTCAATTTTTTCATCACCATTCTCACTGAAACCAAAATGATTAATTTTAGATTCTGCTTCTGTGGCTGCAATTTGGGCTTCCTTTTTTGTTTTGAACCCACCTTTTGATGTTTCTTTCGTTTTTCCATTTCGGCGATCTACATAACTTATTCGATACTCCCATTTGTTCCCTCGTTTTCTGAAAAAAGCCAATAGACCAACTCCTCCTCACAAGAATATATGTTCCCTTTTTGGCAAAAAAATAAGATTCAGCATGGAAGTGATGAATTAAGTTCATATGGACATTTACATTCATTAGATGTAAATGAAGGTGATCAGGTAGAGCAGGGGGAGAAAATAGGTGAGTGTGGTACAACCGGAAGTTCAACAGGCCCGCACCTCCATTTAGAACATCATACGGAAACACAGGCGACAAATGATGCAAAGGAAGACCCTGCGGAAATTTTAGGATTATGAGGGGATAACTATGAAAATATGTTATGATGGATTTTGAAAAAAATGGTTCTTGCTTTGTTGGTTTTGGGGTTAGTCAGAAGAAAGTGAATATGAATATCATGGGCAAGCAGGGGAAGCAGCGGAACGATTTTTGGAGTCTTACTTTAATTATGAAGGTCAGCCAGTGCAGTATTGAAGATCATTCGTGCCTTTTATGTGCAAAAAGCTGTAAGAGAAGGAGAAGCGTATAAAGGCTTTTGGCATCAATAATTTTGACAAAGTTTTTTTATTAATTCAATACGATATTGACGATTTTATCAAATTTCAAATAGTGTATGTCGCCATCAACATCAATCAAATGAAACTGCTTCTGATCAACATTTACATATTTGCATGTTCCAACCACTTCATAAAAATGTCCATCATTCCAATACGTAAATTCAAGTGGTGAGCCGAACTCCATCGCTTCATTAATGGTCCGCTCAAATTCCTCCCATCTCTGTTCATCCAATTCAGGTTTATTTACTTCCTCCATGCTTTTCCGATATTTTAACCACATTTCACGATGTTCAGGTAAAATCATCCTCATGTATTCCCATCTTAGATTACTACCGGGCGTCATCTTATTCATTAGGAGATTCCCTACGGTAATTTTATTTGATCGTATCTAATCATTTTTACATCATCCTCCCACAGAATCTATGTTCTTGCTTCATTGTATACAAACATTTGTTTGTTATCAACGAACCAACTGAAAAAGGGCTATAAAAAATTGGAAGATGACTTTTTGCCACGGCGTGTTAAGCAATTACGTATGTTCATTTGTATCCGTGTATAAAATTGTTAGATGAATTATCACGCAAAGTATTTTCAGCAAAATCTTATGAAGATGCGGAAGAGATTATTGCTGAAATGGCAAAAATAAAAAACGAATGATTTGCTAATGTTTTTGTAGAATAACGGGAGCAAAATCCGTGTGAGATCAATTGTTATAGACCGCATCACCATAACTCCTGATACACCAATACTTAGAGAGTATTGGTGTTATTTTAGTTTTTATGTAATTTTGCGGAAGGCATGAGTAACTACCGATTTTAGTAACGATGATTATTATTTTCCGCGAAAAGGCGCTTATATTGAATAAGGTGGTGTCCTTCAAAATCAGACCAGATTGTTGAAAAAAATACATATTTTTTCGGGGGGGGGGGTAAAATACGGATAAATCGTATTTGGAGGGGTTTTATTTGGAAAGTCATAAATTGTTAACTTCCTCTGAGATGGGAAGTTTGTGGACTACTTATATGGTAAACAGTATGTTTAAGTGTTTCTATACTTACGGCCTTCAATTAGTTGCTGAGGACGAAGATATACCCCCGTTGGTTCAAGAAGCCTATGATCAGTCTGTTCAGAACATGGACACCATCCGAACGATTTTTGAAGGCGAAAACTTCCCGGTTCCTGTTGGGTTTACTGAACACGATGTGAATTCGAATGCTAAACCATTGTATGATGATACCTTTTTTCTGGATTACCTTAATAAAAATGGTAAGTTAGCAACCCCGCAATATGCTTCGTTTCATGCAACGGCTACACGTAAGGATGTCCGTGATTTTTTTGCCAAGTGTTTAACAGACAATTACCAGATGTATGATAAAACGACGGAATTGATGCTTACGAAAGGATTGTTGATCCGACCGCCGACGATTTCTATCCCTCGTCATGTGGATTTTGTGGATCGTCAAACATATAAAGGGAGTTTCTTAATATTTAATGATAAAAGACCGCTGAATGCGATTGAAATTTCTCATATATATACCAATTTAGAGACGAATCTCCTTGGTTTTATGGTGTGCGGTGGTTTCGGTCAAACCGCTGAATCCCAAAAGGTAAGAGATTTTATGTTAAAAGGAAAAGACATTGCTAAACAACACATTAAAACATTTTCAGATAAGTTATTGGAAAGTGACATTCAATCACCCATGACTTGGGACGCAGCTACTTTAGATTCTACGGAACCACCGTTTTCAGATAAGTTGATGATGTTTCTCATTAATTCATTAATCCAACAGAGTGTAGGCCGTTACGGAGTAGCCGCAGGAGCAAGCTTGCGGAATGATTTGCCTGCGATGTATACCAAACTTACGGCTGAAATTGCTAGTTATGCGAATGACGGCATGGATATCATGATTGACAATCAATGGATGGAAGAACCACCGAGAGCCGATGACCGTGATAAAATCATTAAACAAAAGAACTGATCAGAATGGAGAAAAAACTAGAAGCGATTTTATGGGGGATAACATTTCCGGGTTTTGCCCAATTGCTTCATCGTTCCTATGTCAAAGGAATCGCATTCATCGTCATTGAGATTCTCGTTAATGTCCAAGGAAATCTAAATACACTCATTGTCTTAAGTTTTCAAGGGTATACGCAGGAAGCTGTGCAACAAGCCGATTATTTATGGATCATGTTTTATCCATGCCTATATTTTTTTGGCATTTGAGATGCTTACAAAGAAGCAGGTGGCGATTGGCACGCTTATATGTTTTTGCCATTCGCCACGAGTGCATTTATTACCACTATTGCCGTTGCTTATTCAGCACAAAGCATCTTTGGGATTGTATTCGGACCGATCTGGCTTCCCATTCTTGCAACGATTCCGGGGTTTGCAATAGGATTCATTGTTCGAAGAATTCTCATGCATAAAAATTAGAATAACCCCGCAAACGAGGCGCGCTCGCCGATCGTTGAATAACAGTAAACAACTTTTTTTCCAAATAAAGATCTTTATTTTTATTGAACAATGATTCAGGGGAGTATGGCGGTAACATCGATGGATGCTCCCTTAAATACGAATGAGCGCTTTTGTGGAATAAGAAAGTGCCCTTTTTCATTGGGTGATAATTCTGAAATAAAACTTCTCGTTGTGCAAAAATACCCATAATGTCACCTCGTATTACTTTTGTTTAATCAACTTGTTACGATCAGCCGTTTGTGGTGGCACTTCTACACAACGCCCTCCCGGGATTCCAAAGCGTGGAAGGACATTTACAAGCGTCGCTCAGCAGTCGAACGTGTACTTAAAGGCATTCTTTCAACTCAATAATGTTCGTTATCGGACAGGAAAACGCGCCAAAATCCATTTTAATATCGTTATCCTTGTTTACAATGCGTCAAAATTGGCCGTAGATCGTATCAATACCCAGCTCAATCAATCACGAGTTGCTTAGATGATGCTTTAAAAAACATGTGTTTTTAAATTCTGCACGTCTTTGCTCTTTTAAAAAGAGCAATTATGAAATTGATTCATAAAACATGGATTTATGCTATTATGCATGACGGCTCGTGTGTCCATTCTTTTTTAATATCATAGCAAATCTCTCAAAAGTGAGTGATACTGAAGAAATTTCATAATGACTGTAAAGAAGCTGTGTGTTAACATACTTTTAGCATTTAAAGGGAGTGTTAGAGCGTTAGGTTATGAAACGAACGAAACTATGGATAATGATCCAGCAAAGTTTTTGGTTTTTACCCGTCATTTATGGAATCATAAGTATTGTATTGGCTATTGCATCGACTCAGATTGATTTTTCCTTTACCGAAGATGAATTAAAAACCATCGCTCCTGCTGTTCTTGTTCCTGACACTGATCTGGGAGTTGAATTATTAAGTACATTAACAACAGTCACTCTGACAATGACAACGATCACTTTTTCAACAATCATGGTTGTTTTGACGACGTTTTCAAGTCAATTTTCACCACGAACGTTGCAAAATTTCATTTCAGATCGAAAAACACAGCATATATTGGCGATTTTTATCGGTGGGTTTATCTATCATTTAGTCGCCTTCCTGCAATTGAGATCACCGGGCAATGAAAGCATACTCTTGACGCCTGTTCTTGCTGGTGTGATTGCAATTATTGGGGTAGCTGCATTTGTTTATTTTATCAATCATGTGGCTAAATTTATCCAAGTCAATAATTTAATTAATCGATTGACAAAAGAAGCGTTAACAACCATTGGGCGCCTAAATGATGATGTGCGCCGGTATCAAAAAGACCCGAGACAAAATGACTTCTCAAATATTAATTCCCAACAAGAAGAAGGTAAAATCACGGCAAAACACGCGGGATATATTAATTTAATTGATTTTTCTATGCTTATGAACTATATTGAGCAAGATAATATTACGGTTCGGATGAACGTTTATGTCGGCGATTTTGTCGTTACAGGAATGACGCTATTAACCTATTATCAAGCTCCTGATCATCCCATTACTAATACAGAAAAGTATAGAGCCTGTGTGAAAGTAGGGACGGAGCGGACAGGTGTTCAAGACATTGAGTTCTCTATTCAAAAGATAGTGGAAATTGCCTTAAGAGCTATTTCTCCATCTACCAACGATCCACATACGGCTATTAATTGTATTAACAGGATTGGAGAGATTTTCATAAAATTGGGGAACAAGGAATGGCTGCAACCTGAACTTTATGATAGTCAGCAACAACAACGTTTAACGATCAAACATCCTGATTTCTCGTATTATCTTTATAAGGCTTTTTTTCAGATTCGCCATTATGGGAATGAAGATGTGTCCGTGACAACGGCTATTCTTAACGTCCTTAAACTTATCGCGGCAAATACCCCATCCAATCTCCAAGAGACGATATGGAAATTTGCCATGTATGTCTACGAGGGACTAAATAAAGAAGTTCTTCTGTCACTGGACAAAAGTTATCTTAAATCTGAACTTTACCAAATAGCTGAAGTCACTAGCCATGATGTTCCGGAAAGTGTTACAGATGATTAATGCAGATCGAAAAATAGATACCTTTGGAAGAATAATTCAGGTGTGTGTATAGTAACAGTTCATAATGGATGATGTTTGGTTGGAAAATTGGTGTGCGACCCTTACTAAATCCGAATGATTAAAAATGAAATTACGAAATTGTCCGTTTCTATTTTTTATAATTTGTGTTCCTTAGGTGTTCCACGATGGGTGTAATAAATAGTAAATTAATAAAACTGGATATAATAAAAACACTAATTAAACAGGAAAAAACAATAAATGATGTGCTTTCGCAGCATTAAGGGCCTAGTGGGAATAAACTTCCGTGTAGGTTCAAGTCCCAACGATCGCACCAATATAAAGACTGACACACCAACCTTTCTGGAGGAGTGCGATTGTTGGTGACTGGAATTGAGATGTTACTTTTTAAAAGGTAACAAAAAAGTAACGAAAAAAGCATTTATTGATGAAATTAAACGAACTTACGTTCCTTATTACTGCGGAAAAATATATACTCACACAAGGGGAAAAGAACTTTGTGAATACATTTGAATATGGTTAAGATTAGGGCGGCATGATGTCCGCCTGAATCCCCTTGAAATAAGGGGTTTTAACCATTATCCTTTGCTATTAAGAGAGAAAACTAACATTTTGTGATAAAAATTGGTTTTCTTGGTTAGCCGCATTCTTTTGAGGGTCAGTACACATCTATTGCAAGGAGGATTGGTGTGAGAAATCAATTTGTTGTCATTGGTCTTGGAAGATTTGGGCAGAGTGTAACGGAAACGCTGGTTGAAAATGAAAATGATGTGTTAGCGATTGATAAAGATGAACAAATCATACAAGAGATCGCCCCGAAAGTCACACATGCAGTTCAAGTCGATGCGACGGACGAGACCGCATTAGAACAATTAGGTTTACATAAATTTTCCCATGCTATTGTTGGGATAGGCGAAAATTTACAGGCCAGTATTTTAACGACACTGATTCTAAAGGAATTAAATGTCGCTGAGATAACAGCAAAAGCAAAAGATGATTACCACGGGAAAGCGCTTAGTAAAATCGGGGCTGACAATATCGTTTTTCCGGAACGGGACATGGGAGATCGTCTGGGGAACTTGCTGAGTTCCAGTAATATGATTGATTACCTAGAACTCTCATCTGAGTATCATATGGCCGAAATCCGGGCACCGAAAGCGATGGATGGATGCACTCTCCAGAAATTAAAGATCAACAAGATATATGGGTGTATTGTGATGGCGATTAAAGATGAAGATGAAGAGGTGAATATATCCCCTCATATTGAAGATCAAATTCATCACGGTGATATTCTTACAATCATCGGGAAGCATAAGGATATCCGTCGCCTTCAAAAAGATTACCGGGAGAAAAGCAAGCAGAAGTAGGTGTTGGACTCATGGCCATGTTAAAAAAAACCCTTCATGTTAATCCTCCTCAATGGATTGTACTTGGTTTTGTTGTCCTAATTTTTATAGGGACGATTTTGTTGGCTCTCCCACAAGCTTCAGCTGATGGCGAGAGCGTTGGTTTTTTGGATGCTTTATTCATGGCCGTTTCAGCTGTATGCGTCACTGGCCTTGCTGTATTGGAATCTGGTACAGACTTTTCCATGTTTGGGCAAATAGTGATGATTATTCTCGTTCAACTTGGCGGCCTTGGTTTCATGATTTTCGGTGTGTCGGTTGCGGTTTTGGTAGGCAAGGTGATGGGATTGAAATACCGTTTGCTTCTTCAGTCTACGACAAACACGTTTTCGGCACGTGGGTTGATTCGGTTAGCCATGATCATGCTGGGCATGGCTTTGCTATTGGAAGCCATTGTTACTCTGATTCTCACGATTCACTGGAGTAGTGAACAGCCATGGACACAGGCGGCGTACTCTGCCTTCTTTCATTCAGTCATGGCCTTTAATAACGCAGGCTTCTCGCTTTATGCCAACAGTATGGAAGATTATATCGGCGATCCCGTTGTCAATCTTAGCTTGTCCGTGCTTTTTATTGTTGGCGGCCTAGGTTTTATGGTGTTGGTTGACTTATATCGGAAACGATCGTTACGAGAACTTTCCTTGCATTCTAAGCTTTCGCTTGTGACTTCCGGTGGGCTTTTGGTCGTAGGCTTCCTTTTTCTTCTCATCGTTGAACTTTTTAACCCGGCAACTGAAGGATTACTCATTTCTGAGCGATTATTATCAGCTTATTTTCAAAGTGCTACACCAAGGAGTGGAGGTTTCAACACGTTTGATATTGGGAGTATGCTTGTGGCTTCCCAATTTTTTATCATCGTGCTTATGTTTATTGGTGCTTCAACAGGCGGCACCGGCGGGGGTATTAAAACAAACACATTTGCCATCCTTGTGCTTGCAACGATCAATACGTTTAGGAGTGGCCAACAAGTGCATGCGTTTAATCGAAAAATTGCCATAGAAACGGTCATGCGGGCTCTAGCTGTTGTGGTCAGTTCGTTAGTTTGGATCGTGGGGACCACATTGTTATTGTCGATCACTGAGGACATTCATGATGTTCATTTTTTAACAGTATTATTTGAAGCCGTCTCGGCGTTCAGCACTACCGGGCTTTCTATGGGGTTAACAGAGGAACTGTCTCCGGCAGGCAAAATCATTACGATCATTACAATGTTCGTGGGGAGATTGGGGCCTTTGACGCTTGCGTATGCACTGACATATCAACAAAAACCAAGCAAAATCAGTTATCCTGAAGATAAAGTGCTTATCGGCTAAAAAGGGACTGATAAAAAGTCAAATATTTTTCAAATAAATTGGATTGACATTGTATGGTTTCTGTATTAGTCTACTGAATATACAACAAGGGATTGAACTTGAATTAAGGATATCGATTAAAAAATGAATACGTGTGTGTTAACTGGTGGAGTCTGCTCATTTGCGGGCTCTTTTTGTCTTTTTTGAACACAGTGGTTAAAAACGATGAAGATGAAGGGCAAAAAGAACGTGACGTATCATTGCAATTGAATACTTGGTTTTGATGAAGGAGAACAGCTAGAGGATGAAGTACTATGAATTTGTTTCCCCATTTTATGCATTGATTAAAGCACGAAATGAACGAAAAGCGAAATCTATATACAAAAAACAAGTCTGGGAAGGAGGAGGTGATCAATGGCGGGAGCGTTCACGAGACTATGCCATGATGAAATTTGCGATGTCTCATGATAGCAGAACCACAGAAGTTGGATTAATGCTTATGGAATTTATGGATGATAAAAATGACGTTTTGTTATCCGATTAAAATTATGGATGGTAGCATTCGTGTGTTTCCCAACATTTTTCAAGGGTAAGTTTTCGGGGGGATCTTATTAGAGTAATACGAAAGGTCATATTATGGTCAATGTTAATATGGGTAGTTGTTTTTCCAATTAGAATTACACTGATTTTACTGCTTGTTACTCAATAATCCATTATGATCATTATTATAGTATTCTTTTAAATTAAAATCTATGGCTGAAAAATAAGGACAAATATGGTTATGAAACTACGTAAATGGAAAATCACCTGCAACCAAAAAACATAGTGAAGCGATCAGGTACATAATCATTGCATCAAGTAATTGCTCCTCCAGACCTCGATATTAAACAAAGTTCATTCGATAACGAGAAGAACATGATCTTTGAGATAACGCCTATCGATCATATCTCTGGTTAGTCGCTCGGAACAGGTTAAACGCAACGGGACGCCATATAAACGCTGTATCCGCCATTTATCCATGGGTGTTTCCCACCTACTTGTTGCTCCCGGCGATTGCCCTGGAGTGCCAAGATTGCGGGGCTAAATTTAGGGGAATTACTGACAGGTGATAGCGTCGAAAAGAGCAATAAAAAATTCATTTTAATGATTCTTCTGCTAATGGGCGATTGTGGGTGTAAACTTTTCGTTTTAAAACCCGGACTTCCATTGTTTTTTTATCTTCCGACAAAAAGACAAAGATGCCATTTTCAAAATCAGTATAACTATATTTTAAGAAAATTCCTTTGTATTCGCTTGTTGATATAGATCAGGAGGATAATGAACATAATCCTTAACACAAGAATTGAATAACCCATTTGCTCCACTAAAATCGTTTCTTTTGCAATAAAATGATACACAATTGGAGAAAAAGCGATTGTATAATAAACAATTCATGGTTGACGTTTAGTTGGAAAATGGTTGTAACTCTTCATAAATTCGAATGATTAAAAATGAAATTACGAAATTGTCCGTTTCGATTTTTATAATTTGTGTTCCTTAGGTGTTCCACGGTGGGTGTAATAAATAGTAAATTAATAAAACTGGATATAATAAAAACACTAATTAAACAGGAAAAAACAATAAATGATGATGATGTGCTTTCGCAGCATTGAGGGCTTAGTGGGAATAAACTTCCGTGTAGGTTCAAGTCCCAACGATCGCACCAATATAAAGACTGACACACTAAACTTTCTGAAGGAGTGCGATTGTTGATGACAGGAATTGAGATGTTACTTTTTAAAAGGTAACAAAAAAGTAACGAAAAAAGCGTTTATTGATGAAATTAAACGAACCTACGTTCCTTATTACTGCGGAAAATATATATTCACACAAGGGAAAAGGACTTTGTAAACACAGGTGAATATGGTTAAGATAAGGGCAGCATGATGTAATTTCTTCTTCGAACTTTAATGCCCGTTTTTTGCCCGTTTTATTTTTAATTTCATTGAAATGATTTGCAAAAGAAATTGGAAAAACCCTTATATATCAAGGGTTTCGTGTGGTGAATGATTTTATTTGAAAGTCAAAATTAATTCGCTTCGAGATGGAAGGTTCGATTGGTTAAGTCTCGGACAGCTTTATATAAGGGCATTTCGTTGGCACATTCGTGCCGATTTCATGCCGATCTGAATTGCGATTAGTGTAGGAGGCGAACTTTATAAGTTCGTCTTCTTCTATTTTATGGCTCTACACTGGATTTGTATCATGCTCTGACGATATTGCAGCTAAGGAAATGCGGCTATTAGGCAACCCGGTTTCAAACGATCCAATAATCACAGCAGGTGAGTCTGGTGCCGTGCCGGCCGGACTATTATATGCAATGATGAAAAATGATCAGCATAAAGAGTTAAGAGACGCAGTAAACTTGGATGAAAATGCCCATGTTCTTATCATCAATACGGAAGGAGCGACAGATCCTGATAATTATAAAAAAGTAATGACAGGCAAGAAATGATGACGAAAAAGTCAACCAAAATAATATATTATTTTGGTTACTTAATTATCTGAAATGTGGCCCTTTATAGGAGTAAAGAAGAGCTAAGGAGGCATCATATGTTTGTTAATGAATTCGTATTAGAACTTCCCTTTCTTGAAAGTATTGTTGAAGGGGTAAACGATTTTATCTGGACATACATTTTGATCGGCCTGTTAATCATCGCGGGGCTATATTTTACGTTCCGATCTAATTTTTTGCAAATTCGAATGTTTCCGGAAATGATCCGCGTTATCACAGAAAAGAAGAGCGATAGCACCGGTGTTTCCGCGTTTCAGGCGTTTACGATAAGCGCTGCAGCACGTTTAGGAACGGGGAACATTACTGGTGTCGCCCTCGCGATCGCGGTCGGTGGCCCCGGCGCGGTTTTCTGGATGTGGGTAATCGCTGCAGTCGGGATGGCCACAGGATTTATCGAGAGTACCTTGGGACAACTCTATAAAGTTAAGGACGGTGACCGTTACCGTGGAGGCCCTGCATACTACATTGAAAAAGCATTGGGGAAACGATGGTTAAGCATCATATATGTCATATTGATCGTGCTAACATTCAGCATGATATTTAACGCGGTACAAGTGAATACGATCACTGATTCATTCGAAACCGCCTTTGGAATGGATCGCCTTATCCTCGCACTGATTTTAGCTGTCCTAACTTCTTTTATCATATTCGGTGGGGTTAAACGGCTTGTAAAAGTGACACAGTTCGTCGTCCCATTTATGGCTGTCGCTTATATGGCTGTCGCTCTTTATGTCGTTATCATTAATATTGATGCAGTGCCAACACTGCTTGCTCAAATTGTTAATGAAGCATTTGGCGTGTCTGAGATGCTAGGAGGAGGAATGGGCGCAGCGATTATGGAAGGAGCCCGCCGTGGGCTGTTCTCGAACGAAGCAGGGATGGGGAGCATCCCAAACGCTGCCGCAGCTGCAAACGTCTCCCATCCGGCCAAACAAGGATTATTACAATCCTTTGGTGTCTTTTTTGACACAATGATCGTTTGTACCTGTACGGCTTTGCTCATATTATTATCCAGCGATTATTTGCTTGCAGAAGAGCAAGGCGCAGCAATTACACAAGCGGCTATGAGTGAACATGTCGGCGGGTGGGCAACGGCTTTCGTCGCCATCGCTCTTTTGTTCTTTGCCTATAGCTCTGTCCTTGGTAACTATTACTTCGGGGAAACAAATATCGAATTTGTCCGTCCGAACAGTCATTGGCTAACCATTTATCGCATCGCATTCCTCATCCTCGGAATCGCGGGCGGCGTCGCTACCATCGAACTTGTCTGGACAATGGCTGATTTATTCATGGCCCTAATGGCTATTTTGCATATTTTTGTTATCTTGATTTTAACGAAAACAGCAGTAACTGTACTCAAGGACTATACCGATCAGCGAAAACAAGGAAAAGATCCGAAATTTAATGTAGAAAAATATCCGGAGATCAAAAACACCGAGTGCTGGGGAGAGGGAGAAGAGGATTCAAGTCCCGAGCGGAGAAAGTGAGTGTAGAGCCGAAACATGCCCAACGCTGCAAGGTAAATCTAAACTTCTCTCAAACGATCTGTAACTACACGACCACAGGTAGGAATAAAATTCATCAAAGCTTGCGGGCGATTAATAAACAGACGCTTACCCATGTAATGAGGCAATTTATTCCTAGGCGTTCCATTGAATATAACGATAATGTATACCACTGAATGAATTGGATTAGCTGGAACGTCGTATGTGATGAAGTCGACCGTCAGACTGTCTAACAATTTATATTTGGCAAGGAAATGGATGGTTTTTGTCGAATCTCTGTATTCAAAGGAGATGAGCGCATATGCCTTATACCGAAGGTGAAGATAGACATCAAATCATTTCTTGCCAAATACGTTGCTTTGTAGAAGAAGAAAATCCAGTCCGAGTCATCGATACTTATGTTGAGAGTTTGTCCCTGGAAGAATTGGGTTTTCACATGTATTCGAGCACCAAAGCAGGGCAAAAACCTTATCGCCGGGGAGATCTTCTCACGCTCTATCTTTACTGCTATATGAACGGCATCCGTTCCTCTCGCAAGATGGAAACCGAAACGAAAAGAAACATTGAACTGATGTGGCTAATTGGCAAGCTCCAACCAGACCACGGAATTTTATCTGTTTTTATGAAGAATAACCAAAAATCCATAAAAAAAGCTGTTTAAAGAATTCACCTTAATGTTAAAAGGTTTCGGGTTGGTCAATGGTCAACTTGTCGCGATTTACGGCACAAAATTAAAGGCGGATTGCTCTAAAAAAACACTTTAATGGCCAATATTGTCAGTAAGAGGCTAGAGCATATCGATGAAAAAATCGAATGTATTTACGTGACTTCATCGTTTTGGTACGAGACAAATAGAGCAGTGCCTATATGGAATTAGATTACTGCACATGTGTATGGGTATGTCGAACTTATCGAGAGAAAAGAATTAAAGGACTCATTAAGTGAACTTGTACTAAAGTATGAAGGTTCCGATAGCTCATATAAATTGGATGAAGTCGATCCTAAATATATTGAAGGCCAGACCAAGGGGGGTTGCAGGTTTTAAGATAAAGGTCGATAAAATAGAAGGTAAGGCAAAATTAGTCAAAACCACTCGAGGGGAACGACAAAAGTTGGTCATTCATGCGCTTGAGAAATCTGAACATGAAGACGAACAAAAGATTGCTTCAGACATGAAAAAGAACTTAGAGGCTGATGTCTAACATTGTTCAACTAATCAGGCGCCTTAATTGAATAAAAGTTGTACCAGAATAGAGCCATTTTTGGAGATCGCATGAAGTAAAAAGCACTATAAATTCAGGAAAGGAATCCATAATGAGTACAATTGAACTTAAAAATGGAAACAAGGCAATCATTCGCAGGGCGGTGGTAGAAGATGCAGAACAACTTCTAACCTTAAGTCAATCGATTATTGAAGAAGGGAATTATATGGTAACGAGTCCGGGAGAATTAAACATTACCGTTGATGAAGAGAAGCAATGGATTGGTGAACATATTGACAGCCCCGGCTTTGCAATATTTGTTGCAGAAATCGATACAAAGATTGTGGGATTTATAAATTTTCAAAACGGATCGAGAAAAAATATTGAGCATAGTGGGAGCTTTGGAATGTCAGTTGAGAAATATACACGGGAACTGGGAATTGGTCAGTCATTAATAAGGGTACTTCTTGAATGGGCTCAAAATAATTCATTGATTGAAAAAGTGGGGCTAAGTGTGTTTGCTGATAACCACCGTGCGATTCAGATATATAAAAAGTTTGGTTTTGAAGTAGAAGGCCGCAGGAAAAAAGAAATCAAAAAGTCAGATGGACAGTACATTGATGATATTTTGATGTATAGATTTGTTTAGGTTTTTTCACTAAACAAGGTGCTTTAATGGGAATAAAAGTTGTGCCAGAATCTAGGCCAGATCATCTTAGAGAAGGATGCCATACATAAATGGAAAATGCCTTGTTTGAATTTTTTTATTCGACCTGTCGCATCGGAGAAAATTTCAAATTAAATCGGGATGATATAAATTTCTCGGCTAATTCGGTCATTGTGCAAGGCAAAGGTGATAAGGAACGAAAGTTTATTTTAATATCAGATGTGGAATTTGGTTGAAAAGGTATGTGGATGCACGTGAAGATGATGAACCTCGCTTGTTTGTCACAGAGCGCCGACCCAAACGCCGAATGAGTATCGATTCCTTGAGGTACATTATCAAACGTATTTCGAATCGTGTCGGAATTAGGAAAAGCATTTATCCTCATCAATTGCGTCACAGTTATGCGACACACATGGTTGACAATGGTGCCCCTCTTGAAATGATTCAAAGCCTTCTTGGCCATGAAAAGAGTGAAAAAACAAGGATTTATGCTCATCTCAGTGGAAAATTAAGATACGATCTATATACCAAATACTTTTAAACATGGTAGGGGGAGGAATACATGATGAAAACATTTGCGAAGACAGCATCCACGATTTTTCTGAGTGTAGCAATGTTATCGGCTTGTGGGGATGGTGAAGAGGATACGATAGGTAATGAAGTTCCGGACACTGACAATGATACAAATGAAGTTGGTGACGGTACGGACGAGGAAGATGATGACGAAGAGGAAAACGAAGAAGTCTCAAGCGATACTAACATGAGTGAAGATGATTCAAGTAAAAACGAAGAAGCTCATCAGGATAATGATCAAGCAAACAATAACGAAGACTATACGGAAAGCAATGATACAAGTGAAGAAGGAGATAACATGGAAGAGGAAGTTATAGACACCCCTGAAACAGGTTATGACCCTGAAGAAGTGACCGGAACAGAGGAACCTGATCAGGATGGGAATGTCGTGTATCCAGGAGTGTTAGAAAATCTTGAGATGCCTTATATTTACGAAAACACCGTTGTGTATAACGGCACCATCAACCCTGAACAAAACATTAGATTTGAACTGCCTAATCAGCATCAAGACGATACAAGGTCCGTAGATCCATATGTTTCTGAAGAAGGAGACTTTTCCATATCGCTTGGTGTGCTAAAACTTGAAGCAGGCGACGAGCTCATTGTATACGTAATGGGCGGAATGCCTCATGAACAGCAATTTAGACTACCGATTCAGCCGGAAGAAGAAGGAAAAGAAGTGGTAGAAAGCAGTGCGGATACCAGTGATTTAGAAGCTAGTATTCAAGAAGAAACTTCAGTGTATGAAATGAACCCGGATCAATTCGACCCGGATGAAAATATGTATCAATATCATGTCGAAACTGTCGGAGATGCGGAAAGTGTTTATTTGGGATATGAGGGTGATAGTCAGTTGGAGCAGTTGAAGCACATTTCGGGTTCGACATATCAAATTTATTTTGCTGAAGAGCCTGATCAGACCGTTTATTTCTATATTGTGGCGTCTGGTGTGACCACAACCATAGAAGAGCAAATACCTGAGGAGAATGAATCTACAGACAGTGAATGAAATAGAGTCTGTGTCCACCTGGAGATTCAAGTTATAATTAGCAATTATTGGGAGGTTATCTATGGGGAAATTATTCAAAAGTTTTCATAAGGAATCAAGTTGGCCACCTGTTTTTCATCCGAAATCATCCGGGAAAGATGATGAAGCTGATCTTGGAAACAAAATTAATTTGGATTCATACCAACCAGAAATGACTGGCTGACCTTATAATACGAAGGGCCATTTTGTTGAAGACCCAACCCCTAAAGGAGGGTTTCACGTGAGTAATAATAAACGATGGAGAGTAGGAGTTTTTTTATTTGATGATGTAGAGGTTTTAGACTTCGCAGGTCCCTTTGAGGTTTTTTCTGTAACAACGTTAGAAAACGGTGAAAAACCTTTCGCCGTAGAAACAGTATCGGAAACAGGTAAAATGGTGATTGCTCGGAATGGTTTAAAAGTACAGCCAGATTATAGCATTGATAAAATGCCGCAATTTGATATTCTAATCATTCCTGGTGGTTTGGGAGCCAGAGAACGAGAAATACATAATGAAAACGTTATAAAGTGGATTGAAAACCAAAAGCAAAACGTTCAACTTATGGCCTCTGTATGTACAGGTTCCTTACTGTTAGCAAAAGCAGGTTTATTAAAAAACAGAAAATGTACAACTCACTGGGCGAGTCTTGAAAGGTTAGAAAAAGAATTTCCAGAAGTCAATGTAAAACAAAACGTCAAATTTGTAGATGACAAAGATATTATTACGTCTGGCGGAATTTCAGCAGGTATCAATATGTCTTTTCATATCGTCAAACGATTGTTAGGTGAAAAGGTAGCCCGGAAAACGGCTGAAAGAATGGAATATGATATCGTAGTTTAAACCATTAAACTCGGGCGCTGATGCGGGTGCGAAACGTTCCTGACTCAAATGAAATGTGGAGACACAATTTCGGTAAAAGTCAGGCATTCTAGATTTAAAACTGAAGGATTATGTTGAGGAGTGAATGGTGAAGTAACGCTCTGAAAGGCTCCCCCTGCGTCGAATAGCACGCTGTTTAGTAGGGAAGAGTGTGTTATAAGCTAGGCTAATAGGCGCGAGAATTTACCGTAACAGTCCGGTTGACGAAAGCCTACCCGATGGGGTGGTGTAGATCATGGCGCTTGGGTTGAACAGATATGGTGAGCATGCAATGTAAAATACAATAAGATACTGTATTGCTGACGAACTTCTGAATGTACGGGTCTAGACGCGCATGATACAGAAATGTATCAACTACCAAATGTAGGGTTAGCTGTGGATGACTAAGAATCTGTTATATGTGAAATTAGTGAAGAAAAATCAAAAGTGGTTAATCTGAAGAAAAATCATCAGAGTTTTTAGGCTTTCGCATTAAAGCCCATCGTAAAGAGACGAACAAGGGAATACGCTATGTCGCTCGTTCACACATGACCAAAAAGGCACTTGATAAGGCACAAACAAAGATAAAAAAAGCTGTAAAGAACATTCAGAAACACCAAACAGCTGAGAACGTTTGGCGATTCAATCTGGTTATCTTGAGCATACAGAATTACTATTCGGCAGCGTCACGGATAACGATAGACTTAAGTAAGCTGAACAATCGTCTTAATAAAGCACTCCATAATCGTTTAAATGAAATGAGAAAAGAGGCTACGTTTCAGGACTTCTCCAAATCCTTACAGAAACGGTATAAGGGATATGAATGCAAACTGTATAAAATAAAAGAAATAGTTCTTGCCCCGATACATGCCCAACGCTGTAAGGTAAATCTGAGTGAATCTGTTCACCCTCTCATTAATCTGAAAAACCGAGAGAAAATACAAGACCTTTTAAACCCTCTCAATTTAAACAGAAAGCAACTTAAAAAGGTCAATGATTTGCGAGAGCAATGTCTGAACGAAGCCATCTGACTCTACATTTCATCTTGCATACCCATAAAAATACTGAATGAATTGGATTAGTTGGCACGCCGTATGCGATGAAAGTCGCACGTGCGGTGTGAACAGGGGGAAAAGGGAGCGATAACTTCAAACCCTTACCTATCTGTATAATAAAGGTGTACCTGAATTGGGTGCGATCGTTATTGGCTTTTACAAATTTAAGGAGAATTTAAATTGCTTACAATGAATTCAATGAGAAACATCTTTCTTGTACTTATTATTCTTGAGTACTCAAGGATTTATATCGAGAAAAAAAGGAAATTTAGAACATGCGAAACGTTTTTTCGGCGCAGCAATAGCCGCGTTTCTAATTACATTAGTTCCAATAATTATGCGATTAATAACCTAGTTTAAAAAGATGCTTTTCATCAGCATAATTTTCATATTTGTGAGGTAGATTGTATGAAACAAATTATAGCTCTTGGAGGTGGCGGGTTTTCAATGGAACCTGAAAATCCAATATTGGACCAATATGTTCTAAGGCAGGCTTCCACGACAACTCCAAGTATATGTTTCTTGCCTACTGCAAGTGGAGATGCAGAAGGTTATATTTCAAGATTTTATAAATTTTTTAATCAGCAAGAATGCCGTCCTACCCATTTATCTTTATTTAACCCGCCAACAAGGGATTTAGATAGTTTTATTATGGAAAATGATATTATATATGTCGGTGGCGGAAATACAAAAAATTTGTTAGCACTTTGGAGAGATTGGGGTATAGATAAAATTCTAAAAAAAGCCTGGAAAGAAGGAAAGGTATTGGCAGGAATCAGCGCTGGTTCATTATGCTGGTTTGAGGAAGGAGTTACCGATTCTTTTGGTGATGGGTTAGATTCCCTTAAATGTCTCGGATTTCTTAAAGGTAGTCATTGCCCGCACTATGATGGAGAAAAGGAGCGAAGGCCAAATTATCATAAAATGGTGGGATCACGTGAAATCTCATCTGGAATTGCGGCCGATGATGGGGTTGGTATACATTATATAAACGATGAGATCTCCAATATAGTAACATCAAGAAAAAATGCCAAAGCTTATCGAGTTTTTATGGAAGGTAGGCTTGTAGAGGAAATAATGCCAGCTAAATATTTAGGCCCCTAGACTCCTGCCCTGCGCAAACGGACACTTATCTAATGAAAGAGCCCCACGATAAAGAAATCAAAGAAACGCAGGAGAAATATAAAAAAGTAGGCAGAGTTCGACCAAAGTTTAAGGACTTGAGTACAAGAGGCTGGCTAATTATTCTCTTACTAGTTCTGGTACTGTTCTGCTTATTTTTCTTGTGGATCTTTTGAATAGATCCGGATAAATGATTTGGTGTAAAAAAGAGTTTTGAACAAAAGAGCGCATTAATCGAATAACGGTTGCTAAAATGGCGACCGTTATGTATGATCTTACACAATCGAATTATTCGACCTCATTGCTTTTAGTCGGATTGATTCTGATGTTCGTATACCTAAAAAAATGGGTGAAGCTGACGAAAGAACAAAACAAGTAGAATCAAAAAGTCTAGTCATTATGTTATTCGTAATAATATTGTGCGACTTGATTTTCTCAAAAGAATATATGCGGCAAATATTCTTTTGCATTCATCGCTTCTAGCTGTTCGATATAAAAAGGATTTTTCTTAACTAAACAGAGGGATTTGAAATTTCATAATTGAGCGCGCTAATTGAACAAGTGCGTCCTTTTGGATAGGGCAATTATGTGGATTAAGTGAGTGCTTTAGGGTTATTATAGGGATATTAAAAAATGGAGGAATCTTTATAATATGGTAACTGAATCTTTATTCTTAGCTCTAGGATTTGCAGCAGCAGCGTTTTTCATAGGTGATGGACTAAAAAACTTTAAAAGTTCCAATGGCAATGATTTTAATTTTAAAGAAATGTTTAGTGAAACAACACCAGAATTGATAAAAGAAAACCAGCTACACTATTACATCGGTTTATCAAAGCAAGATGCAAGATCTCTAATTCAAGAATACCCAGATATACCACATATAACTATAAATGGACAGGTATATTACCCGAGCGCAAAATTGCGTGAATGGATAAAAAATATAGGAGAGTAAACTCTTTTTGCTATGCAAATTGAATACCATTAACGAGCGCTTTAATTAGAATAAAAGTTGTACCAGAATCGGCATCTATACCAATATTGTGGGTAGCAGCAATCATTCACGCAGTTTATATGCAAGAAAGGTAAATGCACAACCTTAGAATACAACCGGTTGACAGGGAGTAGATTACAGGAGGTTTTTATTTTTGCAAGATGAATATGATCCTCTTAGGCAAAATGCAAAAAAAGAATATAAAAAGAATTTAAGGAAACGCATGTCTATAATATTTTTTTCTATTTTAGCCATTGCGATTACAATTCAAGTCTTATCGTATATTTTTGGTTTTGATATACAGTGGTTATTTGATTTATTGGATCGTTTGAGTTTTGATACATAGGGTATTCCACCCAAGCTATCGCAATCGAGCGCTTAACTAACTTGAAAAAGGATAACGCTTGTCATACTCATAATAACCAATCAGGTAACTGCGGTTATTATAAAATAAAAGGAGGCGCTTATGAACGAGTTAAATTTTAATTCTGTTCTTAACCGATTGGTGGAGATATATGAGTCATTATCCATCGGAAAGCTTATTCTTATTACATTCCCTTCAGCGATGATTGTTACCTTTATTTACTTATTTACGAGAGATGTTTTGCAAATGATTTGGTTTACTTTATTTTAAGAAGGCAGGATCTTCCGTGAATCCATTATCGGGCGCTTTTGTGGAATAAAAGTTGTGTCAGAAGAAGCTGACTATTTTAAGTTTACAACAGTTGTGGCATTTTCAAATTTTAAGCAACAAAAAATAATAACGAGAACGAGGGGGGTGGATGAATTGCCATCGAGGCAGGATGATTCAAATTCAACACCAAAAAGTGATGAAGATCTTCAGAAGGCTACGGTTGGAGAACGTAAATCTCACAATGCGCCCATCACCCTCCATGAATATGATTCACGGTGGCCTGAGCTATTTGAAAGAGAGTCCTACCGGATACGCTCTGTACTTGGCAAAACGGCCTTGCAAGTGGAACATGAATGCCGATATCGGGAAAAATAGGAAATGAAAATGGAATGCGATACCTTGAATTAATCGTTATTAATGAAAAAGATAACGTACCTTGGCAATATCCACCAAGGAATGAATTGGTCTATGGTGAATAATTTTATTTGAAAGTCAAAATTAATCCGCTTCGAGTTTGAAGGTTCCACCGGTTAAGAAACGGTTCATGAATAGACCTCTCGTTTTAGGCGGGAGGTTTTTTTACCTAGGAATGGATTTTCACATCGCTCTTTGACCTTTCTCATGATAAAATTTTTATTGGAGAGGGGTGAGAGGGGTGATGGAAAGAAAATGATTCAAGTAGGACTTACAGGTTGGAGAGATCACCCTGACCTTTATCCTGGCGGTGTGCAACAAAACGATAAATTACAAATATATGGAAGCTTTTTTCCGACCGTTGAAATCGATAGTGCGTATTATGCCATTCTACCTCATAAGAATTATCAAAAGTGGGTCAATGAAACACCTGATCGTTTTCGGTTTGTTGTAAAAGCCTACAAAGGCATGACTGGGCAATCAAATGATAATCTCCCATTTGCAAGCTTGGACGAGATGTTTACGCTTTATCGTGAGTCAATTCAGCCGCTTATTGATTCTGGAAAGCTGGCGATGGTTCTTTGCCAATTCCCGCCCTGGTTTGATTGCCAAAAAGATCATATCGAGAAACTACGCTATTTCAAGAGGAAGCTGTATGATGTACCAGTAGCGATTGAATTTCGCCATCAGAGTTGGTTTACTTCTGAATATCGAGCACGTACCATTGATTTTTTAAACAGATTAGGATTCATTCATACTGTTTGCGATGAACCACAGGCAGGAGTTGGGTCGGTTCCCATTATCCCTGAAGTTACCTCTTCTAAAGCAGCGCTTATTCGTTTGCATGGACGAAATGTGCAAGGATGGCAGAAAGAAACTTCGGGAGAGGAATGGAGAGCGGTTCGTTATTTATACAATTATGGGGAAGATGAGCTAACCGAATGGGTACAGTATGCAGAGAAGTTGCAAAAAGCCTGTGAAGATGTTTACGTTATTTTTAATAATAATTCAGGAAGACATGCAGCTGCTAATGCGCAAACCTTTATGAGGCTTGCAGATCTTAATTATAAGGGGTTAGCACCGCAACAATTAAGCTTGTTTAACTGGGATGGATGGTGATGTCAATTCATGGCCGAAGAGCAATTATATATCTATCATACCAATGATTTGCATAGTCAGCTTAGGCAATGGCCGAAGATTGTTCATTATATGGAAAAACAGGAACAGCGCCACCATTCTCGCGGGGAACATGCACTGTTCTTTGATTTAGGCGATCACGCTGATCGAATACATCCCATTACGGAGGCAACACAAGGAAGGGGAAACATTGATTTACTGAACGCATCACCAGTACAATACGCAACGATTGGAAATAATGAAGGTATCACGTTTCCGAAGAAAAGTTTAGATCATCTTTATACACCTGCTAATTTTCATGTTCTGTTGAGCAATCTATATACCCAAGAGGGAAATCGCCCGGAATGGGCTCAGCCGACGTTAATCACATCGTTATCTTCACAAGGACCTGACATCGGCATGATAGGATTAACCGCGCCGTTTTATCCGTTTTATCACGAATTAGGCTGGGTTATTCGAGATCCATTCGAAGTTTTAGATGCAGAATTGCCTCGTTTACAGCAATCTGCTGATATTGTAATTATTCTTTCCCATTTGGGATTGTTTCTTGATGAGCAAATCGCAGCCTCGTATGATGTTGACCTCATACTTGGTTCCCACACGCACCATCGTTTGGACCCGGCCCCATTCGTCGATGGAACGATGATTACGCAAACGGGAAAACTGGGGACACATATTGGTGCAGTGACGATCACTTATGACTCAGAAAGTAAAAGAATGATTAAAGGTTCCGGGACACTTGTGTCGATGGAAGGGAATCTCCCTCACTCCGAACACACAGAGAAAAAAATGCAAAGTTTACAGCGAAAAGCAGATGATGCATTGGATGAAGTTATTGCCACTCGTGACGAACCACTTGCTATATCCTGGACCGAACCTTCATCGTTCTCGACGTTCCTTGTTCAGCAGTTAAGAGCGTGGTGCCAGGTTGACATTGCAATGGTTCATGCCGGACTTTTACTTGCATCGTTACGGCCAGGTACCATTACAAAAGGTCAATTACATCGGATTTGTCCTCATCCTGTGAATCCTTGCGTAGTCAAATTGAAAGGGTACCAATTGATTGAAGCGATCCACCATTCTTTTACCGAGAAAATGATCCATCTTCCTTTGAAAGGCCATGGTTTTCGCGGTTATAAGCTTGGCCGTATGGTGTTTGACGGATTGGATGTTGAAGTCGAAAAAACACCTGAAGGGACATATAGCGTGAATAAGATTACCTTCCAAGGTGAGGACATCGATGAAAATCAAGATTACAATGTGGCTACAGCAGATATGTTAACCTTTGGCTCGTTATATCCTGAAGTCGCGTCAAGTAAAGAGAAACATTATTATATGCCAGAGTTTATACGGGACGTGCTTGGCTGGGGCTTAAAAAAGGAAGAGCCGACGGTTAAATAAACATTTGTTTAATCGAGGTGGTCGTAGGTTTGATTAAACGTTTGATGAATTCGCCCGGACATTATAACCATCTCTTCATACAATAGGGTGAGACGTCTAGAAAGGGTGAATGACATGCTGGATATGTCCCCAGTTAATGTGGACGGTATGTGGTTTCAGGCTGTAACGATGAAACTCCCAAAAACAAATTTTATGGCCGTCACGAACGACATTGGTTATATTATGTGCGGGGCTTTGGATGTTGGATTACTCAATGAAAAATTAGCAGATCGAGGCATTGTGGCCGGTCGTGCTGTTGGTGTACGAACGGTAGACCAATTGCTTGAGGCACCGTTAGAATCGGTAACGCTTGCGGCTGAGTCCCGAGGGATTTACGCCGGAATGACTGGCCGTGAAGCTTTATTGAGAATGCAGGAATAAGAAAGAGTTGCTTACGCTTCTGTGCATGGCGCAGAAGCGTTGTCTAAAGGAGATGAAATAAAATGAGTTACAGCGAACAACAATACCTTGATCTCCTCTTGGATATTCTTAAAAATGGTGATCAAAAGTCAGACCGGACAGGCACTGGCACCCTCTCCACATTTGGAAGGCAGTTACGGTTTGATTTAAGTGAAGGGTTTCCCTTGTTAACGACGAAACGGGTTCCTTTTTCTTTAATTAAAAGTGAACTGTTGTGGTTTATCAAAGGGGACACTAATATCCGTTACTTATTACAACATCATAATAACATCTGGAATGAGTGGGCATTTGAACGCTATGTAAAAAGCAGTGATTATGAAGGGCCGGATATGCATGATTTTGGCCGCCGTTCTTTGCAGGATGAAGAGTTCCGCCAGGTGTATGAACAGGAAATGGAAACATTTAAGCAACGGATCCTTACCGATAATCATTTTGCGGCACAATACGGGGAACTAGGCAATATCTATGGGCGGCAATGGCGCGCATGGAAAACGTCCTGGGGTGAGACGATCGATCAATTAGGACAAGTCATTGATATGATCAAAAGAAACCCGAATTCAAGACGCCTCATCGTCTCCGCTTGGAATCCTGAAGATGTTCCGGCTATGGCTCTGCCCCCGTGTCATACATTGTTCCAGTTCTATGTCGCAGATGGAAAACTTTCCTGTCAGCTTTATCAACGGAGTGCAGACATGTTTTTGGGCGTTCCATTTAACATTGCCAGTTATGCACTGCTTACCCATCTCATCGCGCAAGAATGTGGACTTGGGGTGGGGGCATTTGTGCATACGTTAGGGGATGCCCATATCTATCAGAATCATGTTGAGCAATCACACAAACAATTGACCCGTGAAATGAGGGCGTTACCGAGTATTTCGATAACCCATCCGGAACGTTCGATCTTTGATTTAGACATGGACGATATTATATTAGAGGGTTATCAACCACACCCCGCTATTCGCGCCCCGATTGCTGTCTAAGGGAGGTAGTACATTGTTATCAATGATTGTTGCTCACGATCGAAACCGTGGAATTGGGAAAAATAATGCGATGCCGTGGCATTTGCCTGCAGACCTTGCTTTTTTGAAAAAAAACACCATCGGGAAGACGATTGTTATGGGGCGTCCCACTTTTGAAGCGATTGGGCGTCCTTTGCCGAGGCGTAGAAATATCATTTTAACTCATCGTGCAGATTTTAAGGCAGAGGGTGTTGAGGTGATGCATTCCCTTGAAGAGGTCATTGAAGCCAATGAACGGGAAGGTGAGGAATGGGTGATCTTCGGTGGAAGTGATGTGTATGAGCAGGCCTTCCCTTATGCTGATCGCCTCTATATTACTTATATTGATGAGTCATTTGAAGTTGATCGCTTTTTTCCACAGTATAATGTGGATGAATGGCAGTTGATGTGGAAAGAAAAGGGCAGTAAGGATGAAAAAAACCCCTATGATTACTGGTTTCAAATATATGAACGACGGAAATGAACAAACTTATTAACATATCCACAAGGTTCCAGTGAGAAGTTTCGCGAACCTTGTGGATTATTTTGTGTCACCTTATTAGGCTGCTCTCATCAAATCGTCAACGTTTGCTCTCAAAAAATACGGTTAACCCGTCCTTTTTTGCATATAAATCTAAAAGGGAGGGGTAGGAATGGCTTTGAAGCGAACTGCGATGGTGAGAAAACAGCGCCGGGGCGGCGGGCCGCTCCCTTTTCGCTATGTTTTACTCATTTCGATTGTTATTTTTATATTTTTAACCGCACAGGGGTTGTATTTTGTGGACCGTCATATTCGCCCACCCTTGATGACGATCGCTAAATTAGAGGCGCAGAGAATTTCTACGCATGCGATTAATCAAGCAGTATCGGGAGATTTAACGAATCAGGAGCATATGGATGACCTTGTGCTGATGGAGACGGATGCAGATGGTGAAATTTCCTCTTTAGCTTTTGATGCATCAGTGTACAATCATGTTCTTGAAGATGCGGTCGAGATTATTCACGACTATATGGAAGATGTTGAGGCTGGAATGACAGATGGGGAAATCCCTCCTGAGTTAGAACAGGAATTTGAAGATTCAGGTGTGGATAGTGCAGATGAAGGTTCTTTTTATAATATTCCCCTCGGGATGGCAACCAATAACGCACTTTTAGCCCAGCTCGGTCCGCAAGTACCGGTTACCTTTTCAGCTACCGGTCACGTAGAGGCTGATATGGAAGAACGTATAGAAAACGTAGGGATTAATAATACGTGGTTAAGGATTAGCTTGTTAATTGAAATGGACGTTCAAGTCGTTATTCCTTTTGGCACAGAGGTAGATACTGTAGAAACTTCTGTCCCCGTTGGCATGGTGTTTGTGCCGGGAGAAGTTCCTCAATATTATGGAGAAGGGGGCGGCATGCCGATTCCAGCCATTACTCCGAGTGGGGAAGAAGAGGGAGTGGAAATGCAGGATCCGGACGCTGGGGATATGACTCAAGAAGAATCGCCGAATACAGGGAGCAACTAGTGCAGAGTGCCTGAAATAAAAGGTCACCATTGGAAGTGGGCCTTCTTGTAGGTTCAATGAATGTGATTCAGCGATCGTGTATTAGATCACTATAAAGCCGGGAAGATAGCGGTGATATTTCTTTGAGACTTGTGTCTGCGTTCTATAAGTGCAGCAATTTTCGAAGGCTATTTTCCCGGACTTTTTGAACATCTTCTTTAATGACCATTAATCTAATCGAAACCCATTTTTGCGAGGGGGGTTGTATAGCGACAAGCTTGCCTTGAGTGCTCAAAGGTTGCCACTTTCGGATTACGCCTCCTTATGTCCTTCTTGATGAACACGTACGAAAAAAGGGAGGAAGGAATTAAATTTGTATACATATTTTTGACATTTCCTCATATTTTAATTATAATTTTATAAATATTCTTGTATGAGGGGGTCATTAGATGCAAGGTAGGGAACAGTGGGCAACGCGCCTAGGTTTTACTTTAGCTGCGGTAGGTTCAGCAGTTGGTTTAGGAAATATTTGGCGTTTTCCCTATATTACAGGTGAGTATGGAGGGGCTTCATTTTTAATTGTTTATCTTATCTGTGTTTTGATTATCGGTTTACCAACGATGATTGCGGAATTTTCTATTGGAAAACGGGGGCAGTTGGATGCTGTCGGATCTTTTGCCAAAACGGCTTCTTCTAAACCGTGGGTGATTGGTGGCTGGCTTGGTGTGATTACCTCGTTTCTTATCGTTTCCTTTTATGCTGTCATTACCGGTTGGGTTATGTATTACTTCTTTAGTTACTTGTTCGGAAATGTTCAACAAGTGGAGACCGGAGCAGTAGGTGACTTCTTCGGTGCATTTATCGGACACGAATTTCTTCCTGTCATTTGGCAGATTGTAGTCATGGTCATTATTGTAGGTATTCTGTATTTTGGTGTTCAAAAGGGAATTGAGTTAAGTAATAAAATTTTTATGCCATTGCTTGCGGTCATCCTTATTATTTTAGCGAGTTATGGACTTACATTGGATGGCGCTGCTGAAGGATTATCCTTCCTGTTTGTCCCTGATTGGAGTGCATTAGGAGATCCAGGTTTGTACTTAGCAGCTGTTGGTCAGGCATTCTTTACGCTATCTCTTGGTATGGGGATCATGGTTACATTTGGAGGTTATCTTTCACGGGAAACAGGAAGTCGTTTGCCGGGGACAGCGACAAGAATCGTGCTGCTAGATACTCTTTTTGCGATCTTTGTAGGGGTCGCTATATTTACAGCCGTGTTCACCATCGGCATGGAAGCGGACCAGGGACCAACCTTAATCTTCGTTGTTTTACCGGAAGTGTTTAATCAAATGGCTGCCGGAGGCACATTCTTTGCGATATTTTTCTTCTTCCTCGTCTTTATCGCCGGGTTATCGTCAGCGATTTCTTTAGCAGAAGTCAGTATATCCTTTGCGATTCGACAGTTTAACATGAACCGGAAGAAAGCTGCCATCATCGTCGGTGCTCTGATTACGTTGTTGGGTATTCCATCTGCATTAAGTCAAGGGGGGCCGCTCTCGGACTTCCTTATTGCAGGTCAACCTTTCCTTGACTTTGTCGATTTAATTACAGATAGTTACTTCCTTCCGATCGGAGGTTTAATCGTCGTCCTCTTTGTTGGATGGGGATGGAGAAGCAGAGTTGCATTCGAGGAGGCTGATTTTAAAAATCCGGTGATTGCAAAATTATGGCTTATCCTCATACGGTTTGTTGCCCCACTTATGATTATCATTATTTTACTAGCAAACTTCTTTGGTATTGAGGCATAAGTTATATGGAAACGGCGCCACACACGTAGTGTGATGCGCCGTTTTTTGCCTTAGCTATTTTCCCGTTCTTTTTTTTCCCAGGACTTAAGCGATGGGTATGGATCAAAAGACCATTCCGAGTAACCGTTATCCCGGTAGAGCCCGTAGTGTAAATGTGGGGGGAATTTCCCTTCCGTTCCGGGTTTTCCATATCCTGAGCTTCCTACTTTTCCGATTTCCATTCCAGGTTCAACAATCGCTCCTTCTTCAATGCCGTCCGCAAAGCTGCTTAGATGGGCAAAATAGTGATAGACATTGTCGGTGTCGCGAATCCCGATTCGCCAGCCGCCGTACGTATTCCAGCCTTGTAATTCTACAATACCGTATTTCGTCGCTCGTACAGGCGTACTATGGCCGGCAAAAATATCCGTTCCTTCATGGATCCTGCGTCCACCCCACCCCCGTGCAGCCCCCCATGTACTATTGTACGTGTAGTTGTAATTCAAGGGCACTGGAAAGGCCGAGTCATCTAAAGCGATGGTTCCATATTCTTTAAAAATTTTCGCATGCCCACTAATGATTCGAACAGCTTGATCACGTTGGTAACGATCCCAGAGTGCGATTCGGATGTTTTCATCATCATAGCCATATGAAGAAATCTGGCGTGCCACCGTATAAAGAACGTCCCGATCACTTTTTCGGTCCGCTATTCCGTCAGCATCTCCATCAAGGCCAACACCCCCGAAAATACTAATACGCTCAGAGTCATTATCTTCAAGATCTGGATTTAGTGCTCCTACCCAGTCTCGAGGCGAGTAGTAAATATCGATGAGGCCTTCATTTTCTTCTCGATCATTACGGGCCACGTTCAGGCCACGTTCATGGGCATCAATAGCAGCCAGCCAATACCATGGTACATGGGTTATTCCATCCATTTCCTTGTACAAAATCATGCGCTCAGCATCTTCGTTTTGATCGTTGTCATCCGCTGCCTCAATGTTGGGGGTGAAGGTAAATGTAAGCCCAATCACGAGTAAAACGATCGGGAGAGCTTTAACCTTCATAACACTTCTCCTCTCTGACATTAATCACCTTTACTTAATATGAGAATCATACACAGGAATATAAGTGCCAATCTTGTCATCTTCAGGGAATTTCCACCAATCGCTTGGAGTGAAGGACCCCATCGTGTTAAAGTAATGATAAAGGGATGTGATGATATGGCGAAAAAACAAGAACATATTCGCAAGCCTGATTGGTTGAAAATAAATTTAAATACAAATGAATCTTATCGCGGGCTCAAGAAAATGATGCGCGAGAAAAACCTACATACTGTTTGCGAAGAAGCGCGATGCCCAAATATTCATGAATGCTGGGCGGTGAGAAAAACCGCTACCTTTATGATTCTTGGAGATGTATGTACACGAGGTTGCCGGTTCTGCGCAGTGAAGACAGGGCTTCCAAATGAGCTTGATTGGGGAGAGCCGGAACGTGTCGCAGAATCTGTGGAGCAAATGGGTCTGAAACACGTCGTGATCACTGCCGTTGCAAGGGATGACCTTAAAGACGGGGGCTCAACCATCTATGCGGAGACCATCCGAGCTGTCCGCCGCCGTAATCCACTTACGACCATAGAAGTTTTGCCTTCGGATATGATGGGATTGCATGATAATTTGAAAACACTCATGGAGGCACGGCCGAACATTTTGAATCACAATATCGAAACGGTACGGCGTTTAACGAAAAAAGTACGTGCACGTGCAACCTATGATCGTTCTTTGGAGTTTCTCCGCTATTCCAAAGAGCTGCATCCGGATATCCCGACAAAGTCCAGCCTAATGATTGGTCTCGGGGAAACTCCTGAAGAGATCGAGGAAGTTATGGATGATTTGCGTGCATACGATGTGGATATCATGACGATCGGGCAATACTTGCAACCGACAAAAAAGCACCTAGACGTTCAGAAGTATTATACGCCTGATGAATTCGAAGCATTTAAGGAACTTGCGATGAAAAAAGGCTTTAGCCATTGCGAAGCGGGTCCGCTCGTGAGGTCTTCCTATCATGCTGATGAGCAAGTAAATAAAGCGCAGGTATGGAAAGAAGCTGCGAAGTACCAGACACCTGTGTAAAAGTCAGGAAGCAGGGGTTTGCAACTGTGGCTTTCCCTCTTGTGCCTGAACCAATCGGGGCTAGACCGTGGTGAAGAGGTGACGAGCATGGTTGAAATAGATAATCAGCAATTTGAGCTTGTCGAAGAGTCGAAATCCGGCTGGGATGAAGAGGCATTCATCGCTCGTTACAGTGAGATTCTCAATAAATACGACTATATTGTCGGAGACTGGGGCCATGAGCAGCTGCGGCTGCGGGGTTTTTATCATGATGGGCATAAAAAAGCTGCCATCGATTCCAAGGTAAGCACCATCTATGATTATTTATATGAATACTGTAATTTTGAATGCCCGTATTTTATTCTAAAAAAAGTGAAGTAACAAAACCATCAGAGACCCTGGTGGTTTTTTATGCAGGTAAGGCTTTCACCATAAAAGCTTGGCGAAAAGCCAAGTTTTCTAATATTCCCGTTAAATTTGTTCTCGTTAAAGAGCCGCAGGCTGAGGCGGCAGTTTTTCCAATTTTATTTTCTTGGGAACTATGGTCGGAATGAAGAAACCATTAAGGCAGGATTTTTTAGTTATGTATAGAAAGGAAGGGGACATACTATAAGAGAGATGAAACGTGCAAAGGAGAGTCTGCCTTGAAAGTTCCTACGAAACCATGGACACTGCTGTATAGAATTAACCGGGAAGTGCTCCCTCTGGCACATGAATATTTAGATGGATGGAGACAGAAAGCAGAAACGATTCCGAATGACGAACTGCGAGAACAGGCGCTGGCCAGTATAGAAAAGAAGGCTTTCCATTGTGAAGGCGGAGCGGTCTATGGCTTACTAGCGGGTGATGAAGGCAGGAAAGTGATTCGGTTTATTGTCGCTTATCAAACGATTAGTGATTATTTAGATAACCTCTGTGACCGAAGCACTTCCTTAGAGGAAAGAGATTTCCGGTCCCTTCATCAATCCATGCATCATGCCTTAACACCCGGAGAAAGAACTGAAAACTATTACAAGTACCGCGAAGATCAAGACGATGGCGGGTATTTGACGTCTCTGGTTAAGACGTGTCGAGAGGTTTTGGAAGAACTTCCGGGGTTTCTCGATGTACAAAAGGCGATGCAGCAATTGGCAGGCTATTATTGTGATTTACAGGTCTATAAACATATTGAAAAAGAAAAACGAGTGGAACGATTGGAAAACTGGTTTTCGATGCACAAGAATGACCTTCCTTCTATGACTTGGTATGAATTCTCTGCTTGTGCAGGTTCTACACTGGGTGTTTTTTGCCTTGCTGCTTATGCATCACACGATCGCATGCTTTCCAAAGAAGTCAATGACATTAAAAAAGGATATTTCCCTTGGGTACAAGGGCTGCATATTATGCTTGATTATTTTATTGACCAAGAAGAAGACCGGGAAGAGGACGATTTAAATTTTGTTTTTTACTATGAAAATGAAGAACAAATGGTTGAGCGCATTCGTTATGTAAAAGAAAAAGCAGACGAAAGCATTCGGAGCTTGCCGGATTGGAAATTTCACCAGCTGATTAATAAAGGTCTGATCGCAATGTATCTTTCCGATAAAAAAGTTCAGGAGGACAAGGAATTGAAAAGAACCGCTAAACGTTTTATAAGGTTCGGCGGCTTACCTACAGCCTTCTTCTACCTGAATAGTTGGATGTACCGGCAAACCTCTTAGCTTTGAAGTAAGTTAGCGAACCTCATCCTTTATTGTCATCGCATTCATGCATGTATGTGCGATGGCTTTTTCGAGTTTAATGAACATGAGAAATGACTTCTGGTATAATAGCTTGAAAGTATAAAGGAGGTGAACGGGGGATGTACTTTGTTGACCGTTCGTTAATCGAAAAAAGATTGGAGTACATGGAGCAATTATTGGGTCATTTTCAAGGGAATTTGGATTGGTCCGGGCCGCTTACGCAATTGGCATTGGAGCGAATCACTCAGAATTGGCTGGAAGCGATGATTGATGTCGGTAATCAAATGATTGATGGATTTATCATGCGTGATCCCGGAAGTTATAGTGATATTATTGATATTTTAGAAGATGAAAAAGTGATTACAAAATCAGGTGCAGAAGCGTTACAAGCAGTTCTTACATGGAGAAAGGTGTTGGTGAGGGATTATTTAAATATCGATCATGAGGCGATCGAAGCAACCTTACGTGACCAACAATTAGAAATGGCAGCATTTCCGGAAGCGGTTCGGGATTATCTTGAGAAAGAGCTTGGTCCTGTTTCGGCTTTCTTACCTAAAGAGGAAAGGTGATTAGATGCTTGCATCTTACCAAGGCTACTTAATTGATTTGGATGGCACGATTTATAGAGGAAAAAAAGTAATTGAGGAAAGCCGTAGTTTTATACGTGCCCTTTCTGAGAGGCAGATCCCTTATATGTTTTTAACGAATAATTCTTCACGAACGGCAGCAGAGGTAGCTGAGAATTTAAAGCGGATGGGCGTGGAGGCAACGGCCCGGCATGTGTATACGAGCAGCATGGGCATGGCTGCTTATGTACGTAAACATTGGAGGGGGCAGTCTGTGAGCGCCTATGTGATTGGTTCGCGCGGGTTAATCCAAGCGTTGGAGGAAATTGGTGTCCAATTTACGGATGAACATCCTGATGCCGTCATTGTTGGTATTGATCGAACATTTACGTATGAAAAACTGGCAAAAGCTCAAAAAGCACTGTGTAATGGCGCGATCTTGCTAGCGACAAACGGGGATGAAGCTCTTCCGACGGAGCAAGGATATATGCCAGGGAATGGATCTATTGTAGCCGCAATTGCAACAGCAAGCGCTACGAAGCCAACGTTTATTGGAAAACCTGAATCGTGGATCGTAGAGCAAGCGTTGGCGGCTTTGGGAACAGCGAAGTCCAATACTTTGCTGGTTGGTGACAATTATAATACGGACATTCTTGCAGGCATCCGCGCAGGACTTCCCACTTTGCATGTAGGAACTGGTGTTACGTCAAAACAAGAACTAGCCAAAAAAGAGGTTCAGCCGACTCATTCCGTTGTCCATCTACAACAAAAATTGCTTGGTGAATAGCCTTAGTCTTCGAGTCCCTCATTGGAGTGAGCAAGGCGGCTAGAGGCTGCGGCTGCAATGGCTCCTACAATATCATCGAGAAACGTATGGCATTTCCCCTCTGCATGTTCGTTGAGCTTAGCAATGATGCCTGGTTTTATTTTGTCTACATAACCAAAGTTTGTCATTCCTATGGAACCATAGACGTTAACGATGGCCAAAGCAATAATTTCATCGATCCCATACAAACCCTCATCTGCAGCGACAACTTCCTGCAAAGGTGAGCTCAGTTTTTCTTTCTCGGCAAGACGATCAAGCTCAATCCCGGTTAAGAGCGCATTTTGTACTTCGCGTTTACCTAGGACGCGCATCACGTTGAATTTGCATGTTGCATGGGTTAAGTTCTTAACATAAGGCGATTGCAATTCGTAGACGAGATCAACGAGATCATCTACGGTTACCCCTCGTTCTTCTAGCGTTTCAATGGCTTGATCGGTTGTTATTTTCTTCATTTTTTTCTCTCCTTCCAATCCTCTCTAGCATAAGCATATTCATTTTTTTTATGAAAGGAACTCATCGTTTCATTTTCATTCTTCCTTTCCTTTCCCTTCCCTTATCAGTGAGTGATTACACATGACTACATCGCTTGTCTTTCCCATACACATGTAGGAAGATGGGGGTGGCAACTATGTTTGAAAGAAATATTTATGATCAGTATGGGCTTTATTGTGATGAAAAGTTTCAGATTGGTTCCTATGAAGGTTTCCGCTCTAGGAATGATTATTATGTTCTTATGCCTTGTCCCCGTAAACAGGATAACATATGGGTGCAGCTGGATTGGTCAGAGCGTCTAAAAAGCACTGGGATCCAACAGTTTGCAGAACTCGTTTCAGGGATAGATGGCAAAGCGATTTCACGGGTCGATGGTGTGCAACAACTCCTTTTTCAGATGCCGGGGGCAGAAGAACGTACGGCTATGAGTGATGGAAAAACACTGGCGCTTATTCATGAATCCAGCAGGGGATGGGTGCCTAACCGTACGGATCTCCATTTACAAGGGCGGTGGCTTTCTCTTTGGGAGACACGTATTGACCAGCTGGAAAGCTTCCATGCAACGGTCGATCGTAGGCCAGAAAAAACAGCTTTCGATGAAAAATTTTTATATACATTTCCTTATTATTTGGGGCGTGCCGAAACAGCCATGCAATGGCTTGTTGAGGAAGGCCAGGAGCATCTTCTTGGGTCGTATGATGGATCCGTGAATCACATTCGTTTTACACCAGGGACTTGGCTGGTTGCAGATCAACATTGTACACAGGTGAAGAATCCATTAGCGTTTGTGTATGATCATCCTTCCCGGGATCTAGGGGAATGTCTACGATATTGTTATGAAAAAGACGACCCTTCTTCAGCAGCTGAATTTCTGGAGGATTATTCAGGCGGACAGCCGCTTCAAGAACAAACGTGGGCGTTAATTGGAGCTAGATTGCTCTTTCCCATCACCTATGTTGAATTAATGGAAGCACACTATCTAAATGAAAGAACAAAAGAAGCGGATATCAATGAGGGTGTATTACAATTTGAAGCCGAACTCGACCGGGAAGAGCGTTATATGAACTATGCTTCCCAATGTTTACTTGATGCATTTCCAGTAACGGCAAATGGGCATTGGTTTGCAAAAAGAATTTTTACGGGGTAAAAACATGTATTTTCATAATACCCCTTGTTATTTCTACGAGTAAGCTCTATAATGTCCGTAGGAAAAAGACAATTGTATACCTCTGATGAACATATGGCGGCGGTATAGGTAAAGGGGTGGGAGTAAAATGAGTAATAAAATTTCGATCGGAATATTAGGGTTAGGTACTGTTGGCAGCGGTATAATCCATATTTTAGAAAATCATAAAAAAGAATTGATCGCAAAAACGGGAGTTGCTGATGTGGAAATCCGTAAAGTGCTCGTACGTGATTTAGAAAAGAATCGCGATGGGAACTTGGATTCGGATATGTTGACATTAAATGCAGAAGATGTGCTCGAGGACCCTGAAATCGACCTCGTCATTGAAGTAATGGGTGGGATCGATGAAGCTAAGCAACATATGGAGAAAGCATTAAAGAATAAAAAGCATATTGTTACTGCCAATAAAGATCTCATCGCCCTGCATGGAGATGAGTTGTTAGAGATTGCAGCTGCCAATCATTGTGAGCTGCTTTATGAGGCAAGTGTGGCCGGAGGCATTCCGATCTTGCGATCCCTTACGGAAGGTTTGGCTTCAGACAGGATTACAAAAATGATGGGCATTGTCAATGGCACTACCAATTATATGCTCTCGAAAATGACGCGTGAAGGCCTGAATTACGAAGAAGCGTTGCAACAGGCGCAAGATCAAGGATTTGCTGAAAGTGACCCAACCGCTGATGTTGAAGGGTTGGATGCTGCTCGGAAAATGGTCATTTTAGCCCGTCTTGGCTTTTCAGCATCTGTCCAGTTAGATGACGTTTACTTAAGAGGGATGTCCACAGTAACTGCTGAGGATATTGCGTTTGGTCAACAATTGGGCTATACGTTGAAACTTATTGGACTTGCGTCAAGAAGTGATGAAGGTGTAGAGGTTTCTGTGGAACCTGTCTTTATCCCCGAAGAACATCCGCTATCCGCCGTTCATGACGAGTACAATGCGGTTTATGTATATGGAGAGGCTGTAGGAGAGACGATGTTCTATGGGCCGGGTGCAGGCGCACTTCCAACAGCTACAGCGGTCGTTTCAGATGTCGTAAGTGTCATCCGCCAGGTGCGTTTGGGGACGGGGAAAGCCCAAGTGGCTCCAACCATCAATGAAGAGACGGTTTTGAAAGAACCTGAGGACATTTATGCAAAATACTATGTCCGGGCTCATGTCCATGACGTTGCAGGGGCCTTCAAAAGACTGACATCTGTATTTACATCGAACAATGTAAGTTTTGAAAAGCTTATCCAGCAACCTCTGGATTCACAAGATTTAGCGGAAGTCGTGATGGTTACACATGAAACAAATCGCGCTATCTTTGAAAAGATTATGGATGATATGGCCGGCCTGGATGTTGTGAAAGCCATAAAAAGCCGCTATCGCGTAGAAGGAGGCGAATCCGATGTCCCCGAACAAAGGGATCTTGCATTTGTATAAAAATTATTTACCCATGACAACGGAGACGCCTATGCTCTCTCTTCAAGAAGGTGGCACCCCTCTCATTCATCTCCCGTCGTTATCGGAAGAATGGGGTGTAAACCTCTACGTCAAAACAGAAGGAGTTAACCCAACTGGTTCCTTTAAAGACCGGGGAATGGTGATGGCGGTTGCGAAAGCGAAGGAAGAAGGAAGTAAAGCAATTATTTGTGCCTCCACCGGCAATACCTCAGCGGCAGCAGCTGCTTATGGAACTCGTGCTGGCCTGCGTACGATCGTAGTGATTCCAGAGGGGAAAGTGGCGCTCGGAAAGCTTGCGCAAGCGAGCATGTATGGGGCAGAGGTCTTTGAGATTGAAGGCAATTTTGACGAAGCTCTCAAAATGGTACAAGACGTAAGTGAAAAGGAAGATGTCACACTTGTAAACTCGGTGAACCCTTACCGGATTGAAGGGCAGAAAACCGGAGCCTTTGAAATTTGTGATGTTTTAGGGGAAGCACCGGATATTCTGTGCATTCCAGTCGGAAATGCTGGTAATATTACGGCTTATGGAAAAGGGTTTAAAGAATACGATGCAGCACACGGCACAGGCCAACCGCGTTTGTTTGGGTTCGAAGCGGAAGGTTCAGCCGCAATTGTTCGAAATGAAATCATTCCTCAGCCGGATACGCTTGCCACAGCGATTCGGATTGGCAACCCAGCCAGTTGGCAGAACGCGTTAAATACTGTCGAACACGCTGGCGGTGGGTTTGATGCCGTCAGTGATGATGAAATCGTTGCTGCATATCGCGGTCTTGCTCAAGCGGAGGGAGTATTCGCAGAACCGGCATCATGTGCATCACTTGCGGGCTTACGGAAAAAAATCTCAGCTGGTGATATTGAAAAAGGAAGCACTGTTGTCTGTGTTCTTACAGGAAACGGCTTGAAGGATCCGGCGACAGCCCTTGATACAAACGAGATTTCACCCGTGCGAATTCCTAACGAAACAGCTTCTTTTCTTTCCCGCTTGCACAAGGAGGAGATGTCTCATGGGTGAAAAGTTAACGATCACCGTACCTGCAAGTTCAGCAAATCTCGGTCCAGGGTTTGATTCAATTGGGCTGGCGATCGACCGATATCTAACGTTAGAGGTCTATGAGGCAGACGCGTGGCAGTTTACATCCTCTTCGGAGCACTTGGAAGGTATCCCTACTGGAAAAGATAATATGGTGTACAAAGTCGCACGTGCATTAGCCGCGACGAAGAAAAAAGTTCTGCCCCCATGTCATGTCCACATGTCATCTGATATTCCACTGGCACGTGGACTTGGGAGCAGCGCTGCTGCCATTATCGCGGCGATCGAACTTGGAGATCAATTGGGGGATCTAGAGCTGACAAAAGAAGAAAAGTTACGCTTTGCCAGCGTAATCGAAGGCCACCCTGACAATGTAGGGGCATGCCTATACGGCGGGCTCACCGTAGGAATGCACACCGACTGTAAAACTCGGGTTGTCGCTCAACAAGTCCCAGAAGTTGATCTTGTATTGATGATTCCAAGTGACGAGTTGCTCACATCCAAGGCAAGACAGGTATTGCCGGAGCAGCTGAAATATCAGGACGCTGTTCAAGCGGGAGCATGCGGGAATGTACTCGTTGCCGCTCTAATGACACAGAATTGGCCTCTTGTAGGAGAAATGATGGGTGATGATCGCTATCACCATCCCTATCGAGGAGAACTTATCCCCGGACTTTCACACGCACTGCATGATGTTAAGGATTACGGCGTATATGGTGCTGCACTAAGCGGTGCAGGGCCGACGGTTCTATGTCTGGCTCCACTCGGCCGCGGAGAGGACATTTCTGCTTCGCTGCAGGCCGACTATCCGGATTATTATGTAGTCTCAGCAAAGCCCGCTATTGATGGCTCTTTGATTAGTTATGAGAACAAATCCGTGGCTTCTTTATAACGAACGTATAATAGCGGCATGAACATGAGAACCTGTTCGTGCCGCTATATTTTTTAAATGAATCAGCCTTCGTTTTTTATGATATACTTTTTACTTTTTTCATCGTAGGTGGCCTGATCAACAAAATCAAATTCTGCAAGAACCTCATCGGATGGACGTTTATTCAGAAGGCTGACGACAATAATGGCTAAGCTTCCCAACAAGAAGCCTGGAATGATTTCGTACAAGTCGAACAAACCACCTTCTAAGAATTGCCATGCAATGACCGTTAGGCCCCCTGTTGCAATCCCGGCGATTGCACCCCAAGCGGTCATTCGACGCCAGAAGACACTGAATAGCATTACAGGTCCAAATGCTGCACCAAACCCAGCCCAGGCGTATTCTACGAGTTCAAGAACGGTACTTTCAGGATCCATTGCGATGAGAGTAGCCAATAAGGCAATCAAAAGGACACCAAAACGGCCAACCCAAACGAGCTCTTTGGAAGACGCGCTTGGACGCAACCATCCTTTATAAAAGTCTTCGGCAAGTGCGCTGGAAGAAACGAGAAGCTGGGAGTCAATGGTACTCATAATCGCGGAAAGAATCGCCGCAAGTAAAATGCCGGCAATCCAAGGGTCAAACAACACTTGACTAAACAGAATAAAAACCAGCTCTTCATTCTCCAAAGGAGAGCCAGGGCCAATGCCTTGAAAATAGGCGATACCGAAAAACCCTACGAAAATAGCCCCAAACAAAGAAATGGTCATCCATGTTATACCGACAAGACGGGCTTTTGGAACTTCTTTCTCAGATCGTAACGCCATAAAACGCGTAATGATATGAGGCTGTCCAAAGTACCCTAGCCCCCATGCAAGCAATGAAACGATAGCGATACCGGATGTCCCGGTAAACACATCCAAATAGGCGGGGTCAATTTCGGCTACAGATGCAACGGATGCTTCCCACCCCCCCATCTGAGAAACTGCGACGATAGGTACAGCGATGAGCGCGATGAGCATTAAAACACCCTGAAAGAAATCGGTATAACTGACCGCAAGAAAACCACCTAAAAATGTATAGGAGATAATGGCAGTAGCACCGATCCATAAGGCGGTTTGGTATTCCCATCCAAATGAATTTGAGAACAGCAGAGCGCCTCCTACCAGTCCAGACGAGGTGTAAAAAGTAAAGAAAATTAAAATAAAAATAGCAGAAATCATACGTAATATTTTGCTGCGATCACGAAATCGGTTCTCTAAGTAATCGGGTAGCGTGATCGAATCCTTGGCAATTTCAGTATATCTCCGTAAACGCTTCGCAAGGATTTGCCAATTGAGGTAAGCCCCTATCGTAAGTCCAATTGGCAGCCATATTTCACTCATGCCGTTTAAATACATGACTCCGGGCAAAGCGATGATAATCCAACTACTCATATCTGAGGCGCCTGCACTTAACGCGGCAACCCAGCCGTTAAGCCTCCGCCCTCCGAGGACATAATCCGATAAATTTGTCGTTAAACGAAAGAAAATGATCCCGCAAATCGCGAGTCCTACTAAATAAACGAGAAATGTAATCAGAGTTGGAATTTCAATTCCCACGTGATTTCCTCCTTTCCAGCATCAAACTGATAAACGATAGAACAACGGTTAAGGACATAGGGATAACGAGCCAAAACCACGTGGTAAGTGGTAAACCTTCCATGTCTTACCTCCTTGTCTGAATGAGTCTAAAGGGTGTTCAAAAAGTCCGGAGAAATAGCTGTCTGCTTTTAAGAAATTGGCTAAAACCGTCGCCTTGCATGTGTAGGACAAGCTGGGATCTCGAAGCTACATTTTTTCTTTTGCACACGTCTTATGACAATTATAGAAGAAGATCGTTCCCGCTAGTACCATTTATGTAGTAAAAAGCTTAGAATTTTTGATAACAGGAATATTTCCTGAAAAAAACCCCGAGCATGGCCCGGGGATCATCATATGGTGTTTCCGCTCTATTAAAATACTTGCTCAATCTCCACGACTCCTGGCACTTCTTCGATGAGTGCCCGTTCTATACCTGCTTTTAATGTAATCGTTGATGACGGGCAAGTGCCGCATGCACCCATCAAACGTACTTTTACAATGCCATCCTCAATTCCAACCAATTCCACGTCGCCTCCGTCACGGAGAAGGAAAGGACGTAGCTTTTCAAGTACTTCTTGAACTTGACCGGTGATGTCTACTGCTTCTGTCATCGTAAACACTCCTTTCTTTAACACCCATTATAGTACCCTGACTGTTAAAAATCCATGATTCCGGTTTATCCTTTTGTTAAAGGTGGTGTCTAACTGGCTGATTCATTGTACAATAAGTATAGATAGGGGGCGTTTATATGTCAATCATGGTAACGATCTATGGGGCAGAAAAAAAATGCGCGAGCTGCGTAAATCTGCCATCAGCATGGGAAACAAAGGAATGGTTGGAAGCACTGCTACAACGAAAATATTCGGATCAAAATATTAAGTTTGAATATATCGATATTGAACATCCGAAAAAAGGGCATGAGCAATTTTCAAAAGAAATCATCGAAAATGATCGCTTTTATCCATTAGTTACAATTAATGGGAATATTGTTGCCGAAGGAAATCCGAAACTGAAAGTGATCTATGCCAAGCTAGATGAACTGACAGACAGTGCCTAAAAAAGAAAGCAGCTCACATTTTGATGAGCTGCTTTACGTTAGAACAGACATGGATGGCGAAGGTTGTATACTTCAGACTCCCATTTTTTAGCTGTGGAGTGTCAAACACCGGAATGATACTTGTACATCCATAAGACACCGCTTTTTAAGAGGCGAGCCACGCGGCCGGTCACGGCTGCTTTTTCACCCATCATTCCAAACCCTTTTTTCTTGCCAAGTGATCCCAACGTTCCTTTGAGTTTCATTTCTGGCATCGAACTTGGAAGCTCTTCGCCCTTCCATTGAGCTTTCAGTATACTTACAATTTGCTCACCCTGTTTTTCAGCAAGTTGAGCACTCGGAGCATAAGGGAGACTGGCACAATCCCCGACCACAAAAGCATCAGGATATCCCGGTATGTGGTGGTGTTTTGTTAGTATAATATGGTCTTTACGGTCCTTTTCAACGTTTAAATCACGAACCACTTGCACTGGTTGAACACCCGCTGTCCAAATCACTGCATCTGATGTAATGCGTTCATCGTGGTTGTAGAGGGCGCTTTCAGCAACACGGGTAATATCGGAGTTGCTAATGATTTCAACATCATGTTTCTCAAACCATGATGTTACATAATTACTTAATCGCCTTGGAAACATCGGTAAAATGGTCTCGCCACGGTCAAATAAACGAACCGTTAAATCATGACGGCTTTCGCGTAACTCTGCTGCAAGCTCCACCCCAGACAAGCCGGCGCCAACGACAGAAACGCTGGATCGGGGAGGAAGGTTGCTAATGGCTTCATATGTACGGCGAGTTTCTTCCATGCTTTGGATACTAAATGTATGTTCTGATGCTCCAGGTACACCGTGATATTTATCTTCTGCTCCGAGTCCAATAACGAGTTTGTCAAACTCGAGGGTTTCCCCTTTCGTATCATTGGACAGGGTTATTTTCTTGTTATCGAGATCGATGTTTTGTACATTCCCATACTGTCTGCGTACATGTTTAGGAAAAGGTACACGAATCTCATGATCGGATTCTGTCCCGGCTGCCAGTGCATAATATTCGGTTTTTAAACAGTGATATGGAAGTTTATCGACAAGGACGATTTCATAATCATGGGGAATATCTTTAGCAGATAGTTGTTGCATCACTTTCATTCCACCATAACCGCCGCCCAATATTACAAGTTTTCGCATACATGAGTACCCCTTCATTTAAAAATCGTGTTTTTCTTGAAGGCAAACTCCTTAGCCTCCTGATTTTATTAATGGATCGTTAAAGAGGATGTCCAAAAAGTCCGGGAAAAATAGCCGTCGAAATTCTGCATCAGCTTGCTTCTACCCTTTTTGAACACGCACTTCAATAGAAAGTTGTTAAGCTAATGAATCATGTTTGGTGAATGATTTGATAAAAACATAATGACACCTCTTAAATTATAACGATTATGCCGATCGATGACAACAATTGGGCTAAGGCAGAAGGAGGATTCATGGCCCTTTATTAAATCGAACTTGTTGACGAAAGACGTGAAAGACGCTACCATTAATTGATGCTGGCTATATGTAAAACAAGCCTGATGGGAGTTTCAACATGGAAGGTGAGATTAATGTTTCCTATTGTCGAGTTCTGTATGAGTAACTTGGCTAGCGGAACCCATCCTGTGCTGGAAGCATTAGAAAAGGATCCGAACCTTGAAGTCGTCGAGTATGGTTGTTTAGGATTTTGTACAAGTTGTGCCGAAAATTCTTACGCCCTCGTAGATGGTGAAGTTATCACCGGCGCAGATAACGATGAACTGCTCGCCAATATTTATTCCTTTCTTGAAGAAGAAGGTATGATATAGAAGAAGCACGCATGCATGGAGATCCCTTGCATGCGTTTTTTCACTCGTTATAAATGACTTCCAATTCATGGGATTCGCTATAAAATACAAAAAATAAACCTAACATTCATGATTCGAGTATTTCCCGGGAAATGAGACAAATGAAAATCCAATGATTGACGAATTCAGGTTTTTCGCTATACTGGCAAACAAGGAGGCGGTCATCATGGAATTAATCCCATTTGAGAACACCTGGCCATATGAGCGAGTCCAAGATGATATTTATTTTGATGAATGCCCGAATTGCAAAGCGGAAAATGTACTCACATATATGAAAGAAGAGCAACTTGATAATGCCTTTAATGGTGTGAAGACGAACCTTATTATGCCATGTTGTAATTATAACTTAACCATTTTAGACGCGGATGATGATTATTTCTGGACCACAGAACGTCTACGAAAGTGAGGGGCCATTGGAATGAATTTTACAAAGATGCATGGGCTTGGGAATAGTTATATTTATATAGATGGGTGTAATGAGCCAATACCTGATGAATCGGAACTTCCAACATTAGCAATTAGGGTCTCAAACCCTTATACAGGGATTGGGTCAGACGGATTGATTCTTATACTCCCTTCTGAGGTCGCCGATGTCCGAATGCGTGTGTTTAATAACGATGGCTCTGAAGCAAAAAATTGTGGAAATGGCCTGCGTTGTGTATCGAAATATGTCTATGAACATCAGTATGTAAAGAAAGAGAAATTTTCAATAGAAACGTTAGGTGGTGTGGTTGAAGCTGAAGTCCATCTCGCCGACGATCTTGAAAGTGTGTCCGAAGTAACCGTAGACATGGGGGCTCCTCAATTCGAACGTCAATATATACCGATGTTGGGAAGACCAGACGCAAAGGTCATTGATTCAAATGAAAACATTGAAGGCGTAGATTATACCTTAACAGCCGTATCGATGGGCAATCCCCATGCGGTATTATTTGTAGAAGATGTTGTGCAAGCGCCGGTTCACTCGCTGGGGCCGGTAATCGAGAAAGCTGGTTTATTTCCAGAAGGTACAAACGTTGAATTTATTGCTCCTCTCTCAACAAATGAAATTGATTTTGCCGTGTGGGAACGGGGCAGCGGGGTTACACAAGCTTGTGGAACCGGGGCTTGTGCGGCGGTTGTGGCAGCGATTTTAAATGGAAAGTCTTCCAAAGATGAGTCGGTGGTGGTCCATCTTCCGGGCGGTGATTTGACGATTAAATGGTCTTCAAAGGATAGCCATGTATGGATGAGGGGGCCTGCTGTAACCATTTGCGAAGGCGTTCTTTACTGATATTGCAGACAGCTATCTGGATTTTGAATGAATGTTTAGAATACTATTGACGGAAATCGCTTTCGTTGGTAATCTTAATACTACGATAAACTGTTAAGATCTTACCCCATCCAAAGCCAGGATGGCCCCTAAGATAAAAAGCCAGTTTACTTCTTAGGAGTAAACTGGCTTTTTTTAGGTAGTTTATTCTGAAATTATCGTAAATAACCGGGAGAGTGTTGCAATTATGAATTTCACATTAACAGAAGAGCAGCGGATGGTACAGAAAACAGTGCGTAACTTTGTGGACAACGAAATTATCCCTAATATTAGTGATTGGGACGCTCGGGGGCATTTTGAACATCGTATCTTAGATCAAATGGCCGAACTCGGGTTAATGGGAATTTGCATACCGGAAAAATATGGTGGAAGTGGGATGGATTACAATACTCTTGCCATCGTTTGTGAAGAGCTTGAGCGAGGAGATACGGCGTTTCGGACAGCGGCTTCTGTCCATACAGGTTTAAATAGTATGACGCTATTGCAATGGGGTTCTGAAGCGCAAAAAGAGAAGTACTTAAAACCCCTTGCTTCTGGTAAGAAGGTGGGAGCTTTCGGGTTGACCGAACCGAATGCAGGGTCAGACGTTGCCGCTATGAACAGCACTGCTAAACGGGACGGGGATGAATATATTCTAAATGGGTCAAAAACGTGGATCTCGTTATGCGATATTGCTGACTATTTTCTCGTTTTTGCCTACACTGGTGAAAAAGAAGGGAAACATAGCAGTATTTCCGCATTTATCATTGAGCGCGAGTGGGAAGGTTTCAGCTCCCAAGCGATCAAAGGTAAACTGGGCATACGTGCAGGAAATACGGGGGAAATTTTCTTTGACAATGTTCGGGTACCAGCTGAAAACATGCTCGGTGAAGAAGGGGAAGGCTTTAAGATCGCGATGTCTGCACTTGATAATGGGCGCTTTACCGTTGCGGCAGGTGCATGTGGCTTGATTATGGCAAGCCTTGAAGCTTCCGTGGCCTATTGTCATGAGCGCAAAACATTTGGGAAAGAAATTGGTAAGCATCAACTCGTCCAACAAATGATCGCGAATATGGAAGCAAGTCTACAAATGAGCCGCTTGCTCGTGTACAAAGCTGGTGAGCTTAAAAATGCTGGCGTCCGCAATACAAGGGAAACGTCGTTAGCAAAATGGCAAGCCTGTAATTTCGCTAACGAAGCCGCCAATGATGCTGTTCAGGTTCATGGTGCGTACGGGTATTCAAATGAATATCCTGTGGAGCGTTATTTACGAAATTCGAAAGCGCCGGTCATCTACGAAGGGACAAGAGAGATCCATACCGTTATGCAAGCTCAATACGCACTTGGGATGACAGAGGATAAACCTTTGAGAAAAATGTTGCCGGCATGGCCTTTTGAAACGGAATAATTTAGAGAGGGAGGACATCTTGAAATGGAAAATGCACTACAAAATATAAAAGTGCTTGACCTCTCACGTGTACTGGCAGGTCCGCTAGGTACAATGCTCCTTGCGGATATGGGAGCAGACGTTTTACGAATCGAACAACCAGGCGGAAGTGATGATATTCGCCACTGGTATCCCTTCGTTGAAGGGGAAAGTACGTATTATATGGCTGCCAACAGAAACAAGAGGTCGATGACCTTAAATTTGAAAACAGACAAAGGCCGGGCTCTTTTTGAAGAACTCGTGAAAAAGGCAGACATCGTCGTTGAAAACTTCAAAACAGGGACACTAGATCGACTTGGGCTTGGCTATCATCGTATGAAAAGCATTAAACCAGACATTATCCTCTGTTCGATTACCGGTTATGGGCAAACGGGTCCTATGAATCAACATCCCGGTTACGATCCTGTCATCCAAGCTGTTGGCGGATTAATGGATGTAACCGGTGAAGAGGACGGTGAAGCCACCCGGGTGGGAACTCCTGTTGTGGATATCATGACCTCTCACTATGTTGCCATCAGCATTTTGGGAGCATTGCGCGTGCGTGATCAGGAGAAGAAACCTCAGCATATTGATTTGTCCCTTTTAGATGTTCAGGTAAGTTCGCTTGCAAATATTGCAAGCAGTTATCTTTTAAAAAACCATATTTCAAAACGATCCGGAAACGCCCACGGCAATATTACGCCTTATGAAACGTTTCAGTGTGCCGATGATCCCATTATGATAGCGGCAGGAAATGATCGAATGTTTGCGCAAGTAACAGAAGTGCTTGGTCATCCGGAATGGGCGAAAGAGGCGCGCTTTACAACAAACCATGACCGTATTCGGCATCGTGAAGAGCTTCGGGGTTTGCTGCAATCGGTGTTTATACAAAAACCGGCTACGGAATGGGAAAAGCAGCTGTCTAATCATGGGGTACCGTGTGGAGCTGTAAATAACATTCAACAAGTATTTGAACATCCACAAGTTCAACACCGACAGATGGTGAAAACGAGTGAACATGAAACATTGGGGGAGGTTCCATCCGTTCGCAACCCCATTACGTCAAACGATAAAACCCTCCCTGTGGATAGCGCCCCACCATTACTTGGTGCAAATACGAAAGAAATATTGGAAGGAACTTTCGGTTTTAATGACGAAAGTATAAGGGTATTAAAGGAAGAAGGGGTCGTATAGAGAACCCTCTTTCGCTAGCTCTATTGATGAAAGCTCTGTTTTCATTAACTGTCCATAGAAAATAGCAGAACGGAGGAAAACCAAGTGTTTACAGTTGAAAAGAAATGGAACAAGAAAAACAGTGACGAGGTACTTGTTGCTGGTATTACAGCAGATGCAGACAACCTTCCTCCTGCATTGGAAAAAGGCGACAAAACATTGGTGGCAAACCTTGAAACGAAATGGGAAAATGGAGAAATCTCAACGAAGAATGGCAAAGTTACAACAATGACTTTTCTGGATGAAGGAAAGGGCCTACAAGAAATCATCTTCGTGGGGCTCGGTTTGAATGCTGAACGTACGCTTCCGATGTTGCAAGAAGCCTTTGGTGCTGCAATAAAAGCCGTAAACAAGCAAAAGCGAACAAAAATTGGTGTGCTGCTTGATTCATTTAGTAATGATTTATTTGATGATGCTGTAACTGCACGTACATTTTCTGATGCGGCTTTGACAGCTTCTTATCGATTTGATGCATATAAAACGGAAAAAGAAGAGCAAAAGGCGTATGATTTCACGTTATATGTGGAAAACGGTGAATCGAAAGCCCTTAAGGCAGGTATTCATCATGGATCTGCCAATGGACATGGAGTAAATTTCGCGAGAACCCTCGTTAATATTCCAGCTAATGATTTAACTCCTGTGGCATTGGCAGGTGAAGCGAAAGCGTTAGCGAACCAAAGTGATCAAATTACCGCCGAGATTCTTGACAATGACGAACTGGAATCACTTGGGATGCATGCGCTGCTTTCCGTAAACCGTGGTTCGGATCAACCGGCGCAAATGATCGTTCTCCGTTATCAAGGAGAAGATACGTGGGAAGACCCGCTTGCGCTTGTAGGTAAGGGAATCACGTATGATTCCGGCGGCTATTCCATAAAGCCAGGCCATGGTATGAAAACAATGAAATCAGATATGGGCGGAGCAGCTGCTATACTCGGTGCGATGCAAACGATTAGTGAGATACAGCCGAAGAAAAATGTGCTAGCCATTATCCCTGCTACGGAAAACCTGATTAACGGGTCAGCGATGAAGCCCGGGGATGTTCTTGGTTCATTTGATGGCCAGACGATTGAGGTAAACAATACCGATGCAGAAGGTCGATTAATCCTTGCGGATGGTGTTGCTTATGCAAGACACTTAGGGGCAAGTAAAATTGTTGATGTGGCAACGCTGACTGGAGCTTGTGTCGTCACTTTAGGAGATGTCATTACCGGTGCCGTTTCCAATAACGACGAATTCTATGAAAAACTTGAAAAAAGCGCGGATGCCACTGGAGAACTGATTTGGCGTCTTCCTACTCACCCCCGTTACGACGAAATGGTTCGTTCCAGTGATGTAGCCGATTTGAATAATTCCCCTGGACGTGAAGCAGGAACGATTACAGCGGGTCTTTTTATCCACGCATTTATCCACGATATACCATGGGTACATTTAGATGTTGCTGGTACGGCCTTTATAGAACGTGAGACTCCATTCGGGCCAAAGGGAGCTACAGGTGTCATGGTGCGCACACTAGCTGAGCTCGCCCAGCGCTAAATCAATAAAGGAGTGGAGATCCATGGCCCTTCAACATACTTGTTTTATTGCCGGTCATGCTAGGCTTCCTCAAGGGATGGCCGCAAAGAGCGTATTTGATTCACTTACAATCACCGCTGAAGTTGATCGAAAATATGGGGTGATTCTTGAAGCTTCGTGTACATTGGCGACTGATCATGGTCGCCAATATATCCATGATCTTTTAAAAGGTATAAGTTTAAAGGAAGGATCGGATGAAGCGGAAGGTCTTATTGAAATCCAATATAAAGGGAAAGCGACAAACGCGCTGATTGCTGCTGTCCGGGATTTGTATCGTCAATATGAAGCGATGCATGCGGACGGTGATTAAATAAAAGGGATGATCAACATATGAAAAAGCGCTTTCAAAAGAAGCTGACAGGGGGAGAAGGCATTGTAGAGTGCCTTCGTATTGAAGGTGTGGAGAGTGTGTTTAATGTTCCTGGAGAAAGTTTTCTGCCCGTTTTAGATGCCCTGGAGCATCAAGATTCCATTCACCTTATATCGAACCGCCATGAGGGCGGGGCTGGTTTTATGGCAGAAGGTTATGCGAAAGCAAGTGGTAAGCCAGGTGTGTTGATGGCTACTCGCGGGGTTGGGGCAGCAAATGCTTCGATTGCAATACATACGGCTTTTCAAGATTCAACGCCTCTCGTTGTGTTTCTTGGACAAGTAAAAAGAGAATTTCGTGGAAGGGAGGGGTTCCAGGAAGTCGACTTTGGGAATAACTTTGCTGAAGTTGCAAAATGGACGACTGAAATCAATGACGTTACACGTGTACCAGAATTGGTGCAGAAAGCATTTCGAGTTGCGCAAACGGGACGTCCGGGGCCTGTACTTGTTTCTTTGCCCGAAGATATGCTCTTTGATGAAGCACTGATGACGTTTGGCCCACCAGCCCATAAATCAAGGCCAGTACCCTCGTCCGAAGAAATCGATCAGTTTAGAAAATTGTTGCAACATGCCGAGCGCCCAATGGTGATCGCCGGAGGAGGTGTGACCTTGTCCGGTGCTGAAAAGGCTATAAGCCATTTTGTAGAGAAGTTTGGAATCCCTGTCATGGCCGGTTTTCGTAGACAAGACATCATTGATAATCATCATCCTGCTTATGTAGGACATATGGGGCTGGGTACACATCGCTCACTTGTTAAACTTTTTCAGGATGCGGATTTGGTTATTGCGCTTGGAACAAGGTTATCCGAGGCAACATCCCAAGATTACACGCTTCTATCACCGGAGCAAACGCTCATTCATGTAGATATTGACGCCGGCACACTCGGAAAAGTGTATGCTCCTGACCTTGGTATTGTCGCTGATTTGAACATGGCTCTAGAGGCGTTTACGAAGCTTCAATTTGAGTATACGTGGAAAGAGTGGCTCCAAACTTGTAAGCAATCATTTGATCGGTTAGTGGAAAGCTCGGGGGATGCTTCGATTTATAGCAGGGTGGTCCAAACCCTCTATGAAAAGTTGCCTGACCATACCCTGCTGACAAATGACGCCGGCAACTATGCTACGTGGGTAAATGCGTGTTTTCGTCTCAAAGATGCGAATACATTTATTGCACCGACGAATGGAGCAATGGGTTATGGTTTACCGGCAGCTATAGGTGCAAAAAAAGCGGCTCCCCATCGTCCAGTTGTTGCATTATGCGGCGATGGGGGATTAATGATGACCGTTCAGGAAATTGAAACATCCATTAGAGAAAATATACCGGTTATCTGCGTTGTATTTAACAATGAAATGTACGGAACCATCCGCATGCATCAAGAGATGCATTATCCAAAAAAAGTCATCGGAACTGATTTAGGAAAAACGAACTTTGTGGAAATGGCTAAAGCAATGGGAGCCAATGGCTTCTGCGTTCAGGATGGAGAAGGGTTTCAGGAAGCTTTGGAGTCAGCTCTTGAAGAGGAGCAAACAACTGTCATTGAAGTAAAGTGTGAGGAAGAACCCTATGTTGTGTATAATAGGACGATCGAAGACATGCGTCAGACCTTTCAATCATAACGTAGAAGAGTGAGTTGATCAGTTAAAGGGGGCTTTTCAAATTGAAGATTGCAGTTCTTGGTGCTGGCTTGATGGGAAAAGAAGCAGCGAGAGACCTCGTTCATAGTGGCGGTGTTAAAGTGGTTGCGCTTGCCGATATTAATCTAAAGCGTGTAGAGCGAATATGCACGCAACTGGATTCTCCGATTTTAACTGGCCATCAACTGGATGCAAGTGATTTTGACGAACTGGTTTCTTTTATTGGTGATTATGATGTTGTTATCAACGCACTCTTCTACTCCTTTAATGTAACGATTGCTGATGCTGCGATTGAAGCAGGTGTTCACTGCGTGGATCTAGGAGGGCATATTGGTCATGTGACAGATAAGGTGTTGGAACGGGGAAATGCTGCTAAGGCACAAGGAGTTACACTGATTCCTGACCTTGGTGTCGCCCCTGGTATGATTAATATTTTGGCGGGTTACGGAGTAAGTAAACTTGATCAGGTACAATCAATCAAATTATTCGTAGGAGGAATTCCCCTCCGCCCGGAGCCTCCGTTTGAATACAACCACGTGTTTTCGATGGAAGGAGTCTTTGATCATTATACCGATCCTGCTCTCATTATCCGTAATGGTGAAAAGCAGTCGATTGCTTCATTATCGGAAATCGAACGGGTTTATTTTGATCAGTTTGGTCCCCTTGAAGCTTTCCATACGTCTGGCGGAACGTCAACGCTCAGTCACTCTTATCCAAAGTTAAATACACTGGAATATAAAACCATTCGTTATCCTGGTCATGCGGAAAAATTTCAATTGCTCGTTGATCTGAATCTGACAAGAAATGATTATTCTTTGAATATTCATGGACAGCAGATAAGCCCCCGTGAGGTTTTGTTAAAAGTGCTTGACCCTATCGTTGACCTTAAAGACAAAGATGATGCTGTGCTTTTGCGCGTCATTGTCGCTGGTATAAGCGCCGGAAAATCTACGACGCATACGTATGAAATGGCAACGCTCAAGGATCGCCGTAACAATGTCACCGCTATGGCAAGATCTACAGCAAACACCATTTCTGTCGTTGCGCAAATGGTGGCAGCAGGGGAAATTACAAAAAGAGGGGTTTATCCACCCGAGCAAATTGTCCCTGGGGAGAGCTATATTAAAGCCATGGGGAAACGCGGTGTCCATATTACTGAAACGACCTCGCAGTAGAGCAAGATCTTCTTTAACAAGGAATTTATAAGCGGCGCATCTGCTGATGCGCCGCTTCGCTGTAACTAATAGGTTTGCTTAGAATTCATTTTTGCAATTAAGTAGACGTCACGTTCTGAATCATAGACAAAAGAAAATATTTCTTCAAAATGGGCTCTGTTTCCTGCACCATCTTCGACAGAAGATGTGTCCATGATTACCTCTACATAATCTTCCTTCACATCTATATCCAGGTGATCGATATCTCTATACATCAGCGAGTCTACTTCAAGCCAGTCACTGTAATCTTCATATTCCACTAAATGAGGACGGTAAAACTGGTTATAAATGTCCAAGGCAAGGTCTTTTGTGTAATAGGCGTGAAGATCTTCAACGATCTTTGCTCCGGTTGTCGAATCAACGTCTCCCCATCCTTTATCACTTAACAAGTGATGGGTCCAACTTTGTATCCCCTTGATTGTTTCGATGAGATCATCTTCATTATCGAATACATCGGCATGGATGGACTGTGGTTCTAGTACTGTCGTTGATGACTCTGCCTGTACGATATCTGATGGAAATGCCAATAAGGGAACAGTGATAGATAATAATACGACACCGGCGATCTTTAGCAGACTCATACGTTTAGTCTCCTCCTTTTGTATGGAGTGGATGTCCATTTTAATTGTATTTATTATGTAATCGTAAGGTGGGGTACTATTCTATATTCGTAAAAGTTACTATTTTTTGTAATGAACGCACCCAAATGAAAGGCAAAAGCTAGTACAATGGGGATTAGAGAGGAGAGTGAGTGGTGGGATGGATTCATTGAAAATTGCTGTACTTCCAGGTGATGGCGTTGGAGAAGATATCGTTCCAGATGTATTACCGGTACTTGATCGTCTTGCTGAAATACATGGTAGTGTGAAATTTGATTGGAGACGTTACGATTGGAATTGTCGTTATTACTTAGAACATGGAGAAATGATGCCTGCAGACGGATTAGATCAGCTTTCTGACCACGATGCGATTTTTTTAGGTGCAGTTGGGGATCCCGCTCGTGTACCTGACCATATTTCACTGTGGGGCTTGCTGATTAAAATTCGGCGAGAATTTGAACAAGTTCTTAATATACGTCCGGCCAAAAGCCTAAAAGGAATTCGTTCCCCATTGCAAGACGGAAATTCTTTCGATTTTGTCGTTGTGCGTGAAAATAGTGAAGGAGAATACAGTCAAATTGGCGGGCGGCTCGGAACAGGAGCGGATGAAATTGCCGTGCAAAACGCCGTCTTTACTCGTAAAGCTATAGAGCGGGCTGTACGATATGCTTATCAGTTGGCTGCCTCACGAGCAAAAAAGGTAACAGCAGCAACGAAGTCCAACGGTATCATTCATACCATGCCTTTTTGGGATGAAATAAGTCAACAGGTTGCCCAAGAAGATGAAAGCATTACCTTTGATCTTCAACATATCGATGCTTTAGCGGCAAATTTTATTACAAAGCCTCATACGTATGATGTCGTTGTTGCGAGCAATTTATTCGGAGATATTTTGACGGATATGGGAGCCGCGATGATGGGGAGTATAGGTGTGGCCCCGGCGGCGAATCTCAACGTGAATGGTAAATGGCCTTCAATGTTTGAACCGGTCCATGGTTCAGCGCCTGATATTGTCGGAAAGGGAATTGCAAACCCTATGGGTCAACTGTGGACAGCGAAGATGATGCTTGAACATCTTGGTTATGAAGATATGGGAGAACATCTTTTAGGAGCTATTGAAGCGGTACTGGCAGATGGGGTAAAAACACCAGATATAGGAGGAACAGCAACCACGGGTGAAGTGATTGCAGCGGTGAATGCGGAAATAGGTTCTTAAAAAAACCGAGGCGAATGCCCCGGTTTTTTTATTGACGAATTAAATTCATGTCTGAGAGATACTCTTCATAGGTTAGCTTTTTGTCGATCATTTTGTCTGGTGTAAATTCAATAATTCGATCTGCGATTGTTTCAATAAACTGATGGTCATGAGAAGAGAAGAGGATAGAGCCATTAAAATCGCTCAACGCATTATTGAGTGCTGTAATTGATTCAAGATCCAAGTGGTTTGTTGGCTCATCCAGAATGAGCACATTTGCACCGCTAAGCATTAATTTAGAAAGCATACAGCGAACTTTTTCGCCTCCGGAAAGGACCGGTGCTTTTTTCAAAGCTTCTTCACCGCTGAATAACATCCGCCCTAAGAAACTGCGAATATAAGTTTCATTCTCATCATCAGAATATTGACGTAACCAATCAACGAGATTTAAATTAACACCTTCAAAATAAGGAGAGTTATCTTTTGGGAAATAAGCCTGGCTTGTTGTTACTCCCCATTTGTAAGACCCTTCATCGGGCTCAAGTTCTCCAGCAAGAATTTGGAACAACGTGGTTTTCGCCACTTCCTGATCACCGACGAATGCGACTTTTTCGCCTGGTGTGAGCGTGAAGCTTACGTTATCCAGCACTTTATTGCCATCAATCGTTTTCGAAAGACCATCTACGGTTAGCAGGTCATTTCCGATTTCACGATCTGGCTTGAAAGCGATATACGGGGTGCGCCTTGATGATGGCTTAATGTCATCAAGCTCAATCTTTTCCAATGTTTTCTTTCTCGAGGTCGCTTGTTTAGACTTGGATTTATTTGCGCTAAATCGCTCGATAAACTCTTTTAATTCCTTGATCTGTTCTTCTTTTTTCTTGTTTTGTTCTTTCGCCATTTTTCGTGCGAGTTGACTGGATTCATACCAGAAGTCGTAGTTCCCGACAAAAAGTTCGATTTTGCCGTAGTCAATGTCTGCGATATGCGTACAGACGCTGTTTAGGAAATGGCGGTCGTGAGAAACAACGATGACCGTGTTCTCGAAGTTAATCAAAAACTCTTGCAGCCACTGAATGGCTTTAATGTCCAAGTTGTTGGTCGGCTCATCAAGAAGTAAAATGTCGGGGTTTCCAAATAATGCTTGTGCGAGTAATACTTTTACTTTCTGTCCCCCGGTAAGTTCGGACATTTTCTTATGATGCAAATCGTCAGTAATGCCAAGGCCATTCAGTAATGAGGCAGCTTCATTATCAGCTTCATAGCCGTTCATTTCTGCAAATTCACCTTCAAGTTCAGCGGCCTTCATTCCATCTTCATCGGAGAAATCTGGTTTCATATAAATCGCGTCTTTTTCTTGCATCACTTCATAGAGGCGAGTGTGTCCCATAATGACGGTTTCGAGTACTTCGTATTCTTCATAAGCAAAATGATCCTGTTTTAAAACCGCGATACGCTGGTTTTTGCCAACATGAACGTTTCCGGTTTGAGCATCAATTTCCCCAGAGAGGATTTTGAGGAATGTAGACTTTCCAGCACCGTTTGCACCGATTAACCCGTAACAATTCCCTGGATTAAATTGAATATTGACTTCGTCAAAGAGTTTCTTATCTCCGTAGCGTAAACCGATATTTTCGCAAGAAATCAAGTGTTATCGATCCTTTCTTTTATTAAAGTTCTATTTATTTTAAGCATTACTGTTATTATTGAATGGTCCACCTTTCATCATAACACGTTTGTTGCTCTGATACACCTCTCAGACATACAAAAAAACCCGGCACTTCAAAAAGTACCAAGGTTTATCTATCAGTACGTTTTTACTACGTTATAGAAAGTATCTCTTTCCACCGGCGTTTTGTTCGCGCCTTTGATTAAGTGGATAAGTTCTTTTCTAGTAATTCCTTGTGAGGTGAGGGCGCCGACGGAGTGAGAGATACGCTCTTCAACCAGTGTGCCGTGAATGTCGCTTGAACCAAAGGTGAGCGCCATTTGTGTTAATTGTGGACCGATGTTGATCCAATAAGCTTTGATGTGTGCGAAGTTATCGAGCATGAGCCTCGAGATGGCAATCGTGCGCATATCATCAAAGGAGGATGTACGTCGTTCCAGCCCCGCTTTCTTTTTGCGCGGCTGCATCGCGAGCGGAATGAAAACCATGAAACCGCCAGTGCGATCTTGAAGCTGGCGTACACGATCCATATGGATTAAACGCTCTTCGAATGTGTCAATGGAGCCGTAAAGCATCGTTGCATGTGTTTTTAAACCTAAATGATGAGCAGTTTCATGGGCTTCCAGCCATTCGTCGGTACTAGCTTTTTCCGGGCTCATTTTCTCTCGGTAACGTTCGGTAAGAATTTCTGCACCGCCACCAGGGAGTGTGTCAAGTCCTGCGTTTATCAGTTCTTCTAACACTTCTCGCATCGATAAACCTGCATGACGGGCGAAAAATTCAATTTCAGCGGCTGTATAAGCTTTGATAGAGGCGTTTGGATAGTGTTTTTTCAAAGTGCGGATTGTATTTAAATAATAATCGAACGGAACGTCTGTGTTATGCCCGCCTACGATGTGAAATTCCCGGATATTATCATTCCAGCGAGCGCTTACGTATTTCAGAAGCTCCTCTTCATCCATCGTGTAAGCCCCCTCTTCTCCGGGCTTACGTTTGAATCCGCAGAAAGCACAATTCGCTTCGCAAACATTCGTTGGATTAATGTACATATTTTCTATAAAATAAACGCTGTCCCCGTTTTTACGGTTGTTGACTTCATTTGCCATCTGTGCAACGGTGAGTAAGTCAGCTGAGTTATATAATGTCAAGCCATCGTCAACGCTCAAGCGCTCGCCGTTTTGTACTTTTTCACGGATCGCTTGAAGATTGGCATCTTCCAATAACGTTGCCATGTTAGCCCTCCTTTAAATATCCCCCGTCATATGTAATCATGATGTTTGTCATATGATCACCTATGATGTGGCCATTCTCTATTATACATCCGAGTCTGAATAAATAAAAGTAGAACATATACGCGAGAATATGTGAGATCTGCGGTCAATTTTCATAATATTTCAATGGGTAAGCCTTTGATTATCTGTGTAAAGTTAGGTAGAATATATAAAATAAAGAGATAATACGCGACAAATGCTTATACAGCAGCAGGGAGGAAGGAGTAATGAATTTTAAGGTTGTTTATGAAGGGGAAGAGGATCTGGAGCAGGTTCGGAGTAAGATGGTGGATGCGGCAAACGAATATGGAATGCAACATCCCCTTGTCATGTACTATAGCCGTCAAATAGATAAGATGCATACGGCTCAGTTAAAAAGCAGTTGTGGGTAGTAAAGTCATTCGACTTGCTAAAAAGTGGTCCGAGGCTTTATGCTAAAGACATATAGGTCATTGTTTACCCGAAAGGAGGCCATTCAGATGATCGAAATCACTGACGCGGCAATGGCTAGGATTGAGGCTATGAAGGAAGAGGAAGGCGATCCTTCTCTAAAGTTAAGAGTTGGAGTGAACGGCGGAGGATGTAGTGGCCTTTCATACGGACTTGGATTTGACGCCGAAACAAATGAAGACGACACAGTCATCGATAAAGAAGGATTGACTGTCCTTATAGATGATGAAAGTAAACCAATTGTTGATGGGCTTGTCATTGATTATAAAGAAAACATGATGGGGGGCGGGTTTACACTTGATAACCCAAACGCCATTTTATCTTGTGGCTGCGGCGCATCTTTTCGCACAGAGGCGAACGCCGGAACCCCGGAAAATTGCTAACTAGTAAAACGTCCGCACGCGTTTCATCGCGTGCGGACGTTTTACTTTCTTAACATAACAGGGGGATGGGTTAAAACATATGAGTGCTGTGACCTGGTTGGAGACGAGCGTTGGGATCCATATAAGCTTTTGCATTACTCACTGCTATGGTTGCTTCTCCAAACCCTGAAGCAATCAGCTTTACTTTTCCTTCGTATGAAGTGATATCGCCTGCTGCATAAATACCTGGAATATTGGTTTCCATGCGCGTATTCACTAATATGGAGTTTCGTGTAATATCGAGACCCCAAGTTTTAATAGGACCAAGCGAAGAGACGAAACCATAGTTAACAATGACGGCGTCCACATCGACTACTTTTTGCTCCGTCCCCTTCACTTCTTGAAGAACGACTTGCTCAATATTCTCACCTTCCCCGTGAAGCTCACTAATTTCGAAAGGCGTATAAAGGTTAACGGGGGCTGTTTGTAATTCAGCGACGCTGTGCTCATGTGCACGGAATTTCTCGCGGCGATGGGTAAGCGTAACGTTGGCGTTATCCGCAAGGGTAAGTGTCCAGTCGACGGCTGAATCTCCGCCTCCACAAATGAGCACATCTTTATTTTTAAAAGCGCCAAGATTATTGACGAAGTAATGGAGGTTTCCGCTTTCGTATTGAGTAGCTTCCTCGAGAGCCAGCCTTCTTGGCTGAAATGCTCCTACTCCTGCAGTAATAATGATCGTACGCGAATAGTGAATTTCCTTATCGGTTTCGATCTGAAAGGTGTCGTCGGCTAATTTATCTACGTTTTCCACCGATTGACCGAGAACAACCGTTTGCTCAAACATTTGCATTTGTTCAGTCAAATTGTCGACAAGCTCTTGTCCGCCAACTTTTGGAAATCCGGCCACGTCGTATATATATTTTTCGGGGTAGAGCGCAGCTAGCTGTCCACCAAGCTGAGGCATGCTTTCAATAATCTTTACCTTTGCCTGGCGCATCCCCCCGTAAAAAGCGGTAAACAACCCTGTCGGCCCTCCGCCGATGATCGTTATATCATATAGGTCAACGGATGTTTCATCCACGAATCAGCACCTCCAGAGATTATAGAGTTCATATATTATCGAAAGTATTATAACATTGTCGCTTCCATAAAGAAAATCATACACATTGGGATTACGTAATTTGGTAGCCACTTTGCCTATGTAGATCAAGTTTCAAACAACGGGAACCTCAATATATTTTAACCCCAGGAAACTAGAAACCGTTATGAAAGAAAAAAATGAAAAAACGATATAATGTTAAAATAAATGATATTATTCGACACTATTTCCAGAAATCTTATCACAAATTACATGATCATGCTTGAAATCGTGATTTAACAAAATTATAATTGATAAGTGGAAATGTGACTATTCTACGACATTAATTTTTTGTCTATGTACGTGAAAATAATCACATATCGATTTCAATTTAGGTGTAAAAAACGAAATGGATGTGAATTGAGATGGCTGCAAAACCGAAGATTCTCATTTTAGGTGCAGGGTATGGCGGGATGATGGCCGCCAGCCGCTTACAAAAGAAGCTGGGCACGGATCGCGCGCATATTACACTAGTGAGTAAGCATAGCTATCACTATTTAACCACCTGGCTGCATGAGGTAGGAGCAGGAACTCTTCATCACGATAATGCCCGTATGGAGATCCGTAAGGTGCTTAACCCCGGCAAAACAAATATCGTTCAAGATACGGTTACAGGTATTCACACAGAGGACAAGACAGTAACGCTCAAGAGTGGGGATGATCTTTCTTATGACTATCTAATCATCGGGCTTGGGGCAACAGCGGAAACATTTGGTGCCGAAGGGGTTTATGAACATACCTATCATGCCTGGACGTTAGACGGAGCTCGTGAAATGAAAGATCATATCGAATTTCAATTTGCCCAGTATCCACAGCAAAAAGAACATAAGGACAAAGATCTTACGTTCGTTGTTGCTGGGGGCGGCTTTACTGGGATTGAATTTATTGGAGAGTTGTCGGAGCGTCTCCCTGAGCTATGTGAGCATTATGACGTCCCCCGGGAGAAAGTGAAGATGTACGTGATTGAGGCAGCCCCTTCCGCTCTTCCTGGGTTTGACCCTGAGCTTGTGGAATATGGAATGAACTTACTCGAACAACGCGGGGTCGAATTTAAGGTCAATAAACCCATCAGTGAAGTGAAGGAAGGGCTTGTGATTTTAAAAGATGGGGAAGAGATCCCTGCGAGCACCATCGTTTGGGCGACTGGTGTTCGCGGTAATCCACTCATTGAGGAAGCGGGCTTTGAAGCTAACCGAGGCCGTGTCAAGGTCGATTCTGACTTACGTGCCCCTGGTCATGATGATGTCTTTATTATTGGAGACTGTTCATTGATCATTAATGAAGAAACGGAACGTCCTTACCCACCAACGGCGCAGATGGCTATTCAGCAAGGGACGGCAGCCGCTGACAATGTTACACACTTAGTTATGGGTGGCACTCCAGGACCATTTAAACCGGAAATCTTGGGGACATTAGCTTCTCTAGGCGGAAAAGAAGCGATGGGGACCGTCTCCCTTTTCGGTCACCGTAAACTCTATGGTCGTTCAGCTCTATTCATGAAACATATGAGTGATAACCGCTATTTTACGAAGCTAAATGGTATGGCTCTCGCGCTTACAAAAGGACGGAATCCACTCTAGGGGATGTAAAAAAGCTGTACATTTGGAAGGAAAAGCGCCTCTTCATTCTTGAGGCGTTTTTTTAGTGCTGCAGGCATGTTTAGTTACGCTAAAGGGCTGCTAATATCAATCGTTTCTCTTGCTTCTAAATTGACGCTTATTCATTCCTTTTGTACACTTGATTTAATACGGGGGTGAGTGGGATGGGGATAACAAGTCTTCCGCAATTAATCATTTCCATGATGTTATTTTTAATCCTTTTTTTCGGTATTGGATTTTTATTGAATATGGTGCTGCGTTCGACGTGGATGATGGCCGTGATTTATCCATTAATCGTCATATGGATTGTTAACACTGCTAGTTTTACAGAGTATTTTACATCACCTGCAACTTCGTTTTCTGCGATTGGACCGAGTTTTGCTTCCCTGCAATTTGCTGATTTAATGATTCTCTTTTCAGGGTTAGCTGGAGCGATTATTGCTGGGATTGCGATACGGATGTTGCGCGTACGGGGATATCGAATGTTTTAGAAAAACATCTGGATGATAAAAAACCGTGTGAAGCCGTGTGCCGCACGGTTTTTTATTGTAGCGTTTCGGGTATCGTCCGGCTAATCATTCAAACGTTGCCCTCAAAGTGCGGGAGTTTTCATATTTGTATAAAATTTTCCTGTGATGGGCATGCTTTCAGGAGTGAAAGAGGTGAAGGCATGTTAAATCCCCTCAAAGTTATAAAAAACATTGTCATGACCATGTTGTTCTTTGTGGCGTTATACGTAACATGGACGACATTAACTCAAGTCCCCGTGCATGAATTCGTAAGGTGATTCAGTTAGAGGTATGAAAAGAAGGAAAACAGATCTGGTTATAAGGCCCAGATCCGTTTATGAAGGCAATCATAATATTTATCCTATAAGTGCGAATTCAAAAATGAGGACACAAAGAGCCGAGTAGGTCGAAGAGGCGTAGCTACGTAAGCGATACCTCGCACGAATCAATACGACCGCTATTTTTCTCGGACTTTTTGAATAACCTCTATAAAATGACCGGTTCCAGAAGATTGTAGGCAACAATGGCTAGCGTAATACCGAGAAAGGCGCCAAAAAATACTTCAATCGGTTGGTGCCCGAGCAATTCTTTTAATTCTTGGCGTTTTTCGACTTCTTTCTTATGTTGCCAGCTTTTTGCTTCTTTGACGAGTTTATTAAAATCGTCCACGAGTTGATTGAGCACAGTAGCATGATAACCGGCATGTCTTCGAACTCCTGTGGCGTCGTACATGACAATGATGGCAAACATGGCCGCGATCGAGAACATACTACTGCCAAAACCATATTCAAGCCCGATCGTCGTAGCCAGTGCGGTCACCGCCGCTGAATGAGAGCTCGGCATTCCTCCTGTACTTGTCACGAGGGTAAAATCAACTTTTCTCGTAGCAATAAAGGCAATAGGAACCTTGACCAATTGGGCAAGGACGATTGCTGCAATCGCCATCCAAAGCGGATAATTATAGAATATCTCCATAGCTGCAATTACGTCCTTTTCAAAAAGTGTATCTATTATTATAACATAAGGACATATTGCACTCCATGTTTGAAAAGTAGGCATTCGCGAACACCATAAGTCATTGAATCATACGATCAGTGACTTACGGCCCCTTTCCCTATAAAGGGTCGTTTCACTGACTCGGGCAGCTTTTGGGCGATAACAGCTGCTGCTATGGTAAAGAAAATATCCTTGATCAAGAGAGGTAACATCCCTAACCATACAATACCGTACGTAAATTGATCGGGAGCATTAAAGCCCAGTACATAAGCAAAATAAACCCAATGGGTACCAATGAAATAGTTAAATGCAAGTCCAATAAAGCTAGCGATGATATAAGTGAAAAGCTGAGGGTTATGTGATTTTTCGATGATTTTCCCTACTACATAGGCGGCTACAATAAAAGAAAGGATAAAACCGAACGTTGGACGAACGAGCATAGCTGGTCCTGCGTGAAATTGTGCAAAAACAGGCGCTCCGAGCAAGCCAACGATTGTGTATACGACCATAGTGACCGCACCCCTACGGCTTCCGAGAACTGCACCGGCCAAAATCGCAATTAGCGGTTGAAACGTTAAGGGGATTCCGGCAAACACGAGAAATGGAAAAATAGCCGTAATGTTCGCGGCTACAGCCATCATAGCGACGAACATGGCAATAGTCATGATGTCTATCGATTTCATAGGCATAAACTCCTTTCAGATAAAAATATTGTAAGGATTTCCAAAATAAATGTCAACATATATTATGTGTAGGTTTACGATTGTTTGCAACTGTCCCGAAGGGGCAGAAGATTTTGAGTATGCGCCGTATTCCTGGGTCGAAGCGCTGAATTCTCCATTGCTTTCGCCGAATAACGAATGATTGCACTGGAATATAGGGCCCGCCTCCCGAAAAAGAGTGGAGAAGTGTTGAATGAACGATGCTTCGTTTCTGCATAGTGTAGCGCCCATCCCACATAGCGCTTTAGGAGGGTGTTCAAAAAGTCCGGGAAAAATAACCGTCGTATCTCTTCTTCGTCTTGCTCCTGTGCTCCTCATACTCCCTTTTCCTTCGGGAGAAGGGAGTGCTTTCGTGGTGTGAACAGGATGCTTGAAGCTACGTCTTCCCGATCTACTCATCTCTTTGTGTCTTCCTTTTTGAATACGTGCGTTAAATTAAAAATCCGTTGTAATGAAAAACCATTCCATTACAACGGATTTTTATTTAAGCAGTATGCTCTGAAGTTTTTCGTACGTTCACTGTATCTCGTTTTCGCTGCTTTGATGTGTACTTCAACATCAACTTCACGATCACAGCGGTAATAACCAAGAGAAGGCCGGAGATAATGAACACTGCTGGGATACCCAAGCTGCTGGCAATCATACCGCCGGAAACGGGGCCAATCACATTGCCTAGAAACCGGAAACTCTGATTGTACCCAAGTACCTCGCCCTGCATGGAAACAGGGCAGACTTGGCGTATATAGGCCGTTGTGCACGGAATCAATCCCCCGACCTGGATCCCGAATAAGAATCGAAGTAGGACTAGCTGCCAAAGTTCACCTACAAAGGCTTGCGGGATGAAAAATAAACCGGAGAGTACGAGCAAAAGCAGCATGATTTTTTCATGGCCAATACGGTCACCGATTTGCCCCCACTTACGTGTGGCAAGTAAATTCCCGAGCCCGGTCACCGAGAATGCCATTCCGGCAAGAAACGCCAGGTTTTCAGCAGAGGTGAGGTTGCCGACATAGAGGGCGAGAAGTGGCTGAACGCTAAAGTTCACGAGTTGCACGACAAGCGCTACAACCATTACCATAATCAACATCGGATGAGTCACAATATGGCGGATAACTTCTTTCCAATGATAGGAACGTTGCTCCTCATCTTTTTCTTCGAATATAACTTCTTTTACGCCGAAGATGACGAGCAATGTTGCCAACGAGAGGACAGTAGCAGTCAGGATAAATGTGAGTTCCATACCGACGGTATCTGCAATCAGCCCGCCAAATAATGGCCCAAGCAAGCCGCCAGAAACGGTTCCTGTTTGTAGGGTCCCTAACGTCTGGCCAGCGGTCTGTTTATCGTTTTGCGCGGAAATGAGCGCCATAGATGCAGGGATAAACCCTGTAGCAAGTCCCATGAACGCACGGAGGGCAAAGAGTGCAGCAACTGATTCTACGTACCCCATAAGAAGCACGGAAAACGCGATCCCGAACCCTGTTCCAATAAGAATTTTTTTACGACCGAAACGATCACCAATCCGCCCCCATAACGGGGACACGAGAAAGGCTACTAAAAAAGAAATACCAAAAACAAAACCAGCCCAACGTTGAACTTCCTGCGGAGAGTATTGACCAAACGATTCAATATACAATGACAAAAAAGGCAAAACCATGGTCATGCTTCCGGCAACGAGAAGATTTGCAAACCACATGATGACTAAGTTTCTTTTTTCAGGTTGAATAAAATCACCTTCGTTTTGATCTTGCATTGCCAAGTGTCTTTGTGAAATGGCGTCCATTTATTTCGTCTATCTAAATATATACCTTGACTCCATGTATAGTCAAACGTGGTAAAGCTGTGTTTATAGGCAAAAACAGAAAAGAATCCTTTTCAATAGCTAAAATGCTCTTAACGCTTTTCAATTACGAATGTATGCTTAAATAGAGGGAGGATGCGTATAATGAGCATTGTGATCGCCCACCGCGGAGTAACCGGTGTTAATATGGTGGAAAATACGGTGAAAGCTTTTGAAAGAGCTGTTGCGCTTGGAGCCAATTTTATCGAAACTGACGTTCGACTTACTTCAGACGGCTCACTCATTTGTTTTCATGATGGTAAGTGGGACGGCACGGCGGTAAAGAAAATGACTTATAGTTCCCTGCAGCGATATGCACGAAAAATTGGCTGGGAGCTGCCATTGCTCGAAGAAGTTTTACTCATTTGTAAAGGAAAGATACAAGTAGACATTGAATTAAAAGCGAAAGGGCTGGAGCAGCAGGTGATTGATAAAGTACGTAAAACCGGGATGAGTGAAAACGTATTAATAACATCTTTTTATGATACAGTCTTACGAAACATTAAAAATAAGGCCCCTGAAATCAAAACGGGTCTATTACTTGGCCGCAAACTGCTACAGCAACGTTTTCGTATCCATGCCTATGCTCAAGATCTCTATCCCGAATCAAGGTTGAAAAAAATACAAGCAGATGCTGTCTGCCCCCACTACTATCTGTTACATTTAGGATTTATAAAGAGAATGAAACGGCTTGATTTGCCTGTCTATGTATGGACAGTTAATGAAAAGCGGAGGATGAGAAAAGTTCTTGCCAAGGGTGCGAACGGCCTCATTACGGATCAAGTCTTGGAGGCCATGGAGGTCATAAAGGGCGAGAGTGAAAAAGAACAGCTCGGGAAATGAACAGGTTTTGTTTGATCGAGGTTTTACCCTTGTTGTATGATAGCATTATAAAGAAATACGGAGGGATTCAAGATGGTTGCTCGTGTTGAGAGCTTTGAGCTTGATCATACAATTGTCAAAGCGCCTTATGTTCGCCAGGCGGGTGTTCAAAAAATCGGCAGTGATGGAATTGTTCATAAGTTCGATATCCGATTTGCACAGCCGAATGTGACAAATATGAAACCGCCGGTCATCCATACACTCGAACATTTACTTGCCCTTAACATCCGAGAATATACGGAGGCTTATGATCATTTTGAAGTTATTGATCTTTCGCCAATGGGGTGCCAGACAGGATTCTATTTGATCGTAAATGGTCCCGCTCAGGTACCTGAGATCATCGATATTTTAGAAAAGACAGTCAAAGCTGGGTTGGAGTACGATTATGTCCCAGCGGCGACAGAAGAGCAATGTGGGCAAGCACGACTGCACGATTTGGAAGAAGCGAAAACTTGGATGAAGTATTGGTTAGAACAGGATAAGAAAAAATTAGAAGAAGTTTATTAAAGAGTGTGTACCCAAAAGCCGAGTATGTCGAGGAGACATAGCATCGGGCGTTATACATGTGCACGGTGGCTATACGTACCATCGGTGACACATTTCCACCCTTTCACACATTCAGCCACGGCCCAAAGGAACCATGAGAGTTACTAACCCATTCTCATGGTTCCTTTGGGCTTTATAAATGGAACATTATCCGTGGTGTTTCATCCCGCTATATGCCGCGCTTTGCGCCGAAAAAAGTTCCTCGAGCGCCGAATAAAATGTCCAACGCGCCGAATAAACGTTTGGCTGCGCCGAAAAACCCTTCGCGCACGCCGAATAAACAAACCCCCGCGCCGAATCCTGTTTCATTCTACCTGCTCCAACACGAAATCCAGTGATATTCTCTCCCTGAACAGCGTGGAATGAAAGCATGATGCTGCTCGGGGAACATATGAAGATGCAGAGATTGGTTTTTGTATAGTCTTTCTTGAACCAGACCTATCGTATTTTCTAAATTCAGGCAAAATGATAGGATGAATAAAGGATTATATAACCTCAGTGAAGGTGGTTCAGATGTTTACAACAAAAATTCACCCTCGTGTGTCAGAGACGGATGGGCTTGGCCACATTAATAATACAACGCTTCCCATCTGGTTTGAAGCGGGACGAGATGGGATTTTTAAAATATTCACCCCCGATCTATCCTTTAAACGTTGGCGCTGTGTCATCCTTAAAATGGAGGTGGAGTATCTCGCTCAGCTCTATTATGGGACGCCAGTGTACATAAAGACGTGGGTGGCGAAAATCGGTAATAAAAGCTTTGAATTGTATGAAGAGATCCATCAAAATAATCAGTGCTGTGCCAGAGGGAAGGCAGTCTATGTCAACTATGATGTTGAAACTTCAACCTCTCTCTCGATTCCTGACGAAGTGAGAGTAGAGCTTAATCGTCATACTGTATCCTCATAGTACGCCTTTGCCTCTGTAATGATATGGCGGAGATTTAAATCCGCGGCGGGTGCAATATTTGCATGGACGACTTTTTCCATCACCTGAAGGGCTTCCTGATTATCGCGCTTATTAATAGAGGCCGTGCAATCACGGGGCACGATGACTTTGTAGCCATGCATGTAGGCATCATTGGCGGTAAAATGAACACACATATTGCCGGCAACACCTGTAAGGATTAACGTACGCACGTTTAGGTAGCGCAGAAGTATGTCAAGAGGAGTGCTGAAAAACCCTGAAAACTGTGGTTTTAGTATAAAGTAATCTTCTTCTTCCGGTTTGAGTACGTGAGCAATATCCTGCCCGCGGACTTGTTCATACAGGCAGTCATCGACAATTTGACGAAAATCACTCTGCCAATGCCCGTAATTGTCGTTAACGTAGATGACCGGAATATGATAAGACCTTGACTGCTCCTTTAACCTTGCGATTTGGTTTGCGGTCGTGCGCATTTGTTCATATAATTTTTGCCCATCTTCAAATTCCAAAGGGTTGATCATATCAATAATGAGCAGTGCGACCGCTTGTTCCTTGTGGCGTTGGCTTACATGACCTTTCATTTTTAACCCAACTTTCCTTCGGAGTCCTTCACGATTTTTATTTTATCTAAATGACGGTATTCTATGATAAGATGATTACATTATAATTAAGAACATGAGAAGTGGGTTTGCACTAAGATAGAATAAACACTTAGGCACTTTCTACAGGGGGTTTAACAGTGACTAAAGATAAAGAAGTCGAGTTAATACGTATTCTTGAGCACAATGGACGTATTGAAAGTGACGTGCTTGCGAAAATGTTGGACGAAAGCGAGGAGGATGTAAAAAAAACGATCCAGAAGCTTGAAGATGATCATGTGATTTTAAGTTATGCGGCTGTCGTTGATTGGAGCAAGATTCAATCAGAAGAAAGCATCGCTGCCATGATCGACGTAAAAGTAACTCCGCAGCGTGATGTTGGTTTCGATGAAGTGGCGGCACGTATCCAGCGTTTCCCTGAAGTGAGCGCTCTATACTTGATGTCGGGGACGTATGACCTCTCTGTCGTCGTTGAAGGCCAGACGATGGCTGGTGTTGCAAGCTTCGTATCCAACAAACTGTCGACACTGGAGACTGTATTATCTACAACGACCCATTTTCGCATGAAAAAATACAAACATGACGGTGTGGTTTTTAATCAAGACGAAAAGGATCGCCGCATGGTGGTGTCGCCATGAGTCAGAGTCCGCTGCAAGTGAGTCGTAAAAAACGGCTTTCTCGAACCGCTTCAAGTATAGAGCCCTCCGGCATCCGCCGTTTCTTTGACCTTGCATCGACGATGGATGATTGTATTTCCCTCGGAGTTGGTGAACCTGATTTCGTTACACCCTGGAATGTCCGGGAAGCTTGCATGACCTCTTTAGAGCAAGGCTATACGTCATACACAGCAAATGCTGGTATGATTGAATTACGGTCGGCCATCGCCCGTTATATGCTTGACCGTTTCCAAGTCACCTATGATCCGGATCAAGAAGTGCTTGTGACGGTTGGGGCCAGCGAAGCCATTGACCTTGCCGTTCGGGCGACGATTGATCCGGGCGATGAAGTGCTGATCGCAACACCGTCGTTTGTTTCTTATCAACCGCTCGTTACCCTCGCAGGCGCAGAGCCTATCCCGGTAGTGACGGATGCTGATACTAAATTTAAAATCACGAAGGAGCGTTTGGAAGCAGCGATTACAGATCGCAGTCGTGCCATTATGCTTTCGTTCCCGAATAATCCTACAGGCGCCGTGATGAATCAAGAAGAGTTACAGGCAGTGGCAGACGTGGCAGAGGCCTACGACTTGCTCGTATTTTCAGATGAAATCTATGCTGAACTTAACTATGATGCTACCCATACAGCGTTCTCAGCGCTCGAGAAGATGCACGATCGTACCGTACTCATTTCCGGCTTTTCAAAAGCATTTGCGATGACTGGTTGGCGGCTTGGTTTCGTATGTGCTCCTGCCGATATTACGCAAGCAATGTTGAAAATACACCAATATTCACTGATGTGCGCTCCCACACAGGCACAGCATGGTGCACTTGAGGCTTTACAAAATGGGCAGGATACGGTGACGAAAATGGTGAGCAGTTATCGCGCTCGTCGTAATTATACTGTTCATGCTTTAAATGAGGCAGGCCTAACGTGTCATTTGCCAGGTGGGTCATTTTACGCGTTTCCATCCGTAGAAGCAACGGGGATGGACGATGAAACGTTTGCAGAGAAATTGCTGATCGAGGAAAAGGTTGCTGTTGTGCCTGGCTCGGTATTTGGTGAAGGCGGCGTCGGTCATGTCCGCTGTTCCTACGCCACTTCAATGGATGCACTGCAAACCGCGATGGGGCGTTTGGATACCTTCGTCAACAGGCATAAAAAATAAAGGTCTGTAGGAAGTGCCGGGGAAGCATTTTCAATAGATCTGCTCGTCGCTGAGCCATGAAGATCATATCATTTCATAATAAAAACTCCGTTGTCATGACACACCATCACAACGGAGTTTTTTATACTTATCATTATCCAGCTAACATGGAAATGAAGACAACGACAATCGCAATCGGCACGATATAGCGGATCGTAAATAACCACATTGAAAAGAATGAGTTCCCTCTGTTACTTCCCCGTAACAGCTCTTCTTGTAAGTCTGTTTTGCTCATCTTCCATGGCACGAACAGGGAAATTAACAATGCCCCGATCGGAAGTAAGATGTTGCTGACGAGAAAATCAAGTTGATTAAAGAAGATGTCGCCAAAGATATGCCAATCGGAAAGAAGGCCGAATGATAAGTTTGACGGGATCCCTAAAACGAAGATCAGTAACCCAACGGTCCATGTCATCTTCACACGTTTTTGCTCTTCTTTGCCGCGAATAAGCGGTGCGACTACGATTTCCACGAGTGAAAAAGCGGACGTGAGTGTTGCAAATAACATCAGAATCATAAAGAGCGTAAAGAATATCGAGCCAAATGTGATCTCTCCAAAAACTGCTGGTAAAATCGTAAAAATCAGCATAGGTCCTTCATCCGGTTCTAAATCAAACGCGAATACGCTAGGAAAGATCACAAGCCCAGCCATAAAGGCGATCAAGATGGTGAGATACACAACCGACCACGCAGAACGCGGCAGGTTTTCACTTTTCCCTAAATAGGAACTGTATGTGACCATAACAGAAACACCAAGACTAAGAGAAAAGAAAGCTTGGCCAAGGGCGGTTAAAAGTGTTTGTCCGCTAACAGCTGATAAATCCGGCTGTAAGAAGAAAACGACCCCTTCCCAAGCACCATCAAGGGTGAGAGAGCGTACGACAAGGACAGCGAAAAGTATAAACAGCGCCGGCATCATATATACCGTTGCTTTCTCGATACCTTTGCGGATGCCTCTCTGAACCACGAGGATCGTCATCACCATAAATGCGAGATGTGCTATCCCCACTTCCCAGGGATTCGCGGTAATCGTTTCGAACAACGCGGAATAGTCTCCACCTGGAGGGGAAGTAACCTGTCCGCTGAAACTTCGGACCAGATAAGCGATGATCCAACCGCCGACTACGCTGTAAAAGGATAAAAGCAGAAAGGCTGTAACCATCCCTAAAATCCCGATCCAATGCCAGTTTCCATTAGAAGCAACATTTTTGTAAGCACGAATCGCCCCCTCCTGCGTACGCCTCCCAAGCACAAATTCAGCGAGCAGCAAGGTAGACCCTAAGGTTAATAAAAGGATAAGGAAAATGAGAAAAAATGCACCGCCTCCTTCTGTGCCAGCCACATAAGGGAGACGCCAGACAGTCCCTAAGCCGATTGCCGACCCTGCGGCAGCAAGGATGAAACCAATACGTGACGTCCACTGATCTGATGCCATAGGTTGATGAAAGCCCCTTTCTAGCGATTGTTCAAAAAGTCCTAAAAAATAGGCGTCGTATCTCTTCGTCGTCTGCTTCCCTGCTCCTCACGTATGTTTTCCTCCGTGCAAGGGATCGCTTACGTAGGAACGAGATTGCGCTCCGCTCCTCTGAAAAGTGAATGCTTTCGTGGTGTAAGCAGGATGCTCGAAGCTACGTCTCCTTGACCTCCCGGATCTTTTTGTTGCCTTTTTGAACAAGCTCTTCTACTGTATAAATATATCCTTACATTATTTATTAAAGGGAATATTGTCAAGGTTATTCCTTTGATAATGGGAAATATGCTTCGATTCATCTTGAACTTTCCTTTGCCTAGAGGGTGAACATATGGTATGATTTAGGCGTTAATAAATGATTAGGGGATGTTTGAATGTCTGTAGCACAATACGAAGTTGGCAGCACTGTTGAAGGGAAGGTAACGGGTGTAAAGCCATTCGGGGCTTTCATTGCACTTGATGATAAAACCCAAGGACTTGTACACATTTCTGAGGTCGCTCATGGTTATGTGAAAGATATTCACGAAGTGCTTTCTGTTGGCGATGAAGTCAAGGTTAAAGTAAAATCCATTGACAGCGATTCGGGTAAAATTTCTTTGTCCATTCGTGCGACTCAATCAGCACCAGAAGGTGGAAGTGGAGATAAGCGAAGTTCTCGCAACAGCAGCGGCGGTGGACGTGGACAGAAGAGCCAAGGCGGGAATAAAAACCAAGGATTCAACACACTTGAAGATAAACTTAAAGATTGGTTAAAAGAATCCAATGAGATTCATGCTGATCTTAATAAGCGCGCCCGTAAATAATCAAGACTGCCAATTGATATAAATGAAACCCGGACAGCTAGGTAAGGGCGAGTCCGGGTTTTTTCTACATAGCGGGGAAACTTCCTCGAAAAGAACCACACTATTTCGTGTGCGAAGAATGACTAACGTCGTGACAAGCCCCCGTTCCACTACTTATCGGAAAAAAAGAAACGCAGACCCACAGCGGAATTTATTTTTGTGGTTCTAGGCTTTATTGCGGCTCTTCGTCAGCGGTGAAAAGTAGAGAGATACAATAGAGGCCGGAAAGGCCGATGATGGCGTAGATCACTCGCGAAAAGGCTACTGTCTGCCCTCCGAATATCGCCGCCACAACATCGAAGTTAAAGAATCCGATCATTCCCCAGTTAATGGCACCAATGATTGCAAAAATTAGAGCTGTACGTTGCAGTCCGCTCATTTTTTCACCTCCTTATGTACGCAGGCACCGATCCTTTGGTATATATAGGGTGAGAAAATAGGCTATTGGATATGCGTAGAGGAGGATATATAAATGAATACACCTGTATCGTTTAATACGAATTATGCACGTTTGTTTGTTGCTGACCATGAATGGTCTCAGCTACAGTCAGCGGTTTCTCGGGCACACCAACAATTACATGAAGGAAACGGGGCTGGGGCGGATTTTCTGGGCTGGGTGAACTTACCTTCAGATTATGATCGGGAAGAACTCAGCCGTTTAGAAAAAACCGCAGCACGTATTCGTGAAGATGCGGATGTTCTTCTTGTCATTGGTATCGGTGGTTCATCATTAGGATCGAAAGCAGCTATATCGGCGTTAACCCATTCCTTTCGCTCTTATTTAAACGAAGATGATAAAAATGGCCCTGAGGTCTTCTTTCTTGGCGAGCACCTTGGATCGGATTATACATCTGAGCTTTTTGAGGCTCTAAAAGGGAAGAGTGTCTATGCCAATGTAATTTCCAAATCAGGCACAACAACAGAGCCTGCAGTCGCATTTCGGATGGTTAAAGCATGGATGGAAGATGCTTATGGCCGGGAGGAAGCAGCTCATCGAATCATTGCTACGACGGATCGGGAAAAAGGGGCATTAAAATCACTGGCCAACGCAGAAGGTTATGAGACGTTTGTCGTTCCTGATAATGTAGGGGGACGTTATTCTGTACTTACACCTGTTGGATTATTACCCATTGCCGCAGCAGGCATTTCAATTTCGGACATGCTGGCGGGTGCAGATGACGCACGCAAAGCCTACACCAATGACCATTTAGATGATAATGAGGCTTATCAGTATGCGGCATTTCGCTATTTAATGTATCAAAAGGGAAAACAAATTGAATTATTATCCAGCTATGAACCAAAGCTTGCGAACTTTAGTGAATGGTGGAAGCAATTATTCGGGGAAAGTGAAGGCAAGGATGGAAAAGGGCTCTTTCCTGCCTCGGTCAAATTCACAACAGATCTTCATTCCATGGGTCAATATGTCCAGGAAGGTCGGCGTCACTTGTTTGAGACGGTCCTGCACGTCGGTAAGAGTACGAAAAACGTGCAGATTCCGAAGATGGAAGGTGATGAGGATGGGCTAAACTATCTGTCAGGAGAGAGTCTACATGCGGTCAACGAAAAAGCCTATCTTGGGACACTCCTTGCCCATACCGATGGAGATGTTCCGAACGTTGTCGTGGGGATTGAGAAGCTGGACGCTTATTCGTTCGGTGCACTTGTATATTTTTTCGAAAAAGCGTGTGCGATTAGTGGATACCTGCTTGGGGTAAATCCCTTTGATCAGCCGGGCGTGGAAAGTTATAAGCAAAATATGTTTGCTCTACTTGGGAAACCGGGTCATGAGTCGCGCCGAGAGGCATTGGAAAAGCGCCTCGATTGAATAACATGGGCCCACTGGTTAAAACTGCTATCTCTGAGTTGCATGATTTATAAAAATCGAGGGATGGTAACGGAAAAGGGGGCCAGGGTGCGATGTTAGAACTACAATCACAATTGACCGGTTTAGAAATGTCTGTGCAGGATTTAGAAAGAAAATTGGAGCCTCTTGGTTATGATATGGGAGGTGGATGGGAATATGACCATGGCTATATGGATTACAAAATCGCTGATGATAATGGTTATCAATTTTTACGTATTCCTTTTTCAGCTACGGTTGGAGAGATCGGGAATGGAAATGCTACGGTCGTTTTGGGGACGCCATTTTTATTATCTCATCGTTACGAAACGGGTATTGACCAAGGGGTTACGGCTTATAGTGCATTGTGGAATCAATTTTCTTCTCCGGAAGAAAAGGATGGTTATGTTGAACAGCAGTATATTCGGGAAGGTGTCATGCTCATTCGTGAATTGGAGCAAACACTACTAACCTAATGAAGACCGTGGGGTACACGGTCTTCATTCATGAAATGGGAGAGAGATATGCAGGCAATATGGTTTGGTTTTGCTATTTTTGTTGGATGGCTGATCATTGATTGGTCAAAAGAAAAGAAGTTTCGTTTAACACATATTGTAGAGTCACTGATTGCAGCCGTGATTGGGGCTGCCGGCTGGGCAGTGATTGATTGGTTATTTTAAGTTCAAGGAGTGTTTATATTTTTTCAGCATTCTCAAAGAATTCCTCAAGGGTTATTTCGTAATCATTGATCACTGCAGCTATTTCTTCACCAACATAACGGAGGTGCCAGGGTTCATACGAAATCCCTGTGATTTCCTCCGAATCTTCGGGGTAACGGATAATAAAACCATGTTCATGGGCATGATCCTCCACCCATTGCCCTTCCTCTGTATCAGCAAAGGCGGTATTTAGTTCAAAATTGTTGCTTTCGCTGGAAATATCCATGGCCAACCCTGTTTGATGTTCACTATTCCCGGGGGTGGCAATCGTTTCATTCGCTGTATCTTCGCCGCGCTCGGCAGCAGCATTACTAAAGATGGTATCCTGTCGTTCATACGAGCGGTATCCGGAAACGGCGAAAAGATCATACCCATCTTCTGAAGCAGCCGCGAATAACTCTTCTAATGCATCAGCAGCAGGCTCTCTTAAGTAACGTTTTTCCACATCTTCGTCAAAGGAGAAAGCAACGTCAGGAACAACAAGATCATCAGGCTCATATCCATCAGGCAGGGCATAATCATCATTGACGAGCACCTGGATATTGTTGGGGTTCTGAATCATTTCTACCCCTCCTACCGTTTCGATATCATTAAAATTCTCCGCTTCCAAAGCCCAAGAATCGGAATCATTTGTGGATGCCTCTTCTTCCTTTGCTTGCCTTTCTTCTTCCTCGATTGGCTCCTGAGAAACGGTTTCTTGTCGATCATTTTCAGTCGATTGACAACTGCTTAAGAGAATAAATGGATAACTGATAAAAAGAATCGTTCTTATATATCGCAAAGCATTTCCCTGCCTTTACTCTTAGAAGTCTCCTCGAATGACCCGGCTCTGTTTGCTCTCCTTTTAGTTACGATTTTTCCCAGTGAAACATAAGCACAGGGTAATGAGTACGAATGCTACAAGTGCTAAAAAAGGGATGGTGATAAAGCCCAGGAAATTAATGTATTCCGCGCTGCATGGCACGCCGGATGCACAAGCTGTAGCACCTCCGAAACCGGGGATTTTCTGTTCAGCATAATGTAGCGCGGCAATGAGGGCACCGATAATTGAAAATGGAAGAGCATAAATGCGAATGCTGAAATCAGATCGGAAGGTCGCGATCCCTAGAATCAGAACAAGCGGGTACATAGCCATTCGCTGATACCAGCACATTTCACAGGGAATAAACTCTTCAATTTCACTGAAATACAAACTGCCCACTGTGGCTATTAATGAGAGGAGCCAGGCAGTATAGAGAAAAAGGCTCTGCCGTTTCATGACTCGGCAGCCGCCAATTCCTCATCAATCACTTCCTGAATCTCGTCGTAGTCAAAAGGGTCGTCAATAAGTTGATCATTAACCATGATTGTAGGAGTGGCCTGAACATTGAATTCCTCAATGACAGAATGATCATGTTCAAGTTGTGAAAGTGCTTCTTCGTTAACAATCGCCGTTTCAAGTTCATCTTGATCGACAGCTGGTGCATGCTCTTCTGCTACGTCTAATAAGAGGTCAACGGTAACTTGTGACTCATGCTGCCCTGTTTGTTGAAAAAGGGCATGGTGGAAATTCCAGTATTGATCGGGCGCCTCTTCATAAACGGTCTGTGCGGCTAGTGATGCTTGCAAGGATTCTTCGCCAAAACCTATATAATTATAAAAAGAAAGGGAGGCCTCTCCATTGTCCACATAGTCATTGTAAAGCTGTGGTACGATTTCATGGTCCCAACTTAAACACGCTGGACATTTATAATCGCCGAATTCAACAATCGAAACAGGTGCGGCTTCGTCTCCTGCAGTTGGAACGTCCTCGATAGGAGGAGCATCTTCAAGCGTGGTTGTACTTCCCCCGCTGTTCACAACGAATAAGAGCGCCCCCATGACAATGACAAGTGCAAGTGTAATGAGAACAAGCACTTTCATTGGTGCTTTATTGGTAGTTTTTCTTTGTTTTTGTGCCAATTGCTTTTCACCTCTACACTTTGTTTGTTACTATCATAACACTACCACACTTTTAATGTGGAGTTCGATTATGACAATTTATATAGAAAAAGATAAGCATTAATCAGAACACGTCTTATAGGGTATCTACCTATATCCAGTTTATTTTTTGATTTTTCCCCCTATTCTTGCGAGAAAGTGTGTATTTGTAACTTCATACGAGCACTTCTCTTGTTAATTAAAATCATTATGATATAATAATAATTGTAAAATGTCTTCAAACATTACAGGGGGTGCATGATTCATGAGTGAGAATCAAAACAACGGGAAGAGAAAACTGACCACTGCTTTTGGCAATCCGGTACCTGATAATCAAAATGCACAGACCGCAGGCCCAAGAGGACCGATGCTTATGCAAGACTTTTGGTTTCTTGAGAAAATGGCCAACTTTGATCGAGAGGTTATTCCTGAGCGGCGGATGCATGCGAAAGGCTCTGCTGCATATGGTACGTTTACCGTAACGCATGACATTACACAATACACAAAAGCTAGTATTTTTTCAGAGATTGGTAAACAAACGGATATGTTCCTTCGATTCTCTACCGTTGCTGGTGAGCGCGGCGCCGCAGATGCTGAGCGGGATATTCGTGGATTTGCGATGAAATTTTATACTGATGAAGGCAACTGGGATCTTGTTGGAAACAACACGCCTGTATTCTTCTTTAGAGATCCAATGAAATTTCCGGATCTCAACCATGCTGTAAAGCGTGACCCGCGTACGAATATGCGTAGTGCACATAATAAATGGGATTTCTGGAGCTCCTTGCCTGAAGCCCTGCATCAGGTAACTATTGTTATGAGTGAGCGCGGAATTCCTAAGACGTACCGTCACATGCATGGATTTGGAAGCCATACTTATAGCATGATTAATGATAAGAATGAGCGTGTATGGGTTAAATTCCATTTCAAGAGTCAACAAGGCATTGAAAACCTTACTGACCAGGAAGCGGAAGACGTTGCTGGTGAAGACCGCGAAAGTCATCAAAAAGATTTACTTGAAAGTATCGACAATGGTGACTATCCGAAATGGAAAATGTACATTCAGGTTATGACGGAAGAAGAAGCGAAAAATATGCGTTACAATCCGTTTGACCTTACGAAAGTATGGTATAAAGGCGACTTCCCACTGATTCCAGTTGGAGAATTTGTGCTCAATCGTAATCCTGAAAACTATTTTGCAGAGGTGGAACAAGCGGCATTTGCTCCTACCAATATTGTGCCAGGTATTAGTTTTTCTCCTGACAAAATGCTTCAGGGAAGATTATTCTCTTATGGGGATGCCCAACGATACCGCCTAGGTGTTAACCATCATCAAATTCCAGTAAATGCGTCTAAATGTCCTGTTCACAGCTTTCATCGCGATGGAGCCATGAGAGTTGACGGGAACTATGGATCTAAACTTCACTATGAGCCGAATAGCTATGGTGAGTGGCAAGAACAGCCAGAACACAAGGAACCAGAGTTGGAGATTAACGGCGATGCCTACGCTCATAATTTTAGAGAAGATGATGATCTATACTATGAACAGCCAGGCCGTCTATTCAATTTAATGAACGACGAGCAAAAAGAGCGCCTGTTTGCGAATACAGCTCGTGACATTGGGCCAGCACCGGAACACATCCAACTTAGGCACATTAATAACTGCTATAGAGCTGATCCAGCCTATGGTGAAGGGGTAGCGAAAGCCCTAGATATTCCTGTGAGTAAAATTGATACGAGTGTAGTTAAATAAAGTGTCCACAGAAAGAGGCAGCAATAAGGCTGCCTCTTTGTCTATTTTCTAGAGGATTTGTAAAAAATATTTATTTATTGAATATTTCTAACCTTGTATTATACAATTGACATACCGACCGGTTAGCACCCAAAAAGGAGTTGGAAGTAAAGATGGAATTTGCTTATTCCGAAAAGGTTCAACAATTGCAGGCGCAGCTTCATCGATTTATGGAAGAGCATATCTACCCCAATGAAAAGCTTTACGAAGAACAATTGAACGAACAAGGGTCCCGTTGGAGCGGAGTTCCTCCGATTATGGAAGAGTTGAAAGCGAAAGCGAAGGAAGAAGGACTGTGGAATTTATTTTTACCAGATAGTCATTATGGAGCAGGATTAACGAATGTTGAGTACGCACCGCTTTGTGAGATTATGGGACGCTCGTTGATTGCCCCCGAAGTGTTTAATTGCAGTGCACCGGATACCGGCAATATGGAAGTGCTCGTTCGGTACGGGACAGAAGAGCAGAAGGAACAATGGTTAAAACCGCTGCTTGAAGGTGAAATCCGTTCATGTTTTTCGATGACAGAACCAGATGTAGCCTCTTCAGACGCGACGAACATACAAGCCAGAATTGAGCGTGATGGTGATGAATACTTGATTAATGGCCATAAATGGTGGTCTTCTGGCGCAGGGGATCCGCGTTGTGAAGTCGCTATTGTCATGGGGAAGACAGACCCTGATGCTCATCGTCATGAACAACAAGCGATGATTCTTGTCCCACTGAATACACCAGGAGTGAAGATTGAACGGATGCTTCCTGTGTTTGGATACGATCATGCTCCCCATGGTCATGCGGAAATTACGTTCGAAAATGTACGAGTGCCAAAAGAGAACATGCTTCTGGGTGAAGGGAAAGGGTTTACAATCGCACAAGGTCGTTTAGGTCCAGGACGTATTCACCATTGCATGCGCTTGATTGGTGCCGCAGAACGTGCGCTTGAAGAAATGTGTAAGCGCGTACAAACCCGTGAAACCTTTGGAAAACTGGTCGCTCGACAAGGGGTTGTTGGTGAGTGGATTGCTGATTCACGGATCGATATTGATCAGGCACGTCTGCTTACCATGAAGGCAGCTTATATGATGGATACCGTCGGGAATAAGGAAGCCAAATCGGAAATTGCCATGATCAAGGTGGTGGCTCCATCTATGGCGCTTCGGGTGATCGATCGGGCTATCCAAGCGTTTGGCGGGGCAGGTGTTGCCAATGATTTTCCATTGGCTGCCCAATGGGCCAATGCACGAACCTTGCGGCTAGCTGATGGGCCAGATGAGGTGCATCGGGCACAAATCGCAAAATTGGAGTTGAGAAAGCACCAAGAATCAGAGAATTCTGTTATGAAATAAGGAGGCATCAACATGGGTGTATTGGATCTATTTGATATTAAAGGAAAGACAGCGATTGTCACAGGCGGCGGGAGAGGACTTGGCGCACAAATTGCGGAAACCTATGCTGAAGTTGGAGCAAATATTGTACTTTGTTCACGTAAAATCGAAGGCTGTGAAGAAGTTACAAAACAACTAGAAGAAAAATACGGCGTGGAGACACTGGCATTGAAATGTAACATTACCGACCCCGGAGACGTTAATAACGTTATCGAAAACACCCGGGAGACGTTTGGTTCGATCGATATTCTCGTCAATAACAGTGGGGCGACGTGGGGGGCACCTGCGGCCGAAATTCCACTGGAAGCTTGGGAAAAAGTGATTAACGTCAACATTACCGGTACCTTTCTCATGAGTCAGGCCGTTGGGAAAGTCATGATTGAACAGGGTGGAGGTCGGATCGTTAATATTGCCTCCGTTGCAGCTCTCAAAAGCTCGATGCCGGAAGTGATGGACACGATTCCTTATAATACCAGTAAAGGGGCTGTGGTCAGCTTCACTAAAGATCTGGCTGTGAAATGGGGACGCTATAATATTAACGTCAACGCCATTGCTCCTGGCTTTTTTCCAACCAAAATGTCGAAAGTTGTGATGGAAGAAGGCGGTGATGCGATTCTTTCCCAAACACCGCTCGGCCGTTTTGGCGGGGATGAAGACTTGAAGGGAGCAGCACTTTTCCTCGCATCAAAAGCGTCTAATTATGTAACTGGTGATGTCGTTGTCGTTGATGGAGGATCACATTTATTATAGTGCGTGTTCAAGACGGTTATTTTTTCCGGACTTTTTAAACATGTTCTTATAGGAGGGGTTCAGATGTCGGCTGAAAAAACGTGGCTTCAGCATTACCCAGATTTTCTTTCTGAAAATGTAGACATCCCAGATCATACCCTTAATGAAATGTTAGAACAAAGTGTTGAGACATATCCAAAAAATGACGCGATTTCCTTTTACGGAGCGAAAATCACGTATCAAGAACTGTTAGCAAGAGTGAATCGTTTTGCCTCAAGCCTGCAATCTTCAGGGGTGAAAAAGGGGGATCGGGTGGCGATTATGCTCCCCAATTGTCCCCATTATGTGATCGCCTACTATGGAATTCTAAAAGCAGGAGCCATCGTGACGCAAATCAATCCCATGAGTGTGGAAGGAGAAATGAAATACTTTTTAAATAATTCAGGAGCAGAAACGATCATTACTTTGGATCGTTTCTATGAACATGTGAAAAACATCAAAGAGAAAACACCTTTGCGATCCACCGTCGTTGTTCGTTTTGAGAACCAGTATCCTTCCATTCCGGACCCTACATTTGAGACATTTCTTGAGCGAGGGATGGATACCCCTGATCCAGTTTTGATTGAATCTGAAGATGTAGCAGTGCTCCAATACACAGGTGGTACTACTGGACGCTCCAAAGGAGCAATGCTTACCCATCGGAACTTAGTTGCAAATGTCATCCAAACGGAACAATTTTTTCAAAATGAATTCGAATATGGAAAAGATAAGGCGTTAGTGGTTATTCCACTCTTTCATGTGATGGGAATGACATCTTGCATGAATCTCACGCTTCATACAGGCGGGGAAATGGTTATCCTCCCGCGGTTTGATCTCGAAGAAGTGATGACAACAATTAAGGACGAACGGCCGACGACATTTCCTGCTGTGCCGACGATTTATGTAGCGCTTAACAGTCATCCGCGGGCATCAGAGTATGACCTTAGCAGCATCAATATCTGTAATAGCGGTAGTGCTCCTATGCCGGTGGAATTGATGCGTTCGTTTGAAAATAAAACGGGTTCGAAGATTTTAGAAGGATATGGCCTATCTGAATCCTCTCCAACGACCCATTGCAACCCGCCATTTGCAGGGATAAAACCTGGAAGCGTTGGGATTGGCCTGCCGGGCACGGACTATAAAATCGTCGACCTGGGTACAGGGATTACAGAAATGCCTGCCGGGGAAGTTGGAGAAGTGATTATTCGCGGGCCACAAGTGATGAAAGGGTATTGGGAGATGCCTGAGGAAACGGCACACACACTACGTGATGGCTGGCTCTATACGGGTGATATCGGTCGAATGGATGAGGACGGTTACCTCTATATTGTGGACCGCAAGAAAGATATGATCATCGCCAGCGGGCAAAATGTTTATCCTCGTGATGTTGAAGAAGTATTGTATGAACACCCTTCCATTCAAGAAGCCGTAGCGATTGGTATTCCGGACGCTTACCGTGGGGAAAACGTGAAAGCGATCCTCGTTTTGAAAGAGGGAGAACGCGTTCAAGAAGAAGCAATCATTGAATATTGTCGTGCGCACATGGCGGCTTATAAAGTACCACGTGTGATTGAGTTTCGTAACGAGCTTCCTAAAACGAATGTGGGTAAGATTTTACGTAAAGCATTGCGAGATGAAGTAAATAGCAATGAAAGGTGAAACGGTTACCTCGTGTTATCATGAAAACCTCAACAATCGAAGAATGCGAGGGACAAGTGATGAGACAAACAATTAAAAAAGAAAGCATCCGTTTATTCGGGGAAAATGGTTTCAAAGAAACATCGATCCAGGACATTGTTCAAGCTTTACACGTAACGAAAGGCACCTTCTATTACTATTTTTCTAGTAAGGAAGAGCTTCTAACTGAGATTCACTTTGAGTTCATTGATAATCTCGTAGAGCAAATTGATGAGATCGCGAGTCATACAACGAAAAAAAATCATCAAAAACTCGTGGATGTCGTGCGTTTAATGGTTATAAACATTAAATCAGAACGTTCCAGCGGGAATATCCTTTTTCGAGAAATGCGCCACTTGGGAGAAAATAGCTATACAGAGATTGCCCGTAAACGTTACGAGGTGCGGGAACGAGTAGAAGGCATCATTGAAGAAGGAATCAGGGATGGAGAATTTCGAGCGAATTTAAATTCTTCCATTGTGAGTCTCGGGATTCTTGGTATCGTTAATTGGAGCTATCAATGGTTAAACCCAGAGGGGAAGTTCAGCCCTGAGGAAGTGGCCAATATTTTCGTTGATATGATTTTACATGGGGTTCTTTTACAGGAGGAGGACAATCGATGAAGACCACCGATATAGAAAAAGTATCCGTCATGGCATCGATGTTGGTTATTATGTGAGTGAACAACGTTACAAGGAAACCGGAGATCCTGCAGACAAACCGTCTCCTGTGATCGAAGAGAAAGTGAAGCAGGGTCATTTAGCCCGAAAAACGGGGAAAGGTTGGTACGAATACACAACGTAAGGGGGGCACTGGTATGCTTGAATATGTAACTGTCGATACCAAAGACCATATCGCTGTCGTAACCATTCATAATCCGCCGCTTAACGTCCTTAGCTCAGCGGTATTCACAGAACTGGATGAAACGTTTCAAAGGCTTGAAAATGACGCGGACACCCTGGCGATTCTCATTACCGGAAAGGGAGAAAAAGCGTTCGTGGCAGGCGCTGATATTAAGGAGTTTCCTAACCTTGCGAATTCTCCGAACATGAAAGATGCAGTGATGCGTACACACAGAGTGATGAACCGGTTGGAGAGTATCCCCAAACCAACGATTGCAGTTTTAAATGGCCTGACCCTAGGAGGTGGTTGTGAACTTGCACTTGCATGTGATCTGCGCATCGCAGAACAACATGCGCAAGTGGGTTTACCTGAAGTTAAGCTTGGCTTGTTTCCAGGCGGGGGAGGGACCCAGCGTTTGCCACGACTGGTGGGGACAGCAAAGGCGAAAGAGTTAATGTATACCGGCGAGTCCATTCGTGCAGAGGAAGCGAAAGGGGTAGGTCTCGTTAATCACGTCGTACCTTCTGGGGAAGGTCTTAAAGAAGCAAGTAAACTTGCAAATAAAATGACAGCGCATTCATTAGCTGCCATTTCCCGAATCAAGCGTGCTGTTGATGAAGGAACAGAGCGATCCCTTGAAGATGGCATTGATCATGAAGCCCATTTATTTGTCGATGTATTCCAAACGGAAGATATGAGAGAAGGCGTGCAAGCCTTTATTGAAAAACGAAAGCCAAATTACGTCCATCGTTAGGAGGTCAGCTATGGAGGTTATACCGGTACGTAAAGGCGAAGAGCTGGACAAACAAAGACTGCATGATTTTTTAAAACAAAATCTTTCTGATCTACCGGAGGGGGAGTTGGAACTCCATCAGTTTTCCAGTGGGCATTCCAACTTAACTTATCAATTGAATATTGACTCCTGGGAAGTTGTTTTGCGTCGACCGCCGCTTGGACCTGTTGCTCCAAAGGCTCATGATATGGGGCGGGAATATCGATTTTTAAAAGAAATTCATCCATTTTTCAACGTAGCACCGAAGCCATTGCTGTTTTCAGAGGATAAAACGATCGTGGGTGCGCCTTTTTGGGTCATGGAGCGTAAGCGCGGCCAGGTCATTGACACCGAATATCCCGAAGGAATCCAGGTGACAGAAGAATTAAATCGAGGCATCTCCGAAACGATGGTTGATCATCTCGTTGACCTGCACGCGATTGATTATACGAAAACCGGCCTGACGGAGATGACCAAGCCGGAAGGTTTTATGGAGAGACAGGTGAACGGTTGGATTTCTCGTTATCAACGGGCGAAAACGGATGACTTTAAAGAAGCAGAGCTGTTAATGAATTGGCTCTCCGAACATTTGCCTCCCCAACGCTACACTTCAGTGATCCATTATGATTATAAGTTAAATAATGCCATGTTTAATCATAACCTCTCGAAAATGACGGGCCTCTTTGATTGGGAAATGGCGACGGTTGGTGATCCGCTCGCGGATCTTGGGGCAGCGATGAGCTATTGGCTTGAAGCTGATGACCCGGAAGAGTTGAAGCGCGGCTTGGGTAGAGAGCCAGTCACGATAAGACCTGGTTTTTTTACTCGTGACGAGTTCATTGAACGTTATAGTCAGAAAAGCGGGCGTGATGTAACTCACATCCATTATTATTTGACGTTTGCCTATTTCAAGCTCGCGGTGATTCTTCAGCAAATCTATTATCGCTATAAAAAAGGGCAGACCGAAGATGAGCGTTTTGCCCGTTTTGGTCAAAGTGTTCAGGCTCTCTTGCAAACGGGCTGGGACACAGCGTTAAAGAGGTGAGGAAGTGTTCCAGCGTTTTGTGACGGGTTAGTATCGATGTTTACGAGTCTCTGTAAATCTCTGGTGAACAAGTTGGACAATAATGGGGTGAAACGATGCCAAAGACAGATATTTATGAAAATGGTGGGCGCTTTTTAACCAAGCCATTACAATAAGAACATTTATTTACACATGAAGCGTTCACTGACGAACACAAGATGACCGGAAGCACGGCTGAGCCATTTGTTGAAAAGGAAGTATTTATAATATAAACCTTTGAACCTTCCGTATAAAAAAACTGCCATCTTCCTCACGGAACGTTATCTTGAAGGAGCTCTTGCATGAACGTACAGATGGGAGCGAGTAGGAAAATATGGATGCACTATTTTCGGCCGCATGTCAGAAATATCGCTCGAAATCATCAGCATTTCAACGAAATCGTGAAATCGCAGAAGCACAATATCAAGTTGGATCATTCGTTTTCGTTAAGGAGAGGAGCTTTCCAGATGAGGTTTAAAGATCAAATCGCTTTAATTACAGGCGCAGGAAGCGGTATTGGCAAAGAGACAGCTGCCCGCCTCACTGCCGAAGGGGCAAAGGTAATTTTAGTGGGGCGCACCGAAGAAAAACTTCAACGCGTAGCTGCTGAAGTTCCTGGGTCGGTTATTTATCCAGCTGATGTCACCGTAAAAGAAGACACCGAAAAACTCGCGGCTTTTGTCGAGAGGGAATTTGAAACATTGGATATATTGATTAATGGTGCCGGGGGCTCGAGACACTCTTCTGTTATGGATACTACGGAAGAAGATTGGGACGCCATGCAGGATGTTAATCTAAAAAGCGTATTTCTTGCTTCAAAGGCACTTGGGGCTGTGATGGTCCAGCAGGTTGAAAAGGAATTCGAGAAAAAACCGAGAGCGATTGTCAACGTGACCTCCCTTTCCGGCCATCAAGCGGGTGCTCATATCCCCCATTATAGCTCAGCAAAGGCAGGGGCCATTAATTTTACGAAAGCACTAGCCTTAGAACTTGCCCCTTACGGTATTCGAGTCAATTCGGTATCTCCAGGTTTCGTTGAGACCCCTCTTACTGAGGGCGCTTTAACCAATGAAAAATTTTCAAAAGCGATTGAGCGAAACACAGCACTGAAACGAGTGGGTCAGGCTGAAGAGATTGCAAACGTGGTTGCCTTTGTCGCTTCCTCTGAAGCTTCTTATATGGTCGGTTCTGATGTCCTTGTGGATGGTGGTTGGCTTATTAAATAAAGGAAAGGGTGAGAAGAGTATGAGTGTAGAAGATTTACAAACGAATCTGGAGCAATCAGTACTTACGCTGACACTCCACCGGCCCGATCAATTGAATGCCTTTAGCGGCGAAATGATCGAAGAATTGACAAAATCAGTAAAAGAAGCGGAGACAAATGAAGACGTTCGTGTCATTGTAATCACAGGTGCTGGACGTTCGTTCAGTGCTGGTGGGGATGTAAAGACAATGGGAGAAAGCGAGCCACAAGACATTTACGCCCATATTGGTCGATTGAACGATTGTATTTCTGCAATCAAGAACTCACCCAAGCCCGTAATTGCAGCCGTTCATGGTTTTGCCGCAGGTGCAGGATTCAACTTGGCACTTGCTTGTGATCTCATTGTAGCTGCAGAAGATAGTAAATTTGCGCTCAGCTTTTCAAAAGTGGGCTTAATTTCAGATGGCGGGGGTTCGTATTTCTTACCGAGATTAATCGGCCCCCATCTTGCCAAACAATTTTTCTTTAGCGGTCAATCGATCCCTGCGAAACGATTGTATGAGCTCGGTGTCGTTAATGAACTATATCCAGCGAACGAACTGCAAGATAAAACGATGGCAATGGCTGTAGATCTCGCTAATGGCCCGAGTGTTGCCTACGGTATGATGAAAAAGCTCGTTGATCATGCCATGACGGCTTCATTAGATGAAATCTTGGAGCAAGAGCGAATCACACAGACGATGATGGTGACGACTGAAGATCATAAAGAAGGTGTGGCTGCATTTAAGGAAAAAAGAGCCCCGCAATTTAAAGGAAAATAAGGAGGATCATATGAAGGCCATTCAATTTTCAGAGTACGGTGGGCCGGAAGTCCTGCAGAACGTCGAGATGGAACAGCCGAAGCCAGAGGGAAGAGAAGTGCTAATCGAAGTGTATCGCAGTGGAGTGAACTATGCGGATACTGCGAGACGAAAAGGCCGTTATGTGGTTCCAACGCCGCTACCCTTTATCCCGGGGGCAGAAGTTGCAGGTGTTGTTACTGAAGTTGGCGAGAAGGTGACGAAGGTCGAACCTGGCACTCGTGTGGTTACATTGACCCACTCGGGTGGATACGCCGAGTATGTCAAGGCTGATGAGCGGGGGTTAATTCCGATTGGGGAGAGCTTGGACTTTTCGACCGCGGTTGCCCTGCCTTTGCAAGGACTTAGCGCTTATCACGTGCTTACAACGATGGGACGTTTAGAAGAAGGAGAGACCGTGCTTGTCCATGCTGCCGCTGGTGGTGTCGGGAGTATTGCCGTTCAACTTGCGAAGCTTCAGGGCGCAGGTAATGTGATTGCAACGGCCAGTACGGAAGAGAAATTAGCATATGCCAGGGAGCTCGGTGCGGATGTTGGCATCAATTACACGAAGGAAGGATGGGAAAAAGAGGTAGAAGAAGCGACAAACGGCCAAGGAGTTGACGTCGCTATGGAGATGGTTGGAGGAGATGTCTTTAAGAAAACGCTCCAGCTTCTCGGCAGATTCGGACGATTAGTGATTTTTGGTTCGGCTAGCGGGGAAGAAAGCAGGCTTAACGCCGGGCGGCTCATGGAAAAAAATCAATCTGTCATCGGCTTCTTTTTACCACAGATTATGAGAAAACCGGAACTTATGCAATCGAGTTTAGAGGCGTTGTTTACGCATTTACGAGCCGGGGAGTTAAAGTTGCAGATTGGCGAGACATTTCCACTTGAGGAGGCAGCCCATGTTCACGAATTAATGGAAGGTCGAAAAACAAAAGGAAAAATCATTCTGGATGTGAAATCTTAATTTTGAAACGGGGCGTTTTTTGTGAACAACACAAGCATTATGACGCGTGGCCAAGTCTTGTGACGAAATCATTACATGTGCCGAAGACGGAGTAAAAATGGAGTAAGCTTCCCCGGCGGCTAAGCCTATACGATATATGGGCTTAGTCTTTTTTATTCCCAATTTGACGATCTTGATCAAAAGTTGTAGGTTAAAGGAGGTACTATCGTAAGTAGAAAAGGGGCGGGAAGATTGAGTGATCAAAAAGAACAGAGACCGATGGGTAATTCCCATACGTTGCAAACACACCTCGTAAGTCCATCCGATACGAATCACTTAAAGACCATTTTTGGCGGCAATATTCTCGCATATATTGATGAAGCAGCTGCGATCACTGCCATGCGCCATTCGGGAGAGATTGTCGTAACGGCTTCTGTTGATAGCGTTGATTTTTACGCATCTGTAAAGTCTGGACAAATCGTAAATGTAGAATCTTGGGTGGCCTCGACGGGGCGTACATCCATGTTGATCTATGTCCATGTAAGTGTTGAAAACCCTGCAACTGGAGAGGCAAAAACGACGACAACTTCTTTTGTTACAATGGTTGCTATTGATGAGGAGGGGGCACCGACGGAAGTCCCCGGCGTATATGCAGAAACGAAGGGTGAGGAGGAAATCCTGGAGATCGGCCGTGGTCGTAAGGATATGAAAGGTTGAATGAGACAGGCATTGCTGGTTATACCTTAACAGAGGAGGGGTGATCAGTCCCAAAGATAAGGGACGCCATTGTTTTTTTGAAAAATTTAGAAATACCAAATTCAGGAGGTGTATTGCATGGAGTTATTGGGGAATATCGCGTGGGGACTCATTGCTATCGTGGTATTGATGGGTTTGGCGTTCTTGCTCTCGGTGGATCGGAAGAATATTAACTTGAAAACGGTTCTAGGGGCATTGGCGATTCAGATTGCGATCGGTTTACTGTTCCTTGGCTGGGGTGTCGGGGAAGAAGTGCTGGCGTTTATGAGTAATTTTGTTACGGGTGTTTTAGGCGCTGCAGAAGCCGGGATTAATTTCTTATTCGGTGAAGATTTAATGGCCATGAATGATGGGACGACATTTGCGATCCATGTGTTACCCGTTATTGTATTCTTTGCGGCGCTCATGGGGATTCTTTTTTATATCGGATTCATGCCTTGGCTGATTAAAATCTTAGGTGGATTTATATCAAAAGTGTTAGGGACAAGCAAGTCAGAGTCCATTGCCGCGACGGCCAATATTTTCGTAGGGATTAGCGAGTCACCGCTGACGGTGAAACCGTATTTGAGCCGCATGACCCTTTCCGAGTTATTTACCGTGATGACGGTGGGCTTGGGGACGGTAGCCGGTTCTGTCCTTGGGGGTCTTGCAGCGATGGGGGTACCGGTGGATTATTTGATTGTGGCCAGTTTCATGGCAGCACCGGCAGGGCTCGTCATGGCCAAGATCGTCGTTCCGGAAACGGAAGTCAGTGAAACGACGGATGATATTAAGATCGAAAAAGATCAAGATACGAGAAATATCGTGGATGCGGCTGCTAAAGGGACGACCGATGGTTTACGTTTAGCCTTAAACGTCGGGGCGATGGTGCTTGCCTTCGTTTCTCTCGTCCAGTTGATTGACGTTGGTTTAGGGGTCATTAGCCCAGATTTGACCGTCGCTGCAATCTTCGGTTTTGTTTTTTCTCCCCTCGCCTTTCTGATTGGCGTTCCTTGGGATCAGGCGATGTTAGT
>NZ_JACHHJ010000002.1:218184-510923 GCF_014207655.1 Geomicrobium halophilum | reverse complement strand
TCACCTCTAATATCAAACGTTTGCATGGACGTATCGTATCCAAGACTGTCAAATTCATCTTCAATATACTCAGCAGCCTCTAGCTCTTCTTCGCTACCGGCGACTCGCGGCCCAATGTCTTCACTTAGATGGGAGATGTGATCCATCACTCGATCCACATCAAAAGTCACTTCATAATTTTCAATCAAGTCGTCGGCCAACGTGGCAAGAATGTCAAAGCCTTCTTCCGAGATCCATTGGTTGTCCAACTGATGGTTAAGAAGATCATGAAAACCACCCATGTGCTCCACGACTTTATCTGTTTCCTCTTGATCTTCATAGTGGCTCACAGACCTCAAATGAACATCTAACGCATGCGGTGCGTCGCTATTTTCGAACTCTCCGGCTTCATCCAACTGCTCAACAAGGGTTTGTAAGCCGGAAGCCGTGATCCTTGGATCCGAGCAATCTTCTAACGCCAACCCTTCCACTTCGTTATAGGAAGCTTCTCCATCGAGTAGGAAGGGAACAACGGTCATCATTGGCTGGGCCATCGTCACAAAAACGCCATTTTTGCCTACCTCTTCAGTCTCCAGTGAAAATGAATCGATATGGCGGCTTACGTCATCCGCTTGGGATGAATGAAGCAAGTAACCACAAGCATGGGGATCCAGCATTTCTGTTGGCTCCCAGTTATCGGCTCCGTCCAAATAGAACGGCTCAGATTGCTCTTGGCCAGCACTCGCTTTACGATCTGGAGCTTCATTTACCACAGTTGCGATGTCGTCCATCCGCTCACGGTAAAATTCTAATGTTGATTCAAGAGTTTCCATCTGTGCGTCAACCCGATATTCTGGATCTTGCTGTCCCGCTGACTCGGTCAATAGACCCAATCCATGGCGTAGACCTAAAATGTTGCGAGAGATTCGCTCATCTCCGCCGCCTGCTCCGCCAGGAGTTCCGTACAATCCAGTAGAGAATCCTGCATCCTCGACCTCGGATAACAAGTAATCTTCAACCATCTCTGCACTTAAATCACGGAGATTTTCATCTACATTAAGATTCCGCGGCCATAGCATTTCCATGTCGGGGTTTCCACTTGCTCCCGGGCGTTCATGGGCATCCACTGTAATATCAGGGGAGAACTCATCTAGCACATCTGCAATCACTTGCCCTTCTGGTTGTTCCAAATTCAGGTGACCCCGGTTGATATCCATCCCATTCGCATTCGTGCGGGTGTTTGCGATACGGCCATCCGGGTTCGCTGTTGGGATGAACAGCACTGTCGCCTCACTTAACTGTTCCTCTACCTCTGGATCATCAGTGAAAGCCAGATCCCGCATCAACTTCAATGCCATTTCACGGCCAGCCGGCTCATTCCCGTGCTGCGAACCAATCACCAACATATTCCGACCATCAGCAATTTCCTCATCCGTTGGCGGAAGAGGATCCCCTACTTGCACTAAATGGAGGGGACGGTCCTCAACAGAAGTGCCTACTTCAGAATAGGTCATCCTTTCTGATTGTTCTGCTACTTCCTCCAAGAATCCCAATTCTTCTTCATGGGTCGTCCATTCTGCTCCTTCTCGATCTTCAAAGCCGGTCGTCGGAGGGTCTTCAGATGTCTCATTTTCTTGCGCAGCAACTCCTGCTACAGGACTTACGATGAGCAATAAAGCAAAAAACGAAGCAAATGATGTCATTTTTTCCCAGTTTGCTAGTTTCATATATAACCTCCTCGGGGATTTTATTAAGATAATAGTCATGAAGAATTGTCATTTGATAATTCCAGGTTTATTAACCCCCTTTCCTTTAAGTGTCCTCCCTTTTTACTCACCTCCTATTTGGGGTTAAGTAACTTATAGAAGCACTCTTAACTAGCTTCACGCACAGTCTCATCCCATCTTTCCATCAACGTATCCACCTGGATCTGCAGGCTGTCATACGCTTCTTCAGAGATCCTTTCGTTCCTTAGCTGATGGTCAAGCAAATCTTGAAAACCTTGCATATGTTGGACGACTTTTGCTGCATCTTCCTGGTTTTCATAATGCCCCACTGCTGTTAAATGGAGATCCAGGGAACGAAGGGCTTCTTCATCCACGAATGCACCTTCTTCCGCAAACTGATCAACAAGGGTTTGTAAACTGGCTGCACTTATTTTCATAGATTCTATATCTCCGACAATGGGCAAGGTGACTTCGCTATTGCCTGGAGCTACGGTTATTTCCGTTCCTGCAGGAGGTCGAATGGTATATTCATGATCACTCGCCATAATTACGATACCGATCTGGTGACCCGGTTGAAATACATGGTCCTTGGGCTGCATATCCCATTCAAATGTGTAATCCTGACCGGGGACAATGGATTCCGATTGCTCAACTGAATGTCTGTTTTGAGGATCCATCCACCCCCGTGATACAATCTCAGGGCTTGATCCACTGTAATCTACAAGTAACGCCGTTAAATTAGCCGCTGGCCGATCAATACTTGCCTTTATTTTCACTTCAGGTGTACCGCTGAGACGAACCTCTTCAGTGAGTGCCGGGGAGAGATAAACGAGACGGTTTGGATCGCTCCATTGAGGATCAACAGCCAACTGACCAGCTTCTATCATCGGATCATCGATAAAATCTTCTGTTCCATCACTACTACTGGCACCCATACTGAGAGTGCCGCCCTCTCCGTCATTTGCTGCATTAAAATGAAGAGTAGTTTCTTCCATATCTACCGCCGGCCAATCAGCTTCTTGGCTCCAGCTACCATCCTCGCGCTCGATGTCTACGATGGGCTCGTCCATAATCCCGTTTTCAATACCGTATAACCAATAGTCAAACCATCTGTTTTCAGTTTCCTGCCAATTGTTCGCAGATGTACCTCCATGTCCGCCTTGGTGGAGCCACATCTTACGTGTGACATCGTTTTCTTTAAGCGCCTCCCACCACTGGGCAAATTGCTTGGTTTTGACATTCCAGTCATCGAGTCCATGTACAACGAGTACACTTGCTTTAATATTGTCTGCGTCTTTTACATAGTCACGCTCAGCCCAGAAATCATTATAATCCCCGCTTTCTCGATCCTGTTCCTCATATAATTCAGCAATAACATCTTCACATATTTCAGGATTATCACGAGTTAAAACACCCTCAGCTAAATTATCTGTATCCTCGCCTTGAAAACCTCCTGGCGCCACAACTGCTCCGTTTGCACGAAAATAATCGTACCAACTGCTGATCGCAACAACCGGTATGATTGTTTTCAGTCCCTCAACACCTGTAGTAGCGACACCGTTAGGAAGCGTACCGTTATATGAAGCGCCTGTCATTCCAACATTTCCGGTTGACCAATCAGCGGACACTTCCTCCCCATCCTCCGTAAATGCTTTTGCGTTCCCGTTCAGCCAATCAATGACTGCTTTCGTTCCCAAGATCTCATTCTCATCACCTGTTGTGGGACAACCATATGAGCGGCCCGATCCAATACTCTCTCCAAGGATGACACCGTAGCCACGCGGTACATAGTAATTTCCCAACCTACCAAGGTCATTGGTTTGCATCTCTTCCACAAGGGGGACTCCGGCCGTTACGAGATCATCAACAGGAGTAAGGTCAACATCAACATCATGAAAATTTATCGGGTTCAATCCAGCTCGATAAGGACTCATCTCAAAAATGACAGGAACTTGGACCCCTGGTTCAGTCTTAGGCCGCATGACTTCAATAGAAACCAGATCAAGATCTCCATCATCATCACTATCTATCTCTGTTTCAACATACAAATTTTCTACAATTACATCATCCATCGAGTAAATCGGCGAAGTCATACCATCCTCAAGCTCTATGTTTGTTAAACTTGATGCAGTCTCCTGAATGTGTCCATTAAGGTGAATTTCACTATCCGATGCAGAAGCAGTCGATAACTCCGTTGTGGTAAAAGCGTTCATACCAGTCCACAAGCACAGGAAAAGAACAGACAAAATCATTACATATGAAATTTTCAAAACTTCTTCCTCCTGACATTTTTTGATTTGTGACAGACTGCCGCCTACCACTGAAAGCATCCATATTTGTATTTGAATCATTGCCGTTTTTTTATTTCAAAAAATCTTACGTATATGTGAATGAGCGAGCGGATTCTCCATGCGCTACTTGTGATTGTGCTGGTAATTTTATGACAACCTCTAAGGAAGTGAAGCTTTTTCTAAGGTTAATAACATGTAAAAACGAAAATTTTTTAAGTAAAAGTACTTCGTAAAACGAAGCAACTGGGTATAATCTCCCCAATCTTTTTGAGCAGGCGATACGGTAATTATTCTTTTTCTGTGACAGTGACTACCCTTGCAAGAGCAACCGTCCTAGAAATACCCGCATCCGTATGTTCTTTTTTACCGACAAAAGAGGCTGCTCATAAAATAACAATACCTTTTTGAGCAGCCTTTTGAAGTTGTTTACCTTTGCTCACCTTCCATTTGTGTAGCTGTGAAGGTCCATTCAAGCTCTAAAGAGTCCCCCTGGAATTGGTTAAGATCGGCGTCCACGTCACCGAGGAAGTTGAATGCAACGACAAGGTCATGGGATTCACCGACGGGCAGGCCGTCATCGCCCAACTCCGGATAGAAAATATGTTGACTAATCGCTTCCGGCGACATGTCCTCAAGTTCACTCAACGTCGTTTGGTAAATAACTTCGTCCAAATTATTAGCATTATATAAAAATTCCACTTCTATAAAATCCCCGAAATCTTCCGTATTATTCCCTTCCACATCAATAACATTATAATCCGTATCCAACGTCACTGTATCAATGGCCAACGAACCATTGTTTTGAAGTTCAAAATCACGGATCATCGAATCCCCTGGCTTGAGATTGTCCACATCAATCACGGTGGTCGGCTCTGCATCCAAATCAAGTGTACCCGCCGCAAACGTGTTGTTCGTCACTGAACTGTCACTAAAATATGCGAACGTTCCTCCGCCAATTAGCGTTAAACCAAGTACCGCTGTCGTTACACCCATGCCTAGCTGTTGTTTAATTCCCATGTTGATTCCTCCTCATAGAGTTTGTGTGATGTGAAAGCCCCATCAGCTTCAATGATGAACCTGATGAAGGGCGATGACACCCCGTTCATCATCATGATGCTTGTCTATTGATCATTCAAAACATCTACATCATTTTTAGAAAATGCGTTGCTGATAATCAAGTAGATTCTAAAAGCCATCCATGTTCGGTAACTTTTTCAGCTGCTTTTTGTTCTTCAAAATGGCGCACTGTCGTCAAATGGAGATTCAAAGATCGGTGTCTTTACCGCTTTCAAATGCCCCTTTCTACCTGATCTTGCATAAGCATTTCTTTACAAGTTGATAAAACAGGTTAGTACAGCTTTTAATCCCTTTGTTTTTCGATCAACGTATCTGTCTGAGCGCTCAGAACTTCATATGCCTCCTCCGAAATCAAGCCATTCTCTTGTTGATGATCGAGCAAATTCTGAAAGCTCCCCATGTGTTCGACGACTTTTTCATATTCTTCTTGATTTTCATAATGATGGACGGCAGTTAAATGGCGATCAAGTGAGTGAGCGGCTTCCTCTGTCGTGAATTCTCCCTCTTCTTCAAAGCGCTCGATAAGATTGATCATTGAAGCTCCATCAAGCGTAAAGCCAACAGAAGCGCCCCCTCGTCTTGGGTCAGCTACACCTTCAAATACACTTTCTTCATGATTAACTAGAATACTCTGGACATTTCCAATCAGCATAGAACTTTCCTCAAATTCATGACCTAAGGCTTCTAACTCCGGACGTACATCCTGCGGGACCGTGTCTTCCCATGTAATATTCGGGTAACTCATACTGTGAATACGAGGTTCCTCGATCGCCTCTTGTAAGCTCATATTATGATCAATCACATTCGTAGTCACCTGAAATACAGCATTGATAATCCGTGGGCCTCCAGGAGACCCTACACTCATGTACGGTTCTCCATCTTCAAAAATGATGGTAGGTGTCATACTGCTTAAAGGACGCTTATTTGGTTGAACCTCATTAGCTCCACCGGGAGTGGCATCAAAATCCGTCAATTCATTGTTTAACATGATCCCATAATCCGGCACCATGATACCTGTACCAAACACTTGCTCAATGGTGCTCGTATAGCTGACCATATTGCCCCATTGGTCAGTTACGGTAAAGTGAGTGGTTTCACCCAAGCCTTCTTGGTCTTCCAAATGTCCAGAATCATAGCTTGGTTCCTGATCCTCAAATCGCCAAGGATCTCCTGCTTCTATATTTTCATTCGCTTCTTCAGCACTGATTAAATCTCGGCGTTCTTCAATATATTCAGGATGTAATAGACCGTTAAAAGGCACCTCTACAAATTCCGGATCCCCCATGTATTCACCCCGGTCTGCGTAAGCAAGACGCATGACTTCGGTTAGATGGTGGTAACGCTCCGAATCCTGAGAATCGTATTGCCCAATATCAAAACCTTCCAAGAGTGCTAACATTTGCAAAAGGGTTAAACCTCCAGAGCTCGGAGGCGGCATACTCGCGATGTCATACCCTTGGTATGTTCCCCATACCGGCTCATCAATGGTTGCTTCGTAACCTTGAATATCACCCATCGTCATACTGCCGCCGAAATCCTGAACGGTATTAGCGAGTGCTTGTCCAATTTCCCCGTTGTAAAAAGCATCAAGGCCTTCGTTTTGAATGAGTTGAAACGTTTTAGCCAAATCCTCCTGAACGAGATGATCCCCTTCCTGCAAGGGTTCTCCTTCAGGCATAAATACTTCCTCGGCTACACTTTCCGACAATTTATCCTGATGATTGGCAATGGCATTGGCCAATTCCGTATCGATTTCAAATCCCTCTTCCGCCAGTTCGATGGCTGGCTCCATCAAAGTTTCGAAATCAATAGAACCCCATTCTTCATTAGCGGTCATCAACCCGTTCAATGTTCCAGGTACTCCGACCGCATCCCCACTGGTGGACCTTTCAGAAAAAGAAATTACATTTCCGTCTTCATCGAGAAACATATCCGGCTCAGCCCCGGATGGCGCCCGTTCGCGGCTGTTGATAATCGAGGTATCGTCCTCCTCAGCATCGTACACCATCATAAAGCCGCCGCCACCAATCCCGGACATCATCGGTTCTACAACATTTAGCGTAAATTGGATCGCGATCGCGGTATCAACCGCATTGGCATTCCTTTCTAACATCTCTGCCCCAACTTCAGAAGCGATTGGATGGGAAGTAGAAACCATGCCATTCTCACCTTCATCAACCGTCAATTCTTCCACAGCCGCCACTTGTTGCGTACCAAGACCCGTTAGTCCCATCGAAGCGACCAGAGCTACAGATGATAGCACGGCAACACCTTGATGCCAACGATTACTTTTCATCAGCATTCCTCCCGCTTAAAATCTCCTTATTACCTTTGCTCACCTTCCATTTGTGTAGCTGTGAAGGTCCATTCAAGCTCTAAAGAGTCCCCCTGGAATTGGTTAAGATCGGCGTCCACGTCACCGAGGAAGTTGAATGCAACGACAAGGTCATGGGATTCACCGACGGGCAGGCCGTCATCGCCCAACTCCGGATAGAAAATATGTTGACTAATCGCTTCCGGCGACATGTCCTCAAGTTCACTCAACGTCGTTTGGTAAATAACTTCGTCCAAATTATTAGCATTATATAAAAATTCCACTTCTATAAAATCCCCGAAATCTTCCGTATTATTCCCTTCCACATCAATAACATTATAATCCGTATCCAACGTCACTGTATCAATGGCCAACGAACCATTGTTTTGAAGTTCAAAATCACGGATCATCGAATCCCCTGGCTTGAGATTATCCACATCAATCACGGTGGTCGGCTCTGCATCCAAATCAAGTGTACCCGCCGCAAACGTATTGTTCGTCACTGAACTGTCACTAAAATATGCGAACGTTCCTCCGCCAATTAGCGTTAAACCAAGTACCGCTGTCGTTACACCCATGCCTAACTGTTGTTTAATTCCCATGTTGATTCCTCCTAAAAAAGATTTAAAGTATGTGAACGCCTACTCAGGCAACCATTCATGCCTGACGAGACGATGTCACTGTTCATCAATGGCTTGATCGTCTCTAGATCCGTTATCCATTTGTCGCAAAGCTCGCCAAATGATAACGATCGAATAGATGACAAGCAAAATTCCCGGTACAATTAATAATAAAACGGCTCCCTGATCGGAAGTGGCAAAATCAATCGCGTATCCAACATACGGAATGGTAAAGCCTGTATATTCCCCTACTACATTTTCTGCAAGCACCGGTTCTGCATCCGTCGTATTGTTATTATCACCTTTGGTAATATATTGCTGACCTTCGTTTTGAACCTCATGGATTCTGTGAGTGATGAGGGTATCGTCAGCATTCGTAAAAGTAATGACATCCCCTTTTTCAAATTGGCCCTGATCCTCTGTTGGTTGGATGGAAATAATCGAACCCGTTTGAATCCCCGGTTCCATGGATCCAGAAAGCACTGTTTTTAGCTGATACCCAAAAACCTCCGGTTCCCCGTCCGCTGCCTGGGTAGAAATGACAGCAAATACAGTAACTATCAGCAGAGTGAATAATAAGGCTGTTGTAACACCACTGATAAGTTTTTTGATGGTACTCCACATGGTGTTGATCCCTCCTATTTTAGATCAGAATAATTAGGAATATATGATAAAATATATAATCATTGATGCCTATTCTGTCTTCTCCTCTGATTCTCCATTCTCTTCTTCCTCTTTCTCAGCGTCATTATCATCACCTGACGCGTCATCCATTTGATTCGCTTTTGTTTCTTCCTTGTTACTTGGGTCTTCTACCTCTTCTTCTGTCTTCTCTTCCTCCTTCTCTGAGTCACTTTCATCTTCTGACTCTTCATCTGTTCGTTTCGTTTCCGTGTCTTCCTCGTTGCTTGGGTCCTCTACTTCTTCCTCTATCTTCTCTTCTTCCTTCTCAGCTACTGACTCTTCATCGTTCGTGGAACCATCATCTCCCTTCTCGTCTTCCTCGTCATCTTTATCTTCTTCAAAAGTGTGATGAGCAGAAATATTCCCTGCTATCGTTTCCTCCTCAGTAAAAGTTGCTGAGGTGGGCGAAGTCACCAAAACGCCCAAACAAAAGATTAAATATAGAGTGGCGGAGATTTGAAAGGAAAGGCTTATTTGTATACCGTTATTTTTCTTTGGATGGCTGCTTCTCATACGATCCCCTTTCTCTCTATAGAGCAAAAGACTTGGATTCAGCAATAGGTTAAGGCTCATCTACTGGTAGCACTTCTTCAGCCTATATTTTTCTGATTTAACTCAACTATTTTATTATTATGAATTATTATGCAGGAACTTCGTTATAACTCTCATCTCAGCTCCTATCCGGATCGTTTTAACCCTTAAAATGATTGTAAGCCGAATTCACTAAGCTAAGTATATGTACCAAAATTCCTTAATCATTTAGAGCTAATGTTTTTTACAATTTTTTTACTAGATTTAGCTATTTATATCAAATATGTTAACATCATCGGTAATTTTGTAAAAGTCTAAAAACATTCACCGTTATCGCTGGATGATTTTGAATGTTAAAAATAGTTGTTTTTGCCTGCCATAAAGATGTTAATATTGGTTTTAATTTCCTAATCTTTATATGTTCTATGGACGTTTTATCTAACAACAGGTCTATTTACCTGTGTCATTGTTGTATTTTTTTCCTTTATTATTTTATGAAATCCCATTAAAATGCGAATTGTTCCATAAATAGGTAATATCCTGTGGACAAAAAATGACAAAATAGCACTAAATAACTACCCCTAAAAGAGGGCTCATGTTTTGTAAAATAGTGCTTTATATTTAACTGCCATTAATGCTATTATTTTATTAGTTTAAATATTTTGAATTAGGAGGGATTTAATGCTTAAACCCAATCGACAAGCAGGCATTTCAATGGTTTGCTGGATTTTAATAGGTTCTTTATTTGCTCCGACAGTAACAGCTCAAGAGCCTAAAGAGCCTATCCCCCATGTCACCGGAAGTGGTGGAGCAGTGGCTTCAGAAGATGTCCATGCTTCAAAAGCTGGGATGACGATTCTGGAACAAGGCGGGAACGCAATTGATGCTGCTATAGCAGTTGCGGCTGCTCAGGGGGTAACAAGGCCTTACTCCGGCGGGATCGGTGGAGGGGGTATGATGCTCATATATTTGGCTGAAGAGGATGATTACATCGCAATTGATAGCCGCTCTATAACCCCAGCGTCATTTAATGATGAAACATTCTTTCATCCTGAAACAGGTGGAATTTTCCCATCAGCCATGAGAATATCCGGCGGAAAATCTTTTTCCGTACCTGGTACCGTGAAGAATTGGGAATTGGCCTTGGAAGAGTACGGAACGATGACGTTCGAGGAAGTTTTACAGCCTGCCATAGAAGTTGCTGAAGAAGGATTTATCGTCGATGATAATTTTGTTCGTGAAACGTCTGAAAACCAAGAACGCTTCAATCTTTTTACATCAACGAGAGAAATTTACCTTAATGAGGAAGGTTCCACACCAGAAGCAGGCGAGTTGATCCGCAATCCTGATATGGCTTATACCTATCAATTGTTAGCGGATGAAGGAGCCGATGTTTTCTATGAGGGAGAAATTGCCGAAGCAATGGTCGATACAATTAATCATCCTCCAGTGGTGGACGATCCAAATTTCGAAGCTGTAAGCAGCGCATGGGATCCTGACTATGGGGTGTTAGAAGGTAATGTCACGATGGAAGATTTCGCAAACTATGAAACAGTAGAATATGATCCCATCCAAACGGGATACCGAGGGTACGAGATCTACGGAATGCCACCATCTTCAAGTGGCGGAATTACAATCGGACAAACCTTAAACATGCTAGAACATTATGATTTAGAAAGCATGAGCGAAACACAAGTGTGGCATTATTTTATGGAAGCGACAAGATATGCGATCGCAGATCGCCGTGAATACATTGGAGATCCAGCATTTACCGACATTCCTGTTGATGCTTTGCTTTCCGATTGGTATACGGCGGAACGGATCACCAATATTCATCCCGAACGTGCTTCCATTGGACAGGTTCCCCCTGGGAATCCGTGGCCAGACGACGACGGCTTTTTCTATGATTTTAGCGGAGAAGATGGAGATGAATGGAAGCGGCAAAAGTTTTACAGAATCGATACGGGGCCCCGGAGCAGTCCATTTGACACGGCCTTTACAATCGAAGAAGATACAGGCCGTATCGATGTATCAGAACGAAAGGAAGGAAGGGGCAGTGCGTATGGACGAGCAGCAGCAAATATGGATCCAATCGAGGATAATGAACTGAGTTTGCGTATGCGTGCAGATAACGAAGGGTACGACCAACGTTTACGTTTATGGTTGAATGGAGATACCTGGCAATCAGGAAGCAGTATCCCGAACAATGGTTATGGGGTGGAAATCAACACAGAAACCAATGAACTTGTGCTTCGACGTGTAAAGGATCGTCAACTCTCCACACTAGCGCGTATTGATTATCCCGTGACAACAGATTGGCATGACTTGCGTTTTAGAGTGGAAAATCATCAACTCAAAATAAACGCTTGGAATGTTGGTGACGAGGAACCGGGCGAATGGTTAGCTGTCCATGATTTATCAGAAGAAGATCAGCTGGAGCAACCTCTCGGCCGCTTTATGATGAGCGTTATTAATTTTGATTATGAACAAACACAGACTTTTTTTATTGATGAAGTCGAAGTTGAACCAGTGACTGAAGAGAGTGACAATCTCGCTGATCCAGAGCCTGCCAAAGCAAACATCACTGCTAGTACTAGCCCTCCTGCCGAAACGACATCGCTGGAAGAAGAGAAACAAGGGATCAAAGAGGACGAAGAAGAGCGGCGAAAAGATGAAGAGGATGAGGTAGATGAATCAACGATTCATTTAGCGGTTAGTGACGCTGAAGGGAATGTGGTGAGTTACACGACCACGATTGTATCGATCGGGGGGAACGGCATGGTCGTCCCCGGTTATGGGTTCTTACTCAATAACGCGGTATATGGAAGGATTCCTACCGAATCACCTTCCCACCCAAATTACCCCCGCCCTGGCATGCGCTCCATGAGTAGTATGGCTCCTACACTTGTCATGGAAGATGATTCACCTGTGCTTACAGTAGGAGCTCCAGGTAGTGATACCATTTTAACGACGATCGCACAAATCTTAATCAGCCGCCTTGACCTTAACATGTCGCTCCCGGAAGCCATCGAAAAACCACGGCTATCTCAAAGGAACAATTTCAATGCTCTTGCAGAGTATGAAGAAGCTTATTTAGATGAGGAAACCGCTCGAGCCATCGAAGATTTGGAAGCCATGGGACATCGTTTTTCTCCTAATACAGCCGTTCAAGGGATTAGCGCTGCTGTAGGGATCGAGTTTTTAGAAGATGGAAAAGTCACCCCCGCCACTGAGCCTGAACGCAGAGGGGGAGGGAGTGCTATGGTCCAGAGTGACAGCGATGAGATTCGTGCGTCTGACATTAAGGCGCTTGTACAGCAATATGCAGATGAAGGGGCTTTCAAAAACGATGAAGCTGTCCGTTCTCTAGAGGTTCATCTGACTTCCGTCAGTCATTTTGAAGACCAGGAACAAGCAGGAAAAGTCCTCGACCATATGAAAGGATTTAAAGATTTACTCGATCATCAGCACAATCAGAATTGGATTTCGGAGGAAGTGTTTAAAACACTTCAGAATCAGGCTGACGCAATGATAGAGAAATGGCAATAAACATCGCCGAACGTTCCGACCACATAAAAAAGCCAGGATAGGTTTCCTGGCTTTTTTATGGCAAATTCACACGTTCAGGTATTGTATAAATGTTCAATGACTCCTTGCGGATAAATCCAATGGATGTGATCTCTAACTCCTCTGCTAATTCCAATGCTCGCTGCGTTGGAGCTGATTTTGAAAGGACGACCTCACATCCGATTTTGGCTACTTTTAAAAGGATCTCTGAGGAAAGACGGCCACTAAAGACAATGATCTTATCGCGCAAAGAAATCCCGTTATTTAAACAATATCCGTAGATTTTATCAAGGGCATTGTGCCTGCCAATATCCATTCGCATGAGCACAATGCCATCCACCGTACATAACGCCGCATTATGTACACCACCAGTTTCCTGAAACGTCTCGGCTGAGTCCTGCATTTCTTGCATCAGGCGAAAACAATCATCGAGTGAAACCTCTACATTCCGCGATTGCATCGTTTTCGTTGTTTTTACATCCCCAGCAAAGACGAAGCTTTGACGACTCATCCCGCAGCAGGAAGTAATGTAGCGTTTATTTTGCATTTGTTGATGCAATCGATCGAGCTTCCGGTGCAATTGAACGTGTACAAAACCGTTTTTTTCGTCCACTCTCAGCGTTTTAATGTCGTCAGAAGAGCGGATCATACCTTCCGAGGCTAAATAGCCAACGGCCATATCGCCGATATATTCCGGTGTACATACCATCGTTACGAACTCTTCATCGTTTACCTTTAACGTTACAGGAAACTCAGTCGCAACGATATCTTCTTTCCTTTCAACAGTCCCATTTCGGAAACGCAAGATCGATCGAGACGATTGGATATTCTCGTTCATTTATATTCACGTTCCTTTGGTGGGCTTTCTACTTTTTAAAAAGAAAAGGTAAAGCGAGCAGAGAAACGCCTGCTGCAACCATATACCATTTATTGTTCGAAGATGATCGCTGGGAGACACGACTTCTTTCCTTTTTTTCTTGTTCGTGCTTCAGCTTGGCTTCTACGGGTTCCATTTTCTCCCTATCCTCTTGATTAATACCAAAGCCTTTTAGAAAAGCCATAAGGACATTCATTCCTTCGACCACTTCCGGATCTTTTAAGGAATGAAGAAGAGAGGGGTATCCGCCCCCTTCTCTTCCAAAATGCTCGTATTCAGCAACCTTCGAGATCCCCGTATTCAGCTTAAGAAGGAGGGGTTCAAGTTCTTGCATATTAAAGCTGCCTAGTGTATCAAACATGAGAAGAGAATTCTTCATCGACTGGGTGGCATCAGAGTTGTCGATCGCTCTCATTACTCTGTCAAGAACCTTGTCTCCTTCAGCAAGAAGGGCATTTAAGGTGTTAAATATTTCTTTCTCCTGGAGATGCTTCATCAGCTCAAATGTATCAGCAATGACCTCTTTGTTTTCAAGGAGTGTCGTTTCGATTTGTTCCCAATCGCGTTGGCGTAATTCTTCTTCACTCGGTTCTATACGATGGATGACTTTGGTCGCTTTAGCCATTATACTGGGACCTCCTCGCCTTTACGACATCACCTGGGAAGGTGTAATCCTTGCGAGCCCATTTTTTCTCAACATCCACACCAATTTGCGGTTGCGGATTTCCATTCCGATGATTGATTTTCGGCAATGGACTTTCGCCCGTGGATTCAAGTACTTCCATTTTCACAGAAGCCTCTTTATAAGCAGGCGTGTCAGTGTCCTTATCGGCATGGAAGCTCGTCAAGTAATTGATGGCCCCTTCTCCCCGATCGTTCATCGGTAAATATAATTCATGGCCTTTTACTCGATCCGTTACGATACACCGAACTTTCACATTCCCATACGGTGAAGTTAAACGGACAAGCGTACCGTCCTCGACACCACGTTCTTCCGCGAGCTCAGGAGATACTTCAAGGAAAGTGTTCGGGACTTTCTTCGTAATCCCCTCGGACCTATAGGTTAAGTTGCCTTCATGGAAGTGTTCAAGCATGCGTCCATTATTAATGTGCAGATCATATTCTTCACCAAAATCGATCGGTTCTGTCCATTCGACAGGATAAAGTCTAGCTTTCCCATCTGGGAATGGAAACTTGTCTGTGAATAGAAGCGGCGTATCCGTTCCGTCCTCGGCTACTGGCCATTGCAAGCTGTCATAGCCTTCCAGGCGATCATAACTGACACCGGCAAACATCGGGGAAAGGGAAGCGGCCTCATCCATAATTTCACTTGGGTGTTCATAATTCCAGCCCGCTCCAAGACGGTTGGCGACCTCCATAATAATCTGCCAATCAGGTTTAGAATCACCAAGCGGGTCGAGCACCTTATACAAACGCTGGAAGCGACGCTCGGTATTCACAAACGTTCCATCTTTTTCAAAGCTAGGGCTAGCCGGCAATACGACATCTGCAAACTCTGCTGTTTTCGAGAAAAAGACATCCTGAACAACAAAGAAATCCAACTTCTCAAACGCCTCTTGTACATAATTCGCGTTTGAATCAACAATCGCCATTTCTTCCCCTTTTATATACAATACATTCAAATTCCCATCATGAATCGCCTGTACCATTTCGTGGTTGTTAAGTCCCTTTTCACTCGGGAGGTCTACACCCCATCCTTCTTCATAACGGGCACGAGCATCATCATCCGTTACAAATTCATAGCCAGGGAATCGATCCGGCATGCTGCCAAAATCACTCGCTCCTTGAACATTGTTGTGGCCGCGCAATGGATATGTCCCTGCTCCCGGCTTCATGTAATTGCCTGTAATCAGCATCAGGTTAGAGATGGCTGTACTTGTATCGCTTCCTCCCCCGTGCTGAGTGATCCCCATCGCCCATAAGAAACAAGTGGTCTCAGCATTATGGATGGATTTAGCAATTTCAATCATTTCTTCTTTTGAGATGCCTGTCACTTTCTCCGCATAATCTAATGTATAGGGTTCTAAGCTTTCGATATATTCATCAAGGCCATTCACATGATCATTCAAAAATTCCTGGTCATGCCAACCCTGGTCAATGATGTATTTCGTCACAGCGGAAATCCAAACCAGGTCACTGCCTGCTGATGGCTGAATAAATAAATCAGACCGATCCGCCATCTCATGTTTACGAAGATCAGAGACAATCACCTTCTGACCATGCAGTTTCTGGGCACGCTTAACCCTCGTTGCAAGCACTGGGTGTGATTCTGATGTATTGGAACCGGCAATAATGACAAGCTCAGCCTTTTCAATATCCTTAATTTCTCCGGAGTCTCCTCCGTAACCGACCGTTCGCCATAACCCCATCGTTGCCGGGGACTGGCAATAGCGAGAACAGTTGTCGATATTATTCGTTCCGATCACTGAACGACCAAGCTTTTGCATGACAAAAGAGTCTTCATTGGTACATTTGGAAGAAGTGACGAAGGCCAGCGAATCAGGCCCATTCTTCTCCTTCTCTTCTTTAAATTTCTTTTCAATTAAATCGTATGCTTCTTCCCATTCGGCTTCCCGAAAGGCATCCCCGTCACGGATCAACGGCTTCGTAAGACGTTCTTCGCTATTGACAAAGTCCCAGCCGAATTTGCCTTTAACACAAGTAGAAATCCCATTTGCCGGGGCTTCCGTCTGAGGTTCCACCTTTAGTATTTGGCGATCCTTCGTCCATACGTCAAAGGCACATCCTACCCCGCAATACGTACACACGGTCTTCGTTTTTTCAATGCGATTATCACGCATCGAAGCTTCGACATCAGAAACGGTCATCAGCTGCTCATAACCCGTTTCGACTTCTTTCGTAACGTTGATCATCGGGCGCATCGAAGAATCTTTAATCCCAGTCAAAAAGCCGGCTTCTCCTTCCATGCCTACTTCCATCATCGCGTTACATGGACAGACCGTCGAACAATGCCCACAATTGACACATGAGGATTCCTCAATCGGGGAGTCCTTGTCCCATATGACACGCGGACGCTCCCTTTCCCAATCAATGGTCAATGTTTCCGTTACTTGCACATCCTGACAGGCTTCGACACAGCGTCCACAAAGAATACATTGATCCGGGTCATAGCGATAAAAAGCATTGCGATCTACTTCATACGGCTTGTGATCGAAAGGCGTCTCTTGATGACTGACTTTCATTTCTTTGACCGCATTATGTATTTCACAGTTCCCGTTATTATAATCACAAACCGTACAATACAACTCATGATTGCCAAGGACACGGTCTAAAGCAAGTAACTGTGCTTCGTGTGCTTCTTCACCGTTGGTATTGATGACATCACCGCTCTTCAGTTTCGTTGAACAGGATCTCACCAGTTCTCCATTCACACTAACAATGCAAGTGTCACACGTTTCAATAGCGCCCAGACTTGGGTGATAACAAAGACTGGGAACTTCCACGTTATTTTCAGACATGACGTCGATTGCTGTCTGATCTTTTCTGACTTTTAAGCGCTTCCCATTGAGTGTAACTTCAAAATTCTCCGTCAAAAAACAGCACTCCTCTCATTACTGGTATAGCATCTCTCTTTTGTCATATTTATATCATTTTTCGTCAAGCTTTGTAAAGCAGGTAACACGGACCACGCTTGCATGTTATCAAATAACTTAAATAATGTTTACATTTTGTATGGACCGTGTAATTAATATTTAAAGTACGTGTTCAAAAAGGAGGACAAAAAGAGCCGAGAAGCTCGAGAAGACGTAGCTGCGAGCATCCTGTTTGCATCACGAATGCATTCCCTTCTTACGAAGGAAAAGTGGGTTTCTTTTTCGAGGACGTTTTCCCGGACTTTTGAACATCTTCTTTTTGAACATCTTCTTAAAGGTATTATATATAACAAATTTGGAGGGAGAAGGTTGTACAACGACACGCTAGACGATTTAAATAATCAAGCGCGTACAAAGCATGGACTTTTTAAATCCAGTCCACTTCGCTACCTTGTTGCAGCAATGCTTGCCGGGGCTTATGTAGGCGTTGGTTCTCTTGTAATGTATGCAGTGGGAGAGCCACTCGATCAGGCCAATTCACCGATGCTAGATTTAATCACGGGCCTTTCGTTTGGGGTCGGTTTAGCGCTCGTTCTTATCGCCGGCTCAGAACTGTTCACAGGCAACTGTTTAATTTTTACTACAAGCGCCCTATCAAAAGTAACAAGTTGGAAGGACACCTTTCTTGTTTGGGGATGGAGTTACATTGGTAACCTCCTAGGCGCTATCGTTTTCTCTATATTTATCCTATTCTCTGGTGTTTTTGCCGATGCAGGGGCGAATCATTTCATGATGACGCTCTCAGAAGATAAAATGACTGCAAGCGTCACGGAACTATTTTTCCGAGCCATCATCGCTAATTGGGTGGTCTGCCTCGCGATTTGGACGAATTTACGAGTGAATAACGATGCAGCAAAACTCTTTCTTATTTTTATCCTCATTACTGTCTTTATCGTTTCCGATATGGAACATAGCGTTGCCAACATGTCGCTGTTCGGCATCGCGCTGGCTCATGGCGGAACAGAGACCGTCACAATCGGCGGATTCATCTATAATATGATCCCAGTTACGATCGGAAATATTATTGGCGCAGGATTTTTCATTGCAAGTCTCTATTTCTATATTGGTAACAAGAAAAAAGAAGAAGAAGCAGATGAAGAAATGGAAAAAAGTGCGTAAATTAACAAACCTCGGTGTCATTTCCTCTCCGGGGTTCCTTTAATAGATCTCCCCCTTCCTAAACTTCCCCTTTCCGTAAGTATAAATGGTTTCAAAGTACTTAAAATACATACAAACGCCAGAAGCATGAAAGGAGACGTATGTATCACGATACCCTTAAAACATTAAATAACCAGGCGCAGACAAAGAAAGGGCTTTTACAATCCAGCCTCCCCCGCTACCTTGTCTCTTCGATTTTGGCTGGCGGCTACCTTGGAATTGGTACCATTGTGCTTTTCGCTGTCGGAGCCCCGCTAAGCGCGGTGGATTCACCGATGCTTGGCGCGGTAACTGGCGTTGTATTTGGGATAGCCTTAGCACTTGTGCTTTTTGCAGGTTCAGATTTATTCACCGGAAATCATTTAATCTTTACAGTGAGCTCACTTTCGAAGGTAACAGAATGGAGAGACACTCTCGGGATTTGGGGGTGGAGCTTCCTTGGTAATCTTATCGGAGCCTTGGCTTTTTCTCTACTTGTACTGTTCTCAGGATTATTTGCTGAGGTAGGACCGGATCATTTCATGATGACGCTGGCTGAAGAAAAGATAAACCCCGGCGTTATAGAACTCTTCTTTCGAGCCATCCTTTGCAATTGGCTTGTCTGCCTTGCCATTTGGGCCTCTTTGCGCACAGAAAATGATATGGCTAAACTCTTCCTTATTTTTGTACTCATTTTTGCCTTCGTGGCGTCAAGCATGGAACACAGCGTTGCCAACATGGCAATTTTAAGCATGGCGTTGGTACATGGAGGGTCAGAGACCGTAACGATCGCTGGTTTTTTTCATAATCTAATTCCCGTCACGATAGGAAATATCATAGGCGGAAGTGTTTTGGTTGGGGGCAGTTACTATTATATCAGCAAAAATAAGAGAGGAAAATTAGGGGAAGGAGCTTAGCGTACTGAAACGATTCCTTCCCTAACGCAATATAAAGTTGTGCAAATAAAAATACTATGGTAGATTATGACTATTCACTCATTTTTCTAGTCAAGAAAGGAGCCCTTACTATTGAAAGCGAATCGAAACCGCTGGCTCATTGCTTTATCAGCCATAGCCATTCACTTGTCTATTGGCTCCGTATACGCCTATAGCGTTTACCAAAATCCTTTGAATGAAAGTGTTGGCTGGGAAATTTCCGCCGTTACTCTCGCCTTTACAACAGCGATTTTCTTTTTAGGGATGTCAGCAGCTTTCATGGGGAAATTCGTCGAAAGGAATGGCCCTAAGCGCTCTGCCATGATCTCTGCTATTCTTTTTGGCATAGGTACATTAGGATCCGGGCTTAGCGTACAGGTGGATAGCTTTCCGCTTTTTGTGGTCTTTTATGGTGTTATTGGGGGAATTGGTCTAGGGATCGGGTATATCTCTCCTGTTTCCACTTTGGTCAAATGGTTCCCAGACCGTCGGGGTCTGGCTACAGGTATGGCTGTTCTTGGCTTCGGGGCCGGATCGTTAATCACAAGTCCTGTTGCCGACTGGTTGATGGGGACGTTGACAATTCCAGCTACTTTTTACATACTAGGAGCCGCTTATTTAATTCTCATGTTCTCCGGAGCAAGCTATCTTGCACCGCCGCCAGAGGGTTGGCAACCGGCCAATATGCGCGGACATGAACAAGAAGGTAAAAAACAAAAGAAAAAAACGAAGCAAGAGGATCTTGCTCAATTAAACGCTCGGGAAGCATTGAAAACGCTTCGATTTTACTTGTTATGGGGCATGATGTTCATTAACATTTCCGCGGGGATCATGCTTCTTGCCGTAGCTTCTAACATGACACAGACGATCACAGGCGCCAGTTCAGCTACTGCGGCTACCATTGTTGGAATTATGGGTTTTTTCAATGGCTTCGGAAGAATTGGCTGGGCAGGTGCATCTGACTATATTGGGCGTACGAATACCTACATGATATTTTTTGCCTTGCAATTAGGCGCTTTTATTCTTTTGCCACTTACAACGAATATCATTCTTTTTTCCATTCTTCTCTACATTATTATGACTTGTTATGGCGGTGGGTTTGCCTGTCTACCGGCATATATTGGCGACTTATTCGGAACGAAACAGCTCGGTGCGATTCATGGCTATACGTTGACGGCCTGGGCAATGGCCGGCATTGCCGGACCTACAGCTGTCTCGGTTACTTTTGAACTCACAAACAATTTCACAGCCGCTTTCGTACTCTTTATCTTCCTATTAACAGTAGCCCTTATGATATCGATTCTGATGCATTTTAATATCAAACGTATTCGTAATCAATCGCAGACAGTCCCGGCACAAGGAGCAGAAACTGCTTCTGGTTAAGGGTTAAGGGTTAAGGGTTAAGGGTCGTTCAATGCGTCAAAGGAAAAAACGAAAAAGGCTGCACCTTTCCGCAGCCTTTTTTACATCAATTTATGAACTTGTACGATCACCGACAAATCTTCCATCCTCAAAAAACCGTTCAATTTTCGCTTCAACTTCTTCATCTTCAATCAACGGCGGAGCATGATGGGGTTTGATACGAGCATCAATGATCATGGTGTCACAACCCCAATGTTTATGCTCAATAAAACGATTGATGCCATGCATATCGTGGGATGGATTACTGCGTGTGAAGGTTGCCCAAAGAAAATTCTCTTTTGATTGGCTGAGAAATGTGCTGTCGTCACAAACGATGACAAGCGGACAAGGAGTCATATCAATATGCTTTGAAATCTCATCGGCCATTGCGTTGATTTCTTCTACAGCAGCCCCTTCACCCTCATAATCACCGATTTCTACCGCTACTACTCCCGGCATAACGAGCTGAGGTTGACGCATACTTTTGATGTTGTCCAGCCCCTCCGGCATTTCGCGGCAGAGTTCTCGTTTTTTCTCACCATAAGCGGCTAATACGACCTTGCTGCCACTATTCAATCCTGTCCCTGAATAATCAAGCGTATCAATCGTTGTGTTCGTCTGGAAGTGCAAATCCCGATGAAGGTCTATCCTTTCAAGAATATACTGCATAAATTCCAGCTCGTTATGGGTGCTGATTGCCGGGTCATCTTCAGCAGTAATCCATAAATATTTCGCTAAGCTTAACTGCCCAAATCCGAGAATACGATTGGCAATTGTTAACAGCTCCATCGGTTGTTTCACTTGTTCAAAAGGCGTATACCGCTCACTGCCATTGGCCAAAAGAAGTGGATGCACCCCTGCAGCGTCAACAGCATGTACTTCTTTGACCCCTGGGAGCTCTTGTGTGATCGCTTTTCCGGTTAGTTCATGAATAATTTCGCCAAAACTTGTATCTTCTTGAGGGGGACGCCCGACTACTGTAAACGGCCAAATCGCATCTGGTTTTCCATACACTTTATGCACACGCAACACAGGGAAAAGATGCTTAAGGCTGTAGTAACCGAGATGGTCGCCAAACGGGCCTTCTGGCTTTGTATCCTCAGGATAGACCTCGCCCGTGATAACAAAATCCGCATCATGACTGATACAATAGCCGTCCTCATAGCTATAGCGAAAACGACGGCCGGAAAGCAGGCCGGCAAACAACATTTCACTGAGTCCTTCAGGGAGAGGCATAACAGCCGCCAACGTGTGGGCAGGAGGGCCACCAATAAATATGCTCACTTTTAAAGGTTCGCCTTTTTGCTTCGCTTTCGTATGGTGTACACCGATGCCGCGATGGATCTGGTAATGCAAACCGATTTCTTTGTCCTGTTCATAATCATTGCCATTTAGCTGGGCCCGGTACATACCGAGATTTGCGTTCATCATTCCTGGGTTTTCCGGATCTTCTGTGTACACTTGCGGTAACGTCACGAAGGCTCCGCCATCATCAGGCCATGATTGCACCATCGGCAAGTCAGAGATATTAATTTCCTCTAGCTTGGACGTTTTTATGCTCGCTCGCCGCATCGGCAATGCCTTCATTGCAGAGACACCAGTACTCACATTTTTAAACGGATGCTTGAGCGCACTCATCGGATCATCACGCATCGCGATCACATCATGCACTCCATCCCAGGTTTTACGTAACATGTATTTACTACGTTCCGGAGTTCCAAATAAGTTTGAGACCGCACGATATTTCGACCCTTTCACATTTTCAAATAAAATAGCAGGCCCGCCTTCTTGATACACTCTGCGGTGGATTGATGGCATTTCCAAATAAGGGTCAACTTCTTCTCGAATACGGACAAGTTCGCCTTGTTTCTCAAGGTCGAGGACGCAATCGTCTAAACTTTGATACATCATATCTGTTTTGGAGAAGATATGGCGATAAGAAGCATCGGGTTCTCCAACCTTTCTATCACTTAGAATTTTCTCGTTTATTGTACCATCTTCTGAACAAATACCTCGATGCTAACGCTCGCTTCATTCATTTTCTGTCAATCATTCCCGGCTGCGTATTGTACACCACCCATTAACGAACGAAACAGCATACAAAAAACAGAGGCTTCCGCCACAAGATCTTGCGGTAAGCCTCCGTTTTTTCTAGCCTCTATGTTTGCACGTGAATACCTGCGCCCTCGATTTTTTCACGAACATTTTTTGCAAATGCTAATGCGTGAGGGCCGTCTCCGTGAATACATACAGTTTCTGCTAGAATATCAACGTCCTTGCCTTGAAGTGTGTGTACTTTTCGCTCTCCGATCATACGGATGACCTGTTGAGCTGCTTGCTCCGCATCCTCAATCAAGGCGTTCTCAAGGCGCCTGGAAGTCAGTGTTCCATCCTCCTGATACGTGCGATCGGCAAAAACTTCACTGGCTGTCTTCAAGCCAACATTTTCTCCAGCATCCAAGAGCGCACCGCCAGCCAGGCCAAAGAGGACAAGGTTTGGATCGATATCGTACACAGCCTGCGCAATTGCTTCAGCCAGCGCCACATGGGTGGTCGCCATATTATAGAGGGAACCGTGCGCTTTTACATGGCGTAGCCGGCCTCCCTCGGCCTGAACAACCCCCCACAATGCACCGACTTGGTAAGCGACAAGGTCGTACGCTTCTTCCAGGGAGATGTCCATATTCCGCCTCCCGAAACCTACCAAGTCTGGTAAGCCAGGGTGTGCCCCAATCGCAACATCATGATGAATGGCTAGTCGCACCGTCTTGCGCATCGTTGAAGGGTCACCGGCATGAAAGCCACAAGCGATGTTCGCTGAAGAAATGTAAGGAAGAATTTCTTCATCTGACCCCATTGTATAGGCACCAAAACTTTCCCCCATATCACAGTTTAAGTCGATGGTTTTCATCATGAATCCTCCCTTGTATATGATTAGTTAAACCAGAGAGCAACGATATCTTCAAATGCCAAAATGCTTGCACCAATCGTAAATAGCACTGTAATTGCCCCGAAAACGATGAGCCAAGTTGGATGGTGATAATCACCAACGACCGATTTTTTTCGTGATGCGACAAGTATCGTCGTAAGAACGATGGGCAAGATCATCCCATTTAAGGCCCCGGCAAGAATCAAAAGCATTACCGGCTCACCGATGGATATAAATATAAGTGATGAAGCAGTGATAAAAACAACAATAAACCACCCGTTGTGTTTTTCAAATACAGGGTGAAAAGAGCGCAGGAACGACATACTTGTGTAGGCAACTCCGATGATTGAGCTAATGGCGGCTACAGTTAGTACAACACCGAACATATAGTAGCCCAGTTCGCCAAGACCGACGAGAAAGGGTGTAGCTGCAGGGTTATTTTCATCAAGAGAAAAACCGGCACTTACCACACCTAAAAACGCCAAAAAGAGGAAAACACGCATCACACTCGTCGTTAAAATCCCATAGATCGAGGCGCGACTTACAAATCCTACATTATCTTTACCTGTAATTCCCGCATCAACGAGACGATGTCCACCGGCAAATGAGATATAGCCGCCGACCGTTCCGCCAACAATGGTCACGAGCGGGAGGAGCATCAGTAAATAATCCTCCGGGAATACAGATTGAACAAGTGCCTCTCTATAGGGCGGATTTGTACTCAGCATAACATAGCCAGTCATGAGGAGCATGACCGAGCCAAATATTTGCAGCAAAACATCCATGACCCGTTCGTAATTTTTGATCAAAAAGATAGTAATCGTAATAACTGTAATAATTGCAGCGCCTATTTCCAACGGAAGATCAAAAAGGACATTGAGACCCAGGCCCGCGCCGCCAAGATTTCCAATGTTAAACGCAAAGCCTCCGAGGATAATTAATATAGCAATGACATAACCTAGACCAGGTATTACCATGTTTGAAATTTCTTGCCCTCGTTTTCCAGATACGGAAATCACTCGCCAAATGTTAAGCTGAACCCCGACATCAATAATGATCGAGAGCAGAATCGCAAAAGCAAAGCTTGCAAGATAATCTTCGGTAAATGAAGCGGTCTGCGTAAGAAAAGCAGGTCCTATCGCTGAAGTCGCCATTAAAAAGATGGCCCCGCGTAAAAAACGCTTACGCTCCTTATCAGTCATGCGCGGATTTAACCTTTGATTCATTTTACACTCTCCCTTATTTAAACGCTAAAGTAAACCGATGCCTTTGATTTTTTGACGTTGGTCATGAACATATGCCTTGAGGAAAACCTCCTGGCATGTATCTCGTATTCTTTATCTAAACGGCATGGGTAATGTACCGATATAGTAGGGTTACATTCTCCTTTCTTTAGCGATATCTTCGATTTCATACATCATTGTTACATCGATGTCAGACGCGAGCGAAAACGACACCGGAGCGACCCATTCTACCGCATTTAACACGGGCCATCAACAGCTTTTATTCAGCGAATGTATGACCGTATAACCCCCTTATAAATCGTGTTCAAACACCCCATTAAGCATGAAAATGAATCGCCAGTGCAATGTTTCAAAAGATCTTGGGCGAGTGAGCGAGCGCGTGCGAAACAGGATTCGGCGCGAGGGGTGGTTTTTTCGACGCGGCAACACGTTTATTCAGCGTACGACCTATATAATTCGGCGCGTTGGGCATTTTATTCAGCGCTTGAGGAATTTTTTCGGCGCGCAGCGCAGTTTTAAACAACCGCTTAAATGACAAATAAAAACCCCGAGGAGTCCCCGAGATTTTGCATGTCACTTCTGCCATTTTAAAGATATCCCTATTTTTCTTTCATGCATCGCCTGCGCTTGTTGGAGGTAAAGTTCTTCAGCTTTTGCAAATGTTATTTTTTCAAATCTTACGGTTTCATTTGGACGTAATTGGGCAAGCCTTCCTAAATCAACCGCGGCCACTTGTGCAATTCGCGGATATCCGCCGGTGGTCTGTCGATCCGCCATTAACACGATCGGTTGACCATCATGGGGAACTTGCACAGTTCCAAACGCAACCGCTTCTGATAGTAAATTGACGGATTCCATCCATTCAAGCGGGGGAATCATGTGTAACCGATAGCCCATACGGTCAGATTGAGTAGAAATGGTAAACTCACTTTGAAAAAATCGATCTTGGCTTTCCGTTGTAAATGTTTCATAGTGAGTCCCAGGGAAAGCTCGTATCTTTCTATCCCCGTCACCAAGTAGACGTGCGTTTGCGCCCCAACGTTCGGAAAAAGGCTGGCCTCCTCCTTTGCTGGTGATCATTGCCAAACGTTTCTCTGCCTCTTCATTCTTTTCTCCAATATATAAACGATCCCCTTTCTGAAGGGCTCTACCTTTAAAGCCACCGATACCTGCGCGTACATAGGTACTTTTACTATTCATCACGAGGGGAACATCAATACCCCCGGCAACCGCTAGATAAGCCCGACACCCCCGGTTCGTCGGCTTAAACGCAAGTTCGCTATTAGCAGGAATAAATAAGGGGGCACCAAGTGAATACGTTTCTCCGTTAATGACCGGAACCATCCCGCCGCCTGTTACAGCTATGAGGGTATCTGCCTCAACTTTGATCCGGGGGCCTGTCATTGTCATCTCAAGCGCCCCTTCGTTTTCATCATTGCCAACAATGCAATTCGCACTTTTCAACGATTCTCGATCCATCGCTCCGCTCTCCAATACCCCTTGATGTAAAAAACCCAACCGGCCTCCATCCTGAACGGTTGTGAACAGACCCGTTGTCATGATTTGCAGGCTCACAGGTCCCCCTCCTTGTATGCATTAAACTCTTCGTATGTAATGGCCTTGAATCGAACATGATCACCAGCCTTTAGTAAGCTCGGTTCTTCGCGATGGGAATCGAACATTCTAACGGGCGTCTGTCCGATTAACTGCCACCCACCCGGCGTTTCAATCGGATAAATGCCTGTTTGAGAACCAGCAATGCCTACCGACCCAGCAGGAATCTTCGTTCTGGGTTCACGCTTACGCGGCGTAGCAATATCATCTTCCATCCCTCCGAGAAACGGAAATCCCGGCGCAAATCCAATCATATAAACGAGATATTCACCACTTGTGTGGATTTGAATGACTTCATCTTTAGTGAGACCATTTTCTACCGCAACGTGTGACAGATCCGGTCCGAAGTCTTCGTCGTAACAAACAGGGATTGTCACAACATTGCCACTTTCTTTGCTTTGAGGTATTGCATCTAGCGAGTCGACCACCTTCTTTAAATACCTCATCACGGATTCACTAGGTGATCCCTTCTTTTCTTCCATTGTATGATAAATATTGATTGGATCGTAAAAGACAGTTACACCGGTGTAACTCGGGACACATTCAACATATCCGTGAAACGGCTCTTCCTCAACTCGTTCCATTATTTTTTTTACTCGTTGATGAATCTCCGGATCGATGTTATGCCCAAGGGTAATATGGATTGCATTTTCACTTAATGGGTATAGCATGGAAGAACACCCCTCCTCACGCATAAATGTTATCGGTTTTTTCGAATATTTTAATTTAAAAAGTATATCATTCTTTTCCCTAGACTGCATCCCCCAGTAATTTTATAGTTTTTTTCTAATATTTGATTTATATTATTATTTATGATACTTTGATGAGCAGTAATAGAAAATGAATCAAACCACTAGGGGTGCTCCCATGAGCTGAGAGAGACATTGCCTCGACCCTTATGACCTGATCTAGTTCATACTAGCGGAGGGAAGTGGATGGATGAATACCTATGTATCCTACCGTGACCACTTCTCTACTGAAGTGGTTTTTTTAAAGGAGTTGATGGAGGATCGAAGACATAGAAAACCTTATACAAAAGGTCGATGAACGAGAAGACGAGTTGATCCAACTACTTTCAGATTTAATTGCCTTCCCCACTCCTGCCCCGCCGGCTAGAAACACAACGGAGATCCAGCATTACATCGCTGATGAGTTGCGAGCCACACAATTTACGATTGATCAATGGGATGTATATTCAGGCGATCCAAATGTTGTTGGAACCCGTAAGGGCTCGAAGTCTTCCGAGTATCAAAGTCTGATTTTAAACGGCCACGTAGATGTCGCTGCAGTGGAGGAGGATGAATTTTGGCAAACTCCACCATTCGAAGCAACCGTAAAAGACCGAACACTCTTCGGGCGTGGAGCCGCGGATATGAAAGGGGGCATCGCTGCCTGCTTGTTCTCACTTCGACTGTTGCATGAATACGGTATTGCCCTTCGGGGCGATATAATACTTCAATCCGTGATTGGCGAAGAAGTCGGGGAGGCAGGGACAAAACAGTGCTGCGACCGTGGATACAGTGCTGATTTCGCACTCGTTGCCGATACGAGTGATTGCGAAATCCACGGTCAAGGTGGTGTGGTTACAGGGTGGGTCACGGTAAAAAGCCCGACGACTCATCATGACGGAACGCGCCACCGTATGATTCATGCTGGCGGAGAGTTACGTGCAGCCAGCGCTATCGAGAAAATGACCAAACTAATAACGGCTTTACAGGAGTTGGAACGAGACTGGGCGATTCATAAATCATACCCAGGATTTTCCCCTGGAACAAATACGATTAATCCCGCTGTCATTGAAGGCGGACGCCATGCCGCATTCGTGGCTGATGAATGTAGGCTGTGGATCACTGTCCATTTTTATCCGGATGAAAGCGCTGATTCAGTGGCCAAAGAAATCGAGAACCACCTGCTGGCAACAGCAAATGCTGATCTGTGGATGAAAGATCATCCGCCTACATTTCACTGGGGTGGAGCATCCATGATTGAGGATCGAGGCGAAGTCTTTCCTTCTTTTTCTATCGATGAGAAACATCTGGGTGTTCATTTCTTACAAGAGGCTCATGAATCCACATACGCGGAACCTGTGAAAATTTCCATGTCTCCGTCTGTGAACGACGGAGGTTGGCTCGCGGAGGCAGGCATACCGACGGTCTGTTACGGTCCCGGAAAATTAGAACATGCCCACGCTGTCAATGAACAGATGAACATCGACCAATTACTCAACTATACAAAAACACTGCTTCGCTTTATCACCATGTGGTGTAACCAGCCAAAGGAGTGGTCCATATGACATTCACCCAACGCATTCGTAAAAACGCTGATGCTATTTGGAAAGCAAGCCATAAGCATCCTTTTGTACAAGGGATTGGCTATGGCACTCTTGATCTTGAATCTTTTAAATATTTTATGCGCCAAGATTATAAATACCTTATTGAATACTCACGTGTCATGGCAATGGGGACCGTCCTTGCTCCTGACCTTGACACGATGTCGGGTTTTGCAAAAGCGCTCGATGAAACTTTGAACACGGAAATGGAATTGCACCGTTCATACGCCGAACGTCTTGGCATTTCACGCGAAGAACTGGAAGCTACTATCCCCGGGCCAGTGACCCTCGCCTATAGCAGCTATATGATGGCAGAAGCTCAAAAAGGTGCGCTCGCCGAACTCATCGCAGCTATTCTCCCCTGTGCCTGGAGCTATTATGAAATTGGCCTCCAACTCGCAAAAATCCCCGGTGCTACCGAGCATGAACAATACGGCGAATGGGTGCGGATGTATGCATCTGATGAATTCGGCGAAATCGCTGAATGGCTCATTTCTAAACTGGATGAACTTGCTGAAGGCAAAACAGAAGAAGAACTCGAGCAACTCGAAGCGATTTTTCTCAACACGAGTCGTTATGAATATATGTTCTGGGATATGGCATATCAACAAGAAAGATGGCCAGAAGAATTGGAATGATCAAACACTTTCTCTTTTTTATATTGCAATGAGTCTAAAAAGTATATTACACTTTATTATTAATAGAGTGAAAAATATGAAGAGAGGAAGGATCCACCATGAAAAAAATTATGCCGATATTGGGGACTAGTTTACTTCTCGGCGTAGTTGCTTGCACCGATGACAACCTAGATGAGACTTCTACTGAAGAGGCGAATGAGGGGCCAGAAACAGGTGAAGAAGAAACCAACGATGAAGAAACTGGTCCTGTTGAAGGCGGCGAAATGGTTCTTGCCATGCCTTCAGATGCAGTTACCCTGGATCCTCAAGCCGCCAGTGATGTTCCATCAAACATTATTTATACGAATGTGTATGAAACGCTTGTCTATCAAGATGAAAATATGGAAATCCAACCCGGACTTGCAGAAAACTACGAACAGCTAGACGACCATACATGGGAATTCAACCTGCAGGAAGATGTTACCTTCCATGATGGGGAACCTTTTAATGCAGAAGCTGTAGTAGCTAGTCTCGAACGGCTACTTGATCCTGAAACGGCTTCCCCGCGTGCTTCTCTTTTTGAGCTTGTGGAAGACATTGATGCAGTAGACGAACACACCGTTGAAATTACGACGAGCGAACCTTTTGCTCCCTTACCTGCTCACCTTTCCCACGGTGCTGCCAGCATCATTAGTCCAGCAGCGATCGAAGCCGATGCAAACGGAGATGTAGGATTGGACACAAACCCTATTGGCACTGGGCCTTTTGAGTTTGATAACTGGGTCCAGGGAGACGAAGTTACTCTTACAAATAATGCTGACTATTGGGATGAACCTGCATATCTTGATTCGTTATCTTTTCAAGTCGTCCCTGAACAGGCCACGAGAATAGGTATGGTAGAAAATGGGGAAGCACACTTTGCCCAGCAAATTGAACCTTCGAATGTTGGACAAGTAGAACAAATGGAAAACGCATCCCTTGTCACCGAGCAACAACTCGGATTTGAGTATGTAGGCTTTAATACGGAAGAGGAACCATTTGACGATGCCCAAGTGCGCAGAGCTCTGTCCATGGCTATTGATAAAGAAGTCATGCTTGAAGGCATCTATGGAGGTTATGGTTCAGTAGCAGAAAGCCCCTTAAGCGATTTAGTGTTTGGCGCAAGTGACGACCTTGACCCGCTTTCTTACGATCCAGAACAAGCAGAAGAATTACTCGCTGATGCCGGTTATGAAGATGGCTTTGAAACAACGATTTGGACAAACGACGCTAACCCCATGCGTATCCAGGTTGCCGAATATTTTCAAGACCAATTCGCTGAGATCGGTGTTGAAGCTGACATTCAAGAGCTCGAATGGGGAGCTTATCTCGATGCCGTTGGTGAAGGGGAACACGATATATTCGTCCTAGGCTGGTCCACATCAACGGGTGATGGCGATTATGGTCTACATCCAAATTTCCATTCTGACAATCTCGGAGCCGACGGAAATCAGACCTTCTACGCGAACGAAGAACTAGATGAACTCATCATTGATGCACGTGAGGAAAGTGATGAAGAAACCCGTGAACAACTATATGAAGAAGCTGAACAACTCATCATTGATGAAGCGCCTGTCATTCCTACCGTTCACAATGATTACCTGGTTGCTGTCGCTAATAGTGTAGAGGGATTTGTACAACACCCAAGCGGCCTCTTACTATTGGATAATGTCTATATTACGGAAGAAGTAGAAGACAGCGGTTATTAAAAAGGGATAATATCCCCGCAGGGCTTAAGCTGCGGGCGTTTTTGAACTTATAACAACCCAAGCATAATCAGCAAGTACATCTGCACCATGACATAAAACGCTACTGAATAACCGAAATTAAACTTCAATCCATTTTTCCACAACGCTAGGCCATTGGCTTGACTTAAGACGATCAGCGGTAAGATAAACGGTGATAAAAAAACCGTAATCGCACTGCCCAGAGTCAAACTAAGCACAATCAATTCAGGGGGATAAGGTAAGGAAGCGCCTTGAAATATTCCGCCAACAAGAACCATAACCGTCAATGGGCCAAGGCCGATAAATCCTAAAAAGATCACAAGGAAAGGAAGAATCCAAAACATATGAATAAACGTGGTCTCTGATATAGTAAAAATGGTGTCAACGACCCATAAGCCCCCTCCAGAGGCATGTACGACGTTAATCAGCAAGCCGGCCGAAAGCATAATCCCTAATTCCTGAGATTTGTGGAGGATACCTGTGCGCAAATAGTTTTTACCATGATTCCTTAAATGATGTCCTTTCTTTTTAATGATATAATAAAAGCAAGACCAAACAAGCACACATATGGATATGATCATGAGCAAACCCCAGTCCAGAAAATAGTTAATCACTAATACCGGACCAAACAGGGTGATGAACAACAGTACGAATTCGCGGGTCAATGAATGATGATACTTGGCATGATCAGTGGGGATTTTTTTATGTAACTCTTCCAGAATGCCGGATGTATAATCTAATCCACTTCTTTTTTCGTGAATTGTAACGAACAAGAGCGATAAAAAAACTCCGCAAATCGAGATAAAAAAACCTTGTGCCATCGTTAATCCTAAAGAGGCACCAGTACTTTCAATAATAAACACAACACTAGGGATGCTGATGACCCAAATCGTGCTGAGTCCGAAGCCGCGTAATAAAGCCGTTCCTTTAAAATATTCCCAGTCCTCATCCTTTTTGTCTCCGAGCAATACCTGAACAAATTGAAACAGCATCGGAATGGCACCAAACAAGAGAAAGTAAGCTACGAGCTGAGTGATAAACATTAATCCAGCATAGAACCGTTTACTCGTTCTCAACAAGTTTTTCGCAGATCCGATCAACGCTTCAATGTAATTTTCTTCGCGGAGCACCCAACCAATCATGGGAACAATCAGGAGCAATAATATAATACTGTTCATCTCCCGAATTCCTTCCCATAACTGTGGCCATAATTCATTCCCCAACGTGAAATATCCGATGATGAGAGAGGCAATGGTTAGAAAATAAGGTACAGGGCTATTTCGGGGGCTTAGATAGATAAGAGCAAAAAACAACGCTAACAACCCGCTGAAAGACATCAGGTGTAACATCCAATCCTTTCCCATAAAAAAAGAAAAAATGTGCACAAGCACATAGAAAAGAATGCTAACGGTAAAACCATAACGACACATCGATTTCATCTTGTCATGCTCCTTGTGGCCTTAGGAAGGTAGGTGAGTATACATATCTCATTTTATCATATGAGGAAAATAAAACTCATGAACACTGAAAAAAGGGTTGGTGCTCCAAATGTCCTCGGCGTAACGTTGCAATAAACGTCCCTTGCGCTGAATTCTCCGTTGCTTCCGCCGAAAAACGGAGTCTAGTGCTGATATGGGTAGTCTCTCCGTAGTAAACATGCCATAGAAGAAAGGCTGCCCATAAGTCATGAATGATGACTTATGGGCAGCCCTATCAAATATCTTGATGATAGTGATCCATTCGATCAAGCATGTTTTGGGACGGTCCTTGTGTCCATACGGATACAATCATCATCGAAATGATTGAAAGGGGTAATGCAATCAAAATCTCTGAATTATACGGTAACTCAAAACCGAGAAAAGCTACCATAAAACTGACAGCACCGACACTAAGCCCCGTAATTGCTCCCGCTGAGTTGGCCTGTCTCCACCAGATGCCAAATACAAGGGGTGCAAAAAGTGCAGCTACCATAAATCCAACCGCTGCAGTATAGAGCACAACCAAAAATGGCGGTGGATGGAGAGTAATAAACATAACAGTTATGCCAATGACCCATGTGAAAATCGCTGAAGCTCTTAAAATCTGCTGATGGGTAGCCTTTGGCTTATATACTCCTTTATATAAATCATAGGCAAAAGCACTACTTACGGCCAATAGTAAAGCATCAGTTGTTGACATTACAGCCGCCATAATTCCTGCCGTAATAACCCCTACGAGGATCGCAGGAAAAAATTGTTCCACAATCAGCAAAAGCCACATATCCGAATGGGTCGCTTCTAGGAGAGAACTATCTAACAGAGGAACAAAAGGAACAAGAACAAATGTTGAAGCCAACATTAAACTACCATACATAAGCATACTAATATTCATAGAAAGTTTTGCTGATCGGGCATTGGAAGATGTAAATATTCTCATGATTAAATGTGGAGTTACGCATATCGCTGCAGCCCAAGTCACAAACGCTCCGAGATAAGCAGTAATAGGCATAGTGCCTCCAACAGCCCCGAGCATTGGTTGTTCAGCAAAGGTATTAGCAAAAAATTCAGACCAACGAATAGGAAAATGAAAAATTCCTCCCAAGGTGATGATTGATATAAGGGCAACCATCATGATCCCTTGTAAAATATTTGTCCAAGTTACTGCTAACATCCCACCCATGGATACATACAAGATAAATACAACCGTAATAATGAGGAGGCCCCATTGATAAGACAACCCAGTAACATAGGAAGCGATTAACCCTCCGGCTGTCATTTGTGACATCAGGTACATGGCTGAACCAATAATAATCACAATAGGAATGGCCACTTTAAAAAATATGTGTCCATAGCGATCATTTAGAAATTCTGAAACTGTGAATTTACGGGAATTACGTAACGGTTTCGCCACTAATACACTTGCTACTGAAAAACCAACGATTGATCCCACAGTCATCCATGCTAAAAATGGCAACCCAAGGTTAAAAGCGGTGCCAGTACCAGCCATAAACGATCCACCGCTCCCTAGTGCCGCCATCATGGCCAAGGAATTCACACCTGTGCCAACATTACGTCCAGCTACATAGTACTCTTCAACCCCAGCTTGAGACTGTGAAATACGTTTCTGTGTCACTCTACCTAAAATGATTAAAGCGATCAGGTATATAACCACCACCGACAGTTCGATGATTTTCATCATTACCCCCCTCGTAAATAAGAAAAACCATTTACTTATCCTTGGAAATACCTGCTTCCATATGTTCAGGCTTACGACTTGATATATCCTTTTCACTTATGATTAATAAAATCCCTACAGCAGGTACCAGTACGTGTAATAAATACGCCCCCCAAGCCACCAGTGAGACATTTAAAATCATGACATCATAACTCCACGGGAGGAAAAAAACAATGACATAAAAGAAAATCCCCAATAGAAAAATTCCATCTCTCGGTCGTATTTTGTACCATTTTTTACCTTTATTCGTCACTATCCATCTCTCCTTTTTCATTTGCAGAGAATTTCTTCCATTTTTGTTTATTCATTAGCTCTAAGAGAATAGCAAATTGAAAACGAGGGTGTGTGGTAATCCTCCAAGGATCTTTGGGAACTCGCTGGCTAAATTGCTGTAACAATGTTTTTAACTGAGCATCGGAATCACGACTATAATGAATGGATAGATAGGTAATCCCACCTAAATGCTGTCTAGTACTTAAAAATGACGAAAACACCCTTGAGATGGGGTCAGCCGAAACATAAATAAGTACCACAGTTAACTGTTCCGTTTTCAAAATCACTTGCTCATGTTGACCATCATACATCTTATTAGGAGGAGCATAACTGGTTTCATAACCAACCTGCCATTCTTCAAAAATTTCTTGCATTAGTTGCTTTACTTCTTCCTGCGGTATACCCACATAAACTTCCCATTTGTTTCGATACCACGACAACATTCATGGGGCTCCTTTCGTAGAACGAATTTTTGATTTACCGTTTTTTATGATGCAGCTTCCGGGTTTTCGTTAGGGCCTTTCCTAACACTGATAATCATTCTCCTCAGTTACATGGTTACATATTTTTACTTTCCTCTGGCTCTTCCGCAATTTTTCCTTTAATTTGAATTTTCAACCTTATTTGTCGGCGTTCGTGGTAAACTGGATACAGTTCGAATGATCGATGGCCACATGAATTTGGGCATGCTCCTATTAATCCAAACTCTTAAGCTATCATCATCTAGTTGCTCTTGTCTTTGTAATACCACGAAGGCAACAATAACGTCTTCACCACCTTCTCTAGCTGGGATTGCGCCATGATAATTAAAATTAATAGGACTGAAAACGCCCCCTATTTTCCATATACTAAACATCGCTAAAGTAGTCACCAGCGGGTTAACAAGAAAGACCGATATCCGGTCTCCTTTTTAACCCCAAGCCTCTTTAAATAATGAACGAAGCTATTTGACATTTCATTAAATTGTTTAAAAGTAAAACACTGATCTTCTTCCCCATAGTAGAAAAAAGTTTTATCACCAATCTCTTCTGCCTACTGCTCCAGTTTATTGACCACGATTTCTTCATCGGTGTTCATCGTATTTTCAAAGCTTTCCAATCCCATGAAAGACCTCCTCTATTTGAGTTTCAGAATAACCTATTTTGCATTAACAAAAGCTCCCTCATGAACCTATTACGGACGCATCGTATGCGTCGAATACCCAAGCAACTGAGGCAATAATTCATAAGCGTTATGAACCCATTCACATAAAAGAGGACGTGTATCTCTTGGATCAATAATTTCTTCTATACCGAATGCTTCAGCAGTACGAATAGGAGAACGATGAGATTCAATATCTTCCATGATTTCCTGTAACCGGGCTTGGGGGTCTTCACTTGCCTCTAATTCTCGTCGATAAGCGACTTGTATGCCTCCTTCCGGCGGCAAAGAGCCCCAATCTCCAGATGGCCAAGCATAGCGTAAGTTCAGTCCATGCCCATTACTCATTCCTGCGCCACCGACACCATAGACTCGTCGAATAATGATTTCGATGGACGGCACAGTTGCCTGATAAATCGCTGAGATAGCCCGCACTCCTTGACGGATTGTGCCTTTTTTCTCAGCTTCTAAACCGATCATCATTCCCGGTTGATCAACAAGATTAACGATCGGTAAATGAAAGGTTTGACATAAATCCACAAAACGTTCTATTTTTTGACTGCTTTCTGCTGTAAGTCCAGCTCCATGTACATAAGGATCCGGAGCTAAAAACCCTATTGGATGACCATCTAAACGTGCTAACCCTGTGACTGTACTTCCGCCATAATAACACCCCATTTCAAAAATGGAATTTTTATCAAAGATCATGGGCAGTATTTTTCGAATGTGATATGGCCTCCGTCTATTCTTAGGAATGACAAAAATTAATTCTTCTTCCCTTCGTTCAGATTCGTCATCAGAATCAATAACAGGAGGAACTTGGAAAACATTTTGAGGTAGATAAGACAAAAACGTCCGAATCTGATGAAAGGCATCTTCCTCTGATTCAGCAATATTATCAACAGCCCCGCTAGAGCGATGAACTTGAACACCACCCAGCTCCTCCTTACTAACCTCCTCGCCCATTCCAAATTTGACAATTGGGGGTCCTGCAACAAATAGTTGTGATATCTCCTTAACCATAATGGAAAAATGGGAAGCGGCTACCCGCGCCGCTCCTAAGCCGGCCACCGATCCCAAGCAAGCTGCAACGACAGGAACAGTTCCCATATTTTTAACTACTAGATCCCAAGCTGGGTTTACAGGCACATAAGGATAACCGATGTCATCCAATACTTTGACACTCCCCCCTCCGCCTGTGCCATCAACAAGACGGATCATTGGAAGTTGCAATTCATTGGCCATTTTCTCTGAATAGACTTGTTTAACTATAATGGCTCCATCTGCAGCACCCCCACGCACTGTGAAATCATCAGCTCCAATTACAACTTTACGTTTATTAATTTCACCCGTTCCTAATAAAAAATTAGCAGGTGTAAAGTCTGTTATTTCACCATTTTGATATGTGACTTTACCAGTAATCGATCCGCTTTCATGAAAAGTTCCTCTGTCCAGAAGGACGTCAATTCTTTCACGAACCGTTAGCTTCCCATTGGAACGATGTTTTTGAACCCTTTCTTTTCCGCCCATGCGTTGTGCTAATTCTTTTCGATATTTGATTTCGTCAACTTCCGGTTGCCAAGACATATTTACCACCCCTTTAGTAAGCGCTTTCAATATAATGGATAAAACATTCTTCTTACCTTATTCATTCGCCCTCACTTCTTCCTTTAACAAGCGTCGTAACACCTTTCCTGATCCGGTCGCAGGTACGCTTTGAAGAAATTCCACATATCGCGGATACTTATAAGCAGCCATTTTTTCTTTCGCCCAGTCTACAATTTCCGTCTCTGAAATCTTCCCTTTATACTGAGGATGAAGAACAACAAATGCTTTGACACTTTCCCCTTTCTTCTCATCCGGCACTCCAATCACAGCCACTTGGGCGATGGCTTTATGGTCGATGAGTAACGCCTCAACATCTTCAGGAAATACACTGTAGCCGGAACTTTTGATCATTTCTTTTACTCTCCCGGAAAAATACAAATATCCTTCCCCATCAATATATCCGATATCTCCCGTGAACACCCAACCGTCACGCAATGTCTCTGCGGTCGCCTCAGGCCGATTCCAATAACCTTTAAATACCCCCGGATTTTTTACAGCAATTTCGCCCTCCTTATCTGTTGGTAGGTCTTCGCCACTCTCCAGATCAACGATTCGAATATCTGTTTCATGAGTAGGAATCCCACAACTTCCTAATTTTACGTTATCCGCCGGCATAAATGTATCACAGGTATGCGTTTCACTAAGCCCGTAAGCAGCTTCATGTAATTGACATCCTTCCGTAACTTTCTTCCACTGATTGACGAGGTCTTGTGTAATTGGCATTCCGAAGCTGGTACACATATTACGGTTTAAAGACGTCAAATCACGTGTTTCAATGCCAGGATGATGGAGGATCGCCATATTCATAGGTACGATGCTATACCAATTTTGAGGCTTATATTGTTCCATCGCGGTAATGACCGTTTCCGGCTCAAATCTCGTTAGCAATACACTCGTGGATCCGCTATAGACAGGAAGGTTTACACCCATGACCATTCCCGCAATATGACAAAGGGGCATAACGGCTACTGATCGATCTTCATAATTTAACCCATTAGCTTCAAAAGTGGATGCGGTTTTAAACAAGGCATTTCCATACGTTAACATCGCTGCTTTAGGTCTTCCTGTCGTTCCAGATGTAAAAACCATCAAACTAACATCTTCCCAAATGTTAATGGGTACAGCTTCAAAGTTTGGTTGATACGTTCGGATAATATCCAACAAATCTTCCGCTTCTTCAAAGGTCTGCTTTTCCATACTTACTTCCTCTGGAATCGGCAGAATAGTTCCTTCAGATAAGAAATCCAAGTAATTGGTCGTCACAACGATTTCTAAATTCTCACTTTTATCCTTAACCGCTTTGACAAAAGGATATAGCTCTTGACCGGTAATGATCCCCTTAGCATTGATTTGCTCGACCATATACGCCAGTTCAGCTTCCTTTGACATTGGGTTAAATGGAGAAACAATGGCCCCGATTTTTTGAATCGCGTAATGGGCAATCATATACTGCGGACAGTTTTGCATGTAAATCCCGATTCGATCGCCTTTTTGCACACCTTGACGTTGCAAGTAACAGGCAAGACTGTCTGAGTACCGATCTAACTCTTGCCAAGAAATAGAAGTACCATAGAAGATATATGCAGATTGATCTGGTTTCTCTTCCGCATGATGATGCAAATATTCATGCAACGGTTTTTCTCCTAATGAATAATGGAGCTTTGTAGGTACACGGGTAGGCCAATTTTTCATCCAGATTCGTTCCATTATTGATCACTCCTCGAGTATTGTCATAATAGATTTAAAATCCCGTCGGCCAGTTTGCTAAACGACGTTCACTTATAGAGCCATTTTTATGACAAGCATATTCAAGTGACTGACATAAAAATTGACGAGTATCTCTAGGATCAATCACGTCATCAATGAGATGTTTGGCAGCTGCCTTATAAGGTGAGCTTTCGAATTCCCACTCCTTTAAGAGTGTTTGTCGTTCCTCTTTCGGATTCTCTGCTTCTATTAGATGACGGCCATATACGACATTCACCCCTACTTCAGGACCTGTAAAATTAATGTCTGCTAGCGGCCAAGCAGCAACAAAATCAGCTCCCATTTCCGGACCACACATATTACTATAGGCCGCACCTATGCTTTTCCGAATGACAACTGATAATTTAGGAACTGTAGATTGAGCTAAAGCCTGGTTCCAAATCATAATCTTAGATGGAATCCTTTCTTTTTCAGCGGCGCTGCTCACTCGAAACCCAGGAATGTCATGTAAAAAGACGAGCGGAATATGAAAAGAATCACAAAGGCAAATAAATTCCGTGGCTTTATCACATTCATCAGGCCCTGCCGCTCCAGCGTATTGCATTGGCTGATTGGCGACAACTCCCACCACTCGCCCATTTAAACGAGCCAGAATAGTGAGTAAGGCCTTGCCAAATAGGGATTTTATCTCAAAATATTCCCCATCATCGACGATAAGTTTAATAAGCTTTTTCATATCATAAGCCCTCGTCGTTCTTGTCGGCACGAGTGTAGTAACTTCATCTAATATTCGCGCTGGATCATCGGCTGTAGGATGTAAAGGCGGCTCTTCCTCTGCGTGGGATGGCATATATTTTAGAAACTCTTTAATCGTTGCCAAACAATGCTCTTCATCTTCGGCCACATGATCTGTTTGACCCGTTTGTTCGGCATGAATCTTCCATCCCCCTAATTCACCTGGGGACACTTTCTCTCCAGTCGCTATTTCTAACATACGTGGCCCGGCGACGGCCATACAGCTTCCTTTGACCTGACTAACAAAATCAGAGGAAACCGCAAACCATGTGGGGCCGCCAAAACTATCGCCCATGATACTTGTAATTAAAGGAACCTGACGTTCATGTTTTAATAACGTCATAGGCATCATATTTTGGCTTATGTTGTCTGAACCCATTCCGTCAGGCATACGTAGTCCTCCGCCTTCCCCAAGGTTTATGAGCGGGAAACCACGTTTTACAGCATAATCATGGAAGGCCTTTGCTTTTTTCATATGCACTGTACCCTCAGTCCCAGCAAATACAGTCTTATCTAAAGCTGTAACGACTACTGGACGACCTTCCACTTTTGCTAATCCACAGATCAACCCATCGGCTGCACTTTTATGTTCTGCACCCGGAACATCAGAGTGATTAAGTAAACCCATTTCCAAAAATGAGTCTTGATCCACCAGTCTATCGATTCGCTCCCGAGCTGTGTAAAATCCCCCCTCACGGTGGGCATTGACCTTTTCTTGCCCACCCATAAGAAGGGCTCTCTCTTTACGTTCTTGTAGCTCCTTAAGATATGAATTCATTCTTACTCCCCCTTCTCCTATATGCCCTGAAATATTCGAATACCTACTGGTTAGTATATTTAAAAATTAATTTAAAAATGAATATTCTGACTGTCATTTTTTAAGATTACTTTTTTCTTTTTACATCTGCTGCTCTTCTTTCGTATCGTATTTGCTTTTCATACTTGGTGGTCGCCCATTAATTCCCATTAATAAGATGTACATCACTACTCCTACACCAAGCCCCCACGCCGGTCCTTGAAGGGCAGTCAGGACACCAATGAATAATGTCATTCCTCTGGATACGTTTGTCGATACCATGGACATGGCTAAGTATGCACAAGCAAAGCCGGTAAGCAATAATGTCAAGGAAAGAGCGACATCCAATAGTGGAAGAATGAGCGAAATAATTGGCATGAGAAACCCCAAAGGCAGCGCAAGCAGATGAAAGTTTATCGTTCCGGTGAATATCGAGTCCATCACTTTTCTCCCTTGCTTATAACGTTCAATTACATAGACTTGGACACCCGTCCAAATCGGTCCATGTAAAGGAATGAACGCCCCTCCAGTAAGTAAATAGCCTAAATTACGCAGCGTCAATGCATAATGAGTGCGTGTATAATTAACATCTATTTTTTCATCCGGTCTTGACTTTTTCGCAGAACGGATCAAACCATCGGCTACTAACAAATCTCCGAATACCAGGATATAGATGCTCAAAGCCATCGGTATAGCAGCTAAAATCATTTCCCAGGACGGTAGCCCAACACCGTAAGGAGTCAGTGTTGCGAACATTTCACCAAATTGAGGAATAAATATCCCCCACTCAATATTAAATTGAATCTCACCACTGATGCTTCCTACGATACCTGCAGCAATGAACCCCACCAACAATGCATTAGCAGCTAACAAACCTTTTACCTTCACATTATTAATCTTTTGAAACGGTATGGAATATAATACCATTAATACAGCAACCCAAGCACTAATTAATGTGAAAGGAAGCTCTTGGACACGATCAAACTCAGACATAAAAGCAGATATAGCTGCCCCCATGATAATTCCTGCTTTTAACGTATTTGGAACCAGTCGGTTAAACTTGTCACCTAACCCTGTGAGACCGAAAAACAAGAAAAGAACTGATATGACGAGCATCACCGCCATCATTGCGTGAACCGCTTCAGTTCCTGGTGAATAATCGCCGAGAAAGACAATTACTAACGGCAAAGCCGGTGTAATCCATCCTGGAGCATGAGGCTCACCAAATAATACCGTGTGTGACCAAACCCAAAAGAGTTGAATCGACATCGTCGTCCAAGCTACCTCAAACGATACGTTAAAAAACTCCATCATTAATGGAGCAAGTGAACCACCTGTGGCCATAGAAATAATTGCACCTTGAATGAGCATAGGCCACGATATCCCAACATGCACCCCTGGGAGACGTGTTGTAAATGGACCCCATTTTAAGCCAGGATGATATTTCCCATATTCTCTTTTTTTAGCCACTTCATCACCTCTTGTTTATGTTAGTTATAGGGCTGATATTTAGGGGTATATAAGCTGAATTAAGGGACTCATCTCCCCTTTCTGTTTTTATTTCTTAAATACTAACCAGTTAGCATTTAAAGAAGATGATTTCAGAAATATTTGATAGTTATGATTATAATTTATCAATGTAGTTTTGACAATCCCTTTTCGAAAGTGCCAGTAATTCCTCTACAAAAAAGCGTCTGCCCCATTTACTGGAACAAACGCTCTACTAGATTTTATTAAAATAGAGAATACTTTTGCGTAAGCGGGAGTTTGCTTGCTGGTTCACAGAAAAGCTTTTCCCCGTTCGCATAAACATCGTAGGTTTCAGGGTCTATCTGGATATCAGGAAGCAAATGGTTGCACTTCATATCCAGTTTGCTGAGCCCGCGGATTTGTTTCACCGGGACTACCTTCTTTTGCAATCCCAGTTTTTCCGGCACCTGATTGGTAATACCTGCTTGTGACATAAAAGTAAGTGATGTTGAGGCATTTGCTTTTCCGTAAGATGCATACATTTGACGCATAAAGACAGGTTGGGGCGTCGGGATCGACCCGTTCGGATCGCCCATTTGCGCCCTTGCAATATGACCTCCCTTGAAGACAAGTTCAGGCTTGGCTCCGAAAAATGCAGGGTCCCATAAAACAAGGTCGGCAAGTTTCCCAGGTGCGATCGAACCGACTTCATGACTGATTCCATGTGTAATGGCTGGATTAACGGTGTATTTTGCGATATACCGCTTCACACGGTTGTTATCACTTTGGTTGTCTCCTCGAAGTGGACCCCGTTGTTTTTTCATTTTATCTGCTGTTTGCCATGTACGAATGAGAACTTCCCCTACGCGACCCATCGCTTGGGAATCTGAAGATGTCATACTTGCCGCGCCTATATCATGCAATATATCTTCGGCCGCGATCGTACCCGCCCGAATACGTGAATAGCTAAATGCCAAATCCTCCTCAACATTCGGATCCAGATGATGACACACCATCATCATATCCAAATGCTCGGTCATTGTATTTTCAGTATATGGCAGGGTGGGGGTTGTAGACGAAGGTAAAATATTGGCGTAAGATGCGAGCTTCATGATATCCGGGGCGTGACCTCCGCCTGCTCCTTCAATATGGTAGGTATGAATCACGCGATCTCCAATCGCTTCCAAAGTATTTTCTAGATAACCTGCTTCATTTAACGTATCTGTATGAATCGCCACTTGAATATCATTCTCTTCAACCACATTCATACATGCATCAATGGCTGCCGGTGTTGTTCCCCAATCTTCATGAAGTTTCAGACCTATAGCACCAGCTTCTACTTGTTCTACCAGTGGTTGTTTCGTTGAAGCATTCCCTTTTCCTAAGAACCCTACATTCACTGGAAAATCTTCTGCCGCTTCTAACATACGATGCATATGCCAAGGTCCTGAGGTGCTCGTCGTAGCTTTACTTCCCGTTGCAGGCCCTGTGCCTCCACCAATCATCGTTGTAATACCAGAAGAGAGAGCCGTTTCCATTTGTTGAGGAGCGATAAAATGAATATGGGAATCTACGCCCCCAGCCGTTAAAATTTTTCCTTCTCCAGCCATTACTTCTGTAGCCGTACCGATCACAAGACTTGGCGTTACCCCATCCATTGTATCCGGGTTACCTGCTTTTCCAATATCGACAATACGGCCATCTTTAACCCCGACATCTGCCTTTACGATGCCTGTATAATCTACAATCAATACATTCGTGATAACAAGGTCTAGCGCTTCTTCCTGGGAAGTCACTCTTCCATTTTGACCCATTCCATCTCGAATCGTCTTCCCCCCACCAAAAACAACTTCATCTCCATAGATCGTATAATCATATTCTACTTCAACCCACAAATCTGTATCAGCTAAACGAACACGATCCCCTGTTGTTGGTCCAAACAAATCTGCATATTCTTTACGATCTAACTTCATGCTTTTTCCCCCCTTCTTGCCATGCCACGAGCTTTTCTTCCATTTGCTGTTTCCTCCGTACATCTATATAACCATTTGCCTTATTATTAAAGCCGTATACTTGTTGCTTCCCTCCAAAAGGAACGAGTGTAATTGTCTTTTCTTCACCGGGTTCAAAACGCACAGCCGTTCCAGATGGAATATCAAGGCGCATACCCATCGCTTTTTCTCTATTAAATGTTAACCCTAGATTTGCCTCAGCAAAATGAAAATGGGAACCAACTTGTATTGAACGAGCTCCTTCATTTTGTACTAATAAATCAATAGATTCTCTTCCTTCGTTAATTTCTATGGTTCCACCTTGAATATCAAAAGCTCCTGGTTTGACTCTATCCTGATCCATCTGAACCGGATCATGGATGGTTACGAGTTTCACCCCATCCGGAAACGTAGCTTCAACTTGAATGGAATCAAGCATCTCAGCCACCCCTTCCATGAGTTCATCAGAGGAAAGGACGTGTTTCCCTTCTTCCATTAATTGCTGAACGCTCTTCCCATCACGTGCGCCCTCCATAACAAAACAAGATAATATTGCTGTTGCTTCTGGATAATTGAGCTTCACACCCCGGTCTCTCCGTTTGGTAGCCAGCTCTCCTGCTAAAAATAGTTGCAGCTTTTCTTGTTCAACCGGTGTTAACTTCAATGATTCAGCCCCCAATAGTAAGAAATGTATCTTTAACTTTAAACTGATTCACAATGGTGTACCACTTCTTTGTTAGAATACTTCACAAACGATGTGAATAGATTTTGTGTGCGCGGTATCAATTTACTCTTTTTAATATTCTGATATAAAAAAGAGGGACTAGAAGCATTCATTACCTAAAAGTGCGTGTTCAAAAAGGAGGACAAAAAGAGCCGAGTTGTTCAAGAAGACGCAGCTGTGAGCATCCTGCTTGCACCACGAAAGCATTCACTTCTCACGAAGGAAAAGGGGGGTTTCTTTTCGGAAGAGCAAAGCGCCAAGTTGGCTGCTTCGTAAGCGTTCCTTCTCACGACGAAAAAGTGGTTTTTTGAGGATATGGTTTTCATACGTGAGCACGCAGAAGCAAGTCAACGAAGAAATACGACCGCTATTTTTCCCCGGACTTATTGAACATCCTCTAAAAGTATACAGCTGATATGCGAATTAAACTCTCGGTCGCTAACGGCCAAAAAAGAAATTCTTAACCAATTCCTATTGTTAGCTTTTATAACTTGTAAAGTCCTTGATAATACTCTGAGTAAAACTGTCTAAGGCCAAGTATACTGCTGGAATAAAAAGAAATAGATAATTTACGGCGTCATCATGGCTACCTCCGATAAATTCCATATAATAGTTACACATTGTAAAAACAGCTATCATAAAATAAACGGTTATTCTACGTAATCGCTGTTCCTCTTTAGAAGGATTAGTGAAATATACCCACGTTAACATGCTCACAGGCATAGACAATAAAAGTAAAAACGAAAAACTCTCAGGCATATCACCAAAAGCCACCATCCCAACAATACATACGTAAACCACTATGAGGTGCCCCATCGCACTTAAGGCACTATTTTTTAATAAAAGTTTTATTCGGTCTAAAATATAATCTACCTTATCATTTTTTTGAATCCCTGCTAATGCACTTCCCATTTTACTTGTATACGGGTAATGGTTTGTCATCATGACCAAGTAATTAAAAATTAGCCCCATCCAATAAAACGGAAAAAAGAAGGCAGCCGTAAATACCATGAGTGCCAGGTTACTAGGTTCCAAGCTTAATAGAAATAGAGCAACAACTTCAGCTATAGCCATAAGGAAGAATACTAGTTCCATTGTTACTAAGATATTTTTAACAGGAGTCACTTTTATATAAATAAATGAAGCAAGTCTATACGCTGTTCTTGTTAAAAAAGGAGAAATAAGCTTTTTTAATATAAATAATAAAGTAAATAAAGCTACTAATAAAATCAATACATACAATATAAATCCCGCGATCCCGGCCAAGTCTTACCACCCCCATAGTAACGTTAGTTATTAAGAGGACGACTTCTTATACTCCAATTATGATGATGTTACTACTAATTTTTCCTCCCCAACTCCCTCAACCGCTCTTCCAATCTCTCCTCCCTCCTCTCATCCTGCAAAAACTCAGGAGTTGCCAGTTCTTTCAACAACGCCAATTGCCTCTCTCGCGGTGCGTTGGTCCGTAATACCCTCTGCCGTGCTTCCTGTAAGAATTCAAGCTCTTCTTCTGCATTCGCCGGTAATACACGCTCCACTTCTCCCTTCACCCGTTTCGTATAAGAAGGGCTGGCTCCTGCAGTAGATACGCTCACCGTAAGTAATCCATCATTCATCCGTGCAGGAACATAAAAATCCCCTGCTTGCGCATCATCACTACGATAAACAAGCTGCCGGGGGGCTTTATTCTTCTTAATCCCTTCATGTAGCTGGGGCTCATTCGTGCATAAAAATACCAAATCACACAAAAATACTTCCGTATCCATTGCCATCCGCTGCTCCCATCTCAACCATCCTTCCTTCTCAAGCCGTAACAACTCATCATTCAGCATAGGCGCGATCACAACAATTTCAGCCGTCCCCACTTCCACCAAAGGTTTCACTCGGCGGCAAGCAACTGCTCCTCCGCCTACCACAACCGCACTCAGCTCATTCATCTCAAGCATGAAGGGGAGCGCACTCATGCTTACACGCTCCCTTCCTGCCTCAGCGTTTCATCCGTCCGTCTTGCCAAAACGCCGCTTAATCCGCCATCTGAACCAAGAAAATCACAAAGTGTATACCGTGTGTTCGTTTTTCCCACGCGCTCACGGAGCATGTCACCAAGCTCATTCATCAACACTCCTGTGAAAAGTAAATATGGCAGTACGTACACGTGCGGCGCTTCCAGTTTCTCCACTTTCGCAAGCCCCTGCTCCACCGTCGGTGTCGTTGCGGCCAGGAAGCAGGTTTCCACGTTGTTACATGCCACCCTTTCATAGATAAGTCTTGCGGCCTTAGCTACATCGCTCGGCTGGTTCCCATCACTTGATCCTCTGCCTACAACCAAGACCGTGCAATCATCACGTTCTTGACCCTCCTTCAATTCCGGCAGCCCCACGTCCTTCAATCGGCTTACAGCTACGTCGATCACGTCTTCTTGAACTCCAAAGGGACGGCCATAGGATAACGTAACTTCCGGAAACGTTTCCTTAGCAGCTTCCAGTTCCCTCGGGATATCCACGTTTGCATGGTGTGCAGTCAACAATAATACCGGGACAACAGCGATCCGGTCTGCACCTCGCTCCACGCAAGCCGTAACCCCTTCCATGATGGTCGGAGATGAAAGTTCAATAAAGGCAATTTCTTGAATATGATCATGTCGATCTTCTACTCTTTGAATAAAGCGTTTAAACTGTTCATTCCCTTCTGCTACACGACTTCCGTGTCCGACATATAAAATCGCCTGCATATCCCTCACCCCAATCTATTCGTTAGCTCTTATTATATTTTAAACGCCCCCTTGGAACAAATATCAATTGTTCTAAGGGGGCGTTCCTGTTTTTCACTTGTCTTTCGTTGTCGCCATTTCGGCTTCAGCCAACGTTTGTGCTTCTTGCTGTGTTAAGTAATACTCATTCGCAAATGAATTTTCCGGCTCCTCTAATGTAAAGTAACATATCACAAAGCTTACGAGCGCTCCTGCCGCCAGTATAAAGAAAAAATGCTGCGGGGATACAAATGTATACAGTGTTAAATAAATCGTAGAGCCAACGTTCCCGTATGCGCCAACCATTCCTGCTGCTTGCCCTGTAACTCTTTTCTTTACCATAGGAACCATTGCAAACGTTGCCCCTTCACCTCCCATAACAAACAAAGAGGTCAATACAGTTACAGCAACTGCCAGGAAAATCGGCCAGCTGGAATCAATCATACTCATTCCAATAAGGCCTATGGAAATTCCCAGCATATAGATGAGCATGACGTTCCTTCTGCTCCCCATTCGATCGGATAAAATTCCGCCTAATGGCCTCGCCAACAGATTAATAAATGCAAAGCTTCCCGCAATGATACCGGCTGCTGTTGGAGATAATGAAAATGTCGTCATGAAAAACATCGGGAGCATGGAAACGATGGCGAGTTCTGCCCCAAAATTAGCAAAGTAGGTGCTGTTTAACGCTCCTACGTTTTTAAACTTATATTGGTCTTCCACAGGAACTCCTTTTTTCAAAATCGCCACGTTTACTTTTAAAATTTTATAGACCTGGAATAAAAAGGCTAAGAGGACAATACCCCATATGATATACAACACTTCCACGGAGATGAACCCCATTTGTTCGATTCTCCAAAAACTAAGGGCAACGGCTCCTCCTATGGGGATGGTCCATAGAATCAACTGCATCATATCTTTCCATGAACTTACTTCCATAGCTCCTGCTTTTCTCGGTTTTATTAATGGCCGGCCATCAGGTGTATCTCTTACATTAAAATAATAAATGAACCCATAAATAAAGCAGACAAGACCTGTAAAAACCATCGCATATCTCCAACCGTCATCGCCTCCAAAGAGTGTTAGAGCAAGCCAAGGCAGAATCATCGAGCCAGCTGAGGAGCCAAAGTTCCCCCAACCACCGTAGATGCCTTCAGCAAAGCCAACACTTTTAGGTGGGAACCATTCGCTTACCAAACGAATCCCTACCACAAAGCTCGCACCAATACTCCCTAAGATTAACCGGGCAATCATGAGCTGTGCCCAAGTATCTCCAAAGGCAAAAACAAACGTTGGAATCGACATGACAATTAATAATACAGAGAAGACGACCCTTGGACCAAATCGGTCTAGCAAAGATCCAATAATGATACGGGCAGGAATCGCTAATACCACGTTGATAATTCCTAGCGCAGCAATATGATCTTCTGTGAACCAGCCCATATCATTCATCATCGAAGATGCTAAAGGCGCCATATTAAACCAAGCAAAAAAGGAAACAAAAAAGGCGAACCATGTTAAATGCAGCATCTTAACCTTTTCATCTTTAAATGTGAACATATCTCTTATTCTCAAGGAATATCCGCCTTTCTTATTTAATATTTCGCTGCCTGTTTATATCATACGGCGCTACTTTCACTGCACTTACTTTAAATCCCGGCATTCGGCAATTTGGGTCAAGATCCTCGGCCACAAGCCGGTTTACATTTTGTTTTTCGTCCCAATGAAACGGTACAAATACCGTGTCCTGCCGAATCGTCTCCGTACATTTACTACGAACAACGATACCTCCACGCCTGGACTCAATCCGAACCAATTCTCCATTGCGAATATGATACTGTTGAGCCGTTTGTGGGTGGATTTCCAAAAACGATTCAAATTCTCTAGCTGTTAATGCCGAGCTTTTTCTTGTTTGTACGCCTGTCAAATAATGAGCCATCACACGCCCAGTCGTTAAATAGAGCGGGTATTTTTCACATGTTTCTTCTTTTTTGACCACAGGTTCACTAGGAACGACTGTCATTTTCGCCCGCCCATCCGCGTGGGCAAAGGAGTCCTCGAAAATGCGGGCAGCCCCCCCGTGATCTAGGGACGGGCACGGCCACAAAATCCCTTGTTTCTTCCGTAGCCGCTCATATGTCATGCCATAATAATCAGCGATACCACCTCTACTCGCTTCTCGAAGTTCGTTAAACACCTCTTCTGCTGACGAAAACGAGAAATACTCTTCTTTTCCAAGAGACTTAGCAACATCACAAATGATTTCCCAGTCGTGCCTTGCCTCCCCAGGCACTTTCTTACTCGCTTCCCGAAGCGTGACTCTACCTTCCAGATTCGTCATCGTCCCTTCGTCTTCTAAATAGGAAGAAGTCGGTAGAATTACGTCTGCCAACTGAGCGGTTTCTGATTTAAATAGGTCAACGGCAACGAGAAATTTTAATTTTTGTAGTGCCTGTTTGACAAATCGTGCATTCGGATTGGAAACGACCGGGTTGGAACAAAGGAGAAACATACCGGTGATCTCCCTTTGATCAACTTTTTCTATCATCTCGAAAGCCGATGCGCCTTTGCGTGGAAGGTCTTTCTCAGCGATTCCCCAGAAATTCGAAATATGAGCACGGTGCTCTTCATTTTCAATCGAGCGATAGCCAGGAAGTTGATCGGCTTTCTGGCCGTGTTCTCTCGCGCCTTGCCCATTGCTTTGACCAGTGATCGCTCCGTATCCGCAGGAAGGTTTTCCTAGCTTACCAGTAGCGATAAGAATATTAAGCAAATTACGAACCGCCATTGAACCGTCCGTTTGCTGCTCCACACCCCGAGCTGTAAAAATCATTCCAGTTTCTTTTTCTCCTAATGAAAGAGCAACACGCCGAATCTCTTTTACAGGGACATCGGTTTGCGCGGAAATGTCTTCTAACTCTAAAGAAGCAACGTACTCCTTCACGTCCTCAAACCCAATTGATTTTTCTTCAATAAAAGAACGGTCGATCCAATCGTTATCGATAATGACTTTTAGCAAACCATTAGCAAACGCGGCGTCTGTCCCAGGTTTGATTTTAATATGAAGATCAGCCATACGCGTTGTTGCCGTTTCACGAGGATCAACGGCAACGATAAAGGCACCATTTTCTTTTGCCTGTTCAAAATAATGCATTATCGTCGGCTGGCATTCAGCGATGTTTGTACCTGCCAAGACGATCGTTTCCGCATACGGGATTTCCTCGATCGAGTTCGTTAGTCCGCGATCCATTCCGAACACAGCACTTGCTGCCGAAGCTGCCGAGGACATGCAAAGACGCCCATTATAATCGATGTATTTCGTCTTGAGCGCCACTCTTGCAAATTTCCCCATTAAGTAAGCTTCCTCATTTGTAATCGAGGCACTTCCATATACCGACATGGCGTTATATCCATCTTCTTTTTGTATGTTTGTGACATTTTCCCTTATACATTCAAGTGCTTCCTTCCAAGAAACCGGAATAAATTCCCCATCGATTTTTACTAACGGTTGTGTAATCCGGTCTTTATGAAGGGCATGTTGATGGGCATTCATTCCTTTTACACAGAGGCGTCCTTTTGATGTGGGGTTATCTTTCCCGACGGTTTTATACGTTTTTCTAGTTACGCTCCTTTGTTCAATAAGCTGCATTTGACATTGAACGCTGCAATACGGGCATTGCGTGTTATATACTTTTTCTGACTGGACTTGACGTTCTTTCTCTCGGAAGTACTTTAATAACATTTCAGTCATGACGCATCCCCTCCCTACATGATCGTCTCTTCGATCGCGATCGCTTTTTTATTAAGAAAGGCATCTTCCTGTAATTGTTCAAGTAGCTGTTCTCGAAATTCCGTATCCAAAACAATTTCACGGACATGGACGACCCCGACTTTTGTGATCCATTCTTCCATGCTTTGAAGAAAACGAGCCGTCTGCCGGTAGTATTGGAGGAGAGCACTTACGATTTCAAACGTCTCCTCTGTATGTTCAGCTACATAAAACAACGAAGTATCGATGTAAATTTCTTGCCCCACTCTCGTCCAAAAGACGGAAAGGTCGTTAAATAAACGCTCGGCATGATTACATTTCACCTGGATGTTTACAGATGATGGAACTTGCAAACGTTCAAATTGTTGGTCTAATCGTGTCGCCAGTGATTGTATTTCATACAGGTCACAACGACAATTGCTTGAATGGGAGGTAACAACAGGCTGAACATGATACCCCTCGAGCGAATGTTTCGACATGTCTAAATGCGCCCATATAGTTGACAAATGTTCTTCTTTAATCCCTTGCAATTGCAGTCGCTGGTCGCTGGTCATAACTACATAGCCTACGTGCAATCGTTGGGTCAGCGAACTTAAACGCTGCAATTGATCAACGCTTATGACTCCCCCGTGATATGGAGGGGTTACTATATAAGTACCGTCTTCTTGTTGCTCGGCATTCTTTTTTAGATGGTGGGTTAAGTGATATTCCGAGTGGATCATGCCTAGGTAATAAGAGAGCGCGGGCCGGCACGTTTTACAACCATTGTTGCTCGACCAATCTAACGCACTCATCACTTCATGAATGCTCGACAATCCTCTGATTTGCAACTCTTCCACAACTTCTTCTTCAGTAAGCTCCGTACACTCACACATGGAGGTTACTTCAATCTTTTCATTAAAATTATCACTTTCCATGTAGGTAAGTAGCTCACTCACAACTGGTTTACAGCTGCCACAAGAACTAGAAGCTTTTGTGTTTTCCTTTATTTGATCCACGGTAGTTAGGCAATTGGATTGAGCTGCTTCAATGATCGTTCCTTTCGAAACGGCATTACAGTTACACACCATTTCTGCCTGTGACATTTCGGCAACTCCATGATTAGAAGAAGAACCTTGTAAAAGTTCCTGTTTTTCTTCATTTGTTAGCTCTTTTTGTTCAATGACGAGCTGAAGTAGGCGCATCCCCTCACGTGTATCGCCAAACAGAATCGCACCTGACAGCTGATCACCATCAAACACCAATTTCTTATAGTGCCCATTCAATTCATCGAAAACTGTTAGTGCCTTTTGGCCACCGCCTGACATAAAACTTCCAGCTGAAAACACGTCAACACCAGAGACTTTCAATTGCGTAGAAAGAGTCGTTCCCCGATACACAGATCCTCCGATTCCACATACGGCTTTTGCGAGGACTTTTGCTTGTTCATATAACGGTTTTACAAGTGCATAAACGGTATCGCGATGTTCGGCACACTCCCCGACCGCGTAAACATCAGGGATATTGGTCCTCATTTGATCATCCACCACGATCCCTTTATTCACTGTGACTCCGCTGTTTTTGGCAAGCTCTATGTTCGGCTTAACCCCAACGGCCATAATGACCAAGTCTGCAGTAAGCTGCGTACCGTCTTTAAAGCAGACCCCTTCGACACGTTCTCCACCAACCAATTCGCTCGTATCTTTTCCTAAAAAGAAATTCATCCCCTGGGCTGTTAATTCTTCTTGCAAAAGTACAGCCGCATCCTGATCAAGTTGCCGTTCCATGAGACGGTCTGCCAAATGCACAACATCGACTTCCATTCCTAGATTCAAAAGCCCTCTCGCCGCCTCTAAGCCAAGCAAGCCACCACCAATCACCACTGCTTTTTTGTAATGTTTTGCCGCCTCTATCATCTGCTTACAATCATTGATCGTCCGAAAAGCCATCACGCCTTCTTTATCCGCCCCTGGAAAGGGGATAAAAATAGGGTTGGACCCCGTAGCGATTACAAGTTTGTCATAAGACAGTTCCCCATGTTGATCCGTCTGCACCGTTTTCGTATTCGTATCAATCTGCGTCACCGTTTCTTCCGTCCGCAAGTTAATTTGATGTTCCTGATACCAGTCAGGCTGATTGATTTCAATATCCGCAAACGATTGGTTGCCTTGGAGGACGGAGGATAATTGCAGCCGGTTGTAACTCGGGTGTGGTTCACTGCCAAAAATCGTAATCTCGAATTGATCCGAGGAATGGCTCAGCACCTCTTCTACTGACCGAAGCCCCGCCATTCCGTTGCCAATCAACACCAGTCTCTGTTTCTGTTGTGCCATCCTCCCACTCCTTCTCATTCATTCAAACGCTCCCCGGCATCACAACATACACCTGCTCATTCTCAACCTCCACATCAAATCGAGCGACACAGCCTTCATCCGCACCGGCCGCTTCCCCGGTTTTTAAACTAATCTTCCAATCATGCAGGGGACAGAAAACGTGCTCCCCACTTACCATCCCCTCTGATAGAGGGCCTCCGAGATGGGGACAGCTATCTTCGATCGCGTAAACTACTCCATCTTTTTGTAAAAATAAAGCTAGTTCTTTCCCTTCAATGACTACTTTTTTTCCTAGCCCAACGGCTAGTTCATGACGATTGGCTACTAAAACTTTATGCTTAGTATCGACTTGTGCCATCGAAATGCCTCCTTATGTTGTAATTGAGACCTCTTTCTTTTCAAATCCTAGATCTTGTTGTTTCTTGTGATTGTCAATAATGTCTTCCCATGGGTCCTGTTGGTCACTTAATGCAATATCCATGCGTTCGATGAGTGCTGCTCTCTCTTCTTCATCCTCGAGTACCACTTTTTTAACCGCATCTAGCCCGACACGTTCTACCCAGTGAGAAGTGCGTTCCTTGTATTTCGCTTGTTCCCGATAATGTTGCAAGAACGCCGCAACTGTATCAATAACCTCTTTAGACGTTTCAAGTTTACACAAAAGTTCAGATTTTTTGAGGTCTACACCGCCGTTTCCGGCAACATGAACTTCCCATGCACCTTCGACTCCGACGATCCCCACATCTTTAATACCAGATTCTGCACAGTTACGCGGACAAGCGGAAACAGCCATTTTGATTTTGTGAGGCGTATTGAGTCCTTCAAATTTCTTCTCTAACTCAATACCGAGACCAATGGAATCCTGGGTGCCGAAGCGGCAGAAGTCTTCCCCTACACAGGTTTTAACCGTCCGCATCCCCTTCCCATAGGCGTAGCCGGAACGCATGCCAAGATCATTCCATACATCTGGTAAATTTTCTTTTTCAATACCCAGTAGGTCGATACGCTGACCGCCGGTCACTTTTAATAATGGCACTTCATATTTATCGGCGACATCAGCGATCGTCCGGAGTTGATCTGGATTTGTTACGCCGCCGTACATCCGCGGGACCACGGAAAACGTACCATCATTTTGAATATTGGCATGGACACGCTCATTGACAAAGCGTGAGTTCGCATCATCATCGTATTCTAACGGGTTAACCATACCTAGATAGTAGTTTAGTGCCGGGCGGCATTTAGAACAGCCATCTTCTGTTTCCCAGCCGAGCACATTCATCACTTCCTTAATATGCGTGAGTCCCATTTCACGAATGGAAGCGACAACCTCTTCATCTGAATGCTCCGTGCATTCACACATCGGTTCTTTTGCCTGGGTAGCATCTTCACCTGTCGCGAGCGATAAAAGTTCAGTGACTTGCGGCTTACATCCTCCGCACGAGCGAGAAGCATTCGTGCACTGCTTTACTTCGTTTACCGTTGTTAATCCTTGGTCTTTAATGGCGGAAACAATTTCTCCTTTGGTTACGCCGTTACATCCGCAAATATTTTCATCGTCCGGCATGAGCTCAACCGCTGAACCCGCATTATCTTCAGCAGATTCAGAGGGGAGAATCGTTGCTTTATTCATCTCGGAAACGTCTTGACCCGACCGCATCATCGAAAGAATACGAGGAGAATCAGAAGTATCCCCGAACAACACAGATCCAACAACTTGGTTATCTCTTACAACCACTTTTTTAAAGGTATCTTCAAACTCATCATGAACGCGGATCGATTTCGTTTCTTCGGTGTCCATAAATTCTCCGGCAGAAAACACATCAACACCAGACACCTTTAATGATGTAGAGACAATGGAACCTTCATAACCATCGCAATCTTCAGTACAGAGGTGTGAAGCAAGCACTTTCGCTTGCTCAAAGAGGGGAGTGACAAGCCCGTAGACGACCTCACGGTGCTCGGCACATTCACCCACGGCGTAAATGTTTTTATGACTTGTTTCCATATGGTCATTCACAAGAATCGCTTTTCCGACATCAAGCCCGGTTTCTTTCGCCAGCTCTATATTCGGACGGATACCCACTGCCATGACGACGAGATCAGCATCCAAACTATCGCCGTCCTTAAATTTCAGCCCTTCTACTCGATTGCCTCCCACTAATTCTTCTGTTTGCTTATTTAAGTGAATTTTCATCCCTTGGGTCTCGAGTTCTTCCTTCAGCATCCTGCTTGCTTCAGCATCAAGTTGCTGCTCCATTAAACTGTCAGACAGATGAATCACGTCAACTTTCATCCCCAGGTTCAACAACCCGCGCGCTGCTTCAAGTCCCAAAAGCCCTCCACCTATGACCGCTGCTTTTTTGTAAGACTTGGCAGTGTCGATCATCGTTTCGCAATCCTGGATATTTCGAAATGCAATAACTCCTTCTTTATCTGCACCTGGAAGCGGCAGCATAAACGGATTGGAGCCTGTCGCAAAAATCAAGCGATCATAAGAACGTTCCACGCCTTTCGCACTGTAAACCGTCTGCGTGTCTGTATCGACATACGCCACCGGATCGCCTGAAACGAGCTCGATATTGTTCTCGTCATACCAGTCATAATTATTGAGAATAATATCTTCAACTTCAGTATCCCCTTGAAGCACCGACGAGAGAAGAATGCGATTATAATTAGGGTGCGGCTCCTTACCGAATACAGTGATTTGGTAACGATGAGCATCTTGCTTTAAAAGTTCTTCAAGCGCGCGGATACCAGCCATTCCATTTCCAATTACTACTAATTTCTCTTTCATGACAAAACAGCTCCTTTGTTTCGTAATCCAGACATTTGTTCAACGATCTCCGTTTCACTTTTATTGAAATCGACCACCTTTACACTTTCGAATCCGAGCGAGCGCGCATAACTCTCGACGTCTTTGTTAGCTGTAAAAAGGTGTAACGACGTTTCACAAATACTGTCCACATCCCGTTTGTTTCTGCATATTGCGGCGTTCACATGACCTTCCTCGATTAACCTCGTCATAGCCACCTTTTCGGCCGTCGGTTGTTTGTCTTGAGCACCAGCAATAAACAGCGGGGTCAACCATATTCCCTCTGAGAAAAGCGGGACTTGAATGCCAAGGAGTAAAAATTCTCGTTGCACATCTTTATTTCCGGCGACGAGTGCTCCGGCTAGTTTACGAATATCATGTCCTCGTTCCCCCATTTTTTGTAAAAATAACCATATGTCCTTGGTCTCTTGAAAAATGAGTGCCTGATCACCTCCAGCTCCTAAGGCAAGGTCTATTTCCCGATCCGTAACCGTCATCGCCTTATTTTTCTGAATATAGACATCTGCGCCATTTCGTTTTAGCCAATCGTTCTCATCATCCGTTCGTATGAGAATACCCATCCCTGATAACGGATGGTTTTCGAACCAATTCACCTGATCCCGAATCTTGATTACATCTCCAACAAGAATCATCGCGGGATTCGCCATTTTCTGATTGTCCATTTTTTTTGAGATCGTTGAAAGAGTTCCTTCTATCGATCGCTGTCTGCTATACGTCCCCCACTGAATAACAAGTACAGGTGTATTTTTATCTTTTCCGTAACGTACGAGCTCGGAAGTGATGGTTCTGATTTGTTTTACACCCATATAAAACAAGATGGAGTCGACCGATTCCGCAAGCGACTTCCAATTCACATCTGGCTTCCCATCATCCTTTCGCCGATGCCCCGTCACGACCGCGAACGAACCGGAATAATCCCGATGGGTGATTGGCACTCCCGCATACATGGAAGCCGCAATTCCTGAAGTAACGCCCGGAACAATCTCAAAGTGGACACCATTTGCCTTCAACATGGCAGCTTCTTCACCAACTCTGCCAAAAACCGCTGGGTCGCCTCCCTTCAACCGGACAACCGTTTTGCCTTTTTTAGCATGAATCAACATTTCCGTCTGAATATCTTCTTGACGAAGAATATGCTTGCACGGCTCTTTGCCGCAATAGATGAGTTTCACGTCTTCTTTAAGTTCCGTTAACAAATACGGGTTGACCAATCTGTCATAAATAACAACGTCTGCAACTTGTAACACCCGCAGACCCTTGACGGTTAGTAGTTCCTTGTCCCCAGGACCTGCACCAACTAAATAAACCGTTCCTTGCTCGACCATTGTTCACCCCCCCTTGATCAGTGGTATTTTATTTATTTCTTAATTAAGTACTACTGTAAAGGGTAAAAGGAGCATGTCGTTGAGTTATGTAAGGAAAATTAACACACTTTTTCTGGGATAAATAAAGCTCCTTAAATGTGCCCATGACTGTCGAGGTCGAGTACTACTGCTAAAATGAATCATCACATAATAAAACACCACTCATTCATTAGCGATAAGTGGTGTTGTTACGTCCATATGTGATTCAGAAATCTTTTTATTCTCAATCCTGAAAGTGGTTACTCCGTGTTATCACCGAAATTAAGGATTTCGTAAGACGTAAAAATTATGCCTCTTTTCTGATCTAAGAGATCGTTGAAAGGCCTATCATCTGCTCCTTACCTTCTTCATCAATGTCTGCGAATAGCTCGTCAAATACACACAACCTGGGGTCAAGAAGTCCTTTACGGTGATCTTGCTCCCGCCTACATTTGTATTACGGAGGTCGCTTATTTCAATCGCTTATGATTAAAAAAAGTGGTCTTTTAAGGTTTAGAAACGAAGAAACCATGAACGAGTTCGCTTTGGGCAAGGATTAGGATCCTATATTTAGTATAAAAGATCACAATAACAAAACGAGTGTTCCCATTAATTTTTAAAATCTCCAGCTTAAAAAAGCTGAAGAGATTCCTCAGCTTTGTTTCTCTTCAGCACTGATATACCGCCCAAGCTCCACGATCATCGCGCCCATCCGTTCGGTCGTTGGACTTACCACTCGCTTTATTCCTTCTTCATATAGTGCTTCCGCGGTCACCTTACCTACAGCTGTTGCGATGGTTTCGTTTCCAAAAAGCTCCGTTAGCTGTGCATGCTTGTCCGTTTTTCTTGCGCGCTGAAACAGCGATTTCACTTGCAAAGCCGTCGTAAAGCAAACGCCGTCGTATTTTTTTTCATCCAATAATTCTTTGATAAAACGATCAACCGCTTCATCGTCAGGGGCATGATGAATGTAGGGCAACCACGTCGTGAGTATGGCTCCCTGCTCTTGTAAAAAATGTTCGAGTGCTGGTGAAGCCTGGCCATATTGTTGAATAATCAAGCGCTTACCGGAAAAATCCGTTCCCTTCAACTGTTCTTTCAAACCCTCAGTCGTCCCGTCATCGGAGCGAATATCAACATTAATATCCAATTTTTTTAACGCTGCAACCGCTTTATACCCCCGGGCAGCTACAAATGACGATTGAATTTTTTTTACAAGTTTATCTTCCATTCCCGCTTTGCTCGCATCATCCAAAAGAGTAGTGACGCCGATGCCTGTAGTGAAAATAAACCCGTCAACGCGCTCAGCCAACCCTTCTTTCATTAACCGGGTCACTGTTTCTTGATCCTGCTGAACCGTCCCCTGCATGGAACGCACTTCGCTTGTTGCTCCTTGTTTATGTAAAAGAGTCTGCATTTCATCAGTCTTTCGTGAAGCCGTTAACGCAATGTGTTTTCCTTCTAGATTCTTCATTTTCTCACTCCCCATCATTCCCTATCTTAATGTACCTAAAGGAAAAAGAAAAGGTCATACAACGCCGTAACAGGCGTTATATGACCGAAGAGTTTTTATTGAAAGCTTCCTTGAGATGACTGGCTTTGAGCACCTTGTTGTTGGGGCTGCTGTTGTTGTCCCATTTGGCCTTGTTGTCCTTGTGAACCTTGTTGGTTCATTTGATTTTGTTGCTGTTGTTGTTGCTGTTGTTGCTGGGACTGTTGATTAATCTGATCAAGTTGCTGTTCAGCTTGCTTCAACGCTTGATTAACCTGACTTAAAGCCTGATTGGACTGCACCGTTTGCAAACCTTGAGTTAGAATATCAACCGCTTGCTGCATGGATTGTTGAAGCTGCTGATCTGCTTGCTGACTTTGTTGAGTCGTTTGGTCGCTAAATTGTTGAAGTTGCTGCAGCAATGAATTCAACTGCTGGTTTGAAGGTTGTTGTTGACTTGATGATTGTTGGTTGGATGATTGCTGAGAAGACATTTGTTGCTTCAATTGATTAAGTTGTTGTTTCATATCGCTTACATCCTCTGCAAGTGCATATTCCGCAACCTCTACCTCAGCCCGACGAACATCACTCATTAAAACGCCTCCAGTGCTTTTTATTGAGAAATAATCATGCATTTGCATGACTTACCTTCCTTAAGATTCGTCGCGTTCACCCCTTTTATGCGTTCCAGTACATTCCTTTACATACAAACCACACCGACTCCAAAAGCTATCTGCAGACGATCTTTTGTGTAATGATGGTTTTCCATACTTTTTCATCGTAAACACCCTTTATTCAGCGGAGTCGATAGTGGATTCAGTGCAACCCAGGGCTCAGGGCAGGAAAAAATCACTAAAGCCCCTTTCTCACAGCATGCTCTCTAGAGGTACCGCCAGTTCTACTGTCGTGCCACTCTTTTGGACGAATATTCCATAACTCAACAGTGATCGCTCGGGTATTGGAAACCCCCCCTAATTCTAGACAAAAAGCCTTTGTTGCCTTTTCATCCTTACCTATATATGGGACAATAAATATATTTAGAGGATGTTCAAAAAGTCCGGGAAAAATCGCTTTCGTATTTCTTCGTCTCCGCTGTTCACGTATGAAAGCATATCCCCGGAAAAGAAACCCACTTTTCCCTTCGTGCGAAGTGAATGTTTTCGTGGTTACAAGCAGGATGCTTAGATATACATCTCCTCGACCTCCTCGGATCTTTTTATCCTCCTTTTGCACAATTTAGGAAAGGAGCACATCTCATGGAATCTTGTCCGATCGATCACACACCCGAACAAGTGAAAGAAAAGTTAGAAAGCCAGCAGAACTTTTTACCGAGTGAGGTTTACGAGCACGCCAACCAGCTTTTAAAAAGAGAACTCTCTCAAGAAACATTAAACGAGCTATTTCATTTATTAAAAAAATACGACCTTGCAGAGCCTCAAGAGCAGGAACAACGAAATTCAGCTCTATTACAGCTTTCGTAGAAGCCTTCTCCTGCTGGAGGCTTCTCTTTCTTATTCCGAAGAAAGGTTGCCGTTGCACATGAAAACATCCATCTACTTATTCATACTCACCTTAACGATCACCATGGCCTCTGCCTGCTCATCTTCACAGGAAACAGAAGAACCTGTGGAAATCCAGATCGCTGCTGCCAGCAGTCTCCAAAATGTTCTAGGTGAAATGGAGGAAAAACTGGAAAGTACTATTGAAGGCGTGGATGTCGTTTTTCAATTTGGTGGATCAGGGTCACTACGGCGACAAATTGAACAGGGCGCCCCTTTTGATATTTTTCTTTCGGCATCGGAAGCCCATTTTGATGCATTAGTAGAGGATGGAAAAATCGATCCAGAAAACTCCACGAGCCTATTCACAAATTCACTCGTTTTAATACAGCCGGCGGATACAGAAAAGCCGATCGCTAACGTTGATGAATTGAAGGAAGGATCGATTGAGACGATTGCCATTGGCACCCCAGAAAGCGTTCCCGCAGGTACGTTCGCAAAAGAAACATTGAAGCAATTACATATGTGGAACGATGTTGAAGATAAAATGGTTCAGGCAAGAAGCGTACGGCAAGTGCTTACTTATACCGAAGAAAATAGTGTGGACGCCGGTTTTGTTTATGCCACCGATGCCGCCTCTACGGACAGTGTGGAAACGGTTGAAACCATTGATCCTCACCTTCACTCAAACATTGTATATCCGATTGGGGTTATCGAAGATACGGATCATCCAGCGGCTGCAGCTCAAGTTTTCGAGTATCTTGTCAGTAATAAGGCAAAGTCCTTATATGAAAAAAATGGCTACGAGGTGGCCGACTAATGATGATTCTTTTTACATCCTTTTGGAATCCTGTTTTGATTTCTTTGCAAACCGCGTTTACGGCTCTCCTATTGATTTTTATTCTCGGAACCCTCCTTGGCCGGATTATGTCTCGGTCACGTTTCCCGGGTAAAACGATTGTGGAAACGCTGTTCATCCTCCCTACCGTTCTCCCCCCAACGGTGATCGGTTTTCTTCTCATCATAGTGTTGGGAGCGAATGGTTGGCTAGGTCAAGTCATCGACTTTTTCTTTCAACAATCGTTGATGTTTACATGGAGCGCCACCGTCATTGTTGCAGTTGTCGTCGGTTTTCCTTTTATGTATCAATCGGTGAAAACAGGGCTTGCTGCGGTCGAGCCCGAAATTGAAGAAGCCGCACGAGTGAGTGGTGCCAGTGAATGGCAAGTGTTTTTTTACATTTCGATGCCGATGATTGCTCGCTCGCTTGTCACCGGGGTCATCCTTAGTTTCTCACGGGCCATCGGTGAATTCGGTGCCACCTTCATGTTTGCAGGAAATATTCCGGGAACGACACAAACCATGCCCATTGCGATCTTTACAGCCCTGGAGGCCGGAGATACAACACTTGCCTGGGCTTGGGTCATCGTAATTGTTCTTCTGTCGTTTAGTTTATTGTTCTTTGTGCGCAAGTTTTCGGATTAATGGAAAAGCATCCCCACTACCTCCAGACGTGGGATCAACTGGTCAGAGCGGATCCTGCATCATTCCCTTGGAATTGTGAGAGCCTCTTAATAGGCTCTCTTTTTCGGTATTGATGTAAATTTTTTATTCTTTATTATTCCCTTTTTTATTGACGGATTTGTATATACAAGCTAAAATGAAAGCGCATTATAACTTGTATATACAAATTTATGTTCGTCTAATTGTAAACGTTTTCTGAATATAGGGGGAAGAAACATGAGTATCAATTACCGCAAAACAGCACAACAGGTTCTTGAGTTGATCGGCGGGGAAGAGAACATATCCTCTGCGACTCATTGTGTGACACGCCTTCGTATCGTTCTAAACGATACAGATCAGGTTAACACAGAAGAACTTGAACGTGTTGAAGCTGTCAAAGGCTCTTTTTACTCGAATGGTCAGCTACAAATCATCCTTGGAAACGGGGTGGTTGATAAAGTCTATAAAGAATTAATGGAGATAACTGGAAGAGAAGAACAAACCAAAGATGAAGCCAAAGAGGATGCGGCTAATAGGGGGAATCCTCTGCAGCGTGCCATTAAAGTTTTGGCAGATGTCTTTATTCCCATTCTTCCGGCCATTGTTACCGCAGGACTCTTACTTGGTATTAATAATATCTTAACGGGCGAAGGAATCTTTTTTGACGGGGCATCGGTCATCGATGTTTATCCTCAATGGGCTGATTTTGCAGAGATTATTAATGTAATTGCCAGTACTGCTTTTGTCTTTTTACCAGCGTTAATCGGTTGGTCAGTGGTTAAGCGGTTTGGCGGAAGTCCATTGTTGGGAATTGTATTAGGTCTCATTTTGGTCCATCCAGATTTAATGAATGCCCATGCATACGGAGATGCAGTTGCTGCTGGAGAAGATATTCCAACTTGGAGCATATTTGGATTAGAAATTGAAGCCATAGGTTATCAAGGACAAGTTCTGCCTATTTTTGTGGCGGGGATTATATTAGCTAAACTGGAAGTGTTCTTACGGAAATATATCCCTAACTCCCTTCAGTTGTTATTAGTTGCTCCGATCGCACTTCTTCTCACAGGTTTCCTTGCATTTATCTTTATCGGCCCGATCACATTTGCCATCGGGAATTGGATCATAGATGGGTTTATTTGGTTGTTTGGAACATTGCCTATGTTGGCCGGGTTATTATATGGTGCGCTTTACGCTCCTCTTGTCATTACCGGTATGCATCATACGTTCCTCGCTGTAGATTTACAGTTAACAACAACAGCAGATGGCACATTTTTATGGCCCATCTTAGCATTGTCTAATATTGCTCAAGGTTCGGCTGCCTTTGCCATGTACTTTGTTCTTAAAAACCAAAATCTTAAAGGATTATCTGGAACTTCAGGACTTACTGCTTGGCTGGGAGTTACCGAGCCTGCCCTATTTGGTGTAAACTTACGTTTTCGTTTCCCTTTCCTTTGTGCCATTATTGGTTCCTCGATTGCCGGAATGTATATCACGATCAATCAAGTTCTAGCAACGACGGTAGGCGTAGGAGGGGTTCCTGGAATCTTCTCTATTCAAATTGGCAGCTGGGGAGCCTTTGCCATTGGCATGGTCATCGTGATCATCGTTCCATTTATTTCTACACTCTTAGTTGGGCGTGTCATGAAACCAAAAAGTTTGAACGAATAAACAAAGGAAAAAGAAGCTGTAGTTGAGACTGCAGCTTCTTTATTTTATACTTGTATATACAAGTTTTACAGGAAAGTGGTGAACAATGATGAACGAATGGTGGAGAACATCGACCGTCTATCAGATTTATCCTAAAAGTTTCAATGATACTACCGGTAACGGCAAGGGTGATCTCCAAGGCATTATAGAGAAGCTCGATTATCTTCAACACTTGGGCATAGATGTCATATGGATCACACCTATTTATGCATCCCCACAAAATGATCACGGCTATGACATCTCTGACTATTATTCCATTCATCCTGAATACGGAACGATGGAAGATTTTGATCAGCTGTTACAGGAGACCCATCGCCGTGGCATGAAACTCATCATGGATCTCGTCGTCAATCATACCTCGACTGAGCATCCCTGGTTTCAAAATGCTCAGCAATCAAAAGACGCACGTTACCGTGATTTTTATATTTGGAAAGATGGCGTTAATGGGGCTGAGCCTACGAATTGGCAATCAAAGTTTGGGGGAAATGCTTGGAAATATAACGAAGCTACCGGTGATTATTATTTGCACTTATTTGATGTTACACAGGCAGATCTGAACTGGGAGAATCGAGAACTCCGCCAGCAGGTTTACGAAATGATGAAATTTTGGTTTGACAAGGGCATTGACGGCTTTCGACTAGACGTGATTAATCTTATATCCAAAGATCAACGTTTTCCTAACGATGACGGTTCAGTTGCCCCTGGAGATGGACGGAAATTCTACACCGATGGTCCTCGAGTGCATGAATTTTTACACGAAATGAATAGGGAAGTTTTGTCTAAATATGATAGTATGACGGTTGGGGAAATGTCATCAACGTCTATTGACCATTGTATTAAATATTCCAACCCCGATCGCCATGAGCTGAGTATGACCTTTCAGTTTCATCATTTAAAAGTCGATTATCCAAATGGTGAGAAATGGGCCCTTGCTGATTTCGATTTCGTAGAGCTGAAACGAATCCTTTCAGAGTGGCAAGTCCGCATGCACGAAGGTGGAGGCTGGAATGCGCTTTTCTGGTGCAATCATGACCAGCCGCGTGTGGTTAGCCGTTACGGAAATGATGGTAAATATCACAGCAAATCCGCGAAGATGTTAGCCACAACGATTCACATGATGCAAGGAACCCCTTACATCTATCAAGGTGAAGAATTTGGCATGACGAACCCAAAATTCGAAGATATTTCACAGTATCGAGACGTAGAATCTCACAATATGTACAAAAAACTTAAAGATGACGGACTGGATGAAGACACAGTCATGGCTATTTTAAAAGAAAAGTCTCGAGATAATTCACGTACACCTGTACAATGGGACGATCATAAAAATGCCGGATTCACCACAGGGACTCCGTGGATCGATATAAATAAGGATTATAAGGAAATCAATGCAAAAGAGGCCCTTAAGAACCCAAACTCGATCTTCTATCACTATAAAAAATTGATTCATTTACGCAAGGAATATGACATTATTACGTATGGGGATTATGAACTTCTGACTCCGCATGACAAACGTCTTTTTGTTTATAAACGTACGTATCGTAATAAAACACTTCTTGTTATTAATAATTTTTATGAGGAAGAAGTAGAGTATGCTTGTCCTGAAGAGCTCCTTGGAAAAAAGACAGAATTACTCATTAGCAATGACCATAATAGGGAATTAGAACCACGAATGATGTTGAATCCTTATGAATCACTTGTTTTTTATGTAACTGAATAAGTGGGGAGAACAAATGAAGAGAAAGTTCCAAGATATTTATAAACAATTAAGTGAAAGCATTGAAGCCGGTACCTTTCAAACAGGAACGACACTGCCATCGGAAAATGAATTGGCCGAAAACTACAATGCCTCCCGAGAAACGATCCGTAAAGCTTTAAATATGTTATCGGAGCACGGGTATATCCAAAAAGTTCAAGGGAAGGGGTCGATTGTTCTCGACATGTCGAGAATTAATTTCCCTTTTTCCGGGGTTATCAGCTTCCAAGAGCTTAGCCAGAAGCTAGGCACGCGCACGAAAACCGAGGTTGTTTATCTTAAAAAGGAACATGCAACGGATCATCAACTAAAGGGCGAGGAAAGGGTTTGGCGTGTCCACCGAGTGCGACATATTGATGGAGAACGGATTATTTTGGATAAAGATGTCTTTTCAGTACAAGCCGTTCCCCATTTGACAAATGAAATATGTGAAAATAGCATTTATGATTTTATTGAGAATAATCTTGGGCTCACCATCAGTTTTGCTCATAAGGAAATCGTTATTGAAGAACCCTCGGAAGAAGATCAGCACTTGCTTGACCTGAATGGTTCTCATAACATTGTTGTGATCCGAAGCTTTACTTATTTAGAGGATGCTACGCTTTTTCAATATACAGAGTCGAGGCACCGGCCTGATAAATTTCGATTTGTCGATTTCGCCAGGCGGGTGCAAACATGAACCAACTCCTACCCTCCGCTAACCGGAGGAATAAACGCAACCGTGTCCCCTTCTTTTAATTGATCTTCATCCGCCGCAAATTCTTCATTAACAGCGGTCATGGTACGGGTAAGCGAAGATACAGCATAGTTATCTTCAACCCAGCGCTTTAATTCTTTGATTGATTTTCCAGCAAAATCGGCTTCAAGCCGTTCTTGGCCCACTTCATCCTGAATCCGGGCAAAAAGCAGCACTTGTATCATGATCGCTCCTCCTCTTCATACGACGTCTCTTCCAGTTGATCGCCAATCCATTGCGTCCCGTCCTCCCAGAATTCTTTTTTCCATATCGGAACCATCTCTTTGATTCTTTCCATCGTGTATTCATTCGCCTCATAAGCCGCTTTGCGATGAGGAGAAGAGACGGCAATAATCACTGCGATATCCGAAATGCCAAGCGTTCCTAGACGATGGGTGATCGCGATTGTTGTGTCTGGCCATTTCGTTTGCACTTCCTCACCAATCTTTGCGAGGGTCTTTACGGCCATGGGTTCATAAGCCTGATATTCTAACTGCAGCGTTTTTTTGCCTGCTGTCATCTCGCGCACCGTTCCGACAAAGGTCGTAATAGCCCCGCAATTACGGTGAACCACTTTATCAATGACTTCCTGAACATGGAGAGGCTCTCTCGATAATTTAAATAAATTTGAATTCATAACTATCCTCCACCTGGCTGACGATAAAACGCATGTATACATCCGGATCTTCGTCGAGGGAAAAAGAAGGCAGCGTCGTCTGCGGATGATCTCCCCAATAGAGCACACAACAGATATTTCTAACCTGCGCTAATAATTCTTCATCCTCTCGTCCGCGTAACAAGACAACCTTTTTATAATCTTCATGTTTCCAGCCTTCAACGAGTACGACATCAGGTTCCATTCGAGCCTGCAAGCGCAATAGCTGGTTAAGCGACCACGTGTTTGTCTTTGCTGAAAGCTGAAGCATACCTTCTCCTTCAACAGCAGAAGAAACGGCACCCGCCTGTTTCAGACGTTCGCTATCCGTTTGCGGCTCGGGGGGGACAAGTTCCCCACCATGACCGTGATGTTTCAACGTAGCTACGCGCATGTCTTTCATCGATAACGCTTGAACGAGCCGTTCCATTACTGTCGTTTTTCCAGCATGTTTAAAGCCTACGACCTGTAAGACGCGACAATGTTTTCCCATGGCCATTCGCTTCCTTTGTGATCTTCTAGCATTAAAATATCAACGGACATCCCTTTTTCATAGCCTCTTGTTCCTCCCGGGAGAACAATAAGAACATCCGCACCAGCAATCGAGGTAACGGATCCCGATTTATCGAGGCCGGCGGGTTCAACGACAAAATGTCCATCAGCATCATCCAGACTTGCACGAACGAGACGGGTGAATGGGTTAGGCTTCGGAAAGTCCATGCCAAGCACCGCTTTTGTTTTTCTTAAATGAGGTTTTTGTGAAAAAAGAGCTCTCCTTAAAATCGGACGCACAAATAGCTCAAAACCGACGAAACAGGCACTAGGGTTCCCAGATAGGCCGAAAAATAGTTGTCCATTCGTTTCCCCAACCGTCGTCACGCTACCTGGCCGCATAGCGACTTTATTAAACAACGTAGTTGCTTTAAGTTCCCGTAGTATATTAGGAACATAATCATAGTCTCCGACAGACGCACCTCCGGTTGTAATCAGTATGTCTACCTTTTTGAGCGCGTCTTTAGCCGCTTCCGTACACGCTTCTAAATCATCCGGTAGATTCCCTAAAAGAACCGGTTCCCCGCCGGCCCGCTCGACTTGGGCCGCCATCATGTAAGCATTACTGTTACGGATTTTTCCTGGCTTCAGCGGTTCATGAACCTCAAGCAACTCACTTCCTGTCGCGAGAATTCCTACCCGGGGACGAAGTGCCACGGGCACCTCTGCGTAACCAAACGTTGCAAGCAAAGCAGTAACGCCCGGGTTAATCGTCGTCCCTTTCGCCACGAGGGAAGAACCTTTTTTCGTGTCCTCACCCTGGAACGAAATATTATCATTCGGTGAAAACGAACGCTTAATAGAAATCTCTTCATCACTATGTTCATGGACTAACTCGAGCATGACGACCGCGTCACAACCGGCTGGAATCTTCGCCCCCGTCATAATCCGAACCGTTTGTCCAGGCTTCACCTCTCCATCGAACACTGTCCCCGCACCAATTTCTCCAACGACGTGCAAATGTACCGGGTTGTTCCGATTGGCCCCTGCACTATCTTCGGCGCGAATGGCGAAACCGTCATATGGCGAACGGTCAAACGACGGAACATCATGATCAGCGACAAGGTCCTCCGCCAATACTCGCCCATAACTATTTTCTAGCGGAACATATTCCTGTCTCGGCGTATATTCGACGTTCATCACCGATTGTACCGCCTCTCTTACGGCCATCGGCTTCCTTTTTTCTACCATATTTCGGCTCCTTCCACACTTGCTACTTTTCGTAGTTTCATCGTTTTCAGATATTTTATTTGCGGCTTCATACTACACGTTCATAACACATATGCCTCATACAGACCCCGTGCTTGCTCAATGTCCTTGGTTCCATGTACAAGGACACGTCCGTCCTGAAAAATAGCCAAGCGATGTTCGTTCAGCTCACACGACACTAAATACGGATTCCGCTTAATTTTTCCATAGGGCTGCAGCTTGGCTGCCATGTGCGTCAAGTCAAAAGAGCGTTGATGGTCCGGACGGATTTGCACCGTTTCACGTCCACAAAGAACTGCTGTTTTCGTATTTTCTTCTGCTATCAAATAAGGATACACCGGCGTATCCCCACACGTTGAGCATTCTTTTACCTTCGCCCGCTGAACACCCAGGCGTTGATGATCGCCGCGCCAAACATCATATATAACCAGCTTGTCTTCCACCACCGTGCGGTTGCCGCTTAGCCATTTCATCGCTTCCACCGACTGCAATAGCGTCGTCTGTTGAACAACAGGAGCGATCACACCATCACTTTCGCACGTCATTACCGAGGACGGAATCGATGACAGTAAGCAGTTCAAACATGGGCCTTCCCAGGGGCGTACCATATAAGCCATACCGTAGCTTCCGGCACAGGCCCCGAACAACCACGGAATTTCATACTTAGCAGATAGATCATTCATAATAAAACGAATATCAAAATTGTCCGTAGCGTCAATCATAAGATCAACGGAAGCGTCCAACAGCGGCTCAAGGTTGGAAGCTTTCGCGTCCAAAATATACGCTCGAATATCAGTGTCCCCATTGATCAATTGTAAATGCTCTTTCGCGGCCACAGTCTTTGGCATCTGATTCAACGCGTCCGCCTCCGTATACAGCTGTTGCCGGTGGAGGTTGCTGCTTTCCACATAATCACGATCAATCAATGTGAGCGTGCCAACACCAGCCCTCGTCAACATTTCCGCGTTGGAGCTTCCCAGCGCCCCTGCCCCGACAATAAGGACATGGGCTTTTGCCAATTGGTTTTGACCTGCCGTGCCTATAGGACTGAACAGCGTTTGCCTTGAGTATCTGTCCGTCATACACTTTCCTCCGTTATCCACCGATATAGGACATCTCTATTTTGTTGCGGTTTTTCGCCGTTTCCTCTGTCCGCAGCTCAGAGTACCGATCCTCTCTCTTTTCCCAAACAGCACGAATCCAGTCTCGAATCTGCGAATCGGTCACACCTTCTCTCAATAACGCACGTAAGTCAAAACCACTTTCTGAAAATAAACAAGTGAAGAGTTTTCCGTCAGCGGAAAGACGTGCCCGCGTGCACGATCCGCAAAACGTTTCCGTGACCGAGGAAATAAAACCAACTTCTACGTCCGAGCCCACATAGCGATATCGTGAGGCCACTTCGCCGAAATAATCACGTTCAACGGGTTCCAGCAGCGCGATTTGGGAGACTTGCTCATAGAGTTCTTTTTTCGATACAACTTGGGAAAACTCCCAACCGTTCGTCTGTCCGACGTCCATAAATTCAATAAAACGCAGAGTGATCCCTTTTTGCTTACAATAACGCGCCATGGGAATCACTTCTCCATCGTTGACACCTTTTTTAACAACCATATTGACTTTGACACCAAGGCCGGCATCGGTGGCAGCGTCGATCCCATGCAAGACAGCGTCTGGCTTTGTTTTTCGTCCGCTCATCGTTTGAAAAACTTCCGGATCAAGAGCATCCAGGCTGACATTCACACGTTCAAGTCCTGCATCATATAAAGATTTCGCTTGCTTCGTGAGTAGAACAGCGTTCGTCGTTAATGCAACATCTTCAATGCCTTCGATCGTTCTCAAGGAAGCGACAAGCTCCGGAACATCTTTGCGGAGCAAAGGCTCCCCGCCTGTTAAGCGTATTTTTTTAACCCCAAGGGCTGCAAATTGTTCTGCTGATCGGATAATTTCGTCAAAAGAAAGCAGTTCTTCTTCTGACATAAATACATGGTCTGGCCCAAATATTTCAGCCGGCATGCAATACGAACAGCGAAAATTGCAACGGTCCATAATAGAAATTCGTAAATCTTGAAGAGGGCGAGACAATTGATCATTAACTTCTTGTCTTATCATCGAGTCCTCCTTTTTTGCATGCATCTTGATGAAAGGCATTAACCTGTTAAAATGAATAATATTACTCTAATTTTAACACAGGTAGAGGGAGGAAGAAAAAAATGCATCATGAGCGAGATGCTTCTACAGTTCAGGCGGCGATCCTGACGATGTCAGATACGCGAACGGAGGACGAAGATAAAAGCGGCGCCCTTATTGGTTCCTATCTTGAGGGACATGATCACAAAATCGCCGCCTATCAATTGATACAGGATGATCACGAAGCGATTCAAAACATGCTTACGGAATGGACGAGCAAAGGTGGGATCGATGCCATCATTACCAATGGCGGTACCGGTATTAGCGGCAAAGACGTCACCTACCAAGCCATGAAAAGCATTATCCATAAGGAAATGGAAGGATTCGGAGAGCTGTTTCGAATGAAAAGCTACGAGGAAATCGGTGCAAAAGCTATGCTCAGCCGAGCTTTAGCCGGCACGCGGGATCAAACTGCTCTTTTCGCCCTTCCAGGATCCTCGAACGCCGTTCGTCTCGCAATGAAAGAGCTGATTTTACCAGTGCTTCCCCATATTGTAGGAGAGCTGCGCAAATGAAAACAGCTGGTGTTATACTTGCTGGAGGGCGTTCATCGCGCTACGGTAAACAAAAACTTTTTGAAGAATATAATGGAGCCCCCCTCTATCAGCAAAGCATCACTGCAATGACAAACGCCGGCATTCCTTCAATCTATATCGTAACCAATCAAGAGCTTGCCTGTGCTTTTAATCATGCCAATGTGATCATTGAGCCAAACGCTCACGGAGGCCCCTTATCTGCTTTATATACCGCAATGGAAGAATTGTCTTCCCACCCTTTCGACTGGCTGCAAATATTAGCCGGGGACCTCCCTTACATGTCCAAAGACATTGTGCAGGCCAATCTTCGAGCGGCCAACAGCCTTCCATCCGCTGATATCATCCTGCCGACGGCTAAACGTTATCAGCCGCTTCACGCCGCCTATCATATGCGCCTCTTGCCTCGTTTAAGAGAATTGATAAAAAAAGAAAGCAGTATGAAAGCTTTATACGAAACTGTAAACACATATACATTATCTTTTTCACCGAATCATCCAGCTTTTATTAACATTAATCAGCCAGAAGACTGGCATCTGAAGGAGGAATAAATCGTGAGTGAGTTTTCCCATTACAATGATGAAGGTCGTTCGAAAATGGTCGATATCTCGCATAAAGAAGAGTCAACGCGAACGGCGACCGCTGAAAGCCGAATCTTAATGTCCGAGGAATTATACCAAGCTATTCAACGTCAAGGACTGAAAAAAGGAGACCCTTTACAAGCCGCACAAATCGCTGGTGTGATGGGTGCCAAGAAAACACCGGACTGGATCCCCATGTGCCACCCGATTCCACTTCAAGGCACCGATCTATCCTTTGATTACCAAGAAGCCGATGATGGTTACGAACTCATCATTCAAGCTACAGTCACGGTAAAAAGCAACACAGGCGTGGAAATGGAAGCCTTAACCGCTGTCACTGCTGCTGCTTTGACATTTTATGACATGTGTAAAGCTATCGACAAATCCATGATCATTAAAGAAACATTACTGATCCAAAAAACCGGCGGGAAAAGCGGTGATTTTGCACATCCAAGGCGGGCTGGGGAATAAGATAAAATGTGAACCTCACATGTCTGGAATCAATACATCATTCAACTTCGGATCCGTTGATGACATTCAACTCTCGGGCTTCTCGCGTAAGTTCATTCCGAATTTTAGAGCGGGCAATGCTCATTAACAACTTAGCCCGTTCTACAATACTTTTCCTTTAAGGTTGACTACCCCGTATTCAGTCACAATATAGTGAACATCATTTTTTGCGTTACCGCTGACCCTGGAGTCAGATGAACCAATATAGCTTCTGCTGAAATTTGTAAAAGCAGCACCTTGAACAAAGTCTGATTGGCCACCCGTAGAGCTGTAAAAACGACCTTCTATCTTTTCAGAGGCACACGGCCCGAAGAGTTAACCATAAAATCGTACAATCTCTATATTCCGATCGTTCACTTTAGCCGAAGTACGAATCCTTAAGTTGCGTTGGAATGCTTCGGGACTTATGTTTTCTAATTAACATCTCCGATAAAAAAGATGCTGGCTTTGGTAAAAGCACAGCACCTGTTGAAAAATTAGTCGTTTTCATCTTCCACTTCAATTTGTTCATCGTTATCAAGGAACTCAATTTCCACTTCCAACTCGTCGTAGTCTTCATCGAGTTCAAAGGCATCAATGGCAGCATCTAGTACTTCATCGTCACTAGAGTCTTCGTTAACATCCATTTCTGGAAGAATACCGGAAAGTTCATCTAAAGCCTCTTCGCCTTCCATTTCGATATCTTCGCCATCACGAGTGTCTTCAATTTCTGCTTCTGGATTGCCGTCTTCATACTCATATTGAGCTTCATATTCTCCGTCGCTATACTCAGCTTCTATTTCAAATTCATCAAATGAGAGCGATTCAAACCAGTCTTCATCACCGTTTGCCTCTTCATCACCTGTATCCTCGTCCATGTCATCTTCGCCTTCATCATCTTCGTCTTCGCCTTCATCATCTTCGTCTTCGCCTTCGTCTCCATTGTCCGCATCTGTGTCGTCATCGTCATCCGTTTCTTCTGCAGGATCATCTCCGTTCGTGGCTCCGCCGTTATCGCCCGCAGCATCATCATCTTCACCACCGACTCCGCAAGCGGCTACACCTGTGGCAAACACTGCAGATAACGCCATCATTCCAAATTTTTTCATGTTAAAAACCTCCAAGTCAATAATTCCTCTATTCGCATTCCCACTCGGATGTTTTTTTAAACTAGATGAAATGATTACCACTCGTTACTTCTATTTTTTTATCATTAAAGAGAAAAGAAATCCTGCAACCGCAAACAGAAAGGCTACAAAAAAAGCATGTAAGACTCCGTCCAAAAAGCTTAGTGCATCCACGGCACCATTTTCAGCAGTTTCTAGAGTAATAAATGAAATAATAAACGTTAAACCTAGCGATCCTCCAAATTGACGAGCAGTATTTACAATCGCCGTTCCATGGGCAACTAATGAATCCGGCAAAGCGTTGATACCCGCGGTCATGATCGGCATATTGATCAGAGCAACACCGCCCATGACAAACATGAATACTATCGCTACGAAAACGAGAGGTGTATCCACATCAAGCATCAAATAATAACACAGTGTAGTTACAGCAAGCAGGAGAAAACCAATCTTAGCCATACGTTTCCCTCCGTACTTGTCGAATAGTTTTCCTGCCAAAAGCGACATGACCGCGAGTGTCATAGCCCCGGGGAAAACAATAATTCCTGCGTGTAGAGCCGAAAGTCCCTGAACATTTTGCACGTACATCGGCAAGATCGTTTCGGTAGAAATCAATAAACTAAAAGAAAGGATTGAAATGATCGTAACTAGAGCAAATATAGGCACCTTGAGAACATGTAATTCCAGAATAGGGGTTTGTAGCCGAAACTGTCTTACCACAAACAAACATAGAGATACAATTCCTGCACTCATGATGAAGATGGCAATTCCAGTTTCTGCACCCGCCGCTTCCATTGTGTTAAAACCATAAAGGATACCGCCAAAGCCTATGCTTGATAAAAGAATTGAAAGAACATCAATATTTGACTCTCTTTGCTCAGTGACATTACGCATAAACAGGAAAATAAAAAGCATAATCAGCGCAGCAATCAAAAGCGTTAATAAGAAAACCGCACGCCATTCGAAACTGTTAATAATAACGCCAGAGATTGGGGGACCAATCGCAGGTGCAACGTTAATCACAAGCCCCGCCATCCCCATCGCAAACCCCCGTTTTTCCCGCGGATAAATGAGCAGCAGAATCGTCTGCATGAGCGGCATCATAATGCCAGATCCAGCCCCTTGAAAAATGCGCCCCGCAAGTAAAATTTCAAATGTTGGCGCAAACAATCCAAGCAGCGTCCCTATAAAAAATAAAAACATCGCACTCATCATTAATGTTCTTGTTTTAAAAGTATCGATCAAAAACGCCGTTATTGGAATAAGAACAGCAATCGTCAACATAAAGCTGGTCGTCAGCCACTGAACTTCACTTGCGTTTACATCGAATTCAACCATGATTCGTGGAAACGCGGTAATAAGGAGAAACTGAGTAAGTACAGATAAAAAAGAACCTGAAAGTGCAATGGCAACAATCAAACGTCGATGTAAAGAAGATAGATTATTTGAACTCATGATAGGACCTGCCTTTATCTTACGATTGAGTGCTAGAGGATCGTAGGAATTATACCAATAAAAATAAAAAGATTACGAGTCTCTAAATCAAGCCGAGAAACGATCATTGCCACACCTGTTCAATGAAAATCAAGCTTATTACTTTTAACGATCGAAAGCCGCATTCTTCCATCCAAAATGCGGCTGTTAAAAATTTTTAAACGATTACTCGCAATCGCCTTTTGTTAAAGATCATTTCATCGCATCATAAGTGAGCTTCTTTTGGCTCCCTCTATTTTAAAACCGCATTTCTCATATAGAGTTAGAGCTGGCTTATTTTGAATGACCACCGTGAGCTCTAATCATGTAATAGAATGATTGATTGCCCGATTTTCTATCCGTTGAAATAAGGCTGTTCCTCCCCCTTGACCTCGGTACTCCTTTACGATACCAATGACAAGATAAGCAGCGTGCTTTGTCCGCTTTACACTTCCCCCAATAAACAATAAGGTAACCAACGAACCTTCCTTCTTTTTCTGCAATAAAGATTGTTTGATTGCTCTACTGTTGCATAATTTCTAGTTGTTTACGTTGTTGTTGAAGGGAAGTCTTTCTCCTGGTTCCATAAGCATAAAATCTGTTTCCGTATCCATTTGCTTCATTAGAGTTAAAAAACGTTCTGCATCTCCAGGTTCTCTCTCTAATTAACATTAAGAACCACTTTCCTTCACAATCCAGCCATATAATTTTATAACAATTATTTCAAATTTCCATTTCATTAACAAGTAGTTCCTGATTCTTCCCTTTCGTTAAAAGTATTAAAAGCTATTTATCTTATCGTTCTTTCTGGGGTCGAAAACAATTGAATGTTTTATGTGAGATGATCCTAACTTGACATTAGGATAAAAGGTATGATTTTAATTATTTGAATTTTTATAATGTTACGTTTGTTGGGTAGCATTTTATTACTTCGTGTGACAAAATATTGACAAGCTTTTATAAGGAGGAGAGACGAAATGTCTAAAAAGAAGTGGACAAGCTGTTTATCGATGACGTTAGTAATGGGGCTTATAATGGGCAATGGAGCTTTTGCTGAGTCAGAAAAAGAAGTTCCGGAAGAAAACAGTGAAGATTCCAGAATTCTTTACCAACAAGAGGACACTGCTTTTCAAATGCAGCGCTCGCTCAGGAGTCAAGCAAGTGATGCTGATGCGGCTAAGAATTTTTTAGAAACAAACAAAAGTCTCTTTGACATGCAGAACCCATCCGAGGACTTTAAAGTATTAGAGGAATGGACCGATGACGAAGAAATGACTCACGTTCGCTTACAGCAATTGAAAGATGGCGTACCTGTTGAAGGGCACCAAGTTATTGTCCATTTTAATGAAGAAAATCGTGTTCAAACAGTGAACGGCCATTTCCATACACACATCGATCAAATGGAAATGGATACAGATGCAAGTGTTTCAGAGAATCAAGCCTTCGATATCGCTCGCAATGCCGTTTCAGCTCCTGAAACGTTAGAAGAAGAGCCCACTTCAGAGTTAGTGGTGTATCCATTAGATGGAGAGGGACACCTCGTTTATAAAGTAAACATTAATTACTTGACGGAAGATCCAGGGAATTGGTTTGTTTTTGTTGATGCAATGGATGGAGAAGTGCTTGACAAATACGATACCATTTCCGATTTGGCTGAATCAGCAGGACTAGAAACCGAGCAAATGTCAAACGAGGAAAATAACCAAGAGCAACAAATAGAGGCTTTTGCTGCACAATCTCCAGACGAACTAGACCCTGAGCAATATCAATCCGCGTCCGGGCCCGGAATAGGCGTACATGGCGATAATCGCGTGTTGAACATTTCCCATAAACCAGCAGAAGAAAGGCAGGGCAGAACGTTCAGTTTGCTAGATTTTTCTGTTCCTGACTTAGACGGAATCTTTACTTACGATTTTAAACATCAATGGCCAAGCGAGGATTTCAATTTGCCGGGTGTTCCTTATTCCAATGTCAATGCTGCATTTAACTTTAGAGATGAATCCCATGCTGCTGCGGTAGATGCCCATTATAATTCAACTAAAGTCTATGAATATTTCTTAGAAGAACATGACCGAAACTCCATCGATGATGAAGGGATGGCCCTTGTATCTACCGTCCATTACGGCGAAGACTTTGGTAATGCTTTTTGGAACGGAAATCAGATGACCTATGGGGATGGTGACGGAGAATTTTTTATTCCCCTTTCAGCGGGTCTTGATGTTGCTGCCCATGAAATTACTCACGGTGTTACAACCCATACAGCTGGACTGGTTTATCGTTTTCAATCCGGTGCAGTAAATGAAGCCATGTCCGACATATTTGGAGTACTCGTCGATGATTCCAGCTGGCACGTCGGTGAAGACGTGATGGCGCCAGCTGCTATTGAAGACGGCCGTTTTGCGTTGAGGAGTCTTGAAGATCCCGGCCAATTTGAAGTAGATGAGGATTATTGGGAATATGGAGATGGATCAGGGGGATATCCTTCACACATGGACGAATATTATGACTTGCCAATTACGCTAGATAGAGGCGGGGTTCATACCAACTCATCCATTATTAACCATGCCGCTTACCTCATCGGACAAGACATCGGACGTGAGGATCTTGGACAAATCACCTATCGTGCCTTAACCACTTATTTAGCTCCTTTGTCCGACTTTGATGATACCCGCTTTGCCTTCGTTCAGTCAGCTATCGACCTCTACGGAGAAGATAGTGAACAAACAGAGGCTACCAGATCTGGCTTTGATGGTGTGGGGATTGAATAAAGCTTTAATGCATAGGGGCTATCCAAAGTCCTTATAATTTCAACCCGCTATAATAGCTAAAATCGCCTCTAAAAAAGCGATCCCGTACCACTTTTACAGTGATACGGGATTACTTTTTAGGATTAAACCAACTGCTTATAGGACAGCCTCTTCAAGTAGAAAAATCCGTTAAGCTGCCGGTCATAAGCAGTCCTTAACTTATATCTTCTTATGGTCTGTCTTATTGGAAACTTTCGTAATGCCAACGCATGATTCATTCAAGAATTTCAACAATTCTTGGGCGAACCATAAACCTATTTTAAAATCTGTTGGATCTATTAAAATGATATTGTTTGTTTTTACAGAGGATGTATAGCCTCATTCAAATACATACCTTATTTTTCTGCTAAGCTGGCTTTCATTTCTTCTACGGACTCCACCTCAAACCCTAAGTCAAGTAACATTTTATGATCTTTGGTTTCTTCTTGTCCCCCTGTTGTTAAGTAATCGCCAACGAAGATGGAATTGGCCGCATATAGGCCCAATGGCTGTAGGGAACGAAGATTTACTTCACGTCCGCCTGAAATTCGAATTTCTTTAGTTGGATTGATAAAACGGAATAACGCCAAAACTTTCAGGCAATAGAGGGGATTTAATTCATTCACTCCTTCTAGCGGAGTCCCATCAATAGCATATAAAAAATTTACTGGAATTGAGTCTGCATTAAGAAGTTTTAAACTGTTAGCCATATCGACTACCTCTTGCTTTGTTTCTTTCATACCTACAATGACACCTGAACATGGAGACATTCCGGAGTCTTTCGCTACTTCCACTGTATTAACTCGGTCATCGTATGTATGGGAAGTTGTAATGTTTGGATGGTTGCTCTTTGATGTATTAATATTATGATTGTAACGATCGATCCCGGCTTCTTTTAGTCTGTTCGCTTGCTCAGGGTTTAACAATCCAAGACATGCACAAATTTTTAATCCATATGTGTCCTTGATTTCTTTTACTGCTTCAACCACTTTGTCAACTTCTCTATTAGATGGTCCTCTGCCGCTAGCAACGATACAGTACGTTCCTATATTTAAATCATGCGCACGCTTTGCACCTTCTAAAAGAGTATCCTTATCTACAAATCTATAGGAATCAATCGCTGCCTTTGAAATTATAGACTGAGCACAATAGCCGCAATTTTCCGGACATAATCCAGACTTCGCATTCATAATCATATTAAGTTTTACTTTTTTTCCGTAAAACTGCTTTCTAATTTGGAAAGCAGCGTGCATAAGCAGAAGAATATTTTCATCTGGGCATTCCAAAATTGAAAGTGCTTCTTCATTTTTTACTTCCCCACCATCCAACACTCGATCTGCAAGTTCCATCCATTGATTCATTTTCCTACCCCCCACTGATCCATCAGTAATGTAATGTCAAGATTATCACTAACCATTTTTTGAACACTTTCTTTTGTTAGCTCTTCAAGCTTTGGTGTTATACCTACAATGGGCACACCGCATAACTCTTCTATTATTCTTGGGTTTGTTTCTACAGCGAGGTCGAGACGATCACTCATTCCGTTTATCACGATTCCTGCGATCTTCAGACCTATGCTTGTTGCATATTGAACGGTTAGAAACGTGTGATTAATCGTCCCAAGATCGGGTCGAGCTACTATAAGAATTGGCATCTGCAAAGCTTTGATTAAATCACTGACTAAGAGACTTTCAGCTAGCGGTACTGAGATCCCGCCAGCACCTTCTACAATAAAATACTCGTGTCTTTTACTGATTCTCTCGCAGTGACACAATACTTCCTCAATGCGAACTTCCTTCCCTTCCAATTTCCCAGCAACGTACGGAGCAAGTGGTTCCTTGAATTCAAAAGGGGTAATGTCCTCTATGGAAAGAGGTGTTTGTGACATTTGCTTCATTAAATAGGTATCGCTTTCTGGATCGTAACGAGAAATACCGCTTAAAAATGGTTTAAACACACCAGTATCCATCTTTTTTTCTTTAAATACAGCTGCAAGTCCACAAGATATAATGGTTTTTCCAACTCCAGTATCAGTGCCTGTTACAAAAATGCCATTCATTTAATCAAGTTCAACTCTTTTCCGATTAAATTAAATACCTCTACCAGGTAATCGATCTCTTTGGAATCATGGTCAGTAGTGATTGTTAACCGGATACGACTTTCTCCTTTTGCAACAGTTGGTGGACGAATAGCTGAGGCGTATATTCCTTTTGCCTGCAGCCCTTCCGCAAATTTGACAGCTTTTTCGGCGTCCCCAATGATCACAGGAATAATAGGGGTAATCTCCCCCTTCACGTTATATCCCATTTGTTTTAAGCTAGCTTGTATCTTTTTGACATGTGAAAACAGCAGGTTGCGCTTTTCCTTACTATGTTCCATCACCTCCAAGGCTGCAAAGGAAGCGGCACAGCTGGCTGGCGGGATAGCTGTTTGAAAGATAAACGTTCTGGCATGGTTTAACAGAAAGTCAATCAATGCCTTCGATCCCGCGACAAAACCGCCTTCTGTACCAACGGCTTTACTTAAGGTACCAATGACTATATCAGGAGAGACTCCGAAATATTCACTTGTCCCTTTTCCATTTTCCCCCAAAACACCTGTCGCATGGGCATCATCAACAATTACGTAGGCATGATAACGCTTAGCAAGTGAGATGATTTTATCAAGAGGTGCGATGGTACCATCCATACTAAATACTCCATCCGTTACAATAAAACGTCGATGATAACGCTCTGTTTCTTTCAGCTTTACTTCAAGATCACTTAGATCGCAATGGTCATAAATAATCGTTTTAGCTTTTGATAGCCGGCAGCCGTCGATAATACTCGCGTGATTTAATTGATCGCTTAAAAGTACATCCCCTTTTTCAGGTAACGATGACAGTACACCGACATTCGCTAAATAACCATTAGAAAATAATAAAGCTGATTCCGTTTGCTTAAAGCTTGCGATTTTCTCTTCAAGACGTTCATGCCATTCGGTGTTGCCGGTTGTTAATCTTGATCCGCTGCTTCCGACTCCAAAATCAAGTAGAGCCTTATTGGCTTCCCCGAGCAATCGTTCATCATTTGCTAATCCTAAATAATTGTTGGACGAAAAGACGATTTGTTTCCACCCATCTATAAACATCTCTGGTTCAGGGGCCATATTCATGGTTCGTAACTCCCGATACAAACCTGCTTTTTTCGTATTTTCTATTCGCGTTTCCAGCCATTCACTTAAGTGTGACACTTGTTACCTCACTGATTGCGTCCTTCATAATCGATACCATCGCTTCTAGTTCATCCCTTGTACTGGCAAGAGGAGGCATAAAAACAATGACATCTCCCATTGGTCTCGTTAGCATGCCAAGCTCTCTCATTTTTAAAGAAACTTGATATCCCACTCGTTTTTCAGCAGGAAACGGCAATTTTGTTTCCTTTGATTGTACGAGCTCGATTCCGCACATAAAGCCCAACTGCCTAATATCTCCCACATGAGGGAGGGATTCTAATTCATTCAAGAGCAAATGTAGACCTTCAGCCTTTTCGGCCACCTGTTCAATGATTGTTTCTGTTTCAAATAAACGCAAATTTTCAATCGCAACTGCACAACCAAGCTGATTTCCTGTATAAGAATGACCGTGGAAAAACGTTTTTAGCGTCTCGTAATCATCATAGAATGCTTCATAGATTTCCTCTGTTGTTAATGTTGCAGCAATGGGCAGATACCCGCCAGTTATTCCTTTCCCAGCGGCCATCAGGTCTGGCTGCACACTCTCGTATTCGCAAGCAAACATTTTCCCTGTACGACCAAAGCCTGTTGCCACTTCATCAACAATCATCAAGACATCATATTTTGTGCATAGTTCACGTACACCTGATAAAAATCCAGTTGGCATAACAATCATGCCGGAGGCCCCTTGGACCATCGATTCAATGGATAGTGCTGCAATTTCTCCGTGGTTTGCAATAAGCAACTGTTCAAGTTCATATAAGCATTCATCGCGGCATTGTGCTGGATTACCACTTTTAGAACGATATACATAAGGAATAGGCGACTTGAAACTATCAAACATTAATGGGCCATATACATGATGGAAGAGATCAATTGAGCCGACACTTACAGCGCCAATCGTGTCGCCATGATAGCCATTTTGCATGGAGATAAATTTATGTTTGTCTGGTTTACCAATATTTTTCCAATATTGAAACGCCATTTTAAGAGCAATTTCCATTGCTTCTGCTCCACTATCTGAATAAAAGACACGTGTCAACTGTTCTGGACTTATGTTAATAAGTTTTTCTGCAAGCTCCGTTGCTGGGACGTTCGTCATGCCTAACAATGTCGAGTGGGAGATTTTCTCAAGCTGTAATTTAATGGCATGATCGAGCTCCTTTTTTCTATGGCCATGGACATTGAGCCATACAGAAGAAAACCCGTCATAATATTCATTCCCATCAATGTCTTTCACCTTAATGCCATTGCCACTATCAATAATCAACGGATCATTATCATAATCTTTCATTTGAGTAAAAGGCAGCCAAAGATGGTTTTTACTCTTTTCAATTAAATTTTGTGTCATGCTCTTCCCCCATTGAACAAAGATCGGTTGCTTTTCAAGATCATTTATATACGCATTCAAATCTTCTAAGCTATTCGTAAAGAAAATATGGCCTCTCTGTTCGCTCCGTATTCCTTTAACTTCGTGATTCGTTGATAGTCTAGATTTATACCTGCACACCATATCCGGTTATGTAATCAGGGTTACTTAACCAACATCCCTGCGACGGCTGCCGGATGTTCACACACACCTTAGCGGCTAGAGCAAGTGTCTTTTTTTTGAAACATTTGATAGTAATTTGGCTATTTTCCAAAATCAGAGGCTAACCAGTCCTCCAAGAATTAAAATAGCTCCCCTAACTCTGAATCTTCTGTGATTATTATATGTGCCTCATCTTTCAGACTTTTCGATATACCTGTTTTATCCAAAAGCTCCTTAGCTAATCTTTGCCCTATTTTTGGTGATTCCACTTTTCTTGCCTCGTCCCGTTCAAATTGTATCCTACATAAAATTAGACTGCCGTTTTCCATTATGAGATGCACTCTTACTGGCCCTCATTCTCACGCTATTATACTTTCCGTCTTGCATTCCTTTTTATCGATTCTCCCTTCTATCGATAAATTGTTAACCTAATAAATATTTACGTTAACAATAATACTAATATTCCTTATCTATTCTGTCAATATCATAGAAGACAACTTATAACCTAAGCGGAATAAAAGCGAACAATAGAATCGTCGGACCACCACTTTAAACAATCCCGAAAATGCAAAGGGCGTTGGATAAACATTATTAAAATCATATGAATGGTTACCTTTATGTAAAATACGATACTGAATTGTCTTGTGGGTTTAACTAAAACTCGCGGGAGGGGTTTACGAAGTGTTAAAATATGCGGAAACATTAGCGATTGAACACCAACTTATAACGAAAGAGGATAATTATTAAAAAGTACTCCTTAGGTGTAGCGTCCGCCGGTAATTTAAGCTTAGTATTGGTATCATAAGTGCAGCGCCCAGACGGACTCGTCGTTGGTAGGTTCTCCTGTTTTGCCACTGACATTAGTAAGGATGACGAGCTGTTCAAATTTCTTGCATTATGAATGGATACAGAAGGATTTAAAATGGAGCCTTCAGCTGCCACACATTTCACGGCCACAAGAGGATCACTTGTTCTTGAAGAAGAATGAAAGTGTTTTATGGTAGGGGAAAAGCTAATAAGTGAGAAATAAGAAGGCAGAGCTCATTAGACTTTATAATCGTGCTCCCCCCTTACCATAATACAGAAATAAATGAATGATTGATTTAACGATATATTATACGCATTGATGAAAACTCTGTTATTTAAACAGCTTCCTCATTGCCTGCCCCGTCACCCGTCCAGCCGCACGACGACCGATAAGTCTACCTACCTTGCCACGCTTCACCGCATTTACATCACCAAGAATCCGTGCCAATTTATAAAGGAAACTCCGAAACTCATTCATTAGCCTGAAGGCCACCTTTCATGACTTTCCATATGATGATAAGTGTGTTATCCCTTAGGTAATTGTACCCTATCTGTTTGGCTTCCTATAAGAGGTTGTTCAAAAAGCCCCGGAAAAAATAGCTTTTGTATCACTTTGTCGTCTTGTTTCTAAGGTTCCTCACGTATGAAAACCAAATCCTCGAAAAAGAAACCTCCTTTTCCTTCGTGAGAAGGGGAATGCTTTCGTGGTGCCATCAGGATGAAACTTTGTCTTCTCGACCTACTCGGCTCTTTTTGTCCCCCTTTTTGAACACGCACTATCATAAATAATCCCTCGACATTTCCCGGGAAATATCGAGGGATTTTACACCTATATCGCGAATGAATATAGCATACGATCAAGAGCTGTGCGCGCTTCAGCAGTTATCACTTCATCCACACTAATTTGATTGACAACCCTGCCCTCAACAAGCTCTTCCAGGCACCAGGTGAAATGGGCAAGATCAATGCGGTTCATGGTTAAGCAAGGACACATATTCGGATTGAGTGACATAATCGTTTTATCCTTGTAGGTGTTCGCCAGCCGATGCACGAGATTCATCTCCGTACCAATAGCCCATGTTGTACCGGAAGGGGCATCGTCAATAGTATTAATAATTTTTTTCGTTGATCCGTCCATATCGGCTGCTTGTACGACTTCCCAGCTGCATTCTGGATGCACAATCACCTGCAAGTCTGCATGCTCCGACCGTAGCTTTTCCATATAATCAACTGTAAACTTCTCATGTACAGAACAGTGACCTTTCCAAAGAATAATTTTGATATCATCACTGACCTCGCCCTCAAATTTCTCCTGGATTGGATTCCAAACAATCATTTGTTCCAAAGGAATTCCTAAATCATACGCAGTGTTTCTCCCCAGGTGTTGATCTGGCAAAAATAACAGTCGCTCTTTTTGCTGCAAGGCGTCTTTGATCATTTCAGATGCGTTCGAAGATGTAACAGTCGCTCCCCCATGACGCCCGCAAAAAGCTTTAATGGCCGCTGTACTGTTCACGTACGTAAGCGGCAGGATTGTATCACCAAACTGTGCAGTGAGCGTTTCCCAAGCACGCTCCGTCTGAGTGATATCCGCCATGTCCGCCATGGAACACCCAGCCCTCATATCGGGTAAGATGACTTTCTGGTCGGATGTTGTTAAAATATCAGCTGTTTCTGCCATAAAGTGAACACCGCAAAAAACGATATAATCTGCTGTGGTTTTCGCTGAGCTTTGGGCCAACTGTAATGAGTCCCCGGTTTCGTCAGCAAACTCAATAATTTCATCGCGTTGGTAGTGATGACCCGGGATGAATAAGCGTTCGCCAAGTTTTTCCCGTGCAACTTGTGCACGCTCCTTCAGCTTTTGTTCGCTTAGTTTTTGATAGGTGTCGGGCATGGCTTCTTTTTTGAGAGCATCAAGAAAAGACATGGAGCTTCTCCTCCTTTGAATGGATCATGCTGATATCAAGGGCTTTAGCAGAATGAGTTAAATATCCTAATGATATATAATTAACACCACAGCCTTGATAATGAGGGAGCGAATCAGAATGAATGCCCCCAGATGCTTCGGTGATGATCGTTTTCGGAACCCATTCACGCCAAGATCGAATCATGGTTGGGTCTACATTATCGAACATGATAACATCAGCCTCTGCGGAGACAGCTTCGATGCCTTCCTGTTCGTTACGAACTTCAACTTCAATTTTAACGAGTGGTCCGGCCACTGCTTTCGCTCTTTGCATAGCATCATGAATGGAACCCCCACTAGCATCAACATGGTTGTCTTTAATCATAATGGCATCATAAAGACCATAACGATGATTGACACCGCCCCCGCAACGAACCGAATACTTTTCGAATATTCGTAAACCAGGGGTCGTCTTGCGTGTGTCGGTTATTTGGATACTGGGATCGTTCAACTTCCTTATGGCTGCATTTGTGGCTGTCGCGATTCCACTCATCCGTTGAATGAGATTGAGGAGAACCCGTTCCCCACTAAGAATGGGAGCAATTGGGCCGGTGATTCGTGCGATCAGATCCCCTTCCCCTAGGTCATCACCATCTTTCTTATAATATATTACCTCAATGCGATCATCCAAAAGTTGATACCCTATTCTCAATAGATCAATACCAGCCATTGTTCCAGCTTGTTTAGCAACAACGGTAACGGTTGTTTTTTCTTCCTGAAACCCATTTGTGGATAAATCACGATCCCCGATATCCTCTAGAAAAAAGGATTGCAATTTTTCTTTTACCTTTAAGTCGTTCATGTTGCTCTGAGCCCTCCTTCCACGACCATTTGAGTGGGATCTGCTGAGACCGGATAGCGTTTACCATATTCTTGCTGGCTCCAAGCAAGTGTCACACCCTCCCAAGATTTCACTTTCATTGGATGATCTCCCCGATAATGACTCCCTCGTGACTCTGTGCGCTTTAGTGCAGCTTTTGTCATCAATGCTGCAACAAGAGTCATATTACTGCGTTCCTGAATCTCCGGATCATCACTGATACCTGCCAATGACAAGTACGCTTGAAAAAAATCATCGGCTTCCTTGAGTGTCTGTTCATTTCGAATCACGCCACATGCTTGATCCATGACTTCCCTTATCACTTGTTTTGTTGGCAGGGAAGATGGTATAGCCGTCCGATGTTGATCGCTTCTGTGTGATGGACCTATTCTTGGGCTGTTCAATATTTTCCGGCCAAGATTACGGCTAAAAACAACAGCTTCCAATAAAGAATTGCTAGCAAGACGATTGGCTCCATGGACCCCGGTCGCAGCTACTTCGCCGATGGCATACAAGCCTGGAACGTTCGTCTCCCCTTCGGTTGTTGCCGCAACGCCGCCCATCATAAAATGAGCACCAGGAGCAACAGGTACACGCTGCTTCTTAAAGTCGAATGCTTTATAAAGCGAAGTAACACCAGGAAAACGATCAGCCAAGTGGGAAACAGCAGAGAGATCAAGAAAAACCTCTTTTTCATCAGTTCTAGCTGCCGCAATTGCACGCGCGACAACATCACGGCTTGCCAAATCTTGTTGTGGATGTCCAGCCATTATCCGCCGGTTGTCCGACGTCACCAACTGCGCTCCTGCACCACGGGTCGCTTCTGTAATTAGACCTGCCGCTTCCTTTTTATTTTTCATCAATAAAGTCGGATGAAATTGGATAAACTCCATATCACGTAAGATCGCACCGGCACGATAAGCGAGGGCATAGCCGTCCCCGGTCGCAAAGGAGTGGTTCGTCGTTTTCGAAAACAACTGACCAGCACCGCCGGTAGCGAGCACAGTATATGAGGCATACCATAATGTCATTCTCCCTGCCCCGTCCACTGTTTTCGCTCCAATACAGCGCCCATTTTCTTTTAACAAGGAAAGAACAGTCTCCTTAGTAAAAAAATGGACGTAGGAGCGAGTTCGTTCATGTAACGTCTGAACCAGCGCCTTACCTGTCTGATCTCCACCCGCATGTACAATTCGCGGATATCCATGTGCTCCTTCGCGACCGAGTCCTTCATCAAAGGAAACACCCCAGTCAGTCAGCATTTTTACAGCATCCTGTCCGTTCTTTGTCAAAATGGATGTATTCGTTAGGCAATTATGATCATCACCCGCCCCTAGAGTGTCGCTTAGATGATTTTCCCAATGGTCACCTGCTGCAATAGCAGCTGCAATTCCACCTTGAGCCTTTTGCGAATTGCTATCGGTGATGTCCCCTTTCGACAAAACAGCCACATTTAACTTATGAGCAATAGTTTCTGCCACAACCATCCCCGCAAGTCCACTGCCGATGATCAAGACATCGATTTCTCTTGTTTCCACCTCCGCACCCCCCTTTGCTCAATGATTCACGTTCTTCACCGCAATAAATTCCTAATGACTCCATCAATTGATTTTACATATGTCTTTACATATATCTTTACATAAAATGTGCTCTATGACAAGATAAAAATAGGAATACAAGAAAGAGAAAGGAATATGATGATGGTCTATTTGGATTATGCAGCAACAACGCCCATGGCCGCTGAAGTCATCCAAGTGTATGAGGAGATCGCCACGACTTATTATGGAAATGCAAACAGCCTTCACACAAAAGGAACCAATGCTTCAAACGTCTTAACGTCGGCGATTCACACGTTACGCCATACGATAAAAGAAATCGAAACAAGCGTACATTTAACAAGGAGTGGCACAGAAGCCAATCAACACGCCCTCAATGAATTGTTAAAAATCAATCATTATCAGGGACATATTCTTACATGTCGAACGGAGCACCCTTCGCTACGGCAGCATTTAGAGCACCTTGTCCAGATACACCCTGGTTTGAGAATCGAGGATGTTCCTGCAGATGGTCAAGGACAAGTCCATCCTTTTGAAGTTGAAAAACGTCTGCGTAGTGACACCATTCTTGCTACTTTCGCCCATGTACAGCACGAAATTGGAACGATTCGAGATATTACAGCGATCGGAAACGTCCTGGCTCAAGCCAAGGTTCCTTTTCATAGTGACTGTGTACAATCCTATGGAAAAATTCCGATTCCAGTTAAAGAATCCGGTTTAAAGGCAATAAGTACCGCCGCTCATAAAATCCATGGACCGAAAGCACTTGGTGCTGTTTTTTTTCCTACATCCGTTCAGGCCACTGACGAAATTCCCACCGGAACCATCGATGTCGCTTCGATTGCAGCTTTCGCAGCAGCAGCTGAAATCCAGTTTAAAAAATCAGAAGAAGCCATTACACATATCAGGGAGTTGCGTGCTAAAATGATAGAACGTTTACCTTCTCATTTTCGTATTCTCGGAGAACAGCAATGTTCCCCGTATATACTTGGACTACTGTTACCGGGAATTGAAGGGCAAGAGGCCATGCTGGCTTGTGACCGGCAAGGGATCGCCATCGCAACCGGTAGTGCCTGCCGCAGCGGAGATCACGAACCTTCAGAGACGTTGCTTGCCCTCGGAAATACCCCAGACACCGCTCGCACATTTATCCGCCTTTCTTTTGGGAAAGATACAAGCATGACAGACATCGAACAAACCGCTGCCTGCCTGAGGAATATCCGTGATGATATTCCCACCGTTAAAAGGAGGACCGCTAATGCAAAATCAAAAAAAATTAAGCGGGGAGGAACGTCGCCAACAGATACTTGAATTTTTAAAATCAGAGACCCAACCGCAAAAAGGAGGAAGACTGGCAGAAATTCATCAGGTAAGTCGTCAGGTCATTGTGCAGGATATTTCCTTGTTGAAAGCGGCCAAACACCCGATTTTAGCAACCCCGCAGGGCTATTTATACAATCAACCGCAAGGACCAGAAGATAAATATACAAGCATCATTGCATGTCGACATACAAAAGCGGACATGGAGGAAGAGTTAATTATCCTCGTCGACCATGGGGTTGTTATCAAAGATGTTACTGTCGAACACGCGGTGTACGGGGAAATATCCGGGCAATTAATGATTAAAAACCGAAAAGACGTCGAGCGTTTTTGCCAACTGATGGAAGAAAAACAAGCCTCCTTACTAGCCGATTTAACCGAGGGGATTCATCTTCATACACTTGAAGCCGAAGACGAGCACGCACTTATCGAAGCGAAACAAGCTTTACAAAAAAGCGGTATTCTCGTCGAAGAAGAAACGGATTGAATCTAGTGAAGCCCCTCTTTTTTGTGGTCCTCGATTTATTTGCAGATTCAGTCCGTTTCATTACGAGTATCCCTTTAATTTTCAGATCTAATGATATGATAGAAAGAAAGTCTAGGAGGTTAACCACATGCAAGCCGTAACCGGAGAAGAAATGGGAGCCGTTGATCGCTACGTGATCGAAACACTTGGATACCCTGGTGCAATGTTGATGGAAAACGCAGGACGTGCGGTTACTGAACGATTACTCCATTATTACCACACCGGTGAACGCTTCCTGATATTAATCGGGAGCGGAAATAATGGCGGCGACGGCTTCGTCATTGCACGGACCCTCAAGGATGCAAAGCGGGAAGTCCATGTATGTCTCATTCCCCCTGAGGAAAAATTTAAAGGGGATGCGAAGCTGCATAAAAACCTCTACGAAAATGCCGGCTACACGTGGACAAGTTATGACCCGATTTATTTTCAAAAGGCTGACATCGTCATTGATGCATTATTAGGTACTGGGATCTCTGGAGACATCCGGGAACCGTACAGCAACGTTATTGAAGCAATCACTAATGCCGAGAAAACCGTTGTCTCTGTGGACTTGCCGAGTGGAATACCCGGGGATGAAACAACGGTCCCGGAAGGTTCACTTCAAGCAGATCGCACGATTACTTTGCAGCAACCAAAGTTAAGCTATTATACGTACCCCGCCCGTGACTATTACGGGGAGACGGAAGTGGTACCCATCGGCATTCCACCAACCGCGTTTGAACACACAGTGAAAACGAAACGAAACGTATGGAGCGCCAGCGAGACCGCCAACCATTGGCAGCCATGGGCTGCTTCCTCACACAAAGGAAACCACGGAAAAGTAGGCATCATCGCAGGAAGCGAGACAATGCCAGGCGCGGCCGCAATAGCAGCAGGAGCAGCAGTGAAAAGCGGTGCTGGCCTCACCACTATCGCGACACCTCAATCAGTAATTCCAATGGTCGCCGCCCACGTACCCGAAGCGACTTATTTTCCTCGCGAAAATGAGATATCATCATTTTATGAAAATAAAGATGGCATTGCCGTCGGCCCCGGCACCGGATTCGACACTGATGGACCTGAAATATTGACGGAGCTCATCGAAAATTTTGAGGGACCACTCGTCGTCGACGCTGATGGTCTGCATCAACTCGCGGAGATGCTTGATAGAGTACGCGCTCGGAAGCACCCCCTCATCATCACCCCGCACCCCGGGGAAATGGCAGCGTTGATCGGCTCTTCACCAAGAGATGTAAACAGCCGCCGCTTTGAAGTCGCGGCATCCTTTGCACAAGAACACGGCATTTACGTCGTTCTCAAGGGACCTTATACGCTCGTCGCAACACCCGAAGGCGAAATCTGGATCAACGACTCCGGCAATGCCGGCCTTGCTAAAGGCGGTTCTGGCGATGTACTCACCGGCATAGTTCTTGCTTTTGTTACCAAGACTAACAATATCCAGCCGGCGATTTCTTCAGCTGTTTATATGCACGGATATACCGCGGATTATCTGCTCGAACGGGGAGTGCCCATGGAAACAATGAATGCCATGGAGATGATCCAGGCACTACCGAATTCTTTTAGAGAAATAAGGTGAAAGGTCCGTTCACCTTATTTCTCATTGACATACAAAACAGCGGCTTTTCATTTATTAAATAAGAAAAGCCGCTAAGCCAGATATGTTAACTCCCCCAAACAATCAGCGCATTTCGGAATTTAGCCGAAGGTCCTTAACATCCTCTGTTACTGTTGAAGGAGCAGCACTGAAAAATACTTCCTAGCATCAGCATTACCTATACGTAGTGTCTCACTTTTCCCTCGTTTATCCATCAAAGTAAGCAATGCTCCACTTAAATCTTCTGAAACATCCGTTATACGGTACCCCTCATTGACATATCGATCGATTTTTTCTTTTTCTGCTATATAATTATTGTATTCAGACATTTTTGTCTGTTCCATATGGTCTCACACTGCTCTCACATAGAACAGGTTACTCACCTCTTTTCTAAATAATGTTAATTGGCTTCCTTTAATTCCTGCTTTTCATCGTTATCTGATTCAATCGTCCAATCCCTGCCAACGGTTAAGCCTAGGTACATTTCATCATTCGGGTTTTCAAGTTCCGCCTGTTTATAAACCTCAAACCACCAATACTTCGCAAGTATATAATATACAAAGCCACCTACTAGAAAACCGACAATAAACGAATACGAAGGAAAGAAAATGGATACTGCTCCCCCAGATACCCATGCAAGAAGACCCGCAACATTAATACCTTTCCAATAGTGATACTGTCCTGTTTCTTCGTAAAGATCAGTAACATTCACACGACGCTTTCGTATCACATAATAATCAACGACAAGTATGCCTACTATGGCCGCCAATATTCCCCCAACAACTAATAAAGCAGGAACCATAATCTCAAAGACATTCCAAGGTTGTACGAGCACACCTATTGTTCCTGCAATCATAACTCCAACCCAAAACGGGATTCGTGGTCCTCCGACATTCGAAAAGATGGTAGCCGCCGGTATAACATTTGATGAAGTGTTCGTCGACCACTGAGCCAAAGCAATCATAAGCATCAATAAACCAAGTAATAAGCCTTGGGAGGTCGTTTCTAAAAGCGCCTCTACTGGATTTGAATTAAACACTGCCGCATAAGAAACGGCGCCGACAATAACCATAAATGTATGAACCACTGGCATCGCAACTAAACTGCCGATTAATTGACCTTTATTTCGCTTAAACCAGTTTCGCTCGAATTTTGGCGCCTTAATAAAACGAGATAACGAAGGCATATCAGCAGCTAGCGTTCCCCAGAATCCCATTGTTGACATTACCACGACGAAAAACGCACTCACTGCTGTTATTCCTGTGGCTGGGTTCTCTACCCAAACCCAAACGTGTCGACCAGCATCGCTTGCCTGATTCGACAACGTAATATACATCCAACCAGAAATGATCACAATGATCGGAGCCGCTAAATTTGCAAATCGCTCAACCGCTTTAATCCCAAAAGCTGTATTCAATAATTGAAAAGCGGCAAATAACAGAAAACAGAGAAACCACTGATCAATCCCAAACATCATGAATAAAATGGCATTAATACCAGTAGCTCCAAAAAAGGTGTTTACCCCGAACCAGCAAGAGGCTACAAATCCACGTACGACTGACGGTATATGGGTCCCAATCGTACCGAATGGAGCTCTCATATAGACGGGAAACGAAAGGCCATGCTCTATTCCAATATCACCTGTAAGTGTCATACAAATCCCAATACTTACAGACCCAATGATCGTAGCGATAATAACAAGATAAAGGGGCAAGTTTTGAATCCCATCTCCACCGATGGCAAATGCAGCAAGGACCACGGCCATACTGACCCAAAGTATGGCAAAGCCAATCGTATTCATTTTTCGTTTAAGCTGAGAGATCGGAAACAAATCGGGGGATTTTAAATAACGGCCTTTTGCGCTCATAATGTTCTCCCTTCCATTTTAAAATTCCACAAGAATGGTTTGCTCCGAGATCTCTCTATAATGTTTTATTTACTGCACTGTCTGTTCCTGAAGCACCTCTCCATATTTTGCGCGTTTAATAAACTGGCCATCACCGTTGGAACCGACAAATATTTGATCATTAATAATTGTTTTTCCTCGAGATAAAACAGTTTTCGGTTGACCTTTAACTTCCATTCCCTCAAAAGCATTATAGTCAACCGCAAGATGATGAGTATCTGCTGAAATCGTTCGTTTCACTTCGGGATCAAAAATAACTAGATCAGCATCTGCGCCAACAGAAATGGTTCCTTTTTTCGGATAAATCCCAAAGAGCTTAGCAGCACGTGTTGAAGTAATGTCTACAAACTGATTGAGAGACAACCGCCCTTTTGCTACACCTTCAGAAAAAAGAATACTCATACGATCCTCAATCATCGGACCACCATTCGGAATTTTCGTGAAATCTTCTCGACCTAAATCCTTCTGACCTTGAAAATCAAAAGAACACTGGTCACTACCAATCGTTTGGAGTGCTCCAATCTTCAGCGCATTCCAAAGTACCTCTTGATGCTCTTTATCTCTAAGTGGAGGTGACCATACATACTTTGCACCTTCAAAATTAGACTGCCTCATTACTTCTTGATCAAGCACCAAGTATTGTGGACATGTCTCTCCCCAGATATCTGCACCTGATTTACGAGCTTCGTCTATCTGCTTTACTGCTTGTTCACAAGTGACATGCACCACGTAAAGTTGGGAATCAGCAAGCGAAGTTAACTGACAAGCGCGTCCTGTTGCCTCTCCTTCTGCAGCTGGTGGACGTGTGAGAGCATGATGGATCGGCTCCGTCTGCCCTTTCGCCAGAGCTTCTTTGGTTAAATAGTCAATCACATCCCCATTTTCAGCATGTACCATGACGAGCGCACCTAACTCTTTCGCTTTTATAAGGGTGTGGAAAAGGGTAGCATCATCCGCTTGAAAGACATTTTTATAAGCCATGAATACTTTAAAAGACGTGATTCCTTCCTCCTCAATGACTGAAGGCAGTTCATCCAATACTTCAGCTGTGATCTCACCAATCATTAAGTGGAAACTGTAATCAATGACTGCTTTATCCTGTGATTTTTCATGCCAGGTGTTAATTGCATTGTTCAGCGACTTCCCCTTTTCTGAAAGGCAAAAATCAATCACGGTTGTCGTTCCACCATGGGCAGCAGCAACAGTCCCGGAATCAAAATCATCCCTCGTTACCGTCCCGCCAAAAGGCATGTCAAGATGAGTATGCGGATCAACCCCTCCTGGGAAAATGAAACAGCCACTGGCGTCAATGACTTCAGCTACATCTTCTTCCTTAAAATCCTTACCTAATGCTACAATTTTTTCGTTATCTATGAGAATATCACCTTTATATGTTTCTGAAGCTGTTACAATCGTTCCATTACGAATCAATTTTTTCATTGGCAATCCATCCTTTTCTACGAATTCGTTATACTTTTCTCTTTTATCGCGTTTTGGCGGTTATTCCAGGTGAGGGGCGGTAAATCATTTTGCTTTTCCACCATATCAATCGCTCCCTCGACTGGGCAGACAATTGCACAGAGGTTACATCCTACGCACTCTTCTTCACGTACTTGTAAAATAGGTTTGCCATCCTCCCCTTTCAACATATCAATACACTGATGAGCCGTATCTTCGCAGGCAATATGGCACTTATTGCAGTTAATGCAGATATCATTATTGATACGTGCAACGGTTTGATAATTAAGATCCATATCTCCCCATTCTGAGTATTTGGATACCGATTGCCCAACGATATCACGGAGAGATTCAATTCCTTTATCATCCAAATAGTTATTGAGGCCATCAATCATATCCTCAACAATGCTAAAACCATGGTGCATAGCAGCTGTACACACTTGTACCCCTGAAGCTCCCATCAACATATATTCCACCGCGTTTTGCCAATCTGATATGCCTCCAATACCGGAAATCGGAACATTAATTCGCGGGTTTTTTGCACATTCGGCAACCATATTAAGAGCAATGGGCTTTACCGCTGGTCCACAATAACCACCATGTGCCCCTTTCCCATCCACATGTGGAATAGTATTCCAAGTATGAATATCAACACCTGCCAAACTATTAATGGTATTGATCATGCTTACGGAATCCGCTCCACCTTGAACCGCCGCTTCAGCTGTTGCGGTGATATCTGTAATATTGGGGGTTAGCTTAACGATGACAGGCGTGGCTGCCACCTCTTTAACCCAACACGTCTGTTTTTCTACCAATTCCGGTACCTGTCCAGAGGCCGAGCCCATTCCCCTTTCAGCCATACCATGAGGACAACCAAAGTTAAGCTCAAGACCATCTACGCCTACAGCCTCGACCCGTTTTACGATCTCATGCCATTTCTCCTGTTCTGGCTCAACCATTAACGAAGCCACAATGGCTCTATCTGGAAAGCGTTGTTTTGTCTGCTCAATTTCACGCAAGTTTTCTTCTAGCGGACGGTCGGTAATCAATTCAATATTATTAAAACCTGCAACCCTCTGCCCATTATAGGAAACACTTGCAAATCGTGAGGTCGTATTGATGATTGGTTCTCCTAACGTTTTCCATACTGCTCCTCCCCATCCTGCTTCAAATGCACGTTGCACTTGATAGCCAGAGTTGGTTGGCGGTGCACTTGCAAGCCAAAACGGGTTCGGCGATGAAATGCCTGCCACATCGGTATACAAGTCAGCCATCCTATCCCTCCTATGCTGTAGATTCAGCGTTTATGTCTGAAATTTTTTTATGCACCTCATAGGCCGTTTGCTTGCCTTGTTCTGCAGCCGATACCACCATTGCTTCGCCCTGATTTTTACCAAACATCACATCTCCACAGGCAAACACATGCTCTACAGACGTTTCAAAACGATCCTCCTTAAGCTTGACAACTCCACCTTCATGTTGAATTCCGAATTGCTCAAGAAGTTCTGTATAACGCGATTGACCTATCGCTTTAATGACAAAATCAACGTCGATCGTAAAAGACGAGCCTGGCAGGGGCACTGGTTTTCTTCTACCGTCCGCATCTGGTTCAGCAAGTTTCATCCTTATACATTCAATGGCACACACCTTGCCTTCTTCATTACTAATTATCTTCGTCGGGGATGTAAGCCAGCGAAATTCGACTCCGTCCTGCTTAGCAAACTCATACTCAAAGTCATAGGCAGTCATTTCTTGCTCTGAACGCCTGTACAGAATTTTCACATTTTCGGCACCAAGGCGAATGGCACAAGTAGCTCCATCAATCGCTGTATTCCCGGCTCCAATAACCACTCCTGTTTTTCCAACATAGTCTTTAGATAACTTGCCACTCTTTGTACTTTTTACAAAATCAATCGCATCGTGGACCTCTTCAAGTTCTTCACCAGGAATATCAAGCATAGGCACACCTGACATTCCAATCGCTAACACAACCGCATCATAGTTTTTCTTCAGTTCCTCTATGCCAATGTCTGTTCCTATTCGAGTATTCGTCCTGATTTCCACACCTACCTGCTTTACCTGATCGACCTCCCAAAAAGAAACGCGCTTGGGTAAACGGAACGAGACAATTCCGTATGTGTTTAGCCCTCCAGCCTCAGGCTCTGCCTCATAAATAGTCACTTTGTATCCCATCATTCCAAGTTCACGTCCAGCTGCCAGTCCTGCAGGTCCAGACCCAATGATCGCGACAGATTTTCCGTTAGGCTTACCTGCCTTAAAAAGAACCTTCTCGTTATGAATCGCCCAATCCGTTGCGTACCGCTGTAATTTACCGATTAAAATGGGCTGGGTCGAATCATTAAGAACACATGCCCCTTCACATAACTCTTCTGTTGGACATACACGGGCACAGCTTGCACCAACTGGATTAGCCTCCATAATAGTTCGGGCCGAGCCGTGAAGATTTTTTGTTGTAATTTTTTTAATATAGGATGGTATATCAATCCCGGTTGGACAAGCAGTAATACATGGGGCATCATAACAATACAAACAACGGCTTGCCTCTTCAAAAGCCTCTTGATGAGACAGTGGTGGTTCGACTTCCTCAAAGTTCGCCTGCAATTTATCTAGCAGATTTTGATATCCTTTTCTCATATGATTTCACCTGCTTTCCTATCAAAATAATGATCAGTTTTTGACGAATAACGTCTTATTTTTTACGTTAGCTTTCTTTTAAGATAATATAAATAATATTTATATTGTTTAAAATATTTAATTCCTATAGTTTTTTTTGAGGACTTACTTTATTGCCATTGCTAAAACAGCTTCTAATATAACATTCACCCCTTTTTCACAATCTTCCCATGAAGTTAACTCATCTTCATCATGACTTCTCCCATTTACACTTGGAACGAATATCATCGCGGACGGGATATAATTTGCAATAAATTGAGCATCATGGCCTGCCCCGCTTACCATTTTTTTGTGAGGATACCCTAATGATGTTGCAGATTGTTCTAATGTATCAACAACCCTTTGATCAAACCATACTGTATCCCTCCCCCATAGCTTTGTGATTTTCACTTCACATTCCTCATTTCCGGATGAATGAGTAAGACCATGTATAATTTCTTCCACTTGCTGAATCGTTTCTGGGTCTTGATGTCTGGCTTCTAGTGAAAATACGACTTTTTTAGGAATGACCGTGTGTATGTTCGGAACCATATTCATGCGACCCATGGTATACACCAACTCATGATCTAGCCTGCTCAATTTCTCACGCGCTTCAGTAATTAAATCATTTGCCGCAAACAAAGCATCTTTTCGCATATTCATTGGCGTAGTTCCTGCATGATCAGACTCTCCGATTACTTCTATTTCATAGCAAACCATTCCAACCACACATTCCACCACACCAATCTTAAGATCCTCCCTTTCAAGAACAGGGCCTTGTTCGATGTGTAATTCCAAAAAGGACTTGGCTTCATTTAACCGATTCTGTATTTCTCCTTCGTATCCTATTCCGTTTAATGCTCTTTCAAATGTAATTCCTTCTGAATCTTCTTTTTGTAACATGACAGATCTCTCGAACTTACCTGAAAGAACCCCAGATGACATCATAGATGGTTCAAATCTAGCCCCTTCTTCGTTTGTGATGTTGGCAATCATAACAGGAACCTCCGGCTTAATATCATGATCCACCAATGTCCGCACAACTTCTAAACCAGCCAATACACCGAGTGCACCATCAAAACGCCCACCTTTTTTTACTGAATCTAAATGAGATCCCACTACAACAGGAGGTTTGTCGTTTTCTACCCCGAAAAGAGTAGCATACATATTTCCCATATCATCAACTTTTACTGTCATCCCCAGGTCTTCGCAGCAGGAACGAAAGTAATCTCTAGCTTGCCGGTCTTCCTCCGATAATGCCAAACGTGTGACTCCGTTATTATCTGTCCGTCCAAAATCAGCGAATTCCTCTAACGAGTGTTTTAACCTCTCTCCATTAATTAGTAATTTCTGATTTTTCACTTTTTTACACTCCCTCTTAAATAAAAAAACCACAACGGTACCGATCTTCTGTTTTGAATTTATTGATTTTTGTATTTAAATCAAATATTACACTGTTCCTTTATACTTCTCTTCTGACATAATGTTAATTTATCATTAAATTTATCAGTCAAAGTGTCTAAGCATGGGATATCCTTAGCCGTTTCTTCGCCCCGTTTAAAAGCACCATGGCATTTTGTCTAAACTTTTTCGATCATTAGTTCATCGACGTTTACATATTTATATCCATGTGCGTCTGCCACAGCTTTATGCGTAACATATCCATTGAACGTATTCATACCCTTTTTTATCGTTACATCGTTTAAACTAGCTTTTACATATCCTTTGTTAGCGATTTGTAAAACATATGAAATCGTGGTATTTGTCAAGCCAAGGGTAGAAGTTCTCGGAACAGTACTCGGCATGTTTGCCACTGCATAATGGACGACACCATATCTATAATAGATAGGGTCATCATGGGTAGTGATTGTATCAATAGTTTCTACCACTCCGCCTTGGTCAATTGCAACATCAATAATAACAGCACCGTCTTTCATTGATTTCACCATCTCTTCTGTTACAACCTTAGGAGCCTTTGCTCCCGGAATTAACACGGCCCCAATTACAAGATCTGCTTCTTTAACTGTGCTAGCTATATTCACGTGATTAGATGTTAAAGTTTGTACTCCGGTTCCAAAAATATTCTCTAATTCCCTGAGCCTTCTTGGGCTAAGATCAAGGACTGTAACGTCTGCTCCAAGTCCTACGGCAATCTTCGCGGCGTTTGTGCCTACTACACCTCCTCCAATAATGCACACTTTTCCCCGTTGAACTCCAGGCAGTCCACTAAGAAGGATCCCTCGCCCTCCCTTCATTTTCTCTAGAAACTGAGCACCAATCTGTGAAGCGATACGTCCCGCTACTTCACTCATGGGGGTTAATAGAGGCAGACTTCCATCCTTTAGCTGTATCGTTTCGTACGCAATGCCAACAACTTTTTTATCAATGAGAACTTTTGTCAGCCGTTCATCTGCCGCAAGATGTAAATACGCGAATAAGATTAACCCTTCGTACAAGTACTCATATTCCTCGGGTAATGGTTCCTTTACCTTTATTACCATTTCACTGTTCCAAATATCTTTTGTACGATCACTAATAATAGCTCCAGCGTTTTCATATTCGTCATCAGTAAACCCTGCGTCAATCCCGGCTCCGGCTTCAATTGTAACGAAATGCCCCGCCTGATGAAGTTGCATTACTTCCGCAGGCGTTACCGCAACTCTATTTTCATTATTCTTGATTTCTTTTGGAATTCCGATCTTCACTACGACCGCCTCCTATACAGTTTAAATAAAATTAAAGTGGATGATATTGGCCTGTAACAGCATCCACAATAAAATCAGGTACTTCTTTTGGATTATTACTGGTCACAACCCAATACGGCCGATAAAAGAATTCATGATATTTAAATATTAACTCGGAAATAGATAACATTTTCATTTTTAAAGATATAGATTGATAGATAAATGATTCAGAGATCGTTCGGCATTCTTCAAGGGTATATGTTTGAGGAACTTGTTTTTCTATCGAAATTTCTACAGAACTTAGCTTTGGGGTGTAATCAATAAGCGATCCTATACCACTAACAGGCTCTACCGTGCACCCCACCTCTTCATTCTTGGGTAGAAAAATTCGCTTAGCCTTAACATCATAATGGAAAAAATGATAAGGATAATAAATCACACTATGGACGGCAAAATTTATATTTGACTGTATTTTCTTAAGACTTGATTTAAGTTTTTCCTCTGTAAACGTAATAGATTGGGCTAACACTTTATTCCTCAAGTATCTTTGCCTCCCCTCGAGACCTAGGCCTGAAAGAAGAATTTATAAATCGTGAGATATTTTTCGCTTCAGGTGCAATGTCATCGGAAATGCCTTTTTCAAGGTTCTTCGGGATTCTATGATTATACTTGGCAAGTTCAAAAGACTCTAAAATGGGTGGTGAAGGAGTACGCCCAAAAGTATTGCCAATGACCATGCCGATAATGGAAATGAGTAATCCAGCCAAAAATGGATGTAAACCAGTAACATTTTGTAAGGTAAATGTCTCCCATACGATATTCGTACCAGCACCACCAATCATGGCACATAATACCCCTCCTTTATTGGCCTTCTTCGAATACACAGAGGCAACATACGGCACTAAAAAAGTGTTACCTAATACACCAAATGCAAAGACTACAAGCGTAAATACCGCCGGAGGCTCATATGTCGCCAAAACAATGCCAATGATTCCGCCAACTAGAATACACAACCTAGACACCAGTAAAACTTGTTTATGACTGGCCTTGGGATTAATAAAACGATGATATACATCACGCGAAAGAGTTGTACCCGCCTGCATAAGTAAAGAATCACAAGTAGACATAATGGCCGCCATAATGGCTGAAAGCAGTAAAGCAGCTAAAACACCAGGGAAGAACGTATATGCTAATTCTGGTATAACCATTTCAGGGTCAGATATCGTAGGTAATAAAACAATCGCAGACAACCCTAATATATAAGGGGTAAAAGTAAATAATTGATTGAAAGCTGCTGACCAGATGATTGCATTTTTTACCGTTTTTGGGCTCTGCATTGACATATGTCTTACAGTCACATGGGGAAGACCCATATAACCGATGGCATAAATTAAAACTGCGCCTAAAATCACTCCCCATTGACCGTAATAAATTAAATCTCTTCCCCAAATACTTAAGTACGTAGGATCAATAGCCCTAAGGGATTCATTTAACCCTGAAATGCCTCCTACGTACGGAATGGCCATCACCCCAATAGCTGTAACACCTATGAGCATAATAATCCCTTGGATAAAACCACTTACCGCAACAGCTAGATAACCGCCGGCAACGGTATAAATGATAATCACACCTACACCGATGATGAGGGCTAATTCATATGAAAAACCTGATAAAGACTCTAAAGCTTTACCAGCAGCAATAAATTGAGCAAAAGCATAAGCGAACAAAAATATGATGGCTATAACTGACCCCACAACACGTACACTAGCGCTTTCGTATCGTTTCTCTAGATATTCAATCGGGGATAAAGCTCCGATTAGTTGGGATAGTCGCCTCATGCGTTTTCCTAACACCGATAAATTGACAATAGAGCCTCCTGCATCCCCTATTGCGTACCATAAGGCATGCCAACCTTCTTGAAATGCCTGTGCAGGTCCCCCCATAAACATGAAACCACTCATTGAGGTGCTCTGCATACTTACAGCTGTTACAGGAGCTCCTATTTTACGATTTCCTAGCAAATAATGATCTACGGAAGTTGAAGCTCGTCTGGTAAAATACAATCCGATTGCTAGCATCCCAAGTAAATAAATAAAAAATATTGTAATATCCAGATTCACTAGCCTCAACCCCTTTCATTTTCACCATTTTCCCATTGCTCTTCGAGCTTATCATCTCGCCTAAATTTAAAGAACATAACCAAAGCTAACGTTATCCAAATAAACGGCCACGGTAGCATCAACCAGGTGGTTTCTACCGGTAAATTAAACATTTTTGCCCCCTTTAAATCACTTAATTCTGAACCACCTTAAAAAGAACATTGGTACATTGCTCAATCTGCTGGATATCTACAAATTCGTCAATGGCATGGGCTTGATCAAGATGACCCGGCCCAAAAACTATAAGGTTTCTATTACCAGTCTTTAGACCGATCATTGATACATCGGTATATGCTGGAAAACCACTATTTTTAATATCTTCTCCCATAACTTCCATATACCCTTTCTCAGTTGCTTGGATAAGTGGAGTATCCGGCGATGATTCTAAAGGAGGACGTTCCCAACCATAATGTTTGACTTCTGCAGAAGTGCCTGTTACCTCTCTGCATCCCTGTTTAACTGCTTCTCGGACAATGTCATTGGCTTCTTCTTTCGTCATTGGAGGAACTAAACGAAAATCTAACTCTATACGAACTGAGCCGGTCACCATGTTCGTTTTTTGCCCACCTTGAATTATTCCAACCGAAATTGCAGGACGACCAAAAATCTCATGATTGTATGGAAGATTATTTACTTGCTTTTTAAGTCGTGTAATAACTTCAGCCGCAGCGTGACCTGCGTCTGCACCTAAGTGAGCGTTTCCCCCATGAGCGCTTTTTCCTTGAATATTAATCTCATACCAGATCGTGCCTTTGTGTACAGTAGAGAGCGTTAAATTTGTGGGCTCCGTAGCGATGAGGTGAGCATTTTCCGGGATTAGACCTTCTTCTACCAGAGCTACTGAACCTTTCATATAAGGACCCTCTTCATCGATGCTCGCAATTACGAACAAATCTCGTTTTAATTTAACTTCCTTCTGAGAAACTTCTTTGAGAGTAACCATTGCTGAAGCGAGCCCACTTTTCATATCACAGGAACCTCGGCCATATAGCTTCCCGTTTTCAATTTCACCACCAAAAGGATCTTTCGACCAAGTCCCTTCTACGGGTACTGTGTCCATATGACCAATGATCACAAGAGGAGCTAAGTTTTGAGAACCACTTTTATATTTTGCGATCACATTCGTTCGTCCCGGCTCAACCATTTGGGTGGTTACCTTGACATTTTCTAGTCCAGAGAACCAATTTTCAACGAATCTTGAGCAAGAGTCTTCATTTCCTGTTGGATTTTCGGAAGGAATTTGGACAAGTTTCTGTGCAAGCTGAATCGCTTCGTGATATTCTGCCATAATAGTTCTCCTCCATTGCCTTCTAAAATAATATTTAACCAATATCAACTTGATTTGAAGTACTTTTGTTCTTCTATTCCTCCAGCTTCATAATCTCTGAAATCAAAAAGGGCTTCTTCAAATCTGTTAACGACCTCTTGGTTACGTGGTGCAGTGCTGAGACTTACTGCGACAAAAAGGGTAGCATTTACGACAAGACCCCACATTGCTGGATCAAGACCTAATGGACTAACGAAACCCGGCACAAAGGTAAATAAGACAGTTATACCTATCCCACCTAATAAACCCGTCATCGCACCATAAGCATTCGATCTTTTCCAAAATAGGGCTCCTATCGTCGGTACAATAAGTTGTGCTGTACCTCCAAAAGCAATTAAACCTACTGTCACCAATAGTCCCGGTGCAAAAAGAGCTAAAAAATAGGCTAAAGCAGAAAATACAACCAGAAAGTACCTCCCTACCTGAATTAATTGATGATGTGAGGCAGATGGATTCGTGTATCGTTGATAAAAATCTTTTGTCATCACGGTAGAAACAGCGTGTATCTGACTGTTTGCTGTTGACATAGCTGCAGACGCACCAGCAGCTAGTATTAAAGCAGTTATAATAAACGGAGCATATTCTACAAGCATTAAAGGAAGAATTTGATCAGCATTCTCCACCCCCGGCATCACTAATACGGCCGTCCAGCTTACGAGTAAAGAACCAATATATGTGAATGCAATTACTGATAGTAAAAAAGGCATTAAATTAAATAATTGTCCATTTTTAACGGCATACATACGGAGCCATAGTTGAGGGCCCATCAGAGCACCGATAGCTGTAATAAAACATAAGGATATCCATGCAGCATAGCCCGACTCCCCATCAGGCCCAGGCAAGGTAAGATGATCCGGATTGTATTGTTGAAGTTGTTCAAACATCGCAGTAGGTCCACCAACGATTCCCGAAAGATAAATACCAGCAAAAAGAAGGCCAAATAATAATACTGCTCCATACACAATATCTGTCCATGCGACTGCTCTAATCCCCCCGACCCATACATATACAAGGATCACTACATAAAACATAAGTGCAGCTAGCCAAAAAGGGATTATACCTCCAGAAGCAACTTCAATAAGGTAAGCCCCTCCGGTTAACTGAATCTGTAAATATGGAATTGTAAAAATGATGACCACTAGACCAACTAGAATTCGAACTTTTTCATTATTATAGAAATCACCAAGCATATCAGAAGGGGTGATGTAATTAAATTTTTTTCCTAAATACCAAATCCTTTTGCCCACAATAAAATATAAAAACCCAAATAATATATTCCAGGCAAATGCCGTTAAATAAATGGGCCCTTCTGTATAAAAAGAAGCGTTTGATCCCAAAAAAGCAAACGCACTCCACCACGTAGCTGAAACAGTGAAAAATGTAGCAACAGATCCCATTCCTCTTCCTTGGATAAAGTAATCGGCACTTGAAGATTTAGCCCTTGAAGCAGCGTAAAATCCGATGAAAAGAGGGATTATCATAAATAATAAGATGATAACAACACCAGCAATCACAGACTCACCTCCTTTTCTATTTCTCAGGGTATATGCTTTTTACCTCTACCCCAATTAAGTTTATAAGCAATAAAAAAGATAATCGTACAAAAACTCCACCAAATAAGGACCCATGCTATTAGAAAAGGGAGGCCGAAAATAGTTGGTTCAATTCTATTGGCCAATAAAATTATTGGGCTCTCCAGCATTGCTAAGCCAACCACGGTAGCTGAGATAAGGAAGAAACGACTCTTGGAGCTTATCAAAGTGATTCTCCTTTCTAAGACTCTATGGATGATAAACTGATCCCTGTAGAACCTCTTGCAAAGTCTGAATAATCATATGGCAATCGTCATCCGTCATACTCAAAGGAGGAGCTAACGTTAATATATTACTGTAACCGGCAACAGTGTCTGCATTTTTTCCTATGATTAACCCTCTCGATTTACACTGGGCTATAATGCTTCCAATCGCTTCCTGAGAAATAGGTTCTTTCGTTCCTTTATCATTGACGAGCTCAATCCCTATAAGCAAGCCTTTCTGACGTATATTTCCAATGTTGGGGTAGCTCTCCAAGTGGGCAATCCCTTCCCTGATCTTGGCACCTAAATCTTTAGAACGAGCAACAAGGTTCTCCTCTTCTATAATTTCCAGATTTTTAATCGCCAACTTACAAGCAGCAGGATTACCGCCAAAAGTGTTCACTTGTCTAAAGTGATCACTTTCTTCCTCCTTTTTAAAAGGTTCATACAGTTCTTGTTTCACAGCCGTTGCAGCTAATGGTAAATAACCACTAGTAATTCCTTTTGCCATCGTTACAATGTCCGGTTCAATCCCATAATTTTGATAACCGAAATTTTCCCCCGTACGTCCGAACCCACAAATCACCTCGTCATTAATCAAAAGAATACCATATTTTTTGCAAATTTCTTCAACTGCATGAACGTAAGAGGGATGAGGGATAAGAATACCACCGCCAGTGATGATCGGTTCCATAATAACGCCAGCAACAGTTTCGGGGCGCTCCCAAAGGATGGTATCTTCCATCATTTTTGCACATTCCTGACTCCATTCCTCAAATGTTTGCCCAGAAGGAACTCTGTACTCATCAGGTGCATGGACATGGATAAAACCAGGAGGAAGTGGCTCATAACGATACTTACGCTGAGCTTGCCCTGTCGCCGCTAGAGCTCCAAGTGTATTTCCGTGATAACCCCGATACCGGGATATAAATTTAAATCGCCCAGGTTCTCCATTTTGATAATGATATTGCCTGGCAATTTTAAATGCGGTCTCGTTTGCTTCCGAACCACTATTTGAAAAGAAAATACGATAATCACCTCTTAGCCATTGATTGAGCTTTTCTGCTAATTCAATGGCAGGGATATGGCTGTTGGAAAGGGGGTGAAAGGGCATTTGACGAAGTTGTTCGGAAGCTGCATCTACCAGCTCATCACGACCATACCCAGCATTTACACACCAAAGCCCAGACATCCCGTCTAAATAATGATTTCCTTCGATATCTGTCATCCATGCACCTTTAGCACTTTCGATCACCATAGGGTTTTGCTCTTTTTGATGAGGCTTAAGATGATGCCACACGTATTTTTTATCTTTTTCGTACAAATTCCTTTGAAGGGTTTTATCGACCATTAAGACAGTCCTTTCTTATTAGTTTTAATCAAACCAACGGCTGGTAAGCATTTTTTTGCGTGTATAAAACTCTACTCCATCCCGTCCATTAGTATGCAGATCCCCATAAAATGATTGTTTCCATCCTGAAAACGGGAAGAAAGCCATCGGTGCCGGTACATTGACATTGACGCCAAGCATCCCGACTTCAATATCTTCTCTATATTCTTGAACGGCGGGTCCACTTGAGGTATAAAGAACCGATCCATTTCCGAAGTCCGACTCATTTGTGATGGCAATGGCTTCACTAAGATCCTTGACCCGGATTACACAAAGGACAGGAGCGAAAATTTCTTCTTCCCAAATGGTCATATCCGTGGTGACATGATCAAAGATGGTTGCCCCTAAATAAAAACCATTGGCACTTTCTTCAATATCCTTACGACCATCACGAACCAAAACCGCATTTTGCTTCTCACCTAGATCGATATAGTTACGAACTTTTTGTAGGTGGCTGCCACGAATAACTGGACCTAAATCTACATTCGGATCAAGGCCATCTCCAATGGTGAGCTGATCGCAAGCTTCGTTTAGTTTTGCAACAAAATCATCCGCAATATCTTCCTGAACGACACAAACCGAAGTGGCCATACACCGCTGTCCAGCACTTCCAAACGCCCCATTCATAACACCTTCTACAGTTTTATTGAGATTGGCATCATGGAGAACGATAGAATGATTTTTAGCCCCTCCCAATGCCTGTACTCGTTTGCCATGTTGGGAAGCTGTTTGGTACACATGTTCCGCTACAGGTTGGGAACCTACAAATGAGATTGCGTTTACTTCTTTATTCTCTAATAAACCATTCACGACATCCTTAGCACCATGAACAATATTAAAAACTCCTTTAGGAATGCCAGTTTCCTCCAACAATTCAGCTAATCGTTGCGCGAGTAAAGGAGTACGTTCTGAAGGTTTTAATACGAATGTATTTCCACAAACAATGGCAAGAGGAAACATCCAGCAAGGGACCATCATTGGAAAATTAAAGGGCGTAATACCGCCCACGACACCAACAGGATACCGATACATCCCAGATTCGATCCCATTAGCGATATCGGGTAAGGTCTCCCCTTTCATTAATTCAGGCGCCCCGGAGGCAAATTCCACATTTTCAATACCTCGTAAGACTTCACCATAAGCATCCTTATACGTTTTTCCATTTTCCTTTGTAAGCAACTTTGCAAGCTCTTCATGATGTTTAACCAATAGCTCATGAAAGGTGTACATATATCTTGCTCTTTTAGGAACGGGAACTTTTCGCCAATATTGATAAGCATCACGAGCAGATTGTACTGCTTTTTCTACATCTTCTTTCGTAGAATGGGGGGTATGTGCAATCACAGATCCATCGGCAGGATTATATATATCTTCACCGTCACTATCCGAATCTGTCCATTCTCCATTGATGTAATTTTTCAAAATCCTAGTCATAAACAGACCTCCTATACTCATTTGTATTTAGGAATTTTATCAATTATATTCAATGTAGACACTATAACAAATATTCTGCATAATAGAGGGTGACAGACTGTCTAAAGTTTGAGAGCTTTTGACTTACATCATGATTAAGAAGGGAGGAAGTATATGCTTACTATCGATGAGATTGTACAAAGGCCAATGTTTCAGAATGCTCAAGTGGTGAATAAAAAAGCCAATCTTCAACGAACGGTTCGCTGGGTCCATGTATTAGAGATTATCGATTTTGATACATTGATTCATGGAAATGAAATGATCTTAAGCACAGGTGTTGCAATTAGTGATCAAGGGTTAGAATATGTTAAAAAATTAATCGATCATGGTGCTGCTTGTTTATGTATTGAGCTTAGTAGCCATTTTCCCTCTGTCTCCAAAGATATCGTGGACCTAGCGGATACCTATCACTTTCCCATCATCGTTTTTACTTCCATCGTTAGGTTTGTAGACATCACTCAAGACCTTCATGCAGAAATCATCAATCACCAACATCAGCAACTATCCGAACTCGATCAATTATCCAATGAATTTCATCAGTTTACGCTCCATACACACGGGAACCTTAAAATATTAAAAAAACTGCGTGAATCAACTCGTAAAGAGCTCATTTTTTTACCAAATGAAGGCGCACCTCACTTTCTTCCAGCTTTAGAAAAACAGGAACAACAACGCATTCAATCAATGGTTGAACAGATGATAAAGAAAAATCAAACAGGCAGTTGGTATGATGAAAAAAGGCAGAAATCATTTCTCATTAAACGCATCGAAGCGATGGGACAAAACTGGGGAATGATTCTGATGAGAAATTGTACCCCCTTAACTACTTTTGAATCTCTCGCACTCGAACGAGCAACAAACGCACTCGCCCAAAATCTCCTTCGTTTCTTTTATACAGAAGAAAAAAGACTCCTTAATGAACAATCTTGGATTCATGACTTGATTGAAAAAAATATCAAAACCGAAAGAGAAGCCGTTGCAAAATTACCTATGTCTATCAAAGAATCTGAGGAATTATTATTTCGTATTTGCGTGATTAAAATGAAGGAGCCTTATGATTCAACTTCAGACATACAAGGGATGCAATATCACACCATCCGTTACATCCGCCATTTTTTTCAGCAGCATATGATTGACCCTTTGATTACAACGGGGAAAAACCATACATTTATTGTACTTGCGGTAGACAAGGCAACTGATAACCTCGAAAAGAAACGTATGATGAAAACCGTGGATGCGATCGAAAAAAATCCGCTTCATATGCCTCTACGTGTATTTGTTAGCCAGCCTTACGTAAAACTGCAGCAGGCTCCTTCCGCTATTCAGGAGGCTGAAGATGTAATGAAAATCGTAAATATTCAAAGCGATCCCCCCATCCACTTCTATGAAGACACTGGCATATATCAATTACTCATTAAATTGGACGACTATACATTAGAAAATTTTGTGCAAACATATCTATCTCCTATTCTCGAATATGATCGTAAAAAAAACAGTGATCTTCTCTACACACTTAACGTCTATTTACAACTCAACTGTTCGAAGCAGCAGACGGCAAAAAAGCTGCATATTGCACGTCAGACACTTTATCACCGCTTAAACACCATTGAGAATCTTCTGGGTCAAAAATTAACTCACTCCCCTCTTTTGCGCCTAGCTACGGAAGTGGCCATCGGGGCTTTTAAATTAAATGAAAACCTTGGATCTGCTACACCATGAACCTCAAATACCAAAAGACCAACCCCCCTGGAGTTGGTCTTCCTTCAACGCCTTAGCTCGTCACTTCACCCTTTTTTACCCAATTGATCAAGCCGCCTACGAGCATAATTTCATTTTGGCGTTCGGAGAGTCCGTGTTGAGCTTCGATGGTGTTTTTGCCTTTGATTTCAACGTTGATTTTATTCGTTTTCTGGATCGCTTCGCGAATGTTTGTCAATTTGAGAACGTCGCCTTGTTCGATTTTGTCGTAGTCCGCAACGTTTGTGAACGCGAGCGGCAAAATCCCGAAGTTTTTGCCAGTGAATGCGGGCGAATTCCTTAACAATGTCAACGCGTAGCCCTAAAAAGTGCGGCGTGTTCTCGGCTGGAGCCCTGGCCGTAGTTCGTTCCGCCGATAATCGCGTGGCCGACTTCTTTCTCCTTCAACTCTAACGAACGATCGTAAACTGGGGCTCGAGGCCCCTCCTAAGGTCTTTGATATGCAAGCTACCTGTGTCCATGCCTGTGCCCATTTGCGAAATTTTGTTTGCCTAGGGGCTGTTTAACTCGAGTCTCACTTTTCCCTCGTTTATCCATCAAAGTAAGCAATGCTCCACTTAAATCTTCTGAAACATCCGTTATACGGTACCCCTCATTGACATATCGATCGATTTTTTCTTTTTCTTCTATATAATTATTGTATTGATCGGGCGACAGGCGTCGCCCTCCTCTGTCCCCGAGCATTCAACGATTCCTCAGGAATTCGCTAGCCTTCCTTGCAACGCGCGACTGGTTCCGCTTGAATCACGCCTTGACGAAGCCAATGCCGTTCGTCTTTCAGTTGAATTATTGTTAAAATAATTATATAGGCTTACAGCGGATTGGGGTGAAAAATGTAATGCAAGCGTATTGGAGGGAAACAGGAATATCAAAGCGCTTTATTCATGAATTACAAAGATACTGTGCGCGAAACCATCGAATAGAAAAAATTGTTTTATTTGGGTCCAGAGCAAGAGGTGATTATCACAAGTCTTCAGATATAGACTTGGCTATCTTTACTATAAATAGTTCACATTCTCAGCAAAACTTGATGGAACAATCGATATATGAACTGCCTACGCCTTTAAAAATTGATGTGGTTTTCATCAGTCGCCTATCTAAGGAAAAGATGATTTCAAATATTCTAAAAGAAAGTGTGGTTATTTATGAACAAGGAAAGGCTCTTCGAGAAACTTAGTGATTACAGACGTGCGAGCCGTAGGCTGAATGAAGCAACGAGAATTCAATTAGACGATGATATTGTTTACGACGGGGTTATTCAGAGATTTGAGTTTACTTTTGAATTAAGTTGGAAGTTGATGAAAATGTATTTGGAATACACGGGAATCAGTGAACTCAAAAGTCCTAGGGCTACCATCAGAGAAGCTTATACATATGGCTTAATTGAGGACGGGGATCAGTGGATTGATATGATGATAGACCGTAATAAAACTTCCCATCTCTATGATGAAGAGGAAGCTAAATTGATTTATAAAAAAGTAAAAAACATCTACAGCAACCTTTTGTCCAACTTGGGCCGTACCTTGGAAGAAGAATTGAAAAAAATATGGTAGTTTTTAGGTCATGATTTTTAGATCTTCTCTACACACTTAACGTCTATTTGCAATTCAACTGTTCGAAGCAGCAGACGGCAAAAAAGCTGCATATTGCACGTCAGACACTTTATCACCGCTTAAACACCATTGAGAATCTTCTCGGTCAAAAATTAACTCACTCCCCTCTTTCGCGCCTAGCTACAGAAGTGGCCATCGGGGCTTTTAAATTAAATGAAAGCCTTGGATCTGCTACACCATGAACCTCAAATGCCAAAAGACCAACCCCCCGGAGTTGGTCTTCGTTCAACGCCTTAGCTCGTCACTTCACCCTTCTTTACCCAATTGATCAAGCCGCCTTCGAGCATGATTTCAATTTGACGTTCGGAGAGTCCGTGTTGAGCTTCGATAGTCTCTTTTCCTTTGATTTCAACGTTGATCTTATTCGCTTTCTGGATGCTATCACGAATGTTTGTCAGTCTAAGAATGTCACCTTGCTCGATTTTGTCGTAATCCGCAGTGTTCGTGAATGTAAGCGGCAAAATCCCGAAGTTAACAAGGTTTTGCCAGTGAATACGGGCGAAGTCTTTGACAATGACAACGCGCAGCCCTAAAAAGCGCGGTGCGAGCGCGGCGTGTTCTCGGCTGGATCCCTGGCCGTAGTTCGTGCCGCCAATAATCGCGTGGCCGCCTTCTTTCTCTTTCAACTCCAACGAACGGTCATAGTAGGATTCATCAAGTTTTTCAAAGGTAAACTTGCTGATTTCTGGAAGGTTACTACGGTATGGTAGAACTCTTCCGCCGCCTGCAAGGATTTCGTCCGTGGAAACATCATTCCCCACTTTGAAGCCAACCGGGATTTCCAGTTCATCTGGTAGATCATCAAAGTCCGGAATGGAGGCGATGTTCGGCCCTTTTGTAATCGTTACCTTTTGAGCTTCTGCATGAGGCAGCGGTTCATCTAGCAAGTCATTATTAATCGTCGGTTCCGGGATTTCCACTTTTGGATAATCCATATCAAGATCGCGCGGGTCGGTGATTTCTCCGGTCAACGCAGCCGCTGCTGCTACTTCAGGACTGCAAAGAAAAACGCTGTCCTCTCTCGTCCCCGAGCGTCCGGGGAAATTCCGCGGTACAGTTCGTAAACTATTTCTTCCCGAAGCAGGCGCTTGCCCCATACCAATACAGCCGTTACAGCCCGCTTGATGCAAACGACCGCCGGCATCGATCAAGTTAAAGAGATTTTCCGTTTTAATTAAATCCGACAACGTCTGACGTGAAGAAGGATTCACATCCAATGATAATCCCTCCGCGATCGTCTTCCCTTTTACGATTTGCGCGACAATCGCAAAATCACGATACCCGGGGTTGGCCGATGAGCCAATATACGTTTGGTATACTGGTTCGCCGGCTACTTCACGAACCGGCACAACATTGCCTGGGCTGGAAGGCTTAGCGATTAATGGTTCCAATTCGGACATATTAATTTCTTCCTCGATATCGTACTTGGCATCATCGTCTGCCTCCAACGCTTTCCAATCTTCTCCGCGTTTTTCCGCCTGCAAAAACTCCTGAACGTTCTCATCCGATGGGAAAACCGAAGTCGTAGCTCCCAGTTCTGCTCCCATGTTGGCAATCACGTGACGGTCCATCGCTGAAAGTTTCTTAACACCAGGACCATAATATTCAATAATTTTTCCTGCTCCGCCTTTAACCCCGTGACGACGGAGCATTTCTAGAATCACGTCTTTTGCACTCACCCAGTCTGGCAAGTCTCCTGTCAGCTTAACTCCCCATACCTTTGGCATTTTTACATAGAATGGCTTACCAGCAGCAGCGAGTGCTACCTCCATCCCGCCAGCACCAATAGCAAGCATTCCTAAAGAACCTGCTGCACAGGTGTGACTGTCAGAACCAAGTAACGTTTTCCCTGGTTTTCCTAGCCTCTGCATGTGTACCGGGTGGCTTACCCCATTCCCGGCCTTGCTAAAGTGAATCCCAAAGCGCTGAGTTGCACTTTGCAAAAACAGATGATCATCAGGGTTTTTATGGTCTTCTTGAATCAAGTTATGATCGACATATTGTGCCGAAACTTCTGTTTTCACCTGATCGATACCCATCGCTTCAAGCTCAAGCATCACAAGTGTTCCCGTTGCATCCTGCGTTAACGTTTGATCAATCTTTAAGCCGATCTCTTCTCCCGCTTTCATTTCACCGGATACAAGATGATCGTTAATCAATTTCTGGGTTACGTTCATTCCCATGGCAAGACCTCCTCGTGTAAGGCTATAAAGATGTATATAATCCTCTTTCCCTTATATTGCTTTTTTAAATCTTTTTCATGCTTTTTTTGAAAAATTATCGAGCATGGGAGCATGGATGAAAAAATGTAAATCATTCCTTCACCGGATAACATGTTCTGAATTTCTACCGAGTCTCCACTTTGGGGCCCCATAAAAGCAATGTCAAACCAGCTAAGTACGAAAGACCATACGATAATCCCAATGGTCAAGTAGATAAAAAGCATGAAAGGATGCTAAAGCATACACCCGACTCGTTCGTTCACCCCATCTAGAATCCGAGAGCCGAGTCCTTTATTAGTGTTTCTTTGTTCGACCAATATGATCCCTCCCCATTACATAAAACTTTCACGCTGCATAAGTTCGGTTGTGATCGCTATGTAAGCACTCAACCCAACGTTAAGCACACCCTCTTCAAAATCAAATGCGGGGTGATGATGACCATAAGGCAATGCCGTCCCAAGAAGCATGAAGGTAGCTTTTCCTCCTCGATCTTGCACTCGTTTCATCATATACGTAACGTCTTCGGAAGCTCCGAGTGGAAGTTCGTCATGAATTTTATTTATGTAAACCGTATTCTTTGCAGCCTGATCCAAAATCGATCTCCATTCAGGGTCACACTCCCCGGTTATTCCTTCACCTACAACTGAAACCTCAGCTTCGACATTCGCCATCCGGGCTGCTCCTTCTGCGATGCGCTCAACTTCTGTGAACATATAATCATTGAGTGCCGTCGTTTCCCCTCGTACTTCTCCTTGAATCATCGCCGTATCAGCAACCACATTTCGACCAGTGCCAGCATGAAGCGTCCCCAGATTAATACGCGTTTGGCCTTCTGAATGCCGAGAAATCCCGTAGCTCCCCTGCACAAACGAGGCAGCCGCTACCAATGCATTTCTTCCTAACTCCGGTTTAGCCCCCGCGTGAGAAGCTTCTCCTTGAAAAGAAACATCAAATTTCTTCGAGGCTAAAAAGCTTGATGTCATCGCGGAAATTTCCCCGACGGAAAGATTATGGATCCCTATGTGAGAACTAGCAAAATAATCGACGTCATCCAGCCACCCCTTGTCCACCATCGATTTAGCCCCACGACCTCCTTCTTCTGCCGGTTGGAAAAGAAGCGTAAATTTGCCGCTTAGTTGTTCTTTATGTTCAGAGAGATAATGGGCGAAAGCCAATCCAATGGCTGTGTGCCCATCATGGGCACACGCGTGCATATGCCCCGGTTCCTCAGATTGAAATGAATGAGCAGCAGGAAAATGGCAGTCATCCCCCGATTCTTTGACCGACAAGGCATCAATATCGAAACGAAAGGCAAGATGCGGGCCTGGCTGCTCAGTATCCATAACGGCGGCAACCCCGGTATGCCCTCCTTCCATTTGATGAATGAAACCTTCCGCAACCCCTTTGGATCTCGCTCTCGTTTTCGCTTTTTCCAGTTCTTCTTCACCCGGAACTCCATACCTTGAATGACTTTCGATGGCCTCCACTCCCATGTATAAATGAAAAGCCAATGGTTGAAGTTCCTCGAAAATAGTCGCTGTTGCCACGTACTCCGTCCAACCTTCTTCAGGCACACGATGCAACCTTCGCCTAATATCCACCATGTAATGTTCCATCGCCTCTACCCAATCGTTTTTTCGTTCACTCATCTCATCGCCCCCTATCGTTGGATTCTTCTGAAAAAAATACACGTATGAAAAAAACCCCGACACGATCAAATCGTATCGAAGGTTGTTCGGGAAACAGCTATCTTATTCCTCTCCTTGCAGAGCAGCTTCTAAATAATCAAGGTTGACAAGTCCTTCAATGTCATCAGATTGCGCATAGTCTGCTTCATAACTGATGGTCGCCATTTCTTGAAGAATTTCCTCGTTCACTTCATACGTCGGGTTGAGGCGGTTACTGGCTTCAAGCGTCTCTTCGAAATCTAGTTCATTGCCTGTGATTTCTTCAATGTGATTAATAAAGGCTTCCACTGCTTCTTCCTGATTTTCTTCAATAAACTCAACGGCTCGGATATGGGCGCGGAGGTATTCTTCAGTTAAATCCGGGTTCCCTTCTGTAAAGGCATTCCGAGCAGCAACGACTGTCGTTGTTGATTCTGTGCCCCAGGCAAATTCTTCTTCATCAAGGAGAATATCGGCATTAGCCTGATTTTCCAAATACACGCCCCACGGTTCTTGCGTGGCTGCCGCATCAACATCTTCTTGAAGGAAAAGCGTGGATGTATCGGCAGGTTCTTGCGGTAACATCCTCACTGTACCCCCAGAATCTTCAACATCCATACCTTCTTCCATTAGCGTCGCCCTAAGCATGATGTCTTGGGTAGAGCCAATGGTCGGGATCGCCACTCTCGTGCCTTCTAGGTCGCTTAAACTCTCAATCCCGGAGTTTTCCCGTGTGGCCAGGACTGCACCGCCGTTTACAGCTCCGGCTACAATTTCATGTTCAGGGTTCAGTTGAAAATTTTGCGTGGCAGGCGAAGGGCCTACAGTCCCAATATCAACATCCTGTGTCGACATCGCTTCCATAAACGCCCCGCCATCTGGGAATGTGGACGTTTCAATATTAATGTCACTTCCGAATTCTTCTTCAAAATAACCATTTTCCAAAGCTATTACGGTTGTAATATGTGTAAAGTTCGGGAAATAGCCTATCGTAATTTCTTCAGCATTCTCTTCTGATGCATTGCATCCCGCTAAAGTTAATAAAAGAAAAGCGCTCATACCAGCGATGCTTTTTTTCATGTCCGTCATCTCCTCTATTTTTTCAATTATGCTCCCATGCCCCATTTTCTAGCGACAGAGCGTTCCATTCTCCGAAATACTTGATTATCCATAATCGTGCCAATGATTCCAATGACGATCATAATCGAGAGTACAAGATCCATGGATTGTAAGGACCGACCCATGTCTAAGAGATAACCCAGACCGCCGCTTCCTCCGAGTAATTCACCGGCCATAATCGCCCGCCAGGCAAATGCCCAAGCCACACGCAGGCCAGAAATTAAGTGAGGCACTGATGCGGGAAGAATCACCGTCCTTGCAAGGTGGAAACCAGAGGAACCAAGTGTACGGGCTGCATTTAAATAAAGGCTTGGTACATTTTTAAAACCGGTACTCGAATTCACTGTCATCGTCCAAGTGGCGCCAATAGCAACAATGAACAAAATGGATATATTGCCAAGCCCAAACCACACGATCGCTAACGGAAACCATACAATACTTGGAATCGACTGCAATGCGGTCACAAAAAAACCAAGCGTGTCATCCACCCATTTGTAACGGGAAATCAAAAACCCGAAAGTAAGTCCTAAAACAACGGCAATGGCAAAACCTACTAAAAGCCGGCTGAGGGTCACACCCGTAGCTTCAAGGATTTGTCCTGAGATAAGGCCATTCACGAACGTACTCAATACAGTAACCCCGCCTGGATCATTTGGAATCAACAACGGCGGAAACATAAAAGTAGGAAACAAATTGGATTTAGATATGATCTCCCATGTGCTCACGATTACGATCACGAACAGCACTCGTCTTAAGGCGGTACCCATCCCCAAATTCCTCCTTCAGCACTTTCTCCATCTCTTCTTCTAATTCACTCATGACGCGTTTTTCTAGTTGTACAAGCACACTATCAGAAGGATCCCTTGGGCGTGACGCCTGCACAGTAAATGAGTTCTTAATCGCCCCCGGTCGAGTGCTCATTAATAAGACACGTTCAGAGAGCGTAAGCGCTTCACGTATATTATGGGTGATAAATAAAATCGTTTTCCCTGTTTTCTCCCAAATCTCCTGAAGCTCCTGATGTAAAATGATTCGAGTCTGTTCATCAAGAGCAGCAAAAGGTTCATCCATTAAAAGAACGTCAGGATCCATGACAAGCGACCTTGCAATCGCCACCCGCTGCTTCATCCCGCCTGATAACTCGTGTGGAAAAGATTTTGTGAAATTACCAAGGTGTACCATGCGAAGTCCTTCCATCGCTTTCTCCTGGGCTTCTTTTTTACTCATATTTTTAAGAAGCAAGCCGTATGTAACGTTATCCAGCACATTCATCCAAGGAAACAAACCACCTTGTTGAAAAACAACCACACGGTCGGTACCCGGTCCTTTCACCTTTTGTCCGTTCACATACACATCTCCTGACGTTGGGTGATCCAACCCAGCGATTAAATTTAAAATCGTAGACTTTCCGCAACCCGATGGCCCCAGCAACGAGACGAACTCGCCTGCCTCGATCTTAAGATCGATATCTTGAAGGACATGGAGCGAGTCATTCTTGCCTTTAGGAAACGTCTTATTCACCTGCTCCAAATTCACCTTCATAAAGGGACCCTCCAATATTTTCAATTTAATCACAACCAAACTTATATGGATTATATATTATATGCGAAAAGAGCGTCAAGGGAACTATAATAAAAAATTTAATGAATTTTCCTGCGTTATGAAAGGAAATGCGCAGTCACTACAGATTCCATCCTATCTACGCATGTGGCTCCTCCTATGTATCCCTTTAGAGATAAGATTTAATAGAAAGATATTAGGTTGGGATAATTCAATTGTTTTATCACGTGGAAATTGAGAAATAAGAGGTAGGGGGCAGCCGAAAAATATGATCAGTTAATGATACACTCAGATCAAGGGTGGCATTATCAAATGAAAAAATATCACCATACATTAGAAATCATGAAATTACACAAAGCATGGCGCGCAAAGGGATTTTTATGACAATGTGGTTATTGAGAATTTCTTCGGTTTATGGGCTCAACACCAAAATCTAGGGTTGACTCAATTCAAGTTTCCATATATTTCTCCATATAGTCTTCATTACACTCAACAAGAATTTGTTGGCGATAGACGTCAGGATTTCGCGTGAAATAATGTATTAAATCAAAATTAAAAGGCACGAGTCCGATTCAATACCGAACACATGCCAAGCAAATTAATCATTATTCTACCTATCTAACTTTTTGGGGGCACTTCATTGTAGCAGGCAGCTCTTTATTAAAGAAATCATTCATTGAAAAAATAGGACCGGACCTTTTAATAATTGCTCTGACAACAGGAACTGAGAGCAATCCTTTTGACTAGGCGTTCCAGGGGAATAGCCCCCACTCGGCCTTCACGTCCAAAGATTAAGTCACCTTCTCCTTTGCGTATTTGGAGGCGCCAGTTGAAAGTAGTGAGTTAACTACACCTTTATTATAATTCGCTTCACTTCCATAGGTGCATGCCTATGGATAACTGCCCATATAGGCATGCACCTATGGAAGGTTGGATCTTACCACTTATCCTGTGGATAAAGATTTGGTATATCAAGAATAGTAGACAAATGATGGTGCTTACATGTGCCCATGACTGTCGAAACCGATTTAGATATGCCTCTTCCAACAGTCCCAGTAACCTTTGTTATCTCACCAAACAAGGGCGCTTATTATCAAATGTCCACCCCGGAATCAGGTACTGCATAGCGATGGAATCATCCCTTGCGCCTAGGTTTTTGCTTTTATATAAATGATGGGCTGCCTCCAACTGCTCCATATCGATCTCCACTCCGAGACCCGGCTTTTCCGGAACTCGGATTTTGCCTTCTTTAATTTTCAAAGGATCTTTGGTCAATCTTTGTCCGTCCTGCCAAATCCAGTGGGTGTCAATGGCTGTGATTTGTCCGGGAGCCGCTGCGGCCACGTGGGTGAACATTGCCATCGAAATATCGAAATGATTATTAGAGTGGGAACCCCAAGTCAACCCCCAGTTATGGCACAGCTGGGCAACTCTTACCGAGCCTTCCAAGGTCCAGAAATGTGGGTCGGCGAGCGGGATGTCCACGGCCTGCAGCTGAATGGCGTGCCCCAGCTGGCGCCAGTCAGTGGCGATCATATTGGTGGCAGTTGGCAGACCGGTTGCTTTTCGAAATTCGTTCATTACTTCACGGGAAGAGAAATCTTCTTCCGCACCACACGGGTCTTCCGCATATGCTAATACATCATGCTGACCCTTACAGAGACGAATGGCTTCATCAAGCGACCATGCGCCGTTTGGATCCAAGGTGATACAGGCTTCAGGGAAACGCATTGATAGGGCAGTTACCGCTTCGATCTCCTCCTCCCCACTTAGCACTCCGCCTTTTAATTTGAAACTATGAAAACCGTATCGCTCATAGGCAGCCTCAGCCAGGCGAACGATAGCTTCCGGAGTGAGAGCCTCTTCATGGCGCAACCGGAACCAATTATCGTCGTTCTCCGAATCACTCCAATAGGGAAGGTCCGTTTTAGTGCGGTTTCCAATATAGAACAAGTAACCGAGTACCTCCACTTCCGAGCGCTGCTGTCCGTCTCCAAGCAATGCTGAAACAGGTACGTTCAAGTACTTGCCTAAAAGATCTAGCATAGCAGCTTCCAATGCAGTTATCGCATGAACGGTGATTCTCAGATCAAATGTCTGCCGGCCGCGGCCTGATGCATCCCATTCGCCGAATGTTTCGTGCACTTTCCTCAGGAGATTTTTATAATTGCCTATCGATTCGCCGACCAGAAGCTCCCTTGCCTGCTCCAATATCTTGCGGATCGATTCTCCACCAGGGACTTCCCCGACACCGATCTGCCCGCTGTTGTCCTTTAAAATCACCACATTTCTTGTAAAATATGGACCATGTGCCCCACTTAAATTCAGAAGCATGCTGTCATTTCCGGCTACCGTATAGACGGAAAGGTCCGTAACTAAAGGTGTTTTCGTTTTCATCTCAGTTTGCATATAACCTCTCCCACTCTTTTACTAATAAATATAAAATCTACACATTTTGTTTATGACGCGTATGTCGCTTCCTCTTTTTTGCCTTTTCGGTAGTCGGCCACCGAAAAAATGATAGAGCCTAGAATTAAGATCCAGAGCACAATTGCAACCGGACCGTTGGTGAAAAAGACGCTCAAATCACCACCGCTCCCTTGAAGTGTATCAATGAAATTCTTTTCCGCTTCTGCTCCCAGGATGAAACCAATCAGAAAGGATGGGATCTGTATTCCAAGCTTCGGGAAAATATAACCTAAAAATCCAAATAACAGGAGGGTCCATACATCGAACATTATGCCATTGTTGATAGCATAGGAACCGATGACACATGCGACAATAATAATTGGAAAGATTAAATATTTCGGTATAAAGACGATTTTGGCGAAATATTTAACAGTTAAAAACATCATGAAAAACATAGCAATATTGGCCACAATCAGCGCGAATACCATTCCACTCCATAAATCCGGATTGCTCGAGATGAACAGTGGCCCAACCTGTATGCCCTGCAAGAGGAAAGCTGCGATCAAGATCGCCGTCGTACTGTCACCAGGAATTCCCAAAGATAGCATTGGAACTAATGCCCCACCAATCAATCCGTTATTTGCGGATTCACTCGCGACCACTCCCTCAGGTGAGCCTTTTCCCAATTCCTTTGGATTTTTAGAGAAATTCTTAGCCTGAGAATAAGCCGTAATCGAAGCTGCACTCCCACCGACACCAGGAAGCATACCTATAAAAGTACCAAGAAGTGAGGAACGGACGACATTTACTTTTTGATTCTTGAACAGCCTAAAACTGAATTTGCTCTTTGTATCCCCCTTCTGCAGTTTAATTTTTTGGTGAGCAGAGGCTTTCATTCCTTTCTCCGCTTCCTCCAGCAACTGCCCCACAGCGAACAAACCAATCAGAACCGGAAGAAGGGTAAAGCCGTATATCAATTCACTTTCAAACCCTGGAGGAATCAACCTTGTTTCATTATTAATCGTGAACGTACCAATCAGACTAATAAGTATTCCTAAAAGGCCACTAAAAATGCCACCAAGCAGACTTCCTTTAGAAATGGAGGCAATGATCGTCATTGCAAATAGGATAATTAGAAACATTTCTACGGAGGAGAAGTCAATCGCAAACGTCGAAAGCATTGGCGCAAAGAAATACAGGACGGCAAGACTGAAGAACCCACCGAACACTGAAGCAGTGACCCCCACCTTAAGCGCCTTTTCCCCTTCCCCTTTTTGTGTCATCGGATATCCATCAAAGGTGGTCGTGAGAGATGAAGGGGTTCCGGGGATATTAATTAGGACGGCCGGGACTAATCCACCACTGATCCCGCCAACATATAGTCCAATTAATAGACCGATGGATTCAATCATGTCCAGGGCATACGTAATAGGTAGGAAGATAGCAATAGCCATCGTCGCGGTCATCCCTGGGATGGCTCCCATGACGATACCGATAAATACACCTAAAGAACAAAGGAGGATAGTCATCGGAGTGAGTATTTCAAAAAACTGCATAATGTCCCTCCTTTACGGTAAAGTGATATCAAATAGCTGACCAAATACATACCAAAAAACGAAAGTAATGGACATAGAATTCACCAGTGAAATAAGAATAGATTTTCTTTTCAAATTCCCGATATACAAAAGGGTGAGTAGGGTCACAAAAATGACGCTAGATAGGAAAAATCCAATCTGTTCCAACGACACCGCATAGGTAATTAATAGAACGATACTTCCGTAAAACTTTGCTTTATCATAATTATCTGTAAATAATTTGAATTTAAATACTTTTGATTGATCCCTCAACCGCTTGAGGAAATTGGTAATCAGCAGGATCGCACCAAGCAAAATAAGCAAGCCTATAATGATTCTTGGGAAAATGAGATGACTCGTGCTGTATGAAAAATCGATTGTAAAGACTTCCGACATCCCCCTCACCTTCCTTCTTAGAATTAGGAATCTTCCGACTAGATCCCCTATTAACGTTTACCTTGCGATATCATCCAGGTTTGGAGCGTTCTCGATGATATACCGGAAGTTATCCCTTTTATCCAGCAGATACTCCTCTGCTTCTGCAGCGGACATGTGATTGACAGTATACCTATTGGTAACTAAATCCTCTTCGTATGAGGGATCTTCTACCACCTGTTCAACAGCATTATCGACGGCCTGTACATAACTTTCGTCAATATCTTCCGGCATTAGCAGAAAGAATTCTTTATCAAAGATGAATTCATCACCATTAACGGTAACCCCTTGTTCAGCAAATGTTGGGATTTCAATTTCTTCCATTCTTTCCCCAGCAGTGATACCTAAGAATTTCATCTTGATTCTGTCTTCTACCTCATCTTGAGTGTACTGTTCATTGGCACCGATGGAGCCGTGAATAATATCAGCATTACCGTCCCATAGTGCCTGATTTTTATCCTCTTGAGAACCGGTGACGTAAGCATGGATTCGATCCGATACGTCCGTTCCAAATTCCTCTTCCACCCACAGGTAGAAACCGTCAAATCCAATTTGCGATACCCCACCGGACTCCACAGCGACAGTAATGGTTTCATCTGGGTTCTCCGACAGCCACTCGGCAGACTCGACCATAGTGTCATATGGGGCATCTGCATTGGTCAGGAAGGCATTACCCGGATTCGTCGCGACTATCGGCCCGATGGTCCAGTTTTCCAGTTCTGCTTCTTCTCCAAAACTGCCGTACTCCACACCAAGATAGGACATGTCATGAAAAAACATGATTGTACTTCCATCATCCTCTGCCTTCCCTAACTCATCAAATGCCCGGAGCGAACCGACTGCATCCACCTGCATGTTGGTTTCCATAACATCTTCTGCATGCCTGGATAAGGCATCAGCAATCTGGTAAGTGTCGCCTCCTGTCGCAGTAGAACCGATCAACATCCGCACCCGGTCCACATCCACTGCCGCCTCTTCTTCCTGACCTATTGCTTCTGTCTCATCCCCTGTAGTCTCACCCGAGCCTGATTCGCAAGCTACCAACACCGCACTCAGAAAAGCAACCAGCATGATAAACATGAACTTCTTCATGAAAAACACCTCTTTTTTAAAATTGACTATATTATAGAATTTTAATTTTTATATGAATAAAGGCGAATATAAATAATGAAAGTATAGAAGACTCTAGACCACAATTAACCGCTTTCATAAGTTTTTATAACATTTACTGGAAGTTGGCAGGGGGAATCCCCCGCATCACTTCACAAATACGGTCTTGATTGCAGTGAAAAATTCCTTAGCCGCTTCGCCCTGTTCGCGCGAATGGGAACTGGATTGTTTCATTCCACCAAATGGCGCCTGCAGTTCCACCCCAGCACTTTCCGAATTGATTCTCACCAGACCAGCATCCATATCATTAATGAAAGAAAGCATCTTCTGGATATTGGTCGTGAATATGGATGCGCTGAGCCCGTATTCCACGTCATTGGCCAAATCAATCGCTTCTTCCATGTCCTCCACTTTCATGAGTGCAAGTACCGGACCGAATATCTCTTCCTGGGCGATGACTGCATCAGTCGTAATGTCATCAAATACTGTCGGTGCGACAAAATAGCCTTTGTCATATTCCCCACCGCAAAGCCTTTCTCCGCCGCAGAGAAGAGTACCCTCTTCTTTGCCTTTTTCAATATAGGACAGCACGGTATTCAGTTGAGATTCGCTGACGCTCGGCCCCATCCAGATACCGTCTTTCATTCCGTCACCGATACTAATTTCCTTTACCTTGGAAACCAGTTTATCTTTGAACTTCTCATACACTTCGCTATGGACGATCACCCGACTGGTGGCTGTGCATTTCTGTCCGGTGGAACGGAGTCCGCCGCTAATAGTCGCTTCCACAGCCAGATCAAGATCGGCATCATCCGCGACAATGACCGGGTTCTTACCGCCCATCTCCAACTGATATTTAGCACCACGCTCAAGTGCTGTCTGTCCGATGCTTTTTCCAACGATGTTAGATCCAGTAAAGGTAATACCGTTCACCTCCGGATGTTCTGCCAACCCCTGGCCGATAATTGACCCTGGACCAGTGACCATATTGACAACACCTGCAGGTAATCCCGCTTCTTCGAAGCATTCAAATACTTTTGCACAAGTGACTGCTGCTTCCGTTGCCGGTTTTAGGACAACGGTATTTCCATAGATCAGAGCCGGAGCGGTTTTCCAGACTGGAATAGCCACCGGGAAATTCCATGGCGTAATTACGCCGACAACCCCGAGCGGTGCCCTTGTAGTAAACATGAGTGCTTCACTGTCCGAGGACGGGATCACATCCCCCACTTTTCGCATGCCTTCTCCTGCATAATAACGCAAGATAGCTACGCCCCGAGCCGTTTCACCTTTTGCTTCCGGGAAAGTCTTCCCCATTTCTCTTGTCATACATTCGGCAATTTCCTCCAGCCGACTTTCAAGGATATCAGCTGCTTTAAAGAGATACTGGCCTCTTTGGGCACCGGCGAGGTTCCTCCAACTGTTTCTAGCGGTATTGGCTGCAGACACCGCTTTATTAAGGTCATCACGCGAAGACTTCTGAACCTGTCCAACTACATCCTCAGTGTTGGCAGGATTTTTATTGATGATAGTTTCATTCGTATCTGATCCGACCCACTCTCCGTTTACGTAATTCAGAAAATTATTCTCTGTTTGTGTTTGAACTGCCATGATGACTTCCCTCCAAATTAAGATTCATAGATTTTCTGCGCTTATTAAATAGTCACTTTCCAATTTGGTGGATATTTATCCAATGCTTTTTTCAGGACCTTTTTCAATTCTTCATAATGATCCTGCTCAACCGGCGTGACCGGCGGACGAACCGTGTTTGTTACCGGAAGACCAACAATCTCCATACCAGCTTTGATTAGCGCGACTGCATACCCTTTCCGTTTATTCCGGATCCTATTGATCGGCAAGATGACTGTGTCATAAATTTCATTGACGGTTTGCTGATCACCATCCTGAAGAGCTTGATAGAATTTTCTGGATATATGTGGAATATAATTGGAAATCGCGGACGAGTAGCAGTTGAAGCCAAGCGGCGCATAAGCCGGCATGGTTACTTCCGCCAGTGGCATCCCGTTCAACCAGCCAACCCGACTGCCGAAACGCTGTGTAAGTTCCACATTTAATTCCATGTTACCTATGCCATCTTTTACCCCGACAACTTGCGGGAAATTCAGCAGCCTTTCCAATGTGTCCGCTTTCAATACTGCGTTTGCCCGCTGGTATAATATGGAATTCAAATCGGTGCTAGTGATGACCGCTTTATAATATTCATAGATTCCCTCCTGCTCCCCATCAATCAGATATGGCGGAAGGATCAAATACCCGTCGGCACCGTGTTTCTCTGAGACTTGCGCCTTTTTAACAGCCTCGGTGATGTTGCCTCCGACACCAGTATAGAGCGGCACTTTTTCGTGAACCACCGATTTGGCTAACTTGACCATGGACTCAAATTCTTCTGTGCTCAGATTATGGAACTCCCCTGCCCCGCAGGCGATAAAAATAGATTCCAACCCCTCTGCAAGCAGAAATTCGATATTGGCGATCAACGCCTTTTCATCAATGGTACCGTTTTCATTTAACGGTGTAACAGGGAAGCCTGAAATCCCTGTCGGGGCATATCTGTTCATCATTCTAACGAACCCCCTTGTTCATATTGAGTTCTTCCTTTTCCAAAGGACGGATCACCCTATTTCTTGCGTGGTCCAGATGCCGGTACATGCTAGCATAAGCCTCAATCGGATCCCTCTTTTCCAGCGCATGATAGATAGCTTTATGCTGCTGGACGGTTTTCTCTTTATTCCGTTTCTTCAGCGGGATATTTTCCATTGTCTTATCGTACATATTTAAAATGGGATCGATCATTCCTTCGGTAATGGAGTTGCTCGCACTGAAAGCGATAATTCGGTGAAATTCCCGGTCTATATCCAGATAATCCCCATCAACTGCTTCCATTTGGTCGATGTTCTCCTTTAATTTCTTCAATTCCATCTCCGAAATTCTCTCCGCAGCCAGACCAACGAGTCCTAATTCATTACTAAGCCTCGTCTCAATAATGGTATCAATGTTACCAACTGACAGTGCCAACATCAGACGAAATGGCTCACTACCAACCTTCTCGGAAAAGAAAGTGCCTTCCTTCGTCTTCCGGTGAATGACCCCGAGCGTTTCCAACGAACCTAATGCTTCCCTTAGCACCGGCCTGCTGATACGTAGAATATCCATTAGCTCCATCTCTGATGGAAGCTTATCCCCAGCTTTCAGTTGTTCACTCATCAAAAGATCAATAATTTGATCAATCGCCTGATTCGCCAACGTATTACGCTTCACCGATTTCATCTTCACAGATTCCATCTTCCCTCCCACGGCGTTCACCCTCCTTCCCATTTCATTGTAAATTCTTTTTTGTCTGACAAATGAATTATAAGATACTCATTAAAGGAGGTCAATGATTTTTGCCATATTATTTTTTTGTAAGACAAATATACAATTCTCCAAGTGTTATTTAACAGGTGGCTGACACCTTTGATCGCACTCGCGAATGGAACGTTATACTCACCAATAAAAAACGCATAAACTGCTTAGGATAGCAATTCATGCGCCAGCTGCAATAATAATAACAGTAACTAGAATACCAACTATTTTATAACCCTCATCATAAAACTCCTCATATAGCAAAAGATTAAGCTTAAAGTTCCCTATACAAAGAATCTTTATGAGATAGATACTCACCAAACAAGAAAGAAACGAGCAAAAAGAATCAAGTTCCTTTTACTCGTTTCACGTATTACTCCTCTGCTTTTCGATCTAAAAAAAACTTCAATAAGAACAGCAGGACATAGATCCCAAAAATGATAATCGAAAACCAATTCATCGCGGTCATATTATTGAAATCCATAGTAATTAAGAGAAAGACGAATAGCACAAAAACAACAATATCGACCCACGAAAACCTTTTATTTTTATCCGCCATACCGTTCCCCTTCCAAATGCTCTACTCGCTTCATTATAAAACGTGCACGTGTATTTGCAAATAGAAAGGAAAGACGACGATGCGTACGAATCGAAACTTTTTCTATGAACAGCAAAAGTTAAGTGCATGGAGCTTCTCCGGGGTATACGTGATCGATTGAGTTATACAGAGGTGTATTTAATTACTCCATACTTTAATAAATATAACCTTATTTACAGGGTAAACTTTTAAAATGAAAATTCAAAAAAGGGGTTTACAAATAAATGTTGTCATGTTGTATACTTGTATAACAAATTTTGATATCGCTTACATATAGGGGGCTTTTGATTGTCTATATTCGACTTAACCATTGATCTAGGATTGATTTCTGCTTTATTACTCATTGGTGTTTTTCTTCGAGCCAGATTCAGATTCATTCAAAAGTTTTTTATTCCAGCAAGTATGATCGCTGGTTTCATTGGATTGGCTCTTGGTCCCAATGGTTTTGGGTGGCTACCCTTCTCGGAAGCGATTGCTGATTATCCTACCATATTGATCGCAGTGATCTTTGGAGCTATCCCCATCGGAGCTGCACAAGTTAATTGGAAAAAAACATTTCAACGCGTACGAAACATGTGGGTATACTCCATGCTTTTAACTCTCCTAATGTGGGGTGGCGGAGCGATGATCACCCTGTTGGTATTGATGCAAATTTGGGACATTCCTTCCGGATTTGGCCTTATCCTAGGAGCCGGTTTTCTAGGAGGGCATGGAACAGCTGCTGCAATTGGAGAAGCATTGGGAAATATGGGTTGGGAGCAAGCCACAGCCCTGGGCTATACTTCTGCTACAATTGGTTTACTTTGCGCAATTGTGGGCGGACTGTTCATCGTCAAACGGTATGCAAGGAAAAATCAAACAAATTTTATTTCTGACTTCAAAGATCTTCCCGATGATCTAAGAACCGGCCTGGTAAAAACTGAGGATCGAGAATCAACAGGAAGTGGTACCGTTTCTCCAAATACTGTGGATCCTCTTTTCTTTCATTTAGCGCTCATTGGCGTTGTCGTAGTCATTAGTTATTATCTCCAGGACACTTTACAGAATCTTTTCCCTCAGGTAAGCGTCCCATTGCTTTCTCTTGCATTTATTGTCGGGCTATTCATTCAAATATTTTTAAGAAAATCCAAAGCAAATAGATATGTCGATAAGACTACCATCAATCGCATTAGTGGTACAGCTACTGATTTAACTGTAGCTTTTGGGATAGCTTCTATCAACTTAGCTGTTGTAGCCAGTTATATTGGTCCTCTCATCGCTCTTTTTATTTTTGGTGTTCTATGGGCCTATGCAATTTTTCATTTTATCTCTCCACGGGTTTTTCACCAACATTGGTTTGAAAACGGAATCTTTGGGTGGGGATGGAGTACAGGTACCGTTGCAATGGGGATTGCTCTATTGAAAGTAGTGGATCCAAAAAATGAGGCTACTACCCTAGATGATTATGCTTTAGGCTATATAGCTATGGTTCCGATTGAAGTACTCATTATCACCTTCGGACCACTATTATTAATGACCGGGCTCGGCTTCATTTATGTCCTGGTGCTATTAGGTGTTGCAGTAATGTTACTAATCATTGCGGCCAAGGCAGGCTGGCTCGTTAACGAGGCCCAAGTAACAAAACGACGTAAAGCATCTTAGGCTGAGGAGAAGTGTTATGAAGATAGAGAGGAAGAAAGTCTCAATACAAGTGTTTGACCATATAAAGAAAATGATCAAAGATCATGAGTTTAAGCCAGGAGATAAACTCCCATCAGAAAACTATTTCACTGAATTATTTGGGGTAAGCAGAACCCCTATACGTGAAGCTCTTAGCATACTAGAGGCAAGTGGATTGATTACCTCAAAACAAGGCGGCGGGAGCGTTATTCAATCCATTTCTGTTTCTAATTTAATGGAAGAGACTAGTTTTGAATTTATACATCCTCAAGAGGTTGTACATTTACTGGAAACCCGAATGATCACTGAAGCTGGAGCAGCCTACTTTGCTGCTAAACGCAGAACTCAAACAGATGCCGATACCATGCATAAAGCACTTCTGCTTATTCGAGATTCACAACTTGAAGAAAAAATTGGTCATCAAGAAGATATTCATTTTCATAAAGTCATTGTCAAAGCTTCCCATAATCCTGTTTTAATTCAGACCATGAAAGGGCTCTCTACTTTATATGACAAAGCGGTAAAATATTCTTTATCGAAAAACTTTGGGTGGGAAGAAAAAAAAGATCAAGTTTTTCAGGAGCATGAAGAGATTTACCAAGCTATTGAAAGGCAAGATCCAGAGAGTGCTCAGAGGGCTATGATTAACCATTTGGGGAACGCGAAAATGAAGCTTGTTCAGGATTTACCTGATTAAAAAACTTCTAAGGGAGAGACAAATAAATGATCGAAAAACAGGTTCATTTTTATAGCGAAGGATTCAAATTAATGGGAACCCTTTATTATCCGAGTGACATTTCCCGTAAACAACCTAGGCCGGCGATCATCCCTAATTCCGGTTATCAAGGATTTAATGAGTTTTATCCTAAGATGTTTGCTAAAAAAATGACCGAAGCTGGATATATTTGTCTGGGGTTTGATTATCGCGGATTTGCAGACAGTGAAGGAGAACACGGGAAAATTGTCATTGATCAGCAGGTAGAAGATGTTCACAATGCGATTACTTTTTTGCAATTTCAAGAGGAAGTCGACCATGAGAGAATTGGATTAATCGGATGGGGGATGGGAGCAGCAAATGTTATTCTTACAACCGAGAAAAATGAAAACGTTTCTGCAGTGGCTGCTGTAAACGGCTTCTATAACGGAGAGCGTTGGCTAAAGTCTATCCACCCCTATAAAGAATGGATACAAATTCTTGAGTCCGTCAAGGCCGACCGTATACGCCGAGTTGTACAAGGGGAATCACAACTAGCGGATCCCTTTATCCACTACCCATTAGACCCGGACACCAAAGACTATGTAGAAAAAGAACTCACATCAGTTTACGGATTTGGGCGTCAAACAACATTACAGTTAACAGAATCGATTATAGATTTGGATGTAGAAAAAATTGTACAAGAAATTGCACCAACGCCATTATTTATCGGACATGGGGAAGGAAATTTATTGCATCCTTATGAAGAAGCTCTTTCATTATATAAAGTGGCCGATTCCCCAAAGACCCTTTACACGATCAATGGAAAACACAATGATTTCATGTACAGTGACCACCCAGAATTTGAAAGGCTTTGCAACCATTTATGTGAATTTTTTGGTGATGCTTTTGAAGGAAGTCGATCTCCGATTCGAAAGGAAAATCTATAATGGAACAAACATGGCACCCTCTACTAGAAGGAGCAATGGAACTACATGCCCACTCATCCCCAAGTATTTTTCCAAGAAAACAAACAGACTGGGAATTATTAGAAGATGTATATCAAGCGAACATGAGCGGAATTGTGTTAAAAGCCCATGAAGGCGCAACCTATGATCGAGCTTCTCTCCTCCAGGAGCAATATCCACAACTGACCATTGCTGGTGGGCTAGTTTGTAATTTATTTACAGGAGGCGTTTCAACACATGCCGTAGATATGGCGTTACGAATGGGAGCAAAAATCATTTGGATGCCTACTCTTTCTGCAGCACAGCACCAACGTTACTTTGCTCACCATAGTAAAGCAAATATTTTTAATAGCGAAGAAACTCTGGATGATTCTTACGCTGGGTTAACTGTAACCAAAAACGGGGTTGTAAAAGATGAAGTCAAAAGAGTATTAGCTCTGATTGCAAGCAAGGATGCCGTTTTAGCTACTGGTCATCTTGAGGCTGAAGAGGTAATGGTTCTTGTTGAAGAAGCTAGATATCAAGGAATAAATCGAATCTTAATCCAGCATGCAGATCTAGGTATCGCTCCTCTCTCCTTCGAGCAACAAAAGCAACTAGCCGGGAGGGGCTGTTTGATTGAAAAATGTTACCTCGCATGTGGCTATGATTTTCAAGATATATCGATTACGGATATGGCTAGCTCGATTCAAGCTATTGGGGCAAAACACTGTGCGTTAGTCACCGATTATGGGCAAGCCCATAATATTCCGGTGGTTGAGGCGTTAGGAGAATTTATTGGAGAACTTTTACAGAAAGGAATAACTGAAGCAGATGTTCGCCAAATGGTTGTTCGTAATCCCCAGTCACTTATAAAGAAAAAGAAAGGACCATTGTAATGTTGTCAGCAAAGTGGATGGAAGAGTTGGTAGAAAAAATCGGAGAGCCATATGTACAAACGGATGTAGACGATCGGCATATTTATAGATACAACTCTTACCCGGGAGAATACCTTCCGCAAACAATAGTGTTTGTAACGAATACAGAAGCAGTGTCACAAGTATTAAAAATCGCCAATAAATACAAAGTGCCGGTAACTCCGAGAGGGCAGGGAACAGGATTAAGTGGAGGAGATCTACCCGTTCATGGAGGGATTTTGCTCGATATGAGCCAGTGGCCTGCTTCAATAGAAGTCTTTCCAGACGATTTAGTCGCTCGTGTATCTCCAGGGACAATGACCTCAACGATTCATGCGGAAGTAGAAAAATATGGATTAATGTACCCACCAGACCCAAGCAGCTCTGGCATTTCTACAATCGGCGGTAACTTAGCTGAAAATGCAGGTGGTCCACGTGGATTAAAGTATGGGGTCACAAAAGATTATGTATTAGGTTTAGAAGTTGTAACCCCTGAAGGTGAAGTAATGCAGACAGGTGGACGTACGATTAAGAACGTCACAGGATTAAATGTAACAAATCTTATTGTGGGCTCTGAGGGAATTCTTGGCGTTATCACAAGGGCTACTTTAAAACTTATTCCAAAACCACTCTCCACCCAAACCGTAATGGCAGCTTTCAATGCCATGGAAACGGCAGGCCAAGCGATCTCAAAAACGCTGACGTCTGGTATTCTCCCAGGCAAAATGGAATTTATTGATCAGGCTTGTGCTCAAGCTGTAGAAGATTACGAGCCTAATGGACTACTTCCAACTGATAAAGAAGCAATTATTATCATCGAATTGGATGGACACCCGAAAGCTGTTAGAGAAGAAGCCAATGATGTAAGTCAAATTATGAGAGAACTGGGAGCAACAACGATCTCCATACCTGAGACAAAGGAAGAAGCCTCAAGAATATGGGAAGCCCGGAGAATGGTATCACCAGCGATTACAAAAATGAAACCCTCTAAAGCATCCGAAGATGCCACAGTTCCGAGGAGTCAAATCCCAGCTATGATGGCACGATTAGCAGATATCCGGGAAAAATACAATTTAACTCTTGTCGTTTTCGGTCATGCCGGGGATGGCAATCTGCATCCTAACATCTTATGTGATGATACGGATAAAGAAGAACGTGAAATGGTAGAACGGGCTATTGAGGAAATATTCCGTACCGCTATCGAACTGGGTGGGACTCTTTCCGGAGAGCATGGCATTGGTACAATGAAATCTCCATTTATTGAAGACGAATTGGGATCTTTAGCCGTATCTATGATGAAACGTTTAAAGAAAAGTTGGGATCCAAACAACATTATGAATCCCGGAAAAGTATTTCCCGACAAAGGGCAAAGACTGATATTAAGTCGTCAAATTGAGAAATAAATGAGAAGACCTATAAAACAGCAACATTACACACCCTGAGCTCTTATGATTGTATAGTTCAGGGTGCATTTACATAAAGGTATCCGTGTGCGATTGTATTCATTATCGATATAGATAAACATATCATTTAATGAATACCCTTACTACTTTTCTGTAACCCTACTATAAACAGGCAGCAAAAGATGCTGCCTGTCAGTTATACATGCTTCCCCCTTATCCTTTCGTTCCACCTTGCGCTAATCCTGAGATTAAATAACGCTGTAAGAACAAGTAAACCAGCGCAATCGGGATTGCAATTAAGATTGCTCCCGCTGCAAAGCGGGTAAAGTAATTATCAAATTGACCGCTTACCATGTTAAAAAGTCCAAGCGCTAATGTGAAATTGTCTGCACTCCTTAAAACAATCCGCGGTAATAAGAAATCCATGAAGGGAGCCATAAATTCAAATAGGGCAACAACGGCCAAAATTGGTTTTGCTAAAGGAAGCATAATTGTAAAAAACACCCGAAAATGCCCGGCACCATCGATCCTTGCTGCATCATCCATATCTTTTGATATCGTATCGAAGTACCCTTTTACAAGCCACACCTGAATCGGAATACTTCCACCAATGTAAATCAATGTCAGCCCCACGAGGGAATCGAGCATATCAACGAAATTCAAGAGCGTAAATAGAGCTACCATCCCCATAAGAACAGGGAACATTTGAAAGATAAGCAGAATGTAAAGTCCATTCTTCCTACCTACAAACTTGTAGCGTGAGAAAGCATAGGCTACTAAGGCAGCTGCAAGAACAGAGAAAAAGGAATTGGCTGTCGCGACCATAAGGCTGTTTTTATACCAAGTTAAATAATCGCTGTTGGGATCAAAAAACAACCATTCATAGTGTGTGAAACTCCAATCTTCCGGAATCATTGAAGCCCCGAATAAACTGGCCCCGGGATTTAATGACATGCCAAACGTCCAAAGGAGGGGATAGAATATAATCACGAACATAATGAGCACGATGAGATAGATGGTGGAAACTTCAATTCGACTTTTCCAATGTTTATTCAAAATACTTTCCCCTCCTCTTTATAGGATCTCGATTGGCGAAATTGCCAAAAAGCGACGGTGCAAATAATCAACCCGATGATCAACGAGATCGCAGCAGCCATATTATAATTTTGCGTTTCAAAGGTGAGGCTGTACACCCAAGAAATCAAAATATCAGACCCGCCTGCATTTTGACCTCGGACCGGAGGCCCTCCCTCGTTGAATAAATAAATAATATTAAAGTTATTAAAATTCATCGCATACTGCATAATCAAAAGTGGAGCTGTTGCAAACAAAACGTGCGGCAATGTAATCTTTCTAAATTTCGCAAACCTTGATGCACCATCAACGTCTGCGGCCTCGTACCAATCTTTCGAGACACTTTGTAATACTCCGGTAAAAAGGGCGAAGACAAAGGGAAAACCAAGCCACGTCTGAATCATAATCAGTGCTGTACGTGTCCAAAAAGGATCCGATTGCCAAGGAATTTCAACTCCCAGAAAAGGAATCAAAATATCGCGGTTGATCGCCCCAAAACCATCATTAAACATCGCCGCAAAGATGAGAATGGTAACGAATGCCGGCACTGCCCACGGCAAAATGAAAACTGTCCGAATTAAACGTTTAAAACGAATCCTAGGATCGTTAATGATCACCGCTAGGAATAAACCTAAAGCGATTTGCAGCGTTGTGGCCACAAAAGTCCAAACAATCGTCCAAGTAAGTACACTAAAGAGTGTTTCTTGCCAAATGTCTACCGTTACAAGATCTACGAAATTCTCAAACCCTACCCAGTTTAAAAGGTTAGCCGGTGGGGCATTGTACAAACTGTAATCAGTAAAAGCAAGCAACACCATGAACACAAGCGGCAGAATAACGATGAACGCCATCAACACCATGGGGATCGCTAACAAAAAATACGGGAAACCTTTATCGTATGTATTTTGAAATGACTCTTTGATCGTATATATACGGAAACCTTCTTGAATTTTCTCTGCTTCTCGATATGCATCTACAATATTAGCTATATAAAAAATCCCGAATACCACTATGATTCCTAACGACATCAACCCTTGGATCAACAGCATGATCGAGTGATCGGCACCTTCCAAAGTCCCTAATGTAAAAATCCCCCATAATCCAACACCAACGAAATTCCCCAATACACTTATAAAAGAAACCATTAAAATGATAAAAAGGATGCCTTTCCCCCATCTTCGGTTGTAAAGCTGGCCTAACCCGGCAAAGAGAATTGATAATGCCATCGCCAACCTGGGTTTATGAGTAGTATATGGTTGGTTTGTTTCAGGTTCTGGCATGTTTAGCACTCCGTTCACCCCCAACTTTGTAGAAATGCCCTTGAGCGGAGGTGATGCCCCGCCCAAGTTTTTCTCTTAATTTCCCATCATTTCAATATTTTCATAAATCTGATCTACAGCTTCATCGAACACTTCTTCTGGATCTTCACCTTCAGAGATAAACTGTAACGCATCTTCTGAAGCTTCCCAAACTTGGTCTATTTCAGGAATGTTAGGCATTGGCTCCCCATTCAATGTTTGTTCCGCAAAACCCTGCATCAATTCATCGTCTGCGATTTCCGGATCTTCAAGCAGTTCTTCCACAGCAGGCATTTCTCCAGCTTCCCGATAATAATGCATATTGTTCTCATCTTCTGTCATAAAGAGCATCAAATCTTGTGCCCAATATTGATGTTCCGAATATGGGGACATAACCCACGATTTAAAGCCAATCAGGGACGGAGCAACTTCTCCATTGGAAAGCTCAGGCAAAGCTGCGGAGCTCAAATTCTCTTCACCAATCCCTGCAGCATAGCTAGGAATGTTCCAAGGTCCTGTCAATGAAACGCCCACATTCCCCTCTGTAAAGAGCCCATCCTGGATTTCAGGATCAATCGTAGAGGGAATCCAGTCGTTATCATGCCAATTTTTAATTTTCTCTGCACCTTCAATCGCGCCCTCATTATTCAACCCAATATCGTCGGGATTATAGCCATCTTCTGTTTCACCAAAAATATAGCCTCCGTAACCCGCAATGAATGGATATGAAAAGTACATTTCACTCGTTTCTGCCAGAAAACCGTATTCATCATTGGCTGTATCCGTCAACTCTTCAGCAATTTTTTCTAACTCTTCCATTGTTTTAGGAGCTTCTGGCACGAGTTCTTCGTTGTAGAGCAAGCCATATGTTTCAGAAACAAAGGGTACCCCGTATAATTCACCTTCATATGTCATCCCTTGCAAGCTCTCATCTGTAAAACGGTCCTCATCTTCCGGATCAAGCTCAATAGGCTCTATCAAGTTTTGCACGGCCAAATTACCAGTATGATCATGGGGCACGAAGTAAATATCTGGTCCTGAGCCCGCCGGGCCATCCAACGCCATATTCTCTCCTTGTTCAAACATACTCATCGTCGTTAATTCGACCTCAATACCTGTTTCTTCCGTATATCTTTCCGCAATCGTTTCGATTGCAGCAATTTGATCATCGTCATCATTGATCCACATGTGTAAAGATTCAGGCTGTTCTGGCTCTCCTCCCCCGTTTTCGCCATCAATACTTTCAGAATCTACTTGTTCCTCATCACGATCCGGCGCACATGCGACAAGTAACATTGAAAATGTAAACACTGCAGCAGGCATCAAAAATCGTCTCTGTTTGAGCATATCAAATCCCCCTCGTTATTCAATTATTCTAAGCAACCGATTGCATAAAAAATTAAGAAATCGCTTTCAATATATTTAAGCATACAATAAAGCGTTTGCAAAGTGTTTTTTAAAAATTTTTCTAATTTGATTGCAGGATTTAGTAAGAACAAATATAATAATGTCAATAAGAAGACAGCATTAGAAATATGGTAAGTTCGATTCATGGAAGCGATTGCATTACATTGGAGGGGATCGTATGCAGTTAGAATCAATCAGCCACTTCCCCAAGTCCCATATGGCCTACGCACGGGACAGGGAAACCATACATATCCGCTTGCGTGCCAAGAAAGGAGACGTCACTCATGTTGATCTCGTATACGGTGATAAATATGATTGGAACCGTTCCTACAAGCGGGTAGAAATGAATCAATTTGCCAGTGACCAGTTGTACGATTATTATCAGGTTGAAGTTAAGCCGCCAAATCTTCGGCTCAGTTATGCCTTTTATTTAATGTCAGATTTCTTTTCGATCTACTATACAGAAAAGGGACTTACACACGAACTTGCTCCACATGCCACTGGTTGTTTTCATTACCCATTTCTCAATGCCGCTGATGTCAATCAACCGCCCCAATGGGTTAAAGACGCAGTATTTTATCAAATTTTCCCTGAGAGGTTCGCGAATGGCGACCCTTCACTCAACCCGGAAAATGTTGAGCACTGGGATGCAAAGCCAAAACAGGACAACTTTTTCGGTGGAGATATTCAAGGCGTGATGAATCACATTGATTATTTGCATTCACTGGGAATTACAGCTATCTATTTTACACCTTTGTTCCAAGCAACCACCAATCACAAATACGATACGATCGATTATATGCAAGTAGATCCGCAATTTGGAAACAACGACACATTAAAGAAGCTCGTAAGACGGTGTCATGAAAGGGGCATTCGCGTGATCCTCGATGCTGTTTTCAATCATTCCGGCTATTATTTTCAACCGTTTCAAGATGTATTAACTCATCAAGAAAATTCTGCGTATACGGATTGGTTTTATCTAAGTGAATTTCCTGTTAAAAAAGATCCTTCTCCTAATTACGGTACGTTTGCTTTTGAATATAAAATGCCGAAACTTAACACTGAGCAACCTGAGCTTAAAGCTTACTTACTCGACGTCGCCCGTTACTGGATTGAAGAGGTCGGCATTGACGGCTGGCGACTCGATGTGGCTAATGAAGTCGATCATCAATTTTGGAGGGAATTCCGTGCCACCGTAAAATCGATCAAACCGGACGCATATATATTAGGGGAAATCTGGCATAATGCTCACCCTTGGTTACAAGGAGATCAGTTTGATGCGGTGATGAATTATCCGGTGACTGATTCCATCCTCAACTTTTTCTGCTATCGTAAAACGAACGCTTCAACGTTTATGCAAGAAATTAATCATATTCAGGCGATATATTCTGAACCAGTTAATGAAGCAGCCTTTAATTTGCTAGATTCCCATGACACGGCCCGTTTGTTAACGACTTGCCAAGAAGATAAACGAAAAATGAAAGCCGCAGCCACTTTTCAGCTGACCTATCAAGGAACCCCATGTATCTTTTATGGCGATGAAGTGGGGTTAACCGGAGGAGATGACCCTGATTGCAGAAAAACGATGATTTGGGATGAGGAAAAACAAGATCAAGACTTGCTTTCATTTTATAAAAAGATGATTCATTTAAGGAATGAACATGCTGCACTTCGAGATGGATCTTTCCGTTTTTTAATGACACAATCCAATGATCCCGTCATTGCCTATGAACGAAAAAATGACTCGGAAACGTTCGTCGTTTTCATTAATGCCGGTGACGTCTCTTCGTATGTGTTAACTTCATTGGAACCTGGAAAATACGATGAAGTATTCTCTAACGAATCATACGACGCCTCAGGAGGATCCCTTCACATAAACGTCCCGGCCTTTAGCAGTTTAATCTTACAACGTATTCAGGAATCCTTTAGGAGCCCATGAATAATTCTTCATGAATCCAAATAAAACAACGGCATTCCTTTATAGGAAGCCGTTGTTTTTTAGTTCACCTGGTAAACCCTAAATTCATAAGGCTCTAACGCAATCGTTTTTGCATTCAAGTGTTCTTCAATTTTGTAATTATTTAAGAGTAAGCCATCGTAAGATAATATAATATTCTCTGTGTGACATGTTGCGGGTTTTCCCGTTAAATTTGCCATAACAACCATTTTTTCATAACCTGAAGTCCTTGTGTATGCATACACTTGTTTATTACTGGAATCAAGTAGATCATAGAGACCGTAGATAAAGATCGGATAATCTTTCTTTATTTGAATCATGCTTTTATAAAATGCAAGAATGGACTGTTGTTCTTGCAGCTGTTTTTCAACATTTATATGACTGTAGTTTGGATTCACTTTCATCCAGGGAGTCCCAGTGGTAAATCCTGCGTTCGGTTCTTCAGACCATTGCATGGGTGTTCTGCTGTTGTCGCGGGAAGGTGCCCAGATGTACTCCATAGCCTTTGCATGGGATAATCCTGCTTCACGTTTAGCAGAATATAGATTTTTGGTAGAAACATCGTCATAATCTTCAATTGAGGGGTACTGTACGTTCGTCATCCCAATTTCTTGCCCTTGATAGATAAAAGGCGTTCCTTGCATTAGAAAATACATACCTCCAAGTGCCGTCGCGCTTTCACGCCAAAACTCTTCGTCATTTCCCCAGGTAGAAACTACGCGTGGTTGGTCATGGTTCTCGAGAAATAAGGCATTCCATCCATTATTTTCTAAGCCCTTTTGCCAGCGGGTGAGGACATTTTTTAATTCAAGAACATCCAATTCTTGATTTGGTTCTGCATCCCATAGACCCAAATGTTCAAATTGAAAAATCATGTCCATTTTTCCTTGTTCTTCCCCCACCCACAAATGTGCTTCATCGATCGTTACACCGTTTGCTTCCCCGACTGTCATAACATCGTACTTCCCATAGGTTTCTTCTTTGAACTCCTCAAGAAAATCATGAATTCCTTCCTGATTCAAGTGCATATCAAAAGATGGGACATAAGCTTTGTCTTTTTGGTTTGGCATATTAGGTAAATGCGGTCGCTTTTTAATGTGGCTGATGGCATCAATGCGAAAACCATCGATTCCTTTTTCCAACCATCCATTGACTGTTTTATACAATGCATTTCTCACTTCTTCATTTTCCCAATTTAAATCAGGCTGTTTCGGTGAAAATAAATGTAAATAATACTCTTCTGTCACGGCATCATACTGCCAAGCCGATCCTCCAAAAATACTTTCCCAATTGTTGGGTTCCTGCCCTTGTTTCCCATCTCTCCAAATATACCAATCTCTTTTGGAGTTATTCTGAGAAGAGCGTGATTCAATAAACCAAGGATGTTCATCACTCGTATGATTTAATACCAAGTCCATGATTAATTTCATTCCTCTTTGATGAACCTCATTTAAGAGCTCATCAAAGTCTTCCATCGTGCCAAACTCTTCCATAATTGATTCATAATCGGATATATCATAACCGTTATCATCATTTGGGGATTGATATACCGGGCAGATCCAAATGACATCGATCCCTAATTCTTTCACGTAATCCAAACGTTGAATAATCCCCTTTAAGTCTCCAATTCCATCTCCATTTGAATCCTGAAAACTTCTCGGGTATATTTGGTATCCAACCGCTTCCTTCCACCAATGTCTTTTATACAATCGAACAACCTCCTGCATTTTTGATCGACCTGATCAACCCTTTACAGCACCTGTCGTTAACGCACCCTCAATATAACGTTGGAACAAAAGAAAGAGGATAATTACAGACACAATAGATAAAATGCTTGGTGACTCATCAGTTGTTGTAACCCGGTAATGGTCGTATCCTCATCCGCTGCAGCATCAGCACATCCGGTTAAAACAAGCAATGCTCCGACGGAAAAAGTTATAGTGTGGAATCGATTCCATATTAGCCCTCCTATTACAGTGAATCAAACACTCGCGATTGCGGGTGTTCTTCATCCCTTTATTCTTTTTCTAAAATGGTTTCTAGTGGCTCGACATTGCCGTATTGCTGCCAAGCGGTATGCACTGGCGCGGCCCAAGACACCCCATTTTCAATTACTTTTTGAATATCAGGATGATAGTAGCTTGGATACGTTTCGTGACCAGGTCGAAAATAAAAAATTTTCCCGCGGCCACGTTGATAGGTACAACCACTTCTGAATACCTCTCCACCTTCGAACCAACTAACAAACAGGAGACGATCAGGCTCTGGAATATCGAAGTGTTCCCCGTACATTTCTTCACGTTCCAATTCAATGTACTGACCAATACCTGAACAAATCGGATGGCTTGGATCAATGACCCACAATCGTTCCTTTTCATCGGCTTCCCGCCATTTTAAATTACAAGTTGTCCCCATCAATTTTCTGAATATCTTAGAATGGTGACCAGAATGAAGCACAATCAGTCCCATTCCTTTAAGTACTCGTTCGGCCACTCGATCAACAACCTCGTCATCAACCTCATCGTGAGCGATATGGCCCCACCATAGCAAAACGTCTGTTGAATCTAATACATCTTTACTTAATCCATGTTCAGGTTCATCCAAAGTCGCGGTTTTCACATCTGTATATCCTGACTCTATCAAAACCGCTGCTAACTGCCCGTGAATACCCTCGGGATAAATATTTGCCGCTTTAGGATTTTGTTGTTCGTGACAGTTCTCATTCCAAATAGTAATATTCATAGAAATCATCCTTACTGTAATATGTTTCAAAGAAAATGTAAGCCTGGAGAACTCGGAGCGTATGATATGGTGGTTTTTGGTTTTATCCAAGTCCCTTAAAATCAAAAGCTTATTTTTCCCGGACTTTTTGCACACTCTATTATAATTTGACGCTCTGTTTTGTTTCACTACTCTTATAAATCGCATCAATCAATTGATTGGTCATCAAAGCATTTTCCAATGTTACAAGTGGCTTGGTCTCTGGGAATGTACATAAATCGATAAAATGCTCCGCTTGGGACAATGATTCCTCTTCTTCACCCTCAATCCACGAGGCATAGCTATTGATTAACATGCCGTTACGGGCATGATTCATTTGCAGTGGAAATAACGAGAGGCCCCCTTCAGATCCGGAAATCTCAAGCACCTGTTTATCTTCTGAAATATTGGCTGCCCATGAGGTCTCGAATAAAAGAGAAATGTCCCATGAAAATCGTATGTAGGCGGTGACATGATCATCTACCTCAAATCGGGACGCATCAAAAGATCCCCACTCATTCACCTGCTCAGCCCCTGTAGACACACGGTTATATGCCGTTCCTATCACTTCTACAGGATTAGGATGATCAAGCAGCCACAACGCGATATCTAACAAATGGGAGCCATAATCAATCAGACTGCCACCACCTTGAAGCTCCTTATTTGTAAAAACCCCCCATCCTGGAACCTTCCTTCGACGCAAAGCCTGAACCCGAATTACTAAAGGATCACCAATTTCCTTTTGTTGCAGTAACCTTTTTGCCCCTTGGACATCTTTCATAAAACGATAATGATGGGCCACCATTAACGTCTTCCCATTTTCTTTTGCAGCTTCGATCATTTCTTTTCCGTCGTCATAAGAAATTGCCATCGGCTTTTCACACAATACATGAACACCTGCTTCTAATGCATCTACCGCAATTTCTTTGTGAAATTTATTAGGCGTACAAATAACGACGGCATCCACGAATGGAAGGAGTTCTTGATAATCCGTAAACGCATGTGGGATCTGAAAGCGCTCAGCAACAGCTTTCATGACGTTTTCCTGTGTATCGCAAACAGCGACAAATTCAACCCTATCTGCAAATATCTGAAACGTTGGTAAATGTCGATCTTGAGCAATACCTCCTACCCCAATAAACCCCATTTTCAACTTAACCATAAACGATACTCCTTTGTGTGAAATCGATCCCATGTTCATTTATGTCGATGACCTTTGTACCAACTCCATCTGCAAGTGTTCCATTGTTCGTTTCACTTCAACTTCCCCCTTAAGCATCGCGATCATTGTATTCATCGCTCTATCACCTATGAATCCAATCGGTTGCCGAATGGTCGTCAACTGAGGATCAATAATTGTCGCTACCGGATGATCATCGAACCCTACAACAGCCAGGTTATCCGGGATTTTCCAGTTATATGTTTTCGCTTCTATTACAAACCCTGCCGCCAATTCATCACCACCGCTAAGTTGGCTAAAAAAAGGATTTGTTATCCGGGAAATCAAAATAGCAATCGTCTTGGTTTGGTTATTCCTCAAACTACGGGCAGACGAATTCAGCGTATACCCTAACTCTTTTACAGCCTGCAAAACGGCTTCTCTTTTCTCATCACTGACATAAGGGTGATCATTTAACACCCTAGATATCGTCGTTCGCGATAATCCCGTCAATCTAGCAACATCTTTAATGGTTGGCATATTCTCCTTACACCTTATGCAATCGTTTTCATATATTCTAAGTAGAAACGTTCTGAATGTCAACGAAGAATGTAGAATAAACCAACCAGTATATTTGAGTAGTTCCGTTTAAGGCAACGACGATGGCTGGATGTGATTCGAACGTGACTATCGTTTCCAGCGCAAGAATTCATTTTTTCAGCTCACCACCATATAGCGCAACCAAGGTATTTCTTTTACAGCAGAGTCTGCGATCCATCAATATACATTTCCGTACCACTCACATGGCTTGAGGCATCCGATGCTAAGAATAGAACGGTTTCAGCTACCTGTTCAGGTGTTCCAGTATTATTGGGCGATACTTTTTTACCAGTAGGAATACGGATGTTCTTGAGCTGTTCTTCATCGGGATAAGTACGATCACCGATATTTGTGTCAATAGCCCCCGGGCAAATGACGTTTACCCGAATATTGTAATTGGAAAGCTCCAGGGCAGCCATTTTTCCGAAAGCCATCTGCCCAGCTTTGGATGCACTATAAGCTGTCATACCGAAATTGGAAAACACACGATTTCCATTGACGGAACTGGTAATGATGATGCTTCCGCCACCTTGTTTCATGTAAGGGATTGCGTGTTTCACAGTCAAAAAAGTCCCTTTCATGTTAACAGAAAGCGTCTTGTCCCATTCATCCGGATCAAAATCTTCAATCGGTGCGACCGCTCCATTTATACCAGCATTTGCAAACACAATATCTACCTTCCCGAAAGTCCTCGCTGCTTCCTTTAAAGCAGAATGCATCTGGATTGAGGAGCTGACATCTGCTTCAATGGCCATACCCTCCGTTTCAAGTTCTGATTGGAGGGTATCGACCTCTTCTTTATTGTTATCGATAAGTACTACTTTCGACCGATTTTCAGCAAAAAGATAAGCTGTACTTCTGCCAATCCCTGAACCAGCACCCGTTATCACTGCTACTTTATTTGCCAACATCACATTCACTCGCTTTCAACCCTTTATTTTTTAAAATTATAAATGATATTGACATTTCAAACAAAGGAGGTCAAAATTAAATAAATGCAACCGTTTTCATAAATTTGTAGAAAGGATGATTCAATTGACAACGATTCATATTGGTGTCATCGGTTGCGGGAGCATCGCTACCCACCGCCACTTACCCGAATACGCCCAGCACCCCAATGTTAATATCGCTGCGGTTACAGACCCAGTTTTTACAAGAGCTAAAGAAAGGGCTGAAAAATACAACGCAACCGCTTACAAAACGACCGAGGAGCTTCTAGCAGCCGATTTGGATGCTGTAAGTATTTGCACACCTAATGTTGCACATGCACCCCTGTCGATCCAAGCATTAAGTAGTGGCAAGCACGTGCTATGTGAAAAACCAATGGCTGCTACTACATCGGAAGCTCTAGAGATGATTGAAGCAGAAAAAGCATCTGGAAAAACGCTGATGATTGCCCATAACCAACGTTTCGTTCCTTCCCATCAAGAAGCGAAGAAGCTGATTGCCAACGGTACAATTGGCGAGGTGTATAGCGTTCGCACCACGTTCGGTCATGGAGGACCTGAAGGTTGGAGCATTGATGGGGCGGATAGCTGGTTTTTCGACCAAACACGCGCCATCGTGGGTGCTCTTGGGGACCTTGGGATTCATAAAGCTGACGTCATACGTTATATCCTTGATGAGGATATCGACGAAATCGCAGCATTTACAACCAACCTATCAAAGCCGCATGGAAACGTTGAAGACAATGCCCAATGCGTATTGAAAACAGAAAACGGAAAGCTCGTATCACTAATCGCTAGCTGGTCGTATCATGCATCTGAAGAAAATTCAACGATCATTTTCGGGGAAAAAGGCACGATCCGTTGTGAGGATGATCCTACATATTCATTAATCATCGAGTATGCGAACGGCAATCGCTCCTTGCATGAGCTAGGAGAAATTCAAACGAACGACGCGCAAACTAACTCCGGAGTCATCGATGCATTTATCGATACGATCCAATATGGAAGCATCCCGCCAGTCACCGGTTACGATGGGAAGAAATCCTTGGAAATCATTTTAGCCGCACAGACGGCAGCCGAGACGAAAAGAACCATTAAAATCTCTGATGTAAGTTCTAAAGCTATTCAAGGAGGTCACCAACGATGAAATTAGGCGTTTTTACCGTTTTATTTGGGGATTTATCCTTTGAAGAAATGCTCGATCGCGTCAAAGCAACAGGGTTAGAAACCGTCGAGGTCGGCACGGGTGGATATCCGGGTAATGCCCATTGTCCCCTCGATGAACTATTGGAAGATGAGGGTAAGCGAAAACGTTATTTAGAAGAAATTGTAAAAAGAGGGCTGGAAATTAGTGCTCTCAGCTGTCACGGCAACCCGCTAAGCCCGAACCAAGATGAAGCAGCCAATGCCCATGAGCAATTTACGAAAACATTGAGGCTCGCAAACTTACTCGATGTACCTGTCGTCAACGGTTTCTCCGGAACTCCGGGAAGTGGTGAAAATAGCCGTGAAACGAACTGGCCTGTCGTTCCATGGCCAAGTCAGTACAGTGATATTTATGAATGGCAATGGGAAAAGAAAATTATTCCTTATTGGAAAGAAACAGGAAAAATTGCTGAAGACTATGGCGTAAAGATTGGGCTCGAATTACATGGAGGTTTTTCTGTCCACACGCCGCACACAATGCTAAAATTATCTGAAGAAGCTGGTACTGTCGTTGGCGCCAATTTAGACCCAAGCCATATGTGGTGGCAAGGTATTGATCCTGTTGCCGCGATCCGTATTCTCGGTGAAGCTGGCGTCCTCCATCACTTCCATGCCAAAGACACCTATTTAAATCAAGAAAACATCAACCGTTACGGTCTCCTCGATATGCAGCCGTATGCAAAAGTAGGCGACAGAGCATGGACATTCCGTACCGTAGGCTATGGACATTCCGTGTACGAGTGGGCAGAAATGATCAGTGCCCTAAGAACCTATGGATATGATCACGCCATTAGTATTGAGCATGAAGATCCAATCATGTCAATTGAAGAAGGCTTTACTAATGCAGTAAAAAATCTGCAGTCCATTATTATTCGTGAGCCAGCTTCTGAAATGTGGTGGGCTTAACCAGAAGAAAGGGGGCACGTAGCATGGCCGTAACGATTAAAGACGTTGCGATCGCAGCAAATGTTGCCACATCCACTGTCTCTCGCGTGCTCGCCAATAGTTCGAAGATCAGTCCGGAAACAGCCAGGCGTGTTCGAAAAGCCATCGATGACCTCAATTATCACCCCAATCACCATGCCCGCAGCTTGGCTAACAATTCGACGAAGACCATTGGACTTATCATGCCAAGCTCAGCCCATGTCTCTTTTCAAAACCCTTTTTTTCCTGAAGTGATACGTGGGATTAGTACGGAAGCACACAAAAAAAATTATGGTCTTTATTTATCTACCGGACAAACTGATGAGGAAGTGTATGAAGAGGTCAAGCAGATGGTGGTTGAGAAACGGGTAGATGGCATCATCCTTCTTTTCTCACTACAAAACGATCAGTTGATTCCGTTTCTCATGGAGGAAGACTTTCCATTTGTACTGCTTGGAAGACCCGCGGTCGATCACCCTGAACAAGTTTGGTACGTGAACAACGATAACGTTCGAACCGGACGGCTGGTCACCGAATATTTAACACTGCTCAAACACGAACGTATCGGTCTAATTTTAAATCGCAGTGATGCGATCGTCACTCATGATCGTATGCAGGGATACAGGGAAGCTTTGGAACGGTCGAATCTTCCGATTAACGACGATTATATCGTTCATTATGCCGATCATGAGAACGGCGGTAAAGATGCTTTTATCGAAATCATGTCAGTTCCTGATCCACCCACCGCACTTATTGCTGAAGATTTGGTCGTCTTCGATGTCCTTCGAACCGTACAAGATTTAGGCATACGCGTACCTGAGGAGCTATCCATCGTTGGATTTAACAACTATATGATTTCTGAATTAGCTTCCCCTCCTATGACAAGCATTGACATCAATATTTTCGAACTCGGCGTACAATCCATGGCACTCCTCTTTGACCGCCTGGAGAACCCAAACCAGGATGCAAAACAGCGGATTGTCCCCCATGAGCTGATTCGCAGAAGTTCATGTTCGCGCTTGAAATAAGTGGCCCCCTTGCACCAACCCCTCTATTGAGAGAGTTAAAAGGTTGGATTTCGGGGGCTAATCTCCAGCCCAATACGATTAAGGAAAATTCTCCCATTTTATTTTACATAACAAAGGGATTGCATGTCCAACCCCCGAATGAGTTGTTCCCTGATATCCCTTTCCTTTATACTAACCTTAATGATTACATGAAGGAGTTGGCAGTATTCATCCCCAATTTCGCAACGGCATGATCCTCATCTTCATCGGTTTGCTTTTATTAATGTTTATCCTATTGGTCCACGTAAACCTGATCCTCTGGGCAATGATTCTGGCCGCAAGCATTGTAGCCAATATTACAGGGACGATAAAATTATTAAAATATGTAAGGGACGCTTAGCTATTTTAACAAAAAAAGCGCTAACTGGAGATGTATAAGGGTATTTCGGTTATAGGACGGAAAATAAAACCATATAGTTCTTTCAAAGGGCTTATCGCTCTTAATAAATGACCGCTGAGGGGGCAAAAGAATTTTTCGTTTTAATCTTTCGGAATACAAAAAAAGGGTTCATAAGACCAAACAAAGCATGCAAGACAACGGAATCGATGTATTGCTCATTACCGACCCAGCCAATATGTATTACCTCTCCGGGTATGACGCATGGACGTTTTACGTAGGTCAAATATTAGTGGTCATTATAGATGAAGAGGAACCGATGTGGATCGGAAGAGATCAGGATGCCAATGGTGCTCATTTGACCACCTGGTTAGATGAAAAAAATATTATCCCTTGCCCAGAGCATTATTATCATTCAGAAATGAAACATCCGATGGGTTTTATTGCCCGGCTTGTACATCTGCTTAGCAAATCGAATCGACCTATTGGTGTGGAAATGGATATGTATTATTTTACGGCTACAACGTATGCCTCGTTAAAAAAAGAATTGCCAAATGCAACCTTTAAAGATGCGAGTACGCTCGTCAATTGGGTTCGTCTCATCAAATCTGATCAAGAAATCGAATATATGAAGCGTGCAGCTCAACTGGTCGAAAATGCCATGACTACTGGCTTGGAAAAGATCAACCCCGGTGTTCGTGAGTGTGACGTCATTGCTGAAGTCTATCACGAGCTTATATCCGGAACAATAGATTATGGAGGCGATTATCCAGCAGTTGCGCCGTTGATCCCTTCAGGAAAAGAGACAACTGCACTACATTTGACGTGGACAGACCGCAAATTTAATTCAAATGATTTTGCTATTTTAAAGCTAGCGGGGTGCTATCATCGTTATCACGCTCCCCTCTCCCGGACCGTATCCATCGGAGAAACCTCCGCTCAAATCAAAGACCTAGCCAAACTTTGTGTGGAAGGCCTGCATGCTGCTCTCGAGACAGCTAAGCCGGGGGTAACCTGTGAGGAGGTTGAAGCTGCCTGGCGTAAAGCGATTGAACCTCGCGGGGTTGTGAAAGATTCATACCTTGGCTATTCCATAGGGGCGAACTACCCACCTGATTGGGGAGGGCACACCGCCAATCTTCGCAAAGGGGATCCGACCGTTTTGCAGCCCAACATGACCTTTCATATGATCCCACGGCTTTGGTATGGACAGCTAGGGATTGAAGTAAGCGAAACATTCAGGGTCACGGAAACGGGCTGCGAAACTTTTGCAGATTACGAACGAAAGTTGTTTTTAAAATAAAAATGCTGTCCTTTGACAGTAGTAAAAGATCCGTTGCGATGGCTTCTCATCGCAACGGATCTTTTGTCCAGTAAACACAACGCCTCAAAAAGTGGGGGTTAACCGCTCCCTTTTCGGCGGCCGGGGTAAATCTTTCAGCGCAATACTTCGTGGGGCGAAAGCAACAAGAAATTCGTCGCTACGGCCAAAAGAATTCGCCGAAGATACCTTCCTACGTGCAAACGACAAATCTCTACAAAGCTATTGGAACATCTCTTTTTTTGAGTATTACCGGATATTCATTTCATTCGGGAGTGGACCTTGACGTTCATTGCGATCCAGTTCATTAATGGCTTTCATATCTTCGGCGGTTAACTCAAAATCAAATGCATTAAAGTTTTCCTCAATGCGGGAGGGTGTTTCAGATTTTGGAATGATAATCGTATCATTTTGCAAATGCCAGCGAAGCATCACTTGTGCAGGTGTTTTCCCATGAGAATCAGCAATTCTTGTAATCACTTCATTTTGCAAAGCATCACCGCCTTGATTGAGCGGGCTCCAAGCTTCAACAAAAATGTCATTTCCCGCACAGAATTGCTTTAGTTCATTTTGCGGCAAATATGGATGGCATTCAACTTGATTTAAAACAGGGGTTACATCACACTCATCAAGCAAACGCTGCAAATGTTCAATATCAAAATTACAAACACCAATGGCCTTTACCCGGCCCTCATGGTAGAGCTTTTCCATCGCTTTGTATGTGTCTACATAATCATCGTAATCGGGCGTTGGCCAATGAATTAAGTATAAATCCACGTAATCAAGCCCAAGTTTGTTGAGACTTTCTTCATATGCCTGAATCGTATTTTCATATCCTTGATCAGCATTCCAAACCTTCGTGGTAATAAACAACTCGTCACGGGGGATTCCGGAATCTTTGATTGCTTTGCCGACCCCATGCTCATTTTGATAAATCATCGCCGTGTCCAGAGAGCGATAACCTGTTTCAAGTGCTTTTGCAACAGCAGGTGTCGCTTCTTCATCTTTTACTTTCCAAACGCCAAACCCAAGTTGAGGCATTTGTAAACCATTGTTTAATGTAACATAATCCATGGAAACTACCTCTCCTTCCTAATGACATTATAGCACGTTTTTAGCTACTACAGTCTAGAGGATGTATGACCCCTTCCCAAAGATCAGATTGTTCTAGTTGGGCGGCAAGTTGCAACAAAACATGTTCGTTTCCTTTCGACGCCATGGCTTGAACTCCTATGGGTAAGCCGTTTTTACACCTATGAACGGGTATTGACGCCGCCGGTTGGCCAGTGAGGTTCGCCAGTTGTGAAAATGGGGAATACGTCAAGCTCGGTAAAAACATATCATAGAGAACCGATAGAGGATCTTCATTTTCTATCCTTTTGATGAGTTGTTGACGTTCTTCCTCGTTAGGAGTGAGCTCTCCGACCTTTGGGGCAGGATAAGCGGTTGCTGGTGTCACATAGAGATCGTACGTATCGTGAAGTTTTGCCATCTTCGCCGCTGCTGTGTCCCAGGCAGCTAAGCTACGTAAACGTTGCCGCACTCACGGTTTGACCAGCTTCACTGAGTACCCACGTCTCTATTTCTACGTCTTCCGGTGTAAGGCCATGCCCAAGGGACTCCTCCAGCCCCATCCGCAACGCAGCCATCTCCCCACTATTCATCAGATAATATTGTTCCATCAAAGCGACACCATTCACGTCATTGTCGACTTCCTCGACCTCATGCCCTTCAGAAATCAAGTGATTCAACACCTTGTTCAGCGCTTCTTTCGCATCTTCTGAAACCGTTGTTCCTACAGGGGATTCACTGGCATATGCGATCCGTAGCGGCCGTTTGAAGTTCTCGTTCATGACCTTCGCATAAACCCCCTCATACAAAGGCCATTGAAACGCAGCTTCAGGTTGAATCACCTGTAATCCATCGAGCAAGGCCGCGCTATCCCGCACCGATCGCGATAACACAAAATCAATCGCCGCCCCCTGCCATTGACGCCCTGTTCCCGGACCAATGGGCATTCGTCCACGCGTGGGCTTCAATCCAAATAACCCTGTAAATGACGCCGGAATCCGGATCGATCCACCACCATCGCTCGCTCCTGCAACAGGCACAATCCCCGAAGCCACAGCAGCTGCTGCTCCCCCGCTGGACCCCCCAGGAGAATGATCAAGATTCCATGGGTTTCGCGAAGGACCATATAACCCAGGTTCCGTAATATTTTTCAGACCAAACTCCGGGGTATTCGTATTTCCAGTAAAAATAAATCCCTGCTGACGTAACTTCTTAACAAAAAAACTATCCTGTTGCGCCCTATGATTCTTCATTAACCGAGCGCCCGCCGTCATTGGTTCCCCTTTGAGCGATTGGGAGATATTTTTTAACACCATTGGCACACCGGAAAAAGGTCCTTCCGGTGACTTTTGCTTTGCTGCTGAATGTGCATCGGTGCTGAAATCATGAACGATTGCATTCAACCGTTTATTTACGTTATCTTTCCGCTCTATGCTTGCTTTAATGAGCTCAGCTGCAGTCACATCACCTTTAGCCACCATTTCCGCCATCGCTGTCGCATCCAGCGATAGGTAGTCGTTTAGCGTGAGCATGTTCGCTCTCATGATAAACTCCTTTCTTGAAGACGATTTTTTCTTCGAATCAGAAAAGTGGATCTTGAACGAACCGTTGTAAATAAAACCAGCCCGACCCAAATAAGGCAAAACGACAATAATTGAATACTGCCAAACGGCTCATGAAAAACAAAAACACCCAAAATCAGCATCATAGTCGGTGCGATATATTGCAGTATCCCAATCAATGAAAAAGTAATCCGCCTTGCCCCCGTTGCGAATAATAATAAAGGTACGGCCGTCGCGATGCCTCCACCGATCAAGATTAAAGAGATATCAAGATTTGTAAGCGCAAAGGAACCGCCTACCCCCGAAAATGAATGTATCCATATCAAGAACAGGAGCGCAAAAGGGGTCATCAATAACGTTTCGATCGTCAAACCCGCCCAAGCCCCAATCGGAACGATCTTCTTAATTAATCCATAGCTTGCAAAACTAATCGCCAATGTGAATGAGGCCCACGGGAAACTTCCATAATAAACCGTCATTATCATCACCCCGATAAACGCGAGCAGCACGGCAACTTTCTCAAGGGTTAATAATCGTTCTTTCAAAAATACCATGGCCAACAATACGTTCACTAATGGGTTAATATAATAGCCAAGGCTTGCCTCTATGACACGATCACTATTAACGGCGAAAATAAACACAAACCAGTTGATACTAATAAATACCGAAGCTGCAATAATGGCAAAAAAGGTTTTTTTATTAAAACAAGCCTGTTTTATTTCTGTTATAATTATTCGTATTTTTCCAAACAAAATTAAAATAAGTACCATGAAAATAAGGGACCAGATCACACGATGGGCAAGCACTTCAGCAGAGGGAACCTCACCGGCGAGTTTCCAATATAATGGTAACATCCCCCATACTAAATACGCCAAAACCGCCGCGACAACCCCTGCACCTGCTGTATTCTGTTCATTCATGCTGTTTCACTCCGCTTCTACACTTCGATTCCATCGTCAATGTTAATAGCCGAATAATGATCCTGGAGAAAAACCATTCGTTGTAACCCTACATTGTAGCAGAGACCTATCGTTTGGTTGCTTTCATTATAACAGATCAAAAACCGAGAGCCTGGAACTTTTTAACCTTCACTCACATCGTTGCTTGTCCCTAGATAGCGTCATGAAAAGTAAAACTATACCAAGTAAATCCTCTAGCATCAGCCTTTTTGACGGTGGTAAGATAGAATAAAAGAAAGAATGTAGGACAATGATCGGAGGCTATAGATTGAAGTTTAACTATTATATACAAGCATATATGAAATGGATGTTTGGGGTATTTTTCGGAGCCATACTTTTAATCGGCATCAATTGGTTATTAGACGTAAACGTAGAGGGAATTTTGCTAACGATCATCTTATTTGCGCTTGTTGGGCTTCTCTACCCTTTTATTCAGCAATATATTGATAAAAGAAAGAATCAAAACTAGAACAGAGCATCTGAAATAAAAGGTCACCATTGGAAGTGGGCCCCTTGTAGATTCAATGAATGGCTTAACGAGTAATGAAAATTTTCACAATAAAAATATTCATGACACCACAAATATCGAAAATGGGGCAATATGAGGTGTCATGGAGAGATATTTTACCAAATGATGACGTCCAGAATCGTCGATGTAACCATCATTGGCGTGAGTGTCTGACACCGTGCACTAGCGTAGGCTCTTCTTCAGGGGCGAGAGAAAGACTTGAAATCTTTGTTTCCCACTTTAAAAAGAAACCGTTCCCAAAACCATTGACATTTCTTTCATATGTTTTATCATATACGTAAACGGTTACGTAATCGTTTACGTTCCTCATGAAAGTGTGATCTTGGTGTCGACAAGCATCCGCGAAGTTGCGAGAAAGGCAGGGGTTTCAACAGCCACAGTCTCCCACGTGATTAATGAGACTAGGTTTGTCGCTGAGAAGACACGTCAGCGGGTCATTGATGTCATGACCGAGTTAGACTACACCCCTAATTTTGCTGCCAAAACACTTCGAAGTCAAAAAACCTTTACGATCGGGCTCGTGCTTCCAGACATCTCGAACCATTTTTTCACCTCTGTAGTCAAAGGGATCGAACAGCACCTGGATCAAAAAGGTTATCAACTATTAGTTGGGAATACAGATGAAAATGTTGATGTGGAGATTGAAAAAATCAAAACCTTTCAGGCCCAGCAGGTGAGCGGGATCATCCTTGCATCGAGCGCGGAAAACTATGAAGAGATCGAGCCCTATCTCAATCAGGAAACCCCAACTGTTTTTATAGATCGAATCCCTCATGGGGCAAATGTTGATTATATCGCTGTTGAGAATGAGAAAGCCGTTTATGGAGCAGTTCAACGCTTCATCGATCTAGGACACCAACAAATTGGAATGATTACTGGGATAAGTAAATTAAGTTCCACACAAGAGAGAATGAATGGCTATCGCCGAGCCATTGAACATTCCCAACTTCAACTTGATGAAAGCCTCATTTATACTGGAGATTCGAAATTCGAAGGCGGCTATAAAGCAGCTCAGCAATTATTAAAAAACACTGGCATCACAGCCATGTTTGTTGCCAATAATTTGATGACCATCGGGGCCATCACTTATTTAAAAGAACAAAAGGTTAAAATTCCTGAGGATATCGCAATCATTGGCTTCGATGATTATGAATGGGCGAAAATTACAGATCCTCCCCTTTCAGTCATTAAACAGCCAACGGAAGAAATTGGGGAAAAAGCAGCTGAAATTTTATTAAGCAGGAGCCATGTACCAGCTCTGGAAACCGAATCATTTCTTCTTCCAACCAAATTGATTCAACGAAGCTCATGTTAACAAGCAAGGAGTGGAATAATTGAACAGGATTATCTCTTTAGGCGAATTACTCATCGACATGTCGCCGCTGGCGTTTACTGAAAAACCAAGCTTTCAAGCAAACATTGGCGGTGCACCCTTAAATATGTTGTCTGCCCTTGCTAAATGGGGGAAGAACACTACATTTATAGGAAAAGTGGGCGACGATGTTTTTGGCAAGCAAATCAAACAAGAACTTCATACTTTAAACATTGATACACATGCCATTCAAGTAGCTGAACGTGAAAAAACGACACTTACTTTTGTCACTTTACAGGCTGACGGAGAACGCTCCTTTGATTTTTATCGATCACCTGGTGCAGATCAACTGTTACAACCGTCTGAATTAAATCCGGACATGTTCACACAGAACACCGTTTTTCATCACGGCTCTTTGTCGCTCTCCCATGAACCGTCCAGAGGAGCGACCTTTCAAGCTCTTGCGCTAGCGGAAAAAAATGAAATGCTGATCAGTTATGATCCCAATATTCGCCTGGGTTTATGGGAGAGCAGTGATGAAGCCCGGCAAATCATCCTGGAAGCGATGTCCTATACGGACATATTAAAAGTTTCAGAGGAAGAGCTTTTATTTTTAACAGAAGAAACAACGGTTTCCCAAGCCATTCAACACTTACGAGCGATCCATAACATTCCGCTCATTTTTGTCACCTTTGGTGCAAAGGGGTGTTATTACTACGGTACCCACGGAAACGGGTATGTTTCTGCCTTCAAGGTCAACGCGATTGATTCGACTGGAGCCGGTGATGCATTCATGGCAGGTATTCTTTATGGAATCTTGGAGAATTCTAAGAGCATCCATTATATTCAAGATGAGGAACTCCAAAAAATCGCCGCATTCGCCAACTACGTAGCTGGGCAAACGACTACACAGAGCGGAGGCTTTAATGTCGTTCCGTCTTTAGAAGAAATCCCAGCTGTTTACCAAACGAAATCAATAGAAAGTGAGTGATGATGAAATGTTTAAGAAACTATTTAAAAAGACGCCATCAGAAGAAGCTATAGTAGCACCTATTAGTGGAAAGGTCGTTAAGTTAGAAGAAGTTCCTGACCCAACATTCTCAGAAAAAATGATGGGAGAGGGACTAGCCATTGAACCCACAAGCGGAAAAGTTGTTTCGCCGGTAAAAGGGAAAATTGTACAAGTGTTTCCTACCAAACATGCAGTAGGCATTGAAACCGAACAGGGCACCGAGCTTTTAATCCATATAGGCCTTGAAACGGTGGGCATGGAAGGCGATGGATTCGAAGGTCATGTTGAGGTAAATGACAAAGTGGGCATCGGGGATCCACTGGTTTCTTTCGATTTGGAGAAGGTTCAAGAAAAGGCAGCGAGTACGGTTAGTCCTATTGTGGTCACAAACGGACAAGCGGACGATCGAATTGAACATACGGAAGAAACAGATGTGGAGGCAGGGGAAACGCCTGTTTTTACCTACTACCCCAGTTAAGGACAAAAAACTGTAGTATGCTAGTAACCATCCCTCGAAAAAATTTCGGGGGAGTTTTCCTGGTTTTAAACATCCTCTAAAAGCACAACTTAGAAAAAAGGGGCCTTCAAAATGGCTAAAAACCGCAAAATCGCAGAGCAATTGATTGAATCTGTCGGTGGAAAAGAAAATATAAACTCCGTTTCACACTGTGCTACACGATTGCGAATTATGGTCCATGACAAAGAAAAAATTAACCAGGAAAAAGCCGAGGAGATCGATAAAGTAAAAGGTGCTTACTATAATTCAGGTCAATACCAGGTCATCTTTGGAACCGGTACAGTGAATCAAATTTATGAGGAATTTAGTAACTTAGGAATCTCTGGTTCTTCGAAATCAAAGCAAGCAGGAGAAACTACGAAAAAAGGAAATTGGTTCCAACGTGCGATCCGAACATTTGGGGACGTGTTTGTTCCTATTATCCCAGTACTCGTAGCGACGGGATTGTTCATGGGTTTACAAGGACTCATCATGCAAGAAAGTGTCCTGGAATTGTTTGGATTAACTGAAGATTCCATACCAGACAACTTCCTTATTTTTTCTGAGGTGCTGACGGATACTGCGTTTGCGTTTTTACCGGTACTCATAGCTTGGTCTGCATTCAGAGTATTTGGAGGCAGCCCCGTCATCGGAATTGTCCTCGGTTTAATGCTCGTAAACCCGGCCTTGCCAAATGCCTGGGATGTTGCCGAAGGGGCCGCCGATCCATTAGTGTTTTTTGGATTTATTGAAGTTTCTGGTTATCAGGCATCGGTTTTACCGGCCTTCATCGCGGGTTTTATCGGGGCAAAACTGGAAAAGGGCCTTCGCAAACGAATTCCTGATGCGTTAGACCTTATTATAACACCATTTTTAACGTTACTTATTATGATTTTTTTAGCCTTGTTTTTGATCGGACCGCTCTTTAATACTGTTGAGGAAGCTGTTATGTCAGCAGTTATTTTCCTCTTGGATCTACCGTTTGGGATTAGCGGTTTAGTCATTGGCTTTTTCCATCAAATCATCGTTATTACTGGCGTTCATCACATTTTTAACTTTCTCGAAGTCCAATTGCTACAACAGTTTGGTGAGAATCCGTTTAACGCGATTATCACTGCTTCGACCGCCGCGCAAGGGGCTGCCGCACTTGCTGTTGGATTGAAAACAAAAGCTGCTAAGTTGAAGGCTTTAGCATTACCATCCTCATTTTCTGCTTTCTTGGGGGTGACAGAACCAGCCATCTTCGGCGTCAACTTACGATATGTTCGACCGTTCATCATGGGGCTGATCGGCGGGGCAGTCGGTGCAGCTTTTGCATCAATGGTTGGGCTTGCAGGAACAGGCATGGCCATTACTGTCATTCCAGGAACACTACTGTATCTTGATGGCCAGATCCTTCTCTATATAGCAACGAACCTTATATCAATTGGAGTAGCCTTTGCATTAACATGGATGTTTGGGTTTAGTGACAAAATGAAAGATGAGATCGATCAAAGATAAATGATTCCAAAAAGGATGATAAACATGGAATGGACAAGGGGACAACGCTATCGTCGGCTTTCTGAAATGACACTACAAGAACAAAGAAATTTACAACACACCGTGGAACATTCCCCCTGGCGCCAAACCTTTCATGTGCAGCCGCCGATGGGGCTTCTTAACGACCCCAATGGGTTTTGTTTTTACAATGGGAAATTTCATTTGTTTTATCAGTGGTTCCCATTTGGTGCTGTTCATGGAATGAAACATTGGTATCATACAACCTCAGACGATCTTGTACATTGGGAAAACCAAGGCCTCGCTATTGAACCACGAGAGTGGTTTGAAAGCCACGGCGCCTTTTCGGGAAGCGGCATTGTTCATGAAGAAAGCTTACACCTTTTATACACTGGAAATACGAGAAATAAACATTGGGAACGCCATGCCTATCAGTGTTTAGCCGTTATGAACAGTCATCACCAGATCCAAAAGCATGCCGATCCTATCATCGAGGGGCCTCCCAAAGGCTATACCCATCATTTTCGAGATCCTAAAGTTTGGCAAGATGAAGATTCCTATCACCTTGTGATTGGTGCCCAGCGGGAAAATCGAACCGGGTGTGTACTCCTCTATCATTCTCCCGACCTCTATCATTGGGAATTGATAGGGGAAGTGAAAACACGCTACAACGATTTTGGATTTATGTGGGAGTGCCCGGATTACTTTGAACTGGGAGGGAAAGGCCTTCTACTCTTCTCCCCGCAGGGATTAGAACCTGAAGGTTATCACTATCAGAATATCTACCAGTCCGGATACTTTATAGGAAACCCTTTGAACCTCACAGACGGCTCATTTGAACATGAGGATTTCGAGGAACTCGATGCAGGGTTTGAATTTTATGCTCAACAAACCACACTTACGCCCGACGGACGTCGAATTTTAATCGGCTGGATGGGGCTGCCCGAAATCCATTACCCAACAGACCGTTATCAGTGGGCCCATTGTTTAACGATTCCACGAGAGTTAGCCATAAAGAATGGGAAGCTTTATCAGCAACCCGTTCATGAAATGGAAAAGCTTAGGAAGACGAAAAAATCTGTTGCCGATACAATTGAAAGTACAACGAAAGCGTATGAAGAAATCAAGGGTGTTTGTTATGAACTGAAAATCGAAATGAACATCCAAACGGCTTCAACTTGCGGTGTTAAACTGCGCAGCGGAGACGAAGAAGAAACCGTCCTTTATTATGATCATAAAAATAAAGAAATCGTTCTAGACCGTGAAAAATCCGGCGAGCGATTTGCTGAAGAATATGGAACAAAACGAATAAAGCCTCTGAATTGCACATGCCTTACGCTGCATATATTCGTGGACGTTTCATCTATAGAGATATTTGTGAACCACGGTCTATATGTATTTACCACGCGAATCTTTCCATCTAAAGAGAGTCAAGGCATTGAGTTCTTTGCTGAAAATGGGGGCGTTGATCTAGAAGCTGTACAGTGGGATTATGAATGATAATGACCCGACTGCGAGGCGTGAGGTGAAATCCCCTTACTTAACGATGCACCGGCTTCGTTCGCTTACAATGATAGCGTCTGCGCAACTCGATTATTCGTTCTGGGAAATGTCTTATGAGCAGGAGAAGTGACCAGTGGTATAAAAACAAGATCGAACGAGCGCATACAGCGCTTCGTTCGATTCTTTACAAAGTATATGATTCGTTATACTTCAAATACATTACATGTGTTGAGAGAAAATCATTCACCCCATTTTTGCCATCTGTGCCACCAATTCCGGATTTGCGCATGCCTGCGTGATAGCCTTGTGTTGCTTCATCTGTAATGCGGTTAACATACGTTTCCCCGAACTGAAGGTCCCTTGATGCTTGCATGACTTCATTGTAGTCGTTTGTGTAGAGTGCTGAAGATAGTCCATAAATGGAATCATTCGCTCTTTCGATCGCTTCATTAAAGTCTTTGTACGTCGTAATCGGCAGGACGGGACCGAAGATTTCCTCTTTCATGATCTCTAGTTCATCAGAAATATTCGTCAGGACGGTCGGCTTATAATAATAGCCTTTGCCAAGGTTGAGACGTTCACCCCCTACTTTCACTTCTGCGCCTTGCTTTTTCGCGTTTTCCACGAGCTTCTCAATCTTGTCGAGATGATGGGCGCTGGACACTGGACCCATATCGACTTCATTATCTTCTAGTGAATAACCCACTTTTATCTCTTTCATTGCACGAATCATCTTATCAATGAATTGTTCCGCAACGTCTTCCTGGACATAAACACGTTCTGCGGAAATACAAGCTTGTCCAGCATTTTCAATTCGAGATGCTTTGATATTTTCAACGGCAAGATCTAAATCTGCATGCTTGGAAACGATCATAGGTGCTTTGCCGCCAAGCTCGAGATTTACTTTCGTAATGTTCTGTGCTGCAGCTTCCATCACTTTCGTTCCTGCTGGAACGCTTCCCGTCATGCTGATCATCGCTACTCTAGCGTCACTGGAGAGACGGTTACCTACGGTATCTCCTTTTCCTGTGACCAAATTATAGACACCTTTAGGAAGATCAGATTGATGAATGATTTCGCTCAGCGCTGCTGCTGTATTTGGTGTTTCTTCCGATGATTTAACCACAATAGAACAGCCTGTGATTAATGCTGTTGCTACTTTCCGTGCGAAAATAAAAACTGGGTAGTTCCACGGAATAATTCCTGCTATAACGCCGATCGGCTTTCTTTGAATAAGGATCTGTTCGTTCGAATCATCGCTAGGGACAATCTCTCCCCCAATCTTTCGATTCCATTCTGACATATAAAAGAAAAAGTCGATGGCACCATCTAGTTCTCCGGAGGCTTCATGGATTGGCTTGCCTTGCTCTTCACTGAGTAGTTGCGCAAGCCTTTCTTTGTCAGCATGAATGGCCTCAGCAATACGTCGAACAATTAGTCCTCGGTCAACTTGAGGTGTCTTTTCCCATTTTTTTTGAGCTACATAAGCAGCTTCAACCGCTTGATCTACTTCCTCATCTTTCGCATCAACAACCTTTGATATGACTTCTTCTGTTCCTGGATTTACAATATGAATTATTTCGGTTGACTTTGAGGTCACAAACTGACCATTAATGTAGAGTTCATGTGGTTTCATGTATGATCTTTCCTCCAATCCTGGACCGATGCTGTGATGTAGGTTCCCACAATGGGCTATGCTTAAACATGGCAACCTTGTTGATCTTGCTATTATGTAACTAACGAAAGAAGGAACAAATTCAGACTACATTGCTGATGGAACATGCCTAACGCAGGCAGCTTTGATCTAATGAATAATAGACATAGATAACTCTCCCATATACATCTCAGTGCTCCTCACGTACCAAAAACGTATCCTAGAAAAAGAAAACCGCTTTTTCATCGTGCGAAGGAACGCTTACGAAGCAGCCAGCTTCGCTCCTCGGAAAAGTAAAAATGCTTTCGTGGTGCAAGCATGATGGTCGAGATGGGCTTCCTTGTACTCCAATCATAAGAAAACCGCGCACTTCATTCATGTATCCATACTATAGAAGTATCAATTTTACCTTTGGCGTTATGATGGTCCATTCACTCTATGCAGGTTTGCATAAGATAAATGGAGTATTATGGAAAGCGAGGAGATTTGGATGAAAGTAGGGGTTATAGGTGCTGGTAATATGGGAGAAAACCATGTGCGTACGTATCTCTCTTTACCTAACCTCTGTGAATTGGTTGGGGTTTTTGATGTCGATCAAAACAAAAGCAAACAAATCGCAAGTAACTATCAAATAAAATCTTTTTCATCCATAGAAGATTTATTACAACAAGTTGAGGCTGTCAGTATTACAGTACCGACACCGTTTCACTATAACGTCGGCATCACGTGCATTCACCACAACGTACATCTTCTTATGGAGAAACCCATTACAACAACGGTTCAAGAAGCCAAGGCCTTGGTTCAAAAAGCTTCAGATCAAGGTATCATCCTTCAAGTTGGCCATATCGAGCTCTTTAATCCGCTCGTTCAAGAATTAAAGAAAGCATTAGAAAAAGAAAAAATTATAGCTATTGAAACGCATCGTATGTCTCCATTTGGAGGAAACCGAAAAGGGGCCGACGTCGTATACGAGTTAATGATTCACGACTTATATTTAATACACTATTTCATTCAAGAAGAGTTCCAAGAAGTGTATACCGCAGGAAAGCTTCAAGCACAACACCCCATGCACGCAAGGGTGCTTGCAACATCAGCAACAGGCATGATCGCCCAGCTCACCGCTAGCTATAAATCCAATAAAAAAGTAAGGTCTATCGAATTTTTAACAGAAGATGCATATATCTCTGCAGACTTTCTAGGCAATGAGTTAACGATAACTCAATCTGTATCACAAACTAAAGGAGAGTTCCCCAGATCAATGACCAAAAGCACTCATACTCCTACGTTTCTACAACCATTAACGCTTCAACTTACTGACTTTCTTACCAGTGTGCAAGATATAAGTACACCGACGGTGACAGGGGAACAAGGGATAAAAGCTCTAGAGCTATCAAGCAAGATTAGCGATTCCATTAAGATCCATTCTTAGTTCCGTTTGCGCTGAATTCTCAGTTGCTTTCGCTGAATAACGAAATATTGCACCGGATGAGCATTAGACTAAAGTCATCGTTGGGTTTAGCTTAGCGGCCAACGCCCCCTAACTTCTTGAAGCAGGTGGAGCTATTTCCCAGCTTACTTTGAATAAAAACTCCGTTTCGATGGTATCCCAACGGAGTTTTTTCGTATGAGATACCCCCTTAAGGGCGATGAAAGAATTTGGATACGGCATCTACGATCTTATCTTGGAGGGGTTCCGATAATTCGGGAAAAATCGGTAATGCCAAGATTTGCTTAGAAACCTTTTCAGAAATGGGAAAGTCTCCTTCTTGATAAGAAAGATATTGAAAAGCTTCTTGTAAATGCAGCGGTACCGGATAGTAAATCGCCGATGATATCCCTTTCTCGTCAAGTGCCTCGGCAAGATGATCTCTCTCCTGGAGTTCGATACAATATTGATGGTAAGTGTGAACTCTCCCCCTACCCTCCGCTGGAGTCTTCACATAGCTGGAGAGCATTTCAGTATATCTCTTCGCGATCTCCTTACGCTTATACAGAAATCGATCTAAATAATTGAGCTTAACGAGGAGAATGGCTGCTTGTAATTCGTCTAAACGACTATTAATGCCAATGGAACGATGATAGTATTTCGTTTTGCTTCCATGATTTCTTAATTCATACACTTTCTCATACAGTACATCATCATTGGTTACGATCATTCCAGCGTCACCGAAGGCTCCAAGACTTTTGGAAGGAAAAAAAGAAAAACAGCCAATATCCCCAATGGCTCCTGCCCTTCTTCCATCCACTTCTGTCCCGATAGCCTGGCAAGCATCCTCAATGACCCGAAGCTGATAGTTCTTGGCTAGTTTCATTATTTCTTTCATATCCGCCCCCTTTCCAAATAAGTGCACGACAATAATTGCTTTCGTCTTTGGTGTAATCGCTTCTTCGATTTTGTTTGGATCGATATTATACGAGTCTGCATTGATATCGACAAACACAGGCTTAGCACCAACTTCTGCAATTGTTTCACCGCTAGCGAAAAAAGTAAAAGGTGTTGTAATGACTTCATCTTCAGGTCCAATATCCAACGCTCTAAGTGCAAGATAAAGGGCATCTGTTCCGTTTGCGACCCCAACCGCATGTTTCGTACCGACGTATTCAGTTACTTTCTTCTCGAAAGCCAGACACTTAGGTCCTAGGATGTAGCGGCCACTTTCTAAAACCTCTTCCATTTCTTGCATCATCTGCGGTTTCAAGAAATTGAGCTCTTTTTGCAAATCAACCATCGGAATCCTGCTGTCATCGACCATTTTCATTCCCCCTCATGTTCTTCCAATTCCTTCGTAAGTGATACCGTTTTCCGTAATGAATGCTTGATTGAGCGCATTTCCTCCATCGAATACAAGTGTACAACGACGAAATGTTGCAAATTTTGCCAATTTGTTTATTCGTATGCTTGATGATAAGCCTGCACGATGACGACATCGACATTTTTAACTTCATCATGTTCAAGGAGGAGTGGTTGTAGCCCATACCGTTCCATTTCTTCTTTACTGTAAAGAGAATCATTTTGACATAGACGTTCACGTGTTTTTTCTTTAGTAGGTAAACAAGTAATCATGTCGTGGGTGTTTCTCATCAAACTTCATTCGTCATTATATGTATGCTTCCTCATTTTGCGTGGACATTTATGAACGAAGACTTTGGAAAAAGGGAATTTTGATTATCCCTTTTTCCAAAGTCTCCGATAAATTTTATATATTCGTTGTTCCATGTGCTCCCAACTATAGTAATCTTCCATAACCTTTCGACCAGCCATACTCCAGGATCGTAACGTTTGTCTCTGTTGATCAATCATACGTAAACTTTCAGCATAATCGCGAGCTGAAGCTTGCTCCTTATCTATGACTGTCCCGCATTGATGGGCATCTATGAAGCGCTTCATATCATCACATTGATTCACAATGACTGGAATACCATTATTCAAATAACTGAAGAACTTGTTCGGCATCGCATACCTTCGATTTAGCGATGTTTTTACATTTAGATCAATCCAACCGATATCTACTTCTTGCAAAGCTTTGGGAAGGGATGAATAGTCCATCCAACCTGTAATTTCGACTTTAGACTTTAAACGCTCTGGAATCGAAAGCGCTTCTGTTGTCGTTGTTGTCCCTCCAATAATTTTTAATCGTGTATCAAATGCTTCATTACACAGCTCTAAAATCTTTAATAATTTTTTCCAGTTTCCTTTATCACGAGTTACTGTTCCGACATAACCGAGGGTCAACCATGGATGCTTATAAGTTTTCGCAGTAAATGGATGAAGAAGGGGCGGAGAGTTATAAATCACTTCGACAGGCACTTTCGAAGCCATCACTTTGTATTTGCTTTGAATTGATTCAGAAACCGTTATAATTGCATCGGATTCTCTAAACATTTGCTCTAACATCCGTTGTTGTCGTTGAAAGACAGATCGACCGATGGGTTCTAATGGATCAGGAACGAGCTCATGACTATCATAGATAATTTTTGTCTGCTTCCCTTTCTTGGCAAGCTTTCGCTTCACTCCGATTGCAGCATAAAGCGAAAAGAATTCATGAGCATGATAGAAGTCACATTCTTGGTTTACTCCAAGTTGCGTAAGAGGATCCGTAAATCGCTCCGCTCCTTTTTGCTGAAGATTATAGGCCAATAATTTGACGTTATTTTCTACGTTGATAGGGGGATCATAGCTAATAACCTTTATGCCATCATATGTGAATGAAGGTGCTTGAAAGCGATAAGTGAATGGCGTTCCATCAATATCAAACAGCTGACCATTACGACGAGGGACGATCATCGTAACCTCATATCCATGTTTACGAAGACTTTTCGCTTCTTTATGAAAAATACGCGCATCCAGAAATGGATGCTCAGAAACTAACATGCAAACTGTTTTTCTCATACTTTTCCTCCACCTGATTTCATCAGTTATTTTTTATGGTCAAGTAAGAGTAGCAAAATCACAAATTCTTCATATGTTTGTATTGAATGATGGAAGAATCAAATTGCGCACTCCTAAGGAGGAAATTGGATGAAAATCCTAACCGTAATCGGGGCTAGACCACAGTTTATAAAAGCGTGCATGTTATCGCGATGGTTGAAAAAAGATCATGAAATGAAAGAGGTCATCGTTCATACCGGGCAACATTATGATTCGAATATGTCCGATGTTTTCTTCTCGCAATTACACTTGGCAAAACCGGATTATCAACTTTCCATTGGCTCCTCCCCTCATGGTGAACAAACGGGAAAAATGCTCATCGAGCTTGAGAAAGTAATGATGAGAGAGAAACCAGAGCTCGTTCTTGTATATGGAGATACGAATTCCACCATTGCTGGAGGCCTGGCCGCTTCGAAACTTGATATTCCCATCGCTCACGTGGAAGCCGGTTTACGAAGTTTCAATCGGACAATGCCTGAAGAAATTAATCGGATCGTCACCGATCACCTATCATCTCTTCTCTTCTGTCCGTCCCAAACAGCTGTTGAACACTTGTATGACGAAGGAATCAAAGAAAATGTTTATATTACAGGAGACATTATGTATGACGCTGTTTTAGATTTTAAAGAAAGCGCACTTGAACATTCGAATCTCCTCTCACAATTACCACTGACAGCGAATAACTATTATCTCGCTACAATTCATCGTGGTGAAAACACGGATGATCCGAAACGACTTTCGGTAATTATTGACGGATTAAAACAACTCGACCACCCTGTCCTCTTCCCTTTACATCCGCGTACGAAAAAACAATTAAATAAGTGGAACATTACCGATACAAATCAAGTGAACAATATTATGTTCATCGAACCGATCAGTTACTTTGATATGCTTACCGTAGCAAGCCAGGCAAAGTACATTTTGACTGATTCCGGAGGATTACAAAAAGAAGCTTATATGTTAAAAGTTCCGTGTTTAACATTGCGCACCGAAACAGAATGGACGGAAACCATTGATAGTGGGTGGAACCAATTAGTTGATTTATCAACATCGAAAACCATCGTAGATGCTGTTTTAAAAACAAAAAAACCAAAGGGTTATCCATCATTATTTGGAAACGGAGACGCATCAGACCTTATGTATCAGCAGATTAAGTCATGGTTGAAGTAAGGACTTTATTTGGTTAGTTTTACAGATGCTAAGCCTCCAATAAAGATAAAACAGATGGACGGAGAAAAAGAACCCCCATTAACTGATCTATATGGGGGAGTTACTTCCGGAATTGGCGGCATTTATGGAAACAATGGCGTAAACGATTTCCTCTCAACACCTGTGATAAATTTGACGTATAACGAATCATATACTCTGGAACGCATCGAACGAAGTCTGCTTGTACGGCTCGATGCTTATGAATTACGATCTATAAAGGGGAAGGCTTTCTTATTCGATATAAAAAATTTTTGGTTTATTCAGCAATGAATCATATACACGGAGCAGGCGATCCTCCATCTTCTCCCAGTTATAGAGTTCTTCCATCACTCTTCTAGCATTCGCACGCATTTTTTGTAATACATCACGGTTTTCGTGCAAATATAAAATCGCTTGGGCATAATCCTTTCCTGTAGCTTTCGTTTTATTGAGCACAATACCGCAATGGTGAGTGCGAATAAACTGCTCCATATCATGACATTTGTTCACAATGACCGGAATACCGTTATTCAGATAGCTGAAGAATTTATTCGGTAAGGCATATGAGCGATTTAAAGAATGATTTAAATCATCAAAATCAATCCAACCAATATCCACATCTACCATCTGTTTAGAGATATCATGAAAATCTACCCAGCCACTCAACGTAATATTCTGTCTCAGAGAATTAGGAATCGGTAGTGTATGACCGTGCAAAACCCCTCCAATAATTTTAAACTTGAAATTTTCAATGGTCCTCTTACTCTCCTTAGTTATATCGAAAATTTTATCGCTACTGCCTTTTTTTTGCTTAGAAACATGCCCCTCATAGCCAACAGTGAGTGCATTTGCTTTCGGAGGTTTTCGTTTATACGATCGATTTAACGGCGGGGAATTATATATAATTTCTATGGGTAACGTAGGTTTTTTCGTAATATACCAAGCTTTAATCGAAGGAGAAACCGTAATCATCTGATCAATTTCTTCTAACATATCATCTAACAGCTTGCCCATTTCCACAAACTTTGGATTCTGATCAAAGGGGTCTGGAATAAGGTCGTGACTATCAAAGATTAATTTCGTTTTCTTCCCTTGGTTCGCAAGCGCCCGTTTAATCCCAATCCCAAAGAACAATGACGTGATCTCATGGGCGTGATAAACATCTGCATCCTCAGCAAGTCCCAGTTTGGTAACCGGGTTATTAAAAATCATTTCTGATGATCGGACTTTCGACTGCATATAGCTAACAGTGGGCTTAAACTGCTCATAATGATACGTAACAATCTTAACTCCTTCATGGACAAAACGTCTTTGGAGAAATTGATGATTAAACGGTTTCTTGTTTACACTGAATAGTTTCCCCTTCATTCTCGGAACGATCATCGTGACATCATAGCCATTTTGCTGCAAAGACTTCGCTTCTTTTTGAAAGATCCTTGAGTCAAGAAAAGAATGTGTATGAACAAGCATACATACCTTTTTCTTCCTGGTCATTGTCCTCTCTCCTTCTTTAATACGGTTCATTTTCCAAGCCATTGTAAAGGGGTATTTGCGGCCATTGCTTCACATAGTTTTTCCATTTATTCATATAGGTTAGGAGGCGTTCATCTCCGGTAATCTCATAGAATTCTTGCAAACGGTTGATGTGGATAAAGTGATACACGTTGTGCCACTTAGAACCAAAACGTTTAAAAGTTGTAGCTTGACCGACATCTTCAAGTCCTTCCCAATCCATTTTAACGACGATATCGTTCAATCCTTTCTTAATCTTCACGGTCTTTAGCAGATGTTGTGTGTTCTTCCTCATCTTCGGCGTAGGTGAGTAGACGGGTGTAACAATAAAAAGCTCCATCGTTGTGTTTCTCGGACTCCTCAGTTTCAGATGCAATTCATTTTCTTTCGGCAACGAATATCGGCTAAGCAATGTTTTTAAAAGGAGATTGTGATTCTTCGTAAATATTTTGTCCCCGATGACAGCCGTGCTCTTGTCTACAATAATATGGTCATAATTCGTATATCCCGGAGCCATGGAGAATGTATACGACCCTTCATCAGGGACATGTAATTTCACTTGCTGCAATTCAATGTCTGTTTTTGCAAATCTCGCTTTAATGGTCGCCATTCCATTCAATGTATAGCGAGAGTTGGCCAAATGGGGGGAGTCATAAAGGGGCAATAACTCAATAATCGTGTTTAAATTAGCCCGCCAGAATTGGTTAGCATCAGGATCCTTAAACGTTTCTGCATATTTTTTTACTGATGAGAGTGCCGTAAACCAACCATTCAACACATACCCATTAGGTGCCATCGGATACTCCTGGATACTGGGTCCTTTCGAAGAATGATGGTAAACCCCTCCTTCAGCTACTGGTACCTTCAAACTTTGGTATACTTGCCTTGCCGCTTGTTTGTATTTAGGATCGTTCGTTACTTCGTACATTTCAGCGAATACTGCTGTATAATAAGCTTGCGTTAGTGCTGAATAATAGTCTTTACTATGAGAGTTAAAAGGGGAGTTTTCTTTATACCAAAATACTAATGTCTGTTTAAATGGCTTCATACGGTTAATCGCTGCATCCGCTACCATAACTGCAGCTTTATAAAACTTCTCCTCATTCGTTCGCTTATACTGAAATAAATAATCCCGTATAACATAAATTCCATAAATCGGATGGGGTACTACTTCCCCATTCAATTTTTTACCTGGATAACCATCTTCCAAAAATTTGATTCGATATCGATGTTTACTTACCTTAACCAAACGTGGCGTAAAATCTGGCATATCAATACTCACTCAGCCTCGTTCCCTTCCTTTAAAACTTTTGCCGGAACACCGGTTACAATGACGCCATTCTCTGTATCCTTCGTCACTACCGCCCCAGCTCCAACAATTGTTTTTTCCCCAATCGTGACGTCTGGAAGGAGCGACGCATTATTACCTATTTTCGCTTCGGTTCGAATATGAGGACCTTTCATTGAATAATTTTTCGCCCCCATATACTTATCATTAGACATCGAAACGCATGGACCGATAAAAACGCGGTCTTCAATGGTCGTATCACCAGTAACATAAACCAATGTTTGTATTGTACAGCGATCTCCGATCGTCGTGTTTAGCTCAACAAGCGCTGCCCGGCCAATGACAGTCTCTTTACCAATCCTAACGTTTTCACGGATGCTTGCATGATCACCAATAAAGTTATAGCTTTCTAGAGTCGTACCAGAATATATTGACACTAAGTGCCCAATTTTTGTCCCATTCCCGATACGGAGCGGAGCCCTATCCGTTCCCGTTTTACGCATGCGCTGATTGCCTCCAGGAATAATACCTAGTACACAATTTGCGCCAATTTCTACTTCATTGCCAATTTCAGTTCCCGAATATATGACGGTGTTATCTCCAATCGTGACATTGTCTCCCATCCTTACATCAGCATGGATCACAACATTTTTACCTACCTGTAAATTTTTCGGTTGATTCGACACCTTCTCATCTCCTTACTTCCGAAATCGTCTGTAAATCTCGTATGAGTTGTTTTGCCCTTACGGCAGTTGAATGATGCTTTCGAACAAAGTTGTACCCTTGCTCGCTAATGTGGCGTCGTACCTCCTCATTTTTCAAGTAATATTCTGCTTGTTCCTTGAAATTATCTTCGTTCACTGCGATAAAATGCACACCAGGAATGAAGCCAAGATCTTCTAACTCAGGAAAAGTTGGAGCAAGCAGCAGAGTTTTACATGCCAAAACTTCAAAATATTTCTTCACAGGATAGTGTAGGATCGAAGGTGAAGTGAAGAAGATCTTTGCCCGATTAATCTCTTGAACATATTTTCGTCCGATAAAAAAACGTTCTTGCTCACTTTCTTTGTAATTTCGATAACCCGGATGAGGATGATAAACAAAACGATGATCATCGGCAAAGGTTTCCAGTATTTTTCGCCTTAGTGGATAATAATCATTCACTGCACCCATCATGAGGAAATCAATGGTCTTTTCCATTTGCTCCTCTCGGAAAACACTCGTTTCCACATAATGTGGAAACCATCTCATATTCGCTACATATTCTGGATATATATCAGAAAAAGGGTCACGGACCACCGAGAACAGATGTTGGATCTGATTTTTTTCGATGTAGCTTTTTCTTAGTTTTGAAAAGCGATGTACATCGTTGACACCCATCGCTACTGGAATATTCGTATTCGCTAGGCCCTTTACAAGCGGCTCCATCCGACTGCCGATATCGTTCACAATGAATATCGCTGACGGCTCTGTATCTATTTTTCTTAGAATCGATGAAATGTGTTCAGGGCTGCGCCAAATCGTCAGCTCACAATGATTCGCTAATTCTTGTTCCAAATATGAATAATTTAGATCAATAAATGAGCGAGTATCCTTTGCAAGATAAAGAAGCTTCACATTAACCCCCCTTCTCCTCCCCTGTTTCATCCTATGTAAGTGGTAACCTGAAAGACTAGATTGAAATGGAAATTCTTAGCCTATTGTATGTAATTAGACCTCGCTGATAATTGATTTAATTCCGTTTCTCATGAAAAAGTGGAGAAAGCTAGGAAGCTTCCTCCACCCACCTATCCAATTATACAATTCCAAAAATCAGGTCGATGCTTTCCTTTCATGATCCTTCCTTTGTCATAAGATTAATTTAACGATGAATGGATCTATACCTCAATTTGTTTAATGATTTTTGCAGGATTTCCACCCACCACAACATGATCTGGGATATCTTTTGTTACGACGGCTCCAGAAGCGATTACGGCATTATTACCTATATTTACTCCAGGGATTATAAAGGCTCTACCTCCAACCCAGACATTGTGACCGATATTGACTGGAATTCAAAATTTGCGTAAAAATCCTCACCAACATGTATGTTATAACCATAATCACACTGAAATGTTGGTTCTATGTATAAATTCCCCCCCCCCCCCCCGTTGAACCGAACAGTCTTTTAAACGTTCAATTTCCTTGGCAGAAAAGAAAGTATAAATCAACTTTCTTTTCTGCATAAGTGCAACTAAGGCTTTCGCCAAAAAGCTTGGCGAAAAGCCAAGTTTTCTAATTATCATCTGTTTCAATTGTTTTGATAATCTAATCTCGTTCGTCTTCGAGCGTTTAATCTATCCTTAAGTAATTCTGCATCATCTGGCTAATACATTTCACCATTCAACATTTTCTCTTTTTCCGTTTTCATCTTTCGATTCTCCTTAACTCTATTGAAAATGAACATCCTAAAAAAACGAGCAAAGGGGCCTGCCCTCGCTCGTTTTAATCCCCTATCCTTAACAATGTCTCATATAAATCGGCCTTTGCCTCAAAGCCAATGCCCGGGACTTCCGGGAGTCTTACATATCCGTTTTCAACGGCATAATCATCGGCAAACCCACCAAATGGTTTGAATACACCCGGGTAAGATTCGTTGCCAGCTAGTCCTAAACCTGCAGCAATGTTAAGCGAAAGTTGGTGTCCACCATGTGGAATGCAGTTTCGAGGTGACCACCCGTTTTCTTGTAACATCTCGAGAATTTTCATATATTCCACGAGTCCATAGCTAAGAGCGCAGTCAAATTGCAGGTAGTCTCGTTTTGGATTCATGCCACCGTATCGAATCAGGTTTCTCGCATCCTGAAATGAAAAGAGATTCTCCCCTGTCGCCGTTGGGTGCGGGTATTGCCTGGACAATTCTGCTTGCAGCTCATAGTCAAGAGGATTGCCAGCTTCTTCATACCAAAACAAGCCATAATCTTTTATATTCTCACCGAAAGTAAGTGCTTCATCCAATGTAAAGCGGCCATTTGCGTCAACCATCAATCGATCCCCGGCTGGTAAGACCCCAAGCACAGCTTCGATTCGTTTTAAGTCTTCTGTGAGCGATGCTCCACCAACTTTCATTTTCACATGGGTATATCCTTGATCCAAATAGCCTTTCATCTCATCTTGCAATGCAGAAAGACCTTTGCCTGGATGGTAATAGCCGCCCGCTGCGTAAACAAAAACTTTATCATCCACTGTGCCATTCCCATATTGTTCTGCCAAAACACGATACAAAGGTTTTTCCTCAATTTTTGCTAACGCGTCCCAAACAGCCATATCAAGGGTACCAACGGCAACCGTTCGTTCTCCATGACCGCCTGGCTTTTCATTTTTCATAAGTACATCGAAAATTTTCTCAGGATCCAAATTGGTTGCCTTATCGTTCATGATTTCCTCCGGCCGGGCTTCCAATAACCTTGGAATAAAACGCTCCCTCAAGAGTCCCGTCGGTGCGTAACGTCCATTTGAATTAAATCCATAACCCACTACCGGCTTTCCATCTTTTATTACATCCGTCGTTATCGCCACAATCGAGGCAGTCATCTTGCTGAAATCAATGTAAGAATTACGGATATTACTACTAATCGGCACAGGTTTTTCTTCTATTTTTGTAATCCTCATGCTGTTCACCTCTTTACAATCATCGTAACACATAAAGATGATGTTGCGAATTGTACAAATACTTCTATACGGTGCTGTGAAAAAGTGTTACGATGAAAACATTCTTAATCACATCAAGAGGTGAATAAAATGTTAGAAAAAGAAAAATTACCACTCGAAGACGTTCGCGTCCTGGAGCTAGGTACATTGTTAGCAGGACCGTTTTCCGGACGGTTATTTGCCGATTTTGGCGCTGAAGTAATTAAAATTGAACCTCCGGATAAACCAGATCCCATGCGCAAATGGGGGAAAAGCAAAGACGGCATCGGTCTTTGGTGGCCAGTTCAATCCCGCAATAAAAAATCCATTACTTTGAATTTACGCACAGAAAAAGGTCAGGAACTTTTCAAAGACCTCGTACGTGAAGCTGATATCGTTATCGAAAATTTCCGTCCTGGAACGATGGAAAAGTGGGGACTTTCCTATGCAGAACTATCCGCAGAAAACCCTCGTCTCATCATGATGCGAACATCAGGCTTTGGACAAACCGGTCCTTACAAAGAACGTGCCGGCTTTGGAAGCATCGGTGAGGCAATGGGCGGGTTACGTCACGTCACCGGCTTTCCCGATCGCGAGCCAACAAGAGCGGGGATTTCTATTGGCGATACCTTGGCTGCTCTTTTTGCTACGATTGGCTGTTTAACGGCCTTGCACGAACGTAAATCATCCGGTCGCGGACAAGTCATTGATACAGCCATCTACGAATCAGTTTTTTCTGTCATGGAAAGTCTGGTACCCGATTACCTGCTCGCTGATTACATCCGTGAACGAACGGGCAATATTTTACCCGGGGTCGCACCTTCTAATATATACCGAACGGCTGATGACACATATATTGTGATTGGTGCTAATGCTGATGCGGTATTTCGCCGCCTTTGCGAAGCAATGGGAGAACCAGAACTCGCCGAGCACCCAGATTACGCTACCCACGAAGCCCGCGGCAAAAACCAAAAAGTCCTTGATGTACGGATTGAAGAATGGACAAGCTCCCTCAACGCCAATGTTGCGCTCCAACGATTAGAAAAACACGGCGTCCCGTCAGGAATGATTTATACAGTGAAAGATATTGTTGAGGACCGCCATTATCAAGAAAGAGACATGATCATCCCTATTGAACACCCTGAGCTGGGAGAATTTCCAATGCCTGGGGTGGTACCCAAATTAAGCCGAACCCCTGGTCAAATCAAACAACCTGGCGCTAGCATCCTCGGTGAACATAACAAAGATGTATACGAAAAATTGCTCGGTCTCAGCGAGAATTATTTGACTGAATTGAATGAAGACAATGTTATTTAGGAGGTGAGGTTTTAATGAAAGAACCGATCAAAAAACCATGGATCTGGATCATATTAGTCCTACTCGGCCTCTTTAATGCCCCATGGTATTTACCGGAGGGAAGCATCGAGCCCTTTATTTTCGGCATTCCTTATTGGGCGTTGATCACTATTATTTTAACACTTTTCCTTTCGGCCTATTTAAGCTGGCTCTGCCTAACGCAATGGAACATTGTTGAGGATGAGGAGGAAGCGGAAAAAGACCAGAAAGGAGATTAAGCATGGAAGATCTACGTTTTGCAGGGCTCGATGCCATCATTATTTTATCCACATATGCTGTACTCATGATTGTCATTGGCTGGCTTGCCGGCCGGGGTAAGAAAATAGGGAAAAGTGTCAGCGATTACTATCTTGCAGGGCGCAACCTTGGACTCATCACTCTATTCTTTACCCTCTATGCTACCCAGTATAGCGGGAATACTATCGTCGGTTATGCACCACAAGCCTATCGAGAAGGTTTTTCATGGATGCAATCTGTTCCTTTTTTCACTTTAATCATTGGCGTCTATTTATTATTCGCTCCAAGATTGTATGTAATCGCAAAAAAAGCGAATTTTGTTACACCTACCGATTGGATCAGCTACCGTTTTCAGTCCAAACGTGTAACGATACTCGCCATTATCCTTATGCTTTGGGGACTTGCCAACTACTTATTAGAGCAATTGGTTGCCGTCGGTCACGCCGTTTCCGGTTTAACCGGAGGTACAATTCCTTACGGTGTAGCCGTTATTGCTTTTATTATCGTTATGCTGACATATGAATGGCTCGGAGGAATGAAAGCTGTTGCGGTCACCGACGCCTTACAAGGGATTATCTTATTACTAGGAATTATCATCATGCTGATTGGAGCCCTAACTCTTTCCGGAGGCGGCATTGCTAACATAACGGAAAATATTGCAGCCACCGCACCCGAGCGAATTGGGGTTCCCGACATGATTACGAACGTTAACTGGATCAGTATGCTGGTTTTGACCGCGTTCGGGGCTGCTGTTTATCCCCACGCTGTACAAAGGATCTATTCAGCGAAAAGTGAACGAACGCTCAAGCATTCATTGGCACGCATGGCCTGGATGCCACCGATTACATCAGGACTCGTCTTTATTGTCGGAATCATTTGCATTCAGTTATACCCGGGACTGGATGTTCCCGCCTCTGAAGAACTCGTAGGGATATTGGCCAATGACATCGCCGGTCTTAACACCTTCTTCTATTGGGCCATGGTGATCTTCTTTGGAGGCATCGTCGGCGCAATCATCTCCACAGCTGACTCTGTTTTGCTTAGTTTCTCTTCGATGATTTCCAATGATGTTTACGGAAAATACATCAATCCATCGGCATCTGAAGAACGAAAAATCAAAATAGGAAAATTCGCTGGCATTCTACTTATCGGGCTTTTACTTTGGGTTGCCTGGAATCCACCAGGCACATTAGTACAAATTTTTGTCTTGAAATTTGAAATACTTGTTCAGGTAGCACCAGCCTTTGTCCTAGGTCTTTATTGGAAGCGTCTTTCGTCAAGAGCATTATTTTGGGGTATGTTATCTGGAGCAACACTCGCTGGAGGAATGACCCTCACAGGATATGCAACCGTATTCGGCATCCACGGCGGGATCTATGGACTTGCCCTTAACTTTATCATTTGTGTTGTCGGTTCATACTTCATGCCTATGGGCACCGATCAAAAAAATCAAGTGGAAGAAATGACAGCGATGAAAAATCAAAATGTTTCTACGGCTACAGATTAGAAGACAAGGGGGTTACGGAGGAGGATCTCTCTGTTTCATCGAATTCCCGGCTAAGGAACCGAATTAAATCCTACTGCCCACCGAACCCCCGTAGATTTGGTTTAAGGATGTTGTGCTTTAACCTTATGGATCTACGCCGCGTCTCCAATCACGTGCATTTCGCCGAATTCCTTAGCCGTAGTGCCGAATAATCGTGCCGTGTACTGAATCCTCAGGTGATTGCGCCGAAATGCGGATCCTCCCGCTGAAAAGGAGTAAAGATGCACCGATTGAAGGAGCTGCCCTTTTGGGACAGCCCCTCATTCCCTGCTATTCAAGGTTCGTATGTCGCTTGCCCATATCTTCATAAGATCCCTCACCTATATGAACGATCACGGCATCGAGCAAGATGTGCACACTTTGGTCAAATTGATTGCCCAGAGGCTGAATCGTTTCGGGCTCATGGGGTTTACGGTATTTCGTAGCAGCGGGGAGGACAAACAAATGGTTGCTGATTTCCCCTACAGGTGCGTCTCTATTCGTTGTAACAATTGCCACACTAGCGTCTTTTTCACGAGTTTTTTCCACAAAATCATATGCCGACGCCGATGAACCAGAGCCAGAAATCAACACAAGTAAGTCGCCACTATCAATGCTTGGCGTGATCGTTTCCCCTGTAACGTAAACGTTATAGCCCGCGTGCATTAACCGCATTGCGAATGCTTTTCCCATTAAGCCTGAACGTCCGTCGCCACTAACGAATATCCGATTCGCCTCCGTTAATGCTATAGCGAATGCTTTCATTTCTTCTTCTGAAACACCATCTAATACCGCCTGCACTTCATCCATGCACATCTGAGCTGTCTCTTTGAATGAACTCACGTTTCCTTCACCATCCTTTGAAATCGAGCAGCCATTTTTCCAGGCGCCTTGGAACCTGTAATCGCACTCCCAATGATCACGGTTTCCGGTTGGTGCTTTACCACACCTGGTAATGTTTTTTCATTTATGCCCCCGGCCACCGCTACGTGTAATTGCGGTGTTTCCCGTAATAAATCGAAGGCGCTTCTCTCCATCTGCCCTTTCTTTTGCATATCTTTTCCAAAATGAAGCGAAACAAGTTCCGCGCCAAGAGCCTCTACATGCTTAACATCCGCTTTCTTGATTACTCCTAATAAATCGATCATCACCCGTTTCCCGTACTTCTCGGCAACCGCCAATGCATCAGTAATCGTCTGATCCGCCGCAAAAGCCATTACCGTCGTGATATCCGCTCCTCCTTTAAGCGCTTGTTCCGTCTCATGCTTTCCAGCATCACACGTTTTCATATCGGCAACAATCACTTTATGCGGATAACGGGCTTTCATTTCTGAGACGATCTGCACGCCATATTCCTTAATCACTCCCGTGCCGATCTCGATCCAGTCGATATAATCGACTGCTTCAGCTGTGACTTCAAAAGCTTTTTCCTCTGTCAAACGATCCAATGCGAGCTGAATTTTCATTTCTTTTCACTTCCCTTAACGTTCAACTTCTGATCTTTCACCCAATTGTACGAGCACATCTTCCAAATGGGGTAACCCTTCGTTATCCCCACGTACGCTCACCACCATTGAGCCGACAAGCGTGGCAAAATGAGCAATTCTTTCCAACGGCCATTCACGAAGCAGACCGTATATAAACGCTGCATCAAAGCCATCGCCGGCACCGACGGTGTCAACGACTTCCTTAGCCGGAACAGCTTCGGCTTCAATAATTTCACTGTCTTGGGCCACGACGGCACCTTTGCCGCCTTTCTTGATCGCAATCGATGATATACCATACGATTCAGCCACTTTCACGATCTCTTTTTCGTCACCCACACCGAACAACAACTCCGCTTCATCCTCGCCAGTGAGTAAAATATCGATATCCGGTAAAAAAGAAAGAAGGACTTCTCGTGCCCGCTCGCTACTCCACATCTTTAGACGAATATTCGGATCAAGGCTGATCCTTAAGCCTTCTTTCTTGGCCAAGGCAATGGCCCGACGGACAATCGCAATATTTTTTTCTTCAATTGAAGGGAAAACACCGGTGACATGCAATATACGTGCCCCAGCGAACATCTCCGGATTTAGGTCTTCCGGCCGTAACGTAGACATGGGAGAATTCGCCCGGTAGTAAAAAGTCCGGCCTTGGCCGCCGTCCATCACTTCTTTAAAATTTACCGAAGTGGAATAGCCTTCAACCATTTCCACATTAGAAACATCAACGCCTTCACCGCGCATAAAATGCAAGATATGCCGACCAAACTCATCTTTTCCGAGCCGGCTAATCCAACCCGTCCGTAACCCAAGCCGGGCTGAACCAACTGCAAAATTCAACTCCGCTCCACCAACCTTTCGCTCAAATTCATGCACAAAACGAAGGGGACCGCTCGATTTCGGATCCATTGTAACCATCCCATCGCCTATCGTAATGACATCCAACATTTAAACCCCACCTCTCTTCTTATTCTAAAAATCCTGGCAACCATAGCGTGATCTCAGGAACATAAGCAACAATCAAAATTGCGATAACGATCACAATCACAAATGGCAGCAAAGCAACTATGGAACGCATCACCGACAATTCCGCAATCTTACTCGCTAAAAGCATACTAAGGCCGTAAGGCGGCGTGATTAATCCAACAGCCAAGCACATGACAACGACAATTCCAAAGTGGATAGGGTCTATCCCGAATGCTTCCGCTGCTGGTAAAACAATCGGCACAAACAATATAATAGCTGGAATTGTATCCAAGATCATGCCAACAAAAAGAAACAGCACAATTACCGCTAATATAAACATCCACTCATATGGAAAAGACGCTTCGAAAAAGACCGAGACCTGCTCTGGTAAACGAAAATAACTAAATAAACGTCCAAGAGCGCTTGCAGTTGCCAACGCAAATAACGTCAAGGAACTTAATTTAATCGTGTCATAGATCACTTCCGGCAAGTCTCTGAATCTGAGCGTTTTATACGCAAACACTGCTAAAATAGTAGCATAGATACAGGCAAGAATTGCCGCTTCCGTCGGGGTAACATATCCGCCGATAATTCCTACTAATATAATCACCGGGGTCAAAAGTGGCGGAATGGACTTCAAAAACTGACGACCCACCTCTTTCGCTTGCACACGCTCGTGACGAGGATAAGCGTGGCGATGGGAGATGTAGCCAACAAACGCCATCATTGAGGCACCCATCAATAACCCAGGAAGAATTCCTCCTACGAACATTTGTCCAACCGAAACATTCGTGACGCTTCCATAAACGATCATCGGGATACTCGGTGGAATCAACATCCCCATCGTGGATGATGCCGCTGTAACCCCCACAGACGTTTCTTTACTATAACTTTCCTTAATCATACTTGGGATCAGGACTTTCCCAACTCCAGCGGTATCCGCTGTTGCCGCACCAGATATTCCTCCAAAAAACATCGAAACGACAATATTGGCTTGCGCCAAACCACCGCGAATATGTCCAACCATAGCTACTGCAAGGGAAATAAGGCGATCCGAGATCTGACCCGAGTTCATAATATTAGCAGCTAAAATAAATAGAGGAACAGCAAGCAAAACGAACGACTCTAATCCTGAAAACATACCTTCCACGATGACTTGTAATGGAACGTCCCCAAGCATGAAGAAACCGGCATAGGCAACAATCCCAATGACAAAGGCAATTGGTACACCTAGGAGGAGTAGTCCGAGAAAGAGCAATACTAAAATAAGACCTGTCATTGACGACTCCCTCCTTTATACATTTGAACATCTTCCATGATGTTCCCAGCAGCAAATACAATAATCGCTACTCCTGAAACGGGAAGTGCCATCCAAACAAATCCTTGTTGCAATTGAGGAAGCGTATTCACGGTCCATGTCCAAAACTGTGCGGTGAGTGCTGTCCCATGGAAAACCATGACCAACCCAAAACCGAGAACCAACACATGGGAAACGATTTGAACCATTAACAACCGAAACCCTTGCAGACGCTCGAATAAAAAATCAATGCTAAAGTGTTCCCGCAAGCGAACCATTACAGCCCCTCCAAGGAAAATCGTCCAAATAAATGCATACGTCGCAACTTCAGCTGCCCATAGAAACGAAATGCCAGGAACGTACCGCGATACCACTTGTAAAATAATACAAAATACAAATACAAGGAAAAAAAGAGCAGCCACTCGTAAAAACACATATTCAACACCATTCATAAACACTTTCATCAACGTCAGGCCACCTTCCTTCATTCTTCATCGCGGATATCCGCTATTTTTTCATACAATTCTTCAACACCTAGTTCTTCTGCAGCCCGTTCACGTACTTCTTCTGTTTCTTCAATAAATGGTACGATATCAACATCATGGATCTCTGCTCCCTCTTCGATCAAAAGCTCTTTGGATTCTTCCGCCATTTCCATATCCGTCTCTCTAGCCATTTCCGTCGCTTCTTCTACCGCCTCCCAAAAAATCGCTTCTTGTTCATCATCGAGCTGTTCGAATACCCGATCACTCGTTAAAAACATCCGGGTTGTAAAATCATGCTCCGTTAACGTAATATGCGGGGCAATTTCGTGGTGACTCGCCTGATAAATATTAGTAAGATCATTTTCCGAAGCATCTACCACACGATTTTGCAAGCCTTGATACATCTCATCCCAAGCCACACTCGTTGGCAATGCCCCTAACGATTCCCAAGCATCCTGAACCGCTGGAGAGTCCTGAGCACGAATCGATACATTCCGTAAATCTTCAGGTTCTTCAATCGGCTCAAAACCGTAATAGTGACGAACCCCGGCACTCCAGTAATCCAGAACTCTTAAATTGGAATCATCCTCTACCCGCTCACGCGTCTCTTCACCAACTTCCCCATCCATCGCTTGCTCCCAATGCTCTTCACTCGTAAAAAGATAAGGAAGAGAAAAGAGGTCTACCTCTTCAACGGCCTGCGTCATGAAGCCCGGAGATACCACGGTCATATCAACCGCACCTGTTTCCAAACTTCGAACGAGTTCATCCTCATTGCCCCCAAGCGCGCCATCTGTATGAATTTCCGCTGTCATTTCTCCATTGCTCTTCTCTTCCAATACGTCTTGAAACTTTTCAAATCCAGCAGCAAAGGGACTATTCGCATCCAACTGCGTTGCCATAATCAAATGTATGGAGTTGTCTCCATCAGCTTCTTCAGCAGCGTTACAAGCGGTTAACAATCCTACCACCGAAAGCAATACCAAGAACCGAAAGTCTTTTTTAATCATTGCTCTTCCTCCTCATCTTTGGCTCCCGCAAGATTCCCGAACTTTAAGCTCTGTATGAAAATAAACATCCTTGTCACATGTATCCCCCTGAGCGGTCGCAATACTAATTAAGCATTCTGCTGCTTTTTTCCCCATCGCAAACCCTGGCTGGGCAATGGTTGTAAGCGCAGGCTCATACACATCGGCAAACGAAACATCATCAAATGTGATCAGTGCGAGATCATCAGGTAAGCGCATACCTTCGTTTTTAAAATAAGAAAGCGCCTCCATTAAAATCAGATCATTTCCTACCAATAGCGCTGTCGGCGGGAACTCCGAAGCAAATACGTACTGGAGCGTCGTTTTAACATCTGTAACCGGGACATGATAGAGATGAATAGGTTCCTTGGAAAGGCCAAAGTCACGCAACCCATCCTGAAATCCATACACCCTTTCTTGCCGTGTACTAATACTTAGCGGAGGCGTAATCATCCCTATGGCTTGGTGTCCAAGATTTGCAAAATGAGCCACTGCTTTATAAGCTCCTTGATAGTTGTTTAATACAATGGTGGGAATGGAAACCCTTTCAATCTTTCGATCTAAAAAGACAACCGGAATCTTTCGGTCGACAAGGTCCTGATATAATTCAAGATTTTCACCCGTAGGAATCATAATTAACCCGTCCGTTTGTTTGGCAATAAGCATATGAATATATGTTTGCTCTTTAAACAGATCATCATCCGAATTACACACAACGACATGATAACCGTTCTCATGACAATAATCTTCAATCGCTCGAATCACCATCGTTGAGTACCGATGCATAATATTTGAGACGATCACGCCAATCGTAAATGTCCGTTTTTGTTTTAAACTTCGTGCCACAACATTCGGCTCATAATTTAAAGCCGTTATGGCCTGCTCAATCTTTTCTTTCGTCTTTGAACCCATATATTCATAACGGTGATTCAAATATTGAGAGACCGTACTCTTAGAAACTCCCGCTAATGCTGCTACGTCTTTCATCGTTACTTTTTTAATTGTCATCACCCATTAGCCATAAATCGTTTTAGTAAATCGGTTTATACCTTCATTTTATTGAAAGCGGATACATAATTCAATAGGAAAATTCCTCTTGAATTATAGAAAATTGCGCTGGGCTACAAAAAACAAAATATCGTATATTTTTGAACATTGTTTTTTTTAATCATTCATTTTAAGATAGAAACACAAGATATAGATTTACAAATTAGGGGGATTGTATGAAACAAAAAAAATGGATTTCCTCGCTCAGTGCAATTGGGTTAATGTCAGTACTAACCGTCGGATGCAATGATGGTGAGAGTCCCGATAACGATGAAAGCGAGGAGTCAGACGAGGATATAAATGAAAATATAGATGAAACCAATGGTGAAGGCGGCGAATCGTTTAGTATGAACATCTACCATACGAACGACCTTCACAGCCAGACAGCGATGTTTCCACAAATGATCACCACATTAAATGAAGCAAAGGATGAACATGGGGAAGGTCTCCTGCTTGATGCTGGTGATGTGTTCTCCGGCACGCTTTACTTTAATGAATTCCATGGCCAAGATGCCATAGAGTTTATGAACATGATGGAATACGATGGATTTGTGCCGGGTAACCACGAATTTGACCTCGGAGATGAGGAAGAGGGACACCCAGAATTGGTCGAATTCTTCGAAGCTGCTGAATTTCCCATTCTCGCAGCAAATATGGATTTTTCTGCAGATGACGGTTTAGACGAGTTGACTGAGGAAGGGATTAGTGATGAAGCTGAAGAAGGCATGATCTACGATGGAAAAGTCCTAGAACATGACGGCGAACAAATAGGTATCTTCGGACTCAACACTGAAGATACGGCAAATATCTCCAGCCCTGCCGATGTAGAATTTAACGACTACGTTGACACCGCACAGAACATGGTTGACCAATTTGAAGCCGAAGGCATCAACAAAGTTATCGCCTTAACACACCTTGGCTATGACAGTGATCCGAGCGTTGGCAATGACCTTCTACTCGCCGAACAAGTAGAAGGAATTGATGTGATTATTGGCGGTCACAGTCACACCGAAATCGATCCGCCAACCGTTGTTACAGAGAATGAAGATGGTGAAGAAATGAATCCTACCGTTGTGGGTCAAGCCGGGGAGTATGGACAAAATATTGGGTGGATGAATGTAACCTTTGATGCAAACGGCGTTGTCGTTGATTCCGACGGTGAACTTCTTGCAACGGAAGACCGGGAACCAGACCCTGATGCCCAAGAAATGCTTGAGCCTTATACGGAAGAGATTGAGGAGCTACAAAACGAAGAAGTCGGTGCGAATGTTATCAATGAGCTACCTAACCCACGTCACGGTGACGGCGATGAGGAGAGCGTTCGTGCCAATGAAACAGCACTTGGAAATTTAATCACTGACGCCCAACTAGAGGCCGCGCAGGAAACTGATGAAGACACAATTATGGCATTGCAAAACGGCGGAGGGATTCGTGAATCGATTGAACCGGGTGAAGCGACGGTTGGAGAACTCATCGAAGTGCAGCCATTCGGGAACCGCCTCACGCTTCTTGAATTATCTGGTGAAGAATTGATCGAAGCCTTTGAAACAAGTGTGTACAACAGCCCAGAAGAAAACGGCGGCTTTCTTCATATCTCCTCCGGGACCCGTCTAACATACGACAGCAGTGAAGATCCCGGGGAACGTGTTGTATCTCTTGAAGTCGAAGATAACGGGGAATATGAGAGCATTCAAGAAGATGAAATGTACACAGTAGCCACAAACCACTTTACGGCTACCGGCGGCGATGATCTCCAAGTGTTTGCCAATGCTTACGATGACGGCCGCGGAACAATCGTCGGCTCTACAGATTGGGAAATGCTTCGCGACTATATGGTGGACCTTGAGGAAGTTGATTACGAAGTCGAAGGCCGCATTGAGGACTTAGACTCTGACAATGAAGAATAAAACGATGATAACCCCGGTACCGCTTGGCGAGACCGGGGTTATTTTAATTACTTTAAAGTTTAGAACATATGAGTGCTGTGACCGGGTTGCAGGCGAGCATTTGGATCTATATGAGCTTTCGCATTACTTACAGCTATAGGGGCTTCCCCAAAACCCGTCGCAATCAGTTTTATTTTGCCATCATAAGAATTAATATCTCCTACCGCATAGATGCCTTTGATATTTGTTTCCATACGGGAATTCACGAGAATAGAATTCCTTGTCGTATCGAGCCCCCAAGTCTTAATAGGGCCCAAAGAGGATATAAAACCATAATTGACAATAACGTTGTCTACGTTCACAATTTTTTGGTCAGTGCCTTTCACTTCTTGGAGTACGGCTTGTTCAATTTTTTCACCGTTCCCGCGTAGTTCGCTCACTTCAAATGGAGTGTGCATCTTGACCGGTGATGACTGCAATTCTGAAATGCTGTGTTCATGGGCACGAAATTTATCGCGGCGATGCGTAAGCGTAACATTCGCGTCGTTAGCGAGCATCAGCGTCCAATCAACCGCTGAGTCTCCACCTCCGCAAATAAGCACGTTTTTATTTTTGAAAGCCCCAAGATCATCGACAAAGTAATGAAGGTTTTTACCTTCATATTGAGCCGCTTCTTCAATTTTTAGCTTTCGCGGCTGAAAAGCCCCCACACCGGCAGCGATGATAATCGTTCGAGAGTAATGAGTTTCTTTATCGGTCTCGATCCGAAATGTTTCATCGTTTCGTTTATGAACCTTTTCGACAGACTGATCGAGTACAACGGTTTGTTCAAACATCTGCATTTGCTCTACAAGATTGTCTACAAGTTCTTGTGCCCGAACTTTTGGGTACCCGGCAACATCGTAAATATGTTTCTCGGGATAGAGGGCAGAAAGTTGGCCACCCAGCTGCGGCATGCTCTCTATTATTTTCACTTTCGCCTGGCGCATTCCACCGTAAAAAGCGGTGAACAACCCAGCCGGCCCTCCGCCGATAATGGTTATATCATAAAGATCAATGGAACTATCCTCCACTAACCTTCACCTCCAATCCTAGATTCTTAATTACAATAAAATGGCTAAGTACAAACAGTATTCTATAGATCTGATTAGCAGGTTAAGCCATCGGTTATCCCATTAGTTTAAACGTTCAAGCTTGTACCGAGATCTCATTCGTTTGATTTCATATTTATGCTATTGATCCCAGTGATAGCTAATACTTTATCCGGAGATCCGGGTAGCCTCCTGTAACAGGTGTAGCGTGGAGATGTGCCCAGAGTATTCAGGTATTAACTATTAGAAGTAAGTAGCCTAAACTTTATGATTCGTCTTCTTCGTGCAGATCCTCAATGGAATCAATATCCATATATTCCGGAACGACAATACCGGTTTGTGTTTCTGTTGAATTCGGACCGAGGTCTTCAAACTCCCCATCGTATTCATCGTAAATCGGTTGTTGATTCGGCAGCCATGAAGCAAACATGGCGTCTGCGCTATCGGAAGCCAAGCCGGCATACATAGCGTTAATGGTCACCTCGTTTAAGGTTGGCTCATATCCGAGATCTTGGAGCATAACACGAACCATATTGGTGGCTGCTTCGGCATCTGCCCAATTTTCAAGAATAAGTTCAACCTCTTCTCCATTTCCTTCGTCAACACCTTCTGTCCATTCTTCTACCCGTTCGGGATGTTCTCCAAGCCACTCACGCGCTGCATCTTCAGCTTCCATCCCTTCCAGTTCCATTAATTCCATCACTTGCTGTTGTTCTTCTAATTCAAATTGAAACTGGTCGAACAACTGATAAGGTCCGGGGAGATCCTCGGAAAGGCCATTACGTACTAACGTATGAACATCGTTCTCTGCTGTACTGATTTCATCAGGATCTTCAAGAAATTTGAGGTTATATGAAGTGAATTTCCAATGCGGTTCCCAGCCGGCCACAATAACTGGCTCTTCATTCTCAACGGCTTGATCTAATTCCTGGACCATTGCCCCCTCCGAACTGCTGACTAAATCCCATTCATCCAAGTCATAATGGTTCAATGCATCTTCTATATCTGTCATCATGACTGAACCAGGATCGATGCCGATGATCTCATAATCTACTTGTTCTCCGATACTTTCTTCGCTGTTAGCATCCGCGCTTTCATCTCCTGAGCTCTCACTGCAAGCCGTGAGTCCAGACATTAATCCGATCGATACAAAACCAATCATTACATTATTTTTAGTCATGAAAAAAACCTCCATTAGATAGCATGATCTGGGTGTGGGTTAGGTGCATGCATAGAAAATTTCAGGAAAAAGATCAAGATTATTTATACAGCGTAATGTTTCCATCTTCAATGAATAATTTATATTCTCGGAGTTTTTGCTTATCATTTGCCAGCATACGTCCGTGATTCTTAATATCGAATTCTCTTCCATGCCAGGGGCAGCGTAAGATGTTTCCTTCGTTTTTGTAGTTGTATTCCCCAACATAATCCGTCGGCTCAGGAGCACCGCATAACTTGCCTTTGCTTAAGGGAGCCCCTTGATGAGGACAGAGATTGGTAAATGCATGAAACTCCCCATCTGCAGCGCGGCAGATGACGATAGGACGGCCATCAAACTCTGCTTCCATCATCTCACCCGGCGGGATATCTTCTGTTTGTGCGATTACTTTCTGCATTGTAGGACTCTCTCTCCTTGTCTATCGAAGTTTTGGGTAAAACTGACGAGCATTTTCGGAAAAGATTTTCGTTTTGAGATCCTCATCGAGTCGTGGCGGCAATGCTCGTTCAGGAGAATCGTAATCCCAATGAGGGTAGTCGGTTGAAAAAGAGATGAGCTCATCGCTGCCCATTTGATCAATCATTTGCATAAGTTCCCATTTTTTAAGCTCTTCCAGGGGTTGTGTTGTAAAACATAGATGGTCCCGGATAATATCGCTTGGCATTCGTTTAACCCATGGCACTTCGTGACGCAAATCTTTGTATTGTTGATCCATCTTTTTCATGAGAAACGGGGCGTACGTAAACCCTCCTTCGATCATCATGAGCTTCAACCCAGGAAACTTGTCAAAAACTCCTGAAAAAACCATATTCGTCACTTGATTCATATGGGCCGTTGGAATTAATGTGTGCCACTCGATAAAATATTTCGGCCATTTCCCAAAATGAACGGGAGGTTCGTTATGATGCATACCGATCATAAGTTGATGTTTTTCGGCTGCTTCAAAAATAGGATGGTAATAGGGGTCTCCCCAAAGAATATCATCGATGGGTAAAAGAACCTGAACCATCTTTGGATGGCTTCCCACTCGTTCAATCTCACGAGCAGCAGCGGCTGGTTCCTGTGCGGCGATGTGTACAGACCCGTAAAGACGAGAATCTTTTTCCAGCCAGTGATCCAGTTGCCAATCGTTATATGCACTCGCGAGTGCTGTTGCCATCTCATACCACCCATGCATGGATGATGGGGAAGGATCAAGGGCTCCAGTTAGAATGCCGTACTCGTGGCCATGACTGTCAAGAAGCTGTTCTTGCATGAACCCTAAATCTGAACCGGCCGGTCTACCATCTGGGACACGGGCATCAGCACGGTCCACACCGGCAACTGCCGGCTGGGTATACGGCATATGCTTCTCTTGGATCCAATGACAATCGGTGATATACCTTTTCCAAGGTTGCTCGAGGTAGGGTAATAGCTCCTGATAACTTACTCGTTCATGTATATCGGTGTCTATGAGACTCATATGATTATGACACTCCCCTTTCAATTGCTAACCTCCATAACCTATCATAGGTTGTTATATATGAACAAATGGACTGAGAGATAAAAGAATGAGATCAGCTCCGTCAGTGACGTTCAGTGAGCTTCAGTGAACTTCAGTGATAGAATTTCATATTATATATATAAAATAATTTAAACATATAAAATTCATTATATAAAATTGCATTTGTGCGTGTTCAAAAAGAAGGACAAAAAGAGCCGAAAAGATCGAGAAGACGTAGCTTCGATCACCGGAGCATATGTTTTAATAGGTGAGGAGCGTAGAAGCAAGACGACAAAGAGATACGAAAGCTATTTTTCCCGGACTTTTTGAACAAGGGTGTTTTTACCCAACTCCTCGAAAAGGGGTATTTCAGAATTTTCCGATTATAGACATCGGCCATTATACCTCATAGAACGGGTGCTACTTATTTTATTTAAGCACCCCTTACTCACCTTTCCAATAACTTTTCTATGCTTTAAAGGTTCGCTTCATATTCTTTGACCCTTCGGAAACAAGGCCCGTCATGCGGTCACGGTTTCGAGTAAACCAATATTTATCTTTCGTGAAATCATGAATTATTTATCCGAACATCGCATCGTGGTCCCGGGATACAGTTTTATACAGGATGATGCGCTAAAACCTATGGATATTGGCAGTGTGTTGCATTATGTAAATCATCATTGTTCATTTATTGAAGCATTTGATCACATTTTAGGGCGTTATGCGAAACAAACGAGGGAAGATCGGGTTCTTGTTGCCTGCCTTATTGCTTGGGGACCAACATGGGACTGGGAAGAATGGGCGAATTTCTGATGTTGGTTACTCTTTGCTGGCGGCTACGTCCGATAACTTTATTCGTTTAGAAACCCTTAAAGAAGCAGAAGCAAATGACCGCATCAGTAATGCGAGCACCAATTTGCCGATCTTTCACCATTATGATATCTTCGACGAATTCATTCATTCCAGTAGCGATGGGCAGAAATGTGAAACACAAATTAATACGATTAATGCACGTTACTCACCCAAATATTAAGGAATTGACTCAGGTTATTCCGGTTGAATAATTCGCAACTCTTCTTATCATTAGATATACTTTAATACTTGGCGGAATATTTTTTAACCGAGGTTTTATATTAAGAAAAAATTTAGCACCACAACGGGTTTTGATGGAGCTATTGCTGCACTTTTAGTTGTATTTATTTATGCAATTATTAGCTTAATTTAAACAGTAATGTTCCCTATATTATATACAAAGATATAGAGACAATCGTTAAATTTTACCAATTAAACAAAGGAAGGTTTTGCATGAAATGGACTGAGTGCTAAATTGCATATTATACCTTTTAGATATTAGTCCCTTTTATATAGAATCAATGTATGTACTGCTTATCGCAGGGATAGGGGGGGTGTGAAAAAAATAACCAACTTTTCACTGTCCAGTAATTATGAGATTATACATTTAAGAGCAATAATAAAGGGAGGGGTTTCATGAAATGGTTTGTGTTGGGTTTTTTTATATTTTTTGGTGTAGTAATTTTAGATAGTATATTATACTTCTTAGGTATTGGACCTCAATATTTCGAAACAAATTATGTCTTTTTGATTATTGGGGTAGGTCATATAGTACATGGTATAATATTGTTCCGAGTCGATAGAGAATATAAAAGTGCCATAATTATGTCTTTTAGCTTGGGTCTTTTGATCCTTGGTTTGATGATATTGACTTTCATATCATAATCAAAGACATGTACCCCCAAAGGAGTTGGGAGAACATATCTCCTTCGGGGATAAGATCAATGATATTTTCACCTTTATTCCTTTATTGAGAGGATACCCAATAAGACCACGAACGGTTAACGTCGCCGGCTATCGTCTCGACAAACATGCTCATGATAATACCCGTATCGCCAACATTAGCATTGTTAACGGCTGCTGCTCCGAGAGCCATCGCTCCTTCTGCTACACCAGTAGCAATTGTTGCTGGCCATCCTGCACGAGCTACTATGGTTGCTAGAAAGCCACTTCCACCAATATATGCCCCGGTTGAAAGCAAATTCCCAAATCTTTCAGCATCACAGCTGTCGAGGTAAACATGAATCCTGGAATAGCCAGTTCCTGTGAATTCGTTTGTATTGAGCCACCACTATCGCTCAGTTTTAATAAACCACTGGTAGATGTTGAAAAAGATTCAATAGACGTTTTTGGACACTTATCTAAGGGACCGTATCATATACAAGCGACAGTATTTTTCTCGTAAAACTTTTGTATATCTCAATAGATGGTACTTCTCTACTGCCACAACCAGTTTCTTACACAGGGTATCCCCTAGGATCCACCAAAGTATTTTAGATCTGGTCGTATTGTTATTAGAGGTATTCCCGGAAATGAATAAGGGGTATACGCTCCATTAGGCTAGGAACCCATTTTCATGATAGATGGTGGCGGCATGGTCTTGGCCGCCGTGGGTGTTTCTTATCTTTTAACAATAACTCCACCGATAATATAGATTACCGGTGGAGTTTTACAATGAACATGTATTTTGTGACGTGTTGACGTCCTCCAATGACTCACTATACTTAATTCAAAGTATACGCTCTTGCGTATTTGAGTTGTTAAGGATATGTCCAATTCGATTTCAGCTGCTCATCAGCTCTACATTCGCCCATATCACGACTAGGCGGTTTCTAAAATTCCAAGTACAAAAAATACAATTACACCAATTAGATACCACTTTAGATTCTTTTTTTCTTGATGTTCAGTAGTATTTCGTTGGATAAACCAATGCAAAAATAAAATTATTCCCCCGATAAAATAACCAGTCCCTAATGATATTAAAGGTTTTTGTGTTAAGTTCGAAAAAGCTATTATAGCGGAATGTAAGCAGATAATGATATACAGTACTAGGGATATATTTCTAATTAATTTTAAAGTTTTCAATCTCAGAACCCTTTCTACCCGAAATGTTATTTTAAAAGCGTTTATCATATTTATGTATATACTACCTCAAAAGAGGTAGCATAAAACCCATCAAAATTCCTTAGCATTGAGAAGAAACGGCATAGGGATAGTACCGTACTGGATTGGTTGGTGTGGGAAGGTTTTCAAAAAGGCTAATTACTACCCCACAATCATGACGACCAACGTGATCTAAATACCACCTTCCTAATGAAGCAAGTGCGAAAACAGGAATTGAAACATAAGCTGGTATAAGACGTGCAAGAACTCTAGAAAGCATAGCCGTAAGACCACTGCCTTGAGCAATCCTACCGGCACCATCTAGCCAACTTTGAATGTCGGTCCAGGTACAACTATTTAGATATACTTGATTGTTATCTTCATCAAAATATTCTGAGCCAGTACATGATTGTTGTACGTTAATAGATGCATTAGCAATAAGACTATTTCCTTCATCAATTATTTCTTGGTATTTATTAATTAGATCTTCTGAAACACCATCTGCTCTAGCTGCATCACTATCAAAAGTAAAATCAGCTTCAACTGGTGATTCATCCAATCCAGAAATATATTGAGCCATCTCATCTGCTTCATCCAATTGTTGATTCCAGTCTTTTGTTTCACTATCAGTCATTAATGACAATGAGCTTTGGAGGTAAATGAGTAGAAGTGTTGCCTCCCCAGCGATCCCATCAACCTGAATATTGTTGTTAGATTGGAACTCACGAACCCCATCTTCTGTTCCATCACCAAAAATACCATCGATGGAGACATCAATATCATTCTCAACTAATCCTTGTTGGACTGCACGAACAACGCTAGCAAAGATTGTTCCACTGTCACCGTTTTGAACTTGGGATATATTTAGCGCTTTATCTAATGTGTCAAAAGTGACAGGACCTGCTATACCATCGACTTGAATACTATTGTGTGTTTGAAATGTCTCAATAGCATTTTGACTCTCCGCCCCAAATTCTCCATCTGCCCCATATTCTGGAAGAGAAATGGTAAATTGCATAAGAGCTCGTTGCAACATTTCAACACCACGACCGGATTCTCCTATTCGATAATCATTTACACTAATTAGCCGAGCATTTGTATTAGGGCCTGCGATTCCATCCACCACTAGATCACTATGCTTACTTTGGAAGTCAATTACTGCTTCTTCGGTCTCTTCTCCAAACATTCCGTCTGCGCCATAACCATCAAGCTGACTTCCATCATCTCTAATTAGTTGGCGTTGAAGCGTTTGAACGTCATTTCCAGTATCACCTAAACGTAATGTTGGCATTTTACATCCATCCTTTTCATTTATTTATAGATGCAAGACTAGAAAAGTATTTTTTCTCTGCATCTACCTCTTAAAGAAAAATAAACGGACTTTTTACAACCACTTTGATTAGATTTTTTTATTTTTGATATCTTCTTCTAACCGTTTCTTAAATGTCCAAAAGGATATGGGCTCCATTTCATTTGTGATTTTGATCAAACGAGTACTGATATCCTGCCTAAGATCTTCGCGTTCCTGTGGAGGTGTAGCCTTTAACCCAAGACGAATGCGTGGCTCCATATCTTTTAGTACCTCCAGAATTAAAGCGTTTTTATCCATATTGCTTTCGCCTTCTCGAAGTAGCCCTTCTTTTTGTCTTGGAAACATTTTGAGGTGCACAGCTAAACTTTTCGGAAATTTGATGATCATTGAATTGAAAAAAGGTATATAAGTGCATCACATTTTTTCGTATATCACTAAAAGATTGATACGTCTGGTTCATACTTTTGGTTGGTAAAAGGTCAGGGACCTCTTGAACAATGGCATCATCCAATGAAATCTCTGCTGAAGGAATGAGATCCCCCCGCATGGATGATTCGTCGTCTTCGGCATTTATCGATTGATCCAAGGTAAGCATCCATCGATGATTTCGTTTGGATTGGTCATAAGTGTTGGCGTAAAAACAGGTCAACGTATTGATATAGTGCATCATGTGAACTTTTAAATAGTAAACCTCGAATTTTTCGATCTAATACCTCCGATGCCCATAAATCGTTCTGTTCAATGGCGAGTCTTAATCCGATATGCGATTTCGTTATACGATATAACAATTACGCTTATAACCCCCGTTTAACGGAGATTTATGTAATGATCAAAGAAAACTCCGAGAAATGTGGGGAAGTATAGTGTTTATTTTATTGTTTTTGTTGGGCTTTTTAGCCAGTGTTTACGGAATAATTGTTGGGGCCGGAGGCGGCTTTATCTTTGTACCGATGCTGTTATTTTTCTTTGATATTTCTCCACAAGTAGCTGCTGGAACCGGTTTAGCCATTGTTTTTCTAAATAGTGTTTCCGCGCTATATGTATATTTTAAGCAACAAAGAGTCCTCGTTCACAAAGGTACACAGTTTGCCATAGCAGCGATTCCAGGAACCTTCGTGGGCAGCTGGCTTGTCAATCATGTGTCCGAGGAGGTTTTTCATTACGGTTTGGCCACTCTGCTTGTAGGGCTTGGATTATTTTTAGCAATGAAAAAGCCTTCAGTGGGTACAGAAAAAGAAGCGGCGGCAATAATAGAAGGAAATAGAGTATTCGTTACGTTCATCATTGGATTGCTGCTCGGAATTGTTTCCTCCTTCTTCGGGATCGGTGGCGGCTGGCTGCTTGTACCAATCATGATTTACCTTTTTCGTATCGACCCTTACAAAGCGACTGCAACGTCTATCTTTGCTTTATCGATTTACTCTTTTGCAGGTGTAATCCCCCCGATGTTAAATGGCGACATTGCTTGGAATATCTTGGTTTGGAGTGGGATCGGAGTGTGCGTCGGGGCACAGGTAGGTGCCTTGATTTCAAAAAAATTAAAGGCATCATCTATCACAAGGATGTTAGCGTTACTTGTCATCGTCATTGCTGTATTATTAGTAGTATGAGAAAGTGGACTCCACTGGAGGAACAGACATGAACATTAAACTCTTAGAATTGTTTTGTTTAATTGTAGAAGAGGGAAGTATCAGCGGCGCAGCCAGACGTGCATATCAATCACAACCATCAGTGACAAAAAGCATCCGTTACTTAGAGGATGAATATGGCGCGCTCCTTTTTCATCGTGAAAAAGGGCAGATTTCTTTGACCGAAGTAGGGCATACACTCTACCCACACGCGAAAGCGATTTTATCGGAATATAAGAATTCAGTAGAAGCCGTTCGGTATCAAAACGAGAAAATACAATCGCAATTAAAAATTGGAGCTTCATTTACAATCGGAGAATATTTGCTTCCATCCGTGATTAGTAAATATAAGAAGCAAAAAGATGATCAATTACAATTATTCATTAATAATACTCCCCGTATTTTAGAGATGTTGGAAGAGAATGTGATTGACCTCGCCTTCGTTGAAGGCGAAGTAACGGGTGAGGCGTTCAATCAGCGTGCAATTGCCAATGACGAGATTGTTTTGTTTGTAAGCCCTTCGGATCCTTGGGCCGATCGAACCCATATACTTACAAGTGATCTTAAAAATCATAAACTTATTTCCAGAGAAAAAGATTCTGGAACGAGAAAGATTATTCAAGAGCACCTCGCTAACCATCGAATCAGCCCTATCTCACCTTACCTTGAGTTAAGCACGACACAAGCGGTAAAAAGTGCTGTACAATCTGGATTAGGATACGGATTTGCTTCTCGATTCGCAGTTGAGCAAGAAATCAAGAATCATCTTTTAGTGCATGTACCAGTTGCTGATCTAAAAATAAGCAGACCCCTTTGGAGTGTCACGAAACCTTTACGTTTTGAAAAACCAGCGATCGAGACGTTTTTACGCATGACGAAGGATATGCTCGGAAGGGACGAAAGATCATAAAAAACAATGGGGAGGTTACACACCCATCTGGTTGTTCCAACTATTTATGCCTAAAAGCCAAACTACCGTGAAAAAACAAGCTCCAGTTGTCCAACGTCAACTGGAGTATCTTTCAACAATTCCTAAGAACAACTTCCCGATATTCAACAATGCCTCTTCATCAAAGTTAAACCGCGGATGATGGTGTGGGAAATGTGTATTTTTATCATCCGTTCGACCACCGACATGGAAGAAAACGCCTGGACGTTCTTCCAAATAAAAGGCAAAGTCTTCTCCACCAAGAGTTGCCGGCATCGAAACTGGGGCCTTCTCTCCTAACGCATCGACTGCAATTTCTCCTAGCACATTCGTTTCCTCTACATGATTCACAAGCGGAGGATAACCATTCAAATAATCAACGGTGCAGCTTACGTGGGTGGATTCCTCTACGCCTTTTACAATCGCACGGATTTCATCCTCGATTTGTTGGCGGGTTCCCTTGTTAAATGTACGAACGGTCCCTTCGATTTTCGCAGAGTCCGCTATTACATTAAACGCTGTCCCTGCCTGGAAAACACCCACGGTAACTACCGCAGTATCCATCGGATCAACCCGCCTTGACACAATCTGTTGCAGTTCTGTAACCAATTGTGTACCAGCCACGACCGCATCCTTCGTATTGTGCGGCCGTGCCCCGTGGCCGCCCTTGCCTTGAACGTGAATCGTAAACGCATCCACGGCTGCCATGATAGGACCATCCGTCACATTAACTTGCCCGAGCGGAATATCGGAAGCCACATGAGCACCGAAAATATGATCTACCCCTTCCAGACAGCCATCTTTAATCATTTCTTGTGCACCGCCGGGCGGCAGCTCTTCAGCATGTTGGAAAAGAAAAACAATCGTCCCGTGAATTTCGCTTTCCTTTTCTGCCAAGGTCGTCGCTACGCCGAGCAATGCCGCGGCATGTCCATCATGGCCGCAAGCATGCATAACACCAGGGTTTTGAGATTTATAGGAGATATCATTTTCTTCTTCAATCGGAAGTGCATCAAAATCGGCACGTAAAGCGATCTTTTTGCCGGGCTTTTCCCCGTGCAAGTATGCTGCAACGCCTCGGCCTCCGACATTTCGCTTCACTTCCAGCCCTAACCTTTCCAGCTTCTCCGCGATAAAAACCGGTGTATCCACTTCTTGAAAAGAAAGCTCCGGATACGTATGCAAATGACGTCTCCACTGCACGATGTCTGAATATACAGCTTCAAGCTTACTCGTATCAGCAACTGTCATGTAAATTCTCTCCCTTTATGATTCCTGGTTTCAGCTACATAAAATATATTCATAAAATGTTTCTCTATCTTCGTTATGTTAAACCCTGCTTGCTGCACTCGTTGTAGCGTATGTCGATTCAAATGGCAGCCATCAAACAAGCGCTTCCATACAGGAGTAGCCAAATCCTGTATTCGGCCGAGCAGTGATCGATCCACTCGAACATGCTCAAAAAATAACACTCTTCCGTTCCGCTTACAAACTCGTCGAACCTCTTGTAAGGCCCGATCAGGATCAGCAATGGTACAAAAAACGAGCGTTGCCACAACCGTATCGAATTGGTCATCGGCAAAAGGCAACCGTTCTCCATCAGCTATAATGACTTCAATAGGAACATTCACTTTTTTTGCTTTTTCCATCGATTTTTCCCTCATCATCGGATCAGCTTCGATAGCCATCACTTGATCGGCCTGGTCATAATAGGAAAAGTTAACGCCCGTTCCTGAACCAATTTCAAGCACATGTCCCTCTGCCTTCTCCAATAAATTTCGGCGAATATTCCCAAACTTTAATTTTTCCATTGGTTTCATCAATGAATCGTAGACTTTAGGAAATCGGTTCAACGCCACCTTTCACCACCCTATTTTCTTTCTTACCCGTTCCAGATCAAAACGAATCGCATCTTTTTCTACGCATCATTTGGTGATAGAATTCTCTTTATAATAATTGGAGGTCTTTTTTGTGCAAATTTATCGTCGGGATCATGTTATATTTTTAGCTTCTGTCTTTTGTTTCTGGCTTGCCACATATATTTACGTTCCCATTTTTAGCTTATATCTAGAACACATTCAGTTCCCTTACGGAACCATTGGAGTGATCCTTGGCAGCTACGGCGTGATGCAGATCCTTCTTCGTTTTCCGTTGGGGATTTTATCCGATCGCCTCAAACACTTACGGAAAAGCTTCTACGTTAGCGGATTTGTGATTGCCGCCATTAGCGGCCTTATTCTTGTCTTTTTTGAATCCTTTACAATGGTCTTGATTGGGCGCCTGCTTTCGGGTATAACTGCGGCCATGTGGGTAATGGCAACCATTATGTACACGCAATACTTTAATTCCGAAAATTCCGGAAGAGCCATGGGCGGTATGCAGTTCCTCACTGTCATGCCTCAATTTGCCAGTATGATCACCGCAGGATTCCTTGTAGAATCCTTGGGTTGGTTGTTTCCATTCTGGGTTGGTATAATGGTATCAATCATTGGCCTGTTATTATCCCTCTGCATAAAAGTCGTTCCAAGTAATGACAGTGAAGATGAAAGGCTGTCGTTCAAACAGTATATTATTGAAACGCTGAAAATCAAAGGCTTAATTCCGGTCAGTATGATCTCCTTACTTACTCATTCGCTCCTATTTATGTCCATCTTTGGCTTTACTCCTAACCTGGCAGCATCCTTAGGGATTGGTGAACAAGAAATGATATGGCTCATGACAGCGTTTTTCATCCCTCATGCTGCAGCGTCCTTATTCGTTGCTTTTTATAAATTGGCACACAAGAGCCAACTTCGCATCATGTTTTTAAGTCTATTGATCGCCGGGACCGGTCTTATTAGCTTAAGCCTATTACATGCAATCATCGGATTGGCACTAGGTTTTGTATTGCCGATCTGTCTTTCTCAAGCGGCCACACTTTCGCCAACATCTCTTAAAACTTCAGTCATGGGATTTTTTCAATCATTTTATGCACTTGGAATCTTCATCAGCCCTCTCATCGCAGGAAGGATCGCTGACTGGTTCTACTTAACAACTGTGTTCATCCTGGCTGGCGTTACTTCTTTGTTCGCATTATTGATTGTTTTCTTTACACTTGTTGCAAAGCAAGGAAAATATCACGAACATTCGACTCATCATGTTTCACAGTAAAGTTACAAGGATAAACCATTTTTAATTAAACGTTTGATTAATCGTTAATGACAGAATCTCGAAAATTTGTTACCGTTTTTGAAACATTAACATGAAAGAAGGGATCATCATGACAGAACTTCAACGGCCTCCTTTTCGTGCTGACCACGTGGGCAGTTTATTGCGTTCCGAACGGATCAAAGAGGCGCGTTCACAATATGAAAATGACGAGATAACCGCAGACAAACTGCGTAGCATTGAAGACGAAGAAATCACCCGTATTGTGGAAAAGCAAAAAGAAGTCGGGCTTGAAGCCGTTACAGATGGGGAGTTTCGCCGAGGCTGGTGGCATTTTGATTTTCTGGAAAACCTTAATGGTGTCGAAGGTTACGATACAGACAGCGGAATTCAATTTCAGGAAAAACAAACGAAATCCCGTGCGATAAAAGTGACAGACAAACTTAGCTTTTCCGACCATCCCATGTTGAAGGATTTTGCGTTCCTTAAAAAAGTAGCAGGAAATCACACGGCGAAAATGACGATTCCAAGCCCAAGTATGCTGCATTTCCGAGGTGAAATTGAACCAAGCGTATATAGCGAGAACGAAACTTTTTTTCATGACTTGGCTGCTACGTACAAAAAAGCGATCCAAGCTTTTTATGATGCTGGATGCCGTTACCTGCAGCTCGATGACACTTCCTGGGCTTATTTTTGTTCAGATGAACAGCTGGAACAAATTCGGGGACGTGGACAGGATCCAGAAGAACTGAAATCATGGTACGCGAAAACCATTAATGAAGCCATTGCTGATTGCCCGGCGGATATGAACATTACAATGCACATTTGCCGCGGTAACTTTCGCTCGACCTGGATTTCTTCTGGCGGCTATGAGCCTGTAGCGGAAATATTGTTTAATGGATTGAACGTGGATGGATTTTTCCTCGAATATGATAGCGATCGTGCTGGCGGCTTTGAACCACTTCGATTCGTAAAACGGAAAGATCTACAAATTGTGCTCGGCTTGATTACCTCAAAATTTGGGGAATTAGAAGATCCAGACGATGTAAAAAATCGTATTGAAGAAGCCTCTCAATTTGTTAACCTCAACCAGTTAAATATAAGTCCGCAGTGTGGATTTGCTTCTACAGAAGAAGGAAACTTACTGACCGAAGAACAGCAATGGGCAAAGCTGCAACATGTAACGACCATTGCTGGAGACATTTGGTAATCATAGTGAAAAAAGGAGCACTTCAAAAATATTTGCCCCGGTGAAAGTATTTTCGCCAAATTCCTAGCCGTAGCACCGAATCGTCGTGCCGTGCGCTGAATTCTCGGGTGATGGCGCCGAAATACTAGGTCCTCCCACCGAAAAGAAGGAAAGACGCATCGAATGCAGAAGCTGCCCTTTTGAGGCAGCCCCTTTTTTCCTTACAATATATGCTCTTAAGTTGTTCTGATCGTTTCTTTATTAGCGGGGAAGGTACCAACGCCTTGGCGGCAACAATAGCTGCCTTCACCAACCTACATTAAATGATACGCTAACATCTTTTTGTTTTTCTTTCGGAATCACCATCATAACGCTTTTATGGATGATCTGTAGGACTTTTTGCATCGCTTCTGCCTGAGAGTATGCCCTTCGGTGATTCAAAATGTCTGTCATCATGCCCTTCCAAATCAAAAGAGTCACTTCTGAAAGATATAGCACATCATCTTCGTGTAACATCCCTTCATCAACCGCTTGCTGCACATATATCGAACTTCGTTTTGAAGGGATTTAGAAGGATACCTATATAAAAAAACCGTTACCAAAAACAAATCAGTTTTCGGCAACGGTTTTTTCAATCGATTAATCTTCCGGTCGTGGGCCTGGATCCACATCAGAGTTCGTTACTGTCATCACTGGTTTTACTGTAAGATCAGAATACACTCGGTTCTGACATGAAAGTCGAGCACCTGAATCTTTTAATCCTTTTTTATCAAGTATAGCGGCCTCTGGTTCTTCCATAGTGCCTAAATCTCCCTCGATAACCTCACAGCGGCAAGTCGTGCACTTCGCGTTACCGCCACAGCGGTGGAGAATATCCACATCGTTATCTTCTAAGGCGAGAACTAGTTTTTTTCCTTCATCAACTTCGAACGAACCTTTTCCTTCAACAGTAACTGTTGGCATTTTCATAACTCCCTTTTTATATGAGATTTGTTTTGAAAGATTATGTAAATCTTAACATTTTTAATGCAAAATCACTAGTAATGCAGGATTTTTGAATGATACGTAGAATATAATTCTCTGATAAACCCTAACAATAGTGGAAGGATGAAATCGTTGATCATTACTAAAAAACGTACGGCTCCTTTGCAATTGACGGTGCTTGAAGCCCTTTTACCTAGAATTCCTGATAATCACCCTCTCCATGAGCAGATCCGGAATGATAAGGGAAAGTGGTAGGCTGGATATGCCGGAGAACGAAATCTGGATTATTTTTTAACTTACTTGCCTGACAATAGGCAATACTGGATTCTTCATAACCTTCGCCTTCTTGGAAGGAATCGTCTCTGTTTCCAAATCGATACAGTTATTTTGACTTCCTATTACGTGCTCATTCTTGAAATAAAAAATTACGCCGGCAAGGTTCATTTTGATGATATGGGACAAGTCACCCGCACGTATGAGGGTTATACAGAGGGGTTCCCCAATCCACTTGAACAAGCAAGGCGTCAAAACCTTCAGTTAAAACGCTTCCTCTTCGATTATAATCTCCCCGCCGTTCCCATCCTTGACCTTGTCATTTTTAGCAAACCGACAACAATCATTTCTACTTCTGACAAAATAAAAAAACATAAAATATTACGGGCCGAAAACCTTCCTCAACATATCAGGCATTTAAATGAACATTTTACCACGAATCATCTTACCCATGTAGAAATGTCCAGGCTCGCAGATACCCTTAAGCGCAACCACACTCCCTTTTATCGTCCCCTTCTCGAAACATACGATCTCAAATTAAGCGAACTAAAAACAGGTGTCCATTGCCCCAAATGCAAAGCGCTTCCTATGAGACGGCCTCTCCACTCGCAATCTTGGATATGTCCACGTTGCTATCATAAAGACAGACACGCTCACCTTAAAAGTTTACGGGACTATGCTCTTATAGCCAGACCTTCCCAACTTGGGCCGAGAACTCCCCAACTCCGCACGGGGATCCCTCTGCGGCCAGAAATTCCCAGCTTCGCACTCACTCCCCTCCTTGGGCCGCAAAAACAAATTCGAACTCCTCAACATTTTTTGAAAAGGCCCCTCATAATCCTTCTTCCTCTCCAGCACAGAAAACCCCTCACCTGCCAAGTAAGGGGCATCATTCATTCTATTCTTCTGCAACAAATTCACGTTTTGCAAGCTCCTGCTCATAGACATACAGCGCATTTGCATCATCTTTTATGCGGTTCAGATAATCAATATGAGTATCGAACATCGCTTCTTCTTCCACTTGCTCATCGAGGAACCAGTTCAAGAACGACAGGGTTTGGTGCTCCCTTTCATCCCAAGCTAAATCAGACAAGTGATAGAAGTTTTTCGTCACCTGTCTTTCTTGAGCCAGCCCGGCTTCGAAAGTATCTAATAATGATTCAAAATCTTTTCTAGGTTCTTTAATGGCAGCAAAAACAGCTCTCTGTCCACGGTCATTTAAGAAGTTATAGATTTTCATTCCATGATAACGTTCTTCTTTTGCCTGTTGAAAATAAAAGTTTGCAAATCCATCGTAGCTTTTGTAATTGCAATAGGCAGCCATCGCCATGTATTCATGGGCAGCCTGAAACTCATTATTCATTTGGTCGTTCAATGCTTTACTGATTTTATCTGATAGCATCTGCAACATCCTTTCACTATGTTTAATAACCCATACCCTGATTTAATTAGAAATACTCTGCTTTTTTTGCTAAAATAACTTTGAAGGGAGCTGGCTATAAAAAATGTACTTAGACGCAATTCTTGACCACAACCAAAATTTTGTCACTTCTAATCACTATGAACCTTATAAAACATCGAAGCTGCCCAATCAAAAATCTGTCATATTGACTTGCATGGATACCCGGTTGGTTGAGTTATTACCAGCTGCTATGAACATCAAAAACGGCGATGTCAAGATGGTAAAAAATGCCGGCGGCGTCATTACAAGCCCCTATGACAGTGTTGTCCGCAGTTTATTAGTAGCCATATACGTCCTACAGGCGGATGAAGTGATAATCATCGGTCATGAAGATTGTGGGATGAGGACACTTTACGACTCTTCCATCATTATTGAGCAAATGAAAGCGCACGGGGTTACCGAAGATCAATTTCAAGCAGCCAAAGAAGATGGAGTCGATGTAAGCCAATGGCTGAAAGGTTTTGAAACCGTCGAAGGTGCTGTCGAAAACAGTGTTAACATTCTCAACAACCACCCTCTTTTACCGACTAACACCCCTGTTCATGGACTTGTCATACATCCGGAAACAGGAGAACTAACAGTCGTTCAACGAGGATATGACAATTGAAAAACCCATCTACACGACGTACCTAAGTCCGGAAAATGGCTTAGGTACATACCTCTTGCTGCTGTTTTGTTATTCATCCTCCACAAGCCGCGCCACATCTTCACCGCATGTTTTGCATTTTCCTTTGAGTAAAACCCCCTGTGTATCATCATGCAATGTATATCCCTTGATGGTGGTCACACCGCATGATGAACAGAACACATTGCGGAGGAGTCTCTCCCGTATATCTTTCGGAAGCTGCTTCCATTTTTGAGCAGCTTTAAAATCTGTTACTGACATTTTTACGAACCTCTTTTCAATAAACGTTTATTTAAAGACCCTGTGTCTACTATTTCCCGCTGACGCATAGCAACGAAACCTCCAACATAGGCCGAGAACGACCGCGGCTTCCTCCATCCCATCACGCCTTCGTTTCTTCCCTATAGAAGTGGCGTACCGGGAATTTCTCCGGGTCGTAATTTCATAACATTCCTCACTCGTCACTTTAAACTCAACAGATATTTTATATAAACCATCCACTTGATCTTCTTCGTAATGCTGTTTCATTTAAAGTGATTTTAGTAACCAAAAAATTCCCTTCCTTTCTTTTTGTGCATAAGTAAACAAATTCAGGAAACTATAAACAAAGAAGGGGGTGGGAAAATGGCTAGAATTGGTGTGGAACAATCACTTTCGAATGTAGAGTCAGCCCTGCAAGAAAGAGGACATGAAGTGGTTTCTCTCCATCAGGAACAAGATGCCCAGGGGTGTGACTGCTGTGTCACAACTGGGTTAGATAATAATGTGATGGGGATGAGTGATACCGCCACCCAAGGTCTTGTCGTAGAAGCTGAAGGATTAAGCGCTGAAGAAGTTTGTAATGAAGTAGAAGATCGCTTACATCGCAAAGAGTAAGGAACCTAAGCAAGGTTCCTTTTTTATAATCCCTCTACCTTATACTTGATCAATGGATTCTACATACGATTTTAACACGTGAACCCCTTGTACGCAGTCATTTAATGACGACCATTCGGCTGGATTGTGGCTGATTCCGTCCTTACTTTTTACAAAAAGCATGGCTACTGGCAGGTGGTGACCTACGATCATGGCATCATGACCGGCACCGCTCGGAAGTTCATGAGCTGTAATGTTATGCTTTTCCATGGCCTGGCGAAGTTGATTTTTGGCCTCCTCAGGAATCGGTACGGGCGCTACCTTCAACGTCTGTTGATAGGAGCATGTAACCCCTAGATTTGTGGCAATGTTTTGAGCTTCATCGATTACGAGACGGACGACCTCGTCTCTAGTATTTTCGTAAATATCTCGGATATCAACGATTAGCTTAACTTTACCCGGGATGACATTGGAACCATTGGGGTAAACTTGCAGCTTTCCGACCGTTGCTACTGCCGAATTACTTACACCGCCAGGGATATCGTGAACCTGTCTCACGAACTCCCCTGCTGCAACTAAAGCATCTTGTCTTTCTGTCATCGGTGTATTTCCAGCATGTCCGGCAGTCCCGTGAAACTCTATTTCAAGCCAACTGGGACCTGCGATACCTGAGACGATGCCAACCGGCAAGTTCTGTTTTTCCAATGTTTTTCCTTGTTCAATATGGACCTCTACGAATGAAGCAATTTCTTCTAAACGTCGACCCTCGTTGGCGAACCCGTCCTTTGTTAACCCCACAGCTTCAAGAGCCTGTCCGAATGGAAGCCCATTGTCATCCACTAGTTCTTCCTCTACATCCATGTCGATATCATCGACCATCGCTCTGCTTCCCGTTAGCCCATTATTAAACCTGGCGCCTTCCTCATCGGAAAAGATAACCACTTCGAACGGCCGTTGGGGTCGGTAGCCCTTGGCTTTCCATGCTTCGACAACTTCCAGGGCCGAAAGCACACCAAGGAGTCCATCAAAATGCCCCCCATTTGGCACGCTGTCCACGTGGGACCCACTTAAAATACAGGGCAAAGAAGAATCCTGCCCTTCTAATCGGCCAAAAACATTTCCCGCGCCATCCTCGGTAATGGCCAAACCAGCTTCTTTCATCCAGCCTATGACGAGATCTTTCGTTTGTCGTTCTTCATGAGAAAAGCCTAAACGGTAACTGCCCCCTTCTTCGGTGAGTCCGATCTCAGAAATCGCATGCAAACGTTTGGCTAAACGATCCCCATCTATCCCATCGTAAGACAAATCCGCTTCATACTCATGGATTAATCTTGTATACAAATCCCAATTATCCATACTCAGATACTCCTCTACTTTATATCATCTTTGTATATCTCTCCATTTTTCATCACGAACACGATATGATCCCTATTTTCTAAGGCACGAATCTCCTCTAGTGGATCTGTATCAGCTATGATGAGATCTGCAAATTTTCCAGCCTCCACTGTTCCAAGTTCTTCGTCCCAACCGAGGCATTCAGCAGCTGTTTTTGTCGTAGCTACAAGTGACTCCATTGCCGACATACCAAGATCACACATTAAGCCAAGCTCCCGTAAGTTTGTACCGTGGGGCATAACTCCGGCATCCGTCCCCATCGCAATTTTTACCCCTGATTTGTATGCTCTTGCTATACTTTCTTTATGGGCCTCAATTACTTCCTTTGATTTTTCAATCGCGTATGGTGCCATTGTATTTGAATGTTCAGCTGCCTCCAAAACTGATAAAGGCGCCAATAACGTAGGTACGAGGAACGTATTATGTTCAAGCATGAGCTCAATGGCTTCATCATCGATATAAATCCCATGCTCAATTGAATAAATGCCGGCTCGGATAGCGTTTTTGATCCCTTCTGCACCTTGTGCGTGAGCCATTACCTTGATTCCCTTACGAAAATTTGCCTCCTCTACCATCACTTCTAGTTCTTCCCTTGAAAACTGGGTGAACTCCGGATGGTCTGTTGGACTTGAAACCCCGCCAGTCGCATGTACTTTAATGACTTCTGCTCCGGCTCGAAGCATTTTGCGAACCGTTTTACGAACTTCTTCTTTCCCATCACAATTTCCATCCGGCATCCCAGGGTATGACTGGAGAGAGGTGTCGACCCCTGAGTGATTCCAGTGATCGCCATGCCCTCCAGTGGTTGTTAAAGGGTTAATGCTCACTTGCATACGCGGCCCTTCTACGAGACCGTTTTCTACTGCTTTTTTCATTCCAATATCCGAAAAACCAGCATCGCGAACAGAAGTAATTCCGGTTTGCAGTGTACGTTTCAGGAAGGAGACACTTTCATAAAAACGATAAGAAAATGGTGTTAATATCGCATCCTGAACGTTTCTCAACTCCATGGCCATATGGACATGCGTATCAATAAGTCCTGGTAAGATATATTTTCCCGTGGCGTCAACAACAGTGGTGCCCTCTGGGATCGTGATATTATCGGTGCTTCCTACTTGTTCTATTTTTTCATCTTTTATCAAGACTGCGGCTTCTTTCATCGGGTTGTTTCCTGTTCCATCGATAAGTGTCCCGTTTTTTATAAACGTATATGTCATGTTCAAAACTCCCCTTTATCAAATGGTTCCAATCAATATACTTGCAATTACGACAGACCCGACCGTTACTGATGTAAAACCGCCGATTAACATCGGAGCCACTAATTCATTCATAATTCGCTTTTGCTCTGCTTCATTGCGTCCAATACTTCTGCTGACTTCTTCTACGATTAAATAATCCCCAGGAAATCCGTAAAGAGCTGTTAAGGCCACTGGAATAGCCTTCGTCGCTTTCCATTTAAAAATCTTCCCGCCAACCATTGCTCCAATAATAATACCTGCCGTTCCAATGATAATAATACCAAAAACAGGCAGCAGTGAGGCGACCACCTGATCCCATGTAATACCCACAAGCGAGTGCACGACGACAATAATCAGCGTAACCATCGTAATGCCTGAACTATTGGCCCTCTCCATCGTTCGTTCTGGATAAATACGAAATACAGCACCTGTTATTCCAATCGCAAGTGCCCAGATGCTTTCATTGATCCCTGTAAGACCATCCAGCCAAACAGCGAGCGCACCACCGATAAATAGAAGAAATAAGAGGACAAAATTACTTTCCATGAAACGAGCAGGCAGTAAATACCTCTTTCCTCTCTTCTTTCCATTCTCTTCCAACGTTGATCCATCATTTGAAACATATTCTTCGTTATTCACATCCTCCCGTATCGTGAGGGCATATTTACTTAGCAGCATGGAGGATAGTGGCATCCCTACGAGATTTTGCAATGTAAATACAACAACCGGAATGGCTGCGAGCGTGGTGAGACCTGCTTCTGTTAACCCTTCTGATGTAATGATGTAGGAGATAATGCCTCCTGTTAATGGCCCTGCCCCAGCGACAGCTGTCCCATAGTCGAAAATAAGGGGAATAATGGTAAGCATCATGCCTAAAGATAGGACTAACCCAGTTAAAGTAATAATAACAGCCTTATACTGCTTCATAATAACTGGTAGTGGGATCATCGTACCTAAATGTACGATTAACACCGGTACGAGCATTCCTCCAAACGCAACAAGCGGTGACTCTTCTATATACGATTCAGGCAAAAGGCCTGTCTGAAACAACACAAACGCAATCATGACTACGACGAGTAATGTTGGAATCTTTGCCCTTGTAGATATTGATAAAACTTCCCCGAGAGCGATAATAGCAATAAGTATAAGTGCGATAAAAATAGGTTCCATCCGATACTTCCTTTGTGTGAATTCTTAAAATCTATGATTAAAACGATACGACAAGTCTAACAGGTAAAATACATCGGATCACCAACAAATATAATCATTTTTATTTGATACTGCAGTCGAACCGTCAAACACGTTTAACGTCTCTTCAATTAATTGATGCAAAACATCAGACAAGTCACGTATCGATTTTAAGGCTTTCAAATGGATTATACTCATTAAACGCTTGTTCGCAAGGGCTGCTATAAGATTTCCTTATCCATGACCATCTTACGAAACGAAAAAGCCACGCCTTCTACTTAGTTTAACCCTAATGAAATATAAAAATCCTTTTATACAATAGGCCGAAAAATTGATATAATATTTTTATAGTTTTTAATCAATGGAAATCTTAAATGGAAGGGTGAGGAAATGTTTAGAAGAAGCCTGAAGCCATCGTTGTACGGTGTGTGTATGGTTGCGCTATTATTAAGTGTCTTGTCAATCACGGGGATTCAGGCTAACGCCAGTGACACGAATGATGATGTCCGGACGATTGATGAAGCAATTGCTGACAACGAGGGATCGGCAACCATCGAGGGCTATATTGTCGGACATACGGTCGCTCCAAGCAGCTATAATTTCGAGCCGCCGTTTGGAAATGATTATAACGTTGCCCTCGCCGATTCGAGTTCAGAAACAGACCCAAAACGTATATTGCCAGTGCAAATTACCTCTGATTTTCGAAGCGACTATGGATTACAAACCAACCCTGATTTGATTGGAGAAAAAATCCAGATCACTGGCAGTCTGGAGCCCTACTTTGGAGTCCCCGGATTACAGAATCCACAGGATATCCACCGTGAAAATGGGGATGGCAAAGACCCAGAACCCATTGATGATCTGCGGATTCATGATATTCAAGGCGCTGATCACCGCTCCCCTTATGAGGGAGAACACGTGGCAAATGTCGAGGGGATTGTGACTAATATTGATGCAAATGGCTTCTACATGCAGGACCCAGAGCCGGATGAGGACATCCGGACCTCGGAAGGCATCTATGTGTATGAGCCGGACGCTCATGTAGAGGTTGGGGATCTTGTTTATATCGATGGGGTCATTGACGAATATGGCTACGATGATGATTTAACAACAACGGAAATCGAGGCCTCTAACATTGACATTGAATCTTCCGGAAATGAATTACCGGAGCCAGTTTTAATCGGTAAAGACGGTTATGTACAGCCAACAGAACAGATCGCTTCTGAAGGATTGACCGATTTTGATCCGGAAACGTATGGGATTGATTTTTACGAGAGTTTGGAAGGGATGCGGATTCAACTTGACGATCCTGAAGTTGTTGGTCCGCCCGCATACGGTGAAATCCCAGTCGTCGTGGACAATGGGGTCGATCAACGACGTACACCAGCAGGCGGGCTCTTGATCAATGAGGATAATTATAATCCGGAACGAATATTCATCGATGCCGAAGATGTGAATGCAAAAGTTGGGGATCAATTTGATGGTACGATCATCGGTGTTGTTGATTATGACTATAGCAATTTCAAGTTAAGACCTACGGAAACACTTCCTGAGGTCCAAGATGGCGGCACAGAGCAAGAAGTTACGTCGATTAATCCAAATGAAGAAGATCTTACCATCGCTTCGTATAATGTTGAGAATTTTTCCGCTGAAACCGATCCTGAACGCACGAGCGATCTGGCTCAATCCATCAACGAAAATTTACAAAGCCCAGATATTATCGGACTCGTCGAAGTTCAAGACAATAATGGGCCTGTCGATGACGGAACGACAGACGCCAGTGAAAGCTATCAAACGCTTATTGATGCCATTAAGACAGATGGCGGACCAACCTATGACTTTACGGATATTGCTCCAGAAAATAATCAGGACGGCGGGCAGCCAGGCGGTAACATTCGTGTCGGCTTCTTATACAATCCTGAACGTGTCTCGTTAACAGATAAGCCGGACGGGGACGCAACAACTGCGGTTGGCGTTGATGATGATGGATTAACGCTGAATCCGGGACGTGTAGATCCTTCAAACGAGGCATTTGAGAATTCTCGTAAACCGCTGGCAGCCGAATTTGAATTTAACGACGAGGAAATCGTGTTGATCAATAACCATTTCAACGCAAAAAGCCCTGATGATCCACTTTTTGGAGAGAACCAACCTCCGGAACTAGTTAGCGAACCACAAAGAATCGAACAAGCAGAAGCAGTAAATGACTTCGTCGGAGACATCATGTCTATGGACGATGAATCTAATGTCGTGGTCATGGGGGATCTGAATGATTTCGAATTTTCACCGCCTCTAGATATTCTTACAAATGATCACTTAACGAACATGGTGACTGAACTCCCTGAAAACGAACGTTATACCTATATTTTTGAGGGTAACTCACAAGTGCTTGATCACATTCTCGTCAGCAATCACCTTACAGAAAACGCTGAGGCCGATATTGTTAATATGAACGCTGATTTTTCAGAGGAAGATGGAAGAGTGAGTGACCATGATCCCGTACTCACCCAGATCAGTTTTGGGGAAACCAAGATATCCTTACCAGAAGCTGGTCTCTCCGATGGCAGTTATTTGCATGAGGTCACTTTTGAACTTTCAGGAAGTGATAAAATTGAATACAGCCTAGATCAGGGTGAATCCTGGAAAACTTACAAAGAACCTGTCACGATTACGCAAGACGGGGAGACTGACATCTGGTACCGACCGGTTGATGGCACAGAAGAAGTCACCAAAACTTCTGTTACAGTCACGAAAGCCAGTATCGAAAATGCAAGGGAATTAACAGAAGGAATGGATGCACATATAGGTGTGAAGGTCTCAACAGATGCGCAGCTTCGCGTCGCTGATCACCTGCTTAATCAAGGACTCGATCGTCAAGGATATCAAAGACTTGATCAACTCAGCCAAAAAATAAGTGAATACACTCATGAAGAAATTAATGAGGTTGATCAAGAAGATTTGGTCACAATGTTGGATGATATTGTTGAGCACCAAAGGTAATGATTATAGATAGGAGGCTGCCCCAAAAGGGCAGCTTCCTTTTCGGCGGGAGGATCCAATACTTCGGCCCTTTGTTTTTCGGCGCAATCACCCGATAATTGAGCGCGCGGAATGATTATCAGCGCTACGGCTAAGGCATTCCACGATAATGCTTTCATCGGCTTAAAATTTTTTAAGACAACCCCTTTTTAGTGAGTCAAGGTCTGGTCTATTGAAACATCTATCCTATTACAATATACTCTATATGCGAAAAACTTTCCGTTGTTTTCCCGCATATTTCCTTCATCCTTCTTTAATCCAACCATCTGTAGCTTCTGAGAGGAGAAACGATGAAATATAAACAGATTCGCTCTAAAAAAATCTATGAAGAGGTAGCCGAAGCATTAAAATCGTTGATAGAAAGCGGAGAATTACAGCCAGGTGATCGCTTAGATTCAGTTGAACGATTGGCTCAGCAATTTGATGTTGGCCGTTCAGCGATCCGCGAAGCATTGAGTGCGTTGCGTGCGATGGGACTTGTTGATATTCGGCATGGAGAAGGAACCTTTGTTAAAACGTTTAACCGCGTTTCACTTACCATACCTGTATCTTCCCCTCTCCTTAAAAATCCAAAAGATATTCAGGAATTACTAGAAGTGAGGAAAATACTTGAGGTCGGTTCTGCGAGATCAGCAGCCACCGGCTGGGAAGTTAAAGACCTAAAGGAAATGGAAAAAGCTTTAAAACAGATGAACATTAACATGGACGACGAAAAACTTGGAGAAGAAGCCGATTGGCAATTCCATTTAGCAATCGCGCGCGCTACCCATAACGAGATGCTACAAAACTTGCTCAATGGCGCCAAAGACCTTACCATACAAACGATGCTAGAAACACGGAGAATCTGGCTTTATTCAGAGAAAGTCCGGGCAGAGCGTCTATACGAAGAACACTATCGTATTTTTGAAGCCATTCAAGAGAGAGACGCATCGCTCGCTAGCCAGTTAATGTTTGAACACTTAGAGAGTGTTGAGCGAATAATAACGGACTTTTACCAGAATCAACAAAAATAAGAGTCCTCCACGCTGTCTATGACAGTGTTTTTTTATATAAATCAAAAATAAGGTATTGCATTTTGAAAGCGATTACGACTATAATAAAACTCATCATCCGGTCATCTGATGACTAGATCTTCTAAAGAATGGATGTGGTGGTTTGCTTAGCTCAACTCTACTCGCTTTTGTTGCAATGATCCCAATTATTACTGTTTTCATTCTGCTCGTTGTCTTGCGTTGGTCTGCTAAACAAGCCATGCCAGTGGCTTTTGTTATTACTGTCATCATTTCAATGACCCTTTGGCAAGTCCCTTTTCAACAAATTGCTGCTGCATCCATCGACGGACTTGTAACCGCTCTCGAGGTAGCCGTTATTGTCTTTGGTGCCATATTGTTATTAAACACGCTCAAAGAAAGCGGTGCGCTTCATACTATCCGGCAAGGCTTTTCTGGCATAACACCCGATCGTCGGATTCAAGTCATCCTCATTTGTTGGCTATTCGGAACGTTTCTGGAAGGCGCAGCAGGATGGGGAGCCCCTGCCACGATTATTGGCCCCTTACTGATTGCCGTCGGTTTCCCAGCATTGGCTGCGGTCATGGTTGCGCTTATGTTACAATCAGCCCCTGTCTCATTCGGTGCTGTTGGCACGCCGATTATTACTGGAGTTGGATCGGGGCTGGAAGGCTCAACCATTGTTGAACAATTTGTAAATGCACAAGGAATCCCCTTCTCTTCATTTATTGCTGAAATTGGTGCCCAAGTAGCCATTTTTCATGGGATCATTGGGACATTTATTCCATTATTTATGGTCGCGATGCTCACTTATTTTTTTGGAGAGAATCGGTCTTTCTCAGAAGGCCTTTCCGTGTGGAGATTTGCCCTTTTTGGAGGGTTGGCCTATACAATACCCTCTGCCGTGGTTGCCATTATTTTAGGTCCAGAATTCCCGGCTTTACTAGGTGGATTAATAGGACTTGCCATTGTCATCCCTGCTGCCAAAAAAGGCTTGTTTATGCCGAAACATGAATGGGATTTTCCAGATGAAAAGAACTGGAATCCTGAATGGCTCAGTCATATCTCGTTTCATATGGATGATCCATCTAAAAATTCAGTATCCAATATAAAAGCATGGATTCCTTATACGCTCGTTGCCTTTCTTCTGATTGCCATTAAGGTTGATTTTTTACCATTTGCGAATTGGATCCAAGCATCTGAAGTCACCTTAGAACATATCTTTAACACTGACATCTCTGCCAGTTCAGTCGTTCTTGATATTCCAGGCGTTATTTTTATCGCTGTTTCACTTTTTGCAATACTACTGTATCGCATGAAATTAAGCAGCTACACGCGTGCTGTGAAACAATCATTCAAAACCGTATCAGGAGCAATGGTTGCCCTCTTATTTTCAGTCCCTATGGTCCAAGTATTCATTAATACGAATGATAATTTTTCCGGATTAGAAAGCATGCCTCTCCTTCTTGCTGAGGAACTTGCAAACGGCGTTGGAGCGCAGTGGCCATTCGTATCCCCGGCTATCGGTGCCATTGGAGCTTTTGTTGCTGGGAGTAATACGGTAAGTAACATGATGTTTTCCTTATTCCAATTCGGTGTAGCTGATCAGCTTCTCATGAGTCCGTTGATTATTGTGGCCTTACAAGCTATAGGCGGAGCAGCAGGGAATCTCATCTGCGTACATAATGTAGTCGCTGCTTCTGCTTCATCCGGGGTTTTTGGTAAAGAAGGGATTCTCATGCGCAGAATGCTTATCCCGCTTACCTTCTATCTTACTTTTGCAGGAGCTATGGGCATCATAACTATACATGGTTTTCATCTGAACACTGGGACCATCTCACTCTCGATTCTAACTATAATCATAATTTCTGCCATTATTATTGGTGAAAGAAAACGGCGTGAACTCGAAGGAGAGCACAAAACAACGCTAGCTCCTCCTTCTTATTAACCAAAGGGGGCTCTGATAATGAAAGTCTCGTTTTTTATTACTTGTTTAGGAGATATGTTCTACCCTAATGCTGGGAAAGCTTCCGTGCAATTACTTGAAAAATTCGGCTGTACCGTGGATTTCCCTACTTCACAAACGTGTTGTGGCCAACCGGCTTTTAATAGCGGATATCACCAAGACGCCAAAAAAGCAGCAAAACAAACGATCACGGCATTTGCAGATTCCCAATATGTTGTTACACCTTCAGGATCTTGCGCAGCCATGCTGCATGAATATCCACAGCTTTTACAAGACGAACCCGAATGGTCGTCAGATGCAGAGCTCTTAACTCAAAAATCTTATGAACTTACCCAATTTCTCGTCGAAGTACTTGGTGTGGAAAATACCGGTGCTTCCTTTAAGGCAAAAGCAACCTATCACACATCTTGTCATATGATCCGATTACTAGGAGTCACCTCCGCCCCACAAACATTATTGGACAATGTTGAAGGTTTGGAAATGATTGACTTACCCAACAAACATGATTGCTGTGGATTTGGAGGCACATTTGCGGTCAAGATGCCTAAGATTTCTAAAGAAATGGTGGATGAAAAAGTTTCATGCATTCAAGAAACCGAAGCCGATATTTTAATCGGAGCAGACGCCGGTTGTCTCATGAATATCGGAGGACGGCTTACACGTAAGAATGATGCGATAAAAGTGATGCACATTGCTGAAGTCCTTAATCATTCAGAATAGGAGTGATCCCATGCCTTTGAGAGTTGGAGAAAAGAATTTTGAAAATCGCATTCATACAGGTTTGGAAGATGCGTTCATGCGTGGGGCCGTTCGTTCTGCGCAAGAAAGGTTAAGAACAAGAAAGCAGGAGTCTTCGGAAGAATTGGGGGATTGGGAAGCGTGGCGTGACTTAGGTGAAGAAATTCGCACGCATACGCTGAATCATCTTGACTACTATCTTGAGCAACTAAGTGATAAAGTCGCCGAACTTGGTGGCCATGTTTTTTTCGCTCAAACAGCGGAGGAAGCCAATGACTATGTTCGCAAGGTCGCGGAGGAAAAAGAGGCCCAAAAGATTGTCAAATCAAAATCGATGGTAACCGAAGAAATCGGTCTTAACGATGTCCTAGAGGATGACGGTCGTGAAGTCGTGGAAACGGATTTAGGGGAATACATCTTACAAATTGATGATCACGACCCCCCCTCTCATATTGTAGCCCCTGCTCTCCATAAAAATCGCGAACAAATCAGGGACGTTTTTCGAGATAAAAAAGGCTACGAAAATAGTGAATCCACTGAAGAGCTCACGCGTTTTGCCCGTGAACAACTGCGACAAGAGTTCCTAGAGGCCGATTTAGGGATTACCGGCTGTAACTTTGCCGTTGCTGAGTCTGGTTCCATTTCACTGGTCACGAACGAAGGAAATGCCCGACTTGTTACTGCTTTACCGAAAACTCAAGTCACAGTGATGAGCATGGAAAGAATCGTCCCCACTTGGGAAGAGCTTGATGTCCTTGTCAGTCTACTCTGCCGCTCGGCTGTTGGTCAGAAATTAACGTCGTATATCACCGGACTCACAGGCCCAAAAGGTGAAGAAGATGTAGATGGACCGGAAGAATTTCATCTTGTCATCGTTGATAACGGTCGCTCTGAAATTCTTGGTACTCAATTTCAATCCGCCCTGCACTGTATTCGTTGTGCAGCTTGCGTGAATGTATGCCCCGTTTATCGTCATGTTGGCGGTCACGCGTATGGCTCGATTTACAACGGCCCCATCGGGGCAGTACTGACACCGCTCCTTGATGGTTACGAAGATAACAAAGACTTACCCTATGCTTCTTCTCTATGTGCGGCTTGTACAGAGGCTTGCCCTGTGAAGATTCCACTTCATGAGCACTTGATTGCCCATCGGCAAATCATCACCGAGAAGGAAAACCTTGGTCCTCTTCCGGAAAAATGGGCGATGAAAATGTTTGGATCGGGTACTTCATCTCCACGTCTGTATCGCCTGGCTTCGAAGCAAGCACATCGTGCAATGCGACCTTGGACAAAAGGCTCGAACATCCCCAATGGGCCGGGACCACTAAAAGCATGGACAAATATAAGAGATTTACCAGCACCGGCAAGCCAACGATTCCGTGATTGGTTTGCCAATCGAGACCGGGAGGATAAATCGTGATGCCAAGAGGAAACATTCAACATAGAGAAAATTTCTTAAACCATATCGCCGAACAATCTGGGCGTCCCCGTAGTCAACACGTGGAGCGCCCTGCTTGGAAACAACAGCCTCAATGGCAAGTATTTAAACATGAAAGCTCAGACAAATGGGTAGAGAGATTTAAAAAGCAGTGTGAGCATATTCACACCGATGTCATTGAAACAGAGACAGCTGGCGTCGGTGAAACAGTGGCAGAAACCATCGGACGCTATCAAGCAGCATCACTCATGATGTGGGAAGATCCACGGTTAGAAGAAGCCGGACTGAATAAACACTTCCGTGAACAAATGGCTAACCTTGGTGTAGAAACCCATATCTGGGATAAATCCAAAGGTCGCGAAAACATCAACATCGCTGAACAGACCCACGTGGGAATTACGTATAGCGATATCACATTAGCAGAATCAGGTACGGTGGTCTTGTTCAGTTCGGCTGATAAGGGGCGAGCCGTCAGCCTCTTACCTGAAACCTATATTGCCATCATTCCGCAAAGCTCAATCGTCCCGCGCATGTCTCAGGCCACTCAGCAAATCCATCAAAGAGTACAAAATGGCGAAACAATCCCCTCCTGCATCAATTTCATATCAGGTCCCTCCAACAGCGCCGATATCGAAATGAGCCTCGTTGTGGGCGTCCACGGCCCCGTAAAAGCGACCTATATTTTAATTAATGATCAGTAGCCCTAAAGGGTAGCGCCCGTCTTAAACAAACGTTTGATAAGCCACACTTATGGATTGATGGGGCGTTTGAATCTTTTACCAACCGATAATGAAAGTATGCTAGCTTTCCGCCCATGGAAAGCTAGCATCTCATTTACAGACAAAGCCGAATACCTAATAATTGCGCCGAAACCCACGCAACACGAGTCATTCACCTCATCACTCCCTCTTTCCCAATACCCGGCCGACCGACCGAATAATATTCCACGCCAGCTTCGCGCATATCATCCAAATCAAAGCAGTTTCGCCCGTCAAACACCACTGGCTTCGTCAACCGCTCCTTAAACGTCCCCGTATCTAATTCCTTAATCTCATCCCAATCCGTCACCACAAATGTCGCATCTGCACCATCTAAAGCTGCCTCCGTACTGCCCGCGTAATCCACCGCTTCCGGTAGCACCTGCTTCGCATTCTCTATCGCAATCGGATCATAAGCTACCACGTGCGCTCCGGCAAGCACTAACTCCTCTGCCAGTACCACCGACGCCGCTTCCCGCATATCATCCGTATTCGCTTTAAACGACAGCCCAAGTATAGCAATCGTCATCCCGCGCAACGAGCCAAAGCGCTCCTTCGCCTTCTCGACCAACAACCGCTGTTGCCGTTCATTCACTTCCATCACGGCTTTAAGCAGCGTAAAATCATGGCCCGCTTCGCCAGAAATCTGGACCAACGCGCTCGTATCCTTCGGAAAGCAGGAACCTCCGTAACCAATCCCCGCATTCAAGAACTTTTTCCCGATCCGCTTATCCTGCCCCATACCTTTGGCCACATCTTCCACATTAGCTCCCAATTTTTCACAGAGCGTTGCAACCTCATTCACAAAACTGATCTTCGTAGCTAGAAATGCATTGGACGCATACTTAATCATTTCCGCACTGCGGATATCTGTCTTAAAAACCGGTAATCCAAAAGGCCGATTGATCTTTTCAACAACCGACGCGGCCTCTGCACGATCCGACCCGATCACCACCCGATCTCCGTTAAACGTATCATAAACCGCTGAACCTTCCCGAAGAAACTCCGGATTAGAAACCACATCAAAAGAAACATCCGTATACTTCGCAATATACGACTGAATATAATCATTCGTCCCTACCGGCACCGTACTCTTCGTAACAACCACCGCATAACCCGTTAAATGCTCAGCAATATTACCCGCTACCGACTCAATAAAACGCAAATCAGCCGTACCATCTTCCTTTTGCGGCGTCCCTACCGCAATATAAATCGCATCGGCATCCACAAACGCATCCCTATGCTCAGTCGTAAAGGACAAACGCCCCGCTTCAATATTACTCTCCATCATCTCAGACAAGCCCGGCTCATAAATCGGTGAAACCCCCGCCTGCATACGAGCCACCTTCGACTCATCAACATCCACACACATCACCGTATGACCAATCTCTGACAACGAAACCCCTGTCACAAGTCCTACATAACCTGTCCCCACAACTGCTATCTTCATCTCAATCATCCTTACAATCTCTTTTAGAAAATAAACCGGTATTCACAGCCCATAGACCTTCTTTAATCAAACGTTTGATGAAACCATCACACACGTTCAAACACTTCTTCTTTCAAATAAGCTTCCACCTGCTCCTTCAAATCATCTCTCTCCAAAGCAAATTCAATGGTCGCCTTAATAAAACCGAACTTGTCACCAACATCATAACGGTCCCCTTTGAAATCATACGCATACACCGATTGCTCGACGTTCAATTGCTTAATCGCGTCCGTAAGCTGGATTTCGTTCCCTGCCCCTGGCGGCAGCGTTTCCAGAATCGGGAAAATTTCCGGGGTTAAAATATAGCGGCCCATAATCGCGAAATTCGATGGTGCATCTTCTAAGGATGGTTTCTCAATCAGATCCCCCACCTCAATTGCATTCGCTGACGTCTGTTTAGGGGCTACAACCCCGTATTTGGAAATCTCGCTGTCGGGTACGGTCTGCACACCGACGACCGATCCTTTATGTTCTTCATGGACTTCCATCAGTTGCTGCAGGCATGGTTTTCCATTGGAGCGCACAATATCATCGCCAAGCATTACCGCAAATGGTTCGTTGCCAACGAATTGGCTGGCGCATGATACAGCGTGCCCAAGACCTTTTGCTTCTTTTTGACGTATGTAATGGATATTCGGAAATTCAGAAATCGTTCTCGTCTCAGCGAGCAATTCCCATTTTTCTTTTTTGCGTAACGTTTCTTCTAATTCATAGGATACATCAAAATGGTCCTCGATCGCACGCTTTCCGCGCCCGGAAACAATGAGAATGTCCTCAATGCCGGAGGCAACCGCTTCCTCAACAATATATTGAATCGTTGGCTTATCGACAATCGGCAACATTTCTTTCGGCTGTGCCTTCGTCGCCGGTAAAAATCTTGTTCCCAACCCCGCAGCTGGGATAATCGCTTTTTTTACTTGCATCATTCTTCCTCCTATTTCCTGTGACTATCCTTCTATCATACGAATAATTTCCATAAGTTTCACTAGTCATTAGTGCCTAATATTATAGACGGAAACCAATATGTAAATATATTTATAGTATGTATTTGTTTATAAAAATATAGGATTATTTTCATATTACCACCTCCTTTTTTTACATTTCTTGCTATATTTAAAATAACCGGTAAATAAACAGATGGACGGCGCCGCTTCAAGAAAGGACCCTGCGTGAATCATCACCCATTGGCCCGTCAGCCATTTACATTCAACGAGATTTATCAACAGTACACACCGTTAGTACTAGGTATGCTCAAGAAACTCAACATCCATAGTAATCATCAAGAATTTATACAAGCAGGGTATTTAGGCCTATGGATTGCCTATAAACACCACGATGATGAAAAAGACCGTTTCCATCCTATGCTGTCATTCGTGTCAGAGGTGAAATGTTGACGATGCTAAAAAAAGAAGCCCATTACCAAGAGCACCATTTTCTAAGCTCCGATTACTCGAAATTGATGAAAGACCCTCAAATAGATGATGCATGGCAATCAGACATCGACAGCCTATCTCCATATTTAGAAAGATTAACCATGCGTGAACAACGTTGGCTCATTGGACACGCCATTCACGACCAACCTCCACACAACATCGCAGCCAAATATGGCGTATCCACCGAGACCGTCAAAGGTTGGCGGAAAAACGCGATCAAGAAACTGCGAAATATGTAACATAAAGTTCGAGAACTTCTCATTCATACACCCTTTTATACTCATATAGCTGTAAAAACCCTCATTCTGCAATGGTAATAAATTCCTTTTTTAATAAAAGCCTGACACTCTACTACCCGAAAGTAGCTAGTAAAAAGTCACATTGGCATTTATAAATTGTAAATTCCAGTAATTAATTCTTATTGTTGGAAAATAAGAGCAATGATATATTACTACTTGAAAGCGATAAAGCTTTAAACCGTTTTACGCTTTCACCCTAGGAATCCTCTACTGGTAAGAGAGGTAAAGAGTAGCATTCCGCTACTCTTTTTTTCATATAAAGCAGTTTAAGAGAGAACGAATATGTAAATGATTTCATTTCTATTACTGATTTTATGGAAGTAAATTAATTGTAAAATATTTATTAAATTCATATTAAATATATTGACCAAATTATGGTAACTATAGTGTGATTATATATAGCACCAATAACTTTTGGAAGGTGACTCTCAATGTTGTACATCATTTCTATCTGCATCATACTATTATTCACTTTTGGCGTGTTGGAACGTCGGAAACACAGCCAGAACATCGAGGCGATCCCGATTCGTATTAACATTAACGGAATTCGCGGAAAATCGACGGTCACAAGGTTAGTCACTGGAATTTTAACAGAGGGTGATTATCGAACCGTCGGAAAGACCACGGGCACGCAGGCCCGGATGCTTTATTGGTTTGATGCTAAAGAAGAACCCATCGAACGTCGAGCGGAAGGCCCTAATATTGGGGAACAAAAAGATGTTGTTAAGAAAGCCTCTTCCCTCAAGGCCGAGGCCTTAGTCAGTGAATGTATGGCCGTCACTCCCGACTACCAGGAGGTCTTTCAGGAGAAAATGCTGCAAGCCAATATCGGAGTCATTGTCAATGTTTTAGAAGATCATATGGACGTCATGGGGCCCACCCTTGATGAAGTGGCCCAAGCTTTTACATCCACCATTCCCTATAACGGGCATCTGATTGTCAACGAAAGTCCCTATGTCCCCATGTTTCAGGAAATCGCCGAGAAAAGAAAGACCGAGGTGATCGTATGTGATACCTCTCGTATTCCCGAAGACTTTTTGCTGAAGTTTAACTATATGGTGTTTCCCGAAAATGCAGCCCTGGCATTAGCCGTAGCAGAAGCTGTAGGGATTGATCAAGAAACCGCCTTTAAAGGGATGTTAAACGCGTGGCCCGATCCAGGCTCTCTACAGATCACCCCCATAAGCACCGATAGCGGTTCTCCCTCTTATCTCGTTAATGGGTTTGCTGCCAATGATGCGACATCAACACTTAGCATTTGGAATCGGGTACAAAAGCTAGGATACCCGACAACTCAAGCCCTCGTTGTCATGAACTGCCGAGATGACCGTGTAGATCGAACCGAACAATTCGCCCATGATGTCCTGCCGTATATTCCTTGTGAGACGCTCGTCCTGATTGGCGAAACGACAAGCCCTATTATCGATCGATATAACGCCGGAAACATACCAGCTAGCCATCTATTAAATTTAGAACATTATACAGCCGAAGAAATTTTACAAGAAATTCACCCGCACGTAACGAACACCGTCATCTATGGGGTAGGCAATATCCATGGGGCAGCGGAACCGTTCGTAGATGAAATGCAGAAAATCAAGGTGAAAGAAGAACCATTGGGACGCGAATTACATTCAATCACTTAAAAAGGAGCCATCAACAGTGGGACTAACAGAAATTACTATTGCACTCGTAGCAGGCGTTACACTTAGTCTATTTTTTGCTGAGAAAACCGGGATTTTACCCGCAGGGCTTGTTGTTCCAGGATACATTGCTCTTGTCATTGATACCCCTTTATATGCGATTTCGATTCTGTTTGTGAGCTTTGCAACCTATCTCGTTGTCATGCATATTATTAATCATTTTACAATTTTATATGGAAGAAGGAAATTTACAGCCATGCTTCTCACAGGTATTCTCTTAAAGCTTGGTTTTGACACTGCATACGGCTTTATCCCTATGGATGTGGCCGATTTACAAGCCATCGGTTTGATCGTTCCCGGTTTAATTGCGAATACGATTCAAAGACAAGGGTTCATACCTACAGTCTCAAGTACGATCGCCTTGAGTTTCGTGACTTTTGGTATTCTTTCCGTTTACCATCTATTTGTGGTATAGAATTGGAGGATAAACATGGAAACGTCCACAAACAAACTCACTTTTAAAGAGAAATATTTAAAAGCCGTGAAGCAGCAAAAACCGAAAACAACCTCACATACGGTGATCGGGTTTATCATCACTTTAGGGATTCTTATTGTATTTCTATAATAAAGGTCGTGAATAGTATTGCGTCTCAATAAAGACAGCATGCTTGTACTTAATTTATTGGCGATCGCTGTTGTCTTACTTTCCCTTCAGAACCTTCTTCATACCCCTACAAATCATGATCCCAACTATGAACCTAGAGAGGCAAATGAAATCAAAAGTCCTGGCATTGGGGTGGCAACGGATCACCCTGCTGCCACTGAGGTAGGGATGGAAGTATTAAGACGCGGAGGGAACGCTGTAGATGCAGCTATAGCCATCTCTTATTCTTTAGGAGTCGTGGAACCTTTTGCTTCTGGAATCGGAGGCGGAGGAATAATGCTTGTTCACCCCGCAGAAGATGTGGACCCTATTATTTATGATTACAGGGAAAAAGCTCCAGACCAAAAATCAAAGCCAGAATCAGGGATTGGCGTCCCTGGTTTTGTTATGGGGATGGATGAAATCCATGAGGATTTTGGCAGTCGATCCATGGAACGCTTATTAGCGCCGGCGATCCATCAAGCTGAAAATGGCCTCCAAGTATCAAGCACCCTTCACTCCCAATTGCTTGATGCTAATCACCGCATCCCGCCAAACGAAGCCTCGTTGTTTTACCCCGATAACAGAGCTATTGAAGAAGGAAAGACTCTTAAACAAGAAGAATTAGCCAAAACGATGACGGCTATTCGTGAAGAAGGTCCGGATATCTTTTATGAAGGGGAAATCGCAAGTCAGCTCGTAAGGAAAGTGGACGGAATCGAACAGAAAGACCTCGAAAACTATGAAGTCGAAAAAACAGAACCTATAAAAGGAGAATTTGCAGGTTTCGATGTGTATACCCCTCCACCACCTGCTGGTGGTACCATGCTCATTCAATCTTTGCAGATGGCCGAGCAATTACATGTAGATCAATTAGAGGATCGACCCACTAATTTTATTCAAATGATTGGAGAAATTAATCGTGAAACCTATGAAGACCGACTGGAAACCATCGGTGACCCAGAATTTGTCGATATGCCTTTAGATGAAATATCAAGTCAAGAGTATACAGAAAATCTGGCTTCTAATATCTCCTCCGTGGGTTCTGTAAATGAGGAACCATTAGAAGATTACGAGGGAGATAAAGACGGAAACACAACTCACTTCGTCGTTGTCGATCAAGACGGAATGATCGTCTCGGTGACGAATACCCTCAGCAGTTTTTTTGGTTCTGGTATTTTCACCAATGGGTTTTTCTTAAATAATCAGTTGGATAATTTTTCGTCAGACTCCTCTTCTCCCAATGCGTACGAACCAGGCAAACGTCCCTTTAGCTATATAAGCCCTACGGTGCTTTCCAAAAATGGGACCCCGCTTATCGGGATTGGAAGTGCTGGCGGTAGACGAATAACATCCACATTAACTCAAGTATTGAGTAGACATCTTCTCTTTGAGGAGCCCATTAACGAAGCCATCGACGAAAACCGATCATATCGCGATTTGCATGAAGAAAAAATCTATTTAGAAGGAAGAATCCCTCCTCCCCTCCAACAACAATTAGAAGAAAACGGGTATTCGGTCGATAACTCTAGATCACCTTTCTACTTTGGAAGCATTCAAAGTCTTACGATCGACTATAATGAAGAAAATGTATATGGCGGAACGGACCCCCGAAGAAACGGTAAGTGGATGAGTCGATAGGTAAGGATGGTTATCCCTTTCAAGAAGAGAGAGCGGAGCATCCCGCTCTCCTTTTGCTCTTATTGAAGCAACTGAAGGACGTTTTGCGGCAATTGATTAGCTTGGGCAAGCATGGACTGAGAAGCTTGAGAAAGGATGTTACTCTGTGTAAATTCCATCATTTCTTGAGCCATATCAACGTCCCGGATACGTGATTCAGCTGCTTGAAGATTTTCGGAGGCGTTATCTAGGTTAGCAATGGTATGCTCTAGCCTATTTTGAACGGCTCCTAAATTTGAGCGTTCCGTTGATACTTCATTGATTGCAGTGTTGATGGTATCAATCGCAGCACTCGCCGTTTCTTGGCTGGAAACGTCAATGCCTGCATGGTCAGAAGCTAAGGTCATTACATAGCCGCTGTCTGTATCACCGCTGATGTTATCAAGTTCCTCACCAATACCTGTAAGATTCCCTTCTCCATCATCTTCAGCCTCTGAGTACCAAGAGCCTTCGACATCAATAGCTACCACGTCATCACCATCTCTTAGAACATCTACATCTTCATGATCACCAATGGTTGTGGTTCCTGCTTCAAGCTCCGTTTCAATATCTCCTCCAGCTACACGTAAAGATTCAGCATCCATTTCCCGAATGTTGATATTAATATCTTCTTCGCTATTTGCACCGATATGGAAGGTTAACGTATTCTCTTCAAAATCGCCATTCAGTAATTTTTGACCATTAAACGTTGTTTGCTTAGAAATCCGGCCAATTTCTTCAGCCAATGCATCTACTTCTGCTTGAATCGCTTCACGGTCTACACTATCCTGGTTTGTATCATTTGCAGATTGAGTCGCAAGCTCGCGCATTCTCTGCAAGATTTGATGCGTCTCATCCAACGCTCCCTCAGCCGTCTGAATCATAGAAATCCCATCTTGGGCGTTATTACTTGCTTGATCCAAACCGCGAATTTGCGCACGCATTTTTTCAGAGATCGCAAGACCGGCCGCATCATCACCGGCGCGGTTGATTTGTTCCCCCGAAGACAGCTTCTCCATCGAATTTTGCATGTTGTTCTGGTTGATCCCGAGTTGACGGTGTGCATTCATGGCTGACATGTTGTTGTTAATAATCATTCCGATCATCCTCCGTAGATTTAGTTTTTATACAACCCCTGAGTTTCCAGGAGAAGGTACCTGTTTTTGATGCTACATGTCCATCTACTTTATGTATCGGCAGAAAGAAAGAAAAATTAACGGATCAATGAAAAAATTCTCAGGAACCTCGCCCCAACACAGACCATCAGCCTGCTTTCTGATAAAATAAAAATATCAAACCATCCTGATGGCGGTGAAAACATGTACGCTTTTCCCAAATGGATCTGGTGGATCACCATAGGTATTTTCTTTATCGGGGCTATGGTTGCGTTGCTGTATTTTTTCCAACATCGGATCATTTTTCACCCTACATCGATATCAGACGATGAAACTGATGAGATTCGGACACAATACCCTGAGGTTGAAGAGATTAACGTCCCCGTTACCGATGAGGTAACCGTGCACGGTTGGCTGGTTTCCAATGCAGAGGAAGAGCCTTCACCTTTGCTGATTTACTATGGCGGGAACGCGGAAGAAGTATCGAAGTTGATTCCTGAACAAACGGAACTGGAGGACTGGTCCGTATTATTGATGAATTATCGTGGGTATGGATTAAGCGAAGGAGAGCCGGATGAAGAGGCGCTATTGGGGGACGCATTGATGATTTATGACGAAATGGTTGAGCGAGAAGATATTGACGCTGATAACATCGCCACGATGGGAAGAAGTATCGGTTCTGCGGTAGCTACGCATGTCAGTGTAGAACGGGAGGTGCAGGGAACGATCCTCGTCTCTCCGTTTGATGATCTAGCACAAGTCGCTCAATCGCAATTCCCGTTTCTCCCTATAGAGTGGTTATTACAGTATTCCTTCGACTCTACGGAGACCGCTCCGGAGATGCAGCACCCGCTGCTCGCTCTCATTGCCGAAGATGATGAAATTATTGATCCGGAATTCTCTAAATCCTTCGTAGAACACTGGGGAGGTCCTGAGGATAGCTATGTTATTGAAGAAAAAGGGCACAACACGATTCATTTAAGTGATGAATACCGGTCCCGTATTCAACAATTTTTACAAGAAATTCAAGAGCAGTAATCTAGAGCGACCACATCCCCTTCTCCTGCTCTTGTGCCTCTTCCTGAACCTCATAAAATTCCTCTCTATAACGCACATCCGGCTCAAACACAACAACCTCAGCTAACCCTTCTTCTAACAACATTTCCTGAAACATCTGATCTTCTTCTACATACACGTAGAATAACAGCCGATCATATGGATCACGTTCGGACACATCTGGCTCTAGATAGACGGTCTCTCCGAGAAGTACATCCACCGCAAATTCGGTGGCTTCCTCCCCAAAAGGTTCCGGCTCGCACTCCGGAGGATCATGTTGATGACAGATTTCCGGAGCGTCCACCATAATCGGACGCACCCGTTCATCGCCCACCCCCCGAATATTTACGTCAAACGTATCCCCGTCCACGATATTCACCACCGTGCCTTGAAGCTTGTCACCGTCAGAGGGGCTTTGGCATCCCATCAGTATCATAAACATTGAAAAAAAGATCGTAAAAAACCGAAACATAAATGTCACTCCACTCCTTAGGACCTCTCCCATAAGCTAATGTTTTGCTCATCCATCTCCTCAGTATTATACTAGATAAAGTGTCTGCACCAAGAAAGAAGGAAATGGTTATGCAGTACGTGATCTATTTTGTTCTATGTGGATTGGGCGGGTTTGTGTTTTCTTTTACCGATCTATCCATTGCTTGGATGATTGGTGCTTTATTTATCGGCAGTCTGATTACATTTTTCCAGCCTACGTTCTGGAGATTGAACCATGCAGTCAATCATATTCCGAAAAGTTGGATTTGGATTGGCCAAGGAATTCTCGGTGTGCAACTTGGCTTGTACGTCAATATCACCCTTATTGAAACGCTGAGCAGCTACTGGCTGATCATTATTGCCGTCCTGATTCTTTCCATTCTTTTTGCTTTTTTAACTGGACTACTCCTTTTTTATTTTACCGAAACCGACCTGTTATCCAGTTTTATCGCTACAGCACCCGGCGGCGTTGTTGCCATGCCTGCTTACGCACAAGAGACCGGAGCCAATGTGGGTACAGTAAGCCTTACCCAGGTGCTCCGCATCGTCCTCGTTATTAGTACCGTTCCTGTTTTATTATCGTTTAATGGAGACAGTGAAGCCTCTGCTGCTGCCATCCAAAGTATCACATACGAAGCCTCCAGCTTGCCGATGGCCTTCCCTCAATTGGGGTGGACGATCACCTTGATTGCCCTTGCACTGCTCGGGATTTTTCTAGCAAAAAAACTGAAGATCCCTACCCCCTGGTTACTCGGGGCGATGATCACCGTCGGTATTTTCAACCTGATCTCCAGTCCTGCTGACCCATCAGCCGTTCTTTGGTGGCCGGATTGGGCCTTGAATATCGCGCAGTTATTTATCGGAGCAAGCATCGGGGCCTGGATGCAACGATCGTTATTTCGAGACGCAAAAGCAGTGATTATTTTTGGAGGTATCGGTTCCTTGACGTTAATTATTGCTCTCGCCGCTTGCTCCGTACTCGTTGCATCGCTAACAAAGTTGGACATGGTCACAGCGATATTGGCCTTTTCCCCAGGCGGAGTTGCAGAAATGGCCGCTACTGCAGTTGAACTCGGTGCCGATTCTACCTTCGTCGTCACCGTGCAAGTGATTCGAATTATGGCCGTACTACTCATCCTCCCCCCGTTGTTTCAAATCCTTCGCAAACATTTTATAAAGGAAGAAAAAATGAAGGCAGAGACGTGATCCATCTGCCTTCTATAATGATATAAATGTTAGGATGATCGTAGCCTAGTCGTTGGAAAGGATTATGAAACGATTACAAACCATCATTTCCGATCATAAACTCATCATTTACCACCGATTAACTATCGTTTTCAGAACCTGAAATGGTACGTCCTTCGATCAATCTATTTATCCAATGCTCTCCGTCATTGATCGTTCGAGACACGATTTCACCATTAATCACAGTGATGAATGTACCAGCTCCGGTGTAAATACCAGCCATAACAGGAACCGTTCCATCTTCTATATCGGAAAAAAACATGAGATCTCCCGGCTGAAGCTCCTCAATATGAAGTTCATCTCCATACTTACGCAAATTTTCCACATCAGATGGAAGATTAATACCGGAGGCTTCTGCAAAGATCTGCTTAATAAACATCGTTGACGTCTCGTCAAACGATTCGCCGACATATTGTTCAGCCAGCTGTATTTCCTCACTCTCTTCCACTTCCGTATCATACGTTCTGACACCTATATAGCGAGGGGGCCAATAGGTACTTGTTGTTAAATCAATAACTGAAACACCGCTGGAAGCTGTCACGACAATCATTTGATTATTGCCGATATTGATCGCCGGAATAATACTTGTACCTTGGAAAAAGAAAATGTCTCCTGGCTCAGCCTCGTCCCTTGGAACCTCTGTCCCCTCTTCCCATTGCTGTCTCCCATAACGTGGCAGGTCATACTGCCATGCTTTATCGTATACATATTGTACAAAACCACCTGTATCAAACCCCTCGCCAGGTGTAGAGCCTCCTTGATTGTACTCGGTGCCCAACAGTTGATAAGCTTCATAAACTGCATCATTATCATATTGAATGGCAAGATCTTCGAAACGCTTCGCACCAGTAAAGTGATCCCGCCAGTATTCGCTCATGTACGAAATCGTCGTCTGCCCCTCTTCCCCCGTCGCATGAACAATATAATCTTCCCCTAAATAAATCGCTGTGTGGGAAATACCTTCCTGCCATGTCCCTGAGAAATACAAGACATCTCCCGGCTGAAGTTCTTCATCGAGATCAATAACATCTATATCTGTTCCTTCTGGAAGTAAAGTCTCACCAACTTCCCACTGCCGATAACTGATACGAGGCAAATAGACATCCAACGCCTCACGAAAGACGGTTTGTACGAAAAATGAACAATCAAAGGCATCCAAGGTACTACCGGTCATTAAATACGGTGTTCCTAAATAATTCATTGCTTCCCTTACAACAGAACTATCATGATTCTCATACGTTTCCGGGTTTGACTTTTCCAAAATATCATCTGTATAACGTGCTGCCCCGATATAACGTTCTGCATAGTAGTTATGATAATCTAAATGCCTTTCCTGTACCCCGGAAGAAGTGGCAATCACAAATTGGTCATCTTCTGAATAAATTCCTGTAATTATTTCCTGTTCGTCGTTTTCAAAAAAGATAAGATCCCCGGGCTGCAATTCGTCCCTGGTGATGTCCATACCAGCTTCCAGCTGGGGTGATGAACGTTTGGAGAGCCAGCTACCTGTCACATTTTTATACACATAGTAAACGAAAGAGCCTGAGTTAAACCCTTCTTCTGGGCTGTCGCCTTTTCGATTATACGGCGTCCCGATTAAGTCTCGAGCTAGTTCGACGATTTCATTCTCCGAAGGAGGAGGTGTATCTTCCTCGTTATAACGTTTGGCACCCTGATAAACATCTGACCAATAGTCGCTTGTTATCATATTCCGCTCGGAGATCCCTTCGCTCGTCACTATTACAAAACGCCCATTGTTGATATAAATCCCTGACATCAAATGCGTCCCTTGGAAAAAGACAACATCTCCTGACTGCAGCTCATCAACATCCTCTCCCTGGATCCATTGATCGGCGGCTGATTGGGGAAGAGAAATTCCTTTTGCCTTCTCGTACACATATTGAACAAATTCGGAAGTAATCCATCCTTCATCATTTCCCCCCAATTCCTCAAGGGCTAACTCAGCAGCCGGATCATCAATATCCTCTTCTGTAAATTGAGCGGCACCGGCATAGGCGCCTGACCAATATTCACTTGTTTCCATATTTCGTTCAGAAATTCCATCACTCGTCACGACTACGAAACGTCCCTCGTTAATATAGATCCCTGACATCAAATTGGTTCCTTGAAAAAAGACAACATCTCCTGGTTGTAACTCACTACGTTCTATTTCATTACCAATCTGTCGCTGATCCAAAGCATATCTTGGTAAAGAAATTGATTTTGATTGCTCATAAACATACTGCACAAATTCAGACGTTAAAAATTCTTGATCATTACTGCCGACCATATCCAATGCAAGTTGAGCAGCCGGATCATTCCATTGCTCGGCTTTGGTGAAACCAGGGATAAATGCAAAAAATAAAAAAAATAGAAATAAATAACGCTTCATTCACATCCCCTCCTGTTAACCATAATTGAATCCAGTATAACTTGTAAATATTACCATTACAACCAAATTTTAAACATCAATACTCAACGCCACATGGGATTCTATATAAATGGTTCGATGCTTTTTCCTACCGGTGTTAATCAATAACTAATTTAATATTATTACTTTTTTTAAGAGGAATGATTTTTATTCTCTCTATGTTAGTATTTCGTTTAGATTTATTTTAATTGGGGGAATTTAATTGAAAAATTCAAAGTTATTACGTTCCTTTACCGCTTTAGGTGTAACTGTCACCATATTAGCGGCGTGTTCAAATGGCGAGGAGCAAACGGAAGCTGAAAAAACGGATGCAGATGTAAACGCAGAAAATGAAACCGGTGAGCAGGAAAATGATAGCGATTCCACCGCTGAACAACCTAAAAATGTAATTATGATGATCGGTGACGGTCTTGGTTTAGGTCAAATGGAAATCGCTCGTTTACTTGAATATGGTAAAGAAGGCAACTTACATATGGAGTCACTAGATCATGCAGCACTTATGCGCACTTATTCTGCAGATAACTGGGTGACGGATTCTGCAGCTGCAGGCACAGCCATTGCAACATCAACGAGAACGAACAATGGAATGATTGGTGTTGACCCTGATAATCAAAATGCAGAAAGCATATTAGATATATTTAGTGACGAGGGCAAGAAAGTAGGTCTCATTTCTAATAATACGATTACAGATGCAACGCCCGCTGCTTTCGCTGCCAGTGTTGAAACCCGATCAGGAGAAGAAGAAATCGCAAGACAACTATACGAGAATGAACCAGACGTTATGCTAGGTGGAGGCGCAGACAACTTCACACCAGAACGTCAAGATGGTGATGACTTACTGCAAATGTTCGAAGAAGATAAAGACTATACCGTCGTTACTGACCGTGATGAACTGCTTGAAGCTGAATCGCCTGAAAGACTATTAGGTTTATTTCATTCTTCATACATGAACTATAAAACAGATATCAATTTATATGATTCGAACGAACCAAGTTTAAATGAAATGTCTGAAGCAGCCATCGATTTATTATCTGAAAATGATGAAGGCTTCTTTTTAATGATCGAAGGTGCTCGTATTGATCACGCCGCACACGCAGCTGATTTCACAAATGTATGGAAAGAAACCATTGAGTTCGATCATACAGTAGCTGATGTGCTTGAATGGATGGAAGACCTTGATGATACACTCTTAGTCGTTTTATCCGACCACGAAACGATGGGAATGTCAGCATCTGAAGTGATGGATAAAGAAGCGTTACGTGAAGTTGAAGCTTCTCCAGAGTATATGGTTCAAGAATTCACTTTTGATGAAGAGAGCGGAACATACGAAGAAGAAACCGTGAAAGATGTTGTAGAGAAATATTCAAATGTAGAACTTACAGATGAAGAAGTTGAGAAATTCAATGAGTATATCTACGACGAAGATGGTGAGTTAAGACCATTACACCAACAAGCCTGGGAAATTGGCAGTTTCATTGCTGATCATTACGATGCAGGTGTTATGAATCGAGATATCCGGGCATATAGTGATACCGGCGGACACTCCGGAAATATGGTACCTGTGTTTGCTGAAGGAGCAGGTGCAGATCAATTTGACGGTGTCCTTGATATTACAGACATCTCACAAATCATCGCAGAAATTTCAGATTTATCCTCCGAGCCCGGAACCGCCAACTAATGGTTTCGAAAGGGGGCTGGAAAGCATTCGATATTTCTTTCCTCCTTTTCGGCGGGAGAACCTAATATTTCGGCGCAATCCTTTGTTTTTCGGCGGAATCACCCGATAATTCAGCGCACGGAACGATTATTCGGCGCTACGGTGAAGGAATTCGGCGAAAATGCTTTCTCGGTGCAAATATTTTTGAAACACCCCCTACCTAAATATAAGGAGTGAAAACATGAGGATTCCGTTAATAACACAAATATTTATTGCTTTTGTGCTCGCGATTATTTTCGGCGCAATTTTCGGGCCGGATATCGCGGTTGTGGAACCACTAGGTGATCTCTTTTTACGCCTCATTCAATTTGTAATTGCTCCCCTTGTCCTCGCGTCTCTGATCGTCGGGGTTACAAGCCTAGGTTCTGGAAAACAGATGTTAAGACTTGGCGGGAAAACAGTCGCTTTTTTCCTTGTGACCACATTCATTGCTGTATCTATTGGGTTAGCAATGGGCTACACGTTTAATCCAGGAGAACATGCAGATATTGCTGAGCCCACTCCTGAAGAAGTTGAAGAAGAAACTGCAGCACACGATGAAGATGTTGTTGACACCATTCTAAACATTGTTCCTGAAAACCCGTTTGCTGGGTTGGCGCAGACGGAAATGCTGCAAATCATCTTTTTTGCCTTAGCATTAGGGGTCGGAATATTGCTTGTCGGAGAACGTGCTGAGCCTGTTAAAAATTTCTTTGACGGTCTTGCCGAGGTCATGTTTAAGATTACCGGAGGTATTATGAAAGTGGCTCCGATCGGTGTATTTGGCATTTTAGCACCGGTTGTCGGCGAACACGGCTTATCCGTTTTATTACCGTTATTAATGGTCATTATTGCCGTAGCTGTCGGTTGCTTGATTCATATTTTACTCGTTTACGGGAGTGCCGTTAAACTATTGGGTAGAATTTCACCGTGGAAGTTTCTCAAAGGTATGTCACCGGCTTTCTTATTTGGTTTTACAAGCGCAAGCAGCGCAGCCACACTGCCGCTGTCGATGAAAAACGTCCAAGAAAACGTGGGGGTTTCCAACAAAACGAGCAGTTTTGTTTTACCGCTGGGTGCTACCATTAACATGGATGGAACCGCCCTATACAATGGGGTCGCGGTCTTATTTATCGCTCAGTTTTATGGGATCGAACTCGCGTTTTTAGAAATTGTTACCGTCATGCTTATAGCGACACTTGCGGCTATCGGTACTGCAGGAGTACCTGGAGCAGGCCTCATTATGCTCACGATTACCCTCACAGCGATCGGCTTACCTCTTGAAGGTATCGCGCTTGTGGCTGCTGTCGACCGAACTCTTGATATGTTACGAACGGCCACAAATATCCTTGGCGACAGTACATGTGCTGTTTGGATAGAACGTTCCGAGCACAAAGAAAAAGCTTTCCAACCTCATGCCACGGATGAAATTTCCTCGTGAGAGAAAAATGAGATTGGGAGATAACCAGCCCAGAATAACTTAAAAATGGTTCCAATCATCAAAAACCGATGATTGGAACCATTTGGTTTGGATGATTGACATCATCCATAGTTGGATTTGTGTTATAAAGAAAGACCCAGAGGTGAGGGGCTGCTGGGTTCGATTCTTTCCTATCACTCGTCCGGTTATGCTTTTCCGTTTTATGGCGGGCTTATTTTTCGTTTCTATCCCAACTCAGGATAAAATAAAACTTTTACAAAATTACCTTCACGATTTAGTATTTTACTAAATATCTTCGGGCCTTCTTCCAATTGTAGACGGTGAGAAATCATAGGTTTTATATTAAGTTGTCCTGTACTCATATAGTGAATGGTACTGGTCCATTCTTTGCCAGGGAATGGTGAGGAAATAGCATTCCATGATCCTAATACTGTTAATTCGTTACGCACTATTTTTTCAAAATAGAATCGTTCAATATTGATATCTGCATACGGTATGCCCATAAATACAACTTCTCCACCTTTTTTCGGCAGAGCTAGCACCTGTGCAGAAGTAACTGGTGAGCCTGCTGACTCTATGACTAGTTCAACACCAAGCCCATTTGTATATTCCTCAATGAGAGGTTGGGGATCTTTTTCCTTTGAATTGATTAATACATCCGCTCCAATTTCTTTTGCAACTTGAAGCTTGGAGTCATCAATATCAATGGCATAAACTTTCTTTGCCCCAAAAATTTTAGCCCACTGAATAGCGAGCAGCCCAATGCTTCCGCATCCCGTTATCGCCACTTCAGCGCCAGGCTGGATACTGGTTCGGTAAAAACCATGAGCAACAACAGCTGATGGTTCGACTAAAGCTGCCGTATCATAATCAACGTTGGCTGGGATAGGTAGTATATTTTCTGCTGGAAGCTTCACATATTCTGCGTAAGACCCGGGGTGACGCGCACCTATTACCGTAAGCTTTTCACAACGTGAAAGCTCACCTTTCTTACAGTTTTCGCATTTGCCACAATAAAATGTAGGGCAGACAGCAACACGATCTCCTACTTTTACATGACCTACAGTGGTACCAACTTCTACAACCTCCCCTGCAAATTCGTGACCGAAGGTCATCCCTTCCACATAGGGGCCCAGTTTATTAAACCTGGAAATATCGGAACCGCAAATACCAACAGCTTTTACTTTAATAATGACATCTTCTGATTGTTCTAGAACCGGTACAGATGATTGTTCAAAACGGATATCTTGTTTGCCGTAAAGATTCAGGGACTTCATCATCTTTATCCCCCTTGCACTATATTCATTTATCAATTGGCTGCTTCCTCCTGCGGCTGTTTTCGCTTACCAATCATTTTATACAACGCGAATCCTACGATCATCGTATTGAAAATCATTTGGTTTTCGAAATAAAAATCACTAATTGTTCTCAAGGGCCCCAACATTATATCCAGAAATGTATCAACCATTTTTAAATACCTCCGTTTCTAAGACTAAATAATAGGAACGACTCGTATCCATTATTCATCGCTCGATTTAGTCGTTAGCACATCGGATGTTTGATCCGAATGGTGGCAACAACTCCACTTTTACCGAATCGATAGGCTCTGAACTTTTACGATGTTAACTGTATCTTTCATAGCTTCTTATACTACACCACCGTTAAATCTTGTAGCCGTTTTCACAAAATCCGCACCGGCGATGTCATCTTTTGCAACATTGACGCCACGCCTCAATTGATGAAATGAGCATGTCAATTTCTTCAGTCCCGTTTTGGATTACTTCTTTAGTTTCTTCCACTTTCGTTCAAGTGAAAAGCCAATGGGTGCTCTGATTTACTTTCAGTAGGAGGTGTGTAATCAAACATGGACACTAAAGCTTGTTTGTCCACTTTTTGTCACTTCATTTCAACACTACTCCACAGGAGTTAGTAAGACTTTAATCGCTTCCCCGTTTTTAATCACCTGATAAGCTTCGTTCCATTGCGTTATATCAAATTCGTGTGTAACCAAGGACTTAGCATTAACGCTTCCCTCATTCATTAAAGCAAGGGACGGCTCCCAATCTGCAGGCTTTTGACTCCTACTGCCAACCAAATGAATTTCTTTTTGGATGACTTTTTCAAAATCGAATTGCACTTCAGGTGAAGCGAAAATTCCCACCTGACTGTATTGCCCTTTTTTACGTAAAAGATCAAGACCTTGTTTGGAAGCGGGAACAGCACCAGAGCATTCGAACAGAACGTCCGCACCGTACCCATCCGTCAACTTATTAACCATCTCCTTGATATCTTCTTCCTCAGTATTCACGGTATAGTCGATGCCTAACTCTTTTGCTTTGTCCAGGCGGATTTTATCATTGGATAAACCAGTTATTAAAACGGTAGCTCCACGACTTTTTGCAACCTGTGCAGTAAGAAGCCCGATCGGGCCCGGCCCAATGACTACTACAACGTCCCCTTCATGAATTTCCGTTTTTTCAACCGCATGATAGGTACATGCCAGAGGTTCAGTCATTGCCGCGGAGTGATCATCGACATTGCTTGGAATTTTATGGACGCTTTGTTTACGTGCGATTAAATACTTTGCAAAAGCTCCATCCTTCTTTGAACCTAAACCCTGGCGATGTTTACATAAATTATAATCACCATTCTTACAATATTTACATTCCCCACAAATATAGAACGTGGTTTCTGAGGTGACGCGGTCGCCCACTTTAACTTCCGAAACACCTTCCCCAACTTCAACAACTTCTCCAGAAAATTCATGGCCTAATGTAACGGGTACACCTACTTTGTAATGTCCTTCATAGGTATGAATATCCGAGCCGCAGATCCCAGCATATTTCACTTTAATCTTTACTTGATCTTTACCAACTTGCGGCTCTTCTTTATTTTGGATTTCTAGATTTCCATAATCAAGCCCCGTTTTGACTAATGCTTTCATTTGAACTCCTCCTGTTGTTTCTACCCATAAACCGGATTAGTTGAACAACTCAAAAAATCGATAGATGAACCAATTAATTAAGTTACCTCCTTGGTCAATGCTAGAAATTTGAGCTGAACCTTCTGGCATATCAAAATTGGCATCAACCGCCATTTGCGTATGAACAGCTGCAAGGTCTGTTGCCATATATAAAGATAAAGCGATCATCAGCGTTCCAACCATTACAGAGTGAATAATATTCCCCCTAGCAGCCCCTACGATAAATGCTACAATGAATGGGATGGTAGCCAAGTCCCCGAATGGCAATACAGCGTTCCCTGGTAAAATGACGGCCATCCCCACTGTAATTGGAACAAGAATAAGCGCAGTAGAAATAACCGCAGGATGCCCCAATAATACGGCTGCATCAAGCCCTATATAAATTTCTTTGTCACCAAATCGCTTAGACAACCATTCCCGTGCTGATTCAGATACAGGCATTAAACCTTCCATAAGAATTTTAACCATACGTGGCATTAACACCATAACTGCAGCCATAGCCATGCCAATTTCGATGATCTCCCCTGTAGAAAAACCTGCCAGAAAACCAATAGTTGCACCCAAAACCAGCCCTATGAACATCGACTCTCCAAAGACGCCGAATCGTTTTTGGATTGTATCGGGGTCAGCACTCCAATTTTTAACTCCTGGGATTTTTTGAAGTAAATGCACCAATGGAATAAATGGCGCATAGGAAACTGTGCTACCGGTAGCAACAGACACTCCTGGTAATTCATAAAATTCACTTACCATTGGAGCAGTCCAATCAGCGATTTTAAGTGTAATTACTTGAAATATTACCGCTGCTATTAGCGCTTGCATAATACTCCCTGAAATCGTATACACTATTGCAGCCGTGAATGTATAATGCCAAAAGTTCCAAATATCAACATTCATGGTCTTCGTTGTTTTTGTTACAAGCATTAATACGTTTACAATTAAACCTAGCGGGATAATAAAAGCTGCAACTACTGAGGCCCAAGAGATAGATGAGGCGGCTGGCCACCCTACATCGATCACGTTCAATTCAACCCCTAAATTTTCAACCATCCCCTGAGCTGCCGGGCCAAGATTATTAACTAGTAGGTCTACAACTAAAAAAATACCAACAAAAGCAACACCGATCGTTAAACCAGAACGAAATGCCTTACCTATTTTTTGTCTAAAGAATAAGCCTAATAGAAAGATGGCTACAGGTAAAATGACTGTAGCTCCTAGATCTAAAAAAGCTTGAATAAAATCCACAAACCCTTCCATGCTTCTCTCACCTCAAATCATAGTAAACCCCGATTCCTCTTCGGATAGAGAAACCGAGATTCTATTCATTTAAACAGCGTTTATTTTTGAAGTTCTTCTAAAATCTCTTTTTTTGTGTCTTCTTTTCCAATCCCTGTCAAGAAAGAACGAGCGTTAATGATTGGAAAAGGGTATTCTTTCTGGACTGATGCAGTAGTCACGAGTAAATCAGCCGTATTTACATAAGATTCGATTTCTGCAATTTTAATTTGAATTAAATCAACCTTAATATCATTTTCTTTTGCCATTTCTTCAATAGTACTGTTCACTACTGTTGATGTAGCAATTCCTGCTCCACATGCGACTAATACCTGTTTCTTTTTCATTATTATTCCTCTCCTTCAAAAGCAAATGCTAATTTGCTTTCCAATAAGTTTTTGATTTTTGTTTTATTATTTTCATTTATCAAGTATTTCAGGGTATCTTCATCTTGGAACATTTCCATGAGTTTTTGTAGAAGTGAAAGTTGTGAATGTTCTTCGTCCATTGCTAATAGAAATACTAGCTTAATGGGTATCGTTGCCTTAGGCTCTCCCATAATTCCAAAATCCACAGGTTCCTTTAGAACTGCCACACTGATTGTCTTTCGATTTACATATTCAACATCTGTGTGTGGAATAGCTACTGAAACACCCTTCGTTGGCAGTCCTGTCGCATATTCACTTTCCCTTTTTATAATTGCATCGATAAACCCCTCCTTCACGAGATTTTTTTCTATTAAGTTATTACCTATTTTTGTTAAAACCTCCTCTTTTGACTTTCCTTCTAGATCAAATAGAATAATAGATTCATCAAAATAGATATCACTCATCTTATCCACCTCATCTATGATTATCATTAGAATATAAATTTATGATTTGATGAACTTCTTTGATTGAATTAGCATGGATCAATTTATTTCGATCGTGCTCCACACTTGCAAGCTTCATTAATTGCATTAATGCATTGATATGTTGTTTTTTATCTACCGCAGCAATGATGATAATTAAATGAATGCCATGCTCAGATGTAAATTGGACTTTTTCTTTCAACCGCAACAGGCTCATTCCGACCTCATTTACCCCTTCTTCCGGAGGAGCATGTGGAATGGCAATGTTAGGACCAATCACAATATAGGGATCATGTTGATGATTGACCATTGCTTCAATATAACCTTTTGTAATGTTTCCACTTTCGATTAATGGTTGGGCACTTATCCGAATGGCTTCTTCCCAAGATTCAACATCATCTCTTAAAGTAATATGATTGGGTGTAATAAAATCAGATAAAATAAAATCGTTCTGCTCATTACGATGCTTAATGTTTGATTCCTCATCTCGATGAATGTAAGCTTGCAAATCTTCGATTAGAGCACTTTCATTTTTGATTGTTGTGTGATGATTTATGATATCTAAGATATGGTGAACATCAATATCAGACGGGATATACCCGTGCAACTCAAGCATAACTTGTTTCCTTAAACGTTGTTTTTCTTCTCGTCCAATGAAAGCTTTCGAAATAAACAATTTTTTATCTGTTTGCAAAAAAGTAGGTGAAAATACAATATCGTAATCCAATTTATAATCGAAGAATTCCCGTACTGACAGAGAATCTAAAAACACAAACTCCGGAAATAATTCTCTTAATTCAGTAAACATCAACCTAGATACCGATATACCCTGAGGACAAACAACAATGGCCTTTACCTTTTTTTCGAAACTTTCTCCTTGTTTTCTCATCCATCCGCCAATGAGCATAGTAATATACCTGGTTTCATGTTCAGGAATATCGCAGCCAATTAATTCTGCCAACGGGCTTAATGATCGTTTAACAAGATGATGTATCCCTATAAATTCTTTTCCTAACGAATTATGGATATCAATGAATTCTGTAAGCTGATACTTAATACGATAATAGGCCGGCTTAATGTGCTGAAGGAGTTTATTTAGTAGTTCTTCTCGGTATTGAAAATAAATACAGGCATTTTTTTCAAACCTTCGTAACATGTGATCAATTGCAGGTGCCAAGTTTGGGATAGCCTCATCCATTGAAGATTCAGACCAATAGACATTTGTTGATAACAGGTGTAGTGTGATGAAAAGGCGTTCCGTAACCGGAATCTCTTGAAGGTCATATAGAATTTCTTCTGTCGCCTGATATTCCTTTGTATCAGATAATTCCTCGTATGCAATAGAAAACGGATTTATTTTATTCTCTTGCTTTATTCTTCGTTTGATTAAAATAAGAATGTACGGCATCGTTTCTATCTTTTCATCCGTAAATTTTAAATATAATTTATTCTCAACGTTTTCTATTCGTTGATGAAATTCATCAACCTGTTCATTTTGAAGGCCGGTGATTTTTTGTATTCTATTTGTTCCATTATTTATCTGTAACACTTGATACGTTACTTTCATTAACAATTTACGAACCTGAAACTCCTGTCCCTCAATTAAATAACCCCAACGCCTCGTATATCGGATACTTAAATCAAAAGCAGATAAAAATGCTTGTGCTTGTTTCAAATCATTTAAAACTGTATTTTTACTAACATCCAATTCACTCGTAAAATGATGAAGTGAAAGTTCTTCTTCAGAACTTATTAGCATAATAAGAATTAGATAAATACGTTGTTCGACTGAGAGGATGTTATTCTCCACAAGTATTTTTTCTTGTCCACTGTCTAGTTTGGTGAATACAGATTGATCAATGATGAAGTAGCCTTTTCTTGTTCTCTCTATTACCGGAAGGTTGTTCGCCATAAGCCAATCATTAATTTGGCGGAAACTATAACCAAGCTGTCTACGCGTTAAGTTATACTTCTTTTCCAGCGTCATGCTGGTAATACTTGGGTTATTAACTAATTCATTTAATATTTGATGATTACGGTCACTGATTGACAATTATAGCCCCCCTTCAACATTCATAGTACCATTGCATACTCCAATTTTGTATACGTTTACATTCCGAATAAACGAACATTTCATGTACAAAATTGTGATCTACAACAGAAATACAATTTTTGGTATGTCCTCTAATTGCTTATCGGAAAAATCGCCATACTTGCCTTTGAGCTAACTAAATTGGCTCAATCCCTGCCATGATGATCAAGACTCTAGGAGCAGCCACATTCCACATACATAACCCGGTTTTGACGCTACATTTCAAATCCGCATGGGCTTCAATTTTATTTTCTAGACTATAACCTTTCCTTCATTAATGATACAATTGAGGCGAACTTTCATATATTTTTTAACCTAAGTTAAAGATTCAACTTATGACCATAAAGGAGTGGAAGGCATGCAAGAGCGTCAATTGGAACAAATGAAAAATGGACAAGGGTTTATCGCAGCGCTGGACCAGAGTGGCGGCAGCACCCCAAAAGCACTGGCCCTATACGGCATTTCGGAAGATGAATATGCAAACAAGGACGAAATGTTCGATTTAGTGCACGAGATGCGATCACGAATTATCACTTCTCCTGCTTTTGATTCCGATCATATCATCGGTGCCATCCTGTTTGAGCAAACAATGGACCGTGAAATCGAAGGAATGTACACAGGCGATTATTTGGCGGAAAAGAAAGGCGTTGTTCCTTTCTTGAAAGTGGATAAAGGACTGGACGAGGAAGCAAATGGCGTACAGCTGATGAAACCAATCTCTGATTTAGAGGACACCCTAAAGCGTGCGAATGAACGAAATATTTTCGGCACCAAGATGCGCTCCGTTATCAAAGAAGCCAACCCTGAAGGCATCAAAGCGGTCGTAGATCAGCAATTTGATATTGGTAAAAAGATTATATCTGCCGGCCTCGTTCCAATTATTGAGCCGGAAGTAGACATTAAAAGTCCAGAAAAAGAAAAATGCGAGGAACTGTTGAAGGCGGAAATTCGCAATCACCTCGATCAATTGGAACAAGGCGAGAATGTGATGTTAAAACTGACGATTCCAACCGTCGCCAACACATACAAAGAGTTGATTGAACATCCGAATGTCGTTCGTGTTGTCGCCCTTTCCGGCGGTTATGCCATTGACGAGGCGAATGAAAAGCTGAGTGAAAATCATGGACTCATCGCCAGTTTCTCCCGAGCGCTTACTCAGGATTTAAACGCCAAACAATCGGATGAAGAATTTAATAACACCCTTGAAAAAGCAGCAACATCCATTTACCGTGCTTCGATTACGTAAATGTCCTGCCTAAACACTGATTCCCGGGAGCAAAGGTACTCCCGGGACTCAGTGTATCTTGAGCGACGTCACCGTCGACCCCTATTTATCTACAGCTATTTCTCTAGCTTTTCCCTCGGTTGGTTCAATATAACCTTCGTTATACTTAACCAGCCCTTATGATGCCCCCCGGGCTACAAATTTCGCTGTCAGTATATTTGCTATGACTTGGACTGGTTCTCGTTCGTCCTGTATATACTTGGGCAAATTGACAGAATTCCATGCCATTTCTTCGCGAGACTTGGCACTGCTCGTTCTAGAGATTGAAAAAGCGAGCCACTTAGGCACGCTTTAAGTCCTCCGCCATCAGCATACATATAATAGAAGAGATCCTTTGCCGCACAACATGAACGGGCATATATTTTACGTTCACGTTCATCGTACTCATTCCATTGCTTTATCGTATTCTGACGACATTTCCCGTGAGTAAAGCCGCATTACGGCGGGCTCTTCATGGTTCCTACCCAAACAGCCCATTCAAAATTAATAACAGTGGCAGTGCCACACCCCAGGCGATCGTTGTCGGAATCGACCATATGAGGAGTTGTTCTTTTACGTTCTTGATACCGAGCATACGGTTAACAACCCAGAACATGCTGTCGTTAAAATAGGAAAAGACCATCGATCCTACCGTTGCAGCCAACGCTGCGAAGATCATGTTTACATCCATCGTGGCGACGATGGGGGCCGAAATCGAGGCGCCAGTGATCATTGCCACTGTGCCGCTTCCCTGGATGAGTCTTACCGCAGTGGCAATGAGGAACGGGATCATAATGGCGGGCAAGGCCGTTTGAGCAATTTGTTCGCCGATCATATCCCCTGTTCCACTTTCCTCCAATACAGAACCGAGAGCGCCACCCGCACCGGTAACGAGTAAAATAATGCCTGCATTTTTGATTCCCTCTTCCATCCGCTCAATGGCCTCGGATTGCCGAACATTATGGAAGAGTCCATAGATGGCAATAATTAAACCGATGGCCACGGCAATGACCGGATCGCCAAAGAATGTGATATATTCCACCGCTAATCCTTCTGCGCCGGTAGCTTCCATCGATGTGTTCATAAAAATTAGAATGATCGGAATGAGAATAGGTGCAATGGATATCAGTAAACCCGGAAGATTCTTCTTTTCTTGCATTTCGTAGTATTCGTTAAGACTTTCCATTGGTTTTTCCGGGCGAACATAATCTAATCCATCCTCGGTCGGCAATTGATAGATTTTCCTTCCAATCCACTTTCCATAAAAGACACCAGCGATGATGACGGGAATCCCAAGTACTAACCCCCAAAGCATCATCATTCCAACGTCAATCCCATAGATTCCGGCTACCCCTAACGGCCCAGGGGTGGGAGGCACCATATGGTGGGTGGCGGTTAACCCAATTCCAAGGGCAATACCGAGAGATACGACGGATTTGCCGGTTTTTGTTGACAGCGCTTTCACAATCGGCATTAAGATGACATAGGCAGAATCGACAAAGATGGGAATGGAGACAAAATATCCAGCTACCGCCATCGCCCACTCTTCTTTCTTTTTACCCAACCACTTGATGAGCGTATAGGCGATGCGCTCTGCTGCACCAGACACTTCAAGCACACGTCCCATCATCACACCAAGGCCGATAACAATACCTATTGTACCTAATGTGCCACCAAAGCCTTCTGAAATGGCCTCAATGACAGCGGAGGGAGCCATCCCTCCAACAATTCCGGTCACCGATGCTGCAATGAGCAATGCTACAAAGACATGAATTTTCGTTTTCAACACTAAAACAATGAGCAGGAAAACCGCGAGAATCAATGCGAATATCATCTGTGCTCCTGACGCTTCCATAAAGGTTCACTCCTCTTCTTGTTCAGTGTTTTGGAAATATACGGCGTATTTTGCGGATAATTTCAGGCATTCTTCCATACTGACGGCACTGGCTTTACCTGTACCTGCAATATCAAATGCGGTTCCATGGTCGACAGAAGTTCGCAGAAAAGGGAGTCCATTCGTGATCGAAATCGTGCGCTCGAAGTCGGTCATTTTCGCCGCAATATGGCCCTGATCATGGTATAAGGAAAGCACAGCATCATATTTTCCTTGCAAAGCTTGGTGAAACACGGAATCAGCCGGGACGGGTCCTACCGCAGTGATCCCTTCTTCTCGTGCTCGTTCAATTCCTGGTGTAATCTCATCGATTTCTTCCCTGCCGAAAAGCCCGTTCTCACCACTGTGGGGATTCAAGCCGGCAACGGCTATGTTGCGTGATTTAACACCGAGCTGTTGCAAAGCTTGATCGCAACGGAAGAGATAGTCTTGTACTCGGTCTGCCGTCATCTGTGCAATTGCGTCTTTTAACGAAAGATGCCTTGTCAGGAAAAAGATTCTTAAGGAGCGAACCTCGAACATCGTTAATGGATCGTTTGTGTCCGTCATAGCTGCGAGCATTTCTGTATGGCCAATATGGGGAACTTCTGCTGCCAGTAATGATTCTTTATTAATCGGGGCGGTGGCGACCACATTGATCTCACCTGCATTGGCCAATTCTACTGCCTTCTTGATGTAGTCATAAGCAGCCTGACCACATTGCGCTTGCACCTCTCCATATCGCAGTGAGGAAGTGTCTACGTTCTCCAGATTCAACACATCAATTTGCCCATACTCAAATTGAGCTTCATTTGGATGATTGATTTTGCGGAGTCTTAGATCAGAATTTGTCACTTCAATTGCTTTCTCGAGAATATCGCTCTGACCAATCACAAAAATATTCCCTAACGCTTGAATTTCTCGATTGGCCATCGCCTTAACAATAATCTCCGGGCCGATTCCCGCCGGATCTCCCATTGTTGCTGCAATGATCGTTTTATCGTGCATAGCAGTCCCCTTCTTTCTTTTTTAATTGTGCTTGTAAGTATTGCACAGACTCGTAAGCGGCTTTTTCATCCCCGGCCAGTCCGCCTTTGGTTATGATCGGTAAGTGGTCACATTGACTACCGCTTAACCTACCGTATGCCAACAGCGGCTGAATTTCCTCGATCAGCTCGATGCCTTGAGCTTTGACTGATCCACACACCGATGCAAGGACTTCACCCCCACTCAAAAATAATCCGACATTTCCATCGAAATGGTTGCTTTCCATCATGGTGGTGAAAATTTCTCCAAGTCCAGCTGCGATGCGACGTCCTAAATCATTCATTGTTCTGCCTTCTTTTTGCGCCTGTTCGTTTAAACAGCTGGGTGGTTGCTCCGGATGATTAGTGGTGATGATGACAACATCGGTATGCCAAAACTGCTCGAGAGCTACTCCCGCCACACGGGAGATTTCCTCTCCCCAGCATTCGCTGAAACTTGCCAACTTGTTCGTATCCGTATATACCGTTCGGACATCAACCTTTGTTTTTAAATATTCAAGCTGTTTGCTAGTATGATCTGTCGTGCTTCCTACGATTAAAAGCACTGGAGTGTCTCTGCTTTGTTGTTTCGCTTGCATATAATAGGAGGTGAGTGGCCCGGGATCAACCGGGATCAGTGAGTGATTTTGAATAGATGCCATCGCGCTTGCAATGGTCTCAATATCGCGGTTGCTGACCGCGTCACAACAAATCATACGTGCACCAGCTTCTATTTTTTGTTTTAAAAGCGCTTGCAAAAAATCAGGTGATTGTCCGCTTATATCGTTTAGCGAAATTGTGCTCGTTGCATGTTGACTTTGCTCCTCCAATAGCGTGCATACGTTGGCGTGTTGAATGGGCTTCACCGGATCTCTCGCTACCTCTGTTTGTTCCAGCGGTACACCATCTACGAAAAGATTGCCGTCGCAGACCGTTCGCTTTGAATCAGGAAAAGCAGGAACGATGATGGCCACAGAATCCGGGATGGTCTTAAGAATGGTATCCAATTCGACACCGATATTTCCGCGAAACGTACTGTCAATGCGTTTAGAAATGATCTCTGCTCCCCACTCGCTAAGGTAAGCGTACGATGCCTTTACTTTTACTGAGGCCTGGAAGGGTTCGACATAGCGGCTGTCCGTATTGAGAACGAGTGCGTTGTATCTCTCCTCAGGATAGACCTCCTGATTGAGAACAGTGAGTGTGCGATGACCCTGCTTCGTTAACCTTACTCCCGTCGCGTTTGCGCCCGTCAGGTCATCCGCAATCACACCTACTTTCATAAGTCTCCTCCCTCCTCCTGCATCTTAGCGACGACCATGTTGTCATGCAGATGCCTCGCGTGCGATTGTTCATCGGTGACGATACCTACTAATTCCTCGAGATGACATACATGCGCAAACGCTTTGTGGCCAATTTTACTGTAATCAGCAAGAACCCACGTTTCGTTGGCGCTGTCAATCATCAGCCGTTTAATTTTTGCTTTTTCGATGGAGGGGGCTCTTACCTGGCCGGCGGTATCTACCGAATGAACTCCAAGAAAGCATTGATCAACATATATAGATTGAAGAAGGCGCTCTGTATGGCTCCCAAACATAGCCCCCACTTCATGCTGAAGCTCGCCTCCCGTCACGATCACATCAACCGAGCTATTTACCAGTTCAGCAGCGATTAACACATCATTCGTAACTACACTTAACCCTTCCCGATCTTTTAAACAACGAGCAAGTTCCAGAGTCGTCGTGCCTGAATCCAAAATAATGGTCGAATGATCAGCAATCAACGAAGCAGCTTCCTGAGCGATCGCTTTTTTCTCAACTACATTGACGTTTTCTTTCACTTGATAAGCCGTTTCGTGCCTCAATGGCTGAGCGGCAACCGCGCCCCCATGAATTCGGATAATTTTCCCCTCTTTTTCTAAAGAGCTTAGGTCCCTCCGAACGGTCATCGTCGATACTTGAAAATGGTTGGTTAAATCAGCGATGTAGACCTTATCGTGCTTTTGAATCAATTCAACGATATGTTCTCTCCGATCATTCATATGCACATAACCACCGATTTCATGTTTGTTCCAAACATAATTTAACTAAATTTTGTTATAAATAAACAACAATGTCAATACTAATACTACATTTTTCGTATGAATGATTGCCTCAACCCTACAATCGTCACCACACCCTTCGGAAAAATGGGCGGAAGAGATGAATCTATCTTTCGTATGAATAAAACGAATTTTCTGATATAAATAAAAACACCCGCAACCTTGCTAAGTGAAAGTACTAGCGAAGTGTTACAGGGGTTCTTTAATTAGAAAAGGTTATACATTTTAAACCATGGCGGGGTTACACCAAGGGTCTTCCAATAGGATGCATCCTACAGTAATAGTCGTTCCCTTTACAGCGAAGTAGTTTAGTTACCCTGAGGTTGGACTCTCAGAGAGTAGCTACTTTTTCTTTCTATTGGAATTTGATGCTATATAATAAACGAGCGTAGACACACAGCTGCGCAGAGCATCAATGCTTCATACACAAAATGAAGGACCATTTCCCTTCTGTCCGTCAGCAACAAACGGCCACGGATACGAAGGTTGATAAATAAACGTTACCCCTGAGACTCTCCTCCTGTTGTATCTTTTAATATAATTTTCTCATAAATTTGTCGCTACCTCATCCATGTTATTTCGGATATTCAATCACAGGTAGAGACGTTCATAGTGTTTGGTTTTGCCATCGCTAAGAAAATGGGTCGTCATGTCAGCACGCTTTCCCGCGAGAAGAAACGGGGAACGGTCCAACAAATAGACACCAACCGAAACTCTTATGAGAAGTATGATCCGGATGCGGGGGGCGCGTGTCTATCAAGGACACCGGAAAAATAGCGGATGTCCATGATCCCTAAATCTTTGGCGTTTCTAGCATTCGCTGAGGAGAAAATCTTGAAAGACAAGTGGTCGCCTGATGCTGTCGTGGGTTACGCCCGTAAATGTCCAGCGTGGCAAGGGTTTTACATTCCCTCCAAAAACCAAGAATAATTTATGCCTTTATTGATGAGCACCGGAGAGAGCATTCGGTGGTGAAGATGTTGCGACATCCTCAACGTATCCAAGAGCGGCTATTACAAATGGCGAAATAACCGTGATCTTGACCCTGATTACGCGGATGATGAGAAAGAGATCCGGCAGAAAATTAAAAAGTCCTTTTATGACAGCGGGGGAACTTACGGGAGTCCTCGCGTTTACGTGTACTACATTTAAAAATGCATTGAACATTAACCTGTGCAACATTTATCATCAATTTCATCTACATCATTCTTTGTATAAAAATATTCCCACTCGTTCCCATCAGGATCCGTGACCCAAAACTTATCTTGTACGGCGTAGCAACATGTAGTATCTATTTCTTCCCGTGCAAAGAATCCAACTTTTTCAAGCCTTTCTTTATGTTTGGTCACTGCATCTTTACTCTTCAATTGCACACCTAAATGGTTAATCTGATTTCCTTCCACTTGTTCTGTTGGTGTTAATGTTAAGTTCAAATTTGGATCAGCCGTTAGGAATTTAATATAATCGTGCTTTTCCTTTTCAGGCGTAACTCCAAGCATATTTTCATAAAAGGTCTTGCTTGCCTCTAAATCTCTTACGTTTAAACCAATGTGCACGGTTGTCATAAAAACCTCTCCTCTTTAATCAATTTTTTGATTTATTGGTTTCAAAAGCTACTGACACTTCGAAAATCCAGGTTTGAACACACCACATAATGCATCCGAGAGTGGTGAGCTGATCTTAGTTGATAGATCATCTCTATTCACTTTTTCTTCATGATTCCTATTTTTCTGTCAATAAATCTGCTTGATACATAAGGCTATCATACGCAGCATCGGTTATCCATCCTTCATTTTTTTGGTAATTAAGCAAAGTCTTAAAGCCTTCCATATGATTAACAACCTTATCTTCTTCTTGATCTTCCAAATGACTGATTGCTGTTAGATGAAGGGTTAAAGCATGGACAGATTCTTCGTTTTCGAATGCGCCTTGCTCATCAAATTGTTCGACTAAGCTTTTGATATAGGACGCACTCTGAAACTCAGCCAAAACATCGTTAAATCGGTCGGGGTAATCTGTAAATAACCCTGTCACTCCCCATTCCAATGCTGTTCTCATTGCACCTTTTGAGTTCACAGTATATGGATGGATGTGTAGGTTATGACTTCTTACGGTTTGAACGTACGCTTCATTGATGTTATTAAAGTTGGGGCCGACGCCTGTCGCATACTGTTTTATTTCTTCAAGCTCCGCTTCTGTCTCCTCTCCCAAAGCCGGTTGACCAAGCAGCTGAACGAGAGGCAAAGATGGATCCATTGAACGAATCAGCTCTAAACTATCTGAAGAGAACGATTGAATAATTGTATTGTTTGAGAGATCGTAATTGTCTAGAAGTCGCAAGAGCTCCTCTTCCATACCTGGATTAAGCTCTGGTGATTTGGTCTCAATGTAATAGTTTGAGTCGGAACCGAATGCTCGAAAAATTTCTTCTAGTGTCGGTACCTCTACTCCAACATACTCGTCCTTCGATTTTTCAGGGTTAGAAGCATTGAACCATGAACCGGCATCCAATTGTTTTATTTCCTCTAACGTCATATTTTCGACTAAGCCAGTCCCATCTGTTGTCCGGTCTACACTTTCATCGTGCATGGCAATGAGCGTGCCATCCGACGTCATTTGCAAATCAATCTCAATGTAATCCCCGTTTAGCTTCTCTCCAAGTACATAAGCGGGAAGTGTATGCTCAGGCGCATGCCCAGAAGCACCACGATGAGCGACATTTACGATTTTTCCCTCCGGATAGTGAAGACTGGTTGGGGTTATTTTTTCTGTAGCCGCTCCGACGTTCGATACACTAACACATGACACTAATGCGACACTCATTAAAGCAACAGCAGATTTAAACAATTTGTTCATCGCCGATATCCACCCTTTGATGATTAAATTTTGTTACCTTGCAAGCGAGTATGTGTAATATGTCGATAAATGTCTTTCTCAAACTCAACTAGTTAAAAGCCTTAATTTATTTATACCCACTTGGGTTTCTTCATTAAGCGTAAGACATCCGTTCACTTTTAATGAAGGCAGCTTTTGCCGGATAATCCGTGATGATTGCATTCACATTCAGATCTAGAAGCTGTTTAATCTCATTGCTTTCATTTACTGTCCAAACGCGTAAATCGCCAAACATGCCTCTCAATTGATGGACATTTGACAATACACTGTTTACATCAAGATGTAAGCCTTCTAACTCCAGGGGTTGTATATAATCACCGGGATGCGAAATCTCTCGAGTAATCAGGGCAATAACTGTCGTTTCTAACCAACGCTTTAAGCCGAAGTAATGTAGGCAGATGAAACGAAGAATAGATGACTTTTCGATCTCCCCCATATTGATGGAAAAGTGCGAGCACTTTTTCTTCAATTCCTGTATAAAACACTCGATCTGTCTTCAATTTAATATTTAATTCGATATCGTATGGCCCTAGCAGTTCAAGGACCCTCTAGCAATGATGGAACGTTCTCAAGATCCCAAGATTCTTCGTAATTTCGAAAGTATGAAAAACGAGAACCGGCACTGTACTGTTTTATTTGTTCAAAGGTTAGATCTTTCACATAACCTTCTCCATTCGTCGTCCGCCCCAGCTGTTCATCATGAATGACGACAATCTCCCCATCAGCAGTCACATATGAACGTCAATTTCCAATCCATAGACATCTTCTTCAATCGCCTTTTGGAAGCTGAGCAGTGTGTTTTCCGGATAGCTTCCTCGTGCTCCAAAGTTTCTCCTCTGTTTTAATCTAATAATTCTTCAGGACTCATCCCCAGATCTCCCGATGTTTGGCGAACGATATCTAGGCTTCGTCATCAATAGGGTAGAAGCCGCTGATGCCTCGTTCCTCAAAAAACTGCTCATCCTCATAATCAAAATAAAAAGCTTCGATTTCTTCTTTAAGGTCTTCTGGAAGTCCCGCTCGATAAGCGTCAGGTCCACGCGGAATATCATCGGAAGCATTAATAATCTTGAAATCCTCCTCGCTCACTTGACCTTGATCAAGCATAGCTTCCATCACATCTGTTGCTATTGCTGCTCCATCTACATCTTCATTTATTACCGATAAAATAGAAGTATCATGACCGCCTGAAAAACTGACATTACCAAAAAAATCTTCTACTTCATCATTTGTGACGCCTATTTCATCGATAACGGCTGAGCGAGGAAAAATATGTCCTGAAGTGGATGCAGGGTCTACAAATGCAAAGTCTTGTCCTTCAAGATCAGCGAGCTCTTCAGCTTCTGAATTTTCCGGCACAATAAATGCACTTTTATAAGTAATATCGTCTTCACCTTCCGCACCGATGGCGAACACTTCAGCATCACTGCGTTCTTCTGCCAAAATATAGGCGAAGGGACCTAAGAATGCGATATCAACATGTTCATTCTCCATTCCTTCAATGATAGCGTTGTAGTCTGTCCCCATAAATACTTCTACATCAATACCCAAATTTTCTCCTAATTCTTCACCAAACGATTCTACACGCTGTGACACTTCCGTCTCTTCTTCAGAAGGGATAACGCCCATTACAAGTTCGTCAGGCCATTCATCAGCACTCTCTTCTACTTCTCCCTCAGCTTCTGCAGCTTCATTTGCTGTTTCACCATTATCAGAATCAGAAGATTCTTCTTCTGCACATGCGACCAGTACCAACATTGTTGATACGCAAAAAGGTAAAAGGACCAGTTTTTTCCGTTTAATTTTTTTAATGATTTTTCTCCTCACTATTTTTACTTTTTCAAAAATTCGTGATTCATATGGCTATAAACCTTTTAATACATGTTTGTTCGTGTGACAGCCAACAGAGTGAACCTCCTCTCATATCCTTATAGGCGCTGTCACTTTCCACTATAAACGCTAAATATTAAGGAGTTATAGAGCCAACGTAAATTATCTACTAAGTTATTTGTCCAAACTTTAATGTTCCCTTATTCCATTAGCGCTTCCGGAGACATCTCCAAAGCGTCAGATGTCTCACGTATGATATCGTAAGTACTGTCCTCTACTTCAATGAATCCTGCTTGGTTATCTCGATCCTCCAAGAAATTTTGCACTTCCGGGTCTTCATCCATTGTTAAAAATGCCTCGACTACCGCGTCTTTTAAACTTTCAGGAAGATCACTTTGAATGGTTTCCGGTCCATGAGGAATTTCATCGGTTTCATCGACAATCTGAACTTGATCAATATTTTCGTGCTCGACATCATCAACGATAAAATCGCCAACACCCGCGGCGTCCACATCTCCATTTAATAGCGCGAGCATGGCTGTATCGTGCCCTCCAGCGAAAGTCACGTTCTCAAACATAGATTCCACTTCTTCCATACTGCTGTCTAATGTATTGACCAAATGGGACATCGGAAATAAATGACCTGACGTAGAAGCTGGATCGACAAAGGCGATGTCACTCCCTTTAAGGTCCTCGACTGATTCAATGTCGCTGTCTTCCAACGTCACAATATTGGATTGATACGTCTCCTCGCCCTCAGCTTCGATCCCCATGGCAAAAGCTTCTCCACCTGAGCGCTCATTGGCAAGCACATAGGAAAATGGCCCATAATGTGCCACGTGGATATGATCATTGGCCATGGCTTCAATCATCGCGTTGTAGTCAGTACCGACGTGAAACTCAACGTCTACACCGAGTTCATCAGATAGATAGCCGGCTAACGGTTCATATTCGTCCGATAATTCCTGCTCATCTTCAGAAGGCAGTATGCCATAGACTAAAGGATCCGGCCAATCATCTTGTTCTGCTGGTCCTTCTCCTTCTTCAGCAGCGGCTTCTTCACTCGACCCTTCCGCTTCTTGGTTGTCTGATTGCTCCCCGCTTGTCTCGGATTCACAAGCTGTGCCCATTAACAAAAGACCGACCAAAGCAAAAGGACGCAAATGAAATTTTTTCACGATAAACCTCCACCTTTATCAGATTTTAATACCATCAACAAGGATTAACTGCTCGCTTTTGCATTGACTTGTATTACACGATCTTTCATGAAACGCGTCAACATCTCTACTGCCAAAATCATCCCGAATATTACGAGTGTGATTGCGAGCATTTGGTCATATGCAAGCATTCTTGATGCCCTCACAAGTTCCCAGCCAATCCCACCTGCGCCAACAACACCAAGAACGGCAGCATAACGAATGTTGATGTCAAAACGGAAGACCGACCAGGAAATAAATGTACTAAGGAGCATCGGCACAACCCCTTGCATAATGACTTGAAATTTGGAAGCCCCGGTCGCTTTGACTGCATCAAGCACACTCTCGTCAATTTCTTCGATCGATTCCGCATATATTTTCACCAACATCCCGATACTGTTAACAGCGAGAGCCAATATCCGGGGTGTTGGGCCAAGCCCAACGGCAACGATGAACAGGAGCGCCCAGATTAATGCAGGAACAGCCCTTACGAATGCCGCAAACGTTTTGACAGCGTAACTTATGGACCAATGAGGCGCTAAATTCCTGGCCGCGAACGCCGCTAGCAATATAGAAAATAGAATGCCAAACACCGTCCCCATAATGGCAACTTGCAACGACTCCACAGCTGCCCCGAAAATATCAATTGGTTCGTCTAAAGTCGGGGGAAACATCGTAGACGTAATGCCTAGCAGACCATCAAAAGATGCCAAAAAAGTTTCTGAAATGACGTCCAGTTGGAACAAACTGAAGAAAAAGAATACAGCTGCCACTGTAATGATCAGATTTTTCGTTGTTCGATTTTTTTCTTGTTTCATTTCACTCATAGTATTCTCTCCCTAATTTTTGCAGTGGTGAACTCTACGAGTAAAATCAAGGCGAAGATCATTAAGATGCCCATCGCCGCTTCTTGGTATTGAAAGAGACTGATGCTTCTTTCCAGGACAATCCCGATTCCCCCGGCGCCAACCATCCCGAGAACGGCAGCCTCACGGATGTTTAAATCAAGCTTGTATAGCGACCAACCTACGAAACCGCTCTTAAACTGCGGCCATACGCTTTGCCCCACGACTTGAAACCAGTTAGCACCTGTCGCTTTCACTGCCCCTACCTGATCCATGTCAATTTCTTCAACAATGTCGGAGAACGCTTTCCCTAAAATACCAACACCTGAGAGCGCAACGGCGACCATTCCGGCAAAAGGACCAAGGCCAATCGCTGAGACAAGAATGATCCCCCACACAAGCGCCGGTACTGCCCGCAAAAACGTAACAATAGAGCGACAGATAAAAGAAATGATGGGGTGGAACTTCATATTGCGGGCGATCAAAAAGGCTAAAATCAAAGAAATGGCCACCGAAATTACCATCCCCGCATAGCTCATATACAATGTTTCCAGTGCAGGGCCTATGAACATGGGGATGCTTGATAAATCAGGCGGGAATAAATCCGTTGCAATAAATGCAGCGATATTGCCGGCACCCGAAATCAAATAAAGAAGGGTAAACTCGGTTGCATACCATGACCAGACGACTGCCAAAAATATAATGCCCAAAATCCACGCGCGATTTTTTCGCACCATCTTCTTTCTGCGTTGCCAATCCTTGTACAGTCCAAGAAGATCTTTATTTTCCGTACGCGGCGGCAATTCCAGTGGCTGTTCTAAAGTACCTTCAACGGATCTGCTCATTCAACCTTGACCTCCTTATCCTAAGTGGTGTAAATCATTTGAGTTTTTCGTTCCGTGAGGTGCGCAGGTGGTCCATCAAAGACAATTTCCCCTGCTTTAACACCGATGATACGATCAGCGAATTCTCTGGCAAAATCAACTTGATGTAAATTCACAATTGTCGTGATTTCATCCTCTTTTGAAATTTGCTTTAAATAATTCATGACATTCCATGAGGAATTTGGATCGAGACTGGCGATCGGCTCGTCCGCCAACAAGATATCAGGATTTTGGGCAATGGCGCGGGCTATACCTACCCGTTGTTGTTGACCGCCACTTAATTCATCCGCCCGCTTGAATGCTTGGTCTTTGAGACCGACTCTTGACAAAACTTCCAAAGCATAGAATGAATCTTCCTTGCTAAAATGCCCAAATCCACCGGATAATGTGTTCATATATCCAAGCCTTCCATGCAACACATTTTGGATCACACTTGATCTTTTGACTAAATTATAACCCTGAAAAATCATCCCCATATGGCGCCGATACTGGCGTAGATCCCTCCTCTTAAAAGATAATATATTTTTACCTTGAAACAGGATTTCCCCTCCAGTAGGATCGTTGAGACGGTTGATCGAACGTAAAAGCGTGCTTTTCCCTGCGCCACTCGAACCAATGATAGAAACCAGTTCACCTTTTTTCACTGTAGATGTAATGCCTTTTAACGCTTCCGTACCATCTGAGAACACTTTCTTTACGTCACGTAATTCCAAAACAGTTTCAGCCAAAATTTTCTCCCCTTTCCATTTAATAATAAAGGACAGATATAAATCTAACGTTTTTTCTGTGTAATCATTGTGTAAATGGCATGCTGTCTTTCGATAATTTCAGTGCTATTTCACTCCACCGATCTTCATAGAGAGGGCGAAGCTCATGGATCATCATCCCGGGATAGGTATCGGGAAGCAAGTCTACTACCAGGTCAAACGGTACACTCCCTGAACCGATAGGCGCGTGCATGTCACCCCTGCCCTGGGGGATAAGTTCGTATTGGTTTTTCTCCGTCGAGAAACAAGCTTTTCCAAAGTTGTCATGAATATGAAGGTGCACGAGGTGAGGAGCCATCAACATCAGTTGTTCTTTGAAGTCAAGGTCGTATATATTCGTTGCTATGTGAAGGTGACCAACGTCTAAAGTCAACCCCACATGAGAATGATTGATCTCTCTAACTTGCTCCACAAGCAAACCGGGGTTCACCGCATAGCAATAGTCTGTACGATCAAGAAACGGACGCATATTTTCCATGCCGATAACAAGGTTGGATTTTTTTGCTTGTTCGCCGGCAGTCGTTAGGATTTGCCGCTCTTCATAAAGCATCTTTTCTTTTTCCGCAGCATTGAACACAGACCAAGAGTGAGGATGCAAAAATTGCTCTTCACCAATAAAGCGGATTGGGTGGTAAACAAGTGTGCGTACCCCGAGTTCTTCCGCGACATCTATGGAAGCAAATAAAATATCCTTTTCTACTCGCGGTTCTGTAGGACGACTGAGATTTAAATAATGTGGAAGGTGCAAGGCATATTGAAGGTCAAATTGGCGGAGTATCTCTTTATATCCGGATAGCCGTTCCCGATTCAACACGCCGTTTTTTAGAAGCTGCAACCCTTGCACGGGGAGTTCAACAGCCTGCAAACCCAGGGATTCAATTTTTTTTAGTTTCAACTGTAATGATCCCATATCAGCCACTTCGCCATAGGAAGAAATGCTTACTCCTACATCCTGAACCATTTTCATTACCCCTTTGTTGGTTGTTTTGTTGGCTGATAAGTCAATTGGCCAACAGTGAATCCTTTTAAAATCGTGCGTTCCACAGCAGGGTATACGCTGTTATCGTTGACGATCAAAATGTCCGCGTCCAAGCCAGGCTTTAAGGCGCCTGTGCTTTCAATGCTTAGTGCTTTTGCGGGATTATAGCTGATCAAATTGATAGATTCAGGGATTGAGAGAAAGCCATGTTTATACAGGTAAAAAGCCGCCTGCAGCATCGCGGGCGGATAGTAATCCGAGCAGAGAACATCTACTGCACCGCTTTTTAGTGCTTCAAGTGCTGATAAATTGTTGTTATGCGAACCTCCAAGAATGATGTTCGGAGCGCCCATGACAACGTACAATCCAGCTTCTTTTGCCGCTTGGGCAATGTCCAAAGTTATGGGAAATTCACTGATCGAAGCATGCCATCTCTTGGCTGTATCAATTTTTTCCAACGTATCATCATCGTGTGATGACAGCGGTATATTTTGACGACGAGCGATATCTGCGATTTCCCGCAAGTGTCGGTGATCTATTCTTTCTAACTCAAGGTACATATCCATCCATTGTACTGCTTCCTGTTCGGTCATCTGTTGGGTGTACATTATATAGTCTTTTAGCTCTTTCCCATTGCGGTATTGCCCTTGACCCGGCGTATGATCCGTAAATGATAGTTGATCCATCTTGCACAATTCCAACCACTCGCGTACGATCGGAATCGCTTTGACATTTGTAACCTCAAAACGGATATGTGTTTTATGGTTGATCAAACGCGAGTGTTGCTTCATTTCATTGATGTCTTCCAGAAGGTTTACAACCGTCTCGTTGCTTCTTTGTTTACCTGATTTATGTTCTCTTAAGCTTAACGAATGGTACATGGTCGTAATGCCTTGGAAAACCAATTTTTTCTCCAGTTCCATAAACGCTTGTTTCGGTGCAAATAAACTACTTGGTCTCGGTTGAATTTCCTTTTCAATCGCGTCACTGTGTGTATCGATAATCCCCGGTATAATCCAGTTGTTTCGGGCATCGATATCGTCAGGTACGAGTGAACGTACGCGGGAGTGTGGCAGAATCTCAGTGATCACTCCGTTTTCCATTTCAATGGAACCCCCGATCAACACCTCGGTTGGAGTGACAATATTACCATTAATAATCCGCCTGGAACCTGTATGCATGTTGCTTTTCTCCTTTCCTGAGTCTCACTGTACTATTGACTGGCCGTAGATGGCGTCATATCCAAAACATGATCAACGATGACGTCCATCGTCTCCCAATCATGGAAAACACCGATCATCGCGGTGCCTTCCTTCTTCATTTCCAGTAACAACTCTACAACTTTCTCTTTCATGTTTTCGTCCAATGAAGCTGTAGGTTCGTCTAGTAACAGCAGGCGTGGTTTTTTAATCAGGGATTTTGCCAAGTTGATTCTTTGTTTTTCCCCTCCGCTAAATGTTGCGGGGTACAGGGTCCATAGTTTTTCAGGGATGCCTAATCTCTGTAAAATATCCTTTGCCTGAATTCTTGCCGCTTCCATATTTTCAATCATTGGAAAAAGCTCACCTGCTACAATGTCTAAACAAGAAACGCGTGGAATGACACGCAAAAATTGACTTACATAACTAACTTCATAGGTACGTATTTCAATAATCTGTCTCTCGCTTGCTTCTGCAAGATTAATCCAGCCATAGAGCATAGAATCATACCATATATTACCTTGCGTGCATAAATACGTTCGATGCAGGCATTTTAAAATCGATGATTTTCCAATCCCGCTGGGACCGGCAATGCCTATGGATGTTGATGGTTCTAATGAAAAATGAAGGTCTTGAATCGGCGCAATGGTTTTTCCATTGCTAATCGAAAATCGTTTGTATAATCCCTCGACCTTAAGCATTCACGTTCAGCCTTTCCCATTTGAAATTTCAGTAAGGATGATGTCTACAACAATGAATGGACGAGAAGTTGCGTGTACGCATGTTGAGGATCTTCCATAATCTGATCTGTCAGTCCGTTTTCCACAATCCGCCCTTGATTCAACACTAAGGTGCGATCGGTTAGCATGCGAATAACTCCAAGATCATGAGAGATTACAATCATGGAAACCTTTAACTCCTGTTGAATCGTGCGGATCAAATCGAGTACACGTGCCTGAACGGAAAGGTCCAATCCGGTGGTAATTTCGCCCAAAAGTAATAAGGGAGGGCGATTGGCCAGCGCTTTTGAAATTTGCACACGTTGTTGCATTCCTCCACTGAATTTCCGGGGAGGTTCATTCATTCGAGCTACCGGAATTTCCACTTTCTCCAGCAACTCTTCTGCACGTTCCACCATTTGCCCCACGTGACTGTAGTCCGCAGCAATCAATTTTTCGGCAATATTCCCACCGCTGGAGTAGTCCATTCTCAAACCATGATAAGGATTTTGATCAACCATCCCCAATTCATGGTTTTGCAAATATCTTTTCGTTTGATGGGAACAATCGAAAACATTTTGCTCTCCATCTCGATAAGATGCTAAATACATCTCTCCATAGGTAGGTTCCTCATTGAAAAACAATGATTTAACCAATGTACTTTTCCCGGAGCCGCTTTCCCCGACAATGCCGAGAATTTCCCCTTGGTATAAATCAAAGTTCAAATTTCTACAAGCCCAGACCGTTCCACATTCAAGGCATCGATTTCCGTCCATATAAGGGTTTTCGGATTCACTGTCCGTTGTGCAAAAAAGGCACCCGTCCCCATACTTTTTATAAAAATTGCGGATGCTCAGCAAAGGGGATTCTACAAGGGACATGCTAACGTCCCCCTTTCTCGTCCAGCACTTTGTTGCAGTAGGCTGTATCTGAACATTGATAATGCACCTCTCCATTCGTTTCATCTGTATTTTCTTCCAGAAAAACATCAGTCGATCCACAGCGAGTGCAAGCTTTACTGTTAAAAGATTCAACTTGAAACGGGTAATCATCAAATTGAAGAGGCTCAACGTCGGTATAGGGTGGTACAGCATAAATTTTTTTCTCACGACCTGCGCCCAGTAAAGTCAAAAACGAAGATTGATGCAACTTGGGGGTATCCCAGCGGGGAATTGGGCTAGGCGCCATCAAGTAGCGTCCGTGAACCATCACAGGGTAGTCCGCATCAAATAAGGCATGGTCCCACTTGACAATGTCTTCGTATAACTCTAACCACATCGCGTTGTAATTTTTTTCTCCGTGCTGTATCCTCGTGCGTTTTTCACTCGATTCTACATTGCGCAACGGTTCCGGTTTAGGCACTTGAAGAACTAAAACTTGTTCGGGTGTCAACGGGACTTCCGGAATGCGATGACGAGACTGGATAATGGTAGCTGCTTCAGTCTGTGTAGTGACAGAGACGTTTGTCGTCTCTTGTACCAAATTTCGTATGCTGACGGCATTCACACTGTCATCGCTTCCTTGATCGATGACTTTGACACAATCGTCATCACCGATAAGCGACAAGGTAAGCTGCAAGCCTCCTGTTCCCCACCCTCTGGCAATCGGTAATTCCCTGGATGCAAAAGGAACTTGATAGCCCGGGATAGCAACCGCTTTTAATGTCTTACGGCGAATTTCCCTTTTTGAAGGTTCATCAAGAAAAGCATAATTGTATGATTGGTTGTGCTCCTGCGCTGTTTTCATTTGGCACTACTCCCCTCCGTTTTGTTTTTCCTTGGTCGCGCGTATTCGATCCAGTTTAGACTGGAAGGTCACGTAATGGGGGAGTTTCAAATGAGAAACAAATCCATTGGCTTCGATGCTGTCGATATGTTCAAGCACAAATTCTTCATCTTCGGCAGGAGCTGTGCCCCCATCGGATATGCTGCGATCCAAGATGGCCATGGAAATTGCTTTAAGTTCATTTTGTCCGAAGCAACAGCCATAACCGAGAAAAAATTCAACTTCTCCGGATTCTTCATTTGTCGCAAATTTGTTGATCGTTTCTACTTCAGTGACGAGCGTTTCTCCTACATAGACACTTTCTCCCTCCTGATATGGATGGGGAATGCACACGGGCGCATACCCGACACGTAGTTCCCCAATGGTTGGATGAACGGCCCCGTATCCTCTCATACTGCTATAAGCCAATGCCATCATCGCCCCGGTTTCCCCTCTCGCTAATGCTTGAAGTCGAGCAGACCGAGGAGCCGGACTGGTATACTTTTCCCTGGTAATGTCAAAAGGAGGTTCCGTATCGGATAAAGCAGGATTTCTTCCCAAAAGTCCCTGATCACGCAAAATGCCGGCCACTTTCGTAAACGTAAGATTTTTATCCCGCCACTCGACCCCATCGGGAAGTGATTCCTCTAATGCAGAAAGATCGTCACGACTCAAATGTTCATCCATGAGATCAAAACGAAGCAACCGATGAGTGAAATCATAGGTAGGACCTAGAACTTGGCCGCCAGGGATATCTTTGAAAGAAGAAGAAATACGACGGATGACACGCATATTTTCCATATCAAGGACATGGCTGTAATGGTTTCTTGGCAAAGTGGATCGATACGCCCGGAGTAGGAAAGCCGCTTCAAATGTATCGCCTTCCGATTGCTTCAGCGCTAGCGATGCCAGCTCAGGTGCGTACAATCCACCTTCGCTCATGATACGGTCCACAAGCAGCCGCATTTGTTTTTGGATCAAGGAAGGATCCAATGGAGGCTGTTGGGGGTCCAAACGATAGGTGTCCGCCAATTTTTTTGCTGCCTCAATAGCTTCTTGACCTCCGGTTACAGTGACATAGGCCATTCACTCTACCCCCTCGTATACAATAAATAAATCGTTACTCTCCCATTTGCTGAATATGCGTTGTCCTCGGAAGTGCACAAATATCTCCGGCGCTTGTAAAAAATACCACGTCCACACCTAATGGATATTCTTGATTCACTTTTTCCCTTAAAATTAGCCATTGCTGGTCTAAACCGGACATAGCGATTTCCACACTTTTATCGATTCCCGGACCAGTCCAACTCATACCCTCGGATTGGAATGCATCGATATGAAGAAAAATCATCGCGCCTTTCTCAGGACTGCTCAATTCTCCTGTTTGAATCGTTCCTTCCAAACTTTCTATGATATTCGTATCTGTTAGCCCCTGAAAAAAAAGGTATTCCGCATTCCCGATGGATGCTTCCTTTGAAAAGGTAGACCGCGCGATCGCTTTCGATAACTCCGGGTTTTCGTGCACATAATAACTGACTTCCTGGTCAAGCAAGGCATGAGCGATGTTTATGTAGATTTTCGTTGCAAAATATTTCTGATTAGATGCATGATAGTGTTGAATACGTTGAATCGTCCCCGGATTCGCCATTGCAGCGAGCAAGGTACGAAAAACACTTTGATCCTGTTCCATCGTGGAAGATTTAGCGATTAACCCGTTTTCAGCCATGGTTATCCTCCTTGGTTTTAAAATTAATTTAATGTTTTATCGGACCTAGGCATTCGCAATGAATTTTTTCCGGATATAGGTGGAGCATTGTTCTACAATAATAACGACGACTAAAATCAACAAAATCATCATCAAGGCTTCATCAAACTGCCGCATCGTCATGGCAACCGACAGCTCAACGCCAATTCCACCTGCACCAACCAGCCCGAGAACCACGGCACCGCGAATGGCTTTCTCCACAGCAAACAAGCTTGTTCCCACAAAGGATGGCACTCCAAGTGGAAGAATAGATCCGAAAATAACACCTGTTTGATTGGAGCCCGTCGATTGCACTGCTTCAATCGGCCCCTTTTCCATTTCTTCGATTCGTTCAGAAAAAAAGCGGCCACAGAAACCAATCGTATCCATCATGATCGTCAGCATGCCCGGGAAAGGTCCCAACCCTACCGAAATAACGAATATTAACGCCCATATTAAATCGGGAACGGTTCGAAGCAGGGATATAAAACCCTTGGCCACATAACCAATGACTGGATGGGGCGTTGTGTTTCTTGAAGCTAGCAATGCAATCGGAAGGCTAAGAAAGACCCCGAACACCGTTCCGACCAACGCGATTTGAAAGGTTTCATACATGGCTACAAGTGCTGTTTGAAATCTTTCCAAATCAGGCGGGAAAGCACCGATGATGAAATGAAACATATTTACAATGCCGGAAAAGAATCGATCGGCACTTATTTCCATAGATCCTAACCCGAGGATAAATAGAATGAGCCCGCCAATGGTGATTATTATCGTTGCAGGGGAAGGCAGCTTGAAACGTTTCGGCATATGGCGGTTATACTCCATATTCCACCAAACCTTCGTTCCATTTCGCTTTTTGTTCTTTCGGACTCATGTATAATTTCTGCAGCTCTGAACGTTGAATATGGGGAACCCCCTTGTCAATCAGGACTTCACCTTGATTCAGCCCAATAATCCGTTCTCCATATTCAAGAGCAATATCCATCTGATGAAGAATGCTTATAAACGTTAGTTGATTTTCCCTGCAGATGGAAACAAGGAGATCCATAATTTCTTTTCCAGCCTTTGGGTCTAGGCTGGCAATGGGTTCATCCGCCATAATCATCCGCGGACGCTGCATGATCATGCGCGCGATGGCTACCCTTTGTTTCTGTCCTCCCGACAATTCATCCGCACCATTGCCTGCTACGCTTTCCATCCCTACACGTTCAAGCGCATTCATCGCTTCCAATCTCAAGGTTGAGGACGCAATAGGTGCACACACTTTCCGAAATGGTTGCCGACCGAGGGCACCAAATAGAACATTTTGCAGCACACTTAGATTATGGGTTAAGTGATAATGTTGGAAAACCAATCCGATATTACGCCGAAATGTACTGCGTTCCTTTCTTTTTTTAAAACTCGCTGGTACTTTTCCACCTATCTCCAAATATCCGCCTGTTATATTTTCAAAATCTGTCATACAGCGGAATAAGGTAGACTTTCCAGACCCATTATGACCCAGAATGACAACATGTTCACCTGGACCAATGTTAAGATCCAACGCTTTAAGCGCTTCGGTTCCATTGGGGTATACTTTGGTTACTTCGCTCATAGTCACTGAAAACACGCAATACTACTCCCTTCTTTTTATTCCTCCGATAAATCAAGTCCCAACTCTTCGTAAGCGTTCCGCATACTGTCGTAATCCTCGTCAGAAGCTTCCGTAAACGTACCCTCAACATATTTATCATTTTCACCTGTTACAAGAATCGAATCCAGCAGTGCTTCATCATTTTCAAGGATGCTTTCCCGCATGTTTTCTATTAAGTCATCAGGAAGCTCCGGGCTTGCAACAAACACATCGTTCGGAAGCGTTTCTCCCTCGGCAATTATCCGAAAACCTTCGTCTTCATGCTCTTCAACCATTTCGTGGTAATCCTTAATTCCGGTAGCCAACACTTCCACATCACGATTTAGAAATGCATCAAAACGGGCATCATCCAACAGTTGAATGTCAACATCTTCATCCACGTCTATTCCTTCGTCGATAAGCATTTCACTCGGTCCTACATGCCCACTCGTTGAGCCGGGGTCTTTCATCGCGATGCTGTGGCCCTCTACATCCGCCAATGTTCCAATATCACTATCTTCATGTGCGATGAAGGCGGCATGGTACTCATCTCTTTCAATACCTGCAAGCAACTCGGTATCCGGTACAACGGACTTAATTTGCGCATACTCCGATGGTCCTGCCAGAAGAACGTCCACTTGATCATATTCCATTGCCGTTGAACCAATCGTGCGATCCGTCACTGCAAAGAACTCAATGTCCATGCCTATCGTTTCTTCCAATTCTTCCTGAAAAGGTTCAAATTGCCGCTGTAACTCTTCCATTCCTTCCACACCTGTATCGGCAAAGCGGATCTCGTCTGGCCAGTCTTCGCGATCTCCTTCTTCCTCCGTTTCCTCGGATTCCGCCTGTTGCGCAGTAGCTTCTTGGTCATCTCCTTCTTGCTCTCCCCCGCAACCTCCAAGCAGAACGACTGTCCCCAAGATTCCGATTAAGCCTTTTGGTTTTAGCACGCGTTTCCTCTCCCTTCATTTTTAACCATTGATAATGATACATAAAAATTATGAATATTATTTATATATAGTGTTAAAGATTTGTAAATAAAATCATCCCTTCGCCTATAATCACTTATGTCACTCTATAAAAACTCCTGATATGTATAAGAGGGGATGCTTGAAGGCCTACTTGGTTTCAAAGCTCACTTTCGTTTTCATTGTGTTTTCGTGATCCTTATAATGTTTAGCGGCAACCTTTTCAAGTTCTTTTTCAATAATTTGCTTCCAATGAAACGTGATGGGAAAAGCACCGGCAATGACGGCATCGATAATAGCGAGATAATAAGCGCGTTTTCCATCACCATTCATAACTGCTCCAAACCCCCATTGATCTTCAATGGATACCGTACATTCGGTGATTTCTGTTTCTCCAAGATTAAAAGCACCTCCCGAAACCGTTTCTTTTGACTGGAGCATGAGCAATGACCTCTGCGGGGGCTTCATTATATGAATGTCATATTGTTCTATAATCGGCGAAACCATATTGTGAATAACTTCCGATTCCGCATCGTTCAATGCTTGAGACCATTTGTTAACTTGCATCTTATTCCTCCTCTTTTGTTTCTTTTCAGTTCTAATCATAAAGTCAGAGTTTAAAGAAGGTTTTAATAGATTCCGTAAAGCATGATGAAGTTCTTGTAAACCCAATTTTTCATGAAATCATTACACACAGTTAATAATCACTTCATCTTCGGATGATATAGTTCATGTATGAGAGGAAGGAGGAACAACATGAATATACGTGCATTGTTCATTGATATGGATGGAACATTGCTGACGTCATCAAATGAGATTTCAAAGCGGAATGTCAAAGCGATCAACCGATTGAAAACACAGGGTGTTAAAGTTTTTCTGGCAACCGGGCGTCAATACGAGATCACAACACCTTACCATAGAATGCTTAGCTTGATGGCACCCATGATCTGTCTGAATGGTGCTGCCATTCACGATGGATTCACGGGCAGGGTTATCCGGATGAATCCGGTTGTGTTGGATGAGGCGCATTTTCATCGAGTCACGAATGAGGCTTCTTGCAATGTGATTGTGCACTCAACTGACGGTCTCTATTGCAAAAGGACATCCAAGGAAGTAGATGAGTGGACCAGGGAAGGGAAGGTGCCACCAAGGTATATCGGCGATTTGCGACATGCAGATTATCGGAGCGTGCTGAAGTACAACGTCAGGACCGGTTCTCATGGCTCTCATATGTCCCATTTGTTCAGCAATTCAGCCGACGTCATTGACTGGGAAAACGGGTTTGAAATAGTGGCTCCCGGTGTTTCCAAATGGGCAGCCATTGAAGTGCTTATTAGAGCATTTGGCATTAAACCTGAGGAAACGGCAGCCATCGGAGATGGCCCAAACGATATCCAGATGCTGCATCATGCCGGTATCAGCGCCGCCATGGGGAATGCCGGCTATGAAGTCAAAACGGCCGCGGATGTTACCACCGGTCACCATGAAGAAGATGGACTGGCAGAATTTATCGAAAAATACCTCGTTCGATCCTTTGAAAAAATAACTTGAATGTAAAAATTTCATCATATATGATTTCGATATCGTAGTTCGATATCATTTTTTGTGTCGTTTGGGGAGTGGGAGGTTTCATAATGCCTTATTTAAAACAGCTTTTAGAAATATTACTTGTTTCCACAAGACTGGGACTGACTTCATTTGGCGGTCCTATCGCCCATCTGGGATATTTTCATGAAGAATATGTTCGCCGAAGGAAATGGATGGATGAAAAAAGTTACGCTGATTTAGTCGCGTTAAGTCAGTTTTTGCCGGGGCCGGCGAGTAGTCAGGTTGGGATTGGTATCGGAGTAATGAGAGGCGGCGTTTTCGGTGGCTTTATTTCTTTTATTGGATTTACATTACCATCCGTAATTGCTCTTATCCTATTCGCATTCATCGTACAGGAGTTCGGTGTAGCAGACGCAGGGTTTATTCAGGGCTTAAAAATTGTAGCCGTTGCCGTGGTAGCCCATGCTATCCTCGGTATGGCTCAGAACTTAACACCGGATTTAACGAGAAAAACCATTGCGCTATTTGCTTTAATCGCAACATTGATGATTCCACATTTTCTTTCGCAAATTGGAGTTATCCTGGTGGCTGGATTATTAGGTTTTTTTATATTTAGAAACAACCAAAACAATGAAAAGCTATCCATGAAATTTCCAATCTCAAAAAGGTTTGGGGCAATTTCCTTAACATTATTTTTCGGACTGTTGGTCGGCCTCCCTATTTTAAGTAATGTTAGTTCAATGACTTGGATTAGCGTACTCGATAGCTTCTATCGCGCAGGTTCTTTAGTATTTGGCGGCGGGCATGTCGTCCTTCCGCTTTTGGAACGAGAGTTTGTTCCTACGGGATTAATTAGTGAAGAATCGTTTCTTGCCGGTTATGGTGCAGCCCAAGCTGTTCCGGGTCCTCTTTTTACGTTTGCTTCCTATATCGGGGCTGATATTGGTGGATGGCCAGGCGGTCTAATGGCAACAATTGCAATTTTCCTTCCCGCGTTCCTTCTCATTTTAGGAACATTGCCGTTTTGGTATTCATTGAGGGCAAACGGTAAGATTAAAGGGGCATTTATGGGGGTTAATGCAGCTGTTGTAGGGATACTCATCTCTGCATTTTACCAACCCATATGGACAAGTGCCATCCTCACCCCAATAGACTTTGCTTTAGCAGCCTTGTTGTTTTTTATGCTCGTTTATTTAAAACTTCCGCCTTGGCTCATTGTTCTTACCGGAGCCGTAGGAGGGTCTCTTATAGCTGTTTTTTAAGACGAGGTGTAATCACCACCGTTAATATGAATCTCCTGACCGTTCATGTAGGATGACTCATCCGAGGCGAGCATTACATATAGCCATGCGTGTTCCGATGGTTGGCCGGGGCGGTTGATTAAGCCGCCTTGACCAAAATCCTCAACGCCATCTTCGTCAAACGAAGACGGGATTAATAGCGTCCATACCGGCCCCGGCCCGGGAGCTACTGAATTCGCACTAATTCCTTTACCGGAAAGGCTTTGAGCGATACTGCGGATAAATGAGGTGAGCGCGCTTTTCGTTGCAGAATAATCCATAAAAATCAGATTACCACGGTAAGCATTAATAGATGAAGTGGCAATAATGGAATCACCTGCTTGCATATGCCGTACTGCAGCTTTCGTCAGATAAAATTGTGAAAAGAAATTCACCCGAAAGACTTCTTCGAACTGCGCGGACGAAATATCAAGCAGATCGACACGCACATATTGGATTACGGCATAATTCACGAGAATATTTATTTTTCCAAACTCATGAACTGTCTTCTCGACAAGCCCCTCGCAATGGGAGTCATTCTTTATATCTCCTGGGAACAGTAAACACTTGACACCCTCTGCTTCCACTATTTTTTCGTTTCTTCCGCGTCTCCATGTTCATCCAAATAGGAAATGGCCACATCAGCGCCTTCTTTGGCATAGAGAATGGCGACAGCACGACCGATTCCGCTGTCTCCTCCCGTAATCAGGGAAGCTTTGCCTTTTAATTTATTCGTCCCTTGGTAATCCGAAGGTTGCGGCGGTCTTGGCTGCATCTTCGATTCAATGCCCGGCTGCTTTTCCTGGTGCTGCCGAGGCGTGCTTCCTACCTGCATCTCTCTGGGATCCATGGCATTTCCCTCCTTCTTCTAAATATTTCAACCCATTTATTCCGATATAAGGATTGACAAATGACTGTGTTGCGATAGCGCCAACGCCGGCTTTAACAAAAGGACAAATGCTTCCAACTGCAGGAACCCTTGTTGACACTGCAACACCGAATTGCCCTTTTTTCTCGCATCTTGCAGTAATTGAAAATGTATTTAGTTTACGCATCTTACAGTACCCTCCCTGGCTTCTTGTCTTTTCAACAAACGTTTATTTAATCACTACAACACTTTTTGTGTTTTTTTCCGCTTCCACAGGGGTACGGTTCGTTACGTCCGACCTTTTCCATTTTTTCAGCCAGATTGATCTTATTGTTTCGTTTTGGCATCGCTTTTTTTCTCTCTTTTTCCACGCTTCTATGTGGTTGCTTAAAAGAAGCCACCAATGCATTTCCCCTATCGTATCTTCAATGTATGAGAAAGAGCGCCTATGCTGCAAGTTCAACTCTTTATATTAGAGTAAAGAGGGGGTGTAAGAGAGCCCCATTCACACCTAGGGAACATACTGTCCACTCAACGGAAAATAGCCATTAGCTTTAGGCGCATAAATATCTATATATTCATACTCCTCGGAAATCGTCATTTCATACGCCACTTCGGATGTCCTCCCATCCTCGTGGTATGTTATAACCACATAGGAATCAACAATAAAATCACCATTAGGCTCCTGTTCAATATCAATTTCAGGAAGCGCCGGATGGTCGAAGGTCACGCTATCGCTTATTTCTGAATAAAAAAGTTCAACTCCCTCTTTGGAAGCATCATAAGCGATCCGATAAGGATCGGTTTCCACTTGTAATTCCGTTTCCCCGTCGTCAGTTTCCCGTGCATCATCTTCTTCGATTTCTCCGAGAATGTATTCCTCAGCAATGTTGTAAAAGGTTTTTTTATGTCGTTCGGTGATATCGATATGAGAACTCAAGTCGGCGAACATTAATACCTCTAATTCCTCTGTTTCGCCAATAGCCGCATATTTTTCAAACTCATCTAATACACGGTGATAAACGGATCTGATTTCTTCAACTTCTGCGTTAGTCGTTGCAGGGAATGCTTCATCGACCATTCTCCCCTGCTCGATTTCTTCAGCGATGTCGTGTACGTTCTGATCAAAATCCGATTCGAATTCTGGATGATATGGACCTGTACCGGCAAGGTTGTGATGTTCCTCGATCATCGGATCAAATTTTTCTATATGATCATGTAAATCAATGACATGGTCTACGTTTGCCACTTCGTCATTTTGGGGAGACGCCTCATCCTGTTTTGCATCAGGTTGACTTTCTCCTTCGTTAACATCTTGATTTATAAAAAAGTTCAGAACAAACCCAATAGTAAGACCCAAAGTAAATATCAAAATATATTTCAACGTTTTATCCATTCATCCCATCCTTTATAAGTTCATGAGAAAAAGACTAACCTATCATCGTTAGTCTATCATTTAGCTCGCTGTCCAAAAGCAAAAATAAGAAGCACTCTTCACAAGAAAAGTGCTTTTACGATTCGCTTAACGGCACGATCTTCTTAATACGGATACGTGATCGCGCCTAATAACACACCAAAAATGGCAGTTCCGATACTCGCAATCATAATAATTGTGCCATGTTGATCGTCATGTTTTTTATAAAGATAGCCCATAATAACTGCTGCGGCACCAAAAAGAATCGGAATAATTAAGAGCGACATTGCAGCGAATGCCCAACCCAACACCATAAAAACCTTACCATCACCTGAATCCTGTTGAGATGTGCTTGTTTGGTTACGTACCGGAGCCTCAGACTTGAGATTATGACCACAATCAGAGCAAAACTTCTTCTCACCTTCCATTGCCGCAGTTCGAACAATACATCAGGTGTCAACCTCCATTCCATTTTTCGAACCCGTCAAACGCCCCAATCAGAACAGAAATGACCATGTTTTAATCATTCATATCCATCGTGAAAAATAAACAAAATCACCAATCATTCTGCAACGTTCTTCATCTTATTCACATTCGATATCGCTTATTCACACCATTTTTTCAAAAAATGTTAGATGTTCTTCAGCCTGTGACCGCATAATTTTTGCTCCACCCTTAAACGCCAGATATAATGAGCGCAGATAGTGAAAATAGGGGGGTGAGCCTTTTGATTCGTCAACTACACGTTGAGGATTTACCACGATTTGAAAACATGGATACAGGGATCGAAGATGACTACATCCTCGATATATTTGATCATTTAGTCACGGGGAATCATAGATTGTATGGTTTATTTGTAGATGGTCAACTCGTAAGTACAGGTGGCTATACTATTTTTGCAAACCACTACGCCATGCTAGGAAGGCTTCGGAGTGACCAATCGTTTCAAGGACGACATCTTTCCACAAAGCTCATGACTTTCGTGATCAGAAAGGCGCTTGAGCATCCGGACATTCAATGGGTTGGAGCGAACACGCAAGAACATAACACCCCTGCGCGGCGCGTGCTTGAAAAACTCAGTTTAAAGCCTCAGGCCACATTATTTAATGCCACGACCAACAATGTGACTGCCTTACATTCAGGCGGTGAACCTTGGAAGCCAATCCATGATTTACAAAGAAAGCGAGAATGGATAGAAAAGACATATATCCGGCCTTCTGCGATTTTCCCTTTGGAATGCTATTATCCTTTTCCTGCTTCTCCATCATTATTTTCAGACGAACATTTACAAAGCTGGTCTTTTTATGAAAATCAAACCCAGACGCGATTCTTCATTGCAAAAACCGATCAGAAAAAATATCATTACTTGCATGTTGTCTACCCATGGAGTGACCTTTGGACCCAAAATGGCTTATGGGAAACCGTTTCCGCTGCATACCGCACATTGCAAGCGCAAACGCGAAGCGACACCTACATATGGATTGATCTAACAAGAGAAGAAGTGAACCTCCTCCCAGAAGATCATTCATTTACGCTCCCCTCCCCCTGGCTTCTTTATGGGATGAACCGGGAAGACTCAGTGAAGTAACACCACGCGGGGTTAATCAGTCGAAAGTATACCATTTTATCAACCATTCCATCGATAAATTAAAAAGGAGCTGCGACGTCCGAACAGCTCCTTTATCTCTCTCCAAACCTAGAATCACTAACCAATAAGTCGTCGTATTTTTGATGAAGTCTTGTATTGCAAGCACAGATGGAAACGCCGGTACCGCTGCTAACAAAACCAGTAAAATGGTGATGACGTTGATAACTGGCGTCACTCTAATGGTCTATTTTCCCAAAATCACCAAACTTGACTATTGCCAAAAATTTGTTATCCATAACATTCTGCCAGTTCAGCCAGGTTCATAAGTACTAGTATTAATACAATTTAATCGATAAGACTCTATTTAAAGATAATTTTTTATTATAATTTTCTTTCAAATACCCCCTTTTTTCCTAGTTATTGCTATATTATAAGTACCTTGGGTAAAAATTTTGAACAGCGCTGTTCCGGAAGGAACATCAATGAGCATTTTTCAGTCACAATCTACTGATCCTGCTGGATTCGAGCAAATTTATCATGACTATACGCCGTTGGTTCGGGGGATGATTCGTCGACTCCGTATTCATAGTAATCACGAGGATTTTCTACAGGCTGGTTATCTCGGTCTTTGGTATGCATACAGAGATTATGATGAAGTGAAAGGATCCTTCTCTTCCTACGCGTTTATACGCGTCAGGGGCGAAATGATGACGATGTTGAGAAAAGATGTTAGACATCAAGATCGCCATGTTTGTTCAACAGAGCTAGAGTCTTTGCAAGATACCTACCTTGAATATTTGGGAACCTCAGATATGGAGGCGTTAGCTCCCTACCTCGATTACTTAACCCGTCGTGAACAGCTATGGGTGGTCGAACATGCCATCCACGATCAGGCCCCGCGCATGATCGCTGCTAAATACAACGTCTCCAACGAAACCGTTAAAGGCTGGAGAAAAAATGCACTCAAGAAACTGAGAAAGCAGTATTCTAAGCAAAATACCGACAGAGAATTTAGGGATTGCTGAACAACTCACCACAAAATGATAATGTTTCATACAGTTATAACAGCTCACAGACGCCAAAATCAAACCGTTTAGCAAACGTTTGATCGTGATCAATATCAATGTGCAAGGTTTTAAAGCAATATATGGGCATAACTCTTGCACTTAACAACGGATACAATAGCATTGAATGCCTACATGGCAAACGTTTCACGCTTTTTCAGCAGCTTCTATTTAATAGTACGCCTATTTTTCTTTCGTTATAGGATTAGGGACTCTTCTCCCCATTACCTCCTTCTATTGTGTACTTGCATGGGTTGCATAAGCCATATGGAGTTCCATAGCGGAATGTAAGCCATAAACATCTGGGTTTTACCTGAATAATGAATCAGAAAGAGAACTAAGTGAATTTCTTTGTATCTTTGGTGTATTACTCGATAGTTTTTTTGCTATTTTATAATTTAGTTCATCCCTTTTATCAAAAGCAGCATTTATATACTGATCAGAATCTTCCATAAAAGTTGAGAAGCTTGTCAAACCACAATACACTTTATAATCGTTATGATGACATGGTGATGAATCAAAGTCCTCATTTCTATTTATATCTCGATTCTTGTAAACTAATTCGGGCAAATAATAACTATGATTTTGAGGTACCCTAACATTATGATTACAGTTCAATCCACTGCAAATTCCTTCACTAAATATTTTGTTATAGAGTTCATCAGTAACAACAGCCAATAAACCATTTGGATTACTTCCCCAAAGTGATGCCTGGATTTCTGAATTGATAAAGGCCCTTTTTGCTGTTTCTTCACCTATAATTACTAACGTAACGGTAGAATCTTTTAAATAGTCATCACGAATAATTCTCATTATAGATTCTTCTGATAAGTCGGTATCAATATCCCCATCATGTACTGATGAATCTATAAAATCTTCTCCACTAAATAAATTAACAATTTGATCTTTTTCCTCTTGTTCATTTTTATGATGATAACTAATGAAAGTTTTGTGTTTCACCAATATAATCACTCTCCCATTTATTAATGTCAACTTTAATAGTTTGATTTACTTCTTGTTTGAAAAAAGTATTTATATCTTTAAATCCTTTCAAGATTTGATTGTAGTCATAGTAGTATTTTTGCAATTCCCCAATCCTCATCATATGCGCCTTTGTTCCTGTATCCTTTTCTTCATTCTCACCCTTAATTAATACTCGGTTCTCTTCAATTGTTTTTTGATACCATCGACGATAATTATTTTGGTTTAAAGTCAAAAATTCATTAAGGTACCTTATTATTTTTGAACTAAGTTCATATAATTTTTTTTGGTCTTCCTTAGTAGTATCAAGTATTGACATTTCATTTTTAAAAAACTGATAAGTGGAAAAATAGGAATCTAATGTCTCATTAAAATTATCTAATTCACCATTGATTTTATAGAGGGTTCTTTTTGTCTCTAAAAAGGCTTTCGCACTATCCAGAAAAAGCTTATCAGGTTTCCGGAACAATAAGTTAATTCCACCGATGTTCATTCGCTCCAATTGAATATACAGGTGTTTCGTTACCCAAGCAGCAAAAATAAGAGACAGCAGAGTAAAAGGTAGAAATAAAGTTATTAAAGCAGACAAGACCAACTGTAAGTTTGTTAAATATGGTAGTTCTTCAGGAATAAAAACTGGAACCATAAACGCAGATATAATTAGTATTACTACTATCGCAACAAACAATTTTTTCATCTAAACTATCATTCCTTTCGATTTGCTCAAGCCGGAGCAAATATTTAATTACAAAGAGGGAGAGGGAGATGATTATATGTGCACGATATTCACTCCTTAACTCCTCTGCATCAATGTACAGGCACTCCATAGGTATTGCAGATGTCCACCAATAGCCACTGATCGGAACGGATTTTCTCCTACCAATTTGTTCTCACTTTGTTGTTTATTTTATTTTCCTTAAGTAAGAAATTTACCTTATATACGTTGCTGGGTAGAGGACCCTTTCTCCTCTTGTATACTTACATTTACACCCGACAATACAAAGCAAAAGCATCAATGTAGAGTGTAGATGGAGATGCAGGCGGATAAATCGTATAGGCAGAACAAACAACATATCCTTTGCCGACGCAAACGCGCTGGTCAAGTACTTCCAATTGCCCCACACCCCACACCGGCGACGAGGAGGTGGTGATTAAACTCCCCCCATCTCAACTCCACTACCATAATACGCCTTATACCATGCCACAAACTGCTCAATACCTTCATCTATACTCGTGCTTGGGCTGAATCCAATCGCATTCTGCAAATCATCAATGTCCGCGTACGTGGCTTCGACATCGCCAGGCTGCATCGGCAAGAATTCCATATTTGCTTCTTTCCCGAGGTGCTTTTCAATCGTACGAATGAAGTCCATGAGTTTCACCGGTTGATTGTTACCGATGTTATAGACTTTGTAAGGAGCATGGCTCTCGCTTGCATCTTCGTAATTCGGATTTCCCACTGGTTGATGATCGAGCAGGCGAACCATTCCTTCAACAATGTCATCAATATATGTAAAATCACGCATCATCTCGCCGTTATTGAATACCTTGATGGGGTTACCTTCCATGATGTTTTTCGTAAAAGAAAAATAAGCCATATCTGGACGTCCCCATGGTCCATATACGGTGAAAAAGCGCAGCCCTGTCGTAGGGAGATTATACAGGTGGCTGTAAGAATGGGCGAGTAATTCATTGGCTTTCTTCGTGGCCGCATATAGACTGACAGGATGATTGACTTCATCAGATGTGGAGAACGGCATTTTCTTATTCGCGCCATACACTGAACTAGATGAAGCATAGATCAGGTGTTCAATCTCATTGTGACGACAGGCTTCCAGAATATTCGTGAAGCCGACAAGGTTCGCATCGACATACGCATGAGGATTTTCCAGACTATAGCGAACACCAGCCTGGGCAGCAAGATTTATGACATGCGTAAAATTCTCTTTCGAAAATAATTCCTGTAAAAAATCACGATCCGCCAAATCGCCCTCGACAAAGCGAAAATGTTCCTCATTCTTTAATCCGTCAACACGATCTTTCTTCAATTGCACATCATAGTAATCGTTAAGGTTGTCTACACCTACAACATCATATCCGTCACTTAAGAGCCTCTTGGCAAAGTGCATGCCTACAAATCCTGCTGTTCCGGTCACCAATACTTTCATATCGTTTTCCTCCTTCAGTATGCCCCTTTGCCAAAGATCGTTTGATAGATGGTAAGAAATAAAATCTTTATATCCATAAAAATGGTGCTGTTTCGAACATAATACAAGTCATATTCAATTTTTTCTCCGTGCGGGATTTCCGCTCGTCCATTTGTTTGAGCATGACCTGTTATCCCCGGTTTAACTAGTAGTCTCTGAGCCTGATAATCATTATAGCATTTAGTTATATCAACGATTTCAGGCCGTGGGCCGACAATACTCATTTGCCCAAATAGAACATTAAAGAATTGGGGAAGCTCATCCAGACTATACTTTCTGAGAAATGCCCCAACCTTTGTAATATTGGGGTTATAGGAAGTTTTAAAAACAAAATCGTCAGGCACACCATTTTCCCAATCATATTTCTTTTTCGATCCCTGTGGATCCTTAACGATCTTCATCGTACGAAACTTCCACATTCTAAACACATTTCCATTCAACCCAGTTCGTTCTTGCTTAAACAAAATAGGTCTACCATCAGAAATTAATATGAGAATTGCAACGATCAATAGGATTGGAGATATTAACACAAGGATAAAAAAACTAACGAGAATATCGAAAATCCGCTTAGCTATTTTATTTGAGGTGCTTTCTGATGGTATGGAGGCTTGATCGATCTCGTTCTGTATATTCGTTTTCATCTTTCAGCCCTCCTGTTCCGTTCGCAATTCCGATAATTTGAGTAGGGTGTTTTATTTGATCCACAATCACGTCGCCTTCCTCACCAATAATACCACCAGCTACAATATTAACTTCTAGAAATTTTCTTTTCCCCTGTACATTAGAGAAAAAGTGTTTTGTCTCAGGGAGAAGCTTGTGTAACGTGTATGGAAACCCTAACCTGACATCAACTCGAATATTTTTAACTCCGGTTTCAGTTGCTTTCTGAATAAAATCAGGTGAAAAATTATTAATACCTCCGTCTACAGCTATAGAACCTTCACCTAGTACGTCGAGGTAGTCCTCTGTTACCACGTTTTTAGCAGAAACAAACGATATCAGGATGTCTTGCTTATTCACTTCACGAACGTTTTTAACCACATGAATCGAAGATGCATGTCTAGGTAAAATATGATTTAAGCCTTTCACCGTTTCAGTTGCTTTATCAAAATTTCTTGCAATAACCGTTACCTGCGCACCCCTTTCTTGTAATCGAAGTGCTAGTTTTCCACCGATGTTCCCCAATCCAACCATCAATATATTTTTATCAAGAAAATGGTCTGCCACATGCTCGCGAACTAATAAGTCAGTCGCTTCTAGGGTGGCATCGTTCGGTTTATAGGCAATTACCTCCGACTTATTCACAACATTTTTCGCTATACGATTCAAATTCAGATCCTTTTTTAGCTCTTGATCGACAAGGATGTAATTTACCCTGCCATCTAAGCATCGTAAACAATCTTCCGCTATCTCTTCATTTGATACAAGAAAGTTTATCGCTAGAAAATGCTCTGTGTATCTTCGTGGCAATACACTAAATGAGTTAGATCGACCTGATGTTGTACTTACCATTGCTAACATGCCTAACTCTTTTTTCTTTGCAAATTCCAGCTCTTTTTCAATTTGATTCATAACATCCATAAAATGGCACAACCCTTTGTCATACTTTACTCCAATGGTTTAGAACTTAGTGATATATTTACTATATTCTTTTTAACAGAGCATTTTTCACATAATGAGAAAAATACCATGAGGATTTAAATATATTTAGACCTTCTAAATCTCGATAAATTTTCCACACCCTTTTTAGTGCTTTAAATTTATTACTGGATATAGAATTATCGACATTCCTGTAATAAGCTAGCTCTTGATTAATTCCATATGCTTTATGACCTTGTTTTAGTATACTTAACCAACAAGCAGTATCTTGCCCTGCCCTAACATCAGGCATCTTTATATCAGGGATTTTATTCTTATCTATCATTACAGTTAGACATCCAATTGCAGTATTTTTTAATAAATCTTTATATGCGATGACTGATGGGGGTTTTACATAATTATAAGTACTATTGCCATCTTCCTTGATTATTCTGTATCCAGTAAAAGTAAATCCAACATCATTTTCCTTCATAAATTGTATTTGTTCTTTTAATTTATTTTCCTCCCATAAATCATCGCTATCTAAAAAAGCCAAAAAGTCGCCTTGACTGTATTGTATTGCAGTATTTCGTGCTACAGCTGCACCACTATTTCTTTTTAATTTATAATAAGAAATCCGCGCATCATTATAGGATTGGATCAGCGATAATGTATTATCTGTTGAACAATCATCTACTATTATCAATTCCCATTTTTGATATGTTTGGTTTAATACACTGTTAATTGTTTCTTGGATAAAATCAGCCGAGTTATAAGTGGGAGTAATGATAGACACCAATGCTTCATCTTCACTCGATATATCTTCTTTAATTGCCATTATTCATCAACTCATCCTTAAGTTTATTGTTTTTGGTTGATTACAAGGAAGAGAAAACCTAAAATTCGGCTCAACACTAAAAGTTAATTGATGCATGCGATCACGTTGCAAAAAGACATCATTTGTTGCTCACAGACTTCTACGGGCTGATGAGCTAATAGATGAATTCAAAACATCAGTCTATAAGAGATAAATAATTTTTCTCATGTATTCCTGCTATGTCGTCCCATGAATAATTCTTTTTTACAAACGAAATTGCATTTTTTTTATATTTGATAATGCTTTCTTTACTTGCGATGTCTAAAATCTTAAGCGCTATTTTATCAGGATCTAAAGGCACTTCCCAACCAGCCTGATTCCTATCAACTTCTTCGGAGATATTGGTTCCAGGCGTAAGTAATGCGGGTACCCCTTTACTAAGCGCTTCTAATACAGACATAGGCAAGCCCTCAAACCTAGATGTATGAATAAATATATCAGTACTATTTAATACTTCTTCTTTTTCTGATCCATACACTGGTGCATTTAAATTTACAAGGTTGTCAATTTGGCTATGTCGTATAAATTCACTTATATACTGCTCACTCGAATTAACGCTAGGGCCGTATAAGTTTAATGTTATGTGATTAAATTCCATATCTTCCTTACGTTTTTTAAAAGCATTTAGCAAAACGTCTAAACCCTTATGATTTATGTCTAAACGCCCAATGAATGAAATGCTAGTTTTAACATTTATTTTTTCCTCTAAAGCTTCAATGGACTCCTCCTTATTTAAAACATCTATACCATTTGGGGCAACAAAATTAATTTTGTTCCATCTATTCGCTTGTTTTTGTTCTGATTCATTTAGAAGGTGTAATGCACTAGCTTTTTTAACCATATAACCAAAACCTAATAAGTTGCCGATTCTCTTTTTATATTTTTTTTGTCTAAGAGCTTCTTCAGTAAGACTACTTCTAGGGGAAATAATGTAAGGTATCCCTTTTTTACGAGCCCACTTAGTTATTTTCAGATATAGCGGTATATACACTCCATTAAATATTATTATATCCGGTGGAGCGCCAATAACTTTCTCTATATTAATTTCATTATTTAATACATATTTATTTTTGTCGATATAGAAAATATCTTTTGGATGTGTATTATCTACTCCTTCCTTGGTCGAGAATAAATATACACTGTGTCCTCTATTTTTTAATGCTTTCAACAAGCTTGGTATTGACTTATTAAAGCCTGTTATCTCATTTCCGGATATTGGAGCAAAATGAATAATGTTAATAGTAACACCTACCTCAATTTTTCATATTTAACGCTGGTTTTGCTGGTTCATTCGTAACAAGCTTTTCAGATAAATGTTGTTATCCTCTTGAAGATTGTTTTTTAGAGGAGGTTCCCTTAACAAGGGAAGTGTTATTAATCCCCACAAAAAGAAATATCGAAAATCAAAAAGTTCACCAGAGAACATTGAAACTAGTAAAATATAGAAAGGCAGAATACATATCACACTGATTTTTAGAAACCTTAACAATACTATACTCATAATGATCAACGGTAGAAACACAAAGAGTCCAATTACCCCAAGTTCTAATAACACTTCAATGATGATATTATGGGGGTAATTTCCTCCAATTTCTACTGCATAGGCGTTTAACCCGTGTCCCCAAACGGGGTTTTCACCAATTGTTGCTATCGAATTTTCCATAATTGTGTCCCGTCCGGCATAATGAAGGTCATCTATAACCAACCCTAAAAATCTACTAGTGTACACTTCTGCTAGGTAATCCCATAAAAAATATACGATAGGTAGGGACATAAAAATCGGTATTAGCAATTTATAATTTATTTTCATGAAATTTTCTTTCTTGATGTTCGCTAGCATTAAAATACCTAAACATATAAATGCACTTATCATCCCCCCTCTTGAACCGACTAAAATAATACTTATAAATAACAGCACACCAATAAGAAAATAAAATGTTTTTTTATAATACATATAAAGGTAAATAGCTGCAATGAGCCCAAAAAATAAAATACGTGTTACCACGTTTGGTCCACCAACACCTATACTCCCTCTAGAATCCCCACCTAAAACTGAGATTAGAACAGGAAGCATGTAAAATAACGACACAACCAAGAATATTTTCATAACTGTAGTGATAAGTTCGTCCATATTATTAAATAATCTAATAGACAAATAAGTTAATCCTATTAAAACAACCAAAAACATGACATGTTCTATTTTGTCAGATGCAACAGTACTGTCATTACTGTTAAAAAAAGAGAGGATCAATAGAAGCAGATATAATAGAGAAGTTATAAAAAAGAAATTCGTTAATTTATTAATTGGTTTGAACTTATCATCACTTTTACAAATAATTAACATAATCAGTATGGTAGCAAATAAAAAGACATACCTTACCTCGAGTTCAATATTAAAAATCCCCAAACGACTTAGGTCAAATTGTCCCGATAGATAAGTTAAAATCAGGAAAAATATAAGTACCTGTTTTGTATTAATTTTCATCACAAACACCATCATATTAATTGGCTTTTTGTTTACCTCAGGGGTATTACATCCCTGTATGGATAGTATAGTACATAGTTAAATCTATAAGTTAATCAAGTTCTTGAAAATATACCTTAGTGATTTTACTAATATCAAAATCATTGTGCCGATTATTAGAGTTATCACCTATTTGGATGCATTCATTTAGTATCGCGTTTGCTAACTGTTCTGGGTCACCGACATTAACTAAAATCTCATACTGAGCGTCATCCAAAATTTCCCTTGGTGCACGATTACAATTTGTAGAAATGATTGGTGTGCCTACGGCTAAAGACTCTGCTATCACCAAACCGAACCCTTCCCATTGAGAATTTAAATAGGAGTTACTGAATAACCTTTCATTCATTCAAGTAATCATAGGCTGTCTTTTGATTTTTGAACGTTCTTGCCCCAGATACATGAAAAAAATAAAAAAAGAATGCTCCCGAAGGGCTTTCGAAAGATTCATGACGAGCACTTGAAGGGAAATCACTGTTTCACTGGTGTTTCGAAGGCATGCTCTAATAAGACCGAGTCCATAGGTGAGCTTTCCTTCACCGAATTTCCCTTTAATGGCATTTCGTTCTGCGGCATCCCGCTTCTCGATATGCTTTTGCTCTTTGAATTCTTGCTTGGAGCGGGCGTCCTAGCTTGGGGCCCGTGAGACTAATCCCGCGTTCCTTGCAGTACTTTAGGTTCTCGCGGGTGAGATAAATCTTATCCGCCAACACAGCTTTGGGATAGACGCCCGTTCGTTGCACATAGGCTTCCACCGACCCGGGAGATCAGCGGCTTCGTGATACGTTATCCTACTGCCAGTTGTCGAGAAACGCCCACCCGTCTACCAGGGTCATGGACAACTTGGCGCCGAACTCCACGTTCGTATGGGCTTTTCCACGAACCATCGGCCGAACATGAGGTTGGTGAATGTAACGATCCGATCGTCAATACGGTGGGTCTTTGAATCATACATCTGCCTTGGTTGGTGATACAATTCCTAAATGACAAGTAGCTTACCATATTGTTTGTTGCTTAGTCGTTCAAACCCGGATGGACGGGACAGGATCGCCAAATGATGGAGATCCGCCCAACGTAGCCCCATTGCTTTCGAATCGCTTTCCTTACCTTTTTACGTTTCGGGCTTTTCTGCTTGGCGATGGACAGGTAGGATTGTCGAGCTTGTTTCCGATAGGTTTGTGGCTTCTTCTGGCTTCCGCAGAAAGGTTCATGCAACCCATCGATCATCGCTTCCTCCTTTTCCCGGGCTTCATTCAGAAGCTTCAAATCCGTTGCACTTTATTTCGACAAAAATAGCGAAAATCCTTGTTATAAAGGGTGTTTTTATTTATTCAGCAGCACCTAGTAGCATTACTACCTTCTCGTCAATAGTGTTATAGATACCTATAACACTGATAAATTTAATTACCGTTCCTCACCCATTTATATCAAAACTTTATTTTTTTCTTCTTTAGACCCAAGTATATAAACTTTCTCAGAATTATAGTCCTTGAAACCATTTCTTGTATCTACTATTAGATTAGAATTATATAATATTTGATCCAATTCAAAATGGCTATGGTGTGTAAACAGCACGGCGCAGTCAAAATTTATCAAATCTGAGTAATTGATATCCACTCTTTGAATAATTTCCCCCTTTTTATCTCTAAAATTATTTACATATGGATCATAAAATGATACTAGTGCTCCCGATTCGATTAACTTTTCATAAAGGTCTAGAGCTGGAGACTCCCGAACATCGTCGATATCTGGCTTGTAAGTTATTCCAAGTAATAAAATTTTAGAGCCTTTTATAGATTTTGTATGTTCATTTAAAGCAATACTTATTTTTTGATGTGTATAATCAGGCATCTTTTTATTCACTTCTTGAGCTAAGTCAATAAAGTGACTATGAAAATTTTGCTCTTTGGCTTTCCAAGAAAGATACATAGGATCAAGAGGAATGCAGTGCCCACCAATACCGGGCCCTGGCGAAAATTTCATATATCCAAAAGGTTTGCTATTTGCCGCTTCTATTGTCTCCCAAATGTCTATTTCCAATTTCTCTGACAACATTGCCATTTCATTAATGAATGCGATGTTAATACTCCTGAACGTATTTTCCAAGAGTTTACTCATCTCAGCAACTTTTGTAGTTGATACTGGCACAACTTCATCGACGAATGTCTTGTACAAGCTTATACCAAGTTCCTTACAAAAGCTTGTTATACCACCTATAACCTTAGGTGTATTACCTATACTAAATTCTTTATTTCCTGGATCGACACGTTCTGGTGAATAACATAAGAAGAAATCTTCACCCACTGATAAGCCATCTTTTTCAATTTCTTTTTTTAGAAGTTCATCAGTCGTACCTGGATAAGTAGTACTCTCCAAGGTTATCAGCAGACCAGTTTTCATATAGGGTTTTATCTGTTCTACGGAAGTTTGTATAAAAGACATATCTGGAATTTGGGATTGGTTTAATGGTGTTGGCACACAAACACATAAAGCATCTAATTCTTTTATAGCAGAAAATGTAGAGGTAACTTCTAAATTACCAGCTATTATTAGATCTTGAACTACTCTATTATCTATATCATTAATATATGAATTACCCTCATTTAAATACTGAACTTTGTCTGTGTCTATATCTATCCCAATCACTTTAAATCCAGCTTCTGCAATTGATATTGCTAATGGTAGCCCTACGTAACCTAAACCCAAAACTCCAACAATAGCGTGTTTATTATGTATTTTAGCAGATAAATCACTATAATATTTATTCACTTAAAAATGTCACTCCTTATTTCGTTAGAATAATGTGTTTAAACGATCAGAAATAGTATACAAATTATGAAGGAAGTGGCAGCAAAATCCTTGCGGCTTCTTTTAAAAAACCGATAGATAATAAGCACTTTAGGACTCTGAATTTATTATAAAGTTTCTTGGTGATTCTTTATTTCTTAGGCACTTTCCTTCAAATATACAAGAAAACCGATTATTCCCAAATATAATTTGATTTAATCACTTATTAACTCTTGATAATATGATCTAGCTATTTTTTTTATATCAAAATCATAGTGCCTGGTACTTGGTTTATTTTTTTTCGTAGCTGGATCTTCGTAATCTAATATTTCTTTTGCTATGCTCTCAGCATCAGCAACTTTTACTAATGTTCCATACTTTCCATTGTCTAAGATTTCTTTTGGTGCGCCGTTACAGTTTGTGGCAATTACTGGTGTTCCTAAAGCCAACGACTCTGCTATCACTAAACCGAATCCTTCCGACTTTGAAGTTAATATAAACAAATCACTTTCTTTTAAATATGAATATGGGTTGTCAACAAATCCTAAAAAATGTACTTTTTCAGTTATACCAAGCTCTTTAGTCATATTAACTAAATGATCGTATTCTTGGCCTTCACCTAATATTGTTAACTGACATTGTATTTGTTGCGACACTATTGCAACTGCCTTTAACAAAGTAGGGTAATCCTTCTGGGGAACTAATCTCCCAATTGATATGATATTACATTTACTTTTCTTATTTATCCAGTTTGTATCAGGTCGTTCCTTAGCTTGTCTTTGAATTAACTCAATGTCAATAGGATTATAAATTACCTTGATTTTATTTTTAAGTTTATCTTTATTGATATAACCTAATAAATCCATTTTAACTGCATCTGAGATAGCTATTATTTTATCTGCTCTAGGATAAAAAAGTTTGTAAAGAACGTTAAACATTTTTTCTTTTTTTCCAGACCATTGAGCAGACGGTGGGTTAGTTTCTCTCACAACTACTCTTGGATTACACTTTAAAAATGGTTTTATAGCCAAGAGGAGTAAGTTTGAAACTGTTAACGTCGTCATAATAACTGTCGGCTTAATTTTATTGATCTCTTTAATCATAGATCTTAATGTAATTAATAAACTAGGATTTACCTTTATTTCTTTGTTCAATATGTGCGTCCTTAAAGAATGTTTAATATCTTTTATATAAGGACCAGTGAAGTTATTTACCATTAGCGTTGTGTCAATATCTTCTATTTCACTAAATTCATTAGCTAATGATAGTATAACTCGTTCTGCTCCCCCCCCTTTTAAATGGGGAGTGATAAAAAGTATCTTTTCCATTATTTATCCTCTTCCGTTTCTTTTATTGTCCATAAGTTTTATGAAATAATCTCCTATATATCAGGTAAATGTTTACAGACAATCAAATAGTTTGAAATAACTCCTGCTTATTGCATTTAAAAGTGTTCTTTGCATAGATTTAATCCTAACGCGCGAGAGAGTGTCGTAAGCAATAGTAAGGTCCCTTGATTAAGATGAGAACGTTAAGTATTTTGTTCAATAATATCAGCGTATCTCGTTTGATTTTCTCTATAGACGTTAAGCGTTAGTCGGAAAATGGTTCATGTATTAAACTCTAATCTTAGAATATAGTTTGTAAAAGAATCATCCATCTTTAACTCTTTGATTGCCCTTCTTTTTAAGTGCAACATATGTGCTTATAGTTACTATAGGAGTGAAAACAGCCCCTAAAACACTGAAAGCTGCCACAGCAGTAAGGGCATCATAATATATTGCAGATAGGGAAATTGCTATAACCCGGGCTAAAAGCAAAACACTTTCATAAATTAGAAGATATTTCTGCCAACCAAATACCTGAATGGAAGATACCGCAGGTCTGTTTACAAACCAAAAATACATCCAAAAAATTAGCCACCTCGAATATTGGCCGGCCACATACCAATCTTCACCCAAAGCAAAATAGAATATTTGAGGGGCAAAAATGAATATAACCAAGGCGGGTATAAAGCCAATAATAGCTAAATAAAATGACGATTTTAACATATGTGTGTCTAATGGTTTGTTGTTATTGGTCAATTCTGAGGCTTTTTGATAGTAAACTTGTTTAAATGCTTCACCTACTAAGTTAGCGGGCATTTGTATTAATTTTAGAGCAAGGGTATAAAAACCTACAATAGCTGGCCCGAAAAATGCTGCTAATATAAAAGGTGTGGCATGCTGAGATACTGAATTTACTAATGCTTGCGACGAGCTAAATAAGGGGAAATCCTTGTACTTTTTAGCTATTATACTCATATGTTTAATACTAAGACTACTAGTTATAATCTTAAGATCTTCTTTTATTACTTGATAGCCTAGTGTAACTGTTGCAATTATTTGTCCTAATACTTGTCCACCCAGTAAACCAGAAGGACCCATAGATAATAATCCTCCAGAAACCTGCGTCGACACTTGTCCTGTTGACCGAATCACTTGTGAAATTGATAATCTTTGAAACTGCTTTTTTCTTGTAGACCAGTATTTTAGTGCATTATATGTTCCAAGTGAAAAAGCACCAATGGGAACTAACCAGAGCCACTGTTGCAATTCAGGGGTGTTCAAAATTTGCGCAATCTCGTAATTGAAAAATACAATCAATAAGGATAATGCAATCGTCAATAGGAGTGCAATACTTATAGATAGAACAAGTACGTTCGCAGATCCCTTGTCGTCTCTAGGCAAGACAACAGCAAGTTCGTATCTCAACGTCATTACAACAGTCACTATACCTATAATCGATGTGTATAAGCCAAGAAGTCCAAATGTCTCCGGACCATATAATCTTGTCAGAATTGGGGCTGCCGCAATTGTTAGGCCCTGAGCAATCGCTGTTCCGGACATCAATACGGTCATGTTTTTTATAAATGAACTACCTTTAATTTTCTTCCACAATTGTTTCACCGATTCTGTTATAGTTATAGCTTTAGTTAATACTTATCTCACTTCTCACTTCGGATAACAACGAGTCCGGCTGTTGATCTAAGGTAGCTATGTTTAATAAAACCTGCTTTAATCCCTCTGTCGTTTTATAATTATACGTATTAAACAGTTCTTTAAGATTGTTCATCGGAACCTCCGTGGTCCGCCCAATATGTATCTTCGGATACACCTGCTTACGATCAATCTCTTCATCCTTCAGCAATTCCTCATACATCTTCTCTCCGGGTCGCATCCCCGTGTACTCAATACCAATATCATCCTCACTAAACCCGGAAAAGCGAATTAAGTTCTTCGCCAGGTCCACGATCTTCACCGGCTCACCCATATCGAGCACAAAGATTTCACCGCCATCGGCCAAAGCTCCTGCCTGGATCACCAGCCGCGACGCTTCCGGAATCGTCATAAAGTACCGTGTCATGTCCGGGTGCGTAACCGTTACTGGACCGCCGGCTTCGATTTGCTTTTTAAACAACGGGATGACACTGCCACGACTTCCCAATACATTCCCGAAGCGTACGGCGACGAAGCGGGTGGCGCTCGTTGTGTCCAGATGTTGGACGACCATTTCCGCGATGCGTTTTGTTGCGCCCATGACGCTCGTCGGGTTAACGGCTTTGTCGCTTGAAATCATGACGAAGGTGCTGACGCCGACGGTGTCTGCGGCTTCGGCGACGTTGCGGGTGCCGATGACGTTGTTTTTGACCGCTTCTTGCGGGTTTTTCTCCATGAGCGGCACGTGTTTATGTGCGGCTGCATGGTAGACGACATCGGGCATGTATGTTTCCATGACTCCTTGCATTCTTTCTGCATGCTGGATATCTGCGATTTCGGTCTCAAATGTAATGTGTGAATACGTCTTTTGTAATTCCATATGGATGCTGTAAATGCTGTTTTCGCCGTGGCCAAGGAGTATCATTTCTGAAGGATCAAAGTTGCACAACTGGCGACAAAGTTCCGAGCCGATGGAGCCGCCTGCACCGGTAATCAGTACGGTTTTCCCCGTAATTTTATCGCCAATGCCTTCTGTATCCAATTCTACAGGATCACGTCCTAGCAGGTCTTCCACTTCCACATCGCGGATCTGTGTGACTTCCAGTTTGCCGCTAACAATGTCTTCAAGCATCGGCATGATTTGGGGTTTAATGTTCGTTTCCATACATTGGTCATAAATGCGGTTCAGGTCTTCTCTTTTTAGTGAAGGAATCGCAATCACAATGTGCTCGACGCGATAATGAGCGACGATGTGGTGAATGTCCTCAACGCTACCTGCCACGGGAACGTCCATAATTTCCAAATGCTGCTTCGTGCTTTCATCGTCGGCGTAAGCGACGGGTTTCAGTTCAGCTTCGGGGCTTCCTTTTAATTGACGGGTAAGCATGGTGCCGCCCGCTCCTGCCCCTACGATGAGTGTGCGTTTACGGTTGTTGTGCGGTTTCATATAATGATCTCGATACATCCGCCATGCGAAACGCGTGCCGCCAATCAACAAAATATGTAACATCCAAGTCACAAGCATGGTTCGTGCGTAGAACGTATCAAAGAACAGAGGCTGAACAGCTGATGCAACAAGAACCGACAACGTAACGGCATAAAAAATCCTTAATAACTCATTCGTACTCGCGTATTGCCAAGCCCCTTTATACAGTTTGAACATGGAAGCGAAGATATGGTGGGCGATGACAAGAACGATTGAAGTCGTGAACATAAGCTCCCTCGACAAACCTTGTAAGTCAAAGAGCAAGTACCCCCCGATAAATACTGCACTGAGAACAATAAGTGTATCGATGATCATGAGTACAAGTATTCTCACTTTGTAAGTCATAGGCCACCTCCTCAACGATTGATCTATGTTCGTAAAAGATCTACCTTCCCAAAATTAGGCAAAGGAACGGTTAGAATGCATCACCGTGTATGGCTCGACATTTCCCGGGAAATGTCGAGAAGTATATTTCTTTAAAATAAACCAAACACTTTCTTTTTTTTGATCATTTCGGGCTCGTCCATCATGATGTGCTTGTGATCACTAAGAAGCTCGGCATTCTCTTGGTAGAATAGGACTGCGTTTGTTCCATATTTTTTTTCGATTTCTTCGTATGCCTGCCGAAGCCGATTCGGACGTTTGATTGAACCGTGCGCGTCCGATGCCACGAAGTGGACAAGGTCGTGTTCCATTAATTGCTGGCTGAACTTTTTTATCGATCTGCCGAAGTCACCCGTGACGCTTGCAGCTGTAATTTGTGTCGCTGCCCCAGCTGTGACCATTTCATAGAGCAAGGATGGGTGTTCTCTTACTTGCCTATTGCGTTCGGGGTGCACAATAATCGGTACCACTTCTTCTTGCAAGAGGTTGTACAACACATGCGTCGTATATTTAGGGACATGATCGCTCGGCAGTTCAACGAATAAATAGCGGCCACCATCCACCAGTGTGCAAAGCTCCCCTGCTTTCAGCCCCTCAACGAGCTCCCCGTAGATACGGGTTTCTTGGCCGGGAAGAATCATTAATGGCAAGCGTTCGTCTACGATGGCATCATTCAATGCTTCTGTGCGTTCAATAATATCTTTTCTCTCATTATCGAAAGCGCCATTGCGGTGATGGGGTGTGGCAATGATGTGCGTAATCCCACCTTCTACAGCTTGCCTCACCATCTCTAGGCTTTCTTCTACATCAGGAGACCCATCATCAATATCTGGTAATATATGACTATGAATATCAATCATTGGTATCCCTCCTGACTTTTTCCAATAAAATGGATTCTAACATAGTCCTAGTAAAATGTAACGGAGTTGTTTTCATTTTTTATCAACCATAATAGTACATATAGTTGCTAGCTTTACGTTCTTGGCTATTCAACACAGCACCTAGCATTTTTGCGTTTGTATGGTTGAGCAATTCTGTTGCTTTGCGTGCATCTTCCTTTTCCGTATGTCCACTGTCCACGACTAAAACCACGCCATCACTTAGCCCCGCCACGATTTGCGCATCCGTGACCGCCAGTACCGGGGGTGTATCGATCACGATATGATCATATTCCTGACGTGCTTCCATCAAAAAATCCTTCATCTTCTGCGACCCAAGTAATTCTGATGGGTTCGGGGGCAATGGTCCACACGTCAGCACATCGAGCCCTTCTATATCTGTGGAGTGAGTCACATCCTGGAGCTCACGCTGCTTTGTAATGACGTTGGTTAATCCCACATGATTAGGGAGGCGAAATGTATAATGAACAGATGGTTTGCGCATGTCCGCATCGATCAATAACACGTTTCCCCCTTGTTGTCCCATCGTCACAGCCAAATTTGAATTCACGGTCGTTTTTCCTTCTGTCGGTCCTGATGAAGTGGTCATTATGACTTGCATATTCTCGTCGACAGATGAGAATTGAATGTTTGTGCGAATGGTCCGAAACTGCTCTGATATGGGAGAACGCGGTTGATCCCGTACCACAAGGGAGCGCTTTTTGTCATTTGATTTGTGAGATTTTCTGAACATTGTACCCCCCCCTTCTTTGCATCTGACTGCGGGGCCCTTCGCTTTTCACATCAGCTTCGTCCATTTTCGGAATCACACCTAACACGGCGAGGCCAAGTTCTTTCTCAATATCTTGTTCATTTCGAATCGTGTTATCAAGGAATTCCAGGAGAAAAGCCAAACCTAAACTTACCATTAGACCCACGACAAAAGCAATGGCCATGTTCAGTACAGGCTGCGGTGACACTGGCGTCATTTCTTCCCCGCTATTGGCACTGGAAAGAATGCTGACGTTATCAATATTCATGATTGTCTCAACTTCTTCTTGAAAGACCGCCGCGGTGGTATCAGCAAGTGTGATCGCTGTTTGCGGGTCGGGGTCCGTGACCGAAACGGAGACCACTTGCGACTCCCCTTCCGGGTTCACATCTACTTGCTCTTCCAATTGGGAATACGACCGTTCTAAACCGGTTTCTTCAATCACTAGATCAAGAATCGCCGGACTCGTAATGATGACGCTATATGTATTAATCAATTCCACATTCGTGTCAATATCGCCCACATCGAAGTTCTCTTGTTGCTGCTCCTGTCCCTGATTGACAAGCAGCTGCGTAGAAGCTTCATACTGCGGCGTCATCACAAAGAAACTAACGATCGCACTAATGCCAACAGCACCGACTGTAATGAGGACAATCATCAGCCAGCGCTTTTTCAACGTTTCCAAGATTTCCTTTAAACTAATCGTTTCTTCCATGCCTTCCTCCTGCCATCTGTCACTCAGTTACAAAAATAAAAACATGACTAAATATTTACGCCCCTGATTATACTAAAACAAAAGATCGAATACTATCGTACTTATGTATCTATTAGCCTAGGATCCAGGAAAATTAATAGTCATTTAGACTTTATTTTCTACTCAATAGTGACTGATTTCTATCATTTTTGAAAAAAATATGTACATATGAATAACAATGATTTATGGTAACATTGAGGAATCATGTCATTCAATACATAACTAGAAAATTAGAGGAGTTCATCTATGAAAAAAGCCCTGATCATTCTATCCATTATCGTTTCTGTTCTCGTCCTGAGTGTCGGGGGCTTTGCCCTTTATCTTTATTTTTCTGTCTCATCAACGGCAGATGAGATGCATGCACCGATCGAAAGGGAATCCTCCAATATGCGGGAAGAGGCCATTAACTTCGAGGAAGAAGATCCTTTCTCTTTTCTATTACTTGGTGTTGATGCCGAAGATGAAGTAGTCGGACGAACGGACACGATCATCGTTGTGACCGTTAATCCGAACGATGAGTCGATGAAAATGTTGAGCATCCCCCGTGATACGAGGACTGAGATTATTGGCCGCGGCGAGGATGACAAAATCAATCATGCCCATGCCTTTGGTGGGACGGAGATGGCGATGGACACCGTGGAAAACTTCCTGAATGTGCCGATTGATTATGTCGCAACTATTAATATGGAAGGATTCGAAGAAATGGTCGATGCCGTCGGCGGTGTCACTGTGGAAAATGACTTTAGTTTTGAACAAGACGGCTTCGAATTCGAGGAAGGCGAACTCGAGCTTACCGGTGAAGAGGCGCTCTCCTTCGTGCGTATGCGCTATGAAGATCCACAAGGGGATCACGGCCGCAACGACCGCCAGCGTGACGTGATTGAAGGAGTCTTGAGAGAAGGTGCGCACATTTCCTCGATTACGCGGATCGGTTCGATCCTTGATGTCATCGGCTCCAACGTACAAACCAACATGGAATTCGATGAGATGGTCGACATGCAAGGCTACGAATCCAGCCGCCATGACATTGAGCATCTTACCCTGAATGGTGAAGGAACAAGGATCAATGGCATCTACTATTATCTCGTCAGCGATGAGGAGATCGCGGAAGTGTCAGGAGCTTTGCGGGAACATTTGGATATGGAGGAAGGGATCGAATAGGCGTCGTCCACTCTGAGTAGTGTACGTATGAACAATTTCGACCTGGCTTGTAGCCCTCGGTATTGGGTACCGAGGGTTTTGTGTGTGCTCATTTTTTCCGAAGAGCCCAGGCCGTGGAAAGCTGTAGGGTAAAGCGCGTTATTTTACTCTTGGAAGGTTTGCCGTACTGCAACGTTGATGTTCCTCAGCACCTTGTCTGAAAAGACGGGCATAATCCAGACTGATAGGCATATGATGGGGCAATAGGACAATCTGCCGATCTCAAAAATGAGGAGTTTCCTTATGAAAAAAGCCCTGAAAATCATAGCTATCATTGTCTCCGCGCTTATGCTGATTATCGGAAGCGTCACCCTATATTTATTTTTATCCGTATCATCAACCGCAAATCATATGCATTCACCGATCGAACGTGGAGGCTCAGACATTCGCCCCGAGCAGGTTGACTTCGAGGAAGAAGACCCGCTTTCTTTTTTATTGCTTGGTTTAGATGCGGAAGAGGTGGACTACGGACGCACGGATACGATGATTGTGGTAACGGTGAATCCGAGAGACGAATCGATGAAAATACTCAGTATTCCGCGTGATTCTCACACGGAACTCGTCGGCCGCGGAATGAAAGATAAAATTAATCATGCTTACTATTATGGCGGTGAGGAAATGGCGATGGACACCGTTGAACATTTTCTCGATGTACCCATCGATTATGTCGCAACCATTAATATGGATGGCTTTGAAGAATTAGTTGATGCCGTCGGCGGCATTACCGTTTATAATAACCTTGCTTTTGAATATGCTGATGTGAATTTTCAAAGAGGAGAGCTGGAACTAAACGGCAAAGAAGCCCTTGCTTACGTACGCATGCGTCAAGATGACCCCATGGGAGACGCCGGACGGAACGACCGCCAGCGGCAAGTGATCGAAGGCGTCCTCCGTGAAGGAGCCCAAATTTCAGCCGTGGCAAGCATCGGCTCCATCCTTGATGCCATTGGCACCAACGTACAGACCAATATGGAATTTGAGGAAATGCTCGATATGCAAGACTACGAACCAAGCCGACGTAACATCGAACAACTCACGTTGAAAGGCGAACATACACAAATTGAAGGTGTATACTACTACCTCGTCGACGAGGTAGAAAAAGCCAAGGTCACAAATGTGTTGCGGGAGCATTTAGAACTGGAAGATTAGGTTACGTGTGGTGCGGATTTGGCGGGGGGAAGCCGTGATTCGGCGCGAGCTACGGGGAATTCGGCGCATTGTGCGATTATTCGGCGTTTCGGCCCGGGGATTCGGCGCATGGCACGATTATTCGGCGTTTCGCCCTGAGGATTCGGCGCAGAAACTTTTTTTCGGCGCAACGGGGGTTGGGGGCTCTATTGATAGCTTTCCGCGCCGCGGAAAGCATCCTATATGAACGCATGCCAAGGAGCACCGCCCTTCCTTGGCATACGTTTTATCCACAGCTTGCGGAGGACACTCCTTTTCGGCGGATGATCCCACTTTTTCGGCGCGGGGATGCCGTGATTCGGCGGGAGCTACGGGGAATTCGGCGTATTGTGCGGTTATTCGGCGTTTCAGCCCGGGAATTCGGCG
>NZ_JACHHJ010000002.1:0-218087 GCF_014207655.1 Geomicrobium halophilum | reverse complement strand
TGCCGTGATTCGGCGGGAGCTACGGGGAATTCGGCGTATTGTGCGGTTATTCGGCGTTTCAGCCCGGGAATTCGGCGCATGGCACGATTATTCGGTGTTTCGGCCCGGGAATTCGGCGCAGAAACTTTTTTTCGGCGCAATGGGGGTTGGGGGCTCTATTGATAACTTTCCGCGCCGCGGAAAGCATCCTACTGATCGAACTACCGCCTATCCAAGGGAACTGAGATCATATCTTCTCCCCTTCGTTCCCCCGTTATGCGGTAACTTCATTTTCCGAAGCAAACGTTTAGCACTATCAGTGGTTGGTAGATGAAGATACACTCGGCATTCTTTACTCCTAATTTCCGGTGAAACAAGTTTTGCATAATCACGTAATGCCATGCGATGGGCATGCCTGCTCACCTTTTCACATCGCGGGCATTTCCACCTACCATGTCTCCACATCATCGTTGTATTTTTGCACTCTGTGCAGAGGACGCCTTCCTTAATATCTCGTTTACTTATTTTATATTTGTTGATCGCACAATATTGTTCAGGAGTGCTATTTTCATATATTGTTTGCGCAATATTACGGATCATTGAACGTGGGTATCTTTTTTTACTGTTTTTATGAAAAGCAGCAACGTTTTCTCTTAAAGCTGTTGGGCGAATCACTCGCTGGTGGTTTGGATGGGATTGCGAAGCAGTGGTTAGAATAGCATTCGTATTCGCAATGACAGCGATATTATATAAATAGGGAAAATCAGTAAACCGTTCATGAAGCCAGTCAGAGAGGAAGGATCTTTGCTGATCGGCTTGCACGACTGGATCAGGAAAAACTTCTTCCACCTCATGCGATCGCCGCAACACTTGATGATGTTCATGATCAAAAATCAACTTCCCTGTTATATTTTTGATTTCTAATATAAGAAAAAAATAAGGGGTGAGCAAAAGCGTATCAATCTGAAAATAATACCCGCGGTAAAACAAGCGAACATTATGCAGGAAAAGCGGCTCCAAGAAATCAAGATTCCGATAATAATAATCCATGGATTTCTCCCCATACCAACCTGCATCATACTGACTAAATTCAGTAGTGATTGCACCCATCTGGGGATGAGTAGAAGGTAAACGACGTTGTAATGCCTCAAGCTGAAGAAGTTTTTCGGGGTATGTGCGAGGTTTAATGACCATGTGACGCTCCTCTCATCGTAAATTACATATAGCATACCACTTACATGAGGAAAAGTCTTGCATCACCCTGGGGAAACCATGGAAAGAACCGGAGGAGGTATAGAATTCAGCGAAGGGAGCGAAGAATTTGGCGGAATCATAGCGATATTCGGCGTGCGAGTACAATTATTCGGTGCTTCGGCACGGGAATTCGGCGAATGAACAGTTTTTTCGGCGTAACGGCAGGTACTTAGAATGATTGGCTTTCCGCAGGCGGAAAGCCTTCCTTATTTATGAAGCTCAGACCGGGGACCGACACTTCGCTATAGGATTATGTTACCTCAGCCCTGCTGTGTACCCGCATTCAGAACGTGGATCCATTTTTTCGGCGAAATCATAGCAGAATTCGGCGCGTGGGCACATTAATTCGGTGCTTCCACCCCGGAATTCGGCGCGCGAGCACTATTATTCGGCGTTTCCACACGGGGATTCGGCGTGCGCACTATTATTCGGCGCCTCCACCCGGATATTCGGCGTGCGCGCACTATTATTCGGCGCAAGAACAGTTTTTTCAGCGCAACGATGTTAACTTTCTATGTTGGTAGCTTTCCGCGCGGCGGAAAGCCTTCATCTCTACAGCTTTGGCATAAGTTTTTTGACTAACGAGTTGATTGGATCCATGATATAATCGGGAGTACTATAAAAACATTATGCTGTTAGAGGAGAATGTTTCATTGAGTATAGGCATAAATACGGTTTTATTTTTCCTATTACTTGTAGCAACCGCGGTTTTTGTTGCTGCTGAATTTTCCATTGTGCGACTAAGCAGCAGCCGGCTTGACCAGCTTGTGGAGGAAGGGAACGCGAAGGCAAAATTGATGAAAAAAGTCACCAACAACCTCGACGATTATATCGCGGCTTGTCAGCTCGGGTCGACGGTGACCGCGATTGGTTTAGGTTGGCTCGGGGAGCCTGTGGTAGAAACTCTTCTCGCACCACTTTTTTCACTTGTTGATCTTTCCGCTGATGTGATGGCGCCCGTATCTTTTATCGTTGCTTTCATTCTTGTCCTCTTCTTGCGAATGGTTGTCGGGGAATTGGCACCGCGGACAGCAGCGATTCAGCGTCCGGAGGGGGTCAGCTTTTTTCTAATCCGTTGGCTTCGTTTGTTCTACATGATCGTTTATCCGATCCTCTATGTGCTGAACGGAATTACGAATGCATTTGTGCAAATGTTCGGGTTGAAACCGGCGAAGGAGCTGGATGAGGCCCATACAGAAGAGGAATTGCAGGTTCTTCTCACCGAAAGCTTGAAACATGGCGAGATCAACCAGGCGGAGTTCGGGTATGTCAACAATATCTTCGCCTTCGATGAGCGAAAAGCCGATGAAATCATGGTTCCGCGCCCAGATATGGTTTGCCTCTATCGTGATGAACCTTACGAAGAATCGATTGCAAAAATTCAAGAGAAACGCTTTACAAGGTTTCCAGTGGTTGGAAGCAGCAAAGACGACATTGTCGGTTTCATTAACACGAAGCAATTTTTACTTCTCAATGTCGATGAAGATAATATTAACCTGAGTGACATTACCCGCTCCGTACTAACCGTTTCCGATCAAACACCAATCAAACGTCTATTGAAAAAAATGCAGACCGAAGGCGCGCATTTAGCGATTTTGATTGATGAATACGGGGGTACGGCCGGAATGGTCACGATCGAAGACATACTGGAAGAAATCGTCGGTGACATCCGCGATGAATTCGACGAAGGGGAAATGCCAGAAATTGAAGAGGTGGCCGATAACCACTTTTTAGTCGATGGTATTGTTCTGATCGATGACATCAACCAACACCTCCCCAACAAAATCGAGGAAGAGGAATTTGACACCATCGGCGGCTGGTTATTTTCCATGAATCCAAACATCCGAGAAGGGGAGAAATGGAAATCGGGAACGTTAAAAATCCGTGTTATCAAACGCGACGAATACCGCTACCGGAAACTAGAACTGATCGTAGAAGATGAAAATGAGGAGTAAGAGCGAGGAAAAAAGAGCAGTTCGAGTGACTGCTCTTTTTACTTAACGATCCGTTAAAGGAATATCATCATAGTCATCTGCGTCTATTTCATAGACATTCCCACTTGCGACACTATCTAAAATACCATATAAACCTAACTCGACGGCATTAACTAATTGGCCCATCCTTTGATGCCCATAAGTCTGTGTTTGCCCAGTAACTTCAAATAAAACGGCTCCGCTGCCATTTAGAGCGAAGGATCCCAAGGCTGTCCCAGGTAAATCTAGGTTTTGCGGATAGAGTGAAATATTACCAAAAGGTGAATTTCCTTTTTGTTGTAATGCATTATAAGCGGCGACATTCAACTTCTTTGAAAATTCTTCATTGTAATTGTCTGCATATTCACTATATTTTTCTCCTTCATCACTGTTTGGGTCAGGGACAAATACTCCCGACAGAGATAATGTGACTTCATCATCCGTGCCATCGATTAGATACTCTCCTTGGTGATGTAGATCAACAAATACATCAACTTGTCCAAATTGTTCGTCTAATTCTTTGTAAACATCTCGAACTGTTTGAGCTTCAGGTGTGATATACCATCCAGGCTCTGCTGAGGCACCAGGAAAATCTTCTGGTTGCGGTGTATAGTCGAGATCGGGGTTAAAATCACGATTAACATCAAAACCGGGGTTTGATGCATAGTCCCAAAATTCATTTGTGTACGTGTAGTAATTCCATGAAGACGGGGCACCTTCCAACTGAGGAAAATCTTCTACCACTTCGTTCCATGTCATATCGTTCCCCCGGCGATTCAATTCAGAACTATCTGGATTCATCATGGGTATTGCTACAATCGTCAATTCCTCTCTAAGCTCTCTCATATCCGAGGCATTATTGGATCCGAGCTGTTGTAACATTTGTAGAAGAGCCTTTGTTCCTGTCTTCTCATTCCCGTGAATTTCGCTTTGAACAAGTACAACCTTGTCTCCTGATCCTACGGTAGCTTTGTAGATTTCACGTCCCTGATTGGAGTGACCAACGACATCCACATCAACCGTTCCTTGACTGCTTCTTTCAATCTTCTGAAGCTCATTACTTAGTTCATCATGGCTAATAAAGCCTGATACAGGGGGTTTTCCATCTCCAAAATTCCCAGGTGAGTTCCCATTTGCTTCAGCTTGCATCGGTGCGAATACACTTGCACCCAACAAAGTCAAACTGAAAAACACGCTTTTTATCAACATTTCATCCCTCCATTTTTTTACATACTATAAAAACATTCGTCTTAAAATTCTATTTTCCTGCTAAAACAAAGCATTTTTAGAATAGCTTCTTTTTCGACGTAATGACAGACACTCAAATATAGTCTATAATTTTCAAAAAGAATACAATCTACAAATATAGTAATGGGGTGGCAAATGATGCAGTTTGATCCTTGGTATCATCCATATCCTTCAAAGCGGACACCGATGTATAGCACGCGGGGGATGGTGGGTACTTCACAGCCGCTTGCCTCCGAAGCAGGCCTTGATATGTTAAAAAAAGGTGGAAATGCAGTGGATGCTGCGATTGCAACAGCTGCCGCACTGACGGTGGTTGAACCGACATCCAATGGGATTGGCGGTGATTCGTTTGCGATCCTTTGGTTGGATGGGGAAATGCATGGCATGAATTCGAGCGGCCGATCGCCTGGGGAAATCTCGATTGACGCGGTTAAAGCGCGTGGATATGAGAAAATGCCTCGAAGTGGCTTAATTCCGGTGAATGTCCCTGGTGCTCCAGGTGGATGGGTGGCGTTATCAGAACGATTCGGAAAATTATCGCTAGAGGAAGTTCTCGCACCAGCCATTCGCCTGGCGGAAGAAGGGTTCCCGGTTAGCCCTGTGGTTTCCAAGCATTGGAAAACAGCGGTGCAGTTATTCCCCACTGATCAACCAGAGTTTCAACCTTGGTTCGATACGTTTACGAAAAACGGAAAAGCTCCCGAGCCTGGGGAAATCTGGCATTTGCCGGATCACGGCGCTACCTTGCGTAAAATCGCGGAATCAAAAGGGAAAGCTTTTTATGAAGGCGAACTTGCTGAGTGTGTCGATCAATTTTCTCGCAAGCACGACGGATTTCTTCGAAAGGAAGATTTTGAGAAATTTACGACGGATTGGGTACAGCCTTTATCGGCGAACTACAAAGGGTACGACGTCTGGGAACTACCGCCAAACGGGCAGGGAATCGTTCCTCTGATGGCGATGAACATATTGAATGGTTTTGATTTGCCGACAAAAGAAAGTGCAGATACTTACCATAAACATATTGAAGCGCTAAAATTAGCGTTTGCAGACGGATTTGAATACATTACCGATCCAGAACATATGAGCATCGACCCCGAAATGCTACTTACACCTGAATATGCAGCCGAACGTCGAGCTTTAATTGGGGAAAAAGCCATTGACCCGAAAGCCGGAACACCGCCAAGAGGGGGCACTGTATACTTAGCTACCGCCGATGGAGAGGGCAATATGGTCTCCATGATTCAGAGCAATTACGCGGGCTTTGGTTCAGGTATCGTCATTCCGGGGACAGGCATTAGCATGCAAAATCGCGGCTGGGAGTTTCAATTGGACGAAAATGCCGCGAACGCGTTAGCACCAAACAAGCGGACGTATCATACGATCATTCCAGGCTTTTTAACAAAAGACGATCAGCCAGTCGGGCCGTTCGGCGTCATGGGTGGATATATGATGCCGCAAGGACACTTGCAAGTACTGACGAATGCCATTGATTACGGCTTCAACCCGCAAGCCGCACTGGACGCCCCGCGTTGGAAATGGCTAGGCGGAAACACGTTGGAAATTGAATCAGAATTCCCTGCGGAAATCGCACGCCAGCTCGTACGTAAAGGCCATCATATCCGACCCAGCCTCGAAGCCGGAAGCTTCGGCCGTGGACAAGTAATTTGGCGCAATCCGGAAAGCGGTGTACTCGTTGGCGGAACAGAATCACGGGCAGACGGCCACTTAGCGATTTGGTGAGGTGTACATCATGAACGTACGAAAACAATGGTTTATTTTCGTAGCCATGTTACGAGCTAATTTACTAGGCTACGGCGGGGGCCCTCCAACGATCCCACTCATCCATAAAGAAGTCGTGCAAACGTATAAATGGATGGATGACGAAGAATTCAGCGATATCGTCGCACTTGCGAATACGTTGCCAGGCCCCATCGTAACCAAACTCAGCGGCTATATTGGACATCGTATAGGCGGAACGATTGGAATGCTGAATGCCATTGTCGCCGCCGTTTTTCCAACAGCTATCCTCACGATCCTTCTGGTCGGAACACTTGCCTCTTTTCAAGATGTTCCTGTCGTTGAAGGAATGACTGCGGCGATTGCACCAGTCGTGGGCGTGCTGCTCATCGTCATGACTTATAATTTTCTGAAGCAATCGAAACAAAGCGTCGGCTTTTGGAGCACATTTTTTCTTACCCTCGTAAGCTTAATCGTACTCGAATGGCTGAACATCCACCCTGCTATATTAATCGTCGCACTCATGGTCATCGCTTTCAGTCGAAAACCGAAACCATCATCAGAACAGGAACAGGCGCAGAAAGGAAGCTAGCTCATGATTTTTTGGAATTTATTCGTCGCTTTTTTAATTCCAGGAGTGGTCGGTTACGGTGGCGGGCCCGCTTCGATTCCTTTAATCGAACACGAAGTGGTCAGACGCTACGGATGGATGAGCACACAAGAATTCGGGGAAGTTCTCGCATTTGGAAACGCCCTCCCCGGGCCCATTGCCACAAAAATGGCCGGCTTCATCGGTTACGACGTAGCCGGCATTCCAGGCGCGCTCGTTGCCATCTTCGCCACCGTCGCACCAAGCCTAGCCGCAATGCTCCTGCTCATGAAAATTTTACTCAAATACAAAGATCACCCGCGCGTCAAAAACATGACTTCTTTCATCCGCGCCCCCATCGCCGTACTCCTCGGCGTACTCGCATTCCAATTCTTCTTCATGTCCTGGGAAGGCGCCGGATGGCTGCAAACCGGGATCCTCGTAGGAGCAAGCCTGCTCCTCTTAGAAAAATTCAACGTCCACCCCGCCCTCGTCATCTTAGGCTCACTCATTTACGGGGCAGTGGTGCTATCCTAAGCTGTGGTTCGCCACAGCTTTTTAGGTGCGCTGTATTAACTTTACGACGTGCCGAATTCCGGGTGCTTTCGCCGAATTATCCTACCGGCGCGCCGAATTCCGAGCGCTTTCGCCGAATTATTCCGCCGGTGCGCCGAATTCCTCACCGAAACTTACTACCGTTAGTTCGTTCTTTAAGCTGTGCGATCATTTCTGTCTTTTTACCAAAGAGGCTTGTAAAATAATACCTCCTATGTTTCAATAAAGTTAGAAAATTTATGCCATTCACTAGGGGAGCCGTAGAAACGGCTGAGAAAAGCTTTGCTTTGACCCTTAGAACCTGATCTGGTTTATACCAGCGTAGGGAAGTGGAGTTCGCATGTCATAGATACGTGTATATACATATGACATTACCCGCTCTGTTTCCCTCAGAGCGGCTTTTTTCATGCCCTTGTGAATGCAATGTTTAAAAAATGGAGGAGATTTTATGACTTTTACAGAAGAACTAAGAAAAGAAGCCGATCCCATTTTTCAAGCCATCTTCACTCACCCATTCGTTCAAGGCATCGGGAACGGAGATTTGCAAGGAGATCAGCTCATCCATTACGTCAAACAAGACTTTGAATATTTGAATACATTTATTCAAATCTACGGCCAAGCGATCAATCGTTGCGACCATCGCGAAGACATGGCTATGTTTAACGAGCAAATCTCATTTATTTTAGATAGTGAGATTCACCCTCATCATAATTTTTGCCAAGTTGCCGGTGTTCAATATGAAGACTTGCAATACGAGCCGTTAGCTCCAACCGCTCATCATTATACGCGACACATGTTAGATGTAGCACAAGGTGGTTCATTGGGAGAAATCTTGGCTGTTCTCCTCCCCTGTCCATGGACCTACAGTGAAATCGGGGATTATTTGAAGGAAGAAAAACAACCAAGTGAGTCCCACCCATTTTACGATTGGATCAACTTTTACAGCCGTGAAGGGGACATGAGCGTCACCGAAAAATTTCGGGCCCGGCTCGATGCATATGCTGAAAGCGCGAACGCTCAAGAAAAGGAACGGATGAAGGACGCCTTTATAAAAAGCTGCCAACTCGAGTATTCGTTCTGGGAAATGTCTTATCAGTTGGAAAAATGGCCAGTCATTAGCTCCTAATTTCAAATAGTGAGGCTGCCCGCTCGGGCAGCCCATTGCAAGCTTTCGCTGAATTATATTCTTAGTGCGCCGAATTCCTAGGTTTTTCGCCGAATTATTCTCGCGGCTCGCCGAATCCCGAGCGCTTCCGCCGAATGATCCTCGCGGCTCGCCGAATCCCGAGCGCTTCCGCCGAATGATCCTCGCGACCCGCCGAATTCCGCTCGGCTTCCGCCGAATGATCCTACCGGCTCGCCACTGTATTCCGGGCACTTTCATTAATTCTCCAGCCGCAGCAAGCGGTCATCGTTTTCTTCTGGGTTCCCGCGGCCATCCGTATTATTAGTTAAGACATAAATGTTGTCCCCTTCAATCATTACGTCGCGCAAGCGTCCTTCATCTTCGAGCACCACTTCCATTTCCTCGGCCTCTACATCAAAGCGCATCAATTCTTCTCCGGCAAGGCCGGCGACATAGAAGTCTTCTCCAGAAAATGCGGCGCCTGATGGTGCCCACGTGTCATCTCCAGACTGGAATAGCGGCGTTTCCATTCCTTCCGCTTCTTCATCTCCTGTGATTTCAGGCCACCCGTAATTGCTGCCTGCTTCGATCTCATTGACCTCATCTTGTCCGGTCGGTCCATGCTCTGAGCTGAACATCGTTCCGTCTTCTGCCCAATCGATTCCTTGTGGGTTCCGATGTCCATATGAATACACATACGAATCTTCAAAAGGATTGTCGTCTGGAACGGATCCATCTAATTCCATTCTTAAAATATTACCAGCCAGGTTTTCTGGGTCCTGGGACAGCTCCTCAACATCAGCGTCCCCAGTCGTTGCGTATAAATGATCGTCTGGTCCAATGGCCAAGCGGCCACCGTTATGAATAGTATCCCCAGGAATCTCATCGAGCAAGACGTCTGTTTCCTGCCATCCATCATCCGAACGTTCCATCGTCACGATCCGGTTAAATACTTCTGACCCATCTTCATACGTGTGATAAACGATCGCTTCATCGTCATGATTTGGATCGAAAACCATGCCGAGAAATCCACCTTCGCCTTCTTCCCAAACCTCTTCTTCAAGCTCAACCTCTTCCCGACTCACGTCCTCCCCATCATAGTGAACGATCGACCCTGATCTTTCAGTAATAAAAAATTCCTCATCGTCCGTTTTAGCGATCGACCAAGGAGCATCTAAATCCGTGATTAACGCTTCGAATTCTTCATTATCCGCATCAGGTTCTTCTTCCTCTTCAGGCTGAGAATCATCCCCAGGCTCCGGCTCTGGCTCCTCATCCTCTTGTTCTGGCGCACATCCGATTAACACTGCGCCCAAACCAAGAACAATATATCTTTTCACCTTTCCCACTCCTTTTACAGAGAATAATACCAGCGGCCATGATCTGTATCCCGCATACAATCGCCCTTATGACGTAAATATTCTAGATGAGCGAGTGTTTCTCCAATCGCAAATCGGGTCTCATGTACACTCAGCTGCTTCGGGAACAAACGTTGACACAGTTCGTAAACTGTTCTCGGTTCACCTAAAAAGCCATGTAACGTTTCAAGCCGCTCCATATGATGATCATGAATTTCTTGAATGCGGGCGTTCGCATCAGTAAAAGGCTGGCCATGAGAAGGAATAACATGCTCCACATCAAGTTTTCTTATTTTCTCCAAAGACTGAAGAAACGATTTTAATGGATTAGGGTTTCCGTGAAACCAATAGGAAATATTAGGTGTAATTTTCGGCAATAAATGGTCCGTCGACAACAATACATTTTTCTCGCGGTTATAAAAAACGACTAAACCGTCCGAATGCCCGGGGGTAAACAAAATCTCATATTCGTAGTTGCCAATCCTCACTTTTTCTCCTTCTTGAAAATAGTGAAGAATGTCTGGCAATGGGGTTACACGTGGAATAAAATCCTCTGTATTTTTCCGCATTTCATCCGCACTTGCATCAGGAATGCCCGCCAAGTTGTAATATTCACGCATCTCATCTAAAAATTCAGGCGTCCACGCGTGCTCTCCTGCCCTCGCATCCGTTTCCGTCATATAGACGTTAGCGCCGGTGCGCTCCTGCATCTTGCCAACGTAGCCAAAATGATCTGGATGATAGTGTGTCACCAAGATTCGATCGACGTTTTTATCTTTCAAAATCGGATCCCAGGCTGCCACCGTCTCCTCATTATGTAAACCTGCATCAATTACCGTCAAGCCTTTGTCACCTTCAGCGTAAAATACATTCACATGGTTTAACCGAAACGGTAGGTTTAAACGAAGCTTCTCAATACCTAGATCTATATTCATCATAACTCCCACTCCCTTTATATATGAAAAATACCCGAGATCAAGAGGAGTCAAACCCTCCTGCTCCCGGGTACTGCCACTCTTTACTTCATTTGCAATTCATTTCGTTCTTCTTCTGTAAACACGCGTGAACGGGTTAAAAACCGTACGCCTTCCGGTCCTTCGAGGGAAAACATGCCTCCGCGCCCTTTCACAACATCAATGATGAGCTGGGTGTGCTTCCAATATTCATATTGATCTTTCGCGATGTAAAACGGTGCTCCGCCAATATCTCCTAAATAAATGTCGTGACGCCCGACTCTAAAATCATCTTTTGAAAAACACATTGGAGAACTGCCATCACAACATCCGCCGGATTGGTGAAAAACAAGGGCCCCATGCTTTTCGCCCAGTTTTTGAATGAGCGCTAACGCTTTATCGGTGGCAAGAACTTTATCCACCATCGTAAGCTCCCCTTTCATCGACAAAAAATTTCCCGGGAAATATCAAATCACCACGATTTAAAATAATCCTTGCGGTTCTTCGCTATAGCTTACGAGCAAATTCTTCGTTTGTTGATAATGATCGAGCATCATTAAGTGATTCTCCCGGCCGATGCCGGACTTTTTATAGCCGCCAAAAGCTGCGTGAGCCGGGTAGACGTGAAAACAATTCGTCCAGACGCGGCCGGATTGAATGGCTCTTCCGAAACGGTAGGCCGTATTAATATTTCGGGACCAAACCCCCGCGCCCAGGCCGTACAACGTATCATTTGCAATTTCCAACGCTTCATCCTGATCCTTGAACGTTGTCACGGACACGACCGGGCCGAAGATTTCTTCCTGGAATACCCGCATTTTATTATTCCCTTTAAAAATGGTGGGTTCTACATAATACCCTTCAGCCTGATCGCCTTCGTACTTGATGCGATTGCCGCCTGTTACGACTTCTGCGCCTTCTTGCTTAGCGATATCAAAATAAGAGAGAATTTTTTCCAACTGTTCTTCAGACGCCTGCGCTCCGATCATCGTGTTCGTATCCAGCGGATCGCCGCCCTTGATTTCTTTTACTTTCTTGAGTGCACGCTCCATAAACTCATCGTAGATGGATTCATCAATGAGCGCACGGGAAGGACAAGTACACACTTCCCCTTGATTAAGGGCGAACATGACAAAGCCCTCAATGGCTTTCTCTAAATAACCATCATCTTGATCCATCACATCCGCGAAGAAAATATTCGGTGATTTGCCGCCAAGTTCAAGCGTAACCGGGATGATATTCTCGGAAGCATATTGCATGATCATCCGCCCTGTTGTTGTCTCTCCCGTAAACGCGACCTTATCGACTTGATCACTTTGGGCAAGGGGCTTCCCTGCTTCCAGTCCGAAGCCTTGAACAACATTCAGGACACCTGCCGGCAATAAATCTTTCACCAGCTCAAGCCAAATGTTGATGGATGCCGGGGTTTGCTCTGCAGGCTTCAAAACCACACAATTTCCGGCCGCAAGCGCTGGCGCCACCTTCCAGGACATCATGAGCAATGGAAAATTCCAGGGGATAATCTGCCCGACTACACCAAGCGGTTCATGAAAGTGATAGGCAACGGTATCTTCATCAATCTGTGAGACCCCGCCTTCCTGGGCGCGAATCACACTTGCAAAATACCGGAAATGGTCGACGGCAAGAGGGATGTCTGCCGCTAATGCCTCCCGGACAGGTTTTCCATTATCCCACGTCTCAGCGACAGCTAGCTTTTCCAAGTTTTCTTCCATCCGGTCTGCTATTTTATTCAAAATTTGTGAACGATTCGCAACAGATGTAGCCGCCCAACCTACTTTTGCTTCATGTGCAACAGCTAATGCACGTTCCACATCCACTTCTTTCGACCGAGCAATTTCCGTGTATACTTTCCCACTCACGGGACTAACATTTTCAAAATACTCCCCATCAGCAGGAGCTACCCATTCTCCACCAATGAAATTATCATACCGAGATTCATAATGAACAAGTGCGTTCGCCTTCCCTGGCTGTTCATAACGCATACGTTGGCCCCCTTTAATAATATGAATGCGATTACATTTATGGTATAGATACCCTTTTTCTATTGTTTGTAAACCATTTTTCATCATATAATAAAAAAAGGAGGGGGGTTCCTTTGGTCCATGTCAATGATCAGCTTCATACTTTGTTGTCCGAGAAAAATGTAGGATTGGCCATTTACGGAATCGGCATTCATCATGTAGAAAAGAATGAAAGTTTTTACATGAACGGAAATGAACTTTTTCAACAAGCAAGTATTTTTAAAATTCCTATTCTTCTTTCGCTGTTACGACAAGTCGATTCCAATATTATTCACCTTTCCAATACAATTACCCTTAGCCATAAAGATGTTGTGCCCGGCTCAGGAGTATTAAAAGATTTGGATTATGGCATCACGCTTACGATTAAAGACCTGGCGACGCTCATGATCATTGTTAGCGACAACATGGCAACCGACCAAATCATCAACCTCGTCGGACTCGAGCAGATCCAGCAAGACCTCATCGATTGGGAGCTGAACGACACCCACATCGTTCTCAACACTTATGAACTATTATGTTCTAGCGTTGGCCTCTCTCCTGATTCGTACAACGACAAACTCATCTACCGTCTTGATATAAAAGCCTTCGATCATGAAAGCCCTGTGTTTCAGACCGAAACAAGGACAAATACAACGACTCCAAGGGACATGAACAACCTCTTGAAAAAACTCGTAAGTGGGGAAATCCTCACGGAAAAAAACACAGCGATCGCGCTCGACATATTGGGACGGCAGCAACTCAATCACCGCATCCCCGCACTCTTGGAAAACGATGTAAAAGTCATGCATAAAACAGGATCTCTCGGCCCGGTAATCAACGACACAGGGATACTCGCACTCCCCGAACACCGCAGCACGCTTATATTATCATTATTTTCTAAAGGAAACACATCGACGTTATCTGCGGAACGAGCCCTCTCTACGATTTCAAGGCTTTTCGTAGATGATTATTTATAGGAAAACCGAAGTTGTCTCAAAAATATATTCGCCGAATTCCCTAGGCGTAGCGTCGAATCATCGTTCCGTACGCTGGATTCTGGGGTGATCCCGCCGAAGAAAGAAAGAATCATCGAATGCAGGAGCTACCCTTTATGGCTATTTCCCATCTTACGTTGCCCCCCAACTACTCTTGTCCGTTTTTGCAGTTTCATGGGTTATTTTGGTTTATGATGAATACGATGAAGTGCTCTGCGTTTAGGAGGGGCATAAAGGCTTTTCATGGAGATGAGTACGCTTCACCTCATCTTTATTGTTGGTTGGATCACCATGAAAATAGGCCTTCTTCCTGATGCCAGCCGCGGTGTGTATGAATGGTAGATGGAAGGATAGCTGAAGCAGGATATTCAATACGGAAATCGATAGTGAAGTCAATCACGAGACGGAACCACCGATACTAGAAGAGGAACCGATTGAGCCCGAAGAAGATATAACAGATGAATATGAAATCGCGACACACGACAACCCTGCTTTTATCGAAGAACCCAGTCAATTTCAATTGGAACATATCACCCATGGCTACATGGACATCACTGTCACCCTATTGGGAACTATTCGTGGCGATGAAGCCTGAGCCATCATCGAAGAAATCGAGGAAAAACCTTTTCAGCTTAGCAGCTATCCATTCGAACTCGTATCGGCTGAAAGCACCACATACAACGAGTTATCTTACGTATCTGGCCTCCCTGACCCAATTGACACCGACCTATACGCCGGCGGAGACATCCAAGGCCATATAGTATTCCAAGTCTTCCTCGCAGATCACGACGGCTTATGGTACCAACCGCAAGAGAGCTTGGAAGGCGATGAAGTACTATAAGGAAAATAAGACAGTACGGGTGTGGCCCGAGCTCTGCGCTTCGGGCCATTAAAGCGTTTGCGAAAGCCGCACCATATCACGGATGCGCAATCCGTTCTCATACAGCGGCGTACTGTAATTCCTCACAAAATAATCAACTTCAACGCCAACGATGCGAAAACCGCATTTTTGGTATAGGTAAAGCTGGCTCATCCCTGTGCTCCCCGTGCCGATTTCTATGGTTTTGTAGCCTAGCTTTCGCGCCGTTTCAAGCGCGTGGCATAAAAGTTTTTCACCTAGGCCTTTTCCCTGCATAGAGTTCACAAGCGCGATGTTCATGATCTCTACCGTATTCGGTCTTGTTGCCAGGAGGACGTAGACGCCGATGACACGTCCTTCGTGGGCCATCAAAAAGCTGCGTCCCCGATGAATGTAACTCTCAATCATCTTCACTTCAGGATCCGCGATGAACAGAAGACTCATCGGCACATCTTCTATTTTTTTACACTCATGAATTTCATACTCTATGCCAGAACCACCGCTCATATAAAATAAGACCTCAACGGATTTGCAAGTGTTACTTCACCGGAAAACACCCCTTTTGCTTCACTCACAAGATCCTCAACCTTTCCATAATGCGGTAAATGCGTAAGTAACAAACGCTTCACGCCCGCTTTTTCAGCCAATTGTCCTGCCTGCTGCCCGCTCAAATGCCCCGGAATCTGATCGATCATAGGGTGATATGTACTCGCTTCACTGACAAGCAACTCACTTCCTTCAATAAAAGGAAGCAGCGGTTCCGTCCACGCCGTATCTGCTGTAAAAACAATGGAATCGTTATTTTCATTCGTAAATTTTAACGCTAAACAATAGACCGGATGCTTCGTCTCACAAAAACGAACCTCCCACGGCCCAATCGTTTGCTTATGTTCCGGTGAAACCGCCGTAACCGTTGTGTACTTGCCATAGTCCAGCTTCGAAAACTTCTCCTGATTTTGCGCATGAGCATAAATAGGCAAAGGCTGCTGCCGCTTCTCCAAAATCGTTTCAATCATCACCCCATGCTGTAAAACCCCAACATCCGCATCATGATCCGGATGATAATGAGTCAGCACAAGCGCATCAAGTTCATGGAGGTCGATATGTGTTTGCAGCTTCGCCAACACACCGCTCCCACAATCAATGAGACAGCGAAAACCACCCTCTTCCAACAAAAACGCCGACGTCGCTTCATCCGCCTTCGGATACGCACCCCATACCCCTAAAGGAGTCAGTTTCATCTCAAAACCTCCATTTAACATCGTTAACGATAAGTATAGCATACTGGATGGGCAGCGGTAGTGGAGAAATGGGACCGGGGGATTCGGCGCATAGGCCACGAGATTCGGTGCAAGGCCGCAGGAATTCGGCGCATAGACCGCAGGATTCGGCGTAAGACCACAAGAATTCGGCGCATAGGCCACGGGATTCGGCGTAAGACCGCAGGAATTCGGCGCATAGGCCACGGGATTCGGCGTAAGACCGCAGGAATTCGGCGCATAGGCCACGGGATTCGGCGTAAGACTGCAGGAATTCGGCGCAAAGGACCTTAATTATTCACCACATGAATAGCTTCACAACTTCAGCGCGAATGAGAACCCATAAAATTCGCGCTAAACATTTTGTATATAACCAGTTTCATGTGGACATGATATAAATAGACCAAATCACTCCTTGCCACCGAAAGTTAAGTATGGTAGCATAGGATGCGTGACGCTAGATAGCATATTCCACAGTAGCTCAGTGGTAGAGCAATCGGCTGTTAACCGATGGGTCGCTGGTTCGAATCCGGCCTGTGGAGCCATGCTTCCTTAGCTCAGTAGGCAGAGCGCATCCATGGTAAGGATGAGGTCGCCGGTTCGAGTCCGGCAGGAAGCTCCAGTTAAAATACTTACATAATGCGGGTTTTGGCGATTGCCGGAACTCACTTTTCTATTACGGATGAGGTCTTTTGGCACAAATTTGGCACCTTTACTTAACTAAAGTGCATTTTCAGCATTTTAATCTCCCATAAACTTAAACATGACAGTGGCCGCAATGTTTATTGTTTGCGAATGTTCGAGCGAAATAGATGGCCAGAAATCATATCGTTTAATCGATTCCACATTTTATTTGCCAACAGCAAGATGTTATTGTATACTAAGGTTAGAAAAGGCATATATTTAAAAAGACCGTGGTGTGATTGCACCAACGGCCTCCCAATAGAACAACTCCTACCAAGGGATTTGTTCACCTAATGATTAGATGAAGTAGCCACCCATTTGGATTGGACACCAGGGGTGGTTACTTCTTTTTTTGATCGTCATGTTTCATCATCAAGACCACCAACGTGGCTACGGCCACACACAACATGGCCGTTTCATAAGTGATCACCATAATTGTTCACCTCCCTTCTCCCTTAAGAAAAAGGGCGCCAATTGGCACGAAGGTTGACAAGGTGAACGTCCACCCCTGGACAGTTGTTTATTGTTTCTCTAGTATACCATACTTTGAAAGACTCGCCTTCCCTATAGGAAAAAATCAGGAAGCATTTAATGGTTCCGTATGCCGACAATTCGGAAATGAAGAACATCCAAAAAATCGTCTCGTGATCTCCTGATGACTTCGCACCACTAAAGATGAGCCGCACAAGGGACAATTGCGTCGCGCTGGCTCTACATTTTCATACACCTCTTGAGCCGTCATCTTCGGATTAACCTCCAAGATGAATTGCTGCAGGCGCCTACGATCTAACAGATGAACACCACAAACCTGGGCGAGTTTAAAGGCCGAATCCGTATAAAAACTGTTCGTGACCACCCAAGCTTCCTGGGCTTGGTAAAAAGGAATTGCCGCAAATACTTGCTGAATAGCCTGGATTCCCACCCCTTGCTTATACCTGTATCGCTTTGCCTGCACAACGATCTTTTTTTCCTTTTCCATCACCAAATCAGCCCCGAAATCATTGGAACGTTTCGTTTCTTTCACGGATCGATAGCCTAATTCTTTAAGCAGTTGTCCTAAAAAATATTCAAATTGGCGGCCATCCATTTGGTCGATCGAACGAATGCCGCTTTGAATGACTCGTTGAAACGCTTGTTTCTTTCGATGAAGCTTCATCCATTTTCTCATCAACCAAACAAAACCAACAATAACCAATGGGAAGGTGAAAAGGTAAAACACCACGAGAAAAATGCTGACAATCGTACCCTCGTCTATCATGCTTCAAACTCCTTTCAGCGTCCAACAAAAATACACGACCCGAAACCCGTGCGTAAAGGTTTCCATTATCGTTCCGGTTCCTTATCCTTGGCTGGAGAGGATTGGGATTCTTTCGCTCGCGGCTGTTCGATGGCCACATTCTTTTTTAATTGTTCATTCCAATCCTTTTCCTTTGGCAAATCAACGTTCCCAACCCGTTCCCCGTCTTGGTTTACATAGTTTTGCAACACATCTTTTAGGCCATAGGCGAAATCATGACCAGACGGATCATTATCTACGGCAATGACCACTTGTTTTGGCGAGTATCCTTCCCTATTCATCCGGTTCATTTCTGCGCTAACAGTGTGTCGTTTCAAACCAGACATTGAAAGCATACGTGCATTTTGTATATCCCCCTGCTTTTCACTCCAATAAGACAACGCATCGACGGCGCTTTCAAACACATAAAGCGTTTCCGGCTTTCCAATATCAAAAGAGAAACCAGCGTTTCCTGGGCTATTTTTGTCAATGCCTTTAAACCAATCACCCGTTTTCGCCATCGGTTGTGTTCCCTGCCGATCCGCCCCAACGACCTCGCCTTGCTGTTTCCACTTATAAACGACATTGCCGCGTTTGTCTTGCGTGATATAATCTTTCCGTTCCAACCAATCCACGACTTTGGGATGGATTGTGCGATCCTGGGTTAAATACTGATGCATGCGCGTCGTATCGCTCACCTCATAGTGACTAGGATATCGGTAGGGTTCGGACGGTGTTTTGGCTGATGGCGGACGTTCCTTTTCCTTAAAGGAGCCATTTGCAATATCTTCCACAGCTTCCGGAAACGATATCCCATAATACATTTGTGCAAAGTTGATCACACCAGCACCTTTTTCCCCTCGCGAGTTCCACGCATACATCTGATCGCGGATAATCAAACTATCATGTTCGGTATGTCGGTAGTAACGCCCTTCTTTTTGAAACGTTTCTCCTTTAGAGTCTAAATAGTCCAGGAGATCGACACGTTTAGCACGATCCACTTGCTCCGTACGGACTCGGTTGACCATGCCGTACTCCCTCCTTTCATGGTTGATATCATGAAAAAACCACAGGGATTATTGAACCCTATGGTTCTTATCCATCACACATCCGGTTCTGGACCCTTAATGCCTGTTCGGGTTCCGGTACTGATTGATGACTTGGCCACCGGCTCTTGTAGTTCGCGTCGTTCGCGTTCATTGGATCGTTCGGCGCCTTTCTGAGATGTTTTTTCTTTATCATTGGTGTATTCTTCGTCTAATTGCTTTTCAAGGGAACCTAGTCGTTTCTGGCCTTGTTCGGAGAGAGGAAGCTCTTTGATTTCTTGCAGCGATTCCTTTTTTAATTGATAAACGGTATGCGGATCGTGTTCTTTCTCAAAAGCCTTCATGTGCTGCAACCGTTCTTGTCGGTCGCTGGATTCTTCCCGATCAAATTGCTTGCCAACGGCAGGCTCAATCAAGCCCATGATTTCGCGCTTATAAAGATCTTTGAAGGCTTGATGCTCCGTTGGTTTATCCTCTTTTTCAAACGGGCTTGCATTGCGTTCATGAGTCGTCACTTCGTTGCGGTAGGCTTTGAGTAACGGACTTTCCTTCCGCATCAGTGAGGATTTTTCATTTTTGTCTTGCTGTTTAACAGGACTTACATGGGGCTTTTGAGCCGTTAATGGCATGGTGGACCCTTTCGATTCCTGATATTGTGATTCACGGGAAGCTTTATCGGGTTCCACCTGTTGGATAACTTCTTGTTTGTAAAGGTCCTTATATGACTGTCGATCGATGGTCGCTCCATCTTGTTTTTTCGTTTGATGAATCATCGATTCATCTCCTTTCGACGCTTCTTTTTTCTGTTCATGCGCTTTTTCCGGTTCTAACGTTCGTTCTATCGTGGTAATAAACTGGTGGGATGTGTCTTGTACCTCTTTGAGTAATTGCTGATGATCGTCAAAGGTGCGGTTTTTCGTCCAAGATTTAAGGTAATCCAGCGAGTAATCAGACGTATCCACGCCAAAATGAGAGGCTACCGTATAGGCGGTCATCTCTGCCTGAAACTCCTTTTCCGGTTGCGAATATCGGTGGTGTGTTTCTGTCGTGTGCAATTTCGCATGCGCCAACTCATGCAACAGGGTTTTGACATTCTGCCGTTCATCGTTGCGCGGATTTAAAGCCACCTCCTTTGTTAAGGTATAGCTGACGCCTTTAGCTGCGCCTAACTCTTGTTTCGGTTCCACAATGGCAATGCCATTTTCCTTGGCGATGGCTTCCATGCCTTGACGAAGTTGGCCGTAATCCTCCACCTTCCCTTCCATCCATTTATTTGGGAATAAAGCCGGCAAATCATCCCGTGTGGCTGACGTCTGGCTAATATCAAAAACGGTTCCCGTTGAAAACACAAGACGGCCGTCTCGTTTTGGGAGACGGCCGTCTTGAATGTGCGCTTTTTCTTCTTTTGTCGCATATTTCACCGGTTTCCATGTGTCTTCCTCGTTTTGAAATTGCTCGCCGAGCCGTTGAGGTACGAGGATTTTAGAGCCTTTCTCTCCTTTTTGCACGGGAAAACCTTTGTCTTTCCAAAATTTATACGAACCAACGGCTTCGGCGCCTGGAAATTGCGATTGCATGAGCTGAACATTATTCAGAGAGTAGTTGTGAAATTGCCCCATAAACCGCAAGTATTCCTTCATTTGATCCTTGGAATAAAAATGGTTAGCTACTTTTTCTTCCATGCCTTTAGTCAATTCCTCAATTTCTTGTTTCATCGCTTCCGGTGATTTACGGGGTCTCGTTCTCGCCATCGTTCCACCTCCGATCGGCGGCCTCAATCAATTCTTCCATGTCCGCCTCATGGTAATTTTGCCCAACGTCCAAGACCATCTTTTTCGTTTGGGTATCAAACGGAATCAACAAGTTATCTTGATTGACCAAGTGCTGTTCAAGGGCAGCTTTATCCGCCGGATCGAGTTCAATCGTGTAGCGCGTATTCCCTACCAAAATCTCCACATCATGCTCCCCTAAACTTTCAAATACACCCACTTCGTAGCGATCATCCAAAAAAAACATTTACACCTCTCCTTGCGTTTGCTTGGCTTTTTGGCTTTCTTCCCAATCGATCTTTTTCTGCCGTTGATGGGATATGCGTTCTTTGACTTCTTCTTTGGCAATGCTTACCGGCTCGCTCTCCATATTAGATGTTGTAATGAGATGGTTTTCATTCATAAGCATGCCATTCATGAGCTCAATCAGAATTTGCGTGTTTCGATCACTACTATTCACCCCCAATTGAAGTTTCTTTAATTCTGATGCAAACACTTGACGGAATTGCTCAGCGGCCATATCCATAATGGCTCGATTGGATCGATCTTTAATTTTCCATGCTTCATGGTCTTGGATAATTTTTTCCAATGCTTGCCCGTGATAGGTAATACTATGCTGATCACGGTAAGCATCGATATAGTCCATCACTTCCGGAAGCACACGGATATTCATGCGTTTGCGTTCACTCATCCTTGCCCCCTACCTTTCGCGTTCAATGTCTCGTTCTAGTCGCTCATGATCCATGTCATTCATGTACGATTGATAGGTCTGTTTCATCGATCGGTTCAGACGGTTTAACGATTGCTGCATCGCGATGCTCGATGACTTGCCATGACGCAACGATTGATCCCCTGCTTTTCTTTTGGTCTTTGGTCTTTGGTGCAATTGATTGTCATACATTTTCATTTCCTTTAAAAAGGCATTGCCCATCCGTTTATAGAGATCATCGACCTTATTGCTTTTATAATTCTCAAAGCGTTTCCTTTCTTTCGGTCCATCCCCATAGGCGGCTTTCATTTCATCCACTTCTCGATCCAATCGTTGATGCAAGTTTTTAAGGTCTTCCGGATGGTGTTTGTCTAAATACGTTGTGGTTAGTTGATCGATCATCGACCGGATCGAATTGAGAGTGTTGTAACCATAATTCCAATGACGTTTGTTCTCAGGAAGGCGTTCGTAAATATCCTTAAAGAGCGGTTTTATTTCTCGATTGCGCCATTTTAATGTGCTATTTTCCTTTTTACCATCGACCATCTTTCCTCGTATGATTTGATTGATATGCTCGCGTTCATGACTTCGATCTTGAAGCCCATTAACCACTTCGCCTTTCATCGCAGATAAAGTTTTTGGTTTTCGTTTGCCACGCTCTCGGGTCGGTTCAGGTTCGACGGTGGCTACATGAATGTGAATGTTATCGGTGTTTCGATGGATAGCCGCCGACCAAACCGAACTTTGTTCGAGCCCTTCTTTTTTGAGCATCGTCTGCATCGATGAACGGACGACATCCTTCAATGCTTTTTCATTTAACGCACCTGTTTTTCGATCATAGATCCCCTGTTTTTCTAACCATGCATTATCAAACGTAATCACGTCTTGCCACATGAGGCTCTTGTTTTCTTGCGCATGTTGGAACGCATGTTTTAATTCATCTTTTTCATCGGTGTTGAGTCGATCCGAAGTATCCGTAAAAAGCGCCGACGTTTTTTCCGGGTCATCCATGTAATGATTGTACAGCGAAAACATTTGCGAAGGCAGTTGCTTATCCCCTTTGGCTTCTTCCCGATCCACATAATTGACGTACTGATCAAAGGCTTTGGTATTGGAGGTGATAAATTTTGTTTTCAATACCACACCTGGCGTGATGGTTGAAGCACTCATGATGATGGCTCCGGTTCGTCACCAATGAGTGCATTCATCGTTTGCATGCTGTCAGCGCAACGTTCCATGACTTGTAGGTTGCTGGCTACTAATGCTTCCAATCGTTGGACCCGTTGATCCTCCATGTAGAATTGTGCCATCTTCATGATCCGTTCTCGTAAAAATTGTTCTCTGGAGATGCCTTGTTCTTTCGCGAGTTTTTCCACTTTTTGAATCGCTCTTGGTTCAACATTTCGGATCACAATATCCATTTTGCACCCTCCATTTTGATTTTTCCTTCTTGGTTTTTCCGATCAGATGATTCATTGTAGATGCTTAAACCTTCGTACGCTTCGTGGCAGGTTTCTTCATTGATGGGTGAGAGAGCAAGCAAGAGCATAAGGGGTTTCTGATATCACATAGGGTGATATCCCCGGCAGAGCCGGGGGAAACAATGATATCAAGGAAATCATTTATTGGTGTAAGGTTGTCGTCTTCTTTTTGGGAACACACGTTTTAATTTTTGCTGAAGGTGTCAGGTTGTCGTCAATGATGGTGCAAGGTTGTCGTTAAGTTTTATCATCACTCATCGATGGCCATTTCCATTTGTTCTTCGATCATGTCTTGTTCATCCTGGGACACCTCGAGGGCTTCTTGTTCTTGCGCCATGTCTGTTTCCAACCCATCAATTTCTGACTCGATTTGACTGTGTTCACTTTCCAGTTCCACTTCTTCATCGTCGTTGCTGTACAAAATGTCTGCTTCAATATCAACCAATTCTTGTTCCAATTCTTCGATCCGTTCGTTCATATTTTCGATCACTTGCTGATGATCCTCTTGATCATCGCCCAGTCGGTCGTACTCCAAGTTCAGCACGTGTTGATCGTAGGTTTTTTCATCTTCGACCGTCATCGATTCATCAACGTCAACCATTCGGTGATCCGCATAGATTCTTGCTAGTTCCGTCGGTGTGTTGTCATTAGATGATTCATCTTGGTCCATCCAATCATCGGTTTCTTGCTCTTGAATATCTATGCCAATGACATCAAAAGATGGTTGCACGGCATCAATATGAACCACGACATAATCGCGATCATCGTAAAGCATGGTCACCGGTAATTCTTCACGGGCGTTGGAACGATCTTGAGCGGCGAATGTCATCTCCGTATTCCGATCAACGGCTGATCGATCAATATGGAGGGTTGCGATCATGTGCTGCTCGGTAGGATTATACGCCCAATCATCAATCACAACTTCACCGTTCCCTTGCATAGGGATGGTTTCTCCGATTTCCGTGTGCTGAATGTCGCCCGGCGGTGCGCCAAACAATGTGCGGGAAAGCATGAGGAACATCCCTGTAACGACAAAGGCAAGGGTGATCACAAGGAAAGGGACGGTTCGTTTTGTACTTAAAGCAAATCGTTTCCGCATCATACGCCCCCATCTCCTTCCATGCTTTCGACCGCATCTCTAAAATCTTGAATGATCCAAGCGCCATCTTCTTGTTGTTCCGCATCTAATTCAATAAAGGTCGCCGTCGTGTCTTCATCACTGCTTGTGCTATACGTGTGCGAAAAACGAGCCATGATGGTGGCTTCCGGTTGGTTCAGTTCACCCGTCTCAACAAAGAATTGAACGTCTTCCGGAATCGCTCGCTGCTCCGTTTCTTCTTGCTCATCGGCCGGGAATAAAAATTCATGCAGATCATCTTGCATGATGGGCTCGGCTTCATCTTTGCGGTTTTCATACGACGATGCTTCTTCGGTATAGACGGTTTGGACAAAGGTTTCGGCGGTTGCTTGTAACGCCTCTTGACGTTCTTGCATGGCCGCCGGTTCCTCCATCTCTTGTTCGTTTTGGAGGCGAGTGATTTCACTTTCCAATTGCTGATTGGCATCCATCACCTCCTGCATCTGTTCATTGGAAAAGGTTGCTTCATCGTCATCGGCCATCACGCTGTACACATTCACGCCTGTAACCGCGAGAATCGCGACCAACGCGATCGCAAATAACGTGATACGCGTTTTTGATTTCACAAAGGACATCCTTTCTTCGTCTGATTAAGATCCTCTCTTCCGTAGAACATCAACCAGCGCTACGGAAAGCATGAAGAGATTGGCAAGGGTATACATCAACAAGGTGATGCCCAGTCCCAGCCATGCAGATGTTATAAGTAGTGCCGGGGATGATAACCATCCCCCGGCTAAACAAAACCATAAACTGAAAGCCATAGATAAACACCCATAACCATTTGCTTTTGATCATGGCCTGACGCCTTTCAAACGTTTTTGCTCTAGCCGATACGCTGTACATTGCCGTTAAAGGTTTGACCCCAATAACCATCTTCCAATGATTCATATTCAACGCCGTTGCTGGATTGCGCGCCGATGAATTGCCCGTCACCGGCGTAAATGCCAACATGACCGTTGTGCTTGTAGGTGTTGAAAAACACCATGTCCCCCGGCTGCATATCATCCGGATCAACCGACTGTCCTTCTTGATAAAGCGTATCGGTCGTCACCGATCCCAGCGGGCCTAGATCCACCCCAATTTGTTCAAAGGCCCAATGAACAAACGAGGAACAATCAAAAATGCCTGCGGCCTGTTCCTCTTCATTTCGCCCGCCACCAAAGTCATACTCGGAGTTGCCGATCCATTGTTCACCAACTTCGACCACCTCCGGAATGTCGCCGGAATCAATGGGGGTTGCGAGGTAATCCAGAACGGCATCAACGTATCCTATATCGCCAAAACACGCGCCTGTCTCTGCGCTTTCAGGACGAATGCATGAAAACTGCCCAGTGTGCGCTAAGTCTTGATACTGTTCACGCGAAAAATCAATCGCAAGATCCTTGGAATACTCACCACCATTGTGTTCTTCGGCGTAATCAATGAAGCCATGCCCAAAATTATACGACTGGAGGGCAAGTCTCACATCGCCACCGGCGTCCTCTAAGACTTGCGCAAAGTATTCCGTGCCAACATCGATGCTCGTTTCCGGATCACTGATGGTGTTCCGGGGCAGGCCCAAGGATTCTGATGATTGCATCACATCATCCAACTGACCCCCGGACTCTTGCATCGTTTTCGCCATCAATATCTCCACTTGATCCGGTATCCCATGTTCGGCTGCGTATTGTTCAAAGAGAGGCCGTAAGGCTTCCACTTCCTCGTTCACTTGCGCCTCGCCCTCAGCCACATTCCCGACCGAGTCAACATCATCGGCTTGTTGCTCTTCGTATTGCCCAGCGATCGAAAGAATTGCCACAACGACCATGCCGATCAAGCCACTCACAGCCACAAGCAAGGCTAACACCACAAGCCCTTTCCATTTCTTTGGAATTAAGGAAAAAAGGAAAATAAGAAAGGCGATGAGCGAAGAAACGGACATGTTACGCCCCTCCTCCAAACAACGCCAATTCCTCGTCGGAAACTTCCACGGAAAAGCGTAGGTTTTTCACGGCTTGAATGTTTAACACCACATCGCCGGTTTGTAAATCTGGGATTTGGGCAACCTCACTTTCGGATAACTGCCCGGCAAAGATGGTTTCGAGCATCTCAAGGTTATTGCTGTCTTGTTGCATGATCCACTTATACTGTGTGAGCTCGAACAACGTTTTAATTTCCTCGACCAAGGTTTGGTCAGACCCTTCCGGCACAAAGTCCCGGATCGTGTGCGAGGCGTAGGTGAAACCGGCAAAATATTTCCGGGCTTCCCGTACAAATTTCGTGAGAAACCCTAATGCGTGGCCACTGCCTTTTTTCGTATTAATAATGTGATGCGCCTCATCCATGAGAATGAGAAATTTTTCGGCATCTTCTTTATTCAGTTCTCCTTGATTAAAGGCCTCAAATTGCGACTCACCATTGTGTAACATCGCATCCCATAACAAGTTCATGACGTTAAACAATTGGGCTTGAAAGATTTCGGTCCGCATCTGACTCAGCCCGCGCAACTGAAAGATAACGACGTGTTCGTCTTGAAAATCGGCAATGCTGGATACCCCATTAAAGAGGTGAGCGTATGTTTCAACAAGGTTTTGGATGTTTAACTCAATCGTTTCCAGCCGGCGTTTGCGTTCCGGACTGAGGTTGTCGCGTTGCTTGCTTGTGGTTATATCGGCATAAAGTTCCTCACGAATAAAGGCCAGAAAATCCGAAAAGATCGGATACACCTCCACCGGTTGCCCCGTGAGATTGGTATCCCCTTCATCGCTCCATAAACCTAAAGAGACATACAATTTTCGAAGCATATTTTCATATTCTTTCAGTTCATTGTCGGGTGCTTCCGGGGCCAGAAATCGGTAAAATGTCGTGAGTTTTGATAAGTGCTGCGTAAACGACGTAAAATCATCTTTCGCCGTCCGGTACACTTGCAAAGGATTAATAATGCCGTCCGTGCCATCCAAGGCAATTTGTTTGCCGCCGACCGCCTCTGTAAGTGGTAAAAACTCCCCAACGACATCAAAGGCTCGAATTTTATGCCCTTTAATGGCATTATCGAGCATGATTTTTTTCAAGAGCGTGGACTTACCGGCGCCCATCGCCCCGATCACCACAGAGCTATACGATTTTCGATCCTTATCACGGTGAAACAGATCAAACACAACGTTACCGCCGGTCATCGTTGTGCCGTAAAAGGTGCCCGTGGGATCATGGAGTTGGGTGAAATGAAACGGAAAGCCACCGGCTAAAGAGAACGCTGGCAGCCCCTTCCCTTTCCGACGGTTACGGCGTTTCGCTTGTGCCGTATATGGTTCATGTAGCGCCTTCCACTCCATATCTTGCTCATTGAGAAAAACAGCGCCTCTAAAATTTTCCCCTTCAAGCGCCGTTAAGACTTCGTTCACTTTGTCTTCCAATTCTTCTTTCGTTCGCGCATTCACGTAATGGCGAAGATGCACCCGTTTGATCACTTCCCCTTCTTCATAAATGGAGGCATACAGGTCTTGAAGATCATCCAAGTTTTTATGAGCCTCTAAAATACTGACGCTCTCTCTTTCCGTCATCATCCGGGAGCTTTGTTCATCGATCCCTTTATTTAAACCCTCACGAACTTTATGGCGATCTTCCGAGGTGACATCAATCGTGGTGATGACGTTTTCCATATTAACGATCGATTCCAACCAAAAATCCTTTGTATTTTTCGGATAGCTGTACACGTGCACACACGTTTCGTAACCATCCCCTTTACGTATAAAACTTTCCTTGAAGCTGATGCCGCCTTGCGGTTGAATATTGGCTAGCAAGTACGGGTTATACCCTTTGCGTTCGGTTTCCGTGGCATCGGTGTCGTCTTTGCGTTTCCATGGCGCAAGCATCTGTAAAAGGCTCATCACTATTACCCCCTCTGATGATCCAGTTTCGAGTTTTGATTGTTGAGTTTATAGGTCACATCCAATTTCTTTGTGTTGTCTAAGTCGGATATCGGCAGGACGCGTTGCAGTTTTCGGCGCGTAAATTGGCAGCGTTCGGATAAATCTTTCATCGAATCGCCATACACATAAATGTAAAATTCGCGATTCGTCCGGTGTTTTTCTAAAAATTCCAGTTCCACCTTTTTCTTTTGCAAAAATCGATCGATCAGTGGGGAGTTGTTGGCATCGATTTTTTGCTGTATATGCGCCAATTGCGGCGTCATGTTCACCGGAAAATTGAGCGAGATGATCTTGATATCCGCCTCATATGCGCGTAAAAATTGCGTGAATGCCAAGATATCCATTTCAGCTTCGGCGTTACTCTGGGCATACACATCTTTCGTGGTGAGTTGAAAGACATCCATATATCCATGACCGTCTTGCAGTTCAATGGCGCCGTCGTCGGTCATGTCTCGAATCGGAATAATGTCGGCAATGCGATCCGGCGCTCGTTCCCGTTTTTCCTTCGGTTTCGATCGCTCGCCAAGGCGCAGTCGGCGTTTCGGTTTCTTATGCTCATCAAAGAGGGCGTCTTGGCCTACCATGTCCTCATACATCATCGTTCTTCCTCCTTCGTCGCTTCATCGTGCGGATCATGGGCCTGATAAGTGGCACGGTCGCGGCTGATCATCATCCATACCGCCTGTATCATGCGCATATGCGGATTCGTTTTCGGGCGGTATAACCAAAAGCCGTATAAAGCGACCATAAATATCACAAACGGAATGGTGAGCGACGGATGAATGAGCGCGTGAAGGACAAAGCCCATCACGAGCATTCCAATCGCAACGAGTAAATCGGTTAAATACAGCCACCGGTTCAATTTCAATTCGGCCGTAATCTCGGTCGGAATTTTATAATGCATGGTTCAACTCCTTCCCAAACAAAAACGCAGGTTCCAATGGAAAGGAAAACCTGCGCAATATTGTTAGTCTGATTTTTTATCTTTTGAATCGATGGCAGTTTTCGTCGCTGCTTCTACACGATGGCCACACCGACATGTTCTCGAAAACCCTTTTTCCGTTAGCTGAAAATCTCCTTCACCAAGGCGTTTATTCCCACAGTTGGGGCATTTAACATATCGCCATAGAAAAAGGGCGATTTTTAGAGGGGATACTTTTGTTAACTCAAATGTTGCCATCTAATCAAACTCCTTTTAACGGTTGTTTCTCCTTTTATGCTTCCAGTTCGCCGTTGTGTTTTTGCCAAACTGATAACTTCGTTTGCTCGTTTGCACATAAGGGTTGTTGTTCAAACGGCGTGAAGCCCCGTCGCGCATATATTGGCCTACGGTTCGCGTTTCCCCGGCGGCCGATCGTTTTGGCATGGGAATATCGTTCGTGGTTGGCGGTTCATGGCCGTTTTGATGGACTTGCATTTGTTGGTGCAGCGTGGCCGGTCGGTGGTTACCACCGCCGCCTTTGCGGGCGTCTTCATGCATCTCGGCTTGGAGCGATGGCGTTTTACCCCCATGCGTAGGCGCTGGTGCTGATGGTCTGGTCCCCTTGGCGCCCTTCGGTTGTTGCTGCGTATCTTGATAGACCTCTGCATTGGCGTTCGCCGTAGAGCCTTCGCCACCTTCTTTGGTTGGTGCTTGGGCGTTTGTTGGTGATCCTGCCCCCGGTGTTCCTTGTGCCGATCGGCGCTGGGATGATGCTGCCCCCTGTTGGCCACCACCGCCACCGGATTGGCCGTCTGTTGGTCTGGCTTGCGTCGGTGATCCTTGATTCCCTGTGGCACCATTGTTTGGCGATTGGGAACCTTTGCCTGTACTGGTTAAACCGTTAATGCCACCGGCGGTTGCTGCTGCCGTACTCACGCCACCCGTCGCAGCGCTCTTCGCTCCCTTACTGGCCATCCTCGCGGCGCCTTGCGCCACAGGTTTGGCGGCTTTTCCAGCAAAGTAGGAGCCTGCGGCGACCGTCCAAGCATTGCGAAGGCCAGCGTCAATGCCAAAGAGTTTTTGCACGATGTTCGGTCCGTCAATGACCGCAAGGCTACCGGCGATCATGGCAATCAAATAGCCAAATCCACTTATTTCGCTTGCGATATACTCCGTATAGTACATATACATGCGTAAACTCAAAAACACCATGATGATGGATACGAAAATGCTGCCAATGTTTTTGAGGATTTCTTTCAATCGTTGACCGGTGCTAATATCCGCATAGGCCATGATCAGCGCAACGACTTTGTTGAAGGCGAGTTCAAAGCATAGTTTAGCAATTTTAATGGATACGAGGATCATGGTGATTGCCATCACGCCAAGCGTAATCAGCGCCGTTCCCCAATTCACGTCCCATCGGTAATAGTTTTCCGAGAAAAAGTCGAACCAGCCGTCATCGCCAATGTGGACTAACCCTTCTTCGCCGTTGGATTCAATGCCGATTTTGTTAGATAGTACCGCTTGACCTGGTTCTGATAAATCTTCTCCATCTGCTCTTTCAAAATCATCGGTGATTTCTTCGTTGATATCAATTTGATCGATACTTTCCGGGTCGACATGGTGTTGCGTTTCCACATCTGGACTTTGCCAGCCGGTTTCGTCATAAATGGCTATATCAGTAATATGATCATGGACGATTTGATCGGCCATATCAAACGCATCATCCCCAACGGAGGCTACTTCCACCGCATTATCGGTAAAGCTGCTTGCCTGATTCATCCCCCACGTGAGGAGCGTCACCGTCATGATCGAAATGAAAATGTTCACCGGAATTTGCGAGCGTTGCTGGCCTCTTTGAAACATAAGCTGATAGGCAATAAGGCCAAGCGCAAGAGCAAGCAGGATATACAATATGGGCTGAATCGTTTGGAGAAATTCAAGCACCGGTTCAGTCTGAAAGAAATCCAAGAGCACAAGGACGCCATCAATGACACCTTCCATCCCACTCACAATCGACCGAAAACCTAAAAGAAGCCACCAGCCGAGAAATCGGATCAGGTAGCTTATGATATTGCCTGTATTTAGTTCATCTTCAAATTGGCGTAAGGTGTCCAGTAGTTCTTGTTCCTCCACCGTCTCCCTCCTTTCCTACCGTTATTCCTCCATAAACATCTCCTGGGTGACATCGATCCTTTCGTCGATGCTTTCAATAAGCGCGTCCACCGGCGCCTCATTTTGGCCCGGTTGTAGCGTAACAACAGCGTCTTGCAGAACGATTGTGATAACCTCGCCTTCTTCGATCTGATCGCGATAACGTTGGATCATGTTCATAATGTTCGGTTTCTTCGGTTCCTCCTTATATTAGCTGACAGCTTCTTTGATGGTATCTTTATGGGTTTCCTCATTATCTTCCCACGATTCAATGTACTGATCAATGGCTTTTCGAATCGCTGCATAGGTGTTTTTATCCACCTCGTCTGAATCGCCTAGCATCTTTATTATTTGGAGAAAATCATTGACCGACATCGTTTGTATCTTTTCTTCATCCGCATCCATCGACGGAGCTATCCGATCCATCGCCATTGTCCATAAAGAACCGGTTAACACCTCAGATACAGGCGTTTGTTTCCAGCCTTCTTCCCTCGCTGTATCCTTCTGCGGCGATGTTGATCCCTTTGTTTCTTTGCTTTCGGGGGCTTTTTTCCTTTCTTCGTTATTATCCAGCGATGCTTCGCCTGTTAAAAAGGAAAAATCCATAACAAGATCCGACAATCGGATGTGTCGATGCGGCGTGTCTACCTCCACATCGGTAATGGATCGTTCGGCATCCAAGTTTAAATACTGATAGGCATAAGGCATGCCTTTATTATAGATGGGGAACGGACGAATCTTTTGCTTGCCATCTTGCGTTTCACGCTTCATCGTTCGAGAAACGACCGTATGCCCTTGCTTGATTTCCATCAGTTCATTCGCATCTAAAAGTTTTCGACCTTCCGTGTTATCGGTTTTCGCTTTTTTTAGGGAAAACGGTGTGCCGGACCGAGTTTCAACTTCCCGTGTTTCATCGCCGAGTTTTTCTGCGAAGTGTTTGGCTGTCTCCACGTCGGCGGTCATGATGTAGATGTGATTGCCGCAATTCCCGCGAAGGGTGTTTTGAACGTCTTCCCCATATTTGTCTTTGAGTTGCGCATAACTCTGCACGACGAGATGAAAGCGAATGTTTCGACCTAGGGACACCGTCATTTTTGACCCCATGCCTGATATCGCCGGCATTTGCCCAAACTCATCGAGCATAAAAACGACTTCGCGCTGACATGTTTGCCCTTTCGCCATCGATGCGTGTTTTGCCAACGTGAAGTACAATTGATCCACAAACATGGATGGGAGTACATGTGTGGAATCATCATAATCCGGGGTGATCATAAACAGCGCCACCGGTCGATTGAAACTCACCACCTCCGTGATGCCGACGTCCGGATGGTTTTCCTGTTCCAGTGACGTTTCGCCCGTTTCCTTGTTCACCGTATTTATCGTTGCTTCGATGCGTGTCTGTTCCTCTTGGATCTTTGCTTTTTGTTCTTTCGTTCGCTTTTTGTAGGCTTGCTTTGAAAGAGGATTGGGATCATGTTCAACGCTCAAGGCATCGTTTTCCCGGAGCGTTCCTTGGAAATGGACCACCCAATAACCTCCCTCGCCGGTTTGGTTCGTTTCCTGTGTACCGTCCGGAAACGTTACCGTTACTTTGGAAAAGGGGGCGCCCCTGCCTTCGATGGATTGGCCAAAACCAACCTTTTTCAAATCAAGGAAGTTTTTCGCGGTCATTTTCGCTTGTTCGCTCAAGGTGAAGCGTCGAAGTTCTGCCATGGCTGTCGTAAAGATTCCCGAGCGTGTATTGCCTTTGGCAAAGTTACTCGTCGCATACTGCATTTTCGCCACGCTATCCTGTTGAAGATCCTGAAAATATTGATCCAAGGCGTTGACGGCGATCTTGGGATTCGACGGATGTGGCAATTCCTTCGATCCGAGTTCAGACAACATGTTCGCAACGGTATAAAGGGTGATTTTATCTTCTTCCTTGTTTTTTATGCAATCTTCGGTCACCGCCAAGATCATCGCGTTCACAAGTGACATCGCACTATTTTGCCACATGGGATCTTTGACCTGCGGATTATAATAGAGCATGTGCGTAAGCGATTCACACAAGGTTTCCGCCACCGAATAATTGCCTTCCTTGTAAGCGTCTTTAATCAATTGCAAAGGATTATAACTCATGCTTTGCATCGGATTCATCATATTGAGCGCCAACACGTCAAACCCGCGCTGTTCTAACCTCTCTTTGAAGCGAACAAAAAGTTCACCCTTCATATCATTGATAATCATGCTTGGTTTTTGTTCAGCCCTTGCGTATGCATCGATGGTAGGGTCCACATACAGTTGCCCTTTCCCGGAACGAGTGGTGCCAATCACCATGTTATGAACGGCTCCATCATCGATAAAATGAGCGTGTCCCTTGTGCGCAATAACGCCCCCGCCTTTACCGGGATAGCTTTTTTCCTTCTCAGGAATCTTTTTATATTGTTCGGCCACTTCTTGCTTGGTCGCAAACCGTTGGGAGCCTTTTTCATCGCGGCTAATGGATGCGAAGTTACTCGTAAGTTTATAAATCGTAATGCCAACGAGCATCAATCCCAAAACGGATGTTATGCCATAAAACCAAGGGTGTTCGGTAATCTGAAACGTGGTGAAATAATCCCATTCTAAGGTTAAGGGTTCTTCGATGTTCGGAAACGTTTGTAAAAGCCTCAACGCCTCTTGTACAAGATTTAATAAAAAAGTGCCGATCACCTGCACTACTAATAATAAACCGATACATAAAGGCATCAGCATAAATTTATTGGCTAGAACTGCTTTCATGCTAGGGTCCAACCTCCTTTTCCTTATGTTTCGTCCTTATAGGCAAGCATTTGCTGGATGCCCGCCCAACCAGTGAAAAGGGTGGCTTGCACAACCGTTTCATTGGTTTCCGTTCCCAAAGACGCCAACCAATGATCCCGAGCCGGAAGATCTGTTGATAGTTGGTTAAACATCTGCTGGAAACGATTACCTTGCTCAAAGACCATGTCCTGCCATAAGCCCATGACTTGAGCTATCAGGGCGATTTTCGGTAGTTCAATGGGCTTCGGCACTGATCATAACGATCGCTGTCCCAAGCGATTGCGCCGCATTAGTCCAAGATTTATCTTTCGCCTGTGATTCATGATGCCAGAGGTGAGCAATGGTATTACCGATCACTTCTGTCTCGTGGTACTGATGGTTTTTCATATAACTCACTAACTCATCTAAAAACATGCGGCTGAGTCCATATCGATCATAGCCCGTTAATGCAATGGTTGAACATCTCCGATGGTTCATCCTTCCACCCCTTTCTATAAATCATCTCTTTGGGTTTCCAAATCTGCGATTTCTTCTTCCCATTCTTCGATTTGGTCATCGTCCGGATCGTCTGCATCGGCTTCTTCGTCGATCTGTGTTTGGCGATCATCAATATCGGCTGTTAATGATTCATACGTCTGTATATGATCATTCAGGCTTTCACTGCTTATCTCACTGGCCATTTGCTTGGCTTCGTCAACATTGCCGGATTTCATGTAGGCGTAGCCCAATTTTTCTTGTCGTTCTGCATTCATCGGCACGTCATCAACAGCCGCCACATCGTCAAAGCGTTCATCCTCAAAGGATAATTCAAAGTGGCCAACGGCCGTTTCATGGTTCTCTTGAAATTCTGTGAGTGCTTCAATGCCTTGTTGCTCAAAGATGGCATTCGCGATAGACTCAGCCGATTGATCGGTCATCTGCATGGCGTCCTCGTAGGCGCCTTGCCCAATTAATAAGTGGGTAAGCACGACGGTTTCTTGATCACTACGATCACTTTTGTCTTGAAGCACATCGATCGCCGTATCCGGATCACCGGCCATGGCTTCGGTGTAAATCTCATTCATTTGTTGTTCTTCTTCAAACGATTTATGCATTGCGGCAAGCGCGTTCGATTGGTCACTCACCACTGCCACCATACCGATGGCAAAGACTAAAACTAAAAGCGTTACGCCTGCGGCTGCACCACCCAAGATCTGCGCTTTGGGGCTTAGTCGGCTCCACCATGTTTGATTCGCTTCTGCTTGCTGGCGCAAGTGGTCGATGACATCAATGCGAAGCGCGGACGGCGCCTCTCGGGTGAGTTGATGAAGCAATCGATCCCGTTGTTGGCTATCGTCATCACTTCGCATGCGCCGATCAATCAACCGGTAACACATATGTTCATACAGGTTCGCCGCGTACGACGAACCGATATGATAGGTTCCGGTATACAGTTTTTGACCTTCCCCGTCATGGACCATAAAGTCCAACGCCACCGGCGATTTGTTTTGCTTTTTTAGGCGTTGATCGATGTCATTGGTCAGTTGCACAGCATCCGTCAAGAAAAGGGATTGGAAGGCTGGAATCTCTTCCTCCAAGGGTGTCGTAAATAATACCTGCATCGCTTTCTCCCTCCTTGTTTAAAATGTGATGGTGCTCTCGATCCACTGACTAAAGGCGAGTGCACCCAGGAGCATGACCAAGCCACCAGCAGCTCCAACAAACCAACCAACCGACATCATGCGTCCACGTGCGCCACCAGCCATAAGGAAATAAGATCCAATCCCAATCGCGATCGCTGCCACGACACCACCCACGACTTGCATACCCAATAAGATAGATTCACCCGTGCTTTGTATGTTATCAATGGCCGCCATAATAATCATCGATTCCACCCATTGAATCATTGTATTCATGCTTCTTCCTCCCCTTGTAAGGATGATGAATGTGCGTGCTCATCGGTTTTCGTTTTGTCGACATTTTTCTTCTCCGACGGCTGTTTCGATGTTTTCTCTTCTTGAATGCCTTGGTAATGGAGCAAACCTTCCATGATCAAGTCTTGGTGTTCGCTGATATACGCCTGATGTTGGGTGTGTAGCCAATCGTTGTACGTTTCGCCCTTGACGCCTAACAGCGTTTGTACTAACTCTTTTGATTGCTTAACGTCGCGTTGCGAAGCCATGCATCATCATCCTTTCCTAATGTGTTTCCGACATAAAAAAGCCCCTCTTGCGCTTCGTGTGTGAATGCTCTACATCACCCCCTTTTATGGCATAAAAAAAGAACAGCTTGTTTGACTGTTCTCTTCATTAGCTTCTTCATCGATGAGTGGACAAGAATGTATGTTGTTTGTTGCTTGCACTCTTAATGAAATGATTATTCAAATGAATGATCAAAATTTTGTATCTCTGAGGCTAACGCATCTTCGCTATCATAATCGACTTCACTCACCGAGATTCGTTCTTCTAAGTCTCCATTTTCATAATAACTTAATGAATTGAATACACTCGGCCCATCAATGCCAACATCCTCTAACAAAAGATCATTATCAAGCATCTGTTCAGATTGAGCATTGATTTCTTTAACAGAAATGTTATCAATATTCTCGTCAACAATATTTACGGCCTCTTGGTGTTCTTCCTCGTCTTCGGTTTGCGTCGTTAAGACAAAAGCTTCCTCATTTTCTTCCAAATACTCCTCCATTTCTTGCGGTTCCAACGATTCAACCCCTGCACTCTCCCCACATCCTGTTAGTAACAAGGAAAAACTAATCGCTCCTCCGAAAAGGAAACTTTTGTTGTTTTTGATACTATCCCTCCTGACAAAAATGTTAATGTCCAATTATAGAACTAATATAATTCCCATTCGAAAGATGAGTTAGGGAGATGCTACAACATCAACGAACGATTTTCAATGATTCAAAAATAAATGTATTTCGTTTATTATAAAGATTTATTCTTTGATCTGTCTAAAGAATTTCAGATGTTTACATTGTTACGTTTGTACACATTGTTCACTTGCGGCATTCAAATGCATCTCTTCAATAATATGGTCTTTTCGCCGTTTGACAGCTGCAACCGATAGATGATGCTCCCTAGAAATTCTCCGCAATGTTTTTCCATTTAATAATTCATCTAAAATGATTTGATCTTTGATATCTATTATTCCTGCAGAATGGCGCTGGATAAATGAAACTTTACGTTGCAAGTTTTTCGTATTTTTATCATAGCGTTCAATCCTTAACATTTCATTATATACAGGGTCAGACGGACTACTATCAGATGGCAGGGTCGCTTCTATGCCATATTTTGATACCATCGCTTGACTAGCACCAGTCATTTCTTGACGTTTTGTGACAAGAACGTTAATCATCCATTTATAATTCATAAGAGCTTCATGAATCTCCAATTTATTCATGTTATACCTCCATTCTATTGCAGTTATGGGCAGACATTTATTCCTCGACATAAGAACTTGAATCTATATTTACGGACGTATATTTACCATTTAAATAATGGATGAACAAATACAACCCCTGGACTAACTCCGTTGAAGAGGCTCCTTTTTCTAGGTCCTCGAGGGGGATAATTGCCTTTTCTGTCTCATAGTAGCTCATTAACATACCAAAACATTGATATTGATTCATACGACATTCCTCTCATGCTTACCGTCGATATCAATGAAACGCCCACATTCTTTCATAAAGCCAAGTTCTATCGTTCCGGTTGGTCCATTTCTCTGTTTCGAAACGTCCACTTCGACCTGGTTTTGATCGGCTTCTTGATCATAGTATGCCTCGCGATATAAGAAAGCAATCACATCAGCATCTTGCTCGATATTGCCAGAGTCTCTCAGATCAGCCATCACGGGGCGTTTATTATGCCGGTTTTCAACGTTCCTTGATAGTTGCGATAAAATAACGATAGGCACATTGAGATCCGTCGCCAAACGTTTCAGTTCACGTGTAATGGCGCCTACCTCTAAATCTTTCCGTTCAAATCGTCCGGCTGCATGGATCATTTGTAAATAATCAATCACGATAAGCAAGTCATCATCCGGGTTTTCCCTCACCGTTTGCCGGGAAATGGAACAAATGTCACTGATAACAGATGTATTCTCGTACATATTCAGCTTCCAATCCCATAGCGAAGCGATCGATGTCGTTGCACGATCATAGTCTTCTTCACTAAAAAAACGAGAAGGAAACTTCCATTTTTGACCGTCGATGTGGGCATCCGCCGAAATAACCCGATGTAATAATTGCTTAGACCCCATCTCAAGGCTAAATAGCAGACATCTGCCTTCGTTTTTACAGTGGTTAGACCCCAAGTTTAAGGCAAAGGCTGTCTTCCCCATGGAGGGACGGGCAGCAACAACGATCAATTCTTTCCGTTGCAACCCGCCGGTCATTTGATCCAAAGGTTCATAACCCGTCTTATAACTGTTCTGATTGTCGCTTTGTGTACCACTCATATCATCCGATATCTCATATAACCATTCCTTTAACCGTTTCTCTTGGTTGCTATATCCCAAACGTTGAAGGTCGGTTAGTTCCTGAGATAATCGTTGAAGGGATGCATCGTTCGGCTGTTCCACGTATCGAATCGCTGCTTTTCGACTCTCTCTGAGCCGATAAGCTTCGATGATTTTTCGTTCATGATGGTTAAACGTAGCCGTCGTTGCGACGGAACCCGCAAGCTGTGTCAGGTATTGAATCCCGCCGGTTTGATTGATAGATTCCCCTAAGCCTGTTGTAACGGCAGCTAGCTCAGGTTCTGCGCCTTCCTTTTCAACCGTTCGCATGGCTTTAAAAATCAAGGAATGATGAACTCTTGCAAAATGAGAAGGTTGGAGCATCGACACCTGAATCAATGGAGGTTCATAAAGAATCGCCCCTAATACCGCTTGCTCGGACTCTGTACACTCAATCAATCCTATCACTCGCTTTCTCAGCCAATAACTTTTGGAGATTGATGATGAGTTGACGTTTCCGTTCTTGAGAGACTTTTGACGCCTCCAACTCCCATTCCCGCCATTTCTCAACGTTTTCGTTTGTTTGAACAGGGTACGCGGCAATATCTGCGATGGTCGGTGGAAATGGGTTTTTGGTTACATGACGCTCAACATTGGCCATAACCCCTTCATAATCCATTTTAAGAAGGGCGGGCATGATGATTTTGACTTTCTTTTCACTCAGTTCGAATCGAGGATAAACAGCCGATATCGATTCCAAAATATCTAAGGCCTGGTTGTACTCCATGATTTAATCCTCCTTTTCTCGCATGCGTTGAAGCGTTTCAAAACGCTGGTCCCTATGCTTTGGGAAAGGAATCGTTTTTGACGTTTGGCTCGTTTGTGTTTCATATGCATTGATATCATCGATCGTTTTTAGGTCCTGTTGCGACCAACCCCTGAGAATGCTTTCAATGTAAGCAAAGGATCGAGCATTTTGTTTGATGCCTCTTTTCATCGCAGCAACCACAATCTCTGCGGAGAAGAACGAACACCAATCGCTAATGGATTCGGTAATCATCGGTCGCATCACGCCAAAGTTTTCTTGATAGACAACATATGGGTCTTCGGCGCGCGTCTTCGCTTCATCTTCCACTTCTTCATAACCGTTTCGTTTCTGTCTAGGTATGGTCAAGTTCTGATCAGACGTTAAGTCAAGCGTTTGGTCAGATTTTGAGTCAAGTGTTTGGTAAGAACTTAAGTCATCTGAGTTGACTAATGAAATCATTTTATAAACAGGAGCTTGATTTCTTTTACCTTTTTGATACTCGATCAAGTGGTTATTGATCAGTACCTTTCGAGCATCCACCAGCCCTTGCTTTGAAAGGCCGGTCAATCGTTCTACTGTGGAATTCGGCGCATTGAATCGTTCCTTCCAGCCAGTCATATTGTTTATGGACATCAGTGTATGCCATAAAGCAATGGCACTGGTGGGTAGATCGTTCATAAGCAGCCAATCCCTAAAGGCGTTAAGCTCCTTCATATAGTTCATGTCATCACCTATTTTCGTTTGTAGATGGCCGTTATGCCTTCACTCCCCTTGCAAACCCGTGTGAACCTATCTCTTTTTCATTAACCCCCTAACCCGTTTGAAAACCCCCTCAAATGGATTTATTGTTACATTGATCGTGCCGATATAACCTTTTGTTCTCCACCTCAATCACATTTGCAGGATCCGGAACCATATTTAGTCTCCTCATAAACGCTGATTAGATCCTGCAATTCCTTGACGTTGACCGCTACTGTCCCATGATCGGCCATCATGTCAGCATCCTCTTTGAGTTCTTGAAGTTTGCGTAGATGCATGTTTTCACCCCCAAATCGTTGTAATGATCATTGACGTGATAATCGAGCAATAAAACAGGTGTAAAATTATCCTTTCCTTCACACCGTCACCTTCTCCAATTCAATCTGGCTCATTGTCGGCATAACCACTTGATCTGCTACGCACCCACTGGTCCACATTTGATTGATTTCTCTAATATCAAGACCGATATCACGTTTTGCAGCATACATCATGCTTTTCACAGCTGGCATAAGGTCGAATTGATCGCTGATCCTCTTCTTTAATACGTCATCGATGTCTAGATCTCTGCCGGGCCTACGTTTATTGTTGGCCTTTTCAATATGATTGAGTGATTCAATGGCTGTCATCATTTGCTGACGCATGTTCCCTATTGAATCTGATAGACGCTCGCTCAATTCTGGATGCACGGGCGGGACTGCAAAAGGATGGAGTTCATACATATGAGCGATGATATCCTGACCTTCTTCCCATCCAGTTATTTCACACCATTTAAAACTAGTCTCGATTCGCGGCTCTACTTCCCCGCGTTCAATTTTTGAGATTTGCTTTTGATCTAAATGTAACTCCTTTCCTAATGCATTTTGTGATTCGATGCTAGAATCTCGGCTATTTATTCTAAAGTATCGCAACCACTTCCCGAGATTTGACTTACGATAGTACGTATTCACCTTATTTTAGCCTCCTTTAGATGTGATATATTGATAAAATATAGGTAGTTATTATGAGATGAGCTCATGGTTATTCTCGATCCATTCATAAAGACGGTCGCGTGAGATATAAATGCGGCTTTTTTCACCTTCAGCACGTGTGGCCGGAAAACCTTCGACATAGTTAGCAAGTTCTCTTACACGATTTTCAGAAACTCTGAGAATCTCTGCGGCTTCTTTAACTGTAAGCCTGCGAGGATAGGGATCATCTTGAACGGTTAGTTTGTCCAACTTTTCTTCTAATGGTTGTATGGCTTCTTGAACAGCTTTCTGGATGGTTTCTTCAATGCTCATGCTCGCCCTCCTTTCAGTTGTTCAACGCGTTCAAGAATGTCATGTTGCCATTTGTAATCGTCAGTTTCTGATGCGACATAAAACATAGCCTTTAATTTCTCATACTCCCAGAAAATACTGTTGAAATACTGTTTGCTCTCGTTAAGTTCCACCAGCTCTGCTTGAGTGAGAATTCTTTTATCAGCTTCCAGGACAAGAATAACTAAACGTTCGGCGACCGGGTTCATTTTGTTCACCTCTTTCTTAGAATGTCATTTTATGTGCATTAATTGCACAATATCCTTCAAAAAAAAAGTGTCCAATCAAAATCAAAGAAATAGCCGATTCGTTTAGCTACTGAAACACTTGGCGTTAAACCCGATTCAATCTTTGAATAATAAGATCGGTCTATCCCTACATCCAAAGCTACTTGTTCTTGAGTTAAAGAATAATGTTCTCTTAGTTGTTCCAAGGTGCGTTGTTTCAATGTTTCACCTCTTTCCTGTGCAATTTCTACACCTATTATATAGTGCAATTATTGCACAGTCAACTATCTTTGCGTGATTTTTGCACATTGTTTTAAATGTGCATTTTATTCACTTATAATAAGGAGTGTGCAATATGAACACAATGCCATTAGAAAGAAGGAAGATCGCCGTGTATGGGAAAAGACTATCTGCTTTAAGAAAAAGGAAAAAGCTATCTCAAGAAAAATTCACTGATAAATTAGGCATCAATCGTTCTACTTATTCTCGATATGAGAATGAAGAAACACAACCTGATTATGAAACACTCGAGAAAATTGCTGATTTTCACAAAGTGTCAGTGGACTACATCCTTGGAAGAACCGAGGACCCGAATGCTCAATCCTTACCAGTAGAAGGTAATAACGAAGAAGAAAAGATGTTTTTTTCCGGTGGTTACGAAAACTTAACCGAAGAAGAAAAAGAGCATCTGGAAGAAGAATTACAACGATTCCGGAAATTGAAGAAGCGGTGGGAGGAAATGCACAGGACGGGGGATGGAAAAGAGTGAAACAAAGTCAGAAGCGTTATCTTTTCTGAAGTTCAATACTAAAAGAGGATGTATATGAAAGTTACACTCACAGAGGTAGGTTAAGGTTTTTACGGAATCGTAGGATTTTTATATACCGTCTTTTCGCTTTTGGGATTTCTAATCAATCGAGGGTAGTTGATTGGCTCCCCTTTGACGAACATTCATAATGACTTTACAAAAGAAAATAAAAAAGAATGTACAGGAAAATAATAATTACAATAGATGAATTTTCCAAATTTGATTGACGTTTCAGCTCTCCACCCTTTATCATACCATTAAAGCGAACATATGTTTTAAAAGGGTGGGTAAAATGTTTCATTCTACCATTCGCCAGGTCGTTAATGAAGCCTACAAAAAAAGAAACATTTGCTCTTTGAATGATCTTTCATTAGAAACACTCAGCCGACGGTTCATGATTGATATCGATTATTCTTATTCACAAACGTCGTCTCTACAGGTTGGCCATTACAAACTAATATCCTTGAACAAGCGTATACCTTCTCATTATCAACGTTGGGATTTCTTCCATGAACTTGGTCATATTCTCCTTCATAATATTGACCAGAAAAAAGCGTTAAAGGGCGTATCATTTTTTATGGAATTGCAGGCATACAGATTTGCTTTACACGCTTCCATGCCCTACTTTCTGATCAAAAAATTCTGTGAAATAACACCGTACACATTATCCTATGTATTTAATATTCCCATCTTTTTTGCTGAAAGACGCATGGATCAGATTAAAACACACATCACCATAAAAGGGGGGGAAATTATATGAGAGGTTCCGTATACAAAACTGCTAACGGATATGGCTTTAGGATTGATTACGGTAGAGATAAGCGTGGAAAAAGGAAACAGAAACGTTATTCTGGGTATAAGACAAAGAAGTTAGCTGAAAAAGCCATGTCCAATATCCTCAATGATGTGAACGAAGGTACCTATGTTCCACCACAAAACATTACATTTGTTGATTTTCTTCAAAACTGGGTAAACGGACGCAAAAACTCACTATCTAAAGGAACAGCTAAAACTTATCAGTACCTTGTCGATATACACGTTTCAGAGTTTTTTCATACCATTAAGCTGACAGATTTAGAGGTTGAGGACTTCGACGATTTTTATAATCATTTGCTAAATGAAAAAGAGTTATCGCCCGCAACAATTCGAAAAATCCATCATTCCATCTGTAAGGCTGGATTGAACGAGGCTATAAAGAAAAAGCACCTCAAAGACAATCCATCAACTTTGGCAGATCTCCCTTCATTTGAGAAAACAAGGATTGAGATATGGGATGAGCAAGAAACACAAGAATTCTTAAAAAAAGCAAAAAAACATTATTTATATATAGCCTTCCACCTCGCTTTATCTACAGGCATGAGGCAGGGTGAAATATTGGCACTACAATGGAATCAGATTGATATGGAACGGAAAACGATATCTATTGATAAGTCGTTACGCCGAAATATGGAAATCAGCACAACTAAAACAGATGCTGGTGCCCGTCTTGTATCTATTCCAGATCAAACCGTAAACGAGTTACAAAGACATTGGAAATGGCAAAAAGAGCAGCAATTAAAATTAGGAAAAGCTTATGAAAATAAGAATTTAGTTGTTTCCACAAAGTGGGGAACCCTCATTTCTCATCGGAATTTACTTAGAGCCTATTATCAAATTAGAAAATATTTAAACGTGAAGCCCATTACATTCCATGAATTAAGGCATACACATGCAACACATTTACTAAAGTTAGGGTTCCACCCCAAAATTGTTCAAGAAAGATTAGGTCACAGTTCAATCCAAGTTACAATCGACACTTACTCGCATTTAATGCCAGGATTACAAGAAACAGCTGCACAAAAACTCGGAAACATGATATTTGATCCTCCCGATATTTAAAACCATGCAAACTCTCTCGTAGATAGCTCATAGTTGTTAGAGAGAAAATTCTTTTTTACTTTAGGCGTTATAAAGTCATATGCTCCAAAAAAATCAGTAAAGAAGTAAGTGACTGTCCCGAAAAACCCTTTTAAAGGAATATCGAGTAGGAGGCGGTGACTAACCGCCGACCTCTCACACCACCGTACATACGGTTTCGTATACGGTGGTTTCATTTAGGTCCAACGCGGTTTGATATCGTTTGAATAGACTCTTGAGCCCTTGTTTGACCCAGTGCTGGTCACCGAGGGCTCTATGCAAGATTGGGCTTTGGGCAACTCGCCAATAAGCCTTTCTTATGTTTGCCCATTCCCACGCTTTTCCTGCTTTGACCCCTAATTTCTTAAGTTTCTTATCCTTCGTTTTTACTTTCTTCCATTCATTCCACTCTTCGGATCCAACTATCCAGATCCTTGAATATGGAAGGTGTTTCGGCCAACTGATAGTAGCCGAGCCAGCCTACAAGATATCGATTTGGCTTTTCGATGCTATCCATCATATTCATCGATTTTCTTCGGGACGTTAGCTCCCGAATGCGTTGCTTGAAGCGTTTGATACTTTCTTAGGCCATCCGCCAGGCGCTAATTCTTATTCAACTTAAGCGCCTCGTCGTACATTCACATTAACCGCTTCATGACATCCATTAATTCATCAATCATCTCCTCCTTGTTGCCTTCTTGGATGGCATTGGCGACACAGTGGTTTGTATGATCTTCCATTAACGAAACACTTACCTTTTTCATGGCTGATTGAATCGCCGAGATTTGATGGAGAATATCCACGCAATACTTATCCTCATCAATCATCTTTTGCACCCCACGCACTTGACCTTCAATGCGTTTCAAACGATTGAGTAATTCTTGTTTGTTTGGCTGAACCGTTCTTTTTTCTTGTGCTGTCATACGTGTTACCTCCTTTCATTGATTGGTTAAAGGGACCGTGCACTTACGCGCGCGATCCCTCCACTTTTTAGGATTTAGGCTACATCATATCCCTGATCTTCAATCTCTTCTGTAATTTTTTCAAGATCTACCTTGTTCGGATCAAAGGTGACACCTACTTTTCCTTCACTCAAATGAACCTGCACATTATCTACGCCATTTAGGCTGCCGACATTACCTTCAATGGAGTTTACACAATGGCCACAAGACATCCCTTGTACGTTTAATGTCATTTCCTTCATGATTTCTTTGCTCCTTTCGTATCCTTTGTATAGCTTGTATAGCTAAATAACTTTTGGCACGTGTTTGCAATTGCTTCTCCCAATTTCGTGTAGGATCTTGCATGATATCATTTATTCTAACGTCATTGCCTACACATATATCCCCTCCTTTAATTGGTTCCGAACAGATCGTGGGAGAAAGCGACGAATCTCCTCATCATGATAGCCGGTCAGCAACTGCTTATCATCCATAATAATCGGTCGTTTTAAAAGCGTTGGATGTTTACAAATGATGTGGAAGAGCGTATGCAAAGATAAATCTTCCATATCGATCGCCAATCTGGCAAAAGCTTTCGATTGTCTCGAAATCACATCATCGATGCCATTCTCCGTCAATGAAAAAATGTGTTTGACCTCATCTATGGTCAGTTTCGTTTTCGTGATATCTATTTCACGAAAGGGAAGCCGATGTTCTCGTAACCATTCCTTTGTTTTCCGGCATGACAAACAACTTGACGATGTATACACGGTAATCATGTGCTGATCCACTCCTATTTTACGGTAAAATCACATCTTTTGAATCAACGATTTTATCTCAGATGCATTGCGTTCAAATCCAGTAAAGACTAGTGGTCTTTTCATTTTTCCCAGCAGTGACTTTTTGGTGAAAACAAAACCCGGTACAACTTTCGATCCGGTTTGTTTTTTTAAGGCATCTTCTTTCTCGGCTGCTTTGCTTACGTCATACTCCGTGTATAGCACATTTTGTTCGTCCAAGTACGCTTTACTTTCTTTGCAGTCGGAACAAAGTGGATGCGTATATAGCTCGAGTTCATACATACTAATCCTCCTCTCATTCCTCCACTTGAATGATAAATGCAAACGTGATAAGACCGTCATCTTCATACTTGAACTCTGCCCATACCTTATACAGCCCTGGGTGATCAATATGGGTTTCAAAATTGGTTCCATTGTCCGAAGTCGGATGGACATGAATAAATGTCTCCGCGTCCTCATCAAGAATGACCACGTGTCCCAGGGCCCCCAAATAGGGTTCCGGATCTTCACCATGCAAATAAAAGTCTAGCGTCGTAGGACCGTTGGTGCTCAAACCTTCGGTTTCCAAGGTGGCCGTCTTCCCATCGATACCTTGAGTCCGATCTTCACTCGCTGAGAGGGAAACCAAGGGACTGGGCTGATCCTCTTCGCCTACCTGAAAGTCATTCGGTTGGACAACATTGTTTCGCTTCTTCGGAGCAATATCGACAAAAGCTTGGTAACTGCCACCCTCAAGTTCTTTCGACGCCACATAGACCCCGTTTTCCACGCGTTTCGGGTGGAGGTGAATGAAGGATTCCAGATCATTGGAGACGATGATCAAATGCATCTCTTTTTCGTGGTTTTTCCAATTCAGGTACTGTTCCGTACACATCCTCCAATTGAACGCGAACCTCACCATCGTTATAAAAAACGTTGGTATGGATTTCAGATTCTCCTTCCATGTTGTCATACTGATGATCCATTTATTCGCCCTCCTCGTTTTGTGCGGAAGAAGCTTCATGGCTTTCAATTCTTTCTTCACCACTTCCGTGATCTTCATGCATATCATTGCTCTCTAACGGATTCTCACCCGTGATGGCCGTGTAGCTGCCAATAACAACCGCCACATACAAGACCCCCACGAGCGCCCAGTGTTTTACTTTCATGTTCTTTCCTCCTTATCGGCTTAACTTCAAACGTTGCAAACGCAAGGCATTCAATACAACGGATACCGAACTGAAGGCCATCGCTGCCCCGGCCACCCATGGAGCAAGTAGACCGGCTGCGGCAATCGGGATGGATGCCGTATTGTAAAAGAAGGCAAAAAATAGGTTCTGCTTAATGTTGCGAAACGTTTTTGTACTGAGCTGCACGCTATCAGCCACACTGTGCAAGTCGCCGCGCATAAGCGTAATATCGGCGGATTCAATCGCCACATCTGTCCCTGTTCCGATCGCCATCCCAATATCGGCGACCGCGAGTGCCGGTGCATCGTTAATGCCATCGCCAACCATGGCAACTTTTTTGCCTTGGTCTTGGATCTTTTTAATTTCTTCGGCTTTTTGTTCCGGAACCACTTCTGCAATCACACGGTCAATTCCGACTTGCTTGCCGATCGCTTCGGCCGTTTGCTGATTGTCTCCCGTCAGCATAGCCACTTCTAAGCCGAGGTCATGCATCCGTTGAATCGCTGCTTTGGACGTTTCTTTCACCGTATCGGCAACGGCAATCATCCCGGCATACTTGCCGTCAATGGCAATGAGCATCGCTGTCTTTCCTTCCTTCTCAAAAGCGGACATCTCATCACTAGCCGATCCGATCGGTACGGATGATGTTTGCATGAGTTTGCGTGTCCCGACAAGGACTTCGTCTCCGTCGACAAAGGCACGCACTCCAAATCCTGGCAACGCTTCGAAACCTTCGCTCTCTCGCAACGAAATTCCTTTTTCTTCAATGCCTTTGACCATCGCTTCTGCGAGGGGGTGCTCCGAGTTTTTCTCTACGGCACCGACGATGGCAAGCACCGATTCCTCATTGAAATCAGGGGCTACTTTGACATTGGTCAATGCAGGTTCTCCCTTTGTCACTGTGCCCGTCTTGTCAAGTACGATCGTTTGGAGCCCACGTGTGTTTTCCAAGTGCTCACCGCCCTTAAAGAGCACACCATTCTCAGCAGAGCGACCCGTACCTGCCATAATGGATGTTGGTGTTGCTAATCCAAGCGCACAGGGGCAAGCGATGACAAGGATTGTAATGAGGGGAACTAACGCTGAACGCAAGTCCCCGGGATTAATCACAAAATACCAAACAAGAAATGTTGCAATGGCAATCAAGACAACGACAGGCACAAAAATCCCTGACACTTTATCAACCGTCCGTTGGACATTTGCCTTACTTCCTTGCGCTTCTTCTACAACTTTCACAATTTGGGAAAGCGCCGTATCTTTCCCGACTTTCGTCGCTTCGACTTTGAGAAGTCCATTTTTGTTGATCGTTGACCCGATGACCTCGTCTCCTGGTTTCTTGTCAATCGGAATACTTTCACCAGTGATCATCGATTCGTCCATGGCCGATTGCCCTTCATAAATCTTTCCGTCCACCGGCACTTTCTCTCCGGGACGCACCATAACCGTGTCTCCCACAAGCACTTCTTCAATCGCGACTTCCATTTCCTCGCCATTACGAATGATGTGTGCCGTTTTGGCTTGCATTCCGAGCAACTTTTCAATCGCTTTGCTGGTGCGTCCTTTGGCACGTACTTCAAACAGTTTCCCGAGGACCACGAGCGTAATGATCACAGCTGCCGTCTCAAAGTAAAGCTCCGGCATCCCTTGTTGGCCGGTGGCGTACCATTCCCAACCCAAGAAGATACTGTAGAAAAAGGCCGCCGTCGTCCCAAGCGCAATCAATACATCCATGTTTGCACTTTTGTTTTTCAAGGCTTTGTAGGAACCACTGTAAAACTGGGCGCCAACGAAGAACTGTACGGGGGCCGCAAGCGCTAGCTGCACCCATGGATTCATGAGCATATCCGGCAAATAGAGAAACGACATAAACTCAAAGTGAGCCACCATCGTCCAAAGCAGTGGCAACGTTAATATCGCCGCAAAAACAAATTTACCGGTTTGCTTGCGTATTTCGTTGTCTTTTCTACTCACCGTTTCGTCCCGCGACTTTTGTGGTTTAAGGGTATACCCTAATTTGCGAATCCCTTCCATCATGTCTCCGACGGATAATTGGCCTTCATCATATTCAACGGAAGCATTCTCCATGGCAAAGTTGACCGTTGCCGAAGAGACCCCTTCCATTTTTGATAGCTTTTTTTCAATTTTTGTCGCACAAGCCGCACAGGTCATGCCCGAAATATCAAAGGTTTGATTTTCATGAATGACTTCATACCCAAGTTTATCAATTTTCGCTTCAAAATCTTGAACATCCGTCTGATCGGGATCATAAACAACATTGGTTTTTTCCATCGCAAAATTCACATTTGCTTCGCTGACCCCGTCGATTTTGGCAAGACCTTTCTCAATTTTTGTGGCACAAGCCGCGCAGGTCATGCCCGCGATTTGCAGGGATGCTTCTTTTTGTTCCACTTGTTTTCATCTCCTTCTCCTCGTTAGAAAAGCTCTGATCGAAATCCTTTGCGTGCGTATGAATAAAGAAGAGATTGTTTCAACGGATGGTGGGTACCGATGCTTTCCACGAGTGCTTTTCCGAGCGTAGGTGTCATGGCACGGTACCAATACCCCTGAGGGTATAAAACAACAATGGGACCGTACTTGCATTGACCATTACACAACGTTTTTGTCGTGTGGATCGTATCCGTTAAGTTTTGATCGCGGATGTCTTTTCGTATCGCCTTGGTGACTGTTTCAGCACCGTTACGGATGCAAGATTTCCCATTGCACAGTAGAAGATGGTGACCAACGCCATGTAAATCCATCCACTCCCTCCTTCCTTCTGTTAAGGCGAATGAAACAATATACAAATCGTGATAATCAGTTTCTGAATTCAATATACCATACCCCCATTAGGTATGTAAATAATAAAAATCATTTTTTCCATGAAAACAAACGTTTATCTTCAAACCATCCCGTCTTTGTTAGCTTTAGAAGTCTATATAAATGGAGATTTATTCTATAGCTCCATCGAAGCACTAGTTATAAAAATCTTGCCAATGGTGGATTCTAATACTTACCGGATGAAAAAATCATGTTTTATATATACCTTACCTGGGTATTATATGCTTATAAGGAGGAGATACAATGTCCAATAAAGATCATCACGACCATGAACATCACCATCACAAAGACAATGGCCATCATGCTCATCACGAGAATGGTCATCAAACCCATGATCATGACGACTCACATAGCAAACATAATCATCATGACCATGAACATCACCACCATGAACACCGTGAACAAGACGATCATGCTCATCACAGCGGCCATGGTGACCACTCCGGCCATGAACACCATGGGCATGGCGGGCATTCCGGACATGACCATCATGGGCATGGTGATCATGGAGATATGATGGCCGATTTTAGGAAGCGATTTTTCGTCACAGTTATTCTGGCTATACCTATTGTTATTTTGTCCGATATGATCCAGATGTTTTTCAACTATACCGTCGCATTTCCCGGCGATACGGCTGTTGAGCTCATCTTAGCCTCCATCGTCTTCTTCTACGGCGGTTGGCCTTTCTTAACGGGTCTTGTAAATGAGATCAAAGATAAATCCCCGGGGATGATGACCCTCATCAGCCTTGCCATCACCGTTGCGTATGTCTACAGTGCCGCCACGGTTTTCGGCCTTGAAGGGATGGATTTCTTCTGGGAACTAGCGACACTGATTGCCATCATGTTGCTTGGGCACTGGATCGAGATGAAATCCGTCATGAAAGCTTCCGATTCGCTTGAATCCCTAGTAGAACTGATGCCCCAGGAAGCGAATAAACTGGATGACGACAATCAGATTGTTTCTGTCTCCGTATCTGAGCTTAAAAAGGGAGACCGACTTCTTATTAAACCGGGCGAAAAAATACCGGCGGATGGACACATTTTAAATGGAAAATCCTCCATCAATGAATCGATGCTTACCGGGGAGTCCGAGCCGGTTGAAAAAGGCGAAGGGGACGAGGTCATCGGCGGAGCCATCAATACCTCCGGATCCTTAACCATTGAAGTCTCCAAAACGAGCGACGAAGGGTATCTCTCGCAAGTGGTGCAACTGGTCAAAGAGGCACAAGAAAGCAAATCAAAAACACAGATGCTTTCGGATCGCGCCGCAAAACTGCTGTTTTACGTTGCTGTCGTTGCCGGAATAGCGACCTTCAGCACTTGGATGGCACTTGGTGTAGATACAAATTTCGCAGTCACTCGGATGGTAACCGTGCTTATCATTGCCTGTCCGCACGCCCTCGGTCTTGCGGTTCCGTTAGTAACCGCCCGTTCCACGGGGATTTCCGCACAAAAAGGGTTATTTATCCGGAACCGCATCGGTTTTGAAAGCGCCAGAAGGATAGACACGATGATTTTTGATAAGACCGGAACACTAACGCACGGGGAGTTCGGTGTAACGGAAATTCTCCCGGAAGACAACGTATCCGAAGAGGAGTTGCTAAGATTGGCGGCATCATTGGAGTCTCAATCGGAGCACCCAATCGCTGCCGGCATTGTAGCAAAAGGAAAAGAAGAGAATATTGACATTCCCCAACCGAAGGACTTTGATTCGATGACTGGAGCGGGCATTACTGGAAATGTTGACGGTAAGGTTATTTCGATCGTCAGCCCAGGGTATCTGCAAAGAGAAGGGATCAGCTATGACGAAGAACGTCTATCAAAGCTTTCGGAAACAGGCAAGACTGTTGTTTTTGTCCTTCAGGAGCAAACATTGCTCGGTGCGATTGCCTTAGCTGATACCGTGAAAGAATCCGCAAAAGAAGCCGTTGAACGCTTGCATCAAATGGGAATCGATACCGTGATGCTAACCGGAGACAACGAGAAAGTGGCCCAGGAAGTGGCCAAACAGATTGGTATCGATCAAGTCATTGCCGAAGTTCTCCCGCATGAAAAAGCGGAAATGGTGAAGGAATTAAAGAAAGACGGAAAACGTGTCGGTATGACTGGGGATGGCATTAATGATGCGCCTGCGCTTGCAAATGCCGATCTCGGCGTTGCTGTTGGAGCCGGAACGGACGTCGCCATGGAGACTGCCGATGTTGTGCTCGTCAATAGCGACCCCCTCGATGTCGTTTCCATTGTCGATCTATCAAAGATCACTTACCGCAAGATGATTCAAAACCTTTGGTGGGCCGCAGGCTATAACATTGTGGCGATTCCACTCGCAGCAGGTGTGCTTGCTACATGGGGTTTTCTCCTTGAACCAGCCTTAGGTGCGGTCCTCATGTCACTGAGTACCGTCATCGTAGCGATCAATGCCCAGACGCTCAAAATGAAGTAAATACTTTTGGGGCTCTATATTAAGCAATGGAGTGAAATCGATTTACAGATTTTAAAGCGAGAACACCCACTCCTAAAGAAGTGGGTGTTCTCGCTTTTTCTAGGTGTATTTTTGACAAATATATGTTCGTATGGTAAATAAATTCATCAGAAACAAGGTTACACATAATCAGGCGCTTTCCTTTAATCTAGGATTGCGCCCTTTTGTGCTATGCATGAGCTGATTCTGATTTTCAATCATAGGGCTTCAGTTAAGTCTGGCTATTTTTTCTTCAGCAGAGAGCACCCACCATGACTTTCAATCTCCAGTTAATCTGATCCGCTATTGGAAGACATGAAATCCTGACAAGCATTCATCATCTTTTCACCCTCTGGGGAATTCATAGCATCCATCATCATTCCATTCATCATGCCGCCTTCACTATGATCTCCAGATGCCCATGTAATACCGATCGGGGTTGCTACCAATACAGCAGCAATAGCAAGTGATGGAATGAGTAAGAACTTTTTGTGTTTCATGCGGAATCCCTCCTCTTTCATCATCGTACTCAACACAAATCATAACAAATAAATATGGAGAATCTTTGAAGACCCCATGAAAAAGTGTATGGCTCGTGCTGAGGAGGTTTTGTTAGATTGTATTGGGGTCAGTTTTGCTGGATGTCCTTACTCGATCATATGATGGTTTTCCTCGTGTTGCGAAGATGGCTGATTCTCCATACTTGAAAAGGGGAAGGTCCAGAATGTGAGTAGCATTAACATACACGTTGCAACGAGCAGGACATAGTCATATTTTTGAACGAATGTGGAAAATGTTTCCTGAAGGACGTGGCGAATACAAAACATCGTTGTACCCATTAGCAATAATAAGCTGATCAATAGGAGGGCTGCCCCTTCTGAAATCGTGAGCATTTCTACAACCATTGCTCCCATCATACCTGCCATGATCCCAGAAAAAAGCCCTTCAATACTCGCTACTACATGTAAGCGTATACCGAGAATAAATCCGGTGATTCCAGCAAGGATTATGCTGAACAAGGTCGAATATAGCAAATGTCCATGAAGAACGATTCCGATGGAAAAACCTAATGACAAGCCAAATACCATGGCCAAAGCCATGGTCATCATCATATTGACCATGAGGCTACCCTTATATCTGCTAAAAAAATAAGTGAAACAAATTAAGCCCAGGTGTATGGATAAGAAACCAATAATATACACATACCCCGTAATCATATCATCGTACTCCTTGTCCTTTATCACTATTTTATGGCTGTAATATCAACATATGATCAACAACAACAAAAAAATGCTTTAGGGGGGTAGTGTATATTAACATAAAATAGGAAATCTGCTTCACAAACATGAATAAGTCAATTAGGCTGGCTGAAAAGTGCACGCTATAAATCACATAATCATAAAGCAGCTTTTTTCCTCTTTCAGAAAAGCAACTGCAAGCGAAATGCCATGACAGCCATACCGAGTACGAATCCATAAATCGAAGAATGTTCTTTATTATATTTTTTAGCCGCAGGAATGAACCCATCCAATGAGATAAAAACCATAATCCCGGCAACGGAAGCAAATTTTTTGATCTGGCTGATTGGGGATATTGATTCATCTCTTCTACTTTTTTCACTTCATGGGGGTTGCCTTGATAAGGAACTAACTTGTCGATCAACGCCACCAGCAACATACCGGCAAAGAACCCACCCACTGTCAGCCAACTTCCGATCTCCTCCCCTATAGCGCTTGTTAAGGAGTCCTGCGCTTCAAAAAAATCTTCACGAAAGATACGTAAATCATGACCCCCGCCGAGAAGCCCAGTACCCAAGAAAGAAATTTCGTATTGGTTGTCGATGTGAAAAATGCAATCAGGCTACCCAATCCTGTTGCAAGCCCAGCGATCTACGTCAATCCAAGGGCAAACCACACATCTTGTTCCACTGCACATCACTCTATTTTGTTGAGAATTTATAACTCGTATCTCTATGTAAAAGCTTTTGTATCATTTCAATGGAGATTGTCATTTATTTAGGTTTAAAACCAGCTAATTTTTTTATTCCTCTCCGAAAGGACTTTAATAAAACCAAGGGTATGTGCAGCCCACACGATAACAATTAAAAATAGAAATGGAATTCGAGCAAAATTTGGTAACGGGATGTGAAAGAACAAGAAATAAACCGTGTGTAGAACCACCAAAATATAATATATGTGCACACGCTGTTGGAGGTATTTCCAACCCTCACGACCAAGCACTTTTATACTCTTTTTATTCGAGGTCAAGAAAAGTGCAAATAAATAAACCAAGGCCACTATGCCAATAAGGTTACCGATGGCAAAGCCTGGATCAAGATCATAACTATTTGTCGTGGGATTAAAGACAAGGAATAGCCTTATGAAGTCCCACATAATCCAACCGTCAAAAATAATGTAAACATGAGCAAAAGCCGTTATGGCCACCCAAATTCCCAACTGTTTCCTCCAGTGCAGCAATAATTTCATGCTGTTACTGAACTTTGAAGAGGATCCAAGAAGGAGAATCGCTACGATGTAAAGAACAGATATGTCGGCAAAAGCACGGTTCCAGGCATGCATCGGATCCCATTCTCTTCTTAAAAAGAGAAAGAAAGCCATAAGTGCCACGGTTATAAAGAGCAAGGCAATATGTTTTTTGATCGCTCGGCTCATTTCTTTTCTTTCATTCCTTTCCATACGCATTTTTATCAGTATAGAAAAAATGTATGAAAAAACTATGGAGATCTGGAACACCGGGCAGCTTTTTCATCAAAACGATCCCGGGGTATCTTTCATAAGAATACTTCATGATTTCTTCACTTTTTTCACCTACACTAGAACTATGAGGAATGATAAAAGGAGATAAACAAAATGACTCCTCAGTAAGGGCATACATTGAATGTTCAAGGGTCAATAACTTCATCATCTGGATACTTATACAGGGGGGGGAAGCAATTGCGGGGTAAATATATCATGCCCATTGTTTTGACGGTAATAACTTTAGTGTTTTTTCTAACGTTTAACCCATTTACGGTTGAACCTGAAGCCGAGGAAGCAGGGGAGTGGGTAGAGATTAACCAAAACGAGGTGAGTGCAAAGATTGGTGAGGAAAACGTTGAATTGGTTGACTTGCGTGAAAAAGAGCTTTACGACGAAGGACATATCCCCGGGGCGATTCATATTCCGTACGATGAATTTCAACAACGTTATAACGAATTGAGCGATGACAACCGTATCATCTTAATTTGCCACACAGGGAGCATGGGGGTTGATAGTGCGGACTTTCTTGTTAATCAAGGATTTGATGATGTCGCAAATTTTGGTGGAGGAATGGCCGTTTGGGAAGGGCCACTGGAAACAAATTAAAGACTAGACTAGTACAACGTTTCATAAGTTTTTTCCCATCAAAATTTCTAGGAAGATCTAGGCGAATTGGCCCGATTGGTAAAACAGCGCAAAGACAAGTGTACGGAGGCGTCTTGCGTTATGATTTCGGGGGAGCGTCTATTTTTATATCGTATAAAGCCGTCCTGCGTTTTGGTTGCAGCGATCGTAGAATTATAGACCGCTTTGTCAGTGAAGGCGCCCCACTTTTACCTTTTTTCGAAGTCCGAGAATGGTCGGAACGAATTTCTGAAACACGCCACTAGCTATTGCCCATCCTGATTTATTTTGCAAACGTGTAAAATTCCATGGCCGCCGTTTGATGACCATTGATATGATGGTATGATTTTGTGATCTTATATTGCGTGTAATATAGGGTCACATTTTTGTGACAAAGGGAGTTCATCATTATTTATCCACATTTTTGTCTTAACGTAAGTCGTAGTTTTAAAGGAGTTTGTAAATACCTTAATGCTATTACGCAGGTAAAACCATCTATTTGGGAAAGAAAATTCTCATAAAACTTATTGTCAAGGTCAGGGAATTTTTTACATCAAATGCCTAGAAATGAGTGAAAAAAATGCTGCTTTCTAATGTACAACCATTAAACCCCGTTGCCTTTGAAATCTTCGGCTGGCCGATATATTGGTATGGCGTTATTATCATTCTTGGTGCCTTACTAGGGTACGTATTAGCCAACCGTGAAGCCATACGTCGTGGGCTTCCAAAAGACTTTTTCGCGGACTTACTCATCTGGGCAGTTCCAGTTGCACTGATTTTTGCAAGGATGTATTATGTCATCTTCAACTTGGATTATTATTTGGAAAACCCAGGACAAATAATTGCAATCTGGGAAGGTGGCCTTGCGATCCACGGTGGGCTAGTGGGTGGCGTTCTTACTGGGTATGTATTTGCAAAAATTCGAGGCTATTCCTTTTGGAAAGTTGCAGATATTGCAGCTCCGAGTATTTTACTTGGGCAAGCCATTGGGCGCTGGGGCAATTTTATAAACCAAGAGGCTCATGGCGGAGAGGTATCGAGACAATTTCTTGAAAACCTTATGCTTCCGGATTGGATTATCAATCAAATGTTCATTGATGGCAGCTACTATCATCCAACTTTTCTATATGAATCCATTTGGAGTTTCATCGGGGTTGGGATTCTTCTTTATTTACGAAGAGTCAACATGAGGCGTGGTGAGCTTTTTCTCACGTACGTTATTTGGTACTCATTTGGTCGTTTCTTCATTGAAGGATTACGTACGGACAGTTTAATGATCTTTGACCTCCTGCGTGCGGCACAAGTCATTTCCATTGTTTTAATTGTCGGTGGTGTCATCACTATCATTTATCGAAGAAAAACAGGCTTATCTAGGATCAGGTATTTATCCGATGATCCACCGAAGAAAAAGAACAAGAAAAAGAATAGGAAAAAAAATAAGAATAAGAAATGAGAAGAGGTACGAATGAAGACAAATAGCCAAGGAACCGCAACAATGCTGGTTTTTTGGCTGTTTTTTTGTCAAAAGTTATAGGGGAAATCAGCCCATTTTTTACTTCCCCTAAAATTTTTTCATCTCTTCCTAATGGCAGGTATTTTTTTGCTGAAACATTCTTCAAACCCGGATCTATCAAGCACTTCTTATTTCTTTTCCCAAAATTGAGGACCCGGTGCACCTTGAATTGGAAAGAAACCTTCTTCTCAGATACACTGGAAAAGGCAAGGACCTTTCCAAATAAAGCATCCTCCAAGCGCTACTCTACTCATTTAACGCCGTCTGCAACGTCTCAATATTTTTTCCCATTATGCTGAAATAGTCTTCATTATTCTCCATGTCTTCTTCGGAAATGGATTCCAAGTTTCGAAGCACCAGGCTTTCTGCTCCGATTTCCTCCTGAATCACTTCGGTGACGGAACTGCTCACGTTATTTTCAAAAACGACGTAGCCGATATCCTCTTCTTCCGCGATTTCGACGATTTCGGCAAGCTCTGATTGGGAAGGCTCTTCATTAGGGGAAAGACCGAGAACGCTCAATTGTTCTAATCCATAACGATCTTCCCAGTAGCCATAAGCAGCATGGGAGACAATCAACTCATCACGATCGGCCTCTGCAAACGTCGATTCCAACGTTTGATCGAGCGTTTCCAAATCATCACGTAGCGCTTCATAGTTTTCCGTAAAATAAGCTTCCTGTTCCGGCCGCAACTCGATAAGTGTATGTTTAATATTCTCCGCAACGTCTATACTACGGACCGGATCCAAAAAAATATGCGGGTCGCCATCCTCATGTTCAGCCTCGTGATCTTGTTCATGGTCATGATCATCATCATGGTCATGGTCGTTGCCAATTAGTTCAATGCCTTCGCCCGCAGGGACCATAGCCACACCCTCATCAGCGAGCATATCTTCGGCTGTTTCAACAAAGCCTTCCATACCTACGCCGGAATAGATAAAGGCATCGCTTTCCGCGAGTTGGATCAACTCATTAGCTGTCGGCTCAAAGGAATGCGCGTCTGCGTTCGGCGGGTAGATGGTTTCGGCATTGACTTCGCTGCCGCCGATTTTGGACGTAAAGTCCTCCAAAGCGAAAACCGTCGTGTGAATCTGTAAAGGATCCTCCTCCCTTTCGTTACCCGAGCTTTCCCCTTGGCAACCGGCAAGTGCTATGCCGGAAATGATGATCATCATACATGATTTCCGCATCCAAATAAACATCCTTTCAAATAGTAATTATTACGATTTAAGATTAGAGAAACACATTGATCCTGTCAAGGTCTTTTTAAAATCTTCCTTTAATCTAGGGTGATCAACTACTTTCATAGAGAAGCAGCAAGGGCTCAGTTTATGGATATTCCAAAAACTTTACGCGCGTGATCGGGATGATGGCGCTATATCTACTGAAAATATTATGAAGGGTGATACTAAATTGTAATCATACAGTAATAGTATACTCATAGTTTCTCCATATTTTCTTGTTATTTTAATTTAGGAATACAAAAATAGGGAGGAATTTTAAATGAACATGAGAAAACTATTTTTATCTTCATCACTCGTGACAGTTGTTATGTTTGCACCGATGTGGAGTGAAAGTGTCTCCGCATACGCTGAGCCAGACGAGGATGATCATAGCGAACAAGATTATTACACAGAGGAAAACATGGGCGCTTCACAAAACTATCTCCTAAGAGATGACCAAGGTAGTGAAGTGGAGCAATTACAGTCTGAGTTAAGTAATCAAGGGTACGCTGTTCAAGTCGATGGAACGTTTGGTTCTGAAACAGAAAATGCTGTTAAAGAGTATCAAAGCGATCAAGGCCTTGTTGTAGATGGAATAGCCGGCCCAAATACATATCAGGCATTAGAACCAGACACTTCAAGTAATGGTGATCCGTCAAATGAAGATTCAGAAAACCAAGATCCTGCTTCTTCAGATTCAGATATTGCTGCAACAGCTGAGAGTGTACTGGGAACGCCTTATCAATGGGGCGGCACAACGCCTGATGGATTTGATAGCAGCGGCTTTATCAATTATGTGTTTGATCAAAATGGCATCGATGTCTCTCGAACTCATGCAGAGATGTGGGAGAACGATGGGGAACACGTAACGTCTATGAGCATTGGGGATGTTGTGTTTTTCGAGGGAACGTATGATACGACAGGAGCTTCACACAGTGGCATATATATCGGGGATAACCAAATGATTCACGCAGGGAGTGAAGGCGTTGTTCAGGCAGACATCACCAGTGATTATTGGCAAGACCACATCATCGGAACCAAAACCATGCAATAATTCCTCACAAAAATTAGCTGTTGCTATGATGTACTCATAACAACGATTGTTGAATAATCCTTTTTATTACATTGTAACCTATCAGTGCTTATTCAAACTATTAGGGAGAGATACAGTTTCTTATGTCTATCACTTATAAATATAAAATCCCATTTGAATTAAAGCTGACAAATCTATGAAATGTCTATTTAGGACCAAATTCGAAATGTTATATTATGTGTATGGAGAAACCATTAGTATCTATTTAACTTAAGGAGTAGGTATTCTGTGAATAAATTATTCATGATTCTTGGCAGCTCAGTCATGCTACTTGCTGCTTGCGGCGGAGAAGAAGCAACGGATGAAGGAGATGAAGCTGAAGGAGATCAAGAGTTTACATTGGAAGAACTTGGAGAATATGATGGGCAAGATGGAAACGATGCCTATGTAGCGGTTGATGGAGTCGTTTACGACGTTACAGATGTTGCAGAATGGGAAGGTGGAGAACACGCCCCCGCTGGTGGATTAGAGGCTGGTGGTGACCACACAGAAGAAATTGAAGAAGCTCCACATGGGACTGATGTATTAGAAGACTTACCAACTGTTGGCACACTTGAAGAATAATAAGAATTAGTTGCGAAGTTTAACCCTTTGGATAAGATGATTCCAAAGGGTATTTTTTAGGGAATGTTCCGCAATTACGCCCTTTGTATTATGAGTTCAACCAGAAATGACTGGTTAAACTCATAATACGAACGAAGCGAGAATGACTGTTCAAGAAGATAAGCGCGATTGCGGAATAAGGCATTTTTAGAAACATCTTTATTGTCACTAATTTAGATTGCGATATTTAGGATTTAATCAAAAGCAAACAACTATTTTTTGAGCGAGCCGCATTATTCCATTGAAAAATACGGCTTCTCGCTGATAAAAAGAAATAACTTTATTTGTACTGAACAATTTTTAAGGAAATGTATGTCTTACAAGATGGACTTTTAATCGAAATCTATTGCTAGTCATAAGAAAGGTTGGAGTCTCTCCATGAGCATTTCTTCGGTCACTTCTCCCATAATGATATCAACGATAATGCCTTCTTCATTAATCAAGTACGTGGTTGGAAGACCAGCGACTTGATACGCATCAGCCATTTCCCCACCCGTGTCGAAGAGGACAGGCATGGTAACTGATTGATCATCTAAAAATCCCATTGCGTCATCCATCGTTCGTTCAAACGATGACATATTGACCGCTAGCACATTAACCTCTTCATCACTAAATTCCTGATGGACTTGATCAAGCAAAGGAAATTCTCGGATGCAGGGTTCACACCAAGAAGCCCAAAAATTCATAATGACAAACGTGCCACGTACATCGTTTAAACTCATGCTCTCTCCTTCGGCTTGCGGCAACTCCATATCTGGGGCTTTTTCTCCCTGGTTGACACCCATCGGTGGAGAAGAAACAGAATTATAGATGATTGCTCCCATCACCAACGTTGCAATCACAAGAGCTCCTATACTGCTTACTTTTCGAACCATTCGTATTCCCCCGTCGACCCGTTTTCTAAAGAGAAAGCATTTTTCAACCTTCCGGGTCATCTAACCATTGAAATAACTCTACGCTGTCAGGATTAGCTTTTTAATCGATTACGACCGTTGTTAAGAAGCTGTAGGGTCGACCATTTGCATAAAATCTTGGACGTGTTCTTCACTCATGCCACCTACGCGAATGTGAACAACCTCCCCGTTTTCATCAATCATATAGGTCGCCGGGAGTTGCCCGACACCATAATAATCCATCACATCGCTATTTTCATCCATGAGGATAGGGAAAGTTAACTGAAGACGATCAACAAATCGATCAATGGTCAACTCGGATTCCCCCACATTTACGGCAAGAATTTCAACATCATCATCCAAATACGCCTGATGTTGATCTTCCATATAAGGCATTTCTTCTTCACATGGTGGGCAATAGGTGCCCCAAAAGTTAAGAAATACGCCTTGCCCTTCATAATCGGCAAGTTCTACCCTTTCACCATCCATATTCATCAGCGTGAAATTAGGGGCTTGATCTCCTTCAGAAACCGCCTCCTCCGTGTGAACAAAATTGGTGTAAAACACGTAAGAAACAACGACAGCCAGCGTCATTAACACAGCCGTACGCATCCATAGACGCCGTCGTTTACGTTTAGCCCTTTCCTCTTTATCCATAGTCCACCTCACTATTGATAGATTGCCATTGATGGCGCTTTTCGGCATTTCCCAGACGTGTGTGTTCTCTCAGCACCTTGTCAAAGATGCTTTTGATTCTAAGCATAAGAGTGAAGACCTGCAATAACAAGGTTGACGAATATTAAATTAATCATGATAATCGCGAAACCGACCACAGCCAACCAAGCAGAAGGTTCCCCTTGCCAACTGCGGTTCAACCGTAAGTGCAGGTAAGCGGCATAGAAGAGGAAAGTAATTAGTGCCCACACTTCTTTCGGGTCCCACCCCCAAAACCTTGTCCAAGCAATTTGAGCCCAGATCATGGCAAAAACAAGCCCTCCTAATGCAAAAAGTGGGAACCCAATCGCTATGGCACGATAGCTTATTTCATCCATTAAGTCCGGATTGACCCTTTTCACGAATGGTTGTAAAAGAGTCCCTATACGTCTCCTCGTGATTAAACGAACCGCCCCAAATAAAACGAGACCAGAACCAAAAGCCCATGCTGTTGTGTTCAAGGAATCACTATCAATCCAATCGGGCATTTCGAACCAAGGCTCCATACGATCTGAAGAGAGCAACTCTCCCTCGTTCGGGCCAAATATCGGGGGAAGATCATAAATGATTTCGGCTGGTTCTTCAAATTCATTGACATAAGCAAATTGAGCTTCATAACCGAATGCGTTAAACGCGTTGGTCAAAACGATGAAGGCGAAAAGAGTCATAAAGGTGTACATAATAAACTCGACGCCAAACGTCCTTTTGGTCATTTTTTTTCCTTTTAAATCGATTGTCCGTAGAAGGTAAATGACCCCGGCCCCAAAACTAACGGCAAGAATTCCCTGAGCCAACCCTGTTGTTAACACGTGAATCTCAAGCCAATAGGTTTGTAAAGCCGGTTGTAGTGGTTGATAATCAGTTACAAATACTGTGGCATACCCAATCATGAGCATCACAACAGGCAATGTAATGACACCAAGGACGTTACTTCTATATATGCCATAGATGATCACAAAAGCGAGGCTTAACGTAATACCAAAAAATGTAAGATACTCGAACATATTACTAACCGGGGCAAACCCGACCGTGATCCATCTGGTCACGAAATACCCTAAGGCAAAAACGAGGCCACCAATGGCTGTTATATACCCGAAAAGACCCCAGTTATTTCCCGTTACCCGGCCTTCTTTATTCCTCCATTTTCGCCCTGTCACAGACACCGCGTATAAAACCGTCGCAACTAAATAGAAAAAGAATGCGATCGTGAGTAGGATCATGCTCAAACTCATCTTGATTTTCCTCCTATCCTCTCATTAAAGAGTGAACCTTAGCTATTGTCCTTGTCCTCTCCCTTCTCATATTCATCATCGATTTGATCCCGAGGCGCCGTAATACCTGTCTCTTTCGTGATCGCATCGATGTCTTTTTTCAGGGGTGCCCAGTGTTTATTCGTATGAGCAGCGAGCCAAACCTCTCCGTCTTTTCGTTGCAACCAAATGCGACGATGCGGCCAATAAGATCCTTGTACAAGACCGATAAGGAAAATGGCCCCTCCAACACTAAGATAGGGAATGGTGTTATCTTTTCGAACGGTAAGACCTGTTAAATCATTGGTATCAAAACCATCTAACGAAAACTCGTAGCGATTCTCTTCTTGATCAGGGCTCACATTGTAATTCGCTTGAATACCGAGAAAAGTATGGTCTAATGCTTCTGTATCCGGGTTCGCCATTTCAAAAATGAATGCCGGATTATCCGGGACATCATTTTCCGTTGTTGGCATGTTCTCATCATTCATATAGAAATTCGGGAAGTAGCTATTAATGCGAACATCCTCCCCATTATCAAGGGCATACGTATCATCCGGGTCATTTAAATCTACGGTAAAGGAGCCCACCACCTCATCGGTTTCTGTATCCTCAACTTCAAAACTCAGTTCTTTTAACTCATCCAATTTATAGTCCACTTGATAAAGCGTGTAATCATCGAAGTGGAAGGCATCGTTGACTTCGATCGGATGCCGATCGACTTCTTCGAGCTCTTGATCGACCCCCAGAGGGCCTTCTGGTCTATATAATACTGCGTCTGTTCGAAATGTTTCTTCAAACTGAAGGGCGGCACTTGCTTCCATGCCATCCGCAAAAATTTCATCATCTTCATCGAACTCTTCGTATGTGAATCCCTGATTCTCAACGTAATAATCACCGGATGTGCCAGGGACCACTTCGGTCTCACCTTCACGAACCCACATATTTTCATCTACATACATGCCAGGGAAAAACCGAAGCGATGCCCCGATTAAAAATATAATCAACCCGATGTGATTCACATAAGGCCCCCACCGTGCCCAACGGTTTTTCTCCGCCAGTATATGGCCGTTTTCTTCCCGGATGTTATAGCGTTTCTTTTTCAATATATCTTGAGCTGCTTGAAACGTGTGGTCGACATCTTCCACCCGGCTGGTCCCAAAAATACGCTGACGTTTCATAAAACTTTTGTGTCTGGTTACACGCTGCGATTTCAAAGCTTTATATAATGGAAAAAAACGATCGATACTAGCAATGATGATCGATGTGCCCAGCGCAGCAATCAACAACATATACCACCAGGATCCATACATATTGTGCAACCCTAAAGCATAATAAACTTGGCCTAATCCTCCGTACTCCTCTTCATAATACACTTCCGGCGTTTCGCCGGGCGGCATAAACATCTCTTGCGGAAAAATGGTTCCGAGGGAAGAGGCAATTATTGTTACAATTATAATGCCTATCCCTACTTTTACAGACGAAAAGAAATTCCAGATTTTATCGATAATGGATGTGCTATATATTTGGGAACGACGTGCGGCACCCTCGTAACGCATGTTGAGCAATCGGTTCGAATCAGGGTCTGCCAGTGGTTTGCCACATGATCCACATACTTCTGTGCCGTAAGGGTTGACTCGTCCACACTCGCAATTTTTATTCATCATGAGCCCCCCATAAGTCTAGTTTCATAGATGATCAGTTTTTTGAAAGAATTTCTCATAACCACAACCATTTATATCATCCAGGACGGGACATACTGCCCTAAATACATTGCGATCGTCTCGAAATAACCTGTGAGAAGAAGGATGCCCAGGATAATCATAACGACCCCTCCCCCCTTTTGAATGGCCGGTAAAAAACGATTGATGGCGTTAAGCTTCTGGAAAGATTGCGCATAAAGGAGCGAAACTGCTATGAATGGCACCCCTAGCCCCATGGAATAAACAAATAGCATGGTTGACCCGGTGAGCATGCTTCCGGATGCTCCCGCAAGCGTGAGAATGGAACCGAGGGTGATGCCAATGCAAGGGGTCCAACCAGCTGCAAATACCAGACCAAACAGCACCGAACCGGAAAAGCTCGAAGCCTTTTTAGGGGTTTTGGCTACTTTTTTCTCGGTCAGTAAGGCACGAATGGAAATAAGCCCACTCATTTGTAGCCCAAATAAAATAATGATGATCCCGCCCATTTGCATAATGGCTGTACTGTACTGATTAAACCATGACCCGATAAGGGTTGAGGATAATCCAAGCAGCAAGAAAATAATCGTAAAACCAAGAATAAATCCGATGCTGCGGGTGAAAATCAGCCGCCGCTCCGCATTGATGGCTCCCGATGAAACGTCAGTGCCGGTCAGTTGAGCCAAATAAGCCGGAAGCAACGGGAAAATACAAGGGGAAAAGAAAGATATGAGGCCTGCCGCAAAAGCAAGGCCGAGCGACACATCATCCATATAACGAGACCCTCCTCCAACATTTGATGTATGATCAACGACTTACGTTTTATATGATTAAGATTCATCTAAGCTAAAGCCCTGTTCCGCATGTTGTTCCCATGTTTCTCCACCATTTTCGGTATAAAAAATATCGCGTTCGATGGTCGTTACCATAAGAGTGTTTTCAGCTTGTGGGTTCTGGGCCAGATAACTGATGGCGTCTTCTTCGATCAATGGGGCAGGGATCTCTCTAACTACTTCGCCGGAGGCGTCTATGGCTTTGAGGGTTGTTTCTTCTTCCACACCCTCGGCAACAAGCAATTCACCGGTGTGCGCATAGGTTAAAGCCGGCGCTGGTGCACCACTTAACACCTGTTCGAAGGTATCTCCGGCATCCTCAGATTGAAAGACCCCTTCTTCTGTGCTAAGAGCCACCCTATCTTCCTCATCAGGATGAGCGGCAATCGCAATCACGCTTCCGTTTACCCCGTCCACGTCCCGCGGTTCCCATTCCTGCCCCTCGTCGAGGGTTCGATGCAGCCCCAGGTCATCCATTTTCGAATTAGGCTCCGGATTCATAACATAGATGGCGTCTGTGTTGTAACTGGCCGACATGACATGAAAATCAACCTCCCCTTCGAGTGCGAGCAAATCAAGCGTTTCGCCCCCATCCGTGCTTTTTACAAGGCCAAACGGATTTTCGTAATCCGACTGCATGTTTGGATGTCCACTGCTATAAAATCCTTCGGAGGTCATGGTGAAGCCCATAAAGTCATGAAGCTCCCCTTCTTCACTCTCCACATTCTTCCATATCCCATCCTCATAGACACGCAATCCATCATGTGCCGGAATATATGCCTGCTCCCCATCCTCTGTGAAGCCAAGGCCATGGATATGCGTAAATTCAACCTCTTCTTGAGCTTCGGTTTGACACCCACTCATGAGTACTCCGACTGCTGCTAAACTTGCAAGATACAATCTCATGTTTTTCTTCCTTTCCGTTTGCTTATGAATGAAATGATAATGTAAATCATCGCACCGACTAATAATGGGATCCCCATCCAGAAACAGATTTGGAAAAGGAGCCGGAGATAAGAAGGAACATCGGCTGAAGCCGATATAATGCCGGACATCACCAAACAGTGCAAGCCGAAGGCGATTACCAACGAAGCAATCCACCAATCCCTTCTAGTCATTCATCGCCCTCCTTTGCTTCTGGAAAACGTAGCGTAAATGTCGTCCCTTTTCCGGGAACACTTTCCACCTGAATGCTTCCATATTGGAGTTCCGTCAATTGTTTCACGATGGCAAGCCCTAAACCGGTCCCCCCAAAATCACGTGATCTGGACTTTTCAGCCCGATAGAAACGCTCAAAAATATAGGGAAGATCTTCAGTAGCGATACCCCTTCCCGTATCCGAAATTTTTACTTCGATGTTTCCATCTTTCAAAGATCCCTCGATCCAAACATGCCCGTTTTCCGTATAACTCACCGCGTTTTGAAGTAAATTTGTGAAGATCTGTTCCAACCGGAAACTATCAGCTACAATCGTTGGAAATTTCCCTTCCATATCAACCTTTATGGTATTGTTCTTTTTCTTAGCTTCGGTGGCCAGTTTTGCTGTTGCTCGTTTGGTAACGTCTCCGATATGAACGAGCTCAAGGTCCAAGGGAAAACGCTCTTCTTCCATTCGGGATAATTCAAATAAATCATGAATCAGTCGATTCATGCGGTGGGCTTCTTCATGAATAATATCGACAAACTGTTGTCTTTCGGTTTCATCCTGATAAAGCTCCTTTTTTAGTGCATCACAATACCCCTGGACATAAGACAGTGGCGTCCGTAATTCATGAGACACGTCCGAAAAAAAAGCTTGCCTGTTGCCCCGGTACCTTTTTAGTTCGCGTGCCAACTCATTCATGGAATGGGAAAGCGAACCCAACTCATCTTTCGTTTTCACAGGCACTTCCACATCTAGATCCCCCCTCGCCATTTGGTTTGCCGCTCTTTCCATCTCCTGCAGGGGCGTTGAAAATTCTCTGGAGGCAATAAACGTAAAACCAAAGGCAAGAAGAAGGGCTCCAACGCCTGATAGAAGCAGCGCCTGCTGTACTTGAATGGCAGACTGATCCATGAGATCCGAAGGTGAAAAGATAATGACCTCTCCAATATCGTCGCCCTGCACTTGTTCCCCAGCATAAATATATTCTTGGTGATCATTTGGGTCGGTAAATCTTCCTGCCTTCCCCTGCAATGCGGCATGCTCAGAGGGATGAAACCCACGAATCCCGGAATCTTCGACAACATTTCCATTTTGATCAATAATGACCATCTTTCGGGCGGTCTCCCCCCGATCCATCGATTCGACAAGGAGTTCGATATCAGGATCATCGATCACAGCAAGGAGGGTTGCATATTGGGAAGCCATTTCATCCGTTTCGTCGTATAAATGTACTTCATTATAATTGGTGAAAATTTGAACCATGACATACCCTAACGGAAGCAATACGATGAGAAACAAAATCATGATTGATCCACCGAGCTTATAAAAAATCCTGTTCATCGGTTATTTCCCTTCCGTTGTATTAAATGTGTATCCCACTCCCCATACGGTCTTCATTGGATTAAATGGCAGACCAGCCTTTTTCAATTTGGTTCGGATATTTTTGATATGGGTGTCAATCGTTCGAGGATCGTGCCATTCACAATCCATTGTCCAAATCTGCTCGATGACATTTTCCCTTGTATACACGCGTTCCGGACGGGAGGCCATTAAATACAAAATCGCAAATTCTTTTGCGGTTAAATCAACGGATTGTCCCGCCACCTTAACCTCGTGTCGATCTGGGTGAATAAATAATGCCCCGTCTGTTATCTTTGCTGGATCCTCGTTTAAAGTGCTGGATTTACGTCGGAGCAATGCTTTTACACGTGCAACGAGTTCCTCTGGAGCGAACGGTTTCACGAGATAATCATCTGCCCCAAGGTCAAGCCCCTTGACCCGATCTTCTATTTCTGTTTTTGCTGTTAGCATCAAAATACCTATATTGGATCCTTCAGTACGAAGGTGTTCACATACGGCCCAACCATCGGTCCGGGGCATCATAATATCTAAAATAACGGCATCGTAAGGTTGATCGGTTGCCTTATGTATCGCTTCTATTCCGGAACTTGCTTCATCAAGTTCATAGCCTGCATTTGTCAAATAAAGACCAACCAACTGTCTCATTTTTCTCTCGTCATCCACAATAAGTATACGTTCAGCCACTTTTGCTCCTCCCATGAAGTACTACATATCAAGTTTAGCTAGTAAATATGTAGTTGATGTGAAGATTGCGTTCGTAAAATTTGATCATTTTTTGACATAGACACTGAGGTAGAGTGTCACCTCTCATTATAAAAAGAAACCCTGAAGGCGAATAGAAATCCGCCTCAGGGTGGAGGAGATTATGCAGCCGCCATCTCACGGCATACTTTTGCGCACCGGTGACAAGCTTCCGCACAATCTTGGCAATGCTGGTGATGTTCGTGCTTTGCACACTCATCGCCACAAGCCTGACAGATGTCCGCGCATAATTCACAGATCTGCTTAGCAAAACGGCTGTTTGTTTGCATAGCCTTAACGGCAAACGCACAGGCATCGGCACATTCTCGGTCCAAACGGATACATTCCGCCAGCATTTGTACGTTGTCTTCCTTCAGACACTCATCAAAACACCGATTGCACTGTTCCATGCATTCTAAACATGCTTGGATACACTCTTGATAAGTCATTAATCTTGGTACTCCTTTCTTACGACACATATATTTGCATTCACTAGCTAGTATGCGGTGTCCTTAATGGTTTACCCATAAAATATGTAGTTTTTATGAAGAAGGATAAATTTTTTTGCTTGTGAGTGTCTTATTAACACTGTGAATTAAAGGAAACTGATTGGTCAAAACAGTAAAAAAATATCTATATCATTAAAACGACAATCCTTCTATAAATTACAAAAATGCCCTTATCGGATCACTCGACCTTAATGGCCCATGGAATGATCAGATAAGGGCTATCTGTTCTCCATTTGTCATCGGTTTATCTGGCCATTATATATCCCCTTCATTTACGGAATATAGCTTTTGACATGAGCCATCAAGTTTATTAAATCTTACATTCCCCCATTTACTAATCGGTTAGAAGGTGGCCAATACAGGCTTTTTTTATTCGACTTCTGATAGTTCATCTTCGGTGACCCATTTATGATTTTCCACTTCTTCGCCACCGTCCGTCGGTGTGTAATCAATCATATAAACCGTCGTTTCTTCAGCCTCATCAATCTCAGCTGTGGCTCCTTCCATTCCGTCCATATGATCGGCTTCCAATGTGACTTCTGTTCCTGGTTCAAATGTTTCCTCCCCGGCTTCTTCGATTTCTTCATGAACCACCCATTCATGATTTTCTACTCTTTCTCCGCCATTGGTTGGGTCGTAAGAAACAATGTAGGCAGTCGTATCATAAGCCCCTACGATGGTAGCTTCGGCCCCTTCCATTTCTTCCATATGGCCGCCTTCCACCATTGCTTGGCTTCCCGCTTCAAAAGTTGGATTCTCTTCTTCCTCTAATTCATCAGGAACCTCACCGGAGCTGGAATGATCCATATCTTCGTGCTCGTCATCGTCCATATCCATGCCATCCATATCGTCGTTATCGGGCATCTCATCCTTCATATCTTCCATATTATTATCAGAATCGGGATCCATACCTTCATCTGGCATTGAATCTTCATCATTGCCACATGCAGCTAATGCAAAAGCTGTTACTAGGGAAAAGGACCCTATCATGATTTTCTTCTTCATTCTATAATTCCTCCTTTTCATGAATAACGTTAATGTACTAAAAAAATGTGTAGAAAATATGGAGTGATCGTTCATAGAGCAAAAAAACAGTTTTCATTAGATTTAAGTTTTATTCATAAATTCTACATTTTTTTCGTTTACAGTGTGACATAACCAATCAAAAAGAGGAAGAAAATTGAAAAAAGTATATATAGGAATGAGTACCATTGTTTTAGCGCTAGGTGGTTGCTCGGATTGCCACGAGTTTCACCATGCAAGTGACGGAATGGTCGCTGAAGTGCAGTATGAAGGATTTGAGCCAGCCTTTACGCCTGATCCAAATGTTCCGAATCAACCTGAATAATATTAAAATAGGGGCTTCTTCGAGAAGTCTCTTTTCTTTTGTCATTTGACTAAAGGAATATGGATGTACAAAGATGCCCGTTTTTGGAGTTTTATCAACTTCACTCTTTCTACACATTTTTTTCTTAAAATCCAACTAGGTTTTTCGAAAACGTAAATACTTGGAAAGAAGGTTCTCATGCGATCGGTGAAGAATGAAGGTCAGGGTAATAGAATTAAGATTTTAGATCAACTACGTGGATTAGCTTTATTAGCTATTTTTTTAGTAAATATTTCTGGATTGGCTTCCATAGAGAAGGAAAACCAATCTTCTATCAATGAATCCATCGATACCTTGATGTCAATTTTACTGGAAGATAGCGCCAGGCCATTATTTGCATTTATGTTTGGAATCAGTATTATTCTTATTTATGAAAGGCTAAGCAAAAAAAATTTGAATCCATTCCCAACGTTATTCCGCAGATTGCTCTTACTATTTATAGTTGGGGCTCTCCATGGGTATTACATTTGGGCGGGCGACATCTTGCTTATGTATGCCATGGCTGGTTATGTACTTCTTTTTTTTATCAAGTTTTCTGAGAAATGGTTGCTTACAATGGCTTTGTTTTTTTGGCTGGGGTATACGATTGGAGTGGATTTTCTAAATTTTTTTTTCCCTCACTCGTTTTCTCTTGACGAATGGCTCAAAGACTTACTACTTGGACCGGGAGAATCTCCCACGGGGTCCGAATATCTTATTAATGAATTTTCTTCTATGGTAGAGCATTTGGGCTTTTTCTTATTTGGGATGTACACTTATCGTAAGGGTTTACTTTCACAAGCAATAGCACGGAGAAAGCGAATGTGGCTCCTATCTTTAATTTTTCTTACTGTTGGTGTTTCCGGAAAAACGGCCCTTTATTATGAGGTTGATACCCTTGTCTTCACGCCTCTGGAAAATTTTTATCCATTTGTCGTAACCGTTGGAATTTTAATGAGCATTATTCTTTTAGGAACGAGCAGAACGACGACCCTATCAAATGCGTTGTTGCCATTTACTGCTGTTGGAAAAATGGCTTTCACCAATTACCTTTTGCAGTCGCTGGTATTCGTAAGTCTGTTTATGCACAGTGGGAGAACAATTTTTGAAAGGGTCGGAATTTGGATGGAACCAAGCTATGTATTCGCCCTTTTTATAGGTATCATTTTATTTGTCGTACAAATGATTTTCAGCCACCTCTGGCTAAAAACGTTTTACTATGGCCCTTTTGAATGGTTTTGGAGAATGGGAACATATGGAAAGAAGGTTCCCTTAAGAAGGAAAACATAAATTTCTATTCAAAACCTGGCCTCCTGTCTAACATGAGGAAATCAACCGAAATGGGTTACGTTCATTTTAAGTTAATAATTTCTGCTTTCACATGGAGGCATGGTTCTCAACAGTTCTTTCATTTACTGTTGTGCTCAGACGATCAAAATGAAGTAATACCCTTAGGCATCTGCTTCACCTACTACGATATATCCCCCAAGCATTTAGAACCCCCTCGCTATAACAACGAGGGGGGGGGGGTCTCTAACTGCGGTATTAGCAGCAAAACGCGGAATGAAACTGTACGCTGACGATAATGAAGAGGAGGCGAGAAACACCCCCAAATCTAATGGTCAAGTTCCTCGTAGATATATTCTTGTATAACTTCAGCTACTGCGTCAGCACTGCGATAGACTTCTTCAAACGTGTTGTCCACCCCTCCGAATTCGATAGTCATCGAATTCGGTGATAAATCCTGATTATAAACCCCATCCACGCCGGCACCTCCCGAGGTCATGACGCCTCTGCTTAATCCCGGCCACTTATCCTCCAGGCGGTGATGGATTTCTACCGCCATTTCCAAATTATGTTCATAGTCCGGATGGTCTTCTCCGATAACAAAAAATGTTCGCGCATAAACTTCATCATTAATTGTAGCGGTAGTAAGCTCTTGTTCTACAGAGTCACGGTGAAGATCAAAGAAAAATTCGAGTTGTTCATGTTCTTCCACGTCTTGCATGAGAATCTCGCGAGATATCTCATAAGATTGGCTATAATCCCATCCTCGCTCATTTAATTTCTGTTGAATGTCATGATCGGACACTTCTACAGGAAGCCCGTATTCGCGAAATTGATCGGCTAGATAGTTGCCAACCTGAACAATATTAATTTCTTGGTGGTTTGGATCGTCTCCCTCGATTTCAGGCAAAAAAGATTCACGGCTATGTGAATGTATGAGATGAATGATCGGTTCTTCATCGGAAATCTCAGGTGGATCATCGTCTACAGTTTCTCCCCTTTCAATTCCATCAGTTTCGGATTGTTCATATTGATGTTCCTCGGAAGGAGGGGGAGATTCCATAGCCATATTTGTAAAGTCAGTTCCTTGCCCGGCAATTACAAGCGTATTGTCAAAACCTGAAAAACCGGGAATCTCTCTTCCCAAAAATGTGCGTGGATCATTCAAGTTCATATTCGTAGCAAGCTCTATAACTGTTGTTGTCAAACTGGGGGTAGAAGTATCTTGCATTGCATCTAGATAATACCGATTTTCAGCTCCTAATAAATGGATAAACCAATCGCTTTGTGCCTCTTTCGTCCAATCATGAAGGACTGATGAAGAAAAGCGATGTTGATTATCCGCAGTCGTTAGCATAGCAATAATAAGAAAGGTTCCAACGATCAAAGCGACGGCTACCATAAAAATTGACTGAACATTTGATTTCGATACTGAGAAGGCATGTGAGTAGTGATATGGTCTGCGCAAGGGCCTGTCCCTCCTTACGCTATCATTCTATTTAGAAAATACTTTTACTAGAACGTGTCTAATGGTTCAATTTTGGGGCGGAATCGCCAAAGTTCTCGAAGGTCTCAGAATTGAATCATCCGTTGGCGATATGTCTTTAATTGTTTTGGAAAGACATGCGTTTGTTCTCAAGAACGAGCACATTTCAAGTATTCTTTGATACAGTGGTCAGAACTTCAGAGCACCTTCCCTGACTTATAGGCCATAGCCGAAGCATACCTTTAACTTCATTTCTCCAAGGGGCTCGGGGAATATCTGTGCCGATCATGATGATCGGCACAGGTATGGCTATATTCATAGATTATAATACATCTGTTGAAATACTTTTAGCGCATGTAACTGCTCTTGAATCGAGGCATTTGGAGTATAATCCCACCCTTTTGATTCAATAAAATCACTATATCTGCTTTGTAATCCAAACTGTTGTAGAGACATTTGTAAATGAATATTCCTTACATTCTGTGCGTTCATACTTAAGGAAGAATTAAAATTATCTTGGGCCATTGTCATAGCTGTATTACGTGCCTCAAAGGCAATATTTTGTTCATTCATATAAGAGAAGCTTTGTTTACATGGAATGTCGATAGGTTGAAGTTGATGTAACGCCGATACTTCGACTTCCTTATTTCGTTCAGGATCCATCAACATTAGCATCACATCTGCGTGGGTACGCATAATTAAAACCTGTTCATAAATAATTTGCTGTAATTGTGGACTTTTCGTTAGGCAATAATAAAACTTTAATTTTCTAATAACATCCTGGTGTATGTTCAAGTGTTCAGATATTAAACCTAAATCAATCGATGTTAAAATCATTACTTAGCCCTCCTAATTCAATAAAAGTGATGACACTATGTCATATATGCTTGCTAATTAGGTAAAGTGATCATTTCAGAAAAATAAACATCAATTACTGTATTTGGTAAATAAGTAAAAATAATAGGGTATGGCTCAGATTAGGGTGGGGCTCAAACATTTAGTTACCTCTCACTCGGGTCGCCATATCGTGTTTCAAACATGAAAGAGCTGCCTCATAAGATCATTAACCATTGGGACAGCCAGCCCTTTTGGTATCAGATTTAAAACTGTTGTAATCGAACGGTAGGGGGGTGGTCATGGATACCTGGTTCTTGCAGAAATGCTGTATGGCACTCTTCTCAAGAACGATCATATTTCAGGTATTTTTCGATACAGTAGTAATCATTGATGAAAAACTTGAGAGCGCCCCCGCATCATATCCATCATGGAGCTCATATTTCCATTAGGTATCATGTCACTTGGTTGTGCATGTTCAGCCCTCACTCTTGGGTGGTACCCGGATGGATACGCAGAAGGACATCCATATGGAGAATGGTAATACATTGGCTTCACTTCATTAATCATTTGTCATCCATAGTATATGAATGTAACCGGCGGTGGGTGCCTACTTTTGGATTCCCCCCAACGAACTGTATGGTTACAAGAAAGTTCTGTACTATACCAAAAACTAAGCAAAACGATAATAAAGAAGTAGAAGGGCTAAATTTATGAGTAAAAAGTTAAATACAATAAAAACCGTTTGATGACGTAAACCTCGATGGATTTCAATAGGTGTGGGATAAAACCCTTTTCCTTCGATGATAAAAATAATTAAGATAATGTGTATGATAGAATGACCAATTATCTCGGTAATGCCAAAAACTGTCGTTGTCATGAAAAAAAGAAGGGTTATTGACAATGCTAACAGGCGGTTGAAGATTCCAATTAATAATAAATAACCCAGTACAAATTCAATGAAAGCACCTAAAACAACTAAAATAGATGGTTCTATACCGAATGTTGGGATATTAAAGCTTTCAATAATATTTATACTAAGTTCCGGAAATACCAACTTTTCCAAGGCAGCCCAACAAAGAGAAAACCCTGTTCCAAGATAAAGAATTGGTATTCCAAAATGATGATATCTTGTTTTCTGAATAAGCAAAGCAAGGACAATGGCTAGATAATAACTATATTCCAGCATATGAAAAACACCAAAAAATTGAATCTCGAAAACAAATAACATAAATAATCCTATGGCGCCCAATTGTGTTGCCATTTTATTCGGCATGAGAAGTAAACTGATTGTCAAAATAGCAATCCACATGGTCATTTGTGTGACAGGAATTTCTGGTGCTAGAACACTTCCAGAAAGTAGTTGAATCATTAAAGCAAAAGCAACTCCCAGTCTTAGCAATATAGGTGAGTAAGGTCTTAAAGATGTTAATCGTTGCTCGGCCGTTTTCACCAAATTGAAATGCTGTAATTTAGTAGAAAGTTTCGGAAGTACTCCTAAAGTAACTGATATGATTAAAGTAAGTGTGATAAACAATGGTGAAACAATTTCCTCAAGAGGAGCTTTAATAGGTGTCTCTGTTGAAAACCATTTCACATGTGCACTTGCTGTAAAAGGTATCAAAATATAAACAATTGATAGAGCTATAATTGTAATAATGTATTTCATTGTACTCCTCCTGCCATTTGCTAGCTGACCGAAATTCATCATACTATGGGGGGTGGCAACGATTCCTGTTTTTTCGGGCCATTTTCTTAAACTCAGCCGATAATATTCCGAGGGATTACTGAAAGATTGTTGCCATGTAGGGAAAGACGATGTTATCACTGGAGAAATATTATCGGCACAGTTTTTCCGGGGTTAATCTCCTTGACTCCTCCGATAACATCGGAAAAGGGCAGGAAACCCCACCGATAATCCATGTTGGACTAAACCGCTAACGCGGTGGTAAAACCCAATGCCCACCAATTTAGCCACTGGACTTTAATTGTCTTCTCCTTTTATAAGCGCACAATTACATTTGCAATTATTTTTCTACAGCTTGTTTCTTTGCCTCTAGGCACCCAAGAGTTATTGATTCCCCATAGTCGGTGGAGAGCCGCCGCAGTTTCGTCCAAAAGAAGTATCTGGAGTTACCTCAAGCCCTTATGCGAGGGCTTTTTCTATGCCAGATAATTATCTACTCATTATCGGCAGAGTTGGTAAAATGTCCATATATTTTCCGAATCGTTGCTGCCCCCATATATGCTTGCTAATTAGGTAAAGTGACCATTTCAGAAAAATACACATCCATTACTATATTCCTTCAAGAAGTAAAAATAATAGGGTATAGCTCAGATTAGGGTGGGGTTCAAACATTTAGTTATCTCTCACTCGGGTCGCCTTATCGTGTTTCAAACATGAAAGGGCTGCCTCATAAGGTCATTAACCATTGGGACAGCCCTTTCGGTATCAGATTTAAAAAGGTTACAATCGAACGGTAGGGACGTTGTCATGGACGCCTGGTTCTTGCAGAAATACCGTATGACATTCTTCTCAAGAACGAGCATATTTCGATAAAGTGATAATCATTGATGAAGAACTTGAGAAACCTACTATGACTTCAATCCCCAGTTAATCTGATTCTTCTGTGTTATTGGAGGACATGAAATCCTGACAAGCATTCATCATCTTTTCACCCTCTGGGGAATTCATAGCATCCATCATCTCATTCTTGCCATCTTCCATCATCATTCCATTCATCATACCGCCTTCACTTTGATCTCCAGATGCCCATGTAATACCGATCGGACTTGCCACCAATAAAGCAGTAATAGCAAGCGATGGAATGAGTAAGAACTTTTTGTTTTTCATGCAGACTCCCTCCTTTAATCATCGACCTCAACATAAAAGATACCAAATAAATATGGAGAATCTTTGAAGACGCCAATACGCTAGAAAAACATTTGTCCTATAAATATATGGATATTATCACAGCGTTTATAAAGGTATACCTTTAAGGAAAGGAAGCACACATCGATAAAAGTGTATCACATCAAGTTTATAAATGTGATCCAAAATTTTTATAAACGTTTATATTTATCATTTACCTTTATAAACAAAAATTTTATAATAAGTGATATACCAATGCCAATGGGGGTAGCGAATATGGTAGTTACTTATGGGTACATACGAGTGAGTTCTAAAGATCAGAATGAACAGCGCCAGTTACACAAAATGTTGGAAAGGGACGTTGAGGCACGACGCATTTTTGTTGATCGAGCGAGTGGGAAAAATTTCGAGCGCCCCCAATACCAATTACTGCGCAAGGTTCTTAATGAAGAAGATATCATCTATATGGATGCGCTTGATCGTTTGGGACGTAACTATGATGAGGTCATTACGGAATGGAAATATATAACCAGAGAATTGAAAGCAGATATAGTCGTATTAGAAAATGAATCTTTATTTGACAGCCGTAAGTTCCGAGAAATGGGGGATATGGGACAATTAATGGAAGATCAATTTTTATCTTTGCTTTCATATGTTGCAGACCAAGAACGGAAGAAAATCCGCCAAAGACAAGCTGAAGGGATCGAGGTAGCTAAATCTCAAGGGAAACATTTAGGGCGTCCTTCAATCAATCTTTCTAATATAAGCAAAAGACAGCTACATGTTATAGAAGATAATTATCCAAAATGGAGAAACGGAGAAATAACCGGCGCTTGGTTTATGGAGGTATTAGAACTAAAGAAAAACACTTTTTATAAAATCATGAAGGAATATAAAGAAGCTAACAACACTTAGTCAAATGCTTTAACGGTGTTCGATTTTTGGATTAAGTGGAAATGGTGATAAAATTGAATTGTTGGATGCTACTTCATCCAATATCACTTCTTGAGGGCGAAATAGTGAATAAAACTGTTATCACAGAATAAAATCATTTACACCTATTTGTTTTGTACCTATAAGCAAACGATGAATGATCGGTTCTTCATCGGAAATCTCAGGTGAATCATCGTCATTATAATGAAAGTGTAAATCGATAATATTCTGTGTTCTCTCATACGGGGTTTTATAATTTTGGGTACTACTCAAATCGCACTTGCCCTTTTTATTCGATCGACGTTTGAAAGTATTAAAGAACATCGAACTCACCCCTTTCCGACTTATATTCATGATAACTCCAAGTGTTAAGGTTATATAAAAAGACTAAGAGTATAATATTTCAACGATGCGCCACAATACAAATAACAATACACCTATAATAAACATATTCCTCTGACCGCGCCCAAAATTTTCTACCCTTTTATTATTTTTATTTATTGCGTCGAGAATCCCATCTGAAGCAGCTTTCTCATAATCTGGATGGTTTGGAACTTCAGAATGCTGCCCCTTTTGAACTTTTAATAATTCATAGTTTGAATAAAGTATTGAATTATTATATTCACGATTGCGACAACCAAACCAAAAACTTATCCCCCAGCAAATCAAACTAATACCCAATGGTATCTGGGTATAACTAAGTTCTTCTAAATCCTCAGTTTGTGCAATTGTATATCCTATTGCAGCTACAGTAACAGCTAAAATGAAGTAAACATATTTATCTTGACCCGAATGTACATTATTACGAACTTCTCTCATATTTTCATCACTCATTATTTTACCCCCCCCTTTAAATAAAATTGACTCGTGCTACAAACATGGAAGAAAACAAAACAAGCACCAAAAATTATGTTTATACTGTTCAACAATCTGTCCCTTTAATTGAATAAAGCGATCATACCGTTGAAAAGGGAACAAATAGTAATGTATCCGATTTGATTTCCCATACTAATGCCACTAAAACCTACATCATCCGGCTTCAACTGATAGTGACAAAGCCTCCTCAAAACTTCCACACTGATTTTTAATCGTCTGAATCTCTGGAAATAAAAATCCAACAATTTCCCATTCTTGTACTATTTCTCTGAAATGAATATAAGTTTTTTGATCAATCGTCTCGCCTAATTCCTTACCAATTGAATGGCATGAATACAATCTCCTTTTGAAAAATTGTTCATAAATTCCCCCTAAAGCTTGACCAGCATTCTACCTTTTATCTAAGTGTATAAATTATATCATGCCGCCCATATATCAGGTATGTTTACCTATATTCAGACCTATATTATTTCTAATCGATATTGCTAATTAACATCCCGGAAAGGGTACGTTAGTTCGTATTTTCTCGCCTGTAATCGCCTTTTTTGTGATTTTCTTGTGACTTTTAAAAAGTCACAGTTTAAATTCTTAGTCCGTTATTCAATTCCATTTCGAAGCGAATTAAATTTGCCTTTCAAATAAAATCAATCACCATACAAAACCCTATAAAAGGGAAATTAGAGTGTTGATCGTACCATTTTCATACATAATATATAAACCTAACCCTATGAACACGATCGGAACAATCCAACGTTCATAATCCTCAATTTTCTCTGAGATCTGCCAATAATTTGATCAAGGGACTTCATACAAACGAAGTCCCTTGACCGTAAGTTAAGTGTAATTCTGTCCCGTGAATTATTTACCTAGTATCTCTGCTTCTAAAGTATCGAAATTAACCCCATTGTTGCTGCAGCAATCCGCTAATTTCCCGTCAATTGCGACTGCTGGAACCGATTGAATCCCATACTCTTTAGCTTTATCTTCACATTTGTTGGTGTCACATTTCTTATTCAAATCATACACAACAACTTCATGCTCAGCACTATATTGCGTAAGGTCTCTGACTTGTTTCACAGTCCTTTCACAGATAGGGCAACCTGACGTAAATAATTCAACTAATTTTTCAGCCATCTTCAATCTTTCCTTTAGATAGGTTTGTAATGATTGGACATTGGTCTTTAGGGACACCTGAACCTGGACATTTTGCTGCTAAATCCCCTAATAACGATTTCATGTGGTTAAAATCGTGTATTTTTTTCTCGATTTCATGGATTTTATTCATCGCAAATTCGTATATTTCCTCTGAATGAAAGTCTTCATTATGAGAAGCTATTACCAGCGTTTTAATTTCCTCTAGAGTAAATCCGATATCTTGGGCGCGTTTAATAAATTGAATGTCTTGAATCACCTCTTCCGAAAACATTCTGTAACCAGATTCTGTCCGAGGAGGTTCAGAGATAAGTCCACGTTTTTCGTAATATCTCACTGTTTCAATATTAACGTTCGATGCTTTTGCTATTTGACTTATCGTTAAACCATTCATGTCCTTTCCCTCCTCAATTAATACCCTAAATCCTGTACCTTGGTACAGGGTCAAGGGGGTCTTTTTCAAAGTGGAAATAATCTCATCTTTATCCCGTTAAATGGCGCGATTCAGAAGGGCGTACTTATTCGATTAGGCACCCTTCGCTGAAGAGTAGATACAATCCAATCACTGTTATTTTTCATTTAAAACCGTTTCTGCGATATTAACAGAATGGTCACCGATACGTTCAAGATTACTTACGATGTCAACGAATATGACACCAGCTGATCCTGAACAGCGCCCCTCATTCATACGTCTGATATGCTTTAAGCGCATAGTTCTTTCCATTTGGTCAATCTTATCTTCCTGTTGTTCCGTTGCATGTGCTGTATCTAAATCATGATGTTCAAGTGCATAAACAGCGTCTTGAAATGTGCGAAGGGTTAACGAGAACATCTCTTCAAGATCTTCTTTTGCTTCTTCAGAAATAACAACCTTTTTTTCAACTTGATAATCAACGAGCTCCATAATATTTTCCATATGATCTCCTATGCGTTCAATATCCCGTACTGTATTCAAGAGAATGGTATGCAAATAGGAGTTTTCACCTGATAGAGATCGACTAGAAATTTGTGTTAAATAATCCGTAATGGTTCGATCCAGGTTGTTAATCGCTTCCTCATACTGAGTGATGCGTTCTGCGCTTCTTCGACGGGGATGTTTACTATACTGATTCACTTCTTGTAATCCTTGTTGGGCAAACTCACCCATGCGCAACACTTCTTTTTGTGCTTGGCCAAGTGCAATAGCAGGTGAGCGTTGAACAAAAGCAGGATCAAGATGTTTAGGTTTGTATTCGATATCTGTATCTTTGCCGGGGATGAGCTTCGTCACAATGGCTGCTAATACACCAATAAATGATACTTGTAGGAGTAGGTTTGTGACATTGAAAGAGCCATGGGCAACAGCAATAGTCATAGGTGGAATAAGATTAAACGTTTCCTCGATGGTGGCGATTAAAGCCATGAACGGTTGCAAAAATATCAAAACAATTGTTGCTCCTACTAAGTTAAAAATAACATGGCTGAGTGCGGCTCGTTTGGCAGCCAAAGAAGCCCCAATCGAAGCTAAAACCGCTGTGATCGTCGTCCCGATATTATCCCCGAATAAAACGGGTAAGGCAGCACTTAATTCCATGGCCCCTGTATCATAAAGTTGCTGCAATAAACCAATGGATGCCGTGGAACTTTGAACAGCAACCGTCAAAGCTGTTCCAATCATCACCCCTAAAATGGGGGTGTCGCTCATACTGAGGGTTAGATTCTCAAACGCCTGAGTGTCCGCCAATGGGGCAACCCCATCCCCCATAATGTTAAGCCCTAAAAATAAGGATCCAAACCCAAAGATGGCTTGTCCAAAGTTGTTGACTTTGCTGTTTTTGAAGAAGAAAAGTAAAAGAGTTCCTATGAAGAGGATCGGTAATGCATAGTCCGCAACGTCAATTCCTATTATGAACGCGGTGGCGGTTGTTCCCACATTTGCGCCCATAATAACACCAATGGCTTGACGCAGCGTCATAAAACCGGCGTTTACCAGTCCAATGGTTAATACGGTCGTGCTTGTACTTGTCTGTAACAAAATCGTTGCCACAATCCCGACAAGGACACCTTTAATCGGATTAGATGTGAAACGATCCAATAAATCACGCAAACGGTCTCCAGCAATTTTTGTGAGTCCGTTACTCATGTATTTAATGCCAAACAAAAAAATACCCAGACCTCCGAAAAACATAAACAGGAGCTCTTGTAGATCCAACATCACTCATCCCTTCGCCTATCCATCTATTAAAAATGATCATAAATCCATAAAAGCTTATTTAGCATAGAATGAGCCCCGCCACTCCTTGGGCGAGGCTATTATTGTCAATCATTAACAATTGCTCTCTGGAAGTCCTTCCATTACAAGACCGCCATTTTTGACATCAAGGGATACGCCTTCGGCCATGCTTGCGACACGCTGATCCATCGCCACACTTATCCCATTAACTTCTTGTATCGTATCCTCTTGCTCAGGTGTATCCATGGATACACCAAGCTGTGGACCACAGCATCCTTGACCTGCGAAATAAAAACGAATACCCTCAGCTTGATTTTCATTCATCGTGCTCACCAATACTTCTTTTGCTGTCTCTGTAATCGTCATCATAAAAACCTCCACACATAAATTTTAATTCCCTCTTTTACGAGAGTGACTTGCTCCAATCTAGCGTTGCTTCGCCTTCTAAGAAACGCTCCGTGTCTAAAGCTGCCATACATTCCGTTCCTGCAGCAGTGACGGCTTGCTTATAGGTTACATCCTGAACATCACCACAAGCAAAAACGCCAGCAATATTCGTTTTGGTGGTTCCCGGTTCAACTTGTAGATAGCCTTCAGCATCTTTTTTAAGTGCATCTTCAAGAAATTCAGTATTTGGGTTATGTCCAATCGCTACAAAGATCCCGTTCGTTTCAATCGTTTTTTCTTCACCACTGTCATTATCGATAATTTTTAAACCTTGGATGATCCCTTGCTCGTTGGCAACATAGGCCTTTGCTGATTGGTTCATTTGCCACGAAATTTTAGGGTTTTCATTCGCACGATCCTGCATAATTTTGGATGCTCGTAATTCATGTCTCCGATGAACGATAACCACTTCATCTGCGAACTTCGTAAGAAAGTTTGCTTCTTCCATAGCAGAGTCACCCCCACCTATAACAACAACCTTTTTGCCATTATAGAAGAATCCATCACATGTGGCACCAAAACGTTCCGCTTGCTTTCGCATGTTATCCATCAATTCCGGTCCTGTAATCCCTTCAATAAAGCCCGGAAAATTTTCAACTTCTGTCGTTGTTGTAAGCTGTCCGCCGGGCTCAACCCCTTCAATAATGACTGGATTCATGTTTGCTCGTGCTAAATAGATGGCTGCGGTGAGCCCTGCTGGGCCCGTTCCTATGATTGAAACTCGATGTTTATTCATGGGGGAGGACCTCCGTATTACGTTAATTGTTGTTTCATTTGATCGTAGCCAATGGTATCTTCTGCTTGCCATGGCATGACGACTGTAAATGTGCTATAAGATTCATTAACTTCCTTGATCCATCTTTTTTCATACTGCGCTTTTGCAGCAAGGACGCTTTCAGTCGTATGTGTCTCATACAAACTTTGATTGATGACCCAATGATTGGCCGTAATCCCTGCACGCTTTAAATCGTCTTGTAATCGTCTGGCTTCGTACACAGGCGTAGCTTCAGGTAGTGACACGAGTAAAATATCCGTTTCTTCCGGGTTTCGTAAACGTGGAAGTAACTTTTCCACGCTTTCTGGCACTTCACCTGTCGAGCGTTGAATCTCTTGGTGATACGATTGTGCTGCATCTAAGAGCAGCAACGTATGCCCTGTCGGAGCCGTATCGATAATGACAATTTCATCGTCAGATGCATCGACCACTTTTGCAAAAGCTTGAAATACAGCAATTTCCTCTGTACAAGGGGAGCGCAAATCCTCTTCAAGGTATTCTTTTGCTTCTTCATCTAACGGTCCAGCTTGTTGTAATACCTTTTCCTTGTATTCTTGGACCTCATGAACAGGGTCAATTTGAGTGATTTTTAACTTCTCGCTCCCCGATCCATTAAATCGTTCATAGAGGTGGGAAGCAGGGTCGGTTGTCGTCAAATGAACGTGATTTCCTTTTTCCACAAGCCCGACAGCTAACATGGATGCAAGGGTTGTTTTTCCAACACCACCTTTACCCATCGTCATGATCACTCGAGGAGATTGCTCCGCATAGTTTTGAACTAATGCCGGAAGCGTGTGTAATTTCTGAGTGTCCAGTGAATATTCATCCACCAAAAATTTCGTTGAAGTCTCATCGCTATACAATTTCCTCAAATGATCAATGCCCGTGAGAGGAAAAGAAACCAGTGGCAACATAAACGTACGCAAGGGTTGAAGGGCGTTGTTTCTCTCTTTAATCGCTTGTTGCTGACGTTCAAATAATGACTTTGACGTATGATCGCTCTGATCAACAGTGTCATAAACCCCATTCATGATGAGACATTGATTATCAATACCCACTCCTTGCAACTCTTTGGAAGCACGGGAGGCTTCACTCATCGCTGAAGTTTCTGGTCTTGTAACAAGTACGAGTAATGTCTTGTCGTTGTTAGATAACGCTTCTACAGCCGTTTCATACGTATCTTTCTTCTCATCTAACCCCGTCAACGGCCCCAAACAAGAAGCACCATGCTTGGATTCATCCAAATAGCCACTCCAAGCTGTAGGCAATTTCAATAATCGCAACGTATGACCAGTAGGTGCAGTATCAAAAATGATATGGTCGTATTGCTTGTGAATGTCTGGTTTCGCAAGTAATCCTGTAAATTCATCAAAAGCAGCGATTTCTACTGTACAAGCCCCAGCTAATTGTTCTTCCATTTGAGTTATCGCCACTTCGGGGAGTGTGCCACGATACGGAGCTACGACAGATTCACGATATTCTCGGGCGGCTTCTTCAGGATCAAGGTTACAAACAGATAGGCCCTTAACATCATCTAACTCTTTGGGTTCGTTACTTAACGCCTGAGAGAAAACGTCTTGTAAATTTGATGCAGGATCAGTGCTCACTAACAACACCTTCTTTCCAGCATCCGCAAGCGCAACGGCCGTTGCAGAAGCCGTTGAAGTTTTTCCCACACCGCCTTTTCCCGTAAAAAATATGAATGGCATTCTCTCAACGACAGATGGTTCAAATCGTGGATACATGCGTAACTACTCTCCTTTAACCTGCTGCACATCTAACGTCAATTTCGGTTGCTGAACCTCAAGATCTTTCGATTCTAATTCAAACCAAGACGTTAGCTCTTCTTTCGTCGGGTACTCTCCGGTTTTTTGAACCTCGCCGTCGACTAAAACAGCAGGAAGTGCCTCCGTTCCTTCTTGATGAAGGAGTCCGTTGACCGTTTCATTTTCTGCAAAGGCTGCAGGGTGATTGGCAAGGTTATAACGTTCAACATCATAGCCCTCCTTTTTTAAAGCATGAACGGCTGTAGCTAATGTTGTAAGTGCCGGGTCGACACTTGGCCCACAAACGCCTGTATCGCAGCACATGGCAGGGTCATAAATTTGTACTTTTCTCTCCATCTTTAACGCTCCTTAAATAAATATCCACTTATATATATACACTTAAAGAACAGTCGAGTAGGTAAACACTCGACATTAACTTTTACTCACCCGTTTCTGCGAACTGTTGAATACGAGAACCAATTTCATCCCGTACCCGCTGGAAGAAAGCCCATTTTTCTTCATCCGTTCCTTCGGCTTGGGCGGGATCGTCAAACCCCCAATGATCGCGCTTGACGTGTGGGGGCGTCATTGGGCATTTGTCGGCGGCACTTCCACAGAGGGTAACGACGATATGAGCATTATTTAAAATTTCAGGATCGATAATATCCGATGTTTGATTTGATATATCAATGCCGATGTCGTCCATGGCCTTGGCCGCTTTCGGATTTAAGCCATGAGCCTCAACGCCTGCGCTATAAACATTCCATTCATCGCCCAGGTAGTGCTTCGCCCACCCTTCTGCCATTTGACTACGGCAGGAGTTGCCTGTGCATAAAAAGTAAATGGTTTTCTTTGACATATTGTTCTCTCCTTTGCTTTAACTGATAACGAGGAGCCAGAGGTAAAGCCCAAACAACGTAATAAAAAGGACCGGCAAGGTAATAACAATTCCTGTCTTAAAGTACGTCCACCAGGAAATCTTGACGCCTTTTTGCGTAAGGACGTGTAGCCATAACAGTGTTGCTAACGAACCAATCGGGGTAATTTTTGGCCCTAGGTCAGAACCAACCACATTTGCATAAACCAATGCTTCTTTCATCAACCCCGTTGCTGCTGTTGTATCAATCGCGATGGCATTGATCATGACCGTTGGCATATTGTTCATGATCGAAGATAGAATCGCTGCTAAAAAACCCATGCCCATGGTTGCCGCAAAAACACCTTGTTGGGCGACGTATTCAATTCCTGAAGCCAGAAGATCCGTCAAACCTACATTTTGAAGCCCAAACACAACGACATACATCCCAACCGAGAAAAAGACAATGTTCCATGGCGCACCTTTGAGGACGGAACGTGTCGCGACAGCAGGGCTTTTGCTGGCAATGCCTAAAAAGATAAGGACGATCGTTCCCGCCACAATGGACACAGGAATTTGTACGAATTCGCTGACGAGGTAACCAACAAGTAAAACAGCTAAAACAAACCACGATATCCGAAACATTCGTTCATCTTTAATAGCTGTTACAGGCTTTTGCAGTTTTTCATAATCGTATCGTTTTGGAATGCTTTTTCTAAAGTAAAGGTACAAAACAAGAATACTCGCCACTAATGAAAAGAAGTTCGGCACAATCATCCGTGTTGCATATTCAATAAATCCAATCCCAAAGAAGTCCGCCGAAACAATGTTGACTAAGTTACTCACAATCAACGGGAGTGAGGTGGAATCGGCAATAAATCCACTCGCAATAATAAACGGAAACACCATTGTTTCGTTAAAATTCAACGAACGAACCATGGCGAGAACGATCGGTGTCAAAATGAGTGCAGCGCCATCGTTCGCAAAGAACGCTGCCACAATGGACCCCAAGATACAAACATAAACGAACATCAGCACAGCATTTCCTTTGGCCGCCCTTGTCATATGTAAAGCTGACCATTCAAAAAACCCAATCTCATCAAGGATTAAGGAAATGATAATGACAGCCACAAAGGTGAGTGTCGCATTCCATACAATCTCTGTAACTTCAATAACATCGCCAAAAGAAACGACGCCCAGAAGTAAAGCAACGACAGCCCCACCGCAAGCCGACCAACCGATGTCTAAGTTTTTCGGCTGCCAAATGACAAGGATGAGCGTGACAATAAATATAGCTGAAGCCAAAATGACTGAAAACAACGTCCAATCCTTCCTTCCTTACTGACAATCTACAAGTGCTTCTTTTTCTAAGAGTTGGAGATATTGTTGATCTTCCTCATCAATTTGGCTGAGTATCCCCTTAACGATACTAGCTTGGGGCGATGATTCATTCATCGAATAGAAACGCCATTGCCCTCTGCGGTTTTCTTTCACAAGACCTGCTTCCCTTAATTTACGAAGATGTTGGCTAGTCGCCGGCTGACTAATGTCAAACATATCGACAAACTGGCAAACACAGTATTCTTTCTTCTCCACCAATTTCATCATTAACAATCGAGTAGGATCGCTGATCACTTTGATGCAATTGACCACTTCACCGGAATTTAATTTTACCGTTGAGGTGTCCATCTGACCATCTCCTTTCACGATCATTGTATTGCAATTCTTTTATATAAGTCAATTCATATATTCAAATTACCTTATGTAATAATATTCTTATTAGTGCATAATTGATTTCGAAACGACGGAGAATCCAAATCATGAGGCACGACCAATGAGTTTTACCTCAATTTTTTTTTATAAAGATCTGGCCCGATTCTGAAGAACGCCACCCTTATTCAACATAAAAGACTCTATTTATTTTTTCTTTGTGTTCCTAAATACGTTTTTTTCTTTAAATGGCCCTATTCTTTAGGAGATCGCAATCCCTGTTATTCCAGAATAGCGCTCGTTTAGGTAACAGACTGCGTTATCACTTCCACGAGACAACGGTTGTCGTTTGATCCTCATGCCTAAATTAACCAAATCTCTAAGCTGATGAGTGGCTCACTTTATTGATGATAAACATTTGAAAGTAGAATATTCTGAAATATACCTTTTCGAGGGTTAGGCAAAAATATCCACGTTCTAAATCCATTTTTGAGCTTATCTCTGACAACCTCCTAATAAGAATATTCAAACATCATTTTATTAAAAAAACACTTACTGGAAGTTTGGCATTAACCAGTAAGTGCTTTTTCCTATTACTTGTGTTTCATATTGCTGATTAAATCTAAAGCCATGTTATTTTTAAAGCTATACTGCTGATCCGAATTAGAATAGTTTCCAGAGGAAGGATTTACCCAATCTGGAGGTCCGCCGCCAGGTGGATCAACCCAATCCGGTGGTCCCGGTGGATCTACCCAATCTGGGGGGCCGCCTTCATCCGGCACTTCTTCCTCGGTGGCTTTAACCACTTTCAAGCCTTGTCCCATATCAGATCCCAGAATGTAATCATCGTATAAAAATACTCCCCAAACATTAGCAGATTCAGGTAAGTAGGAGGCTATTTCCTCTGGATTGTGAGGGTCGCTTATATCAACCATGCGAATTCCGTCTGAGTAGTGCGATAAATATAATGTATTTCCTTCGACTTTAGGATCATGGACGGTGTATGTGCCTGGTAAACGCTCATCCGGATCAATTTGTTCTTCTGAGTTTTCTGTTCTGAAATCACTGATTAGCTCCGGATTACTTTTATCACTAATGTCATAAATACGTGTATATCCCCAGCCTCGTTCAAATTCTTCATCCTCTGGATCTGGATCGAAAACTTCACGAGTTTCAATTAAAATATTGCCATCATGTGCCAGGGCGGCGGAGTGTGCAGCACCTTGTACGTGACGCTCAAAACTAGTATGCCCTATAATTTCAGGGTCTTCAGGATTGCTAATATCCATGATAACGGTCCCGAGATCCCAATAAGAAATATAGGCATATTCACCAGTAGGGTCTGTAATTACACTATGAGCAAAAGCCTCTCTTTCTGCTCCCTCGTCATCCGTATAGTACATGCCATCGAAATCTTCTGCCGTAATTAACTCACGAGGATCCCAATTGTACAATTCTTCCGGATTAGTTGGGTCACTCACATCCACGATGGAAAAATCATGAATGTCGCCTTCAGTGTAATAATCCGCGTAAATATCTGCAGTGAGAAGCAAAGCACGGTCCCTTTGAGTTGTTAAATATAATTCATGTGTGCCGGTAAGAACTTCTTCGGGAAGTTCATAGTACCCCAACTCTTCTGGGTTTTCAGGATTAGTAACATCGTATAAAACAGTTCCGCCTTGTTCTGTTTCATCTTGTGTGTATTTTTGCAAACTGACAACGGCCAAATCACCGCTAAAATGTGGTGTGTCAACACTTTTCACAATAACTTTCTCCTGCCAAGTCCCGGGGATGTCGTTGGCAAAGCTGGTCACTTCTTCTGGGTCTGCGGGATCACTCATGTCAAAGACCCGGACTCCTTCATTTGATTCTGCTCCGACGTGTGTTCCCAGATAAGCATAATTTTTATGAGCATATACATCAGCCGTTGTAACAGGGTTTCCATCGATCTCTTCCAATTCTTCAGCTGCCACTTCCTCTAATTCATTGATATTCTCATTATTCGAATCCATATCAGTGTTTGCGACACCCGACAAGTCAGACGGTCCCGACTCTACAGGCTTCGGATCACCATTCGCATGTCCTTCCGGGCCTAAATTACATGCATATGCAACCGGGGCGCTAAATGATAGTGCCAAAACAGAGCCGATGACTGTAATTCTTCTAAACGCTTTCTTCACATCAAAGTTTCTCCCTTCAAATAAATTTAGATTTGACAAATGAAAGGCATGTCTAATCCTTTAAAGATAGTATCACAGTACAAATTATTTTTAAATGGTAAATATTAATTCTTTTTAAAAAATTAAATAGATAAGTCAATTAATAGTGTCAGGCCGAGATAACTTATATAGATGACATTTAAGCTCTTTTTTTAAGACGAAATCTTTATATTCTTGGCTTGCATGTTTCCCATTTGTGAACAAGTCCTCTTTAAGTTAAATAGATTATACAAGAGCTGATTTTTTCCGTGTCCACTTACTTTCTAGTTTAACTTTAACAGTGGCACAAATTTGGCACCAAAACATTCGAAACTGGATCATTTTTTGGCACAATACGTTTTTCATTCATTATAAGAGGTCCAAAATTATTCCTTTATATCAAGGATTAAGGCTTCTTTTATAGTGATACGATAAAATGAGCAAAAACGCTTTTAACCCCTTTCCCATCAATGGTAAGGATGAGGTCGCCGGTTCGAGCCCGGCAGGAAGCTCCAGTCATATCAAGGTTTTCAGCTTTTCCTCATGTTTGCATTATGAATTGCAGTGACGGGACAGTGACGACATGACCCGCTCACCCTTACCTTTTCACGCATTAAAGAAGTTCGAGAAACGTTCCGCAGAATCTTGATGCACCTGTGGGCGGACATGCGAATAAATGTCCATAGTCGTTTCAGCTTTAACGTGCCCTAAACGTTGCTGAACGATTTTTACGTGTTCGTTCATTTCTAGCATTAAAGTAGCGTGCGTGTGCCTTAATTCATGAAACGTGATCTGTTTGACTTCAGCACGTTCACAAATGCGTTGCATCGCTCGTCGTACGTTTCGTTTCATCATATAACCGCCTTGTAAGTTTGCAACAACAACATCGGATTTCGGCGTTTGTTTCTCTTTATATAGCTTTAAATATTCTGCTTGTTGATCGGAAATCGGGATGTCTCGTTGAGAGGATTCCGTTTTTAGTCGACCTAATTCTTTTTCCTGTTCATGATAAGCCTCATAAACATATAAGGTATTATTGTTAAAGTCGATGTTTTTCCATCGCAAACCGAGAACTTCCGAGAAGCGCAAGCCAAACTGTAAGGCAAGCCAAAATGCCATATAACTATGATATTCCTTCGCAACAGATAAAAAGCTGTGGCATTCTTCTTTCGTCCACGTGGTTTTTTCTTTATAATCAGGTTGTGGCTTTTGAACGCCATCCAATGGGTTCGCTTTCAATTCATTCCATAGAAGCATCATTTTATAGATTTGATTCATCAACGTATACATCTTGATGATGGTGGCATTTGCCAACTCTTTTTCTTTTTGCACGAAAAATTTTTGAATTTCAATGGATTTGATGCTTACCATCTCTCGAAAACCGAACACTGGTTCAATATGATTTTTAAAATAGGACTCTGCACCTTGAAGAGCTATTGTTCCTAAACGTTTCGGCGCAACCAACGTCATGTAATCATCGAAGCCATCTTTTAATGTTTTTCGAGACTCTTCAAGATGGTTGCCTGTGAGTAAATCCCTCTTTTGTTCCGCTTCATCTAAATCAGCTTCTTTCTTTGAGTGTCTTCTTGCCCCAATGTAGCGCCTGCCTTTATAGTAGACATTGGAACGATACGCTACGACAATTCCGTTTTCTTTAATCTTTTCAATTGCCATATTTTCCCATCATCTCCTTAAAAATTAAGGAGAACAGCTACATACACTAAGAGCATAGCAAACTGTTCTCCTATAATTCAATTCTTTATTCGTGCGGCTGTTCCTGAATCCATTGCTTTAGGAACTCGTTCGTTTCCGCAACGGGAAACACCCATTTTCGACCGATTTTTCGCCTGATTTGTTTAAACCGTGGGTCATCGAAAAAGGTATTCATAATGTGCCCTTTTGAAAAGGACGTGACTTCCATCAAATCATCTAGGCTGTAAAAAATCTTGTCATGCCCGATTTCCTGCATCTGTTCTTCGATTTGTTTGAGGATTTGCTGTTCCAATGCTTCATCATCAATCTGAATATTCACAAAAGGTGTATTACTCATCATTATAATGATCCCTCTTTTCATCTTCCAAAATGATTCACATTCCTTAATTCATAAATTTACTACATTATAATGGAAAACATAATAAAAGAGCAGACATTATTTGTCCGCTCTCTCATATATAGTTTAACTTTATGACATCAATTTTCGTTCAAGTTCGTTGATTCATCTATATTGAAGACCGTTTCAACATCTTAATGTTTCCATTAATCAATCTCCTCACCAAATCGTTCTCTATAATCAACATCAGCATTTTCTCTCATACGCTCAACGTCAGCCAGTTCTTCAGTAAAATTACCTCTAGCATGTTCCATTACAAAATCCCCTATTTCACTTCCATCTTCATCAAAAAAAACAGCACTTATATATCGCCCATCATCCCAAATCATAATTTCCGCATTTTCCCTTATTTCTCTTTCTTGATCAACATCTGACCACTCATGATGATTTGATATAGCACCATCGATCAGTTCATCATACTCACTACCACAACCCATCAAGGCAATAGCAAACACCGGTAAAACCAATAATTTTTTCATACAATCACCTTTATCCTAATTGTTGAAAGACGAACTCCTGTACTTGCCATGCGCCATCTTCCAAAGATACATCCATTTCCAATATTGAAAACGTAGTCGATTCCGTTCCTTCTACTTCAATAACATTATCAAACAAAATGACCACTTCCTGCATATCATCGGTTGATTCTCCAAAATAAACATTAATATTATCAACCGTTGATCTAACTGGCTCCATATCCTCATATTCCATTTCTGGCTCTTGAAATTGCAAATCGTCCAATACGTTCGTGACCGCATATGGTTCTACATCTTCACGCACTGGCTGACCCTCATAATTAAAATAAGATTCTAAAAATCGCTCCGCTACTTCACCTGCTTCCTCATGATATTCATACTCCCTTTCTTCATCCTGTACCTGTTCCAATTCCTGTTGTAATGCTTGTGATTCATTTTTAACATGCGAATTTTCAAACCATAAATAACTACTCACTAAACCCAAAACCAACACCGCAATAACCATTTTTTTCATGAGCAATCATAACATATTTTCATAGTTTTATACCCCTTACATTCCTAAAATTTCCGCAGGATCTTCTTTTGCATCATTCGTCGCCTGCGTTTCCGTATGATGTTCTAAATGCAAATGCGGGCCTGTTGAACTTCCAGTTGTACCACATTCCCCTATCTTCTCCCCCTGCTCTACCTCGTCACCTTCACTTACATCTAACACACTTAAATGTCCATAGGAGCTTACTTCATCACTTCCATGCTGAATCTTAATGTTATTTCCTAATCCTGTATTTTGGTGAACAGCAATAGTCACTATACCATCCGCGACCGCATAAATATTATCGCCTATATCACACCCAAAATCGGTACCTGCATGTAATCGCATCTCGTTATAGATGGGATGATCTCTCATCCCAAATTCTGAAGTGACACGGACGTCATCAATTGGCATTATCCAGTCGCCATCTCCTTCCCCTTCTACCTGTTCTGCTTCCGCACAATCCTCTAAAAACTGCATCACATGGTCCACATAATCTTCATCCCCGTAGTTATCCCAACCTAAATTCGCCGCTTGTTCTTCCCCAAACTGATACGCTGATTCTCGGCTGTATTCGCCATCATTATTTTCCTCAACATAATCCATATATCCATGCCCCATGTTATAACTTTGAAGGGCTAACTCCGTGTCACCTCCTGCCTGCTCATACACATCCGCATAATAAGAAACCCCTTGCTCAATCGAACGTTCGGGGTCATTAATCGTATTTACAGGGTCGCCCATGGATTCTGACGATTGCATGATATCCGTTAGCTGTCCTCTTGACTCTTGCATTGTTACTGCCATGAGTATATCCTTTTGCTCCGATATGCCATTTTTCTCCGCATACTGTTCAAAATAATGTTCATATCGCTCTACATATTCATTCACGCTATTTCCTTCGCAGACTATATCCTGATCCTCACTTTCCCCTTCTACTTCATCATCCTGATTCGCAAAAATAGCGCTCAAAAACATCATAAACAGAACAATGACACCCAATATCAAAAATACAAAAACACCAATCAAACCAAACACTATTTTCATGCCATTCATTGGTCCACCCCCTTAAAAAAAGGATGCTATATCAACATAGCACCCTTTAAACCTCATTCGTTTGTGACTGACGCTTCGGTTTTTCTCGTAGTTGATTTTCCTTCATTGGTTTTGACTCTCGTTTTTCCTTTTTTCGTCTTCTCTCAAAATCTTTATTTCCTTTTTCATTTCCCCTCGATGGTGGAGGAGCTTCACTTTTTCGATTTTGTTTTTCTCGATTTTTATAGGATTTACTAATCTTCTGTTGCATCCCATCGCCTGACAGTTCATTTAATCGCACATTAAAATTAGCTGGCTCGTCATTATTCTTACCTTTTTTCCTTTTTTTCTTTTGTGGTTTCCGTTCCTTTTTTCGATATTGTTCCTGATTCGTTGGGTTAGACTCATTGGGTGGACTGTTTTTCGGTTGAACGTTTTCATTTTGCGGCGTTCGTTCTGATTGTTGACTATGATTTACTGTCTCAGGTGACTGTTTATTTCCTTGTGGTTGAATTCCGTTTGGCTGCCTTACGGCGTTATTTCTTGCCTGATTGAACTTATTCAACGCCGCCCCGCCCGTTGGACTCACCATCGACATGCCTTTCGCTGCCTTATCCATCGCGGGATTAACCATGTTACGATTTACATTGTTCAAGAAATTCTTATCCAAAGATTGCACACGGCCTGCCGTTACAAGTTTAACAATGGCATCCCGTTTCCAGATCATCACAAGCAATATGGCAATTAAAACAACTACATTCGCCAAATACATGCCGAATGTATCAGGCGGTAGCATCGTATCGACCACGAACGTTAAAAGATAAACAAACATGATGATAATGCCTATCATTGCTTTCACCACAAACACCGTTAGTAATTTCATAAACACGTTAAAACCGCTATTTGCAAAATGTGGAATGTAACTAATGATTAATGAAAAGGGAAGAAAAAACGCCAGACCTAAAGCCACCAATTGCAAACCAAAATTCAACAGTCCCAGCGCACCAAACGGTAATGCTAAAAATAAAGCTACAATTAAACCGACAAGTGCTTGCCCTAATTGCGTATAAACAGCACCTCCACCCATTGAAGCATTAGCTAATTGGTCACTTTCTGTTTCGATATTCTCAATATATCGCTGTTTTAAATATTGACCATCCCCTGTTTGATCAAACGCAAGCATCCTTTCATACCGATCAAAATTGCCACCCCCGTAACTTTCAATATCTTCTATATCCGACACATCGTTACTATTTACTTCTTCTTCTGTCATTTCCCCATAATTTACAATTAAATAAGGTCGTTTCAAAGACAAATCAAAATAGACATTTCTTATTTGTGCAATTGTGCCTTCCATCGGATCTTCACGGTCTATCTCTGTACCTTGCTCAAAAACACCATCACCATCAACATTACTAATCATGCCATTCCCTGCTTCAATTAAATACCCTTGTGCTTCCAACGACAAAGAATTAAAAACCTGCATGAAGTAACCACTATTAAGCATCCAAAATCCTGCGAACACAAGCACAAAGACAAACAACACCGATCGACGTATAGCTTCTTGAAAGGTTCCTTTTGTCGCCGCTAAATATACGATATAACCAACCGCAAAGATGAAAAACAACTGGCCAAAGTATTCCTGTAACGTATCATAGATGGATTGAGACACTAAATTAACCATACCCGAGAAACGTTCAATGGGATTTAGGCTGAACAATTCATTTAAAACCGTGTCTACCCCATGAACAACATACGCATTAAATGTCATCACCATATTAGCAAGACTAACAACTGCACCAAGAATCGTGTTTTCTGCCGATTCATTATTTACAGCATAAGCATCAATCGGGAAACGTTCACTTTCAACCTCAATGCCCCCTTGTTCCGTTATTTCTTCACCATTCATAACTTCTTCCCAATCAGGGTCATCATCCCCTATAAAATCACTAAACCACGCATAACCTGTGATTGGTACAGCTAAAAAACCAATGACAACCAAACATACCATCCATATTTTTTTCCAACGCACACATTCACCACCCTTCACCAACAAAAAGAGCCACCATCAAATAGTGACTCCCTACAAATATTTTTCTTCTGCCGTTGCTACGGCAGATGCTTCTACCGTTTCAAATGCCCCTGCCCATTCATCAAACAAACATTCAACGCTGATTTTTGCCGTCCGTCTATAATAATCTTTAAACAGGCATTGACCTTGAAACATGCCATCCAACATATCTATATTTTCTTCGCTGGCTTCCATGTTCATCCACTTCAAGACATCTTCTCTTTCCGTTGGTTCGTCAAAAGCAAACGCCACACCAAAATTATTAGATTCTTCTTCTCTCAATGCGTCTTTGGTTGATTGGGAAATAAAATAAAGCGCATTACTATAGCTGCGCCCAACTCGACGCATTTTCTTTTCAACCTTTTTCCCCGTTGGATTAGCCGTCAGCATCCATGCTTCATCAATAAATTCTGCCGTCCGTTCTTCCTTGTTATTTCCGAACAACTCACAATAACGACCAAGCGCATACATAACCGCACTTGACTTCATCTGTTCACTTGTATAACTTTCGTAAGCGTCGTTGACCTCCGGCAAGTCCAAATTTTCAATTTCGATAATGTTAATGCGTTTATTCAAAGATAAGGCATTATTTGAGCCATCATGCACACACAACCGCATGACGCCATCTGCCATAACTTCATATAAAAAGTTCCCCGCCTTCTGAACACCTATATCTTCATGATCTTGCATTTCATAAATCACATGCATACTGCCAACCGTCATCCCTTTTTCTCGTTGTTCCTTCACCTTTGTAATGGATTGCAGAAAAGCTGTATGCACATCATCTTTCCCTTTAAAATCATAAACCTGCTCAAAGATCATCTGCACCATTTCTTTTTGTTGCGTCGAAGGCAAGAAAACAATCGGGTCTAAGGCTCCCCAATTGTCTTGATCTTCAGGATCGAGGGTAATAAAATGAAACGTCTCTAAATGCTCAACAAATAAAGGGAAATCCCTTCTTACATCTGGATTCTTCATCACCTTTCTTATCCATTTCCGCAGTTCCTTTTTCGGGTCAATATATAAGCACTTTACATCCAATAGAGACACATAAATAAAAAGTAGCTTCGCTAAAAAAGATTTTCCGTTACCTGTATCACCAGTGATTAATACATGTGGCGATTTTGTTTTTGTGCCTTTAATCTGTTGATTAGCTAAAAAAGGGTGAAAAAACACAGGGTCACGACTGGCACCTATGGCCGCATCTAAATCTTTATGCTGTTCAAACCTGTCTATCCAACCAATAAAAAAGCCGACGTTACTGCCTACCGCCGCATTTACACCAAAAAAGGTTTCAGCCAAACCATCCTGCGCTGTTTTTTGCATCCAGTTACGATCTTTAACGTCAATGGGTTCCCCAGGTAAAAACTTATAAAAGAGAGATAATTGATCGGCTACGGGTATTCGTGCAACAACACCCATCGACTTTAAACGGCGTTTAACCATCTTCGCCCTTGTTAAACATTCCTTTTTCGTCTTTCCATCAACGATCACCACAGCCATCCAATTCAACATATTGACATCATCTTTTTTAATATCATCCTGCAAGTGCCTGATCATCTGGTCACTTTCGCTTATAGACGCATCCGTTTCATCACCGACCATATTTTGCTCTTTCGCTGATTCACGCAGCTGTCGCTTTTTCACATTTAATTTCATTTTGGTTTGTGACTTGCTTTCCACTTGTGCTTTAATATCTACTTCCACCGGAAACGGTAATGCCTGCGTTTCATAAAACAAATCACTATCAGCCATATTTCGTGGAAATTCATCAACAACAACAAAACTGATATAGCCATCATCTTCATCACTGTTCAGCTTTAAAACGGATGGAGACGTAGGATCAATTAACGTATTCGTAACTGCCTTCCTTGATGCATTTGCCATTTCTTCTGCAACCTGATGATCTAAGCCACGAATAAAATGATACCGATTAATATAGATCATTTCATCTTGCGTTAATGGAACACCGTCAACCATCGCCATCGTATCATTTAATTCATTTTCGGCTTCCGCAAATTGGTCAAAGAAAGATGTTGTCACATCCTGCTCCCAACCCAAAAGATTTACAATTGTGTCTGTTGCGGTTGAAAACATAGACATAACATTTTCTTTCATGTCTGCATCCACGCGTATCATATCTGCTTTTAAACGAACACCAATAATAAAATCATTTTTTGTTACCGTCCCCAACCTTTGCTCTAACAGTGATTCTGTTTCACCCAAGTAATAGTCAGCCATAGCCTCTGTATCCAATGCTACATCCTGCTTTAAATTCTCAAAACGCTCGTTTAATTGATATTCTTGCGGATACATCATCAAATGAAAATCTTGATACTTTGTTAACTCCTGCAAAAATTCCTGCCATCGTTTTTTATGGCCTTGCACTTCTTTTTCATTCTGTTTAGGAATGGACTTCGGTTTTACTCGATGATACGCCCAAACGTCGCCCGTTCTCGTCAATAATAGGTTCTCCTGCATGGTTTTCATAGGCGTTTGTAACTCGACCATCTTTTCTTTTCACCACCTCTACACATTTCCGAAACGTTATTTTTCTATCATTTATCCACTCAACAGCCCGATCATTACAAAATCTTTTATTCGTAAGTTTTATCCTTAAAAAATACTTAAGCAACCCAAACAGATACAAATAAATGTTTTTACCATCTGGATTAACCTTTCGCATGACCATCGTCAAGAACAAAGGCACACCAATTAAAATAATCACAAACGTTAATTCAAACGTGAAAGGGAAAATTAAACGGACAACATACATAACCAACCCTGTGATTGCCATAAATACAAGAAAATTGATGGTTGGTATCAACTCAATCGCAAACGGTAATGAATAGCCGTCTGTCAACTGTTGAATCCGTTTAGGCTCTCGGAACGCCTGACGATAATTAAAAATGACTCTCATACATTCACCCTCCTTTAAAAGTTCCTGCCAATGTCATTGACAGGAACATCAAAATCACCGTCTACAAAAGATCGATTAAGGCTTCAATCCAATCTGTTACTTGATCCCAGTTTTGAACCACAAACGTGACAATACCGGCAAATATACAAGCACTTACGACTGCACCTACTCGAAATTTAGCAAGGTGTTTTGTCACCAAGAAAACAACAATTAACGTAATCGCTTGCGTCACAATGTTTAACGCCCAACTTTCAACCTCTCCAAGATCCGGTAAGCTAGCCGCTCCCAAAACGGCCATAAATGCCAGCACATTCATTTTTTTATTCCCCCTATTGGTAGTCCATCGTTTCTACAATGTAATTGCCATTCGATTCTCCGATATAAAGATCAACCTCAAACGTATAATTTAGCCCTGTCACATCCTCTGTCATCTGGACTTCCGTATTGACTAAGAACTCATCCTCCTGTTGCTCGATGGTTTCATTCACCGTGCCTTCATAGTTAAAGGTGCCATCCAAGCTTTCAGGGTCTTGCATCATATACGTGAGATCATCTTCCTCACCAGACGCATATTCCTCAAAAAATTCATTCACAAAGGCTAGAATCGCTTCTTGCTCATCCCCCACATACGCATCCATTTGTCGATCTTCATTCTCTACTGTTATTGAACCTGCAAGATCATCCACCGCCGTAAAATACGGCTCACGCGTTACCGCATATTGACCGTCCTGTTCCACGACAGGAATATTGAGGAGCAATGTTTTTTCTTCGTTTGTCACCTCAATTTGAGGATCATCGTCATCATCTTCCGGCTCAATTTCTTCTTCTCGTTCATTGACATAGGTAACGGCATACGCAAAAACGGCTTCTCCATCTGTTTCATCAACATGAAACAAATCTGCATTTTCCAAGCGTCGCTCACCTTCCATTTCAACGTCGTATATATCCCATTCTTCTTCTGTTTCCCTAGATGCCATATAATGATCTAATTCCTGTCTACGTTGTTCTAACGCATCTGGATCATTACTAACGTTCATATAAGCGTCAACAAAATCACGTAAAAAGGTATCTGCCGTGATAATATCCATGTCTCCTTCTTCTTCCTGTTGATCATCATCATCGTTTACGGCTGCTCGTAAATCATTAAACGTAGACCGAGTATTAACGGAAAGCATAACGGCAAGCGTTGAAACGAACAGCAATCCTCCAATTAAACTCCAAACCGCAAACGCTGTCCGTTTTGACGTATCTTTTCGTATGCCAGATTTCTCTTTCTCAGGTTTATGAATATTGGCTTTCCGTCGTTTCATCCGTGAAAATAAATGCTTTATATTTTCCTTCAAAATGTACATCACCTCTCTTTTTCCAACCAATAAATAAAGGATGTTACGTGTTGTAACACCCTTGATGGAGAAGCATTTTCCAAATACACTTTTTCGTATTTTTGTTGTGTTTTCGGGTAATCGACCATTTTATAAAACATATAACGATAGGTGGCATACCCCTTCTTTCTTTCACCTTCAACAACGAGCGTTGTATTTCTTGACAAATCTTTCACAAATACCTGACTTGATATCCCTACCTGAAATCCCAAATCAGCAAAACGTTCCGTTATCGTTCTCATTGTTCCCCCACCTATTTATCTAGCTTAGTATGATGCATGTAAACAATCATGATTGGTTCTTCCTCCATGTCACTATATCCTTCTGGCCGATCTTCATAATCAATGACATTAAAATAAAATTGATAAACGAAATGCTCTGTTTCAAAACTGGTATGAATCGTATCACCTGCCTTTGCTTCATATAATTGATCACCTATCTGCTGATTGATGTCATCTAATTTTCCCATCATCCCTAGTTCCTCTAATTCATCCAGTAACCTAAGAAAAGACCCATTTTCCCATACCCTCTGCATTTATACCTTCCTTTCCATAAAAAAATCACTAGCTTATCTTCTCTAGTGATTGAAACTCCATAAATTGTATTCGGTTTTCTGATTCGCCATCTTCTGGTGGTTCCGCATTTTCAGAAGGTAAAAAATAGGCTCTGAACGTTTCAAAAACGTCGCTTACCAAGCATTTAAACGTTACAATCACTTGTTCGTAAACATATTCACCCCATTCCATGACCTTCTCTTGCAAAAGTTGACTCGTTATTTCCGCATAATCATTGACACCAAACTGTTCCATTTCTGCAAGCATTTCATTATGATTATTTAAAACGACAACTTTCATCCATTCTCAATCTCCTCTTCTTTTTCATTTACAGCTTACCTGTCAATAACATCCATTCTTAGATATTGAAACCTTTTAGCATCATCCTCATTCGCTCGTTCTCCATCTTCATCAACGTAATGTTCCGTCAAAAAATGAAAACAATAATAATCATGACCATTCATTCTGATTGCAACCGTTTCACCGATCATACGATTGAAACCATAATCGATTAAATAGGCTTGAATATATTCAAGCTCATTCAACAACCCATGTTCTGTTAAATCACGAAATAAACCGTCTTTATTTTCAATCTTGACGATCATACCCATATGATTGTCACCCTTTCAATACCTCTAAATCGTAATCTTGATAGATCAATACTGTTTGCTTTTCGCCTGTATCCTCGTGTTCATCATCACCATCAGTCACTAAAAATGAAAAAACATATTTACGTTTTTCTGCGTTCATTTCAAAAACCACTTCTGCCTGAATGTCTTCACCATCATTCGCATGAGAAGCATAATCCATGATTTGTTGACGAATATTATCCGTTTCGCCATGACAATTCAAACGCATTAATTCCTTCTTAAACAGCCCACCATTTTCTACAACAACGCTTGTCATTGAACATCCTCCTAAAAAAGCAAAATTGTGCGCATTCGTGCGCACACGACGACCAACATGGCATGTTGGATGGCTATTTGCCTTCGGCGACCCTTGCAGGGGGCGAAGCAAAAAAGGAAAAAAAGTGTGTTTTCTTTTTTGCTTACGCTCCAGGGTGTTGGTATCAGCAACGTGTCAATGCATAAATTCCCTTCGGTCAGACATTTATAATTGACACTCACGCTTATACACTGCGAATTAACGTTTATTTTTACTAGATTTGCATCAGCAAACCATATCTTCTTTCTTTGCCAAGTACACATCCAACATCTTCTGGTGACGGTCTGCTAGTTCCGCATCTATAATCATGTCGGATAATTGTTGCTCGCCCGAAGCCATATCATACTCATGGACCATCTTTATCGACGGCGAACACGAACGAATCAACCAATTAAGCGTCTTTTCATAAAAATCCTCTTGTGGTTTTTGATACAACTGAAGTTTGCCGACATCACCTAAGAACGTTTTCCAAAACTCACTTGTTTTCCATGATTCTTTTTTATTTTTGTCTTTATCTACAAAACGCAAATAGTTATGAACAATCGAAAGGGATACGTAACGCAAATCTTGATGTTCGATCAACTTTTCTGCTGCCACCTGCGCCCGATCATCTTTCAAACGCAATTCATAACGATTCCATTCCCCAATGTCTTCAACATCACGGTCATATTTTTGTGCCTGCTCATGATTCTTTTCATAAAAACAAAGATAGGCATCCGACTTTTTTGACCCAAAGTATAGTGTCGTCCCTCCCTCCGTCTCCTTTTCAATATTGAATGAGCCATTATAATCCGTTTTGCGAAATCTCGTTATCACTTCACCCCTTTTTACTTTCTCCAATAAAAAAGGCACTGAAAAATACGTTTTCGTATCATCCAGTGCCAAATCTAAGCGTGTAAAAGATCCGTTATGGTTCATGCAGTCTTGAAAAAAATCTTGCCATGTTTTCTTTCTTGTTTTTAAAAACGTTTCAAATTGCCGACATCCTTGGCCAGCCATTTCAACAAGAATGCCACGATCATCGTCCGGTCTCGAATAAAAAACCTTGATATGATCTATCTGAAATGTTCCTACATAGCCGTAAAAGCCGGAATCTTTCTCCTGCATATAATCTTTTTTCAGATGCACAACGTTTTCGAGGATCTTATCAACATCATGTGTTTTAAAACTTACTCGGATATAATCAATCATCGCCGTCAAATCGGTTTCTACAGCATCCGTGTTTTTTTTATTATCGATTACTACCCCCCTGTTAGCTAGGGGGGGTTCGTAACTGGTCATCATCCGCTACGCTCCTTCCTCCCGTGCATCGTCGTCCGTTGCGCTCGCTACGCTGCCGCTAGCGCCTGCCGGCGCTGACGCTCGCTCCACTTCCTCCGATGCACGACCGATTTCCTTCAAAAAATCATATCCCTTTGGCACAATGGGCGTGTAAAATTCAGTAATGACCGATGTTCCCGTATCCGCATAACCACGTCCTTTAATGCCTCGATAACTAAAGGTTTTGTCCACATCGCCAAACATCATACCGTAACCTGATTCACTCATTTTTCCTAAAGCGACACGTAAACTGAATTGGTCACGTATGCCATCGGCAAGATATTTGGCATCGGGTCGTTGTGCCGCAAGGATAAGGAAATAGCCCATTTGTCGTCCAAGCATGACCAACTGTTTCATATACTCCAATGCTTTCATTTTGTCTTGCGGTTCTAACATTTCCATGAACGCCACAAACTCATCAAACACGATAAAAACAGGTTGCAATCCAACATCAGCGTAATTGCTTCCCGTTTGATAGTTCGGCATTTGTTTCATATCTTCCGACCGTTGGTGCATATCTTCGACCGATTTTCGCAACGTCATCATAATGCCATTGCTTTTTGAAAAGACCGTTTTGTCGGGCATAACGGTTTCTAAATCCGCTAAATCAGCTTTTTTCGGGTCTAATATACGTACATCCGCACCATATTCCAATAACGATTGAATCATGGTTAGAATAAAGTACGTTTTACCGCCACCTGTTCCTCCTGCAATTAACATGTGTGGCAGTTTGTCAAACTCCCATTCCACATTATGCATCAGTTTCATAGAGCCGTTTTTAACGTCAACATCGTTAATGGACATACGGTTGGCCTGCATGTCATACAGCAATTTGTATTTCACAAAGTTTTCCTCCACTTCCTGCTCTACAAGATTACAGAACAACCCATTTTCCAATTCTTCACCAAGCTTTAAAAACCGATCTTGATAACGGCTCATATCCAACGCTAGGCGTACATACACATAGCCTTTCTTGCACTTATAATACACACGAGGAAAATAAGTGATCTTCTCTTTATTCACTTTCTTTTCCGTCAACGCCCAGGCAGAATCCACTGTTTTGTTTTCTTTTTCCAAAAAGTTATTCGACACAAGCATTCGGGCTATTTTCTGTATATGCAACTTTTTCTTAAAACGCTCATAAAACAAAAAATAAGCCATAGCAACAGCTATCGCTCCAACAAGCATGCTTATAATCAAACCTAAGACTAGATACGTCCAATTCCATGCCGGAAACTGTATAAACGTATCTACGTTCAACCAAGAACGCCAATTCATCAACCCTTGCCAAAAATAGATCAGCAACGTTAAAAGGAAAAATGGGACAAATATACTTAATCCTGCACGTAAAACGGCATGTTCATCGCTCGGGCGTATTCGATGACCACGATATTTCCATAACCGTTGTTTTACATTAATCGCCAACACCTCACGATCTATCGGTTTGGTAAACAGCCACCATCAGCAAAGTAGCGCCAAGAGGTGCCATTACTAAAATAAACGTTCAATGATTCATTTCTTATACACGGTTCAACTTTCTCAATTTTTGATAACATATACTCACCCCGTCCATTTAAATCCATATGACGACTATGGTGAGCATAAGCATTTAAAAAAAATCGATACTCATAGTCCGTTAAATGTTCAGCAACATGAATTTTTTCGGTTTCCAACGCAAACACTCCCTCTTCAAACTGATTCCCAATTTTTGATAAGAAATTTTTCTAACTGGTCATAGAAGTATTTCTGAACAGCAAAAGGATAAAATCTAGCAATATTTAATTGAACTTCACTATCAATAATATTTTTCCTTTTATTTCCATCAAAATATACCATCAACTGAAGTGGGTCTAACTTTCCATTATAAAAAATATCTACTTGTAAATTTAATGCTGTCTCTATTGCTTCACCTTGTAAGCTTGAATTTTCTTCTTTTCTTTCCATGACCTCAAATGATACATCAAAATCATAATACGTAAAAATATCACCAGGTTGACATCGTAATAAATGACACAACTGTTTTAAGGTTTCATAATGTATTCCCCCTCCGTAATTGTTAACGAGATAGGAAATCGTCGTCCGTGAAAGCGTCGTGTTTTCTTTGATTCTTTGAATATTCAAGCCTCTCTCTGCCATTAATACGTTCAAGTTACAATTAATAAAGCCCATACGCTTCCCTTCCATTTCCATAAACAAAAAGCGTGCCAGCACATAACCAGCACGCCTTTATTATTTCTTTTCTGCACCTGCACCAACAGGCTCATTCATCGGTTCTTTAGATGTTTTCTTGCCCACTTCAACAATATCTTCGGCTTCAACCGTCCAAATAACATTGGCAAATCCATTTCCCGATGCTTGGGCTCTGGCTCGAATAGTCGGATTCTTCAATTCCACCGGAGCATTAAAATCAATCTCCTTTTCATCAACATATTCAGGTACAGTGACCTCAATCTGTTCCCCTTGTGTAGACGACGCTAAATTATAGACTCTCGCTTGTAATGGTCTTTCTTGAAACGATTTGTCAGGGTCATACTCTCGTCTTTCTCTAGCCATACCCATAAAAATCATATCTCCAAAAGTTACTTTCACATCAGGTTTGATTCCACTTCTAAAATTCATTATTCATTCGCTCCTTTATTATTCATAAGTTTTCATGACATATAAAAAATGAATCGGCGTAAACTCACCCGATTCCCACAAATCATCATATTCTTCATCTTCAACAACCTGCAACTTACAATGTATCCTTAAATCATAACTAGAACTTGTTACCTCCAAGCCAATGACATTTACAACTTCTCCTTTTTGCAAATCCAATCCACTTAATTCCTCATTTGCCTTTTCTGCATACTTTAATCCAAATTCAGGCATACCCTCTTGTTCAAAAACATCTTCCATATAATGACGATTCAAAACAACAGCTTTTTTCATACATAAACCCCATTCTTTGAGATTTAAACGTTATTTTTGTACCGCTCATATCATGGCGCTTATCAACTCGCTACATTCCGATCACGGCGAATTTATAGTAGGTAATGTTTATCACCATTAGGATGGGCTACTGCATATTCACCCCCTTCAGCATAGAGAAAAGTGCTTAGCTGTGTCACACTCATACTCACGCCTAGTGACAAATCCACTCAAATACGCTACAATAAAATTGTCTGGTTTTTATGTTTGCGTATCTGATCATTTATCAGGTGCGCTTTCTTGTTCTATATGTACTTTTCAAGGGTCATCTTCCTTTCATCAACGCATTTTTTTCAACATGTAATTATCAAAATAATCTACAAAGTATACCATATCATCCCCTTTCAATATTTAAGATATCGATTGTTTGCTTTTGCAACCGACTCAATAAAAAAAATATCTCCAAAATCAACATCTAAAACATCAGTAATATTTTTGGCTACCTTAGGTCCAGGATTTCGGATACCATTAGCAATTTGAGCTACATATGATTCCGAAATACCAAGCACACGACCAAAACTTCTTTGTGAATAACCTTTTTTAACAATTAATTCTCTAAAACCTTCTACATCCTTCACTTTTATTTTCAAATGTCATCACCTCCTTTGTTTGATTATGTAACCATATTACACTATATTGTTGTCTTTTGCAACCGTTTATTAAAAAATTTTTTTTACTTTTTCAAACGCCTTCACTATAATAATATTAGGTGATCACAAATGAAAGCAGAAGAATTTGGAAAATACCTTCGGGAACTTCGTAAAAAAAATAATATGACACTTCGCCAGCTTTCTTTATACTCAAATGTATCACATCCTTACCTCTCACAATTGGAGAACGGTAAAAAAGCAATCCCGTCAGCTAACGTATTAAAAAAAATCAGCAAAGGTTTAAAGGTATCACATGAATTATTAATGCAAAAAGCAGGATATATTGATACGGATACGGAAACGGAAAAACGTTTTAATGAATTAATAAACGACCCACAAACAGACTTAATGTTTAAAGACTGGGATAAAATGAACGAAGAGCAACGGGAAGAAGCCCTTCAAATGTTAAAATTTATTTTATACAAAGGGGAAAACGATTCATAATCAACTTTCAGGAATGGGAACATTCCTATTTTTTCTACCCCAATACAGAACATATATTCCTAATAGGTGGTGATGGCTTATCTTCTTCAACTATACTGAAGATTATATTTTTCAGTTATTTCATAATATGAACATTACTAGTCCAGGCCAACTAAAAATAAAGCCAATCGCTGACCGACTCGGTATTCGCCTTTATTTTGGAAAAACAAATATGCGGTTTTATAATTATATTGTCATCCAAAAATCCAACGCACAAAAAGAATGGCAAGATTTTGGACATGAAGTCACTCATCACTTAATACATGCTGGCAATCAAATATACATGCACCCTCTTTTTAAACAACTGCAAGAGTATCAAGCCAATTATTTTGCTTATCATTTTTGTGCACCAACTTTCATGATCAATGACTTATCAGAAGTAAGCCCACACATTCTTGCCACTCATTTTTGTTTGGAACATGAATTTGCATGGCAAAGATTTAGAATGTATCAAAATAAACTTTACGACGAAAGGAAGCGATACTATGTTCTGTGAACAAATTAAACTTAAATCAGGTGAAATATATCATTACAACAATGGTTGCAAAATGATTCTTTTTCAATTACTTTATTCAACAAACGCGCTTCGTTTGCTTAAGAATGTTAATGCAAAAAAATTCTACATCCTCCAAATCCTATCAGATGAAAATATATAGTGTTAAGGAATAGCCAAATTAGAATTGGAAGTCACCATCTTTCATTAGCAGGACTTCAGTTCCACCTTCTTTAATACCCACTACTTTCATATCTTCGGTACCAAAGGCCACATTGACTAACAGGAGGGAAGTATTAAGGCCTGCTTCCTTCAACTCTTTCACCGATAGGTTGCTGCCATTTTGAAGGTTGGAAGGGGAGGCGTTCCCGATTCCAATATGGCAGGCCGTATTTTCATCAAACAAGGTGTTGTAAAAGAGAGTATCCGCCTGAGAAAGAGGAGAATTGTTAGAGACCAAGGCAATTTCACCTAGATAATATGAACCTTCGTCTGTTTCGATGAGACTTTGTAACGCTTCTTGCCCAGCGGCGGCATAATGCGCAGTAATCCGTCCATCTTTAAAGGTTAGGTAAAAATCATCGATGACACTTCCCCCATAGATAAGCGGTTTAGTGGCTACTAGTGTGCCATTCACTTCATTTTTATGGGGAGCGGAAAATATTTCTTCCGTGGGAATGTTCGGAAAGAACGGTATTCCCTTTTTATCTATAACACCCCCGCCGATAAAGAAGTGATTTTTAGGCATGCCGACTAATAAATCAGTGCCTCGGCTATTTGTAAAATGCAGGGCTTCAAACTGGCTGTCGTTTAGATACTTTTTCCGGGACTCGAAGGCTCTGTCATGATTTTCCCAGTCTTTTATAGGATTTTTTCCATCTGCCCGAGATCCAAGTAAGATTAATTGCCATAACGATTGCAGGGCTTCTTCTTTACTTAAGTGAGGAAATACCTTAGTTGCCCATGCGAAGTTCGGGACAGCTAGAAGACACCAGCGTATCTCGTGGGATCTAATCTTTGCGTTATGAGCCTTCAACTTGGTGCGAGAGGCCTTTTGAAACCGGCTCATCCGTTCTGTGGAAACACCCTTAAAGGCATCTAAGTTTTCAGAAATAATATGGATGTAAGCAGCACCCGCATCGTCCCACTCCTTAAAGCGAGCGTACTGCCAGTTGGGAAAGTGATCGATGGCATCATCTGCTGCATTTAAATAAAATTCTTTGGTAGACTGTTCATCTGTCCAATCCATAACCACATTTGAAGCTCCCGCCTCATAGGCTGCCGTTTGGATTAGACGTGCAAACGTTACATCTTTTATGTCACTATGAATAATCACTAATTGATTCTTTTGCACATTTACACCAGCTCGTACAGCAAGCTCTGCATACTTTTTCAACTGTTCTTCGCTAACAAGCTCATATATTCCTTTAGTCATCACACACTCAGCTCCTAACTCTCCACCATCGCAAATATACAAGCGCCATACTTATTCCGCAAAAGCGCCTCGATTGTTTTATGCCGAGTGCACTGCCTTTACCATTTTATCCCAAAATTTAAATTAAATTGAGAATATCAAGTATGGTAACTATAGCTGCAATGAAGGCAACAAATTGAATAATGACGATAGGCAATTTCACTAAAATATTCCTTTTAGACAAAAACAAAATCCTCAAAATCTTAATAATCCCTGCTGTTATCGCATAGACACTCAGAAAAAGCAAAAAAATAGTGATTAAATTAATCCACCATACGGGTAAATAATAATAAATAATTGCCCATATTATTCCTATACCTAATCCTATCCCCAATTCATCAAAACCAAGTTTATCTGTTTGTCCTCCTAGTTTATTTAACTCAAGTCCTAAGCCAGTTATCCCAATAAGCAAAAAGAATACAGCTAATGAGTACGAAATAATCATAGAACCAGTATAGGAGGGGGTAAAATATAAGAATCCTCCAATAATCAAAAACGTAATTGAAAGTGCAATTCCTCGTTGCATACGATCAACATTAGATACATCCCTATTTGTTTTTGAAATAAAATAGCCCCCCAATCAGCCCGATTCTGGTACAATTTGTATTCCACAAACGCGCCTCGTTTGCGGAATAACTTTTCTCCCTATTCAATTTTTGCGGGATCTTGCTGTTTTACCATACTTAAAAAGTTTTTATACGCACGATCAACAAACGTATCCTCACGTCTTATAAACACCGTGCTTACATTTGAATACTTCGGCGGTAGAGAATGAAGGTTAAGGTCCCTCTCCACTTGATATTGCTTAACCAGCGATTGTGTTGTTATAGATACACCCAAACCAGCTTTGACACATCCAATGATCGATTCCAGCGTTCCAAACTCCATGATTTTTCTAGGAAATATGCCCTCTTCCTGCAACCACTGTTCGAGTCTTTTCCGGTAAATACAGGAGGGCCGTGTAAGAAGCGTTCGATACTTAAGATCAGTCCAAGATAATAGCGAATGCCGTTGATCAGTAATTAGAACAAGTTCTTCTTCCATCACAGGGGTTTGAATAAGGTCATCATCCTGAACAGGGCCAACAACGAATGCGCCATCCAATTTATAGTTCAGGACATCGTTTATTAGGGGATGCGTTTCCCCAATCTTTAGGGAAAGATCCACTTCAGGATAACGCTGGTTATAGGATGCCAAAAGGGCAGGTAATCGGGCAGATGCTGTTGTTTCATTGGCTCCTAAATAAAGAGGTCCTCGAATAATTTCGGAATCTTGAACAGCTTTTTTGGTTGTATCTATTAAATGTAAAATTTGATCAGTGTAGGATAAGAGTAATGTTCCTTTTGAGGTTAATGATACGCCACGGGCATGTCTATAAAAAAGCTGTGTTTGTAATTCTGATTCTAGCTTTTTAATCCTGCCTGTAATATTGGACTGAACATAATTTAATTTCTCAGCTGTTTTTGTCGTGTTCCCATTCTCCGCTAACTCTTTGAAGATCCACAAATCTCGAATTTCCATCATAACCCCTCCCTCTCCATCTTATCATTTTGAATGATCATTACGCTGTTTTTTAATGATTTTTAATTATGATATGAACGGATTACGATGAGTATAGGGAAATGAATTTTCCGCTACCTGGAGGTATGAGTTATGAATATCAGTGAGCGATTAAAAGAGAAATTATTGGCAGAAGAAAGTGGATCAGTTACATGGAGATATTCAGATGTATGGGATTTGATGATAGAAAACCTCGATAAGTATCAATCCGGAGAGAAAATGGACGCCTTTAGGCAATCACCTTGTGAATCATTACTCTCCTCGTCTATTCTCGATCATTGGGTTCATGTAAAAGAACAAATGGAGAACGCAGAACATGAGTCTTTAAAAATCGATTTCATGTATGAATTTTGGAAGCACATTTCTTATAAATTCAAAAACGCTGGTATCAACGAGAATGAGATTATTTCTTGGATGAACAGAGAGAAAAAACGAAACCGAGTATTAAATCACGCTACTCACGCATTTCTATGGGAAGAAATAGAAACAAGATGCAGAAGCCTTATAAAGCTTCTTTAAGTTGTTTGTCGCAGATGATATTGATATAAGCGTTTATGGTAAAGTAATAATACAGAACCTTACATGAAGTCCAGCGCAAACAGGATCGTTATTCCTGCGCCTCGTTTAATGAGGATCGTGAAAGGTGACCAGTAGTATTAAATTATCAAATACAGCTGATATCCTAGGTAAATTGCTACACCCCAGATAATCACCGCAGAAATTTTATTAATAAGAACAGTGATCTTCCCTTCCTGATCGATCGTACGAATGGTTTTTCCGATCATTACTAACCCAAGAAAAGAGATCCAAGATACAGCAATACAGGCAACCGTAAACCCGATTAACTCAGGTGCTGTCGAATATCTTAAAGAATTGGCTCCAATAACCCCTACCGTATCAAGCACAGCATGAGGGTTCAAAAGTGAAACAGATATAGCGAACATGACTTGCTTTTTTGCACTCATAGCTCCGTGTTTGTTATTCACTTCCACTGGATCACTAGCCCATATTGTCCATCCAATGTAAATAAGGAAAAGGAATCCAGCAGCAAAAAAGATCACTTGAAAAACCGGTACAGTCATGACGATGAGTGACACACCTAAAACCGCAAGAACAATTAAGATAGTGTCGCAAACTGAAGCAGTTACGACCGATGGCATAGTATGCCGTAACCTTTTGTGAGCAGCTCCTTGATTAAAAAGGAATATATTTTGCGCTCCAAAAGCTAAAATTAATCCAAAGGATAATACGAATCCGTGTAAGATAGCACTAATCATGTCTATTCCTCTCATCATTTGTTTCTACAGGTTATTCAATTTTTGCGCTCTTTAATGGAATAGTGACTATTTCTCAATCAAAATCGGCGTCCTCATTAGCATCACGCCATTTTTTGAACGACATTTTAATTTGTGGTTCTGTGTTTCGAGAAATCGAAAGAGGAGGTAAACGGTGCTCATCAAAAAATTCGACCGCACTTGTTTCCATCCCTTTTGTGGGTTCACCACCAACAATCTCACACTGAATAAATATTTTATAAATATGGTGCAATGAAGGAGGATGCGAATGACATTTCATATCTAGGACTGCTAATAACTTTTTAGGAACCACATCAAATCCTGCTTCCTCTTTTACTTCTTGCACAGCCACTTCACTTGCGGTTAATCCGATATCTGCCCACCCTCCTGGCAAAGACCAATAACCATTTTTCTTTTCTTTCACCATTAAAATTTGATTATCATTAAACACAACAGATCGTACATCTACTTTTGGGGTGGCATACCCCGTCTCACTAGCGAATATTTCACTGACTTTCTCTTCACTTATGTCAGATTTCTCGGCAATCATTTCAACGCTTATGTTTCTAATCAACTTAAATCTTTCAATGTCAAACTCATCAGTTGAATAAGCTAAACCAGATTGTGCAATGGATTGAAGTTGCTTCGCCCATTCAAGCCATTTATGCTCCAATATTAAATCACCTCCGAAGGTATCTATTCCCGTACTGCCAAAACAATTTATGCCGTTAAATGGCCCGTTTGTTGAATACTCATTCTTTGTATTTCCATATTAACATCAAAAACCTTTACACAGCTAATTATTTTAATTGTATGTAACTGTTCTCCATTTCAGTGACGAAACAATGACGACTTCATTACTTTATATGCTCTTTATGATCAATACCTTTTCCAAAAGTGTTGATTTTCCTCGGTTTTATTCATAAATATTGCTTATATTTCTCTTATTTTCCCATGGTAAGGATGAGGTCGCCGGTTCGAGTCCGGCAGGAAGCTCCAGTTAAAATACTTACATGATGCGGGTTTTGGCGATTGCCGGAACTCGCATTTCAACTACGGATGGGGTCTTTTGGCACAAATTTGGCACCTTTACTTAACTAAAGTGCTTTTTAAGCATTTTAATCTCCCATAAACTTAAACATGACAGTGGCCTCAATCTTTATTGTTTGTGAATGTTCGAGCGAAATAGATGACCAGAAATCATATTGTTTAATCGCTTCCACATTTTATTTGCCAACGGCCTCCCAATAGAACAACTCCTACCAAGGGATTTGTTCACCTAATGATTAGATGAAGTAGCCACCCATTCGGATTGGACACCAGGGGTGGTTACTTCTTTTTTTGATCGTCATGTTTCATCATCAAGACCACCAACGTGGCTACGGCCACACATAACATGGCCGTTTCATAAGTGATCACCATGACTGTTCACCTCCCTTCCCCCTCAAGAAAAAGGGCGCCAATTGGCACGAAGGTTGACAAGGTGAACGTCCACCCCTGGACAGTTGTTTATTGTTTCTCTAGTATACCATACTTTGAAGGACTCGCCTCCCCCATAGGAGAGAAATCAGGAAGCATTTAATGGTTCCGTATGCCGACAATTCGGAAATGAAGAACATCCAAAAAATCGTCTCGTATTCTCCTGATGACTTCGCACCACTAAAGGTGAGCCACACAAGGGACAATTGCGTCGCGCTGGCTCTACATTTTCATACACCTTTTGAGCCGTCATTTCCGGGTTCACATTCACGATAAATTGCTGCAGGCGCCATCGATCTAACAGATGAACACCACAAGCCTGGGCGAGTTTACAGGCCGAAGCCGTATAAAAGCTGTTTGTGACCACCCAGGCTTCCTGGGCTTGGTAAAAAGGAATTGCCGCAAATACTTGCTGAATAGCCTGGATTCCCACCCTTTGCTTATACCCGTATCGCTTCGCCTGCACAACGATCTTTTTTTCCTTTTCCATCACCAAATCAGCCCCGAAATCATTGGAACGTTTCGTTTCTTTCACGGATCGATATCCCAATTCTTTAAACAGTTGGACTAGAAAAAATTCAAATTGATGGCCATCCATTTGATCGATCGAACGAATGCCACTTTGAATGACTCGTTGGAACGCTTGTTTCTCTCGATGACGCTTCATCCATTTTCTCATCAACCAAACAAAACCAACAATAACCAATGGGAAGGTGAAAAGAAAAAACACTATAAGAAAAATGCTGACGATCGTATCCTCGTCTATCATTCTTCACACTCCTCGTCCAACAAAAATACATGGGCCGAAACCCGTGCGTAAAGGTTTCCATTATCGTTCCGGTTCCGCATCCTTAGCTGGAGAGGGTTGGGATTCTTTCGCTCGCGGCTGTTCGACGGCCACATTCTTTTTTAATTGTTCATTCCAATCCTTTTCCTTTGGCAAATCAACGTTCCCAACCCGTTCCCCGTCTTGATTTACATAGTTTTGCAACACATCTTTTAGGCCATAGGCGAAATCACGACCAGACGGATCATTATCCACGGCAATGACCACTTGTTTTGGCGAGTATCCTTCCCTATTCATCCGGTTCATTTCTGCGCTAACTGTGTGTCGTTTCAAACCAGACATTGAAAGCATACGTGCATTTTGTATATCCCCCTTCTTTTCACTCCAATAAGACAACGCATCGACGGCGCTTTCAAACACATAGAGCGTTTCCGGTTTTCCAATATCAAAAGAGAAACCAGCGTTCCCTGGGCTGTTTTTGTCAATGCCTTTAAACCAATCACCCGTTTTCGCCATCGGTTGTGTCCCCTGCCGATTCGCCCCCACGACCTCGCCCTGCTGTTTCCATTTATAAACGACATTGCCCCGTTTGTCTTGCGCCACATAATCCCTGTGCTCCAACCAATTCACGACTTTAGGGTGAATTTTACGATCCTGGGTTAAATACTGATGCATGCGCGTCGTATCGCTCACCTCATAGTGGCTAGGATATCGGTAGGGTTCGGACGGTATTTTGGCTGATGGCGGCCGTTCCTTTTCCTTAAAGGAGCCATTTGCAATATCTTCCACAGCTTCCGGAAAAGACATCCCATAGTACATTTGCGCAAAGTGAAAAAATGGGACTCGTTGACACTCGAACAATTATTTATGTTTGTCTTCCGCCAAATATCCTAGCGGGGCTTATCAAAAATCAAAAGGAGGTTATTCGATTGTCGCACTATATGTTTCGGGCACAAGTCATTAATAAAAAATCACAATCAGCCGTGGCAAGTGCGGCTTATCGAAGTGGACAACATCTTTATTCTGAACGTGATGGGCTAACAAAAAATTATGCAAGAGATGGAGAAGTGGAATCATTTATCCTCTCACCTGAACATGCACCTGTATGGGCGGAAGACCGAAAGAAACTATGGAATGAAGTTGAAAAGGTAGAAAAACAAGCGAATGCACAGTTGGCAAGAGAAATTGTTTTCGCACTTCCAAAAGAAATATCTAATCAAGAGCAACGTCAATTAACCGAAAATTTCTGTAAAGAAAACTTTTCTAATGAAGGAATGGTTGCTGATATTAATATCCATCGTGATAAAGAACATAATCCTCATGCGCATGTCATGCTTACCGTTCGACCATTCAATGAAGATGGAACATGGGGAGCTAAAAGAATCCGTAATGATAAACAAAAAGAAAGCGAACATACAACGGATTGGCATAAAAAAGAAACCTTAAATAAATGGCGAGAAAATTTAGCCGAACGCATTAATGAAAAGTACCATGATCTTGGCATTAATGAAAAAGTATCTCATGAAAGTTATCGGAAACAAGGGTTAGATAAAGAACCTAACATACGTTTATCACGTTCCGATTATCAATGGGAAAAGAGGACAAAAGAAATTGCCAAACAACATGGAAAAGAGTATGAACCTGTCACATATTATGGGAAATTAAATCAAGAATTACAGTCCATTAATAAAGAATTAGAAAGTCTTCAAGAACAGGAAAACGCCATTTCATTGGAAGAGAAGTCAAAGGAAAAAGGGCAACAAACGTCTTCACTGACAGATACCGAAAAAGCAGCGATGAAAACCATCGCAAAAAGAGCAAAAAGTTATGTTGATTATTCCATAGCTCTCAACATTATGTCCGATTTAGAGAAGGGTAGTTGGAAGAAAAAAATCGATCAAACGAAGGTGCAGATCGAATCCCAAAAAAATGTTATCAGCAAAGCTAAGAAAGTTTATGACAAGCAACCATCAAAGGTTCATTACTACGGGTTTAATAAAGAACGATTTCCTCAAGAAATGCGTCAACGTATCCAAGAGATCAAAGATCTACAATCTCGTCATCAAAAAGATCAATATGCCTATCGCAACATGTATGAAACATCCAAGGTTGCTCTTGATGCACAAGAGCGATTAACAGAACAAGAATTTCAATCATTATACGATACGAATCAAATATTTACCACCATCGAAAAATACCAAGCATTACAGTATTACAAAGAACATGGTGAGTTACTCGCTGAAAAAGATATCAAAACACACGCATCAAACAATCACATGCTAAAACGAGAAAAACCCATTCATGAACAGGTTAATCAAATATCCCAAAGTATTTTGATTCTTGATCGTGGCATAAAAAAAGAAGAGCGGAAAAAAGCTCAGTATGTTTATAATCGTGATCATGAAGGAACGTTTCAGGCAAGCAAAAAAATTGAACAGTATCGCTTACAGAAGCAACAATTTGAAAATGAAATCAATGAACCTAAACGTGCCCTTCAACTTGAGCTTACCAAGCGATATGGGGATCAAGTACAAACCATTGATCGACCTGATGTTTTGGTTCGTTTACACCATCAATCCGACCGGCAAACGTCTTCATTAGAAAACGATCTCCAATCATTAGAGCAAGAATGGAGCGAAAAGGAAAAATCAAGTGGATCGACTAACGCAAAAGCGTATAGCCAAAATCTCCTCGAAGGAATTCAGCAATCGCTTATGGAAATCGAACATGATAATCAACGTATGCCACAAAGAGATTCAACCAAAAAACGTGAAAAGAAAAGGTATCGAGGGCAAGTGTTAGAACATGAACAATGATAAAGCAGGAGGATAATACATGATCAGCAAAATATCATGGAAACCTGTAGGATTCGGAATCTTTCTAGGGATCCTTATCACCTATTTGTTAATGGTAGCGCTCTTCGCCTTTATAGGACCTGCTGAAAGTTTCAATGCTGCGCTCATTGATCCATCGGCAACTTTTACCTATATTTACGGGGATGAAAATTTAAGCACCGCCTTTATAATTTTGCCGTTCATCATTATCGCAGCAACCTTACATGTGTTGCGTTATAGCATTCTGAAACATTCCTATGAGGATGCATCAGATTTAGGTATACATGGAACAGCTAAATGGGGAACACCGGTAGAGTTTACAGATGGAAAGATGTTATCAAAAAATAACAAATATGGAAATATCCCTGAAGATACACTACAAGTGGAACAAGGGATCATTTTAGGAAAGATCCCAAAGAAAAAGAAATTGCTAATCATGGGAGAAAATACAGACATTGATAACCGTAATGTGCTTGTAATTGGTTCCTCTGGTAGTGGTAAAGGGCAAGGATTTGTGATCCCGAATTTGATCAACATGCGAGAACAAACGATTATCGTTACGGATCCCAAAGGCGAGCTTTATGATCAAACAGCAACCATAAAACGAGATCAGGGCTATGATGTATTCCATATCGATTTTGTTACTTTATTAAGTGCCAAATATAATCCATTAGATTATGTAAGAAATGATTTTGATGCCATTAAATTAGCAGGTACGATATCCAGAAACAGTTCAAAAGATACAAAAGAAGATTTTTTCTTCAACACAGCCAAAGATTTACTGACAGGAATTATTATTTATGTGAAAGGTAAAAAATCAAATGCCACGTTTACAGATGTAAAGAATACATTTAATCAGATTAATGAGGATGAAGAATATTTAAAGGAATTATGTGAAGAAATTGGTCACGAACATCCTGCTTATCAGTATTTAAAAGATGCAAGCACTCAATCAGGAAACACACGAGCGAGTATATTATCATCGTTTGCGCAACAAACCGCCATCTTTTCACTACAAGATGTTGCTAATATGACAGCTCAAAGTGATTTTAATATCTATGACTTTCAAAAGAGAAAAAGCATTTTGTATATTCGAATCCCAATGAAAACAAATCCTGTTCAACCCTTAACCGCCACCTTTTTTGATCAGTTAATCGATACTTTTTATGAGATTGCTGGAAATGAAAAGAACCGTATGTTGCCGATCCATACGACATTTCTTTTAGACGAATTTGCAAATATCGGTCGGTTAAACGGCTATGATGAAACATTATCTACTTGTCGAGGTCAAGGAATGTCCATGCAAACCATTATTCAGGATTTTGCTCAGATTGAGAAAAAGGATATGTATGGTCATGAGCAAGCTCGAACAATCATTAATAATCACGATTCAACCTTGTTTTTGCGAACGAAAGATACCAAAACGGCGGAGTATTTTTCTAAACTGGCAGGGGATACAACTGTAAAACACACAACAGGTTCTAAGCAGCACGGAACACTCACCAAAGATGGTTCTTATAGTAGCTCTGAGCAAGTGGTTAAACGACCGTTAATTACACCTGGTGAGCTTTCTAATAATAAAGGCACAGCCGCCTATTTGTTTATTGCCGGTTATGATCCATTAAAAGTGGAAAAAGCTTTTCAGTCAAATATTTACGGCGATTATGTGAATGATTATGACAAGTATCGAAACGAGGATATGAAAGAAAAAGATCGCCAAGAAGAAGCATCCGAAGCCTTTCAGCAAGAAGAAATGGTACAAGAAACACAAGAAGAATCGGGTGTTTCTCAAAGCAACCAATCAGACGGCGATATTGAGTTATCGGATTCGGAACTTACGAAGTTGCTTCAAAACGATACGGGTATTGTCGATGAAGAAGACAATCTCGAAGCTATCCAAGAACAAACAAAAGAAATCGAAACATCCCTAGACCAAGATAAAGAAATCACCAAAGATGATGAAAAGGCGATTAAAGATCTTGTTGTTGAATTGTCAGCGCATGATGAAGAAAAAGACGAGGAAACAATGACTGATGAAGATCATGCTACCAATGAAGATCAAAACGATAACAGGAAAAAGGCTGTCACGTTGTCTACTAATAATACCGAAGATAAAAAGGATTCCAACATCACACCTGATGAAGACATCAATGCGATTGAAGATGAAATGAAAAACATCGAGAATCATTTAATCGAAGATGAACCTTTTCGAAAACGTAAAAAAGGTGATGAAGAAGAGCTTCCAATGTAATAAAGGGGAGGAAATCAAACAAACTAATATTTATTTAATAAATATTAGTTTGTTTGATAAACACTAGTTTCTTTTATAAAGAAAGGAGAATCATCTGATGAGCACCGTGATTTTGGCAGAAAAACCAAGCCAAGCTCAAGCCTATGCAAGTGCTTTTTCGACCAAAAAGAAGGATGGATATATTGAAATCCTCAACGATTCGATATTTCCAAATGGAACAAAAATCACATGGGGTGTTGGGCACTTAGTTGAACTAAAAGAACCTTCTCAATACAAATCAGAATGGAAACAATGGTCGCTGGATCATCTGCCCATTGTGCCTGAATCATTTGAGTTTCAACCAACAACAAAAACCAAAGATCAATACAACATTGTTAAACGTCTATTAGACGAAGCGACTAAGATCATTATTGCGACCGATTGTGACCGAGAAGGGGAAAACATTGCCCGTAGTATCATCGAAGTATCGGGAAACGATCATAAGCCCATGAAACGCCTATGGATTAACAGTTTGGAAAAACATGAAGTCATCAATGGTTTTAAGAACCTTCAAGATGCAGGTTCATATCAACCTTTGTATCAGGAAGCTCAAGCTCGTCAAATCGGTGATTGGATGGTTGGAATGACAGGGACTCGCTTGTACAGCGTTTTATTGCAACAACAGGGGTTAAAGAAAAAAGGGGCATGGAGCGTTGGTCGAGTCCAAACGCCAACCCTTAAACTCATTTATGATCGTCAGAAATCCATCGAAAACTTCAAATCAGAACCATTTTTTGAAATCGAGGGAGCTTTTGATACAGACAAAGGACGATATCAAGGAAAAGTCAAAGGAAGATACAAAAGTAATGTCGATGCTCAATTGCATTTACAGGAAGCCAATGTCAGCGAAAAACAGCAAACAAAAGGTTATATTTCTTCTATTGAAAAGAACGAAAAACGAAATAAGCCGCCAAAGTTACATTCATTGTCGAGTTTACAGACGTTAGCTAATCAAAAATTTAAATATAGCCCAAGCGAAACTCTAAAAATCGTGCAAAGCCTTTACGATAACCCCCTAAAACTCGTCTCTTATCCAAGAACGGATACGCAGCATATCACAGACAATGAATTTACTTACCTAAAGGAAAAGATGAAGAGGTACCAATCCATCGTTGATTTCTCTTTTGAACCTGAAACCACTGATCCGCAAAAGCGTTATGTTGATGCAAGTAAAGTACAAGAACATTATGCTATTATTCCAACAAAGAAAATCCCTGATTACCACACTCTACAAAAACTAGATGAGAAGCAAATAAATATTTATATGGAAATCATCAAAAAAATGCTCGGTATGTTTTGCAGTGATTATATATATGACGAAACATTGATGACCACAAATGTAAACGGCATTGATTTTATCAGTAAAGGAAAAACGGAAGTACACAAAGGTTGGAAACAGATCCATCAAGATAACGGTCAAGAGGACAATGAAAACAATGAACATCAATCCTTGCCGATATTGGAAAAAGGTACAGAAGTTAAGGCTGATGTTACCATCAAGGAAGGGAAAACAAAGCCACCAAAACCGTACACCCAAGGTCAATTGATTACGTTAATGAAAACATGTGGAAAGAACATCGATGATGAGGAAGCACAAGAAACATTGAAAGAAGTCGAAGGATTAGGTACTGAAGCAACCCGTAGCTCCATCATTGAAGCGTTAATGAAGCAAGGATATATCGAAGTGAAGAAGAACAAAGTATCTGTCACGGAGGAAGGAAATGTTTTATGTCAATCCGTCGAAGGAACACTGCTTTCCAAACCTGAAATGACGGCGAAATGGGAGCAATTTTTAAAACGAATTGGTCAAGAAGAAGCAGAGAAGCATGATTTTATCGAAAACACAAAGAAATTCGTCAACAAACTTGTCCATCAAGCACAAGAAGATCTTCAAAACGTCAATACTGAATACGCTAAAAAGGCTATCGAAGACCAAGGAAGTATGGCTGTATGTCCGTCTTGTCAAATAGGGAATATCATGGATCGAAAAAAATTCTATGGTTGTTCCGAATATCGAAATGGATGTAAGCAAACGTTTCCCAAAAAATTTGTAGGAAAAACGATCACAAAAACACAAGTGAAAGCCCTTTGTGAAAAAGGAATAACAAGTGTTATCAAAGGATTTGAAAGCAAAAAGGGAAATACATTTGATGCTCATTTGATACTCACTGATGAAGGACTACAAATGGAATTTCCGAAAAAGAAAATGAAAACCTAATACTGTTTTTGATTGGGGATATGGTAACCAATTCAAGGCTTGAGGTATCACTCACATTGATAAATAATAGTTAATTAAATAAATAATTGTTTTTAAAATAAATGCAAGTTAATTATTATGATGAAAAATTGATTTGTAACGGGGCGGCTCGATAAAGAAATGCTCAGGGCGTCCTGAAGGATCTGCTCAGCGTCCATAAGCAAGAAAAATACGCTTGCTAACGGTTAGCTGACATCTCGCTTCGGTCTAAAAAGTCAAAATCGCCATGAAAGGTAAAAGCAGCCGAGGGCTGCTTTTTTATTGAACAATTTTTTCCTTTGCACTCCGTAAGCATATCGTTCGGGCGACACTAAGGACTAGATTGGTCGGATCCCGGACGCCAACCAACCAAGTCCTAAGTGTCGCAGAGGGAGTGTCAAAGGATTTAAAACTTTTTTGGAAAAAGCGCGGCGCAAATCAAAAAACTTTTAAATACGAGAACCTTTGACACCCCCTCTATCCTCACGATCTGCTACTGCGTGCCAAAGGGAAAAAATTCTCCCCTTTGGGGACCCATTTGCTTACTACGGCAAATGATAAAATAGAAATTTTCAAAACATAAGGAGGAAATGATGACCATGAAATTTTTTCACAGTGTCACATCCGAAGAAGAACTTAAAAAAGAGTACAGGAGATTATGCAAAAAACATCATCCCGATCAAGGCGGTCAAGAAGTTAACTTTATTCAACTCAAAGAAGAATATGAACAGATTGCCAAGAAATTCAATAAGGATCACAACGAGACAGATCAATATATGAAAATCGTAGATGCACTTATCAAATATCATAGCATTGACATTGAAATCATCGGTACTTGGATTTGGGTAACGGGCGAAACATACCCGATTAAAGAAGACTTAAAAGGTTTAGATTTTAAATTTGCTAAACGTAAAAAAGCGTGGTACTGGCATCAAGGCGACTACAAAAAGCACCATCGAAAAAATTATTCGCTCGATGAAATTAGGAACATGCACGAGAGAAAAACGATTAAAAAGAAAAACTATTACGTGGAAGCTAAATGATAGAGGGGATGACTCCCCTCTACTAATACCAAAAAAGGGAGAGGTTATCAATGCAAAAAATGGATGTATGCTTATTGATGTTATAAATCAACGGCTGGATAATGTTAAAGCGTATGGAAGTGTGGATAAAAGTCGTCATCTGGATAAAGAAATCATTCGTGTTGCAGTTATGTTAAACGATCATAACCATCCTTTAGACCGTAAAATCAAAATTTTACTGATTAAATACGTAAGTATTCGTGACTTAATTCCAAATAATCATTATGCTGGCATACCCGTATTCAAGGAAATCCGTAAATGCTTGACTGACTAATATTGTTAAGGCAATCGAGAGCGTTTCTCCCCCCCTTTTTAGAAAGGATTGATCGAAATGAACAAACACGAAAGCAAGACGGTTATGAAATAAAGGACGCAGGCGACGGGGTTATCAATATTAACGGATCGGATCATGTAATCACTTTACACATTTATGTAGGTAGTGAAGACGATGAACCGACCCAAGCGAATGAGAAAACGGTTAAAACATACAAAGGGATAATAGGTTATATTGACCGTTTTTGCAGCTAGGAGGATCCAACCTCCTAGCAGGTAAAAAATGATAAAGATAAACGCAAATGAGGTGCTACAATGATAAGAGCAGATTCGCTTAAAGTACAAGAACGTGTATAATCTCCAACGACTACAAGAATATAACGATGCTTGCAACAGGGAAATTAAGCGAATGAAAGAGGAAACTGAATACAAGCATTTCAGCATAATCCATATTAACAAGCTCAAATTGTTACAAGCACCGATTTTTATATCGTTGTCGTATTTATTCGGAGCAGGATCCTTGCCGATCATAAAATATACTTTTTTGTGCGATTAGAAGAACGTCCGAACATTCATGCTTAAACCATTGATGGTGAATTTTTGCTTGGGGAGACACATGAATCGGCTAATTTCAAAGGAAAAGAACGTGAGGAAGCATTCAAGTATGCGGCTAATTTTGCTCTAAAATATAATTGTCAAATAGAAAAGCATGGATTTAACGCTTGGGTGTGAAGATTACTTTTACACCTATCATTAAACCATGGAGGTGAAATAATGGCTTCAAAACAACGTAAATTTTGGATCAATGATCATGATTGGCAGACGTTTTGCCAATACACAGACCGACCGGCACAAACCGTTCGTCGTCTGGTTTTGAATTATATTCGTGAAAAAGAGAGAAAGACATTGAGACAGCATAATATGAAAGGGGGATCTTAATTGAATAAGTTCCTTTCCTATTTCACCGGTTGTGTTATATTATCTATAATTGGAGTCGTAGGAACGGGCATTTTAATGACGTTATATGCTGCTGTTTCTATGATGATTATGGGGCGTTAAGAAGGTGAAATTTCATGAATGAGATGTGAATATTGATCATAAGTGTAATTATTCGTTCTGCGCTGATTATCGGTGGATTTTCCTGACCTTTTCCCGATGTTAGCCAGCATTTTTGTCATGAAACGTAATCTGCCTAAGATCTGGAAGTTTATTCAGCTAACATGCTCCACATTAGGCGGGAGGCGGCAACGTTTCACGAAATATATACACATTTTGGATGTTTTTTCTAATTCATCTAAAAGGTATATTTCAGAATATTCTATCTCCAATACTTTATCACCAATAAAATGGGCTACTCATCAGCTTAGAGAGTGGCTCATTTCTTTTAAAGCTATTTTCAGTTTTGATGTCGCACCGACATAGGCTGTTTCATTATCCTGGTGGTGAATAATCGTGTACGGAACGCCTGAGGATTGATAACGTCAAAATTCTTGCAAATAGGTTCATGTTCAGCAATATTCTTTTCTTTATAAGGGATGTTATTGTGCTTAAGGCAAATTTTAAAGAGCTTGCAAGGCCCACATCTTGTTGCACATAAACGGTTATAGTTAATCCTCTCCTTGCAAATGATCGGTTCCCTATATAAAGAACAAGTAAAGATAAAAAAACAACCAAAAGTTTGGCCATTTTACAAAGGTGCCCCTCATAAAATATATAGAAAGTTGAAATAAGTCAACCAATTATGTTAGTATTTTACAATATATACAAATGAAAGGAGGGCATATATATTAATTACAAAAATATTAAAACAATTAAAAAGATTAGAAGATTGAGATGATGGTAATCATAGGTTTGTAAAGTAATATAAAAGTAGAGGTTTTAAACTTTAATAAGGAGGTGAAAACCTATGACACAAGTTGAGGAACTAGTGCATTTTGCAAAAGACAACACGCCTGATACTGAAACAGAAGAAATTGTGAGAGCACAATCTTCTTATCCTGATATCAGTATCAGACAACCAATTGAAATTGATGAAGAGGGATTCTAATCCGTTACTTTACCTTGGCAAAAGAGAGAAAGGGGAATATATCCCCTTTTTATTTTAATATTAATTCAAAAAAATGTCAGCATCTCTTGAACCTTCAATAGCGTCGAGATAATTTTTCTACGAAGAGGTTTAGACAGTGAAAGAAATATATCAGGTTCTTAAGCGCGAGAAATCATATAGAAAACTGGTAACTGCTAATTTTATAAGTGGTGTTGGTGATTGGTTTAGCAGTGTAGCTATACTTAGTTTGTTGCTTCAAATTACTGGATCAGGCGTTGCGGTCGGTATCACTTTAGCCGCCCGAACGCTTCCGTTTTTAATTATGGGGCCCATTGCGGGGTATTTATCAGACCGAATAAACAAAAAGATTATTCTAGTCGTATCGGATTTCTCACGAATTTTCCTAGCATTATCCTTGTTATTTATTATTTCTGAGGAAACAGTTTGGATTGCGTACATTGTCACCGTAGCATTGGTTTTTTTCTCAGCATTATCAATGCCTGCAAGACAATCACTCATTCCCCAAATTGTTAATGATAAAAACATACCTGTAGCAAATTCAATCGATCAGTCACTAGGCGGAATTAATATGACGCTTGGCGCTTCGATTGGCGGTGTGGTTAGTGCGCTAATCGGTACGCAATTGGCGTTTATTATAAATGCTTTGACATTCCTTATCTCAGGCCTTTTGGTTTTAAGAATTAAGTTCTCATCAAGTGAAGAGGACGAAGGAGACCAAAAAGAGAAAGCGGTGCAAACAACCTTTTGGAAAGAATTTAAAGATTCATTGCTTATCAAAATTGTTGCTATTCAGGCTTTTCTATGGCCAATCGGCGGTGGTGCCATCAATGTTTTAATAGCTGTCTATGGTTACCAAACATTCGGCGCCGGAGATCAAGGTGTCGGTATCCTGTATGCATCACTAGGCATCGGCTTTCTCATTAGTGGATTGGTGGCGCATTTATTTAAGAAGTTTCTAGTTTTTGCGGTCATTTTCGCCTCAGTCATCGAAGGTGGATCACACATGGCTGTTAGTCAATCATCAAACTTGTGGATGGCAGCGTTTTTTATCTTACTTGCTACGATCGGGGCAGGGATCGGAAATGCTTCATTCACCTCATTAACGATGCTCGTTGTACCTAAATATGTCCACGGTCGAGCATTTGCTTTAAGCGATACGATGTCAAACGTCATAATGGCTGTATCCATGATGACAACAGGATTTCTGCTTGAATTTTTCCCGGCGACGACCATCGGATTTTTCGCGGGTCTAATGATCGTTATTACTTCATCAACTGCTTTACCGCTCCTTACTTTGAGAAATTCAACAAACACAAAGATTGAGGTGGAATCTTAAACTTTAACAAGGAGGTGAATACCCATGACAAAGGTTGAGGAACTAGTGGCGTTTGCAAAAGACAATACGATTGATAATGAAACAGAAGTGGTGAGAGGGCAAGCATCTTATCCTGATATCAGCATTAGACAACCAGGTGAAATTGAAGAAGAGGAATTTTAAATCAGGTTACATTTTAAAGAGAAGGGGTATCCCCCTTCTCTACCCGTTGTAATACATATACTGAAAAATGGAGGGATAACTCTATTGAACACTTTAACAAAAGTTATAGATGAAGTGAGCGAATATAAAAAGTTTTTCCCTTTTCAGCGCGCGATTAAAGAAATGGGAGAACATTTGATTATAAGGGATAGCCTTTATTCCGGTGTATTCCGTGATTATATTGAAGACTTAAACGAAGGAGTAACGTGGGATTTGGAACTTATCGAGCATGGTCTTGAAGTGTTCGATGTTCAGAAAGGCGTAAACTACATCGCTGATCTATGTTGCGGAGATGGAAGAGTGACAAACCATTTAGATAACAAAGGTTATAAGGTTTATGGCGTCGATTACTCTACCGATCAGATCGAGGAAGCTAAGAAGCGCTATTCTAATATTGCCTGGGTTCAAGCTGATATTTTAGATGCTGTAGAGTTTGAAAAAAATATCCCACAAGAAAAAACCCAAGTTGCAGTTATGTCTTCCGCCTCGATTAACTGTTTTGTTAGCGATCAAAAAATTGAGATATTCTTTAATAATTTACGTTCGACGCTTAAAAATCGAGGTTGCCAATACTTATTTTTACCTGTGTTTAACGACAAAGCAACCGATGATTTTAAAGAGAAGTTTACAGGGCCTATATTATGTCATCCCTTTAAGAGTTCGGGAGAGGATATTATGGCTTGGCTTAGTTTGTATTATGACGCTAGTAAAAAACAGTTAATTCAGCCTGTAATCGCAACAAAGACAAATGAATCGGGAGAGCTACAGCATGAATTCTGTCTTTCGATAGATCGTATATGGACAGAGTCGGAAGTCATTTCCGTTGCTGAAAGATCCGGTTATGAAAAACTTTTAGAAGTACCTAGCAATGTCATTGGCGGTGGCGCGGATCAGATGCCTTTCACACTTTTAGTATTTGAAATGTAATTTGTATAGAGGAGGCGGGAGGCGGGAAAATGGAGAAAGCAGTTCAAAATGCCATTAATGCCTTATATGAAATAAGAAATAATGAATTATGGACGGAACAAGGACAAATTCTTACAAGTCCGAAAGATGGCTGGACAAGGGAAATTTTCGGTATGGAGGCAATTAAGCATATGCTCGTTGAACCTCGTATACCGGAAGAGTGTTTTCGTGTGATTAAAGACGGTGTGCCTCAACCGCATAGGTTCTATTCGCGTCCATTGGTGGTCGGTTCGAAAGCGATCGGTCGTGTTATGGATGGAGCTAAAGCATCGGTTGCACTTAGTGAAGGTTCTTCGCTTTTATTGACTGCGGTAGAAGAATTTTATCCGTCAATGGGAAGATTTTGCGCAAAATTAGGTGATTCTATAGGAACAAAGTGTTCAGCATTTGCGGTCGTTACACCACCAAACCAAGGTGGTTTTGTGCCGCATATCGATCGAACAGAGCAATTAGTCATTCAATGTGAAGGATCAAAAAGATGGAAGGTTTATGATATTTACGATCAACAAAACTCAGGCGGTGAGGTTGATGTTGATAAAATCGGTATTCCATCTATTTATGAAGATGTTAATGTAGGTGATATGATCTACTTACCGCAAGGAGCACCGCACTCTGCAGAAGCTACAGATACATTAAGTTGTCATATAACAATTACATTTGAGCCAGTAACAATTGGAAACTGGGTTCAAAAGGCAATGCTTAAATCTATCCAGGATGATGCAGAGTTATCAAAGTCACTACCCCCATTCTATTACACAGATGATGAATGCGAAGAGCATTTGCAGAAGGTAAAAGATAAGGTGCGGGAAATATACAGCAATGTGGAAGAAAAATCAGAAAAATACGCGAAAGAGACAATCAATAAACAAAAAGCAAAGGGTAACCAATAAACATGGAAATTAGGTAATTGAATAGCCATAACACCTCTCACTAACAAGAGATGATAAGGGGTTTAAAGGGTAGGCGATGCCTATCTTTTTATGTTGCCAAGCAATTTCTGAATATTCATTTTGAATGTTCAGGATTGGGTAAAGAGAAGAAGTGTATGGATTATCCGATCATGGATATAAAAATTTTAAATGTAAGATAAATCACTGAATTAATGTAATGTGAATTAATGAATCACTTTCAGCTATTGAAAAACCTTGCTGAAATATGTTCCATGATAGGAAATTTTATTTGTTACTTTAAGCAACATAAGTATTTAATAACGGGAGATATATTTCATAGGGTATATATCACCTTCTAAAAAAAGCTCACCCTCTTTCACTGTCTAATTTCCTCTTGGGGTGAGCTTTTTTATATTAGATGTAGATGTTACACGTATCTCGGAGTCCCCCCCCTATACCCACCATGGTCGCTAATCGTGCGCTCGATTCGGCAAGTAAGCTGGCGATGGAAGACTGGGTCCAGAGGGATGTCGCGTTCATTGTTAAAGTATTTTGGAATATACCTTTTCGGGAATTTAGGAGCCACCCTCAATATTAGCGGTTGGCTCACTCTTAATTTTAGGTGGATTCACGTATGATTAATTTACCTTCGAAAGTTTTGACTTCTCTTTGTAAAGGTTTATTTTCAGACAAGGTTTTTATTAATGTTTTAGCAGTATAAACACCCAACTGATCTATAGGGATATGAATTGTTGATATGGTGGGATGGGTTGCTAAACAGATTTGGTGGTCATCATATCCTATAACACCAAATTCTCTGGGAACGTCTAATCCCCTTTGTTTCAGCTCTTTTATAACCCCTGCGGCAACATAATCGTTTCCCGTAAATAACGCAGTTGGGCGATCATTTTGTGGGTGTTTGACAAGATTTTTCACGACATTCATACCATCTTTGATCGTGAAGCATTCAGGATAAAACCATTTTTTTGTTTCTTGGAAATCGTGATCTCGAAATTGTTCATAACTTTCTTGTCTCATTTTCTGTAACGGACTATCTGAAACATCATAACAGAAACCTATTCTTGTATGCCCCTGATTTAGCAAGTGATTGAGGGCTTCTGCAGTTGCTCCTCGTTCATCGTAACAAATAACAGGAATCGTTGCTTCTTCGTGAAATTCATTACACAGTACAATCGGTCCATAATTGAGATACTCTTCTATAAACTCCCAATCATTTTCTATAGAGCACAGAATAATGCCTTCAATTTCTTTAAATTTAAGCATTTCCAGAATAACTTTCTCATTTTCCGCATTGTAGAAACTTTCGCTAATCACCGTTTTATACCCCTGTGCCCTTAATTCTTTAGAGATACCAGAAGCCAGTAAACTAAAAAATGAATGATAAAGGTTGGGAATAATGACTGCAATAGTCTTGTTTCTCATGAACCTAAAACTTCTGGCAAGGGCATTAGGTGTATAATTTAATTCTTCAATCACTTGCCATACTTTTTGTTTGTTTTTCTCACTGACATAAGGATGGTGATTAAGTACTCGTGAAACAGTAGACTTTGAAACATTTGCTTTGGAGGCAATGTCGTATATGGTCGTCATTTTATCACCTCAAAAAATGTTGACCTGGGATTGTTCCCAGATTATAACATGTAATTAAATAAATGTAGTTTTAACTGGGGGGAACAAATCATTGGTTATTGAAGAGAAATTAACGGAACATAGTTCTTACATTAATGAAGTTACTGACCTACTTATTGAGGGGAGACATGTTTCACTAAAGCTTCAGGAATCTTTGGCGAATGGAAAAATGATACAAAAACTAGAGAACCTTCCTGATTTAGTGTCTAAAGCACATCTTTTTGAAAGTTTATCCATGTCAGAAACTGATGTAGATTCAGATGAAGTGGAGTTTCTTCCTGTTAATCGCTTAATCGGAAAAGAAGAAATCGGTGATGTCCTTAAAATCGTCGAAGAAGTACTGCCTACAGGCCAATATACTAGCGGAGAATATGTGAATAGATTCGAAGAAGCCTTAAAAGAATATACGAGATTTTCTCATTGTGTTACTACTTCTAGCGGAACTACGGGGCTCAGTATTGCTTTATTAGCAGCAGGTGTTTCAGCAGGAGATGAGGTTATTATGCCTTCGAATAGCTTTGCTGCAACTGAAAATGCAGTCATGTCCATGGGGGCTCATCCTGTTTGGGTCGATATAGATCAGGATACGTATTGCTTAGATGCATCTAAAATTCCTGCTCTCATTACAAGAAAAACCAAAGCGATTTTACCAGTAGACCTTTATGGACGGCAACCTGATCAACAGGCAATAAGAAAAGTTGCTGATACCTACAATTTAACAGTCATTGAAGATGGTTGTCAGGCCATTGGCAGTGAAAGCTTAGGTGAATACAGTGATCTCCTGGTTCTAAGTTTCAATCCCTACAAGAATTTAGGCGTATGCGGAAAATCTGGAGCCATATTGACAAACGATAAGGAACTATCATTACAATGTAAGCGATTATCCTATCATGGTTTTTCTGTTGGGGAGAAAAATGTAAAAGAAACCAAATATGGATTTAATGCGAGAATGGACAATTTCCAAGCTGCTATTGGTCTTGAGAGATTTAAATATTTAACTCTTAATAACTTTAAGCGTTCGTTATTAGCAAAACGATATATTGAAAAATTAAATATCTTAGAAAAAGAGGGAAAGATTTCTTTACCAGAGAACACCTATGATCATGTATGGCACCTATTTTCAATAAGAGTTCATCACAATCAAAGAAATTCTATCAAACAAAGAATACAAGATAATTATAAGGTACAAACAGATGTGTATTACCCATATTTGTCCCATCAACAAAATATTTCTTACTTGCAAAACAAACGACAAAGTTTAAGTAATACCGAATTAGTTCATTCAGAGCTACTACACTTACCTTTATTCCCCCAATTCACACTAAAAGAACAAGATCAAGTAGTGGAGGCTTTACGAAATGAATTGGCATAATCCCAAAAAGACTACACTTCGACAGTATGATGATGTTAATAGTATCAAATATATCGTTTACTCTGATTTAGATGAAACGCTTTATTCTCACAAAATAACCGATGAAGAAAAAACCTCAATACAGGCGTTCGAAAATTACATGGAGCACATTGTTAAAAATCATCAAGTTCTTTTCGGGGTGATTACTGGTAGTAGTCTTGATTCAGTTATTCAAAAGTTGGAAACCGGCATTCATCAAATCATGCCCCATTTTGTGGCCTGTGATTTGGGGACAATGCTTTATTGGGTCAAGAATGACGGAAATTTTTATCCGGATCAAGAATGGGTGTATCGACTAAAGAACATGAACTTTAACCAAGAGAATGTTAACGCTATAGTCAAAGACTTGGAAGCTTTACACAAGATTGAGATTACACCTCAGACCCAATTAGGTTCTTCATCATTTAAAAAGAACTATTATTACTACATGATAGACGATCTTACAGATAAACATAATATAGAAATGATCAGAGATTTCGCCTATAAGCAGGAAATGGATTGTAATATTAACATTTGTAATCCGTTAGCTGGTGACCCCGAAAGAGCATATGATATCGATTTTATCCCCAAAAATACAGGGAAAGCAGCAATAGTAGAATTTATCAACCAAAAATTTAAGGTAGGTATGGAATATACATTTGCATTTGGAGATAGTGGTAATGATTTGGAAATGCTATCAAAAGTGGGGCACGGATATTTACTCGATAATGCTACCACTGATGCCAAAAAACAATATGAAAAAGTAACCTCCAATCCATACACGAAAGGAATATTGAACATCTTAAAAGAGAATTTCGGTCATTAATTTCAGATTTTCCCGTTTGAGTGCTAAGCTGTTGTATTTAGTTAGCAGAAGGAGGAAACCTTTTGGGGAATCAGCCAAATCTAAAAAACAAAACAATTTCCAAAGAACCACTCATTGTAGGGATTGATCATTTTAAAGAGACGAATTTTGCCCGTTCTTTTGATTGTTACGATGGGCATTTAAGCAAACGATTAGCCTTTAACAATGATATCGATGGTTTTCATCGACTGGTTGATTGGATCACAGCAACAAATGTTGATAGGAGCCGTCAGGTGATTTTGGGCATGGCAGAAACTAATAACCATTGGATGAACATAGCATATTATGCTAAATCCAAAGGCTTTTTACCCGTTATTGTCAATCCGGCGCACATCAAAGAATCCAAGGAATTTAGTGACCCTTCCCTATTTAATAATGAATTTACGTATGTTATTACGCAGCTTATTAAAAACAGCCATTATACGATACCGAATCTCCCGGAAGGCATTTATGCTGAATTACAGCAAGGAATCAGAGTTCGCAACGATCTTTTATCGAAGTTACAAGATACTCGTAAACAAATTGACGAATGGATTGATTACTATTTCCCGGAATTAACGACATTGTTTAACAATTGGGAATGTAATGATGTGATTCATGCATTAACTTATTTGCCACTTCCGGAAGATATCATGGGGATGAATACAGAAAATATTGCGCTTATATGGAAACTAAGTCTAAAAAAGGCTGACTTATTGAAGCAAACGGCCCAACGTTCGGTTGGAGTAACTCAGGGGACCAAAATGGTTCAAGTTGAAATCAATATGCTCATGAGTCAGTATCGTATTCTTAAGAATCAATGGACTCAGGTGGATCACTACGTTAAGGAGTATATATGTTATTCCTGATGATTCTGAAATAACGGAGAAACGAGGGATTTGTTCCAGTTAAACTTTATGAATATAAATACTGTAGAAGGTAGAATGCTTCAAGCAAAGAGATAACCTCGTTTGTAAAAGACGAAAAATATTAGATGAAAGGTTTTTTCAAAATGAGAATTGGGATAATCGGAGCAGGTAATATAGCAAAGATTCATGCAAAAACTCTCAGTACAATAAAAGAAGTGGAACTTCAAGGAGTATATGACATTAACAAGGATAAAGGCAAATTATTGGTTGAAAAATTTGGAGGGGATTTTTACGAGCAATTAGAAAACCTACTTTTGGATATAGAGGGTGTTATTATTGCTTCACCTAATTATTGCCATAAAGATCATATCCTAGAGGCTGTTCATTCCAATTTACATATTTTATGCGAAAAGCCAATGTCTACCTCAGTAGAAGAAGCTAAAGAAATAATGGATGTAATTAACAAAAGTAATAAACGTATAATAATGGGATTCAATTACCGTTATCTTTACTATGTTTCCAAATTAAAGGATTTAATTGATAAAAAGGAACTTGGTGACATTATTCGTATTACTCTTCATTTCAAAAAAGATAGTGCCTTAAGGAAAAATTCCTTCACTTGGAAGGATGATGTTAACAGTAGACTAACTAGTGGAGCTTTTGGTGATTTAGGAGTTCATTTAGTTGACCTCATTTGGTACCTAACAAATAATGAAATTGACCATGAAAGTATTCGAGTAAAAATGGAAACGAATGTAACAGAAAAGGAGAAACGAAGAGTTTTTGTAGATGATCACACAGAGGTGTATTTTTCCTTAGAAAATGGTGCTTTTGCGAACATCGTAACATCAAAAGTAACATCTAAAGAAAGATGTGGCTTCTTTATCAATATTCTGGGAAGTGAAAAAGAGGTTAGATATCATTCTAATGAAGATAATAATACTCTAATAATTAAAAATGGTATGGAAGAGGAAAGAATCGATTTATCTCCGCCACTTTTAACAGATCCAATAAATGAATTTCATGGTTGGTCAGACTCCTTTAGGAATGAGTTAAGGGATTGGTTATTCCCTTCCTCTTACCCGTATATGGATACCCCTACCTTTGAAGATGGTTTAAGAACACAGATTACACTTGCTAATGTTTTTCAGAAAGCTCAAGCTTCTAAAAGATCTCTAGAAACAATTACTTCACGTTAATAAAATGGTGGGGTTAGAACCTGGTATTTTTATACCTCTTTTTTGGAGGTGATAAGGTGAAAAAATTAATGAGCTATGGATTGATTTGTTATTTTATGGTAGGTTCTATGCACGTTTTATTTGGAAGTTTGTTACCTTTGCTCATTGAAGAAGGAGGAATATCCCCCTCAATGGGAGGGGTTCTTATATTTTTCCAGTTTGCAGGCTTTTTAATCGGGATCGTCATTTCCCCTTTTATCATTCAAAAAAGTAACAGATTGCTGACAATATTTACGTTTCAAGGACTATTGTTTATGTCTATATTCGGAATCACGCTTTCTCTAGATTTATGGTCAATTTTGTGTATGGGTTTTTTAGTTGGAGTTTCATCAGGATCATTAGAGTCGACGACTGGTTCATTAACTTTAGATCAAGATAATGGAGATCGTGCTATTTCCATATTAGAAGTAGCTTTTGGAATAGGGGCCTTAAGTTTTCCATTATTAATTAACTACTCTAATTATTTATCTTTGGACTGGAGATATATTTTGTATGGGCTTTGTGTTCTTGTCCTCTTTAATATGGTATTTTACTTAAAATACCATTCTCAACTTAAATTATTCGATAAAAATGTAGAACGGTATAGCGAGAAGACGAATAAGAAAACTTTAAATTGGCAAGGAAATATTGGTGTAATTGCATTGTTCTCAGTTTTTGCTTTTTTTTACGCAGGGTTGGAAACGAATTTTGCCAACTATCTACCTTTACTCATTCAGGAATTACTACCTGAAACAAGTGTATATCTTTACAGTATATCGGCGTTCTGGTTAGGTATGATTATTGGTAGATTGATTATTGGGTCATTAGTAAATAAAATTCCTAACTATGTATTTATTGTGTTTGCCACGTTTATTTCATTGATTACTTTAGGGACAATAACAGTTATTCAAAATGGGGGATTTCTACTCATAAATGTTTTTCTTATCGGTTTCATACTAGCTGGAATTTTTCCTATTTCATTGTTTAACTTTACCGAACAATTAAAAGGGGAAGGAGCATCATTAACAGCTTCTACTCTTTTTATAGGATCTGCAAGCTTAGGAGGATCTATATTCTCGTTAGTTATTGGACCTACAATCGAATTTGGAGGAGGAACAATAACAATGTATTTATTCATGGGGGTTTGTATTGTTTTAATCATTCTTTCCATATTCATTCTTAAAAGATGGAGAATGAGGTATACCACATCTAATCATTCAAGTATCTCATGATCGATATCTATTGAATATGTTTTCGAGTATTTCTTGGTTAGACGATGGTATAGTTTATAATTATGAAGGCAATTATGATTGGGCCAAAAGAAAACATCTTGTAGACTAATACGATCCTCACCAACATCATTTATCTTCATAGTACAGCTGTATTACTATCCATATAGTATGAGTCAAAGGCTCATACTTTTTTGCACTAATTAATCTGATTATTAAATATTTAAGAAAAACGGGCACGACTCCAAATCCCTAGTGATCCAACTGAAGTAATAAAACATAAGATCAATTATGTTTCGAAATTACTTTTTCCATGCTACAATCAAGGAAGATAATGAAACATAATTAAAAGTGAAAGGATTATTATTGAATGAAACATAATTTATTGAAAGATCCAATACTAGATGAATTTAAAAACCATTTAGAAGCAAAAGGAAAGTCAGTTAATACAATATCTTCTTACATAACGTCTGTCCGAAAATATCTTGAATGGTTTATCGCCCGTTATGGAACCATACCTGGTCAACTTTTTTCGGAGAACATCACTGATTATAAACTATACATGACGCATCAGAATGTGGGTGCGTCCACTTTCAATGCACGGCTGGCTGGCCTTCGTGCTTGGAATCACTATCTTATTGCCCAAGGTGTCCAAACCGAATATGTCATTGCTAAGAATGATAATAAAATTGTGCAAAAGCCTTATGCTTCCCCCGCAACGCATACGGAACAAGATATTCAGCGTTTTCTCCAAACCGTTTTAGAAGGAGGAAGCAAACGAGACTATGCATTGGTGACCCTATTGGCGTATGCAGGCCTACGTATCAGTGAAGCGCTCTATCTAAAGATCAATGATATTCATTTTGAAGCCAGAGAATTAGAAGTCAAAGATAGTAAAGGAAACAAGACACGTACCGTTTTTCTTTCTGATCGAGTGGTTCGAAGCATCAAAAAATATTTGAAAGACGAAAGAGAGCAATATCGGCTCTCAGAGGTGAGTCCTTATCTGTTCTTAAGCAATCGTAGCCAGCAACTTTCCAGGGTCACCGTTTACAAATCCTTTGAAAAATATACGAGTGTCATGGCCATAAACCCTCCCATCACACCCCATGACTTGAGGCATTTCTTTTGTTCCAATGCCCTGGAGAAAGGGTTTGATGTTCATGAAGTGGCTTCTATGGCTGGGCACAGCAATATTCATACGACATTGTTGTACACGAACCCCAGCCGAAAAAAGATCTTAGAGAAAATCAACTCGTTGTAACATTTGAAAGGGATCCCTTATACAGGCTCTGAGCATGATGTTCATGATTTGGAAGCTCAAGTCAGGGCGAATAAGAAACGTCTATGCTATACCTTAACCCGACGTTTCAAAATCCAACATCTAAAACCATGTCATGGACCAATAAGCAAGATGTATTAGCGTTTATAATTAACTCCACCGATAATAATGCTATCGATGGAGTTTTAGACCTCCAATCACAAATGTTTTAAGACCCCTCAGATTTACTTGGTAAAGTGCTGTCATCTATCCATTTATAATTATTAATATTAAAAAGTACTGCTAGCACTGAGGAAAGTAACAAAACTGCGCCACTCAAAAGGAAGACATACTCTGTACCTACATTTTCTGCTAATAATGCAGCAATCAATATGCTTAATGGTGCGAGTATGCTGGATATTAATTGTGAAGCTGCAAATGCCCTGCCCAAAAACTTACTTTCAACGTTATATTGGATGTATAATGAAATGAGCCTTGATACAATAGCTATACTAAACATAATACCTAAATAAATTACACCTATAGAATACCAGGCAGTAGCAAAGGGCAAAAGTATAAACATAATCCCTGCAAAAACAGTGCCCAAAATAATTAGAATACCATTTTTACCCTTAAACACCTTTTGGACTTTCGCAAATACCAAACCTGATAATATGCCGCCAATTGCACCAAATGTCATCACTACGCCAATTCCATCTGAACCAAAACCAATATCAGATTCCAAGTAAAAAATTAACATGAGTATACTTCCGTGTATCCCAAATATAAAAAAAGCTTGCCAAAAAACTAGAACTAATAGTAACCTTTTCTTAAATGTAAGCTTAATCCCTTGAAGGCTCTTCATCAATATTGTTTTGGGGTTGACATTTCCATCTTCTTCCTTATCTGTTTGCTTCATATCTCTTAAATACCTAAATGTGAATAGTAAGACCATGAATAACAATGCATTAATCCATATGCTCCCGAACAAACCTAAAGCAGCAATAATTATCCCCGATACAGCAGGTCCTAAAGCAGAACTAGTAGATACTACAGATTGCATAATCCCGTTCGCTTTTGGTAATTCATCCCTCTCTACAATTTGCGGAATAATAGAAATGTCAGCTATCCCATACAAACAAACACATAGATCAATTACAAAAGCGACTATAAACAGTAAAGTGATACTCAATATACCTATGTGTTCGAATATGGGAATTAGTGATATGAAAATAATTTGTAATATAGCTATTGTAATTAGTAACTTTTTCCTGTTAAATGAATCTGCTATTGCACCTCCAAAAAGAAATACCAAATATTCAGCGACTTCGCCAAGAATATACATAACACCCATTAGAACTGGGGATCCGGTTATATACAGAACTAATAATGGCATAACTAGATCATACAATGATTCAGCAATTTTATGAATGAATTGGCTTGATATAATAAATAAGTATGGCTTATTCTTTGATAGCTTAACTTGCACGATGTGTCCTCCTACAAACATAAAGCCCAAGAGACATTGAACCCCTTGGGCTTTATGCTAACTACTTTGCGTTATTCGATCTCTACATGATATTCATCAGAAAGCTCATCTAGTGCGCCTTCTATGGTAATATCATTAGGTAAGCTGTGCATGTGTGCCTTAATCTTACCTAGGAATGTACCCGTACTTTCAGCAGCGAGCTTAGGGGTCATATTAGTGATAAATGCTTTAAGCCCCTCTTTCTCCATCGGGTCATCCATCTTGTCCACCATAGCCTCCAGGTCATCAATGGAAATATCAATATCTTTTACTTGAGCTGACATACTAATCACCTCCTTATTTTAGTATAAAGGTTTAGGCTGCAAGCTGATTTTGTAGAACTTGTTATTAAGATACAAATTAGATGTACTCTTCACGTTTTTCCCTGATTTAATTACTTCTTGTTCCCTTTTGAGCATGAATTGCAAAGCTTCATTGGGCAAAGGTAATTCACTTGGTGAGATAATTGGAAATTCATTATCTAGTTTATCTAGCGGAATGGCAATAGAGTCGTCTCCCAAATCATGCCCATTTGGTTTATTGGTTGAGAACAGGATTGGCTCTGATCTGACAGAAATATTATCCAAACCTTCGAAATATTCCGCAATTCCTCTCTCGACTACTAAACACTGTGTTGGATCAGGTTTAAAATTAAATTCAATTTTCTTATGAAGATTCTCAGATGAAGAGCGACAATCTACTAATTTAGCTGAAATTACTTGATCCGACTTTCCGAAGAATGTATATCTATTGATTTGTCCAACCGATAACGCGTAAGATTTATAAGAGTTTTCTTTGTAATGAAATAAATCAGTGACTAGAGGGCCTTTATTTGCTACTAAAGTATAGCTATTTTCCCCTGTCTCTGCAAAAAAATTTTTTTCCCAATACACACCCGGAATACCTAAATGACTATTCTTATTCAATTTTCTTTATCCCCCTTTTTAGGTGTAATTGTTACGTAACGTTTTTCGCCATCAATGTTTACTAACACTCTATTAGGATATTCTTGTAATTCTGTCATATTTTTATGCTGTATACCAAGTACAAATTCATATGCTTCTCTTGGGATTGGATATTTATTTATTGTTACTTCGGGAAATTCATTCAACTCCAATTCTCTTGGAACGTTAATCACATCACTCTCCATATTATAATCGGAATTACCAACAGACATGTACCAAATTGGTTCATCACGAGTGAGTACATTTTCTAATCCATCAAATGTATGAGCTATCCCTCGATCTATATTAAGTTTTTTAGTTGGGTCTGGGTAATAATCAATAGATACATATTTATGAAGGGTTGGGGACCCCTCCCTACAATCTACAAAGTGTCCCGTAATAATTTGATTGGGATCACCGAAAAAAGTTAACCGATCAACTTGAGCAATATGTATTCCATATTGAGTGTAGTGAAACGCATCACTATGAGTGACAAAGTCACTAATTCCAGGACCAGAACTTGCAATAACATGCGTGTAAAATTTATTCCCAATACTTAAATTTTTCTCAAAATGAAGACCAATAATATCTGTTTTTTCTATGATTTGATCAAACAATTCAATAACCTCCTGTATTTTTTCTAATTTTCTCACATATAATATATTGTAACAATACTTAATTAAAAAAACTATAGAAAATTTTAGGAGGGACAAAATCGGGTAAGTTTTTTTGTGTTAGTACTTGCTAAGCGTCATCATATTGGTGAACTCCAAAGAAGAGTAGTGCTTGGATGAAATTTCTTTGGAAGTACATGTCTTTGACTATGTTATAAACGTTAATATCATCATACCAAGCATCAAAAGACCCAAGCTAAAAGACATAATTATAGCACTTTTATATTCTCTATCGACTCGAAATAATATTATACCATGTACTATATGACCTACCCCAATAATCAAAAAAACATAATTTGTTTCGAGATATTGAGGACCAATACCTAAGAAGTATAGTATACTATCTGAAATTACTACACCAAAAAATATAAAAAAAACCACCACAAACCATTTCATAAAACCTCTCCCTTTTTTCTGCTTTTAAATGTATAATCTCATAATTAATGGGGTAGCCCATTAGTGGGTCATTTTTTTATGGTGATAAAGCATTGAAAGCATAACATTCTGAAATATACCTTTTCGAGGGGTTGGACAGAAACATCCATTAACGCGTCTCGATAACGTAATAACACTTCTATTGGTAATTGGAATTATATCGCCATTTAAATAACTTTATCCGTCTACTAGAAACGCAATCAGAAGGATTAAGAGAACGATTAACAAGGTTCTCGCACCCAAATCCTCAAACTTTGGTCGAAGCTTGCCTACTTTTTTATATTCTCCTTGCGCTTCTTTTATTTCTTTATCGTTTGGTTCTTTCATTCTCCTACACCTACAATTGCATAAGATTTTATACAAAGGTTATTCTTATGAGCCAACAAGCCAATAACGAAAGGAGCACTTATTCCGTAAATGCGCTTCGATTCAGGAAGATTAATCTACCTCATGATCACACTTTTGCCTTTTTCCAGATCGTACAACCAACCAAATGATGAAACTAACTAAGGATATGAAAGCAGCAAGAGCAATATTTGCAGTACCGATGATGCCCACTTTATCCCTCCCATTTATTTGTTCCAGATTTGCCATACTGAAAAAGAGTGTACAGGATGATAACTACGTTTGACATCTGGGTATGTGCGGAACGACTCTGGAATAGTCCCCATTGCTACGGTTGGTGTTACACTGGGATCAAATGGCGGCAATTCATTCATCACTTCAGTGACCCATTCTTCTGGAATTGCTGGATTACCCCACTCTCTTGGATCCGATACATCAGCACTATGAGCTGGCATGATAATCGTACCTTTTGAAGTGATCACATCTTGTAAAGCTTGAATTATAGCTACTGATCCACCGCAAACCCAACCTAATGATTTCATCGAAGAATGCACAATTACAACCATACCCTCACTCAAACCCAGGTTTCTTAAGTCATTTGCAAGCGAACTACGTGTTTGTGGTGCCTTTGATTGTTGAATCAATTCAGTTTGACTCATGATGAAAAACTCCTCTATATGCATAAAAAATAACGATAATAGATTAGCAGTATTTTTAAATGGTTACAAACTCTCTGATATTAATCATTTGGATACATAAACGTTCCTCCACAATATGGTCCAATTCTTGAATTGAGATCATTGTATAAAAGAAAGGTGATTTTTTATTCGGAAAATTCAGCATTTAGTGATGTTATCCCGAATTTCCTTCATGTCGAAAAATAAAATGGACAGATAAGTCGTTGCATACCCCAATCCCTCGGAACCATCGTTTCTAGTCTTGATAAATGCCTCTCGGGGTCCAGATAAAACATTACCACTACACCACCGTTTTCAAAAGGAGGGAAATTCCGTTCACTGTATTAGCAGGTTTTCCTTCTGCTTTTAAATGATGTTGAATGCATCGATGTTTAGGGGTTGAGCCCTTCTAATAAATTCTTATTTTATCAAGCGTTTTTTCGACTGGTTGTTATTTCATCTCTTAGTTTTCTTTATATAAAGAATGAGCATTTGAAAGGGGATGGTTTCATGACGGTAATCGTCTATACACAAACGGGATGTGACCCTTGTAAACTCTTTAAAATTTGGCTTAAGCACAATAACATTCCTTACCAAGAAAAGAATATTGCTGAACATCAAACGTATTTACAAGAATTTAGAGACGCTAAAGCCTCCGGGGTTCCGTACACGATTATTCAACAAGAGGACGGAACATCCACCTATGTAGGGGCAACATTGAAACTGAAAAAAGCATTAAAACAAATGAGCCAATCTCCTAGCTAAGGAGTGGCTCATTTGTTTATGCAATGATGTCAACATATTCGGGATTTCCAGTGATATATAAACCACTTCGGAGCTCGTACATCAAAGATCCGTTCACGGTTAATGCTTCTTCGATGGTAAAGATTTCGCCTTCATTCACGGTCGTATATCGAGCGTCCCAGTCGGGTTGATCATAAACCCAAAGGGTATCAACGATGACTTGGAGCTGCTCTCCTCCGGGGGCGGGATCACCTCCATCGACCGCAATGTCCTCCTTAAAATTCTCCCAATCATTCAATAAATTCGCGGGGCAATTGGCGCCCGTCCAATACTAATGGGTAACCACATTTTCTAAGGAAACATTCAGGTCACTCATCAGCATTTGAATGAGTTCAACCGCTTGCGCACGCGTTTGTGCAAAGTTTCCGTTTTGATTGACACAAAGCTCAATACCTACAGATTGATCGTTGCCTTCACTTCCCGCATGCCAACCGATTTCATCGTTCGGCAGATGTTGAATGATCGTCTCATCATCAACGGTATAATGCCAGGAGACTTGACGATCTTGAGCATCTTGGCCTTTTACGTAATCAGCGTGCATGGCTGCATCGGCACCCACGTCGGTATTCGCCGTTTCATGAACCGTCACATGTGTGGGGGCGAGCACAGTGCCTGGACGATTGGTATTGGATATGGGGATGAAATCTTCAGTGATAGCGACCATGATATTCTCTCCTTTCAGTCTTCTTGATTTTTGGATTCTTTGAGATCTTGAATGGCCTGGGTTAAGTCATCGATTCGTTTCTCAAATCGCATGAGTAAATAGACAGCAATGAGCGTGGGAAAGCCAAAATTTCCTACAAAAATCATCCAATCGGGTAGTTGCTGCATCGCCACTCCTCCTCTCTTTCTTGATAAAGAAAAAATGGCCGTGATTTAACAACCAATAACCATTGAAACTAGAAAAGAAAGCAAACATATGCTAGAATTTAGAACAAACGTTCCTATGTGGTTGTTTTTATCTTCCTCTTTTTTCTTTATAGGAGAGAACGATCAATCATAAGGGGTGGTCACCATGAAAAAGAGAGAAAGGTGTTTGGAGACTTTCATCCACGAACATGCCCGTTTGTTTCAAGAACCGATCATTCAAGGATTTTTGGCCGAAGATAACCATTGGGATTTGCTGAAGGCAACCATTGAAGAGAATGATCGAGGGGCCTCGGAGCAGTTAGACAAACGGTTTGAGGTTTATTATCTAAGGGTTCGAATGATGCAATATATCAACAAGCTGACCCGTTTTTACGTCAACACTTATGATCAATCGAAGCGACAACAGCAGTCGATGCTCATCGTTGATCAGCCGATAGATACGTTCGGAGAAGAGCGAGCAACACGGGGCGATTTCCTCCTTGCTCGAGAGCCATCAATGGATGACGCCATGGCTCAGGAAATCCGAGAGCTGCTACCAACGGAAGAGATGGGCCAAACCTTCCAATCGTTTCATCCGACGCGGAAAACGGTGTTGCATTACTACACCTTCGATCATTTAAATGATCATGAAATTTCGGAAAAATTAAACTGTACCCCTCAAAATGTATCAAAAACGAGAAGAAAGGCTTTGGCTCAACTTCGAGGAGGCTAACCGTATGGATAAAAACGCTCTCATCATAGAGGTATTGGAGGATATGGAACCTCGCATTCAGCGTGGGTTAAATGCGACGAATCCCCAAGAACGCGAAGATCTAAGGCAAGATATGAATACCCGTTTGATCAAGGCCACCTATGAGATGGAGGTCATATCTTTTTGGACATTTAAGGGATGGCTAGAAGAAAAGCAAAAATATATGTAACTTTTTTTCTGACGTTGGTTGTCAAAATAGCTTTTCATTTTCTTTTAGAGGTAACCCCACAAAAAGGAGAGGATAAACATGAGTATTGACGACAGAACAGTGACAGCAGAATCAAGGAGTCGATTCATTGAGACGGTACAGAAGCAGCTCATTCGTGAGAACCCCAGTGCACTTCCGGAACATGGCATCGATGGCATTTATGGCGAAGAAACAGACCTTGCGGTACAAGATTTTCAAAATCAAGAAGGGCTGACAGTGGATGGCATTGCCGGACCGGAAACCAACAATGCACTGAGAGAAGCCATTTTGTTTGGTGAAGGCTCTGAAGGCGAAGGGGTGGAGATTCTCCAAGAGGACTTAACCTGGTTTTATTTTGAACCCGATGGAGGCATTGATGGCATCTTTGGATCAGGAACGGAGCAAGCCGTTCGCGATTTTCAATCGGATAATGATCTCTCTGTCGATGGATTAGCTGGCCCCAATACCCTTAGAACCATGGATGAGTTAATCGAAACCATTCTTGTCGAGGAAGGCGATGCCAATAGTTTGGTACGCCGTATTCAAGAACAACTGAATGAACAAGATGAAGTGGATCTTTCCATTGATATTGACGGGATCTTCGGACCAGAAACCGAGGGTGCGGTTGAAGATTTTCAAGAGACAATGGAACAAGTCGTTGATGGTATTGCTGGACCGGTTACGATGAATTTACTCGATTTAGAGGCCTATCACCCTTTAAATCACGAAGAAATTGTAAGTATCATGAGTGAAGCTGATGTAGATTATTCTAGCGAAGAAGTGACAGATGATTCTGAGCTATCGGATTTACAGGAGGAACTTGAAAACAATTCCGTTTACCAAGATGTTGCACCTGGGTCCGCAAATATTAATAACCTAGAAGTAGCTCATGTTTCTTATTCAGGAGCATATAACGACAGTTATTATTTAGCTAAGCTGGACGTAGAAGAGGAAACTACTACTACTGTGTTTACGATGTTTTCTGAGGATAAAGATGTTGAATCCCTTGGAGTTATTGAATTTGAGGGAGATCTTTACGAGGATGATGCTACAGTTACACTCTACGACCTTGAAGGTGAAATAATTGAAGAACAAACTGATAGCAACCTTGAACTTTCGAATGCAGATCTAGATGTGCAAAAGGAAATTGCTCAAATTGCTAGTGAAATGGAGGATTTTCAAGCACAATCTGACTTAGATCCTTACCTGTGTTCCTTCCGTCAGTATGCTCTTGGTACTATGCTCTGTAATGGTGTTCCTTGGGCCCTTGGCGTTACGGGAGTAGGTTTTCCACTAGCACTTGGGTGGAACGTTGTCTGTAATACAGTTGTTGGTCCTCACATTGAAGAAGAAGTTTTGGCAGACGATTGCGATTAATTTTTTAAAAGGGGCTTTCATTGGTATAGCCCCTTTTTCTAATCATTTAGTCCAACGACCATTTTTTAACTGATACCCTTTCCTTTTCATACTCAAGATATAAATTATTAGTATGATGATCCCCCAAAACAACACAAGCATCATAGATCGCATCATAGATGAAGCAACATCAGCATTTTCCCGGATCACAAAGAGAACAAAAGCAAAAAGAAAAAAAGTTATACCTATTTTAAAAGGACTAGTCTTTAGATTGAATTCTTGATCCCTTTTGGCCAAATATTTTTCTGTAGACGGTTTAAAATTCAATTTATTAACAGCTGGTTTTAGTACAATTATTGATACAATTACTGCACCAAAAACTCCAAATAAAAGCGCTACACTTGGATTTTCAATCAAAGTAAGCGACAGTATAAAAGGTAGGGTAAATATAACAACGCCGATTATAAGAAACAAAATGGTCATATTTAAAGAAGGACCTCTATTATTTTCCATAACAATAAACCCTTTCTGATTTTTAAGTAATCATTTAATCCCTGCACCATAAGGTAGAGCCAAAAACACTAATACAATTATTTCCTATATTATCATAATTCAACTCATTGGTAATACTCCGAGATACATTAACATCTACATCGAATATGGTGAATAATACCATCTTCGATGATGTCTGGAGGAGAAACTGATTTTGAAGCTCAACAATATGACTTTTGCGAAGGTGCCGTTATGATTGGTACTGGAGTTGTTTTGCGGATCGTGTAGAGATCAAGTAATCCTGTCTCTCACGACTGGAAAATGGGGAAGTGACCATTGACCATTGGAAAATTAGAAAGCCTTGTTTAGAAACTCGGGGGGCACGTGACCATTGGTATTGATGAAGAACAAGAGCTTCAGTCTTTTGGTTTTGGGGTATTTTTGCACAACCCCTCGAAAATGGCTGATTCAGAATTATCCAAATACGACTCCTGTGTTTAATCACCCAATGCAGCAGTAAGGGCGCTTGTTATTAAACAATCGCGCCCTATAATGGAATGTTACATTAGTTTTTATTAGCTGGTTTCGTTTAACAAGAACCATGCATAATTCTGTTTAAGGCTTGTCTATATTTATAAAAAAGACTGCTCCAATTTAGTAGCAGTCTTTTAATTTATTCATTCTGATTTTGTCGCTTGACATGGAGCCTCTGCGGACAGATTTTTTTGAAAAGACCAGAGCAACAAGCTTTTCTGGGCAATTAGCCTAACCCATCCGCCACTCCATGTAAAGCGCAGCGTATTCAAAAAATATACCGCCACGAACAGCATTTTTTAAGTGCCACAAACAGAACAGTGCATCCTTTATACAGTATAGGTTTTCAACACGTTGATCCTCCGTTTGAGTCATGATTTTCCTCATCCTTTCAAGATAAGCTTCAGCATATGTGCCTGATAAAAAGCTTAATGCAGCACTTTTCTAAAGGTGTGCGACGGGTTTCAATAAGGTTTCCAAGTATGTTTTTCACTTATGTGTTAAGTTCGGTGAATAAAAGTGAATGCCCTTTTACTAAATTTGTCTTTTCTTTTTTGGTGTATTTTCTCTTCGCATATCTTGTAGATAAGTACACTTTTACGCAAGATTTGTTATGAGAACCAAACACCTTACTGAAAGATTAATAAAGCTTAGATTTAAGAGAGGTTTTAAAATGATTGAAACGAACAAAAACGGAACTGCCCGGGCAGTTCCGTTTTGATTCCATCAAAAAGTTACTTTTTCACCTTTAAATGCAGCAATATAAAGTTTTTTCATTTCTTCTACAGATACTTCCCGGGGATTGGATGGTGTACACGGATCTTCAATCGCTCCCGCTGCCATTCGATCCAGCTGTTTTTCAAATTCACTCTCATTTACACCGAATTCCTGCAGCGATAACGGAAGGTTTAGCGATTTATTTAAACGGCGAAGCAAATCCGTTAAGGAATCGATTAACTCGTCTTCTGTGTTTCCAGAAAGGTCAAGCATCTTAGCGATATCAGCAAACCGGGAACCGTCCGCCTTTTTATTAAAATCAATCACGTATGGCAAATAAAGAGCATTCGCAAGGCCGTGCGGAATGTTAAAAATCGCGCCACTCTTATGTGATAGGCTGTGTACAATGCCTAAAAACCCGTTCGAGAAAGCCATTCCCGCAATAGCCTGGGCATAATGCATCTCTGCTCTCGCTGCTTTATCTCCAACTACTGATTTTTCAATATTATCCACTGCCATTTTAACCGATTGTATCGCCAACGGATCACTAAATGCGTTATGCATCGTTGATACGTAGGCCTCGATTCCGTGCGTTAATGCGTCCATTCCCGTATAGGCGACAATGTCAGCCGGCATCGAATATGTCAGCTCCGGATCGATAATGGCAATATCCGGCGTGATCTCATAACCAAATACCGGATATTTCGTTCCTGTTTCATGATCCGTGATAACAGAAAAAGGTGATACGTCAGTACCTGTGCCACTCGTTGTAGAAATCGCCGCAAAGCGTGCTTTTTTCCGTAAAGCCGGTAGTGGGTTTGGTGCTTTAACTCTATCAAATGCGAGCTCCGGATTCTCATAAAAAATCCACATTAATTTAGCTGCGTCGATCGGTGAACCGCCGCCTGCGGAAATGATCCAATCCGGCTGGAATTCCTCCATCTTTTTTGCACCCTCTAAAGCGGTTTTTGCAGATGGGTCATTTTCAACACCATCAATGAGCTGTGTTTTAAATCCATATTCACGTAAATAAGCATCTATTTTATCAAGATAGCCTGATTTTTTAATGGACTGGCCTCCGATAACAATAGTTGCCTTTTTCCCTTCAAGGGTTTTCAAAACTTCTAAAGATCCTTCTCCATAATAAACATCCCTCGGAATAGTAAAACGGTTCATGTGTGTAAATTCTCCTTTTCTGCATTAAAGTAGGCAAGCGTTCAAAAAACATTCAGTGTAAATTTCCCTTATCAATTTTTTTAAAACATTAGTGGAACCATGTAACGTTATCAATAGTATTTTATTAAAAAGGTAGTTATTATTAAGAAACCTCAGTTATCCCTCTCTACAACGGCACTTAATATCTCTTCTGTTTTAATCTTAAGTAATTTTTCCAAGAACCTTGTCGTTCCTAAAACTATTTGAATGTCTTCCTCTGTTTGAACGTTTTCCATTTTCTTTTTTTGAATCAGTTCATTTATAACTTCTTTGAAAGCATTTGTTTTTATAAGCCATTCTCCAACTAGTTCCATAGTTGCGTCTCTCTCGTATTCGTTTTTGACAGCAAATAAGCTTTTCGTTTTTGTTTCTCTCAGTGTTATTGAACTAAATTCAGAATTCATACGAATGCGAAAATAATTCTTTTGACTGTCATAGTATTTTTCTTCCCTTAGCAAAAAATACTCTATCCCTAAAATTATTTCGTAATAAGGGTCTATCTCTATTGTTATGATATCGGATACCTTTACCGAATTCACACAAATTAGCCTAGTTGCTTTTTTACACTGCATGTCCACCAAACTCGTTCCGAAGGATAGCTATGACTTTACCGGTAAAGGTATCCCTATCTAAAGACCGGTACCGCATAAAAAGAGACATGGCGATGACTTGAGTAGTACTTTGTTCTTTTTTCAGAACTTGCATGAGTAATGATTTGTGCTACTCTCAGTTTACTGGTGATACGTTAGTATAATTAATTTCTTCAATGGGTATTATAAGAGTTATATGAATTTATAATAGGAGGTTTTACTTGTGAAAGCAGTTACTTTTCAAGGTTCCAAGGATATGCAGGTGAAAGAAGTTCCAGATGCGAAGCTTCAACAAAAAGACGATATTGTTGTGCGCATTACATCAACAGCGATATGTGGGTCTGATTTACATATTTATCAAGGTCTTGCCAGCTGAAAAAGATTATGTAGTTGGCCACGAGCCCATGGGTATTGTAGAAGAGGTCGGACCAGAGGTAACAAAAGTGAAAAAAGGGGATAGAGTGGTCATCCCATTTAACATTTCATGTGGAAGCTGTTACTATTGCCAGCATGATTTGGAGAGCCAATGTGATAATTCTAACCCAAATCCAGAAGTTGATACAGGCGGATATTTTGGATTTACGGAGCGTTACGGGAATCATCCGGGTGGACAGGCTGAATATTTGCGTGTTCCCTATGGAAATTTTATGCCTTTCGTGATTCCTGAATCTGTTGAACTTGAAGATGAAGCATTACTGTTTATGTCTGATGTACTGCCAACTGCTTATTGGAGCATTGAAAGTGCAGGAGTGAAAAAAGGGGATACAGTTGCCGTGCTCGGCTGTGGACCCATTGGTTTGATGGCGCAAAAGTTTGCCTGGATGAAAGGCGCAAAAAGAGTCATTGCCGTCGATAATCTTCCCTATAGGCTTGAACGTGCCAAAAAAATGAACAATGTTGAGATTTTTAATTTTGATGAATTTGATGATATGATTTCTATGGGTTCCCATATTAAAGAAATTACAAGTGGCGGTGTAGATGCCGTCATTGATTGCGTAGGGATGGATGGGAAAAAAACACCAATCGAAGCTGTCGAACAAAAGATGAAGCTTATTGGCGGAACCATCAGCCCGATCGAAATCGGTATGAGTGCTGTGAGAAAATTTGGAACGCTGCAGCTGACGGGGGTCTACGGCTCTAAATATAACCAGTTCCCTTTAGGAAACATATTTGAAAGAAATGTAAAAATAAAAATGGGTCAGGCACCAGTCATCCATTACATGCCAATGCTCTTTAAAATGATTACGGAAGGAGAACTGGATCCAACAGAAATCGTCTCTCATAAAATGCGTCTAGACCAGGCGAGTGAAGCCTATCAAATCTTTAATGATCACGAAGATGGGTGTGTCAAAGTTGTTCTCAAACCCTGACCTTCCCAAAAAGTTATAACCATGTTTTTAACAATGAAGAACATTAAAAGCCCCGTTGGTAAAAGTGTAATTTTACGAACGGGGCTTTTTTATGCAAAAACAGCTATTTTAACTTTCGTTTAAGTCTAAAATCATTTTAGGGTATTTTTGCATATCCCCCCGAAAAGGTTTATTAAGAAAAAAGCAACCCTTATTTTTAATTAAAGTTGCTTCAAGTATTTACGCAGTATAAGTCAAAGATTCGATTCGTATTCTTTTACTCTTCGATAAAATGTATTCCGTTTCATTCCAACACGATTCATAGCTTCTACAGCTGTTATCTTCTGTTGTTTCCATTCTTGATAGACTGATGGAAATGTGTCAGTCATCTCAATTTTCCTTCTACCAAATTTTACTCCTTTGCGAATTGCAACTTCTACCCCTTCTTTTTGCCGTGCCCTTATTCTATTTCGTTCATCTTTTGCCATGTAACTCAATAATTGCAGGATTAAGTCCGAAATTAATGTTTCAATGCCGTTCAAATCTTTATATCTTGTTGTATCAAGAAGGGGCATATCCAACACAATAATTTCAATTTCCTTTATTTGTATCAGCTCTTGCCATTCCTCCAGGATCATTTGTTTATTTCGTCCCAGCCTATCCAAAGATTGAATATATAAAATATCTCCACTCCTGAGCATACGTTTCATTAGTTGATATTCTGGCCGTTTGAAGTCTTTTCCACTTGCCTTTTCTATGAAGACATACTCTTCGGGAATTCCCATTTCTTTTGCAACTGCAACCTGTCTTTCCACAGATTGATCTTTACTGCTAACCCTTACATTAAAAAATTTCCTCATGTATTCTGTCTCCTATTCATTTTCGAACTTACATTAAAATGAATTACATTATTTTACAAATCCACTTTTATAGAATAAATTTATTATATTTTAATTTCAAAATATCTACAATATAATTGGAATATTTCAAAACCAATTATGTTATAATTATGAAATATGAAAATAGTGGGAATCACCCCCTTTCAAAAAGTACACTTTTTGAAAGGGTTCAGGACAAATATAATCGCGCACAGAAAAGAGTACAATATGTCTGCAGAAACGGAAACCCAACAAAGAAGATTGAACATTCTGGGTGATGATGAATTCAAAGCGATTTTTGGTAGACCGAATTTTACATATGAAGATCGTTGTCATTTCTTTTCACTCTCCCAGCCCGAAAAAGAGTTGCTGAAAGGGACCGTGCACTTACGCGCGCGATCCCTCCACTTTTAATATTTAGGCTACATCATATCCCTGATCTTCAATCTCTTCTGTAATTTTTTCCAGATCTACTTTGTTCGGATCAAAGGTGACATCTACTTTTCCTTCACTTAAATGAACCTTCACATTATCTACGCCATTTAGGTTGCCGACATTACCTTCAATGGAGTTTACACAATGACCACAAGACATCCCTTGTACGTTTAATGTCATATCCTTCATGATTTTTTGCTCCTTTCGTATCTCTTGTATAGCTAAATAACTTTCGGCACGTGTTTGCAATGCATGACATCATTTTATTCTAACGTCATTGCCTACACATATATCCCCTCCTTTAATTGGTTTCGAACAGATCGTGGGAGAAAGCGGCGGATCTCCTCCTCATGATAGCCGGCGAGCAACTGCCTATCATCCATAATAATCGGTCGTTTTAAAAGCGATGGATATTTACATATGATGTGGAAGAGTGTATGCAAAGATAAAGCTTCCACGTCGAGCGCCAATTCTGCAAAAGCCTTCGATTGTCTGGAAATGACATCATCGATGCCGTTCTCTGTCAATGAAAAAATGTGTTTGACCTCATCGATGGTCAGTTTCGTTTTCGTTATATCTATTTCACGAAAGGGAAGCCGATGTTCTCGTAACCAATCCTTTGTCTTCCGGCATGACAAACAACTTGACGATGTATACACGGTAATCATGTGCTGATCCACTCCTAGTTTACAGTAAAATCACATCTTTTGAAGCAACGATTTTATCTCAGATGCATTGCGCTCAAATCCAGTAAAGACTAGTGGTCTTTTCATTTTTCCCAGCAGTGACTTTTTGGTGAAAACAAAACCCGGTACAACTTTCGATCCGGTTTGTTTTTTTAAGTCATCTTCTTTCTCGGCTGCTTTGCTTACGTCATACTCCGTGTAAAGCACATTTTGTTCGTCCAAGTACGCTTTACTTTCTTTGCAGTCGGAACAAAGTGGATGCGTATATAGCTCGAGTTCATACATACTGATCCTCCTCTCATTCCTCCACTTGAATGATAAATGAAAACGTGATAACACCGGCATCCTCATATTTGAACTCTGCCCATACCTTATACAGCCCCGGGTGATTAATATGGGTTTCAAAAGTGGTCCCATTTTCTGAAGTCGGGTGAACATGAATAAATGTCTCCGCAGCTTCATCAAGAATGACCACATGTCCTAGGCCCCCCAAATAGGGTTCCGGATCTTCACCATGCAAATAAAAGTCTAGCGTCGTAGGACCGTTGGTGCTCAAACCTTCTGCTTCCAAGGTGACCGTCTTCCCATCGATATCTTGAGTCCGATCTTCACTCGCCGAGAGGGAAGCTGAGGGACTGGGCTGATCCTCTTCGCCTACCTGAAGGTCATTCGGTTGGACAACATAGTTTCGATCCTTCGGAGCAATATCGACAAAGGCTTGGTAACGACCGTCTTCAAGTTCTATAGACGCGGCATAACCCCCATCCTCCACGCGTTCAGGATGAAGGTGGATAAAGTCTTCCAGGTCATTGGAGACGATGATTAAATGCATCGCTTCTTCATGGGTTTCTTCTAGTTCAGGCACCGTTCCGTGTACATCCTCCAGCTGAACACGGGCTTCGCCATTGTGATAGGAAACATCGGTATGAACTTCGGATTCTCCAGCAGTTTGGTGGTTTTGGTGATCATCCATTTCTTCGTCCTCCTCAAGTATACGCTGATGATGCTTCATGGCTCTCATGCACTTCTTCGCTATTTCCGTGATCTTCATGCATGTCATTGCTCTCTAACGGGTTCTCACCCGTGATGGCCGTGTAGCTGCCAATAACAATCGCCACATACAAGACCCCCACGAGTGCCCAATATTTGACTTTCACGTTCTTTCCTCCTTTATCTACTTAACTTCAACCATTGCAAACGTAAAGCATTTAAGACGACGGACACCGAACTGAAGGCCATCGCTGCCCCGGCTACCCATGGGGCAAGTAGACCGGCTGCGGCAATCGGGATCGATGCCGTGTTGTAAAAGAAGGCAAAGAATAGGTTCTGCTTAATGTTACGGATCGTTTTTGTACTGAGCTGAACGCTATCCGCCACGCTGTGCAAGTCGCCGCGCATAAGTGTGATATCGGCAGCTTCAATCGCCACATCCGTTCCTGTTCCCATCGCCATCCCAATATTGGCAACCGCGAGTGCCGGTGCATCGTTAATGCCATCGCCAACCATCGCGACTTTTTTGCCTTGGTCTTGGATTTTTTTTATTTCTTCGGCTTTTTGTTCCGGGACGACTTCCGCAATCACTCGGTCAATCCTGACTTGCTGGCCGATCGCTTCTGCCGTTTGCTGGTTGTCTCCGGTTAGCATCGCCACTTCTAAGCCGAGGTCATGCATCCGTTTGATTGCGTCTTTGGACGTTTCTTTCACCGTATCGGAAACAGCGATCATCCCGGCATACTTACCGCCAATGGAAATGAGCATCGCTGTCTTTCCTTCTTTCTCAAAGGCGGCCATCTCATCGCCGGCAGATCCAACCGTGACCGATGATTGCTGCATCAGTTTACGAGTCCCGATGAGGACTTCGTCTCCACCGACAGCGGCACGAACGCCAAATCCTGGCAACGCCTCGAAATCTTCGGCTTCTCTAAGAGGTCCCTTTTTCCTCAATGCCCTTCACTATCGCTTCTGCGAGGGGGTGTTCTGAGTTTTTCTCCACGGCACCGGCAATCGCGAGCACCGTTTCTTCATTGAAATCAGGCGCAACGACAACATTTGTCAAGGCTGGTTCCCCTTTGGTCACCGTCCCCGTCTTGTCAAGCACGATCGTGTTGATCCCGCGTGTGTTTTCCAGGTGCTCGCCGCCTTTAAAGAGCACACCATTCTCAGCCGAACGACCGGTCCCTGCCATAATGGAGGTTGATGTAGCAAGGCCTAAGGCACAAGGGCAAGCGATAACGAGCACTGTAATGAGAGGGACAAGTGCTGAACGCAAGTCTCCTGGTTCAATCACAAAGTACCAGATGAGAAAAGAAGCGATCGCGATTAATACGACGATCGGGACAAAAATCCCCGAAACTTTATCGGCCATCCGTTGGACGTCCGGCTTGGTTCCTTGTGCTTCTTCCACCACTTTCACAATTTGGGAAAGGGCCGTGTCTTTCCCGACTTTCGTTGCTTCGATTTGAAGAAGGCCATTTTTATTGATCGTTGATCCGATGATTTCGTCTCCTTGTTTTTTATCGATCGGAATGCTTTCACCTGTGATCATCGATTCGTCCACAGCCGATTGGCCGTCATGAATTTTTCCATCGACAGGTACTTTCTCTCCGGGGCGAACCATGACTACGTCACCCACAAGCACTTCTTCAATGGCGACTTCCATTTCTTCTCCGTCGCGAATAATACGCGCCGTTTTCGCTTGCAATCCGAGCAGCTTTTCAATGGCTTGGCTCGTGCGTCCTTTGGCACGTACTTCAAACAGTTTCCCGAGGACCACGAGTGTAATGATCACTGCCGCTGCCTCAAAGTAAAGGTCTGGCATCCCTTGTTGACCGGTAGCGAACCATTCCCAGCCTAAAAAGATACTGTACAAAAAGGCTACTGTGGTACCAAGGGCAATCAGTACATCCATGTTGGTGTAGTTTTAAAATAAAGTTTAAACAAAAAGACCTCACAAACCCTTATATTACCGTAAACAGGAAGAAGCCATTCGGAAAAAAAATTGATTAAAATGGATTCTTTCTTTGCGCTTCGGTGTTCAATTTTTATAAAAAAGTTTGATCATTTTCTGAACAGAAAATTCCTTTCCCACTTGAATACCCTTACGGGCAATGGTATACTGATCATAAATCGAGGTGGTCATATGAATTTATGGGATGAGCGTTTTCAACATAAACGTTATGCATTCGGTAAAGAGCCAAACGTTTTTTTAACAGAAGCCCAAAACAACCATCACATAATCGAACAAAATGACAATGCACTTGCAATTGCCGAAGGGGAAGGACGCAATGCTGTGTATTTAGCAGAGTTAGGAGCTAATGTTGCTGCTTGGGATTTCTCGATTGAAGGGTTAAGAAAAGCTGAGCGTTTAGCTTTTAAATACGATTTACACGTAGAAACAGAACATGTAGATTTAAATGATGCGCAATGGACCTTTGATCATTGGGATCAAATTGTATGCATTTACGGTCATTTTTCTCCACATTTAAAAGCAAGAACAATCGATGGTGTGAAGAAGGCTTTAAAGCCAGGCGGACATTTTATTTCTGAAGCGTATTCCATTTATCAACTACCATATAATAGTGGAGGACCTAAATCCGAGGACATGCTTTATGACCCAATACAATTACTGGAAGCCTTTCAAGATTGGAAAATCAAGCACTTTTATACCGGAGAAACCATTCGTAACGAGGGGGATCATCATCATGGGTTAGCGCATGTCATTCAAATAATTGTATAAAAGCCATTTTAAAAATGAACCTATTGACATTATACCCCAGAGGGTATAAAATGTAATTAAATGAAAGAAGCTGGTGATACTCAGTGGAATACAATGAACAGATGAAGAATCGAGTGAAAAGGATTGAAGGTCAACTTAAAGGCATATTGAAAATGATGGAAGAAAATAAAGACTGCAGAGATGTGGTAACACAATTATCGGCATCTCGGACAGCCATAGACAGAACAATGGGTTTAGTTGTGAGTGCAAATTTGATCGAGTGCGTCGAAAAAGCAAACGAAGAAGGAGAAGACACGCAAGAATTTGTGGATGAAGCCGTAAATTTACTAGTAAAAAGTCGATAATGATAGGTAATAAATTACCTATCAAATATTTTTCCAATTAGCATACCCCTACCGGTAAAGGTATATGAGGAGGATGGAATGACTCAAAAAAGGACCACGATTGTATTATTCAGTGGTGATTACGATAAAGCTATGGCCGCTTATATTATTGCTAACGGTGCAGCAGCATATGACCATGAAGTCACGATTTTCCATACGTTCTGGGGGCTAAATGCACTACGAAAAAACGAAAACATTGAAACCGACAAAGGCTTTTTAGAAAAAATGTTTGCGAAGATGATGCCACGGGGTGCCGAGAACATGGGATTATCAAAAATGCATTTTGCCGGTGTGGGACCAAAGCTGATCAAAAAGGTAATGAAAAAGCATCAAGCCTTGCCTCTTTCAGAACTAGTTGATATGGCGCATGACCAAGACGTGAAATTGGTTGCGTGTACGATGACGATGGATTTGCTCGGTTTACAGGAAAAAGAGTTGCGCGAAGAGATTGATTATGCCGGTGTGGCAGCGTACCTTGCCGTTGCCGAAGACGGCAATGTCAATTTATTCATTTAAAGGAGGCGATTCAATTGTCCGCCGTATTTGCCATTCTGTTTGTGGTTATTATGATTTTTTTCATTATGCAAATGAGCCCGATAGGCGTAAAGCAAATGGACACGGACGAACTGCGAACGAAGCTACAAAATAAGGAAGTACAGTTACTCGATGTACGTACAGAAAACGAATTTGCCAGTCGTAGCATTCGAGGGGCGAAAAACATTCCCTTGCATACGCTCAAAAAACGGATCACTGAATTAAATCCAAGCATCGAAACCGCGGTCATCTGTCAAAGTGGCATGAGAAGTTTAAAAGCATCAAAGCTGTTGCAAAAACACAATTTCATAAATGTGAAGAACGTTAGAGGGGGGATGAACAATTGGAAGTAGATTATTAGGGGAGCCGCAGTGACCTCGCAGCCCAAAAATTATCGGATAAAGGTTTTTACAATGGAAAAAATGTAGTGACGAGCATAGCAGAATGGGATGGCCAGACCGAAGAAACAATTAATCATTTATTCATTTGGAGGAATAAAAAATGGAAAATAACACACGTGTAGCAATAATCGCAGCCAATGGTGGCATGTTTGATGCATACAAAGTGTTCAATATTGCCACGGCAGCGGCAGCATCTGATAAAGAGGTAGGCATCTTCTTTACATTTGAAGGACTTAACCTGATTCATAAGGAAGCGCACAAGAGCCTGTCGCTTCCGGAAGGAAAGGAACATTTTCAGGAAGGTTTTGAAAAGGCTAATGTACCGGCCATTGGCGATTTGTTGGAAATGGCACAGGAGATGGGCGTGAAAATGATTGGCTGTCAGATGACAATGGATGTGATGAATTTGGATAAAGATCATTTTGTTGATGGTGTTGAAGTCGGTGGAGCAGCAACATTTATTGAATTTGCTAAAGACGCTGATGTGTCACTTACATTTTAATCCAAGGAGGTAATGGCGTATGTCCCAAAGCATAGCAACAAAAGAACTTGCACTTCGCATTGTAAATCAGGAAGAAACTTTCATTCTTGACGTTCGGAATACGGATGATTTTGATGATTGGAAGATAGAAGGGGAAAGCGTTGAAATCATCAATGAACCTTACTTCAACTTGATTGATGAGGTCGATGCCCTCGCTGGAAGAATAAACAAAAATCAGGAAGTCATTGTCGTTTGCGCAAGAGGTAATTCTTCCAAAATGGCTGCTGAAACGATGGAAGAAGCAGGCTTTACAAATGTTTATGATCTGGAAGGCGGAATGCAAGCTTGGAGTCAACATTTGGAGCCGGTCAAAATAGCGGACTTGAGTGAAGGTGGCAGCCTTTATCAATTTGTGCGCCTCGGCAAGGGTTGTCTGTCATATATGGCAGTTTCTGAACAAGAAGCAGCGGTGATCGATGCCAACCGGATGACGGATGTTTATGAACGTTTTGCTCAAGAGAAAGGTGTCACCATTAAGCATACGATCGACACGCATCTTCATGCTGACCATATTTCAGGCAGTCGTCAACTGGCCGAAAATACTGGCGGATCGTATCATTTACCGCCGAAAGATGCCGGTGAAGTCACGTTTGACTATAAACCATTGGAAGAAGATCACGATATCACCGTTGGCAATACCACCATTAAGGTACACCCGCTTTACTCCCCTGGGCACACCATTGGAAGCACATCGTTGATCATCGATCAACAATACTTGCTGACAGGAGATATTCTGTTCCTGAAATCCATCGGACGTCCGGACTTGGCCGGAAAGGCTGATGATTGGGTCGGTGACTTGCGTGAGACACTGTACAGTCGTTATAAGAAGCTATCTGATGAGCTGATCGTATTGCCTGCCCATTATTCATCTGTAGAAGAGCTGGGTGAAGACGGCAGTGTCCAGGCAAAGCTTGGTGACTTGTATCAGCGTAACGCAGGATTGCAAGCGGAAGATGAACAATCATTCCGGGATATGGTGACCGAGAATCTGCCACCGCAGCCAAATGAGCACGAGACGATCCGCCAAACCAATATGGGAAAAATAAACCCGGAAGTCGAAGAACAACGTGAAATGGAAACGGGACCAAACCGTTGTGCCGTAAATGCTTAAAATACTGGTGTAAGGCTCATGTCAATTGTAGGAATATAAAAATTGCTATCAAAATGAGGAGGAACTTATGATGGAAGCAGCAAAAGTATTAGATGCAAAAGGATTGGCATGCCCAATGCCGGTTGTGAAAACGAAGAAAACAATCGAAGAGATTGACTCAGGTGACATTCTGGAAGTTCATGCAACGGACAAAGGAGCTAAAAGCGACCTGGCAGCCTGGACAAAATCCGGAGGCCATGAATTGGTTGATGAAGCAGAAGAAGAGGGCGTATTGAAATTTTGGATTAAAAAAGCTTAGACAAAAGGAACCGGGGCAAGGCGAAAGTGTTTAACCCTAAAAACGAACCATGAACGGTGGTAACGGAGGAAAGTGAAGAATATTTCCGTGCGGGTCTACACCCATCATGTTTGGATTTTTATTTGATCAAACACTTTTGTCCCTGCCTCTTTCCTTTAGTTCAATTTCTTTTAAAAAATTAAATAATGATTGATTTTATCTAAATTCAAATGCGAACTCAATACACTATGCCTTAAAGGGAGGGATCCATCATGTTTCATTATACTGTTGAAACGAATAAATCTGTGAACGAAGCAGTGAGCGCGTTGGAAACCGCATTGCAAGAAGAAAAGTTTGGGGTGCTGTGGGATTTCGATATTAAGGAGACGTTGGAGAGTAAAGGATTTGATTATGACCGGGATTACAGAGTACTTGAAGTTTGCAATCCAAAAGCAGCAAAAGACGCTTTAACACAAAATCACATGATCGGGTATTTTCTGCCGTGTAAAATCGTTGTCTACACCGATCAAGGGAAAACAAAAATCGGAATGCCGAAGCTAACAACACTCATTGCTCTGATAGAGGATGATTCCCTCGACACTTTTGCAAAGGATATTGAAGCCAGACTGATATCCTGCATAGACCAATCCGTAAATGAATAAAGACTGTCACACAATATGTGATGTTAAACGATCAGGGATGGAACTTACAGGACCGAGACAGTTCTATCCCTTAAAGTTATTCGCACATAGATTTCATCCTCGGCCTCCCCTCCCAGCTTTCAGCATTGACAGAAATCGATCTACTTTCTAATATACTGATTTCGGTATATTGTGATGAAACCCAAATTCGAATGATATAGAAGGTAAACTAACTGTTGAGAAGGGGAGAAAGTATGTGTTAAAAAAAATGATCCCTGCCCTGGAGTGGATGCACCATTATAAAAAGTCCGATTTAAGCGGGGACTTGTCAGCGGGGTTAATCGTAGCCGTAATGCTTATCCCCCAGGGGATGGCATATGCAATGCTTGCCGGTCTGCCTCCGGTTGTTGGTCTATATGCGTCCACGATCCCATTAATTATCTATGCATTGTTTGGTACGTCCCGACAACTCGCTGTCGGGCCGGTTGCAATGGTCTCTTTACTAGTGCTGACCGGGGTATCGACGGTTGCCGAACCGGGTACAAATGAATATATTTCATTAACGCTATTACTCATGTTAATGGTCGGTGTGATTCAATTTCTGATGGGGATATTGCGACTTGGATTTTTGGTCAATTTTTTATCCCATGCTGTTATTAGCGGTTTTATGACCGCAGCAGCCATTATTATCGGGATCAGTCAGCTAAACGATTTCATCGGCGTTGATTTGGAAGCTGATCATGCACTGATGCAGGTTTGGGAAGCCATGATGCGAATCACGGAAATCAATCCTGTCACGCTTGGTATAGGGATCGGGAGTATTGGTCTTCTTATTCTTTTTAAAAAATATGTTCGTAAAATACCGGGCCCGATCGTGGTAGTCGCCGTAAGTATTTTAATCGTTTCGCAATTAAACCTGGAAAGATTGGGTTTGTCCATCCTCGGAGATATCCCTCAAGGTTTGCCGGAATTTTCAATCCCGGCTTTCAGTATCGATGCAGTCATCGCATTGCTACCGATGGCTTTAACGATATCATTCGTCGGTTTTATGGAATCAATTGCAATGGGAAAATCACTTGCCGCTAAAGAAAAATACAAGATTGATCCAAACAAGGAATTGGTTGGATTAGGACTTGCTAACGTAGGGGGTTCTTTCTTTTCAGCTTATCCGGTGACCGGAGGGTTTTCCCGTTCAGCTGTCAACTTTGAATCCGGGGCAAGAACGCCATTGGCTTCCATCATTACGGCGGTCTTGATTCTCCTAACCCTATTGTTCTTTACCGGTTTTTTCTACTACCTGCCTCATGCGGTATTGGCAGCGATTATTATGGTGGCGGTCTATGGATTAATCGATATAAAAGAAGCTAAGCACTTATTTAAAATACGCAGTGTCGATGGTTGGACATGGGTCGTTACCTTTGCCGCAACCCTTGTCATTGGCATTGAGCAAAGTATTTTAATCGGGGTGGCATTTTCATTAATCATTTTTATTGCAAGAAGTGCGTATCCGCATATAGCTGAATTGGGGTATTTGCCGCAAAAAAATGTTTTTCGTAACATAAAACGTTATCCGGAAGCAGAAGTGGATCCGCAAATAATGATTTTTAGAGTCGATGCTTCTCTCTATTTTGCAAACATGACCTTTTTAGAGAATAAATTACAGGAGCGTATAGCTGAAAAACCTGATATAAAATGGATTATTCTAGACTTCTCCGGGGTGAATGCCATAGACGCGGGAGCGATTCATTCGCTTGAAGAAATCATGGAATCATGGAGGCAAGGAGATATTAAGTTCTTGCTTGCCGGAGTAAAAGGCCCGGTTATGGACCTTTTGAAGAAAGCAGAATGGGATGATAAATATGGAGAGCAATTCCAATATGTATCCGTGGAGGATGCACTGAGAGGAATCGGAAAATAGAGGAATGTAGGGGCAAGTGTCCCCACAGATGTTTTAGTAAATAGGTCAAAAAGGATAGGAAAATATTGAGTAAGACATAAGATAATACCACCTTTGCCATATTTCTGATCCACCTATGACACAAAATTGAGCCATGTCTGCCATAACTGAGCCAGTTTTTTAGTGATTAAATATCGTGAAATCCTTTGGCTTCATGCCCAAGGAGTCAGTCAAAGAGGGATTGCTTGCAGCTGTTCGAGTTCGAGGAATACCATAAGTGATGTTTTAAAAAGAGCGCAGAACCATGGGGTTTCCTGGCCATTTGAAAAGGATTGATCAGACGCAGAGCTTCAGAAATTTTTATATCCAGAGAAAGATGGAGGTTCCAGTTTTCGGAGAAAGCAGGATTGCGAATATATCCATAAGGAATTGGCTAAAAGTGGTGTAACACTTTCTCTTCTATGGGAGGAATACTGCCTAAGCTGCAGATCACCCCGCCGTCACGATAGTCCAGTGTAACACCTTCAGCCATACTCGTTACCCGCTGATCCATCGCTGCACGAATGCCATTTACTTCTTCACAAGTATGTTCTTGCTCAGGGATTGAAGACAAAGAACAGCCTCATGAAGTCCCACATAATCCAACCATCAAAAATAATGTAAACATGAGCAAAAGCCGTTATGGCCACCCAAATCCCTAGCTGTTTCCTCCAGTGCAGCAATAATTTCGTGCTGTTGCTAAACTTTGAAGATGATCCAAGAAGGAGAATCGCTACGATGTAAAGAACAGATATGTCGGCAAAAGCACGGTTCCAGGCATGCATCGGATCCCATTCTCCTCTTAAAAAGAGAAAGAAAGCCATAAGTGCCACGGTTACAAAGAACAAGGAAATATGTTTTTTGATCGCTCGGCTCATTCCTTTTCTTTCATTCCTTTCCTTACGCTTTTTTATCAGTATATAAAAAATGTATGAAAAAACTATGGAGATCTGGAACACCGGGCAGCTTTTTCTTCAAAACGATCCTGGGGCATCTTTCATAAGAATACTTCATTATTTCTTCACTTTTTTCACCTACACTAGAACTATGGGGAAAGATGAGAAATGATAAAAGGAGATAAACACAATGATTCCTCAGTAAGGGCATACATTGAATGTTCAAGGGTCAATAACTTCATCATCTGGATACTTATACAGGGGGGAAGCAATTGCGGGGTAAATATATCATGCCCATTGTTTTGACGGTAATAACTTTAGTGTTTTTTCTAACGTTTAACCCATTTACGGTTGAACCTGAAGCCGAGGAAGCAGGGGAGTGGGTAGAGATTAACCAAAACAAGGTGAGTGCAGAGATTGGTGAGGCAAACGTTGAATTGGTTGACTTGCGTGAAAAAGAGCTTTACGACGAAGGACATATCCCCGGTGCGATTCATATTCCTTACGATGAATTTCAACAACGTTATAACGAATTAAGCGATGACAACCGGATCATCTTAATTTGCCACACAGGGAGCATGGGGATTGATAGTGCGGACTTTCTTGTTAATAACGGATTTGATGATGTCGTCAATTTTGGTGGAGGAATGGCCGTTTGGGAAGGGCCACTGGAAACAAATTAAAGACTAGCATTGCCCATCCTGATTTATTTTGCTAACGTGTAAAATCCCATGGCCACCGTTTGATGACCATTAATATGATGGTATGATTTTGTGATCTTATATTGCGTGTAATATAGGGTCACATTTTTGTGACAAAGGGAGTTCTTCATTATTTCTCCACATTTTTGTCTTAACGTAAGTCGTAGTTTTTTAAAGGGAATTTGTAAATACCTTAATGCTATTACTACGCAGGTAAAACCATCTATTTGGGAAAGAAAATTCTCATAGAACTTATTGTCAAGGTCAGGGAATTTTTGATCAAATGCCAGAAATGAGTGAAAAAATGCTGCTTTCTAATGCACAACCATTAAACCCCGTTGCCTTTGAAATCTTCGGCTAGCCGATATATTGGTATGGCGTTATTATCATTCTGGTGCCTTACTAGGGTACGTATTAGCCAACCGTGAAGCCATACGTCGTGGACTTCCAAAAGACTTTTTCGCGGACTTACTCATCTGGGCAGTTCCAGTTGCACTGGTTTTTGCAAGGATGTATTATGTCATCTTCAACTTGGATTATTATTTGGAAAACCCAGGACAAATAATTGCAATCTGGGAAGGTGGCCTTGCGATCCACGGTGGGCTAGTTGGTGGCGTTCTTACTGGGTATGTATTTGCAAAAATTCGAGGCTTTTCTTTTTGGAAAGTTGCAGATATTGCAGCCCCAAGTATTTTACTTGGGCAAGCCATTGGACGCTGGGGCAATTTTATAAACCAAGAGGCTCATGGCGGAGAGATATCGAGAGAATTTCTTGAAAATCTTATGCTTTCCGATTGGATTATCAATCAAATGTTCATTGATGGCAGCTACTATCATCCAACTTTTCTATATGAATCCATTTGGAGTTTCATCGGGGTTGGAAATTCTTCTTTATTTACGAAGAGTCAACATGAGGCGTGGTGACCTTTTTCTCACGTACGTTATTTGGTACTCATTTGGACGTTTCTTCATTGAAGGATTACGTACGGACAGTTTAATGATCTTTGACTTCCTGCGTACTGCACAAGTCATTTCCATTGTTTTAATTGTCGGTGCTGTCATCACTATCATTTATCGAAGAAAAACAGGCTTATCTAGGATCAGGTATTTATCCGATGATTCACCGAAGAAAAATAACAAGAATAAGAATAAGAATAAGAATAAGAAAAGGGAAAAGAAATAAGAAGAGGTACGAATGAAGACAAATAGCCAAGGATGATGCTCCAAGCGATTTGAAGCAGAAATATTCCTAAGTTTTGCATTTGAAATGAACAAAAACAGCCAAGAAACCGTATCAATGCTGGTTTTTTGGCTGTTTCCTTTTGTCAAAGAGTTGTAGGAGAAATCAGCCCATTTACTTCCCCTGAAATTTTTTCATCTATCCTAATGGCAGGCATTTTTGCTGTAATCAATCTCAGTTCACTTTCTTTAAGCCCACATTTAACGGACACTTCTTATTTTTATTTTCACAAACGAGGACCCGGCGCTCCTTGAATAGACGCCTTCTTCTCAGATGCGCTGGAAAAGGCCAGGAACTTTCCAAATGAAGCATCCTCCAAGCGCTCCCCTACTCATTCAACGCTGTCTCCAACGTCTCAATATTTTTCCCCATTATGCTGAAATAGTCTTCATTATTCTCCATGTCTTCTTCGGAAATGGATTCCAAGTTTCGAAGCACCAGGCTTTCTGCGCCGATTTCCTCCTGAATCACTTCGGTGACGGAACTGCTCACGTTATTTTCAAAAACGACGTAGCCGATATCCTCTTCTTCAGCGATTTCGACGATTTCGGCAAGCTCTGGGGGAGGAAGTTTAAATGAAAATGAGAAAACTATTTTTATCTTCATCACTCGTGACAGTTGTTATGTTTGCTCCAATGTGGAGTGAAAGTGCTTCCGCATATGCTGAGCCAGACGAGGATGATCATAGCGTCCAAGATGATTATACAGAGGATAACATGGGCACTTCCCAAACCTATCTCATAACAGATGACCAGGGTAGTGAAGTGGAGCAATTACAGTCTGAGTTAAGGAATCAAGGGTACACTGTTCAAGTCGATGGGGTGTTTGGTCCTGAAACAGAAGATGCTGTTAAAGAATATCAAAGCGATCAAGGCCTTGTTATAGATGGAATAGCCGGCCCAAATACATATCAGGCATTAGAACCAGACACTTCAAGTAATGGTGATCCGTCAAATGAAGATTCAGAAAACCAAGATCCAGCCTCTTCAGATTCAGATATTGTTGCAACAGCTCAAAGTGTACTGGGAACGCCTTATCATTGGGGCGGCACAACGCCTGATAGATTTGATAGTAGTGGCTTTATCAACTACGTGTTTGATCAAAATGGCATCGATGTCTCTCGAACACATGCAGAGATGTGGGAGAACGATGGGGAACACGTAACGTCTATGAGCATTGGGGATCTTGTGTTTTTCGAAGGAACGTATGATACGACAGGAGCTTCACACAGTGGCATATATATCGGGGATAACCAAATGATTCACGCAGGGAATAAAGGCGTTGTTCAAGCAGACATCACCAGTGATTATTGGCAAGACCACATCATTGGAACCAAAACCATGCAGTAACTTATCATAAAAAAAAGCTGTTGCTATGATTCGCTCATAGCAACAGCTTTTTTAGATCAACGAATTCCGGATATCGTTCAATGAGACGCTAAAAATCCATTCATACTTTATGGATAGTCATAAGAAAGGTTGGAGTCTCTCCTTAAGCATTTCTTCGGTCACTTCTCCCATGATGATATCAACGATAATGCCTTCTTCATTAATCAAATACGTGGTTGGAAGACCAGCGACTTGATACTCATCAGCCATTTCCCCATCCGTGTCGAAGAGGACAGGCATGGTAACTGGTTGTTCATCTAAAAATTCCATTGCTTCATCCATCGTACGCTCAAACGATGACATATTGACTGCTAGCACATTAACCTCTTTGTCACTAAATTCCTGATGGACTTGATCAAGCAGGGGGAATTCTCGAATACAGGGTTCACACCAAGAAGCCCAAAAATTCATAATGACAAACGTGCCACGTACATCGTTTAAACTCATACTCTCTCCTTCGGCTTGCGGCAACTCCATATCCGGGGCTTCTTCTCCCTGATTGACACCCACCGGTGGAGAAGAAACAGAATTATAGATGATTGCTCCCATCACCAACGTTGCAATCAGAAGAGCCCCTATGCTGCTTATTTTTCGAACCATTCGTATTCCCCCACTGACCCGTTTTCTAAGGAGAATAGCACTATTCCACCTTCCGGGTTATCTAACATATCTCTTGAAATCTTAAATGCTCACCATTGTTCATCTAAATCATTTGACTTAATCGTAGTGTGCAATCTGTATCGTCAATGCCCATTGAAATAACAAAAAAGATCTTCGGCTTTTATTTTGTTCGTTATTTGCCTACGCTGTCACGATTAAATTTTTAATCGACTACGACCGTGTTAAGAAGCTGCAGGGTCGACCATTTGCATAAAATCTTGGACGTGTTCTTCGCTCATGCCTCCGACGCGAATGTGAACAACCTCCCCGTTTTCATCAATCATATAGGTTGCCGGGAGTTGCCCAACGCCATAATGATCCATCACATCGCCATTTTCATCCATCAGGATAGGGAAGGTTAACTGAAGACGTTCAGCAAATCGATCAATGGTCAACTCGGATTCCCCCACATTTACGGCAAGAATTTCAACATCATCATCCAAATACGCCTGATGTTGATCTTCCATATAAGGCATTTCTTCCTCACAAGGTGGGCAATAGGTGCCCCAAAAATTAAGAAATACACCTTGCCCTTCATAATCAGCAAGTTCTACCCTTTCACCATCCATATTGATCAAAGTGAAATTGGGGGCTTGGTCTCCTTCAGAAACCACTTCCTCCGTGTGAACAAAATTGGTATAAAACACATAAGAAACAACGACAGCAAGCGTTATTAATACAGCCGTACGCATCCATAGGCGTCGTCGTTTACGTTTAGCCCTCTCCTCTTTATCCATAGTCCACCTCACTATTGATAGATTGCCATTGATGGCGCTTTTAGGCGTTTCCTAAACGTGTTCTCTCTGCATGGATACCTTATCAAAGATGCTTTTGATTCTAAGCATAAGAGTGAAGACCTGCAATAACAAGGTTGACGAATATTAAATTAATCATGATAATCGCGAAACCAACCACAGCCAGCCAAGCAGAAGGCTCCCCTTGCCAACTGCGATTCAACCGTAAGTGCAGGTAAGCTGCATAGAAGAGAAAGGTAATGAGTGCCCACACTTCTTTCGGGTCCCATCCCCAAAACCTTGTCCAAGCAATTTGAGCCCAGATCATGGCAAAAACAAGCCCTCCTAATGCAAAAAGTGGGAACCCAATTGCTATGGCACGATAGCTTATTTCATCCATTAAGTCCGGATTGACCCTTTTCACGAATGGTTGTAAAAGAGTCCCTATACGTCTCCTCGTTATTAAACGAATCGCCCCAAATAAAACGAGACCAGAACCAAAAGCCCATGCTGTTGTGTTCAAAGAATCACTATCAATCCAATCGGGCATTTCGAACCAAGGTTCCATTCGATCTGAAGAGAGCAACTCTCCCTCGTTCGGACCAAATATCGGGGGAAGATCATAAATGATTTCGGCTGGTTCTTCAAATTCATTGACATAAGCAAATTGAGCTTCATAACCGAATGCGTTAAACGCGTTGGTCAAAACGATGAAGGCAAAAAGCGTCATAAAAGTGTACATAATAAACTCGACGCCAAACGTCCTTTTGGTTATTTTTTTCCCTTTTAAATCAATTGTCCGTAAAAGGTAAATGACCCCGGCCCCAAAACTAACGGCAAGAATCCCTTGCGCCAACCCTGTTGTTAACACGTGAACCTCAAGCCAATAGGTCTGTAAAGCTGGTTGTCGTGGTTGATATTCAGTTACAAACACTGTGGCATATCCGATCATGAGCATCACAACAGGCAATGTAACGACGCCTAGGACGTTACTTCTATATATGCCATAGATGATCACAAAAGCGAGACTTAACGTAATACCAAAAAATGTGAGATACTCGAACATATTACTAACCGGGGCAAACCCGACCGTGATCCATCTGGTCACGAAATACCCTAAGGCAAAAACGAGGCCACCAATGGCTGTTATATATCCGAAAAGACCCCAGTTATTTCCCGTTATCCGGCCTTCTTTATTCCTCCATTTTCGCCCTGTCACAGAAACCGCGTATAACACCGTCGCAACCAAATAGAAGAAAAATGCGATCGTGAGTAGGGTCATGCTTAAACTCATCTTTATTTACCTCCTATACTTCCATTAAGAGTGAACCTTAGCTATTGTCCTTGTCCTCTCCCTTCTCGTATTCATCATCGATTTGATCCCGAGGCGCCGTAATGCCTGTCTCTTTCGTGATCGCATCGATGTCTTTTTTCAGGGAGACCCAGTGTTTATTCGTATGAGCAGCAAGCCAGACCTCTCCGTCGTTTCGTTGCAACCAAATGCGACGATGCGGCCAATAGGATCCTTGTATAAGACCGATAAGGAAGACAGCTCCTCCGGCAATAAGATAGGGGAGGGTGTTATCTTTTCGAACGGTAAGACCTGTTACATCATTAGTATCAAGACCATCCAACGCAAACTCGTACCGATTCTCTTCTTGATCAGGGCTCACATTGTAATTCGCTTGAATACCGAGAAAAGTGTGTTCCAATGCTTCTGTATCCGGGTTCACCATTTCAAAAATGAATGCCGGATTGTCCGGGACATCATTTTCCGTTGTTGGCACGCCCTCATCATTCATATAGAAATTCGAGAAGTAGCTATGAATGCGAACATCCTCCCCATTATCAAGGGCATACGTATCATCAGGTTCATTTAAGTCTACGGTAAAGGAACCCACCACCTCATCGGTTTCCGTGTCCTCAACTTCAAAACTCAGTTCTTTTAACTCATCCAATTTATAGTCCACTTGATAAAGGGCATAATCGTCGAAGTGGAAGGCATCATTGACTTCTATCGGGTGCCGATCGACTTCTTCCAACTCTTGATCGACGCCCAGAGGGCCTTCTGGTGTATATAATACTGCGTCTGTCCGAAATGTTTCTTCGAATTGAAGGGCGGCACTTGCTTCCATGCCATCCGCAAAAATTTCGTCATCTTCATCAAACTCTTCGTATGTGAATCCCTGATTCTCAACGTAATAATCACCGGATGTACCAGGAACCACTTCGGTCTCGCCTTCACGAACCCACATATTTTCATCTACATACATGCCCGGGAAAAACCGAAGCGATGCCCCGATTAAAAATATAATCAGCCCGATGTGATTCACATAAGGCCCCCACCGTGCCCAACGGTTTTTCTCCGCCAGTATATGGCCGTTTTCTTCCCGAATGTTGTAACGCTTCTTTTTCAATAGATCTTGGGCTGCTTCAAACGTGTGGTCGACATCCTCCACCCGACTTGTCCCAAAAATACGCTGACGTTTCATAAAACTTTTGTGTCTGGTTACACGCTGCGATTTCAAAGCTTTATATAACGGAAAAAAACGATCGATACTAGCAATGATGATCGATACACCCAGCGCAGCGATCAACAACATATACCACCAAGATCCATACATATTATGCAACCCAAAGGCATAATAAACTTGGCCTAATGCTCCGTACTCCTCTGCATAATGCACTTCCGGCGTTTCGCCGGGCGGGATAAACATCTCTTGCGGGAAAATGGTTCCGAGGGAAGAGGCAATTAGTGTCACAATTATAATGCCTATCCCTACTTTGACAGATGAAAAGAAATTCCAGATTTTATCGATGATGGATGTGCTATATGTTTGGGAACGACGGGCGGCACCCTCGTAACGCATGTTGAGCAATCGGTTCGAATCAGGATCTGCCAGTGGTTTGCCACATGATCCACATACTTCTGTGCCGTAAGGGTTGACTCGTCCACACTCGCATTTTTTATTCATCATGAGCCCCCCATAAATCTAGTTTCATAGATGATCAGTTTTTTGATTTTCTTTGACTCAAATCGCTTTTCGAAAGAAGTTCTCAAAACCACAACCATTTATATCATCCAGGACGGGACATACTGCCCTAAATACATTGCGATCGTCTCGAAATAACCTGTGAAAAGAAGAATGCCCAGGATAATCATAATGACGCCACTCCCTTTTTGAATGGCCGGTAAAAAACGATTGATGGAGTTAAGCTTCTGGAAAGATTTCGCATAAAGGAGCGAAACCCCTATGAATGGTACCCCTAGACCCATGGAATAAACAAAAAGCATGGTTGACCCTGTAAGCATGCTTCCAGATGCTCCCGCAAGCGTGAGAATGGAACCGAGTGTGATGCCAATACAAGGCGTCCATCCAGCTGCAAATACCAAACCAAACAGCACCGAACCGGAAAAGCTCGAAGCCTTTTTTGGGGTTTTGGCTACTTTTTTCTCGGTCAGTAAGGCACGAATGGAAATGATTCCAGTCATTTGTAGCCCAAATAAAATAACGATGATGCCGCCTATTTGCATAATGGCTGTACTGTACTGATTAAACCATGACCCAATAAGGGTTGAGGATAATCCAAGCAGCAAGAAAATAATCGTAAAGCCAAGAATAAATCCGATGCTTCGGGTGAAAATCAGCCGCCGATCCGCATTGATGGCTCCCGATGAGACATCGGTGCCGGTCAGTTGAGCCAAATAAGCTGGAAGCAATGGAAAAATACAAGGGGAAAAGAAAGATATGAGGCCTGCCGCAAAAGCTAGGCCGAGCGACACATCATCCATATAACGAGACCCTCCTCCAACATTGATGTATGATAAACGACTTACGTTTTATATGATTAAGATTCATCTAAGCTAAAGCCCTGTTCCGCTTGTTGTTCCCATGTTTCTCCACCATTTTCGGTATAAAAAATATCACGTTCGATGGTCGTCACCATGAGAGTATTTTCAGACTGTGGGTTCTGGGCAAGATAACTGATGGCGTCTTCTTCGATCAATGGGGCAGGGATCTCTCTAACTACTTCGCCGGAGGCGTCTATGGCTTTTAGGGTTGTTTCTTCTTCTACCCCCTCGGCAACAAGCAATTCACCGGTGTGCGCATAGGTTAAAGCTGGCGCTGGTACACCACTTAGCACCTGTTCAAAGGTATCTCCGGCATCATCAGATTGAAAGACCCCTTCTTCTGTGCTAAGAGCCACCCTATCTTCCTCATCAGGATGGGCTGCAATCGCAATCACGCTTCCATTTACCCCGTCCACATCACGTGGTTCCCATTCCTGCCCCTCGTCGAGGGTTCGATGCAGACCCAGCTCATCCATTTCTGAATTAGGCTCCGGATTCATAACATAGATAGCGTCTGTGTTGTAACTGGCCGACATGACATGAAAATCAACCTCCCCTTCGAGTGCGAGCAAATCAAGCGTTTCGCCCCCATCCGTGCTTTTTACAAGGCCAAACGGATTTTCATAATCCGACTGCATGTTTGGATGTCCACTGCTATAAAATCCTTCGGACGTCATGGTGAAGCCCATAAAGTCATGAAGCTCCCCCTCGTCACTCTCCACATTCTTCCATATCCCATCCTCATAGACACGCAACCCATCATGTGCCGGAATATATGCCTGCTCCCCATCCTCTGTGAAGCCAAGCCCATGGATATGCGTAAATTCAACCTCTTCTTGAGCTTCGGTTTGACACCCACTCATGAGTACTCCGACTGCTGCTAAACTTGCAAGATACAACACTAACGATCTCATGTTTTTCTTCCTTTCCGTTTGCTTATGAATGAAATGATAATGTAAATCATCGCACCTACTAATAATGGGATCCCCATCCAGAGACAGATTTGGAAAAGGAGCCGGAGATAAGAAGGAACATCGGCTGAAGCCGATATAATGCCGGACATCACCAAACAGTGCAAGCCGATGGCGATTAACAACGAAGCAATCCACCAATCCCTTCTAGTCATTCATCGCCCTCCTTTGCTTCTGGAAAACGTAGCGTAAATGTCGTCCCTTTTCCGGGAACACTTTCCACCTGAATGCTTCCATATTGGAGTTCCGTCAATTGTTTCACGATGGCAAGCCCTAAACCGGTCCCCCCAAAATCACGTGATCTGGACTTTTCAGCCCGATAGAAACGCTCAAAAATGTAGGGAAGATCTTCAGTAGCGATACCCCTTCCCGTATCCGAAATTTTTACTTCGATGTTCCCGTCGTTCAAGGATCCCTCGATCCAAACATGCCCGTTTTCCGTATAACTCACCGCATTTTGAAGTAAATTTGTGAAGATCTGTTCCAGCCGGAAGCTATCAGCTACAATCGTTGGAAATTTTCCTTCCATATCAACCTTTATGGTATTGTTCTTTTTCTTAGCTTCGGTGGCCATTTTTGCTGTTGCTCGTTTGATAACGTCTCCGATATGAATGAGCTCAAGGTTCAAGGGAAAACGCTCTTCTTCCATTCGGGATAATTCAAATAAATCATGGATCAGTCGATTCATGCGGTGGGCTTCTTCATGAATAATATCGACAAACTGTTGCCTTTCGGTTTCATCCTGATAAAGCTCCTTTTTTAGTGCGTCACAATACCCCTGGACATAAGACAGTGGCGTCCGTAATTCATGAGACACGTCCGAAAAAAAAGCTTGCCTGTTGCTCCGGTACCTTTTTAGTTCGCGTGCCAACTCATTCATGGAATGGGAGAGCGAACCCAACTCATCTTTCGTTTTCACAGGCACTTCCACATCTAGATCCCCCCTCGCCATTTGGTTTGCGGCTCTTTCCATCTCCTGCAGGGGCGTTGACAATTCTCTGGAAGCAATAAACGTAAAACCAAAGGCAAGAAGAAAGGCTCCAACCCCTGATAGAAGCAGCGCCTGCTGTACTTGAATGGCTGATTGATCCATGAGATCTGAAGGTGAAAAAATAAAGACCTCTCCAATATCGTCATTCTGCACTCGTTCCCCAGCATAAATATATTCTTGACGATCATTTGGGTCGATAAATCTTCCTGCCTCTCCCTGCGATGTTGAATGATCAGAGGGATGAAAACCACGGATCCCGGAATCTTCTACAACGTCTCCATTTGGATCAATAATGACCATCTTTCGTGCTGTCTCCTGATCCATCGATTGGACAAGAAGTTCTATGTCAGGATCATCTACTACAGCAAGGAGGTTGGCATATTGGGAAGCCATTTCATCCGTTTCTTCGTATAAATGTACTTCATTATAATTGGTGAAAATTTGGACCATGACATACCCTAACGGAAGCAGTACGATGAGAAACAAAATCATAATCAATCCACCGAGCTTATAAAAAATCCTGTTCATCGGCTATTTTCCTTCCGTTGTATTAAATTTGTATCCCACTCCCCACACGGTCTTCATTGGATTAAATGGCAGACCAGCCTTTTTCAATTTGGTTCGGATATTTTTGATATGGGTGTCAATCGTTCGAGGATCGTGCCATTCACGATCCATTGACCAAATCTGCTCGATGACATTTTCTCTTGTATACACGCGTTCCGGACGGGAGGCCATTAAATACAAAATCGCAAATTCTTTTGCGGTTAAATCGACGGATTTTCCCGCCACCTTAACCTCGTGTCGATCCGGTTGAATAAATAATGGGCCAGCTGTTATCTCTACTAAATCCTCGTTTAAGGGGTTGGATTTACGCCGGAGCAATGCTTTTACACGTGCGACGAGTTCCTCTGGAGCGAACGGTTTTACGAGATAATCATCCGCCCCCAGGTCAAGTCCTTTGACCCGATCTCCCACTTCTGTTCTCGCTGTTAACATCAAAATACCTATATTGGATCCTTCAGCACGAAGGTGCTCACATACGACCCAACCATCGGTCCGTGGCATCATAACATCTAAAATAATGGCGTCATAAGGTTGATCGTTTGTCTTATGTATCGCTTCCGTCCCAGAACTTGCTTCATCAAGTTCATAGCCTGCATTTGTCAAATAAAGACCAATCAACTGTCGCATTTTTCGCTCGTCATCCACAATAAGTATACGTTCGGCCACTTTTGCTCCTCCCATGAAGTGCTATATGTTAAGTTTAACTAGTAAATATGTAGTTGATGTGAAGAATAGGTATGTAAAATATGATCATTTTTTGACGAAAACACTGATGTGGAGTGTCATATCTCATCATAAAAAGAAACCCTGAAGGCGTCATATCTCATCATAAAAAGAAACCCTGAAGGCGGATAGGAACCGCCTCAGGGTCGAGGAATTATGCAGCCGCCATTTCACGGCATATTTTTGCGCACCGGTGACAAGCTTCCGCACAATCTTGGCAATGCTGGTGGTGGTCGTGCTTTGCACACTCATCGCCACAAGCTTGACAGATGTCCGCGCATAATTCACAGATCTGCTTGGCAAAACGGCTGTTTGTTTGCATAGCTTGTACCGCAAACGCACAGATATCTGCACATTCTCGATCCAGTCTGATACATTCCGCCAGCATTTGTACGTTGTCTTCCTTCAGACACTCATCAAAACATCGATTGCACTGTTCCATGCATTCTAAACATGCTTGAATACACTCTTGATAATTCATTAATCTTGGTACCCCTTTCTTATGACACATAATTTGCATTCACTAGCTAGTGTGCGGTGTCCTTAATGGTTTATCCATTAAATATGTAGTTTTTATGAAGTTGGGAATACATTTTTGTTCTCTCTCATTGAAACGATAGTTACAAAAATGCCCTTATCGGATCATTCAACCTTAATAAAATGATCGGATAAGGGTTAATCAATTTTGTTTTCTATTTTTCGTCCAGCATAAGGGCCTTATCGTCTTTTTTATTCAACCTCTGAGAGCTCATCCTCTGTAACCCATTTATGATTTTCCACTTCTTCACCACCATCTGTAGGTGTGTAATCAATCATATAAACCGTTGTTTCTTCAGCCTCATCAATTGCAGCTGTGGCTCCTTCCATGCCATCCATATGATCGGCTTCTAATGTGACTTCTGTCCCCGGTTCAAATGTTTCTTCCCCGGCTTCTTCAATTTCTTCATGAACCACCCATTCATGATTTTCTACTCTTTCCCCGCCATTGGTTGGGTCGTAAGAAACAATGTAGGCAGTCGTATCATAAGCCCCTACGATGGTGGCTTTGGCACCTTCCATTTCCTCCATATGGCCGCCTTCCACCATTGCTTGGCTTCCCACTTCAAAAGTTGGATTCTCTTCTTCCCCTAAATCATCAGGAACTTCACCGGAACTGGAATGATCCATATCTTCGTGCATGTCATCGTCCATATCCATGCCATCCATATCGTCATGATCGGGCATCTCATCACCCATATCTTCCATATTACTATCCGAACCGGAATCCATATCCATCCCTTCATCTGGCATTTCCTCATCACCATTGCCACATGCAGCTAATGCAAAAGCTGTTACTAGCGAAACGGATCCTATCATGATTTTCTTCTTCATTCTATAATTCCTCCTTTTCATGAATAACGTACTAAAAAAATGTGTAGAAAATATGGAGCGATCGTTCATAGAGCAAAAAAGCACGGATTTTCATTAGATTTAAGTAAAAATCATTATTTATTCATAGATTCTACATTTTTTCCGTTTACAGTGTGACATAACCAATCAAAAGGGGGAAGAAGATTGAAAAAAGTATATATAGGAGTGAGTACCATTTTTTTTGTGCTAGCTGGCTGTTCGGGTGAGGGGTTAGATGAGGGATCTACGGGATCTACCGAGAGTCAACAAGAGGGTAAAGGGAATGAAATGATGACTGAAGATGGTAAAGAAGTGTTTAATCTAGATGTTACCGAGACGCATTGGATGTTTGATGACGAAACCATGACAGATGCCTGGACTTATAATGGATCCGTACCTGGCGAGGAGATTCGTGTCCAAGAAGGGGATGAGGTTATATTAAATGTCCAAAACAATTTGGAAGAACCCACTGCCCTTCATCTACATGGCTTCCCCGTCCCTAACGCGATGGATGGCGTCCCTGGCGTTACTCAAAATGCGATCATGCCTGGGGAAGAGTTTACGTACGAGTACCAAGCAGATGTCCCTGGAACGTACTGGTATCACTCCCATCAAGACGGGTCAACCCAAGTCGATCAAGGTCTCTATGGGGTTTTCATTGTTGAACCTGAGGACCAGGAGTCTTATGATGTAGATGAAGTCATAGCGATTGATGAATTTGCTCCAATGGACATGGATATGGAAGACGACATGCACGAAGACATGGATCATAGTGACATGGAAAACGGAGATATGGAGGAGATGGATCATGCGGATATGATGAATGAGATGTATGATACAATGGTTATTAACGGTCAATCATCTTCGCAATTTGAATCCGTTGATGTTGAAGAGGGGGATAAAGTAAAGCTACGATTTGTGAATGCAGGATTGTTTACACAAATTGTCTCAATTCCCGAACACGCATTTAAAGTGACCCATTATGATGGCCAGCCTGTCAATGAAGCTGAAATGATAAGTGATACGTCCTTCCAAATCGCCCCGGCTGAACGATATGATGTTGAAATTGAAATGGACAATCCAGGGGCGTGGGGTATACAAGTTTTTGCGGAAGAGAATCAGGGAAGATTAAATGCGTCCCTTCCTCTTATATATGACGGTTATGAAGATGAGGACCTACAAACAGGTGATACTCCTTCCTCTTCCTTGGATTTAACCACCTACGGAGAGGCGCAGAACATGAATGAATATGATATTAATAAGGAATACGACATGAACCTTGGAACCGATGATGGGGGGGATACGTTCACAATTAATGGAAAACAATTCCCTGATCATGAGATCTACGAGGTAGAAGAAGGAGATGTCGTAAAGGTAACCATTGAAAATGATACGGAGGACGACCATCCAATGCACTTACATGGGGAGTTCTTTGACGTTATTTCGAAGGATGGAGAACCACTTCAAGGATCTTCGGTCACCAAAGATACGTTAAACGTACGCCCAGGTGAGACTCATGAAATTGTATTTGAAGCTCAAAACCCTGGAAATTGGATGTTCCATTGCCACGAGTTTCACCATGCAAGTGACGGAATGGTCGCTGAAGTGCAGTATGAAGGATTTGAGCCAGCCTTTACGCCTGATCCAAATGTTCCGAATCAACCTGAATAATATTAAAATAGGGGCTTCTTCGAGAAGTCTCTTTTCTTTTGTCATTTGACTAAAGGAATATGGATGTACAAAGATGCCCCGTTTTTGAAGTTTATCTACTTCACTCTTTCTCCATATTTTTTTCTTAAAATCCAACTAGATCTTTCGAAAACGTAGATACTTGGAAAGAAGGTTCTCATTTGGGATCGGTGAAGAATGAAGGTCAGGGTAATAGAATTGAGATTTTAGATCAACTGCGTGGATTAGCTTTATTAGCTATTTTTTTAGTGAATATTTCTGGATTGGCTTCCATAGAGACGGAAAACCAATCTTCTATCAATGAATCACTCGATGCTTTGATGTCAATTTTACTGGAAGATAGCGCCAGGCCATTATTTGCATTTATGTTCGGAATCAGTCTTATTCTTATTTATGAAAGACTAAGCAAAAAAAATTTGAATCCATTCCCAACGTTATTCCGCAGATTGCTACTACTATTTATAATCGGGGCTCTCCATGGGTATTACATTTGGGCGGGCGACATCTTGCTTATGTATGCCATGGCTGGTTATGTACTTCTTTTTTTTATTAAGTTTCCAGCGAAGTGGTTGCTTACAATGGCTTTGTTTTCTTGGGTGGGATATACGATTGGAATGGATTTGCTAAATTATTATTTCCCCCATTCATTTTCTCTAGACGAGTGGCTCAAGGACTTGCTGCTTGGACCGGGAGAATCTCCCACGGGGTCCGAATATCTCATTAATGAATTTTCTTCTATGGTAGAGCATTTGAGCTTTTTCTTATTTGGGATGTACACTTATCGTAAGGATTTACTTTCACAAGCAGTAGCACGGAGAAAGCGAATGTGGCTCCTATCTTTGGTTTTCCTTACTGTTGGTGTTTCCGGCAAGACGGCCCTTTATTATGAGGTTGATGCCCTTGTCATCACGCCTCTGGAAAGTTTTTATCCGTTTGTCGTAACCGTTGGAATCTTAATGGGCATTATTCTTTTAGGAACGAGCAGAACGACGACCCTATCAAATGCCTTGTTGCCATTTTCTATTGTTGGAAAAATGGCTTTCACCAATTACCTTTTGCAGTCGCTGGTATTCGTAAGTCTTTTTATGCACAGCGGGAGAACAATTTTTGAAAGGGTCGGAATTTGGATGGAACCAAGCTATATATTCGCCCTTTTTATAGGTATCATTTTATTTGTCGTACAAATGATTTTCAGCCACCTTTGGCTAAAAACGTTTTACTATGGCCCTTTTGAATGGTTTTGGAGAATGGGGACATATGGAAAGAAGGTTCCCTTAAGGAGGAAAACATAAATTTATATTCAAAACATGGCCTCCTGTCTAGAATCAACCAAAATGGATTACGTTCATTTCAAGTTAATAATTTCTGCTTTCACATGGAAGCATGGTTCTTCAACAATTCTTTCATCTACTGGTGTGGCCAGACGATCAAAATGAAGTAATACTCTTGGGCATCTGCTTTACCTAGTATGATATAGCCCCAAGCATTTAGAAAGCCTCTTGCTATAACAGCGAGAGGGCTTCTAACTGTGGAAGTAGCAGCAAAACGCGGGAATTGTAGGCTGGGGCTAATGAAGAGGAGGAGAGGAACAGCCCCAAGTCTAACGTTCAAGTTCCTCGTAGATATATTCTTGTATAACTTCAGCAACTGCGTCGGCACTGCGATAGACTTCTTCAAACGTGTTGTCCACCCCTCCAAATTCAATGGTCATCGAATTCGGTGATAAATCCTGATTATAAACTCCATCCACGCCGGCTCCTCCGGAGGTCATGACTCCTCTGCTTAATCCCGGCCACCTATCCTCCAGGCGGTGATGGATTTCTGTCGCCATTTTCAAATTATGTTCATAATCCGGATGGTCTTCCCCGATAACAAAAAATGTTCGCGCATAAACTTCACCATTAATTGTAGCTGTAGTATGTTCTCGTTCTACAGAGTCACGGTGAAGATCAAAGAAAAATTTGAGTTCGTCATGTTCTTCCATGTCTTCCACAAGAATCTCGCGAGATATCTCATAAGATTGGTTGTAATCCCATCCTCGCTCATTTAATTTCTGTTGAATGTCATTACCAGACACTTCTACAGGAAGCCCATATTCGCGAAAATTATCGGCTAGATAGTTGCCAACCTGAACAATATTAATTTCCTGATGGTTTGGATCGTCTCCTTCGATTTCAGGCAAAAAAGACTCACGGCTATGTGAATGTAAGAGATGAATGATCGGTTCTTCATCGGAAATCTCAGGGGGATCATCGTCTACTGTCTCTCCCCTTTCACCTCCATCAGTACTGGGTTGTTCATATTGATGTTCCTCGGAAGGGGGAGGAGATTCCATGGGCATATTTGTAAAGTCAGTTCCTTGCCCAGCGATTACAAGCGTATTGTCAAAACCTGAAAAACCGGGAATCTCTCTTCCCAGAAATGTGCGTGGATCATTCAAATTCATATTCGTGGCAAGCTCTATAGCTGTTGTGGTCAAACTGGGGGTAGAAGGATTTTGCGTTGCATCTAGATAAGACCGATTTTCAGCCCCTAATAAATGGATAAACCAATCACTTTGTGCCTCTTTCGTCCAATCATGAAGGACTGATGAAGAAAAGCGATGATGATTACCCGCAGTCGTTAGCATAGCAATAATAAGAAAGGTCCCAACGATCGAAGTGACGGCTACCATAAAGATCGACTGAACATTCGATTTCGATACTGAGAAGGCATGTGAGTAGTGATATGGTCTGCGCAAGGGCCTGTCCCTCCTTTACGCTACCATTCTATTGAGAACATGCTTTTACTAGAACGTGTCTAATGGTTCATTTTGGGGCGGACATCGCCGAAATTATAGAAGTTTTCAGATATTTAATCATTCGTTGACAATATGCCTGCAATTGTTTGGGAAAGATATGGGTGAATAAACCTTGAGGATTTCTCAAGAACGAGTACATTTCAAGTATTCCCCATACCTTTAGCTTCGTTTCTCCAAGGGGTCCAGGGGAATAGCCAGCGTATCCCCCGCGCAAAATGATAGAGGTATTAAGCTATTTGTGCCGATCATTATGATCGGCACAGGAATGGCTATATTCATAGATTATAATACATTTGTTGAAATGATTTTAGCGCATGTATCTGCTCTTGAATCGAGGCATTTGGAGCATAATCCCACCCTTTTGATTCAATAAAATCACTATATCTGCTTTGTAACCCAAATTGTTGTAGAGCCATTTGTAAATGAATATTCCTTACATTCTGTGCGTTCATACTTAAGGAAGAGTTAAAATTATCTTGAGCCATTGTCATTGCTGTATTACGTGCCTCAAAGGCAATATTTTGTTCATTCATATAAGAAAAGCTTTGTTTACATGGAATGTCGGTAGGTTGCAGTTGATGTAACGCTGATACATCGACTTCCTCATTTCGTTCAGGATCCATCAACATTAGCATCACATCTGCGTGGTTACGCATAATTAAAACCTGCTCATAAATAATTTGCTGTAATTGTGGATTTTTCGCTAGGCAATAATAGGACTTTAATTTTCTAATAACATCCTGGTGTATATTCAAATGTTCAGATATTAAACCTAAATCAATCGATGTTAAAATCATTACTTGGGCCTCCTATCAATAAGTGATGACACTATGTCATTTATTTATGCTTGTTAATTAGGGAAAGTGACCATTTCAGAAAAATAGACATCAATTACTATATTCCGTCAAGAAGTAAAAATAATAGGGCATGGATCAGATTAGGGTGGGGTTCAAACATTTAGTTACCTATCACTCGGGTCGCCATATCGTGTTTCAAACATGAAAGGGCTGCCTCATAAGGTCATTCACCATTGGGACAGCCCTTTCGGTATCAGATTTAAAAAGGTTACAATCGAACGGTAGGGGTGTTGTCATGGACGCCTGGTTCTTGCAGAAATACCGTATGACATTCTTCTCAAGAACAAGCATATTTCAAGCATTTTTCGATAAAGTGATAATCATTGATGAAGAACTTGAGAGCGCCCACTATGTCTTCATTCCCTGAATGTTAATACGAATATGATTCAATGTTTTCCACCTTTCTCAAAAATGTTTTCGTGCAGCTCGTACCACCTTATTTTGCTCTCCACTCCATATTCTACTTTTTTAAACGCTTGTCGGATTCATTGTAAATCAGTTAAAAAATGCTTGCCATGGAAATACAGTTTTATCGGATGCTCCAGAGACTTTTCGATCTCCATTATTCCACTATAACCCTTTTCCAATAGTTGGGCTCAATTATTCCATTTGCACCCATTCGTATTATGGAAGGCCATCTTAAGTTTAGTATAGGGGCTAGCCATTTTCCAATATAGGCATAACTCCATATTACTGTTCAGGATTTTCATTCTTAAAAAGGCGCAATCCTTAATTAAAGGAAAGCGCCTGTGAAGTACGGTGCTGCAGATTAAAAACCGTAAATAGTAAATATGCACGCATTGTTCCCCTGTTCTGGTGAATTATTTACCCAGTATTTCAGCTTCTAACGTATCGAAATTAACCCCATTATTGCTGCAGCAATCCGCTAATTTCCCGTCAATTGCGACTGCTGGGACCGATTGAACCCCATACTCCTTAGCCTTATCTTCACATTCGTTGGTGTCACATTTCTTATTCAAATCATATACCACCACTTCATGCTCAGCACTATATTGCGTAAGGTCTTTGACTTGTTTTACAGTCCTTTCACAGATAGGACAACCTGACGTAAATACTTCAACTAATTTTTCAGCCATCTTCGATCTCTCCTTCAGATAGGTTTGTAATGATTGGACATTGGTCTTTAGGAACACCTGAACCTGGACATTGTGCTGCTAATTCCTCTAATAATGATTTCATATGGTTAAAATCGTGGATTTTTTTCTCATTTTCTTGGATTTTATTCATCGCAAATTCGTATACTTCTTCTGAATGAAAGTCTTCATTATTAGAAGCTAATAACAGCTTTTTTATTTCTTCAAGCGTAAACCCAACATCTTGTGCACGTTTAATAAATTGGATGTCTTTAATAACGCCTTGCGGAAACTTCCGGTATCCAGATTCCGTTCGAGGAGGTTCAGAAATAAGTCCACGTTTTTCATAATATCTCACTGTCTCAATATTAACGTTAGAGCGTTTTGCTATTTGACTTATCGTTAGACCATTCATGTCCTTTCCCTCCTCAGTTATCATTATAGAGTCTGTACCCACCTACAGGGTCAAGAGCTTTTTAAAAAAAGAATGATTCAACTCATACGCATGATCCAGATAGTATGTAGTGTTCATATAAATTTCATGAACTTATCATGTCGTTTTCGCAAATTGTTGTATACGGTGGCCGATTTCATCCCGTACTCGTTGAAATACACGCCACTTCTCTTCATCTGATCCTTCAGCTTTCGCCGGATCATCAAACCCCCAATGTTCACGGCGTATATGCGGCGGTGTCATCGGACAACGATCCGCCGCATCGCCGCAAAGGGTTACAATCATATCAACGTCATTCCATAAGTCCGTATCAATAACGTCTGATGTTTGATTAGAAATATCAATATTGACCTCGCTCATGGCTTTTACTGCATTTGCATTTAAACCATGAGCTTCAACACCTGCACTGTATACATTCCATTCCTTACCTAAATATTGTTTGGCCCATCCTTCGGCCATTTGGCTGCGGCATGAGTTCCCTGTACAAATAAAATAGATCGTTTTTTTCGACATGATGGGTTCTCTCCTTTTCTTTAACTAATGATCATTAACCAGAGATAGAGGCCGAGCAACGTAATAAATAAGACGGGTAATGTAATAACAATGCCTGTCTTAAAATACGTCCACCAAGATATTTTCACGCCTTTTTGCGTAAGAACGTGTAGCCATAATAGTGTTGCTAACGAACCAATCGGGGTAATTTTTGGCCCCAAGTCAGAACCGACCACATTTGCATAAACCATTGCTTCTTTCATGAGTCCTGCTGCAGCTGTCGTATCAATCGCTATGGCATTGATCATGACCGTAGGCATATTATTCATTATGGAAGACAGAATGGCTGCTAAAAAGCCCATACCCATGGTTGCCGCAAAAACACCTTGTTGGGCAACATATTCAAGTCCTGAAGCTAGAACATCCGTTAAGCCAACATTTTGCAGACCAAACACAACGACATACATCCCAACCGAGAAAAAGACAATGTTCCATGGTGCACCCTTGAGGACGGAGCGTGTAGCGACAGCAGGGCTCTTGCTAGCAATCCCCAAAAAGATAAGGGCAATCATTCCCGCAACAATGGATACAGGAATATGTAGGAACTCACTAACGAGATATCCAATTAATAATACTGCTAAAACAAACCACGAGACCCGGAACATTTTTTCATCTTTAATGGCTGTTACAGGCTTTTGCAGTTTTTCATAATCGTATCGTTTCGGAATGCTCTTTCTAAAGTATAGATACAAAACAAGAATACTGGCCACTAATGAAAAGAAATTAGGAACAATCATCCGTGTTGCATATTCAATAAATCCAATCCCAAAGAAGTCCGCCGAAACAATGTTGACTAAGTTACTTACAATCAACGGTAGCGAGGTGGCATCGGCAATAAATCCACTCGCAATAATAAATGGAAACACCATCGTTTCGTTAAAATTCAAAGAGCGAACCATGGCTAAAACGATGGGCGTTAGAATTAAAGCCGCACCGTCATTGGCGAAAAATGCAGCGACGATGGAACCTAAGATACAGACATATACAAACATGAGCACGGCATTTCCTTTGGCCGCACGCGTCATATGGAGGGCCGACCATTCGAAAAAGCCTATCTCATCTAAAATCAAAGAAATAATGATAACAGCGACAAACGTTAAGGTGGCATTCCAAACAATGCTTGTTACTTCAAGGACATCGCCAAAAGAAACAACACCGAGAAGTAGTGCAACAATGGCACCACCACAGGCAGACCAACCAATATTAAGGTTTTTAGGCTGCCAGATGACCAAAACGAGCGTAATGATAAATATAGCAGATGCTAAAATGATTGAAATCAACGTATGCGTTCTCCCTTACGATATCAAGTGTTTCTTTCTCTAAGAGTATGGTATATACCCTATTAAAGGCAGCCAGTGGCCGCCTTCATGATTACATAAAAGTTGCATGGGAAATTAACCTGCGCAACATGTATCTTCAGTTTCTACTACGTCATCCTTTGTATAAAAATATTCCCACTCGTTCCCATCAGGATCCGTAACCCAAAACTTATCTTGGAGAGCCTAGCAACATGTTGTATCCATTTCTTCTCGAGCAAAGAACCCAACTTTTTCAAGCCTTTCTTTATGTTTGGTCACTTCATCCTTGCTCCCCAATTGTACGCCTAAATGGTTAATATGATTTCCTTCCACTTGTTCTGCTGGTGTTAAAGTTAAGTTCAAATTTGGATCAGCCGTTAGGAACTTAATATAATCGTGTTTTTCCTTTGCAGGCGTAACGCCAAGCATATTTTCATAAAAGGCTTTACTCTTCTCTAAATCTCTCACGTTTAACCCAATGTGCACGTTGGTCATACATACCTCTCCTATATAATCAATTTTATTTGATTTATTTTGTTCAAAAAGTTACTAACACTTATTGAATCCAGGTTTAAACACACAACATAATTCATCTGAGAGTACCCGATCCATTTCACCTTCATTAATCTCATAATAACTCCATGTCCCTTTGGTTTCCCTAACCAAAAGGTTAGCATCCATCAGTATTTTTAGATGGTAAGATAGCTTCGATTGACTCATATCTAACTCTTCTGTCAGGTCACAGACACAAGTTTTTCCTCTTCTACTCAACAGATGAATTAATGCAATCGTTTTTTATCAGCTAACGCCTTAAACGTGTGTTCATATTTCTCTAAAGTATTAATGGAGAGTTCATCAACAGGTGATACTACCTTCAAAGTCATTCACTCCTTTCATCAAATCTTGTTGATTAATGGAATAGTACCATAAGTGCTAACAATAAATCTTCAACAATCGTGTAGCGAGATATTTCTATTTAGCAAATGCCCGATTGCGATAAGGTGTAAGCAAAGCTTCGCGACTCTATTTTAAACATCGCATCTTTTACCCAGTGAAGAACTAAATTAACAATAAACATTAGCGGCACAAATTTGGCACCAAAACATTCGAAACTGGATCATTTTTTGGCACAATACGTTTTTCATTCATTATAAGAGGTCCAAAATTATTCCTTTATATCAAGGATTAAGGCTTCTTTTATTGTGATACGGTAAAATGAGCAAAAACGCTTTTAAACCCTTTCCCATCAATGGTAAGGATGAGGTCACCGGTTCGAGCCCGGTAGGAAGCTCCAGCTTAAACGCTGCTCTCGCAAGGGATCGGGCGTTTTTTATTTTTTAGAACGTTTATAAATAAAGCTGTTTTGTTGGCCATTTTAAAAACGGAATATAATCTTCCCATAATCCATAATGTATAAACCCAACACTGTATTAATACATGACTGTTATTCCAATATGGCTACTGCCTGACATTCGCAAGAAAAATGCCCCCAGTTTTAGAGAACACCTTGACTGTAGCTTTTATCGTGAAAAATGAGACTATTTCAAAAAACATTCCACCACAATGAGATATTTTCCTCCATCTTGGTTCAGGTATTGTGTTGTGATTATCACCTTTAATGATTATCACCCTTTTCCTTAAGTTATCGGACACTGTTCCTTGTTCCGCAAAAGCGCTCCGATTGTTTAAAGACTTGGCATATTGAACAGGTGACACCATCCCTCGTGGGAGCACCTATCAAATAATATACTACTTACACAAAAAAGAGCACACTATGCGCCCTTCAGCTTTAAGTATCATTCTAATTATCCTCTTGCCATACTTTAAAAATATCTCCACCCTCTTGTTTTTCTTTATTGAGCTTTTGTAGCTTTGGTATGTGTTTTGAACAATGAATATAGGCTTCTTCCACTTCGATAGCAACCCATCGTTCAGCTTTTTTTCCTTCTTTCTCTTTAATGGTCGTTATTGTCTCATCTGGAATATCTAATAAAGTTAACTGGTGGTTTTCCAAAATGGAAGCTTTACCATTAACATGTAACCCAATTTGATTTTCAATAAAATCTATAAACATTAGCCCCATATGCGGGTTTTCAATGATATTTCCCAAACTTGCCATCACACCATTTCCTTGGTATTCGGGATAAATCAGTGTTTTCTCATTAATTACCCTAACAAACCCAAGTGTCCCCGCCCGGAAAGAAGAATCACAGTTCCCACGACTATCAGCGGTTGATATAAACATCATATCCTGCTGGGATATAAACCATTTCATTACATTGTTAAGGTGATCAAGCATTTGGTTGTCATAAAAAGCAGCAGCTTTCTTCATTGTTCCATGTTGTTCTTGTAGTAAATGCTCTCCGTGTTTCTCCACTAATTAAGTTCAATCCTTTCATGCAGCATTGATCATCACTATTTTACCAGAGTAATATCTCCTGACAGATGGACGCCTTCTATTCGATTAGCGCGCTCGATTGTCTAAGAATCGGATAAAGCGACTTTGTTGAAGAGCGTAACTCATTTTAGGTATAAAAAGACAGCATTGATAGAAAAATAACGAGAGCTAAAAATGTTATAAAATATTCCAATACTATACTCATTGTACTCTTTGTACTTTTTTTCTCCTGTTGTTTTCGTTCCTTTTCAACGATCTTTTTTTCTGACCTGAAAAACCAAGAACCCGCCCCACCTATATAAACTCCAATTACATAAGGTGATAGTTCAACAAGCGTAGGCATCTGGTTATTAAGTATCGTGTGTGCCATTATAATTCCAACGAACATAGCTATAGGCAGATTCACAAAATGACGAATGACGGCTTTCCTTTTTAACTCTTCGTATGTGAGATCCATCATGCGGACAACACCTACCATAAAAATAATCGACATTAGCTACTATAGATAGACTAACATCTTAAAATCAAGTCTATCCATTTTTTCATATAAAAAATTTACTGCTGCTAACACCTGGAACCGTTTAAACCCCTTCCTTTTGCGCAAGCTTTATTTCGGATAAGCGCCTCTTTAATTTAAGATCAGTACTCCAGTTAGAGTTAGCTAATGAGGCCGGTCGAACAGACCATACCCATATAAACAAAGGGTAGAATTTGTTATAAGAATTGGAGGCTGGATGATGAGCAAAGATGGAGAAAAAAGTCTAGAGTGTTTGATGGATTGGGTGAAGATCACATTCAAGACCAATGATGTCGATAAAATTTTACGAAATCTCCTTGGTATGCACGATACTTTGCAGGTGATGGATGAAGAAGTAGAAGAAAGGGAGAGGGAGAGGGATGTTAGGATATGAGCACAAAATGACGTTCTTTGGTATACAAATCGTTTATATGGTAACAAAACCCGAGAAATTAAATCAAGGAAGCATGCTTACCATGTCAGGCCAAGCAGTCGTGCATTTGCTTCTATATTGTATGCGCAAAAGAAGACATGGTTTAGTTTTTTTCAAAATTGCATACAGAACGGCGGAAATTTCACAAGGTTAGATTTAGCCCGAAATAGAGGAAAAAGCGCACCAACAAGAGCATGATACCCCTTTAAAGCAATGGCAGACGATTGGGATGTTAAACACGTATGATGATCATGAAGAACATGGAAAGACAGTCGTGTAAGGTGGACGTACATCCGATGTCCGAAAAAAATTCCATGAAAAAAATTATGAACAGGCGAGTCATTGGGGATAAGTCACACAATACTATTCCGAATAACATAATGACGAGACTTTTTAATTCCATTCGTCAGCTTCACCCATTTTTCTTAGATATACGAACATCAGAATCAATCCAACTAAAAGCACTACCAGGTGATGCTTCTGCCCAGGCTTTTAAAGGATCAAAGATTGTATTTGATATTTCAGTGGGAGTTCCCATTTGAATCACTTCCTTTTACATAACATTAACATCTACGTTAAAGAAATCAGCTATTCGAAAGTAAGCCCCAACAGGGGAAACGGATTCAATTATGGAAACTTCATAGGTTTGCCGTTCGTCGAATGCTTCAGGAGTTCCTCATTCCATTGATTTAATCAATCTTGTCTTCATCAATGTAAATGAGAAAGTTGGCGAGATTTTCTCTTTCTTCACTGCTTCCTTCAGAATCCAGTAGTTCGGAGATATTTGTACCTATCATGTTTAACTCCGTGTCATTAAGTAAATACAATCATCAGTACGGCAAATACGAAGGAGCGTAACTGGTGCAACCGATGCTACGTATATTCATTGTGAACATGATTTTCTTTATTTTGATGTTATTCGTGAATTATTCCTCAGCTACGAATGTCGGTGATGTCGCGAATGAGCAACCGGCTTTGATTCAACCGGCAAGTTATGCGTTTTCGATTTGGGGTCTGATTTATGTCCTCCTTTTTCTCTGGATCTTAAAAGGACTTTTTGCACGTGGTGAACAGAAGCAGATATTTAAGAACACGCAGGTGTTGATTCCTGTCAACTTTCTTCTAAACAGTGCCTGGATTATCACATTCACCCAAGAATATATCTTCATGTCAACCGTTGTTATCTTTCTTTTGTTGCTCTCCCTCATTATTCTTTATCGTACCGTTTCGCGAAATGAAAGTAGCGGCATGGTTGAACGTATTCCGTTTTCGATTTATATAGGATGGGTCTCTGTCGCCAGTGTTGTAAACGTATTTACGGGCTTTGCTCGAAGCGATGCGACACAATTTTTAGGTGTCGGAGAGTTAGGATGGACCATTGCTATGCTCATCCTCCTGCTTGTTGTGGCAGTGATGTTCACACGGATGAACCGGGACGTTTGGTATCCCCTCGTCTTTATCTGGGCATATCTCGCAACCTATATCAGAAGTGAGGAAGAGACTCTAAGATGGGTTATTCTCATTAGCATCATTATTCTTGCGATCAATGTTTTAGTGCAGTTAATACAGAATATGAAAAATCCCAAATAAAAGAGGTAACGTTATCGCCGCTACAAGTGTAGAAACGAATACAGCAACGGATGCAAAAGCTGTATCCCCTCCGTAATTCTCGGCATATAAACTAACGGTCGGAGCACTCGGTGTTGCGGAAATTAAAGCAGCGATGGCAATCCACTCAAATGGAATAGATGTGAAAACAAACGGTAAAAAAAGCAGGAAAGGAAGAACAAAAAGGCGTGCACTCACCGTCCACCATAACAATGGAGTGCAGAGATACCCTTTTAAATCCTGCAAACGAACAGAAGCCATCAAGCAGCCAATTAAAAGCATGGAAAGCGGAATCGTCATTTCGCCAACGCTTTCGAAGGCGCCATATAACATTTGCGGCAATGAAATCGGAAGAAAAAAGAAGAACAGACCGATGGTTGTAGCGATAAATCCGGGATTCACCCAAAGAGAAGCTCTTTCTGTACGCGGCGTCCCCCGTTGCATTACAGCAATGCCGTATGTCCATATCATGATGAAATAAATCATATTAAATACCATGGCAAAAAATAAGCCATTCTCACCAAAGAGCTGCAAAACGATGGCAATTCCGATATATCCTTGGTTCCCAAATAATATCAAATTTTCATAAACGGCGGATCGTTTTTGCGGGAGTTTCATCCACCGAGCTGTCCATTTTCCGATAAGGGCTGTACTTATGAGAAAATAAGCGGAAAACATCAGCAATGTTAAGACCCCTAAACTGCGATCCGTTTCAAACGGGACGTGCAAGGATGTCACAATCAGACACGGCAAAGTCACATACAGCAGCAACTTGGTGAAGACCCCCCGGCTTGTTTCAGGAAGAAGCCCGGTTTTCATCGCGACCCAACCGACGATAAAAATGATATAGAGCATACCCATTTCACGAAATAATTCCAGGAAGGTATCCATGTCTGCCCCCTGCATTACGATGATTTTTCATCATATGAAAGCAATGGAATGTCTCGTGAAATGGAAATAACTTCGAGGTGTCGCACAGATGAAAATATACACATTAACCAGCACGCAGCAATTGCCCATCTCGCGCAAGGAAGCATGGACGTTTTTCTCTGACCCACGGCAACTAGCCAGCATTACACCTGATGATATGTCATTTGAGATGATGGATGATATGACTGAGCCTATGCACGCGGGGATGATTCTTAGTTATCGTATTCGTCCTTTCCCCTTGATCCAAGTACAGTGGGTGACCGAAATTACGCACGTGATCGAAGGGGAACGGTTCGTAGATGAACAGCGTTTGGGTCCCTTCCGTTTTTGGCACCATCAACACCGATTCACCGAGATCAATGGGGGTGTTGAAATGCAGGATACCGTCCATTATGCCATGCCGTTTTCCATTTTCGGGCGGCTCGTGCACAAACTTTTGGTTCGAAAACGTCTTGAAGAGATTTTTTCTTTTCGGAAAAAACAATTGCAGGCTTATTTTGGACACAGACAGGATGACAACACTCAGTAGGCAATGCCTACCCTTGAATAAATATACTCTTCTTGACCTAAGAGCGAATACACAAATTCCGCTGTGTCTCCAACGGATATTCGTTTTCCATTTTCCGGTAAATAATCCCTTTCTACACGATAATGGCCTTCTGCTCTCCCATCGATTAAGGCCGTTGGGCAGACGACGCTCCACTTAAGATCGGATTGCTTCAAAGACCGATAGGCAGCGAGATGATCTTCAGCAGCAGTGGTCGATCGACGTTTCGATTCACTGGACTGAAACCGATAGCGTTCGCTTTCTGTACGACTGTTTAAAATACCGGCTGTGCCAACCATAATGAGTCTATCGAGGTCCTGATCACTCATTTCTTGGATAATGAGGGGCATGCTTCGTGATAATGTATCATTTTTGTCGGTGTTGAGCGCACTAATAACAATATCTACACCGTTCATCGCTTCCGAGAGATCCTTTTGATGTAAGACATTCCCTTGAACAACCGTTAATGCATCAGGGGGTACAGCTAATTTTCCGGGGCTGCGAACCAAGACCTTGACATCGTGTTGATCTGCAATAGCCATACGTGTTATTTCTGTCCCGACCCTACCTGTCGCCCCTAATATAAGTAGTTTCATGATATCTCTCCCTTGTATTTATAAAAATGATGGAAGGAGTCCTCCAATGAACCCCATCCCATTGTCCCGTTCAAAGAAAACGATCCAAAAAGCATCCGAATCCGTATGGGCAGCCAATAAATACTTTGTATTGGCTTGTTCGCAAAAGCAATACCAGAGTATAAGGGAAGATTTCCGCCCGGATCAACGTCACTTGCTTTCCGCCTACCAACAAATTCAAGAAACGGAAAACACGTATCAAACGGTGACAAGTGGCGATCTCCCCGAGCTTTCCAATGCCTTATACCATTTGCTCGGTTATTTTAAGCAAGAACTTTCCCAAGAGCATCGGCAAATGTTAAATGAGGAGATTAAGAAAGAACCCCAAAAAGTCCTTCGAGAGTTAGAGACATTAACCTTTGAGTACCGAAAGTCGTATCTCATGCCATGTCGCTTATGGCAACGTGACAAAGCTTTTAATGAAGTGCCGGTCGCAATGAAGATCGAGGGCCAACATTTTGAGCCTTATACATTGCATTGGTGTGGTGATTATATCATTCAAAAGGGATGATTAATTGTAACCCCTTTTTCAGCAAGATTCTCCAGGCACACCTTTAAATAGGCGCGATCATGTTCGCGGTAACACACGTCCTTGAAGTCCTCCATGTTTTGATAAAGGCTGGTTTTATCATGGGCCTCGCATTTTTTTCCGCGATAAAAAGGGTCCATCCATAATGGATCGATGTTGTAGTTACGTTTTTTCATTTCCTCCATAACTTTCCGATGATAGCAATAAAGATGGTAAGGGCTGTACTGAAACACATAATTAACGGTAGAATGATTTTTGCCCCAGCCCTTGCCTCTTAAGGCACAGCATTCCCGATGCTGGCCGAGAAGTTGTTGCTGGGGTAAATGGGGAATAAGCGCTTCGTGCCATAATCGCATGTCTGAAACCTCCTATGTATCATTCTGGCATGATTATAGTGTTTGTTCAAAAAGGAGAACAAAAAGAGCCGAGAAGTTTTAGAAAATCTAAACTTACCGCCAAAGATTTTCTTATGCTCTGGAGTGCCAGGAAGCCCTTCTCGAGCATCCTACTTGCACCACGAAAGCATTCCCTTTCCGAGAGCAGAGCGCCAGCTGGCTGCTTCGTAAGCGTTCCCACGATGAACAAGCGGTTTTCTTTTTCGAGGATACGTTTTTTGGTACATGCGACGCTAGCCTCCTTCACCCCGCAAGCTGACGCAGAAATTTGGCGGCTCTCGAACCCTTCTCGCTCGTCGGCAAGAAGTAGATGCTGTTGATGTCAGTACATAACCACTGAAACCCTCTCCTTGTTCAATGAATTTCTCAAATTGCTTCAAATGCCCCCAGCCATTGGGAATCCTCGTAAATACCCATGCGGTGATAATGATGCAGTAAATTTCCAATAATTTTTCTTTACAGGATACGTTTGGGCCCCTCATATGTATTGGAGAGACTGTTTATGTTAGTAAACATTATACGGTTGATCAATTTCATAAACTTTTCACAAACTTAACGATTTAAACATTGATGTTTGCAAATAAACTTGTTAAAGTTCAAACAGTTAAAGTTTGTTTGATTGCTTATATGTTAAGTATCTAAACATTAAATAAAATTAAGATTGGAGGGAAATTCGTATGCATGAGCATCAAGAGATTTTTCAGGAAATCGTAGATATGATGAAGCAAATAGAACGAAAACTGATCCAGCAACAGCAACTTCCGATCATCAATAGCATCAGTTTGACGAAAAGGCAAGAATCGATGTTAATGTATATTTTCTCTACTGAAAATGTGACTGTATCTGACATCGCGTCCTATTTTGATATCTCGCGAAGCGCCGTCAGCCAAACTTTAAATAAACTGGAAGAGCAAGATATTATCGTGCGTTCGATCAATCAAGAAAATCGCAGGGAACTAGACCTTTCCCTCGGAGAAAACGGTGAAAAGCTTCATCAAGAATATAAAAAAGTTGAAGACATGATTGTTCAGAATTACTTTTCTAAAATAAAGACTGAAGACTTGCGACAAGTTCGTGACATTATTCGTAAACTTCAAGGCATGATTGTTGAAGAGAAATATGAAAGTCCATAAAACATTGCCCAAACATAATAGGGTGAAGAGGTTAGAAACGGAGGCATAAAACGTGAAAGTATCCAATTTTTCGATTAAGAAACCTAAATTTACGATTGTCATTATGCTCTTATTATTAATTATAGGCGCTGTTTCCCTGACACGATTACCTCTTCAGCTATTTCCGGATATAGAACCTCCAGTAGCTGCCGTGGCTACCAGCTATCAAGGAGCTGGACCGGAAGAAGTCCTTAATGATGTAACCGAAGAACTGGAAGGAGAATTAGCCGCAACTTCCGGATTGCAGGATATGACCTCACAATCGTCTGAAGGATCTTCCATTATCATTCTGGAATTCAGCCAGGATACGTCCATTGATGATGTTGAAACTGATATTGTATCGACCATTACACAGGCAGATCTTCCGGATGATGCCGGCCAACCGTCTTTCATGCAATTTGACCCTTCTATGTTCCCAAGCATGCAGCTCGCTGTCTCAGCAAACGGCCAGGACGTCAGTGATTTTCAAGATGATGCCCTCGACCTGCAACAGGAGTTGTCCCGAATCGATGGTGTTGCGGATATCGATGAAGCCGGATCCCTCACTGAATTATATGAAGTGGAACTCATTCAGGACGAATTGAATGATGCCAATATGACGCAAAGTGATGTTGTTGATATGATTCAGGGGCATGATATTGCCGTTCCCGGTGGAATTGTTGAGGATGACGAACGTAGTATTACCACACGTGTATTAAGTGAACTGACGAACCAGGAAGACCTGGAAGAACTCGTTATTTCCCAGAACCCGGAAACCGGTGAAGAAATAACGCTTAATGACGTTGCCAATATTTCTTTCACTACAGAAGATGGGGATACCATTACCCGTGCCAACCAGAATGCCGCCATGCAATTCAGTGTCATGGAAGAGTCCGATGCCAATACGACACAAGTGGAGCAGGCGTTCAATGATGAACTGACAGAGTTACTGCAAGAGGATGCTTATGATGATTTATCCGTCGTGACGCTTTACAGTGAAGGGGAATTTATTCAAGATGCTGTTGACAATGTCGCCGTCATGTTAGTTGCCGGCGGGGCCCTTGCAATGCTGGTCCTTTTTGCCTTCCTACGTAATTTAAAAACACCATTCATTATAGGGTTATCCATGCCATTTTCGATCATTGTCACCTTTTCCCTCTTTTACTTTGCCGGTATGAGTTTAAATATGTTGACGCTCGGGGGGCTTGCGCTCGGTATCGGGATGTTGTTAGATAACTCCATCGTCGTGATCGAAAATATCTATCGCCATCTATCGATGCGAAAATCTCCGAAACAAGCAGCCTATGAAGGAACAAAAGAAGTCGGAGCAGCCATAACGGCATCAACGTTGACGACGGTTGCTGTCTTCCTCCCCGTTGTGTTTATTACGGGACTGGTCGGAGACTTATTTACACCTTTGGCTTTAGCTGTGTCCTTTAGTATACTCGCTTCCTTGGCTGTTGCACTTACCGTCGTACCGATGATTGCCAGTCGCGTGTTAAGCATGCCCTCGGAAGACACAGAAGAAGAGCGCCAAAGATCTTCCCGTCTCCTCAATTTTGTGGAGAAGGGAGCAAAATGGGCGCTTAGACGCCGAATCGTTGTTGTCATCATTACATTGCTTCTGTTTGCCATTGGATCATACGGACTGACAACCGCTGGCCTGGAATTTATGCCAGATGCTGATGAAGGATCATTTATGGTTGAAGTCGAACATGATTTTGGCACACAACTGAACCAAACAGAAGAAACCGTTGCTGAAATCGAAGAAGAAATTGACAATCACCCCGAAATCGAGAATTACATGAGCACGATCGGATCCAGTGCCATGGAAGGTGGAGGCAACTTCACTTCAGAAAGCAATATTGCCGAGGTTATGATTAATTTAGTTCCAGTTAACGATCGAGATATGAATACAATAGAATTCTCGGAGATGGTTGAAAGCGATCTTGAGAATATCGATACGGATGCTGAAATCGACGTCAATGTTATGTCTCAGGCAGCGATGGGAGATCCGAACACCTTTGTCTTCTCGATCAACGATCCTGATCGTGAACGCCTGGAGGAAACAGCAGACGATCTAGTGGAGGAACTGGAAGAGGAATCCGAAATTAACCAGGTAGATACCAGCCTGGAAGAGACAGCACCAGAACTGCAAGTGCTCATTGACGAAGATGATGCCAGAGCGGAAGGCCTTGTTCCGGCTCAAATTGCCGAGAGCGTTAATGAGCAAACAATGGGCGTAACGGCGACCACCATTCAATCAAATGAAAGTAGCCTGTACGAAGTGAATGTTCGTGGCGAAGACGAACTCACGGAAAGCGTGGAGAACTTTGAATCGCTTACGATCCAGAACGAAGATGGCGAAAACATCCCCCTCTCAGATGTGGCTGATATCGAAGAAGGAGAAGAACCCGCTACGATCGAACGTGCCGATATGATTCCTTCGGTTGAATTTGATGTCGTATATGGCAGTGCCTATAATTTGGGGGACATATCCACGCTTGTCGATGACGTTGTTTCTGATTATGGGCTTGATGACGAGGCCGAGTACGCCGTCGGCGGAGATCAGGAAATGTTGGATGATGCTTTGGGAAGTATGGCACTTGCCTTTGTGCTCGGGGTGATCTTTATATACCTCGTCATGGTCGCACAATTTGAGTCCTTCAAGTATCCGTTCGTCATTATGTTTACGGTTCCTTTCTTTGTCATTGGTGTTACGTTGGCACTGACGGTTACGCAAACCCCCGTAAGCGTCGTTGCCTTGATAGGGATTCTTGTCCTTACCGGGATCGTCATTAACAATGCCATCGTTCTTGTCGACTATGTCAATCAGAAAAAAGAGCAAGGAATGAGAACCTATGATGCCTTGATTACAGCGGTTAAAGACCGGGTCCGTCCGATCTTAATTATGGCCATCAGTACGATTTTAGCGGTTACTCCGCTTTCCCTGGGTATCGGTGAAGGGGCAGAAATTCAACAACCGATGGCGATTGTTGTGATCGGTGGTTTAATCAGCAGCACTTTCTTAACACTCTTTGTCATCCCGGTGATCTACAGCTTTTTGGATCCTGAGACTCGCAATATGAATAAGAAGTATTTAACGCCGGAAGGAAACATTATCTACGCCAGAGACTTGTCTCCAAAGATGAATAAAGAGAATGTGGAAGATCCACCTAGTGAAGATTTGCATGAATATGAACAAAAAGAAGCAGGAGTAGAAGAAACAGCAGAAGAAGAAACAAAAGACCATACCTCTGCTCCCGAATCATCCGAAGAACATTCACCGAAGGATCAAAATGAAAAAGATGATCACTTATCGGAAGATGAAATCGTGGATGTATTAGAGGAAATCATTCGCCGTAGAAAACGAGACAAATAATACAACAGCAGTAGTCCCCATAAGTAGCCAAGGGGGCTACTGCATCTTTATTATGGGATTTGCTCTCATGCTTTTTTTGTAAAAATTAAAATATACGTTGGCAAATAAGCAGTCCCGTACCACTTCTGCTGTAAACAGGGATATTGGGCTAGCAAAATATTTTTCAAAAAAAGTGATCCTTTGCTAATTCTTTTTGTACCCTTCCATACAATTCTAAATTACCTGGCCCCGGTCATATCGATCATCTTAGCGCTTATGGGAATTGCGATTGTCAGGCGAAAAGCCGAATCTATTCATTATGAGAAACACACTTCTTAAAAAAGATCTAGCGCAACGGAATGGAACGCTACAACGGTTATTACCCTTGGGGGGATTCTTTTTCTACTTTCGTTTTTGTTTATTCCATCCTTACTTCGTCCATCATAAGAAATAAAGTGAGTAAGGAGCCAAATATTTCATGGAATACCTCTCAACTACCGTTGAACTTGTCATAGGTTTTATCGCATTACTGATTATGACGAAATTACTTGGGAAATCTACGCTATCCCAGATCACACCATTTGATTTTATCTCAGCGCTTATTCTAGGAGAACTTGTTGGAAATGCCATTTATGATCAGCAAGCGAAACTTGGCATTATTCTTTTTTCAGTGGCGTTATGGGGGCTTTTGATCTATATTATTGAATGGTTAACGCAAAGATTTCGCGGAACAAGGAAAATACTTGAAGGGAAACCATCCGTTCTTATTCGTAACGGGCATCTCGATCGACAAGAAATGAAAAAGAATAAACTGGACATCAATCAGCTGCAACATTTACTTCGAGAGCAAAAAGTGTTTTCAATTAGAGAGGTCGCATATGCTATTTTTGAAACGAATGGAACGGTTAGCGTATTAAGCAAATCGAACTACGAAAATCCGACGAAGGCCGATTTACAAGTACCACCCACAGCTGCTTATCTTCCCGTTACCTTTATCAATGATGGACATGTCGATTGGGAAAACCTAGAAAAATTCGGATACAATGGAGAGTGGTTGATGAATAAGCTCCGCAAGTACGGGATTGAGGAGTACAAAGATGTATTTTATTTTGAGTGGAAGGAAGATGAAGGCGAGTTTATTGAACGTATGTAAATAAAATCTTATGATAAATATGAAGGATCCATCATAACTATATGAATTGACTTCACTTTTATCGGCTGGAAGGAGGGTTTGGCTTGGCCACCCGTGAACAGCGGAACTTCGCAATGTTTAGTCACTTGATTGCATTATCCGGTTTGATCGTACCCTTGGGCTCCATTATCGGGCCCCTCGTTTTATGGCTGTTTAAAAAAGGAGAATCAGAGTTCATCGATTTTCACGGCAAGCAATCATTAAATTTTCAAATCTCCATAGGCATTTACATGCTTATTTCTGCGATCCTCTCCTTTGTTCTGATCGGGTTCTTTTTAATCGTTGCCGTTGCTATTGTATGGCTGATATTCACGATCATCGCAACCGTCCAGGCCTCCAATGGGGAACGATACCGGTATCCGCTCAGCATCCCTTTTATAAAATAGAAGTTGAATAGGCATGCCACCCATCGCTTCATTTGGGTGGCTTTGCACTTATATATTTTAAGGAAAGACAGAAACCATAATAAAAGGAATGAAGCTTGAAAAAACAGCCGCAAATAAAGGTTCCGCTGCCCCAATCAAAACTTCACTATAAATACGGCCGGACGATGTCCTGGTGCGTCTGTACATCAATCCCTGCGCCGGTCACTACGACGACTGCTGGTCCTTGCGGGCGGATCGATCCATTTAATAGCGCACCGACCCCAACGGCGGCGGCTCCTTCCACGACGAGGTGATGATGCTTGTATAGAAAGGCCATACCTCTCGCGATATCCCCTTCCTCCAAACGCAATCGCCGATCCACATACTGCTGAATCGCTTTAAACGTATAGTGGTTATCAAGTCCTATGCCTCCAAGCAAACTGTCCGCATAGGTAGGGTGCTCCGGGATTTCTACCGGTTTCCCAGCAGCAATGCTTTCGTCCATCGTCGCGCCCTTTTTCACGCTGATCCCTGTAACTGTTATCGCGTAATCAGTATGCTTCATGGCTAATCCAATACCGCTGAGCAACCCTCCGCCGGATAAACCCGCGGCGACGGTATCGACCTCGGGTAAGTCTTCCAGTATTTCCAGCGCAATCGTTCCCTGTCCAGCAATAATTTCCGGATGGTCAAAGGGGGGGACGACCGACAAACCTTCATCTTGACTTCGCTTCAGGCAAGCGGCTCCCGCTTCGTCCTGGCTTTTTCCTGTGACAACCAATTCTGCTCCACTTGACCGCAATGCCTCTTTTTTTGCTTCCGGAACTGATTCTGATACGAAAATAACCGCTCGTATCCCCATCTGTTTTGCCGCATAAGCTACCGCCAACCCGTGATTTCCAGTTGAAAACGTGCTGACGCCACGTTCTTTTTCTTTCGTGTGTAAGGATGATAAAAAATTAAACGCTCCCCGCAGTTTAAACGAGTGACTCGGCTGCATCGTTTCCAGCTTCAGAAATATCGGTACTCCGCTATGCTCTGAGAGAGCAGGGCTCGGGATGAGCGGTGTTTTTTTTAGATAATCACTTAAACGTTTGCGCGCTTTCCAAACCGTACGCATGATGTATCACCTCACCCCATATTTTAGACATTAAAATGGGAATCTCCTGCAAAAAGAAGATTAATTTTCTCTGAAAGCAGGAATATATACTAAAAGAGGATGTTCAAAAAGTCCGGGAAAAATAGCGGTCGTAATTCTTCGTCGACTTGCTTCCGCGTCTCACGTATGAAATCCATATCTTCGGAAAAGAAACCCCCTTTTCCTTCGTGAGAAGGGAATGCTTGCGTGGTGCAAGCAGGATGCCCGCAGCTGCGTCTTCTCGAACGACTCGGCTCTTTTTGTCCTGCCTTTTGAACACGCACAAAAAAAGGAGTGTGTTTGCCCATGGATATTTTTAAAGAAGAAGAGATTCGCCAGAATGTCAACATTTCATCTGAAGCGTTTACCCATATCGAAGATGCTTTTCGTAAATTATACAGCGGTGGCGTTTCGCAGCCGCCAGTGATTCACGTAAACGTACCTGAACACAATGGGGAAGCGGATATCAAAACGGCTTACATCCCCGGGTTCGAAACGTTTGCCATCAAGGTATCCGCCGGTTTTTTTGATAATCCCAAAAAAGGATTGCCGAGTCTTGGCGGCCTTATGCTCGCGATGGATTCAGAAACCGGTGTACCACGCGCGCTGCTCCAGGATAACGGTTACTTGACCGATGTACGAACCGCCCTTGCCGGTGCGGTAGCCGCTGATCAACTCGCCCTAAAAGAGATTTCAAGTGTCGGTGTGATCGGAACAGGCATGCAAGCACGCCTGCAAGTGGAAGCACTCAAGCTCGTACGTTCTTTTCATGAGGTGCATGTATGGGGGCGCACGGCAGAAAATGTGAAAAAATACCAAAAGGAAATGGAAGAAAACCATGACCTTTCCGTCCGTCTCGCGGAAAGTGCCGAAGAAGTTGTACGCGGCAATGATCTAGTCGTTACGACGACGCCATCAACAGAACCACTGATTCAATCAGACTGGCTCCACGCAGGACTTCATATCACCGCGATGGGATCCGATGCCGAGAAAAAACAAGAGTTGTCTCCAGATGTTTTTCCGAAAGCGGACCTCGTCGTTGGCGACTTGGCCTCGCAAGTATTTTCCATCGGAGAACTTCAACATGCGAAAAATACCGTAAAAGAAGATGACATTACGGAACTTGGAAAAATTTTAAGCGGGGATGCGCCAGGACGTACTCATGATGAGCAAATAACAATCGCTGATTTGACCGGTACGGGCATCCAGGATACAGCGATCGCGAATTATGCACTTGAACGAATGAAAAGGTAACGGTTTTTAGTCCGTTACCTTTTGCTTGAGCACCACGATCAAAAATAAAATGTAACTTGCAATTAAGATCGTTCCACCGCCGATATAAATCGCAAGCGTGACGCCGAAAGGCAATGCCTCTAAGGCACCTGCAAGATGCACCCACATGCCTAACACAAGGAATATCGTTCCGATCATTCCTGTCCATGTTTGCCAGTTTGCCAACCTTTTGGAAACATTAAAAAGTTGATAGTATACACCCCAGGCAAACAGCGATAACCATCCAACAACAAGGGCGTGGGCATGGACAGGACGTAATGCTGGTGAGCCTGCACCGGCCATATGGCCTCCCATGACCACCCCTAAAATACCGAAAATGGCCGCGAGAACCATTAAACGCTTCGTATATCGATTCATTGACTGGTGGTCCCCTTTTTTACTTTAGTTTATCTCCTTTAAGAGAGTATCATAGAAGTGTAGATCTATACAGGGCAATTGAGCGTATGGATTCGACAGTCTAGCAACAATTGCCGTCAAAACATAGGAGGGAACAATGAACGCAGAAGTGATTACATTCGGAGAAACGATGGTTGTATTTGAAACAACAGACACAGGGCCTTTGAAATACTCAAATTATTTTCAAAAGCGTCACGGCGGTGCAGAATCCAACGTAGCGGTGGGACTTCGTAAGCTGGGACATGCTTCCACGTGGATGAGTAAAGTAGGGGAGGATGAGCTCGGCGAATACCTTTTACATGCAATCCGGGGTGAAGGCGTAAACACCGATGATGTTATAATGGATGAAACAGCACCTACAGGGTTATATATCAAAGAAAAAAAGCGCCCAAATGAAAATAACGTCTATTACTACCGTGCTGGCTCTGCCGCTAGCAAGCTATCTCCGGAAGATCTCCATGCCGATTTATTTTCCAACCATAAAATTCTGCATGTCACCGGGATTACACCGCTTTTGAGTCAAAGCTGTGATAGCACGGTGGATCGTGCGATCGATTACGCGAAGCAGCATGGACTCACGATCTCCTTTGATCCGAATCTACGTTTTAAATTAATGAATTCATATGGCGAAGAACAGGCAAAGAATCGTATGCGAGCACTCGCTGCTGCATCTGACCTTTTCCTGCCGGGAGTGGATGAAGCTGAATGGATGTACGATACGTCCGATGAACAAACGATCGTGGCAAAGGCACGTGAGGAAGGGGCAAAAGAAATCGTCATCAAGAGCGGCAGCAGTCATTCTTATTATGCCGATCAATACGGAAATGAGGGACAAGTCCCTAGCTTTCCTGTCGAGCGAGTCATTGATCCGATCGGCGCGGGGGATGGATTTGCGGCAGGTGTGCTGTCGGGTCTCCTCGAAGGCGTTTCACTCGAGGAATCCGTTCGTTTAGGATCCGCTGTTGGCGCCCTCGTTGTTTCCTCTCCCGGGGACATTGAAGGCTTACCGACACGTGCAGAGGTTGAAAGATTTGTAGGAAAAACAAGTACAGATGTTAGCCGATAGAAAAGGAGAACAGATAAAATGAAACCAGGATTATCACAATTACTAGAATCAGGTGTCGTCGCTGTGATGAGACGTTTGCCAAAAGAACATATCCATGAAATTGCCGACGCACTTGTGGCCGGCGGTGTCACCGGACTTGAAGTCACCGTTGATTCAGATGATGCGTTCACTTCCATCCGTGAACTTCGTTCTCGTCTTGATGGTCACGCCATTGTCGGGGCTGGAACTGTGTTAGATGGAGAAACAGCGGTACAGGCGATTCAGGCAGGCGCACAGTTCATTTTCGCGCCAACGCTTGATCAGGGAACAATTGAAGCGGCTAATCGGTATAACGCGATTGTCATTCCCGGGGTTTTCACCCCTACAGAAGCATTGCAAGCGAAAAAATGGGGCGCTGATCTCGTAAAAATTTTCCCTGCTGATGCCGTAGGTCCAGCCTTTATAAAAGCCTTGCAAGGACCACTTGGGCAAATTCAAATGATGCCTACTGGCGGCATTGATCTCGATAATATTGTTGACTACATGAAAGCAGGTGCTGCCGCCGTCGGCGCCGGTGGTTCACTATTGGATAAAACGTTGATTGGAAATCAAGATTGGGATGGCTTACGCGCGCACGCGGAAAAATTCGTTGCTACAGCGAGGTCGGTATGAGTCAAGAAGAAGAGCTGTTATTCATGACAGCTCTTTTTAATCTTCTTTGCATAAATTAGGTGTCATACAGAGTGACAGTGAGTGCCCACATGTGCGCAGGTTCCCGTACAATGTGATGGCTTGACCGCCCATAAGAAAGATTTGTTCGTGCGGCAACAAATATTAATTAAACGTTTGTTTATCAAGCCAGCATCTCGTTCACTAGCTCGTACTGCGCTGAATTCTTACCCTGCCGCGCCGAAAAAAGTCCACGAATTCCGAATCCCTTTCCGCTTCCGCCGAAAACGAAGGCTTTCGTCGCTTGGACGAAAGCCTTCTTCCTATGTTTCTTCCGCTTTTTTGCGGATGAAACCTAGAATCATCCCCGTAACAATCGCTCCTGTAATAATAGCGATTGCATATAAACCAATGTGCATCGGGGAGAAATCATTGACCAGCCACATCGTGAAAATGCCGCCGTGCGGAGCGGGCATCGTCACCTGAAACAGGCCGGTTAATCCACCCGCAACCATTGCGCCTGCGACACTCGCGGGGATGACTCTGAACGGATCTGCGGCAGCAAATGGAATGGCACCTTCGGTGATGAACGAAGCACCTAATGCATAGTTCGTTTTTCCAGACTCCCGTTCTTGCTTGTTAAATTTATGCTTAAAGAACGTTGTCGCAATGGCAATCCCGAGGGGTGGAACCATACCTGCAGCCATAACCGCGGCTTGCGGGCCCAAATTGCCCGCATCAATCATCGCGATTCCGAATGTATAGGCCGCTTTGTTAATCGGGCCGCCCATATCTATCGCCATCATTCCCCCTAATAAAATTCCCAAAAGAGCCATATTCCCAGTGCCTAAATCGCCCATGGTATCCATTAACCAAGAATCAAAGGCAGCCAGCGGAATAATTAAGAAATACATGATCGTACCGGTGATAAGAATATTGAGTACGGGCGTAAACAGGATCGTTTTAATCCCTTCCAATGTCTCAGGAAAATTGGCAAGCAGTCTTTTTACACCAAGTGCCACATAACCGGCCAGAAAACCTGCAATTAAACCGCCGATAAAACCAGCGTCTGCTTGAAAGGCCATATAACCGCCAATTAAACCAGGGGCAAACCCAGGACGATCCGCCATGCTCATGGCGATAAACCCGGCAAGTACCGGAATAAACAGGGCAAAGGCATTGTCTCCACCAATAAAACCTAGCATTTCCGTTACAGGATTATCTTCACCCAAAATGGGTTCGAACAGGAAGCTAAGGGCAAGCAGGATCCCCCCGCCAATCACGAATGGAAGCATATTAGAGACGCCATTCATGAGGTGCTTATAAATTCCAGGTCCTTTCGGTGAGCTTTCTTCTTTTCCTGAGGCAGTGTCCCCATTTCCTTTGTATACAGGTTCTTTCCCTGAAAGGGAACGTTCAATCAGTTCTTTCGGTTTGCGCATGCCATCGCCCACTGGAGCATTGACCACACGTTTACCGTCAAACCGCCCCATGTCTACGGTTGTATCTGCAGCGACAATAATGCCATCTGCTTTTTCAATTTCATCCGCCGTTAATCGATTTTGGACGCCGCTGGAACCATTGGTTTCAACTTTTATACGATAGCCCATCTTTTCTGCTTCTTCCTTTAGAGCATCAGCGGCCATAAACGTATGTGCAATTCCTGTTGGACAAGCGGTAACCCCTAGTATGAAAGCGTCTTTCTCATCATCCCGGTCTGCGTCCTCTTGTTCTGCTCGTTCTTCCTGCGCCTTTTCTTCTTCTTTTTCATCCACTTTTGCGAGTATCTCACGAATAGAATTTGCATGAAGAAGGTCGTTTCGAAAATTTTCGTCCATGAGGAAAGTGGAAAGCCTCGATAATGTTTGCAAGTGCTCGTCATTTGCTCCGTCCGGCGCGGCAATCATGAAAAACAAATGACTGGGCTGACCGTCCATCGCCTCGTATTCCACTCCTTGTTGTGAACGACCAAAGGCGAGAGCCGGTACTTTTACCGCGTCTGTTTTCGCGTGAGGAATAGCAATTCCTTCACCCATTCCCGTTGTACTTTCATTTTCCCGAGCCATAATCGCTTCTTTAAAATCTTCACGATCATACAGACAACCGGCTTGATCCAATTTACCAATTAACTCATCGATGACAGGCTCTTTACCCGTAGACGTTAAGTCAAGAATCATGGTATCCGGCGTGAGTAAATCGTTAATCTTCATGCCCATTTCCCCCTTCTACCGTCTCCGCCCCCAGCGTGCTGAAATAATGATCGACCTCTACTTTTGTGCAAAAATCTGAGGAAAAAGCACTTGCACTTCCTGCCGCAACCGCGTACATCGCGGCTTGAAGCGGATCATTCGTCTCTTCAAATTTTGTGAGAAAACCTGCAACCGTGGAGTCCCCTGCCCCAACAGAATGGATAAGTTTTCCCTGAGGGGGTTGAATATGCACAACCTGACCCTTTCCAATATAGAGTCCTCCTTGGCTGCCCATTGAAATCAGAATGTGTGGAACCCCGTATTCATGTTTTAGGCGCTTTCCATAAAAGGCGGCTTGTTTTATAGAAACAATAGATTCTTGATAGAGTTCGGCTAGCTCATGATGATTCGGTTTGATAAAAAAAGGTTGGGCACATAACGTTTCATGCAAGGCCCTGCCATTTGTATCCACATAACAGCGTACCCCTTTTGACGTCGCAGACTGGACGATTTCTTTATAGGTGTCAGAGGCCAATGTACTCGGCAAACTACCTGCTAACACAAGCGTATCGCTCTCTTCCAGAAGCTCTAGCTTTTGCACGAATGTTCGTTTATTTTCTTCGGTAATATGTGGTGACTTTCCATTAATCTCTGTTTCTTCAAACGTTTTCAGTTTAATATTAACGCGTGTATCGTCGGCGATTGGAATAAAATCCGTACGTATGTTTTCTTGTTCGAGGGCTTCTTTTATATATCGGCCGGTAAAGCCCCCGATAAAGCCGAGTGCTGTATTATCCTCGCCGAGCCGATGCAACACCCGGGAGACGTTAATGCCTTTCCCGCCAGGATATTTCTCATCTTCTTCTGACCGGTTGAGCCGGCCAAGTTCAAAATCTGATACCCGTACGATATAGTCAACCGCCGGGTTCAGGGTCACCGTATAAATCACAACACAACCGTCCTTACTTCCGTATGATCTTGATAACGTTCACGTTCTGTCTTTGCCACCGCGTCTGAAAGAATTAAATCAGCTGCATCAAGCGCAGAAACGGTCGCAAAAGATACTTCTTCCAGCTTCGTATGATCCGCAAGTACATATGATTGCGCTCCGAGTGTAAGGACCGTTTCTTTTACAATTGCTTCTTCCGGATCAGGCGTTGTGTAACCGTGCCGGTCATGAACCCCATTCATCCCGAGAAAGCAGCGATCAAAGCGATATTCCGAAAGTGCTCTCATCGCTTTCGAGCCAATAAGAGCAGCCGTTTCTGTTTTCACTCGCCCGCTGGGTACATACGTTTCAATGCTATAATCAATCAGCCTTTGTACATGCTGAGTACCGGTCGTTACAACGATGACACCCTTATCTGCTAGAAAAGGAATCATCTCAAACGTTGTCGTCCCGGCATCCAAAAAAATACATTCTTTATTCTCGACAAGCTCAGCCGCGTACCTCGCAATGCTTTGTTTCTCTTCCCGGTTTTGGGTTGTTTTCTCCGCGACTGTCGGTTCCTCTTTCCTCTTTTTTTCCAGGGAAGCACCCCCGTGGACTCGCTTGATCTGCTGCTCCTTCTCCAGCTCAATCAAATCTCTGCGAATGGTAGACTCCGATGCATGGGTTTCATCGATCAATTGCTGGATCGTTACAGTTTCTCTATTTAAAAGCAAGCGAAGGATAGCTGCCCGCCGTTCCACGTGCAACATAGTGACACCTCGAATCATTCGTAAACGTTTTCATACATTCATTTTAAATTCATAATTGTTCATTGTCAATCATAATCATTCATTTTCATTCATTAACAATCAACACTTCCCATTGGTGCATCGTCGCATCACTTGGTGATTTTCTTTTTCGATGGCTATTTTTCCCGGACTTTTTGAACATCCTCTATAAAAAAGCCAGGTGACGAAAATGGAGCATAACCCTTTTAAAAGGGTGAAAGAGGCAACATCATTTAACAGTAGAGAAAAGCCTGGAGTTACCGGGCGATTTTGCGTTATTTTTATATCCAGCATGAGCAAATGATGGAATTTTTTCACCTGAAGAAATTATCGTCCATTTTCGCGAAAACCGTATGTTTTCGAAATAGACAATGGAGGCCCTTCATCAAGATTTAGATGCACTGGTGAAATGATCGCTAACGTTACAGATAACATTTAAGGCAAAAAGCCCTCACGGCTCACATACATTTGTTCTTCCGACCATACACGTTTAAACCGTTTGATTAACTTTTGGTAAGTCATAGGCTCATACCATTTTTCTAAGCCCAGCTCCTTGTATTTTGCGTAGATGCCTAAATTCTTCGTGCGCCGTCCGCCGCTGCCGTCTCCCATAAAGTAATCATCGATGCAAATACGGTCAGCTTTTCCCTTCAATAGATCCGGGAATTTCTGGCTGCTCGGCAAAAGCGGTGCGATGGTGGCTTGCGTGGGGACACCCGCTTCTTTTAACAATTCTAACGTTTTTAATCGACCGCGAATCGCTGGCGCGTCGGGTGTGAAGTGCTTTCGGATCTCTTCACGATCCGTTTCGATGGTCATGCTGACGCGAATGTTATGTTTTAAATGTAAAAATAAGTCAATGTCTCTTCTTGCCATAGGACTTCTTGTTTGCACAAAAAGAAAATCCGGCGGGTTTTCAACCATGACTTCGAGCAATGATCGGGTAATCCGTTCCTCGTGCTCCACCGGTTGGTAAGGATCCGTGCTGGATGACATGAAAATCGTTACCGCTTCCTTACGCTTGGCACGTGTCAACTCCTTTTGCAGCAGTTCCGCCGCCCCTTTTTTGACATCAACCCACGTCCCCCACTCCCCTTCACGGAATGTGGCAACCGGCATCTGGCGTACATAACAAAACGAACATCCGTAAGCACAGCCGGTATAAGGATTTAAGGAATGACTGTACCCGGATAAAAAGCCTGAACCTTTATTAAGAATGTTTTTTGGAACCTTATAGAAAAGTTCTTGTTGCAATAGCATCACCCACTATCGTTTATTTCTGATCTATTCACGCCTTCTTTTTCAATTTCCAGCAAATGCCGCTTCATCTCAAGACCTCCGCGATAGCCAGAAAGGGAACCGTTTTTCCTAACCACTCGATGGCATGGTGTTGCTATTAATACCGGATTTGCTCCAATTGCAGAGGCAACAGCTCTGAGTGCCGTTGGTTTTCCCAGCTGTTCAGCAACCCCCGAATACGTATACGTTTCACCATAAATTATTTGACCTAAGATTTCCCAGACTTCACGTTGAAAAGCAGTTCCGTGCAGATCAAGGGGCTGGGTAAACGACTCCCGCAGACCCCCGAAATATTCCTCAAGCTCTTTTTTGTAGGGCTGTAACCTTATATCATCTTCTACGATTTTATATTCTTTAAATGTCCTTTCTGCCCATTCTTCTACATGCGTAAATGATCCATTCGGCGAGCCTACATAACAGAGCCCTTTTTCCGTCGCGGCAAGAGCGAAGACCCAGCATCCATATTCCAGAATGCTCCAATACATTCGATCACCCATACGCTCACTCCTTATCTTTTCCGAAAATTCGCTGGAGTTCGTTTCATTCTTTGCTTAAACCATGTGATAAAATAGGCGGTATTCGAAAAGCCCACCGACGATCCAATTTCTGTGACCGACATATCCGTATTTTTCAGATATTCAACCGCTTTCGCCAATCGGACACCCTGAATATATTCGTTTGGGGTCATTCCTTTCATCTTTTTAAACGTGCGTTGCAAATGATATGGACTCCCATGGCTCATTTCTGCAAGGATCTCAAGCGTCAGCGGTTCCTGAAAATGAGTATCTATCCACTCTACAATGTGGGATATCCATTCTTCATCCGGAAGTTGCAGGCCATCCGGCTTGCAGCGTTTACAAGGCCGAAATGCCTCTGCTATCGCCAGCTCTGCATTCTTGAAAATACGCACATTTTCTTTATTTGGCACTCTCGACTTACAGGAAGGACGACAAAAGATACCTGTTGAAGTTACCCCATAAAAAAACAGATCATCATAGGATGCATCATTCATTACAATAGCTATCCAATACTCGTTTTTGATGGTCATATCAGCCATCACCTCTAGGGTCATTATAAACGATCACGCCTGTGAAATATCCATTTGATGAATGGATAAGCAAGATATCAAAATAAAGAAAAGGAGAAAATGTAATGGAGACGATACCGCAAGATGTTTGGGAAGATGAACACAATCGGCTGCGAATTTTTACGCCAGAAGAATTTAGTTTCAAAGAAAACTTGAACTATTTATCAAGATCAGCGGATGAATGCATGTTTGATATTCTAGATGAAAAAATTTACAGAGCTTTACCATTGAAAAATGAAACCGCACTTATAGAAATGAGTGCGGAGACGGATCGGATCATCCATGTTCGTTTCTTTTCCAACACGACACCCGAATATATCTCAGACCGAGCTGAAGTCGCCACCTATATCTGGAACTGGTTTGACCTAGAAACCAACCTGCAACCTTTTTATCAATTAGCCAAAAACGACCCATTGCTACACGAACCTACAGCTCGATTTTTTGGCTTACGAAATGTTGGGCTCCCTAATTTATTCGAAGCCTTAGCCTGGGGGATTATCGGCCAGCAAATCAACCTTTCTTATGCCTATACGTTAAAAAGGAGTTTTGTAGAAAAATTCGGCGACCAAGTGGAAAATTATTGGCTCTTTCCCCGTCCGGAGAAAATCGCGAGGCTCCACGTGGAAGATTTGTTCGATTTAAAAATGACGGCGAGAAAACGTGAATATTTAATAGGCGTTGCCAAACTGATCACCAACGGCGAGTTATCCAAAGCAAAGTTACTCGCTGCGGAAGATTTTAAAACTGCTGAAACGATGCTTACGCGTATTCGTGGCATAGGCCCATGGACTTCCAATTATGTATTAATGCGTTGCTTACGTTACCCTTCGGCATTTCCCATCGACGATGTTGGTTTGCAGAACGCCTTTAAGCTCATGCTCGGATACAAAGAGAAGCCAACCAAAGAAGAAATTCGTCATTACGCTAAAAATTGGCAGGGGTGGGAAACCTATGCGACCTTCTATTTATGGAGGATGCTGTACTAAAACTTGAATCGTGGCGTGGTACGTCAATTTCTGTGGGGATTCTGCCAATGACGTAGCCTACCCGCCGAAACCCCTTCTACGTAAAAAAGCTGCCCGCACACGGGCAACTCTTCTGTTTAACGATTGGCCAACATTTCGATCTGTTGAATGAGCGGATGAGACTCCTCAAGATTTGCCACTGCAGCAAGCGCTGGCCCGTACCCATTCGTTTGTATCATTTCTTGCAGTCTTTCACTTTCTTCATCACCTTGCACGTGAAAGTGGAGCGCATGAAAAATGGTTTGAGGAAGGGCTTGCGGATGCTTGCCGATATCATAGAGCATGCATGCAGGTTTCACGAGCCGTTCATGAGCACCCAGTTTACGGATAGGGCCGCGGCCCACACGTTCAACCAAATCTTCTATATTAGGATTTTGAAAACGGGTGATGATTTTATCAATATACGTTTCCTGTTCTTCCATGTTAAACCCATATTTCTCGATAAGTACCTCTTTTGTTTCATTTAAAGCGGCGCGCACAAGTGGTTTGATTTCATCATCGACAAGTGCTTCCCTGATTGTTTTATATCCTTCCCGGAAGCCGGCATAAGCTGCTGCCGCATGACCGGTGTTAACGGTGAAAAGTTTACGCTCAATGTATGGATCGAGATCATCCACCACTAACGCTTCATCCACTCCCAGCGAATTTTTCAACGAAGATCCTTCAACGACCCATTCATAAAACGGCTCAACCGTTACCGCTAGTACATCACTTGATTGAACATTGGGCACGATTCGATCCACTGCCGCATCGGCAAAACCGGCGATCCCTTCCACTTCCTCCCCTTCTTCAGGAGTAAGGGAAGCAAAAATCTCTTTCTTTAACTCAGACGTAGCACGAACTGCATTTTCACAGGCAATAACGTTAACCTTCTGCTGCGAATCACGCCTGGAAAGTCCTTTAGCAATGGCAGGGGCGATGTGCTGCAAAACGTTTGGACCTACTGCTGTTGTGACGAGATCTGCTTGTTTTACAGCAGTCATAACAGCTGATTCGCCCTCTACACTATGAATGCCTTCAACGTTCTTAACCTCAAATGTCTCTTTCTTTTCACCAGCAACTGTAACTGTATACTGTCCACGCTTATTAAGAGCATCAATCACATGCTCATTCACATCAACAAACGTCACCGAATATCCCGCATAAGAAAGAAGGGCACCGATAAACCCCCGGCCAATATTTCCTGCCCCAAAATGAACAGCTTTCATTATTCATTTACCTCAGAAAAGAAATCAAGAACTTCATCTTCTGTTCTAGCTTGTAAAAGCTTCTCTACATTTTCTTCTTCTGAGCAAGCAATGGCTATTTTAGAAAGAATGCTTAGATGTTCATCTCCTTTTCCAGCAATTCCGATCACAAGCCGAACGTCCTGCCCATCCCAATCGATAACATCATTCGTGATAAGAATAGATAAGCCGGTTTCCTGTACTTCATCACGTGCATCCTCTGTTCCATGAGGAATCGCAAGCAAGTTGCCCATATACGTCGTCGATACTTCTTCCCGTTCATGCATTTTACTAATGTAGCTTTCTCTAATATACCCTTGATCAGCCAGGACTTGCCCTGCTTCATTGATTGCTTCTTCCTTTGTGGTTGCCTTTGCAGACAGACGGATATTTGCTGTGTTTAAAATTGAACTCATTCGTATTCCACTCCTTCTTGTATCAATGCAAGTAAATAGTCACGGCATTTTTGTTCTAAAAAATAATAGATTTCTTCCTTAGTGCCTGTTTCAAATCGTGCGACCTGTTCTTTTGGACCCACAAATAACATACTCATATAGCTCATGAATGCAAGTTCGTGTTCCTGAAAATCTTCCGGGGCAAGCATAATCATGATTCGTTTTACATGCTGCATTTCAGAACCCATTGATGCGATTGGCTTCGAGTTATCTAGCTCAACGATATGAAAAACAGGGGCTCTCACATCCTTTGTCCTTGTATGAAAAAGAGCAAGGGACGTTTCGGGAATAGCTACCCCGCCCCGAGATTCTCTGGCCAAAAGCGCTTGATAGACGGAACTTGAATCGTAAATTTGGGCGTGTTCTTCCAGCGTTCTACAACTGGTCCACAAACCTTCTTCCACACTTTTTGAGCCATCCATTTGATAGGACTGTAAAAAATGATGGATAGCCTCACTAACATCAGCTGTCTTTTGAAACGTAGCCAAATCTGTTTTTTGAACATTCGCAGGATCCTTTCGATTACCCGAAGGCTGTACTTTTCGTTCATCAACATAGGCTCGAATACGATTGACTTCTTCAGTCGTTAACACCGGGCTCACACGCAATGATGATTTTGATTGATCCAGATGAACAGTGGAAATGAAGAGGTCAAAATCATCGGGGTCATATTTTTTTAAATCAAACAAAGAAGCATTCGTAATCGATGTAATCTCGGGAAACTCCTGTTCCAAGCGGCTGGCAAGCATTTTCGCAGAACCAATTCCGCTTGCACAAACAACAAGGGCAGAAAGAGGAGTGAACCGCTTCCGTCTTTCTAGGACCGCACCAAAATGTAATACCAGATAGCCGATTTCTTCATCTGGCACCTCAAGCGGCGCAAACGTTTTTTTAACCTGTCGGCGAACCACCGCAAATAACGAAGGATATTCGCTCTTAATTCGAACAAGTAATGGATTGGTGATTTTCATTTTTTGGCGAATGCGGTATAGGGTTGGCTTTAAGTGTGTGAGTAACCCCTGTAAAAGCGAAGGCGTTGAAAGGGAGACCCCCCATTCATCTTCCACGCCAGCAATTAAGGCTTTGATCCTTTCGATCAACTCTATATTCGATTCTTCAATATAAAAACTTTCGATATCAACGCTTGCACTTTGAGCACCGCGCAAATGCATCACGATATAGCCAATTTCAGCTCGAGGAACACTAATTCCAAATGCTTGTCCCAGCTTTTCTCCCAGTTCAAGGGCTGTCTCGTGACTTTCACCTGTCTCTAAAGCTTCAAGCTGATCCTGGTCCATTGTAATTTCTTCACCTTGGCGGATACGTTCAATCGCAAGTGTTACATGTACGATTAGCCTAATGTATGCCTGGTCCGACATTTGACCAGGCAGTGACGTTTTCACCCTCTCAACCGTATCCACCACAAGACGAATGGTGCTTACATCTACAAAATTGAGCATCCGGTGGGTGACTTCACGTTCCATTTGGTTATCTTTTACAGCGTATATGGCTCGGTAGAACGCCCCCAAGTTCAGGTTCTCTGCAATAATACTGCTCATCGCTCGGCGAACATTGGTTTCTGTTCCTTCTATATCAATGCCATACCCTCGTTTACGTACGAGCTGCAAGCCGAACTGCTCCAGCCACTCAGTCGCTTTGGTAAGATCGTTGCTTACCGTAGCTTCGGTTATATTTAAATCATTTGCAAGTGTAAAAAGCTTCATTGGCTCATGGCTATCAAGAAGTTTAACAAGAAGCAAGCTTTGTCGTTCTTCTGGTGTGAAATCAACCGCTTGAAACGAATGCAAAAACTGCTCAAGCTGGGAAAAATCCGAATGGGATCCTTCTAATTGTAGAACCCCATGCGAACCTCTTTTTATTTTTAAACCAAAATAATCAACAACTTGTTTCAACCCTTTTATATCACGTTGGACAGTGCGAGGACTTACAGCGGCAGTCTTTGCCAGTTCAGAAAGCGAAACTCCTTGACCTGCTTCAAGCAGCGTAAGTAAAATTAATCGCTCTCTAGCTGAAACGTACACCACCGACACCTCCTACTTTAAACGATCAATCAGCTCATTGTATTTTGGGCTATTCATAAAGTTATCCACGGATATATGCTCAGCTCCTGGCTGCTTTTGCTTCGCTCGATCAGTCAAATCCTTGTGCGTAATCACAATATCCGCATCATCAGGCAATTTATTGATAGCGGTATTGGAAACGTGAATGTCGGTAATTCCAGCTTTTTTCAACTTATCATTAAGCAAAGAGGCACCCATAGCACTAGAACCCATACCTGCATCACAGGCAAAAATGATTTTATCGACATGCTCGGCCTTAGCCGTGTCTTGGGTATGATTCGCTTCCCCACTATCATGCCCCTCTAATCCTTGAATAATTTCATTATAGCGCGGACTGTTCATGAAATTATCAACCGAGACATGAATGGCATCTGGCTTCTGCTGCCTTGCCCGATCGGTTAAGTCTTTATGGGTGATAATCAGATCCGCATCATCTGGAATATTCTTGATGGAGGTATTCTCTACACTTACATCTGCAACTTCCGACTTCTTCACACGATCCTTCATAATCGATGCCCCCATCGCACTTGAGCCCATTCCAGCATCACAAGCAAAAATGATTTTCGAGACATCTGCATAGCTTGAAGGTGTTTCATTCGTTTGGTTTTCAGTGGTGTTAGCAAAATTGGCAGCAACACCGCTTTCCTTGCCCTTCATCGACTGCATTTTTTCACTCGCTTGTTCGATGTCGCTCTCTTCCCCTTTGCGATCAAACTTTAAGATGAGGGAAGCCACGACAAACGATACAGCTGTTGCAGCAAGTACACCTAAAATCACTCCGAAATAATCACCAGGTGCTGTCAAACCTAGTATAGGTAAAATGCTTCCCGGGGAAGCCACACTTATCAAACCAACGTCAAACCAACTAAAGATAAACACACCGCTCATTCCACCCAGAATAACGGCGATTAGCATTAACGGCTTCATCAGTACATACGGAAAATAGATTTCGTGAATTCCGCCAAAAAAGTGGATAACCCCTGCACCGTACGCAGAAGCTTTCGCCGTTCCCCGACCAAAAATCATGAAGGCGAGCAGAACCCCCAAGCCAGGGCCAGGGTTTGCTTCCAACAAAAAGAAGATGGACTTTCCGAATTCTTCTACTTGACCCATGGCTAACGGAACAAAAACCCCATGATTAATGGCATTGTTTAAAAATAAAATTTTAGCAGGCTCAACGACAATGCTTACAAGCGGCAAAAGGTTGGCATTGATAATGGCCGCTGCTCCATTTTCAAATGCAGCCGTTAACCATGAAACGACGGGTGCGACAATGCTTGCTCCCAGAATTGCCAATAAAAAAGCTAAAATTCCAGCAGAGAAGTTATTCACCAGCATTTCAAAGCCTTGCTTAATCTTCCCTTCCATCCGCTCATCAAATTTTTTGATTACATAGCCCCCAAGAGGACCCATCACCATAGCTCCAATGAACATAGGAATATCAGCAGCAGCGATCACACCCATCGCCGCGGTAGCACCTACAACTCCACCTCTGAAATCATGAACCATGTTCCCACCGCTGAAAGCAATGAGAAGTGGAAGTAAATAGGTGACCATAGGATCAACCATATTACCAAACAATTCGATTCCAGTGAATTCGTATATGGCAGTAATGATTCCCCAAGCGATGAAAGCCCCGATATTGGGCATAATCATACTACTTAAAAAACTACCGAAACGTTGCACGCGAGAGCGTATCCCCTTTTTTCCTTCGGTCATCCGTACAACAACACCTTTATTAAAAATTCTATATGTCAATGTTACGACGTTAATAGTGTCTACGACAATCAAAGGAAAATGCAATTTCGTCATCATCTTCGTGACAATATTTAAGATGCTATGCCAAGGCCTTCCGCTCAATAATGATCTCGTTCGCTGAATTCCTGTCACAAAAAAGAGCCGCTCACGAATGAACGACTCTCTTCTAACATTTTGCTTAAGAAAATTCTTTCATAAGCACGGGAGCAATTTGTTTTTTACGGGAGACAACGCCTTTTAGTACTGCAGTATCCTCTTCAAGCGTTACATCAAATGCGTTCTCTACTTTACTGCTGTCATTGCCGGCTGCAATAACAGTGGAATCATTATTGAGGATATCAGTGATGACAAACAGGAAAACGGATAATTGTTTGTCTTTGACGGTTCCATCCATTTTCGCCATAATTTCACCTTTATGTTCAAGAACATCCGCAACATCAACGGTATTCACTTGGGCGATTTCTAATTGATGGCTGCCGACTTCAAACATTTTTGCGTCTTGTGTTAATAATTCATCTGTCGTTTTATCACTCAAGTCCGCACCCGCTTTAAGCATTTCAAGTCCATATGTTTCAGGGTCCACATCAGCCACTGATGCTAGTTCCTGTGCAGCCTTAATGTCTTCATCCGTACAGGTTGGTGATTTAAACAACAATGAATCTGAAATAATCGCTGACAACATAAGTCCTGCCAAATCTTTAGGAACCTCAACATCGTTCTCTTTATATAATTTTAGCAGAATCGTAGCTGTACAACCCACCGGTTCAGCACGATAATAGAGTGGTCCCATCGTCTCGAAATTGGCAATGCGATGATGGTCGACAACTTCAATCACTTTGAAGGAGTCGAGGTCTTCAATGCTTTGCTGGCGTTCATTATGGTCGACGAGGATTAACTCCTCAACACCTTGTTTCACTTCATTATCAGCTAACACAGGTGCTTCCATATTGAAATAATTAAGTACGTACTCCGTTTCTTTATTTACTTCACCGAGCCGCACAGGTTGTGCATGGATACCTTGTTGATTTTTCAAATGAGCATACACAATTGCTGATGTTATCGAATCTGTGTCTGGGTTTTGATGACCTGTTACGAGCACTTTAGACAATGATATAACCTCCTGTTATTCTTCTACCCTCCATAGAAGAATAACATCTCTTCCCCTCCTCAACAATAATAAGCCTTTTTTCCGGTGCTCAAATAAAACGAAAAAAGTTCTTATTCGAAAATAAACGTTTCATTACGCCGGCATACGTTACACCACTTTTAGCTTTAAGATTGCAATTAGAACACGTACCATTTGTTCCATGTGAAACAAATGACTTATAGAGATTGTTCGAAAGGTCCGGGAAACATCGCTTTCGTACCTCTTCCTCGTCTTGCATCTGCGCTCCTCAAGCGCCTGCCTGTAATTGATCACACAGAGCACTTAACTCGTATTCTATGTGCCGCTCCAATGCTAAGCATCAAAAACGCCCAAATTGTGCATGGCAACACAAAAAAAACCAACGCAAGATGAGTATCCTGCGTTGGTTTAGGGAAAAGCCAGGCGACGTCCTACGCTCACGGGGCGTTTCCGCCCGATTACCATCGGCGCTGAAGAGCTTAACGTCCGTGTTCGGCATGGGAACGGGTGG
>NZ_JACHHJ010000001.1 GCF_014207655.1 Geomicrobium halophilum | reverse complement strand
TGGATCACCTCCTTTCTAAGGAGCACAGGGGCCTTCTAGCCGAAGGCCCGAACGACACGCTTTAGCTTTCATTCAGTTTTGAGCGGGCAACTGCTCAAACTCGTACCTTGAAAACTGAAGAACGCAAGCTTGAAGACACACACCGGGTTTCGCAAAGAAACCAAGCGTAAGAACCCCATCTGTGGTTAAATGAAGAAGGGCGCACGGTGGATGCCTTGGCACTAGGAGCCGATGAAGGACGCGACGAACGGCGAAACGCTTCGGGGAGCTGTAAGTAAGCTGGGATCCGAAGATATCCGAATGGGGGAACCCCTTCCCTGTCATGGGGGAAGATCAACCGCCCAATGAATTAAGCGGTTGAAGGCAGACCCGGAGAACTGAAACATCTTAGTACCCGGAGGAAGAGAAAGCAAAAGCGATTTCCTGAGTAGCGGCGAGCGAAACGGAAGCAGCCCAAACCAGACGGCTTGCCGTCTGGGGTTGAAGGACACGCTAATGGAGTCAGAAAGAAACGAGGAAGACGAACCGTCCTGGAATGGCCGGCCATAGGAGGTAAGAGCCCTGTAGTCGAATCCTTGTTTCCTCCGGCGTGGATCCTGAGTACGGCGGGGCACGAGAAACCCCGTCGGAAGCCGGGAGGACCATCTCCCAAGGCTAAATACTCCCTAGTGACCGATAGTGAACCAGTACCGTGAGGGAAAGGTGAAAAGCACCCCGGGAGGGGAGTGAAAGAGAACCTGAAACCGTGTGCCTACACGTAGTCAGAGTCCGTTTAGGGATGATGGCGTGCCTTTTGTATAATGAACCGGCGAGTGACGTGGACGTGCGAGGTTAAGTTGAAGAGACGGAGCCGCAGCGAAAGCGAGTCTGAAGAGGGCGCAGCAGTACGTGAACGTCGACCCGAAACCGTGTGATCTACCCATGTCCAGGGTGAAGGTCGGGTAACACCGACTGGAGGCCCGAACCCACGTGAGTTGAAAATTACGGGGATGAGGTGTGGGTAGGGGTGAAATGCCAATCGAACACGGAGATAGCTGGTTCTCCCCGAAATAGCTTTAGGGCTAGCCTCGGAGGAAGAGTTCTGGAGGTAGAGCACGGATTGGATGAGGGGTCCCTACAGGATTACCGAGTTCAGTCAAACTCCGAATGCCAGTAACTTGATATCCGGGAGTCAGACGGCGAGTGCTAAGATCCGTCGTCAAGAGGGAAACAGCCCAGACCACCAGCTAAGGTCCCCAAGTATGTGTTGAGTGGGAAAGGATGTGGCGTTGCTTAGACAACCAGGATGTTGGCTTAGAAGCAGCCATCATTGAAAGAGTGCGTAATAGCTCACTGGTCGAGTGACGCTGCGCCGAAAATGTACCGGGGCTAAACACATCACCGAAGCTGTGGATGCGCAAAGCGCATGGTAGGGGAGCGTTCTGTGGGCAGAGAAGGTCGACCGAAAGGACGGCTGGAGCGCACAGAAGTGAGAATGCCGGTATGAGTAGCGAAAAGAAGGGTGAGAATCCCTTCCGTCGAAAACCTAAGGTTTCCTGAGGAAGGTTCGTCCGCTCAGGGTTAGTCGGGACCTAAGCTGAGGCCGAAAGGCGTAAGCGATGGATAACTGGTGGAAATTCCAGTACCACCGACATCTGTTAGACCGAAGGGGGGACGCAGAAAGGTAGGGCGAGCGCGCAATTGGATGCGCGTCGAAGCGCACGAGGCTGTTGGATAGGCAAATCCGTCCAACGAGAAGGCTGAGTCGTGACCGCGAGGGAACTAAGAGTACCGAAGTCCCTGATCCTCCGCTGCCAAGAAAAGCCTCTAGGAAGGATGAAGGTGCCCGTACCGTAAACCGACACAGGTAGGTGGGATGAGAATTCTAAGACGCGCGGGACAACTCTCGTTAAGGAACTCGGCAAAATGACCCCGTAACTTCGGGAGAAGGGGTGCTTCTTGGGGTGACGAGCCCCGGGAAGCCGCAGTGAAAAGGCCCAAGCGACTGTTTACCAAAAACACAGGTCTCTGCGAAGTCGAAAGACGAAGTATAGGGGCTGACACCTGCCCGGTGCTGGAAGGTTAAGAGGAGGACTTAGCCCTTTGAGGGCGAAGGTCCGAATTGAAGCCCCAGTAAACGGCGGCCGTAACTATAACGGTCCTAAGGTAGCGAAATTCCTTGTCGGGTAAGTTCCGACCCGCACGAAAGGTGCAACGACTTGGGCACTGTCTCAACGAGAGACCCGGTGAAATTATAAGACCTGTGAAGATGCAGGTCCCCCGCGACAGGACGGAAAGACCCCATGGAGCTTTACTGTAGCTTGATATTGGGTTTCCGTGCAGCTTGTACAGGATAGGCAGGAGCCATGGAATCCGGAGCGCCAGCTTCGGAGGAGGCGCTGGTGGGATACTGCCCTTGCTGTATGGAAATCCTAACCTCGAACCGTAATCCGGTTCAGGGACAGTGTCTGGTGGGCAGTTTGACTGGGGCGGTCGCCTCCTAAACAGTAACGGAGGCGCCCCAAGGTTCCCTCAGAATGGTTGGAAATCATTCGAAGAGTGCAAAGGCAGAAGGGAGCTTGACTGCGAGACATACCGGTCGAGCAGGGACGAAAGTCGGGCTTAGTGATCCGGCGGCACCGCATGGAAGGGCCGTCGCTCAACGGATAAAAGCTACCCTGGGGATAACAGGCTAATCTCCCCCAAGAGTCCACATCGACGGGGAGGTTTGGCACCTCGATGTCGGCTCATCGCATCCTGGGGCTGAAGTAGGTCCCAAGGGTTGGGCTGTTCGCCCATTAAAGCGGTACGCGAGCTGGGTTCAGAACGTCGTGAGACAGTTCGGTCCCTATCCGTCGCGGGCGCAGGAAATTTGAGAGGAGCTGTCCTTAGTACGAGAGGACCGGGATGGACACACCGCTGGTGTACCAGTTGTTTTGCCAGAAGCACAGCTGGGTAGCTACGTGTGGACGGGATAAGTGCTGAAAGCATCTAAGCATGAAGCCCCCCTCGAGATGAGATTTCCCATCCTGGAAAGGGAGTAAGACCCCTCAGAGACGATGAGGTAGATAGGTCTGGTGTGGAAGCGTGGTGACACGTGGAGCTGACAGATACTAATCGGTCGAGGATTTATCCACGATCATGGGGCTCGGTGTCCTTCAAGCCCAGCGTTCTTCAGTTTTGAGGGTGCGAAACTCTATAAAAAGGACAAAAATCCTTTTTATAAAACCCTTGTAATTTACTTACTTATATATTAAAATGATGTTGTCCATTCGGCCAACAAGACATTCCACAGTAGCTCAGTGGTAGAGCAATCGGCTGTTAACCGATGGGTCGCTGGTTCGAATCCGGCCTGTGGAGCCAACTGGAGAGCTGTCCGAGTGGCCGAAGGAGCACGATTGGAAATCGTGTAGGCGGCAACCCCGTCTCGAGGGTTCGAATCCCTCGCTCTCCGCCATTGTTTCAATTATTTACACATGGCCCGTTGGTCAAGGGGTTAAGACACCGCCCTTTCACGGCGGTAACGCGGGTTCGAATCCCGCACGGGTCACCATTTTTATATCGCGGGGTGGAGCAGTCAGGCAGCTCGTCGGGCTCATAACCCGGAGGTCGAAGGTTCGAATCCTTCCCCCGCAACCAATATCATTCACATTTTGATATGATATTACATACTATGTAACACATCAAAACATTTTTATTTTTATTAGGGCCTGTGGTGTAGCGGTTAACATGCCTGCCTGTCACGCAGGAGATCGCGGGTTCGATTCCCGTCAGGCCCGCCATTTACATATTGGCTCGATAGCTCAGTCGGTAGAGCAGTAGACTGAAAATCTACGTGTCGGCGGTTCGATTCCGTCTCGAGCCACCACTTTGTTGCCGGTCTAGCTCAATTGGCAGAGCAACTGACTTGTAATCAGTAGGTTGGGGGTTCAATTCCTCTGGCCGGCACCATTTCCATTAAAAAACAAATATGGAGGGGTAGCGAAGTTGGCCAAACGCGGCGGACTGTAAATCCGCTCTCTCTGAGTTCGGCGGTTCGAATCCGTCCCCCTCCACCATTCAGGGGTATAGTTTAATGGCAAAACAGAGGTCTCCAAAACCTTCGATGTGGGTTCGATTCCTACTACCCCTGCCATAATTATGTGGCGGTTGTGGCGAAGTGGTTAACGCACCGGATTGTGGTTCCGGCATTCGTGGGTTCAATTCCCATCAACCGCCCCATTGGGCCATAGCCAAGCGGTAAGGCAACAGGTTTTGATCCTGTGATGCGCTGGTTCGAATCCAGCTGGCCCAGCCATATATGCGGGAGTAGTTCAGCGGTAGAACACCACCTTGCCAAGGTGGGGGTCGCGAGTTCGAATCTCGTCTTCCGCTCCAGTAGAGGGCGGCATAGCCAAGTGGTAAGGCAGGGGTCTGCAAAACCCTTACGCCCCGGTTCAAATCCGGGTGCCGCCTCCAAATTTTCTCTACCATGCCGGGGTGGTGGAATTGGCAGACACACAGGACTTAAAATCCTGCGGTTGGTAGACAACCGTGCCGGTTCAAGTCCGGCCCTCGGCACCATTTTAAACATGAAGCGAAAGCTTTACATACATGGTGATCCTGGCACTCGTCATTAGGATGAGTGTTTTCTTTATTTTTGATTAACAAGGAGCTTATGATGAGATCAAAAATTGATGTGAAAGTAAAGAAACTGAATGAGGATGCTGTTATACCAACATATGGGAGTGCCGATGCGGCTGGTTTTGATTTATATGCAGCTGAAGATACGGTAATCTTACCCGGGGAAACAGAAAAGGTGAAGCTTGGGTTTGCACTTGCGATCCCATCAGGGTATGAAATGCAAGTTCGCCCTCGTAGTGGCACATCAGTGAAAACAAAGCTGCGGCTGCCTAATTCGCCGGGCACAATTGACGCTGATTATCGCGGAGAAGTTGCCATCATTTTAACGAACGATCATGCTGCTGGTCCAAAAAAGAGGGAGATTCTTTTAATTGATGGGAACAGGATAACGTGTAATGAGGAATTTCCAGAGGGAACCTATGTAATTAGAAAACATGATCGCTTGGCCCAAGGGGTTTTGCAAGAAGTACCGTTTGCGAATTTTGCAGAGGTAGAGGAGCTGGAAGCTACTGAAAGAGGAAAGAGAGGGTTTGGCTCAACGGGTTCTCGGTGAGTGATGCTGAGAGCCATGAGCTTTCCCAATTACTGTAACGAATTATGAAAAATGCCTTGCGTAACCTTTAGCATATATGCTATATTAATTCTTGTCGGACAAACGATATCGTTATTCAAAAAACGGCGATGTGGCGGAATTGGCAGACGCGCGCGACTCAAAATCGCGTTTCTTCGGAAGTGTGGGTTCGAATCCCACCATCGCTACCATTTAACGTACATATACCGGGCTTGGAGCAAACAAGCGCGGTTATTTTTATGTTATATGTGACGGCAAATGAGTCGTTTGCATATACGATAGCTTACCGCGATTATCCGCTCTCTTATCGAAGGGGGCGGATTTTTTGTGTCTAAGCGAAATAACCACTTAAACGCCCGCGAATTGGAGATTGTCCGTCAACCAATTACCGACGTTATTATGACGTTCGACGAGGCGTTAGACAGGTTTCTTGCGGATGGTGAGCGCAAAGGTTTGCGGTCGTTTACTATCGAGTTTTACCGGAAGGAATGCCACTCGTTCCGAAAATATTTAATTAATGCGGAACATTCCATGCTTATCGGCGAAATTACACGGAACCATATCGATCAATTCGTCGAGGATTTGCAAATACGGCGGCGATTAAAGCCGGGCACAATCAATGCGAAGTTACGAGCCATACGGACGTTTTTTAATTATCTGCATGATTATAAATTTATTGAAGCTAATCCGATGCAAAAATACCCGCTCATGAAGGAACGGCGCAGCAACGTCGAAACGCTTACAACGAGCCAAGTTAAAAGGTTATTGAATGCGCCCGACCTTCGAACATTTACTGGCCAGCGCGACTATACGTTTTTATTACTTGTATTGGAAACGGGCGTGCGGCTAAACGAAGCAGCCGGGATGCTGGTTGAAGACGTGAAGTTAAGCGAAGGGCAGATATTCGTGCGCAACACAAAGAACCATTTCCACCGTTATGTGCCGATACAAGAGAAGATGAAGCAGCAGCTTAAACGGTATATACAATTGCGCGGCACATGTGAAACCGAGCATCTATTTGTGACGATTGAAGAACAAGCATTGTCACGTAGCCACCTGCAAAAGACCGTGAAGATACACGGCAAGAAGGCCGGCATCACAAACGTTCGATTGTCGCCCCACACCTTGCGGCACACCTTCGCGAAAATGTGTGTCATGAACGGTGCCGGCGTGTTCGAACTACAAAAGATTCTTGGCCACAGCACGATGGATATGGTGCGGACATATGTAAATTTATATTCGCAGGACGTACACGAAAAACACCGAGAGTTTTCGCCGTTAAAGGATTTATGACCAAAAATACACGCAGCAAGAAATAAAAAAGGAGCGCCCGCCACAAAACGGACACCCCACGCCTTGCCGTCTGCAAACGGCGAAAAGGCAAACAAAAACTAAGTACGTTCACTTTACCGAAAAAATCGGCAAAAGTCAAATTCTGCCCGTTTGCCGGTAAAATCGAACGTATGTACGTGAATGTGGTGCGGCGCTCCTAAACGAAAAAGGAGCGAACGGAAATGACGAAACTAAGCAATCTAACCAACGCAGACGCAGCAAACTACCGCCACCTATCACAATTTGAAACTATCAAGCAACTAAACGAAGCAATCCGCGCCCACTTGTACGAAAACAGCCACGCATTAAGCAAGGCAGCCATTGCGGTATTCAAGGCGCTGAAAAATCATGCGGCAAAGTATGTAGGTGTCGCGTTTATGAAGTACGACACGCTCGCGGCAGCCTGTGACGTTTCATACTCGACCGTCAAACGTTCCATTCGTGCGCTGGAAAAGTACGGCATGTTGGAAGTGCATCGGACGAAAAGGACACGTGGAACTAAGGGCGGCTATGGCCACAACGTGTTCGTGATTACGGCGCCTGCCCCGGCTGACCTACCGTCTGACCCATCCAAAATAGACCATCGCGACCAATCTACAAATACCGACACAGCAAGCGTTCAGGGTGCGAATAGCACCGCCGAAACTGCACTTTGTGAAGCTAGTACCACAAAGTGCAGTAATAAAGAGTCGAACGCGGGCGCGCGCGAGGAGCAACCGGTCAAACAAAACGAACCGGCCGCCGATATTGACGACCTTGATTCGACCTTTGCCCACGTCCCCGAAGCCTTCGCAAAGCAGTGCCGGCCGTTTTTTGACGCCGCCACGACCACGAAGCTATACCGCCGCGCACAGGCGGCATATAGGCGTACAGGCGGCTTAGATTACGAAGTAGGGGCGTATGTTAATGAAATCACGGCGGCGCTGAAACGGGCGATATATACGCTTAAAACCGGCAAGTTGCGGGGCGACTTGCCGGGGTACTTTTACACGGCGGCCAAAAATGCGCTGAATGATTGCTACAACGAAGAAGTGGCGGCCATGATGCCGGAAGAGGGTTCGGGCGTGGACTTGCCGGCGTGGCTTGCGTGAGGCGGGCGCAAGGTGTGACACGTGGCATCGATCGGCTATATATCACAACAATTGTTTTAATGACGAGGGCAAGCCAAAACCGTGCCGAAGGCCATTCCCGATCAAAAAAAGTTGGACGAAGAACTAGGCGAAAAGATTGCGGACGTTGCCAAAATAACCCTTGCAATATTTATCCATTAGAGGTAGAATAAATATAACAAAAAACATAAATATGTAACATTTATGGAGGGCGAGGCAAAATGGCAAACGAAGTAAACGCAATTAAGTCGAAACGTGACCGAAACAAAATGAAAAACGCGCTACATGGCCGGAACCGCCTGCTATTCACGGTCGGCGTGTCGTTAGGATTGCGCATAAGCGATCTATTAACGCTCAAGGTGGGCGATCTGCGCGGCAAGGAAACGCTAGTCCTGCCCGAGCAAAAGACCGGCAAGACGCGCTATATTAAGCTGAATGCGACCGTCCGCAAGGAAATGAAAGAATTAACGGGCGTCAGCGACGAAGAATACTTATTTCGGTCAGCCAAGGGCGACAACCGCCCGATAAGCCGTGTACATGCGCACCGCATCCTCAACGACGCGGCAAAACGGGCGGGGATTGCCGATAAAGTGGGCGCCATTGGCACGCACACCTTGCGCAAGACACATGGCTATATTCTGCACGATAACGGCACAGACATTACGCGGATCATGACGATGATGGGACACAGCACGCCGGCCATGACATTGAAATACATCGGCGTGACAAAAGACGAGATCGACCAAGCATACGAAGCCATCGAAGTTTAACAGGGGGTGAGCGCATGAACGGATTCCGAAGTTTTCTGTATCAACTAGCGAAGATACTAGGCGACATAAACGCGATCAAGAAGGGCAAGGTCGGCCGTCGAATTGGCCGCCGTATAGCCGGCAAAGCGACCGGGAAAGGGTTAGGAAAACTGTTTAAATAACGAAAGCCCAGCGCAGTTCAGGCCGGGCTTTTTTATTGCGTAGTTATTCATTGTTCGTTTGTATTTCGAACAAGTCGCCGGGTTCTACGTTTAAACCAACACAAAGATTATACATAGTATCGAAATCTATACGCCGGGATGAGTCCGTTTGAAATCCTTTTACGGTGTTCCGGCTTACGCCTGTCAGTTCCACTACATCGCGATTAGTAAGCCCCCGTTCCTTCATTATTTTTCCTAGTGTACACACGATCATAAATAACCTCCTAAGAATTTTATGTCAGGTAGTTGACATGTTTACGGAAACAGATTAATATTATAGTTAGAAGTTAACAAGTCAACATGATGACTTAAGTTATTATATCACATTTAGGAGGACGTTAAAATGTCAATTACTACACCAACCAAAACAAGTGCAACCACAATAGTCACGGCAGGTTTTCAATATCACCCGCCCAAAACCGCGCTAGGAATCGGCTTTTACGAAGTCACAGCGCTTGCCAACGGCCGCGTATGGCACGTTATGCCGTCGGCATGGGCTGACTTCATAACCGACCAAGGATTCGTCACAGACGGCGCAATTATGGGCTATGTGGGGCTTCCGGCGGAACTACTCGCGGAAATCACGGAAGGGGTGAGCCGATGAAAGCGTACAACGATGGCAAGGAAATATCGGTTAAGATGACGTTCGATGACGCTGCTATTACAGCCCTAGCCTTAATGGAATTAAATCAAAGTTTCGGTAACGAAAAAGCGCTCCATATTGCTGACGCGCTGAGAAATCCGGAGGTGCTTCGCAATGAGAACATGGGATAGAGTTGGCTACAGTGTGTCGGAGGTGCCGTTTGACCACGACTTGCACGAATTTATTGTGACCGGCAAAGGCGGCGAAACGATTGTCACGATCACGCCGGCAGATTTAAACGACCAAGCGCAGCTAGTGGCGGACTTAGACGCCGGCGAGGATGTAGACGGCTGGGAAGACGGAAAAGGCAACACAATTAACGTGGAAGGTGGCGAATAAAATAGCAAAAGTTTACTACGTATCAAACGAGTCCGGCGCGCCGGGAAACACCATCACGCAAGACAGCGACATTTTTTACAAGGTCGAGTACGAAGCAAAGGCGGCGGCCGGCGAGTACGTCCACGTTTACGAAGAACAGACGGACGATTACGACACGACTTATTACACTTGGCTGGAAAGTAAAGCGAAAGCGTAAAAATCGGCGCCGGCTGGTGTAAGAACAATATGAGGGCGGAAAATTTCAGCTGAAACCGTAAAATTCCCGTTTTTTGGTAATTGTAACTATAGTGAGGGGCGAAAAAGTCGACGCCGGCCGGTGTGAGGCGGAAACTTGTCCCAAAACGGCCGGCAATATCCGTATTAGAAGTAGAGGTGAAAAATTCGGCACAACCCGTAAAAAATCGAATTGGGAAACGTAAGGAATTTTTGCGGAAGGGTTGTAATTTAGGTGAAAACGTATCTGGAAGGGTGAGAAATATAAAGGCGGCCGGTGTTATAAAATACCGGAAAACGCTGCCATATACAGTGAGGGCGTGCGGGGTATCGCCTAATTGTGAAAAATCGTGTAAATCGCGGATTAAGGGGGCGTAAAATACCGCCTCAGTTACCCAGATACAGTGAGAGAGTTAACCGGCACCGCCGGGGCATTTTTTATTTAGCGGATAGTGTGCTAAACATACGAACTTTAAGGGGGCAAGAAAATGGAAATCACAACAATGACGGCTGAGCAACTGAAACAAGTCCGCGAAGCCTACGGAATCACGCAGGAAGAACTTGCGCAAAAGGTGGGTGTATCAAACGCAGCAATATCAATGATCGAATGCGGCCGCCGGCCAATGTCGGCGAGAGTAGCGAGCAAGATTACGCAAGAACTCGACTTAACGTCGGCCAAGCTCAAAGAAATTACTAAAACTTACGAGGCCATTGAGCGATTGAAGGCGGTCGCGCAAAAGTCGAACGGGTCACGATACGGAGATAGCGCAAAAAGTGAACATATTTACTAATAGAGACTTTAATAGGAAATGTGTGCATTTTTACTAAGCGTTATTATTCCGTTATAAATTCAAAGTCAAAACATTGCCTGCGGCTCTTACGAGCCTTGGCTAACTTACTCCATCGCAAGTATGTATGTATATAGTATTGCATCAGGTACAATAGCTGGCCACGCAAGTGGGCAGCAGGAAGGAGTGAGCTTGCTCACGACTGACTTGGTTTTTAGTATCGTTAATTAAGGCGCCATAGTAACGGGGAATTATTGCGTTGATTGTAAACAATCGGCGTTAATTCCGAAAGTCAAAACATTGCCTGCGGCTCTTACGAGCCTTGGCTAACATATTACGAGTATCTATAACGCTTATATATCCATTATATCTAGTTTGCGAAAGGGTTTTTAATTCCAAAAACACGACTGATATAAGAGGAGTAGAACTGAGCAGAGCAACACAAAAAACTACATATTGGGGTGAAAAACGGAGAAAAAAGGCGATAAACCCCTATATGTAGTGATGAGCATGCTTTTTAGCGCAAAACTTGAGCGGCACAAAATGCACCCTATTTGCCCCAAAAGCGGCACAAAATGCACCCTATTTTATCGCGCTAAAGTAGAAAGGAATGAAAAATGAGAAACGATGACAGTATTTTCTTCAAGAAGTTGAACCCGGAAGCTCGAAGGCGATTAATTGAAAAGGAATCGAAATACCAAGTTGTGAATACGGAAACGGGCGAGATTATCCAAAACTACAAACCGGCGCCGGTCGTTCCGTATAATCAAAAACAATCATACGACAAGTTTTCTGAACTACGGCAGCACCACAAAGAAAACGGCGGTTTTGTTCTCGCTCTTTGCGAGGAAGGCCAGCACGTAGGCGAGCGCCTGGAAAACTTAACGCAAGCAGAATACGCACTATTAATGGTTGTCGGTACATATGCAGCTTATCCGGTTGACGGAAACGTGTTTTGTTACTTACGTCACGATAACGGGCGATATATTAGTAAAAAGGGGCTGGTTGAGTTGTTGAATATTGCGGAAAGAACGTTCAGACAGTTTTACGGAAAATTAATATCAAACGAAATCATCGAAGAAAATGAAGATGGCGAAAAGTTAGCAATCAACCCTATGTACTTTTTCCGCGGAGACTTGGATACTATTAAGCCGTTTGCCGGCGACATGAAAAGCATCCGAATTTATCGGCAGACCATCCGCGACTTGAATAAGAAATTTACCGGCAAAAGCCGAAAGCAGTTAGGTTTAGTTTATGCCGTGCTGCCGTTTGTTCATTTTAGATATAACATTCTTTGCGCAAATCCATCGGAAAATTACACGGACGACGTGACGCCGTTGTCACTTGGCACACTTGCGGAGTTTCTTGGCTATGGCGACCCCAAAAAATTAAGACAAGCATTGCGAGGCATCCGCGTTAACGGCCGGCCTGTATTCCAGTTTGTCGAGGACGACAAGGACGTAAGAAAACGTAAAATTATCGTAAATCCCAAGGTGATGTTCGGAGGGAACAGCGAAGCATTAGAGTCAATCAGCGCCTTGTTTAACGAATCAAATTAATAAGGCCGCCCTGAGAGGTAGAAACCGAAAAAAGCGCCATAAACGCCGCCACCACGCGGATTAATCCGATTATAAAACCGGCACAAAAAGAACCATATCTACGAAAAAGGGGCGATTAAACGGTGAAAGACATTAGCAACCGCGAAAAATACGTATCATTTAACGATGTTTGCGAGGAGCTAAACCAACCACACGAAGACCAGTTGCATCTAACGAAATTGACCGTAAACGCCGGCGGCACGATTTACACAATTGATGCGAACGGGCTGAAAGTTGCTCACGGCGAAGCACCAACAGGCCGCGGAACGTCCATTGTTACGGAGTACCAAAGCGAAACCGGCGATACATTCGAGCGTCAAGAGCAGTTTCACAAAGGACAGGTGAAGTCAGAGATACGGCAAGTTAACGCAGGACAACCGGGAAATTACCGCGACATATGGAGAGACTAACAGCCGCCGGGTAATCCGCCCAGCCCGGCGCTTTTCTCACGAATGGATGAACGAAGGAGAGAGGCGAAAGATGACGACGACGACAGCAGCGCAGCCAGCAGCACCGAAGGACATTTACGCAATCCACGAACAGCACAAACACGCCGCCGGCAACGAAACACTAAGCGCCACACAAGCCCGGTATAGCCACCTAGTGGCCGACCTTGACGAATGGCTAACGGCAGCCGACCGGCCGCACATGGAACGACACGACCATGAAAGCGACGACTTGACCGCGAAAACGAACATGCCCGATCATAAGGCGCCGATCAGCACGATCGAAGGCGCTGGGAACTTGCTTGCGTTCAATGCTGAACAGCTTATGAGGCAATACGAGGCGGAGCAGGCGCGCACCCGGAGCGCGGCCGAATGGAGGCGGCTGGAAAAATGGCACATAGAACGCGAAGAATTTACGATCATTGACCTTGCCCATCGGTTACGTGACTTTGACCGCGAAGAATACCGAGCAGAACGAAAAAAGTGGCGAAGATGCCAGCACCGGTTTTGCCGCAACATATACCCGGTCGACAGCACTAATTGCGTTGTTCCCGGTTGGTCCAAGCGCAAGGACAGCCGATATTGTACAAATGCTTGTCGCGTTGCAGCGAGAGACGCCCAGCGAGAATACGAAAGAACTGCTCAAATTTATGAGAACGGTACGTACTTGCCTGTTTATGCCTATAGAACGATTACGGAGGATCAGAAAGAGCGCAACAAAAAAGATTCTGAATTTATATCAGAAAATATTGAAAATTATGCTCCGTAGCCGTGGAAAAATCCCTTTATAGGGTAGAAAGGCGTTATAAGCGCCCATAATTTATTTGAAGTTAAAGTAAACTTACGATAAAGGAGGCAACGAAAATATGACTGCAAAACAGCTGAAAGAAATCCGCATGTACTTAGAAGTCACGCAAGCCGAGCTTGCCGCCCAACTAGGCGTTAGCGTGCCGTACATATCGCGGATGGAGGCCGGCCACAAGCCGGTAAGCGACCGCGTGCGTATCGGCATTTCGAAACACTACGAACTAAACGACCACTACGTCGAAACGATGGAGCGCGCCCGCAAGCTCGCAGACTAACAGCCGGCGCTCTTTCTGTATTATTAAATCATAATATTCTGTAAAATTAACCGAGGTGGTGAAACGATGACAGACGAGCAGCAGCGCGAAGAAGTCCGGCTACTTATCGACTATCTACAGACGTTGGCAGACGTGAGCAAGTCAGGCGTGCGGGTACACGCGGAAATCCAAGCTACGACGAAGCTAATCCAAGCGAAATTAAACTAACGAATAAAGGAGCTAGAAAAACGATGACGACGACAGCAGCGACGACGACGGCAACAGCAGCGCCAGAAATGGAAACTTGCAAACTATGCGGCCAGACGAAAGCCACCAGCGAATTTAGGCGGGACAAACGCGCAAAGAACGGCATTATAGGGGAATGCCGCCCTTGCCGAAACGCCCGCGAGAAAGCCAACGGAACCTACCACCGCGTTTACTTTATGAAGCACAAGCGCCGCGCAAAGGCGGCCGGAAACCTTGACGCTCTCACGTTTAACCAATACTTAGACGTCGTGAGCCGGCCTAACTGCGCTTACTGTGGCAAGGCGCGAACGGACGGCGAACGCTTCGGACTCGACCATATAGTGCCCAATAAAAATATAACAACCGGCATAAACAGCAAAGGAAATGTGGCGCTTGCTTGCCATAGCTGCAACGCTAAAAAGGGGACACGTAACTTGGTAGATTTTTACGAACATTCGGACGAATTTACGCCCGAATTATTCCGCGCCTTTATAGATCAATGGGCGGAAGCGTTAGGACCTGAATATGAGGCGATGCTAGGGGCGGTGAACGGCGCCGATGAACCAACGCAAGGTAAATAGCTTACAGAAACGCTTACATAAACACGCCGCCCAAACTTGCGCGAACCACACCGGCCGTGACGGTTGCCTAATAACACCCCACGAAAGGTGCATATTTGCGTTCGACGTCGACCGGCCGGCAGCTAACGTTTGTCCCTACTTTATGCAATCGGTCGCCCCTGCAGACCCGGCGTTAAATGACGAGCTATTAAGCTACTTCCCGGACGATTACCCGTTAAAGCCGGCCAAGTCGTCGGCGGCTGACCGGGCGGATTGTGCCGAGTGTAAACGGCAATTTGTCCGCCGGAGTAACCGCCAGAAATACTGCGACGAATGCAAGGCGAAAGTGAAACGAGAGCAAGCGAAAGAGTGGGCGCGGAAAAAGGCGGCTAACATTTGACCGTTAGAGCCTCAAAAACCCCGTAAAATCGGGGGTTTTAGCGCCTATTTTTGTGTTAGATGACCTATACATCATAAACCCCGATTTCTGCATTTCTAACGGTCAATAAACGGAGGGCGTTAAACTTGAGTAATTTCGGAGTGAACACGATAGAACGAACGTACGCATTTAATAGCTTACAAGAACAACAAGTACGCACAGACTGGCCGGACGGCTCGGCCACATATCCCGATATGCCCACGCGCCCGCCCACAAAGCGCCGACACTGATCGCTTATTGACGTGAAGATGCGCGAGGGTACGGCGCCCGGCTGGCAAGAAGCAACCGCGACGATCCGGGACGCCGCCGAACCCGGCGAAATGGTCGAACAAATAACGAAACAGTACCACGTAGGTAAGGACAAAGCCGCCGAGTACGCGGAGACGGCTGCACGGCAACGCGCCTACGAGCTAGGGTTTACGGACACAGCCGACAAGGAGGCGATTACATGGACGTAAAGGAGCGAGTTAAAGACGCAACAAAGCCTGACGACGTGTACGCGGGCTGGCTGCACCATTTTGTACAGACAGACGATGACTTTGCGCATTTAAAGCGCCCAGCCAAGCCGTTGCAATGCGTATTTTTTGCACATAAGCCGTGGGCTAACCAAGCGCCAAAACAAAGGAGACGATAAAATGACGGAATATAACGAAAAATTACAAGAACTAAAAAAGGCGCAAGAGAAAAAAGATTTTGGTGAGGTGTTGCGATTGTCCAACGAACTAAAGCAAATAACGCCGGCCGAGGGCGACGAACGCGAATGAATTACCACTTATACATATCATACGCTCAGGACGACCGCAACGGCGCCCTGTCTTGGGCGCTCACAACGTACGAGGGCGTCAAGGACAACGGCATATACATTGCGCCGGGCAGCAAAAGGGGCGATGCCAGCCGCGCTTGCTACGTTGGGCTGACGCGGGCATTGCGCAGGGCGGCGAAGCAGCCAGGCGTGGTGCAGCTAACGGTATTTATGGATCGGGCGGTTATTGACGCCGTAGGCTTCGGGCTTGCCGGTGTTGAGAAGCCAGCCCACCCGGAGCTACACGAACAGGCAATGCGCAAGTTTAACCGTTTTGATTTGTATAAGCTCGCGGCGATGAGCAGCGATGATGACTTACAGCCGGTCGAGGTCGCCGTGACCGATGACGCGGCGGACGAATTAGAACGATTAAGGACGATCACCGGCCGCATTAAACTAGGCTACTGGCAAATAGCAAAACCTAATAAAATTTTACGCTAAGGAGCAAGATATAATGGAACACTTACCGGAAGCAGTACAAAACGCGATTAAAGAATATCAGGACTTAGCACAAACGCGCACGGACGCGGTGGACAAGCAAGCCGAACGGATCGATGAATTGACGCAAGAGCTAGAGCAGGAAAAAGCGAAGCTACAACGGTTAATGGATGAAACGATAGCAAACCCGACCGCCGAGAACGAAAAGAAAGAAGCCCAGTCCCGTAAAAAGGTGGGCGAGCTAGAGTTAAATTTAAATGGCGCCCAAGAACGCAAGAAGCGCGGCGGTAGTTTAAAGCAGTCGGAACAGCGCGAGGCGGCCGTCAAAGCCGTGCAAGTGGCGAAAGAAGCAAGCGACGAAAAGTTCCGCGAAGGTATAGACCAAAAGATGCAGGCGATTGAGAGCGCGAAAATGGCTTACTTGCACGCCCTGGCCGATTACAAGAGCTTCAAAAAAGAATGCGAAAACATCGTAGGGGAAACCGGCCGGCGAACGAATGAAAATGCAATCGAACAGGTCGGCCGCGCCCGTGCCGCCTATCACGAGCCGAGTTGGAATTATAACGGCGACAAGCACGCAGACGGCGTCCGTTATACCGTACAAGAGCATGAGATGAACTATGCCTTGCGTACAGGCGATGTGATTGCGGACGGCCGTGTACACTAACGCTGAGGGGCGAGCCAAAGAGTTCGCCCCCTTTTTCTCATATATTCGCGCCAAAAATTCGGCAACTTTTTGCTCAGAAATTCGAGGCTTATTCCGCACCTTTTTCCCTCAGAAATTCCGCGTCTTGCCCGCCACTATTTCGCCACAAAGTTCAGCACATTTCCCACACCTTTTCCGCAACTATTCGCCACACAATGCCACCACTATTCCGCGACAATGGCCCACACCTTTCCGCCACTATTGCGTACAAAGCCCACACAATACCCGCCACACTTCCCACCCACACTTGCGCTTACACAGCCGTTGTTACCGTAGTACTGTTACGATATAATACAATAGGAAGGAAGTCGGCACAGCCACGCCACTACCTTGCCGCAATAGGTGACAAGGTAATTTACTTGACAGCGCTAAGTGTGCCGGTTGCAGTGGGCGGCAGGCAGCGTGCAACAAGCGTACAGCACTGCGCGGGTTAAGCAGCGTGATTCAGCCGCCACAGCAAGCGACAGGCATCGTACAGCAACGACAGTGGCCGCAGTGCAGGCGTTAGCTTGCGGTTGGGGCGCTTGCGTGGTTGCGTTGCCGTCGCATGGGCGTTAGGTTGTGTGGCGCTTACCATCGGCTAGACACCCCCGACGCGGACGCCCTTTCGCAACTCACGGGGTTAGGTGATGCCAAGCGTAGCCGCCGTTAGCCGTTTAGCCGGCGTTAGTTGACGTCAATATACATAAATTTATGCAAACAGCCGGGAAGTAGCGCAGGTGGCCGATGTTGTTATACCGCATGGTTGCGCCTGCATATCGAAAGTGACCGCGTTATCGTTTCGGGGAAGTACGTAAACACTGTAACGGCGGCGGTTGTCGGTGGTGATGATATTACAGAATGTCATTTTGTAACGTTTTTTATGAGCGCGTATGAATAAAAATAAAATTGAAATTGCGAAAGTGAAAACGAAAACAAAACTAAAATCGAAAAAGTGAGAAACGAAAAAGGGGCGGGGGTGGTCTGAATTATCAGCCGGCTTCCCAGGCGCCCAATAAATTGCTACAACGTTTTTATAACCGGGGCGTCACTTTGGCGCACCCTCGTTACCCAAACAACTCACGCACCCTTGCCGTTTGCAACACCTGATACGACCGTCGCTTATCTCCCGAAACCTCATACCGATGTGACGTAATGATCCACACGTTCGGAAATAAAGATTCGCCGGACGGCTGCCAGTCTGAACGTTTCCATTCGCCGCCGTGGTAATAGTGGTCATACCGCGCCATTTTTTCATTAAACACTCGTTGACCGTACGTCGTCCGCTGCAACTCCACGAAAAAGGGCGCTTGCTTCCATATCATGAAAATGTCCGGCTCAACGGTACCTTTTTCTCCTATCTTCGGCTCCACTTTAAACCTTTGCGGCCGTTCAATTTCGCACAATTCTTGATAAAAGTCGGCAATGCGCAAGAAGTGCGGTATTTTCGTACTGCCTTTTTTGATCGTGCTGCCCGCCGGCATGTAAACGTATTGCTTGCCGTCCGTTAGCGCCTTAACTTCACCGTCTCGACGCAAACGTTTCATAACAAAGTTGCAATTTTTTACGGGCTGTCGCAAGCCCCGAAAGTGAAGCGCAACCAATTGATCACGCGTCAACACCCGGAACCGCGAAAGGTCGTTTATAATGGCCTTATCGCGTTTATTCTTCGTCGTCAACGTTCAACACCCCAAACTTAGGCGTTTCTTGCGGCGGCACTGGTTTTTCCTTCTCGGCCGCCTCGACAGTTGGCTGCGGCGGCGGTGGCGCTACGCGGTACGGGTCAAGCATTGTCCGCGCGTCGTCAACGTCCAGCCAGGGCGATTGCACTTCATTTATTTCTTCGAGCTTCATAAGCATACGGCCACTATCCGACGCGTTCAGTTTTTCACTGCCCGGCGTGCCGATGATACGGCTATTGATCCGGTCAGCACTGCGGAAGCCCATGCGCACCGTTAGATTGACTTTTAATTTGCCGTCAAGTACCTTCGCGTCAGGGCGCTGCATCGAAAGGATTAGAAACATACCTAACGCCCGCCCTTGTGAGCTTATTTTTTCGAGGATGTCCGTTATGGCTTTTTCGTCTTTGAGCAGCGCTACCTCATCGACGCAAACCAGGATAAACGGCGGCGCGGGGGCGGCAAGGTCGGTTACATTCGCCGCGCCATATTTTTCGAGCAAAGCGCCACGGCGCCCAATTTCTACATCTAAGTCCGTCAATACTGCGCGTAAGTGTGTGGCGTCGGTGCAAAGCTCACGCACATGCTCGACATGACGGAAAACGTGGAACTCAGAACGTTTAATGTCGGCAAGATACATATGCAGGCGGTCGGGTGACATGTGCCTTATGAGGGACGTAAGCACACTCCTTACTTGCGTTGATTTACCGCTACCCGTTTCGCCCGCTATAAGCAGATGGTGATAGTCCGTCATGTCGTAAGCGACGTGATACCCGGCCGCGTCCTTGCCGCAATATATCGGCACCTCCTTGCCGTCAAGAACGGGATTAATGTCGGCGTAGCGCCAGTTAAACGACTTTAATAGTCCTTGCGCATACACGCGCACCACAAACGTTTTCACGTCGTCGCCGTCAACTTCCGTATTACTGCCGAAAAACTGCCGGAATACGTGCTTCTTTTTGGTCACTTCGACCGGATCGAAACCGTTGGGCAACGTAAACACGAAGCGTAGCCGGCGTTCAGTGGCGTCAATGTCGTGAATTTTCGGATAAATAAATTGCTTATACTTGCCGCCCTTGTCGCTTTTGTAATCCAAGTAAATACCCGCGGCGTGAAAGCAGTCGGTGAGTTTCTGTTTAAGTTTGCGTTTGGCTCGGCGCTCATTCACACTTTTCAACTCCTTAAAAAAGCGGATTCAAATAGACAAATAGTAGTAGGCCGCCGATAATTACCCAAGGAAGCGCAATCTCTACGCCGTTTGCTATCGCAAGCGCTAGCCTTTTCTTTTCACGCTTAACGCTCGCTCCTTCCGCAACTGCGGCGCCGATCAACATTGCGCCACAGCCGACCACGACTGCATACCCTCCGGCCACAACCCCAACTTCCATCATTGTTGCCCCCTTTAAACAGATTCGCAATATCCCTTCATTCCGCGCTGTAAACAGCAAAAACTAAGGTAGCCAAACTAAGGCAGATACTTTGGCAGCAACTAAGGTAAATGCTTAGAAATAGCTAAGGTAAAGTACAACGAAACAATTAAGGTAATCGGCGGGAAACTAACACTAGCAACGGCTAAGGCAGGAATAAGAAAACTGCGCGGCGAATAACTAAGGCAACTGCTTTAGTAAATGTTATTGCGCCCTGGTTGTCCATTATGCACAACATTTTACATCGAAATCATACTTTTTGATCCAGGAGTGGTACATATGACAGGCCTAGGAAAACCACGGTCGAGGTTCGGCCATTACATAGACGCACATTCGATAAGTCAACGGGAACTATCGAAAAGGAGCGGCGTTAGCCGGAATACTATAAGCCGATTAGCGAAATCAGATGACAATTTACCTTCTTTGGCAAGCGCAAGGAAGATACTGGATTGTTTACGTGAAGCTGGCCACGATGTGGAAGCGAAAAATTTTTGGGATATTTAACGTGAAAAAGCCCGGCGCATTAACGCACCGGGCAATTTTTGTGCAGAGAATCGACGTACAGCGCGGTAGTTTAGAAGTTCGCGCACCATCGTCCATCTAATTGCGTTATTTGGACGTTCTGCCGTAGCCGTATGATTGCGGAAATTTATGGCTTGTATTTTCGCTCGTTATCGCTTACAATGTAATATAACAATTAAGAGAGAGCGGTAGTTTGCTTTATTTTCGCTATATGTGCGCACAAATGGACGGTTGGCATACTTTTAGCTTTCCGAGGTTATTAAGCGACTCAAAATCGCGTTTCTTCGGAAGTGTGGGTTCGAATCCCACCATCGCTACCATTAAACATTGATATACCACTGGTCTAAACAGACCATCAACAGGAAAATCAGACGAAAAAATCGCGTATATAACAGTTAATTAAATTATAACGTACCTCTCTCAGTGAAAGAGGTACGTTATTTTTATGGGGGCAAGTCGAGAAGATGCTGCAAAAATTACTGGCTGACAGCCTGGCTGACAGCCTCGTGTTAACACCACATCTGATAATTCGTCGTCCATGATTTGAAAGACAGGCTGGCAGACACAAAGGAAGGGATGAATCAAGTAAGGCATGACGGCGTATGTAACGCTCATCATGCCTGGGTATATTATTCGTGATGCCTTTGATCATTCACTTCATCTTTAATTTCGTCGCGCATACCTTCAATACTTTCAGCGCGGCGTTCATTTTTGGCTTCGATTTCTTGTTTATCTTTTTCACTTAGTTCATGTTCGTGTGCTTTTTCAAAATCTCTGGCTTCATTCATATTTTGCAACGTATGACCAATGTTATTTTCGATTCGTTCTGGGTTGTTGGACCGGTCATCTGGTTTCGCCATCATACATCCCTCCTTGGGGTTTTAATATGCCACCGTAAAAGGGAGGATATTCGTAGTTCAACTTTTCTTGTGTACCTTAATTCTCCATACAAAGTTGACGAGTATAATGACGATGACAAGCGCCAATAATAAGAAGTTTGCGTCGTTTAATGTATCCGTAATTAGAAGGATAGCAATTATAGTTAATGCAATAAAACTAACGGTTTCGAAAACCCTGAGTGCAGTCATTGGGAATGTCTCCCTCTTTTCTAATTTGTACGGAATGAATAAGTTTGCTGTTTTTGCGTGAAAATACCCGAAAAGGAGGGCTTTCGTTGTATAGCTTTTTGATGTTGGGTCTCATCCTTCTCGGTGTTCTTGGTTTTGTATACGGGGCGTATGCTGTCATTCGTACTTTGTCTTATAAAAGTAAATAAGTTTCACCCCACATGCGGCTTGTACCTAGAGAGTACAGCCGCTTCGAAGTTCCCGCCATGAACTTGTTGGAACATTTCTCCGAGTCTATTCGTCAGCGCTTCTGCATCACTGATGGGGATTGAAGGCTGTAAATAAAACAGGTGCAGTCCTTTTGTTGTTTCCCAGGAGACTGAAGTGCGCTTGCTGTCTACGATCGGGCTTCCGAAAGCCCCGTTTTGATCCGAGCTTGTCAATTTCCCTTCCATTCTATTCCTGCGCCCGTTTAAGCCTTCATATTCATCTTCAACTATCCCTAATCGAACTTCCACTGTTCCTTTCACTTGTTCCAAATCATATAAACCCATTGGCATTTGATAATAAAGGGAGAAAAAGTTATTCAACGCAATGGCCGAGGATTCTGACCAGATATCCCCTTTTCCCTGTTTTACGCGTCGAAATAAAGCTTCATGTGATGGGCGATACCGACCTGGATCCATGCCAAGTTGTTTAAAGACTTGTCTCCACTCTTTTACGCCTTCATAATAGGTAACAGACTGTTCAGCCAAATCAAGTTCAACTGTTTGCTGAAAAAGCTCAATACGTCCCGAAAGCTCTTTCGGCGGCTTATCAACAACGATTGATTCATATTGAACACATCCGATCTTAAAATCGGGAACAGTCTCAAATAATTGGTTTTGTAAAGAAATTGGAATCATAAAACGGCCTCCATATTTTCGAACGAATGCCTTAAGTTTATCATAGAAAGAATGTGTGCAAGAAGGTGAAATGCATGACAAACGCCCAATTGAAGGACGAACTCGTTGCATACAGTAAAACCATTGGAATTGATAAAATTGGTTTTGCCACTGCAGATCCGTTTTTGACCTTGAAGGAGCGACTAAAAACGCAACAGCAACTTGGGTATCAATCAGGGTTTGAAAAAGGTGATATTGACGAGCGAACAGAACCTGAGCGGTTATTGCCATACGCTAAAACGATTATTAGCATTGCCCTTGCTTATCCAGCAAAGCTGGAGAACCCTCCTAAGGGTGTAAAGGGTAAGCGCCGCGGGCTTTTTTGCCGTGCGTCTTGGGGTGAAGACTACCATACCGTGTTAAACGATCGTCTACAAAAACTGGAGGCCTTCATCCGGGAACGTGTCCCAGGCGCGAAGATGGCTTCCATGGTTGATACAGGAGCTTTATCAGACCGGGCAGTTGCTGAGCGGGCAGGAATCGGCTGGAGCGGCAAAAACTGCGCGATCATCACCCCGGAGTTTGGTTCTTACGTATATTTGGGAGACATGATTACGACCATTGCTTTTGAGCCAGACACGCCGATTGATGACCAATGTGGCACATGCAATAAATGTGTAGATGCTTGCCCGACCGGGGCGCTCGTTCAGGGAGGACAGCTTGATTCGAATAAATGCATTGCTTTTCTCACCCAAACGAAAGAAATGATTCCAGAACGGTTTAGAAAAAAGATCGGTAATCGCCTATACGGATGTGACACATGCCAGGTGGTTTGTCCAGAAAATAAAGGAAAAGGGGAAGAATATCAACCGGAATTCACACCCGATCCGGAGAGGGTGAAGCCAGAACTACTCCCGCTGCTCTCGATTTCCAACCGGGAGTTTAAAGAGACCTATGGAAAGATGGCAGGATCTTGGCGTGGAAAAAAACCTATTCAAAGAAATGCCATCATTGCCCTCGGACACTTTCGGGAGGAAGGGGCTGTTCCCAAACTTCAAACATTGCTCGTGAATGATCCCCGACCGGTGATTCGCGGCACCGCTGCCTGGTCATTGGGAGAAATAGGTACATCACAGGCGGTGGATGAATTAGAAACGGCTGGAGAAAAGGAAGAAGAAAAAGAGGTCATCGAAGAAATCGAGAAGGCTTTAAGAAAAACAAAAGAGCAAGTGGACCGATAACCAGGTAAGGGGGTAGCTATTGAAGTGAAAGTGACTGAAATGGATAGTCCATGTGGCAAGATTACCCTTGCCGCGACTGAAAATGGTTTATGTCAGCTGTTGTTTGGGGGCTATGAGCAGAACGCCGTGAAAATACAGGCATGGATGGTCAAAAGAAACATAGGTCGGGAGATCGATCGTGAAGATGAGTATTTTGCCCGAATAAAAGAAGAGTTGCAGGAATATTTTCAAGGAGATCGAAGAACATTCAGCTTCCCTGTTGATTTGTATGGAACCCCTTTTCAGAAAAACGTGTGGGGGGTTTTGAAAAGAATTCCATATGGGGAAACCCAATCCTACAAACAAGTGGCAACCGCTATCCATGCACCGAAAGCTGTTCGTGCGGTTGGTTCTGCAAACAACCAAAATCCCCTGCCTATTATTATTCCCTGTCACCGGGTTATTGGCAGTAATGGATCCATGGTCGGTTACGGCGGGGGGTTGGATAAAAAGAAAATGTTACTGGAATTGGAAGGAGCTTAAGATGGGTGTCAACACCTATCTTTTTTTTATAGTGATGTTTACCTATTGTTGTTACATATCGTAGTAACAGTCCTGTTTTGAATGTTACGTGGATTTCTAAAAACGATATCCTGTCGTCCCGGTGGTTAGAGCTTAGCATGGATTGATCTTTATTGCGTACGGAGATTCAACTCCCGCCTGTTCAATCTCGGAGGGGAGTCTTCTCGTCTAATCCAGATAAAGGGGAGAGTATGATGGATAAGGAAACGGAGTTGTTATTTGAGAGGCATCTCACACAATTAAATCAATCTTATTTAGACGGAACAGAAATCAAGACCATTCCTAAAGCGCAACGCAAGTGTTTACAGCGGGAGCAACAGCACATGAAAGATCGGGAGAGTCGCGTTTTAAAGGTTAGCGGGCAGATAACACCCTATCGAATGCTTTCTATCGAGGGGCGTAGATATGTTGATTATTTTTATGATTATGCCCGCTTTATGCATACAAACGAAAGGTATTACATGGAAGAGTGCCGGGAACGCCGAAAAGCTGTTTTCACAGGTGATGAAATGGTTCATGATGAACGAATCAGCTTGCCGAAGGCTGCCCATATCGATCAGTATGCACGCGAAGGATCTGCGCCTTTGCTACAGCGCTCTGGGCAGAAACGTCGTTCATATAACCGGCTGGAGGCAGTCAAATATGCGGAACGTTGGTGGGATGACTACAACCCCCAATATCATCATTTTACGGATAATTGCACAAACTTTATTTCACAATGTTTAGCAGCCGGAGGAGCACCTATGCACGGAGAGCCTGATCGTGGGAAAGGTTGGTGGTACACCGGCGATAACTGGAGTTATAGTTGGGCAGTAGCCCATTCAATGCGCTGGTATTTAAGTGGCGCGACAAAAGGGTTGACCGCGAAAGAAGTAGAACGGGCCAAAGATCTCCAACCAGGTGATATTATTTGTTACGATTTTGAAGGCGATGGTCACTGGGATCATAATACTATTGTGGTCATGAAAGATGGCAATCAAGAGCCTCTCGTTAATGCCCAAACCGAAAACAGCCGTAATCGCTATTGGAGTTATGAAGATTCATCAGCTTGGACACCTAATATCACTTATAAATTTTTCCATATTAATGATACGTTTACGTGAGCTGCTACAACATTGGGAAGAAGTAAATGAGTCAAATAGAGGGTCATGTCCCCACTGGGTCGAGCTGATATTGACCCTTTATTAATCTGCTCCTCCAAATAACTTTTCACCTAAATGTAACCGCCAAGCAATGTCGCAAATATGCGGTATTTGTTGAGGAATTGGAGAATAGTCAGCGAGGTAACGGGATAGGGTGATGATCTTCGTTTCTCTTGCTTGTCCCGCAAATGAATCGTTTTCTTCGGCCCAATGATCACTTCGTCCATTTGGTAGGAGTGGAAGTTGGCGCCTTTCCGTACCTAGGCTTGCCCTAATGTGTTGAATAATTTAGTTTTGTTGTCTCCATAATGAATTTCGCTTTGTTGCTGCTTATCCAATAGCTGTAAAAATTCACCGATGTTTAATGAATGCTCTTGCCGATCTGAAATCACCGGTAGGTAGCTTGGAAGCAGGGATGTTAAGAAAATAGTCAAGATAGATGTTGGCGGCCCCATAAATCGCTCGTATTAATCGTTTGTCATCAGAACGCCGTAAACTTTAGTGGAAGCGTGAGTATGGGGGGACGTATAGAGTACCGTGTTCCAATCGTTGAAGTCAGCAGCTGCGAACGAGACGGCTTGTGCCACATGTACAGGGCTCGCTCCAATAGTAGTCTGGTTATATCAATCATGCTAGAAGTGGAATGTGGAAATAGGAGTAAAATGTGCAGTAATTGACTCGGATGTCGGGCAAAGAGCTAAAAAGAACCCAATATGTTATAATTACTCCGTGATCATAGGTAAAGGTGGCTATATGGGATGTCGTTACATATCGTTTTGCATGAACCAGAGATCCCTGCGAATACAGGGAATATTGCCCGTTCTTGCGCGGGAACAGGGGCATCGCTTCATTTAATTCACCCGTTGGGTTTTTCAACGGAAGATCGGATGTTGAAACGGGCCGGATGTGATTATTGGCCCCATGTAAATATTGCGTATCACGATTCCTTGGAAGATTTTTTGGCTGATAAAGCTGAGGAGAACCTTTACTTTGTGGAAACGACGGGGAGTGTGCCTTACACATCTTGGGATTATAGTGACCTTGAGCATGAGTATTTTTTTGTGTTTGGAAAAGAAACGAAGGGCTTGCCCACGTGGATTACAGAGATGTACCCCGACCGTTGCATCCGTTTACCGCAGAATACGCAAGTTCGTTCACTTAACCTTTCCAATTCGGCAGCAATCGTCCTCTACGAGGCCTTACGTCAGCAGTCATTTCCGCAACTTTTTTAGCATAAAAATACCCTTCCGCTTATCGCAGAAAGGCGTTGAATGACTACTGTTTATGGGGTTTTGAATTGTGTCCAGCTGTCCAGATCGAAACAAGAAAGGCTAAGCAGACACCAAGTACAAGAAGTAGGCTCATAACCTCGGGCTTCCTCCCTTTATGTATAATAGTTCTACAAACGCTGTGATTATATTCATTATAGCTGAAACGTTGACCTATTGACAATACCTGTCCATTGTCAATCGTTGTCTTATAAAGCTATACTGGATCATGTATACGAATCCAGAAAAAAGGAGGCATCGTTCCGATGTATGTGGTGATGAACGAATTAAAGGTATCTGCAGAAAATAAAGATGATCTAAAAAGCCGATTTGAAAAAAGCAAAGACCGAATGAAAGAAGTTCCTGGTTGCCTTGAATTTCTCTTTTTGGAAAGTGAAAAAGAAGAAGACAAGCTTGTGGTGTACACAAAATGGGAGAGCAGGGGAGACTACGAAAACTGGTTGGAAAGTGATTCCTTCAAAAAGGCACACGGCGGAAAATCTTCAAAAGAACAACAACCTTCAACGGAGAATGAATTGCGTTCGTTTCAAGTTGTTTTTCACACATAAGGACGATATTTAAAAATGAATGCAGATGCCCCCAATCGCACGGGGGCATCTTTTTTACAAAGAACCCCTACAATCCCTCCATACAATCAAGCTTTCCAGGCCATAAGGTAACCAGAAGCCAATAGCCATAGGAGCAGTTAACGGAAGACTTATCAAACTTATTGGACAAAAAAAACGGCAGTTTTTCCTGAATGGTTATCACAAGTTGTTTTGCTGCATAGAATGCAAATACTTACAAATTAATCATCAAGCCCGAGGGTCCTCAGGCTTCTTTTTCATTCACCGTTTAGCAGCGAAAGCGAAGCAATCTGGAACTTGGAAAGTTTAATTAAAAGGGAGGCCATTCGGTGGACATATTACGAAAAGTGAAACAGCACCGTGAAGAGCAAGAACAGTTAAAGTGGGTAGGAACCTTTGAAGAGTATTTAGAGCTGTTAAAGGAACGGCCGGAGATTGCTCAATCTGCACATTCCCGTGTTTATAATATGATCAGAGATCGAGGGATTGAACAACATAAAGATAGTGATGTAAAAAAATATCCGTTTTTCAGTGACCATATTTACGGTCTTGAAGAGTCCATTGAGCGACTTGTAGAAGAATATTTTCACTCAGCAGCAAGAAGGCTGGATGTAAGAAAAAGGATTCTTTTGCTTATGGGGCCTGTCAGCGGTGGTAAATCAACCATCGTTAATTTGTTGAAGCGGGGACTGGAGGAATACTCCCTTACGGACGAAGGGGCTGTATATGCGATTAAAGACTGTCCAATGCAGGAAGATCCGCTCCATTTGATCCCTTATCATTTACGGGATGAATTTTATGAAGAGTATGGAATTAAGGTGGAAGGGACACTATCACCGCTTAATCAGATGCGCTTGGAAGAGGAGTATGGTGGGCGTGTTGAAGACGTGTTGGTTGAGCGTATCTTTTTCTCGGAAGACCGCCGTACAGGGATCGGTACATTTAGCCCTTCCGACCCGAAATCGCAGGACATTGCTGATCTTACTGGAAGCATTGATTTTTCTACGATTGCTGAATATGGTTCAGAATCTGATCCACGAGCCTATCGATTCGACGGGGAACTTAACAAAGCCAATCGCGGACTGATGGAATTCCAGGAAATGCTCAAGTGTGACGAGAAATTTCTCTGGCATTTATTATCTCTCACACAAGAAGGGAATTTTAAAGCTGGACGGTTTGCGTTAATTAGTGCGGATGAAATGATCGTGGCCCATACGAACGAATCTGAATATCGTTCGTTTATTAACAATAAGAAAAATGAAGCCTTGCATTCGAGAATCATCGTCATGAATGTACCCTATAACCTAAAAGTAACAGAAGAAGAACGGATCTACGAAAAAATGATTGAGGATAGCGACATGTCACACGTGCATATTGCACCTCATGCTCTTCGGACAGCGGCGATCTTTACCGTGCTTACGAGGCTAAAGGAATCGCATAATCAAGGGATTGATTTAACGAAAAAGCTCCGCCTTTACGACGGCGAAATCGTGGAAGGTTTTAAAGAACAAGATGTGAAAGACTTGAAAAATGAACATCAGGATGAAGGCATGACCGGCATTGATCCCCGATATGTGATCAACCGAATTTCTTCTGCGATTATCCGTAAGGATGCATATTCTATTAATGCTCTTGATGTTCTGCGGTCACTAAAAGAGGGGCTGGATCAACATGCCTCCATCTCTAAGGAAGATCGCGAGCGGTATAAAGACTTCATTTCCGTAGCTCGCCGGGAATATGACGAAATTGCTAAAAAAGAAGTACAAAAAGCATTCGTTTATTCCTACGAAGAATCGGCAAAAACACTCGTCAATAATTATTTGGATAACGTAGAAGCGTATTGCAATAATCATAAAATTCATGATCCCATTACAGGTGACGAATTAAATGCGGATGAAAAATTAATGCGTTCGATAGAAGAGCAAATCGGGATTTCTGAGAATGCAAAGAAAGCATTTCGTGAAGAAATACTCATCCGTATTTCGGCGTATGCACGTAAGGGATACAAATTTGATTACAATTCCCATGAACGCTTAAGAGAAGCCATTCAAAAGAAACTATTCGCGGATTTGAAAGACGTTGTAAAAATTACAACCTCTGTAAAAACACCAGATGAAAATCAATTAAAGAAAATCAATGAAGTGATCGCGCGCCTTGTAGATGAACATGGATACAACACGCATTCCGCCAATGAATTACTAAAATATGTAGGGAGTTTATTAAATCGATAATCTTTTTGGCATGGGAAAAAATCGAGTGAAAGAGCAATGCTCTTCACTCGATTTTTTAACAGGGAAGAAGATATAAAATCGTCACAGAACTATGGTTAGCTCATTTCGTTGATAGCATATTGATGAGGGTATGGAAGTAAAGGATGAAGAGGGAAGAAGGACGAAGGGGCCGTCACTGGGGGGATGGCAACCTCCTCCTCATTCTCTGGGTCTGTGTGACGGATTACGTAAACATTACCATCCTCATTTTCGATCGGAAAGATGCTGTAAATCCGTTCACTGTCCATAGAATTACGCTCGTCTTCGTCTTCAGCCTCAGCATCAAATGTGAAGGTGTGGTTTTCAATTGGATTTGGCGGCTGCCAGTCTTGATTGCTATACCCATCATCATCGATGTAAAAGGTCTGTTTATAGCCTTGTTCCAGTGAGTCACCATCTGTATTTTCCAGCATAGGGTCAATGTAAAGATGATAAACTTCCCCTGGTTCATAGTCCTCAGTTGGAGGCAATATTTTGATTTGTGAAGGAGAGGATATCAGGATCACATTTTCAAGTTTTTCATTGTTTTTATCGGTTAAATAAATTAAATCATTGCTCACCATATCTTCAGATAAATCTTGATCAAAGTCTAATGTCCATGTATAACGATCATGAACGGTTGTAGTTGGCAGCTGCTCATAGGTTTGCCCATTTTTTTCTTCATATAAATGAATGTCTTGAACCTCTTTAGGTACGGTTGTCTTGGCTTGTGGATGTGTCTCGGTGTGCAAAATTCCTTCTTGATTTCCTTCTGGAGGGTAGGAAAGAGAGTAGACTACATTCCATCCATCTTCTCCCTCGTAACTGTCGAGAATCGAAATCTGATAGCCGGTGTTAGGGTGCGGGCCCCAGCTCAGTGTAAGTTCATCTCCATCCCGTTCCATTTCAACGGAAGGCGGCATATCATTTGTATCTTGTTGAGTGATCATTGCGTCAGCGCTTGCAGGCGCAAACGTTAACAATATAATAAAGATCAGCCAGCGTATCAATATTTATTCACCTCATAGTAAGGTCTCTTCCTCCCCCATACTATATAGTCGTAAACAGGAAAGAAAAGTTACATGTGTATCTTCATTCTTTACAAAAATGATGAAAAATGCAAGCGAAAAGTCAAAAAATATGTAAATAAACCTATAGTCCCCCTGATATTCTGCGACTTGAATAAGGTATTTATGGATGAACATTTACGTTGTCGCGGGATGTGATGAGTGATACATTTATAAGTGGATAGAAACGGGGGAATAGACTTGAACGCGATTACGAAGGAAATATGGGATTGGGTAAAAACATTTGCGATTGTCATTATTATCGTATTGATTGTTCGTACGTTTTTCTTTGCTAACTATATGGTTCATGGTGAGTCTATGATGCCGACCATTGAAAGTGGGGAACGGCTTATTATAAATAAAATAAGCTATCAAATTTTTGAACCCGATCGTCATGACCTCATCGTTTTTCATGCAACCGAGGAAAGTGACTATATTAAACGAGTGATCGGATTGCCAGGCGATGAAATTCGTTACGAAGATAACACTCTTTATATAAATGATGAGCCCACTCCAGAACCTTACTTAGATGACGATTATAATGGAGAAATTACTGGTGATTTTACCCTCGAAGAATTGACACCGACTGCAGAACAATTCGTGCCAGAGGATCATTTATTTGTTCTAGGTGATAACCGGCATAATAGCCTAGATAGCCGTCAGATCGGTTTTATCCCTTATGAAGATGTGGTGGGGAAAGCGAATATCCGCTATTGGCCATTGAGTGAATTTACGATTATTAACTGAAAGACTTACGAAATGGGTTCTCTAATTAATGATAGTAGGTAACCTTAGCCGTAGTGGCAAACGTGATTGAGTTTTATGGAAGATTAAGTGCTAAGTGGCACTAACCTAGGTAATGTTATTTATTACGTAGGTTTTTGTCATTGGGATTTTATTGAATAAGAATACGTTATTTTTAGTTGAAAGACGCCTATATCGATTTTGTACAAACAGAAAAGGGATTTGAACGGTTCGAATATAAAGCTAAGTATTTTCTGTACTGAAACTATTTGAATGATCAATATTTCTATGGTATTGTACATATTATAAGGTTTGAATATTGGGAAAATTATAAAATGAATGATTTTCTTAAAATAATAGGAGGTGACCTTCAACAGATAAGTGCAAGAATTAAAAAACCGAAAACTTTGAGGGGAGGATTGCATGATATGTTAAAGCGGTCATTTTTCGTTTCTTGCGCGATGCTATTTATAGGCGGGTCACTATTAGGAATTGAAAACAACAATAAAAGTGATGCTCAGGAAAATGAATTTGACACGATCATTAGAAATGGAACGATTATGGATGGTACAGGTCAATCTAGTTTTGAAGCTGACGTGGGAATACGTGATGGTTTCATTTATCATATTGGGGATTTAGATGAGGTCGAGGCTCAGAATGAAGTCGATGTTGAGGGGAAAATCGTCGCCCCAGGGTTTATTGATATTCATAGCCATGCCCATCTTGAAGCTTTGCAAACGGCGACCAGCTCCTTAACGCAAGGAGTGACAACAGAAATTTTAAGTCCGGATGGCGGCGGTCCTGTCGATGTAACAGAACGATATGAACTTGAAGGTGATGGTTTGGCGATTAATATCGGGACATACATTGGGTTTAACTCTGTTTGGCAAGAGGTTGTCGGTGAAGATGATCGGCGTGCAACGGATCAAGAAATTGAAGAAATGCAAGGATTGGTTGAAACAGGGTTAGAAGAGGGGGCATTTGGCGTCTCAGCAGGCCTGTTTTATACCCCCGCTAATTATGCAAAAACAGAAGAAGTGATCGACGTCGTTAAGGTAGCGGATCAATGGAGAACTAATTTTCCCCATCACATTCGTGATGAAATGGACGATGTCGTTGAAGCTACAGAAGAAACGATCGAAATTGGGGAAGAAGCAGGATTGGTTCCCGTCATCACACACATGAAAGTTATGGGGGCAGATAACTGGGGCGCATCAGAAGAAACCATCGGTCTCATTGAGGATGCCATCGACCGCGGCACGTATGCGGCAGCAGATGTTTACCCCTATCTGGCAAGTCAAACTGGATTAACAGCGCTTATCCCGCAATGGGTACAGGATGGCGGTTTCGATGCGATGTTGGATCGTTTTGCCGATTCTGAATTGCGCCCGCAAATTGAAGCAGAAATTGAAGAGGTGATGACAAGCAGGGTGGAAACGGCAGAGGATGTTTATTTTCCTGGTGAACAAGAGACGCTGGCCGATGTCGCTGAATCGGAGGGTGTAAGTCCAGGTGAAGCGACAATGAGAATATTAGAGGAGCAAGGAAGTTTAACCACCATCTATCACTTTGGACACGAAGATGATTATGAACGTATCTTACAACATCCAACAACTGCTATCGCTTCAGATGGTGGAGCCACATACTCTGATAGTATCCACCCTCGGCGGTATGGTTCACAACCACGAGCCCTTGGGCAGCATGTACGCGAAGAAGGTTTGCTTTCTTTTGAAGAAGCCATTAAGAAAATGACAGGATTGCCAGCCACGATCATTGGAATGACTGACCGTGGTTTCATCGCTGAGGGTATGGTCGCTGACATTACCGTATTTGACCCAGAGACAATTATAGACAATGCTGAATTCGAAGATCCAAAACAGTATGCAGACGGCATTGAGCACGTCCTTGTCAACGGTGAGTTTGCTCTGGAAGATGGTGATACAACGAACATTCAATCGGGCGAAGTGTTGCAAAGAACAGGGAATATGCCAAGCCGGCCGATAAGTGTCGATCATGATGTAAGCGTTGAAGGTGCTGGCACTTTGCGTGATATTGATGGTCCCGGATTTTCTGATAAAGAGGTAGCGATTTCTGTTGAACAAGCAGCTAATGACAGGTCAGCCACTGGTTTTTTCCTTTTTACTGATGAGGAAAGAGAAATTGAGTTAGAAGCGGAGGCAGTCGGTCAACTCCAGGCTAAAGAAGGCTGGGCAAGCTTTACCGGCCGAGGAACACTTGGAACAGGTGAAGAACGCACTTTTGAAGTCATTGTTGAAGAAGATGACCCTAATATCGAAGAAAACCGTGGCACAGTAACCGTTACGATCGATGATGAATTTGAATATCAAGGATCAATACCTCCTCAGCAAATGGATGTACAAATCGCAGAACCTGAGGAAGCATCGCCTGAAAGTGCGTCAGAGATAAAAGTTCTCGTTGAAGATCTTGCCGGAGAGGGAGAATTCGCAATTGATGAAGCTCCTTATTTCCTAACCCGACATTTAACAGCTGTTAGTCATTATGAATATCAGGAAGAAGCAGAAAAAGTCGTTCAACACATGGAAGGTTTTAAGGATCTCCTTAATCATCAAAAAGACAATGCTTTGATCTCAGATGAAGCGTTTGACATTTTAAGCTCTCAGGGGGAAAACTTGATAGAAAAATGGCAGTAACTAGGCAAAAGAATCTTCTGCGCAAATAAATGGCCTATTCCTTTCCTGTTCCCTGCCATAAAGTGGGGAATCTCATTTTTCGCATTTTCAACCTTCACTTTGATAGCGGAAACGTTAAAACCATCTCAACAATCGATGGGCTATCCCATGGGGCAGCTTCTGCATTCAATTGTTTTTTCCCTTTTCGGCGGGAGGATTCAATATTTCGGCACAATGTAATGTTTTTCGGTGAAATCACCCGAGAATTCAGCGAACGAAACGATTATTCGGCCTACGTCTAAGGAATTCGGCGAAAATGCTTTCATCGGTACAAATATTGTTGAGACATCTCCATCTCAAAACAAGCGATCCCGTACCACTTTCAAAGTGATACGGGATTATTTTGGGATGAAACCAGCTGCTTCCCTTCTTATTGAGACAGCTCTATAAAAAAAAGTTAACCAATCAATGGCAAAGGCAGCAATTATCTAATGTGATTTACCTCCATCTTATTTTCTCTAAGGAAATATAATTATAATGACAATTCTTGGACTTAGCTGCATACGATGGAAGTACACGACGTGTCCGATACGTGGTGAATGGATGTAAAACTGCAAGGAGGGTTTATTTTTGAGTAATGATCGGAAACCATCCTTTGTCATTTCAGAAGAAAATTGGTCCCTCCACAGAAAAGGCTATCAAGATCAACGGCGCCATGAAGAGAAGGTAAAGGATGCGATCCATAAGAACTTACCTGATCTTGTGACGGATGAAAGTATTGTCATGTCAAACGGGAAAGATGTTGTTCACATCCCGATTCGATCGTTAGATGAATATAAAATACGCTATAGCGATGATAAAAATAAGCATGTAGGGCAAGGGGATGGGGATAGTGAAGTCGGTGATGTTGTCGCACGTTCTGGAAAAGAAAAAGGCCAAGAAGGTCAAAAGGGAAGTAAACCAGGAGATAAAGCAGGTGAAGACTACTATGAAGCGGAGGTATCCATTGCAGATCTCGAAGAAGCGTTATTCCAACATTTAGAACTTCCTAATTTGCAACGGAAAGAAGAAGACAATCTCGTCGTTGAAGATATTGAGTTTAACGACGTACGTAAACAAGGTTTAATGGGGAATGTTGACAAGAGAAGGACGATTCTAACGGCTCTTAAACGCAATGCGATGGAAGGACGTCCGGGCATTAATCCGATTTATCAAGATGATTTACGATTTAAGACGTGGAATGATAAAGTCAAGCCTGAATCCAAAGCGATTATTCTTGCTATGCTCGACACCTCTGGTTCCATGGGGAAGTGGGAAAAATATATGGCTCGCAGCTTCTTCTTCTGGATGACGCGGTTTCTAAGGACGAAATATGAATCGGTGGATATTGAATTTATCGCGCACCACACGGAAGCGAAAGTAGTTGATGAGGAATCATTTTTTTCAAAAGGGGAGAGTGGGGGTACCATCTGTTCGTCCGCTTATGAGCTGGCGTTAGAACGGATTGAGAAATATTATGATCCGAGAATCTACAATATTTATCCTTTTCATTTTTCCGATGGTGATAATCTAACATCTGATAATAAGTATTGTTTACAATTGCTGAAAAAAATCATGGAAAAAGCGAACATGTTTGGTTACGGTGAAGTGAATGCGTATAGCCGCCACTCCACGTTAATGAATGTATTTAAGTCGATTGACGATCCGAGATTTCGCCATTTCGTGCTAAAGGAGAAAAAACACGTCTTTCATGCATTACAATGGTTTTTCCGTAAAGAAGAGGAAAAGGCACTCGTATAATAAAACGAAGCACGGGCTCGAGGTGACGAGCACCGTGCTTCGTTTGCATATGAGGGACGTAAAACTCGTTTGATCACTAAGCGTATGTAAACAAGATTAAAGGTGGGAGTGATTGTTTAGAAAGAATTTAAAGTCAATCACTTGTTCAATCTCTAACTCGATAGGCCCAGATCCAAAAGTTCCTACGTCTTCAGTCTGGCTCACCATTATGAAATCTCAACCCTCGGTAGTTTCAGTATCACTAGGTTGGGCATCGGTCAAATTCTCCACATCCTCGCCGTCTTCACTATCAGCATCCTCATCATCCTCTGGGTAGTCGTCATCTTCTTTATCCGCACTTTCTCCTTACACTTGGGTCATTATCTTCTGCCTCAACTTCATCAACATCGTCTTCATTATCTTCGCCATCTCCACAAATTGATAATGTAAATAATGAGCCAATACCCAAGGCTACTAAATTTTTCATAAATAACGAAGAGGAAAAAGTCTTTTTGTTATTTTTTGGTCTAGATCAGGATTTTATGACTACAGATATGTGGTATTCATTTTGTTATGAAACATTTTCGTAAATATACTAGATTCCAAAGGCTTGGTGAATGTAAAATATGTAATACAACAGTAATGAAACAGGAAAATAGATGGGGGTCATTTTATGCAAAACTATATCTATAAGTTTTCAATCATAGGAGTAGAGTTTTACAGGAATACGAATAATGGAAGATGGTATTATAAAAAGAAAAATGGCAACATGAAAATGATTCTTTAACATCTGTAGACTTTACGCCTTGTATAGGGCGTTTTTTTATGCCAAAAGAGGGAGGAGGGAAGTATGAGTGAAGGTCATCAATGGTACAGCCACAAAGAGTTATTTGAGCAAAAGGGAAATGGGTACCAATCCGCATCATAAGGTAATTTTTCAGATTGGCTATTTTTAGGATTTTGGAAGGGATGCGAATGAATTTCAACGTTGTTTGTTAGCTTATAGCCTAGAGGTTAAAATTTGAGTTATACTTAACAGCAGAAAATAAGAATAAAACTTAGATATAATTCTATACAGAATGTGGCTATCGCTTGGGGGTATTGGTATGAAAAATCAATTTGTGGTCATCGGCCTTGGAAGATTTGGTCAGAGTGTAACGAAGACACTGAGTGAGAATGGAAATGATGTTTTAGCCATTGATAAAGATGAACAAATCGTACAAGAGATCGCTCCGGAAGTTACGCATGCCGTGCAAATAGATTCGACGGATGAGAACGCATTAGAGCAATTAGGATTACATAAATTTTCCCATGCGATTGTCGGGATCGGCGAAGATTTACAGGCAAGCATTTTAACAACATTGATGCTCAAAGAATTGAATGTTGCCGAGATTACGGCAAAAGCGAGAGATGACCACCATGGGAAAGTGCTCAGTAAAATCGGTGCTGACAATATTGTTTTTCCTGAACGGGATATGGGAGATCGACTGGGAAATTTGCTAAGTTCCAATAACCTGATTGATTATTTGGAGCTTTCCTCTGAGTATAATATGGCCGAAATCCGAGCGCCGAAAGCGATGGATGGCTGCACTCTCCAGAAATTAAATATTAACAAAACGTATGGGTGTATTGTGATGGCGATCAAGGATAAAAATGAAGAGGTTAATATTTCACCTCACATTGAAGATCAAATTCATCACGGCGATATTCTTACGATCATCGGAAAGCATAAGGATATCAGTCGCCTTCAAAAAGATTATCGGGAGAAAAGCAGACCGAAGTAGGTGCATACTTATGATTTCGCATAAAAAAACCATTCAATTCAGTCCACCTCAATGGATTATTCTCGGTTTTATTATCTTGATTATAATAGGAACGATTTTGTTGGCTCTCCCGCAAGCTTCAGCTGATGGCGAAAGCGTCGGTTTTTTAGACGCCTCATTCATGGCCGTTTCAGCGGTATGTGTCACCGGTCTTGCTGTATTGGAACCCGGCGGGGACTTTTCAAGTTTGGGTCAAACGATTATCATTGTGCTCGTTCAGTTGGGCGGACTTGGGTTTATGATTTTTGGGGTATCGGTTGCGATTTTGGTTGGAAAAGTGATGGGTATGAAATATCGTTTGCTTCTTCAACCTACAACCAATACGTTTTCAGCACAGGGGATCATCCGATTAGCGATGACCATTCTGCTTTTGGCATTATCTCTGGAAGCCATAACAACCATTATTCTTACGATTCATTGGAGCAGTGAATTAGGGTGGGCTGAGGCCGCTTACTCCGCTCTCTTTCATTCCGTGATGGCCTTTAATAATGCGGGTTTTACCCTTTTTGACAACAGTATGGAAGATTATATTGGGGATCCCGTTGTCAATCTTAGCTTGTCCGTGCTTTTTATTGTGGGTGGCCTTGGTTTTATGGTGTTGGTAGACTTATACCGGCAACGATCACTACGGAAACTTTCTTTGCATTCCAAACTTGTTTTGGTCACATCCGCTGTACTTTTGGTCGGAGGCTTCCTTTTTCTTTTTATCGTTGGACTTTTTAATCCGGCAACCGAAGGATTAAGCTTATCCGAACGTTTATGGTCCGCTTATTTTCAAAGCGCGACCGCTAGGAGTGCAGGATTTAATACATTTGATATTGGTAGTATGTTTGTCGCTTCACAATTTTTCATTATCGTGCTTATGTTTATTGGTGCTTCAACAGGGGGTACTGGCGGGGGAATTAAAACAAATACATTTGCCATTCTTGTGCTCGCCACAGTCAATACGTTCAGAAGTGGCCATCAAGTCCATGCCTTTCATCGGAAAATTGCCTTGGAAACGGTCATGCGGGCACTAGCGGTTGTGGTAAGCTCCTTAGCTTGGATCATTGGGGCGACCCTGTTGTTAACGATCACCGAAGATATTTATGATGTCCACTTTCTCACGACATTATTTGATGTAGTCTCAGCCTTTAGTACCGCAGGTCTGTCCATGGGACTAACAGAGGAACTTTCCCCTATCGGTAAAGTCATTATGATGATTACCATGTTCGTTGGGCGATTAGGGCCGTTGACACTTGCATATGCGCTCACATATAAACAACGCCCCAGTAAAATCAGTTATCCTGAAGATAAGGTGCTTATCGGTTAAAAAGACCTGTCATTTATAAAATCCCTAAAAAAGTCGGTTGGCGATCATGTCGGAAACCATAATACGCCACTTGTTGGCGTTTGTGCTATAAATGATAGTGCAATCTGCCGGAAGCACAGAAAGATGGAATGGTGAAGGTTGTACAAGCCTTCAATCTGATCTAGGTGTAGATACCGTTTATGTGCAAGGGCACAACGAATACCCTGGTCATGCAACAAATGCATGCCCAGGGATCAATATGAAAGCGTTCCGGTCAAGGGTGAACGGTAACGTATCCACGGGTGTTCCCACGTATGATGGAAAATCATTCGCCGAGGCTCACCCTGAGTGGTGGCTGGTGATGAGGTTGAACGCATTTAGCAGATGCTCATCAATGTTTTGCCAGAATACAGTGCGGATGTTTATTTTGGCAAGATACCTTAGATGGGGTTCGTCGCTTTCAAAAGGCACAGCATTTCTAGTCCTGTAGGAAATTATTACAGTGTACCCGATCCGAGAACTGTCGAGAAAGGCTTGTTAAGTCCCCACTGACGGTCAAAGTGAAACAATAGCATCATCGTGAGGTTCTTTCGTTATGCATATTGGTAAATTCAACCGGGAATCTTAGAGGTTCTCGGTTTTTTTATAGCCATTATTTTCATCCTATAATTGCGAAGGTACATAATATCCGTTATCTTCAAATAATTATGTCCGGTTGATTAAGGTTTTTGATGTGCATAATAAAAGTAGAACCCATGTTATTGATAAATGCCGATGTCACAGTGTTTCCAGCATGTGTAGGTGCGTCGGTTTGACTATCTGTACGTTTCCTACACGGAATTAAGCATAGGCAAATGATCAATATCCTTTATGTGCAAAAAATAAGGTTGAATTAATGATAAATGAATTAGCAAAAGTGTTTCCTATTAATTGATAACCTAATTGTTCTATTATTGATATGTTAATAGGGTGATATAGCAAAGTGTGAAGCCCCTCGGATGAACGCAATGCGATGATGGTGTTTGGATTAGTGCGGCGAATTTGTTCAATGATCAACTCTTTGTTCGGTACTAAACTAGCAATAACGACTAGATCGGTGTCTTGATAATTAAATTTTTTCCCATCTTTATATTTATAGAATAATTGTTCATCTTTATGAAGTTGGTGTATCAGGGATTTTCCAATCGAGTAAGCCGACTTATCGACGTCTAAACAATCGATCGTGACATTTAATTCTTTTGACATTAAAAGGGGACTTAATGGAAGAGCGCCTGAACCTATAAAACAGATACGATTGAGTTCTTTCCATGAAGAAGTAAGGTTATGTAACTTATTTACTTCTGTTGTTGTCAGTTCCTTGTAATTTTCCCAATACAAAAAAGAAGACAGATCATCCAAAGAAGAAGCATTTTCTACAAAGTAAGACCCAAAGTATTTTTCCATATCACATTCAGCAGCTGCAAGTTGTTCTATCATATCGTCTTTTATTTCTTGGATATGCGGGTGTTCGAGAATTATGTGTGCATGTTGAATAGGTGAAGAAAGTTTATGCACAAGATTTGATAATGTATGATTAATGAGAGGATTGGCAGGGGATAAATCTTTTTCTCTTTTTAAAATATGATAGGCATATTTATAAAACGTTAGGATTTCATTTCTTTGATCATTTTTGGATAAAGATACATTCATACTTTTCACCTCTTAACAAATAACGATTTGTGTTTTATAGTTAAATCGTAATAATTACGATTTGATTGACATTTAACCAGAATCGAGAAGGGAAGTAAATGCTTTTTAGAAAAAAAGGAAAGATTGATCATTGAGTATCATCAAAAATAGTCTATTAGGGGGGTTAAGAACAAGAATTTTCTCCCTCTTTTTTACTGAATTGCATGTACAGGAGTGAGGTAAACAGATGAAGTGAATGGTGAGTTGATTTCATTGTTGTTTGAGGTTCAAAAACATTAGCCCCCAATTTAGTTGACTCTAAGAGTATAGATTACAGAAATAATCGTTAATTTTAATGAACAGTTTGAATTAATACATGGTTAGCCAATTCTTTTTGTAACACAGATGAAATATAGGGTTTTCCCAAACGTTGACGATGGGCCTGTATCGGAGATAGAGAAAATCACTGTAATCATCGCTTCTCTAGGTTATTTAGAAATAGGCGTTCAATCTTCCACGCATGAACGGGAACACCCTATATGATGATGGACGTTATATCCATAGTGACGGAATCATATGAGCGACAGACAGGTAAAAGAGGAGAGATAGAATTGGGGGAAGCTCCTGCAGGAACAATTACACATAAACAATATTTATTTTTGGCTCTTCCACTGATTTTAGCGACCATTTCTACTCCTTTGCTTGGTGCGGTAGATACAGCAGTAGTTGGTTTTTTAGATGACCCCGCTTATATAGGAGGAGTGGCTGTTGGCACCCTGATTTTTAATACGTTATATTGGCTGTTTGGTTTTTTGCGTGTGAGTACTTCGGGATATACAGCTCAAGCTGTAGGTGCTGGGGATGAAGGTGCTGTATTACTGAATTTTTTAAGGGCAGCATTTCTAGCTACAAGTGTTGGATTACTATTCTTGGTATTACAGTTGCCTATTTGGGATCTTGCGATGTATGTCATCCAGCCTTCTGCAAATGTGATGGATCAGGGAAGCAAATATTTCGATGTGCGCATTTGGGGGGCACCATTTACGTTACTCAACTATGTCATTTTGGGCTGGTTGATCGGGAAAGCAAAAGTAAGAGTTGTTCTCTTATTACAGCTAGGATGCAATTTACTTAACATGGGATTAAATGTTTATTTCGTATATTCGGTTCAAATGGGAATCGCAGGTGTAGGATTAGCGACGTTAATTGCTGAAGTCCTTGCTACTGTCATTGGGCTTTTGTTTATGATGAAATATATAACATTAGATCCTTCCATAATTAAGAGCAAATCTATTTTGGCATTTCAACCCATGATTCATATGGTAAAAGTAAATCAAGATTTATTTATCCGGACCGCATGTTTATTGGCTGTTTTTGGGATCTTTACATCGACCGGAGCTTCGATGGGGGAAGTCATCATTGCAGCAAACGCCATTTTGTTTCAACTACATTTTATTATGGCTTATTTTTTTGATGGCCTGGCCAATGCAAGCAGTATTTTAGCAGGGAAGGCAGTTGGAGCTAATGATAAAAAGCTGTTTAGGTGTACTATCTACCTCGGTTGTTTTTGGTCGGCTGCACTTGCTTTTTTGTTAACTGTAATGATGTTCGTGGGTGGATCCTGGCTTATTTCTTTATTCACGAATATTGAAGAAGTATATTCAACAGCTGTTTCTTATGAGTGGTGGGTGACTTTATTTCCGATCACAGGGTTTTTAGGACTTCAATTATATGGGTTTTACACTGGAGCCACACAGGCAGGTCCGGTACGAGACTCTTTGCTTATTTCTTTGCTTATATTTGTAATTTCTGTTTGGCTTACTGTGCCGGCATGGGGGAATCACGGATTATGGTTTTCCTTTATTCTGTTTACAATGCTAAGGTCGCTAACACTCTGGGCATTCTTTTCAAAACTACAGCGGACAGTTTTTTGGCACAGTTCCCGTTGTAGCCGTCAGAATGGGAGTAATTGAAAACGTTAATCTAGAAATCAAAAGGCATTTCGGCGATGGTGTCCTTACTTGAAGGTAACGAGGAACTTATCATCATAGTACATCTCGTTAGATGGACCGCAGGGTTCAGGGAAACTAACACGCCCTGTGCGGAGCAGGGGAAAAGCTGGAGATAATTTCAAAGGCTTACCTATTGCTAACGATTGTTGAGCAGTTTTTACAGCTTTAAACACCTTTTTTTATCATAAATATCGTCTGTAATATAAAATTTAAACATCTTCATTTTGGACGTAAGAATATGCCTTTCGGTCGTTAAACGGAAACAACTTTATTTTTACTCAACAGGATTTTTAGGTTGTCCCCTTTCTATAATTTACTCCAATTGTTATTCTAAAAGAGATTCTAAATATACCAGTTCTATAAAAAAGGGTATTAAGATGAAAAGGTTTTTTCGAAGTTTAGAGTTTTCTGTAAGCGTCAAATAGAATACACGTAGGAACAAAGGGTCTTGCGTGCGATAATCTTCTTAGACATTCATTCGGCAGGTTATGCAATGACCCTTAAAGAAAAAAATAGATGTAAGCAAGATGAGATGTTGCCGGAAACGGAACCAACCCATGGTTGACTTTTCAAGTCGAAGAGGAAACCATGTCTTCTGGGATAAGCTGAAAACCCTGCAGTGGGAGCACAACGGTTTTTGGCTCCATTACCGCAGGCTGGGAAAGGGATCTTTCATTGGCCATCTGAAAATGAAACAGTACCCATGAATATTAGCCCCCGCCAACTTCGTGGCTGGATGGCTTGCCCATCGAACAGAAACAGGCCCACCGGGAAGTCACAGCGCGCATCATTCTATAAAAATTTGGAAATACGGGCACTCGAATGGGCAAGTCGGGTTCTTTTTCGTATCCTTATTTTATGGAACATAAAGCGTAATCATCAAAAGCATCAATTGAATTATTAAGCGAATCAGGAAAAGAAGAAGGTTTTATGTCACTGAAAAGTAATAAAGAGCAGAGAATCGATATTTTAGATCAGATGCGCGGACTGGCTTTACTAGCCATTTTTTTAGCCAATGTGCCTGGCTTAGCGGAGGTAAATACGGAAGGGCAGTCCTCCGTAAATCAAGCCGTAGACGATTTTTTATCCATCGTACTGAACGATAGTGCAAGGCCATTGTTTGCGTTCATGTTTGGCATGAGTCTGATGCTTATTTATAACAGATTAAAAAAAAAGGACGTAAATCCATATCCGAAGTTACTTAGAAGGTTATTATGGCTGGCTTTTGCAGGGGTCATACACGGTTATGCCATATGGGCGGGGGATATTTTACTGATGTATGCCATGGCCGGATTTGTGTTGTTACTATTTATGAATCTGTCAGCAACATGGTTAATGACAGCCGCCTTACTTTTTTGGCTCGGCTATACGGTAGGGATGGATCTTATCAGCTATTACTCGTCATATGAGCTTTCCCTTAAAGCATGGTTGAATAACTTGCTGCTTGGTCCAGGGGAATCGCCAACGGGAACAGAATATGTCATTAATGAATTCTCTTCCATGGTCAGGCATTTAGGTTTTTTCCTTTTTGGGATGTACGCCTATCGTGAGGGTTTTTTCTCATTCATAGGAGAGCGCAGGAAACTTATGTGGGTGCTGTCTGTTGTCTTTCTTGTTGTCGGTTTCGCGGGGAAGATCAGCCTCTATTATGACGAATCCCACAATCCTTTGAGAACTCTTTATCCGTTTGTTGTGACTTTTGGAATGATACTTTTTATTGTTCTAACGGGCACAAGCAAAACGATCATTTCAAAGACCCTCTTGCCGTTTACTGCTATTGGAAAAATGGCTTTTACCAATTATCTCATGCAATCACTTGTGTTCGTTAGTGTGTTTCATCTAAGTGGGAGATCAATTTTTGGAGGCATCGGGATTTGGACGGAACCAACCTATCTGTTTGCTCTAGGTATAGGCGTTATTTTATTTGTGGCACAAATGACTTTTAGCCACTTTTGGTTGAAAAAATTTTATTATGGTCCGTTTGAATGGCTTTGGAGGATAGGGACATATGGGAGAATCGTTGCGTTGAAGAGGTGATCATCTGTATATATGTGTCTTTTAAAAGTTCATCACTTGACCTCGAGTTGACGGACGGAAGACTGTTCAGTTCGGAACACGGCCCGAGCGCCCAGGATGAGATCAACGAAATTGAAGCGGGCAACAATTATGGTTGGCCGGGATCACCGGTGCTCACAAAGCAAAAGGGATGGAATCTCCTGTATTTGAATCGGGAGATGACACGTGGGCACCATCAGGTGCAGCATTTGCCGGTGAAAGTGATTTTTACGTCGGCGGACTCGCCGGGGAAGAACTGATGCGCTTTGATGTCGAAACCGATGACATGGACGTTGTTCTTGAAACAGACGACGATAACCTCTACGTACTCACGAACAACACCGACGGACGCGGGAATCCGGAGGATCTGGATGACATGTTGTTAATATTGCCGGTGGAATAATGGTGGGATGGGATCAAAAAATTCTATGTTCTGAATTGAGATGATGCTTTATGAGTTATAATGGTTGGACATGATCATGGATGTTGAGGAACGAGCGGGAAAGCTTGCCCGCACGAAGAAAAACGATGCCTCCTGATCAGGCTGAAAGCTCATACGGACAAAACTAACGATCGATGCCCCTTACCGCAGAGATATTCGCGAGAATCAGACTGGGGAAGATCTTTTGCTACGCTTAAAATTCGTAAATGTAAAGGGATGCACAGCAATTCCGGGAGCAAAAGTTGATATTTGCATAGCAATGCTTTCGGAATTTACTCAGGCTACGATAATGCAGCTCTTGAAAATGACGATAATAATGAACATATTGAGCCAATAAATAATGAAACGTTTTTGCGTGGTCGCCAGATGAAAACAGAATGGTAGAGTTCTCGACGAAATATCCCGGGTGGTGTGAAACGAGGACGATACATATTCATATGAAGGTCTTTGTAGCTGGAAAGAAGTGCTTACTACACAATTGTTCTTTCCTTAGAGATTCAATTACATGATTCAATCCATGCCTCCGTATAATGTGAGATACTTTAGCCCCATTATTAATGAAGGTGATTTTGTCTTGCGTGAATCTCACGGGGTTCAAGGCGCTTGGCCTAATCTGAGCCGTAAAGGTCAAGTCTATATGGGATCGTTGATAATCGGGGTAATGTTACAAACGGAGTGAGCTTATCATAGCTCACTCCGTTTACATTTATTTACCTATGGTCCTTTACACATTCTAAAAATAATTCTGGACTAAGGTTAGTAATCATGCAATTTAATATTTTACAATACGAAACGTGACTAATCTGTGACCAGTTGACCTCAGTTCACAATAAAAAACGGATTCCATCAATCGTTGGAACCCGCATCACGTAAGTATTTTTAATGGTCGGGATGACAGGATTTGAACCTGCGACCCCAAGCACCCCATGCTTGTGCTCTACCAAGCTGAGCTACATCCCGTCGCATGACCTGTCCCAATTATAGTATGGCATGGCTCCCTGAGCAAGTAATATTTATGATCGCCAGTACTGATTAATAAATTCATCGCGACCTGATTGCAGCCGGTCTTTTTTATATGCCTGCGGCTGGTTTTTGTAAAATTGCTGGTGCCAGTCTTCTGCTTCATAAAAAGTTGCTGCAGGGAGGATTTTGGTGACGATCGGAGAATTGAATCTTCCGCTGTTTTTGACCGCTTCTCTTGATGCTAGCGCTAATTCACGCTGACGCTCGTTATAAAAGAAAATAGCCGTCCGATATTGGCTCCCGCGATCATGGAATTGCCCCCCGTCATCGGTAGGGTCAATTTGCGGCCAGAAAAGATCCAATAATTGCTTATAGGAGAACTGCTTTGGATCATACGTAATTTCTACGGCTTCGTAGTGGCCGGTACCCCCGCTTTTTACCTCTTCATAAGATGGATTTTCAGTCTGACCTCCGGTATAACCCGAACGAACATTCATAATGCCCGGCATCTCCTCAAAAGGCTGTACCATACACCAAAAACATCCACCGGCAAATGTTGCTTTTTCATATTCCATAGGTTGATTTCCTCCAGTTTGAATCTCACGTAGGAATTTTAACATGATTACGGTCTGAAAACATGGAATTTACACTACAAATTTCCTTGACCGCAGCTATTTCTGTTAGAATAAACATGATATAAGGTATCTGTACGTAATGAATAACAGAAGATCATGACGATAGGAGAGGGTGCAGGTGAATCATAGACTGAAAAGAAAACCTCTGAAGCGATACCAGGTCGGTAAGCTCCTCAGTTTGTTTGTCGTTGTCTATGGGTTCTCTATGCTCTATGGAATGTTCAAACCGTTACCAGAGAACATTTCTTATGAAAGTGATAAACATAAAGATACAGAAGCGGAGGTTCTTTTTGATATTACACACGAACAAGATGGGGAGGTCAAAGAGGACCATGAGATTTTTGATCGAATCGAAAAGATGATTGCGGATGCTGAAGACTTTCTTGTTGTTGATATGTTTTTATTTAATGATGAGTATCCGCCAGATCTGTCGTTTCCACCTTTAGCATCCTGGTTCAGTGAACAACTTGTTGAGAAAAAGCGAGAAAATCCTGATTTGTCTATGGTCGTGATTACAGATCGGATCAATAGTTTCTACGGATCACGTGTACCTGAACATATTCAACGCCTAGAAGAAGCAGGGATACAAGTCGTATGGGCAGAGATGGAACCGCTTCGGGATTCCAATGTCATTTATTCGGGCTTGTGGCGTTCAGTCATTCAGTGGTTTGGAACACCAAAAGGGGGATGGCTCCCAAGTCCATTTAGTTCGGAAGCAGAACCTGTAACGGTGCGCTCCTATCTGGATATGTTAAACTTTAAAGCTAACCACCGTAAAGTGGTGATCAATGAGCAGGAAGCGCTGGTTACTTCGGCAAACCCTCATGATGCTAGTGCTCACCATTCCAATGTTGCACTTTCAGTACGTGGTAAGGTTATCAATGACATTTTGGAAAGTGAACGTGCTGTTGTGGAAATGTCTGATGCCGACCCATCGCTGTTCGACGATATGGAATACAATGGAAAAAGAAGCTCGGATGCCGAAGGGGCAGAAGCAAAAGTGATTACCGAAGGTAAAGTGAAGGAGCAGATGCTCAAGTATATTTCAGCGGCAGAAGCAGATTCGGATATATGGCTTGGTGCTTTTTATGTTTCCGATCGTGATATTATTAATGCTCTCAAAGAGGCTGCTGATCGCGGCGCGAACGTACGATTAATTCTTGATCCAAATCATGAAGCTTTTGGTCGTGAAAAAATCGGCGTTCCTAATCGGCCTGTCGCTGATGAGTTACAGTCTTATTCCGACCAAATTGAGGTTCGTTGGTACAATACAAACGGTGAGCAATATCACACGAAAATGCTTTATATGACAGATGGTGATGAAGCGATGGTTAATGGGGGTTCCTCGAATTTTACCCGCAGAAATATTGATGATCTTAACCTTGAAACAAATTTATTGCTGGTGGCCCCCAAAAATCATGCTATGATGGAAGACATTGAGGAGTATTTTCATGCCCTTTGGAATAATGATGGCAGCCATTACACCCATGATTTCTCTCAACACTCTGAAGGGGAGGTCTGGAAGTATTGGCTGTATCGCTTGCAAGAAACGACTGGCCTTTCTTCATTTTAAATTCCAGTATAGTAGGAGGAGATGAGGATGCAAACCATTATCGAACGTTGGCGTAAAGGACTTGAAAACGACCCGGAATTAAGCGCTCAACTCGAAGAAATGATGATAAACCATCAAGCAGAATTAGAAGATAGTTTTTACAGAAGTTTAACCTTTGGTACGGGAGGTATGCGCGGGGAGCTGGGCCCTGGACCTAACCGGATGAATCGCTATACAGTACGAAAAGCAGCGTTAGGTTTAGGCCATTATCTGAAGGAAGTCGGAGATTCAGGGCGAGTGGTGATTGCCTATGACTCTCGGAGGAATTCCGCCCTTTTTGCAAAGGAGGCTGCGTTGACGCTTACAAATGTCGGAATAGAGGTCGATGTATTTCCTTCATTACGACCGACACCAGTGTTATCGTTTGCGGTTCGAGAGCAAGGGGCCAGCGCAGGAGTGATGATTACAGCCAGTCATAATCCGGCGATTTATAATGGGCTGAAAGTGTATGATCGTTATGGCGCCCAATTGCCCCCGGGACCTGCAGAAGAATTGATTTCTTATGTAGAAGCGATTGAGGATGAACTTACCATCCCGATTGCAGATGAAGGGGATGTTGAAGAAAAGGGCCTCTTTCATTGGTTATCATCGGATATTGATGAGCGTTATCAACGAAAACTTCGTACCATCCTTCATCAACCCGTTATGGGTAATGAAAATGGCGAGCAATTGAAAATTGTGTTCAGCCCCCTTCATGGGACGGCATCGGCTCCTTTGTATGAAGCCTTTAGGCTGAACGGCTATACTCATGTACATATCGTTCCTGAACAGGCCCATCCAGACCCTGACTTTTCAACGGTTTCCAAGCCGAACCCTGAGGAAGCAGAAGCGTTTGAGATGGCGATGCAAGCAGGAAGAGAACAGGGAGCTGATCTTTTAATCGCAACCGATCCGGATGCTGATCGGTTGGGGATTGCCATTCCCGACACAAGTAAAGAGGGTGGATATCGGGTATTGACCGGGAATGAAACTGGATTTCTGCTCCTTCATTATGTCTTAACGCAATTGGATGATAAAGACAGCCTGCCCGTCAATGGTAAAGTGTTCAAAACGATTGTCACTTCGGAAAGCGGCCGTGCCCTTGCCGAACATTTTGGTATGGATTGTATCGATACCCTGACAGGATTTAAATTTATTGCTGAAAAGATCAAACAATTAGCTGAAGAAGGAGAAAACGAATCGTTTTTGTTCGGATACGAAGAATCCTATGGCTATTTGCTCGGTTCTTTTGTCCGGGATAAAGATGCTCTCCAAGCAGCGCTTCTCGTGGCTGAAATTGCGCTATCAGAAAAACGTGATGGGCGAACGCTTACGGATACTTTTACGATGTTATATGAACAATTCGGCTATTATCAGGAAGGAATTGAATCTCTTACGTTGAAGGGAAGAAAAGGGGCAGAACAAATCGAAGCATTACTTACTTCCTTTCGAGAGCAACCTCCTGAATCGTTTGCGGATGGACAAGCGGTTACCATTATTGAAGACTATCAGAAACACGAAGCTATTTTCGTTGAATCTGGTGAACGAACCGCGCTCTCTTTACCGGCTTCGAATGTGATCAAGTATAAGTGCGCAGATGAGTCATGGGTATGTGTGAGACCGTCGGGCACAGAGCCAAAAATGAAATGTTACTTTGGGGTAAAAGAACTTGACTCAGAAGCGGCCGATCAGGCGCTTTTCCGGCTTCAGGAAAGCGTTATGGATGAAATCCAAGCACGATTACAATTGACTGAAGCGGGCGCTCAAAAATCTTAAGTTTACGTTTTTTTCTCCAATGCTACGGTAGGTGATAAGAATGGACTGGGTAAAGGATTATTTACAAAGGCTAGGGCTTCAGAAAAAAGAAGCTTCAACTCCTTATTTAAAGCATTTGCTGCGCGCGCATCGACATGTATTTCCGTTTGAAAACATAGGAAAGATTGCCTTTGGAAATCAAGCATTTGTAACAGAGGATGTGGAAAGTTTCTTGTGGCGGCATCGGCGTTACCACACCGGCGGGACTTGTGTTGCACTTAATCTCCAATTTTCACGTTTGCTCGATGCGTTAGGCTTTCAAGTGTTTTTCCTAAAACCTGGGGGAGACCATATGGCGCTGCTCGTATTAAAACCTGAATCCGGGGAACCATTGTACGTTGATGTTGGAACCCCCACTCCGCTTTTAACACCGTTGCCTTTAAACGAGCATAAACAGACACAGATCCCGCTGTTTGCAGGAGAAAAAGTCATTTTGAAAGCCGGGGAGAACGAGGGAGAATATGTGTATATCCGTGCGATAGCTGACCGGATTGTTGATCGTAAATGGGCTTTTTACATTCATGAGCATTATCAACTTCCTGATTTTCAGGAACTTATTCATTCTTCGTTTAAACCTGAAGCCCCTTATATGCAGCAACTTCGTTGTGAAAAATGGTGTAGGCATAAACGTAGGATGCTTTCATTGAAGAACAAGGAACTAACGATACGTTCCTATAAGGGGGGCAAAATGAAGAAGGTCTTAAAGACACGCGCTGAATTGTTAGCGGTGCTTGCAAAAACGCTTGCTTTGCCGGAGCTTCCAGCCCACGAAGCCCTGGAAAGACTAGAAGAAGGCGGGCATTTGACGTGGGCTTCCTTTAATGATCAAAGGATCTCCTCGATTAGTAACGGATGGTAAACTCATTGTTGTGATTGATCGTTATATCCTCATCGACCTTCACGCTTTCGACGCGAGAAAATGAATTTCCTTTTTTGACAGCTTGTATAAAGGTATTCAGTGTCGTTTTCTCTCCCTCAGCAGCAATTTCAACAGCACCATCTTCACGGTTTCGTACCCAGCCGAGAAGGTGGTGTTTTTTCGCTTCCTGATGGACGAAACTTCTGAAACCCACTCCTTGCACCTCTCCATAAACGACTGCGTAAATATTCGACATTTAACTTCACCCCTTATGTATTTTTCTTCTATTGTTATACCCTTTAGTTTCTGTTTATCAAACATTTGCATCGGAGTGCATATGGTGACATATAGATGAAGGAAGGATTAGGGGGGATGGAAATGCCGATTGATGAGCAACGTCAGCTGGAGCAAAAAATCGATGAAATCACCGAAATCGCCAAAGGATTTGGGCTAGACTTTTTTCCAATGCGCTATGAAGTTTGTCCAGCGGATATCATTTATACATTTGGAGCTTACGGAATGCCGACACGTTTTTCTCATTGGAGCTTTGGCAAGCAATTCCACAAAATGAAGGTACAGTATGATTTAGGGTTAAGCAAAATATACGAACTTGTGATTAACTCTGACCCTTGCTATGCATTTTTATTAAATAATAATAGTTTAATCCAAAATCAATTAATTGTTGCACATGTACTCGCTCATAGTGATTTCTTTAAAAATAATTGCCGCTTTCAGAACACGCGAAGAGATATGGTGGAGAGTATGAGTGCGACGGCTGAGAGAATTGCCATGTATGAACAAGCTCATGGAAAACAAGAAGTCGAGGAGTTTCTAGATGCTGTACTTGCCATTCAGGAACATGTCGATCCAAGCATGATGGCTCGAAGCCGGGATATGGATTCGGATGAAGATGATGAACAACTCCCGCACTCCACGCCGTACGACGATTTATGGGATATGGATGAACCGAAAAAGAAACAGGAAAAGAAAAAGAAGCAAAGAAAACTTAAAGAGCCTGAAAAGGACGTATTGTGGTTTATAGAAGAAAATAGTTTGGAACTTGAGGAATGGCAAAGGGACGTTCTTACTATGATGCGTGAAGAGATGCTCTATTTCTGGCCGCAAATGGAGACCAAAATTATGAATGAAGGCTGGGCCTCTTATTGGCATGGACGTATTATGCGCGAGATGGATTTAGACTTTGCCGAGGCTATTGAATTTGCAAATTTGAATGCAAACGTAATTGTACCTTCCAAAACGTCCATCAACCCTTATTATCTAGGCTTAAAGATTTTTGAAGATATTGAGGAACGCTACGACGATCCTGATGAAGAAATGAAGGCAAGAGGCGTGAAGCCCGGTAGTGGACGTGAAAAGATTTTTGAAGTGAGAGAACTGGAGTCTGACCAATCATTTATTCGAAATTATTTAACGAAAGAATTTGTCGAACGAGAGGATTTGTACGTTTTTGCGAAAAAAGGTTCCAATTATGAGGTCGTTGATAAAGATTGGACGAATATTCGAGACGAATTGGTAGCTTCTCGTGTCAATGGTGGTTTTCCCCATATAACCGTCACCGATGGAGATTATTTAAAGGCAGGGGAAATGTATCTGAAACACAATTATGAAGGCACAGAGCTCGATGTCACGTATTTAGAAAAAACCATCCCCTACATTTTTCAACTATGGGGACGCCCCGTGCATATGGAAACTGTTGTAGGAGGTAAACCGACCATTTTCACATATGACGGGCGGCGTGTTCACCGTAAAACCACTTAGGGGGGCTTTTTTTATAAAGAACCAGTATCTGAAAAACCTAGCTTGGGCAGTGTCCCAAGCTAGTGCAATGTTTCGATCGTTCTTTCCCGTCCATGAAAATTCCTTGGGCGAATGATGGGGAGCGAGCGATACGGGATTCGGCGCGGAGCGCAGCATTAGCCGAATGGAGAAAGTGCAGGATAACCCCGGTAACGATGGATCTCATTTTCGTTCACTCTCTGCCATCCAGTGAATAAGCTCTTTCTCCTTCTTTGTTAAAGGCCGTTGAAGTTTTCGTTGAAACTCCTTTGTTAATTGCTTATATCTTTCTTTTCTCATATCAACGCTCCTTCTTCTCCATGAAAATGGTAACATATGGATTGTAATCCACAAGTTTCTATCTAAGAGGATGTTCAAAAAGTTCGGGAAAACTTCCTTATAAAGAAAATTACTTTTTCTTCGTGAGAAGTGAATGCTTTCGTGCATTCCAAAGCATAAGTAAATCTAAGCTTTCGCCATTGGCGATAAGCTAACATTTTGAACACGCACTTAAAAGACCTGTATGATAGAAAAGCATGATAAATACGTCAGGCAACCGAAAAAGCTCATCTTTAATAGAAATATTTTGTGCACTTAAATAAGGATACGCAAACGAAAATAACCCGGGAGCTTCCGGGTTATTTAATCTTAGAAATCATCCATGAAAATTAATCAATGGATACTGCAGAAATATCGTCACAGCAGATCGTTATGACCTTAACCTTGTGATCATAGCAGAGTGCTAAATCTACTAAATCTCCACGGATGTCTACGAAATCACCTTTTACACAGTTGCCGCCTTTGAGAAATACGACGACAGGTGTACCTTTTGAGATATTTTTAAATAGTGAGTGACAATCGCACTCATCATTGTCGTCCTTCTTTTTGTCATCTTTACGATCAAATTTGCAACCGTGTTGGTGACCACAACGGTTTCCGAATACAAAATCATCCCAGCTCATTCTTTTCTCCCCCTTTTTGTAGTTTACATTTTTAATATATGCATCCAAAAAGAGCATGTTTAGGTATCTTACAGGGGATAAATTCATTAATTTTGTATGCCTATCTCTCTGATCCGTGCTATTCTTCCTCATCAACAAAGTGTAAGAATGAAAGAGCTTTTCCTCTCGGCTAAAGAACGCAGAAAGACATTTATAATTGGGAGTGTGATTACTTCATATACGATTAGTGCAATGTTTCAAAAGTTCTTTCCCATCCATGGAAAAATTCTTGATCGAATGATCAAGCGCGAGCGAAACGGGACTCGGTGCGGGGGTTTTTCGGCGCAGCAACATGTTTATTCAGCGCACGTCCTAGAGGATCGGCGCGGTGAACAGCATTAACCGAAAGGAGAAAGAACTTCTGGCATGGGGGACTAGGAGGTTGTTGAGGTTATACGGCCGGGGACATTTAACTTTGGGGGGGGCCACGATAAAACCCGCATTTTTCGTTAAAAATGCGGGTTTTATCGTGGTTATTATCTAAAAAAAAGGACGGCCTTATTGGCCGCCAAAGATCATGATACACGCATCAAGAAGGGTAATGCAAAAAAGGTAGCAGGGTGAGAGGAACTTCATCCTTGCCCTGTATGGCATAAATATAGCATACCCTTCCTAAATTCTCCACTTATGATCTCAGCGAAAAAAATAGCAGCAGATTGATTCTCTTACCTTTTAATTAGCGTTATCTCTTAAAATATGCATTTAGTTATATTGCTGTATCGCTGGAGGATAATCGTTTGACGGTTTCATCAAGAACATTCTGTGGTTTGAACTGATGTATACTTGCGACATATTTTGTGGGTATAGCGGTGATGCTTTTATTGTATTTGGTTACTGCATGATTATAGGACTGGCTGGCGGTCTCCAATAAAGTTAAAGTGGTTTTGAGATCTTGGCTCGTTTCGGTGAGTTCAGGGTCCTTGACGTCTGGGTCCTCTTCAACCTGCTCAAATAAATCTTCGAGACGTTCATTTAAAATGGCGAATGAATGCAATTGTTCTCCACGCTCATTGGACGGATCTTGCATTTCTTCCATCACTTTCTCCATCGATTCAGTTGTACCGGCCGGTAATTTCCCCATTTGATCAAGCATCATCAAAAAATCATTGGTTGAACGTTCAACATGTGCGAGTAGATGGGTAATCCTTTGCCAACTTGTTTCCATACGAGTCACAAATTTTAAAAGCACGTAGTACCCCATAATCCACGCCAGTAAGGTTATGACAATTAATATACCTAGAATAATTGAAAATCCCAAGACAAGGGAACCTCCCTTCTCTAAAGTTATCTATAGGACTCTTTATCAAATTATACCATATAAAAAGCACAAACTCAGTGATTGATTTCAGACCATATGATTCCCTTTTCTACACTAGAACAACATTTAAGATTTTAGGTAAATAAGTTGTTTTTTTCCATTTAAACCTGGACGGATACCATTTATTATAGTACGCTTGATGTAAGCGATTTCAGTTAACTGATTGAGCGCTTGCTCAGTCTTTATTAAGGGGGAAAGGTATGGACTTTGAATTAACAAGAGAACAGCGTATGATCAGAGATATGGTCCGGGATTTTGCGGAAACAGAGGTAGCCCCGATCGCCGATGAGGTGGATCGAAATGATCGTTTTCCAAAGGAAACGTTTGAAAAAATGGGGTCACTTGGGCTGTTAGGACTCCCGATTTCCGAAAAATATGGCGGTGCAGGTGCAGATACGATTTCTTATGCACTAGCTGTCGAAGAAATTGGCAAAGCATGCGGAGGTACAGGGTTAAGTTATGCAGCTTCCGTATCCCTTGGTGCTGGTCCTTTAGCTAATTTTGGTACGGAAAAGCAAAAAGAAACATTTTTAGTTCCGATTGCAAAGGGGGATACGTTAGGATCATTCGGTTTGACGGAACCAAATGCCGGCTCTGATGCGGGCGGTACGAAAACGACAGCTGTCCTTAAAGGGGATCGTTACGTGATCAACGGAGAAAAATGTTGGATTACAAATGCATCATACGCCCAAGCGGTCACGATTACAGCGGTAAACGGTCAAAAGAAAAACGGGAAAAACATTATCTCCGCATTTATTGTTCCGACTGATTCACCCGGGTTCAAAATCACATCCCCCTATGAAAAAATGGGGGTGCGCGGTTCGAATACAACAGAGCTTGTGCTAAATGACGTTGAAGTACCAAAGGAAAATATTCTTGGCGATCCTGATAAAGGTTTTGGACAGTTTCTTCATACACTTGATGGAGGACGAATATCAATCGGGGCTTTGGCCGTTGGTATTGCAGAAGCAGCCTATCAAAAGGCGCTTGCCTATGCTAACGAACGAAAGCAATTCGGTGAAAACATCGGGAAATTTCAAGCCATTCAATTTAAGTTAGCGGACATGGCGATGGAAATCGACCTCGCAAGAACAAGCGTTCATAAAGCAGCATGGCTTAAGGATCAGAATCGACCGTTCAAAAAAGAAGCAGCGTACGCCAAGTTATTTTCTTCAGAAATGGCCACCAGAGTTTGCAATCAGGCACTGCAAATCCATGGGGGGTATGGCTATATGAGAGAATTTGGAATTGAACGAATGTTAAGAGATACGAAATTGATGGAGATCGGTGAAGGGACATCAGAAATTCAACGCATGGTCATTGCTAGAGAAATTGGCTGTTTTTAGGAGGACGCTTACATGTTCAATAAAGTATTGATCGCTAATCGCGGAGAAATTGCCTGTCGTATTATTCGCAGCTGTCAATCACTTGGAGTACAAACCGTTGCTATTTATTCAGAAGCTGATCGTCATGCTTTGCATGTAGAACAGGCCGATGAAGCCTTCGAGGCAGGTGCGGCGAAAGCCACAGACAGCTACCTCAATATGGAGAAGGTACTCTATATAGCCAAAAAGGCAAAGGTTGATGCCATTCATCCGGGATATGGATTTCTATCAGAAAACGCTGATTTTTGTCGCAGGTGTCGTGAAGAGGGTATTACCTTTATTGGGCCAAAACCGGAAACGCTTTCGATTATGGGGGATAAGGTTGCGGCACGAAAACAGATGCAAGCGGCGGGGGTACCGGTTGTTCCGGGTTCAGATGGACCGGTTTCCAGTGCAGATGAAGCCGTCTCCTTTGCAGAAAGCATCGGATACCCGGTCATGGTAAAAGCTGCAGCTGGCGGTGGCGGGATTGGTATGGAAATAGCGCAAGACGCAGAAGCGTTAAAGAAAGCGTTTTCTAGCAATCAACGCCGGGCGGCGAATTATTTTGGTTCAGGCTCCCTGTATATTGAGAAAGCGTTAGAATCCCCGCGCCATATTGAAGTCCAGGTCCTTGGTGATACTTATGGAAATGTGATTCACCTTGGAGAGAGAGATTGCTCGATTCAGCGGCGGCATCAAAAAGTGCTGGAAGAAGCACCGGCCACCGGTCTCTCGGAAGGGTTACGGCAACAGTTACGCCACGCTGCCATTCAAGCGGCGAAATCGTTACAATACGAAAGCGCGGGAACGCTTGAATTTTTAGTGGAAGAGGATGAATTTTATTTTCTGGAAATGAATACGAGGCTTCAAGTCGAACATCCCGTCACCGAAGTGGTAACGAATATAGATATTGTTCAGGAACAGTTACATGTGGGAGCGGGAGAAGCCCTTTCCGTTCAGCAATCAGAGGTTGATTGGCAGGGCTATGCCATCGAAGCTAGAATATATGCAGAAGATCCAAAGACCTTTTTCCCTTCCCCGGGGACAATTGAAGTTTTCGATGTCCCTGAAGGAGAACATATTCGACTGGACACCGGCGTTCGTTCCGGCACAGAAGTCACCCCTTTTTATGATCCGATGCTTGCAAAATTGATCGGTATTGGTGAGACACGTGCGGAGGCGATAGCAGGACTTAGACAGGCGCTAGACGAATGTAATATACAGGGGATTCGTACCAATATTCCTTTTTTACAGGAAATTACACGACACCCGAAGGTTGTAAACGGACAAGTAACGACGAATTTTGTAAAAGAACATTTCTAAATTTGCACGGGGAGTGAAAACATCATGACAAAAATTGAAGCTAGCATGGCGGGGAATTTATGGAAGGTACTGAAACAAATTGGAGACAAAGTAGAGACGGGTGAAGAAGTGGCGATTTTGGAATCCATGAAGATGGAGATTCCGGTAGAATCAGAAACAGGTGGCGAAATAAAAGCTGTTTTAAAAGAAGAAGGGGAATTTGTCAATGAAGGCGATGCTTTATTCGAAATCGAATAGAGAGGGAGGTTATTCATGAGCGCATGGATTCAATGTGAACAGTTGGAAGGCGGAATCACTCGTCTTCGAATCAATCGTCCCGAAGCTGCTAATGCATTATCCCAGGAGCTCCTTGAAGCACTAGCTGATAAACTCCAAAGCATCAAGGAAGATGGAAATACCCATGTGGTCATTTTAACAGCTGCTGGAAATCGTATGTTCAGTGCGGGGGCCGATTTGAAAGAACGGGCGGGAATGAATGAAGAAGAAGTCATCGCTGCCGTTGCTCATATAAAAGAAACGGTGAACGCGGTTGCATCTTTACCTCAACCTGTCATTGGCGCATTAAACGGCAGTGCTCTTGGCGGTGGCCTTGAGCTTGCACTTGCCTGCGATATTCGAATCGGGGCTCATGAAAGCAAATATGGGCTACCAGAAACCTCTCTTGCGATCATTCCAGGAGCAGGCGGGACGCAAAGGCTAGCACGTTTGATCGGACCGGGAAATGCAAAAAACCTTATTTATACCGCGGAAATGCTTACAGGTGAACAAGCACATGGGCTTGGGCTGCTGGAGTTCTGCACATCTATCGAGAGGGTAGAAGAAGAGGCGCTTGCTTTTGCAAAGAAACTTGGCAAAAACGGACCATTAGCCTTGCGTCAAGCAAAACGAGCGATTGATGATGGCTTGGAAACGAATATTCAGGCTGGTTTGGAAATTGAAACAAAAGCCTATCAAAAAACAGTACCTACAAACGATCGTTTAGAAGGCATTCGTGCCTTTAAAGAGAAACGATCGCCTGTGTATAAGGGCGAGTGATGGAGGTTGCTATGACAAATAGAAACGATCACGAAAGCATTGTGAAAACGATAGAACAAGGCGGGGCGGAGCGCAATCACAATAAGAACGCGGAAAAAGGGAAAAAATTCGTCCGTGAACGGTTACGTCTATTGCTCGACGAAAACGATTTTATGCTTGAAGATGGTAAATTTGCCAACGTCATGGCTGATGACCTGCCTGCAGATGGCGTAGTTACTGGTATCGGTCATATTCACGGGCAGCAAGTCTGTTTTATGGCCAATGACTCTACAGTAAAGGCGGGGTCATGGGGAGCGCGTACCGTCGAAAAAATCATTCGGATTCAGGAGCAGGCTGAAAACCTCCAGTGCCCGATTTTTTATCTAGTTGATTCTGCCGGCGCACGTATTACTGATCAGATTGACATGTTTCCAGGGCGCCGCGGGGCCGGCCGAATTTTCCATAACCAGGTTCGTCTCTCCGGTCAAATTCCACAAGTATGTCTGTTATTCGGACCGTCTGCTGCTGGAGGGGCGTACATCCCAGCATTTTGTGATGTCGTAATGATGGTTGATAAAAACGCATCGATGTATTTAGGATCACCGCGCATGGCGGAGATGGTGATTGGCGAAAATGTCAGTTTGGAAGAAATGGGAGGGGCGCACATGCACTGCAGTGTCTCCGGTTGTGGAGATGTTCTTGCTGCAGATGAAGATGATGCCATTCTCAAAGCTCGTCAATATATTTCCTATTTTCCGGAACATTTTCGTGAAAAGCCTGCTTCAGAGCCTCCCAAGGCACCAGAAATTGGAGATCGGGAATTAGCGGACCTCCTCCCAAAAAATCAAAATGCTCCTTTTGATATGTACACCTTTATCAAACATATCATTGATGATGGCAGCCTATTTGAAATGAAGAAGCTCTTCGCACCTGAGATCATTACGGCATTGGCCAGGATGGATGGTGAGGTGGTTGGTATCGTTGCCAATCAACCTAAAGCTAAAGGCGGTGTGCTCTTTCACGACTCTGCGGATAAAGCCGCTCGCTTTATTAATCTTTGTGATGCTTTTAACATCCCATTGTTATTTTTGGCAGATGTCCCTGGATTTATGATCGGAACAAAAGTGGAACGTGCGGGCATCATCCGCCACGGGGCGAAAATGATCTCAGCAATGGCAAGCACGACGGTGCCGAAAATCTCCGTTATCGTCCGTAAGGCTTATGGTGCAGGTCTGTATGCAATGGCTGGTCCAGCGTTTGAGCCGGATTATTGTGTGGCGCTGCCGAGCGCACAAATTGCTGTCATGGGTCCGGAAGCAGCGGTAAATGCGGTGTATGCCAATAAAATTGCAAGCCTCCCTGAAGAGGAAAGGGCAGCTTATATTGCTGAAAAACGTAAAGAGTACCAAGAAAACATTGATATCTACCGTTTAGGATCTGAACTCGTCATCGATGATATTGTCGAGCCTGAAGATCTAAGGCAAGTACTCGTCTCGCGATTTAACATTTACAGACAGAAAAAAATATTGCCGCCTGCTAAAAAGCACAGCGTTGATCCTGTGTAACGGACCGATGGATAGAAACGCTGTGATTTAACGAATAATGGGGGTGATGAGATGAGGGACGAAATGATATGGTATCCAAATCCTGAAACAAGTGAGCATACGCGTTTGTATCAATGGATGAAGCAATTGGGATTTGAGTCTTACGAATCCTTATATCAAGCTTCCATTAACGACGTCAACTGGTTTTCCGAAGAATTGGAAAAGGCTCTCGGGATCGTTTGGAGGAAACCATATAAAACAGCTGCAGACTTCACAGCTGGCGTGAAATGGCCGAAATGGTATTCTGGGGGCCAGATAAATATTTATGAAAGTGTCGTGACAAAATGGGCAGAAATTGAAGCTTCCCGCCATATAACGGCCATCCATTGGGTAGGTGAAAAAGGGGAAATCAGGACCTATACGTTTAAGGAACTGGAAGAAGCTTGTCGCACGTGTGCCAGCGGCCTGCAGTCAAAGGGCATCCAAAAAGGGGATGTAATTGGTGTATACTTGCCAATGATTCCAGAAACCGTTATTACCATCCTGGCAGCTGCAAAATTGGGAGCCATCGTAGTACCAACATTCTCAGGTTACGGAGCAGAAGCGGTTGCTACACGTCTTAAGGCATCAGAAGCAAAAATACTGATTACAGCTGATGGCTTTTATCGACGGGGGAAAACCGTTCACATGCAAAAGGAGGCTTCAAAAGCTGCAGAGTTATCTCCATCTATTCAGCACGTGGTTGTTGTCCCACGCTTGGAATCTAAGGTGGAAGGGGAAGGATTCATATCTTGGTCTTCGCTCCAAACGCCACTTCATAATGAGCGCGAACCAGAGGTAATGAAACCTGATGCCCCCCTTCTGCTGCTTTACACGTCAGGTACAACTGGAAATCCGAAGGGAACCGTACACACGCATGCCGGTTTTCCAATAAAGGCAGCTTTTGATGCTGCATTTAGTATGGATGTGAAACAGGGAGACCGAGTTTGTTGGGTAACGGATATGGGTTGGATGATGGGACCTTTTCTCGTTTTCGGCGCGTTGGTGAACGGAGCCACAATGGTGATGTATGAAGGATCGCCTGATTATCCTCATGTCGGCCGGCTTTGGGAAGTCACAAGGGAGGAGAAACTCACTCATTTAGGGATCTCGCCTACGCTAATTAAAGGATTGATGCGTCATGGAGATGAAGCTGTACCGGCCGTTTCTTTTCCCAATTTAAAGGCGATCGCTTCTACCGGTGAACCATGGAATCCGGATCCTTGGAAATGGTTATTTTATAAGATAGGAAAAGGCCAAGTTCCAATTATCAACTATGCAGGCGGTACTGAAATTTCTGGCGGCATTCTAACAAATGTACTCATTAAGCCGATTTCGCCGGTCACGTTTAATGCCTCCATGCTAGGGATGGCAGCAAATGTTTATAATGAGCATGGAGAGGAAGTCGACGATGAAATTGGCGAACTTGTGATTGAAAAACCATGGGTTGGAATGACGAATGGATTTTGGAACGATCCTGATCGATACGAAAAAACGTATTGGGAAAAATACAGCGATGTTTGGACACATGGTGATTGGGTGAAACGTGACAAGGATGGATACTGGACGATAACCGGACGTTCAGACGATATTATTAATGTTGCTGGGAAGCGTTTGGGACCAGCGGAAATGGAGTCAATTCTCGTTGATCACAGTGATGTTGTCGAGGCGGCGGTCGTAGGTATTCCTGATGAAATGAAAGGGGAAGTGCCTGTCGCATTCGTAGTTGTCTCTAAAGACGATAACAACCTCGTTCACTCCTTAATGAGAAGGATCGTCGATCATCTTGGGAAAGCGTTACGTCCGCATTCCATTTATATTGTCAAGGATTTACCGAAGACGCGAAATGCAAAGGTGATGCGGCGTGTATTAAAAGCTGCCTTTTTAAGAAAATCAACAGGAAATTTGGACTCCTTGGAAAATCCAGAAACGCTGAAGGAAATTGAAAATCTGCAGTAAAAAGCTCCCTATGATAATAAAGCTGGCATTACACTGAGGTGGCAATGCCAGCTTTGATTTGTTTTTAACATAAGATACTGGATGAAGTTACTAATATAAATAAAGGATAGAGTTCGATTTTCGATACAAACTATAGTTACCAAGCGACAGGGAGGTGAATTACATTGGCTAACAACAACAACAACTCAAACCAACTAGTTGTACCAGGGGTACAACAAGCACTCGATCAAATGAAAACAGAGATTGCTCAGGAGTTTGGTGTACAGCTAAGCGGAGATGCTTCTTCCCGCTCCAACGGCTCTGTTGGTGGTGAGATCACTAAACGCTTAGTACAGATGGCTGAACAGCAAATGAACGGCTATCAACAATAATTGAATAACGATGGCTAAAAAGGCAGCTTCGGCTGCCTTTTTTCAGTCATCCATCTTTTCCTTTATTGATTGGGGTCATGATCTTCATAGATATGATACAGCATTAAATCATGGACTTGCATTTCCACCTTTTCTAACTGTTCAACACTAGGCTTGTTTTCCCATTCAATGGTTCCATCCTGTAAATAGATCCCCTCACAAAGTTTTCCTTGATGAAAAAAAGATACCTTCCATTTTTTACTTATCCAGTTGTTTTTTAATGTTTTAAATTGAAAATGCGTAAGCACGATGTCGGCCCCCTTGCTTCTCATGATCTCCATCCTTTCTTTATGGTATCATGACTACGGAAGTATGTCTTAGATGAGGAGTCTTGAAGATGAATGGCTGGTTATTACTACTGTTTACCGTCGCATTGGCGGCCCTTATAGGATTTGTGACAAATATTATTGCTGTTTCGATGTTGTTTCGTCCGCGAAAACCGATGTATATCGGGTCATGGAAACTTCCCTTTACGCCAGGATTAATTCCAAAACGACACGATGAGATCGCTCATCATTTAGGCAGGGTGGTCATGGAGCATTTGTTAACGGTAGAAGGGCTTCAAGGCCGTTTAACCGAGCGCGCTTTTCAAGAGGAGGTGAAAGCTTGGGTAAAAGAAGGGGGAAAACGGTGGCTGGTACGCGAAGAGCGCTCCATTCAGGAGATTGCTGAGCACTATAGTTCCTGGTCCTCGATTGATGAGAGAGTTGAGGAAAGAGTCGAATCAGCCATTTCCCGCCGACTTGATCAATATTTCCAAGAATGGCAAGATCAGCCTGTCGCATACGTGGTTCCAGATTCCATCATTCATAAAGGAACAGACGCTATCCCTGAAGTTTCCCGTTGGATTTTACATCGGCTTCGTATTTATTTATACTCAGAAGAAGGAAAAGCTAACATAAAAGCGATTGTCGAAACATTTATCCGCCGTCGTGGGTCGATTATTCAAATGTTAGGATCTTTGGTGCGAACAGAGAAAATGATTGAACGAGTGTATCCTGAGGTTGTAGAAGCATTAACCTCAACAGATATCGAACGTTGGCTGGAGGCAAAACTTCACGAGGAATATGAGAAAGTTTTACAAAAAGAAGTTACTGAATTTCTGTCAGCGGAAACGGTTGAAAAATACCGTATGGACATCGTACATCTCATTACACAACAAGTTCCCATTCAGGATATCCTCCATAAACCTGTAAAAGATTGGGCAGAGCACGTGGATTTTACGTTGCTTGATCAGGTTACTGACACCGTCGTTCATCAAGCAGGAAGATTTCTAGAAGTGAGGTTGAGCGGAATTTTAAAAGCCTTACAGTTGGATACCATTGTGACCAACCAAGTGAAAGCCTTCCCTTTGCCACGACTTGAAGAAATCGTAAAAAACATCTCTAAACGGGAATTGCAGATGATTAAATACTTGGGAGGTATCTTAGGAGGATTGATCGGTTTCCTTCAGGGGATCATTCTTATCGGGTTGTTATAAGTTTAGACTGTATTTTGAGCGATGGACATGTTATCGTAGGTAAGGTGAATTTTAGACAAATGTTTACATCAACTTTAAAGGAGGCTCATCATGGCTACAAATTTACATGATAAAGCATATGAATTGGCAAGAGCATTAAGGGAAAGCGACGAATTCCAGACGTTGAAAGCCCTTCATGAAGAAGTGGAAGAGGATGACGTTGCTAGCCGTATGCTCACTAACTTCCGCAATATTCAACTCGAGCTACAGGACAAGCAAATGCAAGGAGAACAACCTTCCGAAGAAGAAATTACGCAAGCGCAAAAGCAATATGAAATGGTACAGCAACATGAAGTGATTTCTAAGCTTATGGAACAGGAACAAAAAATGAGCACAGTCATCGGCGATATGAATAAGATCATCACTGAGCCTTTGGAATCTCTTTATGGCTCCCCTGAAGATCAAGGCCAAGGCGAACAAGGTTGAGGGCATAATGCTCTCAGCTTTTTTTACGCTAAAAAGGAAAGCGTCAGGTCATGAATGACTTGTGAGCTGTTCTTTTCAGCGGAAGCAGCATAGATACGGAAGCAAGGCGGGCGAAGCCTGTAAAGATCGGGGGTTCTGCCAGTGCAAAATCCGATTCCGCTAGTTCTAATTTTCCCTCTTCGGACATAGTTTTTACTAATGGGTAAGGAGTACGAACAGGAGGGATGACCTTGAATTACCGGCTTTTAGCCTTGGGTATTGACGGTGTCATTTTAAAAGAAAACAGCCGTTTAGCGAGATCAACGAAAGAAGCTATTGAGTTCGTTCGTAACAAGGGGGTTTATGTCACACTTGTGACTCATCGATCTTATCAGCATGCGAATAAGATCGCGAAAATGTTGAAGATGGATCACGAAATGATTTGTTATGGAGGAGGATTTATTGCCGGCCGTGTGGATAAACCCTTTTACGTTCAGCGGATGCCTGTAGAAATGGCTAGGGATTTGGCTTTTGAATTGGAGCGTTTTAATTGTCAAATCATCGTTGAGCATGAGAATTTTGAATTGACAAATCGAACGCATCAGCCGCAAAATCTTTTAGGAAAAATGACCGTGAGTGTTAGTGATTCATTATTCTATCCTCAAACGGTCGTGGAACATATGAGTGAACATGTTGATCTACATCGGATTGCCCCCCTTCGTATGAAAGCAAATTTTGATTCGAATGAGGAGGAAGCAGCTGCAGCTGAGTTGATTGAAAAAAGGATTCCAGGGATAAGTGTAATCAAGCAGTATGAAGAATTGTCCCTTCATTTTAAGCTTAAGGAAGCGAACAAGGCAGATGCTCTTCTTTATCTTGGCCATGAGCTTGGCATTCGACCTGAAGAGATGGTAATAACGGCCGCGAAGGCGGAAGATGAAGGGGTGTTAAAAATCGCTGGATTGGGTGTAGCCATGGGACAATCACCGATTCAATTGCGAAAGTCAGCCAATTGGGTGACGAGATCCAATGATCAGGGTGGACTTTCTTATATGATTAAAGAAGTATTTAGAAAACAAATGAAGGCTTCCCAAAACTTTTGAATGCTTAGCATCTGCCCCTCAACAATTGGAGGGGCAGAGATTTGTTTACCGGTAGAACAATAACAGTTTTCCTGAACGGACAAGCCGGTGGGTCGTTTTCATATACGATTCATCGGATAAACGTTTCCGGCCGTGGGCAATGGCTTCCTGATCGGTATCAAATGAAAACGATTCATTCAGTAATACTTCCCCCGTTTGATTAAAGACCGTTAAGGCATAATTCATGTGCACCCCTCCATTCAGCTTCTTTGATCTAAATTGTATCTTTTTTTGCAAAGGCTTACAAGTGTTCATCATGCCGCTTTGCTTGTTCCACACTGGATGTCTTGCTAGTATGACAATGACGGCACAATTGAGGTGAAAAAGAGCATGCCTTTGAATATCGATCACGCTTATCGAACATCGAAAATGGATCACTTATCGAAAGGTAATCAATACAAAATGCAGTTGATCGCATCACTATTGCATTACCCAAATGTTGAATCTCTTTGTGAAAACCGATGTATTATGGACAGCGGACATCCGATGGTTAATGGAACACTAAGGGAGATCAAGCATACATATGAAAAACGAAAGGTTCAACTTCGATCTAATTTTCCAGTCGATTTTGTGAAAAACAGCGAAGGAGTGCTGAACGTTAACCCCAGCGCGCAGGAGACAACCTTGAGTATTCATGATGAACGGATAGCTATAAACGTTTTTAAACAATTGCAAGGAAATGGGCTTGTCAGTCATTTTTTCGTTGAAGAGCCGATTCTACATAATATTTTCGTTGAAAAGGCAGGTCGCTCCTATGCGTAATCTGTGGATTGTTCTTGCACATACTTACTGGACGAAAGTGAAATCAAAAACGTTTATAGCGACGACATTAACGATGGCGATTTTTATGCTTGTACTTCTGAATTTGAATAACATCATACAGCTTTTTGATGATGATGCTGCTGAGCAGGCTTATGATGTTCTCATTCTCGCTGAAAACGAAAATGTGTATGGTTTACTGGCGCAGGAGGTTCAAAACGAAGATAATCAGATCACCGTGTATGAAGCCTCCGATGAAGAGCAAGCAGAGGAAGATGTTCTGGATGGTGGTTTCGATGCCTCTTTGATCGTTTCCGGGGAAGGAGAGGAGATTGAGGGTCATTTTTATGCGCCCACGGTGAATGAAACATATTTACCCACGCAGTTAGAAAGCGCGTTGCAGAGTGTAAAAGAAATGCAAATTGCAGGTGCCCTTGGTTTAGAGGAAGGAGAACTGCAGGCACTTGACGAGGCTGTGCCTTTTGAACAAACAGCTTTAGATGATACGGCCCGCTCGGAAGCAGAACTTAATCAGGCACGTTTTTTCGTCAACACGTTGCTTTTTATCATCTATTTCTCCGTGCTTTTTCTTGGGAATATGATTGCTTCAGAAGTAGCGACGGAAAAGTCATCAAGAGTGATGGAGATTTTAATTTCCAGTGCTTCCCCGGTTCAGCAAATGTTCGGGAAAATCATTGGGATCGGATTGATAGGGCTCACGCAGTATGCGCTCATTTTTATGATCGCGGTCTTTTCAGTCGGGACGATGATAGGGTCAGTAGATGTAAATGAAGCAAACGAGGTCGTCGGTGATCAAGCGCTTTTGGACATGAGTGGAGCGGTCTTTTCAATGGAGCTCTTCTTCTATGCCTTTTTGTATTTTATTCTGGGTTACTTGTTGTACGCGACCTTGGCAGCGATGCTCGGTTCAGTGGTGACACGGATTGAAGATGTCGGGCAAGCGATTGGTCCGATGAATATGCTCGTTATCGTGGCGTTAATGATTTCGATTTTTAGTCTGGGAAATCCGGGGGCCACGTTGGTTACCATCACCTCTTATATTCCGTTTTTTACACCCATGATCATGTTTTTAAGGATTGGGATGGGAGAAGCGGCGATTTGGGAAGTATTATTATCCATCGGTATTATGATCGTAACCATCACATTGCTTGCGATGGTTGCCGCGCGAATCTATCGGGGAGGGGTATTGTTATATAGCCATTCCCGTACATGGAAAGGCCTAAAGCGGGCTTTGTTGTTATCGAGAAAATCTACATGACCAATGCCCTTAGGCGTGTAGGGAAGGATCCTATTCGAATGTTACGGATATGTGTGTTAAACTAGCAAGGTATTAAATTTACAGAACTGGAGGTGGTGTACAAATGATGGTTGAGGTTCTTGCAGATATCAACTGGTTTCCTATAATGTTAGTTATTTCGAACCTGGCTGTTATCGGTTTTCACTGCCACCTCCTGCAAGCGTATACGATGCAATGGGCAGCTGGCTACCTGAAATATGACGAGAAAGGACAAGTTGAGCCATGTCTCATTCATGAGCCTTTCTTTGCTGTCACACGTATACAGAGAAAAATTCCAGCTTTGCAAGATCGAAGTCATGAAGATGACGATGAAGAAACGCATTCTCCTCGATGTTAATCTAGATTTATACAAGAGGAGGAGAATCGTTGAAATTAAAACATCTAGCAGTAATGTTCGTACTTTTAATGCTGACTGTGTTGGCAAGCGCTTGTGGAATGAACCAGGAACCGATTACTTCTGAAAGCGAAGGGGTTTGGGACCATTTCTTTGTTTTTCCATTGTCTTGGATGATTATCCAAACAGCTGAAATATTACAAGGAAGCTATGGGCTGGCCATTATGGTTATGACAATTGTCATTCGGCTTTTTCTTCTTCCGTTGTTTTTAAAACAACAGAAAAGCAGTAAAGCCATGCAAAAATTGCGGCCTGAGCTTAATGAACTAAGGGAAAAATATGATATGAAAGATCCCGATGACCAGAAAAAAATGCAGCAGGAAATGATGCAGCTTTACCAACAAAGTGGAGTTAATCCCATGGCAGGCTGTCTACCGATTGTCATTCAAATGCCCATCTTAATGGCGTTTTATTTCGCGATTGTTCGGACGGAAGAAATCGCGACGCATAGTTTTTTGTGGATGGACCTCGGTGTTCCTGACCCTTACATGGTTATGCCCCTTCTCGCTGGTGCAGGTATGTTCGTGCAAATGCAATTAAGCACTCGTAATATGCCTTCTGAGGTCGCAGGCCAAATGAAGATCATGATGTATATCATGCCGATTATGATTGTCGGTGCCGGAGTGGCCTTGCCTTCGGCATTATCCCTTTACTGGTTTACGGGCAGTATCTTTATGATTATCCAAACATTAATGATTCAAAGAAACGAACGTAAAGCGGAACAATCTGAAGCAGAAGCGGTAGAAATCAAATAACCTTGTTATAAAAGAAGGGATGCCTCAAAAGCAAAAGGCAGTCCCATAAGAGTTAAACTCCGTTGTTATCACATCACAACGGAGTTTTTTTCATAGTACATCTTGCAATCGTTTTCGCCTGGTTCAAGAAGTTAAGGGTGTTGGCCGCTAAGTTACTCCCAACGATGACTTTAGTGTAGATCAATCGGCCGTTTCCCGTCTCTTCTCCAGCGTGCGAGTCAAATATTTCAGCGCAATACTTTGTTATCCAAGGGAAGCACAGGGGATTCGTACAACACATTCTTCGGCGTTATGCGAATAAATTCTGTGACAATACATTTCTCCGATAACAACGTCAGATCTTTATCGAGACACTTCCTTTTTACCTACATGAAATGGACATTCACACACCTCCTTGTATTTGAATAATGTAGTTTGTAAAAGGAGGTAGGCTTTTAATATGCAGCGTAACGAACAAATGTATCATCATTGTATGCAGCACATAGGAAGGCATGTGCAGGCAGATATGAAGGATCACCAAAAGTTTTTTGGGTATGTTGAAAATGTAGATGTAGAGAATGTATACTTGATCATCTTGGAACCAGATGATGATGGACATCATCAAAAAGATCATATGCACAGCCATCATGGAAATTACATGCACGGTCACCAACATGGTCATCACGGGAGCCATTATCAAAAGTCTATGGGTTATGATGGTGATTATAGAGTATTTGGCGGCTATGGCGGCTATGGTGGATACGGCGGATATGGATATGGCTGGGGTCCTCGCTGGCGCTGGAGAAGATTAGCCTTACCCTTAGCTGGATTAGCAGCACTTAGCCTCTTATGGTAAAAAAGATTTTCCCTCATCCGGTCTTCTCGGTTGGGGGGTTTTTGCATTTGGATCAATTGTCCTTGATAATTGGTATAAGAATGATCTTTGTTATGAGTTGGCATGGGAAAGAAAGATTGATAGTATTAAATCAAATTCGAAGAAATGAGTGAAGTAAGATGAGTTATACCATTTTCCTCGTAGAGGATGAAGAGAACTTATCAGAAGCACTAAAAACGTATATGGAGAAAGAAGGATGGACGGTAAAATTATTTCATGATGGAGATCAAGCACAGGAAGCTGTTAACGAAAAGCCGCATCTATGGGTGTTGGATATTATGCTGCCAGGCACCGATGGCTATCAAATTCTAAAAAACATTCGTGAGGTACAAGGTGATATCCCAGTGATTTTTATTTCAGCGAGGGATCAGGACTTAGACCGTGTGCTTGGTCTTGAGATGGGCAGCGATGATTACATATCGAAACCTTTTTTGCCGCAAGAGCTGATTATTCGTGTAAAAAAACTTCTCACACGTGTATATGGTCCTGAGTCGGAGGAAAATAAAAAAATTGATTTAAACGACTATACGATTGATCCCCAGGGTCGAACGGTTGTTGATGAGCAAAACGATGGACAGGTGGTTGAGTTGACGACAAAAGAGATGGACCTGATTTTATTGTTGACGGTACAAGTAGGTAAAGCCTTATCACGGGAAGATATTATAGAAGACGTATGGGGCGAAAACTACTTTGGGTCTGAACGGGCGGTCGATGATGTTGTGCGTCGCGTACGTAAAAAAATGCCGCGCATTCACTTAGAAACATTATATGGGTATGGGTATAGGATTCTGGCGTCATGATTCGCATGAATCTTACGCGAAGAATATGGTTATCTTTTCTTGCATTGTTGGTATTGCTTGGTCTTTCGCTGACCATCATTTATCCTTTATCTATTCAAGGTACACTTACAGAAGAGACCTACCGTATTATTGAGCAGCATCAACAACAATTAGTCAGCCCTCTTAGCGGCCAGTTTTCACCTCCAACTACAGATGATGCACTCATTGACCCTCAGTCTGAACGGGATGTCGGTACGATCTATATCGCCGACCAGGTTGGGGGAAGTGCAACAGGTGAGGATTTAGAAGATATCCTGGAGGCTTTGCCAGAAGAAGTAGAAGACGCGGTCCCAGAAATGGTCGACCAAGCCTTTGCTCAAGAACAGGGAACCGGACGTTATGAGGTGACCAACCAGGACTCTACGATTTTCTATGTTGTTACGCAGGTAGACGCGGGGGATGATGAGGATGTAGACGAAATATTATATATATCTTTTATGCTGGACTCTTATCGTGATTCTATGGTCAATCAGTTGTGGGAAAATCTTGTATATTTGATGCTCATAACAGCGGCGTTTAGTTTGCTTCCGGTCATGTGGCTCACGCGCTACCTCAGAAAACCCCTGCGATTGCTGGGGAGTCATTTCGAACAAATTGCGAAAAGAAATTGGAAAGAACCTTTTCACTGGGAAGGAGACGAGGATTTCCAAAAGCTTTCTGATCAATTTGAACTCATGCGCCAAAACCTGATTCGCTATGACAATGCTCAAAAGACGTTCATTCAACACGCTTCCCATGAGCTGAAAACGCCGATTATGGTTGTGAAAACATATGCACAATCGGTAAAGGATGGGGTTTTACCCAAAAAAACAGTAGAAGAAACGATGGACGTCATTCTCCAGGAATCCAATCGTATGGATCAACGGGTTAAAGATATGCTTTATTTTACAAAACTAGGTAATTTAAAAAAGGAGACCATTAATCTCGAAGATTTATCGTTTGGCGCGCTTGCCTATCGATTAGAAGAGCGATATCGATTGCAGCGGGACGATCTCCAATTTGTGGTTCAAGGTGCTGACATTATTTTTAAAGGAGATCGTGAGCATATTCAAGTTCTTCTTGAAAATCTTATCGAAAATGCCATGCGATATGCTGAAAGCACAATCTGGATTCGTGCCGAGCAAACAAAAGAAGAGGTCATTCTTATCGTCGAAAATGATGGGGATCCGATCGATGAAGAAGATATGCAGACGATGTTTGATCCTTTTAGAAAAGGGAATAAAGGTCAATTCGGCCTCGGACTTGCGATTGTTAGACAAATTACCGAGCTGCATCATGGGCGGCACGGAGTTGTTAACGAAAATGGGCGTGTTTCGTTTCAGATGACACTCCCCCGTCAGATATAAATAATAAAATAAGGGAGGGAGAGCAGTAAAGGCGTGTACCGTCTAACTGTGCTTACTATGCAAAAAGGAATTTATTATGCCAAAGTTGGGGATAAAATTGATCGTCATATGCTAATTCGCCAGTCGATTCGGGGAATTGCCAGCAATGGAAAGCCGTTTTTAACGTTACGATTATCGGATCAAAGCGGTGATATTGAAGCGAAACTATGGGCGATAAAGCCAGAAGATGAAGCGACGTATTCTGGTAAAACCATCGTTCAAGTCCAAGGCGAAGTCTTTGATTATCGCGGACGCCTACAGTTAAAAATTGCGCGCATTCGTCCAGCAAATGATCAAGATCAGGTCAACGTTTCAGATTTTGTCCCAAGTGCACCGCTTAATAAAAACGATATGTTGGAACAAGTCAATCAATATATTTTTGATATTGAAAATGCAAAAGTTCAGCGTCTCACTCGTCATTTGCTTAAAAAATATCAACATGGTTTTCTGGAAGTGCCTGCTGCAACCAGGCATCACCATGAGTTTATGTCCGGCCTTGCCTACCATGTCGTTAGTATGCTTGAACTGGCGAACGCAGTGGTGAAACTTTATCCAAGTTTAAATAAAGATTTACTATATGCCGGTATCATTCTTCACGACCTTGGTAAGGTTCGTGAATTATCAGGTCCGATTGATACGGAATATACGCCTGAAGGGAAGCTGATTGGCCATATTTCAATCATTGCCTCAGAAATCCACCAAGCAGCCGAAGAACTGAATATTGAAGGCGAAGAACCGATGCTGCTTGAACACATCGTCTTAAGCCATCACGGGAAAGGAGAATGGGGGAGTCCTAAACCGCCGCTCGTTAAAGAGGCGGAGATCCTACATTATATTGATAACCTTGATGCCAAGATGAACATGATGGAAAAAGCGCTAGAAAAAACGGAGCCCGGACATTTTACTGAGCGTATTCCGGCTTTAGAAAACCGTACCTTTTACAAGCCCAGGTAAAAAAGGGAGAGAGAAAGGCTGGCCTATTGAACACTGATTTTAATCATACAAGCCTCTACGTTCACATAAAGTAACATAGGAACGATAAGGGGTGGTAGATTTGGAACAACGCTCTAAACGGATGTTATTTACACTCGTCATCGTCTTTTTTGTACTCGCTATCTTGCAACGATTTACAGCGGATACAGCCATAACGACGATTCCATGGTGGGTAGCTACAGTTATTTTGGCAGCTATTATTTCCGGGTATATGTGGATAAGGACAAGCATGCAAGAAAGAAAAGCAGAAGCCGAATGGATTGAGCAAGAAGGTCGAGTCTATATACGGCGGATGGAAAAGGAACGTGCGGGACGATCAGCAGGTTCTACGGAAAATGAATAAAGGAAGAAGAAAAGCACCTCCATTTTATAGAGGTGCTTTTCTGATCAGGTAAGAGGGGGTTTCCTATATTTTTACTCTATTGCATTGGCATCGCGTTTGGATCTTGAAGCCAATCGTCGTATTCACTGTCTGTTACTTCAATGTCAGCTTCTTCCATCAATTCCTGAATCACTTCTTGTGGCATTCTGGACTGTTCTTGCGTGAGCTGGTCTTCAATTTGTTCTTCAAGCTCTTCATAGGAGTCGTTGCGGTCAAGAACTTCGATGATGTGATAGCCAAACTGTGACTCGACAGGATCGCTTATTTCTCCCTCATCTAATTCAAAAGCCGTTTCTGTGAAGTTTTCATCCATTTGTCCGTCTTGAGTGAAATAACCGACGTTTCCGCCTTCCTGTTCACCTTGGGGATCCTCTGAATATTCTTCAACCGCATCCTCAAAGCTCATGCCGTCCTCAAGTTCGCTTAAAACTTCCTCAGCCGTTTCCTCGTCGTCTACAAGAATGTGGCGCGCTTCTACTTCGATTAGTGATTCTTCATTCTCTTCAAAGTAAGCTTCCTTATCTTCCTCAGAAATTTCTACACCTTCCATAGAAAGTTCCTGGATCACCACTTGAGGAAGTAAAAATTCTTCTTTTAATTCTTCCACGGAATCAATTGGAACCTGCATCTGCATTTGTAACATTTCGACCAATTGCTCGTCATCTTCGACACCCATTTGCTCACGCATATCCTCTAGTTCAGCTTCAACTTCTTCTTCGCCAATATCCAGTTCCTCGGCTTTTTGCTGCAATACGGTATTTTGAACCATTTGATTAAACATCTCTTGTCCAGCTTCATCCATTAATTCGTCTGTTAGTTCTTCTTCAGTAATCGCTGTCCCGTTAACGTTAACAATTTCATCCCCATCGTTATTATTCGCATCATCTTCAGCGTTATCATTACAAGCTGTTAAACCTATAACGCCGCTTAAACCTATTGCGAGGGCAATATTTGTCTTTTTCAATCATTCCACACCCCTTAGTCGTCTCCATATGTAATTGATAAACATCCTATGATTCTAATGACGAAAGCTAATCTTAACTATATCATAAAAATCCATGTTCAAAAAGTAGGACAAAAAAAGCCACGCAGGATAGCCTGCCACTTTTTCACGAAGTTGAAGGAAGAACAGGACTTATTTTCGTGAAGAAATCTTTTTGGCAAATCCGGGTTTCACCCTCGTTTAGGAAGCACTTCATTGAGGCAGCCAATCCCGTGAATTTCTAATATCGACAAGAAAAACTCAATTTATAGGTTGAGTGCCCAAACGTCTCGACTTCTCCCTACATAGTATAACTCAGGAATGGGAGGAGGTGGCATCATGTCAAAAGGCTATGGCCATGGCGGTGGTTTTGCGCTCATCGTCGTCCTGTTCATTTTGCTTATTATTGTAGGTGCCTCTTGGTGCTAGGGGTCCTTTAAATTTTGGAAGGAGGAAATATATATGGGTTACGGAGGATATGGAAACGGCGGAGGTTTCGCTCTGCTTGTAGTGTTGTTCATCTTGCTCATTATTATTGGAGCTTCTTGGGGCGGCTTCGGCGGCTACTAAGAAGGAAAGGGTTGGCTTCTAAAGCCAGCCCTTTTTCCGTTGAGTAAGGAACATTTAGGCGGCGAATGATTAGATGACTAAAAGCCTTACATATGTAGAAGCAAGAAGAATCATGATTAAAACGTTTATCGTGGTAAAAACATTGGGTATTCGTTCTTCAGATAATTCTTTTTGTACCACAAGAGAGTTGGTCATAGAATTAATGATAAACAGATATATCGTTGCAAAAAAAACAAATACGAAAATAGACATGCCTGAACCTCCAATACATCTCTTGAACCTACTGTATCAAACATTGGCCTAAAAAGATAGCGATTTGAGTCAGCGATCGTAAATGATCATTGACCTTCATATGGTATCATGATGATAAACCAATCGTGCAAAGGATGAAAAATATGAACTGGAAATGGGCATTTTTTATTTTATTAGCCATTAACGTTATTATTGCTGGAAGTTTTTGGCTCTTGTTATCTCCCATTGGCTCTGACTCGCCTTCCCCAAGCGAGATACAAGAAGCGCCGGAAGAGGGAGAGGTATTTTTTTCGGCAGAGACATCTATAGACCAAATCAATACATATTTGAGTACGGAAAACGATGGGTTTCGTATACAAAAGGAAGGGGATGAATTCGTCTTTACGGGCACCTTCGAGTTCTTCGGAGTAAACTTTGATGTTGATCTTTATTTATTGCCAATGGTAACCGATAGTGGGAATTTGCGTCTCGAGGAAAATGGGGTCGCTATTGGTGCTCTGGAGTTACCAGGTTCAACTGTCTTGGAGGTGATTCGTCAACAGGCTGATATGCCAGAATGGGTCCATATTTACCCAGATGAAGGAGTCATAGATGTGGATATCAATGACATCGATATTGGAGATGAGCTGTATTTGCGCATCGGTTCGCTTGATACGGAGACAATCACATTTGAGGGCGTGCATGAAGGCGATATTTCTTAAGAAGATTCACTACACCCCCCTTATCAGGAGGGTGTAGTGTTGTATCCAGAAAGGGGATGTTTGAATTTGTCGGTAAAGTCCTCGCCGTACATATGACGAACAAGGGTGGCAATCTCAGCAAATTCTGGGAACTTTCCATAAAGTTCTTTGAGGGGCATGGCACCCTGTAGGGTTTCGTGACTATTGGCATCAAAATGATCCAATGTTTCCAAAAAAAGCGCTTTCCCTTTTTCGGTCAGGTGTACATATGTCTGGCGGCGATCTTTTTGTTGTTTTACCATACAGATGAGATTTCTTTCTTCTAATTTTTTCGAAAAATTATAAACGGTTGAAACATGCATAACCCCGTTTCTGGCTATTTCAGAGAGGACAGGGGTGCCCATTTGGTAAGTAATCCATAGGATTTGGTGTTCATTAATATTCAATCCATGCGGCTGTAACCATCGCTGCCAATCCTGTTCCACAGACTTCCAAAGCGCTTTGCTCAAATAGGCAAGCCGATGTTTAAAGTGAAGCGACTGCTCCCAAGATTGAGTCTTAGAAAGTTCCATATATACCTCCCTCTCAAAAAATTGTGTATCATTTGTCAATTTTTAAAATATATTGTCGTTATGCTTTTAGTATAGAGAAAAAGTATTTAAAAGAAAAGAGGTTGTTCAAAAAACTTCTGCTTATGTCCTTTGCTTCTCGGCTCTTAATTAAAATGAAAGATCCGTAACGATGAAAAGATCATTACGGATGCAGTGATTATTGGTTGTTTATTTGAAATGAAATCATGAAATCACGAAGGGCTTTGCAGGATTCATACGAAACGGCATTATAAATGGAGGCGCGGCAGCCGCCGACAGAGCGGTGGCCATTTAGGCCGATGAAATGCAGGTCTTTAGCTTCTTGAAGAAAGCGATCTGTCAGCGCTTCGCTAGGAAGCGTAAAGGTAACGTTCATGTCTGAACGGCTATCTGGGTGTGCATGCCCTTGATAAAAACCGTTGCTTTCGTCAATCACGTTATATAAAAGCTGTGCTTTTTTTCGGTTTTCGGCCTCCATTGCTGTAAGGCCCCCTGCGTTTTCAATCCATTGCAGTGTATTTTTTAGCATATAAACCGCAAAGGTTGGTGGCGTGTGATAGAGAGAATTTTTATCTGCATGGGTATTGTAGCGTAAAATACTCGGTACGTTTTGAGTGATGCTTGTACTCTTTTCGAGCATTGCTTTAGAAATAATGACAAGGGTGACTCCGGATGGGCCAAGATTTTTTTGTGCTCCCGCATAGATCAGATCAAAGTTTTCAATCGGCAGGGTGCGGCTGAATATATCACTCGACATATCAACAACAACAGGTGCGCTCCACTCAGACATTCGTTCAAAATCTTCCCGTTGCCAAGCCGTTCCGTAAATGGTGTTGTTGGAAGTCACATGGATGTAGGCATCTTCCGGATCGGTTTCAATTTGGTCAAAAACAGGTATGTACGCATAGTTTTCGTCTTTTGTGCTTGCGCCGCTATACGTTTGCCCCAAGATGTCAGCTTCTTTTTTCGCCTTTTCCGACCAGGAGCCTGTCATCATGTAATTTGCTTTTTGAGATGGTGCAAGCAGGTTATACGGAACCATCGCAAACTGCAAACTCGCTCCTCCTTGTAAAAGCAGAACTTCATAATCGGCTTGGATGTCAAGGAGACGTTTGACAAGAGCAATCGCTTCATTGTGCACTTCCTCGTAACTTTCTCCGCGATGACTGTGTTCCATGATGGACATACCGGTATCGTTGAAGTCCTCAAGCTCGGATGCTGCCTGTTGAAGAACTTCTAGAGGGAGAGCGGCAGGCCCAGCATTGAAGTTATGAATTCTTCTTGTTGTCAATTCCATAACCTCCCTATGTATATAAGTTCAGGAAGCTTGTTGCACAATCTTCCTGATGGCTTGTTCATTTATTCCAAATTCGCTTTTACGTCCTGCGCATACGATTGCAAATCTTCGGTCGTGTATTTGTCACTGTTATCCACCCAATGGTATAAAATGTCATCACCGTAGCGCGGGATAAAATGTAAGTGATAGTGAAAAATGGATTGGTCTGCTTTCTCACCGTTGTTATTGACGATGTTCAAGCCATCACAATTGAAGGTTTTTTTCAGCGCGCGGGCAATTTCCGGTACTTTTGAAAAGAGCTTAGCAGCTGTTTCTTCGTTTAATGAAAAAATGTTTTCCTGATGGTCTTTAGGGATCAATAACGTGTGCCCTTTTGTAACTTGACTCAAATCTAAAAAAGCGACAGCTTCTTCGTCCTCATAAATTTTACTGGAAGGAATCTCACCTTGTACAATTTTGCAGAAAATGCAATCGGATTGATTGGACATTAAAACCCCTCCTCATTTATCGGTAGTAAAGGTTGTTCAAAAAGTCGGGGAAAAATACCCTTTCGTATCTCTTCGTCGTCTTGCTTCTAAAGCTCCTCACGTATGAAACCATAGCCTCGAAAAAGAACCACTTTTCCTTCTGTTAAGTTAAGAAGTGAATGCTTTCGTCGTGCAGGCAGGATGCTAAAAGCAACGTCTTCTCGACCTACTCGGCTCTTTTTGTCCTCCTTTTTGAACCCCACTATTATATCCTATCATAACAGACGTACACGAATCTGCCCATTAAGTTTTGGAGTATGTGTACGAGCATTTCCCTTTTTCTCGCTTAGACGGTACAATGGAAGGAGTTATATGTAGCTGCAAGAGGAGGTAAACAATGGCGTCATTGTTACATATTGAGGATTTAGCAGGGGGATATAGCCCGAGTAAACCAGTGATTGAAGAAGTTTCATTTCAAGTCGAATCGGGGGAAATCGTAGGCTTGATCGGGCTGAATGGAGCCGGAAAAAGCACGACCATCAAACATATATTAGGGTTATTGGAGCCGATTAACGGAACGATTCACCTGCGGGGGAAAACGATGGCGGAGGATTTGGATAGTTACCGTAAGCGTATCGGTTTTATCCCGGAAACGCCCATCCTTTATGAAGAACTTACGTTGTGGGAACATCTACGTTTAACAGCCATGGCTTATGGTGTTTCCGATCAGGATTGGCAAGGGCGTGCCGAACAGTTAATCGAAACCTTTCGTATGAAAAAGATGACTCATTGGTTTCCCAGTCATTTTTCTAAAGGAATGCGGCAAAAGGTGATGGTCATGTGCGCGTTCCTGATTGAGCCGGAATTATATGTCGTCGATGAGCCATTTGTAGGCTTGGATCCAGTGGGCATCCAGTCACTTCTCGAACGCATGATCACGATGAAAAAAAATGGAGCCGGTATTTTAATGAGTACGCATATTCTTTCAACCGCGGAGAAACATTGCGATCGCTTTATTTTGCTTCATCAAGGTCGTGTCTATATGCAAGGCACGATGGAGGAGTTACGAAAGCAAGCTGAAATGCCGGAAGCAGACCTTGACACGCTCTATATCGAAATGACAAAGGAAGAATCCCTATGAATCCAGTAGAACTCTGGCGTGAACGTTCACGTAATTACTGGAACGAAGCGATCCGCTACATTCGCTTGATGGCAAACGGCGGATTGGCAATAGCTGTTTACGGAACTTTATTGATGATTGGCTTTTATTACCAATCGTTTTTAGAGTGGCTACCTGCCGGTTTTCCTGTCCTGCTCGTGCTTACCATATTGTTTGCATTTTTGCTCACTCGAAGCCCGGTACGTACGTTTGTAAAAGAAGGGGATCTCGTATTTTTGCTTCCTTTCGAAGGGCAAATGGGGCCATATATACGTAAAGCCATCGTTTATAGCTGGCTCTGGCAGGGAGCGATCCTTTTTCTAATCTTATTTTTACTTGCACCTCTTTATTTAGACCGGCTTCCAGGTGAGCTAACGGCTTTAGTCGTGACGATGGCTGTACTTGTAGCTGCGCAGTTATGGAACATTGTAGCGGAATGGACAGAAATAAGACAACAATTTTCGGCTGCCCATTCGCGTCATCGCTGGCTTCGTTTCGTTGTCAATGTTGTATTCGTCTATTTTCTGCTGCAAACGGCGTGGTGGTTCGCTGCAGTGATCGCTCTGATCATGCTCGCTGTGATGGTCCTGTATTACCGCCCGATGCATTACAATCATCCGTTAAAATGGGAAACGCTCATTGCCCGGGAGCAACAGCGCCTGCATTCGTTTTACCGTCTGGCAAACGCCTTTACCGACGTGCGCCATGTGAAGTCTACCGTGCATAGGCGGCGTTGGCTGGCGGCACCATTTGAACGAATTCGTCATCAAAAGGCCAATACGTATATATACTTGTACGGGAAAACGTTTGCCCGTTCGGGGGATTATCTAGGCATATGTATTCGGCTCGCTGTTGTTGGTGCATTGCTCATTTATGCTGCGCCCGCTGCTTGGGATTGGATGGTCCTCGTGGTGGTCGGTTTGTTTATCTACATGACAGGGGCACAAATGGCCACCATCTACAATCACCATGACGTATTATTGTGGCCATCCATTTACCCGGTGCCGGATATGAGCCGTAGACGCGCGGTGAAATCTATGGTGCGCTGGGTATTACTCGTACAAACGTTTTGGTTTGCGGTGATCACAGCGTTGACATCTGTACCGATGATCATGGCGGCTCTTGCACTCCTTGTAGGAGTTGCCATCAGTCTCTACTACTCAGAATTTCAACTGAATAAGTATTTTGATGCATAGCGATTAGAGGTCGTAGGTAGGAATGATCTCAGGGGAGGGGTAGCCTATGACAGAGTCATACGAAAAACACGCAATGGTGGAACTGAATGACTGGCGCAGGAAGATATCCAGGAATCCCTCGATGATGAAAACATGGACAAAAGGGTTACAAGGGAAAATTAATCAGCGAATCCCGGGGCGCGTTCATGAGGCGGTTGCTTCTGCGGTTCGCAATATGGTTGAAACGACGCTTTCCGGCTCAGAATATGTGGCGAAATCGGAGCCGTTGGAAGCGGTAAGTTTGGAAGAGCGGGAAAAGAAGTTGCAGGAAGCCATCACTTCGTATAAACGAACAGCTAGTATCGAAGGGGCAGGCACAGGTGCGGGCGGCATTTTCCTGGGCATGACGGATTTGCCCCTTCTTATGGCCATCAAAATGCGCTTTTTGTTCACGGCCGCCCATCTTTACGGCTTCAACCCCGTAAAAATCGAAGAACGCTTGTTTTTACTTCAGGTGTTCCAAATGGCCTTTTCGAGTGAAAAAAATAAACAGGAAACACTCGCACGCATCGATGACTGGGGAGGATTTATCGATTCTTTTCCAGGCGAATTGACTGCCGATGAAGCGATTGATTGGGTGAAGTTTCAGCTGGAATACCGCGACTATATTGATGTACCGAAAACGTTGCAACTTATTCCTGGTTTCGGGGCCATTGTCGGAGCGACGGTGAATTATCATTTTCTCGACCTGTTAGGAGAAGCGGCGAAATATAGTTATCGGATCCGCTGGTTTCAGGAGCAAGATAAGGAAGACGTCGAATAACGCGAATATGTGTTGTGTTTTAATGACTGAATGATAGATGAGAAGCGCGAAGGAGTTCGCTAGAACAACTGCACCTTGCGCTGAAAAACCCCGACAGGTCTTTCCTGCCGGGGTTTCAATATGTTATTTATACTGCAGCACAGCTTTGCCGAGGGTTTTCGCAGCTATTAACATCGCTCGCTCGTCGAAGTCAAAGTTAGGGTGATGGTGTGGAAAATTCGTTTCCCGGTCTGGAAATGCTGCACCAGTGAAGAAAAAGGTTCCTTTTCTTTGTTCCAGATAAGCACCGAAATCTTCTGCAACCATAGCAGGTTCGCGTGTGACCACACTTTCAACCCCTGGTACATCCTTTGCAATGTCTGCAATGTATCGGGTTTCAGCTTCGTGGTTGATAACCGGGGTGTACCCGCGGAGGTAATCTAGTTTTGCTTCGCCACCTGCTGTTTTAGCGGTTCCAACTATAATTTCGTTTAAATCATGCTCAATTTGATTTCGAACATCTTCGTTAAATGTACGCACGGTCCCAGTGAGGGTAGCGGTTTCCGCGATGACATTATAAGCGTTATCGGCAACGAAACCACCGATGGAAACGACCGCTGATTCAAGCGGATTTAAACGTCTTGACACAAGGGTCTGCACATTGTTGACGATTTGTGATCCAATGACGATCGCATCGGTTGCCGTGTGTGGCTCAGCGCCGTGACCGCCTTTTCCTGTGACATGAATATAAAAGTGATCAGCCGCTCCCATAAAGGGGCCGCTGCGTTTTTGAATCGTACCGAGTGGATCGACGGCCCATAAGTGGGTGCCGAAAATGACATCGACGCCTTCGAGGCAGCCATCAGCAATCATGGGCGCAGCCCCTCCCGGCGCATGCTCTTCTGCATGTTGGTGGATAAAGACAACGTTTCCTTCAATGTTTTCCGCTTGCTCCCTTAATGCTTTTGCGAGCACGAGTAATATTGCTGTATGACCGTCATGACCGCAAGCGTGCATGACGCCATCGACTTTGGATTTATATGGAACATCCTTTTGATCTTGAATAGGCAGTGCGTCGAAATCGGCGCGTAAAGCAATGGTAGGGCCCGGTTTTCCGCCTCTTAATGTAGAGACAACTCCCCGCTTGCCGACACCTGTTTGTACCTCAAGCCCGAGTGCTTCATGATAGCGGGCAATATAGGCAGGTGTTTCTACTTCCTTGAATGAAAGTTCAGGGTTTTGATGTAAATACCGTCGAATATCGACCATTTCTTGATAAAGGTCATTCAATCGTTCATATAATTGATTCTCCAACTTCTACCCCTCCCACATAAACTGTATACTTTATTCTAACATATTTCATTTTTCTGTTATGAAGAAGAACGAAGGAATCAGATAAAATGGTTAAAGAAAGGGTAGATTTATACTTTTTTTTATATATTTTTGGGTATATAAAAAAAGCCGCAATTATCAGTGGAAAGTGCGGCTTTTCATTGTTAGCATTATAACCATTCTGGAACAAAGCTGGCGAGATACGTGGAGATCGTTTGGAAGTATCCAGAAAATAACAGGATTCCAAGGATGATCATAAGCACACCGCTAAATTGTTGGATCTTAGGCAGCCAATGATTAAGGCGGCTTAACTTATTCAGCGAACGGGCATAGATTAACGATACGACGAGAAAAGGGAGTCCTAGGCCAATGGAATAAATCAAAAGCATTCCTGTCCCAGCTGCAAGGCTTTCGGTGGTCGCTAGAGCTAAAAGTGAACCAAGAACGACACCGATACAAGGAGTCCATCCCGCCGCGAATACAAGTCCAAATGCGACCGATCCAAGGAAGCTCGTTGCTTTTTTAGGTGTAGCGTTGCCAATCTTTTTTTCTGAAAGCAAAGCCCGTATTGAGATAACTCCTGACATTTGTAAGCCAAAGATAATGATAAGGATCCCGCCGATTTGCTCGAGGGCACTGCTATACATGCGGAACCATTCACCAATGAGGGTCGCTGATGCCCCCATTAATAAGAAGATGATCGTAAAGCCAACGATAAAGCCAAGACTTCTAGAAACGATAAGGTGCCGCTCTGCATTCACCATTCCACCGGAAACATTGGTACCGGTTAATTGGGCTAAATAAGCGGGTACCAATGGGAAGATACATGGGGAAAAAAAGGAGATCATCCCCGCGAAGAACGCGATGCCTGCGAGACTAATGGATACTTCCTCCATGTCGAAAATACCTCCAATTTATGTAAATCAATGACAAGTTGTACATAATACCTATTTTATTCTATCAATATTGTAACTGAAAAATGTGTGTAATCATCCATCGTTATTAAAATTGTCACAGAAAAATAGATCCGAAACCATTTTACACATGATCACGTATAAAGTAAAAGTAAGGATAGACGAGGAGGAGCGTGTATGGAACGCCGAGGTTTATCTATTTCTTCCCTGACTTTCATTATTCTAGGACTTATTTTTCAAGCAATCTTTGCTGGGAGCACCAGTGCTTTTGGATTTATCGTGCCATTCATTTTCGCGGTCGTTGCCGCATTTTTTGTTGTGAATGCCCATGAAGGCGGCGCTTACTTATTTATGTTACTGTCCGCAGGCGTAATGGTTGGGTATTGGACTACCATAGCGACATGGATTTTTCTGATTGTGATCCCTGTATTATTTTTACTAATTATAAAGATGAAGCAGCCAGTGGAGGAAATTGATGTGGACAGGGATTTCCCTGCGCAAAAGGTATATTCAGAAGGGTCATCAGATCCCCGCATCATTTTGCCGCGGAGTAAATGGGTCATCTTAAATGATTACAAAATTAAAAAACAGGCATTTTCCGTTGGTGATGAGCTTGAGTTAAACGTCATCCTTGGCAGTGCAAAGATTGATTTGGAGCGTGCGCTTATGGATGGGGAACTCATGGATCTTTCGCTGATGAATGTGCTTGGTGATACGACAATTAAGTTGCCGGAAAAGTGGTCGGCAACAGTGGAAATGAACACCCTTTTAGGAAGTGTGAAAGCGCTCGGTCATCAAGAAGACGGAATTATCCAGCGGTCAACAATTGATGTCGGTCATCCCGCAAGTTCTTTCGGACACTTTAACATCAAAATTAATAGCGTATTGGGCGACGTTAAGGTTGTTCAGAAACGGCGAAAATGATACCAGTTTGCGTCACTTTCTCATGAATCTTTTACAAATCTTCCATCAGCTTACATGTTTTTACGCCAACTTATATATTATAATAGGGAGCGTAGTCGAATAATGTGGAGGATACGAATGAAACGATTCAACAAAGGTTTCTATCTAACCATCGTTGCTATTCTATCGATGTTGGTCATTGCCGTCGGCAGCTACGCAGCAGTGCTCGTTGCCGGAAGTTTATTAGTGGATGAATCTAAGCTTGATTTTCCCGAGACGACGACATTAGTCGATGAAGAGGGCGAAGAGCTCGGGCGTTTATATATAGAAGATCGTGAATATGTTTCAATTAAGGAAGTGCCAGAGGAAGTACAACAGGCTTTTATCTCCGTTGAAGACCATCGTTTTTACGACCATCAGGGGGTTGACTTCTGGGCCATTGGCCGCGCACTTTATCGCGATATTCTCGCAGGTGCCAAGGTTGAAGGGGGAAGTACGATCACCCAACAGCTTGCGAAAAATGTCTTTTTAGAACAGGATCAGACGTGGCTGCGCAAGACGAAAGAAGTGCTGATCAGTATGAATCTGGAGCGCAGATTCAGTAAGGAAACAATACTGGAAATGTACTTAAATCAAATTTATTTTGGACATGGAACTTATGGGATTTCTCGTGCCGCTGAAACCTATTTTGATAAACCGGTGAGTGAATTAACGACAGCTGAAGGTGCTTTGCTCGCAGCGATTCCGAAGGCTCCATATCAATATTCCCCTGCTTCCGATGTAGAAAATGCAGAGATTAGACGAAATACAGTTCTTGCGCTCATGGAACAGCATGGGTATATTGATGAAAATGAGCAGCAAGCAGCCGAAGGGGAAGCGATCACGACTGACATTTACGAAAAGCCCGGGATGAATGAATCGCTGTATACGTATGTGGATATGGTGGTTGAGGAAGGGCGTGAACGTTTTGAGCTTAGTGAGAATGAATTGTTTACTGGCGGATATACGATCCAGCTTCCCATAAATTCCGAGATGCAGGAAGCGTCCTTTGAGGCCATGCAAAGCCAGGAAAATTTCCCGGGTGATAATGAGAATGTTCAAGGGTCTTTTGTGCTATTGGATAACAGCACTGGTGCGGTGAAAGCCATTCATGGCGGCAGGGATTACGTTCGAAAGGGGCTGAATCGTTCGCTTGTTCCGAGAGCACCGGGTTCTGCTTTTAAACCCATATCGGTATTTGCACCAGCGCTTGCTTCTGGTGATTACAAGCCTTATTCCTTACTAAAGGATGAAGAAATGGTCTATGAAGATTATGACGATTACAGTCCCGAAAATCTAAGTGGAGAGTATAGCGGCTCCATGACGATGCGGGATGCGCTTGTAAATTCAACCAATGCGCCTGCGGTATGGCTGCTCGACCAAATGGGCGTAGGGACTGGGAAACAGTGGGCAGAACAGGCAGTATCTTCCTTTGATGACAGTGACAGTGGTTTATCAATGGCTTTAGGCGGGCTTTCTGAAGGTGTTTCGCCGTTAGAAATGGCCGAGGCGTATACCACTTTTGCCAATGAAGGCGTAAAATCTGAACCTTACTTTATCTCAAAGATAGAGAGTACTGACGGCAGGGAGCTGTACGTCCATGAAGAGAATCAAGAAAAGTTGTTAGAAGAGCAGGAGGCTTGGTACATGACCCGTATGCTTGAAGACGTTGTCGATGAAGGGACAGGTCAAGCTGGCGATACCGACCATGCGCTTGCAGGTAAAACAGGAACGACTGGTTTTGAACAAGTTGAAGGTGGAAACCGAGATGCCTGGTTTGTCGGATATACACCGCAATATACAGGGGCTCTCTGGATGGGTCATGATCAAACCACTGAAGAGGATTATTTAGAAGGTGGGAGCTCCTATCCGACGAGTATGTTTAAAGATATCTTAAACACGGCGAACGTAGATCAGGAAGCAATTGCTTTTCAAAAACCAGAAGGGGTTGAAGATTTAGAGCCGCCAGTGCAATTAGCGACAGTTGATGACCTTTCAGCGGGGCTAACGCTTCAAGGTGAAGGGTTTATAAATGTGGAACTTAATTGGACAGAAGCTGATGATGAGCGCCTCGTATACAACGTCTATGAAGTGAATGGTGACGAAGCTAATAAAATTGACGAAGTAGAGGGAGAAGGATCGTACACCGTGACTGGGGCTAACATGTTTTCTCTTAATGATTATATGGTTGTGCCTCTTAACCCTCAAACCGGACAGGAAGGAGAGCCTTCGAACATCGCTGATGTGGAAATGATGTCATGGTTTTAATATACTATGCGAAAAGCCCCTGGACTCCCATTGAAGTCTGGGGGCTTTTTCCGATTACATAATTTCAACGGGATTAGAAAGAATAAAACTGATCATATAAAGCGAGGAGTTGGGCTTATGAAAGAACAAGAACAAGAACAAGAGAATCATGGACCCAATGGACTCATACTCCCGATGACATCTAAAAATAACGGCGTAATTGAACAGGTGACGACCGATGTTCACTGCTTAACGATTCAGATTGTAAACGTATGTATGATCGGGGATGTTACGCGCAATTGGGTATTAATAGACACTGGTATGCCAAAGTGTAGAGATGATTTAATTGGTTCACTAGAAAAGGAATTCAATGAGGTTCAACCGCCGCAAGCGATCATCCTTACGCATGGGCATTTTGATCATGTAGGGGCAGTAGCGGAATTGGCTGATGAATGGCAGGTTCCGGTTTTTGCTCATTCCTTAGAGATTCCTTATTTAACGGGGGAAAAAGATTATCCTGAACCAGACCCTGGTGTGGAAGGCGGACTTGTGGCCAAGGTTTCCAGGTCATTCCCAAATGAATCGATTCAACTGGGCGACGCCGTGCAAGAATTGCCTGAGAACGGAGGGGTGCCATTCTTAAGTGAATGGACATGGGTGCATACCCCTGGGCATGCACCTGGTCATATATCTCTTTTTAGAGAAAGAGATCGTCTCTTGATTTCAGGGGATGCTGTCATCACTGTAAAACAAGACGAACTTTACAAGGTGCTCACGCAAACACAAGAAGTCCAAGGCCCACCCCGATATTTTACTACAGACTGGGAAGAAGCAAAAAAATCCGCTGAAAAGCTTAATCATTTAAGCCCAGAAATGCTAATTCCCGGTCATGGTATGCCGATGTTTGGCAAGGAACTGAAGGATGGCCTGCAAACACTCGTTCAGGAATTTGATACAATAGCGATGCCGGATCAGGGGGAGTATCTTCAATGATCCTGAGTGAGATGACTTGGATTTTAGAGTCATTTTTAAAACGAAAATTACATTCACAGTCAATTCCTTCGAAATTTGACTTGTGAAATGATAACAGCTCCTTGTTCTTCATAGTTACAGCGATCGTTGAACTGTTGGTGCCAGCATGATTAAAGTTCTTTTTACTTATTCACTGTGATGAAACTCGTTTGGCTATTCTGGGTCACTTGTTTCCGAGTTAGTGCTGAAGGAGGTAAGGCTCGTCGGACAGGGGTTCAACATTTCAGCGGTTGCCTCTATCCTGCAGCGATGATACCTTCCCATGATGGCTTTGTGGGATTTTTCGATAGTAACGGTCTTCTTATTGATCGTTTTAGGTTGACTCTTCACTTTCTGAAGCTAATTGGATTCCTTCATTCGTGAGAGCCGGTATTCCCCTTTTCACATCTTCTCCGGTACGGGTCGCTCGTTCATCTGTGCTGAGATGGTCGAAGCGCTTCCCAATCGATAATGATTCGCTTCGCCCTTACGTTCGGGATATTGTGAAAAACGAGAATCAAACCATCCGTTTTGCATTCTAATTCGAAGATTTCCCTTCTAGATACAATTACATGAAAGGGATTTATTCATTTTGCTTTGTTAATGTTCAAAGCCTTCATTGAAATATATTTCTTCTGAAACATATGGGGAATATTCTCCTATACATGTCACCCAAGAAAACACAGAGGGCACAGAGGCCGGTAGATAAATGGGAAGGCCAAAAGTTATAAAATAAATGGGCGATGGTCATTGGTTTTCTACGATTTTATGAACGATCGGACAACCGAAATAGTGATACAAGACATTCGCTCTTCTTTATGGTAAAAAGGGGGAGGAATATTTTTTACCCTTGTTGATTTGCCTATGCAATTGGACATGCTAATATAAACTCTGTACATAAGAATGATTGTTTAAATCGGTAAGATGAGTTATTTATTTAGGGTTTACCTGAAAGGATGTTTACGTTGACGACATTTAACAATCGCTTACTTCGAGCAGCACGGGGGGAAGGGGGACGTGAGAAACCTGTATGGTATATGAGGCAGGCCGGACGTTCTCAGCCTGAGTATCGCGCGTTAAAAGAGAAGTACTCCCTTTTTGAGATCACTCACGACCCGGAGCTATGTGCTTATGTGACGAGGTTACCGGTGGAACAATATAATAACGATGCGGCGATTTTGTACAAGGATATTATGACGCCATTGCCGCCGCTTGGCGTGGATGTTGAAATCAAACCAGGCATCGGCCCAGTGATTGACCAGCCTTTTCGAACCTTAAAAGACGTTGAACAGTTGGGGGAACTTCAACCTAATGATCATGTGGCTCATGTTCTCGACACGATTCGGTTGTTGCGCACACAGTTGAGTGTGCCCTTAATATCTTTTGCGGGGGCACCATTCACATTGGCCAGTTATATGGTGGAAGGCGGTCCCTCGAAAAATTACGAGAATACGAAAGCAATGATGTATGGAGACCAAAAAACGTGGATGACCTTGATGGACAGATTGGCGGATATGACGATTAGTTATACGAAAGCGCAGATTGCCGCCGGTTCACAAGCGATTCAGATTTTCGATTCCTGGGTAGGGGCATTGAATGCATCCGATTATCGGGTATTTGTAAAGCCGGCGATGAAAAAGATCTTTTCAGCCCTCCGAGACGAGGGTGTACCATTAATTATGTTTGGTGTTGGTGCCCGCCATCTCCTCTTGGAGTGGGATGATCTTGATCTCGATGTCATTGGATTGGACTGGCGGACCTCTGTAACCGAGGCCCGTGAACTTGGAATTACGAAAGCATTGCAGGGAAATCTTGACCCAGCCATTCTGCATGCACCCTGGGATGTTATTGAAGCTCGGACGAAGCAGATTCTTGATGAGACAAAAGATGACCCGGCCTTTATTTTTAATTTGGGACATGGAGTCACCCCTAGTATTCAACCTGAGACCTTGAAACGATTAACCGCCTTCGTCCACGAATACTCTGCCACGAATTAAGGAGGAATACCGACATGGCTAAAACAAAAATGGGGTTATTAGTGATGGCCTATGGAACGCCGCGAAGTTTAGATGAGGTTGAACCTTACTATACACACATTCGCCATGGCCGTAAGCCCAGTCAAGAAGCCTTGGATGATTTAATCGGCCGTTATAAGGCTATTGGCGGAATTTCACCGCTTGCACGTATTACCGAAGAACAGAAGCAGGCTCTGGAAGATCAGTTGAATGAACGCGCCGTGGATATAGAGTTCAAAGCATATCTTGGCCTCAAACATATCGACCCTTTTATTGAGGATGCTGTGGAGCAAATGAAAGCCGATGGTATCGAAGAGGCGGTGTCAATCGTTTTAGCGCCTCATTATTCAACTTTTAGTGTAAAATCTTATAATGGGCGTGCAATTGAAAAATCTGAAGAAATCGATGGACCAACGATCTATGCTGTAGACAGTTGGTATCGGGAGCCGAAGTTTTTACAGTTTTGGAGCGATCAATTGAAGGAGATATTTTCACATCATAGCCAAGAGGACTCAGTGGTGATTTTTTCTGCCCATAGCTTACCGGAAAAAATTCTCGTCGATAACGATCCATATGTTGAACAGCTCGAGGAAACGGCAAAGCTCATTGCGGAAGCGGCTGACGTGGAAAATTATGAGACTGGCTGGCAGAGTGAAGGGAATACAGCAGATAAATGGCTCGGACCTGACGTCCAGGATTTAACACGCGCGCTTTATGAGAAACATGGCTATGAAACCTTTATTTATTGCCCTGTTGGATTCGTTTCGGATCATCTCGAAGTATTATATGACAATGACATTGAATGTAAAGATGTCACCGATGATCTTGGTGTTAACTATGAACGCCCGGAAATGCCCAATACCCAACCATTATTTATTCAAGGGTTGGCTGACGCGATTTTTAAACAATTAGAGATGGATCGGACATGAAAGTTGCGATTATCGGGGGAGGAATTACTGGGCTATCAGCTTTTCATGAACTTGAAAAACAACGGGCAGTGAACGGGATGAATATAGAGGCTGAACTCTTTGAAGCAGATTCAAAACTCGGTGGTAAAATTGAAACCTTGCATCGTGAGGGATTCACCATTGAACGTGGTCCGGATTCGTTTCTAGCCCGAAAGCCTGAAATGCTTTCTCTCGCTCAGGAATTAGGGTTGGAAGATCAATTGGTAAAAAATGAAACTGGAAAAGCCTTTATCGTGAATAACGGGGATTTTCATCCCATCCCTGAAGGCTCTGTAATGGGGATTCCTACTAGAGTAAGGCCTTTTCTCCGCTCCTCGCTCCTTTCAAATTCGGGGAAATTACGGGCTTCTGCAGACCTATGGTTGCCTGACAAACGAACAGAAGGAAACGATGAATCTCTTGGTCTTTTTTTTCGTAAACGGTTTGGAGACGAACTCGTTGATCGGGTTCTCGAACCTCTTTTATCCGGGATGTATGCCGGTGAGATGAATGAGTTGAGCCTAGAGTCGACCTTTCCGCAATTTAGCTATATGGGCAAAAAGCATCGCAGTTTGATTCTTGGTTCCAGGTCAATGGCCAAACAGCGAAAACAATCAGCCGGCACCGGACAAAAATCAGGCCTTTTTCGTACGTTTAAGGGTGGGCTGTCTGTCATTGTCGATGAATTAGAAAAAAAAGCGCGAGAAGGTTCGATTCATAAACAGAAACAGCTTCTTGAATTGACTCCACTTGAAAACGGATATAACCTACAATTTGCAGATGGAACAAACAAAGAAGCCGACCGTGTGATACTCACCATGCCCCATGAGATTACAGCAAACGTCCTCCCTTCCTTTTCAGCACGTGAAGAGATGAAGTCGCTGCCTGGCGCATCCATTGCTACAGTGGCCATTGCGTTAAAATCCTCTGCCCTTGCGGATCGTATCGAAGGGACGGGTTTTCTTATTCCTAAAGGAAATGATGCTGTCTTAAAAGCTGTGACACTTGTGCATAAAAAATGGCCAAACATGGTTCCAGAAGGGCATGCACTTTTACGCTGTTTTGTTGGGCGTCCGGGAAATGACGATATTGTCTCCAAAAGTGATGAAGAAATTGTAGGACAAACTCTTAGGGATGTAAGGTCTTTTTTGGAGATTCGAGAAGAACCCCTCTTTACAAATGTAACCCGATGGCAAAATGCAATGCCGAAGTATACCGTTGGCCATCAAACACGGGTCGCTGATTGGGAATCTGCCCTTTCCAAAGAATACCCAGGGGTGTATATAGCGGGGGCCTTTTATAAAGGGATCGGGCTTCCGGATTGCGTCCGACAAGGCCAGGAAGTCGCAGTTAAAGCCCTTCAATGAAGACGCTTGTCAAACGGGGGCAGGCGTCTTTCCACTGTAATCGTTCGTGTAAGCTAACATGCTTGATGACAAATGGATGGCGAGCGGTGGTGTATTTCATTTTATGATTTCCAGCATGTCGTTCGATTCCACTTAAATTCGGAAATCGAGCGAAGATTCAGCGATTTACACTTGCGTCAGTCGTGAGAGGTTCAATTCTTTAATATGTGGTACAATAAAGAGATGTAATAGCCTGCGAATATTGAGTTTGATGTGTATGCTGATTGAGGGGTGTAAATAGATGTTTATCGATTATGTGAATATATTTGTGAAATCAGGAGACGGCGGCAATGGCATGGTTGCCTATCGCCGGGAAAAATTTGTCCCTGACGGAGGTCCTGCCGGTGGGGATGGTGGAAAAGGCGGCGACGTTATTTTTCGAGTTGATGAAGGTACACGGACGCTCATGGATTTTCGCTATCAACATCATTTTAGAGCCAAGCATGGAGAAAACGGCCGGCCGAAGGGGCAGCATGGAAAAGGTGCAGACCCTTTGATTGTTACTGTCCCTCCAGGTACGGTGATTAAAGATAAAAAAAGCGGAAAAGTGATTGCAGATTTAGTTGAACATAAAGAAGAAAAGCTCCTGGCCAAAGGCGGGCGGGGTGGCCGCGGGAATAAACGCTTTGCCACACCTGCAAATCCGGCACCAGAACATGCGGAAAATGGGGAGCCGGGAGTCGAATTGGAGGTTACCCTAGAGCTGAAATTGCTGGCAGATGTAGGGATCATCGGTTTCCCAAGTGTCGGGAAGTCAACATTTTTATCTGTAGCAACAGCGGCCAAGCCTAAAATCGCTGATTATCCATTTACAACCATTGATCCAAATTTAGGTGTCGTTGCCTCTGAAGACGGCAGGAGCTTCGTTATGGCTGATTTACCGGGAATCATTGAAGGAGCTCATGAAGGAGTCGGTCTGGGTCATCGATTTCTCCGTCACATTGAACGGACACGTATACTCGTTCATATGCTGGATGTATCGGGGATGAGTGGACGTGATCCTTATGAGGACTACGTAACGATTAATCGTGAATTGGAAAAGTATAACGAAGCGTTAAAAGATCGGCCACAGCTTATCGTCGCAAATAAGATTGATATGCCGGGCAGCGAGGAGCTCATACAAAAATTAGAAACCAATATTGGTGAACGTATTGAACGTGTATCCACCCACACCAAGCAAGGGTTGGATTCGTTAATCCGAAACGTGGCCGATCGCTTAGATGAAGCTCCAGAACCAGAGCCAATAACCGAAGATATAGATGAAGATGAATCTCGAGCTGTGTATCGGTATGAAAAAGAAAAGGAATTTGAAATTACAAGAGATGACGACGGCGCATTCGTTTTATATGGTGAACCACTAGAAAGACGCGTACGAATGCTTGATTTGAGCCGCCGAGAATCAGCGGAAAGGTTTTCACGCACTTTACGTAAAATGGGGGTTGATGCTGCTTTGCGGGAGCGCGGCGCTAAAGACGGAGATACCATCCGATTACTCGGTATTGAATTCGAATTTATGGAGTAAGGAATGTAAGACTTCGTAAGTGGGGTGGTATAGTTGACAGATCAAGTCGATCATTTTTTTCTCGTGCGTGAAGATATGCTAACAGAAGCGATGCAAAAAACGTTAGACGCCAAACGTCTATTAGATAACGGAACTGTAACGACGGTCGGTGATGCGGTTCAGGAAGTTGGGCTTAGCCGCAGTGCTTTTTATAAATACAAAGATGCGATCTTGCCGTTTCATACGATGATTCAGGCACAAATCATTACTCTTTCCATTCATCTAATAGATAAATCCGGCGCTTTGTCGGAGCTATTAAGGGTGGTTGCTGATACGCAGTCAAATGTTCTCACGATTAATCAAACCATTCCTTTACAGGGAAGAGCGAACGTCACGCTCACCGTTGATACTACAATGGTGAACGTAGAAGTACAAAAACTCATGCGAAGAATTAAAGAGATGCAAGCTGTAGAGAAAGTAGAACTGATCGGATCAGGAACAGGGTCCGCAAAAAATAAAGATGAGCTATAGAGGATAGAAGTCTGAGAAACCTCAGGCTTGAAACTGCTACTCGGCTCCTTTTTTCCTCCTTTATGAACACATATTTATAGCGAAAGAGTGACGAACGATGAAAAAAGTTGCCTACTTAGGCCCAAAAGGGACCTTCACTGAGCTAGCCGCTGTTACATTTTTAAATGAATCCACGCGGATCCCCTATAAAGATATTCCAAGTTGTTTGCAAGCCCTCGACAATCAAGAAGTTGATGGCGCCATTGTCCCATTGGAAAATGCGATTGAAGGATCGGTTAATATTACACTCGATTACCTTGTACACAAGCATAATCTTCCGATTGTGGCAGAGTTAGCAATTCCGATTGCCCAGCATTTGCTCGTCCATGAGGATAATGCCTCTGATCTGCAAGCATTGGAGGCTGTGTATTCGCACCCTCAAGCTATTGCGCAATGCCATGAATACTTAATGGAACAGTTTTCAGAAGCACAGTGGGTATATGCGACATCAACCGCACAAGCGGCAAAGGAAGTATCGGAAGACCCAAGCCTAAAGCGTGGCGTTATAGCGAACGAATTAGCGGCTCAAAAATATGGGTTACAAATCGTGGCTGAGAACATCCATGACTTTCCTAACAATCATACTCGTTTTGTTTTGCTTTCTTCTAAGGAAGAACGATTTGAACTTGAACAGTCAAGACAAGAAAAAACCACGATCGTTGTGACGCTGCCATCTGATTATCCTGGAGCTCTTCATCAGGTGTTGTCAGCGTTTTCCTGGCGTAAACTTAACCTGTCAAAGATTGAATCAAGGCCGATGAAAACGGGAATTGGTCATTACTTCTTCATCATCGATATTGACCATGCGTATGATAAAGTATTATTGCCTGGTGCTTTAGAAGAAATGAAGGCGATCGGTTGTAAAACTCGTGTGCTCGGTACTTACCCTTCAGCGGTGATTTATGAAGAACAAAAGGAATACACAGTATAATGTAACCCCATTCCTCTTCACATGAATACTTGCCAGTTTCGGCGCATATCTTGTATTGGATGCAATACGGTTAGCGGATAATGGTAAAACCATGTGTACAGGAGGGATGGGTAAACATGAAAATTCATATTGTTCAAAAAGGCGATACCTTATGGAACCTTTCCAAAAAATATGATGTTGATTTCGAGGAATTAAAAGCGACAAACTCCCATTTAGCAGACCCGGAAATGATTATGCCGGGAATGAAAATCAAAATTCCAGCCAAAAAAGAAAGCGTGAAAAAAGAAATCAAAAAGGAAGGTCCAAAAGAAACCAAAGAAGTTCCGAAGAAAGAAAAACCTGAATATAAGCCCGCAGAGCCGCCGAAGCCGAAGAAGGAAATGCCTGAAAAACCGAAAGAATCGCAAAAACCAAAAAAAGAACATACAATAAAACCTCCTCCGAAGCAGATGCCGGTAATGGAAGTACCGAAGAAACCCGAGGTTCCAGAAAAACCGAAACCGCCTAAAAAAAAGGAATATAAGAAAGAAATACCGGAAAAACCGAAAAAAGAAAAAATGGAGCTCCCGCCGAAAATTCAAAAACCTGCACCGGAAAAGTATGAGGAAAAGAAAGAGAAGCCAAAGGAAAAGGAAATAGAAAAACCGGTATATAAGAAAAAACCAATGGAAAAACCTAAACTACAAAAACCATGTCCAAAGTGTGGAAACAAGAATTTTGATAAGCAGCCACAGCATTCACCATACACACCGCAGCAACCATGTTCGCAATCCATGCCGCCGCAGCTCATGCAGTATTGTATGGTTCCAGTTTATCCACAACCGTACAATGGAATGCCATCGCCGCAAGGGTATCCTATGAACGATCCTGCTCAGCAAGGCTATTATCAGGAAGGGTATGACCAATTTTTCCATTCCCAGGGGTACGGCGGCGGATTAAGGCAAACGGGTATGGAAGAACAATTTATACCGGTACAATACCCAATGCCAACATATCCATCATATGCTGCTCCAGCTCCACCGCCAATGGCAGCGCCTATGACGGATCCCTACAGCTTTTATCCGCCGGTTCCTTATTATGAACCAGCGACGGAGGAACATTCTTATTATCGGCCATCAAGACCCCGAAATCACAGCGAAGGTCAAAGTAAGCAAACTGGTGACCCTTCCTCTAAATGACAGGTGTAACAATCCCCTTTTCTTCACAACTTAAAGTGTGAAGGGGGGATTTAATTTATGAAGAAGATGGCACTATCAGTGACCGCTTTTTCAATTATTACAGCAGGTTTAGCAGGTTGTGGAACAGCAGACGATAATGCTGCTGGACCCAACGGTGGAAATACAGGGATGAATCAAGTAGATAACCAACAACAAGCAGCTTGGGACAATGAGCGTGGGGATCGTGGTGAAGGTCCGATTACAGACATGTTTACTGTCGATGACCGGACAGATCGTGGCAACCAAGTGAACCAGCAGGGTCAAGGTGATGGAACGCGTAACCTGAACGATGGTCAAGGATCTTTTTATTATAACAACCCGCGTGATGTCGCAGACGGAAATATGTATACCGATCAAGAGCGTGATGCAAATTTCCAACGCGGTGATCGTTATGAAACAGGCAATGCAGGTAACAATGGTAATGCTGGCATGCAAAACGATCACGGTCAACTGAATGCAAACAACCAAAACGACGATAATGAAGCTCAGGAGCTAGCTAGCAAGATTGAAGAAGAGGTCAATGATATGGATAACGTAGACAACAGTCACGTTGTTGTTGATGATCAGCATGTTGTTGTCGGTATTCAAACGAATGGTGACGATACTGACGATACGATCCAGCACATTGAACAAGAAATTGAAGATGAGATGGATGCTGATAAAGAAGTATTCGTCACAGATGATGAAGATAACTTTGAAGAGCTAGGGAACATCCAAAACGATTTGGCTGAGGGAACCGGCAATGCTTTAGAAGAAACAGAACAAACGCTCACCGATATGATTGAAGACTTGGGAGATGCTGCCCAACGTCCATTCGAACGTAGTCGATAGCAAAAAAGGGGCCAATAAAGGCCTCTTTTTTGTGATGGTGGAAAGACCTTAACTATCCAAAATTCTGGAGAATTATGATTTGACATGATATATTTACATACTGGAGGTGACAGTTTTTATGGCAGGTCATTCAAAATGGCATAACATAAAACGCCGCAAAGAAGCTCAGGATTCTAAGCGCGCGAAAATATTTACAAAAATATCTAAAGAAATTTTTGCTGCTGTTCGAGAAAGCGGCGATGATCCGGCTTCGAATCTTCGCCTGCGTTTAGCCATACAAAAGGCGAAGGCAGCAAATATTCCCTCTGATAATATAGAACGAACCATCAAAAGGGCGAGCGGTGACACTGACGGGGTGAGTTATGAGGAAATGAGTTACGAAGGCTATGGCCCCGGTGGCGTTGCCGTATTCGTAAAAGCTCTAACCGATAACCGTAATCGTACAGCTGCGGATATTCGTTATATTTTTTCCAGAAACGGCGGTAATCTTGGGGAAGATGGCTGTGTTTCTTTTCTATTTACAGATAAAGGACTCATTGTTTTGGAAAAGAACAAGTTACATGAAGATGATGAGGAAGCAGTCATGCTAGAAGCCATCGACGCAGGGGCTGACGATGTTCAATCAGAACAGGAGTATTATCTGATTTGGACCTCGCCGGTTGAGTTGGAAGAAGTTAGAAGCGAACTCGAAAAGGGCGGTTACCCGATTGATTCAAGTGAACAGACGATGATACCGAGCACAACCTCAGCAGTCGAAGGTGAAGATGCAAATAAGGTGGAAAGACTTATTGACATGCTCGAAGACAACGATGATGTCCAGGATGTCTACCACAATGGGGAGATCCAAGCAGGGTAAGTGGGTGAGAGTCCCCCCGCAGATCGACCCGGCTCCAAGCAATAACAATTCCTCCAAACAAATGATCGTATACCCCCCGTTGCATATGTTAAAATGGAGGAAAGGTTTTTTGAAAGAGGGGAAATATGTGTGATTGAGAGGTTAAGGGGTCAAGTCGTTTACAGGGATCATGAGTCGATAACACTGGATGTAAACGGGGTTGGTTATTTAATTTATTGTGCCAATCCGTTTATTTATGATACGAATGAGGCAAAAGAAACAGTTGTATACACGTATCAGCATGTCCGCGAAGATGTCCTTCGGCTATACGGTTTCGCGACGCGGGAGGAACGGGAGCTTTTTACACGCCTTCTGCAGGTGGCAGGTATCGGTCCTAAAGGGGGGCTTGCCATACTTGCTGAAGGGAATGCAGCCGTTGTCGTGCAGGCTATCGAGGAAGAAGATGAATCAGTATTGGTGAAATTTCCGGGAATCGGAAAGAAGACGGCGCGGCAGATGATCCTCGATTTGAAAGGCAAGCTCGATGTGATGGTTTCAAATGAATCTGAAGTGATTCCATCACAACCATTGTCACTGGAGAAGCAGGGGGCACTGCAGGAAGCGATGGAAGCTTTGCGGGCTCTCGGTTACGGTGAAAAAGAAATTGGAAAATGCGAGAAAGAATTAAAGCACGAAGAACTTGAGGCTGATGAGTATGTCAGACGTGCATTACGTTTGATGGTTGAGCGTTAAGGAGGGATCTTGTGGACGAACGGTTAATATCCCAGGAACGCTTATCGGAAGAAGAGGTCACTGGAGAAGAAGGAATACGTCCGTTGGCGCTTTCCCATTATATTGGGCAAGAACAAGTGAAGCGAAACCTACATGTGTTTATTGAAGCAGCGAAAATGAGAGAAGAAAGTCTTGATCATGTTTTGCTTTACGGACCGCCCGGACTTGGTAAGACGACACTTGCAACAATTATCGCTCATGAGATGAATGTGAATTTAAGAACTACATCGGGCCCGGCGATTGAGCGGCCGGGAGATTTGGCAACGATCCTGACCACGCTCGAACCTGGAGACGTCCTATTTGTTGATGAAATCCATCGCCTGCAGCGTCCGGTGGAAGAGGTATTGTATCCAGCTATGGAAGATTTTTGTATCGATATTGTGATTGGAAAGGGGTCAGGGGCGAAATCAGTTCGTCTTGATTTGCCGCCTTTTACGCTCGTCGGTGCTACCACTCGCGCTGGCATGCTAAGCGCACCGCTGCGTGACCGTTTCGGTGTTATGAGCCGATTAGATTTTTATAAGCTTGATGAGCTGGCAGCTATTGTGGCTCGGACGGGTGAATACCTGTCGATGGAGATCGACGAGGAAGCGTCGTATGAGGTGGCCAGGCGTGCGCGTGGAACACCTCGGATCGCCAATCGTTTGCTCCGGCGCGTACGTGATTTTGCGCAAGTAAATGGGGCAGAAACGGTATCCTTTCAAGAAGCAGAAGAAGCTCTGGGGCATTTGCAAGTGGATCGGCTCGGCCTTGATCACATTGATCATAGGCTGTTGGAGACTCTGGTTGAGAAGTTTTCCGGCGGTCCAGTCGGCATTGATACGATGGCGGCAGTAGTCGGTGAGGAATCTGAAACGATTGAAGATGTCTATGAACCGTATCTTTTGCAAATCGGTTTCCTACAACGAACGCCTCGTGGGCGGGTCGTTGCACCTTCAGCATACGAACACTTTGGGTGGACCAGATCGGAGGATACCAATGGCTGAAATCCCAAGATGGTTGATGATTACAGGTGTCGTTCTTATTGTCATTGGCTTGATTTGGCAAGTGGGAGGTAGGTTTTTGCCAATCGGACGCTTGCCAGGTGATATTCTGTTTAAAAGCGGAAGTACGACGATTTACTTCCCGATTGTTACATGTATTATCTTGAGCGTTGTTTTGTCTCTTATCTTTTTTATAATGGGAAGGTTTAGGTAAAATAATATGGATGTGAAGGATTTTGATTTTGAATTGCCGGAAGAATTGATTGCACAGCGACCGCTTCCCCATCGCGATGCTTCCCGTTTGCTCTTACTGAACCGGGAAAACGGGGATTTGGACCATCGCCATTTTTCTGATATAAACACGCTTCTAAAAGCGGGGGACTGCTTAGTGCTTAATGATACGCGTGTCCTCCCGGCAAGATTATTCGGTGAGAAAAAAGAAACACATGGCAGAGTAGAAGTTCTTCTTCTGCATGAACAAAGAGCCGATGAGTGGGAGACACTCGTGAAACCGGCGAAACGTGTGAAGCCAGGCACAGAAATTATCTTCGGGGACGGACGCCTAAAAGCGACTTGTATAGCTACGAATGATCACGGCGGAAGAGTGCTTCGTTTTCATTATGAAGGCATCTTCATGGAAGTGATTGAGTCACTTGGAAAAATGCCCCTTCCTCCTTATATTACGGAAGAACTTGATGATCAGGAGCGTTATCAAACCGTATTCGCCAGAAAATCAGGTGCAGCAGCAGCACCAACGGCAGGATTGCATTTTACAGAAGAGCAGCTGTGCGAATTACGTGCAAAAGGCGTTAATATTTGCTATATTACCTTACATGTAGGGTTAGGCACTTTCCGCCCGGTATCGGTAGATACGGTAGAAGAACATGAGATGCACGCGGAGTATTTTGAGATGAGTGCTGATACGGCAGAGACGTTGAATGAAGCAAAAGAAAATGGCCGTGATATTATTGCTTGCGGGACCACATCTGCGCGTACGTTGGAAACGATCATAAATACGCATGGGGGTTTTTTGCAAACGTGCGGCTGGAGCGATATTTTCATTTATCCTGGCTATGTATTCAAAGGGATTGATGGACTGATTACCAATTTTCATTTGCCAAAGTCGACGCTAATGATGCTCGTTAGTGCTTTTGCAGGCAAAGATGCCATCATGCATGCCTATCAAGAAGCCATTGCAAAACAGTACCGATTCTTTAGCTTCGGGGACGCCATGTACATTGAGAAAGGGGCAAGGTCATTTTGACAGCAGCCATTCGTTATGAACATATAAAAACATGTCAGCAGTCAGGAGCCAGGCTGGGCCGTATCCATACACCTCGGGGTACGATCGATACACCAGTCTTTATGCCTGTTGGGACGCTTGCCACCGTTAAGATGATGAGTCCCGAAGAATTAAAAGAAATGGACGCCCAAATCATTTTATCAAACACGTATCACCTCTGGCTGCGACCGGGTGAAGATCTCGTTGAAGAGGCGGGGGGGCTGCATTCGTTTATGAATTGGGATCGCCCGATACTCACTGACTCCGGAGGGTTTCAAGTGTTTAGTCTTAGCGACTTGCGTGATATCGATGAAGAAGGCGTACGTTTTCGTAACCATATTAGTGGGGAACGTCTTTTTTTGAGCCCGGAGAAAGCGGTGCATATTCAGCAAAGCTTGGGAGCTGATATTATCATGGCATTTGATGAATGCCCGCCCTATCCAGCCTCTCACGCGTATATGAGCGATTCTGTCGCAAGGACAAGCCGTTGGGCGGAACGTTGCCTGGAAGCACAAGAACAGGGAACCCCATCACAGCAGGCACTTTTTGGAATCGTCCAAGGGGGCGAGTATGAAGATTTGCGGCGACAAAGTATTGATGATCTTATCTCTCTCGATTTTCCGGGCTATGCAATTGGAGGCCTTTCGGTTGGTGAACCGAAATCGGTGATGAACACGGTGCTGGAGCAGACGACACCCCTATTGCCATCAGGCAAGCCCCGGTATTTAATGGGCGTTGGGTCTGCGGATTCCTTGATCGACGGGGCCATCCGCGGGGTCGATATGTTTGATTGTGTGCTCCCCACACGTATTGGGCGTAATGGCACGTGTATGACATCCGAAGGACGTAAAGTCATTCGTAATGCAGAGTTTGCCCGTGATTTCCGGCCGATTGATGAAGACTGTTCATGCTATGTCTGTCGAAATTATTCGAGGGCGTACATTCGTCATTTAATTAAAGCGAAGGAAACGTTCGGTTTTAGACTAACCTCTTATCATAACTTACATTTCCTGATAGACTTAATGAGGAAGGTTCGCTTAGCGATCAAGCAAGATCGCCTGCTTGATTTCCGTGAAGAATTTTTCGAGCAATACGGTTTTAACCGGCCAGATGCGAAGAATTTTTAACAACACTTTTTAGTACGTGTTCAAGTAAGGGTAAAAGAGCCGATCCGTCTTCGGGCACCAGCGTATGGTTCATACGTGCGGCGCGCAGGAGGTAACGATTATAGCCGACTTCCTTCCGACGAAGAAACACGACCGCTATTTTCCCGGGATTTTTGAACATCATCTTACTTATAGTGATGAGAAAGGGGTGTATACAACATGGAAGCAATTATTATGTTAGTGCTCATGTTTGCGATCGTTTACTTTTTACTTATTCGACCGCAGCAGAAGCGGCAAAAGCAGATTCGTGAAATGCACGCGAACCTCCAAAAAGGGGATGACGTGATTACGATTGGCGGTTTGCACGGGACGATTGATGCACTTGATGAAGATAAAGTGATCTTGCTCGTGAATGAAAACCGTAAGCTTACGTATGACCGTTCAGCTGTGCGGGAAGTTGTCAATCAAAATTAGAGCATAGAAAAGACCGGAGGCAGGGGTTATAATATACCCTTTACTCCGGTCTTTTTTGGCAGGTAAGAAATTAAATTTCTTACCTGCATAAGTGCAACCAAGGCTTTCACTATAAAAGCTTGGCGAAAAGCCAAGTTTTCTAAAGAGAAAACTAACGCGTCGAACCAAAGAGCGAGACGCCAAGCATGCCTCCAAATGAAGCGCTAAAGATGCTGCCGATGAAGACGAGGATCTGACTTAGGGTTACTTGAACACCGTAGCCTAGATACTGCAATGCAGCCGCAATGAATGCAAAAGCAATACCGGCCAATAATCCAGCTAGCCACCCCCTTGAACGTGATTTCAGGCCGGCTGTGATTCCGCCGATAAAAGTGATAGCAACTGTTGTACCAATGGTGATCCCTGAAATGGATAGTTCACTCAGGGAGCTGAAACGTAAAATGGTGGCCAGTGTCAATCCTGAAAATAATACAAGTGTAAGCATCGTGATACATGAGATGACAAATGCTTTGATGAGCCTTGATTCCATAAGAACTCCCCCTTTTCGTCATATTGGTAAAGCATATGTTTAAAACAAGCATCTAGACTAGGAGACTTAAGAAAATCATTGAATGGGCTTCTTACGGGGCATCCCCCGTTCAGCCGCTATCGTTTACGTCCCTCCCCGTTTACGAACTTTCGTAATGCTAGTGTCTTGATCTGGGAATGATAAGGAGCAACGGGGTGAGGGCATGGAGTTATTTGAACTGGCGTGGCGAACGCTTTTTTTCTATTTTTTCCTTTTAGTTTCACTGCGGATTATGGGGAAGCGGGAAGTTGGTGAACTTTCGCTCCTCGATTTTATCGTCTCGATTATGATTGCTGAATTTGCTGTTATGGCAATCGATGAACAATCCTTGATAAAAGGGGTATTACCGATTGTTGTACTGGCCTGCACCCAAATTTTTCTAGCTTATGTGTCACTGAAAAGTGACCGTCTCCGTGATTGCCTAGACGGGGAGCCGACCATGATCATTGAAAATGGGAAGATTGATGAAAAAGCGATGCGCCAGCAGCGGTACAATTTCGATGATCTGTTGTTACAGCTGCGTAAGCAAAGCATTAGTAATTTTTCCGAAATAGAGTTTGCCGTTCTTGAGCCATCCGGCGACCTCTCTGTGATTAAAAAGGAAACGAATGCCGGTGAAGTTGTCTATCCGTTTCCATTTATCATTGATGGAGTCATTCAACATGACCATCTACAACGTATCGATAAAGATGCGGAGTGGCTGATTGCTAAACTACAAGCCCGTGGGTATTCAGACGTTAAAGACGTTGCCCTGTGCACGGGGAAAAAAAATGGTACCCTAATCATTGATGAAAAGGAGACGAACTATCGAAAGAAAGATTGAAGGATTGGGATTCGACTGATATTCTTAATATGAAGTAATCGGAATACAAACAAGCCGACGAAGTAACTAACAACGGTAATGGTAAGGCTGATCAACGTACCTGTAAGCATTTGCTCAGCGGTGATAAACGTACGAAATGCAAGCGTTGCTACACCTGCGGTTAAAATGGTGACGAGTAATGTGCCGCTCCAGTCTTTAACATTTAACGTAAAACCAACCGCCCGTGACACGCTAATAAAATGCAGAAGCGTGACAAGCATGATGCTTGCACAGATGGCAAGGGCTGCACCCATAATGCCAAGTTCCGGACGGGAAGCGAGAAAGGCGATGGCTGACATTTTAACGACTGCCCCGATGAGACTGTTAAACATCGCAGCTTTTGCTAAGTTGAGCGCTTGTAATACAGATTGTAGCGGCATTTGAAAATACAAAAAGATGCAAAAGGGTGCGATGACTTTTAAATAAACGGCCGCTTGTGGTGCCTCGTACATAAGTGTTAGCAGCGGGACAGCAAATACGTACAAGATGACAACAGAAATGCCTCCTGACAGCAAGGCAATTTTTGTTGTTTGTTGCAGCCGTCGTTGAATCATGCCGTAGTCACCTTTACTATGAGCTTCGCTAATGGCTGGGACCAGTGACACGGATAACCCTTGTGTAATAAATGCAGGCAAGAACAAGAGAGGGACGACAAATCCGACTAATTCACCGTATTGGCTTGTCGCAGTAACCGTTGCTACTCCGGCGATTGCCAGGCTTTGGGCAACGATAATAGGTTCAAGAAATTGGGAGACAGAACCGACCAGCCGGCTTCCAGTTGTTGGAAGTGCAATGGCCATTAAATCTTTGAGTGTACGCTTTCCGCCTTCAAGGGCGGAGAAAAAGTTTTTGCGAATACGCATGGTTTTTTTATTTTTAAAGACGTAAAAGACATAGAGCAAAGAAACGAGCTCACCGGCTACGACAGAGATCATTGCACCTGCGGCTGCAAATTCAACACCAAAAGGTAAAAAGATGGTTGTACAAAAGGCAACGAGGGCAATGCGTACCACTTGCTCAATGACTTGGGAATATGCGATGGGGCGCATGTTTTGCATCCCCTGAAAATAACCCCTCATAACTGCAGATAATGCAACGATAGGTACGATGGGGATAATTGCCATTAAGGGATAAATCGCACGTGTATCAGTCAAAAGGAAACTGGCAAGAAGGGGAGCAAACGCGATCATCGCTGTTGTCAAAACAATGCTTAAGCTACCGGTAAGGATCAGGGAAACAATAAGAATTCTTTTTTTTCGTTCATGCTCTCCATGAGCTTCAGCTTCAGCGATCAATTTGGAGATCGCGACCGGAAGGCCAAGCTGCGTAAGTGTAATGATAAGCAAAAGTGAAGGTACGGCCATCATATAGAGCCCCATTCCTTCTGAACCCATAATGCGTGCGACGACAATTTTATTGATGAATCCGAGGATTCGGGTAATTAAGCCTGCTGCGATGAGCATGAGAGCGCCGGCGAAAAACGTCTGTCTGGTCATACCCGTCCTCCTTCCTAAGTAATGGGGCACTTGTCCGCCAATAGATAACTATGCAGCAAGTTGGGTCAAGCATGACAAGCAATACAAAAAGAGGATGTTGAAAAGGTACGGAAAGATACATAATAAAAGCGCATTCCTGTGTATTAAAAAGCGAGGGAATTCAATGACAAATCCACAACAATTTGAAGTATGGAAAAGTGATGTGGAACCGATACTCGAACTAAAGCGTGATGAATTTCATTTACTCGATCATGAAGAAGTTACAAAAGAGGATATTTGGAATTTGGGACTGCAAAAGCTGCAAAAAGAAACGGAATTCGTGCCTTTCTATCGATTGGTGAATATATTGATGCGTCTCTCTGTGACTGATTTCATGAATGAACAGACCGTAAATGCGTATAAAGGGATTGGAGGCTGGTCAAAGGATACCGAAGATCCATTAGAAGGTTTACTGGAAGACATTCTCCGACATTGACATGAAAAAAGTCCCTTCCGTATAATTTTCGTATTCTGTCATAAGAACGGTAATTGGATGTAGAGCTAGGCGGTAACTGAAGGAGGAACATAATATGGGAAAAAAATGGGGAAGGATCGGTGCATTTTTCGCCATTATTATTGCTGTAGGCATCCTGATTTCGCAAACGGCATTTGATGTCGCTCGCAGTACAAACCTTGGCCTTGATTTGCAAGGAGGATTCGAGGTTCTTTATGAGCTGCAGCCTGAAGATGGGCAGGAACTCACTGAGAATGATATACAGGCCACTGCCTCAGCCCTTAATCAAAGGGTGGATGTATTAGGGGTTTCGGAACCGTCGATAACCGTTGAAGGGGAAGACCGTATTCGCGTACAGCTCCCCGGGGTTGAAGATCAGGAGGAAGCACGTGAGCTTCTCTCAACTGAAGCAGAACTTTCGTTTCGGGATGTCGATGATAATTTAATGCTTTCAGGAGAAGACCTTGAGCAAGGAGGCGCCAGTGCGGTCTTTGATGAACAAAATCAGCCGATTGTACAATTAACGCTGCAGGATGGTCAGGAATTCGGAGAAATTACCGAAGAACTCTACACGAACCCGCCACCTGAAAATTCCCTTGTGATTTGGCTTGATTACGAGGAAGAAGAACATGCTTTCTATGACGAAATTGGTGAAGCGGACCCAGCTTTTCTATCAGCCCCAAGTGTGAATGAACCTTTATATACGGATACCGTAACCATTCAAGGAGGCTTCACTCTTGAAGAAGCCGAGTTTTTGGCAGAGGTACTGAATGCCGGCTCTCTCCCTGTGCAAATTGAAGAAGTATACTCCAACGCTGTCGGGGCATCACTAGGGGAGCAAGCTTTGGAAGAGACGTTATTTGCAGGACTCGTTGGGGTTTCTCTAATTCTTTTATACATGATGGCTTATTATCGGTTTATGGGTGTGATCGCTGCCATCACACTGAGCGTATACATTTATCTTGTTATGATTCTCTTTAATTCCATTCAAGGAGTTCTAACCTTGCCGGGTATCGCCGCTTTAATTCTCGGGGTCGGCATGGCTGTGGATGCGAACATTCTGACGTACGAACGCATCAAGGAAGAGTTAAAAGATGGAAAATCAATGAAATCAGCATATAAAGCAGGAAGCCGTCGGGCGCTGGGGACGATTATCGATGCCAATGTCACGACGATTATCGCCGCTGCTGTTTTATTTTACTTCGGCACAAGCGCGGTCCAGGGATTTGCCGTCATGCTCATTGTCAGCATTTTAACCAGCTTCATCACTGCTGTATACGGCTCACGCCTCTTACTTGGACTATGGATTAACAGCCGTTCCTTAAATCGGAAATACTGGTTGTTTGGCGTAAAGGAGCGTGATGTTCGCCGTGGACTTTAATATGGCTAAAAAAAATATTGATCTTATCAAGCACCGAAAGAAATATTTTGTCTTTACGATTGCGGTCGTGCTTGCCGGTGCAATTTTACTCTCAACCATGGGACTTAACCTCGGCATTGACTTTGAAAGTGGTACACGCGTCGATTTCATGTCTGAGGAACCGCTCACAGAAGAAGAAATTGAAAATGAATTTGCAGTCGTTGGCCTTGAACCGGATGATATCACGCTCGCAGGTGAAAATAATGAACAGGCCTCCGCGCAGTTTATCGGTTTCCTTGAAGAAGGGGAAGTGACAGATATTCAAGGGCATTTTGAAGATGTCTTTGGCTCAGAGCCAAACGTAAGTACCGTTTCCCCTCAAATTGGTAGGGAGCTAGCGATCAATGCCTTAATTGCCACCGGATTAGCTGCGCTTGGCATTGTCATTTACGTTGCTATCCGTTTTGAATTTTTATACGGGCTTGCTGCTATAACTGCTCTTTTGTACGATGCGTTTTTGGTTATTTCTGTGTTCAGCCTGCTACAATTAGAAATAAATATTCCATTTATTGCGGCTGTACTGACCGTCGTCGGGTACTCGATTAACGATACGATTGTCACCTTTGATCGGATCCGTGAAAACGTGAAGAAGGAAGAGGAGATTACGAGCTTTGATCATCTGGCAGGGGTCGTAAACAATAGTTTACTGCAGACACTTACACGCTCGCTTAATACTGTCATAACCGTATTATTCGCAGCTGTAGCGATTTGGCTGCTAGGAAGTGAAGCGATCACTTCATTTGCCTTTGCCATTGTCATCGGTATGATTGCTGGAACCTACTCCTCTCTCTTTTTTGCTGCACAGTTGTGGCTCGTATGGAAGTATAAGGTGATTGAAAAGGAACGGAATAAACCGGTTTCTGAAGCAGAGGAAAGCTAGTGAATATTCTCCCCTCGTTATCTCTGGAACGAGGGGATTTTATCCCCATACATAGGATGGTAAGAAGATTTCCTTCCGGATAACGGAACAGCAGGCCCCGGAACATAAAGATAGGCAGGGATAATATGACTGAATCTGATGATATCCGCTATAAAAAAATAAGGCATGCCGCTTGGGTAGGAATCATTGTTAATATTGCTTTAGCTGTCGTCAAGGGAGTGTTCGGCTTTTTGGCTAACAGCCGTGCCTTGATTGCAGACGCTGCTCACTCTGCGGCTGATGTCGTTACTTCCTTCGCCGTTCTCATCGGCATTCGGGCTGCAGAACTTCCGCCAGACGAGGACCACCCCTATGGTCATGGGAAGGCAGAATCGATTACAGCCATTATTGTTAGTGTGCTGTTGTTTATGGTGGGTTTAGAAATTGCTGTCAGTACCATTCAAGATATGACTGGAGATACTGAAGCCCCAGGCGTTGTTGCTTTTTATGTTATCCTGGCCTCAATTATCGTTAAAGAATTTCTGTTCCGGTACAAAGTAAGACTAGGAAAAAGATATAACAGCGATGCTATGGTCACCGATGCCTGGCATCATCGTTCGGATGCAATTTCATCACTTGCTGCCCTTGTAGGGGTCGGGGCTTCGCTTCTTGGATCCTATTTTGACGTAGGGTGGCTCCTTTATGGTGACTTGATCGCTGGGGTATTCGTGGCTGGACTTGTTATGCTCATGGCTTGGAGGTTAGGGAAAGAAGCCATTCACAATGCCCTTGATCATGTGTTACATGATGAGGATACGAAAGATATGAAAAACAAAGTGCTGGGGGTCGAAGGCGTACTGGGAATTGATGAATTTCACGCTCGCCAGCATGGACATTATGTGATCATTGATATTAAAATAGTAGTAGACCCTGAAATTAGTGTACGAAAGGGTCACGATATCGCGACAGACGTCAAACATTTGTTGTTGGAAGAGGAACGGGTCCGAAATGTTCTTGTGCATGTGAACCCGTATCAGGATGATGTGTAACTTGAAAGTGGAGGTAGAGAGATGAAAGGTCAATGGATGCTTATACTTGGACTAATCGCTGCCTTACTGATCTCGATATTTGCTGTCATTAATGTCGATAGCGTCACCGTCAACTTTTTATTTGGTACGACACAAATCCCCTTGATTCTTGTTATTTTAGGGTCTGTACTTGCGGGAGGACTCGTTATTGGCGGTGTAGGCATGTTAAAAGTCTATCGTTTGCAGCAGGAGATACGTCGATTAAAGAAAAATAATGTTGAGGGCCGTCAACTCAATGACCACCCCGACCCACAGGCCGAGGAAGAAGGCTCAGAAGCACGGCGGAAGTAGTGTGATTGTTGTAGAACTTGCGGTTCTATATAAAAAGAACAGGCAAGTGGGGAGTGTTCATATACGATGTTAGATGCAAAAACGAGATGGAACGTTCAACAAACGGACCAACAAGCGGCTGGGCTGGCAAAAGCCCTTGAAGTTTCCGAACGTACCGCTCACCTGCTTTGCCGTCGAGGAAATGCAAATCTAGAGGACGCTCGTACTTTTTTGTATCCCGATAAAACCATAATGCACGATCCTTTTTTATTAGCCGATGTTGGACAAGCTGAAGAACGCATAACACGGGCGATTTCAGGAAAAGAGAAAATCGCCGTTTTCGGGGATTACGATGTGGATGGTGTCTCCAGTACCGCCCTTATGTGCGAAACTCTGGACAAATTAGGTGCGATTTATACCTGGTATGTTCCGAATCGGTTTACCGAAGGGTACGGCCCGAATAACGCAGCATTTCAGCGGCTTTATGACGAAGGATGTACACTCGTGATTACTGTGGACACGGGGATTGCGGCTCATGAACCCATTCACTATGCCAAGGAAATTGGATTAGACGTCATTATTACGGATCATCACGAAGTGCCGCCTGAACTTCCGGATGCTTACGCGATTCTCAATCCGAAGAGAAAGGATTGCATGTATCCCTTTAAAGAGTTGGCTGGTGTAGGCGTGGTAGGGAAACTTGCTCATGCCTTGATCGGTGAATTTCCCGAGGAGGGCCTCGACCTTATGGCTTTAGGAACAATTAGTGACCTTGTGCCATTGAGGGATGAAAATCGATATTTCGCAAAAGCAGGTTTACATAGGCTTGGTTTCCTTGATCGTCCAGGGTTACAGGCCTTAAAGGATTTATGCGGGATCAACGACCCGCCATTTTCAGCGGGTGATGTTGGCTTTGGGTTCGGTCCCCGCCTTAATGCTGCAGGACGGATGGACTCAGCGGATGCAGCGGTACAATTACTGCTATCGGTAGATATTGAAGAAGCAAGAACGTTAGCGAACAGCATCGATGGATATAATCGCGAGAGGCAGGAAACAGTTGTACAAATGTCAGAAGAAGCGCTCGCGCAACTGCAAACCGACGGAGCAGAAGAACCGTGGGCAATTGTCGTTGCTAAAAAGGGCTGGAACTCTGGTGTAACGGGGATCGTCGCCTCGCGGCTTGTGGAAAAGTTTTACCGTCCTGCTATTGTTATTTCGGTTGATGATGATGGGAATGCCAAAGGTTCAGCCCGTAGCATCAGCGGCTTTGATTTGTATGCCGCCCTTTCACGCCATCGCTCGCTCTTTCAGCATTTCGGTGGACACCAGATGGCCGCGGGATTGTCCATCAAGGAATCAGATATCCCTAAGCTTCAAGCGGTGTTCGCCGAAGAAGTTCAGAAAACGGTGGCGGCCGAAGATTTCGTACCAAAAACCGATATTGAGCTTGAAGTGAACGTAGAAGATGTAACGTTGGATTTAATCCGAGAAATCGGGCAGCTTGAGCCTTTTGGTGTTGGAAACCCGAAACCGTTTGTTGTTATTTCAGGTACCCCGATTAGGCAAAAGCGAAAGATCGGAAGTAAGAAAGATCACTTGAAATTGCTCGTAGGAGAAGACGACACCAAGCTTGAATGTATTGGTTTCCGCTATGGTCATATGAGTGATTACGTCCATGATGAGGCCAATATCCATCTCGTTGGAGAATTAGAAATTAATGAGTGGAAAGGATATGAAAAACCGCAGCTTGTCATCAAAGACGCTGCTGTTACAGAACGACAGTTGTTTGATGTTCGGGGCTGGAAAGATTTCTACACTTTGACGGAACGTTCCCTTCAAGTGGTGGTTTTTCAAGATAAACATAAAAAAGATGCATTGACGGCAGGTTTTTCTGAATCCGACCTTCTGTTCGCTTTAGAAGGCCAGTTAACCGCACCTACAGATGTTTTTTTATTTGATTTACCCGTCCACTTGTCTCAACTTGAGCAATTCTTACGAGAAAATGAGGCATATATTCGGTCGGTTTACACAGGATTTATGGAGAAAAACAGTGCCTTTTTTACAACGAAGCCAACACGCGAAGCTTTTAAATGGTTGTATGCTTATATCAGAAAGTATTCGCCGTTGCATATTCATGATCACAAGCCTGTCATCTCCCGTTATCAAGGATGGTCATCTGAAACGATCGATTTTATGTTGCAAGTTTTTATTGAACTGGAATTTGTTACGATGCAAGAAGGAAAAATTTCTTTAAATAACAAACCGCTAAAACAGGACTTACAAGCATCACCGACGTTTTCTAATTACGAGGAAAAACGCGAGATCGAGCAAACATTGATGTTATCAACGTATCAAGAACTAAAATCCTATTTGTTTGCCTGTATGTCCCCAGAAAAGAACCGAGCAAAGGTGATGGCGCATGGATTATAAACAGCATATCAAGATTATAGAAGATTACCCGACTGAAGGGGTGCAATTTAAAGATATTACTCCTCTTTTGCAAAATGGGGAAGTATATAAACAGGCGATTGATGACCTGGCTGAATATGTTAAATCGCGAAATGCAAATGTCATTGCAGGTCCAGAGGCCCGGGGGTTTGTGCTTGGCTGTCCGATCGCTTATACATTGCAAAAAAGTTTTGTCCCCGTACGAAAAGCTGGGAAGCTGCCCCGACCTGTTGTAGAAACACATTACGGACTGGAATACGGGAAAGCGAGCCTTGCTATTCATAGTGATGCCATTCAACCCGGTGATCGCGTTATTATTACTGATGACCTCCTCGCAACTGGCGGTACGATTGAAGCAACGATTCAATTAGTGGAAGAACTCGGTGGGGCCGTCGTAGGCTGTGCATTTCTCATTGAACTTGCCTACATTGACCGTGGGGAGGAATTGCAAGACTATGATGTATTCTCGCTGATGACTTATTATTAAGGGTGCCTGGACAGGCGCTCTTTCTTTAGTTTATCGAGGTTGTTCAAAAAGTCTGGGAAAAATAACCGTCGTACCTCTTTGTCGTCTTGCTTCTAAGTCCTCACGTATGAAAACCATATCCTCGAAAAAGAACCACTTTTTATTCATGCGAAGAATCACTTGAGGGGGTGCCAGCGTACGCTCCGCTTCTCGGAAATGGAACCTACTTTTCCTTCGTGAGAAGGGAATACTTTCGCGGCGGTGCAAGCTCAAGCTCTTCTCGACTTCCTCGGCTCTTTTCTGTGAAAGGGATGGTGACATAGGGATTCATTCTCATACTCAGTGGGGTGTTGCAAAGTGTCATATTTGTTTTTGTCTTCCTTTTGAACACGCACTTATAGAGTTATACAATCAGGTTAGGAGAGTTCGATAGGTGGAGCTGCCAAAAGCGGGACAAATGACCCGACTTGAAGCAAGAATGATATAAATTGGTGATAACGACCCAACTGGAGATAGGGACACCTAATTAGGGGGCCAACAACGGCCCAGCCCAGTTTCTTTCCTCGCTGTAGTATTTTTGCCAATATCGGCTCTTATACGATTTGAACCACCCAGACATGGTCGGAAAAACGAGGGACTTTACAGGTGTCGAATTTTTATTGATAATAGATAAAATAGAGACTGCGAGTGAACGAAGGGTGATTGCATGACAATAGAGCAATTATTGGAAAAAGTTGGGAGGTATATGTCGGAAGAGCAGGTTGCTTTTCTTGAACGTGCTTACCTCTATGCTGAGAAGGTCCATGAAGGGCAATATCGTAAATCTGGAGAACCGTATATCCATCATCCTGTTCAAGTCGCGGAAGTTTTAGTCGAGCTTGAATTAGAACCTGCTACGATCGCGGGGGCTTTCCTTCATGACGTGGTGGAAGATACAGATACGACCGTAGACGATTTGAGCGAGTCTTTCGGCGAGGAAGTCGCTATGCTCGTGGACGGCGTAACGAAGTTGAAAAAGATTAAATATAAATCAAAAGCAGAACAACAAGCGGAAAATCATCGAAAAATGGTCGTAGCTATGGCCCGTGATATCCGCGTCATCATGATTAAATTGGCGGACCGCCTTCACAATATGCGGACGCTGAAGCATCTTCCCTCTGAAAAACAACGACGCATTTCCAAAGAGACGCTGGAAATCTTTGCTCCCCTGGCCCACCGACTTGGGATTTCCACGATAAAATGGGAGCTGGAAGACATTGCCTTACGTTATCTTGATCCCCAACAGTATTACCGAATTGTAAATTTGATGAAGCAAAAACGCGCGCAACGCGAGCAATATATTGATAAAGTAATTAATGATATTGATGCAAGTGTAAAAGAGTTGAACCTTGAGGCGGACATCTCCGGTCGCCCGAAACATATTTACAGCATTTATCGAAAGATGACGATCCAGAAAAAACAGTTCAACGAAATCTACGACCTCCTAGCCGTTAGAATCATTGTGAATAGCATTAAAGATTGTTATGCGATATTAGGTGTGATTCATACCCGTTGGAAACCGATGCCCGGCAGATTTAAAGACTACATCGCCATGCCCAAAGCCAATATGTATCAGTCCCTTCATACCACAGTGATTGGGCCTAAAGGCGAGCCATTGGAAGTACAAATCCGGTCCGAGGCGATGCACCGTGTCGCCGAATACGGGGTTGCCGCGCATTGGGCATACAAAGAAGGTAAGACAAACAATCAGAAATCCATTGATAACCTGGATTGGTTCCGAGAGATTTTGGAGTGGCAAAACGATACTTCGAATGCTCAAGAGTTTATGGAGTCACTGAAAATTGATTTATTTTCAGATATGGTTTTTGTTTTTACACCTAAAGGAGACGTCATTGAATTGCCGCGTGGATCGGTTCCGATTGATTTTGCCTATCGTATCCATACAGAAATTGGAAATCGGACGATTGGCGCAAAAGTGAATGGCAAAATGGTTCCCCTTGATCACCAATTGAAGACTGGTGACATCGTTGACATGATGACGTCCAAGCATTCCTACGGACCGTCGCAAGATTGGTTGAAGCTTACACAGAGTTCTCATGCAAAAAATAAAATCAAGCAGTTTTTCAAAAAGGAACGTCGGGAAGAGAATGTGCAAAAAGGGCGGGATATCATTGAGAAAGAATTACGCGCCCAGGATTTTAATCCGAAAGAGATCCTTACAGAGAAAAACCTTCAAGAAGCTGCGTCAAGATTCAGCTTTGGCGCTGAAGAAGATATGTTTGCGGCCATTGGTTATAACGGAGTTTCCGGAAAGCAAGTGGTGACTCGCTTAACCGAAAAAAAACGTAATGAAAATAAAGATCTGGATAAGAAAACAGTTACCGAAGCGATCAAGGACCTACCGACTCCGGCGCGAACGAGGCGTTCCAGCACGGGCGTGCGCGTGAAAGGCGTGGACAACCTCCTGATTCGTCTTTCAAAATGTTGTAATCCAGTACCTGGTGAAGAGATTCGTGGTTTTATCACGAAGGGCAGGGGAGTATCGATCCATCGTGCAGATTGCCCGAATGTCGCGGATACACCCGAAAACCAAAGCCGTCTTATCGATGTGGAATGGGAGCCAGAACAAGGAAAAACAAAAAGTTATAACGTTGATATTGAAGTGACCGGTTATGATCGACGAGGACTCCTGAATGAAGTTTTAAATGTGGTTGCTGAATCGAAAACTAATATCAACGCAGTAAACGGTCGTTCGGATAATAATAAAATGGCTGTTATTGATATGACCATTTCCATTAACAACCTTTCCCACTTGCGAAAAGTGGTAGAAAAAATTAAACGCCTGCCTGATATTTACGCGGTACGCAGAGTATTCCAATAAGCCTTGTATACCTGACATTAGACTAGTAAAGGAGCTGCAACATTGAAAGCTTTAATACAACGTAGTAACCAAGCCGAAGTGAACGTAAACGAGGCTTGTGTCGGTCAAATTGAACAAGGATATGTCGTTTTTATCGGAGTGACCCATGAAGACACGGAAAAAGAGGCACGCTGGCTTGCTGAAAAAGTGGCTCATCTGCGGCTTTTCGAAGATAATGAAGGGAAAATGAACCTTTCTTTGCTCGATGTCTCGGGTTCGGTTCTTTCCATTTCCCAATTTACCCTTTTCGGTGATGCGAGAAAAGGCAGACGTCCCAGTTTCGTAGAAGCGGCCAAGCCTGACCATGCTGAAAAGCTTTATGAGGACTTTAACCGCTATTTGCGCGAACTCGGGGTTCATGTGGAGACAGGTCAATTTGGGGCGAACATGCAAGTGGATTTAACCAATGACGGCCCCGTGACACTTATGCTTGAAACCCCTTGACTGAAAGGGATTAAAGTCAGATGTTGACATCGTGCCTGTAGATTCGTATGATAAAGTAACAGGATAAAATTAGACCGTGGATGAAGAAAAGTACGTGACCCATTGTAGTCAGAGAGGAAGGCGCCGTGGCTGTGAGCCCTTCTGTACAATCTCGCGGAAAAACACTTCGTAGGTTTTCGATTGAACGTAGGACGCTGCATTGCCAATGCCTCCCGGCCATTAGATCGAAACGTTACACAGGCGTTAACTGTCGTAAGCGGAAGTGATCGAAAAAGATCACTTCAATGTGGGTGGCACCGCGGGCGTACGCTCGTCCCTCTGAGTTTCGTTCAGAGGGATTTTTTAGTGTCCAAAAAGGCAGAGTAAGAAATATAGGAAATGTATGAGGAGAGTCGTGAATATGAACATTAAGATTCCGAGAGGAACTCAGGACATTTTGCCTGAGGAAGCGGCGAAATGGCAATATGTTGAAGGAATCGCAAGGGATGTCAGCCGCAAGTATAATTATAAGGAAATCCGTACACCGATCTTTGAGGCTACTGAACTGTTTCAGCGCGGAGTAGGTGAAAGCACAGATATTGTGCAAAAGGAGATGTACACGTTTCAAGATCGAAGCGGACGTTTGATTACACTTCGACCTGAAGGGACGGCTCCAGTCGTCCGCTCTTTTGTGGAAAACAAGCTGCACGGGCAGCCACAACAACCGTTGAAACTCTATTATCTTGGTCCAATGTTTCGGTATGAGCGCCCGGAGTCAGGGCGGATGCGGCAATTTTATCAGTTTGGGGTTGAAGCGATCGGAAGTGATGATCCGGCGATTGATGCTGAAGTGATCGCCATGGCGATGGATTTTTATCAAGCATGTGGATTGAAAAACTTAAAACTGGTGATTAACAGTTTGGGTGATAGAGAAAGTCGCACGGCGCACAAGGATGCACTGATTGCACATTTTTCCCCTCGCATTGATGAATTTTGTGAGGATTGTCAGGCGCGGCTCGAACAAAATCCATTACGAATTCTGGACTGTAAAATCGATCGTGATCATCCGTTACAAGAAACGGCGCCCGCCATTCTTGATTATTTAAATGAAGAATCCACTCGTTATTTTGAGACGGTACAACGCTTGCTCACTGATATGGATATTCCCTTTGTCATAGACCCAAATCTCGTGCGCGGACTTGATTATTACACCAATACATCGTTTGAAATCATGCTCGAAGAGCCTGAATTCGGCTCAATTACGACACTATCCGGAGGCGGACGATATGAAGGGTTGATTGAAGAGCTAGGCGGACCGTCCGTTTCAGGAATTGGATTTGGGTTAAGTATTGAACGTTTGTTAATGGCGCTAGAGGCTCGCAATGCTTTGCCGGTTGTTGAACAGGGGCTTGACGCTTTTCTTGTAACCGTCGGGGATGTGGCCGCTGAAAAAGGCGGGGCTTTACTAAGAGAGTTACGAGCGGAGGGCCTTACGGCAGATAAAGATTATTTAGGTAAAAAGGTAAAGGCTCAATTCAAGTCCGCAGATCGTTCGAACGCAACGTACACGGTGATTATCGGTGAAGAAGAATTGGAAAGTGGCATGGTAAAACTTCGGGATATGTCTTCAGGAGAAGAAGAGAACATTCCTATGAATAAGCTTGCTAGCCACATCAAACAGTTGAAAAAGTTGTAAACAAAGGAGAATAAGGATGTCAGAATTAGGAAGAAGTCATTATTGTAACGAAATTACAGAGGACATGATTGGACAAGAAGTGCGTTTAAAGGGTTGGGCCAGGACGAGAAGAGATTTAGGACAGGTTATCTTCATCGATCTTCGTGACCGTAGCGGAATCGTTCAAATTGTTTTTAACCCTGAAATTAATGAAGAAGCGTTAAGCATCGCGAATGATGTTCGTAATGAATTCGTACTAGATGTAATCGGAAAAGTCGTTCGCCGTGATGAAGAAACGATCAACGATAAGATCACAACCGGAAAAGTTGAAGTTCAAGTGGAGGACATAACTGTTCTTAATAAATCAAAACCGACGCCGTTTTCCATGGAAGAGAGTGCAAATGTTTCAGAGGACGTTCGTCTCTCCAACCGATTCCTTGATTTACGACGGCCGAAAATGCAGGAAATATTTTGGTTGCGGCATCGCATTACCCAGGAAGTCCGGAACTTTTTAAACGAGCGTTCCTTCATGGAAGCTGAAACACCGATGCTCACAAAGAGTACGCCGGAAGGTGCAAGAGATTATCTCGTTCCCAGCCGTGTACATGAGCATGAATTCTACGCTCTTCCACAATCTCCGCAACTGTTTAAGCAGCTGTTTATGGTCGCTGGTTTTGAAAGGTATTATCAAATCGTTCGCTGTTTCCGAGATGAGGATTTGCGTGCCGATCGTCAACCTGAGTTTACACAAATTGACATTGAAGCTTCGTTTATGGACAGTGACGAATTATTTTCAATGACTGAAGAAATGATGGCGCGGTTGCTAAAAATGAGCCACAATCTTGATATTTCCACTCCATTTCCACGTATGACATATCATGAAGCAATGCACCGTTATGGTTCCGACAAGCCCGATACACGTTTTGGGATGGAACTGGTGGAGCTTTCTGATATTGTGGTCAACAGCAATTTTCAAGTGTTCACAAAGGCGCTTGAAAACAATGGAATCGTGAAAGGGTTAAATGCAAAAGGGCAGGGTGATGCGATGTCGAGAAAAGAGATCGATGACCTTGCTGATTTTGCTGCCATTTACGGTGCGAAAGGGCTGGCATGGCTTAAAGTTGATGAAGAGCGTACATTAAAAGGACCGATTGCCAAGTTTTTAGACGATGAAGAACACGAAAATGTCATTCAAGCGATGGATGGGGAAAGCGGCGATTTACTCCTATTCGCTGCTGATGTACAGGAAGTCGTTTTTGATGTATTAGGTGCTTTACGCTTGAAATTTGGGAAGGAACTGGGGCTCATCGAGGAAGAGGCCTTTCATTTTCTTTGGGTGACGGATTTTCCACTCGTTGAATACGACAAGGATTCAGGGCGCCATGTATCCCTCCATCATCCATTCACGCGGCCTGTTGCTGAAGATGTAGAAAAGCTTGAATCTGAGCCTGAAGACGTTACCGCTCATGCCTACGACCTTGTACTGAATGGATATGAGCTCGGGGGAGGATCCCAACGTATTCATGAACCTGAGTTGCAAATGCAAATGTTTCGGACCCTTGGATTTAATGAGCAAGAGGCTAAAGAACAATTTGGCTTCTTGATGGATGCTCTTTCCTATGGGGCACCGCCACATGGGGGAATTGCCCTAGGTATGGACCGAATTGTCATGCTGCTCGCGGGTGTCGATAATCTTCGAGAAGTGATTGCCTTTCCAAAAACAGCAAGCGCCGGTGATTTATTAACAGGAGCTCCAAGCCCGGTCAGCCAAGAGCAATGGAAAGAATTGCATTTAAGCCCAAGACAACAATCTGGACGTTAAAATTAGAAAACTTGGCTCCGCCTAGAAGAAGTTAGCGGAAGCCAAGTTTTTCTTTATCTGAAACCATTGCCCCCATAGGCGACTCATGACACCACAAATATCGAAAATGGGAATATGACTTGTCATGGAGGAATAGTTCACCAAATGATGACGAGGGAATCGTCGCTGTAACAATCATTGGTGGAAATGGCTGATGGAGAGATACTGGTGTAAGTAAAGTAGACCTCTTCGATTGTCCAACCCTTACACCACTCTTGTCCTTTTTGTCATTTACACCTAACGGAATATACTTTTCTTCTAAATATCATCATCTTCCTTGGTTCGATCAGTGTTATTTTTGTTCAACTTCGCGAAATGCTGCGATAAAAGGCTCGGGATTAGAAGATATAAAAAAAGATCGTACGCCTTGGGCGGTATGGAGATAGAGAAACCCAACTTCATTGGGTTGATAACGATAGGAAATGTCAAATACTTTTTCAATCGGGTAGCTATGGCCATCAATATCAATGCGATCGTAAAATAATTGCATATCCGTGTCATATTTGACCGTATGTTTTTCAATGGCTCCAATTTTTTGTTCAATGTGGGTGATAGGCTGAGTTGCTAATAAATTGTTCTCCATAATCTAACCTCCTGCGCTCATTATACCCGCTCAATGAGGAGAAAAAACAAGGAAATGAAAAAAACAAGTAAAAGGAGGGGCTTGCAGAGGGTCGTGTATCGTGCTATAATTTCATCAATAAGAAGTCCTGTAGTGTGCGTATACCACTATACGTTTTAAAGCCAACACTTTTTGATAGGGAGCCTGACGTTTCAACTGGAAGTAAATGCCTCGTGTTCGAAGGACTTACGGAATGTTGAACAGGGCACCCACCTGCCATTGCAGGCTTGAAAAACTTGGTGATTACTTACGGCACAACGGGGCTTCTTGAAGTCGCTAGACAGACATTCATAAGGGCTTTCCTAAGCGGGAAGCCCTTTTTTGATGAAAATTACCGGTTAGGACCTTTTGCTTCGTTTTGTTGCCCGAAGCGCGCGTTTATCTGTCCTTTAATCATTTGATCACGTAATGAAGTATTTTTTTTCTTGTCCAGTCGTTTAATTTCAAACGTCTGCATGCCATCCTCCATTTTTTCCGCGATGTCCATCAGTCTTTCAATGTCAAAAAATGAATATTTCCTTGTCCCGCCTTTTGAACGATCTGGAAATATTAACTCTCTTTCCTCATAGTAGCGGATTTGTCTTTCGCTTAATCCTGTCATTTCACAGACGACTCCTATTGTGATGAGTTTCTTTTTTTTGTAATTCACAAACATCCCCGCCTCGATCATGTTACCTTTATTATATCAAGGCATAGGGAAAAGCGGGCGATAATGTAAGGAAATGTAACAATAAACATTCATCAGTGTTAGATCATCTAACACTGATGAATGTTTACATTGAATCCTTGCTTATGTTTTCGAGATTTCCTTCCTGGTCCATCCGGAAATTAGAAGACATGAACGATTCCGGATTCGTTTCGTCCATAAACATCATTTTTCTTGCACGGTTAATTACAGATAACAGGGATTGATATTCATTTTCCAATTCCTCATGCTTTTTTTGCCATTGTTGTACAGTTGTCTGAAGTTGTTGATTCTCTTCTTCCAATGAAGCCATTCTTTTGTGGTTCCTATCGGAATCTTCGGTTCTATTTCTCAAAGTTTCTAGATAGGATATGACCTGCTCGAGGTGCAAGTCTTCGGTACTTTCTTCTGATTTGTTGCCGTTGTCGGCGGCAGGCGAAGGCTGATCAGTACTTTTGCCCAATGTACGTTTGACAGCATTGGCAGCATTCTGACGTTGGAAGGTTTTCCGTTCACGCTTTGCGTCGCTGACATGCCCTTCATAACGGTCTCGTACAACTGCATTCCAACGGAATCCGCACGCAGCGGCCGTCCGGTTTAAAATGTCGCCGACTTCCTCAAAAGCTTTTAATTGGGTACTGCCTTCTTTTATGTGTTTTAATACGGTATCTGCAAGTAAAACATCGTCCTCATGAGACCATGCATCCTGGCGGACTTTCGTCATCTCTATCCCTTCTTCCCTTGTGGTTCATAGTTTATGTTTCTGGTATTAATATGGACGATATTCATAATCTCTATACTTCCAAAAAGAGAAAGAAGTAAATGGACGAAAGTTTGGGGAAGCATGCTATTGTTTGTCAGATTTTAATTTCTGGTTAATTTTTGTTTGTGCCTCTCGGAATGCTTGTTCAAATTTACTGTTTCCTTTAAATCGCAAATATCGATGATCTTTAAGCGGATCAGGAAGGTATTGCTGTTGAATGAGCCCATCTTTGTAATCATGGGGATAGAGGTACCCTACGCCACGGTTTAATTGTTTGGCTCCTTGGTAATGACTGTCTCGTATATGCGCAGGTATCGCTGGCGAACCGTATCTTTGAATATCTTGAAGGGCGCTGTCCATCGCGGTATACGCGGCGTTCGATTTTGGTGAGAGCGCTAGCTCGGTAACGGCATTCGCGAGGGGGATGCGGGCTTCGGGAAATCCTAGCCGCTCGGCTGATTCTATGGCAGTGAGCGTACGCGCTCCGGCCTGCGGGTTGGCAAGACCGATATCTTCATATGCGATCACGAGCAATCTGCGGGCTATACTAGTGAGATCGCCGACGGTAATTAATCTTGCCAAATAATGAAGGGCTGCATCCGCATCACTTCCCCGGATTGATTTTTGAAAAGCAGAAAGAACGTCATAATGATGATCCCCATCATGATCATGATCGAAATTTTTCTTCTGGGTACACGTTTCAGCGATAGATAGATCGATATGAATCATTTGGTCATTTCCAGGCGGCGTTGATAGGACTGCGAGTTCCAATGCATTTAATGCCGCCCTCATATCCCCCCCGGAAGACGTAGCGATATGTTCAAGCGCATCATCATCCACGTGGGTGCGGTATTCGCCAAGGCCTTTGTTCTTGTCTTTAAGCGAAGCTTTAAGCATGTGTCGAATATCTTTCGATTCAGGTTTGAAGAGTTCGAATACGTGACAACGGCTGCGAATGGCAGGATTTATGGAATGATAAGGATTGGCAGTGGTCGCTCCGATGACAAGTAATTGTCCGCTTTCCAAGTGGGGCAGCAAGAAATCCTGTTTGCTTTTATCAAGCCGGTGAAACTCATCAAGGATTACGATTAATCTTCCGTACATCTTTGCTTCATCTGCTGCGATTTGTAAGTCTTTTTTTTGATGCTGGACAGCGTTTAGCAGCCGGTAATGAATGTTGGCACTGCCAGCAAGAGCAATGGCTAAGGAAGTTTTACCTGTTCCCGGTGGTCCATATAAAATCATGGGGTGAAGCTTATTCGCCTCTACCATCCTGCGAATGAGTGCCCCTTCGCCTAACAGGTGGCCTTGACCGTATACTTCTTCGATGGTACTTGGGCGCATACTGTAGGCGAGTGGTGATGTACTCATATTTTCAACTCCTCATTAGATTGGGAATGCACGTTCTTATTAATGTTCATCATAGCAAAGACATTTTAGATCAACAAGTGATTGGTCTTGAATGCATAGGTGTTCAAAGGGAAAGGACAACATGGTATAATACCTGGGGATACTGATCGATTCGCTATGTTTTACATTCCACGCAAGTGGATGGGAGGAGCCACCTATCATCATTTGAGAGGATCTCGGGAGTGTCCATTGGGGCATTTGAATCGGTTTATGTAAAAGATGTTTTCATCGTTGCTGGAACGATTGATTTTATACATGAACACACGGTAAGAAGAATTGAATGTTTGCTTAGAAAGAAGGGAAAAAATGAAAATTTCAACAAAAGGCCGGTATGGATTAACCATTATGATGGCATTAGCTAAAAAGCATGGAGAGGGTCCAACTTCGTTAAAATCAATTGCAAAGGATTATGATCTCTCTGAACATTATCTTGAGCAATTAATCGCGCCGTTGCGAAATGCTATGTTCGTGAAAAGTATCCGCGGAGCCTATGGTGGTTACATGTTAGCGGCAGATCCAAAAGAAATTACTGCAGGGGACATCATCCGTGTTCTTGAAGGACCGATCAGTCCAGTTGAGGTTTTGGATGATGAAGAACCGGCGAAGCGTGATCTTTGGATTAAAATTAGAGATGCTGTTAAGGAGGTCCTTGATTCAACGACACTGGACGACTTGGCGAATTATAAAGAGACCGCTGATCTGGAAGACTATATGTTCTACATTTAAAGAGGATGATTAAAGTTAGAACCTTAGTGGATGGGACCCCACTTAGGCTCTTTTTGTCCACGAATAAAAAGGGGGGGTTGCATGACAGGCATTTATTTGGATCATGCCGCGACGACGCCCGTTCGTCCAGAAGTTTGGGAAAGGATGAAGCCCTATCTTGACGGCACGTTCCCCGGGAATCCGTCGAGTATTCACCGTTACGGGAGACAGGCTCGTCAGGCGGTGGATGCTGCGAGGGTAGCAGTAGCTGAAAGTATAGGTGCCAGTTCTGAAGAAATTGTTTTCACGAGTGGAGGAACAGAGTCAGATAATCTAGCGATCACAGGTGCAGCTAGAGCCCGTCGACATGAGGGGAACCATGTGATTTCGACAAAGACAGAGCACCATGCTGTTTTGCACGCATGCGCACAACTGGAACGAGAAGGTTTCGAGGTCACTTATTTACCAGTTACAGCCGATGGGATTGTGCGTTTGGAATCGTTGCTTGATGCGCTTCGAGAAGATACAATTTTAGTGACGGTGATGCACGGAAACAATGAGACGGGTGCCATTCAACCTATCGCTGATATTGGTGATCAATTACGTGAACACGGGGCATTTTTTCATACTGATGCTGTACAATCGTTCGGAACACTCTCTGTGGATGTGGCAGAACTAAATGTTGACTTGCTGACTGGGTCGGCTCACAAGATCAACGGTCCGAAAGGAGCAGGCTTTTTGTACGTAAAAAAAGACACGACGCTCCATCCGCTCGTTTTTGGCGGGGAACAGGAAAGACGTTTGCGACCGGGGACAGAAAATGTCCCCGCGATCGTTGGTTTTGGCGAGGCTGTGCAATTGCTGCAAAAGGAAAAAGAAGAGCGGGCACAAGCCTGTAAACGTTTCATTCATCGTCTATTGACCGCTCTCGATGCTGAAAAGGTTCCTTATGAAATGAATGGGAGCCAAGAACAAAAACTGCCGCACATCATTAATGTTCATTTTCCAGGTACGCAGACTGAACCTCTCCTTGCTCAACTGGACCTTGAAGGTGTGGCAGTGTCTAGTGGTTCGGCCTGTACGGCAGGGAGCTTCCAGCCCTCCCATGTATTAGCAGCAATGTATGGGGAGAATGATCCACGTATCCGTTCGTCGATTCGCATCAGTGTGGGTTATGGGAATAACGAGGCGCAAATGGACGAGACTGCTAAGCAAATAGCTAAAATTACAAAGAAACAACGGAAAGTATTGGGTCAAAAGTGAGGTGAAAGACCATGACTGCGAATAATAGTGACATCCGCGTCGTCGTGGGAATGTCCGGCGGGGTTGATTCTTCCCTCGCTGCGGCTTTGCTGAAAGAAGAAGGCTACGATGTCGTTGGTGTTTTTATGAAAAACTGGGATGACGAAGATGAAAACGGGGTATGCACGGCAACAACGGACTACCGTGATGTCGCCCGTGTTTCTGATCAAATCGGTATTCCTTATTACTCGGTTAATTTTGAACAGCAATATTGGGATAAGGTATTTACGTATTTTCTAGAGGAGTATCGAAAAGGACGTACACCAAACCCGGATGTCGTCTGCAATAAGGAGATTAAATTTAAAGCCTTTCTCGATTACGCATTGATGCTTGGTGCGGATTATGTGGCAACTGGGCACTATGCACGCCTTCATAGACGTGTTGACGGTACAGTTGATCTCATGCGGGGAATCGATAACAATAAAGATCAAACGTACTTTTTGAATCAGTTGAGCCAAGACCAGCTTGCGCAAGTCATGTTTCCGCTCGGCGATTATGAGAAGAAAGATGTGCGGGAAATGGCAGAAGCTCGTGGGCTTGCAACAGCTTCGAAAAAAGACAGCACAGGCATCTGCTTTATTGGCGAACGTGATTTTAAATCCTTCCTAATGGAGTATTTACCAGCACAGCCGGGGGACATGCGGACACCTGAAGGGACGTATAAAGGCCGTCATGAAGGCTTGATGTACTACACCCTAGGGCAACGGCAGGGACTTGGCATCGGTGGTTCCGGGGAGCCATGGTTTGTCGTTGATAAAGACCTTGATCAGAACGTTTTGATCGTTGGACAAGGGAGTCAACATCCTGCCCTCATGTCAGAAGGACTCTACGGATCAGGATTAAACTGGCTGAAACCCTCACTCCCTGCTGAGCCGGTAACGTGTACGGCTAAATTTAGGTATCGTCAAGCAGATCAGGAAGTCACCCTTATGGTGAACGATAAAGATAACTTCTACGTTTCTTTCGCTACCCCTCAACGGGCGGTCACACCGGGGCAAGCCGTTGTCTTTTATGATGGAGACGTCTGCCTCGGCGGGGGAACGATTGATTCGACGGTTCCAAATCAAGAATTAGAAATGGCCACGGGAAGTGAATAAGGTGAACGCATACGAAAAAGGGAGAAACGCCATGCAAGCTGGAGATTACGAAGAAGCCTTATCCTACTTTCGAGAGGCTTTAGAAATCGGCCATGATCATCCTTTGTTGTATACGAATATTGGTAACCTGCTTGAACGTTCCGGTGAATACGAGCAGGCGCTCTCGAGCTATCAACGGGCGATTCAGCTCGACGACGGGCAAGCAGGTGCCTATTATGGGGCAGGAAACATCTCGTATAATATTGAAAGATACAAGGAAGCATTGAAGTTTTACCAACAAGCCGAAGCGCTGGGAATGAATGATGCAAGTCTACACTTGATGATCGGGATGTGTGAATACCAGCTTGGGCAAATCCCATTCGCGATGGCGAGGTTGCAACGCGTTGTAGAGTTAGATCCGCAAGATGTGGAGGCCCGTTTTTATTTTGCTTTAACCCTTGCCCAGTCGCAGCTTCTGGATGAGGCTATAAAGGAGTTCCAGTCTGTTATTAATGACAAAGAAAATCACGCGGACGCCCATTATAATTTAGGGGTTGCCTACCACGCAAAAGCAGAAGACGATAAGGCATTGGATCATTTTAACCGGGCTTTGTCAGCGCAGCCTGATCATCTATTGGCTGCAAACGGAAAGAAGCAAGTGGAAGAAGAACGTAAGTGACCTTTGTATGAGGAGGGAAAGCATGAGTGAAGACTGGAAGTCATCAATGTCAAAGATTACCGGAACGGTTAGTCACGTGATTTTTCGTAATGAAACCAATGGGTATACCGTTTTGAATGTAGACATTGATGAAGCAGCGCCAGTCATAGATGCCCCTTCGATTGCTGTTGTGGGTCATTTTCCTTCACCGCCTGAAGGAGAAATGCTGACATTTTTTGGTCATTACCGTGAGCATGCCCGTTATGGTCAACAATTTAATATGGAACTTTATGAACAGTACATTCCCCGAGGCGGTGCAGCGCTGATCCAATATTTATCGAGTCAACGCTTTCCAGGAATAGGTCGTAAGACAGCCGCGCGAATTGTCGAGACCCTTGGTGATTCCGCCATTGATAAAATTATTAACGACCCCAGCTGTTTGTCCAATGTACCTGAACTTAAACGTAGACAGGCGGAGACGCTTGCCGAGCAATTAGTGGAAGAACAAGAGCTCGCGGGGGTGATGAGCCGCTTGATTACATATGGTTTTGGCACCGAATTGGCAACGAAAATCATTCAGCAATACGAAAGTGAGACGCTACAAGTTGTAGAAAAAGACCCTTATCAACTCATCCAGGATATCGAAGGTATCGGCTTTCAAAAAGCTGATGAACTTGGCATGCAATTAGGAATTGAAGCAACCTCTGAAAAACGATTGAAATCCGGCTTGCTATTTTCTCTCTCTCAAATATCACAAAGCGTCGGCCATGTGTATTTGCCAGAAAATGTATGGGTCGAAGAAACGTTGCAACTATTGAATTATCGAAGCCGGGAAGTGAACGAAGAGATGCTTCTGGAAAGCATCTTGAAGCTTGCCGAAGAAGGGGCCGTTGCTGTTCAAGAAGGCCGTGGCTACATGCTCTCGCTCTATTTTGCTGAAAAAGGATTAGCGACCAGCATTCAACGCATCATGGACACAAAAGATCAAGAAGCATTCTCTGAAGATCTTTTCCTGCAAACGCTAGGGGAAATGGAGGAGGCATTTAAGATTACATACGCCGATCGTCAGAAAGAAGCGGTGGAACTTGCGTTGAAGTCTCCCCTCATGATTCTGACAGGTGGACCGGGCACAGGGAAAACGACGGTCATTCGTGCGATTGTTGAGATGTTTAAACGCATACGAGGGTGGGCAAGTCGTAAAGAAAAAAACCTTCCAGTCCTGCTTGCCGCTCCAACAGGGAGAGCAGCAAAACGAATGGCGGAGACAACCGGACTGCCAGCGTATACGATCCACAAATGGCTCGGATGGCGCGGCGAAGATGAGGAATATCTAGAACATGACGAAGAGAATCCACTGGACGGGGAATTACTCATTGTTGATGAGGCCTCGATGATTGATGTTTGGCTCGCCAATCAATTGTTCAAGGCGATTCCCTCTCATATGCAAGTGGTTATCGTCGGGGATGAAGATCAGCTGCCATCGGTCGGCCCCGGTCAAGTGCTTGGTGACTTACTCAGGTCCCAGGCAGTTCCGGCTGTATCGCTTTCAGCGGTTTACCGCCAAGCCGAAGGTTCTTCGATTATCGACCTGGCGCACGCACTTAAAGAAGGACATTTATCCGCGGAGTTTACAAAACCGAAGCCTGATCGTTCTTTTATCCCGTGTAACGGAATGAACATGACGGATATGGTCAAACAGATCTGTGAGAAAGCAATGAACAAGGGGTATACGGCCCGGGAGATTCAAGTCCTTGCGCCTATGTACAAAGGACCGAGCGGAATCCATTTGTTAAACGAAATGTTGCAGGAGCTGTTTAATCCTCCGGCCCAAGGTAAGCGTTCCATAAAATACGGAGAAGTGAATTATCGCCAGGGAGATATTGTTTTACAACTCGTCAATAACCCTGAAGATAATGTCTTTAATGGGGATAGAGGAGAAATTGTAGCCATCCTCAAAGAAAAAGAAAGCGAAGATAGCAAAGAAAAAGTCGTCGTAAGTTTTGACGGCATTGAAGTCAATTACGAAAAACAAGACTTAAAACAAATCATGCTTGCCTATTGCAGCTCTATTCATAAAGCACAGGGAAGTGAATTTCCTATCGTCATTGTACCCTTATCTATGTCATACCACCGCATGCTGAAAAGGAATTTGCTTTATACTGCGGTCACAAGAGCTCGGGATTCTTTAGTCTTGGTTGGTGAAAGGCGAGCGTTTGACATTGCCGTGAATAATAATGATCAGAATAGCCGTTATTCCCATTTGCATGTACGCCTGGCGGATGAAGAGGAAGCAAGTTCCAAACATGAAGGTCATAAATCTGAGTTATACTAATCATCCTGACACTTTTTATGTATAGCAAAGGAATGATTGGGCCATTCTTGTGATAAAGGGAATTTTTCACAGGAGGGTCCATATGGTTCACTGCCCTAATTGTCATTTTAAAGACTTAGGAAAAATAGGGAGCAGTCAATATTATTGTTGGCGTTGTTGTTTAGAAGTTGATGTTCAAGGAGAAGTTATGTCCGTGTTTCAAGTGGAGGAAGACGGCTCACTAAGCTCCTTGGACGACCTCTTCAGCAGCGAGGAACGGCAATTACAGGATTCCGGGCTCATACCAAAAGCGTCAGGATGATAATGGTGTAACGGAGGATTGCTCATGAACAACAAAGCTACCGCATCATCACTGCTGATCGCAGGGATTGGAAGCGTAGGTACCGCAATTTATATGATGAGTGCCCAAAATGGTTCAAGGCGCAATCTCATGTCCCAGCTTAAAAGAAACCGGTATTATAAGCAATTGCGAAAAGCCTATAAGCGCGCTTTCTAGCTAAAAATCGCCCCAAGCCGGGCGATTTTTTCGTTTATAGAGAGGCCGTCAAAAACGGAAGAAGGAAAATAAAAGCTTAACCTGGATAATAACCCTCCAATGGTAAATGCTAATGGTACGTAAACAAGGTGGAATAAACTGAGTCGTCAGGCGAAAAGACATAGGCGCTATCGTCGTGAAGTCGAGGGCGTCCGTTTGTTATGGTTATGTTGATGTTTGCTGAAGACCTACCAAACGTTGGCTATGACCGCTCCTCTTTTGTTCCGGGTTTTTGGAATATCATTTAGAAATTCTATGTGGAGGTAAGCATGAAAACACGCCCATGGTTGCTTCGTTTTCTTTTTGTACTCGTTCTCTTGGCATGTATATACTTCATATATTTACTTGCACCTGTTTGGAAGCCATTTCTTTCTAGTTTAGGGAAAATTATGCTTCCGTTTCTTCTCGCTGGATTGTTCGCGTATCTTCTTCACCCGGTGATTGATTTCTTACAGCGAAAAGGAGTCCCGCGGGCGCTTTCCGTTTTGCTGATCTATGTGATGTTTTTTGGTGGAGGAGCCTGGGCTTTGATCGAGTCTGCTCCTATTCTTATGCGTCAATATATTTCGTTTGTGAATGAATGGCCGGAGTGGTTACAAACCTTTGAGAATGGCTGGCTAACGCTCCACCGCCAAATTGATTCCTTACCGCCCATCCTTCATGATCAGGCAGAAAAAGGAGTGTCGCAACTACAGACAAATGGTGAGGAAATGCTAGAAGGGGTATTAGAACAGTGGCCGGCGATTATGGAAGCCATTGTCATGTTATTTTTACTTCCCTTTTTAACTTTTTATTTGCTAAAGGATTTGCAAGCATTTGAAAAAGCTTTAGTGTATATCACTCCCAAGCGATGGCGTGAACAAGGGAAAAAACTGGCGCAAGCCGTTGATCATGCACTCGGCTTCTATATTCGCGGCCAGCTCGTTGTCTCTCTATGCGTCGGTATTCTTTCGATCCTGGCTTTATGGATCGTACAGGTTCCTTATCCGATGATCCTTGGTATCTTCATGGGACTGATGGATTTAATTCCTTATGTGGGACCTTACATAGGGGCAGTCCCAGCCGTGATTGTAGCGATTACAATATCCTGGGAAACGGTTTTATTTACGGTGATTGCCATTACTATTGTTCAGCAACTGGAAAGTAACGTCTTATCTCCCTATATCATGGGGAAAAGTGCACACCTTCATCCCCTCTTGATTTTGCTTGCGTTATTGATAGGGTATGAATTCGCCGGTTTTATCGGCTTGTTAATCGCTGTTCCGTTATTTGTCATTGCTGGAGAAGTAATTAGGGTGTTTAGAAAAAAGGAAAGTGAAGAGGAGGCTTATGAGTAGGTAGTTCCCTAGCGGGAACTACTCAATTTTTACACCATGCCTCGTTAGATGCATTAAAATCTTTTCATATGAATTGATAAGAGGGGCAAAAAGAGCCAAGAAGTTTTAGAAAAGGTTAGCTTATCCCCAAAATGGCGAGTCTAGATTTTTATGCTCTGGAGTGCAAGGAAACCCGTCTCGAGTACCCTGCTTGAACCACGATAGCATTCCCTTCTCACGAAGGAAAAGTGAGTTTCTTTTCCGAAGAGCAAAGCGCCAGCTGGCTGCTCGTAAGCGTTTCGAAAGATGTATATGTTTCGATTAGGTGAGGCAAAGTAAGATTAGAGTCATTACCGGCCTTGTTCACGCATATCATTTAAGAAAAACAAAATCTTGATATAAAGGGTAAGATTCAGGTTACCTAAATCAGAAGGGAGCAAGGGTTATGTTTAACTATATTCATAAGCTTACGATTTGTGGAGTAGAGGTGTACAAGCATTCAAATAGTGGACGGTGGTATTTTAAAAATAAAAAAGGTAATATGCAACGGTTACCATTATTTTAAAAAGCCTTGTCGGCTTTTTAATTTTTTTGCAACATGATCAAACGCTCTCCGTTGAGTGAAAATACTTATACAGAAGTGCATGAAAAAGATGGGTAGAGAAAGAAAAGAAGAAATAATCAAAGTCGACCGAAGAGCGCCGGGATTTTACATTCATACAACCCTTGATCCAGATGTACAAGCGGTATAGCAAAGGTACCTACAAAGAACGACTATCATCAACATTTTGTCGCCCCGGACGTCAAAGCCAGGGGTCACTTTCCAATCTTGTCAATTCGGATTATTTATTAATTTTATAATTAGAAAAATTGAATGTTCGCAAGAGCTATTCAAGTTTGTTTCCAACTGTAAATTATCATCCTTCATGAGTATTTTTATTACTTCTTATAAATAAATTGTTTTTCGCCTTATGATCGATATCTGCGCTTCTGACCGTAATTACATCACATGAGGCTGATTTAATAATTGCATCGGATACACTTCCTACCAAGATCCGCTCCACTTTGTTTCCTTGGTTAGCTCCAATCATAACAAGGTCAATGTTATAATTGGGAACAATATGCTGAGTGATTTTTATACTAGGGGACCCGGTCTCAAAAATGGTTTCAGTGTTGGTAAGGCCTTTGTCTATTGCTCTTCGTTGGTATTTTATCAGCGTTTCGTGAGCTTCTTCTTCGGTACGTTTCACTATCTTACGGTCGAATCTTTGTATGGTGGCATAAGGTTTCGGATCAACAACTGTTGCGATATACAGTTTTGCATTTTGGGTAATGGCAAATGTGCAAGCCTGATCAAAAGTATCAAATGAGGCCCCTTCACAATCTACGCATACGAGGATTTTCTGGTAATCAGACAGTTTAGTTCCTCCTTCTCATCTTCAATGGCGTTTTGTAAATTTCAGCGAGAAAAAAAGCCAACAAGAAGAGTAGCAAACGATCTTCTTATTGGCTCATTCATACAACTAAACACTTTTCTACAATAAAAATAACACCTGAGATTTTTGGGTGTCAATCTGTTTTTGTAATTTTCTTTTTGTTGAGCAACATTTTTAATTACATAAATAATAACAACGCAAAGCCAATACAGCCATCCCTTAGTATCCACGATGGCGAAATGTCACCGGTCATACTTTTTGGCTGCTGGGAGTAGATCTTATAATACCATAATTTAGGCTACCAATGAAGAAGGTATTAACACCAAAAAAGCTGTTACAGCTCCTAGTGATGAACAGTCGAATAACTTTATATCATGAAGAAAAACCTAGATCTGCAAAATATTCCAACCTGTGAAGTTTTATTCATTTTAAAATATGGAGGTCATGTGATACTCTTTTTTCCGTAATGGAATGAATGGAATGAAACGGAGCGCTACTACCAAACGGAGAAATTAGATAGGAGGTCATTATGGCAATGATTGAACGCGCTCAGAAGCAAGATGTGAGTGAAATTTTATCATTACAAAAGCTCGCCTATGTGAGTGAAGCTGAAATCTATAATAATTACAACATTATGCCGCTTAAAGAGGATTTAGCTACCGCGGAACAATCTTTCGAGGACAACATTGTGTTGAAATATGTAGAAGAAGGAAGAATCGTTGGTTCGGTTCGGGCCTATGAGAAAGATGGTGAATGTTTCATAAATAAACTCATGGTCCACCCTGAATATAGGAATCGTGGGATCGCTCAAAAGCTAATGGAAGGAATCGAAAAACAGTTTAAAGGTGTGACTTATAAGTTGTTTACTGGAAGTCGTTCCACAAAGAATATTGCGCTCTATGAAAAGCTTGGTTATAAAGGCTACAAAAAAGAGAAGCTTGATGTGGAAGATACAGTATTCCTTTTTATGATGAAATAAAATGAGGAAACTCGACACAAATGTTAACGTATAGATTACATTGATTTACAATTGCGGTGGTATACGTAATGTTGACGTGTACTGCCGAATTATTTTTTTATGTTCATTGGTCGTCGCGATCACGGCGACGCCGCCCCGCATACATCGACCCTGAATGATATTCGCTTTTCTCCTACGCTTGCGCCAGCTGTCGTCTGCCTTACGTTTGCTTCGTTTTATGATACAAGGTAGACTTCGGCACGCCTGTCGCTTTCACTATATCCGCCACGCTCATGCCGTTTGTTCCCCGTTCCTGATACAGCTTTAGCGCTTGCTTGACGTCCTTTTCCGGCTTTGATGGCCGACCCATACGCTTACCTTGCTTCTTTGCGCGTTCACGCCCTTTCGTTGTATGCTCTACGATCAAGTCACGTTCAAACTGAGCAAAGCTACCTAGCACGTTGAATAGAAGCGTCTGCAAGCTGTTTGCGTCGTCCGTCCTATAAACGTCATGTTATCACTGACAAAGCGAACACTAATGCCATTTTCCGCAAGCTGGTTGACGATTTTATTTAAGTCGATAATGGAACTGGCCAAGCGATCAATTTTCGTTACGATCACGGTATCACCCGGACTGGCAAATTTTAGCATTTCCACAAGTAGTGTCCGTTGTGCCGTGCTGGTTCCCGTTACCTTCTCCACGAATATTCTTTCGCAGCCTTCCTGTTCAAGTATCTCTTTTTGTGTCTCATAGTCTTGTCCAGTCGTTGACACTCTCGCATAACCTATGATCATTCGTTACACCTCCGTCTATAAGTTAACTATCTTTTGTACTTTTAGATTATAGACTAACTTCTAAACGAAATTAAGGCCGATATAAGGACTGTTTTATAACGTTCAAAAGTTAAGACTTTTAGACACGTAGCACGTTGCCATGTATCGCAACAAAAACGACGGCCGGATAGAATAGATTTAATTATTCAACGACGTCAAGGCGGCGCCACTTATACGTTAAGTTGCGATCATGCCGACCTTGCCGCGCTGTTCGTTCGATAGCTAAGTGAGTTCTTCCGTTTGTATGATTCGAAAATAGCGAACATAATTTTGTGCGAACGATTGGGGCGAACACCCCGGGGTTATACGAACATATGCGCTCTGAAAGGCGCCCGCAATTTTCCGACAAAATTTTCTAAACCGAAGTCTAAGTCAACGAATTACCTGCCATGGTTAAACGTAGGCGAGCGTGTTCATTTGACAAATGTAAAAGCAAAGGTGGAAAAACTGAAGTAAATCTAAACTGTTTCATAGAAAAGGTGCGAAAATAAAGTTGTTTCATTTATAATAAAGATAATGAATAAATTTCCATCAGTTTATTCATTAACAGGCTATTATATGGAATAAAAATATCTGGAATTGGGTGATGAAAATGGAAACTGATCTATACTCCTTACTGTATTTAATGATCGGTTTAATAATTGGGAATTTTCTTCCGAGCTTCATGAAAAAGAAGGGGGAAAATTTAGCTACTAAACAAGACATTCGGAGAATTACTGAACTAACTGAAGAAGTAAAGGGAGAACAAAATAAACTGCTTACAAATTTTGAATTATATACAGTTAAAAAACATGAATGTTATCCTGAGCTCTTCAAATTAATTGAAATATGTAATGGGGCAGTTCAAGGTTTAAGAGGGTTCCAACGAGGGAAATTAGATTTTGAAAGTTTGAACGCTCAAGAGATTGAATCAGAGATGCACGATAAACAAATTATAGCTAAGGATAGGGAACTTATTCGAGGTTTATGGAATAATACCAATGACAAAAAGCAAGCTAAGATTTATCTAGATAAAATATCGCAAAGAATTAATTATAATAAGGCAGAAGAAAAAATTATTGAGGCAAATAATTATTTTTATTTTAAGATTCTCTATTTATCTAAGGATATTGAAAAAAGTGGAAGTGATCTTTTACAAAAAATATGGCAATTATGGCTAAGTTACGACCCAGATCACCTTGAAGATAAGATAAGGGCTGGTGGAGATGTGATATCTAGTGCAGAACTAATTGAAGATATTGATTCAATGAAAACTGATCTGAAGTTAATAATTAGAAAAGAGCTCTTTCCAAGTGAATATGAAAGTTAATGCGCGCTTTTCTTTTTACTTAGATAAGATAGTTCCTATTTAATGCTGAAAATGAATTGTAAGCGGTTCACAAAATTCAAGAAGCAATTTCGGGTGAATAACCCAAATTGAGTATGTGAAGCGAATAAGTGAGTCCTTCTGAATCAAGCCATTTTGGAATTAGTATAAGTGTCCTTTTTGTGTACAAGGGCCCTAGAAAAAATATAAGGGAGCTTATATTCATGATTAATTTATTAAAAAAAATGTTTTCAACTTCACAAGAACAAGAAATTAAACATATGAGATCGCAAAAACCAAACATTAAAACAAAAAATGCAGGTGATAAACAGTATAGTAAAAAAGTTGATAAATTAAGCAAAGGTCAACTATTCCCTAAGGTTGCCACTATTGATGATCCAAGCAAGAGAAAAATTAATGAAGCATATAGACTCAGTGACGATTTGGAAAATATGGTTCGTGTAAATCCACCTCAACCAAAAGGAACACCTAAAAAAGTCCTTGAGTTTGTTCCAATTGCAGGTATACAAAGGAGAAAAAAAGACGCTTTGAAATTTGCGATTAGTGAAAATATATACCTAGAGCTAGAAAAAGAACCGGATAATTCTTATGATAAAAATGCTATTAAAGTTAATGGGATTTGCACAATAAATGGAAATGAACAAACTATTTTTTTAGGCTATGTTCCTGGTAAATATACTAAGCAACTCTCCAACTATAATACATTGAATGCAACAATTAAAACTATATACTATCCAACTGATGAAAAAGGTATTGGATTTAGAATGGACATATGGAGCGAAAAAAATAACAAAAAGGTGGAAGGAAAATCTTATAATAAAAGCATTAAGGTACCAGATGATTCCGTTGATAGGAATTTAGATGGTAAAAAATTAGAGAAAGAAGGATACATTGATAATGCAATTGAATTTTATGAAGCTAATGTTCTAGAAAAATTTGAAGGTAATTTTCCTTACGATCGATTAGCTATTATTTACCGAAAAAGAAAACAATATCAAGAAGAAGTAAGAGTCTTAAAACAGGCTATATCATTATTTGAAAAACTAGAGTCAAATACACATCGTTCTGATGTATCCCCTAAATTAATGAAGTTTAAAGAGCGTTTAAATCGAGCGGAAGAACTTGCTAATAAGGAAAATAACTTACGCTAATGGAAGCTGAGTATATCCAGGTAGACATGACGGTAGAGAACGCAAGCGAGGACGACATTTCGTTTTACCCGTCGCAAGCAACCATGATAACGGACACGGGCGAGCAGTTGGAGCCGGAAATGATGGCAAGCGAACGTATTGAGGGCCAATTTTTGGGCCAAGTGGAGAAACAAGGCACGTCCATTTACATGCTAGAAAATTCCACGGCCGATGAAGTTGAAATCGTAGAATTACGGTTCGACGCACTGCACGATGACGAATTAAACGATCTTGGCGAAAGCATCGAAACGGAAATCGAATTGGAACAATAACGGCATAACATAACAAACGCCCGACACGAACAGTGCCGGGCTTTCGTTAAATCAGCGAAGCAGGGGAATATTTGTCGTGCTGCTCTCGCAAGTGTGGCCCTGCCATGACTGTATAGCGTTGAACCATTGACAGCGACGTATGGCCGAGAATTTGCCGCAAGGACATAATGTCGCCGTCTTGTATGAGGTAGTTAACCGCAACCGTATGGCGAAGCACATGTGGCGTTACCGTGGCGTCCGTAATGCCTGCTACTTGGGCGTACTCTTTCATTTTTTGGGAAAAACGGGACTTGTCCAATTTGTTGCCGTAGATTGTCGTGAACAGGTGCGGCACTTCGAAGTCTTCGACTTCCGCGGCTAACTCTCGCAACAGCTTACTTGTTTTGTTATTAAACGGCACGTAACGATGCGGCGCCGTTTTTTGCGATTGCTGCCGGAACATAAATCGAACATGTCGCGTAGTCAATATTCTTTATTTCAATGTTGATGCTTCCGAAACACGCAAGCTGGAATCGATAAGCAACGTCATGAGAACGGCGTCACGAAAGCCGTTATACGTCCGTCTGGTTCTTTAATCAACCGCCGCACTTGGTCAATCGTTATCGTTTTCACAACGTCTTGCGGTTCTTTAATCTTTTTGATCTTTTGAAAGGGGTTGTAAGCAATGTATTTTTCTTCGTCAAGCCATGCAAACATCGCCTTAATGATGCGCAAGTGCGTGTTGACGCTTTTCACACCGTGGCCCTTCGTTTTGCGGCTATCAGCGACATACCAGTTGTTTTCGAAGCGAACGTGTTCGTGTTGAAGATAATGAACATAAGCGCGTGCGTCATCGAGCGAAATGTTATCCGTTGTTATGTCGCCGAAATAGTCGATCAGTTGCTTGACATATCGTTTCTTGTTATCAAGCGTCGACGTTGCCAGTCCTCCGAACTTTTCGCGAAAACATAAATATCAAGCAACTCGCTTAATTTTCACTGCGGCCGCTTAGCTTCGTCGTTATACTTTGTGCGGTATAATTTCGGCGTTCGTTTATTTTTGCGCATAAAAATTCGCCCCCTTTCATTCGGTCAGGAGCCGAATAGGAAGACGAGTCGTGACTTCTACCCTAGCGGTAGGGTAGAGGTAGCTTTCCGTTTAGTGAAACGCTGTAAGTACCGTCATAAAGGAATGGTGTCCCGTGCTGGGCTCGAACCAGCGACCTCTACCCTGTCAAGGTAGCGCTCTCCCAACTGAGCTAACGGAACCTTTTGTTCAACAACATAAAAATCATAACGCATGTTTCTATTGAATGTCAATGATTTTCTTTGAGTTTTTATCTCAATGAATAGATAAAGGCAGCTTAATGAAGTTTGATCGGATAGGTATGCTTAGTAAAGGGGATGTTATCTATGAACATGCTTTCTTTAAAAGGCGGTGAGGGTCAATGAAAAAGCAATTGCTGTTTCTTGCGATGGCGGTAGTGTTCGTCACGGCTTGTTCACCTGGTGAGGAAGAATTACCGGATGAGGGTGAGGTTAATGAAGTAGATCCTGATTAAAGAGAGGTGGCAAAAAAGTCCGGAAAACGTCCTCAAAAAAGAAACCCCCTTTTCCTTCGTGAGAAGTGAATGCTTTTGTGATGCAAGCAGGGGGCTCGAGACGGCTACCTTGCCCTTCAGAGCATAAGAAAATCTAGATTTGGCGATAAGCTAGCATTTTCTAAAACTTCTCGGCTCTTGTTGTCCTTCTTTTTGAACACGAACTTAAAGGACCTTGGACCTTGACGTTTTTGTCTGGATAAAATATATAGATGGGGGAAACATGAGGGAAAACAGGAGGGATCACTCATGGCAAAAACGTATGTTTGTCCACGGTGTAAAACCAATCGTTCACGTTTTCATATCATGGAGCAATCACCACAGGCAGTTAAATTAAACCCCGAAAGCGGAGAGGTTGTACAAGAGTTTGATCAGCATCAACTAGATCCTTTTCATATTCCTTATAAGGGTCCAACTTATCGAATTCAATGTGGGACGTGCGGGTTAAATGAAGAAGAACGTTTGTTTATGAGTTTTTGATGTTTTTCATATACCTATACCGGGTATGATGTGAGCGAGGAGGTTATTTTATGAATACCTATCAAGAATGTATCGATGCTTGTCTAGAATGTATGCAGGCTTGTAACCGTTGTTTTGATGCGTGTTTGCAAGAGGAACATGTTGGGCATATGGCAGAATGCATTCGGATCGATCGTGAATGTGCTGAGATTTGTGCATACACTGCGAATGCGCTATCAAGAAATAGTCCGTTCGCAGAGCAAACTTGCTCTCTTTGTGCGGAGATTTGTGAAGCATGTGCGAAAGAATGTGAAAAACATGAGGAAGAGCATTGTCAACAGTGTGCAGAAGCATGTCGCGAATGTGCTGAGATGTGTAGAAAAATGGCTGTCTAATGAGCGGATCCTTAACGATTTTCTCTTAATAGCGGTATAATAGTGGACATGGAGGTGACTCTATTGGAACAAGAGACTATAAATGTAAAAGGGATGTCATGTGCCCATTGCGTTTCCGCTGTTGAAGGAAATGTCGGTGAATTGAACGGTGTTTCTGAAGTAACGGTAAACCTTGACCAAGGAACGGTCATGGTGAAGTACGATCAAAGCGGTGTAACGCATGAAGAAATTGTAGAAACCATTGAAGATCAAGGATATGATGTTGTGTAACTACTGAAAGAAGAGGAAGGCCCTTTTTAGGGATCTTCCTTTTTTAATGGGTAGATCATGAATCTAAATGCTTGAATACCCCTTATGGGTATAATATAATGGAAGTAGAAAATCATAGGAAGGAGGGAGATGATGAGCAAGCAGGATGAAGCAAGCTTGCAAATTTCTGGGATGACTTGTGCGGCTTGTGCTGTTCGTATTGAAAAGGGTCTAAAGAAGATGGAAGGCGTTGAAGATGCCAATGTCAACCTTGCTTCTGAAAAGACCCGGGTCAGTTATGATCCAGAGGTTACCGATGTCTCCCAATTTGAAGAAAAAATTGAATCCTTGGGATATCATGTCGTTCATGATAAAGGAGAATTTGCTGTGAGCGGAATGACTTGTGCCGCTTGTGCAAACCGGGTGGAAAAGAAACTCAATCGCCTTTCCGGTGTCAGTGAGGCGAATGTGAACTTTGCCCTGGAAACGGCAACGGTGACATATGACCACAATGCAGTATCCATCTCTGATATGGAGTCAGCCATCGATCAAATAGGTTACCAACTTTATGAAAAAACGGATCGTTCAACGGCTGAAGAAGAAAAAGACAAAGCAGTTGAACAACAAACCGGAAAGTTCATTTTCTCAAGTATTCTTACTCTCCCACTCCTTTGGAGTATGGTCACACATTTTGAATTTACCCAATGGATATGGATCCCCGAACTTTTCATGAATCCATGGGTGCAACTCGCGCTCGCAACACCGGTCCAATTTGTGGTCGGCTGGCAATTTTATCGGGGTGCATATAAAGCATTACTCAATAAAAGTGCGAATATGGATGTACTCGTGGCACTTGGAACGTCTGCTGCTTATTTTTATAGCATTTATCTTGGTATTGAATGGATGGCTTCAGGAGAAGCGATGGCCGATTTATATTTTGAAACAGCGGCGATTATTATTACCTTGATCGTGTTAGGAAAACTGTTTGAAGCCCGGGCCAAAGGCCGGACTTCGCAAGCGATAAATAAACTCCTAAACTTGCAAGCGAAAACTGCGACCGTGCTTCGCGGTGGTAAAGAAATAGAAGTCGCTATTGAAGATGTCAAAGTAGATGATCATATTCGAGTAAGGCCAGGCGAAAAGATACCGGTGGATGGTGAGATTGTTGAAGGAAGTTCTGCCGTTGATGAATCCATGCTGACCGGAGAGGGTGTGCCGATTGATAAACAAATCGGTGACACTGTTACTGGGGCCACCCTTAATAAAAACGGATCCATCATAATGAAAGCAACAAAAGTTGGAAAGGAAACGGCGTTGGCACAAATTGTTAAAGTCGTAGAAGATGCTCAGGGGTCAAAAGCGCACATTCAACGTTCTGTTGATAAAGTATCCAGCGTATTTGTTCCAATTGTGATCGTGTTTGCAGCACTTACATTCCTCACTTGGTATTTCTTGGTGACCCCAGGGGAGCTTGGCAGTGCACTTATTCCAACGATATCGATTCTCGTTATTGCATGTCCGTGCGCACTTGGCTTGGCAACACCAACGTCAATTATGGCAGGGTCGGGTCGATCTGCAGAAATCGGGGTTCTCTTCAAAGGAGGGGAATATTTGGAAAGCGCCCAAAATGTGGACACTATCGTCCTTGATAAAACCGGAACGATCACAGAAGGCAAGCCAGCGTTGACAAACGTATACGCTGAACAGTTAGATGAGTATACGTTTTTATCTCTGGTAGCCGCAGCTGAAAATCAATCTGAGCATCCATTGGCGCGAGCACTTGTCGATGGTGTTACTGCGAAAGGGATTCCGGTTCCGAATGCTGAAACATTTGAAGCGGTACCTGGTAAGGGTATTCGAGCCCATGTCAAGGGCCGGGAAATTCTGATCGGGACGCAGCAATTTCTTACCAATAATAACATTGAAGTTTCCGTAGCTCTTGATCGTAAAGAGAAATGGGAGAGCGAAGGTAAAACGGCTATGCTTGTGGCCATTGATAGGGTGTACGCGGGCGTACTCGCTGTGGCAGATACGGTAAAAGAAACCTCTGCCCGTGCCATTCAACGTCTGCAAAAGAACGGTATGGAAGTACTAATGATGACCGGAGATAACCAGAAAACAGCGGAAGCGATTGCCAGTGAAGTGGGGATTAAACATGTACTTGCTGAAGTGATACCGGAAGAAAAGGGAGCTGAAGTTCAAAAGCTTCAAGGTCACGGCAAGAAAGTAGCGATGGTCGGAGATGGCATTAATGATGCGCCCGCCCTTGCTACGGCTGATATAGGTATGGCGATTGGAACAGGTACTGACGTAGCTATTGAAGCGGCGGATATTACGTTAATGCGCGGAGATTTAAACAGCGTGGCAGATGCTGTGCTTATGAGTCAAAAAACGATGCGAAACATTAAGCAAAACCTGTTCTTCGCCTTTGTTTATAATACAGCAGCGATCCCCTTTGCGGCTGTCGGTTTATTAGCCCCATGGGTGGCTGGTGCTGCAATGGCTTTTAGCTCCTTATCCGTTGTCACTAATGCTTTACGCTTACAGAAAATGAACGTTAGTGAAATAGGGGAGGCATAGTTCGATGCTACAATCAAAACGAGTAATGACGTGGGCAGGCACAGCTGTTGTTTATCTTGCGCTTGTTATTATCGGTTATTACAGCTTTACAGGGATCATGTAGAAAGAAAAGCTGCCGTTATGGCAGTTTTTCTCTATTTTGCATATTGCTGAATAACCTTTAGGAGTTCTTCTATGCTTTCGTCTTCTTTTCCATTTTTAACATCATGGACGACGCACGTTTTGGCATGGTGTTCAAGCAACGAATAGCCGACCTTTTTCAAAGCCGACTGGACAGCCGTGATCTGGACAAGAATATCAACACAATAACGATCATCTTCTACCATTTGCTGTAAACCACGAATCTGTCCTTCAACCCTGCGCAGACGATTTTGGATACGCTCTTTCTCAGCAGGTGAATGGGGGTGCGCCGGTTTTTTTTCAGGCTGAGGTGAAATGGATGGATTGATTTCCTCCATGGATGGTCCTCCTTGCACTTCTTTCCTATAGTATATCATTAAAAGAGAGGACAATGATACAAAAAGGACGTGTCTCCCCACGAAGTGATCTGCTATTATCGATCATTTAAGAATAACTTTCACTCCCCCGAATAATTACAGGTTACTGAAGGAGATGTTGAACCGTGAAAATTATTGATTTAACGATGCCGATCATCGATGGAATGGAGGTTTATTCAGGTGATCCACCGGTTAACATTAGTCTTAACTCCACAATAGAAGAAGATGGCTTCGAAGTAAGATCTTTAGCATTTGGTTCCCATACGGGCACCCATGTGGATGCTTTTTCCCACATGCATCAGGGGAAACAATCGATAGATGAGATTGGGCTCACACAATTTTGCGGGAAAGCGATGCGGGTCGATGCATCCATCAATTTTCCCGAAAACACCGGTTTATTTTTTAATGAAGAGGTCAATATGGATAAATTTGAAAAAATCTGTTCTGTCCAGCCTCCTTTTGTTGGAGGGATGTTAAGTGAAGAACTTGAGTGGAATTTACTAAAACAAGAAATCGTAACGTATACAGATTTGGTATCATTAGAGAACATACCTTTGGGTGAACCGTTTACTTTTTTTGGTCTCCCGTTAACAATCAATAATGGTGATGGGTCGCCGGTACGTGCGATCGCGCTGTTGAACGAGAGGTAGCCCTTACGCCGTATACATCACGAGGCGAGCAGGTATGCTCGAAGCTACGTCTTCTCGACCTACTCGGCTCTTGTTGTCTTCCTTTTTGAATACGTACTTTTAATAACAAAAATCAACATTATACCTTGCGTTTATTCATACAAGATGGTATTATACGTTAAAGATCTTAAAGTATTGGTGCCAATACAGATCGTAAAAATTATATTATAATCTTCGGGGCAGGGTGAAATTCCCGACCGACGGTGATGCGTCCAAAATGACGACGAGTCCGTGACCCGCGCGAGCGGTGGATCTGGTGTGATTCCGGAACCGACAGTAAAGTCTGGATGGGAGAAGATTGCAGAGAATATTCCGTATTGACGGATCGACGTCAATGGCATGGGGATGTTTAATTTCCTATGCAGGATTCCCTTCGTTAACTATGCCCCTGAGCGCTTGCTTAGGGGTATTTGTATGGTGATAGGGCAGGCTCTGCGTTTTCGTTCTTTTTGTGGACCGAAGAACGGGAGGACGCATATACGATGAGAAATACGAAAACATTTCGAATGGTGATTTATGCTGTACTCGGTGCGATGGCAGCAGCGCTAATGTTTATTAGTATTCCATATCCGGTATTTTCTTTTCTAAGTATCGATTTCAGTGAATTACCGGTATTATTTGCGGCATTGTTATTTTCACCGATAGCTGGAATTGCAGTTGCAGGGATTAAGATCCTACTGTATACCCTTTTCGCTACAGGCGCCGGAGATCCAATTGGAATGGTTTCTAACTTTATGGCTAGTATTTTATTCGTTTTGCCTGTTGCTTATGTATACCGACACTTTCAAACTATAAAAGGATTGATTGCTGGATTAGGGATCGCAACCGTGTTTATGGCTGTTACTATGGCTCTTTTAAACTATTTGATTTTCTTGCCTGCCTATTCCTGGTTAATCGGGTGGGAACTAAGCGGCCAAGCATTATGGTATACCACGCTGGTAGGTATTTTACCTTTCAACATCGTAAAAGGTGTATTTATATCCCTGTTGTTCGTACCGTTGTTCTTAAAATTATATCCGTTGTTGCAGCCAGGATCTCTTGGTACAGATTTTCAAAGGAGATCAGCAAATCACTTAAAAATGAAACAAAATTAATAGAGAAAAAAGGCACTGTTTTCCTAGTTTCATGGAAAACAGTGCCTTTTTTAATGTTGAATTTCACGCCCGTTTTAAAAGTGCTTTCTTGGCACGTGAGGCGACATTTGTTTGTTTTGCTCCGGCAACATGAGGGTTAGTTTGGTTTTTCAGCCATTGCTCGTAGTTTCGATTAGAAAGAATGCCACGTTTTTTAGCTGATTTTGCCGCAGCTTTTCTTAAGGTTTCTTTCCCCCTCATTTTCATCCCCTCCCATTTGTAGTTTATTCTCCTTCCCGGAAATGTTGATCAAAGTAGCCGTCATCAAGCATTTGACTATATTCAAAGAATGCGAGATCGACAAATCGGGCATAAAGGTGACAGATATGCGTGACCTCTTCTTTAAAAGAACGATGGGCATCAACGGTGAGTACGCCCCATTCCGAAAGTGGAATGCAAAGGATGGCACCATAAGATCCGTTATGGGGTGAGCCATCTACATCAGTACTTACATCCTGAACGAGTTGAGTTTCTTTTTTACGAAAGCAGCGGCCTGGGATGGTTTCATTCAGAGAAAGAACGCGAGCTTCATGACGGCCATCAAAGGAATTGCTGCCAGTAAAGTAAACAAGCTGGTCAGATTCCTCAATCCAGACCGCACATCGATGCTGTTCCCCAGGGTGAAACTTAATATCTGAACTAAGAGCATTAACGACACGAATCATTAAATTTTCATAGGTTTCTAGATTATCTTCTACTTGTACCGAATCAATCCGGGCATGCTGAAGTTGTTCAAGAAAACGTTCGGCGTTACTAAGGGCATTAATCGTTTGAAGGGAGATATCTTGGTGAATAGCTGCTTGATATTTGGTTTCGTGCAGATCTTGCTGAATTTTTTGAAACCCAAGCTCTTTATCAATTTTTTCCGTATATTTAATCGCTGCACGGCCAATTAAAATGAAGATGGTGATTACTCCAATGATAATTATGAGACCGGTAATAAAAAAAACCCAATTTGGTTGCTGACTGAGAAATGCATCGAGTGTCGTTTTCAAGAGGATCACCTCTCTTATATGTAAGCATTAAATGCTTGGAATATGAGGAGATGTAAGAAATCATTTCTGAAAAGCCATCGAGGGTGAACTTTGCTCAAAGAACGATCCCATTAATAGACTTATAACGATTTTTATAGCTTCATAGGTACCTCCATTACAAGCATGTACGTTTTTTACATATGATTTAGTGTAAGATGATTTTAATATGAAAAGGAGAGATTGACATGGGTTATTATTATGAAAAATGGGATCGGATGTTTGATTTCTACAGTCGCCGTGATGATGATGATGACTTTGATTTCGATCGTATTGAGTGTAAGTGTCGTTTTGTAAATGATGATGACGATGACGACGATGATGATCGAGATTGCCGGAGAGGTCGGAGAAGGAAGCGCCGCAGAGACGACCACGATTGTGGATGTTCCGATCGTCGTCGCCGTCGTCGCCGTAGAGATGATGATGACGATCGTAAAAGGTTTAAATGTTATTTCGATTAGATTGTTAATAGATGAGTGGAAGTACGGGCGAGTGTCGCCCGTACTTTTCTAGTTGTACCCTATGTGTGTCAGGAAGTCGATGTAGTCGTCAGCTGAAGACAGATTAAATGAAGAAGGTCATGGAGAGCACGTATGTGCATTAAGTAATAGAAATGACGTTTCTATATTTCCTCGGGTAACCGCTGGTTACAGATCATTGATAAAGCAATTATCCGTCATCGTAATATCTGCAACACGCGAGCGTTTCAAGAACGGAGAACATATTCACGGAAAACTAACGAATATGTTCTGGGGACACTGTCTGAGAGTCACCGTCTCCTACTCCATTATCGTAGGGATAAGCCAAGTTTTTCTAACATAGGTTGATCCATTACAAGGGCTGCAAATTTTATTCATAAGATATTGTGTAAAGCTTACCATCAACCGTTTTGAAAAAGTCAGCTTTACGTGATCAAACCTCCAGCCTCCAGCACCAAAGAGACATGTGGTAAATTCCTCCTAAATTGAACGGATTTTGAGCAGGCATTTGCCTGCTTTTTTTTAGCAGGTAAGGATTCTGCCATAAAAGCTTGGCGAAAAGCCAAGTTTTCTAATAAATTTTAAATCGTAAGGACACTGCGGCTGACAATGTTTACGTGCTCAATATAAATGTAAATGCCAAGTATCTCCCATTGCATCGTTCGCATGAATCAGCTAATATAATAATATATAGATTTTTCATCAGATCAATAATGGATGGGGGAAATGGCTCATCATGGATGACCAGATTGATGATTATTTGTATCAACTTACGGAAGTCGTAAATTCTGTATTGGAAGATCGTTTGGTTGGGCTTTACTTGTGTGGTTCGACGGTACTCGGTGACTTTAACGAGAAGATAAGCGATATCGATGTGCTTTGTATCGTAAAACGACCACTTAAGGAATCAGAGAAGAGGGCCCTTGCTAAAAACCTATCTCATCAAACGTTGCCTTCACCAGGAGCAGGTTTGGAATTTTACGTGGTACTAGAACAGGAAGCAGCACAACCACATTCGCTACTCTCATATGAATTTGCGCTTTTGACTGGTCAAGATATCGATGACAAGGTTAAAGAAGAAGAGATGGACGAAGGATTATTGATGGACTTTGCCATTAACGTACAATCCGGTAAGACTCTGACAGGCCGAGCAAAAGAAGAGGTATTTGGCAGTATTCCAAAACCTTGGCTTGAAGAAGCGATGAAAGGGTCATTGCGTTGGCATAACAGTCACATTTTTCATCCATATTATGACCCTTATGGACATGAAGCTGTGATGAATGCTTGTCGTACATGGTGTTTTAAAGAAACAGGTGTGCTTACATCCAAAACAAGGGGTACAAAATGGGCCCTTAAACAGTGGCCTTATTCAGAGGTCATTCGCCGTGCTCTTGCTATTCGTCAAGGAACATGGCATGAACTCTTAGATGCTGAAGAGATTCAGCAGTTGCTTCAGTTTGTAAGGAGTAATCATGACTCCGCGAGAATTCCATCTGCCATTTAAATTATGAATAAACGAAACTTTTTTATATTTGATATACTCCACCCTATGTCTATGTGATGTAGGGTATTTAGTGATCGAATCATTGAGATCTTAGCCCTTTGTGTCTCATCATGTTAGTATGTAACCAGGAAACTGGAGGTATGGAATTAAAAACTCGGAGGGATGACGTTGGTTGATTGGTATTATGGATGGCTGGAGACTTGGCCTTGGCTGCGTTATGTGATCGCAGCTTTGATTGTTTTATTCTTTTTGATCGTACGAAAAATTTTTACCCGGTATATTTTTGCACTTATAACCTTTTTTTCTAAGAAAAGAAAAAGTGAGTTTTTATCAAATTTCCTATTTGCTTTCGAAAAACCGATGCGAATGTTATTAGTGGTGATCGGTTTTTATTTTGCCATCCTTTATCTGCATCCACCTGCAGATTTCATGAGTGTGACTCACCGGATTTTACGTACCTTCATCATTATTTTTTTCGGTTGGGGATTCTTTAATTTCTCAGGAACGTCCTCTGATTTATTTAAGCGACTTGGCAGAAAAATTGATGGTGATGAGGACAGTATGTTGATTCCGTTTACGTCAAGGATTCTTCGGGGTCTCATAATTGTGCTTATGTTTACAGTGATCGCAATGGAATGGAATTATGATATTAACGGATTTATTGCTGGTCTAGGGCTTGGCGGTCTAGCGTTTGCTTTGGCGGCGCAAGACACGATTGCGAATTTTTTCGGCGGGATTATCATTGTGACCGAGAGGCCTTTCAAACGAGGGGATTGGATCGAAACGCCCACGGTGGAAGGCATTGTTGAGGATATATCTTTTCGGAGTACCCAAGTTCGTACGTTCGCTGAAGGCCTGGTCACCGTTCCTAACTCCACCATTGCTCACGAAGCGATTACGAATTGGTCGCTAATGAATAAAAGGCAAATCTCTTTTGAAATTAGCTTGCGTTATAATACACCTGTTAGTCAGTTGCGTCGGGTCTCACAACGGGTCCAACAGGAATTAGAGGAGCATCCTCACGTACACCCTGATGAGATTGAAGTCCATATACGCGAGTTTAAAGAATCAGGGCTGGATTTAATGCTTTACTATTTTACAAATACAACGTCCTGGTCTGAATGGTTACGTTTGAAAGAGGAAATGAACCTCCGTGTATTAGAAATTCTTGAAGAAGAGAATGTTTCCCTCGCCTTGCCAGGTCGTGATCTTTATATGCAGCAGGACAATCAGCTTCAGAAATCTTCCGGAGAAGAAGGTTCAGAGGTTCCCAAATAGGTATAGAACGTGAGGACAAAAATACTCATGGCGCTTCTAGCGCCCCACTGAGTATGAGAATGAATCGCTAGTGTCACCATGACGCTTCCTCGCAAGCGACTCTTCGCACGAAGAAAAAGTGGTTCTTTTTCGAGGACATGGTTTCATACTGAGGGGACAGAAGCAAGACGAAAAAGAGATACGACGGTTATTTTTCCCGAACCTTTTGAACATCCTCTTGAACAATTGGCTTCATTCTACAAATCATCCCGTATCGCTTTGAAGTGGTACGGGATCGCTCGTTTAGAAGTGATTTTAACGGTCAATATAGGGGTTGAAATTCGCCCCTTTACTGACATTGATGGAGAAATTAAGAATGCATAAATCAAACGGGCCTTTCATTTTCCAATACTACCTGAAAGAGCGCTTAATCCTCGATGATACTGACTTCATCCTTTCCTTCCAACATAGACTATGGTAGGCTATAAAATGTATAGATTAAAGAAAAGATGTTAGAAGGAGGCCAACCATATGGAAATGATGGATGGAAATGAGATTGTACAGTTTATCTCAAATAGTGAAAAATCAACACCTGTGAAGGTACATATAAAAGGAGACATTTCTTCGCTTGATTTTGGAGCGAATACGAAGGTGTTTCCGTTTGGTGATACAGCAGTGCTTTTCGGGGAGTGGAGTGAAATTGAACAAGTTCTCGATAAGCATGAAGACAAAGTAGAAGATTTCGTGGTCGAGAATGACCGCCGTAATTCTGCTGTTCCTCTCGTAGACATGAAAAACATTCCAGCTCGTATAGAACCGGGTGCCGTGATTCGTGATCGTGTTGAGATCGGGAAAAATGCTGTTATCATGATGGGTGCGATGATTAACATTGGCTCAGTTGTTGGAGAAAACACGATGATTGATATGAACGCCGTTCTAGGTGGACGAGCAACCGTAGGAAATAATTGTCATATCGGCGCAGGTTCAGTCTTAGCAGGCGTTATTGAGCCGCCATCTGCTAAACCGGTAATCATTGAAGACAACGTTGTAATGGGGGCAAATTGCGTAGTTCTTGAAGGGGTTACCGTCGGAAAAGGTTCGGTCATTGCTGCTGGCGCCGTGGTGACTGAAGATGTACCAGAAAATAAAGTTGTGGCTGGAACACCGGCACGTATCATAAAAGATATTGATGAAAGCACACGAGGTAAAACCGAGATTAAATCAGAGTTAAGAAAGTTAAAAGATGATTAAAAAAGTAGCTCCTTGCTTGTTTTGACGAGCAGGGAGTTTTTCACTACGTAGTCTTGTGTAGAATTAGCGAAATAGGGCGGCATTGGTTGACATTGGTGTACGATCAAGCGAAGTTTCGCTCATATTAAGTAACGTGAAGGACAAAGGGAACGATGGAATTGCAGGAAACCAGGGGAGCTAGCTCATAAATTTTCAGATCACATACATCAAGAGAAATGAGGGGGATATAGATGTATGATAAAGAACAAATGCGAGAAACCCGGCGTACTTTACACAAAATACCGGAATTAGGTTTTGAAGAAGTGAAAACGCAACGCTTTTTACTGGATGCAATTGCTAAGATGGATTCAGACTATCTAACGGTTGAAACATGGAGAACAGGTATTCTCGTCCTCGTTCGGGGATCGAATGCCGGGCAAACGATTGGCTATCGTACCGATATTGATGGTTTACCGATGGAAGAAGAGACGGGGCTTCCGTTTGCTTCCGAACATGAGGGAAGGATGCATGCCTGCGGACATGACTTTCACATGACCATTGCCCTTAGCGTCTTGTCCTATTATGCAAAACATCAACCGAAAGACCACCTTCTTTTCGTGTTTCAGCCTGCTGAGGAAGGCCCAGGCGGCGCGGAACCTATGCTTCATTCTGAACTTTTTCAACAAAATGCTCCGGATTGGATGTTTGCCCTTCATATTGCGCCGAATTATCCCGTTGGAACTGTAGCGACTAGACCAGGATTGCTTTTTGCAAATACGGCTGAGTTTATGGTTCATCTCCGGGGGCGCGGCGGCCATGCTGCTTATCCTCATTTAGCGAACGATATGGTGGTGGCCGCAAGTCATTTTGTTACCCAGATCCAATCGGTGGTAGCGAGAAGAATTGACCCGCTGGACAGTGCTGTAATTACGATTGGAAAAATTGAGAGTGGAAAAAAGGAAAATATTATTGCAGAAAAAGCCGATACGGAAGGAACGATACGCACACTTTCCCAAGAGGCCATGAGCCTCGTCCAAGACCATGTGAAAAAGATAGCTGCAGGAATCGCTGAAAGCTTTGATTGCGAAGTGGAAGTGGAGTGGGGGTCACAATATAAACAAGTATGGAATAGCGAGAAAGTGGAGTCGTTTATAGCTTTTTCTGAATGGAGTACAGATGTGAATTTTGAGCCTTCGGAAATGGCGATGACGGGCGAAGATTTTGGCTTTTTTCTCGATAAGATCCCGGGGTTTATGTTTTGGCTAGGCGTTGATAGTCAGGATCATGGCCTCCATGATACCAAGGTCAATCCTAATGAAGAAGCTATACCGGTTGCCGTTCATCATTTAATTGACTACATTGATCATGAAATGGAAAAAGAAACGTAAGAAGCTCCGCCGCCGGAGTTTCTTTTTATTCTACAGGGGAGTGAAGATGAATGAGAGAAAATTCAGCTATATGGATCGCCCACCTATATGCTAAAAGTGATGAGCCGGTGAAAAATGAATAAGAATAGGTGGTGTGGATCGTTAACTAAAGGGATAGGGGGGACAGAGCAAAGTGTATGAAATGAGCAATTTCAGTATAAAAGTAAAATCAATCGAATGGGAGCTCTACGAAATGGGCCAGACTGTGGCTGCCCAGATGGAGAATGTTAAAGACGTTCTTTTTGAAGATCGGTCAAAAACGATCGTAAAAGAATTGATAGAGAGGGATAAGGAGGTGGATCAAAAGGACAATCGCATCCATTCCTCAATTATCCATCTGATCATTCTTCAGCCCCCTTTACCTGAAGAATTGAGAGCATTAACAATGATGATGCGAATCGCAAGAGAGTTTGAGCGTATTGGGGATCAAGTCGTAAACATCGCAGAAATACGAATAGAATCAGACGTTGATAACCTTAAGCTGTATACAAGTGAGGCGTTTGAAAAAGGGTATATAAAAATGCTTCAGTTGAGTGGTAAGATGATGGCAGAGACACTGGAAGCTATGACAAACAAAGATCGCGATCTTAAAGGTCAAATTGAACAACTAGACGAGGAAGTAGACGACTTATTTTTTTACTTACAGCATCAAATTGTTCAAGACATGAAAGAGAGCCCGGGAATTATTGAAAAGCTTGCGCCCCTCTTTCTTGTTATTCGTTATGTTGAAAGAATGGCTGATCATGTCGTTAATGTCAGCCGCCGACTAAGAGAATAAGACGGAGAAGGTGCCGGGAATGAGTTGGGTTCAAGTTAGTATTCAATTGCTAGGCGGTCTCGCCATTTTCTTATATGGGATGTATGTTGCGAGTGAAGGTCTAAAAAAATCCTCGTCCCATCATCTTAAACAATTCCTAAGGAAAGTAACGAAGAATCAATGGTATGGTGCACTTGCCGGTGCTGTACTCGCTGCCGTTTTGCAGTCTTCAACGGCAGCGACTGTGATGATCGTCGGCTTTGTAAATGCAGGAATTATCAGTCTTCGGCGGGCAATGGGGGTCATGCTTGGCTCAGCGGTGGGAACAACGCTCACTGTACAACTCATCGCCTTCGCCATTACTGATTATGCAATTGTATTCGTTATACTAGGTGTCACTTTATTTTTTATCAATTCCAGATTTCGTTCGTATGGATCCGTTGTTTTAGGCTTTGGCTTTGTTTTTTTCGGGGTAGGATTGATGACTGAAGCGATGGAACCGCTGCGGTCCAGTGAAGCATTCGTAGATTTCTTACTTATGATCTCCGACTATCCAATCCTATTTGTGATTGCTGCAGCCGTTTTTACTGCCATTGTACAGAACAGTGCGGCTACGATTGCGCTGGCACTAGCCCTAACCTCGGGTGGCCCGTTGTCATTAGAATCAGCGGTTTATATCGTCTACGGGGCAAACCTTGGCACTGTTGTTACAGCACTGATCTCTAGTCTGACCACATCCAAAGATGCGCAACGGGCAGCGCTTGCCCATGCGATATTCAAGGCGATTGGAGTCTTGGTTTTTTTACCTTTTACAAGTCTGTTCGTACAGCTGCTTCCTTACACCGGAGGAGGTGCCGAGCGGCAAATCGCCAATGCCCATACGATATTTAACATCGTGAATATGTTATTGCTTCTTCCTTTTTGCAACCGGTTTGCTAACTGGATGGTCAAAGTATTACCTGATAAAAAAGAATTGCCTAAGCACGTGAAATATATCGATCAGCACAGTGTTCAATTTCCGACTGTGGGTCTGCTGCAAGCACGTAAAGAACTCGAAAACATGTCTCACCGGATTCGGCATCGGATGTTTCCCTATTTAATCACAATGATACATGATGAGAAGGTTCGAAAAATGGTGATTGAAGAGGAACAAGTGATTGATCACCTTTATAAAGCCATTTACCATCATCTGCAGCGCATCATGGAGGAGGATTTGAACGATAAAGAAGCAGAAGAAGCTTTAAAATTGCTCTACTTCAACAATGATATGGAAAGAATGGCTAACATAATTAAGGACATGACCCGGTCCATCGCTAAATTAGATCAGGGGAGGAAGACACTCACAAAGTGGGAGCGTACGAAAATAGAGGAATTATATGATGAAATTGTCCCTCATTATGATCAAGCTATCAAAGGTTTTCAAGAAAATAATGAGTCTGCAGCGATTGATGTGATCCATACGAACCCCAAGATTTTGAGGTTGGAAAGGGAACTTCGTTATCAACATTTTTATCAAGGAGCTAGTTCAAGCAGTACCGTAAGCGTTGTATTCTCTGATTTAATGAATGGAATGCTTAGGATTCATCAACATTCCGTTAATATTTCCCATACATTGCTGGGGATGATCTAATGAGAAAGCAAAGGATCAAAATTATTGTTTCTTATGAATGGGCGCCGGCTAAACATTCCTTGTAAAGTAATAAAAAATCCGATGTACATCGGATTTTTTATTTAAAACAAAACGTTGAAGTAATGGGGCGGTCTAGGTAAGAAAAAGGGATATGAGTTGCCTCCCCGCCATATGTTGTCAGCTGACGGTTCACTAACTTTTCGGCCAGGGGGTCTAATATTCTTTCGCAATACTCAATGATGCGGGCTACGCCCAAGAATTCGGAGAAAGATAACGGATTCTACGGCAACAATCATTATTTTTCTTCTTTAACATATACTTGTTGCGGAAGAGGGATTTGAATGTCATTTGCTTCCAGCGCTTCTTTGCAAGTTTTCAACAGCTTACGTTGAACGCCCCATTGCTGCATGTTCTCAGTATAAGCGAGAATGCGAATTTTTACATCGTATTCGTCAATGGACCCGACACCAAGAACGTCAGGACCTTCAATGATCGCTTCTTCCTCTTCGGCAAGTTTATCACATGCCTCTTGTAAAACTTTCATCGCCTCGCTAATATTTTCATTAAAGGAAATTCCGATATCCACGAGTGCTTCCATGTTTCCACGTGAGTGATTACTTACACTTGTAATATCTCGGTTTGGAATAAAATGTAGCGTCCCATCAAATCCACGAATACGTGTGGTTCTTAAACCGACTTCTTCGACGATACCGTCCAAGCCTGCAATCGTTACATAGTCTTCTACGTCAATTTGTTTCTCTAATAAAAGGAAAAACCCAGTAACAACGTCGCTTACGAGACCTTGTGCCCCAAAACCAATGGCAAGTCCAACGATACCAGCACTCGCAAGTAGAGGTCCGATTTGCAGTCCAAAAATATCAATAACGACGACAACCACAATGAACAGTAGTGTATATGACAGTACGTTCAAGCATAGTTTTTCAAGCGTTTTTGCGCGTCCTTCATGCATGTTTCTTTTCTCTTTCATCTTTCGAAATGACCGTTTGATTACAGAACCACCGATCGCTCGAGCAATAAAATAGCCAATAATGGCAAGTAACAGCTGCCCGATGAACATGAACGTATTCGTAACAAAGGCCTGATCAAAGAATTCCATAAAAAGTTCACTCCTATTCTATACAACTTCGAACAATTTTTGTACATGGAGCGTAGTATAACATATTGTCAAATCATGCTGAAGATCCTCTAAGCAAAAAGGTATATCTACTCATCATGTACAAAGGGTGTGAATATTCATGAGTTTACAATTAGGTTCTTTGCTCCCATCGCTTGATGGGGGAACGGAATGGCTAAACCCGCTTGAAAATAAGATCGGTTTCGACGGGCCGATATTTATCCATTTTTGGTCGCTTAGTTGTGATTCATGCCGGGCTACGCTTCAAGAAGTAGGGGATTTATTTAGGGCGTTTAGAGATGATACATCCTGTCTGTCCATTCACATGCCCCGTAACGGTGATGATCAGAATCTTTACGAAGTAAGAGCTGTGGCAGCTAAGGCAGGAATTACTGTTCCGTTGTGTATGGATGGAAATCAGGATATCGCTAATACCTTTGGTATCCGGTTCATGCCGGCCTATTTTATATTTGATAAAGAGCAGGAGCTTCGTTATAAACAACAAGGAAGCACAAGTATCTCTACGCTCAGGAGGCGCTTGGGCCGCTTACAATAAAAAATTAAAAAAAGCAAGGGTCCTTTTTAGACCTCTTGCTCTTCTTCTCATACTTCCATAATAATCGGGAGGATCATTGGCTTACGCTTTGTTTTTTCATACAAGAATGGAGAAAGTAACTCAATGATTTCATTTTTAATTTCTGACCATTGGGTTGTTTTTCGTTTCATCAGTTCTTGCAAATGTCTATCCAGCTGTTTTTGAGCGTCGTGAATAAGATGACTTGATTCACGCATATATACAAACCCTCTGGAGATAATGTCAGGACCGGCGGAGACTTTAAAGTTTTTCATATCGATACTAACGACGACAACGACAAGCCCTTCTTCAGATAGGATGCGGCGGTCACGTAATACGATATTCCCGATATCTCCAATGCCGCTTCCGTCTACATAAACAGTTCCGGACGGCACTTTACCGACTTTCTTTGCTTCATCACGCCTCAGGGCCAATACTTCACCAATTTCTAGTATGAAAATATTTTCCTCTGGGATACCACAGTCGACGCCGAGTTTTTTATGGTTAACGAGCATACGATATTCCCCATGAATTGGGAAAAAATATTTCGGCTGCAACAAACGGAGCATCAGTTTTTGTTCTTCTTGACCCCCGTGTCCCGATGTGTGGATATCGTTTAAGGAGCCATGAATGACGTTGGCACCTGCACGAAATAGCTGATTAATAATTTTATTCACGCTAAGAGCGTTGCCGGGAATGGGGGAGCTGGAAAATACAACCGTATCTCCAGGGATGATTTGAATTTGTCGATGGGTCCCGTGAGCGATTCTTGAAAGGGCCGCCATCGGTTCCCCTTGACTTCCGGTACAAAGAATCGTCAGTTCATTATCGGGGAGTCGGTTGATTTGGCTGGCATCAATAAACGTATCTTTAGGTGCTTTAATGTACCCAAGTTCTTGACCAATGGTCAAAGCTGATTCCATGCTACGTCCAAAGACTGCAATTTTCCGGCCATATCTTACGGCTGACTCGACGACTTGTTGCAATCGGTAAATGTTGGAGGCAAATGTAGCGAAAATAATCCGCCCCTCAACTTGCCTGAATATATTTTCGATACTTTCGCCGACTCTCCGCTCGGTCATCGTAAATTCTGGGACTTCACTATTCGTGCTATCCGAGAGAAGGCAAAGTACCCCTTCTTCACCTAACTTGGCCATCTTTTGCAAATTGGCAGGTTCTCCAACCGGAGTAAAGTCAAATTTAAAATCACCGGTGTGGACGATATTACCTTCTGGTGTGTGAACGACCACACCTAGTGAATCAGGTATACTATGGGTTGTCCGAAAAAAGGAAATCGATGTATGTTTAAACGTTATGACATCGTCCTCGGATAGTTCGTGCATTTTCGTTCGCCGTAATAACCCATGTTCTTCTAGTTTTCCGCGTAAAAGGCCGATGGCAAGTTTTCCGCCATATACGGGTACATTGACTTCCCGCAGTAAATAAGGAATACCGCCAATATGGTCTTCATGGCCATGTGTGATAAATAGACCTTTGATTTTTTCTTCATTTCGGGATAAATACGTATAATCAGGAATCACGTAGTCAATACCGAGCAATTCATCTTCAGGGAACATAATTCCAGCATCAATAATAATGATTTCGTCTTTGTATTCAACAGCGTATGTGTTCTTGCCGATTTCGCCAAGCCCTCCTAGAGCAAAAACGGCAACTTGGTCATTTTGTAATTGTTTCATTTACCTTTTCTCCAACTTAAAACCATCACGCTTTTGTTCATACTCAAGGTGAGCATCTGATAAGGCTTGGATATATTCAATATTTAATTTATCTTCAGCAAGCTTGCTTCTGACTTCCCTTTCGCTTTCTGCTTCAATGAAAAGCGACTCTGTTTTCTCCCGAACAGGTACATCATCTAAATTTGGTTGGTAAAACACTTTAAAAACCATTCTCGGTCACTCCTTATCCAATCGTTTTTACACCGATGCGGGCGAAAGTCCAAGGTTGAAACCACTGAACTTGCCACATCGAATTTCAAATTGTTGTCCGTCCGTTTTAGAATTTCAACACGCACGATTTCACCCGCATCATTATAACATGCTCGGCCGGTGTTTATAACAAGGGGACTTATACCCGCGTGGAGTAATTCTGTATACAGTTCTCCAATTATAGCTCATTCTTTTAAAATAAGCAAACGATTGTTAGGAATTTCCGTATTATCTTCTACGTGCGAATGGATCGTTGTTTTGGCAATAAAGAGCGATAACGTTGACGCAATCGTTTCTTCCATTTTTTTAGCATCCTTTATCCCTCCTGATCTTGTTTGTTATTAGTTTGTGCAGAAATGCTCGGGAATGTGTAAGTAAATTGATGGAAGAATACTTTTCATCAAAAGGATATTGCGACATAATGGATAAAGAGAAGGGGAGTGAGAAGACGTATGGAAAAGAAACTGGTTTTTTTTGACATTGATGGAACACTTTATGATCAGACAAAAAGGGTGCCGCCCTCGACAAAAAAGGCGATACAAATGTTAAAGGAAGGGGGGCATGACGTAGCAATTGCAACTGGAAGATCCCCTTTTATGTTTGAAGAGCTCCGTGAAGAATTAGAAATTGATACATATGTTAGTTTTAATGGATCGTATGTGGTTGTTAAGGGGGAAGTGGTTTTAGCGAAAGCATTGCCACCTGTGGCACTGTCCTCTCTTCACAATCATGCAGCTGACCATCATTATGTTATGGTATTTATGGATCATAAAGGTGCTGTAACGGATGTAAAGGCCAATCCGAGAATTGCCCAATGTTTAGGGGAACTTAAGATGCCCTACCCGTCGATAAGTCTTCAGCCGCAAAAAGGTGATATTTATCAGGCGCTATTATTTACCGCAGAACATGAGTCATTTCCTTATGACGAATACAGGGATTTACATTTTGTCCGTTGGCATGAATTTTCGATTGATGTATTGCCGGCGGGCGGATCAAAAGCAAAAGGGGTACAAAAGGCAGCCGATATCCTTCAGGTAGACATCGAGAACACAGTTGCATTTGGAGATGCATTAAACGATATCGAGATGCTCCAATATGTGGGGACGGGGATCGCAATGGGCAATGGTTTAGATGAAACAAAAGAAGCAGCAGACCTCGTAACAACAGCTGTAGATGAAAATGGGATTACTGTAGGGTTAACAGAACTCGGACTTATATAGGAATGGAAAAAGGAGCCGGCAAGAGGCTCCTTTTTAAATCGTAGAGATTGCTTTTTTGTACGGTCCGCTATAATCTTCAATTCGATCATAAAACATCACACCATTTAAATGATCGATTTCATGCTGAGCGACAATAGCGGGTAAACCTCTGAGTCGTAAATTAACATCCTCCCCATCTAGCGTTTGCGCACGCAGGCGTATTCGAGCATGACGCGGAACAATGCCTTCAATGGTACGGTCTACTGATAAGCAGCCTTCTCCATTTTCCAAGTGAGTCTCTTCCATTGAATGGCTGATGATCCGCGGGTTTATGAAACCATAGCTAAACAAACGATCATGTTCATCTGTCGTATGCATGACAAACATGCGCTTGCTCACCCCTACTTGCGGTGCAGCCAGTCCACTGCCCGGGCGGAGTTCGTATTTCTCAGCTAGCTCAGGGTCTTGACTATTGATAAGGAATTGCAGCATTTCCTGAAGTAATTTCAAATCTTCTTGTGGGGGGGGGAGCTCTACGGGTTGGGCTACCTTCCGTAAAACGGGATTCCCCTCACGTACAATATCTTTCATCGTAATCAAAACGATGTGCCTCCTTTAGTCGACTTTCATAGAAATGGGAATAATTATAATCAAGAAAATTGTTTATGCTTATATCTACGCTGTAAGTATAGCAGAAGTTAGGTTTTCACAAAAGTTCAGGGTGATAGGAGGATCGACTTTTGGGAAGAGTATAAAGCAAATAAAGGAAGGGCTGGCCGCCAGCCCTTCCCATCCTTTTGGTTAACACTTGTCGTCACGGTGTCCATAGCCGCCGTATGCGGCACCTACAATGATGAGTAGTATGAAAAGAACGACGATAAGGGCGAATCCACCGCCCCCGCGTCCATGGCTACCCCCGTAGCTTCCGTTATAGCAAGGGTGGCAACCATAACCGCCGAATCCATTGTCATATCCTCTGAAACCAAATGACATGGAGAAACCTCCTTTTATATTTACACTACATTGAGCGTTTACACTATACCCTATGCAAATGAATCAACTTTGTCTGGGTTATACACCTATTTATTGTATTGATTTCCTTATAATTTTTCGCAACTGAACTCGTGTTTTTTCCCAAGGGGGGAGCATAGTGACAACAAAACTTTACAAAACCTGCTTAGGACTTATGATTTTCTCGGCTCTTGTCTCTTGTGGTACAACTCCAGAGCAGAGGATGCAAACACACGTAGAACAGACTGTTGAATTAGAGGAAGGGTTTCAAGAGCAGCAAGAACCGTTGCTTGCGGCCGAAGAGGCTGAACGTGAACGTTTTGAGGAAATGATGGAACGGGGTCTTAATGAAAGGGATGAAAATGAGGCACTTGTCTCTGAAGCCATTCAATATGTGGAGGAAAGAAAAAAGCGTATGGAAGCCGAAAGGAAGAGCCTTAAGGCTGCCTACGAAGAATTTCAAAAAGGGGCAGCATATGTTCATGAAATAGAAGACGAGGATGTGGAGGAGCAAGCCATGATACTCGTTGAAGTCATGGAAAAAAGGTATGAAGTTCATAGCGCCCTTTATGAAGCTTACATACAAGCGGCAAGTCTAGACCGTGAATTGTATGAAATGTTCCTCGAGGAGGAAGTGGATTTTGGGGATCTAGAAGAGCAAATAAACTTGATTAAACAACAAGTATGACATTGTAAACGAGAAAAAGGGTGTTTTCAATGAATATACAGAAATTTTCAATGCTGAAAAGGAGGAGTTCTATCGGGTAGCTGGATTTTTAACATAATGTGAAGATCATGGTTTTCTGTATTAACGGATATACGGTTAACATAAATCAAAACCCCATTTATATTAACGTTTATGGTACAAATCAAAATCTGTAACACTTTATCCACGTCAATTATTCAAGTTGATGTATAACAGATAATCGTTTTATATGAATATAAAAATATTTACGGGAGTAAAAAAACGGATAGCAGCTAGATTGACGGGATAATTGGAAATGATGTAAACTTATTTTTGAAAAGCTTGTATTAGTCAATGTAACCTCCACGATGTAACAGTAAAGATAGGATAAGGTTGAAAGCTAGGTTATTCGGGTAAATTAATGATGATGGCTGCTTTTGGTTATGATGTCAGTCATCAATTTCTGGAGGAAACTGAAAGTATGATGAAGGAAGAGGTGAGCCATTTTGGCTAAAGATAAGTTTGAAATGTTTCAAGTATTAGATGAGAATGGCAAGATCGTTAATAAGGACGAGATGCCAGATTTGTCTGATGACGAATTACAGGATTTAATGTACAGGATGGTCTATACAAGAATCCTTGACCAGCGTGCCGTTTCACTTGGGCGTCAAGGTCGTTTAGGTTTTTATGCTCCGGTCGCTGGGCAAGAAGCTTCAATGATCGGCTCTCATTATGCGCTGGACAAGGAAGACTGGATTGCACCGGGGTACCGCGATATTCCGCAATTGATTTGGCACGGATATCCTCTTTGGCAATCGTATTTGTTCTCCAAAGGTCACTTCAAAGGTGGGCAGATCCCTGAAGGCTTAAACGCACTCGTCCCTCAGATCATCATTGGTGCCCAGGTTGTTCAGACTGCTGGTGTGGCACTAGGTTTAAAAAAGAAAAAGAAAGATCAAATCGTAATCACGTATACCGGGGACGGCGGCGCCTCACAGGGTGACTTTTACGAAGGAATGAATTTTGCAGGAGCGTTTGAAGTGCCTGCCGTTTTCGTAGTACAAAACAATCAATACGCAATTTCGGTTCCTCAAGATAAACAAACAGCAGCAGATACCATTGCCCAAAAAGCTGTAGCTGCTGGGATTGAGGGGGTTCAAGTCGACGGTATGGATGCACTAGCGGTTTATGCAGCAACAAAAAAAGCTAGGAAAGATGCCCTCGACGGGAAGCCAACATTGATTGAAACGGTCTGCTATCGTTATGGACCTCACTCCTTATCTGGAGATGACCCTACTCGTTATCGTTCTTCAGAGGAAGACGGAGAATGGGAAAAACAGGATCCGTTAGTTCGTTTACGAACGTACCTAGAAGGAAAGGACCTCTGGTCAGAAGAGAAAGAAAACGAAATCGTTGAACAAGCTAAAGCGGATGTTAAAGCAGCAATGAAGGAGGCGGAAAATACGCCTCGCCAGAAAGTTAGTGATTTAATCGAAATTATGGGGAATGAACTCCCGAACAACCTCCAGGAACAACTGGAAGAGTATCGTGCGAAGGAGTCGAATTAATTATGGCAGAAATGACAATGATACAGGCGATAACAGATGCCATGCGCACGGAGTTAAGAAATGATGAAGATGTCCTTCTTTTCGGTGAAGATGTCGGCTATTATGGTGGTGTATTCCGGGCGACAGAAGGGTTGCAAAAAGAATTCGGTGAAGACCGGGTGTTTGATACACCATTGGCCGAATCAGGCATTGGTGGGCTAGCCATTGGATTAGGCGTAACTGGTTTTCGTCCGATTATGGAAATTCAGTTTGTCGGTTTCCTCTTTGAGGTTATGGATGGACTATCTGGACAAATGTCAAGAATGCATTATCGTACAGGCGGGCACTATAGCAGCCCTATTACTGTGCGTGCACCCTTTGGCGGTGGGGTGAAGACACCTGAATTACACCCTGATAGTTTAGAAGGTTTGATGGCTCAGACACCGGGGATCCGTGTGGTCATTCCATCAACTCCGTATGATGCCAAAGGTTTGCTTATTTCATCGATTCGCTCCAATGACCCTGTTTTTTATTTGGAACACATGAAGCTTTACCGCTCTTTAAAAGGTGAAGTACCTGAAGATGATTATACAATTGAGCTTGACAAAGCTGATGTGAAGCGTGAGGGTAGTGACATTACGTTTGTAGCTTATGGTGCAATGGTGCATTCTGCATTAAAAGCAGCTGATCAACTGGCTGAGGACGGTGTCGAGGCTGAGGTGATTGATTTACGCACCGTAAGTCCCATTGATATTGAAACGATTATCGAATCTGTGAAGAAAACGAATCGGGCTGTCGTCATTCAAGAAGCACAGCGTCAAGCTGGTGTAGCTGCTAGCATATCTGCAGAAATCAGCGAGCGGGCTATATTGCATTTGGAAGCTCCTGTAACTCGGGTGACTGCACCAGATACGGTCTACCCGTTTGCATCTGATGAGGATGTCTGGTTACCCGATGATGAAGATATCGTAACAAAAGCAAAAGAAACATTGGATTTCTAAACTTGATGTCCAAACATGATTATGTCGTAGCGGCATCACTATAAAGGAGGCCTTGTGAGTGGCTTTTAAATTTGAACTTCCAGATATCGGCGAAGGGATCCATGAAGGAGAAATCGTTCAATGGATGGTAAAAGAAGGAGACAATGTTGAAGAAGATGATGTGCTTTGTGAAGTGCAAAATGATAAAGCAGTCGTAGAAATTCCTTCTCCCGTTGACGGGAAGATCCTGGATCTCAAAGTCGAGGAGAACACGACAATTACAGTCGGCGATGTCATCGTTACTATTGATGATGGGAGTGGGGCCGAAGAAGATAGCGAAGATAAAGCTGAATCCTCTTCCGAGAAAAAAGATTCATCAGAAGATAAAGAGGCTTCTTCTTCACAAGAAAAAGACACTGGGAAAGAAAGTACGCAGGACCAAGAAGAACAAAAGCGAGTCATTGCTATGCCTTCGGTTCGCAAGTATGCCCGGGAGCAAGGTGTGAACATTAACGAAGTGACAGGGAGCGGCAAAAACGGCCGGATTCTAAGAGAAGACGTGGAGGCCTTCCTAAGCGGTGATGAAGCAGCGGACGAAGAGCCGGCCGAAGAAAAAGCGGCCACCCAAGCAGAAACTACAGCTTCAACTTCAGGCCCTGCCGAGGAACGCGTGCCGTTTAAAGGTATTCGCAAGGCGATCGCAGATGCCATGGTAAATAGTAAGCAAACAGCTCCACATGTCACGCATATGGACGAAGTTGATGTCAGTGCCCTTGTTGCTAACCGTAAGCGATTTAAACCAGTGGCAGCGGAAAAAGATATTAAGCTTACTTACTTGCCATACGTCGTTAAGGCGTACACGTCCGCTTTGCGAGAGTTTCCGGCAATGAATGCATCGATTGATGATGAGCAAGAAGAGATTGTCTACAAAAAACAGTTTAACGTTGGGATTGCAGCGGATACGGACCGTGGACTTGTCGTCCCCGTCGTTCCAGATGCAGATCGTAAGTCGATCTTTATGCTCGCATCTGAAATCAATGAGCTTGCCCAGAAGGCTAAAGACGGAAAATTAACCAGTTCAGAAATGCAAGGTGGAACAAGTACAATTTCAAACGTAGGTTCTGCCAATGGAGCGTTTTTCACGCCGGTTATTAACCATCCTGAAGTTGCTATTCTTGGGATCGGCCGTATTGAAGAAAAAGCAGTGGTTCACGATGGTGAGGTTGTCGTTCGACCGATGCTTGCGTTATCTTTAAGTTATGATCACCGTCTGATTGATGGTGTCACAGCACAACAAGCGCTTAATCACGTAAAACGATTGCTTAACGATCCAGAATTACTAATTATGGAGGGGTAAACCATGGTCGTAGGAGACTTAGCAGAAGAAGTCGATACCATTATCATAGGATCTGGTCCTGGGGGTTATGTAGCAGCTATACGTGCCGCTCAACTTGGGCAGTCCGTGACGGTTGTAGAAAAAGGAGATTTAGGAGGAGTTTGCCTTAACGTAGGTTGTATTCCATCAAAAGCTTTGATCGAAGCTGGACATAGCTATGAAAAAGCTCATGGTAATAACGACCTGGGAATCACTGCGGAAAACGTATCGGTAGACTTTTCCAAGGTACAGGAATGGAAAAGTGGTGTTGTGAAGAAGTTAACCGGCGGAGTTGAGGGCCTTCTTAAAGGGAATAAGGTGAATATTGTGGAAGGCGAAGCCTATTTCTCTGATAAAGATACAGTAAGGGTGTCCAGTGAGAATAATAGTGGTCAATCGTATAAGTTCAAGAATTGTATTATTGCCACAGGCTCTCGCCCCATTGAGCTTCCAAACCTTAAGTACAGCGAGCGCGTCATTGATTCCACAGGAGCATTGTCATTGGATGATATTCCAGAGAAACTCGTAGTCATTGGCGGAGGCTATATTGGCATTGAATTAGCTGGAGCCTATGCGAATCTGGGCAGTGAAGTCACCGTTCTTGAGGGTGAGAAGCGCATTCTGGGTGGTTTTGAAAAGCAAATGGCCCAACTCGTTCAGCGCCGTCTAAAAAATAAAGGTGTAACCTTCTATACACAGGCAATGGCAAACGGAGTGGAAGAAACCGAAAACGGAGTTACAGTTACTGCTGATGTTAAAGGAGAAGAACAAAAGATCGAGGCTGATTACGTTCTCGTCAGCGTTGGCCGTAAACCAAACACAGACGAGCTTGGTCTCGAACAAATTGGCGTAGAAATGGACGATCGCGGAATCATTCAGACCGATAAAGAGGCTCGTACAAGCGTTTCGAACGTGTTTGCAATCGGTGATATTACCGACGGACCGCCTTTAGCACATAAAGCTTCCTACGAAGGGAAGATTGCTGCTGAGGTTATTTCAGGGGAAGCTTCTGAAATTGATTACCTTGGCATCCCGCTTGTTGCCTTCTCAGAGCCGGAATTGGCATCTGTCGGTTATACGGAGGATGAAGCAAAAGAAGCAGGATTTAATGCAAAAGCTTCGAAGTTTCCATTTCAGGCAAACGGCCGTGCCCTCTCCTTAAATGACAGTGACGGATTCCTTAAACTTGTCACACGTGAGGATGATGGCCTTGTTATTGGGGCACAGGTAGCAGGACCGAACGCTTCTGATATGATTGCAGAAGTAGGCCTAGCGATTGAAGCTGGAATGACAGCAGAAGATGTGGCGATGACGATCCATGCCCATCCAACACTTGGGGAAGTCACGATGGAAGCAGCAGAAGTTGCTCTAGGTACTCCCATTCATGTGAAATAATAAAAAAGTTACGCCGATGAGTACCGGCGTAACTTTTTTGTACTTAACTATAGTGCAAAGTGTTCGTGAAGGAACGATAAAATGTCTTCCGAAGTTTTCTGGCCTTGAACATATGTTGGAGACTGCTCATTTGAAAACAGGATCAAGGTTGGAAATTCATCAATGTTGTAGTCATCAACCAAAGGTGAATTTTCATTTTCACGGATAATATCTACTTCTGTATCCTCTTTTTGTTCATGTTTAAACGTAAGGAGGGCATTGTAGTAATGCCGCTCGATTTCTGTGTTGTTTTCATCGGTAAATAATAATATACGTGCCTCTTCAGATGGGTGAGGTTTAGCATCTAGACTTTCATCTATATTGTTAGTATTGCTGCAGGCTAATAAAGTGCTTATCATAACAATTATCGTAGCAGTTAGAGCATGCTTTGGATTTTGCATCATATCCCCTGCTCCTTTTCACCTTGATATGCTTATGATAGCACGAGGGATTTTTCAAACGTCGGATCTTAAATGAACTGTAATGGAAAAGAAAAAGCGGTGATACAGTTTTAAAAAGGATAAAATAAGAAAGGTGCCGCTTATAGCGTGTACCTTTATTTTACGGTCAATGTATTGAATTAGGTGACGAGAAGTGTAAAATTAGAGAAGAAAGAATTATTATATTTTTATGATTAATGGGGGAAGGGTATGGGGAAATGTAAAGGATTACTATTTGTTTTCAGTACAGTTTTTACACTGTTACTCGCCTCATGTCAACAGATTGCCGAGGACGTTAATACGAATGATGGACAAAGTTTGGAAGCAGAAGAAGACGTTAAAAGCGGTTCTCATGAAGATGGAGGAGATGCAGATGGGGAGGATCCAGATCCTGCTGCTGGTACAAGTGATGAGGAAGAAAAGGTAGAAGGAGAACCGACACCGTCCTATACTCTTAATGAAAATAACTGGTCTTTAGAGCCCATTGATGATTCACCTGAAGAAGCAGTGTTGATTACGATCGATGATACTCCGGATGAATATGGTCCTGAAATGGCCGAGACGCTTCATGATCTTGGGGTTACTGCCATTTTTTTCGTAAATCATCATTTCATCAATGATGAGAAAGGCGAAGAGCAACTGCTGGAAATCATGGATTATGGACATGAAATCGGCAATCATACAATGAGCCACCCAAATTTACAGGAGATCTCCAAAAAAGAAGTCGAAGAAGAAATCGTTCTTTTAAATGATGAAGTAGAACGGATAACAGGTGAACGTCCGACATTTTTCCGTGCTCCGCATGGCGCGAATACAAAAAGAAGTTGGGAAGTGTTGGAGGATGAAGGTATGCTAGGGATGAATTGGACGTATGGCTTTGATTGGGAAGAAGAATATACGGATGCGGAAGCTCTGGCTGAAGTGATGGTGGAAACTGAATATTTAGGAAATGGTGCTAACATTCTTATGCATGATCGTGAATGGACGAATAAGGCTCTCAAAGATATTATTGAAGGACTCGTGGACGAGGGGTATGAGTTCATAGAACCTTCAGAAATTAAATTAGAAAAAGTTAGTGAATAAAGAACCGTGCACTACAGTGATGGTGCACGGTTCTTTTCTATAAAACAGTGATCCACCATAAATATGACATACAAATTAGCATTGACATTTTAATTATGATGACATATTATTATAGTAACAAATCATTAAACGCTTTCATAAGGGGTGCGAGAAATGACTGTAATTATTTGTTCAGGATGTGACCGCACGATTGAGCATTATAAGGCAGAGAAGATGGCAACATTGTATGGAAGCTGTGCGGAATGCCGGAAAAAACGCTTACAGAAATTGTAAACCTATCTACGGATAGGTTTTTTTTGGTATAATCAGACTGGAGGTTTTTTATTATGAAAGATCATGTATCGCTCCCCTTTTCCATGGATTGGACAAAAGAGGAAATTGTTAAGGTTGTTAACTTTTTCACACAAGTAGATGATGCTTATGACAAGGGGACTAGAGCTGGGACAATTTTAAAGGCATACGAAGAGTTTAAAGAAGTAGTACCAGCAAAAAACGAGGAAAAAACATATTTTCGAGATTATGAGCGGCAGACGAATCAGTCGTGTTGGCAGACGGTTCAGCAGGCGCGAAAAGTCAATGAGGATGAGCTCGTACGTAGGCCGTAAAGAGAAGCACAGGCTTCCGCAAGAATGGAAGCCTGTGTTTTTTATGGGCTCGGAATTTGTATCGTTTGTTCATAAAAGGGATGTACTTTTTTAAAAGTCTGCATGATCGTTGAGAGTAATTGATTTCCATCATTTAGGAGGGGATCATTTTTGCCAATCTGTTGTCCAATGAGAAATTCACCCTTTTTAACATCACGGAAACGGATGAGACTTTTATGGAGGTCTTCACTCTTCATTTCTCCCAGTTTTTGTGCATTTTTTTGGGTATGGTCTAAAGAAAGAGCGAAATGACTTGGAAGTTGTTCCAGTTGCTCTTGTTTTTCCAACAATACTTGCGCGATTTCTTTTTTATTAGGAAGTTCATATATATATGCAAGCCAAATAAAGAGATGGTCATCAAATAACCCAACCTGAAAATGTGGGTGTTTTTTATACCCCCGGTGATTATGGGCTAAGGCAAGCCATGTATCATTCGGTGGATTTGTTTTACGACGGGCGTGTTTGGCGATGTGTAAAAACATTTCTTCTCCTGTTAAGTCACTTAGTTGGTCTGCCAATGCATCTCCGATTGTTTTGAATTTCGGCTGGATTCGTTCACGAATGGCTTCCATCCGCGGTTCAAGCCCCTCAATATGAAAAGTATCAAAATCATGTCTTGTAAAACTGGGGAGGTTCATTTTTGCAAAACTCCTTTATTCGCAAGATAAGCTTTATTTCATCATAATGCTTGAAAGTCAAGGAAGCAAACCGAACGTTTTCGCGTAAAAATTTTTAAGAAGCATTTACACGGACATTTGAAATTTGTCACGCATATGATATAATAACCGAAATCAGAATAATGAATCATGTCATCGCTTTTTGGTCAAAGGCTTTAATAAAAAGAGGGGTGTGTATGATGGAACAAGTAATTCAGGCGCTTAAGAGGAATGACGCTGAACAACGGATCCCGGTCGTACGTTTGGAAATTGATTATGAACTTGTCACGCTCCATGATGCAATGAATGGCAATGATCATGATGGTATGATAGAAACAAAAAAACGTTTAAAATTATTAAGACAAGAACTCATTCGATTAGAAGCGTAATTCATATGTTGAAAAGCGAGCCCTGAGGCTCGCTTTTTGTGGCTTGACATGTGAAAATGAAAAGGGGTAGGCTTCCAATCATATCAATAAATATGAGATACTGACATTACAGATGGATTCAATCATCGAGAAACGGAGGGTCCTCCCTTGGATTGGACAGCATTAAAGGATCAAGCTATTGCTTTTATATCTGAAGCAGCACATCGGCTTTATGACCCTGCACTTCGTAACCTGGATATTGATACGAAAGAAGATGCAGATGATCTTGTAACCGCCAATGATTTTGCAGTTCAGCATTTTTTGAGCGATAAAATCAAACAAGCCTATCCTTCACACTTTGTCATTGGTGAAGAAGGGGAGCAATATAAGAACATACCTGATCATACGATTACGTGGATCATTGATCCGATCGATGGGACAACGAATTATGTGCATCAGTACATGAATTTTGCCATCTCCATTGGCATTTATTATAAAGGAGAAGGGAAAGTCGGAATCATTTATGATGTAATGGCTGACGAAATGTTTACGGCCGTCAAAGGCGAAGGGGCATATCTTAATGGTAAAAAGCTCTACCCCCGAAAGAGTATAGATTTTTCACGGGCGATTATTGGTTTTAACGCCCGCTGGCTTGTTGGGAGTGCAGGTCCAAAGACGAAAGAAGTTTTTGCTGGAATGGTCAGGGATGTACGGGCCACCAGATCTTATGGTTCTGCTTCTTTGGAACTTGCCTATGTTGCGGCCGGGCGTCTGGATGCATATGTGAGTATGCGGCTTGCCCCCTGGGATTACGCGGCAGCTGCTATTATGATTTCTGAAGCAGGAGGCGAATGTACGCCTCTATTTGATGGCGATGAGTTATTTACAGAATCATGTTCCGTACTAGCCGGAGAAAAGCACGTGCATGAGGAAATGTTCGCAAGGTGCAACGGACAGTAAATTTATTACCATGCAAAAGAACAGCACTTCTTTAAGAAGGCTGTTCTTTGGAGTGTCAGGTACGAAAGTATAGAAACACTGACATTTACCATTGTCTAGCGCAAGGAACCATCCCTTCTACTTCTCGGCAGCCATAAACCGGGTTCCGCTGCCAGGGACGGTTTAGTGTCGGGCAGTCACAAGACGCCAGGTCTGCTACGCCCAGTTGTGTTTGTACCACCGAAAAGGGAGGTTAAGCGGTCATCTTGCACTTATTGTGTTAATCGTTATCAGTTACGAGTTTCTTTTTACGGTATATGGCGGCGCCTCTAAAGGAAAGGATGAGAACGACCGTAGCAATAATAGCAATCAGAAAGCTCCGTTCTGCTACAGCAATACCGTAGGATGCAATTGCAACTGTGGCAAGAAAGGCAAGGGACAGTAAAGTCCAGTCTACGTTTCGCATTGGTTCACCTGCTTTTTCATTTCATTACATCAAGTGTAAAACAAAAACACTAGTGATTCAATCTGGAGAAGTAGGTTGGATTGTGATAAAATAGAAAAGTTGAACGCACTCGTATATACTAGGTGCTGTCCAAAAAGTATGGGAACATTGGGAAACTCACTCTTTTTGAAAAGGAGTATACCATCGGCTTTCACTTCTAGCTCATACATATGGAGCTAGCCCTCTTTTTGAATACGCACGATTAAGGAGAGAAAATCAAAGTGGACATTCGCAACGATTTGCGCAATATCGCGATAATTGCACATGTTGATCACGGGAAAACAACGCTCGTGGATGAAATGTTAAAACAATCAGGTACATTTGCAGCTCACGAGCAGGAGCAAGTGGCAGAACGTGCAATGGATACAAATGATTTAGAGAAAGAACGCGGGATTACGATTTTAGCGAAGAACACGTCTTTACTATATAAAGATAAACGAATTAATATTCTTGATACACCAGGACACGCAGATTTTGGGGGTGAAGTAGAGCGGATTCTACAGATGGTAGACGGCGTACTTCTTGTGGTAGATGCTTATGAAGGCTGTATGCCGCAGACCCGGTTTGTGTTAAAAAAAGCGCTTGAACAAGAACTAACGCCGGTAGTTGTTTTAAACAAAATTGATCGTGAAAATGCAAGGCCAGAGGAAGTTGTGGATGAAGTGCTCGACCTTTTTATAGAACTCGGTGCTTCGGAAGACCAAATCGATTTTCCGGTTTTATACACTTCAGCCATTCAAGGAACGGCCCAAAGGCCAGAAGATGATGAAAATCAGGGTATGGACGTGCTTTTTGACTCAATTGTAGAAAACGTTCCTGCCCCTAAAGATAATAGCGATGAGCCGCTCCAGTTCCAGGTTACAATGTTAGAGTATAATGATTTTCTAGGCAGGATTGGGGTCGGACGTGTTTTCCGAGGTAAGGTTGCCCACGGAGACAGGGCGGTGCTTGTCACTAGGGATGGAAAAGAACGCGAATTTCGCATCAGCAAAATGTTTGGATTTCATGGCCTTGAGAAGCAGGAGATCAAGGAAGCGGCCGCCGGAGATATTATAGCGATTGCTGGTGTAGATGATATTAACGTAGGAGAAACCATTTGCCCTGCAGATCATATTGAAGCTTTGCCCGCACTTCGTATCGATGAACCCACATTGCAAATGACCTTTTTAGCCAATAATAGTCCCTTTTCCGGTCGGGACGGCGATCATGTAACAAGTCGAAAAATAGAAGAGCGTTTAATGCGGCAGTTAGAGACGGATGTAAGCCTAAAAGTGGAGGAAACCGACTCCCCAGATGCCTGGACGGTTTCCGGACGCGGTGAATTGCATTTGTCGATTCTCATTGAGAACATGCGTCGTGAGGGGTATGAGTTGCAAGTTTCAAAACCTGAAGTGATTGTAAAAGAGATCGATGGTACTAAACACGAGCCGTTTGAACGTGTGCAAATCGACATTCCTGAAGAATATACGGGCCCAATTATGGAAGGGCTCGGTGAACGCAAGGGTGAAATGCTTAATATGGAACAACAAGGCGAGGGGCAGACACGTCTTGATTTCCTTATCCCAGCACGGGGGCTCGTTGGGTATTCGACGGAATTTATGGCCCAAACAAAAGGATATGGAATCATTAATCACTCTTTTGATTCGTTCCAGCCCTTGATAAAAGAACAAATTGCCGGCCGCCGGGAAGGGGTGCTTGTAGCCAACGAAAAAGGGCAAGCGACTCCCTATAGCATGTCACAGTTGGAAGACCGCGGAATGATGTTTGTAGAGCCGGGCACAGAGGTTTACGAAGGGATGATCGTCGGAGAACACAGCCGAGAAAATGATCTGTCTGTTAACATCACAAAAGAAAAGGCAGCGAACAACATTCGTTCAGCTACAAAAGAACAAACAGTAACGTTAAAACGCCCGCGCATTCTTACATTGGAAGAAGCACTTCAGTACTTGAACGAAGATGAATACTGTGAGCTTACACCGAAGACGATTCGCCTTCGGAAGAAGACGTTGAGCACTTCCATGCGTGAGCGCGAACAAAAACGCAAGAAGAAGATCTCAACATAGTAGGAGGTAGAAGGCGCTGTGCAGGAAGAAGGGCAGCTTACACTGGATGATTTTTCATGGGTTGCAGCACTGTTTAATATCCATGAAGATATGACGCTTGGTTTTTGGTTATTATACGCAGCGGTTGTGGTTTTAAGTATCATGGTTTTTAATCTCGGCTTTGCGAGAAAATTGCCATTGCTGAAAAACGTGGTTGTATATGCAGCACTCTTGCTCGGTTGTTTCGTATTAACCTTTTTCGCCATATTTATGCCTGTCGTCGAGTCGCTTTTGGCAGTTGCGGTGGTGCTTAGTATTTACCGAGTCCGATTAAAACTGCATAAAAGAAATGAAGCCAAAAAGGCTTAAATAGAAAAGGCTGATGTACACCACGGTGCACATCAGCCTTTTTCTATTTTTTCTCTAGACGCTTATTCGCTTTGGCTGAAATACGGTTATAACATTCGGGGCAGGTATACGTATGAATGGGGCGATTTCGTAATCGCTTTGCAAGCGGGTCATCATCGGCAATGGTATCGATGCGATCGCATAATACGCATTTTGCTCTCATACTCTCACCTTCTCACTCTTCATCTCTCTTCTCATTATAACATGAATGAAAAAGTGTACATATCATGCGGATCTCTTGAATTCACCCAAAAAGACTTGTCAACTTTAAGCAAGGATGTGCATAAACCAAAGTAAGAGGCGATTATCTATTGTCTCCGGTCGTCGTGATTCGTGAAACCGGGAGGTAGCGAATTGAAAAAAATCTATATCCTTGATACGAATGTCCTTCTACAAGATCCTCGTGCAATTTTTTCATTTGAGGAGCATGATGTTGTCATTCCAGCTATTGTATTGCAAGAATTGGATACCAAAAAAAGGAATATGAATGAAATTGGACGAAATGCTCGTGAAGTTGCACGGCTTCTTGATCATTTAAGGGATCGAAGTCCGTTGCATCAAGGGGTTCCCCTTGATAATGGCGGGTATCTACGTGTTGAGTTGAACCATCTTTCGTATGAAAGGTTAAAAGAGAAACTGCCTGAAATTACGAATGATAACCGTATTATTGCATTGGCCTTAAATCTGAAAGCAGAAATCAGAGAAGAAAACCTTACAGATCAAGTCATTCTTGTAAGTAAAGACGCTCTCGTGCGGATTAAAGCAGAAGCAATGGGGCTGAAGGCAGAAGATTTTCTAAACGATCGAGTGCTCGTGGATAATGATCTTTATAAAGGTTTTATAACCGTTCACGTTGATTCTGAAGTGATTGAACGTTTTTATCAAAACCAAGAAATTTCCGTTTCTGAGTTACCCTGTCCCTCGCTCAACCCTCATGCTTTTGTCATCCTAAAAAACAAATTGCAGCCCTCTGCTTCCGGATTGGGGCGGATAGACGACAAAGGTAAGGTGTTAAAGCCGGTCATTCATGACCGAGATCGTGTTTGGGGGATTAAGCCGAGAAATGTGCAGCAAAAGATGGCCTTGGATATATTACTTGATCAACGCTTGGCACTTGTTACACTTACAGGAAAAGCAGGAACAGGAAAAACGTTGCTATCAATGGCAGCGGGCTTATTGCAAACCGAAGATCTGAATATTTATAAAAAATTGTTGATCGCCCGTCCCATTGTACCGATGGGAAAGGATATCGGGTATTTGCCCGGGGAAAAAGAAGAAAAGCTCCGCCCGTGGATGCAGCCAATCTTTGATAACCTAGAATTTCTTTTTAACACAAATAAACCCGAAGAACTTGAAAATATTTTAGCAGGATTAGGTTCCATTCAAGTAGAGGCTCTCACCTATATTCGTGGCCGTAGTTTACCAGGGCAGTTGATTATTATTGATGAGGCGCAAAACTTAACGAAACATGAGATCAAAACGATTTTAACAAGAGTTGGCGACAAAAGTAAGATTGTATTGGTAGGAGATCCAGAACAAATTGATCATCCATATTTGGATGCATATAATAATGGTCTGGCGTATGCGGTGGAACGGTTCAAGGAGCAATCCGTGAGCGGGCATGTTTCCTTGCTAAAAGGGGAGCGATCGAATCTCGCCCAATTAGCAGCCGACCTTCTCTGACGACCTGCCTTAAAGAGGTTGTTTAGAAAGCCCGGGAAAACTTCCTCGCAAAAGAAAATCACTGTTTCTTCGTGCGAGGAGGGTTCGAGGAAGAGGATTTGAGAGCCGCCAAATTTCTGCATCAGCTTGTGGGGTGAAGGAGGCCAGCGTTGTCACTTTCAGTGACACGCTGGCACTAGCGCCTCCGGCGCGTCGCACGTACCAAGAACGTACGCTCCTCGGAAAAGAAACCCACTTTTCCTTCGTGTGAAGTGAATACTTTGCAAGCAGCAGGATGCTCAAAGCTACGTCCCCTTGACTTATTCGGTTCTTTTTGGCCTCCTTAATGAACACGCACGTAAAGAACCATTACTGATCAAAAAAACTGGATTCCAAATATTAATCTACACGTAACTTAACGACATTGGTAATAGGGGAGTGTCGATTCGAACCATCAGGGAAATAAATATGAATCGGTCCATCTTCTTTCAGCGCCTTGCCTTCAGAAGAGGAAAAACAGGCAATCCAGGCTTTACCATCTGCTAATGGTGCAGATACTTCTTTATCGTCGGAGGTAATCGCTATCAGCCTGTCAGCTGAAGGCAATGGCTCTGCGTTTTCAATAAAAGGTTCAAGAATGATTCCATAGGAGCCCTCAATTGAGGCTTCTTTTTTCGTGCGAATCTGGTTTGTTTGAAAGCGCCTCGGTCCGGCATTATTCTCTTGCGATACATCCTTTTTATTGTCATGAAAGCCGAGAAAATACTCGTCCAAATTAAATTTACGATGATCAAAAATCCATGCTGTCGGGTCAATGGTAATGCTATGTTTGACTTCACCTGAAAGGTTAATAATAAAAGGGTCCATGTATGCTCCTCCTTGTCTCTCAACTTTTCTCATCCTAACATATTCATAAAGGCGACGTCTCCTTTGTACAACGGAATCAGAGTTGAAAGGCTTCACGGGCCGAAACTTATTATCTATCAAAAAAATAAGTACTAATAATTTTGATAAGCATGCTTGCAATTTAAGGGTATACCGGATAAGATAGGTCTAGGAGTTCAAACTGGAGGGATGCATGTGCATATGGAGACCGTGACTGACAACAAGGAGCAGGCCTACGCTGTTCTCAAAGCAGATGCGGAAAAGATCAGACAGCTGATTGAGGTTCAAATGGATAATTTAACAATGCCGCAATGCCCACTTTATGAGGAAGTACTGGACACACAGATGTTTGGACTTTCACGGGAAATAGATTTCGCTATTCGCCTTAATTTAATCGACGAACAGTCAGGAAAACATATCATGAGTGAGTTAGAAAGAAAATTAGCCGTATTACATGAAGCAACAGTAAATAAATAATGCCAATTCTATTTTATATAGAGTTGGTTTTTTTTATAAGAAGGTGTTTTAAAAATTAGGGAGACTTATTCAAGGAATTCCCTTTCTAGGAGCGGATGATTGAGAATGGAATCGGAAACTATAAAATAGAGTGGTATCTATTTGTTATAAATGCTATCATATGAGAAACTGTTATAAACTTTAGAAAAAGGGAATGGAGGAAGCCAGTTGAGTCAATTAAAAAACATTAACAAAGTTTTAGTAGCTAATCGTGGAGAAATAGCAATTCGTATTTTCAGAGCGTGCACGGAATTACATATTCGTACAGTCGCCATATACTCTAAGGAGGACACAGGGGCGTTTCACCGTTATAAAGCAGATGAAGCGTATTTAGTAGGGGAAGGAAAAAAACCGATCGAAGCATATCTGGACATTGAGAACATCATTTCACTTGCTAAACGCATAGATGTTGATGCCATCCATCCTGGGTATGGATTTCTGGCGGAGAACACTTATTTTGCCGAGCGGTGTGAGGAAGAAGGCATCATTCTTATTGGACCCAAGAGTGAGCATCTGCATATGTTTGGTGATAAAATTCGTGCTCGGCAGACGGCGATTGAAGCCGGAATTCCTGTGATCCCAGGTAGCGATGGTGCGGTTTCCGGTGTGGAAGAAGTGGAAGCATTCGCAGACGCCCATGGATACCCCTTTATTATTAAAGCAAGTCTCGGTGGTGGCGGTCGAGGTATGCGAATTGTCCGAAATGCTGAAGAGTTGCAATCTTCGTATGAACGTGCATGTTCGGAGGCGAGGTCAGCATTTGGCAGTGATGAGGTATATGTGGAGAAACTCATCGAGGAACCAAAGCATATAGAAGTACAAGTTCTCGGAGATCACAAAGGGAATCATTTACATTTATATGAAAGGGATTGTTCAGTACAACGACGTCATCAAAAAGTCGTCGAAGTTGCCCCCAGTTTGGCACTTAAAGAAGAGCTTCGAGATGACATTTGTCAAGCCGCCCTTGATCTTTCCCGCAGTGTAAATTATCTAAATGCAGGAACGGTTGAATTTCTTGTAGGGGACGATGGATCGTTTTACTTTATTGAAGTGAATCCCCGAATACAAGTAGAACATACGATTACGGAAATGGTTACAGGCGTTGATATTGTTCATGCCCAATTGTACATCGCTGATGGTTTATCCTTGCACAGTGACATTATTGGGCTCCCGCAGCAAGAGGATATAACGGTGAATGGTTATGCCATTCAGTCGCGCGTTACAACAGAAGATCCCGAACAGGATTTCATGCCGGATACAGGTAAGATTATGGCTTACCGTTCTAGTGGGGGCTTTGGTGTGCGCCTTGATGCAGGGAATGGCTTTCAGGGAGCTGTCATCAGTCCGCATTATGATTCCTTACTTGTGAAAGTTTCGACATGGGCACTTACATTTGATGTGGCTGCAGCTAAAATGTTGAGGAATTTACGCGAGTTTCGAATTCGCGGAATTAAAACGAATATTGCGTTTTTAGAAAACGTCGTGCAACATCCGCAATTTTTAAAAGGGGAGTACAACACATCATTTATCGATGAAACGCCGGAGCTATTTGTCTTCCCGCGTCGAAAAGACCGTGGTACGAAAATGTTAACGTTTATCGGTGAAACGATTGTAAATGGCTATCCAGGCCTGGAACATGAGAAAAAGCCGATACTTTCAACGCCGCGTCAGCCAACGGTTAATCGCGATGAACCCATTCCGTCTGGAAGTAAGCAAATTCTTGATGATCGAGGAGCAGATGGGCTCGTCCAATGGCTAAAAGATCAGGATCGAACATTATTGACGGATACAACTTTTAGAGACGCTCACCAATCCCTGCTTGCAACGCGTATCCGAACGCACGACCTTCAAAAGATTGCAGAACCGACTGCGCGGATGCTGCCACAGCTATTTTCAACGGAAATGTGGGGAGGAGCAACCTATGATGTTGCTATGCGTTTCTTGCATGAAGATCCATGGGAACGCTTGATTACCCTTCGTGAAAAAGTGCCCAATGTCTTGTTCCAAATGCTCTTACGTGGAGCTAATGCTGTTGGATATAAGAATTATCCCGATAATGTCATTGAGGAATTTGTGAAAACTTCTGCACATGCAGGTATCGACGTCTTTCGGGTATTCGATTCACTCAATTGGCTCCCGGGGATGACTAAAGCGATTGAAGCAGTAAGAAATACTGGTAAACTTGCGGAAGCTGCCATTTGTTATACTGGGGATATTCTTGATGAAAATCGCCAAAAATATAATTTAAATTATTACAAAGAGCTAGCGAAAACACTTGAATCCGAGGGGGCACATATTCTCGGAATTAAAGATATGGCAGGGTTATTAAAGCCGGAGGCAGCTTATCAATTGGTAAGTGAGCTGAAAGAAACGGTTGATTTGCCGGTTCATTTGCATATGCATGATACCAGTGGTAACGGGGTGTTTACGTATGCACGCGCGATCGATGCAGGTGTGGACGTGGTTGATACGGCTATTAGCAGCATGGGAGGATCTACATCGCAACCAAGCATGGAGAGTCTCTATTATGCTTTAAAAGGAACAGGTAAGGAACCGGACATCGATGTAAAAGAAGCAAGCAGGTTGAGTAACTATTGGGAAGATGTTCGCGGCTATTATCAAGGGTTTGAAAACGGATTGATCGCTCCCCACCCAGAAGTTTATGAGCATGAAATGCCAGGTGGTCAATACAGCAATTTACAACAACAAGCACAAGCAGTTGGCTTAAAGGGACGCTGGGATGATGTTAAGGATATGTATGCAAGAGTAAATACTCTTTTTGGCGACATCGTAAAAGTGACCCCATCTTCGAAAGTGGTTGGGGATATGGCGCTCTATATGGTGAAAAATAACCTTACTGAAGAGGATATTTTTGCAACAGGGAATTCCCTGGACTTCCCAGAATCGGTGGTCGAAATGTTTAAAGGTGAAATTGGCCAGCCACCTGGGGGCTTCCCTAATGAACTCCAGAATATCATCTTAAAAAATCGTGAACCTTACACCGATCGCCCTGGTAAGCATATGGAACCTGTAGATTTTAACGAGGTGGAAAGCGCCCTTTATGATGAACTTGATCGCGAAGTGACGGCTCACGATCTTATGAATTACACGATGTATCCCAAAGTGTTTACGGAGTATGAGCAGTTTAAAAATTATTTCGGGGATGTTTCTGTCCTTGATACACCGACGTTTTTTTATGGACTACGGCTAGGTGAGGAAATCGAAGTGGAAATTGAAGAAGGGAAGACATTAATCGTTAAGCTCATTTCTATCTCGAAAGCCTCTGAAAATGGGAACCGTATCGTTTATTTTGAATTTAATGGTCAACCACGAGAAGTGATTATTAAAGACCGCAGCATCGAGAGTACGGTTAAGGAAAAACCAAAAGCAGAAAAGAAAAACCCGAACCATATCGCTGGAACGATGCCAGGAACCGTTTTGAAAGTACTGGTGAAAGAAGGCGAAGAAGTGAAGAAGGGGGACCAGCTTCTCATTACCGAAGCGATGAAAATGGAAACGACTGTACAAGCTCCACGTGATGGTGTTATTAAAGCCATCCATGTTGACAATAGTGAAGCAATTGAAAGCGGGGATTTACTCATCGAAATTTCCGACTAAGGGAGAAAAAAAGTGGAAGTCTAAGGCTGAGGACGTGAAAGGAGAGCGGCGATGGACATTCGGAAGCTACGTGAAGATGAAAAAAGAGAAGCAGTTAAGCTAGGAGCATTCGCTTTTCAGGAAGAGTTTTCTGAAGAACAGACTACAGAAATCATGAACCGAATGGTCGCAGATAACATTTGGGTGGCCGTTGAAGATGAGCTAATTCTATCGAAAGTTGCCGTTCTCCCCACCCGCCTCTGGCTGTACGGTACATCTCTGCCCGCAGGTGGTATAACGAGCGTATCCACGTGGCCTGAGGGACGAAGAGGGGGAAATGTTCGGAAGTTATTGAAACAAAGCTTACTCGATATGAAATCCCGCGGCCACGTCCTATCCCTTCTTGACCCATTTGCAATAAGTTACTATCGCAAATTTGGTTGGGAGTTATACTGCGATCAAACGACTGCGGTTATGAAAAAAGAAGAATTTCCTGTTCCCAGCAAAAGCGGGAAAGGAAAATTCCGCCGCGTCAAAGATGAGGATTGGCAGATATTTAGTGAAATATATGATAAGTACGCCATGAAATACACCGGAATGATCGACCGGGATGAGTGGTGGTGGAAAAATATTTTATTAAGTGCACGCTTTAAAGATAAACGGCGGATCGTTTATCAGAATGATGAAGGAAAAGACCGCGGATATATTTTCTATAAAGTTAAAGAAAATGTTTTGAAGGCCTCTGAGTTTGTAGCTGTTGATCAAGAGGCCGAGTCAGAATTGTGGAGGCTCGTTGCCAATCATGATTCAATGGTTGAAGAAATGAGAATAACGATGCCGAATGATCTACACTGGCGCTTTTTTATGAACAATCCGGATGCTCTTGAAGAACGCAGGACTCATTTTATGGCTCGTATTGTAGAGCTGGAAAGCTTCTTAACCCATTTTCCTTTTCAGCTTGAAGAGGGAGAACAACTTACGATTGCCGTAAACGATGATTTTGCTGAATGGAATACAGGGACGTATCGGGTGACGAAAACAAACGGCGAAATGGTGGTTCAAAAGAGCCCATCGATAACCGGTCCTGTATTGGAGACTGATATTAAAGGGATCGTTCCCTTCCTGTTCCGCTATGTAGACGGGGAAACACTTTTCAGCCGAGGGGTTTTAAAAGGCCCCGAGGCTGCAGTCACGTTGTGGGAAAGGGCGATTCCAGAAGGAAAGCCATTCCTATACGACGCTTTTTAAAGACTAGCTCATAGAAAAAAGGCTGCAGGAAAAATTGTCTTCCTTACAGCCTTTTTTCTAATATGCTCGGTTACGCGTAACAATCATTCCCATGTAACAAAGAACCGTAAAGAGTATCGAGACTACCAGCGAGTGGGTTAACGCGGTTGCTATATAAGCATCTGGAAAGAACACAATCAGAACACCAGCAGTCGCCTGTATGAGGACGAGTAGAAACACTGTAATACCGCTGCCCGCGAGCATGCGACTTTCTTTGCGGTAACGCAGGGATTGAATGAGAAGGATAAACAAAAAGACGATTAAAAGAATCGCTGCAATGCGATGTGTCATTTGCACACCGGCTTGGAAGCCGAAAAACTCCCCGCTGCATCCCGGGAATTGATCACAGGCGTATGTGGACCCTGTATGCTTTACATATGCACCGCTATAGATGACCGCATACGTATAGGCGAGCACAAAAAATAAATAACCGCGGAACCCTCGTTTTACACGAGGAGCAGGTCTTTGTTTACCATCCTCGAATGCGAGTGTAGTTAGTATCACTACGGTAGCAAATGAAATCGCAGATATTCCGAAATGAAGGGCAAGTACAAGGTTTGAATGACCGAATATGACAGCTGCTGCCCCCATTAATCCTTGAAAAATAATGAAAAGGACAGCCATTAAAGCCCAGAATTTCGTTTCGCGTATATGCGATAGTTTTTTCACAGACCAAATCGCCAATATAACCACAAGTAAGCCGACCAAACCGGAAACCAGTCGGTGGCTATATTCAATTAATGTTGCAATGGCTGGGGAAGATGGGACGAGTTCCCCAAAACAGAGCGGCCAAGTTTCTCCACAACCATCTCCGGAGTCTGTTTTTGTAACAACAGCACCCTGTAAAAGTACAAGCAGCATCCCTATTGAGGTTATTATGCCGAAAAATTTTAATCCTTTATTCAAGCCATCACCTTCTCTATTTTGTATATCAAGAGTCTTTTTAATGATGGTTGGCATCTTAAAAAGTACTGACAAGCGTTATACATTGATGATTCAACCTGTAACGATTCCTTTTATATGCCGACTACAGTTGCGTAGGTAAACATCCGTGTTTGATCTCGTCATGATTATATCATTACAAATAGGAGACATAAAAACAACGCTCATTGAAAATAGTAAGAACAATAAGCACAGAAGTCAATTTTTTAAAGGTGAACATTTAATGGCATTTTCATTATGAATGTCGAAAGAAAAAGTTTTTCTAATGAAAGTATCACTTTTTTAAGCTATAATGACACTAATGCATAAATCCCCTTCCGATTTTGGCTAGTAATATAGTAAGATAGGATGGGGTTTGTATGGAACAGTTTGTCGTTATTAAATGGCAAAAACTGATCGGTTGTGTGAAGGGGGTGAAAAGGATGAAGTCAAACACGGCAGTAAAAACATCATCTGAAGTAGTTGAAGACAATCAGACTGCAAAAACAATAGAAAAACCGTGGAAGGCTTACTTTGAATTAGCGAAATCAGGCATTGTAATCTCAAATTTACTCACGGCATTTGCAGGATTTTACTTAGCAGCTATATATACCGCCGGATATGATTTGGGTGCCAATGTCCACATCCTTTTATTAACGATGTTAGGCTCAGCGCTGGTGATCGCTGGAGGATGTACCATAAACAATTATATAGATAGGGACATCGATCCTTTAATGGATAGCAAAAGCGAGCGTCCGACGGTGAAAGGAACGATTGAACCTAGAAAAGTGCTTTATGCCGGCTTGATTGAATCAGCGGTAGGTGTGGCAGTCCTGCTAATGATCCAACCAATGGCTGCGATCATTGCAACCATCGGCCTGTTTTTATACGTGGTTGTTTATACCATGTGGTTAAAACGTACCCACTCTCTTAATACCGTTGTGGGAAGCTTTGCAGGAGCTGTTCCCCCGCTAATTGGATGGGCGGCCGTAGACCCAGGTTTACACATGTATGCTTGGTTATTGTTTGCAGTTATGTTTATTTGGCAGCCTCCGCATTTTTTGGCGTTAGCCATGATGCGAGTCGAAGAATATCGTAAAGCTCGTGTACCGATGCTACCGGTTATCGCAGGTTTTAATATGACCAAGCGTCAAATTCTCGTCTACATCGCAGCTTTGATCCCCATTTCCTTACTGCTCTATCCCTTTGGGGTTATTTACACTGTGGTAGCTGCAGTTTTAGGTTTTGGCTGGTTAGCATTAGGAGTCATAGGTTTGCGTTCCCAGGATGAGCAAAAATGGGCACGACACATGTTTTTGTATTCTCTTAACTACTTGACAATAATATTTGTATTGATGGTTGTCGTTCATTTGTAAACCCTGTGCAATTGATTACAAACGCCCGAAGAGGGTAAACTCCTCTTTTGGAGTTTACATATGAAAGCAGCTTCTCCTCGATAATCAAACAAAGTTTAAATGTTTTATTACGATTAAGGAGATACTGATATTTAAATGATTGAAAGAAAGAGGGGTTAAACATTCATGAAAGGCTGGAAAAGCTTCTTGCGGTTTACACCGCTCATGGCCATCCTCCTGCTGCTTGCAGGCTGCGGTGAGCAACGGTTAACAGCATTGGATCCGATGGGGCCGCAATCGCAATGGATATTCGATAATATGATGTTAAGTCTGTATGTAATGGCCATCGTAATCATTGTGGTCTTTGTGCTTTTCTTTATTGTCGTCGTGAGATTTCGACATAAAGAAGGGGATGATGAGTATCCAGAGCAGGTTCATGGCAGTACGAAACTTGAAGTCGCCTGGACAGTTATTCCACTTTTCCTTTTAGCTATTCTTGCTGTTCCTACGATTACGGGTCAGTTCTATTTGGCTGATACAGGGGTCGACGCTGAGGAAACAGATGTAGCAGAGGATGAAAGTGAAGAAGTTGATGAAGAAGATATTGATGAAGAAGCATATGTCATTGAAACAACCGGCCATCAATTCTGGTGGGAATTCGATTACCCTGAAGGATTCACTGTCGGTAACGAAGTTTATGTTCCTGCAGGTGAACGAATTACCTTTCAATTAGAAGCGGAAGATGTGATCCACTCATTTTGGGTTCCTGCACTTGCTGGTAAAGTGGACAATATACCGGGAGTGTCCAATTACTTGTGGCTTGAAGCAGATGAGCCTGGCGTTTATCAGGGGAAATGTGCAGAACTTTGCGGTCCCTCACATGCACTTATGGACTTCAAATTAATTGCGCTCGAACCAGATGATTATGAAGCTTGGGTAGAAGAAATGCAACAAGAAGAAGAAGAACCCGAGGAAACATTAGCGCAAGATGGACGTGAACTATTTGAACAAGAAGGGTGTATCGGGTGTCATGCTACCGAAGGGGCAGGATCTGCCCAAGGACCGACCTTGACAAACTTCGGGGATCGTGAAACAGTTGCAGGTTTCCTCGAAGCAAATGATGAAAACTTAAGAGATTGGATCCGGGATCCCGGTGCCTTGAAACAAGGGGCGAATATGCCAGCATATCCTGGTCTTGAAGATGAAGAGCTGGATGCGATCATCGCTTACCTTAACTCGCTAGAGAAATTAGATGAAGAAACGAAAGAAGAGCTTGATCGGTAAACGTTCAAGTGATGCTTAAAGGAGGGAAACAGACGTGGTAAGTGAAGCTACAAACACGCGTCAAAAAAGCGTGCTTTGGGATTGGTTGACAACCGTCGACCATAAAAAAATTGCCATCTTATACTTAATCGCGGGTACGCTCTTCTTCCTCAAGGCTGGAGCGATGGCTGTTATGATGCGTGTACAGCTTATAGCACCGGAGATGGAGTTTATAAGCGGGCAAACGTTTAATGAATTTATTACTATGCACGGTACGATCATGCTGTTTTTAGCAGTAACACCGATCTTGTTTGCATTTATGAACTTTGTTGTACCGCTACAAATCGGCGCGCGTGATGTTGCTTTTCCATTTGTAAACGCACTTGGTTTTTGGCTGTTTTTTTTCGGTGGAGTGTTGTTAAGTCTGAGCTGGTTCTTTGGTGGAGCTCCAGATGCTGGCTGGACATCTTATGTACCACTCGCCAGCCGTGAATTCGGTGGAATCGGCATTGATTTCTATGTACTTGGTCTACAAGTATCTGGACTTGGTACACTCGTATCGGGAATTAACTTTATCGTTACAATCATTAATATGAGGGCTCCAGGAATGACGATGATGCGTATTCCGTTATTTTGCTGGACGACACTTGTCACATCAATTCTCATCGTCTTTGCCTTTACACCGCTTGCTGCTGGCCTTGCGTTGCTAATGCTGGATCGGATTTTTGATGGTCAGTTCTTTATACCAGGCGAAGGCGGAAATGTTGTTATTTGGCAACATATCTTCTGGATATTTGGCCACCCTGAAGTGTACATTCTTGTACTTCCGGCTTTTGGGATGATTTCAGAAGTTATACCTGCTTTCTCAAAGAAAAGACTTTTCGGGTATACCGCGATGGTTTTTGCAACCCTAATTATTGGTTTCCTAGGATTTATGGTTTGGGTTCACCACATGTTTACTGTTGGTATTGGCCCAATTGCAAACTCCGTATTCGCAATTGCTACCATGGTCATTGGTGTACCCACCGGGATTAAGATCTTTAACTGGTTATTTACCATGTGGGGAGGCAAACTAACGTTTAATACTGCAATGCTTTTTGCAGCATCCTTTGTACCTACATTTGTACTCGGTGGTGTAACAGGGGTTATGCTCGCGATGGCACCAGTCGACCACCTTTACCATGACACGTATTTCGTTGTGGCCCACTTCCACTACATTATCGTTGGCGGTATTGTTCTTGGGATATTTGCAGCATTATTCTACTGGTATCCGAAAATGTTTGGGCATAAACTCAATGAAACACTTGGTAAAATCATGTTCTGGCTGTTTTATATCGGGTTCCATCTCACGTTTTTCGTCCAACATATCCTTGGGCTTATCGGTATGCCAAGACGAGTGTATACGTATTTAGAAGAACAGGGAATGGACACGATGAACTTTATTTCCTCCATTGGTGCTTTTATCATGGCTGCAGCAGTTGTTATCTTGATCATTAATATCATTTATTCAGCACTAAAAGCTGAACGCATTACTGTTGATGACCCGTGGGATGCGCGTACATTAGAATGGGCAACACATACTCCTGTCCCAGAGTATAACTTTGCGCAAACCCCGCAGGTAAGATCATTAGATCCGCTATTTTATGAGAAGATTCATGGGAACGGCAAGATGAAACCAGCAGAGCCTATGGATGAGATCCATATGCCGAATGGATCGTTTATCCCGTTCATGATGAGCTTAGGCTTGTTTATTGTAGGGTTTGGGTTCATTAGTTTCCACTTAGATCTATTCATCTCACCGTATATATGGATTGCAGTTGGCGGAATCATTACCTTCGGTTCGATGGCTATGCGTTCCATTAAAGATGACCACGGATACCATATACCGAAAGAAACCGTGGAAGAAATGGAAAAGGAGTTGAGCTAACCGATGGCAAATTCAGCTGATCTATCGAAAGGGCTTCCTGCCAACCCGGAAAAAGCGACGCTCGATGGCAAAAATAAATTTCTTGGAGCCTGGGTTTTTTTAGCAGGTGAAACGACAATGTTCGCTGTCTTCTTCGGTACGTACCTGGGACTCCAAAGCGGTACGGCCGGAGGACCGGAGCCCTCAGAAATTTTTCAACTACCACTTGTATTTATTATGACGATGTTGCTTTTGACAAGTTCATTGACAAGTGTAATGGCTATATACGCGATGAAAAAAAACCAGTTCCAAAAGTTGAAACGGTGGATGTGGATCACTGTTGCACTAGGTGCTGTATTCCTAGGGTTTGAGATTTATGAGTTTGTGGAATATGTTGAACACGGTCTTGGTTTTACGACGAGTGCGTTTGCATCATCTTTCTATGCCCTCGTAGGTCTACACGGTGCGCACGTATTGTTTGGTCTTTTATGGGCTACTCTCTTGCTCGTACGTAATCGAAACGCAGGAATCACCCTAACAAATGCACCGAAATTTTATGTGTTTAGCCTTTATTGGCACTTTATTGATGTTGTTTGGGTATTCATCTTTTCTGCCGTATACTTGATGGGAATAGGAGGATGAGCGTAGATGGCTGAAGACATGGAACAACCATTTGAGAAGAGTTCAATGTCTAACGAAGAAAAACGGAAGATTAACCGCGAACAGCGCGTACAAATGATCGCGTTCGCGGTAATGATTGGTTTAACATTGCTTGCGTTTATTGCTGCCGGAAGCGATATGCTGCCAGGAACATTTACAATCCCGTTTATTCTTTTACTAGCGGTTGTGCAGTTGTTTTTACAGTTATACTACTTCATGCATTTAAAGGACAAAGATCACGGCTGGCCGAATTCATTCATGATATCGGGTCTCGTGCTCACAGCACCTACGATCGTCGCTTTAATGTTGTTGATTGGTATCGTGAAATTTTAATGTAAAAAAACAGGTTAACCAACCATTGGGTTAACCTGTTTTTTATCTTTAGCTATACGTATGGGAAGGACTAGGCCTCTGCTTAGAGTTTAAGAACTCTTTGGTTGTTACCATCACACTAGAAACGACGAAAGGTTTTGGCTTTTTGGTGTCGCTTCTTCGATTTGACGTCTCGTCCCGATCGCGGATGGCCATTCCACGGTAGAAAATGTTTGATAAATGGTAGTTGCAGTCTTAGCGTTTTATAATGCATACAATGCAATTGAAAATTTTAAAATGTCGTCTTCAACAGTTGTATCTTAACCCCCTGGCTTAAGTTATACACTAGGGGGAGCAGCAATTTATCCCTCCCCCTAAAGGAGGGGGCTTTCTCGCTAAAGACCTGCAATGTCATGGGATCGTCAAATGCCGGTTTTGGAGCTGTACTTTTATTTTTAGTATAATGGTGGATAAGGAGGTTGACTTTCATGAATCAAATAACGGATTCGCAAATCAAGGGGAAAAACTATATACCACTCGTTGCTACATTAACTGTGATTATTAATGGGCTCATTGCCGCTCTTTTTTTTCTGGATGGTGTAAATGCAACCGCACCTTTCGATGTTACGTTACTACCTATGCTCAACGCCATTTACAATAGCTTTACGACTGTCTTCCTGCTAGCAGCGCTTTACGCGATTTTGAAAAAGAACATTAAGGCCCATCGTCGGTTCATCTATGCAGCCTTAACAACGACCACCCTATTTCTAGTCACATACTTAGCTCATCATGCCTTATCGGAGGCTACTGTGTATGGTGGGGACGGTATAATGGCAGGGATCTATTATTTCATTCTCTGGACACATATTCCATTGGCAGCAATTATAGTCCCGCTCGCGTTGTTTTCTGTCATCTGGGGCTTCACGAACCAGCTTCAAAAGCATCGTAAAATTGTGCGCTGGACCATGCCCTTATGGTTATATGTTAGCATTACCGGTGTTTTGATTTACCTTATGATTTCCCCTTATTATTCGTAAAGAGGGGGCAGTCTTAAAAGGGTCTAAACGTTGGCTGAATACCAAAATAATCCCGTATCACTTTGAAAGTGGTACGGGATTATTTTTTAGGTGATTTTAACGATCAAGTGGGGGACTTCGAAGAATGCCTTTTGATATCGTCCCCTGATCAAATCGCCTTAGTCATACAATTGCTCGTCAACGGCTGCTAGTTTTTGCTTGCATTTTTTAATAATCTTATCCGGGAATTCCAAATCATCACTGTATTCTACACCGTGAGGATAATAATGACGCCCTAGTATAGGTGTCATTAATTTCACGAGTGTATCATCCCCGGGGATATCTCCGTGAACAGCGAAGGCGGGAACACGTAGATAAAAGGTTCCAGGATCACTCTCGTCAGGCATTTTGTAATCAAAAGTTACACGCTCGTAATCCCACTGTTCCGCAAAAATGAAGCCTGCCTGTTCCATCACTGGTATTAAGTTACCGAATTTTACTTCTTTGTCAGGAAAATTAAAATCTGTTAACTTCAAAGGTTTACCTCCTCAACAACTCTATCCACTTTATCTTATTATGAATTTGCATATTATGCAATCAAACGCAAATAGAGATTGGGCGAACATGGACTACTCCATGTGCGTATAGTACGGTAGGTAAGGTTTCCATTGTTCGATTGACCAATGAGGATGAAACGCTAGGAGGGATCTTGGTGCAAGAGAATACGCATATGGACCCTTCGGTGCGCGAATTTAAGGAGTTTGTAAAGAGCCACCCGAAGCTGGTTCAAGAAGTTCGAACTGGAAAAACAACGTGGAATGGTTTATATCAGGATTGGGTGATCATAGGGGGCGATGATCGGCATTGGCATGATTACAAAGAAACGGTGGATGACCCTAATCCTGAGTCAGTATCTTCATCTTCCTCTTCAGAAAATGCAGAGCAAGAAGATGCCAATCTGTTTAATCCCAATCAAACCGTTGCTTCGCTAATGAAATCACTCGGGCAAATGAACATCAGCGACCTACAAAACCACCTCTCCCAATTTAGTGGGGTTATGGGGAATGTGCAACAGTTAATGAATCAATTTCAGGCAAGGCCTGGCTCTCCACGTAGTGATAGTCATGAAAACCCTTTTTCCTTTCGAGGATTTTAAAATAAAACAAAATGGTATCAAACATTAATTACCTTGGCAAAATGGTTTACTCTTATTTAGATTGAGATAGGGAACATACTCTAATATTCATTTGTATCGCGTTGCTTAATTTTTTCTAGGGGGGGCGTATATGCACCCGGAAATCAACCGATATATCTTAGCAAAACCGGATCTTAAAAAATATTTGCGAGCAGAACCTTCATGGTACCGAATATTGGCAAGGCGCCCGGAGAGGCTTTCTGAAATGGAAAAAGAAGCACGGCTTTTTAATGGGCAGACGTGGCCTCAACGGGTTGCTCGTATGAACCAGGGTCTAGGTATGACGATTAATTTACTCAACATGATAAAACGATAACTCATATTCGCTCAGGATAATGAAAACCTTCTTATTGCATACTAGAGCTAAGGAGGTTTTTTAATGAGTAATTTTCTGATTGGAGTAGTAGCATGCCTTGTACTAGGTACTGCAAACGGCAGTATTCCAGACTTGGAAGTTCAACCTTTACCTGTAATGAAATCTGAACAACAAGAACTTGATATGCAGTTTAATGTCGATTATGATGTGTGGGATGGACAGGTTTATGTAGAGAGTTATATTCCGTCCTTTAGTTTTTACGAAAATGATCATCAACCAGAAGTAACGCAGGGATATTTAATGCTGCGCGTAGATGGAGAATATGAAGAAGAAATCAATCAAGCCGCCTTCATTATTAAAGGTCTAGAAAGCGGAGAACATTTCATCGAATTAGAAGTATATGATCAGAATGATCAACCCTTAGGATTAAAAGAGTCATTTTCGCTCTCCATCCCGGAATAAAGGCTGTTATCGATGTTAAGAAAGGGTAACGTTAAATAATAATTGGGAGGGATTAAACATTCTCCGGGCAGACATGTTATAATTACCTCACGGAGGTGTTATGGTTGGAGGCTGTTGTATCAACCCCGATTGAACTGTTGGATGAATCTGAAGAATTATCAAAGATGATTCTTTCATCACAAATATATCAAAGCTTTGTTGAGGCACGCCAGACGATGTTGGAAGATGAAGAAGCTCAGAGGTTGATTGAAGATTTTAATCATCATAAAATAAAATTCGAAGAGGTTCAGCGCTTTGGCAAATACCACCCTGACTATAGCGAAGTTACAAAAGCTTTACGTTTGGCAAAGCGTAACATGGATGTGTGTGAAAGCGTAAGTGCTTATAAGCTGGCAGAGCGCAGTTTAGAAAAGTTACTTACAGAAATTAGTGAGTTACTAGCTTCTTCAATTTCTCAAAATATAAAAGTTCCTTCAAGCAATCCATACTTTGACGAAACCTCATGCAGTGGGGGTTGTGGTTCAGGTGGAAGCTGTAATTGTTGATATTCGAACACCCGCTTACATTATGTAGGCGGGTGTTCATCATTTATTTAAAATAACGATTAATTAAGGCGAGTATAGACCTTCGAGTCAATATTCCGACAAATGCTTCGTACTCATCTTCAATACAAATGAAGGGATGACTAATGGAGGTGGTTAACGCTTTCCCGAAGGTAGCATCTGTATTTAAGCGTGGTATCTTTGGATTCATTACGGCTTCGACGGTGATATCGTGCAGTCTTTCCATTTCTAATCGTTCTAGTCCAAGAATTGAATCGAGAATTTCTGTTTTACTAATTTGTCCCTGTACACGATAATCTTTGTCTAATACTGGGATTGCTGTATAACCAGATTTAATTAAAACTAACAGGGCATGATCAAGCGGGTTTTGAAGTTGAACGTGTGCGACCTTTTCGTGAGAAACGATTAAATCGTGAATCTCCTTGTTCATTAATGGTCTGTTTTTTAGAGTCTCTATCGTCATCTGTCACTCCCCTCTGCCCAGCAATAGCTAGCCAACACCGTAAGACATTCATTTTTATCTTAGAAGGGAGAGAGTATTTTGTCAAGGTGAGGGGGGAACCTGTCTTTTCCCCATTTCCCTCTAGACCAGAAGCTTAAATCCGAGTATAATGATAAAATGTAAATGAATAGGGAAAAGGGATAATCATGGATAGGAAAGAGCGGAAAGTTGTCATAAGTCTGTCAGTAATAGTGCTTATATTGCTTTTGGGCGGTTTGGTAGTTCCTATTAATGTCGGTGCTCCGTCAGATACAAGAACAATCCTTGACCATACAACACAAAACTATGTATCGCCTTCTTGTATTGACGATGCGGAAGTAACGAATTATTTGCAGGAAACCACTTACGGCCATGCACTGTCACTTGATTATGATGCAGAGTCTTCTTGTTCGGCGGAATTCTATCAAGAATCTGATGTTCCATTGTTCGTGGCGATGCTACAAATGATCGGTGTCAGTGAACAGAAGTGGTCAGAAGAAGATATGTTACATTCAGAAACCGAATAATGGAAATATTTCACATAGGCAAAGGGAGAGTTAATCGTATATGAAAGTCGCTAAGTTTGGTGGAACTTCGGTAGCAAGCGGGGGTCAAATTGAAAAATTGACCGAAATTATGCAGTCTGATCCTTCACGCAGAATTGTTGTCGTTTCTGCTCCGGGCAAGCGTACCGATGATGATGTAAAAGTGACAGATATGCTCATTGCATTAGGGGAGAAGAGAATAAAGAATCAATCGACAAATGATGCTCTTGTGCACGTGATCGAGCGTTATCGTTCCATTTGTGCTGAGCTTGGCATTGAAGAAAAGGTCATGGCGGACATTGAAGCTGACCTTGAGGCGCGCGTTGCCTTCAATACTGAAGATGAGGGTGTCTTTATGGATCAAATGAAGGCAGCAGGAGAAGACAACAATGCGAAACTCATCGCTGCACACCTTAATCAGAGCGGTTTTGATGCTCGCTATATGAATCCTTTCGATGCAGGTCTTTACGTAGATGGTGAGGCTGGAAATGCCCAGGTTCAATCAGAGGCGTATGAGGAACTTGCAAAATTAAAGGATGAAGATAAGATTCTCGTTTTCCCTGGGTTCTTTGGCTATAAACGAGATGGACAGTTGGTCACGTTTCCTCGTGGGGGATCGGACATCACCGGCGCCATCGTTGCCGCTGGGGTCAATGCAGAGCTTTATGAGAATTTTACCGACGTGGATTCCGTTTGTGTCGCTAATCCTAAGGTCGTTGACAACCCGGAAGAGATTACTCATATGACGTATCGCGAAATGCGTGAGCTTTCCTACGCTGGATTTACCGTATTCCATGACGTTGCATTGGTACCTGCTTTTAGACATGGAATTCCTGTCAGTGTAAAAAACACGAATAATCCTGAAGGCGAAGGTACGTTGATCACTGCAGATCGCTCGAAAGGGAATTCCTATCCGATCACCGGTATTGCTGCTGATAAAGGCTTTAGTATCGTTTATGTACGGAAGTATTTAATGAATCGGGAAGTTGGCTTTGGCCGACGCTTATTAGAGATGGTTGAAGAAGAGGGCATCTCTTTTGAACATTCTCCGTCTGGGATCGATGATATTTCAGTAATTTTGAGAACTTCGGAGTTATCATTAGATAGTGAAAATCGCTTGCTTACGCGAATTCAAACGGAGCTTGATGTGGATGATACGTATATTGAACATGGGTTCTCTATGATTATGGTCGTTGGCGAAGGAATGGATGAGACGGTTGGGTTAGCCGCAAGAGCAACGGATGCTATCGCTAAAGCCGGAATCAACATTGAAATGATCAATCAGGGATCTTCAGAGGTTTCCCTTTCATTCGCTGTCAAAGAGCGCGTAACCGATGAAGTCATCAAAGCTATTTATAATGAGTTTTATACGAAGACTACACAATGAAAAAATGCGGCATGCCTTGCTTCCAGTGCATGCCGCATTTTTTAATCGGAAGTATTCTTTTCTTGTATCAACTGTTTAAGTTCCTTGATTTCCTTTTGTAACGATTCAATGTCCTTTCTATGGACATCAGCGCTGTCGTTATCGTCTTCGTTTGCCCGTTCCACATTATTGACAATGACACCGATAAAGAGATTAAAAATGATGAAAGTCCCGATGAGCACAAAAGAAATAAAATAAATCCAACTGTACGGCCTTACTTCTAAAAGCGGACGTAAAACTGCTTCAGTCCAGGACTCTAGTGTAACAATTTGAAAAAGAGTTAATAAAGTCCGTTGCAAGTTACCAAAGTATTCTGGGAAAGCCTGCGCATATAACATCGTTCCGATGACTGCGAAAATGTAAAAGACAAGCCCCATTAAGAACATGATATTAAACAGTGAAGGGATCGTACGCATCAAAGCATCAACAAGTCGGCGTAACGAGGGAATGATGGTGACGGCTCGGAGTACACGCAGAACACGTAATACCCTTAAAACGGTGACAAAATGTGCACCGGCAAATAAGTGTCCTGCAGCAATAATAAGAAAGTCAAACCAATTCCAACCATTACTGAAAAACCGATACATAGGTTTGGTTGCTATGATTTTTAGAGTTATCTCTATAGTAAATATCCATAGCAGAACTCTATCCATAAAGTGAAACCATTCATAATAAGGCACATAGAGTTCTGGATAGGTTTCTAATCCGACAACGACGGCGTTGATAAAGATCAAAATCATGATGATGATCGTAAAATTTCGATGTTCAGTAATAGAGGCCAGCTGTTGTCGCCAGTCTCTTCGCTTTTGCTCGGTCATGCGTTCCTCAACCCCCAAAATCTTAGCCTGCAGATTCTTCCATAAAGACAATCCACGTCATTATATCAGGTTTTAAAAAAAGGTACCATTCATTTACATAGAGGAAACATATGAGAAAAAATTCAATGCCTTCTCGTCTATCGTGAAGATGCAAACCGTGAAGTATTGTTCATAAGATAGGTAGAGGAAGACCACATATGCGAAAGATTGTCGAATAGTAAGATTGGAGTTAATGAAAAGGGTGGGTGTGACAACTGGGAAAGTAACAGAGAAACAGCAGATTGTTCTTAAGATATTATCCAAGGGAAAGAGTATTTAAAATATCATGAAACACCGTCGACGCTTAATCGTGGATGATACAATCCAGGGCTCTGGCATGATTATGTGAACGTTGACGTGCAAAACAAAGGGTAATAATAAGGGGCTGTCCCAAAGGTCATTTTCTAAACTTCCAATCCCCTCTTTAAGTATTAAAACCTCTTATTAATATTTAAGTCCGTACCACTTTGGCAGTGATACGGAGTTATTTTTGGGATAACGTTCACCCTGATTACCCTTTTGAGACAGCCCCATTGCGAAAATGAGAGAACCTAATCCTGCTTATCAGTCCGTTGAGCTCGATCGTACGGTTTGTTTGATTATGAAAAGTTAAAGAGCAATAGCTGTGTAAATTTCTTAGAGGTATAAAAACACAAGTACTAAAAAGCTGCCTGGCTATACTTCCTTTTTCGGTTGGCCAAGGGCATGGGACCGGTCAATGGCCGCTTTTGCCCCTGTCATCAGGTGTTCCTGAACGTGATTCTCATTTAATATGGAAAAAGCGGCCTCTGTCGTTCCTCCAGGGCTCATGACTTCATTGTATAGAGAATGGAGCGAGGTTGATGTTTGCGCCCAGCGTTTAGCAGCACCAAGCATCGTTTGTACTAGTAAGTCCTTGGCATCATCTTCGGATAATCCGGATTCAACAGCGGCTAATTGTAAGCCTTCCAATATATAGTAAAAATAGGCAGGGCCACTTCCTGATATTCCTGTAACACTATCCATCTGTTCTTCAGAGACAATCGTTACGGAGCCAATGGCAGAAAATAATTGTGAAGCCAGCTCCACTTCACTTGATGTAGCATGTTGACCGGCGCTGATGGCGCTAGCGGAAGCGGCTACTTTCGCGGATGTATTGGGCATGACACGTACTACTGGGCAATCCAAACCGATCAGATGAGAAATATAGCTAGTGGTTGTGCCGGCAAGTACGGAGAAAATAACTTGTTGCTTATGCATAAATGGTTGGATGGCACCAAGCGCTTCTTCAACATCTTTGGGTTTCATAGAAAGAATCAACAGGTCGCTTTCTTCCACGGCTTTTCTTTTGTCTTCGGTTACTTTTACACCATATTCCTTTTCCAATTGTCCGAGTCGATCTTCTTTACTTTTATTTATGACTGTGATTTGCGAACGATCAGCATAGTTGTTCGTAAGTAAACCTGCTATAATCGATTCAGTCATTGCGCCGGCTCCAATAAATGTTATGCGTTGATTTGCAAGCACTTAAGATCTCCCGCCTTTCATGTGCCCATTTCCTTTAATGACGTATTTATTCGTTGTAAGAGCCCCAAGTCCTAATGGGCCGCGTGCGTGTAACTTTTGTGTGCTAATCCCTATTTCTGCTCCGTAGCCAAGCTCTGCGCCATCGGTAAAACGGGTGGAAGCATTGTGATAGACACTGGCGGCGTCGATTTGATCTTGAAAAGATTGAACCGCTTCATCGTTTTCTGTCACAATCGCTTCGGAATGCGCGGTTCCATATGTGCGAATATGGGCTATGGCCGATTCTGTATCAGAAACGGATCTGACTGCGACTACTGGTGAAAGGTATTCGGTGCCCCAATCCTCTTCTGTGGCTGGCTCAACCGTTGGATTAAGCCTTTGTATCCACTCGTCCCCTTTAATCGTTACACCTGCCGATAATAACGCCTCGATCAGCTCTTCGCCGTAAATTTCTGCCCACTTTTTCTCTACGAGAATGGTTTCCACTGCGTTACAGACAGAGGGGCGATCGGTTTTAGCGTCTACAGCAATATCTATCGCCATATCTTTTTGAGCTGTTTCCTCTATATAAAGGTGGCAATTACCTACACCTGTTTCGATAACGGGGACAGTTGATTGCGCAATCACGGTTTGAATAAGATGAGCGCCACCACGAGGAATAATCACGTCTACGAGCCCGCGCATTTGGCCCAGCTCTTTGACGGTATCGCGGCTTTCAGGATTAACGAGCTGCAAGGCCGTTTCAGGTAAACCACAAGATTTGAGTCCGGAACGCATGGCGGAGACGAGAGCTTTGTTGGAGTGGACAGCCGATGAACTGCCACGAAGCAGAACAGCATTTCCTGCTTTTAAACATAGTCCGGCCGCATCAACGGTTACGTTCGGTCTAGCTTCGTAAATCATTGCTACAACCCCGAGAGGGACGCGGTGGTTTTCAATTTGAAGCCCGTCTTCACGTGTCCACTTTTCCGGTTGAGCAGATGTTGGATCAGGAAGGTCGATGAGAGTTTGTAACCCCGTCGCCATAGATAACAAACGTTCATGGGTTAAACGTAAACGGTCCAGCAAATCGTTTGACAACCCTTGGTTACGTCCATATTCTAGATCTTTGTTATTGGCTTCCTGGATATCTTTCTCACGGTTCATTATTTCATTCGCTATTGCTCGCAGGGCTTCATTTTTCTCTTCAGTTGTTAGTAAAGCAATCTGTCTGCTCGCTTCTTTACTTTTAAGTGCCTGCTGATAACATTCACTCACTAGGGACACTTCCTTTCTTGGTACTTACCCAATGGTTTCTATGAATGCAAATGCCTGCTGACTGATTTTTATGGTCGTTAAGGAGATGGCGCATTTCTTCTGAGGATTTGGCTGCACGTCCTTTTCCGACAGGTTGGTGGGATTCATCGAAGACGGCTACGACAGCTCCCTTGTCAAATGATCCTTGAACGTCTCTAATCCCCACTGAAAGTAAACTGTTACCGCCGTATAGCAAGGCCTCCCTGGCTCCATCATCAATGTAAAGTTCACCTTCAACAGGGGAGTAAATACCTACCCATTGTTTTTCTTTTGGCCAACCTTGATGGGTTGCGGCAGGTATGTATGTGCCGTCGCCTTCACCTCGAATGATTGCTTTTAACGCTATTAAGTCATCACCTTTACCGATGAATGTTTCAATACCAAATGATTGCGCGTTGCGTGCCGCTTCCAGTTTGGAACGCATGCCGCCGGTTCCAAACGTAGATTGCTGACTTCCCGCTTGAGATAGTAATTCGGAAGAGACGTTTTCAATGCGTTCCATTTTGTGGGCGTTAGGGTGTTTTGGAGCACGGTCATAAACTCCGTTAACGTCAGTAAGCAATATTAGAGTATCGGCTTTGATGAGACCAGCAACCAAACTTGCGAGCCAATCATTGTCCCCGAAGGTTAATTCTTCAACCGCGATCGAGTCATTTTCATTAATAATGGGGATGATCCGGCGTTTGAGCAATTCCTGTAAGGTCGCATAAGCATTGTTGTACTGATGTTCTTGTTGAAAACTTTCTCGTGTCAGCAATAGTTGTGCTACGCCAATTCCCTCCTGCATAAACGCATGTTGGTAGGCTTCCATCAATAACCCTTGACCGACAGCTGCAGATGCCTGTTTTTTTTCGGTTGTCACGGGTCGAGTTGCATATCCGACGCGTTGAAAACCTGCAGCTACAGCTCCAGATGTGATAAACACAAGTTCAAGCCCCTCTTTTTGCAAGTTTGCAATCGCACTGGAAAATTGCTCGAGGCGATCGATCGCAATGCCTCCATCACGATTAGCCAGCAAACTACTTCCGATCTTGACTACAATCCGTTTTCTTTTCACAACTGACACCCTCTTACAATCGATTAGAAAATCTTATGATCTTGCATGCTCAAAAAGGTAGACAAAAGGAGGTTCGGTTAGCTCGAGAGAGGCCCTTTAGCCACCGAAACTTCGTTGAAACCGGTTTTCTGGAATGACCCCCTCAGGATGAGAAAAACAAGTTTCCCGAGCCTCTTGAGCTGCTCGTAAAAAATAAAAAACCCCTTTTCCATCCTCGGTAAAAAGGACGGAAAAGAGGCTCCGCGGTACCACCTTTGTTGAGACCTCGCCAAGAAATCTCCACTCGATGCTTTTTATCGCAAAGCAAAACGGTCAGGTTAAGGGTTCCCCGACAGCTCTAGGATGGGTTCAAGTCGTCAGTGGCACGAATGTTTCAGCATATCATTCGCTCTCTGAAGCGTGACGATACATTACTATTTCCTATCTTCGCTGACATATTTAATAAAGTGTTGTTAATATATCATGTTCTATACTTCTTCGCAAGAGGGAGGAATTGCAAATTAAGGTTGGAGCCGAATACAATCCACACATCCATTGCCGCAACAAAAACGTTTTCGGAGCGGGACAAGAAAGCGTATGGCATATACGTATGAAAAGCACCCCGCCATACGTACAAAACGAACGTCTGCAGAAACGATTTTCCCTCGCATCGCTTTCCCGGCAATATCAATAACTTGATCGTTCAGTTGCTCCTTTGGACTATACGATGTAATTGTTATAAATGGCTGACCGATAGAATTACGGTATTCAACCTCAGGAAATTCCTCTCGTAAATCGCGTAAAAACTTCGCCCAAATTAGATCTAAGCTCAGTGCTTACACCTCCAGTCTATACGCGTTCATTGTTCTTTTTCCTTTCCCGTGATAAACTACTGATAAACCATTCATCTATGAGGAGAGGGTGCCATGTATGAGCAACGTCAAGGATTGGTCATTTGGTTCCAATCTCTAAAGCAGGTACGGCAACTCCGTAAATACGGACATGTTCAATATGTATCCAAAAAACTAAAATATGCGATGCTTTATTGTAACAACAGTGAAGCTGAAGAATTGAGTGAAAGTATCGAGCGTCTTCCGTTTGTCACTCATGTTGAGTGGTCAAAACGTACACAACTAGATTTGAACTTTCATGAAGAAGAATCTGAGAGAAAAAAACAGAGCAAATTCATATATAAAGCACCTGCTTTTGAGTAGGTGTTTTTCGTTTCAGATATAAAATAAAACAAAAAACCGCGTACCAAATTGGTACGCGGTGCCTGCTGTAACAAACATTACAGGCAATGGGAGAGGAGAAACCGGAGGAAGCGCTTATGGGGAAATGTAAGCGTTCTCCGCGGTTATCTGCAACATGGGGATCATGTTGCTAGTCTCTATTCTATCCAGCGAAACCTGTGAATATACACACGTATGAAAAAGGAAAACAAAAATGTTGTTTTTCGAGATTATGTATTTGATTAAAGGACATGGGGCAGGAAGATATGGTAGGATGGAAGCGCATAAATGAGAAAGGCGGAAAGTCCATTGCGTGTAATTACTGGTAAGAGAAAAGGAACGCGCTTAAAGGCCGTTCCAGGATCAAAAACACGCCCAACTTCTGATAAAGTAAAGGAAGCCCTCTTTCAAAAAATTGGTCCATATTTTTCAGGAGGCATAGGGCTTGATCTCTATGCGGGGAGCGGAGCACTTGGCATTGAAGCACTCAGCCGTGGGATGGAAGAGATGTACTTTTCCGACAAATCGGGTTCTGCCATAAAAGTCATAAAGGAAAATGTTATAAGCTGTCATTTCGAGAGCCAAGCTCACATTTATAAACAAGATGCTGTTCAAATGTTAGAAATCCTTCAACAAAAGAAGGAGAGGCTATCACTCGTTTTACTAGATCCCCCGTATGAACAGCAGCAACTTGTTCGAGATTTCTCGTTAATCCAGGATTTTCAACTCATAGAAGATAACACCATCCTTGTAGCTGAACATTCAACAGCATTGGTACTGCCTAAAGAAATAGGAAATGTTTCACTTTGGCAATCAAAGAAATACAGGGATACACAGCTCAGTTTATTTAAGATAAATAATAAGTACGAGAATACGGAAAGGAACGAACAAGAATGACAAATATTGCAGTAGCTCCGGGTAGTTTTGATCCGGTAACAAACGGACATTTAGATATCATTGAACGAAGTACAAAAGTGTTTGATCGGGTCATCGTGGCTGTGCTCCATAATCGCAACAAAACCCCGCTCTTTAGTGTTGACGAGCGGTTAGATTTGTTACGTAAATCATTGGAACATTTCCCAAATGTTGAAGTGGATTCATTTAATGGGCTTTTAATTCATTATGTCCGTTCGAAAAACGCGAATGTTATCGTGCGTGGACTGCGAGCGGTATCAGATTTTGAATATGAAATGCAATCTGCCTCCATCAACCGAAAAATGGACGATAAAATTGAAACATTCTTTATGATGACCAATCATCAGTATTCGTATTTAAGCTCAAGTATCGTTAAAGAAGTGGCAAAGAATAAAGGCGATGTAAGCGGACTAGTGCCTCCCCATGTAGAAGAGGCTGTAATAAACCAATATAATCATATTACTTAGGAACTTTTCGTAGTGCTCTTTTATGAAAAATAACAATGGATAGTATTAACATGACCAAAGTAAAAAAGGGGGACAATGAAAGAAACGTCTCCCATATTTTTTGTCCATTCGATTGCTCACTCCAAGGTGTGAATACGGTGATTCCATCAGGTTGATACAACCAATCCCAGCATAGGTATGTGAATATAGCGGCAAAACACCCTTGTAAACATCGGGCAATGAAAAACGGTTTAAAACGTATGTCGGTTGCTGCCAGAATACTACCTGCTTGTGCCTGTGCAGAGAAACCGGCAAAAGCAATCATGAAACTTGCCACGATGACTTGTTGCTTAAGCGGTGCATTGGTGAGGCTGGCAAGTTGACTTCCGAGAGTCATCTCAAAAATGCCGGAGACCATTGGAACGCTGAGTTCGGATGAAAATTGGAATATATACAGAAAAACACCTACGAGCATAGCAAGGGCCTCTGTTACATTTAGAAGAGACAACACTTCATTCAATACGGAAAAAAGGATAATGAAACCACCGATCATAAGAAGGGTTTGTACGGATGACTGCACGGCATCTCCAAGTTTTTGGCCAATGGGTCTGTTATCTCGCAGACGCTCCTCATGAAGCATTTGAAATGCAGCCCTCACCGATGGCAAAGAACGAGTGTCTTTGACGACGGAAGGGGAATCTTCCTCCTTGCCATGAAACCGCATCATAATCCCGACCACAAAGTTCGATGCGTAATGTGCAAATGCAAGTACAATACCGAGTGCCGGGTCATGAAAAAAGCCTACTGCAATCGCTCCGAATAGAAACAAGGGATTCGAAGAATTTGTAAAAGAAACGAGGCGCTCGGCTTCAATGGTAGTAATACGTTTTTCACTCCATAACCGTGTCGTCAATTTTGCCCCGGCGGGGTAACCGCTCGCGATTCCCATTGCCCATACAAATCCGCCCGTACCCGGAACTTTAAATAGAGGACGCATAAATGGTTCCATAAATGCACCTAAAAAACTGACGACCCCGAAGGCAATAAGTAATTCTGATAGGATAATAAAAGGAAGTAATGAAGGAAAAACAACCTCCCACCAGATGGATAACCCCCGTAAGGATGCATCAAAAGAGGTCTGAGGATATATCATAAGTGAAGCTGCCAAAATGGTAGCGCCGGCACCGAGTAAAAGGGAGTGCCATTTCGATCGTGTCATGTGCTTTCTCCTTCCAGGACCAACAAAAATAGAACCCATTGGACAGGTTCATTATTAATAATAATACGCTTGAAATTGTAGACTTAGACCAGTTTTCCTTAATGAGAATCACAATTGGTTTTTGGGGGGAGCTATTTCAAAAAGGAAATTTCATTGAACTAGCAAGGAGAGGATTCACCTTGAAAAATCGGCCGCTCATTGGTCTTGCCCTTGGCTCAGGAGGAGCACGTGGAATCGCACATATCGGTGTGTTGGAAGTGTTGGAAGACTATCGGATTCCCGTTGATTTTGTCGCAGGAAGTAGCATGGGGGCGCTCGTCGGTTCCTTGTTCGCGTACGGCCATAGCGCTACTGATCTAACAAGAATGGCGAATCTTTTCCGACGCAAATATTATTTAGATTTTACCATCCCACCTAAAATGGGGCTGATTAACGGCAAACGGCTGCAGGAACTTATTTTGATGTTGTCGCAAGGGGAAGATCTGGATCGGTTGAGAACACCGGTAACAGTGGTGACAACGGATCTTAATAACGGTGAAAGGGTGTTATTTACGAGCGGATCAATTGCGAAGGCTGTACGTGCGAGTATTTCAATACCCGGAATTTTTGTCCCCGTAAGTCACGAAGGGCGTTTGCTCGTTGACGGAGGAGTCATCGATCGTGTACCAGCAAGTGTTGTCCGTGATATGGGGGCTGATATAGTTATTGCTGTCGATGTTTCTTACTTTCCTAAAAACCCCGCGAATGCTACGATTTATGATGTAATTATGCAAAGCATGGAAATTATGGGGCGTGAGCTTGTGAGAGCAAAGAAGATTAATGCAGATATACTTATGCAGCCCATCATAAATCAACGCAGTGCTGTTGTTTTTGATGATATTCAATCATTAATTGAGCAAGGCCGCGAGGAAGCATTACGAGCACTCCCGCGTATCCACGAAAAGATGGAGGGATGGAAGGGGCGAGATCATGAGTGAAGAAAAAAACCGGTGGCGATTTTCGAAAACATGGATGACTGTTGGACTCGTGATCGTCTTGTTATTGGTCTATCAAATCCCTATGCCATATTATTATTCGCAACCCGGGGACGCGACGGGGCTGAATGATTTCATTACGGTCGAAGAGGGGACGGGCGAAGAAGGGGAGTTTTATTTAACAACGATACGACAAAGTCGTGCCAACCTCATTCTCTACACATGGTCGTTTTTAAGTTCATATCGAGTATTGACTCCTGTAGATGCGGTGCTTGCTGAAGGGGAAACCGATGAAGAATATCAGCACCGGCAAGCGGCCTCAATGCGGCTATCCCAAGATGCCTCTAAAATTGCAGCTTATAGGGCGGCGGGCGCAAATGTTACGATCAACGAAAACGGCGTGCTCGTTACGCAATTTGTAGATGACATGGGAGCCATTGATGTATTGGAATCAGGGGACGTAATCACGGCTGTTGATGGGGAGGAAATTGGAAATACAACTGAACTCAATGAATCCCTTGCTCACAAAGGAGAAGGTGATATTACTTCCCTGACCGTCAACCGTGAAGGGGATGTATTGGAATTGGATGTAGAGCTGATGACTTTTCCTGAATGGGATGACGAAGAGACAGGGAACGAAGAAGTAAATGCGGTAGGACTCGGCATTTTAGGCCCTATAGATCAACGTGATGTGGCATTTGATCCTGAAGTGACGATTGAAGCTAGCGATATTGGTGGCCCCTCTGCAGGCCTTATGTTTTCCTTGGAAATTTATAATCAACTTCAAGATGAAGATTTAACTAGAGGGTTAGATATCGCTGGTACCGGGGCGATCGATGAAGAGGGAGACGTAGGGCGTATCGGCGGGATTGGACAGAAGGTTGTGGCTGCAGATAGTGCAGACATTGATATATTCTTTGCTCCAAATGATAATCGTTTTCCGGGCCCTACAAATTATGAAATTGCGCTCGAAAGTGCAGAAGATATTGGCACCTCAATGATAATCGTACCTGTATCCGAACTCCAGGATGCCATAGATTATTTAGAGAATGAAGTTTAAATAAAGAGGGTTAAAAAGGGCCGAGTGTTCGATAAAACCAAATCTAAGCATACTTGTTCCCTTATAAGTTAACCCTCTCTAGGGACAGGAGTTTTTTCGAGAAGCCAAGCGAAGGGCGTATCGCTATGTAAGCAGCTTTCATACGTACGACGCACAGTTAAACGCTAGCGCTGGTGCCCATTAGATGTGGCGACTTTATCCGCTTTCCTAAAAAAGCCGTGCTATATCTTTCGGGCTTTTGGAACTTCCTCTTTTAGATAAAGTGGCGGCTGTGTATATTCTTCTTTCCACTTCGCTACCCGTCCAGCTCCACTTAAGATCGAATAATAAGCCCGTGCTGCTCGCTCATCTAGCCATTGCTGCGTATTTTTGTTTTTGGGCGGGCGGTCATATAACGAGAGAGGCGTGTGTTTTTTCACGATGTTTAAATAGCCGCGGCCGGATTGAGTAAACCCGAGGATACGGGCGCACTGAGGCCGTGCGGATTCCCCAAAGGCTTCGGCAATCTCGGCTTTTGTTGTGCCAGTCAAAAGGTGCACAGCCAAACGTTGAAGTCGTGTCCAAGTGTATCGTTTCGTTTTTACTGCCTGCATAAACGCCTGAAATGTGGGGGCTTTAAGTGCAGCTTGAATGAAACGATTCTCTAGACCTTCCTCGGCTTCATAGATATGTGCTAACGATTCAGCAGAACGGGTGCTTAATAACCATTGTAAATACGGATAATAGGCCTCCCATTGATAGAATGGGGATTCGTCTTTTTGGAATTGCTCGATCGTATCATAAACGTGTGCAGGCAAAAACGGACGTACAGTAGAGATGTTTGCATTCTCTACCAACATTTTTCGGATCGCAGTTGCACTTGCAATCGATGTGTCCTCTTGAAAAACATGATCATGGAATCCTGCGCCTACACGTGTAATCGTCTTAGGTAAAATATTGGTTTCCAAAAGGCGTGTAGCTTTAACATAGTGATAGCCGAGGATATTGTTTGGCTTTGAAAGGTCTGGGAGGTGTTCTGGGGGATTGAGGCTTAGAAATGCCTCGGCCTGGGCAGCAGGATAGGAGATACCTTTAGTGATTGCGCAACGCAATTCTTTTTGCAGTTGAGCTGCGTGGTTTTCCATAAATTCTACCAGTTGGAGAAAATGCTCAGTGTTCCCGGACTCACTTCCGAAATAAAAGGCTTCAGCACCTAAGTCATCAAGGATGGAAACTGCACCCCTTGCAAACCAGTGGGCATGTTGACTGGAGTAAGCATATGGTAATTCAATGATGAGATCAGCTCCTGAACGTAATGCCATTTCAGCTCGTGTTCGACGGGGAAGGATAGCGGGTTCACCACGTTGTAAAAAATAACCACTCATGACGCAAATAACGACGTCTGCATCAGCGGCATGTTTAGAAGCTTGGATGTGATAAGCATGTCCGTTATGTAAGGGGTTATATTCGACGATAAGACCAATGGCTTTCATATGTGAATTCCCACCTATTCTGATGCCTATTTTTCACTGACTGCTGGAGTATGTTAGAATATATATATGTCCTAAATTGTCAGCTTGTCCTTAGTATAATGTAAAGAAATTATGTTGACAAATCTTGCGAATGACCGCTATAATTACTCTTGTTGCCTTGAGGTGATGACACTTGCGCTGGACGATACAGCAGCTGTTAGCTATACGATCAGACAATGTAGAGATTGACCATCACATTGATGTGAGCGACCTTGTAGAACGTGATAAGGAAATGATAGACATTTCAAAGGCTCACGTACGCGGACGTATTGAGGTGGATTACCCATACGCGCGATTTCATTTGTCTGTTCAAGGGACGATGACGTTGCCAGATTCGAATACCCTGGCAGATACTGAAGTTCCTTTTGATATTGTAATGACCGAGCGCTTTCGCCTTGATGGTCAAGAGGTTCCAGCTGATGATGAAACACTTCATCTACCGGAAAACGGGTATGTTGACATCCTTCCCTATATAAAGGAAGACATTTTGTTAGCAATACCGATGAGGGTGAGAAATGATAAGGCTCCGAATGAAGGACCGGCTCCCCAGTCTGGTACAGATTGGAGTGTTGTAACAGCCGAAGAGCATGAGGAACAGACGGAGGCTGAACCAAAGGTTGATCCGCGCCTTGCAGATTTGGCTTATTATTTTAAAGATGAGAAGTAACCGGGATCGTTTTAAGGAGGTGGCAAGAAATGGCTGTACCAAAAAGACGTACGTCCAAAAAAGCAAAAAGACAACGCCGCACACATTTTAAGCTAAATGTTCCGGGCATGGTTAGATGCCCAGAATGCGGAGAATTAAAACGTTCACACCGCGTATGCAAATCATGCGGAACATATAAAGGTGAAGAAGTAGTAGATCCTTCATAATGAAGGAGCCATCCCTTGCCTATCACAGGCAAGGGTATTTTTGTGTTATAAAACGTTAAAAGTTTATAATGATCTTGCGTTTGCTCCTGTTGATAGACGCTCTATTTCCCCTTTAAATATTCGAAATTCCAATCATAGAAGGATAGAAATCTGCATAAAAGTACATAATGAGAGTTAAAACTGTCAGTGAATTCTATGAAATAAGTCTAATCAACCTATACAAGAAATGGAGGGGAAGTCATGAACGCAGGCAGGCAGGATGCGTGGACAGAAGAAGAAGATTTAATGTTAGCAGAAATTGTTCTCAAAAATATTCGAGAGGGAAAAACCCAATTAAAAGCGTTCGAAGAAGTAGGTAACAAATTGGAACGCACATCTGCAGCATGTGGATTCCGTTGGAATGCAACCATCCGGAAAAAGTACGATGATGCTGTAAAACTGGCTAAGCAACAGAAAAAGGAAAATATTGATGTTGAAGAAGATGGGAATGAGATAGCAGCGAAACCTTCGTCTTCATTCGCTTTACAACCCATTCGTGAACAGGACCTTCGATTATCAGATGTCATTGTTTACTTAAAAGGGTTGGAAAAGTCGGAAACAGACGTGAGGGAAATGAAAGAGGCACTAGCAAAAGAGCGTGAAGAAAAAAATGAATTGATCTCTCGGGTGCAACAATTGCAAAAAGAACTTGAAAATCTTCAACACGATTACCAATCTTTTCTCTCATTGCTGGATAAGGCGAGGAGTTGGCAATGGGAAAAAGGATCCTAGGATATTTTGTTAAAGAGGATGTTCAAAAATTCCGGGTTCATCGTCTTGCTTCTGTGCTCCTCACGTATAAAACCATACGTTTCGCCTCTCGGAAAAGACCCCTTTTGCTTCGAGGAGTTTATGATTGTTCTTAACTGAAATAAAAATCCCGTAACACGAAAAAAGTGAAACGGGATTTTGTATGCAAACTTTAATTCTGTGGTTCTACATTTTCTGGGTACCATACGTACGGATTTTCGCCCCGATCCCGTTCAGCATCGTAGTACACGGGAGAAAACCCCATTTTGATCCAAAAATCATCAGATCCTTGCCTGGCATTAGTTTTGACAGGCTGACCAAATGTTTTTGCGTGCTGTACGAGCACTTCTCCGTATCCCCTTCCGCGATATGGCTGGAGAACTTCCAGCTTCCAGAGTTCCAGGAATGGCTGAGGAGGATCAAAATAGAAATCTTGGTTGGTCCCAAGCTCGTATAGACACATTCGAGCTATAAGTCGATCTCCGATATAAATACCATAGAACGGAGATTTACTATTATTTTCAATCATGTCCGCTTCTAGTTCTTCTTTCATGGACAGCTCTTGAATACCTACTTCCCGAAAGGCCTGAAAGTCTTCAAGCGTTTTGTAATTAATTCTCAATTGTTGTACTGCCGCTTCCATGTTGGTGCCTCCTTTTGTAACCAATCACTCATTATTTTACTACAAATGATTCCCTTTTTGTTTTCTAAACGAAAAATTCTATTGATTTGACGGTGTAACCCTTTTTTTGGGCAACGAAACGTAAGCATACTTGGGAGGCATATGCTACACTAAACAAGCGGGAGGCTCCTGTTCTGTTAAGGTCATCCGTGCGTATTACTTTTCCTGCTGTACTTTTTTTGCTATGATCATTCTTGATTCAAAAATCGATGCAGCCTTTGGTGCTGTTTTACATATCTACAGCTTGCTCATTTTCGGTACGCACAGTAGATTCCTTTTTATACCAACATCCTCATAGTACAAGAAAGGTCGGTAAACATGACGATAGAATCATTTCCCGTAGAACTGCAAGGATGGATCCAACGCTACGTACAAGGGGAAGAAGCGGTGCGAGCGTTATATGATTATCCTCCTTTTGGGAATGAAGCCGAGCGTTTACGCGAGCTAGAGCGTTATGAATTTAAACGTGAATCATTACGAAAAGCTCTGCACGAATATCAACAGAGATATGAACATCGCGAAAAAGCGATGGCGCAAATTGATAAACTTCAAGATGAGCGAAGTGTCGTTGTCGTCGGCGGCCAACAAGCAGGTTTGCTCACGGGACCGATTTATACGATTGCAAAAGCAGTTACCGTTTTATTAAAAGCAAAAGAGGAAGAAAAGAAATTAAACGTTCCGGTTATTCCCGTTTTTTGGATCGCTGGTGAAGATCACGATTGGGAAGAGGTTAATCATATTCATGTTCACAGTCATGATGGTAAAGTAAGAAAAGTAAAATACGAGGGGCGGACGAATAAAGGAGCTCCAGTCTCTGAACAACCTATCGATGCTTCTGCCATACAACAGTGGTTAGAGAAGGTTTTTCTCAACTGCAGAGAGACGCCGTATTCACGTAAACTTTACGAAAAAATACAGCATTTTGCGGAAAAATCAGCGACGGTTTCTGATTTTTTTGCCGAGGTAATGCTTTGGCTTTTTCGGTCGCAAGGGCTTGTGATGCTTGATCCTCAAGAGCCGCTTTTTCGTCATTTAATGGCTGATACATGGACGTCTTTAATAGAAGAAAATCAAGCGGTGCGACAAGCATTTACAGATGGAAAGAAAAAAATTGAGGATGTCCATGATGGCGAGGCATTTATTGAAGTGGCTGACGAGCATACTCACCTGTTTTATAGTGCCAATGGCCGTCGTGAAAAATTAGTGATGCACCATGACGGGGAGCTATCCCTTGGGAATGGTCAATACAAAATGTCTCGTTCAGATTGGTCGCGCGAAACGCAGCTGCATCCGGAGAAATTCAGTGCAAATGTATACACGCGTCCTTTTGTACAAGAAAAGTTGTTACCTGTATTAACATTTATCGCTGGACCTGGAGAAGCGGCCTATTGGTCGATGGTCGGACCGCTGTTTCATCATTTTGGCAGACGGGTTCCACCCGTAGCCCCGCGTTTACAGCAAACATACGTGGATCGTACAAGCGAAAAAACGTTGCATTCGGAATCTTTGTCGGCTTTGAATGTAGCAAATGAGGGAACATCAGACTATATTAACAGGTTAAGGCAAAGAAATCAGCAATTGAATACCGATGAATTATTGGAACAAAGTCAAGCTCTTGCCGCTGAAGGCCATCAAGTGATGGCGAAAGCTTTATACACTTTGGCACCAAGTGAAGAAAGGTTTACAGATAAAAATTTCCAGCGCCTGCAGGAGGTGTTAAAGGATCTGCAGTTACGGATTGAAAAAAAACAATTTGAGAGAATTGCGCCTCGAGTTAAGAAGCTTCAACAGCTGGAACAGCGGTTGTATCCGAACGGGAAGCCACAAGAGAGGGTGTTGAACATTTTTCAACTCTTGAATGAATACGGAGAAGACCGTGTGCTCACGTTGTTTGACACAATGGAGTGGCAGGAGTTTCGTCACCAATTTCTTTATCTATAGTTCCCCCCCACTCTCCCCCACGTTTAAGTGGGGGCTTTTTTTGTAACTCCGAAAAGATTATGAAAGAACTTATGTCTGATGATTGTTATTAACGTCGATTAGCTAGGCAGTTGTCGGGTTTCTCAGACATGTCTCTTCATGAGTAACAGCAGAACGAATCTAACTCTCGACAAAGAAATATATAGGACTCAAGGGAACGCCACAAATATTTCCCCCATTAGTACCTTGAATAAGAGGAATAAACCTTTTATTTGCGAGCAAAGGGATAAATTTCATGTAGGCATAAATAAATAAAGAGTTTCAGGACTAGATCAATGGAAAAGGTCGTCCGCTTCGTTCAAAAAACACCGGAAGGCCCCTTTTTTTAAATTGAGAAGGGAGAAGTTCGAAAAAAAGTAAAAAAAATTATGAACGCGGATCGCAAAAATCGCCATTTTTCGCACCTTACACGATTCTACCTTATTTAAGCGCAAAAAAATCCAAAAAATACCGTGGTGTAAAGTGGGGGATTGTGGTAAATTAGGGGTATCAAGTGGAAGGGAACGGCGAGCCATGTTCATGGGAGAATATAAGCACGCCATCGATGAAAAAGGTAGACTGATTATTCCTTCGAAGTTTCGTGATGAATTGGGAGAACAATTTGTCATCACAAGAGGTATGGATCAGTGTGTTTTTGTATACCCAAGAACAGAGTGGGAACAGTTAGAACAAAAGCTGAAGACACTTCCTTTTACAAAGAAAGATGCTCGCGCATTTACCCGTTTTTTCTTTTCTGGCGCTTCGGAGGCCGCTTTTGATAAACAGGGGCGAGTTAATATCCCTTCCTCCCTGCGCGAATATGCACTATTAGAAAGAGACTGTGTTGTCATTGGGGTATCCAGACGCGTGGAGATTTGGAATCAATCGATTTGGGAAGAATACTTCGCGGAATCAGAAGCATCTTTTAGCGATATTGCGGAGTCAATGGAAAATCTAGACTTTTAGAAGTGGATAGAAAGGGGGCTTATATCCATTTATAATCATGAGACTGTGCTTTTAAATGAAGCTCTTGATGGACTTAACATCTGCGAGGATGGCATTTATGTGGATTGTACATTTGGACGTGGGGGCCATTCAGCCGAAATTGCAAAACAAATAGGCAGGAATGGCCATCTTTACGCTTTTGATTCAGACAGAGCGGCCATTAATGCTGGGCGTGAACGGTTCAAAGGGCAAGAATCAAATGTAACGCTTACTCACGTAAATTTTCGGGAAGCTGTCTCGGAGCTACAGGCGTACGGTGTAGATCAAGTTGATGGAGTACTCTTCGACCTTGGGGTCTCATCACCTCAGCTAGACGATAAATCCCGCGGCTTTAGTTACCGAGGAGATGAGCCCCTGGACATGCGAATGGATCAACGACAGTCTTTAACTGCAAACGCAGTCGTTCATGACTGGTCCTATGAAGCGCTTGTGCGAATCATTTCTCAATATGGGGAAGAGAAATTTGCCAAGCCAATCGCACGGGCAATTGAATCCACACGAGAGAAACATAGAATTGAAACGACAGCACAATTGTCTGAAATCATTAAGTCTGCAATACCTGCAGCTGCTCGCCGAACAGGAGGGCACCCGGCAAAACGAACGTTTCAAGCGATTCGGATTGCTGTAAATGATGAGTTGCAATCGTTCCAAGAGGCACTTTCAGCATTCGTGCCGATGTTAAACCCATTGGGAGGAAGAATTGCAGTTATCAGTTTCCATTCTTTAGAAGATAAAATTGCTAAAAAGACCCTCGATACTTTTTGTAAGTATCCAGAGCTTCCACCTGGCTTGCCTGTCATTCCTGAAGATATGAAACCGACATTAAAGTGGATTAACAAAAAACCGATCGAACCGTCACCAGAAGAAATCGAAGGTAATCGAAGAGCGAGATCGGCACGATTACGGATTGCCGAAAAAATGAGGCAGAAGGAGGGCATAAATGAATAACTTAGCAGAAAAGCAGTTCCCAAGAGAGGAACAGCCACAAGTACAAACCGTCCGTCATCGTATTAAAAAGAAATTGACCCTAGGCGAAAAATGTTTGTTAGCGCTAATTGTGAGTGCTGTCGTTTTGACAGCAGTGATGATGGTTACAAACTATGCCAATATGTACAGCCAAGATAGAGAAATCTCCCAATTGCAAACGGAGATCAACCATCAGCAGCAATATAATGAAGGGTTGGAACATCAAGTCTCTGAACTCAGTGATCCAGAGCGTATCCTTAGTATCGCTAAGGAGAATGGAATGGAGCTTAATGAAGAAAATGTGAGGGTCCTCCAACCATAAAGGTGGCGAAGAGAATGAAAACCTACATATTTGGGCGGTGGGTCTGTTGATGAAAGTAAAGCGAACTTCCATCATTTATCGAGCTATGTTTCTCTTTGCGATTGCGGCGATAATTATTGCCGTATTAGGTGGACGGTTCCTCTACGTCCAACTCTCCAAGGAGGTCAACGGCGTAGATCTCGAAGCACTTGCCAATGAAAGGTGGTCAAATGAAGAGCCCCTTCATGGTGAACGCGGGACCATATATGCCAGCAATGGAGATCCGGTGGCAGAAGAAGTGACGAGCTATACTGCTTATGCCATTCTCGATGAAAGCTATGGGGATTATGTTGAAGATCCGGAAAGAACAGCTAATGAACTAGCCCCCTATATAGATATGGAGCAAAACCGATTAACAGAACTTTTGAACAGTGACCTTTTTCAAGTGGAGTTGGGGTCAGGGGCACGTCAATTAAGTTTTGAAGAAATGGAAGAGATTGAAGCACTTGACTTAGATGGAGTCCATTTCCGTCATGAGCCGAAACGTTTTTACCCAAAACAAGTATTTGCTTCCCATCTTCTTGGGTATGTAGATCGTGGTTCTAATGAGGCGGTTATGGGGTTGGAAGCTGCTTTTGAACAAGAACTTTCAGGAAATGAAGGGTCATTAAGTTTCCAGACAGCCAGAAATGGGGTTCCGCTCCCCGGAGAGCACGAAGAGCTTCAGGAAGCTTATAACGGGAATGATATTCATCTCACCATCAATTCAAATATACAACTTGCCCTTGAACAATCGTTAAGTACGGTGGAGGAAGAGTATGAGCCCGAGCGTATGATTGGAATCATTGCCAATGCGAATACGGGCGAGATTCTTGGCATGAGCAACCGTCCTTCATTTAACCCGAATGATTATGAAAACATCACCAACTATACAAATTTTGCGGTTTCCGATCATTTTGAACCTGGATCCACGATGAAAATGTTCACGATGGCCGGAGCGATTGAAGAAGGCGCTTACGATGGAGACGAAGTATTCGAGTCCGGCAGTTATGATACTGGTTACGATACTGTAGTCAACGATCATAATCAAGGTGAAGGCTGGGGAGAAATTACTTATGATGAAGCAATGGAACGCTCTGCGAATACTGGCTTTGCAAAATTAGTGAATGAAAAACTTGGTGCTGAATCGCTCTATGAATACTTGGGCCATTTTGGGTTTGGAACACAAACGGGAATTGAACTCCCAAATGAAGCCCAAGGGATGATCGCAAACAGTAAACTCGATGCCATTTATTCAGGTTTTGGACAAACCTCAGCAGTGACACCCATCCAACAAGTGCAGGCGGCCACGGCGATCGCAAATGACGGCAAAATGATGAAACCTTACTTGATCGATCGCTCGGTAAATCCGAATGTGGATGAAACCACATACTCTGGTGAGCCTGAAGTCGTCGGTGAACCCATTTCCGAAGATACTGCTGAAGAAGTGCTTGGGCAGCTCACCGATGTCGTTTACGGTGAGAATGGGACAGGACAAAATTTTCAAGTAGATGGTGTTGAAATCGCAGGAAAGACGGGTACTGCACAAATCCCTTCTGATGAAGGGTATTTGTCCGGGAGAAATCAAAACATTTTTTCCTTCTTGGGCATGGCTCCTGCAGACGATCCAGAAATTGTCATGTACGTGGCCGTTGACCGGCCGAATACGCCTGATGATGAACCGGGAATGCAACCTGTTTCCACTATTTTTAATACAGTTATGCAACAGAGTATGCAGTATTTGAATTTAACTTCTGACGAATCACTTCCATCTGAATCAGCTAGAACGGATGACATTTACTTGGAAGATGGTACGGGAATGCCTACAGATCAAGCGGTTGAGACCTTCGAGTCTCAAAATGTCGATCCATTTATAGTTGGTGACGGGAGTCATATTGAAAGCCAATACCCACTAGCGGGTGAAGAGGTGATCGCTGGTGAAAAGATATTCCTGGTAAGTAGTGATATGTGGGAGATGCCAGACATGAGTGGATGGTCAGCGAGAGATGTCGTGAAATTCAGTGCTGCTACTGGGGTAAATGTCGAGCATGAAGGAAGTGGGTACGTCAGCGGTCAAAGTGTTGACCCTGGGACTCCAATGGGGGCTCCTGAATCGATCTCAGTGAAATTTTCACATCCAGATCAAGCTGATGGAGAGGAAAATGTGGAAGAACAAGTGGGAGAGGAAAATGAATAGTCCGCACCTGTTCTAAAAAGATGACGTACAAGCATAGATTGAAAGGGAAAGCATGTAGTAGATGAGGTGGCCTTTCATGTCTAAAATCACAAGAACGCTTGTGCGTCGAAGACTGCTCCTATTATTGTTGGCAGGGATTACGATAACCTTTATTTTGATGATAAGACTTGGTTATGTACAATTTGCACTTGGCGGTTGGTTAACAGAAGAAGCAGAGGATTCCTGGAGTCGAGACTTACCTTTTGAGGCTGAACGAGGGGAAATCCTCGACCGGAACGGTGAAGTGTTGGCGACGAATGTTAGTGCTCCGTCTGTTCTTGTTGTACCTCGGCAGATTGTTAATCCTGCGGAATCGGCGGCGCAGCTTGCAGAAATATTAGAAGCTGAAGAACAAGAAATTTATGAACAAATCACTGAGTCGAGTTCGATTGTCAGGATTAATCCAGCTGGAAGAAAAATTGAACAGGAACGGGCCTCGAAAGTGCGTGCGCAACGGTTGCCCGGTGTTTACATTGTTGAAGATAATAAGCGCCACTATCCTCAAGGTGAACACCTAGCTCATGTACTAGGTTTTGCCGGCATCGATAATCAAGGGCTCACGGGTCTGGAAAAATATTACGATGAACGCTTGCAGGGTCAAAGTGGGTACGTCTCTTTTTTTTCTGATGCCCAGGGACAGCGCTTGCCCGATATGGCAGATCAGTATGAAGCTCCGCAAAATGGAATGGATGTGAGGCTGACCATCAATGATCAGGTACAAACGATCATGGAACGAGAGTTGGATATTGCTGAAGCTTCGTATAATCCGGATGGTGCGCTTGCGATCGCCATGGATCCTGATAATGGAGAAATATTGGGGATGTCAAGCCGACCTCACTTTAATCCCGATAATTATCAAGCTGTGTCTCCCGAGATCTATAACCAAAATCGTCCTATTTGGGCCACGTATGAACCGGGTTCAACGTTTAAAATTATTACGCTAGCCTCGGCTTTGGAAGAGGAGGAAGTGGACCTCGATGAGGATCGCTTTCATGACCCAGGATATATTGAGGTAGCTGGCCAGCGTTTGCGTTGTTGGAAAAAAGGGGGACACGGTGATCAAACTTTTTTGGAAGTCGTGCAAAATTCCTGTAACCCGGGGTTTGTAGCTCTGGGGGAACGTTTGGGTACAGAGCGGCTATTTGACTATATTCATCAGTTTGGATTTGGGGAGCAAACCGGCATTGACATGGACGGGGAAGGGACGGGTATTTTATTTGATGAAGAAAATGTGGGACCGCTTGAACGTTCAACGACAGCTTTTGGTCAAGGTGTATCCGTTACTCCTATCCAGCAAGTGGCGGCGGTGGCTGCCGCGGTGAACGGGGGCACCCTCTATCAACCTTACGTAGCAAAGGATTGGCTGGACCCTGATAGTGGACTTGTAGTTGACAGCCAGACGCCGATTGAAAAGCGGGATATAATCTCTGAGGACACATCGGCTGAAGTAAGACGTGCATTAGAACACGTGGTCGCTCAAGGAACGGGAAGCGGTGCGTTTGTGGACGGCTATCGTGTAGGCGGTAAAACAGGTACAGCTCAAAAAGCGCAAGGGGGCCGTTACCTAGAAAATAACCACATTGTCTCCTTTATTGGTTTTGCACCTGCAGATGATCCAGAGATCGTCGTCTATGTAGCTGTTGATAATCCAAAAGATACAATGCAATTCGGTGGAGTTGTGGCAGCTCCCATCGTTGGTGAGATTATCGAAGATAGCTTACAGGCCATGGATGTCCCCAAACGTGACAATCAAGTTGAAAAAGAACTCACCTGGTCGGATGTTCCATATTTAGATGTACCCGATGTAACAGGGTTAACATTGAGGGAACTACATGATGCTAACTATCCGCTTAATATAGAAGTCTCCGGTGAGGGCGAAGAAATTTATCGTCAGTCGCCTGCAGCGGGTGAACGAGTAGAGGAAGGATCAACGATTCGTCTTTATATGGGTGACAAATCAACGGCTTCCGATTAAAATAGTTTTGTACGGCCATGTGATCAGCCAAGGAGACCCTTGGCTGTTCTGCTACGTTATAAATGTTAACATCCGCCTGGTGCCGAGCGTCATGAAAGTGAGAGGATAAAATGTACTTAGATGAATGTATGGCAGGTGTACTCGCATATAAAAAAACTAAAGCAGATAATCCGGAGATCACAGCGATTGAAATGGACTCTCGCTGTGTAGAGCCAGGAGCTCTTTTCGTTGCAATACGGGGATTCACGGTGGATGGACATAACTTTGTCCATGATGCCGTAAAACGAGGGGCGAAAGCTATTGTTGCTGAAGAATATCTTAACGTTAATGTTCCAATCGTTATCGTCTCAGATACAAAACGTGTTCTTGCCCAAATATCGAACCGGTTTTACGGACGTCCCACTCATGGACTAAACATAATAGGGGTCACTGGGACAAATGGAAAAACGACAACCACGCATCTATTAGATAATGTCCTAAAAACAGATGAGAGAAAAACTGGCCTGATTGGCACCCTCTATACGAAATTTGCTGATCAAGTCATCGAGGCCAAAAATACGACTCCGGAATCCCTATTACTGCAACGTACATTTTCCGATATGAAGTCAGCAGGCGTGAGTGATGTAACGATGGAAGTTTCGTCACATGCATTATCATTAGGCAGGGTATGGGGAACAGATTTTAATATCGCTGTTTTTACGAATTTGAGTACTGACCACTTGGATTATCACGAGACGATGTCTGCCTATAAACAGGCAAAGAGCCTCTTGTTCTCGCAGTTGGGAAACACTTATGATAGAGAACGGAAGGTAGCGGTGATCAATTATGATGATGCGTCCGCCAATTACATGATTGAAGTCTGTGCAGCACCAGTCTTGACGTACGGGCTTCAGGAAGGAGCGGACGTTCGTGCAAAACATTTATACGCTGGCCCTACGGGGACATACTTTACACTTGTCATCGGCAACCAGACGGTTGATTTAAACTTGAAAATGATCGGCCGGTTTAGTGTGTATAATGCGCTTGCCGCGGCTGCAGCAGCGTATGCATCAGGTGTAACACTCACCACAATAAAAAAAAGCCTGGAGTCAGCGACTCCAATTCCTGGTCGTTTTGAACCCGTTGAAGAAGGGCAAAATTTTGCTGTTGTCGTCGATTATGCCCATACACCAGACAGCCTGGATAATATATTGCAGACGGTGAGGGATTTAACGGATCACAACGTATATGTTGTGATCGGTTGTGGTGGTGACCGTGACCGGAGCAAACGGCCGGAGATGGCAAGGATTGCAGTTGAGTATGCGGATGAAGCCATTTTCACCTCTGACAATCCGCGTAGTGAAGATCCTGTGAAAATCTTACGTGATATGGAAGCGGGGGCAACCGAAGGGAAGTATCGTACGATTGTAAATCGAAAAGAAGCGATTCGTTATGTGATTGACAAAGCTGATAGCAAAGATGTGGTCGTTATTGCCGGAAAAGGGCATGAACCGTATCAGGAGGTTGAAGGAAATTTTTATGATTTTGATGATCGAGTTGAAGCAAAAAAAGCTATAGAGGCCCGGTCTGATCTTGCGAGATGAATAACTGAAATAAAATTATGTTAGTGCAAGGATGAGAAAGGAGTGAGCATTTTGAGTGAACCATCGATTTTAATAGCCATTGTAGCATCATTTGTTCTATGCGTACTCCTTTCCCCGTTGTTCATCCCGATGTTACATAGGTTGAAATTTGGGCAAAGCATACGAGAAGAAGGTCCCGCCAGCCATCAACAGAAGAGTGGGACACCGACGATGGGGGGAATCGTCGTATTGCTCTCGATCGTATTGACGGTTATAGGTGTGATTCCCTTCTTCACGAATTTGGAGATGAACGTTCACGTCTGGTTATTATTGTTCGTCACGGTCGCTTTTGGGATTGTTGGTTATTTAGATGACTTTATTAAAGTTGTCTTAAAAAGGAATCTAGGATTAAACTCGAAACAGAAATTACTTGCGCAATTAGTCGTTGCCGCTGTATTTTATTTCGTTATTCAACAATATGAGTTTTCAACCGCTGTCGACATTCCGGGCATCGGTTGGAGTATTGATATTGGTGTCCTTTATTTAGTGCTTGTTGCTTTCATGCTTGTCGGCGCTTCGAATGCCGTTAATCTTACCGATGGGCTTGATGGGCTTTTAGCGGGCACTTCAGCGATTGCATTTGGAGCCTATGCGGTTCTTGCTTTTTATGCGGGTTTTCCGGAAGTCGCTGTATTTTGCGCGGCTGTCGTAGGTGCAGTGCTCGGGTTTCTTGTCTTTAATGCCCACCCTGCAAAAGTATTTATGGGGGATACAGGATCGCTTGCTCTCGGTGGAGCGATAGCAGCGGTAGCCATCATTACGGAAATGGAGATCTTGCTCGTCATTATCGGCGGGGTTTTTGTCATTGAGACGTTATCGGTCATTATCCAGGTCATTGCCTACAAACTGACGAGAAAAAGAGTATTCAAAATGAGCCCCTTACACCACCATTATGAACTCTCAGGCTGGTCTGAATGGAAAGTGGTTGTCGTCTTTTGGCTTTGCGGCATCGTTTTTGCAGTAATTGGCGTTTACATTGAGGTGTGGTCGTTATGACAGAACCATTACGAACAAAAATCAAAAATCAAACCGTACTCGTTCTTGGTTTTGCCCAAAGCGGTGAGGCTGCTGCCCGTTTGTTGATAAAATATGGAGCCAGGGTCATTGTTAATGATACAAAGCCTAAAGCGGCGTTAAAAAGCACGGAAGAACTCGAAGCACTTGGGGTGCATTTTGTAACAGGAGGCCATCCCATAAGCTTATTTACTGAATCTCCCTGCATGATCGTTAAAAATCCCGGGATACGTTATGATAATCCCATTGTAGAAGAAGCCTTAAACCGTAAAATCCCAGTAGTGACAGAAGTTGAACTTGCGTCCTGGATTGTTGAAGGTACAATGATTGCTATCACAGGTTCGAATGGCAAAACAACGACAACAAAGCTGATATACGATATGTTGTCTGCTGATCAAAAAGAGGCGAAACTTGCAGGGAATATCGGCCTCCCGGCTTGTGAAGTTGCTGAAACCGTTGCTAAAAATGAGTACATGATTACCGAAGTGTCTAGTTTTCAATTGAAAGGTACGGTACAATTCCGTCCGCGCATCGCTGTTCTCCTGAATATCTTTGACGCTCACCTCGATTACCACGGAACGCGTGAGGATTATGTTCAATCAAAAGCACGAATTTCCCATAATCTGAGAAGTGACGATTATTTCGTCTATAATATTGAAGATGAAACCGTAGCTCTAGTGGCAGCGGAAAGTGAAGCTCAAAAAATTCCTTTTTCAGTGAAAAGAAGATTACCAACGGGAGCATCCCATGAAGGAGGAATTGTATATTGGAACAACGAACCGCTGCTTCGAACTCTAGATATTGCTCTTCCAGGAGTTCATAATCTAGAAAATGTATTAGCAGCAGTGGCAACTGTTAAGCAATCCAATACATCCTCAAATGCGATCAAAAAAGTACTAGGGACATTTACGGGTGTAGAACATCGGCTTGAATTTGTGAAAGAACTCAACGGACGTAAAGTGTATAATGATTCGAAAGCGACAAATATATTAGCAACGTCTCGAGCATTAGCCGCTTTTCAGCAACCTATTGTTCTGATTGCGGGCGGGCTGGATCGCGGAAATGACTTTTTCGAATTAACGGGTAGCCTCAAAAATGTGAAAGCAATGGTTACCTATGGGGAGACGAGCGAGAAGCTTAAAGAAGCTGGTGAATGTGCGGGAGTTCCCACAATTAAAAGTACAAGCAGCTTGGAGGAAGCGGTTCAAGAAGCCTATCCATTGACGGACAAAGAAGATGTTTTGCTGCTTTCACCTGCTTGTGCCAGCTGGGATCAATTTAAGACGTTTGAAGAGCGAGGGTCGAGTTTCGTCTCTGCGATTGAGCAATTGAAATAAGAGAGCACACATGTTCAAGGACAAACCGTCATAAGCATAAATTATAACCTGTCTATATTGACGGGCGTTAATTGCGGCTGGCGGGGTGAAGATGTGAGGGAAAATAAGCAAACGATTGATGGAATCTTACTATTTTCCATTTGTGCATTGTTGATTATAGGGGTCATAATGGTCTATAGTGCAAGCGCGGCTTGGGGGGAATACCGGTTTTCGGATCCCTTTTACTTTGCCAAACGGCAGTTGCTTTTTGCAGGTGTCGGCTGTCTTGGCATGGTGTTTATGATGCGCATTGGTTATTGGACATGGCGACACTATGTTATTACAAGTCTGATCGTCTGTTTTACTTTGTTGATTGTCGTGCTGATTCCAGGAGTGGGGCTTATTCGCGGGGGTGCTCAGAGCTGGATTGGCATCGGTGCATTCTCCATTCAACCTTCCGAATTTATGAAACTTGGGATGATTTTATTTTTGGCTCACTGGTTGGCCTCCCGCCAACAGCAGGTTGCAAGCTTTCGTACGGGAATGCTCCCACTTTTGGCGATCATTTTCGCCGCATTTGCTTTAATCATGTTGCAACCTGATCTTGGCACGGGAGCGGTGATGGTCGTAACGTCCTTTATCATGCTGTTTATCGCCGGGGCCAGAAAGAGTCACTTTGCTTTATTAGGAGCAGTAGGGGCGGCAGGCTTCGTTGGTTTAATTGCCTCAGCCCCTTATCGAATGGATCGTATCATGTCTTTTTTCGACCCTTGGAGTGACCCGCTCGGAAGCGGTTTTCAAATTATCCAATCGCTTTATGCGATCGGGCCTGGTGGATTATTCGGGATGGGATTTGGAGAAAGCAGACAAAAGTATTTTTACTTGCCTGAACCGCAAACTGACTTTATTTTCGCTGTAATTGCAGAAGAGGGTGGCTTTATTGCAGGTATTGTTGTGATTCTCCTGTTCGGTATCATTATGTGGAGAGGCATTCGTACTGCACTACTTTCACCTGACTTATTCGGCACTCTACTGGCGATTGGCATAGTAGGAATGTTCTTCGTTCAGGTACTGATTAACATCGGGGTGGTCATTGGTCTGTTTCCGGTGACAGGCATCACCCTTCCGTTACTCAGTTACGGAGGTTCATCACTGACGTTGATGCTCATTGCTCTCGGTTTGTTGTTAAATATTAGTGCTCATACGCGGATTACCTGAATTGTTCCCCTGTCGATTCACGGGGACTGATTGACCTACTTGAATGAGGTGAAAAAATGAAAGTATTGGTGACAGGAGGCGGCACAGGGGGTCATATTTATCCTGCGATTGCCCTCATCCAGGCCATTCGTGAGCAGGATCCCTCTGCCTCTTTCTTATATGTGGGGACAGAGAACGGGTTGGAAAATACCATCGTTCCAAAACACGATATTCCTTTTAAAACGATTGAAATTAGTGGTTTTAAAAGGAAGTTGTCATTTGAAAATGTCAAAACGGTACAGCGTTTTTTAAAAGGGACTGCTGATGCAAAAAAGATGATCAGAGATTTTCAGCCAGATGTAGCCCTGGGCACAGGTGGATATGTTGCTGGCCCCGTTATCTACGCAGCGGCTAAATCAGGGGTGCCGTCGATCATCCACGAGCAAAATAGCATTCCGGGATTAACGAATAAATTTTTAAGTCGTTATGCCAAACATGTCGCTGTCTCCTTTGAAGAGGCAAAGGCGTATTTCCCCAAAGGAAAATCGGTGTTTACGGGCAACCCCCGGGCTTCTGAAGTCGTTCATGCTGAGAAAATAAACGTTAAGAAAGAGTTTGGTTTTCAAGATCACCTTCCTGTCGTTATGATCGTCGGGGGGAGCCGTGGGGCCAAGCCGATTCATGATGCGTTCTTGGAAGCTTTACCCCAATTATCCGACAAACAATGTCAATACTTATATATTACAGGAAGTGTTCATTATGATAAGGTAAAAGAGAGGATTTCGGAGGTTGGAGTGCCTCATGATCATGTCGTTGTTCGCCCATTTATTCACAATATGCCAAATGTACTTGCGAGCATTGATGCGATTGTCAGTCGTGCAGGTGCTACAACACTAGCCGAAATAACTGCACTCGGAATCCCTTCCATCTTGATTCCGAGCCCCTATGTCACTAAAAATCATCAAGAAATGAATGCAAGGACATTAGAGAAAGTAGGAGCTGCAGTTGTTCATAAAGAGTCGGAATGGTCAGGAGCCAAACTTCAAGCTGATATTGAAAACATCTTTCAGAATGGTAAAGAGTCCGAGATGAAAAAGGCTGCTCATTCGATGGCGGTACCGGACGCTGCAGAGCGTTTATATGAATTAATGAAATCGACAGCACTCAAATAAAGGGGATTGCTCGTTTTTAGGGGAGTGGACAAGCTAAACAGAGGAGGGTTTGGATATGGGAGATCGAAAAGTTGTATCGGTTCATGATCGAATTCCAGCTTTAAGAGAACAAAGAAAAAAACGAGCCAATCGACGGGTCATCTTAACCATATCGACCTTTTTCTTACTGATTGGAATTGTCGTCTATTTTCAATCTCCGTTAAGCCATATTCGCTCCATTGAAGTAGATGGAGTGGTTACAGGCGAGGAAGGAGAAGTTACTGTAAAGAGCGGTTTGACAACAGGGGAAAGCATATGGGCTGCAGACTTAAATTCAGCAGAATCAGGAGTTGAAGAACTCCCGTATGTGATGAGTGCCTCGATCTCCCGTTCTTTTCCAACCACTCTGCATATTGATGTTCAAGAGCGGGAGAGGGTGGCATACTTAGAGGAGAATGGAAGTTTCGTCCCAGTATATGCGAATGGAGAATCAATGCCTGATCAAAGCCTGGATCAACTGCCGGGCGATGCCCCTATTTTATATGGTTGGGAAGATAAATCTCAGCTGGATATGTTTCTTTCAGAATTGGAAGAGCTTGAAGATGGAGTTGCAAATCACATTTCTGAAGTGCACCCGGTGAATAGGGATAATGATGTATTAAGGCTATATATGAATGACGGGATTGAGGTAGAGACATATATTAATAATTTTGCGGAATACATGTCTACTTACTCGCTCGTCGCAGAAGAGCTTAATTCGAGTGAACCTGGAATTTTGCACATGAAGATGAGTCCTTATTTCGAAACATTTGCTAATCCAGAGGAAGAAGAGGAAAACGGGGAAGAGGAAGAAAATACAGAAGCTTAAGTGTTTAACATCTTCTATTGGTAATCGAAAGTATAGTGTAAAGGTATTGCCCCTGCATTGGATGGGTTGTTCATATTGTAAGTACTCCATCATGAAGATGAGAGTGGGAAAAATTAGTTCATTACCGTTTTGGGATCTTTTCGTAAGTTAATCATCCAAACTTTATAAATTTCTTTAGGATTATGTTGAAATAAAAAATCAGAAAATCCGACATGTTACGGATGAGCAGAAGCCCTTTAGAAACCTATTTTCCCAACTTTATAAACCACCTCTTACAGGCTTTATAAAAGAATCATCTCCTTATTTTGACCTAAACAGTATGATTAGCGCTATTTTAGCTTTCCTTCCTTACTGATCATGGTGTAGACTTGTACATAGCATATCTTTTAACATTTCGATGACCTGTCAGCATCATTCCTTGAAAATTGTAAAGTTGTGTAACTATAAAGCGAAACTACGTTATCTATACGAAGGGTTAAATATGGGGCTTGGCCCCGATGTTCCCACCGGGAGAAGAAGTTTGCTGATGTAGTCGCGGCTTGAAAGAATGGTGATGACCCGCTATGCTGCGGTTACCTCCCGTCCCCACGGACGCGCTCAACGTATCAAAAGCCCGGGTTCTAATGGGTAGAACATTATTGTAGTAGGAGGTGCCATTCGTGGACAATAAGGAAATTTATGTCAGCCTGGATATTGGTACAACTGAAGTGAGAGTAATGATTGGTGAAATGTCTACAGGAATGCTCAATATTATTGGGGTTGGAAGTGCTCCTTCAACCGGAATAAAAAAGGGTGCTGTCGTTGACATTGATGCAACTGTTAAATCTATTCGACAGGCTGTCGATAAGGCAGAAAGAATGGTTGGTGTTTCCATTCACCAGGTGGTCGTGGGCATTAATGGCAATCATATTGAATTGCAACCTTGTCACGGTATTGTCGCCGTATCCAGTACAGACAAAGAAATTAATGAAGAAGATATTGACAGAGTGATGGACGCCGCGCAAGTGGTTTCAATTCCACCTGATCGAGAGATTGTGGATGTCGTACCGAATCAGTTTATTGTAGATGGCTACGATGAAATCACAGATCCAACTGGAATGATCGGCGTTCGACTGGAAATGGAAGGGTTACTAGTTACCGGCTCAAAAACGGTTTTACATAACCTATTGCGTTGTGTGGAGAGAGCGAATCTAGAAATCTCTGATATTTATTTGCAGACGTTAGCCGCAGGCGAAGTATCGGTTTCCAAAGATGAGCGGACACTTGGTGTTGCGCTTGTCGATATAGGCGGCGGTCAAACGACCATCTCTACGTTTCAGAATGGTATGCTAGCATCTTTGAATGTAGTCCCCATTGGAGGGGCGCATATTACGAATGATTTATCTGTAGGCTTACGTACAACCATCGAAGAGGCTGAACGTGTAAAAATTGAACATGGACATGCTTATATCGATGATACTTCCGATGAAGTGACAACCACTTTGCAACCGCTTGGAAGCCACGAACAGGAAGAGTATTCCCAAAGAGATTTGGCACATGTCATCGAACCGAGAATGGAGGAAATTTTTGATATTGTGGATGAAGAGTTGGCCAGTATAGGAGATATACCGGGCGGGGTTGTTTTAACCGGAGGTGCAGTTATGATGCCGGGGGCGCTTGAACTTGCAAGAGAAATCCTTGGCCGGAATATTAGAATGGCAATTCCGGATTATATCGGGGTAAGAGAGCCGCGTTATACCAATGGCGTAGGACTTATTGAATTTGCCCATCAAAATGTTAAAATGCATAGTAAGGAGATGGTGGTTGCTTCGGCTGAAGATGACGTAGAGCAACCGTCACGTAAAACTAGAAAACACACGGATCATCAAGAAGATCATGAGCAAGATTCACCAGGTGTGAAAAAAAAGGTAAGAAATTTTTTCAAAGTGTTTTTTGAATAACATTGATTAAACAAATGAATTTGAGAATCACGTTTACATTACGGACTATTGACTGATGAGGGGGACCCGAGATGTTAGAGTTTGAAATGGACATGGATCAACTCGCCCAAATAAAAGTCATTGGGGTCGGAGGAGGAGGTTCCAATGCGGTCAATCGAATGATCGAAAATGGCCTCCAGGGTGTTGAATTCATTGCAGTGAATACAGATGCCCAAGCCCTTTCGCTCTCCCAAGCGGATACGAAGCTTCAACTTGGCGGGAAACTAACACGTGGATTAGGGGCTGGAGCCAACCCTGATATAGGAAAAAAAGCGGCAGAAGAAAGTAAAGAACAAATTGAAGAATCGCTTACCGGCGCAGATATGGTCTTTATAACTGCGGGAATGGGTGGCGGTACTGGAACGGGTGCAGCGCCGGTCATTGCTGAGGTGGCCAAAGAGGTTGGTGCATTGACCGTGGGAGTCGTTACACGTCCCTTTACTTTCGAAGGAAGAAAACGCTCTAGTCATGCAACGGCTGGAATTGAAGGTCTAAAGGAAAAAGTGGACACGCTGATCGTAATTCCGAATGATCGATTGTTGGAGATCGTGGATAAAAGCACTCCGATGTTGGAAGCTTTTCGTGAGGCGGATAATGTTCTTAGGCAGGGTGTCCAGGGGATATCTGATTTAATCGCCACTCCAGGACTTATTAACCTGGATTTTGCCGATGTGAAGACGGTGATGAGTGAGAAAGGTTCTGCCCTTATGGGTATTGGAATTGCTACCGGTGAAAATCGAGCAGCTGAAGCTGCGAAAAAAGCAGTTTCCAGCCCACTGCTTGAAACCTCCGTAGATGGTGCTCAAGGGGTATTAATGAACATTACCGGTGGTTCTAACTTAAGCCTATTTGAAGTACACGAAGCTGCAGAAATTGTATCAGATGCAGCTGACCCCGAAGTAAATATGATCTTTGGGTCTGTAATCAATGAAAATTTGAAAGATGAAATTCTAGTAACAGTGATTGCGACAGGCTTTGAGGACGGAGCCGACAAACGTGCCCGTGTCAGTCAACGCCAAGGCAATCAACGACGGACAAGTACTCAACAACCATCACAGCCGACATCGTCACAAACACAGTACCAATCTTCTTATGAAGAGGACAGATCACAAGAAAGTTCAATGCAAGAAGAAGAACAGGATTCTCTTGATATTCCTGCCTTCTTGCGTAATCGTCGTCGTCGCAGATAAACGAACAAACGCCAAATGGAGCCAAATGGTCTCCATTTGGCGTTTTGTTTAATTGATAAACGACAGAAAACAACATTTAGATCGTCTCCTGTCTGAGCAGCCATTTCTGGCTGCTTTTTTATTCGCGTCCTACTACATGAGGATAAGAAAGTTATGAAAATATAAGAGAGGCAGAATAAAATTTTGGGAATAGCCATATGGTTTTCATAAGGGGGGATCGACAGTTTTTTATCAAATTGTTGAAAATCAGAGTCGGACGACCACTGATAAAGTGACATACTTCTAATTTGATCACGATTATACTGATAGAAAGATTGGGTTTCCACTTGATAAAAGACAGCAAGAAAGGAGGTTGCAAGAGTGCTTTGACACTGTACATAGACGTGATCTATGCATTAAATACAGTCGTTACCGCCTGTTTACTTTATATGACCGCTAAATGGCTTGGATATAAGTTTAAAAAAACGCGAATAGCGATGGCAGCCGCACTATCAAGCCTTCCGTTATTTATATGGATGACCCCATACGGGGAGTGGTTATTACACCCATTGATCCAGGCGCTCGTTTGTATTTTAACGATTTCGTTAGCGTTTGGGTTCCAAACGTTCACCCGTTTTTCTAAGGCTGTTTTGCTTTTTTATTTTGTTTCCTGGCTTGCAGGTGGTGCTGTGATGGCGATGACAATGTTTTGGCAAACGTCTGCTCTTTTGGAGAGATGGAGTTCTTCGGCTCGCTGGGTTCTCTTTGATGATATGCACGGTTTGCTTGTACTATCCACACTACCTGTTGTCATCGTATTTGCAGAAGTAAGTAAACGCATTATTAAGCAGGAAAAGAAAACGGCCGCTGGGTTAGCGCTTATAACGATCAAGATGGATGCGAAGAGTGAAGAAATTCATGCGACGGGTCTCGTTGATACGGGGAATCAACTACGTGATCCGATCTCAAGAGCCCCAGTCTTGCTTGCTGAAGTGTCATTATTTAAACCTCACCTTACCTCTGAGGAATGGAGGGCAATGGTAGAATGGTTAGATTCACAAGGGAGTAAAGGTGCAATGAAATGGGAGGAGCGCCTTAAATTAATTCCTTATCGTACAGTTGGCCGGGATCATGGTTTTCTGTTTGCGGTTCACGCAGCTGAAGTATTGATTAAGCAGCAAGGAAGTCAAAAAAGGAACAGAAATGTATTAATTGGTTTTGAAAATAGGCAATTATCTACTGAAGGACGATTTAGATGTATCGTACCGACAGATTTTCTACCGGCTAGTCCAGAGGTAGAATCCGCCTCGTGAGGTAATAGCTACGGTAAAAGGGGGATGTACATTTTGTGGAAAAAAATAAAGTTGATATGGCTACGGCGTTGGTATAAACTGCTCGTATTTATAGGAGTTAAATCCGATGAAGTCTATTATATTGGAGGGAGTGAAGCACTTCCACCGCCTCTTTCGAAAGAAGAGGAAGCAGAGTTACTCGCGAAATTGTCCGATGGTGACCCAAAAGTGCGCGAGGTTTTGATCGAACGAAACTTACGACTAGTCGTCTATATTGCACGGAAATTTGAAAATACAGGGATTAACATTGAAGATTTGATCAGCATTGGCACCATTGGTCTTATTAAAGCGGTAAATACATTTAACCCGGAAAAAAAGATCAAGTTGGCCACATACGCATCGCGCTGTATTGAAAACGAAATATTAATGTATCTAAGAAGAAACAATAAAACCCGTTTTGAAATTTCTTTTGATGAGCCTCTCAATGTGGATTGGGACGGAAATGAATTATTGCTGTCTGATGTGATGGGGACCGACGAAGATATCATTACCCGTGGGATTGAAGATAAAGTTGATAAATCCCTTCTTCGTCGAGCATTGACCACTCTTAACCCCCGGGAAAAACAAATCATGGAACTCCGGTTTGGGCTTGCTGGTAACAAAGAGAAGACACAGAAAGATGTTGCGGATATGTTAGGGATATCACAATCATATATCTCTCGTTTGGAAAAACGTATTATCCGCCGGTTAAAAAAAGAATTTAATAAAATGGTGTGAATCAAAAAGGGGAATTTGTCTGGGATTTTTCCCTTATAAGGTTCTCTCCCACATGTCAAACGGATGAATGGGACGCATATTTTTTCTGCGCACGGACATACTGAACGTGTAAGTAGGAGGAACGCGTAGTTCTCCGTAAGCCACCGTGGGAGGGAACGACATGACACGCAACAAGGTAGAGATCTGCGGTGTGGATACATCGAAACTGCCCGTGTTGAAAAATGATGAAATGCGCGTTTTGTTTAAGCGGCTACAATCTGGTGATGAAATGGCAAGGGAAACGTTAGTCAATGGAAACTTACGTCTAGTCCTTAGTGTTATTCAACGTTTTAACAATCGAGGGGAGTTGGTGGATGATCTGTTCCAAGTCGGTTGTATAGGTTTAATGAAAAGCATTGATAATTTTGATCTCAGCCATAACGTTAAGTTTTCTACTTATGCTGTACCTATGATTATTGGTGAAATTCGCCGTTACTTACGGGATAATAATCCCATCCGAGTTTCCCGTTCGCTCCGTGATACTGCTTATAAAGCCTTGCAAGTTCGTGATCGCCTGATGGGGGAAAAAAACAGGGCTACAGAGCCTACAGTGCAAGAAATTGCAAAAGAGCTGGATATGCCGAAAGAAGATATTGTCTTTGCCCTCGATGCTATTCAGGATCCTGTTTCATTATTTGAGCCGATCTATAATGATGGCGGTGATCCGATTTATGTCATGGATCAGGTGAGTGATGATAAGGAAAAGGACACGACCTGGGTAGAGCATATCGCTCTTCAGGAAGCGATGGTCCGCCTAAATGAGCGGGAAAAAAAGATATTGGACATGCGTTTCTTCCAGGGGAAAACACAAATGGAAGTCGCTGATGAAATCGGAATTTCTCAAGCACAAGTCTCTCGTCTCGAAAAAGTGGCGATTCAACAAATGAATAAACATACACAATAACTCCGGAATTCCGGAGTTTTTTAATGTATAGGTGCGTCCCAAGGATCAGCCAAGTTTTTCTGTTTCAATGGAGATAAACGTTTGTCTCTTGTCATATAAATGCTATAAGAGGAGGGTGTTCAAAAAGTCCGAGCAAACCTCTCGCGCGAAGAAAATCACTTTTTCTTCGTGCGAGGATCATACGAGGAAGAGAATTCGAGAGCCGTCGAATTTCTGCGTCAATTTGCGGAGTGAAGGAGCCCAGCCCTGTCACTTTCAGTGACAAGCTGGCACTAGCGCCTCCGGCTGCATCGCACGTACCAAAAACGTATCCTCGAAAAAGAAAACCACTTTTTCGTCGTGCGAAGGAACGCTTATGAAGTAGCCATCCGGCGCTCCGGTACTCGAAATGGGCTTCCTTGCACTCCAGAGCATAAGGTTTGGCGATAAGCTAAGATTTTCTAAAACTTCTCGGCTCTTTTTGTCCTCCTTTTTGAACACGCACTATAAAGAGATGATCTGGATTTTTAGGGAGGCACCTAATATGTTAAAAATCACCGACCTGCAGTCCAAAGAAGTGGTCAATGTACAAACGGGCAAGCGACTGGGTTCCTTGGGAGACGTAGATATTAACTTGACGACAGGAACAATTGAATCCCTGATCGTTACAGGTTCAGGTCGTTTATTAGGAATGTTTGGACGGGACGACGAGATGATTATTCCTTGGAATCAGATAGCCAAAATCGGAACAGATGTGATCCTTGTCTATGTTTACGGGACAGAAGAGTCGAGTTTTTATCGATAACTATCACATGTATGAAAAAATATGCTAAAATAATGGATAAGATAACATTAGAGGCAGGCTATTTAATTTATGAAAAAAAGTGAACCATTTCTCCTTCATCGTCATCGCCAATGGCTAGAGTTACGGCATTGTCCTTCTGACATAGAGGCTGGCTTTACAACACGTATTGGTGGAGACAGTCATATTCCTTATGAAGAAGCGAATTATGGACTTCACGTTGGAGATCATCAAGAAGATGTAATCGCTAACCGAGAACGCTTGGCCCATAACCTGGGCATCCCACTTTCACGGACTGTTTTCGCTGAACAAGTACATGGAGGAAACGTCCGGAAAGTAGGGGGAAATGATGTTAGCCGTGGTGCATATTCCCTTGAAACGACGATCCCTGATGCTGATGGTCTTTATACGAGAACAAATAACCTCTGGTTGATGAGCTTATATGCGGATTGTGTTCCTCTGTATTTTTTTGATCGAAACCAAACGATTGTTGGAATTGCGCATGCAGGCTGGAAAGGAACAGCTGCTAATATCGGGGGAGAAATGATCCGGCTTTGGCTGGAGAAGGAACATGTGCCCATTGATACGATTGAGGTGGTCATTGGTCCGGCGATTGGTCTGTCGGCATACGAAGTGGATGGGCAAGTGATTTCGGCATTGAGCCAGGTGGTGCCTGCAATAGAACAACCACCGTGGAGATTGCAACGTAACGGACGATATCACGTAGATTTAAAGGAAACCAATCGTCTGCTGCTCGAAAAAGCGGGAGTCCACCCTTCGCGTATTCAGAAGAGCAGTGAGTGCACATACACCAATGAGACTTTATTTTTCTCCCATCGTCGTGCGCAAGGAAGTCGTACAGGAAGAATGATTGCATATATTGGGCTTAATGCAAGGAGTGACCATAAAGATCATGAACATCAAGGAAAACGTTGATGAAATTATAGAAAAAGTTGCCGCAGCTTGCGAGCGGTCAGAGCGGGAGTTAGATGAAGTCACGATTATGACCGTTACGAAATACGTTTCCCCGGAGCGCGTCGACAAAGCAATTGAAGCTGGGGTCGAGCATTTTGGTGAAAGTCGGAGTGAAGGGTTATTAGCGAAACGAGAAGCTATACAAACGCCTGTTTATTGGCATTTTATCGGACGTCTTCAAAGCCGAAAAGTCAAAGAGGTCGTTCATAACTGTGATGTCATTCATTCTCTCGATCGCTTGTCATTAGCCAAGGAAATCAATAAGCGTTACCAACGGGAAAAGCCGATGTCTTGTATGGTTCAGGTGAATGTTTCTGGCGAAGAAACGAAAGCTGGTGTTTCACCTGAGGAACTCGAGGAATTTGTTCGCTCTTTGCAATCGTACGAGCATATTCAAGTTTCCGGACTCATGACCATGGCGCCGCATGTAGATGACCCGGAAGAAGTCAGGCCCTATTTTAAAAAAATGCGTGCACTGCGTGATAAGATTCAGACGTTAAACTTGTCACATGCTCCGTGTCATCATTTATCGATGGGGATGTCCAATGATTATGTACAAGCGGTTGAAGAAGGAGCGACCATCATTCGATTGGGGACAAGCATTGTCGGCAGTGAAATGGTTGATTGAAAAGGAGGGGAGGACATGGGGATTAAATCTCGCTTCAAGCAATTTTTTGACTTTGAAGATGATTATATTGAAGAAGATGTAGAGGTTCCCGATGATGTTGATCGGGAACAATCAACCAAACAAGGAAAAAATGTCGTAAGCTTGCAAAGCATTCAACAGTCTGCAAAGATGATTATAATTGAACCGCAATCCTATGATGAGGCACAGGATGTGGCTGATCATTTAAAAAACCGCCGCTCAGTTATAATTAATTTGCAGCAAATTCCAGGCGAGCAAGGAAAAAAAGTTGTTGATTTTCTAAGTGGAACGGTATATGCCATCGAAGGAGACATCCAAAAGATCGGTTTAAATATTTTTCTCTGTACACCGGAAAATGTTGATGTAAGCGGTGAGGTTTCAGAGTTACTGCAGCATGAAAATGTCGAGTGGTAACACTGAGAATGAATCAACATAAGGTGGCAGGGGTTATGAGGTGAAGCATCCTATGCAATTTATTGGACAAATTTTGCTCATGGCGATTAACGTTTATACAATTGCTGTGTTTATTTACGTGTTATCCAGCTGGATCCCAAATTTACGGGAATCGAATTTTGGGCAAACGCTCGGCAAGATCGTGGAACCCTATCTAGAGCCTTTCCGTAAGATTATTCCTCCTATCGGCGGGATGATTGATATCTCCCCGATCGTAGCGCTTATTGCTTTACAATTTGCAAGCAGAGGTGTTTTAGCGATTTTTGGAGGATAAAACGATTGGATATCTATCAACATTTTCGAAAAGAGGAACTCCCTTTTATCCAGCAGGTCGAAGATTGGAAAAGACAAGTAAACACCATTTATGAAGAAAAATTAACTGGTTTTTTAGACCCACGGGAACAGCAAATTGTTGCATCGGTTGTGGGGCAGGATGAGACGGTTAAATTTGAATTTTTTGGAGGAGTGCCCTTTGCGGAACGACAGCGGGCACTTTTATATCCATTTTACGAACAAGCTGAAGAACGGCGTTTTCAAATTGAATTATTTGAAGTTGACTATGCACGTAAATTCGCGACGATCAACCATCGAGATGTTCTAGGGGCACTCACCTCACTTGGGGTAAAACGTGACCTTTTCGGTGACATCACGGTATCGGAAGAAGTGCTGCAATTTTTTGCAGCGAAAGAGGTTGCGGATTTTGTGCGCCTAAACTTTACAAAAGCTGGAAATACACCGGTACAACTCATTCATCAGCCACTTTCAAAATCCGTCCGTTCGAAGGAAGAATGGCGGGAAGAAACAGGTTTTGTTTCATCTCTGCGCTTAGACGTGGTAATTGCAACCATTTACCGTCTTCCCCGTTCTAAAACGAAACAATACATAGAGCGTGAACGTGTTAAACTGAATTGGAGAATTGTAGATGATCCATCTACATTAGTGAAAGTGGATGATGTTATCTCTTTTAGCAAAAAAGGGAGGAGCAAACTCATGGCTTTGGAAAACCGTTCTCGTAAAGGACGGCTGCGAATTACCTATGGAAGGAAAACGTTATAAGAGGATATTTAAAAAGTTTGGGAAAAATAGCTTTCGAATTTCTGCGTCATCTTGTGAGGTGGAGAAGGCCAGTGTTGTCACTTGCAGTAACGAAAGAAAACCCCTTTTCCTTTGTGAGGAGTGAATGCTTTCGTGGTGCAAGCAGGATTCTCGAAACGGCTTTCTTTCACTTCAGAGCATGAGAAACTCTAGGCTCGCCCTATTGACGATAAGCTAAACATTTTCTAAAACTTCTCGACTCTTTTTGTCCTCCTTTTTGAATACGCACTATAAATTCGAATTTATTATATGTGGAGGTGTCGGTTTTGGCATTAACCCCTACGGATATCCATAACAAGCAATTTTCTAAAACGTTTCGCGGATATGATGAAGATGAAGTAAATGAATTTCTCGATCAAGTAATTAAGGATTATGAGACAACGATCAGAGAAAAGGACGAGCTATTTGGAAAAGTGAATGAACTGGAAGAAAAACTTGACCATTTTTCAAACATAGAGGAAACATTAAATAAATCCATATATGTTGCACAAGAATCGGCGGAAGACGTGAAACGAAGCGCGCAGAAAGAATCCCAGCTGATCATTAAAGAAGCGGAAAAAAATGCGGATCGAATCATCAATGATGCACTTGCAAAATCAAGGAAAGTTGCTCTTGAAATCGAAGAGCTCAAAAAGCAAGCTTCCGTCTACAGGATGCGCTTTAAAATGTTAATTGAGTCCCAGTTGGAGATGCTGCAAGACGAAGATTGGGACAGCCTTGAAGATTCGACAGAAGAAGCGTTGGATCAGTTACCCTATGGCGCTTACGATGAAACGGAATCCCGTTAGCTTGACGTGAAGCAAAATCTCCCATATAATTTTTAAAAAGAGAAATGCATCGACAGGGAAAGTAGTTAGGACATAGGTGTGCCTAAGCGAATCAGGGATGGTGGAAGCCTGATCAACCTTCTTTAATGAAAATCACCCTTGAGCACCGATCTGAAATGTCATAAATGACAGTGTAGGCATCGGCGTTAATCAAACGTTATTTGATCCGAGCGGCTTGCATTTAGCAAGCTTATTAGGGTGGTACCGCGGGTAAGCCTCGTCCCTTGTTAGGGACGGGGCTTTTTAATGCTTTAGCTAAAGGATAAGGCAGCAGGCGCCACCGGCTCGAGTCACATTAGCATAAAGCGGATCCGCTTCGGCGGCAAGGATGGACTTGCGCTTTTTTATATCAACTGAAACTGGAAATGGAGGATTATGATGAACTACAAGAAGACACTGTTAATGCCTAAAACCGATTTTCCCATGAGAGGAAAATTACCGACGAAAGAGCCGGAACAACAAGCGATTTGGGAAGAGGAAAACTTATATCAGAATTTGGCAGAAAAGAATGCTGATAAGCCCCTATACGTATTGCATGATGGGCCGATTTATGCAAATGGTGATATCCATGTCGGGCATGCAATGAACCGAATTCTAAAGGACATCATCGTAAGACAACGCTCCATGGATGGCTATAACGCCCCATATGTTCCAGGTTGGGATGCTCACGGGCTGCCAATTGAAACGGCTCTCACGAAAAAGAAAAAAATTGATCGTAAAAAAATGACCGTTGCCGAATTTCGCCAAGCTTGTGAAGATTACGCTTGGGAACAACTGGATATCCAGCGGAATCAGTTCAAGCGCCTAGGGCTCATTGGTGATTGGGAACATCCATATGTTACGTTAACGTCTGATTTTGAAGCGAATCAAATTCGAGTTTTTGGTGAAATGGCAAGGGCAGGACACGTGTATCAAGGAAAACGACCGGTATATTGGTCTCCATCATCAGAGTCTGCTCTTGCTGAGGCGGAGATTGAGTACCATGACAAACGCTCTCCATCGATTTATGTATCCTTTTCGGTCACCGATGGACAGAATATATTAGAAGAAGGAGACAATATCGTTATATGGACGACAACGCCTTGGACGCTCCCTGGTAACTTAGGAATTTCCGTTCATCCTGAATATGAATACAGTATTTTTCGTTATGAAGGAAAACGATATGTTGTCGCTAGCAAGTTGTATGAAACGGTAGTGGAAGAATTGGAGTGGAAGGAAGCAGAAATCGTTACGACAGTGAAAGGACAGGATCTTGAGCATGTCGTAACAAAGCACCCCTTTTACGAGCGTGATTCCGTTGTGATGATTGGGGATCACGTAACGTTGGATGCCGGTACAGGCGCTGTTCACACAGCACCTGGACACGGTGAAGAAGACTTCCTTATTGGAAAAGATTACGGGCTTGAAGCACTTTGTCCTGTGGATCATAAAGGTGTATTTACAGATGAGGCTCCGGGATTTGAAGGGGAATTTTATGATAAAGCGAATAAGACGATTACGGAAACGCTTGAGGAAAACAAAGCGCTTTTAAAGCTTCAGTTTATTACCCACTCCTACCCGCATGATTGGCGTACAAAGAAGCCTGTCATTTATCGTGCAACGGAGCAATGGTTTGTATCTGTCGATAATATGAGAGATGACTTACTGGAAGCCATTGGACGCGTGAAATGGCAGCCGAAATGGGGAGAAACTCGGCTTTACAATATGGTTCGTGATCGCGGGGATTGGTGTATCTCAAGGCAACGTTCATGGGGAGTACCCATTCCAGTCTTTTATGCTGAAGATGGAACAGCAATTATAAACGATGAAACGATCGATCATGTAGCCCATTTATTTAGAAAACACGGGTCCAACATCTGGTTTGAATGGGAGACAAAAGACTTGCTGCCAGAAAACTTCACTTCAAGTCATAGCCCTGGTGGTACATTCACCCGTGAGATGGATATTATGGATGTCTGGTTTGATTCTGGTTCTACCCACGAGGGAGTGCTTGCAGAACGTGATGATGTCCAGCGCCCGGCCGATCTTTATCTTGAGGGCTCGGACCAATATCGCGGTTGGTTTAACTCTTCACTCATTACTGGCGTGGCTGTCACAGGTGAGGCTCCATACAAAATGATATTAAGCCATGGATTTACGTTAGATGGTAATGGGCAGAAAATGTCGAAGTCATTGGGGAACGTGATCGATCCTGTAAAAGTTACCAAACAACTTGGAGCCGATATCTTACGACTTTGGGTGGCCTCCGTTGATTTTCAAGCAGATGTAAAAATTTCAGATGAGATTTTAAAACAGGTCTCGGAAAGCTATCGAAAAGTCCGGAATACACTCCGCTTTATGCTTGGAAATTTACATGATTTTCATCCAGCCACCGATCGGGTCGAGACTCAAGATTTACAAGATATGGATCTCTATATGCGTGAAAGGCTAAACGACTTGATAAAGCGGGTACAAGAGGGATACCGTCAGTATGATTTCAGTACAGCTTATCAAGCGATTCATCACTTTTGCTCGATTGAACTAAGCGCATTTTATATGGATGTAGCCAAAGATCTGTTGTATTGTGATCAAGCAGATGACCCACGTCGACGCTCGTTACAGACAGTAATGTATGATGCAATTGTCGCGCTTACACAACTGATTACACCGATTACGCCACATACAGCCGAAGAAACGTGGGACTATATTCCGGGAACGAAAACCAATTTCGTGCAACTTACTGACATGCCAGAACCAGTAAGGGTAGAAAATCGTGAAGAAGTTAAAGAACGTTGGGAAACGTTACTTGCAGTGCGTAATGATGTCTTAAAGGCTTTGGAAGAAGCACGAGAAAATAAAGTTATCGGAAAGTCATTGGAAGCGAAAATTATCGTTACCGTACCTGAACCTGCTTATGATTGGCTCATCCAGCTTAGGCAGCCAGAAAAACTGTTTATCGTTTCCGAAGTCGCTGTTCAAAAAAGTGAAGCTGAGGCTCCTAATGGAGAAATCGCTGTTGTAGAAGTTGAAGCAGCAACAGGTGATACGTGTGCACGTTGTTGGCATGTAGCAGATGACATTGGGGTAGATAACGAATTTCCAGACTTGTGCGGACGCTGTGCAAATGTTGTAGCCTCATACAGCTTGGAGGATCTGGAAGTTTAGCCAGCGTTTCATCCGGGTAAACTCCCTCTTTTCACGAAAAGCTAATCGTGTGGGCGAGGAAAGAAGGGAGTGCTTGTGGTGACGGATAAAGAAGTGGCGATTCAAATGCTTTATGATCGAAAGCATGAGTTGGAAAATCATGAAGCCATCGTCAATGATAGTGGAAGGGATAATGAGTTGTCGGTATACGACAATCATCCGGCAGACTCGTCTGATATTTTCTATGAGGCGAGCAAAGATCAGGCTTTACGTTATCACCGTAGTCACGAATATGAGGAAATTCTTCATGCTCTGGAGAAGGTCGAGCAGGGCACGTATGGGATTTGTGAAGAAACGGGTAAGGAAATCCCCGGTGAACGTCTACGTGCCCATCCGATTGCTCGAACCGTTCCAGTAGAGCAGCGGGGGTCTCATCCTCTTGTAGCCCCGCCTCCAGGAAATGCTAGTCCGGAAGTAAACCAGGCGTTGCATGTAAATGGTGATGGAGCACTTGATGGAATCGATATGTGGGAAGCGGTTATGAACACAACCGAAGAGGATGATGGATATCGAGAGACGGCAACGACCGATTTTTGGGTGGAGCAGCCACCAGGGTTCACAGAAGATATAGAGCGCTTTCTAACGACGGATGTTGACGGCTATAGAGGAATTGAACATGTGGATTTTGCCCGCAATGAGGACTACCGCATGCATATGGATGAGGAAGAGAACTGGCGGTAATATACCGCCTTTTCTTTTATGACTGTCTCGTCCGCCAAAAATCAACATAAAAGGGGAGAAGAACTTGATTGCCATTTATTATTTATTGGCGCTAGTGATCATTATTATCGACCAATTCACAAAGTGGCTAGTGGCTACAGGGATGGAGCTTGGGGAGTCTATCCCGGTGATTGAAGATGTTCTACATATTACATCCCATCGCAATGCTGGGGCAGCCTTTGGCATGCTGCAAGGGCAAATGTGGCTGTTTTTCATTGTAACGGCCGTCGCCGTGGTAGCAGTTCTCTATTTTATTCACACATTAGGGAAATCAAGCCTATGGTATGGAATTCCGCTCGGTATTTTACTTGGTGGAACGATTGGAAACTTTATCGATCGACTTTTGCAAGGTGAAGTGATCGACTTTATTGATGTATACATTGGTACTTACAGTTTTCCTATCTTTAATATTGCGGATTCGGCGTTAACGGTCGGTATTATTATTTTAATTGTCAAGATGTTCATGGATGAGCGTAAAGAGAAAAAGGAGCAGACAAATGAATTCTAGGCGCTGGTTTGTGGAGGAAAATGAAACGAATGAGAGGATCGATAAGAGCCTGGTAAAAGCGATCGGGGAATCAAGAACAACCATACAACAATGGATTAATAACGGCTATATACACGTGAACGAAAGGCAGATAAAAAGCAATTATAAGCTGCAAGAAGGGGATGCAATCAGGGTCACTTTCCCGCCAACTCCAGAGACGAAACCCCACCCTGAAAATATTCCGTTAGATATACGCTATGAGGATAATGATTTACTTATCGTGAATAAACCAAGGGGTATGGTTGTTCATCCTGCTCCAGGTCATTCTTCTGGGACACTTGTCAACGCGCTTTTGAATGATAGTCATTCTTTGTCCGATATTAATGGGGAAGTAAGACCAGGTATCGTTCACCGACTTGATAAAGATACGAGCGGGCTGATGGTCGTGGCAAAAACGAACCAAGCCCATCTTAACCTGAGAGAGCAATTACAAACACGCACATTAACCCGAATATACGCAGCGTTTGTACATGGAGATGTTTTCCATGATGAAGGGACCATTAATGCTCCTATAGGGAGGGATCAGAGCGACCGGCAAAAAATGGCGGTTACCGATATAAACGCGAAAGAAGCCATTACGCATTTTACGGTTATGGAACGCTTCTCTGACTATACGATGGTTCAATGCCGCCTTGAAACGGGCCGCACACATCAGATTCGTGTACACATGGCTTACATTGGCCACCCCCTCGTAGCTGATCCGAAATATGGAAAGAAAAAAACGCTGCGTTTTGCAGGTCAAGCCTTGCATGCGCAGCAGATATCCCTGATTCATCCACGTACAAGTGAGCCACTGACCATAACTGCGCCTTTACCTGAGGATCTAGAAATATTGATAGACAAAATACGAAAATCTCGTTGACACTTTCTTTTTTCTCTGTAATAATAACAATAACTAAATATTTGCCTTTAACACAGTCCCGTGAGGCTGAGAAGGATTCGATTGAGTTCTATCAATATATGCACTCGTGTGCGTATGGATAGCAGAAACCGAAACCCCTCTTAATCCCACGTGGATGTGAGGGGTTTTTTTATGGTAAAAAGGAGGACGGATCAGTGGAAAAAGATCAGACTCTACTCGACGAAGATGCGATTCGGCGGACGCTTACACGTATCTCGCATGAAATGATTGAAAAGAACAAAGGGATGTCCAATTGCATTTTACTTGGAATTCAAACGCGGGGTCACCCTTTAGCTGAGCGATTATCAGCAAATATTAAGCGAATTGAAGGTATTGATTTGCCCGTAGGAAGCATCGATATCACGTTATACCGGGATGATCTTGAGAAAAAACAGGAAGAACCCGAAATTCATGAACTCGACTTACCGGAAACCATTGAAGGCAAAAAAATCATTCTTGTGGATGATGTGCTCTACACCGGCCGCACCGTGCGCGCAGCCATGGACGTGTTGATGGATCGAGGAAGACCGAGTCAAATTCAACTAGCGGTTCTCGTGGACCGAGGTCATCGGGAATTACCGATTCGTGCTGATTATGTAGGAAAAAATGTACCCACTTCTCGTTCCGAGCTCATTCGTGTGAATCTAACGGATAACGACGGGGTGGATAAGGTAAGCATTATACAATAACCAATATACAATATTAACGAACCTCTTTAAAACGGTCCCGTGAGGCTGATAAGAGGAAGCCATCATGCACACGTCAGGTGTCTTGATGTTGTTCTCCTCTTTGTCATGGGCAAAGAGTTTTTTTATACCCAATTAGGAGGACACTCCCCGATGTCAACAAGAGAAGCAGTATTAGATGTGCATGATCGACCCGCCTGGAATCAATGGATTTTCCTTAGTTTACAACACTTATTTGCGATGTTTGGAGCAACGATTCTTGTTCCGCTCCTGACTGGGTTGCAGCCTTCCATTGCGTTAATTGCAAGCGGGCTAGGAACGCTTTCTTACTTGCTCGTCACCCGCGGGCAGATCCCAGCCTATATTGGATCTTCCTTTGCATTTATTTTTCCGCTCATTGCAGCCATATCTTTTGGCGGGGCTGCTGCAGTGATGTTAGGAACATTTACGGCTGGCGTGGTTTACGGTGTCACCTCGATTCTGATTAAAGCATTTGGTGTAGGTTGGCTCATGAAGCTCTTGCCTCCAATTGTTGTCGGTCCTGTCATAATGGTTATCGGTCTTGGTCTCGCCTCGACAGCCATTGATATGGCCATGAATTTCGATGAGGATCTGAACGAGTATGTGGACAGCATGCGCCATTTTAGCGTTGCGCTCGCAACGCTAGCGATTACAATTCTGGCCTCCATTTTCTTCAAGGGTTTTCTCAGTGTGATCCCTGTTCTTATCGGTCTAGTAGCAGGATACGTGATCGCATACATGGCAGGCATCGTTGACTTATCTGCTGTTGTTGCCGCTCCCTGGTTTCATGTCCCTGATTTTGCCATCCCCTTTGTAACCGTCACACCCGAATGGTCATGGACCGTCATTGTCATTATGGCGCCCATTGCCCTTGTGACAATGGCTGAGCACATTGGTGATCAAATGGTATTGAGCAAAATTGTGGGAAAGAACTTTATTCGTCGACCGGGATTGCACCGTTCACTTCTTGGTGATGGCGTAGCATCCGTAATGGCATCATTTGTGGGAGGGCCGCCCAACACGACATACGGGGAAAACATCGGTGTCCTTGCCATTACGAGAGTGTTCAGCGTTTATGTGATCGGGGGAGCTGCTTTACTCGCTATTCTCTTTGGATTTTCAGGAAAGATTGAAGCGCTCATTGCAAGCATTCCGAATGCGGTGATCGGTGGAGTTTCCATCCTGCTCTTTGGGATCATTGCTTCCGCTGGTATACGCTTAATGATCGAGAATGAACTCGATATGGGGCATAAACGAAACCTGGTGATTGCTTCAACGATTCTTGTCATTGGGATTGGCGGGGCTTTCATAGAGGTGACAGAGTTCCTTGAAATCCCTGCCATGGCACTTGCGACAATCATTGGTATGATCTTACACGCGATACTACCGGCAAAAAATGTTGGCTATGGAAACGGGCAGTTGTTTATAAGCCTTGATAAAGAAACGAATACAACGGAGGTAGATGAAGATGGATCAGCAGGCACTTCATTTTACAACAGTTGATGAGTTATCTGAGGGAACGATTCATTCATTGTTGAAGGAAGCTGAAAAGTTTAAAGAGGGGAGCTTTTGGGAGCCCTCCCCTCAGCACCCTTTCATAGCTAACCTTTTTTATGAACCGAGTACACGTACGAAAATGTCATTTGAAGTTGCCCAAAGGCGTCTCGGGTTACAGATACTTGATGTTGACACGGATAACTCGAGTGTTCAGAAAGGGGAGTCTTTATACGACACCGTGCGAACACTGCAAGCGGTTGGTGCATCCGCCGTCGTGGTCAGGCATCCTGATAACCATTTTTATGAGAATTTAAGGAATATCTCGATTCCCATTATTAATGCTGGCGACGGAAATGGCGAGCACCCTTCACAATGTTTGCTGGATTTATTAACAATTGTAGAGGAATTCAAATGCTTCAGAAACTTGAATGTTGCTGTGATTGGCGATGTCTATCACAGCCGCGTTGCTCGATCAAATGTGAAGGTTCTCAAACGGTTGGGCGCAAACGTTATGTTTGCAGGACCTGATCATTGGTTGGACATTTCAGGACTTGATTGCCCACAGGTATCTGTAGATACAGCCGTGGCCGGGGCCGATGTGGTCATGCTTCTGCGTGTTCAGCATGAGCGTCACAACGAAATAATGGAACAAAAAAAGAAAAACGATTACCACGCGCAATATGGACTAACGATGGAAAGGGAGAAGATGATGAAGCCAGGGGGAATTATTATGCACCCCGGGCCGTTTCATCGGGATGTCGAGATTGCGTCCTCCCTCATCGAGGGCTCCTATCACTCAAGGATTTTTAGGCAAATGGAAAACGGCGTGTATGCACGAATGGCGATATTAAAATATGTGTTTGAGCAACAGAGGGATAAAGAGTTTGCATTGGAAGGGGCTTTGTCATGAATCGCAAGTTAATTTTAGAAGATGGACATTATTTTTCGGGTAAAGGGTTCGGAAGTGAACGAGAACAAAGTGGAGAAATCGTCTTTAACACGGGCATGACCGGCTATCAAGAGATATTATCGGATCCTTCTTACTGTGGACAGATCATCACATTTACGTATCCGCTTATCGGTAACTATGGGGTCAACCGTATGGATTTCGAGTCCCTTGTCCCTGCACTTCACGGGGTGGTTGTTAAATCTCAGAGTCCATTTCCAAGTCATTGGAAAAGTGAACAATCGTTTGCTTCCTTGCTTCGGCGTTTTGATATACCGGGTATCGAGGGGGTTGATACCCGTCAGCTGACGCGATTGATCCGTACAAAAGGGACGGTGCGTGCAGCAATCTGTAATGACGATGTGAACGTGGAAGATATCGTAAATCAGCTGCAATCAGAAAGGCCGTTCAACACACAAGTAGCAAACGTCTCAACGAAAGTGGCTTATCATGTGCCAGGTGGAAATGGGCCTAAAATTGTACTTGTTGACTATGGAGCGAAGCAGAATATTTTACGAGAGCTTTTACAAAGAGGGTGTGACGTACATGTGGTGCCATACAACGCTACTGAAAAAGAAATTTTGGAACTCCGCCCGGATGGCGTGATGCTCAGCAATGGGCCCGGGGATCCCCGGGATTTACCGGAGGCCATTGAAACGATTCGTGGCTTGTTAAATAAAACGACGATTTTCGGGATTTGCTTAGGGCACCAACTGCTTTGTATGGCTTGTGGGGGAAAGGCGGAAAAGATGAAATTCGGCCACCGAGGGTCAAACCACCCGGTTCGTCATCTGCCAACAGGAGAAGTGACAATAACAGCGCAAAACCATGGTTATGCCATCTCTAAAGATTCACTTTTGAATTCTGGACTGTCCATCACCCACCTGGCCGTTAATGATGGCTCAGTTGAAGGAGTAGAGCATAGAGAGGCGCCTGCATTTAGCGTTCAATATCATCCGGAAGCAGCACCTGGACCCTTTGATGCAAATGATCTATTTAATCAATTTATCGCTCGGATTCATGAACCATTAGAGGAGGCAAAGTAAATGCCAAAACGAAATGATATTGAAAAAGTTCTAGTTCTTGGTTCAGGGCCAATCATTATCGGCCAAGCCGCAGAATTTGATTATTCCGGTACACAAGCTTGTCAAGCATTAAAAGAAGAGGGTTATGAAACGATCCTCATTAATTCAAATCCTGCAACGATTATGACCGACACGAATATGGCTGATACCGTTTATATCGAACCGCTCACATTTGAATTTGTCAGTCGTATCATTCGCCAGGAACGACCCGACGGTCTACTGGCTACTATGGGTGGGCAAACGGCATTGAATTTGGCCATGGAATTGCATGAGCAGAGTGTTCTCAAGTTGTATGACGTTGATCTCCTCGGAACCGATCTAGATGCCATCCGTGAAGCAGAAGACCGAGATGCTTTTCGGACGTTAATGCATTCCCTTGACCAGCCAGTCCCTGCGAGTGATATTGTACACTCCGTTGAAGAAGGGGAAACATTTGCCGAAAAGAGCGGATTGCCAGTCATCGTACGTCCTGCCTATACATTAGGCGGAACTGGCGGCGGTCTTGTTCATACGGCCCAAGAATTAAAGGAAACATTGGAATCGGGATTAGCGTACAGTCCGGTGGATCAGTGTCTGGTTGAAAAAAGTATTGCCGGAATGAAAGAAGTTGAATATGAAGTGATGCGTGACGCCAATGACGATGCCATTGTCGTTTGTAACATGGAAAATATCGATCCGGTTGGCATCCACACCGGGGACTCGATTGTGGTCGCCCCGAGCCAAACATTGAGTGACCGCGATTACCAACGTCTGCGTAACGCAGCCCTTACGATTATCCGTGCTCTTGGCATTGAAGGGGGCTGCAACGTGCAGTTTGCTCATGATCCGGACCGTGATGAATACTACGTCATTGAGGTGAATCCGCGTGTCAGTCGTTCATCAGCTCTTGCCTCAAAAGCAACAGGTTATCCGATTGCCAAATTGGCGGCGAAAATTTCCATCGGCTATCATTTACAAGAACTTCAAAACCCAGTAACGAAACGAACATATGCAAGTTTTGAGCCCGCCCTCGATTATATCGTTACGAAAATCCCACGCTGGCCCTTTGATAAGTTTGCCTCTGCCCATCGTGAACTGGGTACGCAAATGAAAGCAACCGGGGAAGTAATGGCGATCGGGCGTACATTCGGCGAGTCATTGTTAAAAGGGATCCGTTCTCTTGACACGAAAGAAAATCACCTTCTCGTGGACAATTACCGGGATAAAAGTGATAAAGAATTGATCGAACAATGGAAATATGCGGATGATGAAAGGCTATACGCACTAGCGGAAGGGTTCCGCCGTGGCTACAGTGTAGAGGATATTCATAAACGAACCTCGATTGACCGTTTCTTTCTTTTACACATCGAAGCTCTCGTGGAGCTTCATAACGTACTAAAAACTACACCTTGGAATGAACAGATTTTAGAGTCAGCGAAAATCCACGGATTTTCGGATGGACAAATCGCCCGTCTCTGGAATACGACCGAACATCATGTGCGTGTATATCGGAAAGAGAAAGAAATCATACCGGTTTTTAAAATGGTGGATACGTGTTCTGCCGAATTTGAATCGGAAACCCCTTATTTTTACAGCACGTATGAAGAGGAAAACGAATCGGATAAAACCGAGAAACCTTCGGTTCTTGTACTTGGTTCCGGTCCAATCCGAATCGGGCAAGGAGTTGAATTCGATTATGCCACGGTCCATACGGTATGGGCCATTCAGGAATCCGGTTATGAATCTATCATCATTAATAATAACCCGGAGACGGTTTCAACCGATTTTAGTATATCTGATAAATTATATTTTGAACCACTCACGTTTGAAGAAGTCATGAATGTCGTTGATCTGGAACAGCCCAAAGGTGTAGTCGTACAATTTGGCGGTCAAACGGCGATTAACCTTGCAAGAAAGCTAGAAGAAGCAGGTGTGCCAATTCTTGGTACTTCACTTGACGCTATGGACAGGGCTGAAGATCGGGATAAGTTCGAACGAGCGTTAAAACAATTGGATGTTCCCCAGCCGCCAGGGAAAACAGCAACGTCTGTAAACGGGGCTGTATCAGCCGCCAATATCCTTGGCTATCCAGTACTTGTACGTCCTTCATATGTTCTCGGGGGAAGAGCCATGGAAATTGTCGATCATGAGGATGATTTAATGCGCTACATGCAGGAAGCGGTTCACGTCCATGCTGATCACCCAGTGCTCATCGATCGTTACTATTTCGGAAAAGAAATTGAAGTTGACGCCATATCCGACGGTGAAAATGTCTATATACCAGGGATGATGGAACATATTGAACGCGCGGGCGTGCATTCGGGGGATTCCATTGCTGTTTACCCCCCTCAATCGCTATCGGAGCAGGTAAAAGCGAAAGTGATTGAACAAACGGCCAATCTGGCAACGGGTTTAAACATCGTCGGCTTATTTAATATCCAATTTGTGCTATATGAAGACGAAGTGTTCGTCATTGAAGTAAACCCGCGGGCAAGCAGGACTGTTCCTTTTTTAAGCAAAATGACAGGCGTACCGATGGCACAAATCGCTACAAAGGTTATTCTAGGGAAAACACTGGCGGAAATGGGATACCAAGATTTGTATCACCCTGAGCCTAACCGTGTGGCAGTAAAGGCACCAGTATTTTCGTTCGCAAAACTTCGGCGTGTCGATATCCATCTGGGCCCGGAAATGAAGTCGACGGGGGAAGTTCTCGGACGTGATCTTTCGTTGGAAAAAGCCTTGTATAAGGGGCTTGTAGCGTCTGGAATGAGCATCCCACGTCAGGGTCGTGTCCTATTTACGATTGCCGATAAGGATAAAGAGGAAGCGGCGGGATTGGCTGCCCGTTATGAACGACTTGGCTTTCAAATTATGGCGACGAAAGGGACGGCTGAATATCTAAGTCAACAAGGCATTCGTGCAGAAACTGTTTATAAAATCGGGGAGGGTTCTCCCGACATTTCTAGTCTGATTCGAGAAGGCGGAGCTCAACTTGTCATCAACACCTTAACGAAAGGTAAACAACCGGCTCGTGATGGTTTCCGTATCCGACGAGAAGCGGTCGAACATGAAATTGTCTGTTTAACTTCGATGGATACGGCGTTCGCACTTTTACACGTGCTAGAAATGATGTCGTTTGCGACCGAACCTGTACCAGCTTTGAACGGTGTGGGCACAAAAGAGAAGGTGACGTTATGAGAAACGAAATGATGACCGTTGCCAAAAATCAAGAGATTGCTGCAAATACGTATGAACTGACGTTATCCGGTGCACTCGTCAATGATATTAGCAAGGCGGGTACTTTCCTTCATATCGAAGTTCCCGGAGGTGATCTTGTCTTGCGCCGCCCGATCAGCATCGCGTCAGTCGATCCTGTTGCGGGTACTTGCACACTCGTCTATAAAGAAATGGGCGAAGGCACCAAACGCCTTGCCCGTTGCCGCCCAGGGGATCTTCTTGCAGTTCTCGGTCCTCTGGGAAATACGGGTTTTCCAGTAGAATCGCCACAAGCAGAGGATCATGTTTTACTCATCGGTGGAGGTGTTGGTGTCCCGCCGCTCTATTACGCCGCATACGAATTGGCAAAACGTAAGGTGACGTTCACGGTCATTCTTGGTTTTCAAACAAAGGCCGCTGTGTTTTATGAAGAACAGTTTCGCTATTTACCGGGAAGTGAAGTGCAAATCATGACCGATGATGGCAGTTACGGAGGTCAGGGAACGGTCATTGATGCGTTAAAAACACGTACCGATCGTCCTGCCTGGCTTTTTTCCTGTGGCCCGCGTGGGATGTTACGCGCGCTCGAAATTGTCAGCGCACAACCGGGTACGAAAGGTTACGTCTCGCTTGAGGAACGGATGGGCTGCGGCGTTGGAGCCTGTCTGGCGTGTGTATGCGAAACCGCAGACCGTTCTTCTTACCGGAAAATTTGCCAGGATGGACCTGTATTTGCTTTTAAGGAGGTGCTTCTATGATTGATCCTCGATTGCAAGTAAAATTACCCGGCTTAACAATGAAAAATCCAGTGATGCCTGCATCTGGCTGTTTTGCATTTGGGCGTGAATACGCGCAGTTTTATGATTTATCCGAACTCGGAGCGGTGGCGATCAAAGGGACCACCAGCGGTTTACGTTCGGGAAATGCTACACCAAGAGTCGCGGAAACACCCTCTGGCATGTTAAACGCGATCGGCTTGCAAAATCCTGGAGCAGAAGCGGTACGGGATGCAGAACTTCCTTTTTTGGCCAATTATGATGTTCCCGTTCTCGCGAATGTTTCAGGTTCTACGCCTGAAGAATACGAGGAAGTCATACGAACCTTGACAGATGTGGAAAACGTCGGTGCTTTTGAACTAAACATCTCTTGTCCGAACGTTAAGGAAGGAGGCATTCAATTTGGGACCGACCCGGAGGCAGCTGCTGAATTGACGGCTGCTGTGAAGCGGATTACGTCAAAACCGGTATATGTGAAATTGTCTCCCAATGTAACGGATGTTACAGCAATCGCCCTCGCGGTCGAATCAGCCGGGGCAGACGGTTTATCTTTAATTAATACACTTCTTGGTATGCGCATGGATTGGCAAACAGGAAAACCCGTACTGGCGAATGAAAAGGGAGGTCTCTCCGGTCCTGCGGTGAAGCCTGTTGCTCTACGCATGATTTATGATGTCAGACAAGTAACGCGCCTTCCGATCATTGGCATGGGGGGAATTCAAACAGCTGAAGATGTGATCGAGTTCATGATTGCTGGTGCTGACGCGATTGCGGTCGGAACGGCCAATTTTTCCAATCCTTTTGCTTGTCCAAGCATTATCCAGGAGCTTTCAAAATGGTTGGAGCGTTTAGATATTGAACACATTGGTGACATACGCCAGCAAGGGGAAACTGTATGAAGTCTCTATTTATCGCTCTAGATATGGAAACCAAAGAAGAAGCCCTTGCATTTCTCAACCGTTTTAACGAACGCCGGCCATCTGTAAAGGTAGGGATGGAATTATTTTATTCGTCTGGCCCTGCGATCATTCAGCAGTTAAAAGCGAGGGGACATGACGTATTTCTCGATCTTAAATGTCACGATATCCCAAAAACGGTGGAGCGGACGATGCACAAACTTGCTAGTTTTGACGTTGACCTCGTAACCCTTCATGCTGCTGGTGGAAAAACAATGATGGAAGCGGCCAAAGCTGGGTTGGACAAAGGCACCCCCCTCGGAAGCATTCCACCGAAATGTGTGGCAGTAACAGTGTTAACGAGCACGACACAGGCACAATTGGGGAAAGAAATGCTTATTGAACGGCCGCTTGAAAATACTGTGTTTCATTTTACAGACATGTCCTTGCGGTCAGGGTTGGACGGCGTTGTCTGCTCTGTGCAAGAAGTTGAACAGTTACGAAAAGAATTTAAGGAAGATGTTTTTACTGTTACACCAGGGATCCGGCCGAGAGGTACTTCCCATCATGATCAAAAACGCGCAGCAACACCTGCAAAGGCGCGTGCTGCTGGTGTCGACGCGATCGTTGTTGGACGCGCAATTACAACAAGTAATGACCCGCTTAAGGCTTATGAAAGGATTCATCAAGAATGGGTGGGTGCCGGAATATAAGGGGGTACTAGATATGAAGTGTAAATTAGATATTGCAGCAGAGCTTCTAAATATAGGAGCGGTATCATTAAAACCAAATGATCCGTTTACATGGTCATCGGGAATGAAAGCGCCGATCTATTGTGATAATCGCTTAACGCTTTCATTCCCCGCGCTGCGAACGAAGATCGCTGCAGCGTTTAGCGAAAGAATACGTACCACGTTCCCCCAGGCGGACATGGTTGCAGGGACGGCCACTGCGGGGATTCCCCATGCAGCTCTTGTTGCTGATCGAATGGAGGTTCCGATGGTATATGTTCGTGGGAAGGCAAAAGGACATGGGAAGCAAAATCAGATCGAAGGAAACGTCGAGGACGGACAGAAGGTCGTAGTCGTTGAAGACCTAATTTCCACGGGAGGGAGCGCCATCGATGCTGCAAAGACACTAGAAAGAACGGGGGCAGACGTTTTAGGCATTATCGCAATTTTTTCTTATGGACTTGCAATCGGAAAGCATAACCTTGCTGAGGCTAACTTTCAACTAGAAACGCTTACGGATTTCGATACGCTTATTACCGCCTCGGTGAAAAACGGCACAATAGATGAAGACGACCAAAAAGTATTGCAGGCATGGCAGGAAGATCCGGAAATATGGAAAGCTCCCGTAAAGGACGGCCATAACTAGCTATCCCTTCCTGGACGAATAGGCACTATCATTTTGATGACAGGTATGACATTAAAAATGGCAACGACCAACTAGAAAACGAGGTCATTCCAGAAGGTCGTTTGCTTGTGGGGTAAAAAGAGAGCCGAATCGGAAACGGTTTATTTTTTGAAGAGAACATAGGGGTTACGCGTACGGTATACATTTTAACCGATTTGTAATCCCATCCTTTAATTAAAAAAGCTGGGGTACTCCTCAGCTTTTTTAATCACTTGTTGATACAAGTCGGTTGACTATAAGAGCAATTGCTCCGTCGCCAGTGACATTACAGCCTGTTCCCAAGCTATCCTGTGCCATGTAAAGCGCAATCATAATACCGACGGCTGCTTCATTAAAGCCCAGTATTGAAGTTAAAAGGCCAGAGGCGGCGATAATTGCTCCACCTGGTACACCAGGAGCGGCGATCATGATCACACCGAGCCCTAGAATAAACGGAAGAATTAACTCGAACGTTGGGGAGGGTAATTCCCCAAATAGCATCATGACGGTCATTGAGGCCATTGTAATGGTAATGGTACTACCAGCGAGGTGGATATTCGCTCCTAATGGAATCATGGAATCTGCCAAGTTGGTGTCTACATGATTCTTCTTCGCTTGTTCGGTCGTTACAGGGATGGTTGCGGTACTGGACATTGTACCAATTCCTGTGAAATAAGCAGGTAACATTGTTTTTATTAAAGTAAACGGGTTCCGCCTTGTTACTCCCCCTGCGATCGTAAAAGCGCCAATAAGGTAAAGCCAGTGCGTCCCCAAAGCAAGTAGAAGTACAAGTCCAAAGGAAGCAAGGGTTTCCCAAACCGTCCCTTCCGCAGATAATTCAGCAAATATACTCGCGATATAAAAAGGTAAAAGCGGAATGATGACAACCCATAGTAATTTTTCAATAATATTTTTCCCTTCATTAAAGAAGGATTTCAACGTATTTGCCCCGGTCTTCGCAATTCCAATTCCGAATATAAAGGCTGTAAAAAGGGCCGTCATGATGTCCATAGCTGGTGGTATTTCTAATTCTAAAAGTGAGGAAAATCCATTTTCATCATCAATCGCAGGAACCGATCCGTCTATAAATAGCGGAATAATGAGTATCGCGATGATAAATGCCATTATACCTGCAACAATGGTTGATACATAAGAAAATCCGGCAGTTAAACCGAGAACTTTACCGGCATCGTTACCCATTCGGCTTACACCGCTAGTGATAAAGAATAAAATAATAAAAGGGACGATATACTCAAGAAATTGACCGAAGATCACCTGGAAAGTCATTATGTATTCCATGACTGTCTCATTTACGATGAAACCGATGACAATACCTGCGATAACACCGGCTAATAATTTTAGAATCAGCTTCATTTGCGTCCTCCCGTACAACTTTATATTCTGGCAAATTTTGATTTTCTATTATCATAACAGCAGTTCATCTTATTGACTATGATGAATGATAGGGATTCCATAGAAATAGGAAATGTACAGGATGGAAGAGCACTCTTCCACCCCGTACATTCTCACTTTTTACTGTCTTAATTGCTTAACAGTTGACTCCTTCGGCGTTACGAACAGGGTTTTCTGCTCATCGTACGTCACAAATCCAGGCTTGGCCCCATTCGGCTTTTTTACATGTCGGATAAGGGTGTAATCAACGGGGACAGAACCTGATTCGCGGGCTTTTGAATAGTAAGCAGCGAGTTCGGCGGCTTCTGATAATGTTTCTTCACTGAACTCATCCGCGCGGATGACGACATGGGAACCTGGAATATCTTTTGTGTGCAGCCACGTATCTGAGCGCCTGGCAAGGCGACTCGTCAAGTATTCGTTTTGTTTATTGTTCTTTCCGACGTAGATTTCAACACCGTCACTCGATACATAGCGATCGAGTGACGGTTTGTTATTTTTCTTTTTCCGTTTCTTTGTTTTTTTTGCTTTTAAATAGCCGCCTTCTTCTAACTCATCCCGGATTTCGGTGATATCTTTCGCTTCAATGCTGTCCAATTGTTGTAGAAGGCTCTCAAAATATTCGATTTCACGTTTTGCGTGTTGTCGTTGCTTTTTAACTGCTTTCCCGGCATTTTTTGCTTTATTGTAGCGGTGAAAATAATCTTGAGCATTGTCAGCTGGTGATTTTTCCGGATCGAGATCGATTTGAATCGTTGGCGCACTTTCATCGTAATAGTCAATGACTTCTGCGACACTATCACCCATGCGGATCTGGTGCATATGGGCTGTTAGCAGCTCGCCTAACTTTTGATTTTGCAACTCTTTTTCGGCCGTCTTAGCTGTTTCTTGTAATTTTTCCAGCTTTTTTTCATTTTTGATTCGTTGGTTGCGAATCAATCGTTCAAGGTCGAAGGCTTGCTGTTTAATACGATCGCGATCGGCTTTACCTTCATAAAATGACAACACCATGTCGTTACTCGTTTGATATCTATCCTTTTCCCCATCTAAATGAGTAAGATCAATAATATGAAAGAACTCTTTTTTCTTTTCGCGCACAATCGTTGGTTGAAAGTCGCAACTTTTCATTAGCTTCATCATGTTCATAAAATGATCGATGAGCTGCTGTTTAGGGCCGATACCGGCACGGTGAACGATTTCCTTAGCAAGGAGCGGAGACATGCCGGTGAAGTTTTGAAACAGCTGCCTATCGATCTTCCCCTGATTGAAATCAAGGGTGCGGAGCACTGCTTCTTCGTCTGCCTCTAGCGGATTTTGTTTATGTTGATCGGGAGGAGCTTCATACGTTTGCCCCGGCAAGAGGGTACGATATCGATTAACGGCAGCGGAGATATGCTTCATGCAGTCTACAATTTTGTCGTCGTTATCGATGAGTAATAAATTACTGTGTTTTCCCATTAGTTCCATGACGAGCCGTTTATTTTCACGATCTCCAATTTCGTCTGTTCCTTCAATATGCAGGGTTGCGACTCGTTCAAGTCCGTCTTGTTCAATGTCGCGAATAAAGCCGCCTTCGAGATTTTTCCTAAGAATTCGGCAAAACATTGGCGGTTCTGCAGGGCCCGTTTCTGCTTTTGGGCTAAAATGAAGACGTGCAAAACTTGGGTGTATGGATAATAAGGTCGTATAGTTACGCCCGTCATTTCGAATGGTCATATATATATCCGTAGCTGTAGGTTGTTTAATCTTTGTAATACGTCCGCCTTTTAGCGTTTCCTTCCATTCATGGAGAACGGCGCGCAGGACGAATCCATCATAGGACATGTTATTCACCCTTTCTAACCTCTAATAGTATAGCATGTTTCCCCCACCCGCTGAATAGGATGAGACGAGAAGTCCAAGCTGTGGGGTGGGAAGAGATGAGATGGCATCAAATCGATCCATTTGCATTGTACAAGTCTTTAAATACGGATATTAGCACGGGCCTCGATCAACAAGAAGCGGATCGCCGTTTTAAAAAGCATGGGGCTAACAAACTGTTGGAAGAAAAGAAGACACCTTTGGCGATTCTTTTTCTCGAGCAGTTCAAGGATTTCATGGTGATTATTCTACTTGTGGCTACGTTTATATCGGGGTTGCTCGGTGAATATATCGATGCGCTTGTTATTATCGGCATCGTTTTCGTCAATGCTCTTCTTGGCTTTGCTCAGGAACGGAAAGCGGAACGATCATTACATGCACTCAAGGAGTTATCGGCACCGGAAGTGAAGGTGTTGCGCGGTGGAAGGTGGTTAAGCATCCCATCTACAGAGGCGGTTCCTGGGGATGTCATTCAGTTAGATAATGGCGATCGGATCAGTGCAGACATTCGGCTTGTAGAGACGATGCGACTAGCCATTGAGGAATCATCGCTCACTGGAGAATCCCTCCCTGCTGAAAAAGAAGCCCATACACTTGCTGAAGGTTCGATCCCCCTTGCTGATCAAACGAATATGGCATTTGCCGGAACGATGGTCAGCCGAGGCCGGGGCAAAGGTATTATTGTGGAAACAGGCATGAAAACGGAGATGGGGAAAATCGCCCATTTGCTGCAATCCACTGAATCAATGATGACACCGTTGCAGCGACGTCTAGATCAGCTTGGAAAGATCTTTATTGCCGGTGCGATTGCATTAACGGCACTCGTCGTTTTTCTCGGCATTATCCAGGGACAGCCTATTTACCAAATGTTTCTCGCCGGTGTATCATTAGCTGTCGCAGCCATTCCTGAAGGGCTGCCTGCAATTGTAACCGTAGCGCTTGCGCTTGGCGTTCAGCGCATGATTCGTCATAAAGCGATTGTACGACGGTTGCCAGCCGTGGAGACGCTAGGTTGTGCATCAGTCATTTGTTCGGATAAGACTGGTACCCTTACGAAAAATGACATGACCGTTACAAAGATTTGGACGTGGACAGCAGAATGGGATGTCGAGGGTGAAGGAAACACCGGGAGGTTTTCACATAATGGACGCTTAGGTGATCCCGGGAACGATAAGGGTGTCTACGACCTTCTTTTGAACGGGTTAATTTGTAATAATGCAGAAATGATCCGTGATGATGATCAATTGCGTAATCGGAAAATTCAGCAGCAAGGAGATATTGGGATTAATGGCGAGCCTACTGAAGCCGCTCTTATGATGTCGGCTGTAAGAGCAGGGTTATTCCCGGAACATGTTCAAGGTTCTTATACACGTCTCGATGAACTTCCGTTTGATTCCACGAGAAAACGAATGACAGTCATTGTGAAAGACCAGAACGGGCGTCGATATGCTGTTATGAAAGGGGCTCCAGATGTTTTAATCTCCAAATGTACAAGCGCGCGTGTTCATGGAGAGACACTTTCGATTACCCCGGAGATGAAGGCGCAATGGGAACAGGCGGTTTCCCGTATGGCAAAACAAGCATTACGAACGATTGCGATTGCGATCAAACCTCTCCCCAATGAGGGGAATTATAGAGCTACCGATGTAGAGCAGGGAATGACACTTCTCGGCTTACAGGCGATGATGGACCCCCCTCGATCTGATGTGAAAGAAGCGATTAGAGAGTGTCGGGAAGCTGGTATCAAAACCGTAATGATTACAGGAGATCATGTAGAGACGGCCAGAGCGGTAGCAAGGAGCCTTGATATGCTGCCGGAGCATGGTGAGGTCATGACCGGTCAGCAATTAGATCAGTTAGAAGACCATGAATTGCAAAGCATGATCGGTAAGACATATGTCTTTGCCCGCGTAACTCCGGAACATAAACTTCGAATTGTAAAGGCAGTGCAACAAAAAGGACATGTAGTGGCCATGACTGGGGATGGCGTAAACGACGCACCTGCTTTAAAAGCTGCAGATATTGGTGTGGCGATGGGGCGTACCGGTACCGATGTGGCCAAGGAAGCAGCAGCGCTTGTTCTTGCCGATGATAAATTTTCAACGATTAAGGCAGCCATTGAAGAAGGGCGGAATATTTATGATAACATTCGTAAATTTATTCGTTACATGCTTGCCTCCAACGTTGGCGAAATCCTTGTTATGTTATTTGCCCTGCTGCTCGGATTACCCTTGCCGCTTGTAGCGATTCAAATTCTTTGGATCAATCTGGTGACGGATGGTCTGCCAGCAATGGCTCTTGGTGTTGATCGTGCAGAAAGCGATGTGATGAAACGAAACCCCCGACATCCAAGGGAAGGAGTTTTTGCCCGCGGTCTAGGGATGAAGGTGATCACGCGCGGTTTATTCATTGGCATTGTGACGCTAATTGCGTTTGTAATTACATTATATGGAACCGGGGTTCCGGAACTTACCCACGCGCAAACGGTCGCTTTCACGACGCTTGTGATGGCACAACTGATTCACGTGTTTGACTGTCGCAGTGAATATTCTGTGTTTCATCGCTCTCCATTTGGGAATAAGCCTTTGCTCATCGCCGTCTTATCCTCGGTTGTATTAATGCTTGTTGTGATTTATGTACCCGTGTTACAGCCGATTTTTTATACAACTGCACTGAGTGTTCAGGATTGGTTATTAATTCTTGGACTATCAGCACTGCCCACGGTAGCATTAAGTTGGTCAGGAGTTCGCAGAAAATCATAAAAGTTGAACGTACCCGAACAATAGATGTTTTAAAAATCTCTTGTTCGGGTTTATGTGTTCATTAATGTAAGGCTTACTATCCGAATCACTATCATCGGCGTGAACCCCTCAGTCTTTTAAATCATGATAGGAAAAGTTCAAATAGATACGGAGGTTTATATTTCGTAAGATAACTTCCAAACGCCACCCAGCCGTACAATACTTGTTGTCAACGCAAAAATTGGTTAAAATAGGGATAGTGGATGTGATGATCGATGGTAACGAGTATGACAGGCTATGGATACGCAGAAGAAACGTATGGAAAAGAGCGAGTGAGCGTAGAAATCAAAAGCGTCAATCATCGCTTTTTAGATGTTTCGTTTCATTTACCTGCCACATTACGTAGACTGGAAGAAGAGGCACGGAAGATTGTGAGCGAAAGAGCGCTTAGGGGAAAAGTGGACATTACAGTGACTCTTTCCGGAGGTGCCGGTGTAGAGAGAAATTTACAAACGGATTGGGCTTTATTAGACCAATACTTACAAGAGGCAGAACAATTTAAAGCCTTAGGCGTCTTTGATGAGAAACTATTACTCAAAGATTTTCTGTTTAATCCTAATATCGTTTCCATTCAGGAAGAAGCCTCGGAAAATACCGATGCCTTTCATGCTTTTATAAAAGCCATGAAAAATGCCAGTTTGAAATTAACAGATATGAAAAAACAAGAGGGACGTTTGCTTTTTCAAGATTTACAAAAGCATTTCGAGGATATAAGCCTGTTGCTACAAAACCTGGATAAGTACATTCCTGAGGCACAACGTCGGTATCAGGAACGATTGGAGAAAAGAATACGAGCATTCTTGGGGACGGTCGACGAGGAGCGTTTACTCACAGAAGTTGCCATTTTTGCAGAAAAAAGTGATATTACTGAAGAGCTGGTACGGCTACGTTCCCACTTACAACAGTTTAACGAAACCTTGCACGACACTGGGATTATCGGTCGTAAACTTGACTTCCTCACTCAAGAAATGAATCGTGAGGTAAACACGATTGGATCCAAAGGGAACGATCAAGAGGTTTCAAAATGCGTCGTTGAAATCAAAAGTATGCTTGAAAAGGTAAAGGAACAGGTGCAGAATATCGAATAGAGTTGTGAAAAGAGGGGTATCTTTGAGTATTAAACTGATCAACATAGGCTTTGGAAATATTGTATCTGCGAATCGGATTATTTCCATCGTCAGTCCTGAATCTGCGCCGATAAAACGCATCATTCAAGAAGGACGTGATCGCAATATGCTCATTGACGCTACGTATGGAAGGCGTACACGGGCGGTTATTATTGTAGATAGTGATCATGTTATTTTATCAGCTGTACAACCAGAAACTGTTGCCCAACGTTTGACGACAAAAGATGATAACGATGATGATTAGTCTCCACGAGAGATTCAAAAAGTCCTGGGGCTGCTAGTGACAACACTGGCTTTAGTTCTTCTTGCGGAAATACACTTTAGAGCTCCTCAAAGCTGTACCTTATTGAACTACCCGGTTCTTTTTTATATCATGGAGACCACCGATGGAAGGATGAAGAATAGTGAAGAAAGATCACGGATTGCTGATAGTTCTCTCTGGCCCGGCAGGTGTTGGAAAAGGAACGGTATGTAATGCACTACGCGACGTCGATGATTCGATTGCCTATTCCGTTTCCGCAACCACAAGAGCACCACGCGAAGGTGAGAAAGACGGTGTAAATTATTTTTTTAAAAGTGAATCCACCTTTAAGGAAATGATTGCCAATGACCGATTGCTTGAATGGGCGAAGTATGTCAATCATTATTACGGAACCCCGCTTCAATATGTCCACGATACCGTGGGCTCTGGTACTGACATTATTTTAGAAATTGAAGTACAGGGAGCTGCCAAAGTAAAAGAACGATACCCGGAAGGGATTTTTATCTTTCTGGCACCACCGAACCTTGCAGAGCTTCGCAAACGGATTGAGGAGCGGGGGACGGAAAATCTCGATTTGATCAATGAACGAATGACCGTTGCTAAAGAAGAAATTGAAATGATGGCGCAATATGATTATGTTGTTGAAAACGATCAAGTGGAGAAAGCAGTACAAAGAATCCAGTCGATCGTTGAAGCTGAACATTGTCGAAAAGACCGCGTCATTGAGCATTACCGACAACTAGCGGAGGTGAAATAACGATGATTTATCCATCCATTGATTCGTTGTTAGATAAAATTGATTCCAAGTATTCGCTCGTAACAATTTCAGCCCAACGGGCACGGGAGCTTCAGGAAAAAGAGGATTACGATTCCTCCCTCCATAAGCCGGTATCCAATAAACTGGTAGGTGTGGCACTTGAAGAAATCCAGGATGGTAAGTTAACCATTAAGAAAGATTAGTGATAAAGCTCGTGTTGTTATGCAGCACGGGTTTTTATATGTAATAAGGGGCCCTGCTTTGCCGATCGCCAGTTATGTTTTTTGAAAGCAGGAATGGTATAATCACCATTAACACGAAAAGAGAGGAAGGAAAGGGGATTGTAATGAATAACAGGAACATCCTTCTCGGCATAACCGGAGGAGTGGCTGCCTTTAAGGCCGCAGCTCTTGCTTCTACACTCAGCCAGGCCGGGGCAAATGTAAAAGTGATCATGAGTGCAGGAGCACGCGAGTTTATCACGCCTTTAACCTTTCAAGCATTAACTCGGGAGCGGGTCTATACAGATACATTTCTTGAAGAAGATGTTGAAAAAATTGCTCATATTGACGTAGCCGATTGGGCAGATATGGTCATAGTCGCACCGGCGACAGCCAATTTTATCGGAAAATACGCGCACGGAATTGCTGATGATATGCTCACAACGACATTGCTTGCAACCACTGCCCCTGTTTACATAGCGCCGGCAATGAACGTAAATATGTACGAGCACTCAGCCGTTCTTGATAACATTGCGACCCTCGACTCCCGAGGTGTTACCTTTATTGAACCTGGAGATGGTTATCTTGCCTGCGGATGGGTAGGGAAAGGACGGATGGCTGAGCCCGAAGACATCTTTAGGTTCCTATCGAAAGAACAAAAACCGGCATTGCCGTATTTAAAAGGAAAAAAAGTACTGATTACGGCCGGCCCTACTCGTGAAACGATCGACCCTGTTCGTTTTCTCTCCAATCGTTCTTCAGGAAAAACAGGCTTTGCCCTTGCGCAAGCGGCTCAGGATCAAGGCGCTGACGTGACGCTCGTGAGTGGACCTGTTCAACTCGATACCCCTCCAGGGGTAAAAAGGATTGATGTAGTGTCTGCCAAAGAAATGTGGGAGGTAGTTGTTCCTTTATTTTCAGAGGTGGATTTGGCTATAAAAACAGCCGCGGTCGCGGATTACACACCGAAAGAAACCTTTCGGCATAAAGTGAAAAAAAGCGACGAAGATTTGTATATAAAAATGGAGAGAACAAGAGACATTCTTGCTGAACTCGGCGCACGAAAAAACAAGCAAATACTTGTAGGCTTTGCTGCAGAAACCAAAAATCTCAACCAATATGCCGAGGCAAAAATTAAAGAAAAAAACTTGGACATGATTGTTGCAAATAACGTAAATGATACTGGAGTCGGTTTTGCAAGCGATGATAATCAGATCACAATCCTTCGTCGTGATCATGAACTAGTAAAATCTGATAAAAAAGGCAAGGAAGAGCTTGCTTATTTTTTATTAGAGGAGATTCAGCCGTTGTTTGAAGGGGAAGATGCTCGTGTACGCGAAAGTAATCGTTGATGTTCCGACCGGGGGGACGGATCGCCCGTTCGACTATTACTTGCCGGAAGCCCTTGCAGAAAATGCCAGCAAAGGAATGCGGGTACTCGTTCCTTTTGGTCAGCGGAAATTAACAGGATTTATCGTTGATATTGTGAGTGAAACGAAGCTTGAGAAAGTGAAAAGTGTCTCTGAACTCCTTGATCTTACGCCTGTTTTGAATAACGAACTTTTGAGATTAGGGGAATGGTTAGCGACTGAAACGATCTGTTTCCAGATTACCGCATTTCAGTCGATGATTCCAGCAGCCATGCGGGCTAAGGCTATGAAAAAACTTTCACTGCTGTCGAAACGGGAGAAACTACCGATGAACGTGCAAGCGTTGTTTGGGCAAGCTGATGAGGTTGATTGGGCACAGGTACCCGCAGACGCTCGTTTATTGCGAGATATCCGTAATGAAGCTGAGCAAGGGCACTTGACGATGAAGTACGCACTCAAGGATCAAGCGAAACATAGGAAAGTGAAAGCTGTTGTGATCCAACGTTATGAAACCCCCCCTGCGACTGAAAAACAAAAGCAGGCGCTTTTATTTATGGCTGAGCAATACGGCGAAGGAGAGCTTGTCGCGATCCAGATATTAATGAAGCAAGCGGCCATTTCGAGGTCGGTCGTCAATACGCTCATAAAAAATGACTATTTACAGGAAAAAGAAATCGTTATTGATCGTAACCCGTACACTGATGCAGAAGAAGACGGGAACGAAGAAAAAGCGACACTCACCTCTGATCAAACGGATGTTCTTGCCAAAGTGAAGAAAAATATTACCCAGTCACAAGCAACCCCGATGCTTTTACATGGGGTGACAGGAAGCGGGAAAACTGAAATTTATTTACAGGCGATTGATCAATTAATGGAAGCGGGAAAAGAGGCAATTGTTCTCGTACCGGAAATTTCGTTAACCCCTCAGATGGTTGAACGCTTTAAAAAACGGTTTGGTGCCAATGTAGCTGTTCTCCATAGTGCCCTGTCCGTTGGAGAGCGTTTCGATGAATGGAAAAAAATTCAGGAAAAAAGGGTGCAAGTAGCGGTGGGGGCAAGATCTGCCGTTTTTGCACCGTTTACGAATCTCGGTCTCATCGTTATCGATGAAGAGCACGAAAGTAGCTACAAGCAAGAAGAATATCCGCGTTACCATGCTCGTGAGGTGGCTCTGTGGCGGAGCCGCTATCACGATTGTCCGGTGGTGCTAGGAAGCGCCACCCCATCGATGGAAAGCTATGCTCGGGCAGCCAAAGGAGTCTACGAGTTGCTTTCACTTCCTGAACGTGTCAATCAAAAACCGCTTCCGGACATTGAGCTTGTAGATATGCGTTTAGAAATGCGCGAAGGCAATCGTTCCGTTTTTTCAACATCGCTGCTTGAAAAATTACGCGACCGTTTAAAGAAAGGTGAACAGTCTGTTCTTTTTTTAAACAGGCGTGGATTTTCTACGTTTGTCATGTGCCGCAATTGCGGGTATGTTGGGATGTGCCCCCATTGTGAGATTTCGCTCACCTATCACCAGCGTGATGGGCAATTGAAATGCCATTATTGCGGGCATGAGGAGCGGTTGTATGAGCGTTGTCCGAGCTGCGAAAGTGCACATATCCGCTATTTTGGAACAGGGACGCAACGGGTGGAAGAAGAACTACAACAACTCCTCCCTGAAGCGCGCATTATTCGCATGGACAACGACACAACGAGAAAAAAAGGTGCCCACGAGCGATTGCTCAAAAACTTTGGTGCAGGAGAAGCAGACATTCTTCTTGGAACACAAATGATCGCAAAAGGACTTGATTTTCCGAACATCACACTCGCGGGTATACTCGCGGCGGATACACTTTTACATTTACCTGATTTTCGAGCGCAAGAGCGAACATTTCAATTGCTCACACAAGTAAGTGGCCGTGCCGGTCGTGATGAGAAAGCGGGTGAGGTTGTGATACAAACGTATAACCCTGAACATTACGCAATACAACTTGCACAATCTCATGATTACTTATCCTTTTTTAAAAAGGAACTAGGACAGCGGAAACAGGCCGGGTATCCACCGTACTATTATTTGACACTAATTACGTTTGCCCACCCGAACTATGCGACTGCAATGAAAGCGGGTGAACATGCGGGGCGAGTGCTGCGTTCAAATCTCGGGGAGGATGCGATCGTTCTTGGGCCGACGCCGTCACCGATCGCCCGTATTAAAGATAGATATCGCTGCCAATGCATGGTAAAATACAAGGATGAGCCAGCGTTAACAGAGTTGCTGCGTGAACTATTCACGTATTTTCAAAAGGAAATTCAACAGGATCAACGCTTTATTACGATTGACCGCCACCCGAACATGTTTATGTAGCCCCCGTTACGGGGGCTTTTACACGGCGTTGATTTAGGAGGCGAGAGTTATATGAAGATTGTCTTTATGGGAACCCCTGATTTTGCCGTACCGATTTTGCGAATGCTCGTGGAAGAGGGACATACGATCCTCAAAGTACTTACTCAGCCGGATCGCCCGAAAGGCCGGAAGCGAACACTGACGAAGTCACCGGTAAAAGAAGAAGCAGAACGGTTGAACCTACATGTTTTACAGCCCGAAAAGCTTAGAAGTGCAGTGGAGGAGACGCTACAACCGCAACCAGATTTGATCGTGACAGCCGCTTATGGGCAGCTTCTTCCCGAATCGATATTACAAGCGCCTCCCTTTGGCTGTGTGAATGTCCATGCATCCTTACTCCCAAAATACCGCGGGGGGGCTCCTATTCATCAGGCCATTATTGACGGCGAAAAAGAAACTGGCGTGACCCTTATGTACATGGTAAAACAGTTGGATGCAGGGGATATGCTTGCTCAGGTCAAAGTCCCCATCGAACATACAGATACCGTAGGGACGATGCATACCAAATTAAGTGAGGCTGGAGCTGAGCTGCTGCGTAATACCTTACCGGCCATTGAAGAAAATACAGTTACTTCAGTGCCGCAAGATGAAAACCATGTCACTTTTGCACCGAATTTATCCCGCGGGAGGGAACGTATTGAATGGGGTAAATCTGCCGAAGCTGTTTATAACCAGATCCGTGGCATGAATCCATGGCCGGTTGCTTTTACGAATTGGAATGAAGACCGTTTAAAAATCTGGAGTGCTAGTATTGAGAATGAACAGTACAGAAGTAAAACGCCGGGAGAAATTGTGAGAATCTCTAATGAAGGTGTGGTTGTTGCCTGCGGTGACGGATACGGAATAATCATGCAAGAAGTTCAGCCCGCCGGAAAGAAAAAAATGGATATCCGAGATTTTATTCACGGACGCGGACAATCATTAACAGTAGGAGAGGTACTAGGTAATGGTGAAAGCGACTAATACGAACCCGCGCATGCATGCAGCAAAAATTCTTGATCGTATTTGTTTTGAACATGCATACAGTCATCTTGCTTTGCATGAGGCGTTACGGGATCGCCAACTTCCTGAAAAGGATGCACGTTTTGTTACGGAAGTTGTTTACGGCACGATCAAACGTTTAAATACCATTGACTATATTCTTGGTAGTTCAATGAAGCAACCGTTTAAAAAAGCGGATCGACGCGTACAAACCATTCTTCGTATGAGTGCCTATCAATTGCTTTATATGGACCGTGTGCCCGATCGTGCTGCCATCCATGAAGGCGTTGAGCTCGCCAAGAAATGGGGAAGGAAAGGCTTGAAAGGATTCGTGAACGGTGTGCTAAGGTCAGTTGGCCGCCAAGGGATTCCTGATTTTACAGAAATCGAAGATCCTGTCAAACGAATAGCCCTTGCTACCTCACACCCTGAATGGCTTGTTCGCAAATGGATACAAGCTTATGGTAAAGAGAATACACTTGCAATGTGTGAAGCAAATGTAAAACGTGCCTACACGATGCTGCGTGTCAACCGCCTGAAAACGTGTCGTGATGATTTGCAGGTGGATTTGCAGAACGAAGGTATAGAGACCACTCCTGGTAACCTTACCTCAGACAGTTTAATTGTAACGGGGGGGCAGGCACAGAAGAGCTCATCATTTACGAATGGGGCATTCTCTTTTCAAGATGAGAGTTCTATGCTTGTCACCTATGCATTGGATGTACGTCCAGGTATGAACGTTCTCGATGCCTGTGCTGCCCCTGGAGGAAAGGCGTGTCATATTGCGGAACGTTTAGCCGATAATGGACAAGTCATAGCCAATGACATTCACCCTCACAAGCAGACGTTAATTGATGAGCAAGCAGGGCGTCTTCGTCTAAAGAGTGTAACGTCACGCACCGGTGATGCAGCAGAACTCACCAACACCTATAAAAGCGAAACGTTTGACCGTGTTCTCGTTGATGCTCCATGCAGCGGTCTTGGAGTCGTGAAAGCCAAACCGGATATTAAATGGCATACGAAGAAAGAAGAGATTGAAAAACTTCCGGAATTGCAATTACGCATATTAGAGGAAGCGGCTCGTCTTTTGAGGAAAGGCGGGATACTTGTTTATAGTACGTGCACGGTTATGCCGGAAGAAAACGAAGAGGTAGTGGCTCATTTTTTACAAAAATATGGGTCATCTTTTGAGCTTGATGAAACACTGGATTCACGTATAGGCCTGAGGAGTACAAGACGTGGTCAACGGCTGATTTTACCACAACAGTTTAATAGTGATGGATTTTACATTGCTGCCTTAAAGAAGAGGGATGAACAGGGGTGAAAGCATGGAAGCGGTGTTCAGGACAGACGTGGGTAAATTACGTGAACACAATGAAGACGCAGGTGATCTTTTTTATAAAGAAGATATGATCCTTGCCATTGTCGCTGATGGGATGGGGGGGCATCGTGCCGGAGATGTGGCGAGCGAAATGGCCGTGAAAGCCTTGAAAGACGCCTGGGATCATCACCCCCCTAAAAATGAATATGGTGCGATCAAGCGTTGGTTAACAGAAGAAATTCAACGGGCAAATGATGCAGTGTTTCAAAAATCTATAGCAGATGAGTCTTATAGAGGGATGGGCACGACATTGGTGGCTTCTGTCATCTATGAAGGGGGATTGGTAATTGGTCACGTCGGGGATAGTCGTGCATATCGTCTCCAACCTCCTTCAATGGTTCAATTAACGAGTGACCATTCTCTAGTTAATGAACTCGTAAAGTCTGGGCAATTAAAACCGGAAGAAGCCGAAAATCACCCAAGGAAAAATGTAGTTACCCGCGCGCTTGGAACTCAAGCCGAAGTTGAAGTTGAGGTCGGTTATTACGAATTCCCAAAGCAGTCCACGTTATTGCTTTGTTCCGATGGCCTGTCTGATAAACTACTGGAAAAAGATATAGAAGAAACGCTGCTTGGCGACAGAGAGATTGATGGATCGGCCGATGCACTGGTGCAAAAAGCACTTGAGCGCGGGGGGGAGGATAATATTACTGTCCTCCTCGTTTATCACAACGTGGATGGGGAGGGTCATCCATGATTGGAGAACGCATTGATGGGCGTTATAAAGTCAAGTCGTATATAGGAGGCGGCATGGCGTACGTCTATCATGCTCGTGACATCATTCTCGAACGAGATGTTGCTGTAAAGGTGCTCCAGCCTCATCACGTAAATGATGATGAGTTTGTGCGGAGGTTTCGCCTGGAAGCGCAGGCGGCTACGAGTCTCGTGCATCCAAATGTTGTCGACATTTACGATGTGGGTGAGGATCATAACCTTTTTTACATTGTAATGGAATATGTAGGTGGGAACACATTAAAGGATAAAATTGTAAATAATGGTGCCCTCTCCTTTCCGGAAACGATGAACATTTTTTCGGAATTAACAGCTGCTATCGCCTATGCGCATGAACAGGGCATTATCCACCGGGATTTAAAACCGCAAAACATATTACTGGATGAAAACGGTACGGTAAAAGTCACTGATTTTGGAATTGCGCGCGCTGCGTCGGCAGCGACGATTACGCATACGAATTCCGTGCTAGGTTCTGTTCATTACCTGTCACCAGAGCAAGCACGTGCAGGTGCGGTTACAGTGAAAACCGATATTTATGCTCTTGGTGTCATTCTCTATGAAATGGTAACAGGTCTCCTTCCTTATAATGCTGATTCAGCTGTGTCAATTGCGTTGAAACATTTGCAGGACCCGTTTCCGAATGCGAAAGATCTTCGTGCTGATTTACCCGAGAGTATCAACAATATGATCCGAAAAGCTACAGCTAAGGATCCTTTACAGCGATACGAGAATGTGGAGGAAATATATGCTGAGACAGAGACAGCATTATTGCCGGAACGCATAAATGAAGAGCCAATTTTTGTTGATAACCAGGATGAAGAAAAGACCAAACCGATTCCAGCGATTCATACAGGCGCTGAAATGGAAGATACACGTGGGTCAGGTGTTCCTGAAGAAGAGGGTGAAAATGAAGCACCAGATAAGAAGCAAAAGAAATGGGGAATTTGGAAAATATTAGGTGTCGCTTTACTTCCTATCCTGGGATTTTTCGCGGCTTTTACCATTATCCCTGAACTCTTAAGCCCGGATGAAGTTGAGGTACCAGATGTTGTCGGTTTAGAAGAGGAAGAAGCGATCGAAACGATGAATGCATCTGCCCTCGAGGTAGAAACGGAATTTGAATTTCATAACGAGGTGGAAGAAGGGGAGGTCTATTACCAGGATCCTGCTGCAGGAAGGACGATGCTCGAAAACCAAACAGTAACCCTTTCTATAAGCGAAGGACAGGAAACCATGGAGATGCCTGACGTTATTGGTTTGGATGTTGAACAGGCGGAAGAGGAGCTGGAAGTTTTCTCGGATATTGAACTTGTTTCCGAACAAACAGATGAGGTTGCATCGAATTTAGTCGTTGACCAGGAGCCTGCTGCGGATGAGGAAGTGATCGCAGATGAAACGAGGGTTCGGCTTACCTATAGTGAAACCCCGGAAGTTACGCTGCAAGATTTAACCGGCACTTCCCAAGAAGGTGTCAATAATTATTTAGAAACGAACAATTTAACCGGATCATTTCAAAGCACTTATTCGGACACTGTGCCTGAAGGTGATATCATTTCTCATGATCCTGCTCCGTATGAAACGATTTCACAAGGAAGTGAAATTAATTTTGTCGTCTCGGATGGCCCGGCACCAGAGGAAGAAGAGGACGATCCTGTACAAACGGTGGAAGCGGTCATACCCGTTGAAGTTTCTGAGCAGGAGGATAACGAATCCGTTTACGATATTGAAATCGTTTATGAAGATGCTACAACCGATGAGCCCGCCATTTTTGTAGAAGAGGAAATTACGACGTCAACGACGTACCGTGTGCCACTTGAAGTCACTCCGGATACGGAGGGCTCTTATACGCTTTATGTCAATGGTGAAGAAGCACAAGCGAACTCTTTTTCCTATGAAGAATAAAAATAAGAGGCAATGATCTGCCTCGAGGGAGGTCCCATTGCAAGAAGGGCAAATTGTAAAGGCGGTAGGCGGTTTTTACGAAGTGAAAAACGAAGAAGGTGTGTTTCGCTGTCGTGCACGCGGCTTATTTAGAAAGCAAAAGATCAAGCCATTGGTTGGTGATTTCGTCCAGTTTGAACATCATTATATTCAAGCTGTACTCAAGCGTGACAGCGAGTTGCACCGTCCTCCGGTGGCCAACATTGATCAGGCGTTCCTCGTATTTTCAATGACAAAGCCTGCATTTTCCCCTTACTTATTGGATCGCATGCTTGTTCATGTGGAGGCGATTGAAGCAGATGCAGTCATTGTAGTCACGAAAAAAGATATTGCAACTGAGGAAGAACTCGCCGCGTTTAGAGAGTATCAAGACATTTATCAGGGTTTGGGATATCCGTTGATTTTCGTTTCAGGACAAAAGGGTGAAAATAGCGAGGCTCTTCTTCCTTATTTGAAAGGACGCTTAACCGTTCTTGCTGGGCAATCAGGAGTTGGGAAATCAACACTTCTCAATCATCTTGACCCCAATCTTTCCCTGGAAACGGGGGAAATTTCGGAAGGGTTGGCGAGAGGGAAGCATACAACACGACAAGTTGAACTTTTAAACATCGCGGGTGGAAGCGTTGCCGATACGCCGGGTTTTAGTTCGCTCGATTTTACCGGAATTGAGCCTGAGCTGGTTCAGGACTGTTTCCGGGAAATCCGGGAAGTTAGAGCGGCCTGTAAGTATCGGGGCTGCACCCACCGTAAAGAAGACGGTTGTGCGGTAAAAGAAGCGACGGCAAGCGGCGAAATTGCTTCTACTCGTCATGAACACTATATGCAATTTTATGATGAAATTGAAAAAAACAGGAGGTATTAGTCATGGTGAAAGTTGCACCGTCTTTATTGGCGGCTGATTTTAAATCGTTAGCAGACGAGATTCACTCCGTGGAAGGCGCGGGTGCAGATATGATCCATGTGGATGTGATGGATGGACATTTTGTACCTAATATCACCATTGGTCCCCTTATTTTGGAAGCATGTCAGCGCTCAACGACATTGCCATTGGACGTACATCTTATGATAGAACAACCGGATCGCTACATCCCCGCGTTTATCGATTCGGGTGCGGATATCGTGACCGTCCACGCGGAAGCTTGTCCTCATTTACATAGAACCATTCATTTGATAAAAGAAAATGGAGCTCAAGCAGGGGTAGCGATCAATCCCCACACACCGGTGGATATTCTAAAACATATCATTAAAGATATTGACCTCGTATTATTAATGACGGTAAATCCCGGTTTTGGCGGTCAATCTTTTATTCATAGTGTGCTGGAGAAAATTGAAGCTGTAAAAGTGATGAGTGAAAACACGAAAAAAGATCTATGGATCGAGGTGGACGGTGGCGTGGACGAAAGGACAGCTCCATTGTGCACTCAGGCAGGGGCAAACCTTCTCGTTGCAGGATCATATGTATTTAAACATACAGACCGTGGTGAAGCGATTGGAAAACTACGGGAATAAAAGGATAAGTACTGCCCCTTAGCAGCAAATATGGAGGGGGCGGTCTTTTCTAGTTTTAATGATAGCAGTTGGGTTTTTTATCTACGAGCTATAAAAAACATGAAAAAATGATGTACTATTTCTCATTGGGTGAATATACATATAGAAGAATCCGTATGTGTCGTCATCCTTTATCCTTGCTTAAAGCTCGCCTTCAAGGAGGAATAGTAATGAAATTTTATACGATTAAGCTGCCGAAATTTTTAGGAGGGGTCGTCCGCGCGGTTCTAAGTTCTTTTAAGAAAGAATAAGAACCAAGAAAAAAGCACCGGCTTACGGTGCTTTTTTCGTTATAGAGGATATTCAAAAAGCCTGGAAGAACAACATTCTAAAGCTGAAAGTCACCTTTTCTTCGCACTCGAACGCTTTCTACTTAGCGACTCACTTGCCCGTTTTTTTGTTCTTCGATTTGACAATGTATTTACCAAAATAAAAAACCGGCTGTCAGCGCATTAAACGCGCTCGACCTTGCCGGCTTTTAGGGCTTTTGCGGAAACATATACTCGTTTAGGCTTCCCATCAACCATAACGCGTACCTTTTGTACGTTAGCGCCCCAACGGCGTTTCGTTGCATTGTTAGCGTGAGAGCGCTTGTTGCCTGCTTTAGGGCCGCGTCCTGTTACGATACACTTTCTTGACATAAGATAACCTCCTTTATCCACTCCGCTTTGTACACTCGATCATCGTAGCACATCTCACCAACTAAAATCAATCCTTTTATGGCGTTTACTTGTTTGAAAAACAGCGAAAATATAGTAAGATAGCGGTAGTAAATCTGCACAATGTTAAGGAGGATGGTTATGGCCCTTGAAATGAATTCTCAACTAGGATCGATTGATATATCAAAAGAAGTGGTTGCTACCGTCGCAGGAGGCGCAGCAACAGATTGTTATGGAATTGTGGGAATGGCTTCACAGCAACAAATCAAGGACGGACTATCCGAACTGTTAAAAAGAGATAATTTTTCACGTGGTGTTGTGATCCGTGAAATTGAAGAAGATCTTCATATTGACATGTACATTATTGTAAGTTATGGCACGAAAATATCAGAAGTAGCCCATAATGTACAAACGAAAGTAAAATATCAACTTGAACAAATGCTCGGCCTTTCGGTAGATTCCGTAAATATTTTTGTGCAAGGGGTTCGCGTAAGCAATCCTTAAGTGAAGGCAAATGTGAGGTGAATGACACGTGGCAACAAAGATAGATGGTGAAATGATTTTGGCGATGTTTGCTGAAAGTGCACATGTACTGGAGCAGCATGCTGAACGGGTAGATGCATTGAATGTCTTTCCAGTACCAGATGGTGATACGGGTACGAATATGAGCCTGACGATTCGTTCTGGTGTCAAAGAAATGAAACAAGAGGGGGATATGCGCGCCTCAGCAGTTGCTAAACGCTTTTCAAAAGGACTTCTCATGGGAGCTCGCGGGAACTCAGGAGTAATTCTCTCCCAATTGTTCCGCGGGTTTGCAAAAGGGGTTGAAGAGAACGATCAGATCGATGGGAGCGTTCTTGCGAATGCTTTAGAAAAAGGGGTGGGTACAGCCTACCGTGCGGTTATGAAACCTGTGGAAGGTACAGTTTTGACAGTTGCAAAGGACGCGGCCAAAGCAGCGAAAAAAGAAGCCCGTAGAAACAACGATGTCGATAGTGTTCTCGCTGAGACCATAGCAGAAGCCAAACGTTCTCTCAAACGGACCCCAGAATTACTTCCTGCTTTGAAAGAAGTAGGTGTCGTTGATTCGGGTGGTCAAGGTCTTGTCCATATTTATGAGGGGATGCTCGCGGCACTTAGAGGTGAATCAACAGCGGATTGGAAACCAGAGCAGGCTTCTATGGAAGAGCTCGTTCAGGTTGAACATCATAACATTCAAGGCGAAATGTCGGCAGAAGATATCGAATTTGGGTATTGTACGGAAGTTATGGTTCGTTTTGACGATGAGAAAATAGCTGAAAATCCTTACCGGGAAGAGAATTTTCGAAATACGTTGAGCCAGTACGGGGACTCTCTTTTGGTCGTAAGTGATGAAGATCTCATTAAAATACATATTCATGCTGAGTACCCTGGATACGTCATGAATGAAGCACAAAAATATGGAGAGCTCGTTCACGTTAAAGTTGAAAATATGCGTGAGCAGCATGCAGCACTCTCTTCTTCAAACAGTCAGACTCACGAAGGACCTGCAAGTGAAAAACAAACGTATGCCGTCATTGCAGTAACGATAGGAAGCGGGGTTGAAGAGTTGTTTACAAGTCTTGGTGTCGATCAGATTATCAAAGGCGGACAAACGATGAACCCGAGCACAGAGCAATTTATTGAAGCGATTAAGAAAACAAATGCTGAACATGTTTTTTTGATCCCGAATAACGGAAATATAGTCTTGACTGCTAAGCAGGCAGCGGACGTTTTCGAAGAAGAAGACGTTCGTGTCATCGAAACGAAGTCTGTACCTCAAGGTTTAGGGGCTATGTTTGCGTTTAATGCAGAACAAGATGTCACAACGAATGAAGAGAATATGAAGGTTGGACGATCAGCCGTCAAAAGCGCGCAAGTAACCCAGTCCATACGCGATACATCGATTGACGGAATCGATATCAAAGAAAACGATTTCATGGGCATTGTGGAAGATCAAATTGTAAGTGCAGGCGAGTCGCTCTTGAAAACTTTGCAAAAAGTAACAGATTCTATGGTTGAAGAAGACATTGAAATGATCACGATTATTGCCGGTGAAGAAGCAGATGAGGAGAGTACAAAAGCTCTCGTTACTCATATTCATGATCATTATGATGAAGTCGAGACGGAAGTTCATGATGGTAAACAGCCGCTTTATCATTATATTATCGCTGCAGAATAAAAAGGGAGGTGGATACGTATGACGAGTGTAAAAGTGGTCACCGATAGTACTGCAGATATCCCGGAAGATTTGGTTGAAGAACTGGACATCACAGTTATTCCACTAAACGTAAATTTCGGTGAGAAAGAAACGTACAAGGATGGGGAAAAGTTAACCCCATCCGGGTTTTACGAGAAGTTGCAGGAAAGTGATGTTATGCCTACGACGTCACAACCATCCCCCTATGACTTTGAAACATTGTATAGCGACTTGGCGGATAGCTTAGAAGAGGACACTGTGATTTTTTCCATTCATTTATCCTCTCAATTGAGCGGTACTTATCAGGCAGCATCGATTGCAGCTGAAGAAGTTTCATCAAAAGCAAACGTAGAAGTGATTGATTCGAAAGGAGCCAGTTATTCCTTTGGCATCATTGTGACTGATATCGCACGCCTCGCTAAACGTGGGGCAAACAGGGATGAATGCAGGGAGAGGCTCGAACAATTAATACAGGCATCAAGCGTCTATTTTATAGTGGATACGCTAGAATATTTACAAAAAAACGGACGGATTGGAAAAGCCTCAGCGTTGGTTGGTTCTCTTTTAAAAATGAAGCCTATTCTTTCTCTTAATAAAAAGGGAGAAGTTTATCCCTACGAGAAAATACGTGGACGTAAAAAAGCATTTGAACGGATTGTCTCTCAACTCGAAGAAACCTACGGAAAACAACCGGTCCACGTCGGGGTTGCTCATGCTGTTGCACCGAAAGCTGTTGAAACGATTTTTACGGATATTCGCAGCAAACTTAACGTGACTTCTGAGGTGACAACAGAAATAGGGGCTGTTATCGGTTCGCATGTAGGTCCTGGAACGATTGCAGTGATCGCTGCTCCGGCACAGGAAAGTGAATGAGAGAGGGTTGAATGTATGAAGTTTAGAAGTGTTTCAGAAATTATTGGTCCAGTGATGATAGGACCATCCAGTTCCCATACCGCTGGGGCCGCTCGTATTGGAAGACTAGCACGGTTGTTGTTTTCTGAGCAGCCAAAAAAAGTCAATATTCACTTATATGGCTCATTTGCGAAAACATACAAGGGGCATGGAACGGATGTGGCACTTGTCGGGGGATTACTGGACTTTGATACATTCGATGAACGAATTCGTGAAGCAATGGAGCATGCCAAAGACATGAAGATGCGTGTTCGCTTTCACGAAGAGGAAGCATTAACCGACCACCCTAATACGGTGAAGCTTCGTCTCGAGAGTGCATCACAAACGATGGAAATGGTAGCGATTTCGGTAGGGGGCGGAAAAATAGAAATTATTGAACTGAACGGTTTTCCCCTAAATCTATCTGGACACCATCCAGCGATTCTCGTCGTACACACCGACCGTTATGGAGTGATCGCGAACGTATCGAATCTCCTTGCTTCACACGAGTTAAATATTGGCCATATGGAAGTTTCACGTAAAGATAAGGGTCGGGAAGCCCTAATGGTCATTGAAGTGGATCAGCCTGTATCTCAAGGGATTTTAGAGGCCTTGAATGGGCTTGAACATGTAATACAAGTGGCGAAAATTAACGATTAGAGGTGAGAGCATGTTTCGAAATGCTGCTGAATTGGTAGACCTTGCCGAGAGTAAGCAACTCTCGATCTCCGAAATTATGCTTTTACAGGAGGTTGAAGAGACAGGTCGTAAAAGGCAAGCTGTATACGGTGATATGGACGAGAAGTTAGCGATCATGGAAGAAGCGGTAGAGCGTGGTTCAAAAGAAGATATTCGTTCTGTTTCTGGACTTACCGGTGGAGATTCACTGAAACTTGAACAGTATATCGCTGAAGGAAAAGGATTAAGTGGAGATACGATGCTTCACGCCGTAAGCCGCGCAATGGCGACAAATGAAGTGAATGCTGCCATGGGGACGATTTGTGCCACGCCAACGGCCGGTTCGGCTGGGGTTGTCCCAGGGGTACTTTTTAGTTTGCGGGATCGCTTAGATCCGTCCCGAGAGGATATGGTGCGTTATTTACTTACTTCCGGCGCTTTTGGGCTTGTCGTGGCGAACAATGCTTCGATCTCTGGAGCAGCGGGCGGCTGCCAGGCTGAAGTTGGTTCGGCTGCTGGTATGGCAGCGGCTGCAACGGTTGAAATGGCTGGTGGTACCCCTGCCCAATCAGCCCAGGCGATGGCGATTACGCTGAAAAATATGCTGGGACTTGTCTGCGACCCAGTTGCTGGCCTTGTGGAGGTCCCTTGCGTGAAAAGGAATGCCGCTGGTGCGTCTACTGCAATGGTTTCCGCTGACATGGCTCTTGCGGGGATAGAAAGCCGTATTCCTTGTGATGAAGTCATTGATGCTATGTACAGGATTGGAGAAACGATGCCAACGGCCTTAAAAGAAACGGCCCAAGGTGGTTTAGCAGCAACTCCAACGGGGAGAGAACTGGAAACGAAAATCTTTAATATCCCCTTAGAGCGGTCATGAGTAGCTTACAACCAGAAGCGAGTGTAGAGGCATTAAAAGGTGTTGGCCCTGAGACAAAACAGGATCTTGCCCGTATGGGTATATTTACATGTGAGGATTTACTATGGCATTTGCCGCACCGTTATGAGAATGTTGCCATTCGTCCTGTGGAAGAACTTGAGCATGATGCTCAGGCAACGATTGTAGGCAGCGTTCAGGGTTCACCAAATGTGAATTATTACGGACGTAAAAAAAACCGTCTTTCTTTTCGTTTATTTGTGGACGGTCATCTCCTTCAAGTCGTGGCTTTTAATCGAGCGTTTTTGCAAAAGAAACTTCAACCGGATATGACGGTAACGGTGACGGGAAAATGGAACCGTCACCGTGCTGTCCTCACCGCTCAGCGTCTTGATATTGGAAAACCGGAAGAGATGCGCCCGTATTCTCCCGTATACACTATTTCTGGAAAGCTAACGGTTCGTCAAATCGAGCAATGGGTCAAACAGGTGATCCAACAAGAAGTATTTCCCCAGGAAATGCTTCCTTTGTCTTTCAGACAGCAATATAAGCTGCCGACGATTGTTGAAGCTCTTACCACACTCCATCAGCCACAAACGGCGAATGCACTGAAGCACGCTCGGCGCCGTATCGTTTATGAAGAATTTTTACGCTTTCAATTACGAATGCAGGCGTATAAACAAACGTTAAGAAAAAACGAACGGACGGAGCCAACGAAGTTTAATGAACAAGAAACTTTACGTTTCGTGGACGGGCTTCCTTTTTCGTTAACCAATGCCCAACATCGCTCGTTGGAAGAAATATATGAGGATTTACGAGCAGGTTATAAAATGAACCGGCTCTTACAAGGGGATGTTGGATCGGGGAAAACAGTGGTGGCTGCCTGCACCATGTTTGCAGTTGTAAGTGCAGGGAAACAGGCCGCTCTCATGGTTCCAACCGAAATTCTTGCCAGTCAGCATGCAGAAAGTCTTTCGGAACTTTTTCAACCGTATGGTATAAATGTTGCTCTGCTCACCGGTTCTACAAAAGCTTCGGACAGAAGAAAAGTTCATGAAGGCCTGGAACAGGGCAGTATTTCTGTAGTTGTGGGTACCCATGCGTTGATACAAGGGACAGTTCCTTTTCAGGAGCTCGGTCTTGCCATTATTGACGAACAGCATCGCTTTGGCGTTAGTCAACGAAGGGCTTTAAGGCAAAAAGGGAATCCTGATTCGCTCTTTATGACGGCAACCCCCATCCCTCGGACGCTCGCGATTACAGCTTATGGAGACATGGACGTCTCTCGAATCGATGAACAACCCCGTGGCCGAAAAACAGTCAAAACGTATTGGAGCAAGCCCGATATGCTCGATCGTGTGCTTGATTTCGTTAAAAAAGAAACCGCTGCAGGCCGACAGGCATATGTGATTTGTCCCCTTATCGAAGAGTCTGAACAATTGGATGTTCAAAATGCGATTGACATCTATGATCAGTTGCAATCTATTTTAATCGAAACTCGGGTCGGTTTATTGCATGGTCGTCTGCAAAATGAAGAGAAAGAAGAGGCTATGGAGGCCTTTACACGGGGAGACATTGATGTTCTTGTAGCTACGACGGTCGTTGAAGTAGGTGTGAACGTCTCCAATGCAACGGTGATGATTATTTACGATGCTGATCGGTTTGGTCTTTCCCAGCTTCATCAGCTTCGAGGGCGTGTAGGGCGAGGCGCACTGCAATCGTATTGCATTTTACTTAGCGACCCTTCATCAGAAACGGCAAAAGAGCGCATGCGGATTATGACGGAAACGTCCGATGGATTTATTTTAGCTGAAGAAGATTTAAAGCTGCGTGGTCCTGGGGACTTACTCGGTCAAAAACAAAGCGGCATGCCTGATTTTCATTTAGCTGACCCTATCCATGACTACCGCGCATTAGAAACGGCACGGCATGACGCTCACGCGCTGCTTCAATCAGATACATTTTGGCAAGACGCTGATTATCAACCGCTTCGAGATCACATAAAAGAGCAAGGGGCAATGTCAGGGAAAAAACTGGATTAACAGATGATTCTTGACTTGATTTTCAAGGGATAGTCATTCACACTACGATTAGCAGCTAGTCATAAGAAAAGCGGTGCAAGAATGAAACAATCAAAACAGAAACGGAAACAAGACCTGGTAGAGACGATAGAAAATAACCCTTTTATTACGGATGAAGCGCTTGCGAAGAGATTTAGCGTGAGTGTGCAGACGATTCGCTTGGATCGTTCGGAGTTGGGAATTCCGGAGTTACGTACACGAATTAAACAGGTCGCAGAAACAAATCATGATGATGTAAAAGCATTGACGAACGAGGAAATTATCGGGGAGATCATTGATTTGCAGTTGGATGAAACCGCAATATCGATCCTCGACATTCATGAAGACCAAGTGTTTACGAGAAGCGGAATCGCCAGAGGGCACCATCTCTTTGCGCAAGCGAATTCGCTTGCAGTCGCTATTATCAACGATGAATTCGCGGTTACAGGACGTGCGAATGTACGATTCATGCGTCAAGTACAGGCTGGTGAACGGGTCGTAGCTAAAGCCAGCGTCACAAAAAAAAGTGATGATTGGCCAGTAATCACTGTAAACAGTTATGTCGATCAAGCTTTGGTCTTTAAGGGCGAATTTGTAATGTCTCGAGGATGAAATTACGTGATAAAGGAGAAAGAAACAACATGAAAATTGCCATCGATGCGATGGGGGGAGATCATGCCCCGAAAGCTCAGGTAGCCGGTGCACTGGCGGCTGTACGTTCATTTGAGGATGTGACGATTACGCTCCTCGGAGATGAATTAAAGATTGCCCCGCACTTGTCGGCGCATGACCGTATTGATGTTGTGCATACCCCTAGTGTGATAACAAATGATGAAACGCCAACACAGGCGATACGTAAGAAAAAAGATTCATCAATGATGCTTGCTGTAAAGGCCGTTCGTGAAAAACGAGCAGATGCTTGTATTTCAGCAGGGAATACGGGTGCGTTGATGGCGGCAGGTTTAATGCAAATCGGACGCATCAATGGTCTTGAGCGTCCTGCACTTGCCCCGATGTTACCCACCCTTGACGGGGAGGGCTTCCTCCTTTTGGACGTCGGAGCGAATGTAGATACCCGTGCGGAACACTTATTTCAATATGGTGTGATGGGCGACGTCTACATGCGGCAGGTGAAAAATCGTAAGCAACCGAAAGTAGGATTGCTTAATGTCGGTTCCGAGGAAGGGAAAGGCAATGATTTATCGAAACAAGCGTATGAGCGAATGAAATCGGCAGACTTTGAGTTCATTGGAAACATAGAGGCGCGGGATGTTATGAACGGGGGCTGTGACGTTGTCGTTTGTGACGGTTTCTCTGGAAATATTTTATTAAAATCGATTGAAGGGACGGCAGAATCACTGTTTTCGATTATAAAAAGTGAGCTGACTTCCACGATGATGAATAAAATGGCAGCTGGCATTTTAAAGCCGTCGTTCAAAAATATTAAGGAAAAACTAAGCTATTCCCATTATGGGGGCGCCGGGTTATTTGGTTTGAAAGCTCCTGTCGTAAAAGCCCATGGTTCATCCGATCATACGGCTGTCTTTCATGCCATACGCCAAGCCAGGCAAATGGTGAGTGAAGGGGTAGCAGATGTGATTGCCACCGATTTACAAAGGCAAAGGAGTGAATAATGGATGGGGAAGATCGCCTTTTTATTTCCAGGACAAGGATCGCAAGCGATTGGAATGGGCATGGCAGCAGCTCGGGACAGTCAGAAAGCGCAAACGATCATCGACCAAGCGAATGAGACTTTGGGCTTTAACCTTTCTGCGCTGATGGAAAACGGTCCTGATGAGAATTTAAAACAAACGGAGAATGCGCAGCCTGCACTATTAACGGCGAGCATAGCAGCACTGCAATTGTTACAAGCAGAAGATATCCGTCCGGATTTTACGGCAGGTCATAGCTTAGGCGAATATAGTGCACTTGTGGCAGCGGAAGCGATGAGTTTTAAGGATGCAGTGGCTTCTGTCCGTAAAAGAGGAGAGTTTATGGAACAAGCGGTTCCTTCTGGAGAAGGAGCTATGGCGGCTGTAATGGGAGTGGAAAGAACCATTCTAGAAAAGGTCGTATCAGAAGTAACGGAGGAAGGTTCACCGGTTCAATTGGCGAATTTAAATGGGCCGCAAATCGTTATCTCCGGTTCCACCAGCGGAGTGGACAAGGCAAGCGAACGGGCAAAAAAGCATGGAGCACGCCGTGTCGTTCCGCTAAATGTAAGCGGTCCTTTTCATTCTCAACTGATGGAACCTGCCCGTAAACAGCTGCAAGAAGTACTAAAACGTATCCCTTTTCAAGACAGCAAATTTCCCGTCATCCCGAATGTATCCGCAAAGCCGACAACGAGTGCTACAATATTGAAAGACTCGGTCATTACACAAGTAACGGCCCCTGTCCTTTGGGAAGATACTGTACGTTATCTCCTTGATGCCGGCGTTGATACATTTATTGAAGTCGGAAGTGGACAAGTCCTTTCAGGGCTCGTTAAAAAAATTCAGCGCCGAAATATACAAGTGTTTTCTGTTGAAAACCAGGAAGATGTTGCGGCATGCATTGAAGGCATAAAAGGAGGCATTTGAATGTTATTAAAAGGAAAAAAGGCTATCGTCACCGGAGCTTCTCGCGGGATTGGGCGGGCAATCGCTCTTCATCTTGCGCAGAACGGTGCTGATGTTGCCATTAATTATGCCGGCAATGAAGCGAAGGCTGCTGAAACTGTGAAGGATTGCCAGGCTTATGGTGTGGACGCTTTCTCTATTCAGGCAAATGTATCGGAAGAAGAAGAAGTGAAAACACTATTTAAAACGGTAACTGATCACTTTGGACGCATCGATTTACTCATTAACAACGCCGGGATTACGAAGGATAATTTGGTTATGCGTATGAAAGCAGATGAATGGGACAGTGTCGTGGATACAAATTTAAAAGGTGTATTCTTATGTTCAAAAGCAGCAGCACGTCCTATGATGAAACAGAGATCTGGTGCCATTGTGAATATTGCTTCTGTTGTTGGGGTTCTAGGCAATCCTGGGCAAGCGAATTATGTAGCTGCCAAATCAGGAGTTATTGGCTTAACGAAATCACTTGCACGTGAATTTGCTACACGTCACATTCGTGTGAATACTGTGGCCCCGGGGTTTATTGATACAGAAATGACCGATGTGCTCCAAGATGACAAAAGGGAAGACTTGCTATCACAAATTCCCCTTGGGGAACTGGGACGTCCAGAAGATGTGGCAGAAGCGGTCACTTTCCTTGCTAGTGATCAAAGTCGTTATATGACTGGGCAGACGCTCCATGTTGACGGCGGTATGTATATGCCATAAGTCAGTACTGGTCATTTTCCTATGAATATTCTATAATAAGCAAGAGGATTTATAAGTTCAAAAAAGGATCGATTGAGGAGGAAAAAATCATGGCAGAAACATTAGAACGTGTACAAAAAATCGTGGTAGATCGTTTAGGTGTCGATGAATCAGAGGTGAAAATGGAAGCAACGTTTAAAGACGATCTTGGAGCGGATTCATTAGATGTTGTTGAATTAGTGATGGAACTTGAAGATGAGTTCGATCTGGAAATCTCTGATGAGGAAGCGGAGAAAATTTCGACGGTCGCTGACGTTGTAAACTACATAGATAGTCAGTGAAGAAAGTTGCAGCAAGCTTCCCTCGTGAAGCTTGCTTTGCTCATTACAGAAAAAAGGGTCAGTACTATGGGGTGTAAATAATGAAACCATCTCAAGAATATCGTCAAGGACGTAATAAGAGATTACACGTAGATAAAGATCATGTACAGAAGTTTAGAACGTTATTAAATAGATTTCAATTACATTTTACTGATGATCAACTGTTGTATCAGGCTTTTACCCACTCATCATATGTCAATGAAAAGAGGCACCGTGATTACAAGGATAATGAGCGTCTTGAATTTTTAGGAGACGCTGTTTTGGAATTATCGGTTTCTCAATATCTTTTCAGACGCTTTCAGGCGATGCAAGAAGGGCAAATGACGAAATTGCGCGCAGCGGTCGTATGTGAACCTTCATTAGCTGATCTTGCTCATCAATACGATTTCGGCCCCTTAATCTTTCTTGGGAAAGGGGAAGATAAGACAGGTGGTCGAAAACGACCGAGTATGCTTGCGGATGTGTTTGAAGCTTTCGTGGGTGCGCTTTACCTTGATCAAGGGATGGATGCTGTGCATTCATTTCTCGAAGATACCGTCTATCGTAAAATTGAAAACGGCAGTTATACGGATGTGATGGATTTTAAAAGCCAGTTACAAGAGTTTGTACAACGATTCTTTTCAGGAGCAATTACGTACGAGATTGCATCTGAACAAGGGCCAGCTCATAGCCGGGAATTTATTGCCCGTGTCTTTGTGGGAGGAGATCATCAAGGGGAAGGATCAGGAAAGACGAAAAAAGCAGCGGAACAACATGCGGCACAAAATGCGCTTATGCGCTTAAGTGCTGAAGAGGTCAGGGAATAATGATGAAAAACCCCCGTGTCATGGGACACAGGGGTTTGTTTGAGGAATATAAAACATAGACGATATTTCATACAGATTATGAACTTTGGGTTTTAATCCGTCCTAATTCTGAGACGAGTGCATCCATTTCTTTTACACTGATATTGTCATTTCCTTCGACGTAATCATAGATTTCCTTGATATCATCATATTGTTGGATGTTGTAATTGTCCGGATCGAGAATGGCTGTGTTGACGACTTGTAATCGTTCCTGCAGTTTACTAAAAATGTAATTTAGATTTTCTCCTGTTGCTTCGTTAAGGTTCATTGGGGACCTCCTTTTCTACCCTCTATTGTAAAAGGGTTTAGCATGTTTGAAAAGGTATTGTATAAAGTTGTTTAAATTATTCGGGAGAAATGCCCGGTTGAGGGCATCGTGGGTTGTGACCTGGTGAAAAAGATGAAAAGTGATTGTAGCATTTGTAGTTAGGGGGCGCCTATGTATTTAAAACGCCTGGAAGTGACTGGATTCAAATCATTTGCAGCTCCTTTGGAAGTTGACTTTCATAAAGGGGTTACTTCGATTGTAGGCCCAAACGGAAGTGGAAAAAGCAACGTTTCGGATGGTATTCGATGGGTTCTAGGAGAACAGTCTGCAAAAAAACTACGGGGAGCAAAAATGGAAGATGTCATTTTTGCTGGGAGCGATTCAAGAAAGAAAGTGAACATTGCTGAAGTATCGCTCATTCTTGATAACGAAGACGGTTATATGGCAAGTGAGTATAGTGAAATCAGCTTGACCCGTCGTTTATATCGCACAGGTGAAAGTGAATATTTTATAAATCGAAAAGCATGCAGAAGAAAAGACATCGTTGATCTGCTTATTGACTCCGGTTTAGGAAAAGAAGCGTATTCCATGATCGGGCAAGGGGAAGTTGAGCAGGTTTTGTCATCGAAACCTGAAGATCGAAGAGCGATGTTTGAAGACGCTGCAGGCGTGCTGAAATATAAATCACGGAAACAAGAATCGGAAAAGAAACTACATGAGACGATGGACAATCTCAACCGGGTTCAAGACATATTACACGAGCTGGGGGAACAATTGGCACCGTTAGAGCGGCAAGCTTCCACCGCTAAAGAATATTTACAACATCAGGAGGAATTTGAACGTTTAGATATAGCGATCCTCAGTCATGATATTGGAGAAAAACATGCTGCATGGGAAGAGGGGAACCAGTCGCTTGTTGAAATTGAGCAGGATCTGAAAGGCAAAAAAAAAGAGTTGGACGATGAACAACAAGACCTTGGCCAGGAAAAAGAAGCCTTGGCCCGTTTGGAAACAAGGCTAGAATCCATGCAAGCTCAGTTACTCGAAACAAGTGAAACCCTGCAACAGCAGGAAGGACACCGAAACCTCATGGCTGAGCGAGGAAGCAATGCCCATGAGCGGTTAGACGAATTGGAAAGAAGGATTCGCGACCTCCAGCATACGTGGGAAGAAAAAAGCAGACAGCTGGATCATGAAGCAGAAACCTTGCAGTCTACTTCAGATGCTGAAAAGCGAATTAAAGAGCAACTTCAGGATCTAGAAAAAAATATGAGTAAAACGAAAACGGATGTAGAAGAAGAGCTAGAAACACTGAAGGGGACATACATTGATCTTTTGAATGCTCAGGCAGCGAGTAATAATGAAATGCGTTATACGAAAGAGCAATCGCAAAGGATCAAAGGAAGGTTGGAACGTTTGATTGCTGAGAATGAAGGCAATCAAAACCGGCTGAACGATCAAGTCAAAAAAGAAGAAAAAGCGAAGCAAGAATATGAAGATCTAAAAAGCCAATTGCAATCAGAAAATGAGGCTTACGAAAGATCCAAAACACGTTTTTCTGAAGTGCAAGCCGAAAAACAACAAGTTGAGCAGAAATTGTATAACGGTTATCGTAACTTTGAAGATACACGCGCTCGTTTACAGTTGTTAAATCGGATGGAAAATGAACATGCCGGTTTTTATCAAGGTGTAAAAGCTGTACTGCAAGCTGCTAAAGCAAGTAAATTATCAGGTATTCATGGTGCTGTAGCTTCACTGATTTCAACGGAAAAACAATATGAAAAAGCAGTGGAAACAGCGCTCGGGGCAGCGATGCAGCATGTAATTGTGGAAGCTGAACATGATGGGCGCCAAGCCATTCAATTTTTGAAAATGAACAAGCAGGGACGCGCCACATTTTTACCTCGTACCGTCATGAAACCTCGCTTTTTAAATCCATCTGTCCAAGAACGTTTGCGTGGCGAGGAGGGCTATTGCGGTCCCGCCTCTACGGTTGTTACTGTTGATGAACGTTTTTCTAATGTCATAGCTAATCTGCTTGGTCACGTGATTATTGCTGAGAATCTAAAGTACGGGAATCAATTAGCTAAGATCACTCAATACCGGAACCGGATCGTTACGCTTGATGGCGAAATTATCAATCCTGGAGGATCAATGACAGGTGGCAGTGATAAACGAAAAGGGCTTGAACTATTAAGCCGCCAACGGGAACAAGAGGAACTGGAAAATAAACAAAAGCAACTCGAAAACGAGAATACTTGGCTCGAGCAAGAAGTGGCGGCAGTAAAGCAGAAGGTAGATCAAACCGAACAAGAAGTTAAAGATCACCGGCAAGCTGTGGAGGATGTTCGGGCCCGGTTAACAGATGCCAAACAAACGCTCGTTCAAAGCAATGCCCAGGCGAGTAAAATTGACTCAGAACTCTCCCTATACATGAAAGAGAAGCAAGCGCTTGAAACGGAGCAACAACAGTGGGAGGATCAGTACCACGAACTTGAGCAAAAAGCAGCCAGCGAGGCAGAAGAAATTGATCATGTACAGTCAAAAATAAATACCAAGGAAAAGGAAAAAGAAGAACAAGTTGAATCTGAACAAGCCCTTCAGGAAAAGTTCACCCAGTTGCGGATTCAAAGGGCTACGAAGAAAGAACAACTCGACAGTCAGAAGCAAACCGTTGAGCGTCTACAAAACGAGGTTGCCCAACAGCAAAAAGATTTGGAATCGGCGCGGAAAGAACGAGAAAGTTTACAAGAGCGACTGCAAGAAGTGGCAGGAGGTTCTCACACGCTGGATGAAAAAATTGAACAGTTGCAGAATCGTAAAATAAACCTTGAAAAGCAGGTATCTTCCTTAAAAGATGAACGTGAAAAACAACAAAAAGTGATTGAAACGAAAGAACACCGGCTTTCTATCCTCGAAAAGCGTATGGCCGATACAGAGGAAAAGCGTTATAACGCTCAACTATTACAAAATCGCCTGGATATGGAGTTAGATCAATTGCTTGAGCGCCTGCAATCGGAGTATTCGATTAGTTTTGAAGCTGCAAAAGAGCGATCCTCACTCGAAGGAACCGTGGAAGAAGCGCGTAAGCGCCTTAAGCTGGTGCAAAAAAGTATAGATGAACTCGGAAGTGTAAACCTTGGTGCCATTGATGATTACGAGCGGATATCCGAACGATACCAATTTTTAACAGAACAGCAAGAAGACCTTCATGCAGGCAAAGATACACTCGTAGAAGCGATACAAGAAATGGATGAAGAAATGACCCGTAAGTTTCGGGAAACATTTGCGTTGATCCGCACACATTTTAAAGAAACGTTTACGGCCATGTTTGGCGGGGGAGACGCGGACCTGCTTTTGGATGATCCTGATGATCTATTGGAATCGGGGATTGAGATTTATGCCCGCCCTCCCGGCAAGAAACGACAATCCCTCACGCTTCTTTCAGGCGGGGAAAAGTCGCTCACCGCGATTGCTCTCTTATTCGCGATCCTGAATGTGCGTCCGGTACCGTTTTGCGTTCTTGATGAAGTAGAAGCTTCCCTGGATGAAGCGAATGTGGCACGCTTTGCAAATTATTTACAAACGTTTAGCCATAGCACGCAGTTCATTGTAATTACACATCGGAAAGGGACGATGACGGCAAGCGATATTTTATACGGAGTGACAATGGAGGAATCGGGAGTATCCCGTCTTGTGTCTGTGAAGCTAGAAGAATATGCCCACTATACCCATAATCCAGAAACTGAGGCACTGGAAACCGGTGGGTAGTCTATATGTATACATTAGAGGGGACGATACTGAATGAACTTTTTCAAGAAATTAAAAGATCGGGTAACAGCTCAAACCGATACAGTTACGTCCAAGTTTAAAGATGGCTTAGAAAAAACACGTAGCTCGTTTGCGGAGAAAATGAATGACTTGGCGGCAAGGTATCGAACCGTGGATGAAGATTTTTTCGAGGAATTAGAAGAACTATTGATTTCTGCTGATGTAGGGGTCCATACCGTTATGGAATTGACGGAGGAACTCCGTACAGAAGTGAAGCGTCAAAATGTGAAAGCGCCTAAAGATGTGCTCCCCGTCATTAGTGAAAAATTGGTTGCTAAGCTCGATTATAGCGGTGAAGATTATGAACTGAATATGAACGATGAGGGAATGACGGTCATTCTATTCGTTGGGGTGAATGGCGTTGGGAAAACAACGACGATCGGAAAGTTGGCCCATCAATTTAAATCTGAGAACAAAAATGTCGTGTTGGCAGCTGGTGACACTTTCCGAGCAGGAGCTATTGAACAACTGGCCGTTTGGGGAGAGCGTGTCGGTGTCAATGTCATTAAACAAGCAGAGGGGTCGGATCCGGCCGCGGTAATGTATGATGCTATCCAGTCTGCGCGATCTAAAAAGGCCGATGTACTGCTTTGTGATACAGCTGGACGCTTGCAAAATAAAGTGAATTTAATGAAGGAATTAGAAAAGGTAAAGAGGGTGATCAGCCGGGAAGTGCCGTCAGCACCCCATGAAGTGTTGCTCGTTCTCGATGCGACAACCGGCCAAAATGCAATGACACAGGCAAAGACCTTTAAAGAGCTCACGGATGTTTCCGGTATCGCACTAACAAAACTTGATGGAACGGCAAAAGGCGGGATTGTGCTCGCGATTCGTAATGAGCTTAATATCCCGGTTAAATTTGTTGGATTGGGAGAAGGACTCGATGACCTTCAACCGTTTGACGCTGAGCAGTTTACTTATGGGTTATTCCAAGAACTGGTGGAAGCTGGTGATCATAAAGCTGAGTAAGAGGCTTTAACCGTCGGGCGCCTTGACACCTCTAGAGCTTCCTTGTATGCTTGTCTTGTAAAGGTAATAGACTTAACAGTTAGGGTGGAACCATTGCTAGAGAAAACGATGCGGATGAATGCGCTCTTTGATTTTTATCACCCTCTTTTAACCGATAAACAACGAAACTATTTACAGCTTTACTATTCTGATGACTACTCTCTCGGGGAAATCTCCGAGAGCTTTGCTGTCAGTCGCCAGGCGGTATATGATAACATCCGCCGAAGCGAGTTAATGCTGGAGGAGTATGAAGAAAAGTTGTTGTTGTATCACCGCTATCGCTGGCGTCAGCGGCTGTATAAAGAACTGCGTCAAGAAGCTGGGTCAGAACCACTCCTTTCCATCATTGAGGAATTGGAACAATCCGAAGAATAGGGGGCAGACAAATGGCCTTTGAAGGTTTAGCAGAACGATTGCAAGAGACAATGTCAAAGATCAAAGGCAAGGGAAAGGTTAGTGAAGCGGATGTAAAAACGATGGCCCGGGAAGTCCGCTTAGCGTTATTAGAGGCCGATGTGAACTTTAAGGTCGTTAAACAATTTGTCAACCGTGTAAAAGAACGGGCAGTAGGTCAAGAGGTCATGAAAAGCTTAACCCCTGGCCAGCAAGTCATCAAAGTCGTCAATGAAGAACTGACGGACTTAATGGGTAGAGAAGAAAGTAAGCTTGAACAAGCTGAAAAACCCCCCACTGTTATTATGATGGTTGGCTTGCAAGGCTCTGGGAAAACAACCACCGCTGCGAAGCTTGCCAATTATCTACGTAAGGAAAAAAACCGCAACCCGATGCTTGTCGCTGCCGACGTATATCGGCCGGCGGCCATTGACCAATTGAATACGCTCGGCAAACAGTTGAATATGCCGGTGTATTCCCAGGGTACAGAAGCAAACCCCGTCGATATTGTGCGCGAAGGGGTTGAGCAGGCAAAAGCAGAAAATCATGACTATGTGCTTTTGGATACGGCAGGACGTCTTCATGTAGATGAGACGCTGATGGAAGAATTACAGGGAATGAAAGATGCAGTTCAGCCGGATGAAGTCCTTCTTGTCGTCGACGCGATGACCGGTCAGGATGCGGTGAATGTAGCTGAACATTTTAACGAGCAATTATCGATTTCTGGCGTCGTGCTGACGAAGTTGGACGGTGATACTCGCGGTGGGGCGGCACTCTCGATTCGTGCTGTGACCGAGAAACCGATTAAGTTTGCAGGAATGGGTGAGAAAATTGACCAGCTCGAGACGTTTCACCCTGAACGAATGGCCTCTCGTATTCTCGGAATGGGAGACGTTCTTTCCCTCATTGAGAAAGCACAGACCAATGTTGATGAAGAGCGGGCTAAGGAATTAGAAAAGAAAATGCGTAATGCCGATATTTCCTTTGATGATTTTCTGGAGCAACTAGAGCAAGTCAAAAGTATGGGTCCCCTTGAAGACATTCTTGGCATGATTCCAGGTGCCGGAAAGATGAAAGGCTTAAAAAACATGCAAGTCGATGAAAGTCAGATCGGTCGCGTGGAAGCCATCGTTCGTTCGATGACGAAAGCTGAAAAACAGGATCCGAAATTGATGAATGCAAGCCGCAAGCGGCGAATTGCAAAAGGAAGCGGTACTACTGTGCAAGATGTAAACAAACTGCTCAAGCAATTTGAAGACATGAAAAAAATGATGAAGCAGATGTCTTCGATGAACGGGAAAAAGAAAGGGAAAGGAAAAGGCGGCATGCAGCTGCCATTCATGCGCTAAAGTAAGATTCATGATTATGGTTTAAAGGAAAAACCCTTTACACGTAAAAGCAACTTCTTTATAATAGGCTAATGTGCAAAACAAAACTGTACAAATCCTGAATATAAAACAATATGGAGGAATGGAAAATGGCTACAAAAATTCGCTTAAAAAGAATGGGCTCCAAGAAAAAGCCTTTCTATCGTGTTGTTGTCGCAGAAACGGGTGCACCAAGAGACGGACGTTTCATTGAAGAAATTGGAACGTATAACCCAATTGCTGAACCAACGGAATTTAGTGTAGATGAAGAGCAAGCGGTCAAATGGATGCTTGAAGGCGCGAAGCCATCTGATACGGTACGCAGTCTATTCTCGAACCGGGGAATTATGACTAAAGTCCATGAAGCTAAAAACGGCAAGTAGGGGCAGCGATGCAAAAAGAACTCGTTTTAACCATTGCCCGAGCGCTAGTAGACTATCCTGAGGAGATAAATGTGACTGAGGAAGAAGTCGACGGTGTCACCGTTATTACTTTGTCGGCTCATAAGGATGATGTGGGAAAAGTCATCGGTAAGAATGGAAAGATCGCGAGCGCCATCCGGGCCGTACTAACAGCTGCGAGTAAAGATCGGGGAAAAATCCGGCTCAATATTGCTGATTAATTCATATGCGGGAAGGGAGACTTTCCCTTCCTTTTTTGATACTTCTCCTTTTGTACTCAAAAATGAGGTGAATAAATGAGAATTGAAAAAAAAGTACTTGTCCGCCACGTCCTTACCGAAGATTATCGTGAGAAACTGTTAAACAAAATGGCCTCGGAAAAAGAACGATTGCAAACGGAAACGGAACAATTGCGCTTCCAGTATCAAAAACAGCTGAAAGAGCAATCAGACTCTCGGAATAAAAACCTTGTAGAGAGTAAATATACTGGTGAAATCAACAAGCGTAAACAACGATTGGAAAGCTTAAACTTTAGGGAAAGTAAAGTAAAATCACTGCCGTCGGGGTCACTAGTCACGGCTGAAACCGTCAAAAGATTCGCAGATGTTCAAGTGGGAGACCGTTGGGCTTCTCACCGTTTAGAAGATGAAATTATTATCGAAGATGGCGTTGTTCGCGAAATTCGTTCTAAAGGAGAAGACGAGGATGACAGCCTCCAACACTAATTATTATCATGTTGGAAAAATTGTAAATACACATGGCGTTAATGGAGAAGTTCGTGTAATGGCTACAACAGATTTTCCGGATGAGCGTTTTGCGCTCGGTTCAGAATTAAGAGCCGTGAAAAAAAATGGTGAAACGGAAATGCTTGAAATCCGGGGCCATCGATTGCATAAACAATTTCATTTACTTATTTTTAAAGGGTATGAATCACGAACGGTTGCAGAAAAATTAAAAGAGGCAAGTCTCGAAGTCCATGAATCCATGCGTGAAACATTGCATGAAAACGAATTTTACTACAGTGAAATTATAGGTATGGACGTTTATACCTATGAGGGTGAAGCACTCGGAACCATTCGTGAAATATTAACACCGGGAGCAAATGATGTATGGGTCGTCCGAAGACATGGCCATGCAAAGGATCTATTGCTTCCTTATATATCAGAGGTAGTACAATCAGTAGACGTTGAAAATCAGCTCGTAACGGTTCATTTGTTGGAAGGGTTGTTAGATGAATGAAGATCAATTTTCTAACTCTATTTCCTGACATGTTCAGCGGAGTCATATCTTCCTCGATTTGGAAGCAAGCATCTGATAAAAGTGCTGTCAACTATGAGGTGATTGATTTTCGGAGCTATTCCGACAATAAACACTATAAGGTGGATGATTACCCTTACGGGGGCGGTGCTGGAATGGTTTTACGCGCACAACCGCTGTTTGATGCGATTGAAGATGTAAAAAGAAAAGAGCGGAGCCACTCCCGCGTCATCATGCTTTCTCCTCAAGGCGCTCCCTTTACCCAACAGAAAGCCGAGTCCCTCGCAAAAGAAGAGCATCTGGTTTTCGTATGCGGGCACTATGAAGGCTATGATGAACGGGTGCGTACTGCAGTCACTGATGAAATCTCCATTGGGGATTATGTCCTAACGGGCGGTGAACTTGCATCGATGATCGTTGCGGATAGCGTCATCCGTTTGTTGCCGGATGTACTTGGGAATCATACGTCTGCACACGAGGATTCGTTTACAACAGGCTTGCTGGAGCACCCTCACTATACACGCCCTGCTGTCTTCCGGGGTATGGAAGTGCCCGAGGTTCTGTTATCCGGAAATCATGCTCATATTGAGGAATGGAGAAGAAAGGAATCGTTGCGTCGTACGTGGATTCGGCGTCCCGATTTACTCCAAGAACGTATTTTGAATCAGCAGGAAAAAGAGTGGATTCAGGAATTTGAAGAAAATGAACGTTGCTGAAAAATGCTTGTTATGCTATGATGTACGTTGTGGCAGAAGCCTTTGAATCCGATGTTCCGCTTCGGAAAACCCGTAAGAGCATCCGAGAAGAAAGGAGGAAGATCTCATGAGTCATTTACTAAAGGAAGTAACGAAATCTCAACTGAAAGATGACGTACCTAACTTTCGCCCTGGAGATACAGTAGCGGTTCACGTAAAAGTTGTTGAGGGATCACGTGAACGTATCCAGGTATTTCAAGGCGTTGTCTTAAAACGTCGTGGCAGTTCGGTAAGCGAAACGTTTACGGTTCGCAAAACGACGTCAGGAATTGGTATTGAACGGACATTCCCTGTTCATTCACCTAAAATTGACAAAATCGAAGTTAGACGTCGTGGCCGAGTTCGTCAATCTAGACTTTACTACTTGCGGAAGTTGCAAGGAAAAGCCGCACGTGTCAAGGAACTTCGTTAATGATCATTCTAGTAAAGAGCTTGGGGGCCCTCTATCCTACCAAGCTCTTTTTCTACGATTTGAAAGGTTTAACAAGGAGGTGACATTACAATCATGACGATTCAATGGTACCCGGGTCACATGGCAAAAGCAACGCGTGAACTTGAAGAATATATTAAACGTGTAGATGTTGTTGTTGAACTTGCGGATGCCCGTATCCCCGAGGCTTCCCGTAACCCCGTTTTAAATGAAGTACTTTCGGGTCGACCGAAGGTTATTGCAATGATGAAAAAGGATATGGCTGATGACGTTGTTACAAAAGAATGGCAACAACATTTTTCCCAAAACGGCGAAAGTGTCGTCCTGGTTAATGCCAAGCATAATCAAGGCGTATCCAAACTTGTTCAGGAAGTCAAAAGGCTTGCAAAGCCAAGGATGGAAGCATTGCAAAAAAAAGGGATTCAAAACCGGGCAATACGGGCAATGATTGTGGGAATCCCAAATGTGGGGAAATCAACATTGATCAATCGCCTCGTTGGCAAAAACCAAGCAGATACTGGGGACAAGCCAGGGGTCACTAAGGGCAATCGTTGGCTAAAAGTGGGCAAGCAAATGGAAGTGCTTGACACCCCCGGTATCTTGTGGCCGAAATTTGAAGATCCTGAGGTTGGATATAAACTTGCGATTACTGGAGCAATTAAAGACGAGCGTCTCGTTTTTCAAGACGTGGTTCTCTATTTAATTCAACAGCTGCACAAACGCTACCCAGAAGCGTTGGAAGCACGCTATAAGTTGTCACAACTTCCAGAAGAAGGTGTAGAGATTTTCGAAGCGATTGGTCGTAAACGCGGCTGTCTAATCGCAGGTGGCGATGTGGATTTTGATAAGGCGGCTGAAATCGTTCTACGTGATTTTCGTTCTCAAAAACTGGGTTCCTGTTCATTGGAAGCACCTATGGATAGTTATTAAACATGAGAAACTTCCCGAGATAAATAAAGAGGTGTGAAGATGGTCAAAAAAACCCCCATTGTAAAAATTAAAGAAAAACTATTTACTGAAACTACACCCTCGGATACATGGCTTCAAGAATTGCGCGCAGATACACGGAAAGGTGTTCAAGATTTAATGGATCGTTATGACCGGATGCGTGAACTTGAAGCCCAAGAGCTGCAACAATTTAGGGATATGCGATTCTTTGAGCAGAAGTTTAGCTTTCCGGGCGCGCAAATGGCAGGGGTTGATGAAGTGGGACGGGGGCCGCTTGCAGGTCCAGTGGTAGCAGCTGCTGTGGTTTTACCTGCTTCGCTTGAGTTGGCAGGGCTTACAGATTCTAAAAAGTTGAATGCCAAAAAACTGGAGTATTTCTATAATGAGATCATGGCCAACGGGGATGTTGGCATCGGCACGTCGTCGTCACAGGAAATTGACAATATGAATATTTATTATGCCTCACGCCTCGCGATGACTCGTGCCGTAGAAGACCTTTCAACACGGGTGGATCATCTCCTGGTTGACGCTATGGATCTCCCGCTAGACATTCGCCAAACATCCTTAATTAAAGGTGATGCGAAAAGCGCGTGCATTGCTGCTGCCTCTGTTGTTGCGAAAGTAACAAGAGATACATATATGAAAACGCTACACGAACAGTATCCGGCCTACAGATTTGATCAAAATGTTGGCTATGGGACGAAGGAGCATTTACAAATTTTAGATAAGCACGGACCCTGTCCAGAGCATCGTCGTTCTTTTCAGCCTGTATCGAAAAGACATGCGTAATGAAAAGGCACTGCGTACTCGTTTTGCAAGACTGAAATCTTTGGATGACAACCGAGCAGAATTTGGTGGGCCGCAAACACTAATATTAGCATGATCCTAGCACGTGAATCGATACGCCCATCAAGAATCGAATGAAAGAAAAATTCTAAAACCGGACACACTAAAATGATCCTAAATTTAAGGAGGTGTACGTGTGTCCAAACCAAAAAATTTATTAGACATTGAGGCTAGCCAAGAAGTTGTCGATACCTATAAAGAAGAAATGGCCAACGAATTTGGGGTCTTTCACGCGATTCAGCAAACCGATGCAATGGCTAAGGATATGACAAAAAAGGTAAGGAAACAAAAAGATCAAGATGACAGTAAAGATGAGAGTTGTTAACATGATGGGCAGGTGTATATGCACCTGCTTTGATGTTTACCTGGTACTATTACTAGGAAATCGTACATAAGGGAGGAGATACCTATGGATCAACATATTGTTTTTTACGATGCGGAATGCCCTTTATGCCGCAGTGTTAAAGCTGTCTTGCAAAAACTGGACTGGCAAAACGATGTTGCCTGGTTCCCTGTCCAAAGGGTAAGTAGAAATACACTGGAGAAGGCAAATGCTTATAAAAATATGTACGATGAAATATATATGTTGACGAAAGACAAAAAAGTTTTGACAGGTTACAATACGGTCCGTAAGCTTCTTTCTATTTTCCCTGTTACCCTTCCCTTTGCTTTGTTTCTTTATCTTCCGGGCGCTATTGTTCTTGGAAGGCCCATTTATCGTTTTGTTTCCATACGACGATATCGATGGTTTGGGCGGGTGTCTTATAAAGGAAACTGAACGGTATTTCTGTAAATAGAAAAAGAAAATCGAAGCAATCACGTGAAATGGGGCAATACGAACGTTATATAAGAGCTTATTTCGATTAAATCGAAATTTTAAGCAAACAAAGCAATAGTCATTTATTTCGAAACACGATATATTATAAGCTGCTATGTAATTGAGGAATGGAGGGAAACTTTACATGGAAGTATTCAAACAATTAAGCCGATTCTATTGGCCTTATCGGCGTTATTTTTTTGGCTCCATTTTGTCTTTATTGTTTGTAACAGGACTGACCGTTGTTTACCCAATATTTTTGCAACTTGCCATTGACGAAGGAATCGTTAACCAAAATTTCTCCATTATCCCTTTGCTTTCCATTGGCTTCATTTTTATTATGCTTTTTAAGGGGATTGCAGCCTATTTTAACCAATACTTAGGGGATCTATTCGGCATTCAAACGGTATATTCACTTCGGCAGGTGCTTTATGACAAACTGCAATTTATTCCATTTAGATTTTATGATAATGCGCGGACAGGTGACTTGATGTCGCGTTTGACTGCGGATGTGGAGGGATTTCGTCATTTTCTTTCTTTTGGTTTCGCCCAGTTATTTAACTTTGTTATGATTGTTGCTTTTAGTTTGTCGGTCATGTTTTATTATTCACCGCAGCTCGCGCTTATTACCATGTTGATGATGCCAATTCTAGCTTTCACTGTCCATCGGTTTGATAAATTTGTTCATCCGGCTTTTTATGATATTCGCCTTTCAATGGCGAGTTTGAATACTCGTGTTCAGGAAAATGTAAGCGGAATAAACACAGTAAAATCTTTATCGAGGGAAAATTTCGAAATGGGCCGCTTTGAGGAAAAAAATATGGACTACCGTGATAAATATTTATATACGTCTGGCATTTGGGCTCGTTATTTTCCCGTGATGGAGTTCATCGGTAATATGGCAGTCGTTTTATTACTTGCGTATGGTGGATATCTTGCGATCTACGGGACGTTAATGCCCGGAGAACTTGTGGCTTTCTTCAGTCTGGTCTGGTATATCATGGGCCCGCTTACGAATTTAGGGTTTATCATTAATACGTTTAGTCAGTCAAAAGCATCTGGCGAACGTTTACTTGAAATATTAAATGAGGAAGAAGATATTTATGACCGTAAAAATTCCATTACTGCCCAGGATATGAGCGGTGAGGTAACTTTTAAAAAGGTAAACTTTCTCTATCCCGGTGAGAATAAAATGGCACTTAAAGACATTAACTTTCAAGCTCGCGCTGGTGAAGTGATCGGTCTTATGGGGGCGACAGGAGCAGGGAAGTCGAGCATCACGCATTTGATCGCCCGTTTTTATGAGCCGACAGAAGGCGAGGTGCTCATTGACGGCGTTGATAACCGAAATTATAGGTTCCGTTCCCTGCGGGAAAAAATCGGTTTTGTACTGCAGGAGCCTTTCTTATTCAGTTCAACCATACGTGACAATATCGCTTACGGACAACCGGATGTGACGATGGAACATATTATGGATGCTGCAAAACGTGCCCAGGCCCATGAATTCATTGAAGCCTTACCTCATGGTTATAATACAGTGCTTGGTGAACGCGGAATGGGATTATCTGGAGGACAAAAGCAACGAATTTCGATCGCACGTGCACTTTTAATTAACCCAAGCATTCTCGTGCTTGATGATGCCACTAGTGCAGTAGATATGCAAACGGAATTCAAAATTCAAGCAGCTTTCCGTGAACTTATGCGCGGGAGGACAACGTTCATTATTGCCCACCGAATTTCAAGCGTTCAGCATGCGGATACCATCCTCGTGTTAGAGAATGGACAAATTGCTGAAAGGGGCACACACGAGCAATTATTAACGAACGATGGATTGTATCGCCGTATTTATGATATTCAGTATCAAGATTTAGAAGCGATAAACGCATAATTGACCAGGTGAGAGGAGAATCAATTCATGGGGCAAGAGTTTAGTGAGCGTATCTTGAAGCGGTTTCATTACAGTAAAGATACGGCCATTGAGAAACCATTCAATTGGGGAAAATTAATTCGGTTGTTTGCTTATATGAAAACAAGCAAAAGCTTAATTCCCAAGGCGATTGTCGCAATGATGATTACAACGGGAGTACGACTCGTTGTGCCGCTCATCATTGGACAATGGGCTTTAGATGTAGCGCTTGCCAATCAAGATTATGGCTTAATGTTTCAACTGTCCGTCTTTGCATTGCTTTTGTATATTTTTTCTTTAGTTGCGAATCATTTTCGAATTAAATGGACGAATGAAATTGGTCAAAATGCGATTTTCGCGCTTAGGAAACGATTGTTTAATCATATTCAAACCCTTTCAAATCGATTCTTTGATACGAGGTCAGCTGGCTCCATCCTAGTAAGGGTTGTTAATGATATCAATTCATTACAAGAGTTGTTTACAAATGGGATTATTAACCTCTTAATGGACGTGGTCATGCTCGTTAGTATTATCATCATTCTTTTTGTGTTAAGTCCACCGCTTGCACTTGCAGTCCTTATTGTTTTACCCCTTATGTTTTTCATTTCTACAAAATTGAGGAGACGTATTCGGCGTGCCTGGCAGGTTGTGCGCATTCGACAGTCAAAACTCAATTCACACTTGAATGAAAGTATTCAGGGCATCCGGGTGACCCAGTCTTTTAGCCAAGAAGAAGCGAACAAAGGTTATTTTAATGGAATCAATCAGGAAAACTTTAATGCCTGGAATGATGCATCCCGGAAAAGTGCTTTTTTCCGGCCGTTTGTTGAAATGTCCAATGCTATAGGTTCAGCCGTTTTAATTTGGTATGGTGCATACCTAATTTCTCAAGGGACGATCGGATTTGGGGTACTAGTCTCCTTCGCATTCTACCTTGGAATGTTTTGGGAGCCAATCTCCAGGCTTGGGCAAGTATATAATCAATTGCTTGTGGCTATGGCTTCTTCAGAACGGATTTTCGAGTTTTTAGACGAAGAACCAAATGTTGTCGATAAAAAGGACGGAGCCCACGCTAAAAATTTGAATGGCGAAATTGAGTTTGACGAGGTGTCTTTTAGCTATGACACCTCCCGGAAAGCGTTGAACGAAGTCTCCTTAAGAATGGAACCAGGGCAAACGACTGCCCTCGTTGGTCACACTGGTTCTGGGAAATCAACGGTTGCCAATCTTATCGCGCGTTATTATGATCCTACTGGAGGAATTGTGCGTATCGATGGGAAAGACATTCGGGATTATCGGCTGAACGAATTACGGGAACAAGTGAGTACGGTCCTACAAGATACCTTTATCTTTTCGGGAACCATTATGGAAAACATTCGCTTCGGCAGACCTGATGCAAGTGATAAGGAAGTAATAAGAGCTGCTGAGGCTATTGGTGCTGATGATTTCATTCTAAATCTACAAAATGGGTTTGAAACAGAAGTGGAGGAACGGGGGAACATTCTATCCGTCGGAGAACGGCAGCTACTCTCTTTTGCCCGTGCATTGCTCGCTGATCCGAAAATTATTATCCTGGACGAGGCGACAGCGAGTATTGATACAGAAACGGAACTGAAAATCCAGAAGGCGCTCGCAACGCTCCTCAAGGATCGAACATCAGTCATGATTGCCCACCGTTTATCCACGATTCGTGAAGCTGATCATATTATCGTCCTTGAACAAGGAAATATTATAGAACAAGGAAACCATAACGAGCTGATGATAGAACGAGGCAAATATTACGAATTAGTGATCAGCCAGTTCCAAGCTCTGGATGTGACGTAATGGTGGTTAGCTATGGAAGTACCTTGCCATAGCTAACCACCATTTGTTTACATAAAAAATTTATTATTAATTAAGTAAAACGGGATAGCAAATAGATCCGATTTATCGCGAAAGTTCAGTCAACGTGTTTCCTGTCCATTACAGCTTTCGTAGGTTATGTTATTCAAAAAAGGTGTGGACCTTTCGCGAATCTTGTACTTTATTCTTTTCTGGAAGACTGGTATCATAAAAAATGTGTGTAAAGATCATATGGCATGCGGATGTTTCCGTATGTTAAGGAACTGAATGTACTCATAGGGAGGATGGAAAGATCATGAATATTCATGAGTACCAGAGTAAAGATTTACTCAGACAGTATGGCGTAGCTGTACCGAATGGGCACGTAGCTTTTTCTGTTAATGAAGCCGTTGAAAAAGCTCGTTCACTCAGCACAGATGTGGGCGTCGTTAAGGCGCAAATACATGCTGGCGGCCGCGGAAAAGCCGGCGGTGTAAAAGTCGCTAAAAACGAAGATGAGGTGCGTACATATGCCGATGAGATTCTCGGCAAAACCCTCGTCACGCACCAGACCGGACCAGAAGGTAAAGAGGTTAAACGATTGTTAATTGAGGAAGGATGCAACATTGACAAGGAGTTTTATATTGGTTTAGTCCTTGATCGTAGTACTTCTCGCATCGTTTTGATGGGTTCTGAAGAAGGTGGAACTGAGATCGAAGAGGTAGCCGAAGAAACTCCCGAAAAAATCTTCAAAGAGTTTATTGACCCTGCCATTGGTCTACAAGGTTTCCAGGCGCGCCGCCTCGCGTTCAACATGAACATTCCGAAGGATTCTCTCGGTAAAGCGGTTGCGTTTATGAGCGGGCTTTACAAAGTATTTGTGGAGAAAGATTGCTCTGTTGCAGAAATTAATCCCCTCGTAACAACAAAAGAAGGCGACGTTCTCGCTCTTGATGCTAAACTTAATTTTGATTCTAACGCCCTATTTCGTCAAAAAGACATTCAAGAATTACGTGACCTTGATGAAGAAGATCCTAAAGAAATCGAAGCATCCGAGTACGACCTAAGTTACATTGCTTTAGATGGAAATATCGGTTGTATGGTCAACGGCGCTGGCCTGGCGATGTCAACGATGGATATTATTAAGCATAATGGCGGCGAACCGGCCAATTTCCTCGACGTAGGAGGCGGTGCAACCGCAGAAAAAGTAACGGCCGCATTCAAAATTATCCTCGAAGATGAAAATGTGAAAGGCATTTATGTAAATATATTCGGGGGAATTATGAAATGCGACGTCATCGCTGAAGGTGTTGTAACCGCTACGAAAGAAATCGGCTTGACGATGCCGCTTGTCGTCCGTTTAGAGGGTACGAATGTGGCTGAAGGCAAGAAGATTCTTGAAGAGTCAGGCTTAAATATTACCGCTGCAGATTCAATGGCAGATGGCGCGGAAAAAATTGTAGATTTAGTAAAATAGAAAGGCGGGCACTCTACTATGAGTATCTTAATTAATAAAGATACGAAAGTGATTGTACAAGGGATTACCGGTGCAACCGGTCTTTTTCATACAAAACAGGCCATCGAATATGGTACTCAAATCGTTGCAGGCGTTACACCGAAAAAAGGTGGAACTGAAATCGAAGGTGTCCCTATTTTTAACACGGTCTCAGGAGCTGTAGCTTCCACAGGAGCCACTGCTTCAGTTATCTATGTTCCACCAGGACTTGCTGCCGATGCGATTTTTGAGGCCGTAGATGCAGAGCTTGATGTTGTCATCTGCATCACTGAAGGGATCCCTGTAATGGATATGCTGAAAGTGAAACGGTATATGGAAGGCAAAAAAACTCGCCTCGTTGGGCCGAACTGCCCGGGTGTCATTACACCGGACGAATGTAAAATTGGAATTATGCCTGGATACATTCATCAAAAAGGGCATGTTGGCGTGGTTTCCCGTTCTGGAACGCTTACGTACGAAGCCGTTGATCAATTGTCGAACGCAGGTGTTGGGCAATCAACGGCAGTAGGAATTGGCGGTGACCCTGTTAACGGAACAGATTTCATCGACTCATTAAAGATGTTTAATGAAGATGAAGATACAAAAGCGGTCGTTATGATTGGTGAAATCGGTGGAACCGCTGAAGAAGAAGCTGCTGAATGGGTGAAAGCCAATATGAATAAACCTGTTGTTGGCTTTATTGGTGGCGCCACTGCCCCTCCAGGAAAGCGTATGGGTCATGCTGGTGCCATTATCTCCGGCGGTAAAGGAACAGCAGAGGAGAAGAAAAAAACAATGGAATCATGTGGCATCTCTGTTGCTGAGACACCGGCGGTAATTGGGGAAACATTAATTGAGACATTAAAAGAAAATAACCTTTATGAAGCATGTTTGACGCATGACCCTAAATAACTGTTATCCACGACGAACGATCCGCTGAGCGTTGATCGTTCGTCGTATGATTGATCGTATAGAATACAGAAAATTTTTATTAAAGGCAGTTTTACACAAACTTAAGGTAATTACGTACAACAGTATAGAAAGGAAGTAAGCATGGTTACGTACAGACAACGTTTAATCCACGCTCAATTCGCCCCTGGCATGACTTGGAGGGCTCTTCATCGCCTTCATACTGATCAACCTCGTCTCTATTCAACTCTCACTTATTCTCCAGAAAAATTAGTACAAGTCACTGGGTGTCATCCCAAAACTGCAAACCGTTGGTCTTCTTATTGGAAGACGTCATCTATTGTAGAAGAAGAACAAAAAATGGAATTAGAAGGGGTTACCCCTTTAACGATCGATGACCCTTCGTACCCTAGGCGCTTAAAACAAATGCTAGATCCACCATGGATCATTTATTGTAAAGGGAACATTGCTTTATGCAATCAAGACACATTAGCGGTTGTCGGAACGCGTGAACCGAGCAGATATGGTATACGAGCAGTTGAAGAACTTCTATCCCCTGTCGTTCAATCAGGTCGAGTCATCGTGAGTGGTTTAGCAAAAGGAATTGATACGATCGCTCATAAGCGCGCTATTATTGCTAAAGGTAAAACTATCGCCGTTATTGCCGGTGGATTTCATCATATTTATCCACGTGAAAATCAATCTCTCGCCTCACACATTGCTAAAGATCATCTCCTTCTATCCGAATATCCTCCTTATACTCGTCCCCAAAAATGGCATTTTCCGGAACGTAATCGAATCATTAGTGCCCTTGGTGAGCGTTTGTTCGTCGTTGAAGCTGGTGAACGTTCTGGAACGCTCATCACTGTAGATCAGGCATTAGAACAGGGACGGGATGTTTGTGCACTCCCGGGACCTATTTATAGCAAAACATCCGTAGGGACCAATCGTTTAATCGAACAAGGCGCTTCAATGGTCCTGCGCCCTTCAGATCTATAACTTCCCAAAATTCTTAACAATCCCGAAAAAATCCCACACAATAGAAAAACTTTTTTTCTTCGAATGAGAAGTGGCTAAAGGAGCTACTCGTCTTACACTCCGCTGCACGAAGGATCCCCCTTTCTAGACTCGAGTCCCTACAGTGTCTGAGGAAGCGAAATCCAACTTGGCCTTTTTGTACACAATTGACAAGGTCATGGATATCCCTGCCCTGTCATATACTTTCCCTTGAAAAAGCATGGTCGTTTGACAAACTGCAAAATGTTGTTTAATAATAGGGAAGGTTTTAAATTACATTACGTACGAGTTCAAAAGGAACCGAAGCTTTCTTTCGGACTTTTGAAACAACCTTAACAAGGGGGAGGAAACTCTAGAGATGGCAGATTACCTTGTAATCGTTGAATCTCCCGCTAAAGCGAAAACCATAGGAAAATATTTAGGAAAAAAGTATATGGTGAAAGCATCTATGGGACATGTCCGTGATTTGCCAAAATCACAAATGGGTGTGAACGTTGATCAGGATTATGATCCAAAATATATAACCATTCGCGGAAAAGGTCCAGTTTTAAAAGAATTAAAACAAGCAGCCAAGAAAGTAAAGAAAGTCTATCTTGCTGCTGACCCTGACCGAGAAGGTGAAGCCATTGCCTGGCATTTAGCATTTAGCTTGGACATTGATGCAGACTCTCCATGTCGTGTCGTATTTAATGAGATTACGAAGCCCGCGATCAAAGAAGCATTCAAACATCCACGTGCGATCAACACAGACTTGGTTGATGCCCAACAGGCACGTCGGATTCTCGACCGCCTTGTAGGCTACAACATTAGTCCTTTGCTTTGGAAAAAAGTTAAAAAGGGACTTAGTGCTGGTCGTGTCCAATCTATTGCTGTAAAAATGATTAACGATCGGGAGAAAGAAATTCAGCAATTTGAACCAGAAGAGTATTGGAATATTAAAGCAGAATTTTCGTACGGAAAAGAATCGTTTGAAGCCCAGTATTACGGAAAAGGAAATAAAAAACATTCGCTGAAAACGAAAGAAGACGTGGATGAGGTTCTCGGGAATATTAAAAGTGATGATTTTAATATTCAATCGGTCAGCAAAAAAGAACGCCGCCGTAACCCAGTACAACCGTTCACTACATCTTCTATTCAGCAGGAAGCGGCACGTAAGCTTAATTTCCGTGCCAAAAAAACGATGATGGTTGCCCAGCAATTATACGAAGGTGTTGACCTTGGCAAAGAAGGCACTGTAGGTTTAATTACGTATATGCGTACAGATTCCACGAGAATTTCAGATACTGCGAAAGCGGAAGCCAGAACTTACATCGAAGAAACATATGGCAAAGATTACGTCGGAAAAGACAAGAAGCCGAACAGTCAAAATGAGAGTGCACAAGACGCTCATGAGGCGATCCGTCCTACTGTCATTCCCCGCTCGCCTAAGTCGATTAAAGAAAATTTATCACGTGATCAATTACGCTTATACCGTCTGATTTGGGAACGGATGTTGGCGAGCCGCATGGCTCCCGCCGTCATGGATACGATGTCGGTTGACCTTGAAAATGGGGGAATGATTTTTAGAGCTACCGGATCTAAGGTGAAGTTTCAAGGTTTTATGAAAGTGTATGTCGAGGGTAATGATGACAACAAAAAAGAAGACCAAAAGCTTCTTCCGGCACTAGTCGAAGGAGAAACGGCTAAAAAAGAAAAGTTGGAACCAACACAACACTTTACACAGCCCCCTCCAAGGTACACCGAAGCGCGTCTTGTGCGAACCATGGAAGAACTCGGTATAGGCCGTCCTTCTACTTACGCCCCCACGCTCGATACCATCCAGCGCAGGGGTTATGTAGCACTTCAAGATCGGCGTTTCGTACCGACAGAACTCGGGGAGATTGTGTTAAACTTAATTGTTGAATTCTTTCCGGAAATTTTGAACGTGAAGTTCACAGCTCAGATGGAAACGGAACTTGATGATGTGGAGGAAGGCAAAGAAAATTGGATTGCGATCATCGATAACTTCTATCAAGATTTTGAAAAACGCCTCCATGTTGCGGAGCAGGAAATGGAAGAAGTCGAAATTAGAGACGAACCCGCTGGTGAGGATTGCGAGAAATGTGGTAATCCAATGGTGTACAAGATGGGAAGGTACGGAAAATTCATGGCTTGTTCCAATTTTCCGGAGTGCCGTAATACCAAAGCAATCGTAAAGCCGATTGGGGTGAAATGCCCACGCTGTCATGAAGGGAATATTGTGGAAAGAAAAAGTAAAAAACAGCGTACGTTTTACGGTTGCGATGGCTACCCGGAATGTGAATTTGTCTCTTGGGATAAACCAATTGCACGTCCTTGCCCTAAATGTCAGAGTCTTCTCGTAGAGAAAAAGACCAAGAAGGAAGTACGGGTGCAGTGTTCCACTTGTGATTATCGTGAAGATCCTAATTAAAGCCTTTCAAAGAATAGGAAACCTCATAAAGGGGTTTCCTTATCCTTTGTTACTTAATGGCTGAGATTTTGACCCCTCTTCACAATATCGTTGAAATTCGGTCACACCAATGAAGGCGTAAGAGTTGCAACCAAATCCATGGATTTGTACAATCTTCAAGGGGTTGTCGTTTGGGTCAGAGAATCCACTGAAAGAAAGCTAAGGGAAAGATGACTTGAAATCGATTCAGAATTTTATGAACAAAGGTTGCTTCAGGGTCTGCAAATGTGTTAAACTTTATTCGCTTATCGAGGTGAATAATTATGTCTTCTGCTGCGCAAGATTCTTATCTAGCTTTTTTTCAGTACCTACGAGTGGAAAAAAATGTTTCTGAACATACGATGATTGCTTATAAACGTCAATTAGAAGCCTGGAAACATTTTTTACAAGAAAAATTACGGATAGGGCCTTTAGATGCTACTCATAGGCATATACGAATATACATCACTCATTTGCATGAAAAAGGAATGGCAAGAACAAGCATTGCGAGAGACCTTTCCATTATTCGAACGTTTTATCGCTTCTTAAAGAGGGAATCCTTAGTTTTGGAAAGCCCCATGACCTTCACCCATTTTCCGACTCAGCCTAACCGATTGCCTCGTTTTCTTTATACGAATGAATTACAGGCACTTTTACATGTATGTGAAGGGGACGATCCGCTTCAGCAGCGTGATCTGGCACTTTTCGAATTGCTTTATGCGACAGGAATTCGTGCTGCTGAGTCCTGCGCTTTGCTTTGTGATGATCTTGACTTCAGTACAGAGACGGTTCATGTTATCGGTAAAGGTGAAAAAGAACGCTATGTTCCGATTGGCACATACGCGTTGGCGGCCTTAGAAAGATATTTGGAAGACGGGAGAAGTAAACTGGCGAAGCGTGGCGGGAATGATACCTCTGCTCTTTTCTTGAATTTCAGAGGAGGAAGATTAACCGACCGTGGATTGCGACACGTATTACATAAACGTGTACGTGAAGCTTCACATACGCTGCAGATTTCTCCTCACAGCTTACGGCATACATTCGCCACACATCTGTTGAATGAAGGTGCCGATCTACGTGCAGTTCAGGAGCTGCTCGGTCATGAGCATTTATCGACGACACAGCGCTATACACATGTAACGACAGAGCGTCTGCGAACGATTTATAAAGGAGCCCATCCTCGTGCCTGAAAGGAGGAGGAATTTTGGAAAATTCATTTCACGCAACAACGATTTTTGCTATTCGTCATAAAGGCAAGGGTGCGATGGCCGGCGACGGTCAGGTAACCTTTGGCCAAGCAGCAGTTATGAAACATAACGCAAAGAAAATACGTAAAATCTATAACGGTAAAGTTGTTGCAGGTTTTGCAGGCTCGGTTGCCGATGCGTTCACCCTGTTTGAAATGTTTGAAGGAAAGTTGCAAGAATATGGGGGACAAATGCAGCGAGCAGCTGTTGAATTGGCTAAAGAATGGCGAAGTGACAAAGTGCTGCGCAGATTAGAGGCGATGTTATTGGTTATGGATGACAAGCAGCTCTTGCTAATCGCAGGTACTGGCGAAGTCATTGAGCCTGATGACGGGGTGCTAGCGATTGGATCAGGAGGTTTTTATGCATTGGCAGCTGGTCGGGCGCTCGTTAGACATTCTGATTTAGGCGCACGTGAAATTGCTGAAGAAGCGTTAAAAACAGCTGGTGAAATCTGTGTATACACCAATGGCCAGCGGGTGATTGAAGAAATGTAACTTTCCTAAAAAGGGATATGAAAGGTGATAACTGTTGGAATACACCCATCTTACACCACGTCAAATTGTTGATCGGTTGGATCAATATATTGTTGGTCAAACAGAAGCCAAACGTGCGGTGGCAATTGCACTTCGTAATCGTTATCGGCGCAGTCAAGTTCCCGAGAATATGCGAGATGAGATCACTCCGAAGAATATTCTCATGATTGGCCCAACAGGTGTAGGGAAAACCGAAATTGCGCGTCGTTTAGCGAAACTCATGGGGGCGCCATTTGTGAAGGTAGAAGCGACAAAATTCACAGAAGTGGGTTATGTTGGTCGCGATGTTGAATCGATGGTGCGTGACCTTGTTGACAGTGCGGTGCGAATTGTAAAAGCTGAGAAAATGGAAAAGGTTCGTCCTCAAGCGGAAAAGCAGGCCAATGAACGGCTTGTTAAACTACTGGCCCCTTCCAAAAAGAAGAACCAACAATATAAAAATCCCTTTGAAATGATTTTCCAGTCACAATCAGGCGAAGAGCCTGAGCCTGATGAAGGCAATGAAGCAGAACATGAGAGTAACCGAGAACGAAGAAGAAGGATAAAGCATCAACTTGAACTAGGAGAACTTGAAGAACACCTAGTAACTGTAGAGGTCGAAGAGCAAGCCCCATCTTTTTCGGATATGTTCCAAGGCTCAGGTATGGATCAGATGGGTATGAATATGCAGGAAATGCTCGGGAATATGATGCCGAAGAAAAAGAAGGAGCGTCAGCTGCCCGTGAGAGAAGCGCGCGCCGTTCTCATTGAAGACGAAGCCCAAAAACTGGTGGACATGGAAGAAGTCAGCCAACAAGCAATCAATAAGACTGAACAACTCGGTATGATTTTTATCGATGAGATCGATAAGGTAGCTGGAAAACAATCGGGCAGTAGTGCGGATGTTTCCAGAGAAGGCGTTCAACGTGATATTCTCCCCATTGTGGAAGGAGCTACTATAACGACCAAGTACGGAGCCGTTAACACTGATCATATCCTTTTTGTAGCCGCCGGTGCTTTCCATATGTCACGACCTTCCGACTTAATTCCTGAACTTCAAGGTCGTTTTCCCACTCGAGTCGAACTTGAGAATTTATCAAAGGATGACTTTATCAGAATTCTTCGGGAGCCAGATAACGCTTTACTTAAACAATATGCAGCTCTTTTGGAAACGGAAGGTATAATCGTAGAATTTTCTGACGATGCTGTTGAAAAGTTGGCTGCTTTAGCTGAACATGTAAATCGCGAGACTGAAAACATTGGCGCGCGCCGTTTACACACACTGTTGGAACGGTTGTTAGAAGAGCTTTCATTTGAAGCCTCTGATATTTCATTAGAGAAAATTACAATCACTGCTCCATATGTGGAAGAAAAACTCGCAGACGTTGCCGGGAATGAAGATACCAGCCACTTTATTTTGTAACTACGAATAGGAGGATTTTCAACAAATGGAACTATTAGCAAAGTCGAGACAAATTAATGATATGTTGCAAAAAACAACAGGGCAGCATGTTGATTTTAAGGATATGGCAGAAACGTTGAGCCATGTCATAACGGCAAATATTTTTGTCGTAAGCCGTCGGGGTAAACTGCTCGGTTACTCTATCCAACAGGAAATTGAGCATGATAAAATTGATCGAATTCTCGAGGAGAGACAATTCCCTGAAGAATACACAGCCGGAATATTCAATGTGAATGAAACGTCACCGAATTTGGATATCGATAGCGAGTACACAGCATTTCCTGTAGAGAACCGTGATCTATTCCGTACCGGTTTGACGACGATCGTGCCGATTATTGGCGGCGGCCAGCGTTTAGGTACATTAATTTTGGCGCGCCTCAATGAATCTTTTAGCGATGATGACCTCGTACTGGCTGAATATGGTGCAACAGTAGTGGGAATGGAAATTCTGCATGAAAAAGCACAGGAAATCGAAGAAGAAGCACGGAGTAAAGCAGTGGTACAAATGGCGATTAGTTCTCTCTCTTACAGTGAGTTAGAGGCCGTTGAGCATATTTTTGAAGAGCTGGATGGCAAAGAAGGGCTGCTCGTCGCTAGCAAAATTGCTGATCGTGTTGGAATTACTCGCTCCGTCATTGTCAATGCCCTACGTAAACTTGAGAGTGCAGGCGTAATCGAATCTCGTTCCCTGGGAATGAAGGGGACGTATATTAAAGTGCTTAATAACAAGTTTCTAATCGAATTAGAGCGCCTTCGTGACGAATAAAGTGAATAAAGAGATTGCATTCCTGCCGCACCCATCATCGGGTGCGGTTTTTTGGTTGGGGCAACTATAAATAAACCGAATATTATGCACGTTGTAAGTAAATGTTGATCTTATTTAGGTATTAACAACTGTTTTTGTTGTTGATTCAGTTAAATTAATGGGTAAATGTTACTGATATAAAATTTTTTAATTATATATTAGACATCATTCAAGCTTTTTTATACAATCAAGAGGACCAATAGAACCCTACATAAGTAATAAAATGGTCATATCTAAGTCTAAAGATTTAAATCGAAAGGATAATAGTATATGACTTTGTTTTCATCAACCATCCAAAATTTACAAAATGGTTTAGATGGTGCCGCATTTCGGCAGAAAACGATTGCAGACAATATTGCCAATATAGATACTCCGAACTATAAAGCTCGACAGACAAATTTTCAACATACGTTAGAAGAAGCTAAGCAAAATTTTCTTTCACACAAGACAGATGGACGGCACATTGAATTCAGAGGAGAGAAAGCACGAGGTGCGTATACATCTATCAACCCAGAACGAATGTATCAGCACAACGGAAACAGTGTGGATATAGATAAAGAAATGGCAGCTATGGCAAACAATCAGATCTATCATTCTGCCCTTACTGATCGAATGAATGGGCAATTTAGCAGTCTGAAGACAGCTCTTGGAGGGAGGAACTGATATGTCGTTATTTGAGGGTATGAACGCAACAGCTTCTGCATTAACCGCTCAGCGTCTTCGAATGGATGCAGCTTCCAGCAATATGGCAAATGTCGAAACAACGAGAGGTCGAATGGTGGACGGAGAATGGGAACCGTATCGACGGAGAATCGTTACAATGGCGCCTCAAGAAAACCAACATTCTTTTGCCTCCCAGTTACGACGCGCGGAACAGGAAGATTCACAAGGAGCCGCTGGTGTCAAGGTGAGCGGTATTGTTGAAGACGGGACGCCTTTTCAAACCACATACCAACCTGAACACCCTGATGCCGATGAAGAAGGTTATCTCGAATTACCAAATGTCGATCCGTTGAAAGAAATGGTTGATGTGATGGGGGCAACGAGATCGTACGAAGCAAATGCTACTGTGTTCGATGCCCATAAAGGGATGATGATGAAAACAATGGAAATCGGGCGATCATAGAGGGAAGGAGTGATGATGATGGAAATCACAACAAACATGCAAGTGCCTATTCCACCGACAGCAGCGGCAAGTCATTCATCTGGAGCGGCAGACGATAAAAAACATCCAGTAAGTGGGGCAGAAGCTCAACACTCTTTCGGTCAAATTTTTAAGAGTGCACTCGATAACGTAAATATGTATCAAAAAGAATCTCAAGAGATGACCCAAAAGTTACTAACGGGGGAAGTGGATAATCTCCATGACGTGATTATTTCTTCTGAAAAAGCGGGAATCGGCCTTCAGGCAACTGTCGAAGTTCGTGATAAAGTGATGGAAGCTTATGACAAAGTGATGAGGATGACGTTGTGATAATCAAATCCGAAGGGAAGCCTTCGGGAGTGGATTCTAAGACCTTAGACTAAATTCCGTCACGTCCTGTGACACCCCTGCTCTAGTTTTCGATTTTCCTGCGCTACACACGCGTGAAAACTATATTTTCGCATAAAACACTATTTCTCGTGTGAAGGTTAACTTTCTTAGTGACAAGTTCTCCGCTCTGGAACGTAGGTGTAAGTCTTAGCGTACGGAAGTTCTTTTTGAACATGTACATCTAGGTAATTCCATGAGGAAGTGGGCAAGCAACAAATGAACGAAAAAATACATATATATAAGGATCGAGTCCGGCAATTCTGGAGCGCAAAATCCAAAAAACAGCAATATTTTCTGCTAGGAGCATTGCTGTTACCTATCGTGTTGATTTTACTCCTCCTCTTTTTCAATACAAGAATGAATTATGCACCTCTATATAATGATCTGTCTGTAGAAGAAACGGGAAGCATCAAGGAGAATCTTGATAACAGAGGAGTCCCATCGGAGGTTACAGACGGTGGAACTACCATTCTAGTGCCTCAAGAAAGCGTTGATCAACTCAAAGTAGAATTAGCAGCTGAGGGAATTCCACGAAGTGGTTCGATTGGTTATGAAGATTTTCAAGATCAGCTTGGATTCGGGATGACAGATAATGAGTTTTCTCTCATGGAAAAAGCAACATTGGAAACAGAATTAAGTAATCTCATGGAAACTATGGATGGTGTTAGTCAGGCAGATGTCATGATTACCCTTCCGGAGGAAACCGTATGGGTCAGTGATGATCAGGAAGAATCCAATGCTTCAATCGTCCTCACGCTATCTACTGGTTATCAAATGGAGCAAGCGAATGTACAAGCGTTGTACCATTTGGCATCCAGAAGTATTCCGGATCTCCCGATTGACAACATTACGCTTACGGATAACCAAGCGAATCAATATCATTATGAAAATAAAGATGCCGTTGATGGGGCGATGCAAGCTTATGACCAACACCGTGAAATCAGACGGAATATCGAAAATGATATTCAAGAGCAACTTCAGCAAATGCTAGGAATCATGATGGGTCAGGATAAAGTGATGGTAACAGTTACTAGTGATATTGATTTTACACAAGAGACCCGTGAAGAAGAACTGGTAGAGCCAGTGGATGAAGAGAATATGGAAGGCATTGAGGTTAGCGCCGAGTCGATCACAGAAACGTATGAAGGCGAAGAGATTCCAGAAGAAGGAGTCGCTGGGACAGGTGACAATGATGTTGCCAACTATCCTGGAGTCGGCGCAGCCGGAGATGGAGATTATGAACGAATGGAAGAGCGTGTGAACAACGAGGTGAACCGTATTCATCGTCATATCCAGGAAAGCCCTTATAAATTACGAGATTTGGGTATTCAGGTTGCTGTTGAACCTCCAGACCACGAAGATATCCTATCCCTACCTGCTGAAACCATTGACGATATTGAATCCATTTTGGAAACCGTCGTTTCCACCAGTATTGACGAAACATATCTTGAAGAAATGGACGACGGGGATGTTGCCGATAAAATCTTCGTCTCTGCACAGCCTTTCATCGGCAACCAGTTTGAGGAAGAGCCTGAAACTACAGGTCTTCCTCTGTGGGTGTATGTTTTATCAGCGATTGTGGGCATTGCTGCGATTGTAGCTGCTGTTTTACTCCTTCGACGTCATTTTTATGAAGACGAAGAACAGGAATTTGAGGAAGAGAACCTTTCAGTTGAGGATATTCCAGATAATAACCACTCGATGGAAGGGGAACAGCTCAAGCGATTGGAAATATTAGCCAAAGAAAAACCAGAAGAGTTTTCCAAACTTCTTCGCACCTGGTTATCGGAAGATTAAGGGGGAGCGTATGGCAAGAGTTCAAAAAAGAATCCCGGGAAAGCAAAAAGCCGCCGTTCTTCTCATTTCTATGGGTCCTGATGTTTCAGCAAACATATATAAGCATCTGCAACCAGAAGAGATTGAGCAGCTAACGCTTGAAATTGCGAACGTACGCAAAGTGGAGAGTTCGACGAAGGACAAGATTATTGATGAATTTCATCAGCTTGCAGTTGCTCAAGATTACATGACACAAGGTGGTATTGGCTATGCGAAAAATGTATTAGAAAAAGCAGTCGGTAAAGAAGAAGCCATGTCGATCGTTACTAGACTTACGTCAACTTTGCAAGTACGCCCATTTGACTTTGCGAGGAAAGCTGATCCCATGCAAATCTTGAATTTTATTCAAAATGAACACCCGCAGACGATTGCGCTCGTCTTGTCTTATCTTGATTCTGAGCAATCGGGACAAATTCTCTCAGATTTGCCGGTTGAGCTGCAAGCCGATATCGCCAAACGAATCGCAGTAATGGATAGTACCTCTCCTGAAGTCGTACATGAGGTGGAATCGATTCTTGAGCAGCGCCTCTCTTCAGCCGTTCCCCAAGGTTATAAAGAAGCGGGCGGCATCGAATCGGTTGTGGAAGTATTAAACAGCGTCGATCGTAGTACTGAGCGCACTATCCTTGATTCATTGGAGAGTCAGGATCCGGAACTTGCTGATGAAATTAAAAAACGAATGTTTGTTTTTGAAGATATCGTTACGCTTGATAATCGATCGATTCAACGTATTATCCGTGATGTAGATCATGAAGATTTACAGCTGTCCTTAAAAGTGGCTAGTGAAGAAGTGAAAACGATTATTTTCAGCAATATGTCAACACGCATGGGAGATACGTTCAAAGAGGAAATGGAATATATGGGCCCCGTTCGATTGAAAGATGTTGAAGAAGCTCAAATGAGAATCGTTGGGGTTGTTCGCACACTGGAAGATACGGGGGAGATTGTGATTGCCCGTGGTGGAGGGGACGATATTATTGTCTAGGGTTATTAAAGCAGAAAAATCAAAATCACCAACAAACCATCCTCATTCTATTCTTGTGCAGCCTGTAGGAACAGAGCGTAGTAAAGATGACAAAGAAGAAACTAAAACTAAAGAATCAGCGAAACAACAATTACTCGTAAGTGCCAGGGAGCAGGCAGATGCGATGATCACAGAGGCTCGGGCAGAAAGTGAAAAGATCTATAGAGAGATGGAGACTTCCCGAGCTGAATTTGAAAACAAAATAGAAGAACAATACAAAGAAGCATGGACCAAGGGGGAACGTGAGGGATACCTTACAGGGAAACGAAAAGGGTACGAGACCTATCAGAAGACCATCGCTGAAGCTACTCATGTGGTGGAAGCAGCAAAAGAAGATTATCAGCAATATTTAAACGCTGCTGAGCCAGTGATCATTGACCTTGCTATCATGCTTACGAAAAAAATATTAGGAGAAAAACTTGAAATGGAAGATCACTGGCTGCAATTCATAAAAGAGGCGCTTCAAGAAGTCAAAAATCATACAGAAGTTGTTGTTTATATTCACCCTGATCGTTACAAAGAAACGGTTCAGCAGCGTGAAGAATGGCAAGCGTTACTTACGCATGCCGAGCACCTTCGCTTTATTCCCGACACAAACCTGGACAATAATGGCTGCGTGTTCGAAACCCCTGTTGGACGTTTAGCTGTATCTCTGGAGGATCAACTAGGTACCTTACATACGGAGCTTCATGATTTGCTTGCCTCGGGGAGGTCGTGATGAGGGCAGCGGAGATTGTCAATGAAATCGAATATTTAAACCCGTTGAAATGGTTAGGGAAAATCACTCGCGTTGTTGGCTTGACGATCGAAGCACAGGGCCCACAAGCAGCTGTAGGGGAAATTTGTCGGATCTATCCGGCGCATGAACGAGCTCCTGTACTAGCAGAAGTCGTTGGATTCAAGGAATCTGTGATTGTATTGATGCCTTTTTCTCAAACGGAGCAAATTTACCCTGGATCTCTTGTAGAGAGTACACGTAAGCCATTGGAAATCGAAGTGGGTACCGGGTTGATTGGAAAGGTTATAGATGGGTTAGGACGTCCGCTTGATGGAAGCGAATTGCCTAAAGGGTTATACAAGGTCCCGGTCGAGCGAAAGGCACCCAACCCTCTTAGCAGACCTCGAATTACAAAGCCCCTTCCTCTTGGTGTCCGTGCGGTTGATAGTATGTTGAGTGTGGGAGAAGGCCAAAGAGTCGGATTGTTTGCCGGTAGCGGCGTCGGAAAAAGCACATTAATGGCGATGTTTACGAAATACTCAAAAGCCGATATGAATGTCATAGCACTGATCGGGGAGCGGGGGCGTGAGGTTAAGGAATTTATAGAAAAAGATCTTGGTCCAGATGGCTTGAAAAAGACCATCGTTGTCGTCGCCACTTCCGATCAATCAGCCCTCGTTCGCATTAAAGGTGCTCAGACAGCCACGGCGATTGCGGAATATTTTCGCGATCAAGGGAAAACGGTGAATTTAATGATGGACTCTGTTACCCGTTTTGCTATGGCACAACGAGAAGTTGGACTTGCCACTGGTGAACCGCCAACAACGAAAGGCTATCCTCCTTCGGTGTTTGCCCTCTTGCCTCAGTTGTTGGAACGCTCAGGGACAAGTGAACAGGGGACGATAACCGCCTTTTATACAGTCCTTGTAGATGGTGACGATATGAACGAGCCGATCGCGGATGCGGTTCGGGGGATTCTGGACGGGCATTTTATCCTTGACCGAAGCGTTGCGAATAAAGGGCACTATCCAGCCTTAAACATTTTAAAAAGTTCCAGCCGGTTGATGAATCAGATTGTATCAGAAGAACATATGCAAGCAGCTGCAATAGTTCGGCAATATTTAGCCACTTACGAAGACACTGAAGATCTGATTCAGGTTGGGGCATACAAACGAGGAAGCTCGGAAAAAGTGGATGCAGCCGTTAACATCCATCCAGAGATCCAAGCATTTCTCAGGCAAGGAACAGAAGAACGTACAAATTTTATGACGACTATTGAACATTTACAAACGTTAGCGAAGAAAGGAAGTAATGCGCGATGACTTTTACGTTTCCATTTGAAAAATTACTAGAAGTGAAAGAACGTGAAGTTGTCGAGCACAGAAATAGTTATGAAGATGCAGCCCGTCATTTTGAAGCTGCGGGGTATGAATTATACCAATGGTTAAAGGCGCGGGAAAATCTGGATGAAAAGCATAAACACGCGTGTATACAGGGAACGACTGTGGCCTTGATTCAAACAAAACAACTGGCAAGAGAAAATATTGAAAACAGAATTAAACATTCTCAAAAGAAAGCAAATACGGCTCGCAATGTGATGGCAGCTCGAAAAAAAGAATGGCAATCAGCTGAGATTGAAATAAAAAAAATAGAGAGAATGAAAGAACGCAAATGGGAAGAGTACATACAAGATATGAATAAACAAGAACAAACACTCATGGATGAGCTTGCGTCTCGACAAGTTCTACTGCGTAAGTAGGTGGAGGAATGGCAAAAAACAAAAATGATAACCCCCACTGGTTTCAAAAGCTTTTATTCCTCATTGTTATACCTGGTACGCTCATCATTGTGCTGGTAGGGGTGGTATTAACCATATTCGGAGTAGTGAATCCTATTGATCAAATAAAGTCGACGGTGAGCAGTATTCCAGTTGTATCGGATTGGGTCCATGAAGATGAAAAGGAAGAAGAAAGTGAACCAAGGTTGGCAGAAAAAGACGAGCAGATTGCTCACCTGGAATATGAACTTCAGCAAGCGGAGTCCACGATTGAAGATTTACAAATCGAACTGGCCCAATACGAAGAATTAGAGGCGTTGAGCAATGAAAATCAAGATGCGGGGGATATAGATACCCAGGAAGAATTAAGTCGTATCGCAAACGTTTATGAAAATATGAATCCACGAAGAGCAGCAGAGATTATGGGAGAACTTCCAAATGAGGAAATTTTAATGCACATGTCGGAAATGAATGATGATAGCCGTTCCGATATATTACAAAACATGGATCCAAATCGGGCAGCAGAAATCACAACGTTGCTTGCAAATTAAGCTTTTGGATCAAAGGAGGTGAGGCAGGATCATTGCCCCAGGATTATTTGCCAATGTTATGACACACTCAGCTAACAAAGGAAGTAATGGTTCATTCCAGATGGTGGGGGAAGAATCTTTCGGTAATGGGAACAGTTTGTTCAACCATTTGTTAACCCATATACAAGACCGTACCGGAGGGTTATTTCAGCAGGAGAATGGGTCATATGGGTCGTTATTGGATCATACGAAGGCGTTAAGTGACTGGAAATTATTCTTTCCATCTATTAAAGAATTTTTATCAGAAGAGGATTGGGGGCTGGCGGCTAAAATCATTGAAGAGACTGTGCGAGAATTCAAGAGCTTAAATGGGAATGAGCAGGATTTACTGAATTCCATTAAAACGTTAAGCACAGAAAATCCTTCAATTGATGCTCTATTAGAACAGATCATGACCAATATAAAGCAGGAGGCACAACATGTAGATCAAGAGATAGCTCAACAAACCGAAATGGAAGTGATTCCTACACTAGCTGCTATTCTTGCTTTTGCAGTTCGCAATGGAGAAAGCGAGCGTATAGAACCACTGCGCCACCGGCTGTCTCATTATTTGCAAGTACATGGGTCGGAAAACGTACAAATCTTTAGGGATAAATTACAAGAGCACCCCCTCAGGCTGTTTTCGGGGTATTCGTACCTGGATTCAATACAGAGCCGGGGAGTGCTTGCGAACTTACATCGAACAGAGATAAACCGAAACGGAGCATGGGAAGGGGCAGCTCTACCAAGGTTGATCCCTGTCCAAAATTTGGCGCCTGCTCATTTCTTTACTGAAACAGTAGCGGCACAACCATTAAATCAAGGGCAACAGCTGTTCATCCATCTTGGCGGGCATAAGACTAACCATGCTCGAGCCATTGAATTTGTAAAACAGTTCCAGCAGGCAATTCGTAAAGGCCATTTACGGATGAATGGGGATGGAGTTCAGCGATTGACAGTAAAACTTCATCCAGAGACCCTTGGTCGTGTGGATGTCCAGATTACTCGGGAAAATGGCCTAATGCAAGCGAGGATGCTGACGACAACAAATACCACCCGTGAATTAGTGGAGGCACAGTTACCACAGCTTCGCAACGCTTTCCTTCAACAGCAACTAGCAGTAGATCGAATTATCGTTGAACAAGCAGGTACCTTTCCCCCTGGAGAAGGCAAGGGGGACCAACCACCTGCTCGTGAAGATGAGAGTCAGCATGACGATGAGACAGGTAATGAACAAGATCATTTACAGATCCATACATTTGAAGAATGGCTACGGTTAACGATGGATGAAGAAATATAAGGAGGTGATCACGATGAATATAGGTATGCATTCACAAGCTTCATCTTCTCCTGGAGAAAAGGTAGTGAATGAAGTAGATGTAACAACTCCGGAGAATTCTATGCTTGCTAAAGATGATTTTCTAAAAATATTGATTGCGCAATTGCAAAATCAAGACCCCCTCGATCCGATGGATGACCGGGAATTTATCGCCCAGATGGCGCAGTTCTCTTCACTGGAACAAATGACGAACATAAATAATGCCATGGAACGGTTTTTGAGCACTCAAGAACGTCTTTCTCTTGTCCAGTTTAGTGAATTGATCGGAACACCGGTGAAATGGGAAATTCAAGTGGAAGCTAGTGATGGAGAAGAAGGGCAATTCCAAGAGAATGAAGTCTTATCTGTGCGGAAGACCTCTGAAGGAACCATTAAGCTGCTTCTTGATAATGAGCGTTGGATTGATAGCAGTCAGCTCGTGAAAATCGGCCTCGATCCGGCTTTCGAAAACTGATGAGTCGGAAGAAGACGGCTGATCGGTGTAAGGATCGAGGAACTGCTCATTTTATCGCCAGCTGCTATCATCCATTCTTTGATCGAAAAATGACCATTTACGCAAAGTTTAAATAGATCCATTGTTGTTTTGGGGACTCTGATCAGAAATGCAAAATATATGCTGACGAACCCATGCAGACGCAAGTGTCTACTGAAGATTGGCCAAAGGTTAAGATTTGTCGCCAAACATACAGGTACGCCCCGTGAGTATAGGAATGAAACCTATTATAAAAGCGAAGGCTTATAAGGAGGATATTGATCATGCTGCAATCCATGTATTCCGGTATATCCGGGCTTCAAAACCACCAAACGAAACTTGAAGTCATCGGTAATAATATTGCAAACGTAAATACAACAGGCTTTAAAAAAGAACAGTTCTCTTTTCAGGATATGATGAGTCAACAGATGCGGGGAGCGACCGAAGGTGGAGCGAATCAGGGTGGGACAAACCCTATGCAGGTGGGGCTCGGAACCCGATCCGGCTCAATCAATACCAATCATACCCAAGGGGCCTTGCAGCCGACGAACCGGGAGCTTGATCTCGGTATTGCCGGAGAAGGATTCTTCAGAATTCAAAATCCCGAAGGCGGGGAATTCTATACCCGCGCTGGCCACTTTTCGTTAGACAATAATGGAAACATCGTCAATGAAGACGGTTATTTCGTACTAGGAAATGATGGCGCACAAATCCAAATCGATGAAGATGCGTCCAGTTATAATATTGGAAGGGACGGCAGCGTCGCTCAAATCATCGATGGGGATGCTCAAGTAGGACAAACGATAGGATTAACAACATTCTCTAACCCTGAAGGGCTAGAAAAGCAAGGTGGGAGTTTGTATGGACAAACGGTCAATTCCGGAGAACCAAATCATCTAGTTCCAGGGGAAAATGGTTCCGGTGAAATTGCCGTGGGTACACTTGAAATGTCCAACGTCGATCTTTCTGAAGAATTTGTGGAGATGATTTCCGGGCAGCGGGGGTTACAGGCGAATACTCGAATTATTACAACGTCCGATGAGGTATTACAAGAAATTATGAATATGAAGTAATCTTGTCTCTTATAAGAAGTTGTTCAAAAAGTCCGGGAAAATAGCTTTCGTGGTGCGAGCAGGGTGCTCGAAGCTACGTCTTCTCGACCTACTCGGCTCTTGTCGTCCTTCTTTTTGAACACACTCTATAAAGGACAGTCAGGTCATCCCCTTGTAGCTGCCAACGATGGTAGCCGACTGATAGAAACCGAAAACTTTTAATTAGTTGAGCTGCATCCGAAGTCCTTAGAAGTTCTAAGTATTGGTGAAGTCATTATACGTTCGTGGGACACTGAAGAATTAATGATGTATCTAAAGGATGCTGACGACGTATCAAAAATGTGGTTATTCATCGCTTGTAAGAGATGTTGCTAAGGATTTAGAAGGTCCGGAGGGTTGCTCACATTAGAACAAGACTTGTTCCTGGATATTCATAACCTCTTGCTTGCATGCTGATGAGGTTGAGCTTTGAGGTGAAATCATGACTGATGTACTTTCACAAGGAGAAATTGACTCCCTGCTGTCAGCGATATCGACGGGTGAAATGGATGCAAACGAATTACGCAAAGAAATCGATGAAAATAAAATTATGACTTATGACTTTAGGCGGGCCGTTCGTTTCTCTAAAGATCAAATACGTTCCTTGACACGTATCCATGAGAACTTTGCACGTCTGTTGACGACAGCACTCGCTGCCCGATTACGTACGTTCGTACAAATATCAGTAGCTTCTGTTGAACAATTGTCTTATGAAGAATTTATCCGTTCAATTCCCAAAATGACGTTGCTGAATGTGTTTGACGCTAAGCCGCTTACGGGACGATTATTGATTGAAATAAATCCTCAAATCGGCTACTCCATGCTTGACCGTATCTTAGGGGGAGAGGGTTTAAGCTATAACAAGATTGAAAATTTGACTGAAATTGAAACGAGAATACTCTCACAAATGACCCAATACATACTTGATTGTTTTGAACAGGCATGGAGCTCAGTGATTGAAATTGAGCCAGTCTTGGAACATTTGGAAATCAATCCACAATTTATGCAAATGGTAGCACCAAATGAAACAGTTGTGGTTATCTCCCTTTCCGCAACGATCGGTGAAACGACAGGGATGATTAACGTTTGCTTACCTTATGTTGTATTTGAAGAGATTTTGCCAAAACTATCTAGGCATTACTGGATGGAGAAGACGAATAAATCTCGCCATGAAGGTGAAGAACAGCGATTGGAAAGTTCTGTTCGTCAGGCAAATTTGACGTTCCAGGCATTGCTTGGTCATTCACAAATCAGCGTAGAGGAACTTCTCCATTTGCGTCAGGATGATGTTATCGAGCTTTCCCAGCCAGTCAATGATCCGTTTGTGGCTTATGTCGGCGGGGAACCGAAGTACTTTGTTCAAGCCGGAAAGAAAAAGAAGCGGTTGGCTGTACAAGTCATTGAGAAAATAAAGGAGGCAGAAGAAGACAGATGAATGACGATTCTCTCTCCCAGGAGGAAATAAACGGATTGCTTGAAGGTTTAGAAGATGGAAATGATGAGCAAAAAGTAACGAGCAATAACGTAGAAGAAGATGGCTATCCGCCTCCCACAACGAAAGCTGGGTTAGATGTCAGCCAGTACTTAACGACGATTGAACAGGATACGATTGGTGAAATTGGAAATATTTCGTTTGGAAGCGCAGCGACGGTGCTATCAAAGCTATTAAATCAAAAGGTGTCAATCACAACACCCGTGGTACAGGCCATTCAATCCGATCTGTTGTATGAGGAGCTCCCGAAACAACATGTGGCGGTTCATGTAAAATACATGAGCGGATTCAAGGGTACGAACCTGCTTGTCATTAAAGAAGAAGATGCACGAGTCATTGCAGATTTCATGCTCGGTGGAGATGGGACTTCACCCCCTTCTGAACTTACCGATATGTACATTAGTGCGGTTCAGGAAGCGATGAACCAAATGATGGGGAGCTCCTCGACATCTTTGTCAACTATTTTTAATCGACGTGTCGATATTTCACCACCTGCTGTCGATATGCTCAATATAGATGAAGGTTCAGGAACGGAGTATATACCGCAAGAGGATACACTCGTAAAAACATCCTTTCGTTTACAAATCGGAGATCAAATCGACTCCTCCATTATGCAGTTAGCAAGTTTAGGGTTCGCAAAAGAGATGGTCGCCCAATTAATGGCCCCGAATCCAAAAGGTGAAGAAAATTTAGCTGAGGAATTGGGGAACACAGAACCCCCTGAACCTTCCCCAAATCCTCAACCATCGTCAAATGCGCCGCTAGAGGAGGGTGTGAAAAATTCAAGGACCAATGAGCAAGTAGTAGACCGTGATATCCAGCCGGTCACTTTTAATGATTTTGACGATGTTCCCCTTAGTGTAAATCAATCCCGTAACTTAAGTATGCTGATGGATATTCCACTTGAAGTAACAGTGGAGTTGGGACGGACAAGACGTTCCATTAAGGATATTCTTCAATTCACACAAGGCTCGATTATCGAACTGGATAAATTGGCTGGGGACCCGGTGGATATTCTCGTGAACCAGCGTCTTGTCGCTAAAGGAGAGGTTGTGGTTATTGATGAAAACTTCGGGGTAAGGGTGACCGATATAATAAGTCGTGAACAACGATTGCAACATTTATAACATGGGTAAAGGATGAAAACCGTAATGGCAAGTAGTGTACTAATCGTAGATGATGCGTCTTTTATGCGTATGATGATTAAAGATATCCTCGATAAAAATGATTTTGTAATCGTGGGTGAAGCAGAAAATGGAAAAGAGGCGGTTGAAAAATACAAAGAATTAAAGCCGGCATTTGTGACGATGGACATTACAATGCCGGAAATGGACGGCATCCAGGCGTTAAAGGAAATTCAGGCTTACGACGCCCGGGCGAAAGTAATTATGTGTTCAGCGATGGGACAGCAAGCGATGGTCATCGAAGCGATCCAGGCAGGAGCAAAAGACTTTGTCGTAAAGCCCTTTCAGGCTGATCGGGTGCTAGATGCTGTAAATAAAGTACTATGTTAATCTAGGAGTCTTTTTATGAAAATATGTAAAGTGCGGATTGCAATCATTACGTTTATCCTATGGGTATCTTCGACTTCAGCTGTCATGCATGCTGAGACATCTGTATTGGATTCGATAGAAAACCATGAGGAAAAAATCGAAGGCGTACATATAGATGAAGAAAGTAGTAACATAGAAGCTTCTGCAAGTGACGGTCAGAGCATGTGGAATGTCTTGTTCCAATTGGGTCTCGCTCTTGGGGCTGTTATTTTCGTTATGTTCTTTTTACTGAAGCTTTTAGCAAAACGGACGAATCGCTTTCAATCCACGAAAACGATGCAGAACCTTGGAGGGATTGGACTCGGTCAGCAAAAGTCTGTGCAGCTCATTCGTGTTGGGGACCGCCTGCTTGTCGTTGGCGTCGGCCAATCGATTCAGTTACTGCAGGAGATCAGCGATGAGAAGGAAGCCCGCTCATTAATGGCATTGGCAGAAAGCAGCACGACTACAGATTTTACAGATAAAGCTTTTGCGTTAATAAAAAGAGAAAAGACAAAGAGAGATCATCACGATCAAACCTATGGTTCATTTCATGAGCAGCTGGACGTATATTTACGAGATACAAAGAATGAAGGAGAGATTGGATTTGACCGTTCAGAAGGGAGGAATTGATGACTTCAGCCATCATACCAGGTGTTCCGATTGGTGACTTTTTCAACGATGACCCAGATGCTGTAGCCACGACGTTGCGTCTTATTCTCCTCATAACAATATTGATGCTTGCTCCGAGCATTCTCGTGCTGATGACTAGTTTCACGAGAATTGTCGTTGTGCTCGCTTTCGTGCGTATGGGACTTGCAACTCAACAAATGCCGCCTAATCAGGTGCTCATCGGTTTGGCACTTTTTATTACGTTTTTCATTATGTCACCAGTTATGGTAGAGGTGAATGAAGAAGCGGTTACCCCGTTTCTGGAAGGGGAGTTGGACCAGGAAGAAGCCTTTGAGATTGCAGTCTCTCCCATGAAGGAATTTATGGCGAATCATACTCGAGAAAAGGATCTTGCGCTGTTCCTAAACTACGCTGAGTTGGATGCACCCGAGACCGTAGATGATATCTCACTGACAGCGTTAGTTCCTGCATTTGCGATTAGTGAATTACAAACCGCATTTCAAATCGGCTTTCTTATATTCATTCCGTTTCTCGTTATCGATATGATTGTTGCCAGTGTCCTTATGTCGATGGGGATGATGATGTTACCGCCTGTAATGATTTCTCTTCCTTTTAAGGTGTTACTATTTGTACTCGTAGATGGCTGGCATCTCGTGGTTGAGTCACTTCTTATTAGCTTTTAGCTTACGTTGTAAAGGAAGGATGATATGAGTCAGGAAACGGTCTTAAGCATGGCTGAGCACAGCGTTACGGTAATTTTTCTCGTCGCTGGCCCTCTGCTAGTATTGGCACTCGTGCTAGGATTAACGGTTGCGATTTTTCAAGCGACGACACAAATTCAGGAACAGACGCTCGCGTTCATTCCGAAAATCCTCGGCGTTCTCGCCGGTTTAGTGGTTTTTGGTGCGTGGATGCTTGGGCAACTCATCACATTTACAGAAGAAATCTATACGAATTTGCATAACTTTATTGGTTGATATTGGGATCGATGCATATGTTGGAATGGATCAATCAACTGCCGGTGTTTTTGTTAGTTTTCGTGCGTATTCTGGCTTTTCTTGCCACGCTCCCTGTATTCTCGTATCGCAATGTACCGAATATATTTAAAGTTTCTTTTGCAATTTTCTTTGCCTCTATCATTTTTTTTACGTTGGATGTACCAGAACTTGACATTGATGCGACTTTCTTTTTACTGATCATTAAGGAAATGTTGATGGGTCTTTTGATCGGGCTGGTTGCGGCGATCTTATTTTATGCGATTCAGGTTGCTGGAGCCTTTATTGATGTGAAAATTGGTTTTCTCGTGGCAAACGTGATTGATCCCCAAACCGGAGCACAAAGCCCTTTAACAGGAGGATTTCTCTATGCGTTTGCTGTCCTGATACTGTTTGTAACCGACGGACACCACCTGTTGTTAGATGGGATTTTCTACAGCTATACATATATACCCGTTAATGAAATGGGAGTAAACTTTGGAAGTGAATCGGTAATGAAAACTGCTGTCGAAGCGTTTTCAACAATGTTTATTATTGCGTTTCAAATGTCATTTCCGATTGTAGGTACGCTTTTTCTCGTGGATGTGGCACTCGGGGTGATGTCACGAGCGGTCCCGCAAATGAATGTGTTTGTTGTTGGTTTACCACTAAAAATTTTTCTGGGGTTACCGGTAATAATGCTGACGTTACCGGGGTTCTTTTGGCTTGTATCCAATCTCGTTGACGAGATTGTGGTCACGATGCGAACGCTATTGCAATTATTTGGAGGAGAATGATGGGCGTGCGAATGGATTTACAATATTTTGCCCAGGAAAAGACAGAGAAAGCGACGCCAAAAAAGCGCCAGGAAACGCGGAAGAAAGGCCAAGTAGCAAAGAGCAGTGACATCAATACTGCTGTGATTTTATTGCTCGTCTTTATCTTTCTTTTTGTCTACGCAGAGGTTCCAGGCGAATTCATGCATCATCTATTCATCAAAATGTATTTGCATAATACGACGATGGAGATGAACGTCGAAAATGTTATGTCAATGTTTGCCTCTCTTCTTTCTGAGATCGCGATAGTGTTATTGCCCATTATGCTTGTGGCTTTGCTTGCCGGTGTGATCGCAAGCATGTTGCAAGTATCCATTCTATTCGCACCACAAGCCATTAAGCCAAAAATGTCGAAAATCAATCCGATAAAAGGAGTCAAACGGATTTTTTCAGCGCGTGCCTTGGTAGAACTTATAAAGGCATTTTTGAAAATCATTCTCGTGGGGTTCGCCGCATTTGGGATTATTTGGATCTATGTTGATGACCTTCTTCATCTAGCTCTCCTTAATTTTCGAACTGGCTTTTACATGGTTTCATGGTTAACGGGGATCATCGGCATTTCCTGTTCGCTTTTACTTCTCATCCTGTCCGTTCCAGACTACATCTATCAACGGTACGATCATGAAAAGCAAATCAGAATGTCTAAACAAGATGTTAAAGATGAATTTAAAAAGATGGAAGGCGACCCGCGTATTAAATCAAAGCGCAGGCAGCGCGCCCAGGAAATGGCCACTCAACGAATGATGCAGGAAGTTCCGAAAGCGGATGTCGTGATTACTAACCCTACACACTATGCCATTGCGCTTCGTTATGATGACCAAGTGATGCAAGCACCAACCATTATTGCAAAAGGCACCGATTACACAGCACTTCGTATGAGACAAGTAGCCGAGTTAAACAAGATTACATTGGTAGAAAATAAACCACTCGCACAAGGTCTTTATGATGGTGCGGAGATTGGACAAGAAGTGCCTGAAGATTTATTTAGAGCTGTAGCTGAAGTTCTCGCTTATGTTTACCGGCTTCAGCGGACACAAGCGACATGATTGAAGAAGAGGAGATGTAAAATGCGAGCACGTGATTTAGTCATTTTAATAGGCGTCATTTTAATAGTGGCCATGCTCATTTTCCCGTTGCCATCACCCATGATTGATGTCCTGATCATGGTGAATATCTCTCTTTCTTTGCTCATTATTCTTGTCGCTATGAACATGAGAGAACCGCTTGATTTTTCAATTTTTCCTACTGTCCTTTTGCTAGCGACATTGTTCCGCGTCGGCTTAAGCGTATCAACGACCCGTGCCATTTTAAGTCGGGCAGAGGCAGGGAGTGTCATTGATACGTTTGGTTCATTTGTCGTTGGATCGAATGCACTTGTTGGTTTTGTGATTTTTCTTATCCTTGTTGTGATCCAGTTTATCGTGATCGTCAAGGGGGCTGAACGTGTATCCGAAGTAGGTGCGCGCTTTACCCTCGATGCAATGCCAGGAAAGCAGATGAGCATCGATGCTGACTTAAATGCTGGGTTAATTACTGAACAGGAAGCAAAAACACGCCGAGAAAAAATTGAACAGGAAGCGGATTTTTACGGCTCAATGGACGGGGCCAGCAAATTTGTGAAGGGGGATGCGATCGCCGGGATTATCATCGTCCTCGTGAATATCATTTTCGGTTTCATAATTGGGATGCTTCTACACGATCTTAGTTTTACAGAAGCAGCGGGTACGTACACATTACTAACCGTCGGAGATGGGCTTGTGACACAGATTCCTGCCCTCTTGATTGCGACGGCAACGGGGATCGTTGTGACGCGTGCCGCCTCGAATGGGTCGCTCGGTTATGATATTAGTGAGCAGGTGTTTGCCTATCCAAAGTTGCTCTATATTGCTGCTGGTGCGCTTATTTTACTCGGGGTGTTTACGCCAATATCAAATCTAGTCACATTTCCGATTTCAGCAGTTCTAGGGACTTCCGGCTGGGTACTCACTCGTCAAAAAGATTCTTCTGTACCAAAGGAATCTTTACAAGAGGAGGAAGCAGCCAATGAAGACGTTACAACCCCGGAAAATGTCACGCAGTTACTAACGATTGATCCAATCGAATTCGAATTTGGCTACGGATTAATTCCGATTGCTGATACGAATCAGGGAGGGGACTTGCTCGACCGGGTCGTCATGATTCGTAGACAATTGGCACTGGAATTCGGGGTCATCGTACCCGTGGTTCGTATCCGTGATAACATCCAGCTGCAGCCAAATGAGTATGTAATTAAATTGCGCGGGAATGAAGTAAGCCGAGGGGAGTTACTTCTTGATCACTATATGGCGATGAGCCCGGGGGTCGATGATGAAACCATTACTGGCATTGAGACAGTTGAACCCGCGTTCGGCCTGCCAGCATTGTGGGTGGATGAAGATCAAAAAGACCGCGCGGAAATTTCGGGCTATACCGTTGTTGATCCGCCTTCGGTCGTCTCTACACATTTAACGGAAACGATGAAACGGTATGCCCATGAACTATTAGGTCGAGAAGAAACCAAACAGCTTGTCGATCATTTGAAAGAAACTCACCCGACACTAGTGGAAGAGGTGACTCCGAACCCGCTCACCCTTGGGGATATTCAAAAAGTTTTAGCAACGCTCTTGAAAGAAAAAGTGTCCATTCGTAATTTGCCAGCTATCTTTGAAACGTTAGCCGATTATGGACCGATGTTCAAAGATCCGAGGTTAATCGCTGAATACGCAAGACAAAATCTATCAAGGCAGATTACAAAAGCGGTCGTTCCGCCAAGCGGACCGTTGTATGTTGTAACACTCGGAGGGGCTGCTGAGAAAAAAATTGCGGATGCCTTACACCAATCAGAGCACGGTACGTTCTTATCGCTTGCGCCCGATGAAGCCGAGAAAATGGTTGAAACCATCAGCAAAGAAGCCGAAAAATTGTCAGATATGGGGCAAACGCCGGTGATTCTTTGTTCACCCGCGGTTCGTATGCATATCCGTCAGCTCATTGAACGCTATTTTCCACAAGTTCCGGTGTTATCTTACAATGAGCTGGAACCAAACGTTGAAGTTCAAAGTGTTGGTGTGGTGGACTTACCTTGAGAGCCCGAGCAAAACGATGAAACAAGCACTAAAAATTACACCTAAGAAGGAAGCTTTCACTTTTCTTGATAGGAGCAAACATCCTAATAAAAGCCAAAACAGAGGAAACAAAGGACGGACGATTCAATGTTTGAGAGGTTTAGTCGTTAATTGTCTGTACCATTTAAAAAGGTACAAATTTTATTAATGGGGCATGTAAAGGAGGAGACGATATGCGGACAACAGCAAGCTTGGGGGAAATTTGGGCACGTTGGATCAATCATAGGGATCGATATGCAGAAGAAGAGTTAATGGCTGCCTATTCGCCGCTCGTTGACTATCATGTTCAGCGGATCAGTACGGCACTGCCCCGCACCGTTGATCGTGATGAACTTCGATCTCATGGCATGATAGGCTTATTCGATGCACTGCACAAGTTTGAACATAAACGTGAACTCAAATTTGATACGTACGCTTCTTTTCGTGTTCGCGGGGCGATCATCGATGGGCTTCGTAAGGAAGATTGGCTTCCCCGTTCTATACGAGAAAAAGCAAAGAAAATTGAGGAAACCACCGAGGTTCTCCAACAAAAAAAAGGAAGACATGTTACAGAGAAGGAAGTGGCCATAGAGCTCAATATCTCTGTAGAAGAAGTGTTAAAAACGACTGCAGAAAGCTATATGTCGCACTTGTTATCCATTGATGGAGGGCCACACGACGAAGACAACGAAGATTCTTTTCTATCAGCAGTTCAAGACCGCCAAGCGCCTCTCCCGCATGAAGAAGCTGAAAAAAAAGCAGTACATAAACAATTGCAAACACTCATAACCAAACTTTCAGAGCAGGAAAGGCTCGTCCTCTCCCTTTTCTATTATGAAGAACTTACCCTTACAGAGATTGGAGCTGCGTTACGGTTGTCGACGTCAAGAATTTCGCAGATCCATTCAAAGGCATTATTTCGATTGAAGCAGGCGTTTCAAAAAGAAATGACCAGATAACCCTGAGACATGTTAAAGAGGTTGTTTTAAAAAGTCCGGGAAAAATAACGTTCGTATCTCTTCGTCGTCTTGCTTTCTAAAGCTCCTCACGTATGAAAATCATATCCTCCAAAAAGAAACTCACTTTTTTCGTGCGAGGTATCGCTTACGTAGAGACGAGCTTGCGCTCCGCTTTTGGAAAAGGAACTACTTTTCCTTTTTGTCTTCCTTTTTGAACACGTACTTCAAGGACTCATCCGGGAAAGGAAGTGTGCTTAAATGGTATTTCGGAAGATTTAAACGTACAAAATATAAAGGAACGACCGAAATCTTATGAATTCTTTTTCAGCTTTTTTGTCAGTATTATGCTTCGATGTATTTCAGTCAAATGAAGAAATGAGCAGCTTGCTACAAAAATCAAATCTAAACGATAATATGAACAACAAGCCAAGCTGAAATCGTCTAAAAGGAATGACGAACTAAAATTCAGCTGCAGTAAACGAAATATCTTGCCCACCCCCTGCTTCCTATGGTATATTTATTGACGGTGTTAACACACACGCTTCCTGATTCGAGCAACGGTGCCGACTGGTTTGATGCGGTTTTGTTCGAAAATGAGGTGAAGCGGAGGAAAATAACCGAAGGAGGAAGAAAAACGATGGCTGTAATCTCAATGAAACAGTTACTTGAAGCAGGTGTTCATTTCGGGCATCAAACAAGGCGTTGGAACCCGAAGATGGATCGTTACATTTTCACAGAACGGAATGGTATCTACATCATCGATTTGCAAAAAACGGTGAAAAAGGTAGATGAGACGTATAAGTACGTTCGCAACTTGGCCGCTGATGGCGGTAAGATCTTATTTGTTGGAACGAAAAAACAAGCACAGGAGTCGGTCCGTGATGAGGCCGTACGGTGCGGCATGTACTATATTAACCAGCGGTGGTTAGGTGGTACATTAACTAACTTCCAAACGATTAGAAAACGGATCGCTCGCTTAAAAGATCTAGAAAAAATGGAGGAAGACGGTACATTCGATGTTCTTCCGAAAAAAGAAGTTATTCTCTTGCAAAAAGAAAAGACCCGTCTTGAGAAGTTTCTCGGCGGCATTAAAGATATGAACACTTTACCTGATGCGGTGTTTATCATTGACCCTCGTAAAGAACGTATTGCCGTGGCGGAGGCACGTAAATTAAACATTCCAATTATCTCCATTGTAGATACAAATTGTGATCCTGATGAAGTTGATTACGTGATTCCAGGCAACGATGATGCGATTCGTGCGGTTCGCTTGCTTACATCGAAGATGGCAGATGCTGTTGTTGAAGCAAGCCAAGGAGAAGAAGAGGAAATCGCAGAAGACCAACAAGAAGAAGCAGTAGCGACAAGCGCTGAAGAATAATATGTATGATGAAACAGGGGTGACAAGGGCAAGACCCTTGTCACCTTTTTACAAGTTTACAAGTGTATTAGATCAAGAAACTAACAAGGAGGCATTTTCAAATGGCGATTAGTGCAAAAATGGTAAAAGAATTGCGTGAAAAAACCGGTGCCGGCATGATGGATTGTAAGAAAGCACTTGCAGAAACGGACGGAGATATGGAAGAAGCCGTTGCTTTTCTCCGTGAAAAAGGGATCTCGAAAGCGGCGAAGAAGGCAGATCGCGTTGCAGCTGAGGGACTCACCAACGTAAAAACTGAAGGCAACAAAGCTGTCATCGTCGAAATTAATGCGGAGACGGATTTCGTGGCGAAGAACGAGAATTTCCAAAAAATGGTGGATACAGTTTCTCATCATTTACTCACCAATGAACCTGCTGATTTAGACACCGCTTTTTCTCAAACCGTTGAAGGTGGAAATACACTCGAACATTACATCAACGAGCAAATTGCTACCATTGGTGAAAAAATTTCCTTGCGCCGATTCGCTGTTGTTCATAAAACAGATAATCAGGCATTTGGTGCTTATCTTCATATGGGCGGACAGATTGGTGTTCTTTCTGTGCTTGACGGAACAACGGACGAAACGCTAGCAAAAGATATTGCCATGCATGTGGCCGCCATCAAACCGAACTATGTTTCTCGTGATGAAGTACCGGAAGAAGAAGCAAACAACGAACGTGAAATTCTTAAACAACAAGCGCTTAATGAAGGCAAACCGGAAAAAATTGTGGAGAAAATGGTCGAAGGTCGTATGAAGAAATTCTTCGAGCAAGTGTGCTTGCTTGATCAAGAATTTGTCAAAGACAGTGACCAAACGGTGGAGCAATATGTGAACAGTCAGAATGCAAGCGTTTCTTCATTCATCCGCTTTGAAGTTGGAGAAGGACTTGAAAAACGAGAGGACAACTTTGCAGATGAAGTGATGTCTCAAGTCAAAGAGTAGACAGGTAAGGGGACACGATGTGTTCCCTCTTTTTCAAAAACATGAAGAAGGATGAGTGTAGCACAGGAAACTGGAGGCGCAAGATGCACAATTACAAACGTGTGATTCTAAAACTAAGTGGTGAAGCACTCGCTGGAGAACAGGGGTATGGCATTGACCCGAATGTGATTCAATCCATTGCTTCGCAACTCAAGGAAGTTACAGAGCTGGGCACAGAAATTGCGATTGTTGTCGGTGCAGGTAACATTTGGCGTGGAATGGCTGGAAGTTCACAAGGGATGGATCGTGCGACCGCTGATTATATGGGGATGCTCGCGACCGTTATGAATGGGCTGGCTTTACAAGATAGTCTTGAAGACATCGGTGTTGAAAGCCGCGTGCAAACGAGCATTGAAATGCGTCAAGTTGCTGAACCATACATACGCCGAAAAGCCATCCGTCACCTTGAAAAAAAGCGTGTGGTTATATTCACGGCTGGAACGGGTAATCCTTATTTTACCACGGATACAACCGCGGCTCTTCGGGCAGCGGAAATTGAAGCAGACGTAATATTAATGGCGAAAAATAAAGTGGATGGCGTTTACGATTCGGATCCTTTTGTCAATGAAAATGCGATGAAATATCGGGAGCTTTCCTACCTTGATGTTTTAAAAGATGGGTTAGCGGTTATGGATTCTACTGCTTCCTCTTTGTGTATGGATAATAATATCCCGTTACTTGTCTTTTCAATTACAGAAGAAGGAAACATTAAACGAGCGGTCCAAGGCAATGACATTGGCACCGTTGTAAGGGGGAACTCATAATGACGGAATCGATTAAAAAAGACGCAAAAACCCGAATGCAAAAAGCTGTGGAGTCATTAAATCGAGAACTTGCCACTCTTCGTACGGGTCGTGCGAACCCCTCGATTTTAGACAAAGTTGTTGTTAATTACTATGGTATGGACACGCCTCTGAATCAGCTAGCATCTATTTCAGTTCCGGAGGGCCGCCTTCTCGTTGTGGCTCCTTTTGATAAATCAACGATTGCTGATATTGAAAAGGGTATCCAAAAAGCTGATCTCGGCCTCACTCCTAATAATGACGGACAAGTCATTCGAATTACGATCCCAGCACTCACTGAAGAACGGCGCAAAGAATTGGCTAAACTTGTTAATAAATACGCAGAAGAGGCCCGCGTTGCTGTTCGCAACATTCGCCGTGATGCTAATGATCAAATTAAGAAGCAGGAGAAGAGCGGGGACATCGCAGAAGATGACTCACGGCGAGAACAGGATGAGATTCAAAAAATAACGGATGAACATATTCAAACCATCGACAAAACTGCCGATGAAAAAGAACAGGACATTATGGAAGTTTAACGTCAATATGTGTAAAATATGGACATTAGGATAAAACCCTCTGCTAAATAAGGGGGTTTTATCTCTTTCCATGAACTGGATGTGAAACTTCTTCCTTCTAAACATTGAGGGGTGTTTCATTGCCAACGGTAAGTGAGATCCTCTAAAGCAGTGTTTTTTATACGATCAGAAAGAGGTATACGCCAATGAAAGTAGCGATACCATCCGGATTTTTTGACAAGAGGTTGGTGCTTAACCATGTTGGATCGTTTTTTAGATAAGCAGAATGGAACACAGCCAGTTGATGTCCATACTGAAGTCCCTGAACATGTTGCCATTATACTGGATGGCAATGGAAGATGGGCGCGAAAAAGAGGGATGCCACGGAATGTAGGACATCGTGAGGGAATGAAAACGATTCATAGAATTACTGAGTCTGCAAATGAGATGGGTGTGAAAGTGCTCACGTTGTTCGCTTTTTCAACAGAAAACTGGGTGCGTCCAAAAACGGAAGTCGATTTTATTCTGCGCTTGCCAGAGCGATTTCTGACGAGTGAGCTGCCAAAACTCCAGGCCAATAACGTACAGGTGCGATTGATGGGAGCAGTTGATGAATTACCCGCTCACACGAAAAAAGCTGTCGATCGTGTGGCTGAGGAAACCGCAGGGAACGACGGCATAATGTTGAATCTTGCCCTTAATTACGGCGGCAGATCAGATATTGTTCGCGCTGCGAAAAAAGTATGTGAGCAGGTCCAACAAGGGAACTTTCGCCCCGGAGATATCAATGAAGAAATGATTTCTGAGCATTTGTTCACAAAAGAGCTACCTGATCCCGACCTGTTGATTCGCACAAGCGGGGAACTGCGATTAAGCAATTTCATGCTTTGGCAGATGGCTTATAGTGAATTTTGGTTCACGGATGTATTGTGGCCGGATTTTAGTACCGAAGATTTTGTGGAAGCGATCCAAGTCTATCAGAAGCGGAAACGCCGATATGGAGGCGTGTAAGGGGTCGATCGAATGAAATTAAGAATCTTTACAGCCTTGATTGGGCTTATCGTTTTACTTATTCCGCTTATCCTCGGCGGTCCAATTTTCGGTGCATTGGTGACACTCATGACGATCGCTGGTTTGATAGAACTATTAAGAATGAATAAAATATCGATTGTATCATTTCCGGCATTTTTAGGGGGCATTGTTTCCCTCTTGCTCTTATACGCAGGCCCAGCCGCAGGTATGTTATCAAATGAGGTAACCTTTGCTATATTGGTAATGGTAGTGTGGCTTCTTCTTTTAACGATGGTTTTTTCCAATAACCGTTATCACTTTGGCGCGATAGCTTTTATTGCGTTTGCGGCTATATACGTAGGTATCGGTTTTCATTTTTTCCTTGCAGCTCGATTACATAACGGGCTCGAATATGTTTTTTTCGTACTTATTACTGTATGGGCAACAGATACCGGAGCATATGTATTCGGACGTAAATTCGGTAAGCATAAACTGTGGTCAGCCATCTCACCAAAAAAAACGATAGAGGGTGCTCTGGGTGGAATCATCCTAGCGCTCGTAGCAGGCACGATCTATGCTTTAATTTGGTCCCCTTTTGACTATTTAGGGGTGACAATCGCACTTATCATCATGATTTCCCTTGCTGGTCAATGCGGGGATCTCATCGAGTCTGCATTTAAACGCTACTACAACGTAAAAGACTCAGGTCGACTCCTTCCCGGACATGGAGGGGTGCTCGATCGTTTTGATAGTTTGATATTCGTATTTCCACTTCTTTATGTGGTAACGGTTTTTTTCACCTCTTAAAGAGGATGTCTAGAAAGTTCCGGGAAAACGACCTCAAAAAGAAGAATACTTTTTGCGAAGGGTGGCTTACGTGATGACGCTTCGCTCTTTGGATAAGAAAACACTTTTCCAGTATGAAGAGTTTATGTTAACGAAGTGACAATATAGGTGCTTGAAGCTTTGTCTTTTAATACGATTCGGGTCTTTTTTCTCCTTTTTGATGTGCACGTAAAAGGGTTTGGATGGAAGGAAGGTGAATAGAATGAAAGAGATCGCGCTGATCGGTTCAACAGGTTCTATCGGAACCCAAACTCTCGATGTTATCCGCCAACATCAGGATCGGTTTCGAGTTCGTTTACTGGCTTGTGGTACAAACATTGAGCGATTGAAGCAACAGATTGCTGAATTTCACCCGGAAGTTGTCGTGATTCGTGACGAGAAGGATCTTATTAAGTTGGAGGCCCATTTACCAACGGGAACGAAAGCTGTAGCAGGTGAAACAGCATTATTGGAAGAGATCGCTAAGACAAATGCATCGTTCGTTATGAATGCAATAGTTGGCAGCCAGGGCCTTAAGCCGACAATGGCAGCGATTAAGGCTGGGAAAACCATTGGAATTGCCAATAAAGAAACACTTGTGACTGCCGGTCACCTTGTGACAGAAGCATGTAATCACTATGGAGCGCAATTGATTGCTGTCGATAGTGAACATTCTGCTATCTTACAAAGTCTGGAAGGAAGTAAACGAGAAGAAATCAGCCGGTTGATTGTTACCGCATCCGGTGGGAGCTTTCGCGATTGGAGCGCTGAAGAATTGCAACATGCGCGCCCGGAAGATGCATTAAAACATCCGAATTGGTCTATGGGCCAAAAGGTAACGATTGATTCTGCTACAATGATGAATAAAGGATTAGAGGTCATAGAGGCTCATTGGTTGTTTAATATGCCCTATGAAAGCATTGATGTTTTAATTCATCGTGAAAGCATTATTCACTCCCTAGTTGAATATCAAGATAAAAGTATGATCGCGCAACTAGGAACCCCAGATATGAAGGTTGCGATTCAGTATGCACTGGCTTATCCGGACAGGCTTGAACTTAATGGTCCGGAAAGGTTAAACTTATGGGAAGTCGGGACCCTTCATTTTGAGAAAATCGATCCCTTAAAGCACCAATGCTTGATGATGGCTTATCAGGCAGGGAAAACTGGAGGATCCGCACCTACTGTATTAAACGCAGCCAATGAGGTGGCGGTTCAAATGTTTCTCGAAGGGAAACTAACATTTACTGGAATTGCAACCGTTGTAGAAAAAGCACTTTCCGAACATACAGTGATCGATCACCCTTCAATTGAGAAGGTGTTGGAGATTGATGAAGAAACCCGAACACGCATGATGACAGGATAAAAGCGAAGGTGGGAAGCATGTGCAAACGCTCATAGCCATCATTGTCATATTTGGATTAATCATCGCCATACACGAATGGGGGCATCTCTATTTTGCCAAAAAAGTGGGGATCCTTTGCCGTGAGTTTGCTATTGGATTTGGTCCGAAACTGTTTTCAAAGAAAAAGAACGAGACCGTCTATACTGTACGTCTCCTGCCCCTGGGGGGATTTGTTCGAATGGCCGGTGAAGACCCGGAGACCGTGCAAATCAAACCGGGGTACGAAGTAGGTTTAACATTTAATGAAGACGACACTGTAAAAGAGATTATCGTAAATAACAAGGCTAAACATACAGATGCAAAAATCATTTCCGTTGAGCGTGCAGACCTTGAGCATGGTCTCTTTATTGAAGGATACAGTGATGATGCAGAGGGGCTTGTCCGCTACGATGTTCATCGACAGGCCGATATGATTGTTGATGAGGAACGAAATCAAATCGCCCCATGGGATCGACAGTATGGATCAAAAAAGCCATGGCAGAAAGCTGTGGCCATTGTAGCAGGCCCGGCAATGAATTTTGTGCTTGCTCTTATCCTCTTTGCCGTCTTTTTTTCAATTCAGGGTGTACCTCAACCGATGGTTTCAAATGTCCAGGAAGATAGTGTAGCCGAAGAAGTAGGGTTAACCGAGGGGGATGAAGTTTTATCGATCGATGGTCAGTCCATCGACAGCTGGACGGATATGCTACAGACGATTCAACAAAGCCCGAATGAAGAAATCACTATGCTTGTGAATCGTGAAAACGGTACTGAATCGATTTCAATGGTCGTTGAAGGCGTCTATCAGGAAACGGTTGATCAAGAGATTGGCTTTATCGGCGTTGAGCCCGTCATGTCCCATTCATTCCTGGAGTCCATACAGCAAAGCTTTTCTCAAATTCAAGATGTAGTGGTCTTAATTTTTGAGACGTTGCAACTTATTTTCACTGGAGAGTTTTCGCTGGATTATTTAGCGGGGCCTGTTGGGATTTATGATTACACAGGTGATGTAGTGCAAATGGGAATGCTTAATTTGTTTCAATGGGCAGCGCTTTTGAGTGTCAACATTGGAATTGTTAATTTACTGCCATTACCAGCCCTTGATGGCGGAAGACTGATTTTTATAGGACTTGAAGCTATACGGCGCAAGCCTTTGGATCCAAACAAAGAAGGGATCGCGCATTTTATTGGTTTTGCCCTGCTCATGTTGCTTGTCCTCATGGTAACGTGGAATGACCTTAATCGGCTATTCATGTAATAGAGGTTGTTCAAAAAGTCCGGGAAACATAGCTTTCGTATCTCATCGTCGTCTTACTTCTACGCTCCTCACGTATGAAAATCATATCCTCGAAAAAGAAGCGCACTTTTTCGTTGTGAGAAGTGAACGTTTTCGTGGTGCAAGCAGGATGCTCGAAGCTATGTTTTCTCGACCTACTCGGCTCTTTTTGTCCTCTTTTTTGAACACGCATTAATAGGGGAATACGTAAAAATAATGATCAAGAACTCCTTTATAAAGTGAGGCTTTATAGTAATGAGACAACAAACATTTTTTAGTCCAACAATGCGGGACATTCCTGCGGATGCTGAGTCAAAAAGCCATCAGCTCATGATCCGCGCGGGATTGATGCGTCAAACAGCTGCCGGTATCTATTCATATTTGCCGATTGGAACTCGGGTGTTAAGAAAGATTGAAGCCATTGTAAGAGAAGAAATGGATCGTACCGGCGCACAAGAATTACTTATGCCTGCCATCCAACCTGCTGAACTTTGGGAAGAGTCCGGACGTCTCGATGACTACGGCCCGGAATTAATGAGACTCAATGATCGGCATGAGCGCCGCTTTGTGCTAGGTCCGACCCATGAAGAAGTAATCACATCTTTAATTCGTGATGGGGTCCATTCATACAAACGACTACCTTTATATGTGTATCAAATTCAAACAAAATATCGAGATGAGCGTCGCCCGCGCTTTGGACTCCTGCGCGGCCGGGAATTTATTATGAAAGACGCCTATTCCTTCGAACCATCAGAAGAAGCGCTTGATCGAACGTATAATGTTATGTATGAAGCGTATACAAATATTTTTAAACGTTGTGGACTTGATTTTCGCGCAGTAGAAGCTGATGCTGGTGCTATTGGGGGCACAGGGGGAACCCATGAATTTATGGCACTTGCTGACATTGGTGAAGATACGATTGCGTACTCGGACCAATCGGAGTTCGCAGCGAATGTTGAGATCGCTCCTACCCCTCAACCATCTGAAAAACAGGAAGGAACTTTGAAAGCTCTTAATACAGAAAATGGAGCGGCTTCAGCTGATGAGGTAGCATTACGAATGGATCAGGACGTTCCCACAGTGATTCATGCACGTCTATTTTACATTGAGGAAGCTCCCGTTCTTATACTTACCCGTGGTGATCACGAAATTAGTGACGTGAAAGTCGGGAACTTCTTTGACACTTTACATGTCAAAGAAGCAACGCCCCGTGAAATCGAGCAGAAATTTGGAGCAAGTGCCGAGTTTATTGGGCCGGTAGATGCTCCGGCAAATGTAAAGATCATCGCAGACCACGCGATTCGGCCTCTTGTTAGTGCAATTTGTGGTGGCAATAAGCGTGAGCTGTTTTATACAAATGTCGCTCATGGGCGAGATTTCGAAGTAGAGGCCTTCGCTGATATACGCATGATTCAGGAAGGAGATTCATCTCCTGACGGCAAGGGGTTCGTTCAATTTGCGGAAGGGATCGAAGTCGGACAAGTCTTTAAGCTTGGAACGAAGTATTCAGAAGCCTTGGGAGCAAGCTTTCTTGATGAAAATGGCAAAAGTGCACCGATGCAGATGGGCTGCTACGGGATTGGGATTAGCCGTACACTCGCGGCTATCGTCGAACAAAACCATGATAACGACGGGATCATCTGGCCGAAAGCAATTGCGCCGTTTGATCTGCATTTGCTTGTGATAAATCCAAAAGATGAAGCACAGCTGACGCTTGCTGAGAACCTTTACGAAGTTTTGCAATCGGAAGGCTTTGATGTCCTATATGACGATCGCAAAGAGCGTGCAGGTGTTAAATTTAAAGATGCGGATTTGTATGGATTGCCGATTCGTATTGCTGCTGGAAAAAAAGCAAGCGAAGGCATCGTTGAAGTGAAGGATCGCAAAACAGGTGAGATGACCGAAGTGCAGGCACAAGATTTAGCTGCGTACTTAAAAGAGGTTGAATAGAACTGGGAGGGGCCCCTGAGTCCGCTCCCTTTTTCACCGAGAAGGAGGGCTGCTTGTGAATGATAATGCCGTTCGTTATGAACGATTTCAACTTTTATTAGAACAAATTGGGATCCCTGAGGATCTGAAACACGCGGAGCTGCAATCTGGGCGTATATATAAATTGGAAATTTACCGTGAAGTACGTAAGTGGCATTTTACATTTGGCTTTGGTCAACCACTAAGCGCGTTGGTAATTCAGCTGTTACAAGAAAAACTGCAAGCAGGCTTTCAAGACATTGCTACGATTGATTTTTCTATTTTCTATGACGAGGGTGCGCTTTCTTCAGATCAAATTGCTGATTATTGGCCAGTAATCATTAGCAAGGCGGCGGATTTACCAGATCATGTTGCGATGAAACTCGAACGCTCACAACCGACCGTCAACGGGCGTTTTCTTGTTCTGAGATGTCATAGCGAGGCAGAGGCTCATTCACTTTCAAAACAAGCAGGTCCGGCACTTGAGCAAGCGATAATCTCTTGTGGTTTCGAATCGCTCACATTTTCTCCTGAAGTTGATGTAGCCACGGAGGAAGAAACGCGCTTTCTTGAACAAAAAAAGGAAGAAGAACAATCCAAAGTCATCGAAGCAATGATGGAAAGACAAAAACAGGAGCAAAAAGCGGAAACAGAAGCTACGGTTCAAAAACTGCAAATTGGATATCCGATCAAGGATGAAGCGCTCCCTCTTAACGCTATTCAAGATGAAGAAAGGCGCGTCACAATTCAAGGATACGTTTTTGATGTTGAAACCCGCGAGTTAAGAAGCGGGCGTGTGCTTTTGACATGTAAAATTACAGATTATACCGATTCCCTACTCATAAAAATGTTTTCACGTGACAAAGAGGACATCCCCTTGCTCAATGCTGTCAAGAAAGGGATGTGGGTTACGGCGCGTGGAAGCATTCAAAATGACACGTTCGTAAGAGATCTTGTAATGATGGCCAATGACATCTCGGAAATTTCGCATAGCAAACGTATGGATGAAGCTCTGGAAGGTAAGAAACGTATCGAGCTTCATGCCCATACGACGATGAGCCAAATGGATGCAGTAGCATCTGCTTCTGAAATTGTAGAGAAAGCTGCAAGTTGGGGCCATGAGGCAGTAGCGATCACTGATCATGGAGTTGTACAGGCGTTTCCGGAAGCATTTTCAGCAGCCAAGAAATACGGTATTAAGATGATTTATGGAATGGAAGCTTATCTCGTTGACGACGGGGTGCCGATTGCATACAACGAAAGTAATCGTCATCTTTCAAAGTCCTCGTTTGTCGTATTTGACGTTGAAACAACGGGCTTATCTGCCGTTTATGATACGATTATCGAACTAGCAGCTGTAAAAGTTGAAAACGGTGAGGTTGTAGATCGCTTTGAGTCGTTCGCTCAGCCCCATGTGCCGTTACCAGCAAAAATTACTGAGCTTACGGGTATCACCGATGCGATGCTAGAGGATGCCCCAGAAGTGAGTGACGTTTTACAGCAGTTTAGGGATTTTGTTGGTGATAGTGGTCTTGTTGCGCATAACGCCAATTTCGATATCGGTTTTATTAATGCCGGGTACAAAAATCAGGGCTGGCCGGAGACTAAACTTCCAGTCGTAGATACGTTGGAACTTGCACGTTTTTTATATCCGAACATGAAAAACCACAGGCTTAACACTCTATGTAAAGCGATGGATATTGAACTCGTCAGCCACCATCGAGCGATTTATGATACGGAGGCAACGGCCTATCTATTTATGAAAATGATTCGTGATGCTGCTGATCAGGGAATCGAATATCATCACGATCTCAATGAAAATATGGGGAAAGGGGATTTTTATAAAAATCGCCCCTCCCATTGTACGATTCTCGTGCAAAATCAAACCGGGTTAAAAAACTTATATAACTTGGTCTCAATGTCACATATGTCATATTTCTTTCGAACACCTAGGATTCCTAGATCAAAACTTGTTCAGCATCGGGAAGGTTTACTTATCGGTTCAGGATGTGACAAGGGCGAGGTATTCGAAACAATGATGCAAAAGTCGCCTGAAGAAGCCGAAAAAGCTGCTCGATTCTATGACTTTATCGAAATTCAGCCGCCGGAACTATACTTCCACCTGATTGAAAAGGATATCATCAAAAGTGAGGCTCAATTGTTCGATATCCTGCGAAAGTTAAACGATGTTGGTGAACGTTTGGATCTTCCAGTAGTAGGTACGGGCAATGTTCACTACTTGGAGCCCCAAGACCATATGTATCGTAAAATTCTCGTCTCATCTCAAGGAGGGGCCAACCCACTGAATAAGCAAACCATGCCAAAAGTGCACTTTCGAACGACGGCAGAAATGCTTGAAGCCTTTGCATTTCTTGGTGAGGAGAAAGCACGGCAAGCCGTAGTCGATACTCCGAAGTCCTTGGTGGACAACATCGAAGACATTGCACCGATTCCAAGCGACTTGTATACGCCCAATATCGAAGGTGCAGATGAAGAGATGCGTGAACTGACGTATGGGAAGGCAAGAAGCATTTACGGATCTGAACTCCCGAAAATTGTTGAAGATCGTCTCGAAAATGAATTGGAAAGCATTATTGGGCATGGGTTTGGAGTTATCTATCTCATTTCTCATAAACTCGTAAAACGTTCCCTCGAAGATGGTTATCTCGTAGGTTCCCGTGGGTCGGTCGGCTCGTCCTTTGTTGCAACGATGGCTGATATCACCGAAGTGAACCCTTTACCGCCTCACTATGTATGTCCGGAGTGTTGTCATTCCATCTTTTTCGATGACGGAACCGTTGCATCTGGCTACGACTTGCCAGATAAAGCCTGTACACAGTGTGGTGCCTATTATATTCGAGAAGGGCATGATATTCCCTTTGAGACGTTCCTTGGTTTTAAAGGGGACAAAGTCCCGGATATTGATTTGAATTTCTCCGGCGAGTACCAGGCACGTGCCCATGATTTTACTCGTGAGTTATTCGGGGATGATAAAGTGTTCCGTGCGGGTACAATCGGAACAGTGGCGGAAAAAACAGCGTATGGCTTTGTGCGCGGGTACCAGAACGATCACAATATCTCCCATATACGCGGGGCTGAGATTGATCGGCTCGTCGACGGGTGTACAGGTGTAAAACGGACGACAGGTCAGCATCCGGGCGGGATTATTGTTGTCCCCGATGATTATGATATTCATGATTTTTGTCCGGTTCAGTATCCAGCGGATGACAAAAATGCAAGTTGGAAGACAACGCATTTTGATTTTCATTCGATTGATGATAACTTATTGAAACTGGATATTCTTGGCCATGATGATCCGACAGTCATTCGTATGTTGCAAGATCTAAGTGGGATTGATCCAAAGGACATTCCTTTTGACGATCCAGAGGTGATGCGGATATTTGAAGGACCTGAAGTTCTTGGTGTGACGCCTGAACAAATTATGTGCAAAACAGGGACGTACGGAATTCCGGAGTTTGGTACCCGGTTTGTCAGACAAATGTTGGAAGAAACGAAACCTCAGAAGTTCTCTGAGCTTCTGCAAATCTCAGGCCTTTCCCACGGGGCTGATGTTTGGCTTGGGAATGCCGATGAATTAATTCGAGATGGAACTTGTGAATTAAAAGACGTGATTGGCCTTAGGGATAACATAATGGTTAATCTTATCTATAAAGGTCTTGAACCGTCGCTTGCTTTTAAAATTACGGAATTTGTCCGTAAGGGGAGAGGATTGGAACAAGAGTGGATTGATGAAATGAAAAAACACGATGTACCGGATTGGTATATTCAATCGTGTCTGAAAATCAAGTATATGTTTCCAAAAGCACATGCGGCTGCATATGTGTTAATGGCGATAAGAATCGCTTATTTTAAGGTTCATCATCCAATTCTGTTCTATGCAACGTATTTCAGTGTGCGAGCCAGTGACTTTGAACTTGAGACGATGCAAAAAGGGAGCGAAGCCATCCGGGCTCGAATTACGGATATTCAGGGCAAAGGGTTTGATGCTTCCCCTAAAGAGAAAAGTCTTGTTACCGTACTCGAATTGGCGCTGGAAATGACTGAGCGTGGGTTTTCGTTTGGAAATATTAGTCTCTATCGCTCTGAGGCACGTACGTTTATCGTAGATGGAGATACATTGACTCCGCCGTTTAGTGCATTGGAAGGTGTAGGCGCGAATGCTGCCCAAAACATTGTTGATGCACGCGAGAAGGGAGAGTTTTTATCCAAAGAAGACCTGCAGCAGCGAAGTAAAGCAACGAAAAATGTAATTCAGCATTTAGATGCAAATGGCTGTCTAGAAGGGCTTCCGGATTCTAACCAGCTTTCCTTATTTTAAATTTTATCTCTTGTCGACGTTTAAACACGGGCAGTGCAGGGGACACTAGACGGTAAAGCATGGTTATGGATCCTGTCGGTAGGAAGTGGAAAATAACTTGCAAAAGCGTAGGAATTGTGATATTTTAACTGTGGTGAAGACACTTATACGTACGTGAAAGAGTGGGGGCAACCCCACTCTTTCTTGCTTGTTTATGTCATATAAAAATTAATGTTAGGAGGGAGAGTATGTCAAAGAACGTTAAGGATAATGTGAGAATGATTGCAACTCCGATTTTGGAAGATCTTCACATGGAGCTTGTGGATATTGAATATAAAAAAGAGGGTAAACATTGGTTTTTACGCCTTTTAATTGATCACCCTGATGGGGTCGGCCTCGAAGAATGTAGTCTTGTTAGTGAACGGGTAAGTGAAAAACTGGACGAAGAAGATCCGATTGAAGGCGCTTATTATTTAGAAGTAAGCTCGCCTGGAGCGGAACGGCCCTTAAAAAATGCGGCAGATTTTCAAAAGGCTGTTGGAAGGAACGTGTACGTAAAGACGTATGAGAAAATTGGCGGCCAAAAAACGTTTGAAGGACAACTCACCGCCTACGAAGAAGGGTATTTAACGATTAACATTCGTGATAAGACACGTACACAAGCATTTCATGTACCGGAAAAAATTGTCGCTAATGCACGGCTATCTGTATTATAGACGTGTTTAATCAAGGAGGACGAAAAGAGTCAAGTAGTTCAGGGAGCCAAGAAGCGATCTTCCGCGTCTTATGGGACTTCGGCGCAGGGCATTCCGGTTTTGAGTCGAAGATCTTTAAACCTATGATAGCTCAAGAATCCTCTTCCTAGAAAATTATCCTCATCATGAAGAAAAAGGGTTCTTCTTTTTGAGGAAGTTTTCCTGAACTTTTTTAAACCACCTCTTAATAGTGACAGGCGAAACCACAACTCCAACGCCATGAATGGAAAGGGGATCAAGGAATTATGAACAGCGACTTCTTGGATGCCTTAACCACACTTGAAGAAGATAAGGGCATCGAAAAGGAAATCGTTCTTGAAGCCATTGAAGCCGCTTTAATCTCGGCTTATAAACGTAATTTTAGTCAGGCACCAAACGTACGTGTTGATATTAACCGTGATAATGGAGAAATTAAGGTGTTTGCACGTAAAGAAGTTGTCGAGGAAGTCTTCGACCCCCGGATGGAAATTTCAGTAGAAGCCGCCCAGGAATTGAGTGTGCAGTATGGGCTTGATGATGTTGTCGAGATCGAGGTAACACCGAAGAACTTCGGAAGAATTGCAGCTCAAACCGCCAAACAGGTGGTAACGCAACGTGTTCGTGAAGCAGAAAGAGGCATTATCTATTCGGATTTTATCGACCGGGAAGAAGATATTATGACAGGGATTGTTCAACGTCAAGATCATCGCTTTATCTATGTTGATTTAGGAAAGGTGGAAGCGATCCTTCCGCAAAGTGAACAAATGCCGAATGAAACATATGCGCATAATGACCGAATTAAATCATTCATAACAAAAGTGGAAAAAACGACGAAAGGCCCGCAAATCATGATTTCGCGTACGCACCCGGGACTTTTAAAACGGTTGTTTGAACTTGAAGTTCCAGAAATCTATGATGGAACGGTAGAGATTCGATCCGTTGCCCGTGAAGCAGGAGATCGCTCTAAAATCTCCGTATATGCCGAAGATCCTGATGTTGACCCTGTAGGGTCTTGTGTAGGTCAAAGAGGACAGCGGGTACAGGCGATTGTAAATGAATTGAAAGGTGAAAAAATCGATATTGTTCATCATTCTGATAACCCTGTGAACTACATCGGCAACGCATTAAGCCCTTCAAATGTACTTGATGTCCAAGTTGACGAAGACGCCAAAAGCACTCTAGTTATCGTCCCGGATTATCAACTTTCACTTGCGATTGGCAAGCGGGGTCAAAACGCTCGGCTAGCAGCAAAACTCACAGGTTGGAAAATCGATATTAAAAGCCTTTCTGAGGCAGAAGAAGAAGGGATTTACGATCCGGAAACCGCGCGCGTTCCCGGTGAAGATGAAGAAATTACGAAGGTTCATAATGAGGAAGAATGGATCGATCAAGAAGCGTTCGACGAGGAATGGGAAGACAGTGTTTCGGAGGGAAAGGATGAATGAAAAAGCGGAAAACTCCTTTGCGCAAGTGCATTGTCACAGGTGAAATGAAAGCAAAAAAAGAGCTTGTGAGAATTGTTCGTGACCCGGAAGGTTATTTATCTGTAGATCCTACAGGCAAAAAAAATGGGCGCGGTGCTTATATGACCAACAGTTCAGAATGTTTTTCGGAAGCAAGAAAGAAAAATTTGTTAGCACGTCATTTAAAAGTGTCTGTAGATGAAGAAACCTATGAAAGGCTGGAGGCTGAACGTCTTCAATTACGCGTATGAATCAAAACTTTTATCAGTTCCTTGGTCTGGCAGCCCGGGCACGTAAAGTCGTTAGTGGAGAAGATACTGTTATCCGCGGCATCAAAAGCAAACGTTTTTATCTCGTTCTTATCTCTAGTGATGCATCGGAAAATACAAAAAAACAGTTTGAAGATAAGTGCCGTTACTACGAAGTTCCTCTCCGTCAGACAGGAACACGGCAAGATCTCGGTACTTCAATTGGAAAACACGAGCGTGTGGTACTTGGCATTACTGACGAAGGATTCTCAGATAAAATCATCCTAATGCTGGATGAATAGGAGGTTGTGTATATGCCGAAAATGCGAGTGTATGAATATGCCAAGTCTGTGAATAAGTCTAGTAAAGAAGTTGTCGCAGATTTAAAGGCAAACAATATAGCGGTAAGTAATCATATGTCCGTCATAGATGACAAACAGATCAAACAGCTAGAACAAGGGAAAACAATTGAGAAAAAGGATGGGACCATGGCGCAATCGGATAATCAAAAGCAATCCCAGAAAAAAACAGCAAACGAGTCGGCCGGCGTACAGAAATCCAAGCCTGCAAATCATCGGCAAGGGAAAAATCAAGGCCAGCAGCCCCAGCAGCGGAATAAAAAGAATAACAACCAGCAGCAGAAGAAACAGCATCCGGCGCAGGCTCGTGGTAATCACGGACCTGGTAAACGAGGAAAAAGCAATAAGAACCAGAAAAGGCGTGGGAAAGAAGCTCCAAAAACCCCTGAAAAAATCACATTCTCTGGAAGCTTATCAGTGGCGGAATTGGCTGAGAAGTTGAAAAAGGATACAAGTGAGATTATTAAAAAGTTAATGTCCCTTGGCGTTATGGCAACGAAAAACGAGGAGCTCGAAAAGACATCGATTGAATTGATTGCTAATGATTACGGGGTCACAGTGGAAGAAGAAGAAATCGTTGATCAGCTCGATATTGAACTTTATGAAGATCCTGATGATGACCCAGATAAGCTTGAAGAACGGGCTCCTGTTGTTACGATTATGGGACACGTAGACCATGGAAAAACAACATTGCTTGATGGCATCAGAAAAACAAAGGTGACAGACACAGAAGCGGGTGGAATCACGCAACACATCGGTGCTTATCAAGTAGAAGAGAATGGCAAAAAAGTAACGTTCCTGGATACACCTGGTCATGCAGCCTTTACAACGATGCGTGCACGCGGGGCGCAGGCAACCGATATTACCATTCTCGTTGTAGCCGCTGACGATGGCGTGATGCCGCAGACCGTAGAAGCACTAAACCATGCCAAAGCGGCTGAAGTTCCGATAATCGTTGCTGTTAACAAGATGGACAAAGAGAATGCTAACCCTGATCGTGTTATGCAAGAGCTAACAGAGTATCAGCTTGTCCCTGAAGCATGGGGCGGGGAAACGATTTTCGTAAATGTCTCAGCTGTTAAAGGTGACGGTATCGATGAACTTTTGGAAATGATTTTACTCGTTGCAGAAGTGGAAGAGTTAAAAGCCAATCCGGCCAAACGGGCACAAGGGACCGTTGTTGAAGCAGAGTTGGATAAAGGCCGGGGTCCAGTCGCCACCCTGCTCGTTCAAGGTGGAACGATGAATGTCGGTGATCCCGTTGTTGTTGGAAATACGTATGGTCGTGTTCGTGCGATGACAAATGAAGTTGGACGACGCGTAAAAAATGCGGGCCCATCGACACCAGTGGAAATTACAGGCTTAAACGGCGTACCGGAAGCCGGAGATCAGTTTCTCGTCTTCGCCGACGAGAAAAAGGCAAAACAGATTGGGGAAGGACGCGCCAACCGGGCCAAAGAAGCGGAACGTAAGCAAACGTCACGTGTCAGCCTGGATGATTTGTTCCATCAAATCCAGGAGGGCGAAATCAAGGAAATTAATATTATTATTAAGGCTGACGTTCAAGGATCGGTTGAAGCGGTTCGAGGTTCCCTTGAAAAAATTGATGTTGCTGGTGTGAAAGTCAATATTATTCATACAGGTGTTGGGGCGATTACAGAATCAGATGTCATTCTTGCATCTGCATCTAATGCGATTGTGATTGGCTTTAACGTCCGCCCGGGGGCGAATGCGAAGCGTACAGCAGAAGTAGAAGACGTTGATATTCGTCTCCACCGCGTGATCTACAATGCTATTGAAGAAATTGAAGCTGCGATGAAAGGACTTCTTGACCCAGAATACGAGGAAAAAATCGTTGGTCACGTAGAAGTACGGCAGCTGTTCAAAGTATCACGGATCGGAACGATTGCCGGGAGTTATGTGACGGATGGAAAAATTACACGTCATGCTAACGTCCGTGTTGTTCGTGACGGTGTTGTTGTTCATGACGGGCAGGTTGATGCATTGAAACGTTTTAAAGATGACGTTCGGGAAGTAAGCAGAAACTACGAATGTGGGATTACGTTGGAAAACTTTAATGACATCAAAGAAGGCGATATGCTCGAAGCTTACGTAATGGAAGAAGTGCCGCGCACATGATTGGGGCCGTTCACTGTCAATGCTTTTTACCGGCAAGCTATTCGTTGAAGGATAAACGTGCGGTTCTGAAAAGTTTACTTACCCGTGTGCGCCGCTTGAATGTTTCTATATCGGAAATGGATGATCAAGATGCATGGCAAAAAACAGCCCTTTCTTTTGCTTGCATCAATAGCAGTCGTCAAGTCATTGAGAAAGAACTCGATCATGTTCTTAAGATCATTGATCATAGCGATGGAATTGAGTGCCATTCGATTCAATATGAATGGCTGTAGCAATGAAGGAGTGTAAACGATGAGTCAAATGCGAGCACAACGAATCGGGGAGCAAATGAAAAAAGAACTAAGTGACATCTTTATGCGGGAAGTCAAAGACCCCCGTGTGGAATTTGTCACTGTAACCGGAGTCGATGTAACCGGAGACCTTCAGGAGGCGACGGTTTATGTGACAGTGCTTGGAGAGCCTGAGGAACAAGAGGACACTATAAAAGCCCTTCGCAAAGCCAAAGGGTTTATCCGCTCAGAAATTGGCAAACGAATTCAAGTTCGTAAAACGCCGAATATTGAATTTGAATTTGATGAGTCCATCGATTATGGGAATCGTATCGAGCGGTTGCTTAAAGATCTTCATAAGGATGATTAAAGAGGATGTTCAAAAAGTCCGGGAAAAATAGCGGTCGTATTTCTTCGTCGACTTGCTTCTGCGCGCCTCACGTATTAAAACCATACGCTCCGGTGCTCGCAGCTGCGTCTTATCGAACTACTCGGCTCTTTTTGTCCTCCTTTTTGAACACGCACTTAAAAGATACTTGATTGGTCAGGAGGAAAGGGTAGATGGATGGCGGAATTCTGCCGTTAAATAAACCAGCGGGCGTAACATCGCACGATTGTGTACTTATGGCCCGCCGCTGGTTAAAGACGAGCGAAGTCGGACATACGGGGACACTTGACCCGGAGGTTACAGGTGTTCTCCCCCTGTGTGTTGGAAGGGCGACAAAATTAGTGCCGATTTTAATGGATGAGTCAAAAGCATATGAAGGCACGATTGCACTCGGAAGTGCAACAACAACTGAAGATGCAAGCGGGGAGGTTGTCGACCGTAAGCGTGTGCAAACACAGATCGCTGAAGCGAATATCGATGAAGCATTGCAAGCGTTGACTGGTGAATTGAAACAAGTACCGCCCATGTATTCGGCGGTTAAAGTCAATGGCAAAAGGCTTTATGAGTATGCTCGTCTAGGAGAAAGTGTTGAACGACCGTCACGTTGTGTATCGATCTATTCCCTGCACCGCACAGGAGCCCCTTTTTGGTCTGAAGATGAGCAGCACCTGATGATTCCGTTTTCGGTTGCTTGTTCCAAAGGAACGTATGTGAGAACACTTGCGGTGGAAACAGGAAATAAATTAGGATACCCCGCCCATCTTTTTACACTTTTGAGGACGAGAAGTGCTGGCGTTGAACTTAACCAATGTTATAGCGTCGAAGAGATGGACCGCCTTGCAAGTGAAGAGCGCGCTTTTGAATCATTGCTTTCTGTTGACCATGTACTCCGTCATTTCCAGCATTATGAAGTCAACGAGAGACAGGCCACAAAAATCACGAACGGAGCTGTATTACGTGCGCGTGAGTACCCGGAGGCGAATCGGCTTGTCTTCACCCATAATCAACAACCAATCGCGATCTATGTACCTCATCCGCGAAAGCATGGGATGATTAAACCGGATGTGATGCTTGCCGTCCCTGCAAACAATGAAACCTAGAATGGAACAGGGCAGGAGGGAAAACTATGCAAATCGAATATCTAACAACGGGTTTAGCAGCTGTTGAACGTGATACTCGTCCCCCTGTAGTGATGGCACTTGGATATTTCGATGGGGTTCACGAAGGTCATCAAAAAGTGATCGAAGAAGCGAAGAAGGAAGCGGGGAAAAGAAACGTTGAAACTGCGGTTCTTACCTTTAATCCTCATCCCCGAACGATTCTTTCTAAAGATCATAAAGGCAAAAAATATCCGGAACTGACACCTTTACTGGAAAAACAAAAACGCATTCAATCATTAGGGGTAGACAGGCTGTATGTGATCTCATTTAATCAAGAGCTTGCTTCGCTTCCCCCCCAGCAATTTGTCGATGCTTATTTGATTCCTCTCCATGTGGTGCATGCGGTCGCTGGTTTTGACTTCTCATATGGTCAGTACGGAAAAGGGAACATGGAGACGCTGCCCCTGCATTCCCGCGGAAAGTTTGACTGCACAACCGTAACGAAGTGGAAGCATGAGGGAGAAAAGGTAAGTTCCACACGTATACGACAATGTATTGAGGTAGGGGAGCTGGAAAAGGCAAAAACACTATTAAAAAGGCCGCACGCTGTACAGGGAGAAATCGTTGAAGGCGATAGACGCGGCCGCGAAATCGGTTTTCCAACTGCTAATATTGAGTTGAAAGAAAACTATGTACTACCGCCTGCCGGTGTTTATTGTGTTTATGTAAAGATTGATGAAGCTTTTTATCCAGCGGTTTGTAATTTTGGATATCGCCCTACCATATATGAGCAGCAAGCGGATCCTAATATTGAAGCGCATTTGCTCTCCTTTGATGGGGATCTGTATGGAAAAAAAGTCGAGTTGCAATGGTTAAAAATGATCCGTCCAGAGGAAAAATTTGCTTCTATCGATGTGCTCAAAGCACAAATTGAAACAGATAAAAATTTTGCCATTCGTTATTTTGACTATGAAAGCTGATTACCCCTTGCATTGTATTGGAAAAACAGGTATTCTATTCGTTGTAGTCTGTCTTACCTGACTGCACAACCATTTGCTTGGCTTACGCGTACCACCGGCGGTAAGCTAGGGAAGTGGTGAAATTAATAAAGGAGGTGGAAAGGATGGCTTTAAGTCTAGAACGTAAGCAGGAGATTGTCGATACGTACAAAACGCACGATGCAGACACTGGATCTCCAGAAGTTCAAATCGCTATCCTTACGGAGCAAATCAACGAGGTAAACGAGCACTTGCGCACGCACAAGAAGGATCATCATTCTCGACGTGGGTTGCTTAAAATGGTCGGGAAGCGCCGTAACTTGCTCACGTATTTGCGTAAGAAGGACATTACAAGGTACCGCGACATTATCCGCAAGCTTGGATTACGTCGATAAGGTGCAACTTTCGTCATAGGAGATTTACTTCTAACGGATCGTTGTACGAATTAGGGTGCTATTATCCGTGAACAGTAACGGATATTATCACCGGGATAAGAAAGAGAAAGCGGGAGGCCATTCCCGCTTTTTTTCACACCTAAATATTTACAGTTCGAGTGTTCAAAACGAAAGCGGGAATGTACGAAACCATTGTTTATAATCTTCTCGTGATTTCATTTATAAATGAACAACCTCTAACATAGGTGCATATGACCAAAGGAGGTCTTTATATGGAAGGAGAACAGAAGACATTTTCATTTGATGTCGGTGGTCGGACGATGTCATTTGAAGTCGGCAAGCTGGCCAAACAGGCAAACGGAGCCGTACTCGTTCGCTATGGTGACAGTGTCGTATTGACAACCGCTACTGGTTCAAAAGAACCTAAGGATTTACCGTTCTTTCCTTTAACGGTGAATTACGAAGAGCGGCTATATGCTGCAGGAAAAATCCCAGGCGGGTTTATAAAACGGGAAGGGCGTCCTTCAGAGGCGGCGACTCTTACGAGCCGATTAATTGACCGTCCGATTCGGCCATTGTTTCCAGATGGCTTCCGAAACGATGTTCAAGTTGTGAGTACAGTCATGAGTGTGGATCAGGATGCGTCAACAGAAATTGCTGCAATGATCGGTTCCTCTCTTGCGCTCTCGATTTCTGATATTCCTTTTGGAGGCCCCATTGCTGGCGTCCATGTTGGTTTAGTGGATGGTGAATTCATCGTTAATCCAACGAGCGAAGAAGCAGAGGCTAGCGAAATGGATTTAACGGTTGCGGGTACAAAAGATGCGATTAACATGGTCGAAGCTGGTGCCAATGAAGTGCCGGAAGAAAAAATGCTTGAAGCAATATTATTTGCTCATGAAGAAATCAAGAAAATCGTCATTTTTCAAGAGGAAATAGTTGCTCAATGCGGCAAAGAGAAAATGGAAGTTCAATTACAGCAAACAGATAAAGATTTAACGTCAAAAGTTCGTGATCTGGCAGAAGGACAGCTAAAAGAAGCTGTGCTTGTAAAAGAAAAGCAAGATCGCGATGCAGCCATTAAAGAGGTTGAGGAAGACGTTACAGCGAATTTCGACGAAGAATTGCATGAGGACGTTAAAGAGGTTTTAAATGGCCTCGTCAAGGAAGAGTTTCGTCGCTTGATTACTAAAGAGAAAATTCGCCCGGACGGTCGTGGTCCCGACGATATTCGAACACTAGGTTCTGAAGTTCAATTGCTGCCGCGTACACATGGTTCAGGATTATTTACGCGTGGACAGACGCAAGCACTTAGTGTCTGTACGCTTGGCGCACTTGGTGACGTTCAGATCATCGATGGCTTAGGTGAAGAGTCATCAAAACGCTTCATGCATCATTACAATTTTCCACCATTTAGCGTTGGAGAAACAGGGCCGATGCGTGCGCCTGGACGTCGTGAAATTGGACATGGTGCACTTGGTGAACGAGCCTTGGAAAGAGTTATTCCTGATGAGGACAAGTTCCCGTATACAATCCGCCTCGTTTCTGAAGTCTTGGAATCCAATGGTTCCACATCCCAGGCAAGTATTTGTGCAAGTACACTAGCAATGATGGATGCAGGGGTACCAATTAAAGCTCCGGTTGCAGGGATTGCTATGGGCCTTGTCAAAGAGGGCGAAGACGTGAGTGTGCTAACGGATATTCAAGGAATGGAAGATGCACTTGGAGATATGGATTTCAAAGTAGCCGGAACGTCAGAAGGTGTGACGGCTCTGCAAATGGACATCAAGATTCAGGGCATCACTCGGAAAATTCTCGAAGAAGCCCTAGATCAGGCGCGTACAGCACGGATGCACGTGTTAAAAAGCATGCTCGATGTTATGAGTAGTTCACGCCCGGAACTGTCTGAGTACGCACCGAAAATTCAAACATTGCACATTAAACCGGACAAGATTCGGGATGTCATAGGACCAAGTGGAAAGATGATTAACCAGATCATCGAAGATACAGGTGTGAAAATTGACATTGAACAAGATGGTACCGTGTATATTTCGTCAACGGATGCAAATGCGAACGAAAAAGCGAAGAAAACGATCGAAGATATCGTTCGTGAAGTTGAAGTTGGACAAATTTATGACGGGACAGTGAAACGAATAGAGAAGTTCGGTGCTTTTGTCGAATTGTTTAAAGGCAAAGATGGTCTCGTTCATATATCTCAATTAGCGAAAGAACGAGTAAATAAAGTCGAAGACGTCGTTAAAATTGGGGATGTCATTAAAGTTAAAGTTACTGAGATTGACAATCAGGGGCGTGTGAACCTATCACGAAAAGTCCTATTAAGCGACGATGCATAACTTCCAGGAAACTTGGTAGCCTACCAAGTTTTTTTACTTAGGTTGCTTTTTGATAGAGGGTGTTCAAAAAGTCCGGGAAAACTCCCCATAAAGAAAATCACTTTTTCTTCGTGCGAGGTAACGCTTACGAAGAAGCCAGCCGGTGCTCCGCTCCTCGGAAAGAAACTCCCTTTTCCTTCGTGAGAAGTGAATGCTTTCGTGGTGCAAGCAGGGTCCTCGAGGTGCGCTTCCTTGCACTCCAGAGCATATGAAAATCTAGACTCGCCATTTTGGCGATAAGCGAACATTTTCTAAAACTTCTCGGCTCTTTTTGCCCTCCTTTGTGAACACGTACTGATAACATTTTTAAATAGAATCATATCTCTCCCCCATTTTCAAGTTAGATTACTGGTTCTTACGTTCCGAGTTTTGCATAAACATGGACGAGGGGGTGAGGAGATTGATGTTTAAGAGCAGGTTTCTGCAATTATTCATAGGACTTATCGTTATTATTGTCGGTTTTTCTGCCTGGCAGCTTCCGCATATGCCGGATGATACCGTTGATACATGGACAGAGGAGGCAGAAATTTTACAAACCGAAGAAAGCGGAGAAGATATTCGCGAGCAAATAGAAAAGGCTCAAGAGGAATTGGATGAACCTCCTGTAGATGCCGTTATAGATGATGTATGGAAAGGAATTCCTGGATATAATGGCCGGTTAATTGATGTTCGTGCATCGTATGAAAATATGCAGGAACAAGGGCATTATGCTGAAGAGTTACTCGTTTTTCAAGATGTTTCCCCTGAGGTAGAGTACGAAGATTTACCGCCGACGCCATTTTATAAAGCAAATCCGAATAAGCCGATGGTTGGTTTTGTCATTAATGTTGCCTGGGGAAATGAGCATCTTCCGGATATATTGAATGAATTAAATGAACAAGAGGTACGCGCGACGTTTTTTCTGGATGGGTCATGGGTGCGCAATCAGCCGCGTCTTGCCCGTATGATTAAAGAAGAAGGTCATGAGATCGGGAACCATGCCTATTCTCATCCGGACATGGCAGCTCTCTCTCCGGAAGAAATCAGAAGTGAGCTGGAGGATACGAATGAAATTATTGATGCAACGTTAAACGAACAACCAGAATGGTTTACACCTCCTTCTGGGAGCTTCAACCAAGAGGTAGTAGAAATCGCCCATGAGCTCGATATGTATACGGTGTTGTGGACTGTAGATACCATTGATTGGAAAAATCCTGATACGAATGCTATGGTGGATCGAGTAGTAAATAATATTCATCCAGGCGCGATGATCTTGATGCACCCTACTCAACCGACAGCTGAAGGTATAGGTGATATCATCGAACAAATTCGGGAACAGGGATTAGAGATAGGGACCATTTCATCGGCTATGGATGAAAACCGCGTGGCACCTTCACAGACGACAGAAGATAATGAAGACGAAGGGGAGGGGGATAAATTTTGGTACAACGAAGAAAATTAAAGAACGGATTGCGTGTCGTTTATGAGCCGATGGAACATGTACGATCGTTATCTATTGGTATCTGGGTCTATACGGGCTCTCGGGATGAAAAGCGTGAGGAGAATGGAATTACCCATTTTCTTGAACATATGTTGTTTAAAGGAACAAAAGAGCGTTCAGCGATGGAGATTGCAGAGGCGTTTGACCGAATCGGAGGCTCTGTTAATGCCTTTACAGCAAAAGAATATACATGTTTTTACGCGAAAGTTATTGATAAGCATGCGAGAGAAGCGATCGATATTTTAAGTGACATGTTTTTCAACTCAACCTTTTATGAAGAGGAGATTGTAAGAGAGCGTGATGTCGTGCTTGAAGAAATCCGTATGGTTGAGGATACGGCAGATGACATTGTGCATGATGATCTTGATTATGCTGCTTACGGTAATCACCCATTGGGACTACCAATTCTTGGTACAGAACGAACAGTTCCTATATTTAATAGAGATCATTTATACGATTATATAAGTAAACATTATCGGCCCGATAATATTGTTGTTTCAATAGCAGGAAAAATAGATGACTCGCTTTTATCATTCGTGGAATCACAATTTGCCCAGTTTTCAACAAACGAATTCCCTTCCCAACAAGAAACGCCTCATGCATTAATCGCCCATAAAGCAGCTCGTGCAAAAAGTGTTGAACAAGCACACCTTTGCCTAGGTTTTAACGGAGTTTCTGTTGATGATGACCGATTGTTTCCTATGGCTTTGTTGAACCAATTACTAGGGGGGAGTATGAGTAGCCGTTTGTTTCAGGAGATTCGTGAGGAGCGAGGGCTTGCGTATGCTATTTTTTCCCATCATATTGCCTATCGCGATGGTGGGATGCTCTCGATCTACGCAGGAACAGCGCCCGAAAAAGTCAATGAGGTTTTAGAAGCGATGTTGTCGATTATTGATCGTTTTGCCCATGAAAGGGTGAGTGAGAATGATATGGAGAATGTGAAATCACAGGTGCAAGCCAGCCTTTTACTTGGACTAGAGAGTACGACGAGTAGAATGAGTAAAAATGGCAAAAATGAACTTAGTCTTGGGTTTCACCGCTCACCCGAAGCGCTGACCGATCGAATTGATGCTGTCACGAGCGAGGATATTCAGTCAATCGCAGGGGATATTTATGAGCATGACTATGCTCTTTCCCTTATTAGTCCGGATGGACGACTGCCCAGAGGTTGTTCTGATCCTTTATGATTTGCATATATTCATAAGGAGGATCGTAGAGCACCGATGGCTTGAGTCAATTTGTCACGGGGAGGGAAGGCATGCGGTTAAGCGAAATGAGTGCAAAGGAAATTGTTGATTTTGAACAAGGAGAGCGGTTAGGTGTTCCCGGACGCCTGGATGCTCGTGTGAATGCATCTACCGGAGAAATTGAAGCTTTTTTGTTTCCGACGACAAGGTGGAGCCCTTTTAAAAAAAATGAGGAAACATTGGAAATCCATTGGCACCATATTCATACGATTGGTGAGGATATGATTATCGTCAACCGCTCGGTGTAAAAAGGACCCCACAGGGTCTTTTTTTTTACCATTAAGAGGTTGAAAGGACCCCTTTTCTTGAGAAGGGAATGCTTTCGTGGTGCAGCAGGATGCTCGAAGCTCGAAGCTATGTCTCCTCGACCTGGCTCTTTTTTCCTAACGTGACGAATATAGAATCAAGTTTCTTAGGGGGCGTCACGCAACTTTCCCTCCGCACATAACCTATAGAGCACTGGGATAGAAGGAGGTGGGGGAAATCGAGCATGTCGCTATTATTGGAGGAGATCGAAGACAGATTCAACTTGTGAATATGATGGAAAAATGTGTTGATCAAATTTCAGTCGTTGGTTTTGATCAACAAACATTCCCGGCTGCTAATGTTACCACTTGTAAACTATCTGAAGTCCCATGGAAACGACTCACTGCGATCCTTTTCCCGGTAAGCGGAGTAGATCAAGATGGAACAGTAGAATCCAGCTGTGAGGAGACGTTGAAAGTGACCCAGGAAATGCTTACATCAAGAGCAACTGGTTGTAAAATTTTCACTGGAATCATGACCGACTTTCTTCGTAACCCTCAAGTTATCCGGGATGTGGTTTGTTGGATGGAGAGAGATGATGTGGCGATCTATAATTCTGTACCTACTGCAGAAGGTGTACTCATGCTCGCTATGCAGAACACGCCGCATACTATTCACCGTGCTGTTTGTACTGTGCTCGGGTTTGGCCGCTGTGGCCTGACCATTGCCCATCTGTTAAAAGCAGTAGGTGCGACGGTGACGGTGATCACAGACGATGAAGTGGAAAAGGCGAGAGCTCATCAGGAGGGTCATCTGGTTGCAGGACTTCATCAAATGGAAATACCTCTTTCCAAGGCTGATATTTGTATAAATACCATCCCTGCTCCGGTAATTATGGGGAACATTTTACAGAAAATAAAAAAAGCATGCTACATTCTTGATATTGCAAGCGCCCCTGGAGGGGTTGACGTAGAACGAGCTAAACAACTCGGTTTTGCCGCTGAAAAAGCGCCTGGGCTGCCCGCGAAAGTGGCTCCTGAAACGGCCGGAGAGATTTTGGCTCAAGTCACTTTAGCCGTATTGAATTCTGAAATTAAGAAAGGAAGATAAAGATGATGCTATCCGGTAAACGGATCGGCTTTGGTTTAACGGGGTCCCATTGTACATTGGAAGAAGTAATCCCGGTCATTAATGCCCTCAAGGATGAAGGGGCGGAAGTTATTCCATTTGTAAGTTTTACGGTACAAACGACGGAGACAAAATTTGGAACCCCGAATCATTGGCTTAATTCGATCGAAAAGGCAGCAGGCTGTGAAGCAGTGGATTCGATGCCAAAAGCGGAACCTTATGGTCCAAAAACACCGTTAGATGCCATGCTCATTGCCCCTATGACGGGAAATTCCATGAGCAAGTTTGCCAATGCACAAACCGATTCGCCTGTCCTAATGGCTGCAAAAGCAACGCTGCGAAATAGTGCTCCGGTCGTGCTGGCCATTTCTACAAACGATGCCCTCGGACTCAATGCTCAAAACTTGGCAACTCTATTGCAAATGCACCATGTCTACTTTGTTCCGCTTGGCCAGGATAATCCTTATAAAAAACCAACCTCTCTCGTAGCCAGAATGGAAGATATTCCATCAACAATTGAAGCAGCGCTACGTGGTCGCCAATATCAACCGTTATTCATTGAAAAGTTTAATGATTAGTCGCTCATTCTAGTTGCTAAAATCCTAATACTCCTATATTTTTAAAGAAGAGTATGTAACAATAAATATAGCTTTTTTGTGGCAAAACAATTTAGGAGGTACCAAATAATGGTTAATGAACAAGGATTTGATCTCGCTGTCGTCGGAGCGACGGGAGCCGTTGGGCAGCAAATGCTAAAAACGCTCGCGGACAAAGAATTTCCGATCAGATCACTAAAATTATTATCATCATCTCGCTCAGCTGGAAAGGAAATCGAATTTAAAGGGGAAACACTTACGGTTGAAGAAGCGAGCCCTGAGCAATTCGAAGGTGTGCAAATTGCACTCTTTTCAGCTGGTGGATCAATATCGAAGAAATTGGCGCCAGAAGCGGTTAAACGAGGAGCCGTTGTTATCGATAATACGAGTGCATATCGATTGGATAACCAAGTACCACTCGTTGTTCCTGAAGTTAACGAGGACGCCCTTTACAACCATCAAGGGATCATTGCCAATCCAAATTGTTCAACAATCCAGATGGTTGTAGCACTTGAACCGATTAAGAAAGCTTACGGCTTGAAAAAAGTGATTGTCTCCACATATCAGGCAGTATCTGGTGCTGGACTGGACGCGGTCGATGAAATGTATGAACAATCGCAGCAAATTTTAAATGAAGAAGAGATTAATCCGCAATTGCTACCGGTATCAGGAGATAAAAAGCATTATCAAATCGCGTTTAACGCTGTTCCCCAAATTGACGTTTTCCAAGAAAACGGTTATACGTTTGAAGAGATGAAAATGATCAATGAAACGAAGAAAATCTTGGATGATCAAGCATTACAAGTGGCAGCCACATGCGTACGTTTGCCTGTAGAAACCGGACATTCGGAGTCTGTATATGTAGAAACCGAAAAAGGCGGTGCTACAGTAAAAGATCTTCAGGGTGTTCTGGAAGCGGGTGCCGGCATAACACTGCAAGACCATCCAGAAACACAAACGTATCCGCTCGCAACAACATCGGTGGGCCTACCTGACGTTTTTGTCGGACGTGTTCGTCAGGACCTTGACACGGAAAACGGCTATCACCTCTGGGTTGTGTCGGATAATTTATTGAAAGGCGCAGCTTATAATTCCGTACAGATTGCCGAAAGTCTCGTAAAGCTTGGACTCATTAAGCAATGAAAATAACGGTCCAGAAATTTGGAGGAACGTCTGTACAATCCGAGAGCTTGCGTCAAAAAGCGGTTGATCATGTTAAAAGCGCCGTACAATCAGGGTATAAAGTCGTTGTCGTCGTTTCGGCGATGGGGAGGATGAATGACCCATACGCTACAGATACTCTGTTGAGCTTAATTTCTAGGGAAGATAAATCGCAATTGCCCGGACGTGAACGAGATATGCTTCAAGCCTGTGGAGAAGTGATCTCTTCGGTTGTATTTACAAACTTGCTAATTTCTGAAGGATTAAGAGCTTCGGCTTTCACCGGCAAACAGGCAGGTTTTTGTACGACAGATGATTTTGGTGAAGCACGGATTACACAAATGAAAACCGAGCCCTTGAAAGATCATCTGAAAGAGGTAGATGTCGTGGTTGTCGCCGGTTTTCAAGGAGAATCAGGAAATGGAGAAACGACAACGCTTGGACGCGGGGGGAGTGATACTTCTGCGACAGCTCTCGGCGCTAGTTTGCAGGCGGAGACCGTAGATATATTCACAGATGTTGATGGAATTATGACAGCTGATCCTCGTATCGTTACTGATGCCCGCGCGATTGAAACGTTAACCTATACAGAAGTGAGCAATATGGCGTATCAAGGGGCTAAAGTGATCCACCCCCGCGCAGTTGAAATCGCCATGAACGCGGAGATTCCCATACGCATTCGCTCACTTTCTTCAAAAGCGGGTGGAACGCTCATTTCGGCATCACATGCCCATGTTCCCGGAAGCGATATTCAGGAGCGTCTAGTAACCGGAATTGCTCATTTACGGGGGATTACCCAAGTGGTTGTTCCAAAGGAACGAAACGATCTAGAAGCCGCATCACTTATCTTCGAGAGCATGTCGTCAAAAGGGGTCAGCGTTGATTTTATTAACATTGGAACTACATCTATTGTCTTTACCATCCCCGAACAAAAAACCGAACTTGTGGAACAGCAGCTACAAGAGATCGGTTATTCGCCGATGCTTGTTCAAGGTTGTGCAAAGGTTTCAGCCGTCGGGGCCGGGATGACTGGTGTACCGGGGGTTGTTTCGCGTATCACCTTGGCATTAAATCAAGCCGGAATTGATATTTTGCAGGCTACAGACTCTCATACGACCATCTGGGTCCTCGTGCGTGAGGAAGAGATGAACCGCGCTGTCAACGCCCTTCACAAGGCCTTTCAGCTTGCAGAACACGAGTAACGCAATGAGCCGAGAGGAATGGTTGTTACCTTTCCCTCGGTTTTTGTATGCAACCAGTGAATACAAAGGACAAAAACCTTCGTTTGATGCGGTTTCCAAGGTATTAATGCCAAATCTCTGCTCATATGTTCTAGATGTGCTACTTGTCTTGGTATGGACAAGTAGGGTATACTAACTATCAGTTCATTCGTTCGGTTGTAATCCCTGCAAAAGAAAAGGATGAAAATCGTTTCCATCGGGGGAAGCGATAGATATAAACAAAATAGGAGGAACTGATATTGTCGAAGCAAGAGACAAGTAAGGTACGTGTTTATGCCCTGGGCGGACTCGGTGAAACGGGCAAGAACATGTACGTAGTAGAAGTAAACGACGAAATCATCGTTTTAGACGCGGGTCAAATGATTCCAGAAGATGATATGCTCGGCGTTGATGTGGTGATCCCAGATATTTCGTACTTGGTGCAAAATCGTGAACGTGTCAAAGGGATTATTCTTTCACACGGCCATGAGGATCACAGCGGTGCACTTCCGTATGTTTTGAGGAAATTACAGGTGCCCGTTTATGGTACGAAGCTGACGACTGGGCTCGTTGAGGATGAGTTGAAATCGCAAAACTTAAGAAAAAAAACGAACATAAAGCAAATTTCTCCTGGGGATCGCTTGAATATTGGCACAACGAAAGTGGAATTTTTTAGAGTGAGCCATAGCATTCCTGATTGTGTGGGCGTGGCCATTGAGACTCCGCAAGGGTATGTCGTATATACAGGTGATTTTAAATTTGATCAGACACCTGCGGATCGCAAGTTTTCCGATGTGGGGCGGATGACTAAGTTTGGAAAAAAAGGAGTGCTTTGTTTACTATCCGATAGTACGAACGCCGAAGTGCCCGGGACTACACCATCTGAAAAAGCAACCGAACCGGGCATAAAAGCTATCTTTCGCGAAGCCGAGGGCCGCGTGATCGTCAGTACTTTCGCATCAAACGTCTATCGAATACAACAAGTGATTGATGCTGCGAGTGAAACGAACCGGAAAGTTGCTGTCGTTGGGGAATCCATGAAAAAAGTTATTCAAATTTCCAAGCGTCTCGGTCATCTTCGTGTTCCCAAAAATTTATTAATCAAAGTAGAAGATTTGTCTGATTATAAAGGGCATGAGATTGCTGTATTATCAACGGGGACCCAAGGGGAGCCGACATCAGCTTTACACCGTATGGCAAAAGGGACCGATCGTCAGATTTCGATTATGCCAAAGGATACCGTGATTATTTCAGCAAGTCCAACACCGGGGAATGAAAAGTCAATTGGACGAGTGGTGGACTTTCTTTATAAAGTGGGGGCTGAAGTCGTTTATTCCGATAAAAGAGTGAACGTGTCCGGGCATGCAAGTCAAGAAGAACTTTTATTTATGCTTAATCTTATGAAACCACGTCATTTTGTACCTGTTCAAGGTGAATATCGTATGCAGTTTGCCCATGGAGAATTGGCACACACCGCAGGTGTTCATCCTGATCGTATTCACTTATTGGACAACGGCGAAGTGCTGCAATTCGAAGATAAACATGCGACGAAAGGTACGAAGGTTCCAGCCGGAAATGTGCTGATTGATGGACTGGGCATCGGAGATGTTGGGAACATCGTATTACGCGATCGCCGCTTGTTATCAAAAGACGGTATCCTCGTCGTTGTTGTAACACTGAATAAAAAATCCAATGAATTCGTATCAGGACCAGATATCATCTCACGTGGGTTTGTATATGTGCGTGAATCCGAGGAACTATTAGATGAAGCCAAACAAAAAGTAACCGACACATTACGCGAGTGTATGAACGATAATGTGAATGAATGGTCATCATTGAAAAGTAACGTAAGAGATGTTCTTAGTCGCTTTCTTTATGATAAAACAAAACGTAGACCAATGATTTTACCGATCATTATGGAAGTGTGAACGGATGAAGCTGCTGCTTGCTTGCATGGTTTTGCGAGCCAAGCAGCTTTTTTGCTATAGGGATTTTTAACTACCCTAAGGAATTGTAGTATACGGACCTTCGGCTGCATTCTGTTGCATCCTGCTGCAATGGCAACGTTAGCTGTCCCCACCGTAAGCCCTTTGCTCCGTGTTCTAGGCTTAAGTCTCCTCGATCACTCTCTTTTTAAAGCACTTTTAGAGCATCCTCTTTTAGGGCAATTTTTTACCAATGTATGATTCCGCGTGCTTCCTCTAATACTAAAAGCCATAAGGAGGTAGCTACGATGAATGAAGAACAGCCGAATCAACCGAATCAGCCGAACCAACCCAATCAGCAGCCGTCTAATGATGATGCCCAGGGGCTTGTCCAAAAGATTCGGGAACTTGGGGAGACAAATGTACCTAAAGCGGGGAACTCAGATATTCATGTGATTACTGTAATTGGGCAAATTGAAGGGCACATGCAGCTCCCGCCTCAAAACAAAACCACAAAGTATGAGCATATCATTCCCCAACTGGTAGCCATTGAACAAAACCCGAATATTAAAGGACTTTTACTCGTATTAAATACAGTCGGTGGAGACGTGGAGGCAGGATTGGCCATTGCGGAAATGGTTTCGACGATGGATAAGCCTTCTGTAACAATCATTCTTGGTGGAGGTCATTCTATTGGTGTCCCGATCGCAGCAGCAGGAAATCATTCTTTTATTGCAGAAACTGCAACGATGACCATCCACCCCATTCGTTTTAACGGGATGGTCGTTGGTGTACCGCAGACATTTGAGTACATTGAGGAAATGCAGGATCGCATCATTCGGTTTGTAACGAGTCATTCCGATATTACTGAAGATGAATTTAAAGAGCTGATGTTTGCAAAAGGGAATTTACAGCGGGATATCGGTACGAACGTCATCGGTAAAGATGCCGTCGATCATGGCCTCATTAATGAAGTTGGCGGCGTAGGGCAGGCAATTCGTAAACTGAACATGCTCATTCAGCAAAACGAAGGGGAGATGCTCCAATGATTATTTATACCCCACTTCCACTTTCAGATGTCCTAGCTGAGGATAATGATATTGAAGTGAAATATAAAGAGACCACCTCCGGAACGGTCAAACTACAAAAGAACGAGGAGGGGGCTTGGATTGTAGATCGTCTAGTAAGTTCTAACCCAAACGATTTTTTACACGATGATTATCAGCCAGGTACACGGTGGAAAGAGCAATGAAAAAAGACATCATTCAGGATTGGCACAGCCAGCCTTTATGATGTCTTTTTATATTCGTAAACGTGCGATGAAGAAATATCCATGATTATGTTATAATAGAAAGGTATTGTTAAGGTTGAACTTATCGCAGGAAGTGACATTTCTATTGTCTTTTTTACGTTATGATGGAAGGAATTTAGGAAGGAGGGATTGATAATGGGGAACAAGAAGAAAAAGCGGAAAAAAAAGAAACAACAAGAATGGACAAGCCAGCTAAAGTTTGAATTATCAGGCTTGGTTCTCCTTACCCTCGCTGTAATTGCTACATTCACTTACGGGCCGGTTGGAACGATAATCATCCAATTGTTCCGATTTTTTACTGGAGAATGGCATCATTTTTTAACGGCTTTATTATATGCATTTGCCATTACACTTATATTCCAACGTACATTTGTAAGTTTTTGGTCACGCCGGTTAGCAGGCATCTATTTGTTAATGTTTACGGTTCTTTTACATAGTCATCTAGGATTATTTGAAAATCTTGCGATGAGCGGCCCTTTTCAAGATGGCTCGGTCATCATGAATACGTTTGAGCTATATACATTGGATTTAACCGGTCAAGCTGATGATCTCGGCGGCGGAATGATCGGCGCACTAGGGTACGCTACGGGCACATTTTTATTTGATGTCGCGGGTACTCAGATTTTTGCGCTCCTGCTTGTGGTGATCAGCTTTATCCTTATAAGCGGAAAATCGTTAACAGACAGTGGCTTATGGGTGTGGAGCCGTATCAAAAGAGTGCCGCAATCCATTCTGCAGGCGTTACAGAAACTTCGAGAAGAGCGCAAACAAGAGCAGTCAACAAGTTCTCCCGGACAAGAGAAGACGGCTGAAGTGGCGCAAAAAAATTCTGGTGCCAAAAATCCTGCGGATAACCTGCAAAACGAGACGGCCAGTAAAGATGAGCGACCTGTGATTCATAATTTTAAAGAGCAGGTATATCAAGATACCCCGAAAGCGGCAAAAGAGAAAGCGAATAGCTCCGCTGAAGGTCACGATGACGAAGACATGAGTCCGTTGTTAACGACTGCGACCTCGAACGAGGACTACCGTTTGCCGGCGCTGAAACTTCTAAGCACTCCCGTCCAGAATAAACAGACGAATGACCGTAGTCATGTGTCTTCGAACGCTAAGAAACTGGAGGATACATTGCAGAGTTTTGGTGTGCAGGCACAAGTGAACGAAGTTCATTTAGGACCCGCGGTTACGAAGTACGAAGTGCAGCCAGCCACAGGTGTTAAGGTAAGTAAAATTGTCAGCCTTACTGATGACATCGCTTTAGCATTAGCTGCTAAAGATATTCGAATTGAAGCACCGATCCCAGGTAAATCTGCGGTTGGAATTGAAGTTCCCAATCAAGATATATCAATGGTTACATTAAGGGAGGTGCTCGAAACCGAAAAAGCACAGCAGTCCCATGTATTATCCGTCGGTCTAGGACGGGATATTTCCGGTGAACCGATGACGGCAGATCTTCATAAAATGCCCCACCTTCTCGTCGCTGGTGCCACAGGGAGCGGGAAAAGTGTGTGTATTAATGGGATCGTGACAAGCATACTCATGAAAGCGAAACCGAATGAAGTTAAATTAATGATGATTGACCCGAAGATGGTAGAGCTTAATGTCTATAATGGTATCCCCCATCTGTTAACACCGGTAGTAACCGAACCTAAAAAAGCAGCTCAGGCGCTGAAAAAAGTTGTCGCTGAAATGGAACGGCGTTACGATTTATTCTCCCACAGTGGCAGCCGAAACATCGAAGGGTATAATGAAATGATACGGAAGCAAAATGAGAAGGAAGAAACAGAAGACCAGCCAAAGCTGCCTTACATTGTTGTCATCGTCGATGAGTTGGCAGATTTAATGATGGTCGCTTCAAGTGATGTGGAAGATGCCATCACCCGTTTGGCACAGATGGCAAGAGCTGCAGGAATTCATATGATTATCGCCACACAGCGCCCATCTGTAGATGTTATTACTGGGGTCATTAAAGCAAACATTCCGTCGCGAATTGCTTTTGGTGTTTCTAGCCAAACGGATTCTCGTACGATATTGGATGCTGCTGGGGCAGAAAAATTACTGGGGCGCGGGGATATGCTATTTGTCCCTGTTGGTGCGAATAAATCAACACGGATTCAGGGAGCCTTTATTTCCGATGAGGAAGTAGAAGCGGTGGTCGCTGATGTTGTTGAGCAACAGAAAGCATCCTATCAAGAAGAGATGATGCCAGAAGAAGTGCCTGAACAAACCACTGAACCTGAAGATGAGCTGTATCATGATGCTGTATCACTTGTTGTTCAGATGAACTCTGCCTCTGTCTCCATGTTGCAACGGCGTTTTAGAATCGGTTATACAAGGGCGGCCCGCCTTGTTGATGAAATGGAAGCTCAAGGGATTGTCGGGCCATATGAAGGGAAAAAACCACGAGAAGTACTCTATCAACCTCCCGAAGATATCTCGGACGTGAAATAAACAAAAAAAGAAAAGGTGATGTTCATGGCGGAAGCGGAACAATTTAACGTAGGCGGGCTGCGCGTACACTGGCAGCCCAACCAGAAATTTAAAACAACGACGATCGTTTTGCATATAAAGGCGCCTTTAGAAGCGAAAACAGCAGCACCGCGCACATTACTCGCTCATGTGCTGCAGTCAGGTACGGCGAGCTTTCCGAGCAGGCGGAAAATCCGGCATTTTCTCGACGATTTGTATGGAGCCAGCTTTTATGCGGATGTAGGGAAAAAAGGAGAGAACCATGTCATCAGTTTTGTCATGGAAGTTGCCTCTGAGAAATATTTACGCAATGAATCTCCACTCGTTCCAAAAGCCTTAGAATTTTTACTTTCGGTTATACAAAAGCCGTATTTTGTAGAAGGAGGATTTAGTGAAGCGATTGTAAAAGAAGAAAAACAGGCGCTTAGCCAACGTATTCGTAATATCGCTGACGAAAAAACCCGCTATGCAAATATTCGTTTACTTGAAGAAATGTGCGCGGATGAACCTTTTGGGTTACATCCGTTTGGCTCTGTTGAAGAAGTAGAAGCCATTGATCCATCAGTTCTTTATGAAACCTATGAACATATGCGCGCCTATGATCAATTTGATTTGTTGGTAACAGGGCCGGGTTCTAAAGAAGAAATCGAAGGCGTACTGCAATCAGCCGCAAAAGAATTGAAAGATAGTGAAATCATCAAGGCAGAGCCGACGGAAAACAAAATCCCTTCGCAAGTGAATGAAGTGGTAGAGCGGCAACCGATTCAACAAGCAAAATTGCACCTTGGATTTCGACTCCCCTACACGGTTGATGCGGATGAATATACTTCGGTTCTTGTAACAAATGGTATCCTTGGTGCATATCCACACTCCAAATTGTTCGTCAACGTGCGCGAGAAAGAAAGCCTCGCTTATTATGCAGCTTCACGTTTTGAGCCTTATAAAGGGATCTTATTCGCGATGGCAGGAATTGCCCCCGAACAATATGATAAGGCAGTGACAATCATAAAAGAACAGGTGGAAGCGTTGAAGCGCGGAGATATTTCGGATGAGGAATTGAGTACGACGAAACAGATGCTTAAAAATCAGATCCTCGAACAAATGGATAGTGCACGCGGCGCGATTGAAATGAGCTATCAAAATGTATTGAGTGATAAAAAGCGAACTTCGGAAGACCGTTTAAGAGAAGTCGAAGCTGTTGATAAAGAAATGGTCATTTCAATTGCGAAAACAATTCAATTAGATACGATCTACTTGTTAACCACTGAGGAGGAAACAGCCTAATGGAAAAGAAGTATTATGAACAGATTGATGAAACCATCTATCTGGAAACATTGGCCAATGGGTTAAAGGTATATGTATTGCCAAAACCTGGTAATAACAAAACGTTTTCGGTTTTTACGACGGACTATGGTTCGATTGATCAAATCTTCACCCCCCTGCATCAGGAGAAACCATTGCATGTCCCTGACGGCATCGCCCACTTTTTGGAACATAAACTTTTTGAAGATGAGGAAGGTGATGCATTTCATACATTTAGCCAACGTGGGGCGCAAACGAATGCATTCACTAGTTTTACAAGAACCGCTTATTTGTTTTCAAGTACAACCCAATTGAATCAAAATCTGGAAACGCTCGTCGATTTTGTTCAGCATCCGTATTTTACAGAGGAAAGCGTTGAAAAAGAAAAGGGTATCATTGGCCAAGAGATTAATATGTATAACGACGATGCTGACTGGCGTTTATTTTTTGGATTGATTTCATCGCTTTACAAAGAACATCCGGTTCGCATTGATATCGCCGGAACTGTTCAATCTATTGATCAAATTACGAAGGATTTATTATACACATGCTATCAAACGTTTTACCACCCTTCGAATATGGTGTTATTTGTCGTCGGACCAGTCGAGCCTGAAGAAACGATTCAGTTAGTTAAAGACAATCAGGATCAAAAAGATTTTCCTAAAGTGGACGAAATCAAGAGATTTTATGGAAACGAACCAACGGAAAGTGGAGAACGTCATAAAACCATTGAAATGAATGTCCAGACGCCTAAATGCCTGCTCGGATTTAAAGAGCCGCCGAATGACCACTATCCTCTGGATGGACTAACGTATGAGTTAGCGGTACAACTTCTCTTGGATGTGATGTTTGGGAGTGGTTCAAGTACCTATGAACAATTGTATAAAGAAGGGTTAATTGATAACAGTTTTTCCGCCGATTTTACCATGGAGCGTTCATTTGGGTTCTCGGCGCTCGGTGGAGATACAAAAGATCCGGAAAGGCTCGTCTCCCAACTGGAAGAAACGATTCATACGTATAAACAGAAACCGTTGAATGAAGAAGAAATCAATATCGCGAAGAAAAGAAAAATCGGGACGTTCATGAAACAATTAAACAGCCCTGAATTTATCGCTACGCAATTTACGCGTTATGAGATGAATGGAGATTCGTTGTTTGAGGTGATTCCGACGATTGAGAAGGTGACCTTGAGCGATTTAGAAACTGTACTACAACGTCACTTCCAACCCGAACGTAGCGCGGTCACAAAAGTGATTCCTAAAGAGTCATGATGAGAACGTTGATTACTGGAAGCAGCGGAGGGATCGGTGCAGCCATTGCCCGAAAGATTGCGGCTCCAGGGGAGAAACTTTACCTCCATTATTTTCGAGGGGAAACCAAGGTTCGAGAGGTACAAAGGTATTGTGAAGCGCATGGAGCAAATACCGTTTTACTTTCCGCAAATCTTCAGGAGCCTGCAGAAATCGATACGCTATGTTCAGAGGTGGATGATCCTTTAGATCGAATCGTTTTTGCCCATGGCCGCGAGCAATATGGGCTGTTCACCGACATAGATAATGAGACGTTAATTGAAATCCTTTATATACACTTAACCGCGCCGATGCAAATCGTCAAGCACTTTCTCCCCAGGATGATCACTCAAAAATATGGAAGAATCATCGCGATTTCCTCTATATGGGGAGAGGTCGGCGCTTCTTGTGAGGTAGCGTATTCAGCGGCTAAGGGAGGGTTGAATCAATTTGTCCAAGCGCTGGCAAAAGAGGTGGCGCCCTCAAATATAACGGTGAACGGCGTTTCACCTGGTGTCATTGACACAAAAATGATGGACACCTATCATCAGGACGATGTGCGGGCTCTTGCAGAAGCGATTCCCGCTGGTCGTTTTGGGAGAGCTGATGAGGTCGCGAATGCCTGTATGTATCTCCTGAGCGAAGAGGCTGGATATGTCAATGGACATGTTCTATCTATTAATGGTGCCTGGGGCGGCTAACTAACGTGTATAATTTTTGACTCCTGCAGTTAAACTATGGGCGTAAAAACTATAGTTTTACAAGGAGGAAACAACATATGTCAGTACTGGACAATTGGGATCAATGGAAATCGTTCTTAGGTGAAAATCTTCAACATGCTGAAAATGAAGGAATGAATGACGAAGTCGCTTCGGATGTGGCGTATCAAATCGGTGATTATTTAGCGAATCAAGTGGAGCCTCAAAATGATCAAGAGCGTGTACTTTCTGACTTATGGCATGTGGCGAATGAATCAGAACAACATGCGATTGCAAATCTGATGGTGAAACTTGTTCAGCAAAAATAACTAAACCGTAAAGTGAAGCATCCTAAAGGAAACAACGTGAGGAAGGTTGTTGCCGAGAAGGATGCTTTTCTTTTCGCTCAGATCGGCTTATTTTAATGTTAAAGTTTCAAGTGAATTTTTCGAAAAGAACGGATGACCCTATTCAAAAGACTAGAAATAACGTAAAATAACATCAATACACGTGAATCGACAATTAAGGGGGGAACGGGGATGGAGAGGAAAGAATGGTATTTTGAATATCAAATCCATCAAAACCGGCCTGGTTTACTGGGGGATATTTCCTCGTTGCTTGGCATGCTATCGATTAATATTGTCACGATCAATGGGATCGAAAACGATCGGCGGGGGATGTTGATTCGGAGCAGCAGTGACGATCATATTACACGTTTACGTGATATATTGGAAACCATGGAAGCCATTTCTCTTAAAAAATTCCGGATTCCAAGGCTTCGTGATCGTTTGGCAGTGATGCACGGCCGCTATATTGAAAGGGATGCTGATGACAAGAAAACGTACCGTTTTGTCCGGGATGAACTGGGGCTGCTCGTTGATTTTTTGGCCGAATTACTTAAAGAAAAACGGCATTATCTCATAGGGATTCGTGGGATGCCGAGGGTAGGCAAAACGGAATCCATCGTTGCGGCGAGTGTTTGTGCAAATAAACATTGGTCCTTCATTTCATCCACGTTGTTACGTCAGACGATTAGAAGTACCCTTGCAGAAGACGAATTCGGCGAGGACTTGGTTTATATCATCGATGGGATTGTAACGACAATGCGTGCCTCAGAAAAACACCGGACCCTTGTAGGCGAAATTATGCGTCTATCGTCGGTAAAAGTTGTTGAGCATCCGGATATTTTTGTGCGGGAGACGGCATATACATTAAAGGACTTCGATTGCATAATTGAACTACGAAATAATGAAGACGAAAAAATTACTTATGAAATGGTGGAGTCTGGTTTTTCCTCCTTTGATATTAGCTAGGTGGCAGGTGTTTAGCATGGCTGAATTGGGTCAATTCTTAAGAGAAAAGCGCGAGGAGAAAGGCTGGAGGATCGAAGAGGTTCAAGCGCATACAAAAATCCAAAAGCGCTATTTGTTAGCCATTGAAGGCGGTAGATACAATGAACTTCCTGGGGCTTTTTACGCGCGGGCATTTATAAAGAGTTATGTCGAGGTTTTGGGCCTTAACCCTGAAGAGGTATTTTCGGAATTTGATCATGATTTACCAAAGCCAAGCAAAGAAGCGATTGAATTTCCTTCAAGAGTGGAGCGTGCAAAGACGAAACGTTCGCCGGAAAGCAAAAAAAGCACGACCGTCCTGCCCGCTGCGTTGGTGATTTCTTTTCTCGTTGCGATCGTGGGTATTATATGGTTTTTAAATATAGGAAATGGAGATGTGGCTTCTGATGAAGAAGAAGGGAGTCCAAATCAAGAAGAGGTAGAAATTATAAATGAACCCCAGGAAAGCGGGAATAATGAAGGTGATGGCGAAACAGAAGCAGTGAACGGTACTGAAGAAGGTCAGGGTAATAATGGGAATCACGAGGAAGACGAAAGTGGAGGGCTTTCATACGAAGAAACAACTGGCAATTATAACTCTATCTATACTGTTGACAGTGCTTCACTAGAGATTGAACTTGTGTTTGAAGAAGGAATCGACAGTTATGTTGATTTCCGGGAAGAAGTCGGAGGGACTATTATTGAGGTCGCTGATCCCCCAGCTGAAGCTTTAGAACAGGAGTATGATTTTAGCGAATACGATACGATTACGATCAACGCCGGATATACCCCTTCGCTTACGATCTATGTTAATAGTGAAGAGCTGGAATATGCAGTTGATCCTGAGGAAAGAGATTTACAAAATATCACCATTGAACAAAATGGTTAATTTTGAGTCCGACACACGTAGGGTGTGAAGGGCTTTTTCATTTAAAGTGCGTGTTCAAAAAGGAGGACAACAAGACCAAGAAGTTTTAGAAAAAAAGTTCGCTTATCGCCAAAATGGCGAGTCTAGATATTCTTATGGAAGCCCGTCTCGAGAACCTGCTTGCACCACGAAAGCATTTCCTTCTCACGAAGGGAAAGTGGGTTTCTTTTTTTGAGGAGCGAAGAGCCAGCTGGCTGCTTCGTAAGCGCTCCTTCGCACAATGAAAAAGCGTTTTTCTTTTCGAGGATACGTTTTTGGTACGTGCGACGCGCCGGAGGCGCTGGCCTCCTTCACCCCGCAAGCTGACGCAGAAATTCGACGGTTATTTTTCCGGACTTTTTTGAACATCCTCTAAAAGGGTTTCAAAGTAGCTTTTTAAAGTAAAACTCTGGTAGACTAAGACGTACAGATTCCTTCATAAACATCGCACTGGCGTTTTGCTTGCTAACGATTTTTGTTAAAATAAAAGATACTGCTGTAGGGGAGGCTTTATGTGAATCTGCCTAACCAGATAACACTGATTCGTATCGGATTCATACCAATATTTATGGTGATTTTCCTCTATCCATTTCAATGGGGGACACTTGATCTTGCAGGGGCTGAAGTGCCTATGAATCATGCTGTTGCCGGGCTTTTATTTGCCGTTGCAGCGGCTACCGATTGGGTGGATGGATACATTGCACGTAGTCGAAATCTTATTAGCAACTTCGGAAAATTTTTAGATCCCCTTGCTGATAAATTACTCGTAACAGCAGCGTTATTATCGTTGATTGAGCTCGCCCTTTTACCGGCATGGATGGGTGTAATCATCCTCACCCGTGAATTTGCCGTTACAGGAATGCGGCTTGTAGCAGCAGCAGATGGAACAGTGATTGCCGCTAGCGGTCTTGGGAAATGGAAGACGGTGTTTCAAATGGTAGCGATTTTTTTTCTTATCGTTCACAATGTCCCTTTTGACGAGCTCGGCCTTCCCGTCGCGACGATGCTCATGTGGATAGCTGTTATTTTGACTGTGCTTTCCGGGATCGATTATTTTGTGAAAAATAAACATGTATTTAATGATGCTTGAAAAACGGGGAAGGGCCCTGGAAAGGAGTCCGAACGATGAATGCTGAAATCATAGCTGTAGGTACTGAGCTTCTGCTTGGCCAAATCTCCAATACCAATGGTCAGTATCTCTCGAAACAACTGACACATCATGGAGTGAACGTTTATAAGCATACCGTAGTTGGTGATAACCTGTTACGGATCCGGCAGGCGATTCAAGCAGCGGCGAAGGCCAACGATATGGTCATTATTACTGGAGGTCTTGGTCCTACTGAAGATGATGTCACAAGAAATGCACTTGCAGAAGAATATGATTTAGATCTTGTTTACGATGAGAGAGCACTTCAACAAGTAGAGTCATTTTTTCAAGAAAGAAACCAACAGCCCAGTGATGCCAACCGCCGTCAGGCGCTTTATGTGCAGGGAGCGCAGGTTTTTCAAAACCACACAGGGCTTGCGTGCGGAATGGTGTATAAACACGAAAATACCATGTTTATACTGTTGCCGGGCCCACCCCGTGAATTGAAAACAATGTTTGAAAAAGAGGTTGACCCCTTTCTTGCTGCACAGGACGACACATATGCGTTTTTATTATCGCGAACCCTTCGTTTCTACGGCATTGGAGAATCGGCGTTGGAAGCACGTGTTCATGACTTGATTGTTGAACAGACGAACCCGACGATTGCCCCTCTAGCTGGGGAGGATGAAGTCACCTTGCGTTTGACAGTAAGGGATACCGATCGTAAAAATGCTGAAAAACAACTTGATAACATGGAAGCCGAAATATGCAAATACTGTGGAGAATTTTTATACGGTTATGATGATGATACGCTGTTTTCAAAAGTCATCGAGCATATAAAAATTAATGGATGGAGCCTGGCAACCGCTGAAAGCTTGACCGGAGGACAACTTGGCTCCTCGATCACTGATATAGCGGGAGCATCCGAGGTCTATCAAGGTGGAGCCATTACTTATAGTGACGAATCAAAACAAAAGCAGTTAAATGTGGATGCTGCCACCCTTCAACAGCACGGTTCTGTGAGTCAGGCTTGTGCGAGAGAAATGGCCGAGGGTGTGAGGTCCCGTTATCAGTCTGATGTGGGAATCTCACTGACGGGTGTTGCTGGTCCGGATGATCAGGAAGGGCATCCTCCTGGGACGCTGTTTATTGGCATAAGTTATCCCCATATGAATCGAGTCTATGAACGGCACTTGTCGGGTGATCGCGAAACGATTCGGCGCCGTGCAGTCAAAGAAGCTTGTGCCTGGTTACTGAATGAGGAAAAAGGTGATTAAGAATGAATGTATTTGATGATAAAAAGATTAAGCCAGAAGTAAAAACCGCCATTAAGGAGATGGGCTTTGAGGAACCTTCGCCTATCCAGGAAAAAGCAATACCGAAAGTGTTGGAAGGAAAAGATGTGATCGGACAAGCGCAAACAGGTACTGGGAAAACAGCGGCCTTTGGAATCCCGCTGTTAACCAAGCTTGATGAGTCTTCTCGAGTACAGGCGCTCGTCCTGACACCGACACGTGAACTCGCCATTCAAGTTGCTGGGGAACTGCAAAAGCTTTCCAATCATCTAAATGTGACAACGTTACCTATCTATGGCGGGCAATCAATTGGTCACCAGATCAAAGCTTTAAAACGAGGAGTACAGGTCGTTATTGGGACGCCTGGTCGTGTACAAGATCACTTACGTAGAAAAACGTTGAAGCTCGATCAAGTCAATACACTCGTACTCGATGAAGCAGATGAAATGCTTGATATGGGTTTTATCGAAGATATTGAATCGATTTTAAAGCAAACGAATGAAGATCGACAAACGATGCTTTTTTCAGCAACGATGCCCGCGCCAATCCGAAAACTTTCCAGGAGATACATGCACCAACCGGAAACGGTATCGATCAGTAAAAGCGATGTCACCGCACCTTCGATTGAACAGATTTATTTTAAAGTGCTCGAACGTAATAAATTGGAATCACTTTGCCGCGTCATTGACCGCTATGACCCTGAACTTGCTATCGTTTTTTGCCGAACGAAAAAGGGAGTTGCCGATTTAACGGAGGCATTACAGGCAAGGGGATATTTTGCAGATGGTCTGCATGGTGACTTGAATCAATCACAACGGGATGCTGTTATGAGAAGGTTTCGAGAAAGTGACATTGAGTTCCTTGTGGCAACGGATGTGGCTGCCCGTGGCCTTGATGTGCAAAACGTAAGCCACGTGATTAACTATGATATTCCGCAAGATCCGGAATCATATGTCCATCGAATCGGGCGTACAGGACGAGCAGGGAAGAGCGGACAGGCATTGACACTTGTCACCCCCCGGGAAATGAAGCATCTTCGCTCGATTGAAAGAGAAATCAAAATGTCGCTCCCCACTCGTGATATCCCGACGATCCAAGAGGTCGTGGAGAAACAGCAAGATGCGTGGCGGAATCAAATCGTCCATGTTATTGATCATAGTGAAGAAACGTCTATTTTTGATGATTTAACGAACGAACTACTTGAACAATATCGCCCTCAAGAAGTTGTTGATGCCTTGTTAAAGATGAATTATCAAACAGAAAATAATATCTCTGAGGAAGGTTATCATTTTGGAGATACCGGTGGCGCAAAAGGAATGGTTCGTTTCTTTATCAATGTAGGCCGTAATGTTAATATGAGCCCGAAAATACTTGTTCAGGAGATTGCGGATGCCGTTGGAATCCCCGAGAAATCAGTGGGAAAGATCGATATTTTTGAGAACTTTACGTTTGTAGAAGTTCCGGAAAATGTAGCCCCATTTGTTTATGAAGGGCTCCGTCACTCTCGGATCAATGGCGCTCGTGTGAATTTGGAGCCAGCAAAACCTAGGCCTAAACGGGATCAACGCCCGTCGAAAGCCACCCGTTCTTAAGATTTTTGAATAAGCTCAAGATGATAGGATCCCCTTATAGTAGACAAAAATGTCTATGGAGGGGATTTTTCGTATGTCTTGAGAAAAATAGAATGAATGTTCGTATTTCACTTGGCAAACGGATAAAAAAGCGATATGATGAATAAAGGGGAAACGATCAAATAGAAATGATAAATTTGTTATAAATAAAGGGGAATGTATTCCATGAGTGATAGAAAAGCAGCGCTTGATCAAGCTTTGAGGAATATTGAAAAGCAATTTGGAAAAGGCTCGATTATGAAGCTAGGGGAAGAAGCGGAGCATCGTGTGTCTACGGTTTCAAGTGGAACGCTCGCCCTCGATATTGCGCTTGGCGTTGGTGGTTACCCGCGGGGAAGAGTGATTGAAGTGTACGGCCCGGAATCTTCAGGGAAGACGACCGTTGCGCTTCACGCCATTGCTGAAGCGCAGCGTGACGGGGGACAAGCGGCGTTTATTGATGCAGAACATGCGCTTGACCCTGTTTATGCTCGAAAGCTTGGTGTGAACACAGATGAGCTCTTGCTCTCGCAGCCGGATACTGGCGAGCAAGCCTTGGAAATCGCCGAAGCCCTCGTTCGTAGTGGTGCCGTTGATATTATTGTTGTAGACTCCGTAGCGGCTCTTGTGCCGAAAGCCGAAATTGAAGGGGATATGGGCGATGCCCACGTCGGTTTGCAAGCACGCCTCATGTCCCAGGCGCTCCGGAAACTATCGGGTGCGATCAGTAAAACAAACGCTACCGCGATTTTTATTAATCAAATTCGTGAGAAGGTCGGCGTTATGTTCGGAAGCCCCGAAACGACACCGGGAGGACGTGCTTTGAAATTCTATTCCTCCGTTCGTCTTGAAGTACGCAGGGCGGAGGCGTTGAAGCAAGGGAATGAAACGGTTGGAAACAAAACGCGTTTAAAGATTGTCAAAAACAAGGTGGCACCGCCTTTCCGTCAGGCAGAGGTCGATATTATGTACGGGGAAGGTATTTCCCGAGAAGGGTCCCTTCTGGATATTGCTACAGACTTAGAAATCGTGCAAAAGAGCGGTGCTTGGTATGCTTATGAAGGGGAGAGACTCGGTCAAGGTCGTGAAAACGCGAAAAACTACTTGAAAGAGAACCCAGCGGTTGCAGCTGAAATTGAATCTCGCATTCGCGAACATCACGAACTGCCGGATCTCAACCATCAGGAACAAGCGAAGTCCGAGCAAGACGCTGATACTATATCATCTCAAGAATCGTAAACGAAATAAGGGTCTGGGACAAAACTAACCAAAAAGAACTTAAAAAAGGTGTCGATCATCAAAAAACGATGATCGACACCTTTTTCTTTGGTTGATTTCCATTATCTGTTGGATGATTTCTGCTCATGGCGGTGTATTTCTTCAAGTTTACCACCATGAATGTAAATCCCAATTCAGTTTCTACCTTCCCTGCACCTCTCACGGATAAACGAGTGAAACGCAAATGAGCCTTTAGGAGTCCGAAATACTGGTCCCTTATTTCGTTTACAGTCTGAAAGAGAAGAGCGGTCTGCCTGGGGTACTATTGACATATTAATGATTCCAAGTATACAATTAAGTGTGAATGAAATGGGCGCGGTATTTATCGTCTATGAGACCATTCATAACAAAAAGAAAGAGCATGGAACAGGCTCCCGGCCGGTAACAACCGACCGGAAAGCGTCTTTCAGGAGACGTCAGTTTCATAGTGTGTTCAAATTAAGAAGGACGATTCACCGGATTTTTTGAGCAACTTACAAGTGATAATGGATCAACACCAACCTATGACAGCAGGAGGGATCCTGCCTGCCATCTCCGTTTTTCGTGAGGCAAGCCCGCAATGTTTTTCATGTCAACTTGAAGTAACAATCGCATAGCAAAGGAGGTGTACCCGAGATGGATGGAACAGACATCTTGATCATCTCCATTTTGTTTGTTGTCGTTGCTGTTTTAAGCGGGTTTATTGGCTATATTATCCGTAAAAAATTTGCGGAAGCTAAAATCACCAGTGCAGAATATGCATCACAAAAGATGCTCGAAGAAGCTAGACGAAGTGCGGAGGCTAGCAAGAAAGAATCGATTTTAGAAGCCAAAGATGAAGCGTATCGCATGCGCTCTGAAGCCGAAGACGATATTCGCGAACGGAGAAACGAGATCCAAAAACAAGAGAACCGTCTTTTGCAAAAAGAGGAAATGCTTGATCGTAAAAGTGAAACAATTGATAAGAAAGAAGAATCATTGGAGACCCGGGAAAAAGAGCTCGCTGAGAAGCAAGAAGAAACAGAAACGATGAATAGCAAAGTGGAACAATTAATTGCCGATCAGCGCGAAGAGCTGGAACGTATATCAGGTTTAACAAAGGAAGAAGCCCGTGCAATGATCCGCTCTGAAACCGAACGGGAACTCGAGCATGAATCGGCAGTTATGATTAAGGAGAACACGGATAAAATTAAAGAGGAATCGGATAAAAGAGCAAAAGATATCCTTTCTCTAGCAATTCAACGATGTGCAGCAGATCATGTTGCTGAAACGACAGTTTCTGTTGTTCATTTGCCGAACGATGAAATGAAAGGACGGATTATCGGGCGTGAGGGCAGAAATATTCGCGCGCTCGAAACGTTAACAGGCATTGATTTAATCATTGATGATACACCTGAAGCAGTCATCCTTTCAGGCTTCGATCCTATTCGCAGGGAGATTGCACGAACAGCACTAGAAAGACTTGTTGAAGATGGCCGTATTCATCCTGCTCGTATTGAAGAGACCGTCGATAAATCCCGTAGGGAAGTTGATGAACGTATACGAGAATATGGGGAACAAACGACGTTTGAAATGGGGATTCATAATCTCCACCCTGACTTGCTTAAAATCTTAGGTCGATTGCATTTCCGATCAAGTTACGGTCAGAATGTCTTAAAGCATTCCACAGAGGTGGCTTACTTAACAGGGCTGATGGCGGCAGAACTTGGGGAAGATGAACAACTTGCCCGTCGTGCGGGATTGTTACATGATATAGGGAAAGCGATTGATCACGAAGTTGAAGGCAGTCACGTTGAAATCGGCATCGAACTCACGAAAAAATATAAGGAAAACGCGGTCGTCGTGAATAGTGTTGCTTCCCATCACGGTGATACTGAAGCAACATCGGTTATCGCCACGCTCGTCGCCGCAGCAGACGCTTTATCTGCAGCCAGGCCAGGAGCAAGACGTGAAACACTTGAAACGTACATTCGCCGATTAGAAAAACTTGAGGAGATTGCAGAATCATTTGATGGTGTTGAAAAGACGTATGCCATACAAGCGGGACGCGAAGTCCGTATTATGGTGAAACCAGACTTGATCGATGATGTGTTAGCACATCGGTTAGCACGGGACATTACAAAACGAGTGGAAAATGAACTCGACTATCCTGGTCATATACGAATTACCGTTATTCGTGAAACGAGGGCAGTTGACTATGCGAAGTAAGGCGGCACAGTATGTGCTGCTTTATTTTTCTTTCCGAGTGATAAGCGATGCTTTGATTGTGCATGCTACCAAAGGGTGTTTGACTATCATGGTCCGGAAAAAGACCGATACTTGCGCGGTATGGTTTACGTAACGGTTCGCTTGCCTCTCTTTCCTCGAAAGAGAAAAACCCTCTTCCCCCGTGAGGGATTTATGTTTATGAAGTGACAAGCGGAGTGCTCGAAGTTAGTGTCTTTCGAGCGACTGAGTTCTTTGATTCTATTTTGAACATACTCTAAAATAAAAACATTTAATAAACACAGCTTACTTATAACTCATCAACGAAAGCTTAAAATCTGGAATTCAAATGTCGAGCGTTTGATATCCCAGAATACGTTTAACCAGTACTTAAAAAGGGTATAGGTATAATAAGCGTAGTCGTTGAATGATAGAAAGAAGGACTTATTTCATATGCGACTATTATTTGTAGGAGACGTCGTTGGGCGTCCAGGACGTCATATGGTGGAATCATATTTACCAAAGTTAAAACGAAGATTAAGACCACAGGTGACGATTGTAAATGGGGAAAATGCAGCAAGTGGCAAAGGCATTACGGAAAAGATTTATAAGAATTTTTTAGGAAACGGGGCTCAAGTCATTACCCTGGGAAATCATGCGTGGGGCCGCAATGAAATCTTCTCATTTATTAATGAAGAGCCCAACCTTATCCGCCCGTTAAATTACCCCCCTGGAGCTCCGGGAAAGGGGCAGGTATCTGTCAACGTTAACGGACAAGAATTTGTCGTTATTAATGCCTTGGGGCGTACATTTCTAGATGATGTTGATTGCCCTTTTCAAGCATTGGACAAAGCAGTTGATCAAGCTAGAGAACGAACACCGTTTGTATTTGTGGATTTTCATGGAGAAGCAACAAGTGAGAAGCAAGCAATGGGTTGGTTTTTAGATGGGCGTGCCAGCGCAGTTATAGGAACTCATACCCATGTACAAACGGCTGATGAAAGAATCCTTCAAAACGGGACCGCTTACTTGACAGATGTAGGAATGACCGGTCCTTACGATGGAATTCTCGGCGTTGAAAAAGAAGCAGTCATTGAAAAGTTCCGGACGTCGCTTCCGGCAAAGTTTGAGGTAGCCAATGGAAGAAGTCAGTTAAATGGGGTATTTTTAGAACTTGATCACCGAACAGGAAAAGCCTTGAAGATCCATAGGATTATGATTAACGATGATCACCCTTATTACGAGTAGAAGCTGTAGAAAAACTCGGGGAATAGAGAGACTTTCAGTGAATATAGTTAGGGATAACGGTGGCATTCCACAATTATAGGAGGGCTAATCATGGAAGTATTAAAAGTATCAGCAAAATCAACACCTAACTCTGTCGCCGGTGCCCTGGCGGGTGTGATCCGTGAAAGAGGAGCGGCGGAAATCCAGGCGATTGGGGCCGGTGCACTAAATCAGTCAGTCAAGGCAATTGCAATTGCAAGAGGGTTTGTGGCACCTAGTGGAATTGATCTTGTTTGTATCCCGGCGTTCACAGATATTGAAATCGACGGTGAAGAAAGGACAGCTATTAAACTCATCGTTGAGCCCCGTTAACGTGGAATTGCCTTCCAAGACATTTAAGGAAGGGTAAGTCAAGTGTTGTCGAATCTATGAAATTGGAAACTTACAGGGCAATAGTGAAGATTTCTAGGACTACACTCCATCTAAAGCTCAGCGAATAGACGCTGAGCTTTTCCCCATTATAAGGGTAAATACAATGAACTTTCCTTGATACAATAGCATAACAACCGGAGGGAAAATGATGATGGAAAATTTAAAACAGCAATTACAACGCATCGATCGGAAAGGGTATAAAGCTTACAATGATATTCGAGGAACATTCTCCTTTCCAACATTTCAATTACATATGGATCATATTCAGGCAGATCCTTATGCAAGCCCATCACGGGCGCGGATTGTTGTCCAAAATGATCGTTTAAAAATGGAACGAGATTTATACGAAAGTGGTCATCGAAACGTTGCCTTTACTGACTTTGTGGCGCGTTCCATAGGAAAAGAAATTCGAAAACAAAATGCAGGGAAAAGTATCTATATTGATCGACCGGGGCAAGAAATTTTGGAACGCACCGCGGTTGTATGTGATCATAATCAGCTAGAGGTTCGACTTTCTATCCATTTACCTGCACGCGGAAGAACCATCCTTGGCGAACAGGCAAAAAAACTGTTGACCCAGCAACTTCCAAAAGTAATTGAACAGGCCTTGTTTAATATCGATATGAAGGGATTACGAAAACATGTAGCGCTTAGCGATGATCAACAAACACTGCGCACGTTCGTAGAAAAGCAAGATGCTCTTGCATTCATCGCAGATGGCTCGATCCTGCCTCGCGCAAGTGGAGTCGAAAATCGTCCCCTTGATAAAGAAAACGCCATTCCATTTTCCAGCCCGGAGAGCAGAGCAGCCCGCGTAAGTCTCCCCCATTACGGAGAGATACGAGGAATGCTCATTCCCAAAGGAGTACATGTTATCGTTGGCGGTGGTTATCATGGAAAAAGTACATTGCTACAAGCGCTGGAACATGGAATTTATAATCATGTCGATGGAGATGGACGCGCATATATTGTGACTGCCTCAAGTGCATGCAAAATTCGTGCTGAAGATGGCCGCGGTGTGACCGATGTCAACATCTCTCCATTTATTGGTGAATTGCCAAACGGGAAAAGCACGAAGAAGTTCAACACTGAAAATGGAAGCGGAAGCACTTCACAAGCCGCAAATATCATTGAATCTCTTGAAGCCGGCAGCCGGTTATTACTTATTGACGAGGATACGAGTGCGACGAATTTTATGATTCGGGATTATCGCATGCAGCAGCTGGTTGCCCCAGATAAAGAGCCGATTACACCCTTTATAGACCGCGTAAGGGATCTTTACGAAACCGAAGGTGTTTCAACGATTATAGTCGTTGGCGGAACGGGGGACTATTTTGATGTTGCTGACACTGTGACTATGATGGATGAATACCAGCCTTTTGATGTCACTGAAAAAGCTAAGGAAATTGTAAAGAAGGACGAGAGCAGGCGTATCAGACATGAAGCAGCACCTTTTACGACGAAAAGTGAACGGTCTCCGAAGTCCCACAGTTTTGATGCACGTCGCGGTAAAAAGGAAAAAGTAGACGCTCGTGGGAAGGATACCATTCTTTATGGTAGGGAAACCATTGATCTAAGCGCAGTTGAACAATGTATTGATCCCAGTCAGACAAGGGCTATTTCTCGTGCGATTGATTTCCTGGCAAAGAAGTATATGGATGGAAATACATCCCTAGGTGAACTACTCGACATCTATGAAAAAGAAACGGCTTCTGGACTTGATGTTTTATCTCCATTTAAAGGTAAACATCCTGGGGATTTGGCAAGGCCTCGCCGTTTTGAAATCGCAGCTGCTATTAATCGTTTACGAACATTAGAAACAAATCATCGTGAATAAAAGGGGCCGCAAGATTTTGTGATAAGACCCAATGTGGGAAATCTGAAAAGCATATCGTGGTTGCGGGAGGTTGTTTTAACGTCTTGGAAGCTTTATAATTTTAAAGGGTAGGAATGTAGGAAAGGGGATGGCTTATGAACGAAAAACAACGCCGTCAACAACAAACCCAATCACAAACTGCAAAAAGCAGTGTAAATAAAGATTACAGCAAGTACTTTGACTTCTCCAATGCAACGGTTGAAGAAAACGAGGAAGGTCAGGAAGTCATGCGTATTGGCGGTCGTAGTATTAAAATCAATGACCAGCCAAACTATCGAAAGGGCCAACGGCGCCGGCGTCAAGATGTTGAATTTCACTATGATTTCAGCATCCCGGAGGATATGCAAAATATTGGCCGCGGCAAGCGTTACTACATTCGCACGTACGGCTGTCAGATGAATGTTCATGACACAGAAAATATGTCCGGAATCCTTGAAGAACTCGGGTTCACAGCAACGGATTCCACTGATGATGCCGATGTCATCTTATTAAACACGTGTGCCATCCGGGAAAATGCGGAGAATAAGGTCTTCGGTGAGATTGGGAACTTAAAACATTTAAAAAAAGAACGTCCCGAGGTTGTTCTCGGTATGTGCGGCTGCATGTCCCAGGAGGAAAATGTCGTCAACCGGATTTTGCAAAAACATCAACATGTTGATCTAGTGTTTGGTACACATAACATTCATCGTTTACCTAACTTATTAAAGGATGCGATCCACAGTAAGGAAATGGTCGTTGAAGTGTGGTCGAAAGAAGGGGATGTTATAGAGAATATGCCCCGTCGTCGCCAAGGAAATATACAGGCATGGGTAAATATAATGTACGGATGCGACAAGTTCTGTACGTATTGCATCGTTCCTTATACACGTGGCAAAGAACGAAGCCGACGCCCTGAAGACATTATTCATGAAATCCGTGATCTTGCTAGACAAGGGTATAAAGAGGTTACTTTGCTCGGTCAAAATGTAAACGCGTATGGGAAGGATTTGGAAGATGGTTTCGGACTCGGTGACTTAATGGATGAAATCCGCAAAATCGATATTCCGCGTGTACGTTTTACGACGAGCCACCCCCGTGATTTTGATGATCGCTTGATTGAGGTACTCGCAAAAGGGGATAATCTCCTTGAACATATCCACTTACCGGTACAACATGGAAATAGTGATATCTTGAAGTTAATGGGGCGGAAATACACAAGGGAAGAATACGTGGAACTTGCTCGTAAAATTAAAACAGCTATGCCGCACGCGACGTTTACGACGGATTTGATTGTCGGGTTCCCGAATGAAACAGAAGCGCAATTTGAAGATACGTTATCATTGGTCAAAGAGATGGATTACGATAGTGCGTTTACGTATATTTATTCCCCGCGGGAAGGAACCCCAGCTGCACGTATGGAGGACAACGTGCCTCAAGATGTTAAGCGTGATCGGCTGCAGCGATTAAATGAAGTGGTGAACGACTTATCGGCGAAAAGCAATGAGAAATTGAGAGGGGAAACTGTAGAAGTGCTCCTTGAAGGGGAAAGTAAGAAAAACCCTGAAGTTTTGGCAGGGCGAACGCGCACGAATAAACTGGTGAATGTACGTGCTCCCCAAAGTTCCATAGGTGAACTTGTAAACGTAAAGATTACTGACGTAAAGACGTGGTCTCTAGATGCTCAAATGGTCGAATACAGTGAGGTGCAAAACGTATGAACGAGCGGTTGTATACGAAGGATGAGATTCTTGATAAGGCAAAAGACCTTGGAAAAATGATCGTTGACACCGAAGAAGTTGATTTTTTTATCAAGGCTGAGGAAAAGATTAATCAAAATACAAAGATACAATCACTCATTGACGAAATTAAATCCAAGCAAAAAGAGCTTGTAAACTTAAAGCATTATAATAAATCAGAAGGTGTCAAGAAGAAGGAAGCAGAAATCAATGCCTTGCATGCTGAAATTGATGAGATACCGCTTGTAAAAGAGTTTAAGCAAAGCCAAACTGATGTCAATGAAGTGCTTCAGCTCGTGTCAACGACCATATCCAATGCGGTTACAAACGAAATTACTGATCGAAACGGTAAAGAATCCGAGACAGAGAATCAAAATGTAATAGGATAAAATACGAATAGCTGCCATGTACCTTCCATGGTCAGCTATTTTTTACATCAAGGTATACAGAAAAGTTGTAGAAGGTGAAAGGTATAAAAGCAGTCGTTGTAGGACTTGGCGGAAATTATGGAGACAGCATCGAGGCGTTATTAACTTCATTTTTTTTAGAACTATGCGATTGATCCTGAACACCCCTTTGCCACAAGCGGTAAAGGGGTGTTTTGTATTCTTTTTAAATTTTTTACGAAAAAGAGGCATATAATCGCCAACATCCGGGAAACAGATAAGTAGCAACGCAGATTTATTAATAATGGTTGTTATATTATAATGATTATAATATAATAGTCATTGTAATCATGAAACAGCCGTACTTTATAAGGAGGTCATACGCATGGCAAAACGTACAACAACTGAAATTAAAGGACAAGGTGCACGCGTATTGGAAAAAGATTTAAATAGGGAACTTGCGAACTTAAACGTGTTGTTTATAAAATTGCATAACTATCATTGGTTTGTAAAAGGGCCGAATTTCTTCTCCCTTCATCAGAAATTCGAGGAATTGTATAACAAAACGCAAGGTTTTATCGATGATTATGCCGAGCAGATGCTCGCGATCAAAGTACAGCCATTAGCAACGATGAAGGATTATCTATCTGTGGCCACCATCGATGAGGCAACCGGTACGGAAGACAAGGATGAAATGGTGGAGACATTAACCGCAGATTTAGAAGCGCTCAGCTCACAATTACTAGAACTTGTGGAAAACCTTGAAGACAACAAAGCACTTTCCCTTGCCGATGCCGTACAAGATATCGCCCGCGATTATCAACAAGATGCCTGGATGCTACGGGCTTATTCCGGAAAAGAATAACTCTGATCAAAAACCTGCCGATGTCGGCGGGTTTTTTTAATATGCTTTTGGTAAGCTAAGTTTTTCTAATCAGGGGGCATGAACAGGAAAACTGCTCATACATATGAAGAAGAGGCATGAACACGCCGCCAAGACGAATACTAAGGGAGGGACCGTCACTTGGCTACAAATAAGGAGCATTACCGTGAAATCATTACAAAAGCAGTTTGTGGAAAGGGAAAAAAGTTCTCGAAAACGACTCATTCGATCAAGCCCAACCATCGTCCGACGAGCATCCTCGGCTGCTGGGTGATTAACCACAAGTATGACGCTAAACGAAAAGGAGATAGTGTCGAAATTAATGGAGACTATGATATTAATGTCTGGTATTCGTATGATAATAATACGAAAACCGATGTAGCGACTGAAAAAGTATCTTATAAAGAAACTATTCCGCTTACGATGCGCTCAGATGAAGTGATGACCGATGATTTAGATGTGATTGCAAGGGCGACAAAACAACCGAATACACTTGAAGCATCCATTGACAAGAAAGAGAAGGAAGTATGCGTCGAAGTGGAAAGAGAATTTGCTGCCGAAGTCGTTGGGGAAACAAAAGTGTGCATTCTTATCCATCCGGACAAGGAAGATGAATATTACCGTGATATTAAGTGGGAGGAGCAAGTATCTGATCAAGAGCTAAAAGACGAGATTGAACCAGATTTTCTGGGAAGACGTCCTCATGATTTTGATTTCCCGTATGGTTCTCATTCAGATCGAGATCAAGGATATCATTATGAGGAAGGGAAACAAAGGGAACCGGATTATAGCGATAAGAAAGATTAACCAGGGGACGACATCCTCTGGTTTTTTCACGTCATATGATGTTTCATCGAGCGAATAGTGTCTCTCTTATGATATAATTTTATGTAGTAGTTTGATAGTGGAGGAATCGTTGTGTCAAAAACCACACCAATGATGCAGCAATACTATGATATTAAACGCCAATATGAAGATGCTTTTTTATTCTTTCGACTTGGTGATTTCTATGAACTGTTTTTCAATGATGCCGAATTAGCTGCGCGCGAACTGGAGATTACACTAACTAGACGGGGCAAGGGGGAAGATGCGGCCCCGATGTGTGGGGTCCCTTATCATTCGGCAGAAAATTATATTACCCGGTTGATTGAAAAGGGATATAAAATTGCTATCTGTGAACAAGTTGAAGACCCACAAAGCGCAAAAGGAGTCGTTAAGCGTGAGGTCATTCGTGTTATTACACCTGGGACCATCATGGAAGAGAAGGCTCTAAAGGCTGACAACAATCACTACATTGCCTCGTTATCGAACAATGAGAACGGGTATACCGCTTATGTTCGCACTGACCTAACGACTGGAGAAACAGATGGCGGTGTGATTGGTTCTGCAGTCATTGACATTGAACGGGCACTCATGGTTGACGGGTTGCATGAAGTGATTTTTCCAAATGAGGATGATCTTCTTCCTGAATGGAAGGAATGGAAGAATGCCGCGCCTTTTACTGTTTCTTATGAAAAAAACCAGGAGATCCCTTCAAATTATGAACACCTTTACGAAGGCTCCAATCTACAAATACAAAAAGCGTTCGGCCAAATGCTCAACTACTTGGGTCGTACGCAAAAACGGGCACTTGCACACTTGCAGCCATTGAGAACGGTTATTATGCAAGAGTATATGCAAATGGATATACATACTCGACGTAATCTGGAACTCACCGCTTCGCTTCAAGAGCGGAAAAAAAAGGGTTCTCTTTACCAACTCCTTGATCATACGAGTACAGCGATGGGAGGCCGTCTATTACAACGTTTTCTTGAGCAGCCGTTAGCGAGGAAAACGGATATTGAACGCAGGTTAACACTTGTCAATCAATTGGTTGATGAGGTGCTTTCCCGTGCACAATTGCAGGAAAGACTGAAAGACGTCTATGACCTTGAACGATTAGCAGGACGTGTGGCGTACGGAAATGTGAATGCGCGTGAACTCGTCCAATTGAGAAATTCTTTACGTCAAATCCCCGGGATTTTGGAGATTTTGCCTTTCCTTGGGGAGGAGGGAACACATCTAACAGAAGAGGTCGACCGATGCGAGCCGTTACTTCAACGATTGGAAGCTGCTCTTGTAGACGAGCCTCCGGTTACGATACGTGAAGGGGGCATGATTCGCAGCGGATATGACAAGGAATTGGACGAATATCGAGAAGCAAGTGAAAATGGAAAAACATGGCTTTCGAACCTGGAGCAGGAAGAGCGTGAAAAAACGGGCATCCAAAATTTAAAAGTACGTTTTAACCGTGTGTTTGGATACTATATTGAAGTTTCTAAAGCGCAGTTAGCAAACGTTCCCGACCGCTTTGAACGGAAACAGACACTAACGAACGCTGAACGTTTTGCCACACCCGATTTAAAAGATATGGAAAATCGGATCTTGGAAGCGGAAGAAAAAATGGAACAACTTGAACTGAATCTTTTTAAGCAAGTCAGAGAAGAAACTAACGCCTATATTTCGCAGCTACAACAACTTGCAAAAATGATCGCTTATATTGACGTTATGCAAAGCTTTGCTCGTGTGAGTGAGGAAAGACGGTATGTTCGTCCTCAGTTTTCTCATGACCGAACGATGATGTTAAAAGGAAGCCGCCATCCTGTTGTCGAAACAACATTGCAGAGTGGCGCATATGTCGATAATGATGTCTATATGGACCAAGATCGTGAACAGCTGTTAATTACAGGTCCAAATATGGCTGGAAAAAGCACATACATGCGACAAATTGCCATTATAGCTGTCATGGCACAAATTGGTTGTTACGTGCCTGCAGATGAAGCTGTAATTCCGATGTTTGATCGGATTTTTACACGCATTGGTGCTGCGGATGACCTGGTAAGCGGTCAAAGTACATTCATGGTGGAGATGGTCGAAACAAAGCATGCCTTACAAGAGGCAAGTGCGGATAGCCTTATCCTGCTGGATGAAATTGGCAGGGGGACTTCCACGTACGATGGAATGGCGCTTGCTCGAGCCATTATTGAATATATTCATGAAGACGTCGGCGCAAAAACGTTATTTTCCACTCATTATCATGAATTAACCGTCTTGGAAGAACATCTGCAACGGTTATGGAATGTCCACGTAAAAGCAACGGAAGAAGGCGGAGAGGTCGTTTTCTTGCATAAAATAGAGGAAGGACGGGCGGATAAAAGTTATGGTATTCATGTCGCTCAGTTGGCCAATCTTCCTAATTCCGTAATTGAGAGGGCGAGAACGCTATTAACGGAGTATGAAAAGCCTCAAGAAAAGCAGCAATCAGAAGCTGAATTAAAACTGCAGCATGAGCAGTTGCCACTCTTTACGTATGAAGAAAGACCACCGGCTAAGACCTCCAGAAAGGGCATTGATTCTGAAATTGAGGAAATTGCTACATACGTACGTGAGGCTGATGTGTTGAATATGACGCCAATTGAGGCTCTGCAAGCAATCTCAGGATGGCAAAAACAGCTTCGTTCTTCGAAGTGATTGACATGAGGAGGTTGACTAATGAATGCCATCGTTACTCTTGAAGAAACGCTTTCCAATAAAATTGCAGCTGGTGAAGTGGTTGAACGGCCGGCCTCGGTAGTGAAAGAGCTCGTGGAAAACGCGTTGGATGCTGGAAGTACTCGTATTGATATTGAATTAGAGGAAGGCGGCCTTTCGCGAATTCATGTATTAGATAACGGAACCGGAATCGCTCCTGATCAGGTTGAACAGGCGTTCTTGCGGCACGCAACGAGTAAAATTCAAAATGAAGACGACCTTCATCAAATTAAAACACTCGGTTTTCGGGGAGAGGCACTTCCAAGTATTTCCTCAGTCTCAAAATTAACGGTGGAGACTGCTCAAAATAATGCAGCGGGGATTCAGCTTCGTTATCAGGGAGGGCGCTTGATCGCCCGTACAAAGGCTAAGGCGCGTCAAGGAACTTCGATTGTTGTAGAAGAGCTTTTTTTCAATACCCCCGCTCGTTTGAAATACATGAAAACGGTCAATACGGAACTTGGCAATGCTACAGATATTATTAATCGAACGGCTTTAGCACGTCCAGATGTTTCGTTTCGATTTGTTCATAATGGAAAACAACTCCTCTTTACAAACGGGAAGGGAAACCGACAAGATGTCCTTTACGCTGTATACGGTAAACAAGTAGCAGAAAATATGCTCGCTGTTTCCCGCGATTCTCAGGACTTTGAGATTTCCGGGTTTATCGCTAAGCCAGATATTAACCGGGCAAGCCGGCACTATATAAGCGTTTTTATCAATGGTCGGTACATTAAACATTTTCCATTTATGAAAGCGATCGAAAAAGCTTACCAAACCCTTTTACCCATTCACCGCTACCCCATTGTGGTTATCGCTATTGAGATGAATCCGATGTTGGTTGATGTCAATGTTCACCCATCGAAATGGGATGTACGTTTAAGTAAGGAAGAAGAGTTACTTCATGAAATAAGTGAAATGATACGAACGCGTTTACAAAAAGAGACGCTTATTCCGGAAACGAAAGAAAAAGATGTTTCAGCGCCATCCAAACCAGTGCAGGAAGTTAAAGAATTGCCGCTCACATTTGCCCCACAAGTAAAAGAGGTAACATCAACTAGTGTATCATCACCAGCTTCAGGGCAATCTATACAAGAGGGGAAATCCGATATTGAAGAGTACCCTGTTAAAAAGGAAAAAGGCAGTCAACGATCTGATTCATTAGAACAACAACAAGATCCAGCAGATGAAGAACAGCGGCCACTGATGGATGAACATCATTTGGGTTTGGCGGAAAATGATCGTGAGCGAGAGCGCGTGCCTGTAATGTATCCAATTGGCCAGCTGCATGGCACCTATATTTTGGCGCAAAACGAGGACGGGCTCTACCTTATTGATCAACATGCAGCGCAAGAGCGAATCAATTATGAATACTACCGGACAAAACTAGGGCAGCCTGAACAAACTAGCCAATCACTATTGGTTCCCTTTACCATGACGTTTACTCCGCAGGAATCTGCACGCATTGAAGAGCTAGCTCCAGCCTTAGATCAAATCGGACTAAATTTAGAAATGTTCGGGGTGCATACGTTTCGGATTATAGATCACCCATCCTGGTTTCCTAAAGGCTTGGAAGAAGAAACGATTCGAGAGCTGATCGCACAGATCCTCACCATAGAGAAGCCTGATATCGGTCGCTTACGAGAAGAGGCGGCTGCATTAATCTCATGTAAGGCGGCAATTAAAGCGAATCGGCATTTAAGGCAGGATGAAATTTTTGCGCTCTTGGAAGATTTACGGGGGTGTGAGGATCCTTTTACCTGTCCCCACGGTCGGCCGATCTACGTCCACATTACCCGCTACGAACTGGAAAAGATGTTTAAACGGGTCATGTAGGCTAAATCGTCAACAGTTCGTCACAGCTACATGTCCCATACTTTGATAAAATGAAGATAAAAGAGGAGAAAAGGGGAGAAACCAATTGACAGGAATGGACTGGCTCGCGGTGCTCGGTATTTCATTTATAGCAGTTTTAATCGCGGTTATTATGGCGATTGGGCTATTCGCGTTTGCTAAATCGGATAAAAATTAAAGAATAAAAAAGGTGCGGCGCTGTCAACTGCACCTTTTTTATTTGTGCAAAAATAAAAATCCATGTACACTTAGGGCAAGGAAAATAGGTGAATGGCTCATGATAATAACAACAAGTCGCAATCCGACATCGGAAATGGTTGAACGGGGACTGCAGTTGAGTGAACGTTTTTCCGGAGTCTATCAGAAACGTTACAGACGTACGATCCACTCATTTTTAGAACAATCGGATAGCGTTTACATGGTTGGAAAACATGGACGGGATGTGCTGTATTCTGCCTATAGCGATCAGCCGCTTTTTTTTCATCCAAGTATGGCAAAGGTACGTGTTCAACGAATGTTGCGTGGGGAACTTGATCCGCTCGTGTCGATTTCTAGACTAAGGCGTGGAGATTCGTTTCTTGATTTAACGCTTGGGCTCGGTGCTGATAGCATCGTAGCGGCTCACGTCACTGGAGAAAACGGCTCTATCGTCGGCATAGAGAAAAACGCCTATATTGCAGAGATTGTTGCCAGAGGGCTTACGTATTGGCAAGAAGAAGTGCCGGGATTAAAAGCGGCAATGCAACGGATTTCAGTAGTGGAAGGCGACCATCTGCAATACTTACAAAAAACAGCGGACAATTCGTTTGATGTGGTCTATGCAGACCCGATGTTTAAAAACCCACGATTACATTCTAATCACTTAGCACCGCTTCGTCCCTTTGTAGAAGAAGGGGTAATGACAGAAACGGTAGTTAAGGAAGCAAAAAGAGTGGCCAGGCATGCGGTGGTTCTTAAAACTGAGCGGGGAAGTTTACTCTTTTCCCAGTTGGGTTTTGAAAGTCAGGAGAATCATCGTTCGATTAGTTACGGTGTCATATACGAGAAAGGTGGTTGTAACGATGAAGCCTGTGATCGTCATCGTGGGACCGACAGCCGTTGGTAAATCGGCGTTAAGCATTGAAGTGGCGAAAAGGTTTTCAGGGGAGATCATTAATGGTGACGCCTTTCAAGTATATCGAGGCCTGGATATAGGCACAGCAAAAATAACTGCCGAAGAACAGGAAAGTATTCCCCACCACCTTTTAGACATCTTAGATCCAACAGAAACGTATTCAGCAGCACAGTTTCAGAAAGATGCATTCCAAAAAATCAATGAGATTCACGATCGCGGCCATTTGCCTATTGTCGTTGGCGGTACAGGGATGTATATTAAAGGGATAACGGCGAATTGGACGTTTAATAAAGTTCCAGCTGAACCTGAGCTGCGGAAACAATTGGAAGAACGCTCTGCGCAAGAAGGGGGCGAAAACAGCCTTTACGAAGAATTGCGTAGACTTGACCCGGAAGCAGCCAAACGGATCCACTCCCGTAATATCCGTAAAGTTATCCGCGCGCTTGAACTTTTATATGCAGGACAAGAAACACCAGAACCGGTAGTTCAGACAAACCAACAACCCCGCCCATATGAGATGGTCTTAGTTGGATTGACCATGGAACGTACGAGATTGTACGCCCGTATTGAGGAGCGCGTCGAGCAAATGCTAGGCGAAGGATTACTATCGGAAGTGCGTACCTTATATGACAATGGGATCCGCTACACGCAAGCGATGAAGGGTATTGGCTACAAAGAACTCGTTACTTACTTTGATGGTGAGAGTACATTTGAAGAAGCCATTACACAATTAAAAACAAACTCAAGAAGATTTGCGAAAAGGCAACTGACCTGGTTTCGAAACAAAGAGAATGTAAGTTGGTTTAATATGGAATTAGGTAAGGAGAAAGAAATTTTTGAGGGAATTTGTAGAGAGCTTGCAGGAAAATTATCAAGCATGTCGAAAGAGTAGAGGATGAGAGAGTCCAGAGGGGGTTAGCGCGATTATGAAAAATATTAATATTCAAGATCAATTCTTAAACAAGATCAATTCTTAAACACGCTACGAAAGGATAATATACCAATCACCGTTTTTTTAACGAACGGTTTTCAAATTCGAGGTTTTTTGAAGGCTTTTGACAACTTTACGATCGTTATTGATACGGACGGTAAGCAGCAACTTATCTATAAACATGCCATCTCTACATTTGCTCCACAGCGAAACGTGCAACTCCAGCTGGAACCTAATGATGAATAGTAGGATTAGCAGCTCCGCCCAATTGGGACGGAGTTTTGTTTTAGGCATCTCGGGAAACTTTTTCAAGAAACTCGGGCGAATCGACTGTTATGAGCTCCTTTGAACATCTACTTTGAGCGAATGTGGTTTACATATTCTTGATAACGCAGCAAAACAAGCTCAGAGTGAAGGCCGAGTTTTTCTTGAAGTTCTTCGAGTGTATGTCCATGCTTGAGGGCAGAAACAATATAAGTGTGACGAAAATGCTGGGCGCTTTTTCCGGGGGCTAGGCCCGCTCGCTTTGATTCTTCACGAATCATTTTTTGCATAGCGACGATCGTTAACCGCTTTGGCTCATCATCTTCATAAGACCAGCGGTAGGTTTGTTTCTGGAAATCAAAGGAAACGAACAAGGGGTGCCCTTCGCCTGGATAAGGGCGAACAGGCTTTGGTATCATCTGCACATAACGATGGAGATCACGACGATCGTTTTTAGAAAGCTGAATTTCCCTTTTTTTTACTTCTCCGTCTTCCGGTGAAACAGTCATCGTACCCGTACCAAAATTTACATCATCCAGGCTCAGTCCATGCAATTCTTGAAGACGCAAGCCTTGATGTAGAAGCAGTTGTATCATCACTTTGTTGCGCGGGGCAAGAAGGGGGCGTGCTTGTGCCTGTTCTTCACTTAAACCGAGATCCGATTCGATGCTCGTCAATAATTGCCGGATTTCACCAGCGCTTAATAAATGATCCTGAGTGATCTTTTCGTCATCCGCTGGTGGCAGCGTAACGCTCTCCATCGGATTGGAGCCAAGACCATATGTTTGTGAAAGAAAATAAAAATAACGCTTCAAAACGGCAGCTATTCTTTTCGTTGTCTTATGATTGTATTTACGCCTTTCGATCATGAATGCAAAATAATCTTCGAGAAGAGAAGGATCTAATAAATCATTTGATGCGGTTTTCTGATCTCCATGAATGAATGCAAAGCTGTAAAAATCAGCGAGGTCATATGCGTATCTTCGTAACGTGGATGGCTTACGACCTCGAGAAGCTAAGAAATCGAGAAAATGCTGAGCTTCTTTTGGCAATTTTTCCCCTTGCGGATGCATAACGGACTTTCCTTTCCTAAAATGAGATATATATTCACATCTTCACCCTCTGTTGCGTAAACTATGGGCAAGTGCCCTGATATATATTTAACGGAGGGGATCCGCATGAGCGCACAACAAATACAATCAAAATCGCGTATTCGTGTGTTGTTTAAGGATCGTGAGCAACAAAATATAGAATCGATAGCAGATGATCCCGATCACTATGTATTAAAGAAAGCGGAACAACAATTGCATAGGCTTATAGGAGTCACTGAGTTAAAAACATTTATTCGTGAAGTCTATGCCTGGATTCATATTAACCGTTGTCGTGAAAAACATCAATTAAAAACGAAGCAACAATCCATGCACATGATTTTTAAAGGGAGTCCTGGAACAGGCAAAACAACAGCCGCACGTTTGCTCGGAGACATGTTTCGGGAATTAGGCTTTTTAGAGAAAGGTCATTTTATCGAAGCTGAGCGAGCGGATCTCGTCGGGGAATACATCGGGCAAACTGCCCAAAAAACGCGGGAGTTAGTACAAAAAGCAGAAGGGGGCATTCTGTTTATTGACGAAGCCTATGCCCTTGCTAGAGGTGGAGAAAAAGACTTCGGGAAAGAAGCGGTCGATACCCTTGTAAAGGCAATGGAAGACCAATTCCATCCATTTGTGCTTATACTTGCCGGCTATTCAACCGAGATGGACCGCTTTCTCCATATGAACCCCGGACTTCCATCTCGTTTTCCTATCCAACTTGAGTTTCCTGATTTTACGGTAGCTCAACTGATGAAGATCGCAGAAGATATGCTTGTCGACCGTGATTACATTTGGACAATGGAAGCGAAAGAGCGATTGCGAAAACAAGTGCAGGAGCAAAAGGCTCATTTGAACCCTCAACCTTTCAGTAATGGTCGTTACATCCGAAATTTAGTTGAGCAGGCGATACGGAATCATGCTGTTCGAACGATGCGTGAAAAGAATGAAGATAATAAAGATGCACTCCGTACATTAACTGACGTTGATTTTAAATAAACAATACCACAGGAGGAATGTTATTTGGAAAAAGTGATCATCACAGCCGTGATCAGTGAAGACGAGACCTATGCATCTGCGTACGCTTCTTTAGAAGAGTGCAAAAGTCTTGTAAGGACGGCGGGAGGGACGGTGATGGCAACAACAATCCAAAACCGTCCATCCCCTGATGTTTCAACATACTTTGGAAAAGGGAAAGTGACTGAAATTAAAGAGCTCGTTGAAGAGTGGGGAGCGGATGTGGTCGTTGTTAACGGGGAGTTGTCCCCGCGGCAAGGACAGTCGCTAACGACAAGGACGGATGCTCGTGTCATCGACCGCACTCAGTTGATCCTCGATATATTTGCTGATCGTGCGCGTACCAAAGAAGGTCGTATACAGGTAGAGTTAGCGCAGTTGACCTATTTGCTTCCAAGGTTGCGGGGACAAGGGCATGCCCTTTCACGGCTCGGGGGCGGGATCGGAACGAGAGGGCCTGGCGAGACAAAATTGGAGACGGATCGACGTCATATCCAGGGAAGAATGGACGAATTAAAAAAAGATCTAGCACAAATTCGAAAACACCGCGCAACGATCCGTCATCAAAGGGAAAGACAAAACCAACCGCAATTCACACTTGTCGGTTATACAAATGCTGGAAAAACCACATTGTTAAATGCTTTAACGAATGAAGAAGCTCGGGCAGAAGACTTGCTGTTTGCAACCTTGGATCCGTTGACGCGGGGTCTTCGTTTGCCTTCAGGATTATCGGTTAGAGTGAGTGACACAGTAGGGTTTATCCGTGGCCTGCCTACGACATTAATCGCTGCTTTCCGTGCCACCCTGGAAGAAGTAGCCGATGCAGATGTACTTCTTCATGTCATTGATGGTACAAGTCATGAAGCAGAAGCGGAAAAACAAACCGTTCAGCAGTTACTTTCTGAACTTGGCGCAACACAAATCCCGATAATTACAGTATTGAATAAAACAGAAAATCTCGAAGCAGATAGTATACCGGCGGTAAACGTTAAACGACCATGGGTGTATGTTAGTGCGAAAGACCACGATAATATTGACGAACTTCTCGCTCTTATGGAGAAAGAGTTAATCGAACAAATGTCTTATTACTCCATTCATATACCGGCAAGTGATGGCGGTACATTGCATAACTTACGGCAGACGACAATCATTCAGAACGAGGTGTTCGAAGAGGAAACAGAAATGTACAAGCTTGAAGGCTATGCATTTAGCGATCACCCACAAATCGGGCGATACAAAAAGAAAGATAATGAATAAAGAAGGAAGTTTTAAAGGCATGAATATAGAAGAACTGAATCACCCAGTACTCATCCGTCAGTGGCTCTCGGAAATAAAAACAGAGCTGAATCCAATCCACCAGGAAATCGATAACATCGTTGAAATTAACCAAGGAAAATTGTTAAAAGCGTATCAACGAGAAAAGATCTCCTCTCATCATTTGCAAGGTTCAGATGGCTATGGCTATGATGATGAAGGAAGAGAAGCGCTTGGGCGAGTTTACGCCCATGCGCTTGGGAGCGAAGCTGCAATCGTGCGGCCGCAATTCGTTTCCGGCACCCATGCGATCACCGCAGCCTTATTCGGGAATCTTCGTCCCGGAGATGAAATCATTTATGCGAGTGGAAATCCGTATGATACGATGAAAGAAGTTCTTGGGCTTGTTGGACACAGCCCTGGAAATTTTAGAGAGTATCATATACATACCCGTATCCTTCCCTTAACTGCAGAAGGTAAAGTTAATCTTGAAAAGTTATGGGAAATGGTGAATTCAAAAACGAAATGGATCGTATTGCAGCGTTCATGCGGATATGATGAACGTCCGTCGATTCCGATTCGGGAACTTAAAAGACAAATTGACTACATAAAAAACCACTGGCCCCACATTTACGTATTTATTGATAATTGCTATGGAGAATTTGTGGAAGAAAAAGAACCAGGAAACGTTGGCGCAGATTTATTGGCAGGATCGTTAATCAAAAATCCCGGAGGAGGGCTGGCAAAGACAGGCGGGTATATCGCTGGAAACAAAGAGCTTGTCGAAGCGGCAGCTTCCCGACTAAGTGCACCTGGCATCGGAATGGATGCGGGGGCTACGGGGGGCTTTCTCGACAATGCCTTTCAAGGATTTTTTTTAGCCCCAATGGTCGTAGGCGAAGCGGTGAAAGGCGCCCAATTTACAGCAGCACTTTTACAAAAAGCAGGTTTCCAAACAAATCCGAAACCCTTTACCCCTCGAACAGATCTTATTCAATCGGTGACGTTCCAAGATCGTGACCAGATGATTGCTTTCTGCCAAAGCATCCAAAAACATTCACCGGTGAATGCACACGCTGTGCCGATTCCAGGACCGCTCCCAGGCTATGAAGGGGATGTCATTATGGCTGCGGGTACCTTTGTCCAGGGAGCCAGTATTGAACTTAGTGCTGACGGCCCAGTGAAACCTCCATATATAGCCTATATACAGGGTGGGCTCTCATTTGTTCACGTAAAACTTGCCGTTACGTACGCTTTAGATGAGATGCTTTCCATTTGATGTTAAAAAAATTAACATATTCAAGTAAAAGAAGTTGACATGTATAAATATATCCCTTAGAATATGAAGCAGATTGAAGATTTAGTAATAAGCGTTTAGATGTGAATGAAAGGAGGAGGAACCGTGGAACAAAGTGATCGTTTACACATGCCTTTGTTCTCCATTCGCATCGTAAAAGATTTAACTGGCTTGACACCGCGACAAATTCGCTACTATGAATCCCATGGATTTGTACAACCGGCGAGAACTGAAGGAAATCAAAGGCTGTTCTCTTTTGCGGATGTCGATCGTTTACTTGATATAAAACAGTTACTCGAACAAGGGGTTAATATGGCTGGCATTAAGGAAATGCTCGATAGCCGCCGTAAAGAGGAGCGTAAAAACGAACAGGAAAGAGAAGAATCAAAACGTGTGCATGAAAAAATTAAATGGGAGGCACTCCACCAAGGGAATGCCTATAAAGCATCGATGATTCAAGGTCAGCTCTCCCATTTTTTTCATTAGTTATAGTGGTACCTTTCGCCTTTTTGGTGAAAGTCACACATAAATCATACAAATTTTCAACGACTACAGGACGAGTTGGTCCTGATGGTCAAGTAGAAATTTGTAGGAAAATCATTTTATTTTTATAGAGGGGAAGGCTAAAAGATGGCACAGTCGTACACACGCGAAGACATTACAAGGTTAGTTGAAGAAGAAAATGTCAAGTTTATTCGCTTGCAGTTTACAGACTTGCAAGGAACGGTTAAAAATGTGGAAATACCAACTGACCAATTGGAAAAAGCACTCGACAACCAAATGATGTTTGACGGCTCTTCCATTGAAGGTTTCGTTCGTATTGAAGAGTCGGATATGTACTTATACCCAGATTTGGATACATGGGTGATCTTTCCTTGGACACCAGAAAAAGGGAAAGTTGCTCGTTTAATTTGTGACATTTATGAGCCGCCTCAACAACCTGGAGGTGAGCCAAAACCATTTGCTGGTGATCCTCGTAGTGTTCTTAAAAATGTTCTTCAAGAAGCTAAAGATCTTGGATTTACCGATTTCAACATTGGCCCTGAACCGGAATTTTTCCTATTTAAGAATGATGAAAAAGGCGAACCGACCATGGAATTAAATGATAAGGGCGGATACTTTGATCTTGCTCCAACAGACTTGGGTGAAAATTGCCGTCGTGATATCGTTTTAGAACTTGAAGACATGGGCTTTGAAATTGAAGCTTCTCACCATGAGGTTGCTCCAGGGCAACATGAAATTGATTTTAAATATGCGGATGCTGTCACGACTTGTGATAACATTCAAACGTTTAAGCTCGTCGTTAAAACCATTGCCCGCCAGCATGGCTTACACGCAACATTCATGCCGAAGCCGCTGTTCGGTGTGAACGGATCAGGGATGCACTGTAATATGTCCTTGTTTAAGGAAGAGAAAAATGCTTTCTATGATGAAAATACACAAACACAATTAAGTGAAACTGCTATGCAGTTCCTCGCTGGTATATTGGATCATGCAAAAGCATTCACGGCAATTACAAACCCGATTGTAAACTCATATAAGCGTCTTGTTCCAGGCTATGAAGCTCCAGTTTATATTGCATGGTCCCTTCGTAATCGGAGTCCGCTTGTTCGCATTCCATCTTCTCGTAAAGCAAGTACAAGAATCGAGGTAAGAAGTCCAGATCCTGCGGCAAACCCATATCTTGCTATGGCATCTATGCTTGCAGCCGGCCTTGATGGGGTGAAACGTAAATTACAAGCGCCGCCTGAAACGGATCGTAACATTTATATTATGGATGAAAAAGAGCGTGAAGAAGAAGAAATCCAAGCTCTTCCTCCAAGCTTAAAAGAATCACTTGAAGAATTGAAAAAAGATAATGTTCTTCTTGAAGCCCTCGGTGAACACGCGGTCGAACACTTCATTGAACAAAAAGAAATTGAATGGGACATGTTCCGCGTGCAAGTTCATCCTTGGGAGCGAGAGCAATACATGTCAACGTATTAAAAGTGGGAACCCTTGATCCATTAGGATTGAGGGTTTATTTTTCGTGATTTTTTGTGTTGTATGAACCGATCGCCACGTGAAAAATCACGAAAACGTCACGAAATAAAAAAACGGTGATAAAATCACGAACTGAAAACGTTTCTAGTGTTTACCCAGTGAGTCACGTTCAATCCGGTTGCTTACATGGTTGTACGCGTCCGCTGTGATCTGCATGAATCCATGTCCCAAGATCTCCTGAATCATTTTTGGGGAAGCTGCTTTTTATTTATGTTCCTCTTTGTGAAGTGCCTGAAAATACGATATTCGGTGCAGTTGTCAGTCTTTGCAAAACGAATGATTTGTTAATGACTTTAAAGAATAGCGGAGCCAAAAACTTGTGTGGGTTCAGGTACCATAGACATTATTATCATAATTCCTCCTGATACACCAATACTTTGAGCGTGTTGGTGTTATTTTAGTTTGAGAATTATGCGAATGTATGGAAAAGGAGATTTTTGATTTATGGTTCTAAGAATCCGTAGTTGATACAATAAAGAAGTTCTTAGAATACGGTGGATAGGGCCAGATTGTGTTGTCGTACGTATTAATATGAATAAAGGGAAAAGCAGATCTCCTTACTGATCTAGTAATTGCTGCTTTTCCCAAACTGACCCATGAAAATCGACGCATCTTTTATACTAGTCTGATGTCATTAATGACATTTGTGGCAAGCACAGCAGCATTTGCAGCCAAAGCATCTATGATGCCTAAAGCAGCAGTCATGATGTCTTTTGAAATGGTTATGAACATGTTTCGGGCAACCACCACAATGAAATTTTTTTCTCTCACAGTCATGCCTAATCTTATGACAACCGTGCTGGTGCTTCTTACATCCACAGCAATCGTCGAAGTGATGCCTACACAAGGATATCCCTCCTCCTTTTCAAGATCTCTATATTTTATTAGCTGGTCCGATCAAATGTAGCGGCACTTGTGACGTTACTTACCGAAAACGGGAAAACATTGAATGCGCAAGAACGGATTTGGGCTTTTGACATAGACTGATATCAGCACCAGAGAGGAGAGGAGAGAAGAATGAAGAAAGCGGACAGATCGCAACAAGAACATGTAGAGGGCCATGTTGATGAGGTGAACGAGAAAAAAATTAAAGGTATGATTTGTAATTCTGGTATCGATTTTGTTGACGTTCTACGGGATGATTGTTCAATGGTTACAGTTCTAAAGGACTCCATTCGAAAGATTCAATGGCTAGATGATTTAGACTGCGATAATCCATGTATCGATGACCCCTTTAAGCATCATGATCATTGTCATCACCATCACTGTAGGTTCCGTTTTCACCATTTACTAGGGGTAGACGATTGTTTGCACTGTGAGCATCATGACTGTTGTTGTCATGATCATCATTGTGGCCATCATTTTACATGCTTACATGATCATTCAATTCCGGTGTGTGACCATAGGATTCAATTACGTCTTTCCGGCCTTACGGATAATTTAAACTTTCAATTTTTACGAAAAAGAGGATGTGAAGTGATTATTGAGTGCTCGTCATAAAAAGGAGGAAGTGATGGTTACTCGATGAATTTTGGGAGTTGAATGTTCGAAATCTCTATAATGAAAAGGCAGAAAAAACCTGCACAACTGTGCAGGTTAAAGCTTTATAAAACATATGTCCTCAAATTGAATTCGTTGTATCTCATTGCCCCATTTCACTTGGATTGCGGATTCTTCTGATTCAATCAAACAACCCATGATTCTTTTTTGTTGTATCTGATGTTCTTCACTTTCTATAACCCGATCTTTTTGCTTTTCATCTTCTTTACCGGTGTCTTCCTCTTCATTAATGGACACTTGAATATCACACCCAATAAAACTAACGAGGAATAGGCTTAATGAAATACCGAAGAACAGATTAATTAAAGAGGGGTCACCGGAAACGACTTCGCCAAAACGAAGAACGAGATCTCGCCTGAAACATCGATCAATGTTAATCAATTCCGGCTCGTGACCGTGTTGATCATGATTAGGCTCATGGTCGATCGAACAGATCCTTTTATTGGGAATAAGAATGTTTTCATCTAACGTATTAAGATGAACGAAATCTCTTCCAGCCTTTTTCAATCCCCCGAGGAACTTTATTTTCTCCCCCTCACATTTGACTGTTATACGAACAAATTGCTTATGGAGTTGTTGCAGACGCATCCTTAATTGTACATGAGTCTCGTCTTCTCGAACCCCTAATGTGAGCAACAGATCATTAATTTCATGGATACACGCCTTTAGCTTCTCAAATTCTTCTGTTGAAAGCTCTGTGGTTGGAGATGAAAAACGATGGGTAGGGAGGATCTCCGGACAGTCATGCGGTGATCCAAACCGGTCATCATATTTAGATGCGGGCAAACATTCAGGACAGTGGAATGCTTGCTGATGTTGATGACGAATAATAGGATCACTGCATAATTGGTTGAAATGATCGTGAGAATTAGTCATCCGCCCCACCATCCTTATCGTCCACGACCGTTTTTAAAGGTGCCAGGCACCGATCTGTTTCTGGTAGCACACGTATAATTCCCCAAAGACCAAGCTCAATATCCCAGCGAATGTTTCCAGACCGATACATATAATCGCCCGGGAGTGCTAACAATCCCCCTAAACCGTAAAATAATTCTAAATCTTCAGCGCTCCCTACCGTATTTTGACCACGAAGTGCAATGGCTTCAGAACGGACGTCATCACCACTACGTCGCCATAGGTGACCATGTATTGTGAAAGAATGGGCTCTTGGTTTATCAGCCGGGAACACAAAACGAATCGTTGTACGGTCACCAGGGTAAGCAAGGAACAACGGTGTTGATGGATCACCGTGTATTTTTGAATTAAAAACAGCAGAAATATCTATATTACGTTTTAAACGATTTCTAAATCGTTCAGCCCGATAATTAAAGCCACGTGAACCTTGATCTTCAAGATCTTCTAGTTTAAGGTCTTCCGGTTGAAAGAGGGCCGGTTCGGGATCAAGAATTAAGTTTCCTTCTTTATCCAACAGTCGTACACCATCATGCATCAACAGGACAAATTCTCGAAATTCCCCAAGGATTGGATTTGAGATAATTACCTGATTACCGGTCGTTGTTGGTTTCCGTGTGATCGGATCCAGATAGATTGATCCTTTAGGTTCGGCAATGAATATACCGAAGGCCCCGTGATGGCGATGATTTCTTACATCGGCCATATCCCATAGGTTACAAGACCCTACATCCGTATCCACATACCATCGATAGGTGATGCATTCGCCAGGACCAACGGTTTGATCATAGTTAAAACCCACCGTTGCGCCATCAGAACCTTGCACATCGTAAGCTAACAATTGCGGGTGCATAGAAATTCGTAGTGAGGGGGGAAAAGGTGCTGCGACGGGTACAAATGGATAACCATGACTCAAATTATTGTGGAAATTAGGATCTAATTTATTGTATAACGTGACCTCGATAACATCTCCAACATTACCGCGAAGGATCAACGGTTCTGGGTTTAAGTGGCCTTTCCTGATCGCTTTTTCATCTTCGGCTAACGCAAAGATAATACCATATGGGTCGTGATCGCCATCTTTGTTGTACACGATATCGGTCTGTAACGCTACAACTTCGTATTTACGTATAGGGGCATCTGATGGTCCCGGATGCCCCGGGTCGATGGCCATTGGCGGTTTTTCGCCATTTACACAGGGCAGCGGTTCTTTTCTTTCGGGCGGGCACGGGCGATCTGGTAGTGGTAACAATTCTGGGATTTTTTCTTTATATGAAGAGATCAGCCCCCAGTTTCCAAGCCAAAGATCATCGATGGAACCGAAATGATAGAGCATATCAAAATCTCCGTTACCTTCCATGGCGAAATCCAATGTAAAATGTTCAGAAATTCCGATATGTTGCTGCTGTATAATTTCAGAATCAAGGTCTCGTCGTTCCTGCTGCCAACGCTGCCGGTGCAAATTAAAGCTGTGTGATTCTTCGTGCGTGCCTTGAAGCAAGCGTATTCGAACTGGATCACCGTTATACGTCGCAAACATCGGTGTTACCGGATCGTCGTGAATAAAGGAACTGAATACATAAGCTGGATCACAATCTGGTTTGGCCAATCGGAATTGGAGTGGTTCGTTTTTATAGTTAATTCCCATCACCCCTGGATCTTCATGAGAACCTGGGAAGGGAGGAGGATTTAATGGACAACCATCTTTGTCAAACAATAGCGTAAAATCTTGCACAAACAATGTCATTTCTCTAAAATCTGGGACTAGAGGATTCACAATCATCGCTTGTGTTCCCGAATCCACTTCTTCTCCAGTGAACATATCTAAAAAATTTGACCCTCGCGTTTGAATATTAATCCCAGCAAATACCCCATGTAATTGATGCTCATTAGCAAATAAATGATCATGCCAAAATGTGGCTTTTAATTCTACATCCGCAAACCACTGATAGTGAATGGTCTGACCGGGCAAGACTCCTGAATCATAATTCCACCCCACATTGGCACCATCGGCCACAAGGGGATCAAATTTTACAAAGTGTACATGCATGCCTGCTTCATAAGTGCGAGTGACAAGTTGAAACGCGTTTCCCCCTATCGTATTTGGGAATTTATTCGTAAAGATGATTCGTATACACTCACCCGCGTTTGCTCGTATTACGAGAGGTTCGGGGTGCTTGCGTCCAGCCCGTATATCTTCCTCATCTTCAGCCAATACAAATATACGTCCCTCGGGGTCATGCCAACCTTCACGGTTATAAGTAATGGGTAGTTGGATAGCAACAACGTTAAACTCACGAACCGGGGTAACACCTTCTTCACACGGGTTCGCAAATACCGCCCCGGGTCTCGCATTCCGTGCAAATTGATTTTCTTCAAGTTCTGTTGATTGACGCCCTCCAATGATCCCAAGGGGAGGACGAGGAGCTTTACAACCATTGATGCCCGGAATAAAATTTGGGAACCCGGGATACTCTGGTGTTGGTTCCGGTGGACATGGACGGTCTGGCAGTGGCTGCAGTGCTTTGATGGGGACCCCATTTGGATAACATTGCCTGCCGTCTTGTAACGTGTTAAAAATCCGATTCATGCCCCACATGCCTTCATGAAAGTGTGGGTAAAGATGACAATGGATGATCGCATCACCAAAGGCTTCTTGTAAACTTCCTGCTCCGTATAAGGGGGAAATGGTATAGGAATTTTGGGGTGATATGGCTTGGGAATCTAAGATCTCTGAGTCCTGGTCTTCCGACTCAAAAAGCCACTGATGGACATGATAATGGAACACATGGGTTTCCTGAACCCCGCCGTGGATGAGACGAATCTTGATCGGATCTCCCACATAAGCGCGCAGAATCGGCGAAGCCGGATCCCCGAATACCCATGAATCATGATGAACCTCTTCGCCTTCGCAATCCGGACCAACAACCCCTTCGTGCATCAGTTTCATCCGGTTTCGCATTGGTTCGGAGCGATAATTGACTAAATGAGTCATGTCAGGCTGAAACGTATGAGGGTTGATCGGCGTATTCCTCGTTAAGTCATCGGTCTCCATTTCATCATGAAAGACCCACGCATACTCCCGAAATGATGGTAATAAGGGGTTATGAATATCTGCATAAAGTCCGCTGTTCATGTTCTCTCCTGTGACAGGATCGCTCCATGATGATCCTTTCGGTTCCACAATTAACGCCCCGAACAAACCGTGAACATTACTCCCAAGTTCACTTGAAAGTGAATTTCCTAAATCGGTAAAGACATGGCTTCCCTCTTGAAATACGCTCCAACGATAGAGCTGTGTTTTTCCAGGTGGACAAGGGGGAGCGGTTGAATCTTTATTACAACCAACAAAAGCTCCATCCGAGGTTTGTACATTATACTCCGCTTGTTGGATGTGCATGGAAGTGTCAAACGGCAATTGATTTTCAAATAGCACTTCGATATCATCGCCTGCATTGGCTCTAATAATTAAAGGTTGAACCAGATCAACAGGCGTAAATGGGTGACAAGCCACTTGTTCCTTGACTGTTTTTTCGTTTTCTTTTAAGACATACATCATCCCGTTCGGATCATGGTCACCAAAATTGTTCATGACAATACGAATCGGAATTGCGACGATATGGAATTTTCTCAGCAAACTTGATCACTCCTTTCCTATAGACCATCCATCCCTAACGGATACTCGGAATCTCTGTATCGTCGTCCTCAATAACAAAGACCTCAATGTCATCGATATGGATACGGATGGAGCGTTCCTCAAGTTCGGCAATGTGTGCCGTTTCCACATCAATAACCACATAATCACTGTCCACCTCTATAATGTCACCAATAATTAGAAAAGGGAATTGTGGAATAAGTATTAAGGCACGTTCCCCCTCTGCATTGGCGAATGCTTCAGTTACGACAGCCTGGCGAATATCATTAATGGGTGTTTCAGATAATTGCGATCGATCATGTTTCTCCATGTCATTCAACTCCTTAAGGAAACATTACACAAGAGGTATTCTTGTATCACAGGAGAACGGCACAAATGTTGTTATTTTTTCCAGTGGAATCATTAAAGGGGTCGGGAACTGGTAAAAGGGAGCATTGCTCATTTTGATAATGGCTGGATCTATGGTTAGATACCCATTGGTGACTTCGACCACTTTACCACAGAAAATCGGCCGAAAGGTTTGCCCTAAAATATTCAGTTGATCTGCAGATGTTGTGATTAAAATTTCCCTTCCGAAAACCTCATCAAATAATTCATTCCCACGTACTATATCGTCATTTAAGGACGGAGGATTATTTTTTTTCACGTTATCTTCACCTCTTTCGTTTGGAAGCTTACAGAATACAAACCGGTTGGGTTGACGAAATTTGGTGAGGATGGCTTTACACCATAACTTTTCCACACAATATGTATGTATTTGAAACTTGAGTTATGCAACCCCTATATAAACTTATTAACATTCGCGTATCTTTATAATTTTTATAGATAATTTCCGTAATGGGCACGTTTTTTAAGTAGGGCGGCATGTCTCCGTGGAAGGTATGAAGCACTTTTGAAAAAATTCTGTTAAATATATCAGGGGATCGGGTGGGGTTTCCTTAATAATAAATCTAAGAGGCTATCTGTTTTTCATGTTCTTAACAAAAAGTTTAGTTATGATTCATACACAGATACTGATGCGGATAAATTTCATAGGTGAAGACATGTGAGGATTTTTATGAAAAGCTAATTGTGAACCATAAACCATTGTGACAAATGCATATCTTCGTTCACTCTAATGATCAGAGGCTTTTTTTAATCAGTCTTTACAATCAAACAAAGTTAATCGTATGAGATCTTCCGGGTTAGAACTCTCCCAGACACTACTCTAAATAAATCAATCCAACATGGCTTTGGCTTATATAAGTTTTTTCGGCAAAAAGAGCTACATATAAAAATCTCTGAAAAAATATAATGGTTTAAAGCGGACTGACAGAGGAGAATGTTTCATGTCTTTCTCTCTTCATGAACAAGAGTGGGAACATATAAAACGTGCGGGAAATCCAGGAGATTGGAATGTTTATGCATTAGTATCCGAGGCCATGTACAGAGGGGGAGAAGCACTCATTCAGAGTCGTCTGAAAAACAAGCAGTATTTACCACATAACCTTGAGGAGGTCATTGATGAAGGGATGAAAGTACTATCTCAAGATATAATTCAATTAAAGCCGGCAAATCAAATTGCTAAAGATATCCGCGCCGTAGTAGTCGGGAAAAAAGGGTATGCGTTGATTCGTGTTGGTGACGGAGAATTGCTCGCCATGGCCCATGATATTTTCATTTCATCAGAAGAAATTAGAAACGATCCGAAGCTAAACTACGCCATGAACATGGGTGGATTCAACTATCCGGATCATGAACGAAGACAACAGTTGACGGAAAATATGTTAAAAGCTGACTTGGTGGGAATTCCTGAGTCACGCTTTCCCACTTACCAGCGTTTGTTCAACAAATTAGCGGATTTTCACGGGTGGCCCTTGAAAGAATTGAACCTGGCAACATCGCTTATCAACTATGAATTAAATGATGAAACCTTTTTATTTCACGAATTACTCTCCACACAGAAAGTATTGCTCGTTGGGAACAAATCGAGAGAAGGGAAGTCCTTTTTTGAAAATCTTGGCTATGATTCGATAGTAGGAACCGTAACGGTTGATAAAATTCGTTCCGTTGAGCAGACACTTTCAGAAATCAGAAAACACGAATTTGACATTGCATTTATTTCAGCAGGGATTGCCGCAAACTTGATAGCCGTAGAATTAGCACAAGAAGGAAAAATAGCCATTGACTTCGGCCATCTTATGGATTGGTTAAGTAATGGGATAACCAACTTCAATCAAAGACCTTAACAATGGGGAACAGTTTACAGCAAAATAAACTATCAGAAAAATCTTCTCTATTATCAAAACTAAACCTCATCTTCCGCCAGTCTCATCATAAAGGACTCTAGCTTGGCAATGATCTTGTCGTAGCTGAAATGAAGAGCTGTTTTCTTTCCTTCTGCAGCTAAACGATTCCTTTTTTCGGGAGAGTCAAGAAGATCGCAAACCGCAGCGGTCATTCCCGGTATATCTTGCGGTTCAACAAGAAGACAGTTTTGCCCATGTTTGGCATACTCTTCAACACCTCCACACCTTGTTGCAATGACAGCAACGCCTGAAGCCATCGCTTCCAAAGGAGGCATACCGAATCCTTCATACATGGAAGTAAATAAATGGATATCGGACATACGGTACCAGCTGTCCAGTTCATGCTGGTTCGGATTAATGACAAATTGAATAGGAAAAGTAACTTCACGAATTTGCGGATAATATTGGCACACCCAATTCACCTGGAAACGGTAACCCTTATGCCATGCACGTGACATGGTTTCAAGGGCTGAATCAAAACCTTTAAATCTTAGGGCCGGGTTGCCGACAAGCAAGATCACATTACCTTCAGCGGAAGTTTCCACTCCGTGATTAAAAAACAAATCGGAATCTACTCCGTTTGTAAGCACAGCCGTACTTTTCGAAAAGCGAGCCTTAATTACATCAGAAACAAAGGCAGAAACACTGACAATAGGAATGGAACTTTGATAAGCACGCTTCATTTCTTCTCTGATTGGAAACACGTCTGGAAGATTCGGAATGTCCCCGAACAGCGATTCATGTCCTTGTTCCCAATAAAATAGTGGAGGTTTGATGCATTCTAGTTCTGGAATTTGCTGATACCAGCCGGCGACAACAATATCGCAATCTTCCACATAGTCTATATACAATTCTCCTGCTGGAATCGCTATTTCCTGATTCACCGCTAATGCCGCCCAATCAGGCAATACTTTTGATTCGGGATCCCCCCGTAAAAAGGCGTGGATTTCGTGTCCTCTAGCTTTGAGTTTTTCCATTTGCTGTATAAGCATTTTAAGTCCCCCCGTCAATTCCCGATGTGGGAGGACGTACCCGATCTTCAACCTTTTTGTCCGTTCGGGGAAATCAAGAATCTCTGGCTTTGTGGTTTTTATTTGAGTGGATGGGGGATATACCTTAATTAGATGCGCGCCGTTCTCTCCGATGGGGACAAATTTATATTGAAAATCAAAAGATCGGAAGTCAGGAATGCTCCATCTGCTTTTGTGATGTTCCAGTTTATTGCCCATATATTCTTGTTGTGGTGCCGGATCCAACGGTGTTGAGATGAGTAGGGATTTGTTGGTATGCTGCAACAGTTTCTTAATCAATGAAAGGCCTGCTTCCTTCTCGAAATGTTCTAATACATCAATCAATAGAACGGTGTCATAAACCGGAAGTTTATGAAGAAGGTCATCAATACTTTCGTAATAAACATGATTATAGGCATAATCATGAAGCGGGTTTCGATAACGTTCGAAACCTTCTATTCCATCTATTTTGACGGACCAGCTATTTTTTTCATATCGCTCATAAGGAATATCAAAGACCTCTCTAAGTAAAACACCGTATTTTCCGAACCCAATTCCCATATCCAAAATCGATTGCGGTTGGTCAACCAGTATTTGATCAATTATTTCCGGAATAACTTGATACCAGCTCGTAGGCATTATTTCTCCTCCAAATCCTTCACTTTTTCTTTTCCCACAGTATGGTGTTCAAATAATCTTCGTTGTGCAGAATAGCAGGGTTTTGCGGATCGTATGCTTTGGCTTTATCGTTGTGTTCTTTGGCCAATCGATATTTCCCCAATCGATCGTAACAAACGCATAATTGAACGTGAGGCACCCAGGTGTAACAGCTGTTATTGATAAAGCCGCTTTTATCTTGAATGTTCTTATGATCTAGTTTTGTCGCTAAATCGTACCAAAAAACAGCCTGTTCTATTTCTCCATGTGTCAGGTGAATTAATCCTAATCGACAGCAGTTTTCTGCCCGTGGGGTGTCATAGCTAAAAGACTTTAACACGAACTCGACAGCTTTGTTTTTTTCTTGTAATTCCAGATGAGCGTCAGCAACTTTGCCACAGGCTGAAATACAATCCTCACTCCAGCCTTTTTCAGTATCTAAAAATTGATTGTAATATCTTATGGCTTTTTGATATAACCGATGGTCAAAGCACTCATTGGCATAATAAAAAAGATCTCTTGGTGTAAACGTTATTCCTTTAGCGATCTGCTGTTCATAGATGCGGAGATTTCGATCACTATGCTCAGGCTCATGCGGTTTGCCAAGATGGGTAACACTGATCTCGCTTTGGAGAATATTCCCACCTACGGCCAAATATTCATGAACAGCACCATGCCACTGAAAATGGTTGCTTCTTTTTACTAAACGATTTCTGCGAAGGCTGTGTGATACATTTCCTTGATAATCAAATGTCAAGTTATAATGCATAGAAACAGCGTCTACGGAGGGGGCTAAATTGCGCTTAAGGAGATCTAGCAACTCCTGATCTTGAACACGCAATATGTCATCGGCATCAAGCCAAAGAATATAGTCTTGTGTTGCCTGTTTGAAAGCAAAATTTCGTGCGGCTGCAAAGTCATCTATCCACGTGAAGTCAAAAATTCGATTGGTATAGTGAGAAACGATTTCTTTCGTTTGATCAGTTGAGCCGGTATCAATAATGTTAATTTCGTCAACCAAATCTTGTACGGAATCCAAACATCTGCCGATAACATCTTCCTCGTTTTTTAAGATCATACAAAGGCTTATTGTAACCAGATTCATCACTCCTTTATATTTAATGAGTCATTAACAGGTTATTCTCCTAAAAGCTCTTATGTTCCTTGCTATGTTTCATAGAACATGGATACTCCGAGGAAGAGTATCCATGTTCTGTATCATTAACTCAGCATCACTAACCGAAATGACGCATTAACAAAGGGTGCTCCGTCTGCTGTTACTACGAGGGTATCAGCCGTGTTTCCAATATTTCGGACTGTTAATGTGGATCCGCTCGGGATCGTTAAAATAGCTGGGCCTATAATAACTCTCGTTGTATTATTGCCTGAACCGATTTGACCATATCTGGTTGATGCTTGAACCGTCCCGTTTAAAACAATTGCATAGGTACCTGAAACGTTCCCTCCAGAAATAGTAGTAAAGGCGACATCATACAATACCTCGTAGACTCCTCCATTTGTTACTGTAACGGGTGCTGTTCCAGGCGTGTGAGCCACCCCACCAGCAAAAGGACCATTTGTACTGAATACGACATCTCCACCCGCAGCAACCGTTTGTGCTCCTGTATTAAAAGTGTAACCGTAAGCGGTAGAAACAGTTCCCGTTGGCCCCGTAGCCCCAGTAGGACCTGTCGCTCCAGTGGCACCCGTAGCACCCGTGGGACCAGTGGGGCCGGCGATGCCCGTTGCTCCAGTGGCACCCGTAACTCCTGTGGGTCCTGTAGCCCCAGCGATGCCCGTTGCTCCAGTGGCACCCGTAACTCCTGTGGGTCCAGTGGGGCCCTCGATGCCCGTCGCTCCTGTGGCACCCGTAACTCCTGTGGGTCCAGTAGCCCCCGCGATGCCCGTCGCTCCAGTGGCACCCGTGATCCCCGTGGCTCCAGTGGGACCGGCGGTGCCCGTTGCTCCAGTGGCACCCGTGATTCCCGTGGGACCAGTGGGACCCGCGATGCCCGTTGGCACCCGTAACTCCTGTGGGTCCTGTGGCCCCAGCGCTGCCCGTCGCTCCAGTGGTACCCGTGATTCCCGTGGGACCAGTGGGACCCTCGATGCCCGTCGCTCCAGTGGCACCCGTAACTCCGGTGGGTCCTGTAGCCCCAGCGATGCCTGTCGCTCCAGTGGCCCCCGTGATTCCCGTGGGACCAGTGGGACCCTCGATGCCCGTCGCTCCAGTGGCACCCGTAACTCCTGTGGGCCCTGTAGCCCCAGCGATGCCCGTGGCTCCAGTGGCACCCGTGATTCCCGTGGGACCAGCGCTGCCCGTGGCTCCAGTGGCACCCGTGATTCCTGTGGGCCCAGTAGCCCCCGCGATGCCCGTCGCTCCTGTGGTACCCGTAACTCCTGTGGGCCCAGTAGCCCCAGCGCTGCCCGTCGCTCCAGTGGCACCTGTAACTCCGGTGGGTCCTGTAGCCCCAGAGCTGCCCGTCGCTCCGGTGGTACCCGTAACTCCTGTGGGCCCAGTGGGACCCTCGATGCCCGTCGCTCCTGTGGCACCCGTAACTCCTGTGGGTCCTGTAGCCCCAGCGCTGCCTGTCGCTCCTGTGGCCCCCGTGATTCCCGTGGGCCCAGTGGGACCCTCGATGCCCGTCGCTCCTGTGGCACCCGTAACTCCTGTGGGTCCTGTAGCCCCAGCGCTGCCTGTCGCTCCAGTGGCCCCCGTGATTCCCGTGGGACCAGTGGGACCCTCGATGCCCGTCGCTCCTGTGGTACCCGTAACTCCTGTGGGCCCTGTAGCCCCAGCGCTGCCCGTGGCTCCTGTGGCACCCGTAACTCCTGTGGGTCCTGTGGCCCCAGCGCTGCCCGTCGCTCCGGTGGTACCCGTAACTCCTGTGGGCCCAGTAGCCCCAGCGCTGCCCGTCGCTCCAGTGGCACCCGTAACTCCGGTGGGTCCTGTGGCCCCAGCGCTGCCCGTCGCTCCAGTGGTACCCGTGATTCCCGTGGGCCCAGTAGCCCCAGCGCTGCCCGTCGCTCCGGTGGTACCCGTAACTCCTGTGGGCCCAGTAGCCCCAGCGCTGCCCGTGGCTCCAGTGGCACCCGTAACTCCGGTGGGTCCTGTGGCCCCAGCGCTGCCCGTCGCTCCAGTGGTACCCGTGATTCCCGTGGGACCAGTGGGACCCTCGATGCCCGTCGCTCCAGTGGCACCCGTAAGTCCTGTGGGTCCTGTAGCCCCAGCGCTGCCCGTCGCTCCAGTGGTACCCGTAACTCCTGTGGGCCCTGTAGCACCAGTAGCACCCGTCGCTCCTGTGGATCCCGTAGCACCCGTGGGCCCTGTAGCTCCAGTGGCACCAGTCGCTCCCGTGGGTCCTTTTACCGGTGGAGGACAAATCGGAATCCCTATGATTCCCAATTTGAGTGCCTTGTTTGCCGATATCCTTATTCGCAATGTTAAGGGTTCTTCAAAACTTATAGTTATTCGGAGAAAAAAAAGCCCGTTCTTTTCTTCAATACATATCAATATAACTTAACTCCCTTGAAGCATTCTTGTTTTTCCATTAGTATATTAGCAGTGGAATGAAATTGGCTGGATGGTTGTCTTGGTTGATTTAAATTAAGTTAAGTGATTGCTCATTTAAAGCGTTCATTGATGAAATAAAACAAATGTAAATTCTTTATAGTTGCGAGAGAATATATACTCACACAAGGGGAGAACTTTATGAACACAGGAGGATATGGTTTGAGATAAGGGCGGCATGATGTAATATATGTGCCAATTTTCTGTCGTTTGAAACCTATCGTATTTTGCAAGCCGCACGGACAATATGTTCAGAATGACGCTAGTAGATTTAGTTGTGCTGAGGAAAACAGGGCAGTGATTTTTGGAGCGTCTAAAACATCACGAGAAAGATCACGAAAATGTCACAAAATCATGAAAAAATATCATAAAAAATGATAAGTTGAAATAAAATGGAAGTGTTGATTTATCAGGGATCTAACAGTGTTTATGATACGTTATAAACCCCTGTTATATGTTCTGCGTGCAAGTTCATCCTTGGGAGCGAGAGCAATACATGTCAACGTATTAAAAAGCGGAAACCCTTGAGCTGAAATATGATATGCTCAGGGGTTTTTCTAGTTTCTTTAAGCTTATGACCACAACTGTGGTCTACATGAAAACGAGTTGTTATTGAAAGGTTTTGAAAACAAAAATTATGTTGTATACACTCTTTGGAGTCATAGGATTTTTATAAAGCAGAGGTTTTTATGCGTACGACTAAAGGCCTTTTATTTTTAGCATTTTAGCTCTATTGCTTTCGGGGATTAAAAAACAAGCCTGGCACTCACCTTCGAGGATTCTGTCAATAAACTAACGAACGAGGGAAATATAGCAGAATGGGGTGAGGACGTGTTAGAAATCGGTTTATTTTTAACGTTAGTCGTTTCAATGCCTGGTTTATTGATTTTAGCGATGCTATATACAGCGGGGCGTTACTGCAAGGGGAAAAGGCGTCGACGTAAAAAGTAAGGGTTCTTTTAGCATAAATGGTAGTTCTTTTACGTATAGTTTTATATCAATGGAAATGAGCAAGGAAGGATTTATAAATAACGGGTCAAGCCGATAATGTTTTAATTTATTATAAATATATTATGTAAATTTATAAGCCCCGCCGAATGAAAGGCAGGGTTTGCGTCAACTTAATGGATGGTTCGAAAAACACCGCTTACTTTCCCTAGAATTTTGCAATTACTAATAATAATAGGTTCCATAGTTTGGTTTTCCGGTTGTAAACGGAAGTGATCGCCTTCTTTAAAGAAGCGTTTGACTGTCGCTTCCTGCTCGTCTGTCATGGCTACAACGATATCGCCATTATTTGCAGTCGGTTGTTGCCGAACAATCACTTGGTCGCCATCCAGGATGCCGGCGTCAATCATGCTGTCCCCTTCGATTGTTAGCATGAAAATTTGATCGCTACCGACAAAGTGCTCGGGTAATGGAACGTATTCTTCAATGTTTTCTACTGCTGTTATCGGTTGACCGGCAGTAACTTTACCGATGACGGGGACATAGGAAGCATCAGGTTTATCTGCTTCAGAAATCTCAACGCCTTGTTCATCAAGGTGAAGAACTTCAATAGCCCTTGGTTTCGTAGGGTCACGTCTAATATATCCCTTCTTTTCAAGTCGCGCCAGATGCCCGTGCACCGTTGAACTTGAGGCTAGTCCGACAGCTTCACCGATTTCACGCACAGATGGAGGATATCCCTTTTTTTTCACATTTTTTGTTATATAGGAAAGAATTGTCTCTTGGCGTTCAGAAAGTTTCGCCACTCTTTTCACCTCTCGCTTAAGTTAAGTTCTTGAAAAGATCGTAGCATACAAAACAAATGTTTGCAAACACTAGTTCTAAAAAATCTTGCACGAACAATAGTTCTTATTGTACAGTATATATATCCTTAATACGAATAAATGTTCCGGGAGGTCATTGCATGAGTCAACAAAAATCAAGAAAGCAAAAAAAGCAAAGGTCAGAGGAACGAATTCTAATGGTTTTATTTTCTTTATCCGTAATAATGTTAACAATGGTTGCCCACTATACACTTTAGATGGGTCCTGCAACAGGGAGTCATTAAATGGATGAAAGAACAAAAGGAATATAGAGGAAACGTTAAAAAAACAATTACAACTTGTTTTAAATCGATATTTATCGTGATATAATAAAGTTTTAAGCATTGATCTCATCCAGATACTAGGGTTATAGTTACAATAAGTTAAAACAATGACAAGGAGGAGACTTATTGATATCTGACGAAAAGCTTGATCGAATCAACGAGCTGGCCAAAAGAGAAAAAACCACAGGCTTGACGCCCGATGAAGAGGACGAGCAAAAAAATCTAAGGCAGGAATATTTAAATAACTTTAGAGCTTCTTTTAATCAGCAAATTCAAACTGTGACGGTTATGGATGAAGAGGGGAAAGAAGTAACACCAAAGAAATTGCGGGACGCGAAGAAAAAGCGCCGTTCTCACTAACGCTTTGAGATTCTAGGAGCTGTTCCAAAAGGATATAAGCAGTTGGCTTCATTCCAAAAAAGCGATCCCGTATCACTTTAAAAGTGGTGCGGGGTCGCTTTTTTGGAAGTGATTTTAGGGATTAAAATTCCTTAAATGACTTTGGAGACTGCCCCTTATTTAATAGGGAAGCGTTTTTAAAATCAGTAAAAGACAGATTTCTACAGAGCTTCTTGTTTTACACACTGAAAGCGTTTATCATAAATAAGAGAAACCATTTGTAATAGAGAGAGGATGGGACCAAGTGAGTTCAGACATAGAACAAAAAGCCATTAATACAATACGTACATTATCAATCGATAGTGTCAATCAAGCAAATGCAGGTCACCCAGGTTTACCAATGGGGGCGGCGCCAATGGCATTTGCATTATGGACGAGGCATTTCAAGCATAACCCTAACAAACCAGACTGGTGGGATCGTGATCGGTTTGTATTATCCGCTGGCCATGGTTCGATGCTGTTATACAGTTTATTGCATTTAAGCGGATATGATTTGAGTTTGAACGAATTGAAGAACTTTAGACAATGGGGGAGCAAGACTCCGGGTCATCCAGAGTATGGGCATACAGCGGGTGTTGATGCAACGACTGGACCGTTAGGACAAGGGATTGCCATGTCGACAGGAATGGCGATGGCTGAAGCGCATCTTGCTGCCACATACAATCAAGAAAATTTCAAGCTTTTTAACCATTATACGTACGTGATTTGCAGTGATGGGGATGTGATGGAAGGAGTTGCTTCTGAATCTGCTTCTCTTGCTGGACATCAGAAGCTGGGTCGTTTGATTGTGCTGTATGATTCAAATGATGTCTCCCTAGATGGGGATCTCAACCGTGCATTCTCAGAAGATGTATGCAAGCGTTATGAGGCTTACGGTTGGCATACGATTTATATAGAGGACGGTAATGACGTAGAAGCCATCGATCAGGCGATTCAGGAAGCTAAACATGACCCTAGGCCGAGTTTCATTGAAGTGAAAACGGTGATCGGTTATGGTTCACCGAATCGGTCGGGTACAAATGATGCTCACGGGAAGCCATTAGGTGAAGAGGAAGCTGCACTGGTAAAAGAAGCTTATCAGTGGGAGCATGAACCGTTCCACATTCCAGAAGAAGTTCGTTCCTTTTTTGAAAACAAGAAAAAGGAAGCCATCCGCGATTATGAAGAGTGGGTTGACCTCTATGAAGCTTATCAAAAAGAACATCCTGAAAAAGCTGAAGAGCTCAACCGCGCGTTTGCCCGCGATTGGAAAACAGAAACCTTAGAGGAATTACCGGCTTATAAAGTTGGTGAAGACAATCTTGCTACTCGTAAAGCTTCAGGAGCAGCAATACAGGCGATCTCTAAACAAGTGAATGGCTTATTTGGAGGATCTGCCGACCTAGCATCTTCTAATAATACCTTGATGGATAAATATGAGGACTTTACAAAAGATAACCGCGCAGGTCGGAATGTATGGTTCGGTGTAAGGGAATTTGCAACTGCAACAGCTGTCAATGGGATCGCGTTGCATGGCGGACTTCATGCGTATGGGGCTACCTTCCTCGTGTTTTCGGATTATATGCGCCCGGCTATTCGGCTTTCTGCCTTGATGGGGGTTCCAGTAACGTATGTGTTCACCCACGATAGCATTGCTGTTGGTGAGGACGGCCCAACCCACGAGCCGATCGAACACTTTGCTTCATTGCGAACCATCCCAAATCTGTCAGTAATTCGACCAGCGGATGGAAATGAAACGATCGCAGCTTGGCAACTGTCATTGGAAGCAAACGATCACCCAACCGCACTTGTTTTAACACGTCAAGGGTTACCTACACTTGTAGAAGCTGATGTGGCGTATGAGAAAGTGCGAAAAGGGGCATACGTTTTATCTGATGCAGAAAAGCCGGAGGTCGCGATCGTGGCTACGGGCTCTGAAGTATCACTCGCGATGGACGCGAAAAAGAAGTTATCTGAAGATGGAATTGCTGTCCGAGTGATTAGCATGCCAAGTCATGATCGTTTTGAAAATCAAACGATGGAATATCAACAATCTGTGATTGATCCTGCGATCCCAACGGTTTCACTCGAAGCAGGCACCACTTTCGGATGGGATCGATATACAGGAGTGAATGGCAAGAAAATTGGAATTGATCGTTTCGGTGCATCTGCCCCTGGCGATGTCGTCATGAAAGAGTATGGTTTTCACGATGAAAACGTAGTCGCTGAAGTGAAAGCACTTCTAGGCCGAGAAGAGTAATAAGCATGAAAGGTTGCCCCGTCCACGAAGACATCGGGGGCAACCTTTTGTCGATAAATAACGATGTAAATCGTGCAAATATTGACAAATTTCTTTTCTGCCAGATATTACAGTAGGGGCAGGCGTACAAAGGAGGACGAGCGCTTGCACCGTTATGACATTTATTTATTAAGGCCAGAGATTGCTCATCAATATTTTCAAATGGAAATCAAATTATTCCAGTTATTTAAAGAGTATGAAACCATACGTTCTATACAATCTATTCTCCAAAAACAAGTCGACTATATATGCAGACCGATTTCCATCCAGCATTTAGTGGAGTGGTTTTCCTCGTTACAAATGTACAAAAATGAAAGCGATAGCGAACGATACTTTTTCTCCTTGCAAGGGGAGAAAGGTGTTAAGGTAACAGTCAGTGAAAGAAGGGTTCAAATTTTTAGTATGCTTGGGCTGGAAAATGAGTGGATTTGGTTCGATCAATTACAAATGTACGACCCTTATTTTTTCGCTTGTGATATTCAACGTGAAAAATATGGATGGTTAAAACCAATGAAGATCCATTCCCAACTTCATCATTCATGAGAGCGGTCTTTTCAACGTGTGATGGATACGGTATAATGACTAATGTTTGCTTACGAATCACACAGATACCGTGTTATCGACGTAAGGAGGTCGAATCTCATGAGTACGATTTGGGTTGTTTTAATAGCACTAGCAGCCTTGGTTCTGGGACTAGTTGGAGGCTTCTTCATTGCTCGTAAGACGATGATGAATTATATGAAAAAGAATCCACCTATTAATGAACAGATGCTGCGCGTGATGATGATGCAAATGGGACAAAACCCATCGCAAAAGAAAATCAACCAGATGATGAAGGCCATGCAGAAGCAGCAAGATAAAAAATGACTAGACACCTCGATTGAGGTGTTTTTTTCTTATAGAGGTTGTGTTAAAAAAGTCCGGGAAAATAGCATTCGTATCTCTTCGTCGTCTTGCCTCTAAAGCTCCTCACGTATGAACATGATATCCTCGAAAAAGAATCCCACTTTTTTCCTTCGTGAGAAGGGAGTGCTTTCGTGGTGCAAGCAGGTTGCTCAAAGCTACGTCTTCTCGACCTATTCGTCTCTTTTTTGTGAAAGGAATGGTGACACTAGCGATTCATTTTTATGCTCAGTGGGGTGTCGAAAAGCATCATGTTTGTTTAGTCCTCCCTTTTTGTAGATAAGATTGCATTAATTTGGCCTGGAAGTGTATGATAAATGGTAATGATGCCTTTAAGAGGTTATTACAAAAAGTCATAGGAAGTAGCTGGACAAGCTAACGGATCATTTTATAGCCTATATGGATTTCCTGAAAAACCACTTTTTGTCCCTCTTTGAAGGACCGTGGAGGTGAACCTCATGTCAGAGACGACATTTCTATTCATACTTACAACGATTGGTGCGGTTGGGATGGGGACGTTAGCCATTTTTATAAGAATGAAGGCTATCGAGAAGCCAGCTTCTGTGAAGAAAATCATTATCCCCCCGATTATGATGAGCACTGGTTTTCTCATGTTTTTATATGAGCCTGCCCAACTCCCTGCCCCTCAAATTGTTGCTCCTTTGCTCTTAGGAATTGCCTGTTCTTATTTATTGATTCGGACGTCACATTTTGAAATTCGTGACGGCGATATTTATATGCAAAGATCAAAACTCTTCATTTTTTTGTTGGCCGGTTTATTGATTGTTCGTGTCATCGTTAAGCTCGTGATCGGAGAACAAATCCAGTTGCCGCAACTGGCTGGTATGTTTTTCCTCCTTGCTTATGGGATGATTGCCCCCTGGCGCATCGCCATGCTCATTTTATACCGGAAAGAGGCACAACAATTAAAAAGTGCGGTATGGAACGTGACAGGTGGGGAGCGAACGTAAAAAAAGCTCCCATGTTAGGGAGCCGTTAACCTATGGCTAATAAAATAGCTGCTCGTATTGGCTGTAATCCATCTCTTTTTCATCCAGCTTTTTTCGTAAAAACTTATGGTCACGTTTAGGGGTAGCTAGTATATAGCCGCGGATAATTAAGTCCTCGGTAATTCGATCAGCACGCTGGTCTAAAGCCAACTCTCCGATTTTACCAGCAATTTTCTCTCTAGCAACATCTCTGAACAACTCGGGCACAGGGGAGACAAGCTCTTCTAATAGATCGCTTTGCTGCTTTGTCCAAAGATGGCGTGTTTTTTGTATATAATGGTCTTGCCAATCAAGTATGGAATGTCCATCTGCTTTTGGGAGTCTTTTGAGAAACTTACGAAACATAAAAAATCCGCCAATAAACATAAAGACTGCCATGAACACAGACCAGAAAACGATTAGCCACATAAATAAATCTGTACTCAAGTTGTTCACCTCTGTGTATGATTCTCTATTTCTAGTTTATCACATTTCTACCAAATTGACTTGTCTTTGAGCCTAACAAAAATGATGAATTATGCTTCGACATTTTTCTGTTCTTGTTATAAGATAGAGTTAAGGGAGGGGTATACATGGGAGAAACCAATGACATGTATCAGGCGAAAAAAACACTAAACGTAGGTAATGAAACCTATCATTATTACGACCTCACTGCTTTGGAGAAAGCAGGTGTGAGGGACGTTTCAAAACTGCCTTATTCCATTAAAGTATTATTGGAATCTTTGTTGAGGCAGCAAGATGGCAAAGTGATTAAATCTGAACACGTAGAGAGTCTCGCTAACTGGGGAAGTAAAGAAGGCGGGAACGAAGATGTTCCATTCAAGCCCTCACGTGTCATCCTTCAGGATTTCACAGGAGTACCTGCTGTTGTTGACCTTGCATCCCTAAGAAAAGCAATGGCAGATTTAGGTGGAGATCCAGCTTCTATTGATCCTGCGATCCCAGCCGATCTCGTTGTTGACCATTCGGTTCAAGTTGACCAGTTTGGGACGAGCGACTCATTAACCCGCAATATGAACTTGGAATTTGAAAGAAATGAAGAACGTTACAAGTTGTTGAGCTGGGCAACGCAAGCATTTGAAAATTATAGTGCTGTTCCACCAGCAACAGGGATCGTTCATCAAGTGAACCTGGAATACCTTGCCAATGTGGTACATGTGAAAGAAAATGAGGAAGGGGAAAAAATTGCCTATCCAGATACACTCGTTGGTACAGACTCACATACAACGATGATTAATGGCATCGGTGTACTTGGCTGGGGCGTTGGCGGTATCGAAGCCGAAGCCGGTATGCTGCAGCAGCCTTCTTATTTTCCAGCACCTGAAGTCGTAGGGGTAAAACTGGAAGGCAGCCTTCCACACGGAGCAACAGCAACCGACCTGGCGTTAAAAGTAACACAGCTTCTGCGTTCGAAAAACGTGGTTGGTAAGTTTGTAGAATTTTACGGCCCAGGCTTAAGTGCTATGTCCCTTGCTGACCGTGCTACTATCTCGAACATGGCACCGGAATACGGGGCAACGTGTGGTTTCTTCCCGGTGGACGAAGAATCGCTTAATTACCTGCGTCTAACTGGCCGGAGTGAAGAACAAATCGAGCTTGTTAGGGCTTATTGTCAAGAAAATGGACTTTTCTATAGCGAAGATGCTCCAGAGCCACATTATTCAGAAGTTGTGGAATTAAATCTTGACGAAATCGAGCCGGCATTATCCGGTCCGAAGCGTCCGCAAGACCTCATCGAACTTGATGACATGCAGCAATCTTTCAAGGAAGCAATAACGGGACCTGAAGGAAATCATGGTTTTGGTTTAAATGCCAAAGAATTCGACAAAGAGGTAGAGATTACCCATCCGAATGGAAAAACATCTACACTTACAACCGGTGCGGTTACGATCGCTGCGATTACAAGTTGTACGAACACATCCAATCCTTCCGTGATGATTGGAGCCGGCCTTGTCGCTAAAAAAGCGATCGAAAAAGGTCTTGATGTTCCTGAATATGTCAAAACATCACTCGCCCCCGGTTCTAAAGTAGTCACACGTTACCTTGAAGACTCAGGCTTGATGCCTTATCTGAATGAACTTGGTTTTAATCTTGTGGGCTATGGCTGTACGACTTGTATCGGTAATAGCGGTCCATTACCAGAAGAAGTGGAGCAAGCGATCGCTGACAATGATTTAGTTGTTTCATCAGTACTTAGCGGGAACCGAAACTTCGAAGGAAGGATTCACCCACTTGTACGAGCGAACTATTTAGCATCACCACCACTCGTTGTCGCGTATGCCCTCGCTGGAACTGTGAACTTTGACGTCCGAAAAGACTCTTTCGGGAAAGATCAAGATGGACAAGATATTTACTTCAGTGATTTGTGGCCAAGCCTAACTGAGGTTCAAACATTCATCCAGGAGAATGTATCTCCAGAGCTTTTTAAAGAAGAATACAGCAGCGTATTTGATAACAATGAACGTTGGAATGAACTGCAATCGACAGAAGATGCGTCTCTTTATGATTGGGATGAGAATTCAACATATATCCAAAATCCACCTTTCTTTGAAAACTTGTCAAAAGAGCCACAAGCGATTCAAAATCTTGATGGTTTAAGAGTAATTGGTAAATTTGGGGATTCGGTTACGACCGACCACATTTCACCTGCAGGCTCCATTGCAAAAGATAGCCCCGCAGGCCGGTATTTAATCTCCAAAGGTTTAACCCCGGCGCAATTTAACTCTTATGGTTCTCGCCGTGGGAATCATGAAGTAATGATGCGCGGTACATTTGCGAACATTCGTATCCGCAATCAATTAGCTCCAGGCACAGAAGGCGGCTTTACGACGCACTGGCCATCCGGAGAGGTTATGGCCATCTATGATGCAGCGATGGAATATAAAAAAGAAAACACAGGCTTAGTGGTTATTGCCGGTGATGACTATGGGATGGGGAGTTCACGTGACTGGGCTGCCAAAGGTACGACACTTCTTGGAATCAAAATGGTCATCGCGAAAAGCTTTGAACGTATTCACCGTAGTAACTTAGCCCTGATGGGCGTTCTTCCTCTTCAATTTAAAGATGGAGAAGGTGCTGAAGAACTAGGCTTAAGCGGTGATGAAACGTTCCATGTAAAGATTGGCGAAGATGTGAAACCCCATGAAAAGGTAACTGTTACAGCAGAAGATACCAAAGGCAACAAGAAAACATTTGAAGCAGTCGTACGCTTTGATAGTGATATCGAAATTGATTACTACCGCCATGGTGGAATCTTGCCGATGGTTCTTCGTAACAAACTTTCTGAAACAGTACCGAAATAATAAAAGTGTAACTTTAAAACCAGCCATTGTTGGCTGGTTTTTTTACGATGGACAGTCTCACACTTGCGCAGGGCACCGACTTTACCTTTCCTTGCTTTTATAGTAAGAAGAGTGTTGAGTAATGGCTTACATAAATGCTAGGGGAATAAAAATCTCCCTAAAAGATCAGAAAAGAGGAAACTAAGGGAATGTAAAGATCGAAAGATCAGCATGGGCCATTAACCCTCAAACGTATGGTGTGACTCCCGCCATTTTAATAAGAGGCGTGCTGTCCTTAAAAAATATCGCTTTTTTAACATAAAAATTTCACGTACCGTAATGTGAATAATTCAATAAAAAACTGAAATTATAAAGAACGACATGATATAGAGGATGGGATATAATGCAATTCATTACGGATATTTGGACAGGTGCAGAGCAATTACCGATTTATGGATTTCTCGTCCGTGCATTGGTCGTATACGTGTACATATTTATCATGGTGAAAATTATTGGCCAGCGATCCATGGCCAACATTGATCCCCTTGATTTTATTTTTGGAATCGTTATAGGTGATATTTTAGGGGAAACGGTCTCAAGCGGGGATACAGATATTGGGGGCCCTTTTGCAGGTGCTGCTGTCATTGCATTTATGCATTGGTTCCTAACATATGTGGGTTTGAAATTGCCCCTTTTTAGGAGAGTCATTGAAAATGAACCGTTTATCATTATAGAAAAAGGGCAAATTCTCGATGATATGCTCAAGAAATGCAATGTTACCATTGAGCAATTATTAATGGAACTTCGACAAAATGATGCTTCTAATTTAAATGAAATTGATTACGCAGTATTGGAACCGAATGGACAGGTTAGTGTGATCAAGAAAGCTCCTTATAATGCTGCAACCGCACAAGACATTGGATTAAACCCGCAAAACACTGGTTATCCAAGTGTAATTATTGCCGACGGTCAATTAATTTCTAAAAACATGAAGAAGATTATGACCCGACAAGAGTTAGAAAAGGGATTAAAAGCTCAGGGTTATACCTCGATCGAAGATATTTTCCTATTGACAGTCAACAATGCAGGTGAATGGTATCTTAGCCCGCGTTTACGTGTATAAGTTTGAGGATTTTTTCCAATAATATAGAAAAGGAGGCGTTTTGAATGAGAAGAATTAAGAATGTTCGATTTGTGGATTTATTACGGGACAATCGGGAAGCGATTCTTAATGACCGTGACGCCATGAATCGAATCGAAGAACGGTTGGATGCAAAAAGAAAATAAGGCACAGCTCAATACGAACGAGTATATGAACTCGGGCAAAATATATCTTTCGCTCGGGTTTTTTATTTGCTTTACAAACGTACAACTTGATCTGAGAACATTTGTTTATTATTCTTATATATAGGAATTATTGTATAATAGTGAAAGTAGGCGTATACATGTGAAAATAGCAACCACTCATGTACAAGTCCGTTATGCAGAAACCGACCAGATGGGCGTTGTTCATCATTCTCAATATTTAATTTGGTGCGAGATTGGGCGTTCTGACCTTATAGAATTGTTAGGGTTTTCATACGCAAAATTAGAAGAAAGCGGTGTTTTAGCTCCTGTAATCGACGTGAGCCTATCCTATAAACGGTCGGTTCGATACGGAGAAACTGTACGTATTGACACGTGGATTGATGATTATAATGGGCTACGCGCTGTTTATGGCTATGAGATTTATAATGAGGATAATCGGTTGTGTGTGAGTGGAACAACCACACACGTCATTGTTGACAGTCAAAGTTTTCGTCCACGTTCAATGAAGAAACAATTACCAGAATGGCACGAAGTATATGAGCGGGAAAAGAAACAAAATGAAGAAAGAGGCTAAGCCTGCAAATGGCATTTGGGATAAGCAGAAGCGAATTGGAAAGTTGGAAACAGCGAGCACAAGCAGGGAAGATCGCAATCATTACTCATTATTGGCTGGACGAGCGTTTCCCTAGATGTGATTCTGTAACAAAAGTGGCCTGTGCGGATCAAGAAAAACTGGTACAATGGGGAAAAGTTTATGGCTTAAAACCAGAGTGGATTCACAAACGGGGGAGTCTATCCCATTTTGATCTCTTTGGTGATATACAGAAACGTGTGTTAGAGCACGAAGGCTTAGATACACAACGCTATAAATTTTTACAAAATCAGTAAACAAAACAAGGGGGAAACCATGCAGCAAGAGGACATTATAAGCGATTTAGAAGTGCAGCCGGCCATTAACCCTGACGAAGAATACAGAAGACGAAAAGAGTTTATAAAATCGTATGTAAAAAATGTAAAGGCTAACGGGTTCGTTCTCGGGTTATCGGGAGGACAAGATTCCACGCTCCTTGGAAAAATGGCACAAGATGCTGTAGAGGAGCTTCGCAGAGAAGATCCCCATTACCAATTTATTGCTCTACGTCTCCCGCACGGAGAGCAATACGATGAAGATGATGCCAAAAAAGCGATTGATTTTATCCAACCTGACCGGACGGTCACCATTAATATTAAACCAGCTGTAGAAGCTGCTGTCCAAAGCTTCGAACGTGCGTTAGATCAAGACATGAGGGATTTTGACAAAGGAAATAATAAAGCTCGAGAACGAATGAAGGTGCACTATGATGTAGCTGCAGCATACGGCTTGCTCGTTCTTGGTACCGATCATGCTGCCGAAGCGATTACAGGCTTTTTTACAAAACATGGAGACGGAGCCTGTGACATTGTGCCCTTGTTTGGGTTGAACAAACGTCAAGGAAAAGAGATCCTTCGTACACTTGATGCTCCTCCATCTATATTTGAGAAGACTCCGACAGCTGATCTTGAGGATGATCGTCCAGGTCTCTCCGATGAAGAAGCGCTGGGGTTGACATATGAACAGATTGACGATTTTCTAGAAGGAAAAAATGTCAGCGCTGAAGTTGAACAGAAGTTGATCAGGTACTACAAAACAACTGAGCATAAACGTCAAACGCCCGTATCTCCTCAAGATCACTGGTGGAAGAAACTTTAAAACATGAGCAAAGGTCGAAATTTCAGTGGTAGGGTGAAGAACAATGCCGATTAAAATACCAAACGAATTGCCAGCAACGAATGTACTGCAACAAGAGAATATATTCGTCATGAATGAAAAGAGGGCGTATACACAAGATATTCGGTCCTTGCATATCGTTATTTTAAATTTGATGCCGGTGAAAGAAACGACGGAAACACAGCTTCTACGCTTATTAGGGAATTCACCTCTGCAAGTGGAAATAACCTTTTTACATCCGACCACCCACCGCTCCAAGAATACATCTGCTGAACATTTATCAGCGTTTTATAAAAGTTTTGCAGAAGTAAAAGATCAATATTTTGATGGTATGATTGTAACAGGAGCTCCAATTGAACGTCTTCCATTTGAGGCAGTTAACTATTGGGATGAACTCATTGAGGTGCTCGAATGGAGCAAAACTCATGTGACATCAACCATGCACATTTGTTGGGGAGCGCAGGCGGCGCTTTATTATCATTATCAGATTCCTAAACATGAGCTGACCCATAAACAATTTGGCGTTTTCAAGCATGAGATTAAAGCGATGAATAGCCCCCTTATGCGTGGGTTTGATGATATTTTTTATGTCCCGCATTCTCGATACACGACAACGGCTAAAGAAGATATTGAAGCAGAAGATAACCTCGTGATTCTTGCTGAATCAAAAGATGCTGGTGTTTATCTTGTTTCAGATTTGCAAGGCAGCAAGGTGTTCGTAACCGGGCATGCTGAATATGAGGCAACAACGCTTCGAGATGAATATAGACGTGATCAAGAACAAGGACTTGATACAAAAATTCCCGCAGGGTATTTTCCAAGCGGAGATACAGATCAGCACCCACCGTTACTTTGGAGAGCCCATTCTCATTTACTTTTTTCCAATTGGCTTAATTATTACGTTTATCAAGAAACGCCTTATGAACTCCGTTAATCGATACCCCTTAGCAGCTGAAGATCTCAATGTCCAGCATTTTACAGCAAGAAATCAAGCGGTGGAAGATCGGTTATTTGTCCTCATTCATGGGTTTATGTCTTCTTCTTATAGCTTCCATTTGTTAATCCCAGAATTGAGAGGTTTCGGGGAGGTTGTCACCTTGGACCTCCCGGGTTTTGGGGAAAGCGTGAAAAAGGTGAAATACCGGTATTCCTATGAACAATATGCTAAGACGGTAAAAGCAGTCATTGATGAGTTTGCTTCAGAATATACAATGGTCATACCTGTTGGCCATTCCATGGGCGGTCAGGTAGCCCTTCGTTTGGCACTGCTCATGCCAGATACAAGGAAAAGACTCGTGTTGCTTGCGAGCTCAGATGGAATGAGTCGTAGTCCATCCTGGCTCCGTATTGCAACATTTCTTCCTTTTTTTTCTTGGTGGCTTTCTCGTTATGTTCGAAGAAGGGATGTTCGAAAAGTTTTGGCTCAGGTGATTTATGATGAGTCCTCCATTACTGAGGCGCAAGTGGCTTCTTATCAAAAACCTTTACAAGAACACTCCATGTTTCGAGCATTGGCTAAGTTCATTCGTCATCGTGAAGACGATTTGGACGAGGGTACTCTTAAAAATATAAATGTCCCGGTCTTATTGTTATGGGGAAAAGCAGATCGGATTGTGCCGCTCTATGTGGGCAAGAAGCTTGTGAATCGATTGCCTGATGCAAAACTTGTCGTTTATCCTCGCAAAGGTCATCTACTTCCTGAAGAAATGCCTGTGGAGACTGCAAGAGCGATATCGTTGTTTGTAGAAAATTAATGTAATGCAGGTCTTAGAGGAAGGGGTGAGGGACATGGATGCATTGGAAGTGATGATGCACAAAGAGCGGACGTATCCACTATTTCAACCGATCTTTGTAGCTGGCAAACATGAAGTGGTCGGTTACGAAGTTCTACCTCGTTTAAGGATTGAAGAGCATGAGTATGATTTGACCGACTTTTTCTATGACAGCCTTGTGCCTGAAGAATATCGCCTGGAGATTGATCGATATATTCGGAAGCAGGCACTTGAAATCCAAAAAACAAGAGCGCATATGTGGTTGTTTTACAATATAAACCCTTCTTTATATGATGGATCCCCTGGAGATAGATTGATCTCTGAATTGGCAGAAGAGTCTACAGAGATGATATTAAGCATTTCGCTATCGGATGAAACGGTGAAATGGTATACACTCAGGCACTTCGTCCAGTTTCTACAAAATAGTCAGATTCGCGTCGCAATGAAAGAAACAAAAAATGCGAAAATCACAATGATGGACATTGTTCAAGTAAAACCTGATATTATCAAGATAGATATTGGAGATGTCGAGCGCGAAAATGTAAATGTTCACCGCGAACTATTACATACGTTTTCAATAGCGGCCGGAAAAATTGGCGCTTCTTTATTGTTCCAGAATATAAAGGGATTTCAACAACTAAGTGACGCATGGCGGCAAGGAGCTCTCTATTTACAGGGAGATTATTTAGCACTCCCTCATCCTACTATGATCGATAATAATCAAGAGAAGTTGGTGAAAAATTTCCGATCTTTTCTTAACTATGAAAGGGAAAAAAAACGGGCAAGCCTTCAGTTCTCAAGATTTTTAAGCGAACGTATGAAAAAATTAATTTCGGGTCGTGTTGTCCATATGGATAGCGATACACTTGCCCAATACGTTGGTCGATCGTTACAAGATATTTGTTTTCGGGTGTACATTTGTGATGGTGAAGGATTCCAACTATCTGGTAATGCTGTAAAACATCAATCGGATCAGTGGGAAATCTATGAAGAAAATCGGAGGCAAAATTGGAGTTGGAGGCCTTTTTTTCTGGAAAACATCGTGCAGATGCACGTAGACGGGGGCGGTATATTATCGGAGCTATATATGGATTTACACCGCCACGAACAGATACGGACTTACTCATATCCTGCTGGAGATGGTCGTTATATATTTGTGGATATTCCGTTTTCATATCTTTATGAACGGGACTTTTTAGGGTGAATCATCGATTTTCAAGGAACAAAGTCAGGTTTTTAGATCTATCTTTGTGTGCTATTCTTAACATATAGTCTCTTTAGCAAGGGGAACCATCAATTTTATAATAAAGGGTGAGTGGTTTGGAAAAGAAAAATGTGTTTTTGGATGATATTCGAACATGCCCTAATGACCACTGCCTTGTCCGCTCTGCCGAAGACTGCATTGATTTTCTAAAAAACCATAACACCTTTGGGCACATATCCCTTGATCATGACTTAGGTAGTAAGAATACCAGTGGATACGCTGTCGTTACGTATATGATTGAAAACCATATTTATGCAGATCGAATCACGATACACTCAGCGAATGCTACTAAGGGAAAAAGGATGTATGAAGCGCTTACAGGAGCGAAAAATGACGGGTTATTTCCTCCTAACGTCCAAATTTATTACCGCCCTTTGCCTCTCTATTCTCCTGCCAGTGGTGGAGTTGGATAAAATATTTATAAGAAACCGGCCTAAACAGAGACCGGTTTCTTAATTTCTCATTAAAAACATCGAGGATAATTGTTTAATCATAGGAGAAACTTGTTGGTACGTTTTTATTGCAGTATCCACTGTTGTCATTGTTTTCTGAATATCAATTTGACCGTTTTCATCTGTAAAACCATTCAAAACTCCTATCATAGAAGGGGGATGTTGATTTTTTCCTGGACCTCCTTCATAGAAATGCGGAGGTGGAGGCGCCTGTAAAAAGTTACCCGGGTAAGGTTTGGATACTGGTGGTAAAGAAGGTGGATACGGTCTAGGCGGATACATATAAGCATCTTCATAATATGGAGGGCGTGCTTGCGGATGAGGGGAAGCCATCATTGAAAATCATCTCCTTTCAGGATTTTAAAATACACGTCAACATAATCAGCACTGCAAAAAATTTCATAATTTTCCTCATCAATATTTTGAGGGAGGGGCGTATATGTCGTCCATTGGGCTACTGCTTGATAAGCAGACGTTGAACCTGTTGTTGAGTCCTTTTGCTTTTCCTCAACCATCTGCTGAAATCGTAAATATAGGTGATGCCCATCTGTATAGCTAATGATATTGTCCTCTGTCATGTGCCGGATTGGAAAACGAATCATCCAATAGTCCTTTTCCCTCGTTTTAACTGGTTCTAGGGCAGAGGGTACAAAACATGTGTCATTGGTGAACCAACGGCTAAACACTTTCATTGGGAAGTTTGGGTCTTGCATATTGTCCGTCCCTTCTTTCTAATGGTCGGTATGATAGCCTATGAAAAAGAAGCTGAAGGTGACTGGGCTTTTAATACTCATTACATTTTAACAGGGTTCAATGCGAAGGCTTCTTCCTTGGTAGAGGTGTTGTGACAAGTTTATCTCATTCATTGTAATGTACTTCTAGGAATCGAAAGAGGTGGAAAAATGTTTAGGGCTGATGCACATTGTGATGCATTGTTACAATTATGGGGAGATCCTGATAAAGATTTTACAAACGATACAATCGTGAATGGGAAGACATTGCAGAAAGGTGGTGTGCAGGCACAGCTGTTTGCTATTTTTGATCCGGTGTATCTCAAACGTGATGATGGTTTCTCCACCATTTTGCGTCAATTGGACCTGTTTCATAAGAAAGTGAGATCCCATGAGCAAATCGAATACATGCCGGGGCAAGCGTTAACGGAAAGTACAACTACAAGGGCGATTGTTGCACTAGAAGGGGCGGATGCCATTTCCGATGACTGGATGAAATGGCGGTTGTTAAAGCGGCTAGGAATTGAAAGCGTAGGTTTAACTTGGAATGAAGGAAATACTCTTGCGTCTGGATGCTATGAAAAAATGGGAAGTCGTTTATCCAACAAAGGACGGGCCGTAGTCGATTGGTTTACATCAGAAGGTATTATTTTGGATGGAGCCCATCTTCATGAGCATTCTTTCGCTGAAGCGGTGGAACGCTGCGGAACATTTTTCGTCAGCCACGCAAATGCCCGTCAAGTGCATGAGCACGTAAGGAACGTAAGTGATGAACAATTACGGATGATCAAAGAAAAGGATGGCATCATCGGTCTAACCTTTTACTCAACATTTATCAATGGGAAGAATGAAGCTACATTCGACGACCTTGCCCATCATATTGACCATATCGCAGGTTTGATAGGGGGTGAATATATAGGGTTTGGTTCTGACTTTGATGGGATTACCTCACCGGTAAAAGGATTGGAAGGGCCGGAAAAACTTCCTTTATTTATCGAATGGTTATTGAAACGTTACAAAGAAGAAGATGTAAAAAAATGGGTAGGAGGTAATTTCCAGCAATTTTACAATCGGCATATTGAGAGAAATTCCATGCATGTTCGGCGAGGCAGAACCTAGAGTGTCAATGCATCGTCACACTTGTCAAATAAGTTATAAATCTTATTAGGTTTGTAGGTTGTCCCTGTTCATGTGTTATAATGCACCCATCTCTTTGAAGGAAGGAGTTTATCAGTGAAAAAACGTATAATGCTAACAACGAGTCTAGCTTTTGCATTATCACTCGGGCTTACGGCATGTAACGGTGATGGAGAGGAAAATGGAGAAGCAGACGATAGTGAAGAGGCACAGGGTGAATCACAAGAAGGTGAAGACCAGGCGAGCGATGCGCTTCCTGATGAAGAAGAAATGGAAATGCCAGAACCAGATATTGATTTAGAAGACGTTCCTGATCCCGTTGCTGAAGTAAATGGAGAAAGTATCGATAAAGCTGAATTTGAGCAAATGTATACTTCTTCGGTCGAACAGATGGCCATGTATGGAATGGACGTCACAGAAGATGAGGAACAGGAAGCGGAGTTCCGCGGGCAAGTTGCAGAAGGGCTTGTGGCTCAAACATTACTTACACAAGCAGCAGAGGAAAGAGGAATTGAAGTAGACGAAGAAGAAGTAGACGAAGAGTTGGAAGAGCAAATGGAACTTGCGGGCGCTGAGTCGGAAGAAGAACTGTTTCAACTCCTAGAGGAACAGCAGGGGATGTCAGAGGATGAAGTGCGCGACTTGTTAGAGGAAGAACTTCTAGTGGAGCAATTACTCGCTGAAGAATTCGGTGAAGTCGAAGTGAGCGATGAAGACATTGAAGAACTGTATGAACAACAGATGGCCATGATGGAAGGACAAGAAGGCATGGAAGGTGACATGCCAGAGTTCGAAGATATGGATGAGGAAATGGAAGAGCAACTTCGTATGGAAGCAGAATCACAACAAATGGAAGAGAATAGGGCAGCATTGACGGATGAACTTGAAGAAGAAGCAACGGTTGAAATTCACGTATAAATTAATATAAAAGTATTAAAGAAGAATGGATGTATCCATTCTTCTTTTTTATGGGTTATATACGTCGAAAAAAGAAGATATAGAGAGAAAAAAAAAGAAGTAAGGTGATCATTTAATTAATTTTAAATTATTTATTATAAATACGTTTTGTGTACTGCTTATTTTAGTTGTATAAGTTTTTAAAAAAGAGTATAGTATTGAAAGGTGATGCTCAAAAAAAGAAATAAATAAAGCCTATTACTTTTTTGCCTGTTCTTAAAGAATTTCAGAGAGGGCCGATATTTAAACATTTGTCAATGATATAAATACCTTCTTGGCTTAATTTTATGAACTGCAGCAATAAAAATGCTAATCTGCTTTTAACGTTTACTCAGGATTTTTGGGCATTTTTCAAATAGACAGAAGGAGCAACGCACAAAGGGGTGGATGCATTGACAAAGATTAGGGTAGAAGACTTAACAAAGGTTTTTGGTAAAAAACCTCAACGAGCACTCTCTCTTTTAAAAGAAAATAAAACAAAGGGGGAGATCCTTGAAGCAACAGGACTTACTGTAGGTGTCAACAAAGCATCATTTGATGTTAATGAAGGTGAAGTTTTTGTCATTATGGGGTTATCAGGGAGTGGAAAATCGACACTGGTTCGACTTCTGAACCGTCTGATTGAACCAACTTCAGGCGCTGTTTATTTAGATGACAAAAACTTGGCGGAGATGGATGAGAAAACATTACGTACTGTTCGCCGCCGAGATATGAGTATGGTTTTCCAGAATTTTGGACTTTTCCCTTTCCGATCCATTCAAAGCAATGTTGAATTTGGTTTGGAAATTCAAGGTTTAGGTAGAGAAGAAAGAACGCAAAAAGCAATAGAGGCTTTGAAACTTGTCGGTTTGGAAGGCTATGAAAATATGCTTCCTGATGAGTTGTCAGGAGGGATGCAGCAAAGGGTCGGACTCGCACGTGCTCTAGCTAATGACCCGGAAATCCTACTCATGGATGAGGCTTTTTCCGCACTTGATCCGTTGATTCGAAAAGACATGCAAGACGAGCTTCTCGATTTGCAGCAAACGATGAAAAGAACAATTATATTTATCACGCATGATTTGGATGAAGCTCTGCGTATTGGTGATCGAATTACGATTATGAAGGATGGGGCTATTGTTCAAATCGGAACACCAGAAGAAATTCTTACCAATCCTGCCAATAATTACGTGGAGAAATTTGTCGAAGACGTGGATCGTTCGAAAGTGTATACTGCTCAAAATGTAATGGCACGGCCCGAGAGCGTCCAACCTGAACGTGAAGGCCCTCGTGTAGCATTGCAAAGGATGCGTCAAAGCGGTATTTCCAGTATATATGCGATTAGGCGTGACCGGGAATTGTTAGGGATTGTACACGCAAGTGAACTATCCAAACTTGTGGATGAAGGTAAAGATGATTTCAGTGAAGTCATCCGTACAGATGTGCCGAGAGTCGAACTTCATACGCCTGTATCCGAAGTCATCGACATTATTACAGATAGTTCGGTGCCAGCGGCTGTCGTTCAAGACGGCAAACTTCGGGGCATTATTATACGTAGTTCAGTGCTTAGTGCACTATCAGGAAAAGAGGTGAATCTCGATGAAACTATTTCCGAGTCTACCTCTAGCTGAATGGGTGGAGGCACTTGTTGATTGGTTAACGAATGCAGATTTATTGTTTGAAGCAATTGAAATGCTGATCTCATTCATACTGACTGCTTTACAGACGGTTATGGAAGTTGTTCCTATTCCTGTTTTTATCATTGGAATTCCGCTCCTGACGTTTTTCTTTGCAGGACGTAAGATTGGACTAACGATATTTGTCTTTTTAGGTTTATTCCTTATTGACAACCTTGGATTTTGGGAAGATATGTTGATCATGTTATCGCTCGTTTTAGCAGCGACGATTATTTCCGTAGTAGTAGGTATCCCTCTTGGAATTTGGATGTCGAAGAGTAATACGGTTGAAATGATCATGAAACCGATCCTTGACTTCATGCAGACGCTACCACAATTTGTTTACCTGATTCCAGCTGTTGCGTTTTTCGGAATCGGAATGGAGCCGGGAGTCATCGCTTCGGTGATTTTCGGAATGCCGCCAACGATACGTTTAACGAACTTAGGGATACGTGAAGTATCTACTGAAGTAATCGAAGCGGCAGATGCGTTTGGTTCAACACCATCGCAGAAATTGTATAAAGTACAACTGCCCATGGCTCGTACAACCATTATGGCCGGGGTTAACCAAACAATTATGTTATCCTTGTCCATGGTTGTTATTGCTTCGATGATTGGTGCAGACGGCCTTGGAGATATTGTTTACGCTGCTGTTGGCCGAAATGATGTAGGTTCCGGTTTTGAAGCAGGTATAGCAATAGTGATCGTGGCTATTATCCTTGACCGTTTAACCTCTGGATTCCAACTTAAACAAAAGAAAAAATAATAAAGAAACTCCCCTGCCGTTGGCAGCGCGTAGGGGGGGTCAATTAAACATAAAGGAGAGTGCCTTACATGATTAAACATTGGAAACGCATGGGCATTGCTGCTGGGCTTTCACTTTCACTTGTTGCCGCTGGCTGCGGTGCAGATGAAGAAGAACCTGATACTGAAACAGACGACAATGGTGACACTGAGGAAGAAGCCGATGAAGATGCTGAAGCCGACGATGAAGGTGATGGTGAAGCAGCGGCTGATTATGGTGAAGATGTTGCTCATACCATCGTCGGTATTGACGGAGGCTCTGGTGTTGTCCAATCAACAGAACAAGCCCTTGAAGATTATGGTCTAGATGATTGGAATGTACAAACAAGTTCAGATGCGGCCATGATCCAGGAATTAGAAAATGCTTATGAAAATGAGGACCCAGTTTTTGTTACAGGTTGGACCCCTCACTGGAAATTTCAGGAATTTGACCTAAAGATCCTTGACGATCCTGAACTTTCTTATGGTGAAGCCGAAAGTATTCATACGATCGCCCGTGATGGCCTGGAAGATGAGCAGCCAGAAGCGTATGAATTGCTGGATAACTTCGAATGGGAGCCTGAAGATATGGAAGAAGTCATGCTTGAGGTCCAAGATGGTGTTGACGAAACAGAGGCTGCCCAAAACTGGATTAACGAAAACGAAGATATCGTTTCTGAATGGACCGATGGTGTAGATGAAGTAGATGGTGAGTCTATTAGTCTTTCCTACGTTGCTTGGGATACAGAGATTGCTTCAACGAATGTAGTGGCGCAAGTTCTTGAAGACCTAGGTTATGAAGTCGATTTGAACTTAGTGGAAGCGAATTTCATGTTTAGCTCTGTTGCAAGTGGGGATGCTGATGCGTCGGTTGCTGTTTGGCTCCCGCATACACATGCAGATTACCATGAAGATTACGAAGAAGATTATGAAGATCTAGGTCCAAACCTGGACGAAGGGGCTCAACTTGGCTTAACTGTTCCGGCATATATGGACATTGAGTCTATCGAAGATCTTCAGGAATAATTGACCATTATAAGAGTCCAGGGTTTACTGCCCCTGGGCTTTTTTTGTAAAGAACAATGAAATCAAAGGAGAGTACGATGATGAAGCATGAAAAATCCGTCATTTTTGTAGCTGGACTTTCCCTTACCCTCGTTCTTGCTGGCTGTAGTGTAGATGATGAAGGTGAGGACGATGATACCACTCATACAGGAGAAAATGGTCAGGCAGATCCGGAAGAGGAAGCTTCTGGATCAATGGACTATGCAGAAGAAATGGATTACGAGATTGTAGGGATTGATCCAGGTGCAGGGATTATGGGCAATGCTGAACAAATGATGGAAGATTACGACCTTGATGAGTGGAACCTACAATCAAGTTCCGAAGCTGCTATGATATCCTCATTGGAAGAAGCGATTGAAAACGAAGAACCGATTGTTGTGACTGGATGGAGCCCGCACTGGAAATTTATTTCCCATGACCTCAAATACCTAGATGATCCGGAGCTTTCATTTGGGGAGGCGGAAGACATTCATACCCTCGTTCGAGAAGGCTTTCAAGATGACTTTCCAGAAGCCTATGAAATCCTGGACAACTTCCATTGGACAGCTGGAGATATGGAAGAGATTATGTACGAATTAAACGAAGGGGTCGATGAATTCGAAGCGGCACAAAATTGGATTGACGAAAACGAGGATGTGGTTTCAAGCTGGACCGAGGGTGTAGATGAAGTAGATGGTGATCCGATTGAAATTGTACATGGTCAATGGGAAACGGACCTCTCATCGGTAAGCATGATAGCACTTGTTCTTGAAGATATGGGTTATGATGTCGATATGACCTTAGTGGAAGCGAACCACATGTATACAGCCATCGCGAATGGGGATGCTGATGCCATGATTGGGTCTTGGCTGCCAGGTACGCATGAGTTGTATTATGAACAAGTGGAAGACGATATCGAGGATCTAGGCCCAAATATGGAAGGTGAAGCTGCTCTCGGTCTTGTTGTACCAGAATATATGGATATTGATTCTATTGAAGACCTAAAAGATGAAGGGTAAAAACCAATGAAGACTCAAGGAGAGATTTAACCTTGGGTCTTTTGGTCGTTTGCGACCTTCATGTTTTAAGCGTGAATAACATATGTAGAGGTGTTGTGGTACAGGAGCTATTCTTACTTGTCAGGACCCAGTGATAAGCTACACTTGACCTTTTGCCTTATAGAGGTATTATTTTAAAAATATATATAATTCGCATTAATTTAAAGGGGGTGAGTGCGTGCGTAATAATGTTGTTACTTGTTTAAAAAATGTTTAACCCCATTGGTAAGTATAACCATATTTCTATAGATATGTTAGGTGAGAAAGTTAGACTGCATTTCTTTTCGCTGAGGGAGCGTTTTTAAATCATTAGGACAAAAGCACAATTGTTATATAAAATCATGATTTTTTATTGACTGTATTATAACAATCGATTACAATATACTTAAATAAAGCTGGAAGGGATTGATGGATGTGAGGAAACGTGAGGAAACAAAAGAGCAGAACGAAAAGTCTGTACCAGAACAGAAATCAGTCATCGAGCTTATCAACGACTACCATGGATAATAACTATTCAAACGAAAAACGCGCAGGGAACAAAGAACCTGCGCGTTTTTCGTTATTCTTTGTATAATTTCTATGGTAAAATGGGGAGAGGCCAGTGATTTTCAGAGTAGGCTAGGAGAGATAAATCATGGAAGAGAAAGAAAAACTGTTTGTGATCGGTGAAAATATTAAATACGAAGGAGAACAGTTGAAAGTGATCGCTGAGTATGAGCGTACAATCGTTGCTGAGTTTAATCGTTTTCCTATTCCTGATCGAGAGGAAGAATTTCCTTTTCGCCGTATTGTCATAAAGAAAGGGAAGGCTGAAAGAATAGGTTAAAGAAAAGGGCCCCGGAACCTCATCCAACGAACGGGGCCTTTTTTCGTTGTTCCCACTTCCGTATAGAGGGAGGCAGGTGTGAGGGTTGCATATCACCTGCAAGGCGAGCAAGTGGTTGCCAGTTGTCGATGTCATTTTTATAATCCGCGTACGTACCATCGTTTACTCGTACTTAATACAAGGTGATCGGTTCACCTGTGAGATCTGTCGTTCATAAAACTGTATACATGGAATCGAAACGAATGCAGATGGGATAGGTGTCAATTCGTTCCGGTTGAATTCATTAACGTCTGAGGGTAATGATCCGATGACTTGTACGTCGCAGCATTTGCTGAACGCTATAGTTGGCTCTCACCATTAATGAATGTCGCTTTTAAATTTTCCCCCGTGAACTTCTTGTGCGTCCATGACTGTTATAAACGCTTCTTTATCAATTTCGAAAACCATCGATTTTAGTTTCATAATTTCCAGTCGCGTTACGACAATATAGAGAACTTCTTTATCACTATGGGTGAATGCTCCGTGACCGTTTAACACGGTCAATGAACGGCCCAAGCGGTGCACGACTGCTGAACTTAGCTGAGTATGTTTATTGGAAACAATGACGACAGCTTTCGTTTCATCGATTCCTTGAATCACCGCATCAATCGTTTTTGACGCAATGAAATAGGTAATAATGGATAGCATTGCCTGTTCCCATCCGAATACAAATCCCGCCCATGTAAATATAAAGATATTTACAAACATAATAAATTCACCCACGGAAAATGGCAACTTCTTGGTCAGTAGAATGCCAAGGATTTCCGTCCCATCAAGCGCACCTCCGTGGCGAATGACGATACCAATCCCTGCTCCTAGAATAAATCCACCGAACAAAGTTGTAATTAAAGGTTCATGAATAAAAGAGTCAAAATGATGGAGTTGTTGTTCTGTAATCGCTAAGATGACAATCGCGTACAAAGAGGTTAAAAAGAAATTTTTACCGACCTGTTTAAGACCAAATATTAGAAAAGGCAGATTAATAACGAGTACGAGAATACCAAAACCTAAGCCGGTCAGTTCATTTAATATCAAAGAAACACCAATGACACCGCCGTCAATGACAGCATTAGGAATTAAAAAAAGTTGAATGGCAATAGCTGTTAATGCAGCACCACTTGTGACCATAATACAACGGTAAGCCAAGCGGGCCATGCTCTCTTTTCGTTTTGCTGAAAACATAGTCGACAACCTCGCAAACATTCCAGAGTTATAGACAAGCCTTTCTCTATTAACATATCGTTAGGCACGTCCAAACATGCCAGATTTTTTCTATTTATTTACGACCCTTTTCAGAGGAGCAGCATTACGCCGACTTTGTATTTTCAATTTCATCATGCTAATATGAATGAATATTCACTATTTAAAGGAAGGAGAGCGTTTCAGTGGACAAAAAAGTTCAAGGCTATACACTGAAAGAATGGAAAGATAGATACCCCGTATTAAACCGTATAATGAACGCAGAAGAAGTGATTTGGCTGAATCCGAAACATGAAGCGTTTGCAAATATCATGAATCAGCTTGATCTTACGCACGAAGATATTAGAAGGGCAGAAGAACGTTTCGATCGTTTCCAACCTTTAATTGCTGAATTATTCCCGGATACGGTCTCTCAAGTTGGAGAAATTGAATCAGCAATTGTACAGCTTTCGCATATGCAAACCTATTTGTCCAGGGATTATAATATAAATTTAACAGGAAACGTATGGTTGAAATGTGATCACAAGCTGCCGATAGCTGGCTCTATTAAAGCTCGAGGCGGTGTGTATGAAGTATTAAAGTTGACGGAAACGATCGCTCTAGAAAATGGTTTGCTTGATGAGCATACGGATATTCGTACGTTGGCGAGCGAGAAGAACAAAGCGTTCTTTCATCGATATGGCATTGTGGTCGGTTCCACAGGGAATCTGGGGTTAAGTATTGGGATTATGGGCGCTAAGATTGGATTTAATGTTGAAGTTCATATGTCAAGCGATGCGAAAGAATGGAAGAAAGAAAAGTTACGAAGTGAAGGCGCTACTGTCGTTGAGCATGAAGAAGACTTTAGTCGAGCTGTGAGTGAAGGGCGAAAAGCAGCAGCGATTAACCCTGAACTACATTTTGTTGATGATGAATGGTCCTATGATTTATTCGTCGGCTATGCGGTTGCGGCACTTCGACTACAAAAACAGCTGGATGATGCGAATATTCGAGTAGATGAGGAGCATCCTTTGTTTGTTTATTTACCTTGCGGAGTTGGTGGAGGACCTGGTGGAGTGACATTTGGCTTAAAACAAGTGTTTGGCGATGCCGTTCACTGTTTTTTTGCCGAACCTACAGAGTCACCTGCGATGTTTCTCGGTTTAATGACAGGGTTACATGAGAAAATTGCCGTCGGTGATTTTGGCTTAAGCAATAAAACGGCAGCAGATGGACTCGCCGTCGGAAGGCCTTCTGGAGTCGTGGGAAAAATGGTGGAAGCGATGGTGAGCGGAGTTTATACTGTAAACGATCAGCACCTTTATCAATTATTACACCATTTATGGAATGAAGAAGGCATTTATCTTGAACCATCAGCTCTTGCTGGTTTTCCAGGGCCATACAACTTGATCGGCACAGAAGCAGGTAAAGCGTATTGTAAAAAACAGGGAATTGATCAACAAAAACTGGCGAATGGGAATCATGTCGTTTGGGGGACTGGAGGCAATATGGTTCCGCCTATGGTTCAACAAAATGATTACGAAACGGCAAAGAAAAGATAATAGGAAACCTCTTGAACTAAAGGGGATTTTCCTCTTTTAATTTTCAATATATTATGTTAATATTCATTATAATGAATGGAGGGGTTATTTGTCTGCGATTCATGTAAGAGTTGGCCAGAATTTACAGCGATTGCGAAAGAGGAGAGGGTTAACGTTCGAAAGAATTGCATTGGCTACTGGCGTCAGTAAAGGGATGTTATATCAAATTGAAAAAGGGGAGACCCAGCCAACGGTTACTACTGTTTGGAAAATTGCAACCGGACTCAATGTTTCTTTTTCATCGTTGATTAAACAGGACGATCGAGTGGTTTCCGTTGTCGAGCGAAAAGAATTTCCGGATCTTGAGGAAGATGAAGGGCGTTGCCGCTTATTTCTTATTTTTCCATTTGACCCTGAGACACAATTTGAGCTCTACACGATGATCTTAAGCCCGGGTGCAAATTATCTTTCCCTGCCGCATCATGAAGGTGTGCGCGAGTACATCTCTGTAACTTCCGGAGAGCTGCATATGATGATTGATCAAGATTCGTATATGTTAAATGAAAAAAAGAGCCTTCAGTTTATGGCAACCGTTCCTCATCAATATGAGAATTTAACAAATACAGAAACGAGGTTACAAGTGCTCATGTATTATTCCGATGAATCTTGAGAAAAAAGGGATGGGGCGAATGGAAGAAAAACATCTACATGAAATGCACACCCCTACGTTTACCGAAGATTATTGGCAAGGGTTGAAGATGGCTGTACCAGTTATGCTAGGATATTTGCCCATTGCAATTTCCTTCGGAGTGTTAGCAATCCAAACGGGTATTCCGTTGTTTCATTCATTATTAATGTCCTTTTTCGTCTATGCTGGTGCCAGTCAATTTATGGCTTTAAATATGCTCGCGATTGGGACAGTTGGATTAGAAATCGTGCTAGCAACATTCATATTGAATCTCCGGCATTTTGTGATGAGCATATCCTTATTTAGTCACTTGCAACATATACCGATACGATGGCAAACGCTTCTTGCCCACGGGGTGACTGATGAAAGCTTCGCGCTTGCTTCCCTTAAGCGCAAATCGCTCGGAAGCACTCCTTCAACAGCTATTTATACAGGAATGTTTTCAGGAGCATTCGGGACATGGCTAATCGGAACACTCATCGGTGTGTTAGTCGGAAATATAGTGCCTGAAGCTTTAAGTGCCAGCATGGGAATCGCTCTCTATGCTCTTTTCATCGGTTTACTTGTACCTGCGATTCGTAAGTATTGGAAAATTGGAGTCGTTGCTTCGGCAAGTGCAAGCCTTTGTGTACTGTTTTCTCTGTTTTTGTCCGAAGGTTGGGCAATTGTGCTGGCAACAGTCATCGGTAGCCTTACCGGTGTGTTCGTGCTCGAGGAGGAAGATGAATGACACTAATCATGATTATTATTGGCATGGCCATTGTTACATATATACCGAGGGTGTTGCCGGTGTTTTTAATGGAGCGGATTCATTTCCCCCGCTGGGTGAAGAAGTGGTTACATGCGATTCCCTATGCCGCGTTAGGCGCATTGATTATCCCAGGCATTTTTACGGTTGAACCCGGAGCCCCGTTTGCAGGAGCGATCGGAGGGATGGTTGCAGTACTCATCGCTTATTTTAAAGGTCATATCATGGTTGTCATTATAGCTGCGATCGTAACTGTTTATCTTTTGCAAATATTGTTATATTGAGTGATTGAGATGACGAATGATACCTCTTTTTATGAAAACGTATATAAAATCGTCCGTCAAATTCCTAAAGGGTCAGTTGCAACATATGGTTTAATCGCCCACTGGCTTGGATCACAGCGAGCTTCTCGCGCTGTAGGATGGGCACTGCGCGCGGCCCCTAGCGGTATCCCTGCTCATCGTGTGGTGAAAAAAGATGGTACCCTTGCACATGCGGGTGTTTTTGGCGGCGAAGACTTCCAACGTGGTTGGTTAGAAAAAGAAGGGGTGACTTTTGACCAAGAAGGAAAAGTGAACATGGAGCATCACGTGTGGCCGGGACCAGATGATGGATGATTTATCATTCGATTGGGATACTCCTATAATGTAAATGTAGGTACGCTAAATCGAATGGATCCAAGTAACTAAATGTGGAAATACCTAAACGTATAGCGGGATATAGTTAAGAAAGAAGGATCAAAGTAAATCGTCCATATAAATCCCCTCATCCTTTCTATTGTTTGCTAATCCTTCTTTATAATCTCAGAGAAAAGCTGGGTGAAAAATATGGAAACGCTTATTCAAATGGAAAATATTGGTACATCGGTACTGAGAAATATTTCACTTGATGTAAAGAAAGGTGAAATTATTACCTTAATCGGCTCTTCCGGATCTGGTAAAAGCAGCTTGCTTATGTTGTTCAATCGTCTTAACGACCCTGATGAAGGAACGATCACGTACCGTGGTAAGAGTCTCCAAAATTATCAAATCACATATTTACGAAAATCCATGGGTATGGTTTTTCAAACTTCATCTCTATTCGATGGAACGGTTCGGGATAACCTTGCATACGGACCGAAAATATTTCAGGAATGGGAAGAACAGATGGGAGAAGAGTTACTAAAAAATGTGCAGCTCCCCATATCTTACCTTGACCGTAATGTGGAAGAGCTGTCTGGTGGTGAACAACAACGGGTAGCTTTGGCACGAACACTGGCGAACCGTCCGGAAATTTTACTGCTTGATGAGGTAACGAGTGCCCTGGACTTGCGTAATATTGAACTCATCGAGGAATTTTTAGTGAGTTTGGTTCCAACTTCTGTGCGAGCAATCCTCATGGTTACCCATGATGTTAATCAAGCAAGAAGGCTAGGAGATCGAACCTTCTTCATGGAGGAAGGGGAAGTGATTGAGAAAGGGGAGACACAAACTTTGTTTGACAACCCCCAAACTGAACAACTGCAGTATTTCCTAAAGGAGTAAAATCATGGCCCCTGAAATTTCGAATGTGTCGATGTTTTTTCTAATTTTTTTCGTCCTTATTCCCGTGTCATTATCTTACATATATGCTCTTGGCTTAAGCAAATCAATTATTTGGTCGTCCTTTCGAGGAATTGTCCAATTATTTTTGATCGGCTATGTTCTCACTTATTTATTCTCTCTACCACCCCTTATCGGAATTAGTTTAATGCTCGCTGTCATGATCGCTGTAGCCTCTTTTCATGCCAGTAAAAAGGGTGAAGAGCTTCCTTACGCTCGCCCAATTATTTTTCTTGTCATTGTCGGTATTGCCCTTCTTATATTGGCGATGTGGCTCGGTTTTGATATGATCGATTTTCAGCCAGACCAAGTAATTCCTATGAGTGGAATGGTCATTGGAAATAGTATGGTGGCGATAGGCCTTGCGTTAGAGCGCATGAAAAGTGAATTCAAGGAATCGAAAGGAAAAATCGTAGCTGCATTGGCGTTAGGGGCGAAACCCCAGCAGGCGTCTACCATTCTGATTCGAAAAATCGTTAAAGCGGCAATGATACCAAATGTTGACGGCTTAAAAACGATAGGCCTGGTTCAATTGCCAGGCATGATGACGGGACTGATTTTAGGCGGCGTGGCACCGATTGAAGCTATTCGTTACCAAATTGTGATTTCGTTAAGCATTTTCACTTCCGTTTCAATAGCGGCGATGATTGTGACAATTATTTTTTATCGCTTCTTTTTTAATCGGAATATGCAACTTATTAATATGGAAATAGAAGAGTCGTAACCGATGTAACGGGCATATGCTAGCGATGGCTAAGCTTATGCCTTTTATATTCCGATTGAAATACTTTTTTCGCTATGCATAGTTCCCCATTTACAGGAAATGCTAAGTAAAACGCCAAGCTATTTTGAAAGGGGAACATTTGAATGAACCAAGACAATGAAAAACCTTCATATGGAACGAACGTGACCGGTGAAGGAGATGCACGAGATGGACGCAAAGCTGAAAACGAAAAAGAAGATACGCTAACGAATCGGCAAGGGCATCCTATAACTGACAACCAGAATTTAACGACTGTCGGTAATCGCGGTCCCTCGACGCTCGAAAACTACGACTATCTTGAGAAAATCAGTCATTTTGATCGTGAAAGGATCCCAGAGCGTGTCGTGCATGCCAGAGGTGCTGGTGCTCATGGGTATTTTCAGTCATATGGAAAGGTTGGCGACGACCCTATTTCCAAGTACACGCGGGCTAAAGTGTTTACGAATGCGGAGAAGCAAACTCCGGTTTTTGTGCGCTTCTCCACAGTTATACATGGGGCTCACTCCCCAGAAACGCAGCGGGATCCACGAGGGTTTGCCGTGAAGTTTTATACAGAAGACGGAAACTGGGATTTGGTCGGAAATAACTTGAAGATTTTCTTTATCCGTGATGCAATCAAGTTTCCAGATGTGATACATTCCTTAAAGCCAGATCCAGTCACCAATCGTCAAGATCCAAAACGTATCTTTGATTTTATGGCAAGCACACCTGAATCGACACATATGATTACGTTTCTATTTTCACCGTGGGGGATTCCAGCTAATTATCGGCAGATGCAAGGCTCAGGGGTAAACACGTACAAATGGATCAATGAAGAAGGAAAAGCGGTGTTGGTTAAATATCACTGGGAACCATTACAAGGGATCAAAAACCTTACGCAGGAGGAAGCAGACCACATTCAGGGACAAAATTTTAACCACGCGACTCAGGATTTGTATGAAGCCATTGAAAAGGGCGATTATCCGGAGTGGGAGCTTTATGTTCAGATCATGGAAGATGGAGAACACCCTGAGTTGGATTTTGACCCTCTTGACGATACGAAGCTTTGGTATAAAGATCAATTTCCTTGGTATAAAGTCGGCAAAATGACCTTGAATAAAAACCCGGAAAATTATTTTGCCGAGGTCGAGCAAGCCGCCTTTGGTACAGGTGTTCTCGTTGATGGGCTTGATTTTTCCGATGACAAGATGCTACAAGGTCGTACGTTTTCTTACTCCGATACACAGCGGTACAGAGTAGGTCCTAATTACTTGCAGCTACCGATCAATGCGCCGAAAAAGCATCTCGGTACCAATCAACGGGATGGGCAAATGGCGTACTATGTCGATAATCCTCCAGGTAGCGATCCTCACATTAATTATGAACCATCAATGATGGATGGATTGAAAGAAGCAGAAGAAAAGGGTAAAGCTCATGAACCTTATGTGAGTGGGGAAGTGAAGCGCGAAGCAATAGAGCACAAAAATGATTTTGGACAGGCTGGGGAAACATGGCGACGATTTAATGATAGGGAAAAGGACGATTTGATTTCAAACCTCGTTTCTGCACTCTCTGATGCAGACGAATCTATACAAAAGCAAATGATCAAGCACATGACAGAAGCAGATTCGGAATATGGACAACGCCTTAAAGAAGGCATCGAAAACGCGCATACGAATATGAATGATAAACAGGAAGATGCTGTTCATGATGCTGAACGCATGGGAGACGTCTCTGATCCATATTAATGAACATCACAAGCCGCCTCAGGAAGGCGGTTTTTTTAATATGAAGAAGATAGATTCCCACGCTTTGAAATTTCACGTACCGTAATATTTCCCAATATATTATAAGCATTTAAAAAGTCACCAAGAAATTACAAAAGGATTCTATTTTTAGGAAGGAAAACGTACTATAATAATATAAAGGAAATAAATACTGCTAGAAAGAGGTTTCCCGTGAACGTGAGTAATATTTTTACAAAACGAAATATAAAACTATTTATCATTGTACTTATACTTACAGTCATTGGCTATTTTGTTTTGCCTGTATCGATCCCCTTAATAGCAGCCTTTGTAACTGCACTATTACTGCTACCTGCTGTTAAATTTCTCGTAGAGAGAACAAAATTGAAGCATCATTTAGCGGTCATGGTTGTTTTCAGCATGTTTTTGTTGATCATAAGTGTTACAACATACTTTGTAATAACGACTGCTGTAACCCAAGGAACGCAATTAGTGGAAAACATTCCACTGTATATTAGTGAAGTGAATCGGGCGTGGCTAGATTTCCAAAGCACCATCGGAGAGAATGATAATCTTCCTCCAGATTTCGTGCAGGCGATCAACCGGGAGGTTACAGCAGCATTGAATGAGTTTGGCGCTTACATTAGCGAGTTGAATCTAATTTCTCGGGTTACTTCGATCGTCTCAAGTATCCCTGGTTACTTAGTTTCCTTTCTTGTCTATTTGATTGCCCTATTTCTGTTCCTATTAGAAATGCCACGTTTAAAAGAGAAAGTATTCACTTATTTCACAGAGAAAACAGAAGAACGTGTTAATTTTATGACCGCACGTTTATCTTATGTTGTTTTTGGCTTTTTGAAAGCTCAGTTTCTTGTCAGCGTTATTATCTTCGTAGTATCACTTGTTGGATTGTTGTTGATAGCCCCTGAAGTAGCGATTATCATGTCTCTCATTATATGGGTGATCGACTTTATCCCTATTATTGGGTCTATTGCGATATTGGCTCCATGGGGGATTTTTCAACTTATCGCTGGAGATTTAGCTACAGGGACACAATTATTAATATTAGGGGTCATTTGTTTAGTTATTAGGCGAACGGTAGAGCCTAAAGTGATGGGAACGCACATTGGATTATCCCCGCTTGCCACTCTGATATCCATGTATATTGGACTCATGCTATTTGGTATTTTAGGTTTTGTTATTGGTCCATTAATTGTGATTGCATTTACTTCCGCCAAGGAAGCAGGAATTATAAAGCTTGATTTTAAGGTTTGAATGATTACCTCAACGTGCAAAGGAGCAACAACGAACATAAGTTGGTGTCGTGTTAGACAAATAAACCGCGTGTTGATGAGTTTCAACACGCGGTTGTCATTGCACGATGGAATTATCCAGTATTGGCATCGATTAAAAGAACATCGCTGTTTTCTTCAAGAAATTGATTTAGTTTAAAAATAACGTCATTTGTTTTGCTGTCGTGAGCCATGGCAAATTTCATCAATGCGTAATCTCGAGATCGTTCTTTACAATTATAACATCCGGCTGCCCAGATATATTTTTTATAAATCGCTTTTGCCTTCCTTTCGTTGGGAGCTTTTATTAAGGCATAAAATGGGGAATCGAATTCATAATATTTCATCCCTCATCCTCCTGCTATTGCTAATCACTACAATTATTATAAACGGTGTTCGAGAATGGGTGTGGGCACCCCGTTGATGATTTAAGAACGACCTTTATCCTCATTTTGTTCATGATTTCCGCGTTCTTCCTCTTTCATTTCTTCTTGTACTTGCTTGTGTACGTCTTCTTTGACTTTATCGTACACTTCATCTTTCATTTCATCGTACATTTCCTCTCGAATATCTTCTTTTAATGCTTCATCGCGTTCTTCTCTCTCTAGATTTCTTTGGGTTTTCAAATCTTTTATCATCATCAACAGAACGACGATCACCATACTGATCATAATAACCCCGAAAGGTAGGGCTGATACGATCGCCGCCGTTTGGAGCCCTTCCAGCCCCTCGGATAAAAGTAATACACTGGCAGTACCGGCAATGAGTACTCCCCAGATAAGCTTAACCGAGAACATTGGTTTTAGTCCACCCTGTGAGGTCATTACACCTAGCACATAAGATGCGGAGTCTGCTGATGTAATAAAGAAAATACCGATCAGAATAAAGGCTAGAGCACTCATAACTAAGGCCATAGGCATGTTTGATAGCATTTCAAAGAGTGCTACTTCTGCATTCGCAGTCACCAGTTCTGAAATTCCAGTCCCGAGTTCCATTTCCTGAAATAGTCCTGTACTGCCAAAAGAAGTAAACCATATGACCCCAACAAGTGAAGGAATAATGAGAACACCCATCATATATTCCCGAACGGTGCGGCCGCGGGAAATGCGAGCGATAAACAATCCGATGAAAGGAGCCCAAGACATATGCCATGCCCAGAAAAAGATTGTATTGGAACCAAGCCAGTCACTTTCACTCTCTGAGTAAGGTGCTAATTCCAAACTCATGGGAACAATATTAGATGCATAGCTTCCAAGGGTTGTCAGGAAGTTTTCAGCGATTAAAAGCGTTGGACCAGCAATAATCACGAAAAGCAGTAAAACCCCAGCCACTGCTAGGTTCACGTTACTTAAATACTTGATTCCTCGATTCACACCTGTCGCCGCAGATATCATGAATAAACCTGTGATGACTGCAATGATCGTGAATTGGGTTGCAAAATTATTAGGAATATCCGAGATATAAGACAGCCCTCCGGACATTTGTAATGCACTCAACCCAAATGTAGTAGCTACACCCATTGCTGTTGACAAAACAGCAAAGGTATCAATCGTCTTTCCAGGCCATTTTTCCATTTGTTTACCAAAGTACGATGCGAAAGCAGAACTGATTAGCGCTGGTTTATCCTTTCGAAACTGGACATACGCGAGGGTTAGGCCTACGACACCAAAGATGGCCCATACATGTAAAGACCAGTGAAAGGAACCATAGCGAAGTCCAGCCTCAGCTGCTTCAGCAGTTTCTGGAGTGATTCCTTCCGGAGGATCTAAATAATAGAGAACCGGCTCGGCAACACCCCAAAAAACAAAGCCAACTCCAATCCCCGCTGCGAAAATCATCCCAATCCAAGTGTAAAATGGGTATTCAGGACGGTCGTCGCTTTTTCCTAAACGGATGCGTCCAAACGGACTAAAAACGAGAAACACCGAAAAAGCCACAAAGAAAGCGGTCGCCAGCATGTAAAACCAGCCGAAGTTTTCAATGGTGAAATTCAAGGCTGTATTGGCAGCCGCTTCGAGTGATTCTGGGTTAATGGCCCCCCAAAGTACAAAAAGCAGAACTAAAATAGCAGATATACCGAATACAATATTCGGGCGCTTGGTCTGATATGTATAATGTTTAGCCATAACGACGTAAAGGTTCCTTAAACCTCTACAATCTCCTCCTCTCTTCCGATAATTCGGAGTAAAGATTATTATTGACCTTTATAAAGGATATTACCCTGTTTTTTAACAATATTAACGTAAATATTAAATTGTTCGAGAAGCTAAGCTCTTTTAGATTGAAATCTCCTGTAAATCAGCTGCTTTAGTTAAAGAAAACAAAAACAATTCGAGACAGAGCTATAGCCCGAATTGTTTAGCAGTGTTTGCGTCATTTTCCAACTGGTTTATAAACGATTTTAAGACATCGATATCCATTGTAATATTGACCCCTTGAGGTGAGGTAATAAAAACTTGGTTTTGGCTGCGCGCTTTTTTGAATTGATAGCCGTCAATGGTCATGAGAACGCGTTCATCTGGTCTTGCCATAATCATCACCTCTTTCCTTTACGTAATATTGTAACGAAGAACAAGGTGAGATGCTATGCTAAAGATGAGAATTTGTCCCATTTTTTTTCGGGGATAGGTATGATAACTTTATTATGAAAGAAGGGTGATGAAATCATGAAAAATATCGATTCGCTCATTAATCAAGATGTCTTTCATATACAACGCTCAGGCATTCGGAAATTTTTTGATAAAGTAGCCCAAGTGGATGGAGCTGTGCAGCTTACGCTTGGGCAGCCGGATTTTCGTACACCTGATCATGTGAAAGAAGCTGCTAAGCAAGCGATTGATGAGAATCATACGACCTATACACCTAACGGGGGAATTCCGGAACTTCAGGTGGCTGCCACGAATTTTATGCAGGAAAAATATGGGTTGGATTATAAAGCGGAAAGTGAAGTGATCGCTACAATCGGTGCGAGCCAAGCGCTTGATATTACACTGAGAACACTACTTTCGCACGGGGATGAAGTACTATTACCTGTACCCGCTTATCCAGCATATGAACCGCTTATTCGTTTGAATGGAGCAAAGCCCATTTATATTGATACGAGCAAGACGAACTTTAAGCTCACAAAAAAGGCTGTGAAAGAGGCAATAACCCCGCGGACACGCGCATTGATCCTTCCATATCCATCAAACCCAACTGGAGTGGTGCTGTCTAAAACGGAACTGGCCGAAATCGCCTCCGTCGTTCAAGGTGAAGATATGTTTATCGTTAGTGATGAAATTTATAGTGAGCTTGTCTATGATCACAAGCATCAATCGATCGCGATGTTTCCCGGGATGAAGGAGCGAACCGTTGTCATCAATGGATTATCGAAATCTCATAGTATGACCGGTTGGCGTATCGGATTTACATTTGCCCCTGCTGAATTGGTTACACATATGCTCAAAGTCCACAGTTATAATATTTCTTGTGCTAGTTCCATCTCTCAACACGCCGCACTATCAGCTTTAACTGTTGGGAAAGATGATGCAGCCGCCATGCGCGCAGAATATGAAAACCGACGTAATTATATGCTTGAGCGATTGCTTGAGATGGAACTTCCAGTAGAAAAGCCTGAAGGTGCTTTTTATTTGTTTCCATCGATTGCAAAAACAGGACTTGATTCTTACTCATTCGCGGAAAAACTTTTATTCGAGGATAAATTAGCAGTTGTGCCTGGAACAGCTTTTTCGCAATATGGAGAAGGATACGTGCGGTTGTCCTATGCTTATAGCATGGACAATTTAGTGGAAGCCTGTAATCGCCTGGAAAGGTTCGTTACTCGTCATTCGGTTTAGGAGCTTTGGAAACGTATATCTGATTTTTTTCGTAAAAGCGCCATGGGTAATGTTTTGCCTCTCCGCTCGAGTCAATACCGATGCGTGGTGAAGTTAACACCGGGTGTGTATGGCGATCACTATCGGCAATAAAGAGCGTATCACTTTGTAAATCATGTCCGTTGTATGCATGTTTCGTAATGCCAAAAGCTTGGCTGAGTTTACCAGGCCCATTCGTTAATTGTAGGCGTTGCTGGTTGGTTAACGATTCGTAAGGTTGTTGGAAACGATTTTGCGCCATCGTTTCCAAGCCTTCTAACGGTTCGACCGCGCGTAGAAGAACTCCTTCGGGATAATCGGGGCCAACAGTAACGCAGTTAATACAATGGTGGATCCCGTAAATAATATAGACGTAAGCATGGCCCGCTTCACCGAACATCGCTTCATTTCTTGTCGTACGACGGCCACCATATGTATGCGCTGCTCGATCATCGGGCCCCTTATAAGCTTCAACTTCAACGATTTTCCCGACAATCTTTTCCATATCACCTTGGATGACGAGAAGTTTACCGACAAGTGATGCAGCGACTTTTAGCGTAGGTTGTTGAAAAAAGGTTCGGGGTATTTTTTCGTACATGGTTTTCCTCCTTATCATGATTGAAGTATCATGATTGTGTGAGAACGTAAATTCAAGTAAAATAATATTACAGCAATGACATTATAGACCAATTAAAAGAGGTGATTTTAGTGGCAGAAGAACAAGATTTCCAGGAAACAAAAGATCGCGTATGGGCAGAACTTGAAAACGTGATTGACCCTGAGCTTGGTGTAGATATTGTTAACCTGGGTCTAGTATATGAGGTTGATCTGGATGCTGACAAGAATGCTACCATTACCATGACCCTCACTTCCATGGGGTGCCCACTTGCTGGTATGATTCAGTCAGAAATAAAAAATGCATTATCAGGTTTGCAAGAAGTAAATGAAATCGGTGAGGTCGAAGCCAACATTGTATGGGATCCACCTTGGACAAAAGATAAAATGTCCCGCTATGCAAAAATTGCCCTTGGGGTTGCTGATTAATAAAAAACGGTTGAAGGCACAAGAACCTTCAACCGTTTTTTTATTTATGCCTTTTTAAACTCTTCAACGGTTTCGCTAAACATTTTCATTGCGTTCTCAATAGGTTCCGCTGTTGTTAGGTCCACACCGGTCTTTTTTAGTAATTCAAGAGGGAAGTCTTCACTGCCGCTACGTAAAAAGTTCATATAATTTTTCAGCGTTTCCTCGTCTCCATCCAGGATGCGCATGGCAATATGAATAGCCGATACGAAGCCCGTTGCATACTGATAAACGTAAAAGGCACGGTAAAAGTGGGGGATACGTGACCACCCATACTTCACTTCATCATTAAAAACAAGAGTTGGCCCATGATACGTACGAAATAACGATTCATAAAGTTCATTCAAGCTGTTTGCATCCAGCGGTTTCTCTGCTTCCGCGCGCTCATGCGCCTGTTTTTCAAAATCAGCAAACATGACTTGAGTAAAAAACGTACCCTTGAACTGTTCAATAAAGTGATTGAGCAGATACTTACGCATTTTGGAGTCTGTCGTTTCCTTAAGCAAATATTGGATAAGTAAAACTTCGTTGACAGTCGACGCCACTTCAGCTACGAAAATACGATAATTAGCGGTAATCTGGGGTTGATGCTTACTTGAAAAATAACTGTGCATTGCATGACCCATTTCATGGACAAGCGTAAATTGACTGTTAAGATCGTCATGGTGATTCAGCAACACGAACGGATGAACCCCATAAACTCCCATATTATATGCTCCAGATTTCTTCCCTGGCGTCTCCCGTACGTCGATATACCTTTGTTCCCTGAATTCACGAAGGACGGCGATGTATTCCTCCCCAAGGGGGGCTAATGCTTTAAGCATCGTATCATAGGCTTCGTCATAAGATATATCGACCTTCATATCAGGGACCAGCGGGACATTTAAGTCATACTGACGTAACTCCGTAACACCTAATTCCTCTTTTCGCCAAGCTGTGTAGTCATGTAACGGTTGAACGTTTGCCTTTGCGGAAGCGAGCAGGTTATCATATACGTCTGTTGGAACATTATCGTCAAAGAGAGATTCACGAAGTGCGGAATCGTGCCCGCGGATTTTAGCAAGCGTTACGTTTGTTTTAATCTCTGCAGCCAAATTGGTGGCAATCGTGTTATTCAATTCCACGTAAGGTTTGTAATAAGCAAAGTACGCTTCCTTGCGAACGTCACGGTCTTCATCTTCAATCCTCTTGGCATACATCCCGCGTGTCATTTGCACCTTACTTCCATCCTCATCTGTGACGTTACCAAATTGGATATCCGCATTATTGAGCATGTTATACGTATCCGCAGGAGCGGAAAGCGTTTCACCCAGCTGAGAAAGCAATTCCTCTTTCTCTTTTGAGAGTACATATGGCTTATAGCGAAAGGATTTCCAAAGATGATCTTTAAAATAATCAAGTTCCGTTTCTTCCTGCAGGTATTTCTTCAAAGTATCTTCTTCAAGGCTCAATAAGTAAGGCATAAAGAAAGCTGTCGCTTCATTCACTTTTACGGCTGCTTGCGAGGCTTTTGCCTGCAATTGTTGGGCATGGGAATCCCGCGTATCAATGTCGGATAAAAACATGGCATAAGCAAATACATGTTGCAGTTTATACTTTAATGTTTCTTGTTTTTTTAAATAGGCGAGGAGAGAAGAACCATCGTTAATATTTCCATCATATTCCTGAAGCTCATTTGCAATTGTCAAAGCATCATCTAAGTCTTTTTGCCAATCGTCTTCGGATTCATAAAGATCAGTAAGATCCCATTTTTCTTCTTTTGGAACGTCTTTTCGCGTTTCATAAGTCGTTGCCATCAGTACACACCTGCTTTAATCTGAATTTTAATACTTGGGGGTAGTTTTTCACTGAATTAGCCATCTTATGTCTACACTTATTCCTATTCTCCATTTACACGTGTTTAATCATATTATTTATGGAGGAGAGCCAGGTGGCTGCCGACTCTCATTTTCGGGAAACTGCCCGTTATCTTAGAAACTTTTTTCTAACTCATCAACGAGCGTACCTACATAATTAACAGCTTGGGAAATTGGTTCGGAAGTGGACATGTCAACGCCGCCTTGTTTCAGCAATTCGATAGGTTCAAGTGTACCGCCAGCTTTAAGCATTGACAACCACTTATCTACAGCGGGTTTGCCTTCCCTGGCAATTTTCTGTGAGACAATAGTGGAAGCGGTAAGGCCGGCAGAGTAGGTGTACGGGTATAATCCCATATAGTAATGAGGTTGGCGCATCCACGTAAGAGCGGCGCCATCATCAAGTGTAACTGAATCTCCCCAAAAACCCGCGAGGACGTCATATTTTAATTCATTTAGTTTTTGCGCTGTTATTGTTATTCCAGTTTCAGCAGTTTTATACACTTCACGTTGGAATGCTCCCTCGAGCAGGTGAGTAACGAAATTATGATAATATGTGCCTAGTAGGGAAAGTATGACCCATCGTTTCATGTTTTTGTCTTTTGATTTTGCTATTAAATGTTGGGCAAGCAACATTTCATTCATCGTTGACGGAGCTTCAATCATGTAGCGGGAAGGACGTACACTGCCAACCCGCTGGTGCTTGTTCGCTAGGTAAAAATGACCTGCGTGTCCAAGTTCATGGGCTAACACAAATGTGCCGCGCATCATATTCGTCCACGTAATCAGGATATAAGGGTGAGAGCCGTAAGGGCTAGAACAAAAGGCGCCCGTCCGTTTTCCGATATTATCGGCACGGTCTACCCAACGTTCATATAATCCCTTCTCCATCACTGATACGTATTCATTTCCCATTACTTTCAGGGCTTCAAGGATGGTCTCTGCCGATTCATTGTACGTGATTTCCGGGTTGTAATCAGCATCGAGCGGTGCCTTTAAATCAGCAAACGTCATCGAATCCAATTCAAGTACCCGCTTCTTCAATTTTGCGAACCGTTGCATATGGGGTGCCAATTCATGATAAATGGTGTCAATTTGCCGGTGGTAAGCGTCCTGGGACACTTGTTGGTTATGAAGCAGCATATCAGTCGCCGATTCATATCCACGCAACCTGGAAGTTATCACCTGTTTTCTCACTTCAGTCGCGTATGTACTCGCATACGTATCTTGGTAGCGACTCAAACCTTCGATGAATTTTTCATACGCGTTTCGCCGAACGCTTGTTTTCTCAGAAAACTCGTATTTATCTTCGTAAAGAGCAAAAGAAAGCGGATATTCCACATCTAAATCGTCCCGAAAGGGGGAGAAGGTTAAATCGGAAGATTTACTTTGTTGATAAATGGTAAAAGGAGCATCGTGCACTTCACCAAGTGCTGCTAGTGTTTCTTCGGTTTCTTTCGAAAGGGCATAAGGTCGATTCTTTAATATTTCCTGAATGGGTGTTTCGTAGTCATGAAGATCAGGCGCTTGTTCAAAGTATGAAGTGATGGCTTCTTCTGATAGGGCGATAATTTCAGAGGTGATAAAAGCCACAGCTTGCTGATATTCGCCTATTAATGCCCGTGCTTGTCCTTGTCTTGCTTGATTTAACGGATCGGTCCCATCGGTCGCCAGTTGCAGCTGAGCATAGGTGATTATGGGAATCAGCTTTTCCTTTAGCTGTTCATCCATTTGCAAGCAGGAAAGGAGAACGTCCCCGCCTTCGTGCAGGCGGTCTTTATAAATGGTTATTTCGGGAATACGTTTTTGTAGATCCTCGTAAGCGTCCTTCCATACATCTTCACTAGAAAATAGGTCTTCGATTTTCCATGTTTCATTTTCGTGAACTTCGCTGCGTTGTTTTAAATCATCAACAGACATAATTCGTCATCCTTTCCGGCTTTGTTCATAAATCTTTAAGTTTGTATATACGGCTTTCAAATACGGAGTATTGACTTGATGCTTTTCAGCGAGTTGAAGAAGGTAGCCTTGTAAGTGATCCGCTTCTACGGGTAATTTTTTCTCTAAATCTTTTTGCATGGAGGCTTTTGTTTCATCTGAAAGCTTCATGAATTGTTTCCAGGCTTTTTCTTCAAAATGGCCTGAATTCGTTGTATCGCTATGCTGCATCACACTTGAAATTTCCTGGATCAACCGACGGGTAAATGCCAATCCCTCAGTGCTATTTCGAATGGGGCCGACGGATGTATTAAAGAGGGTGGTAACCCCTGATAACGTAGTAATAAATAAGTACTTCCGCCACATATCCTCCATAATATGAGTGCTCGTTCTTACATCTGCATTGGTGCTTTCAAAGGTTTTGGCTATCATTTGAACGCGCGGTGTCATTTCCCCGTTGATCTCACCAAAAGTGAGGCGGTGACCGCTGCTTGTATGTCGAATATAGCCTTCTTGAGTGAGTGTTGATTCAATAAAACAGAGTCCGCCGAGGACCGCTTCTTTCTTGAAAGAGCGGGTGAGCATGTCAAGGTGTTGAATCCCGTTTAAAAGCGGTATAATCACGGTATCTTCATGCATGAAAGACGTAAGGTCTGGAAGAACATGTTCCAGTTGATATGCTTTTGTACTGCATAAAATGACGTCAAACTTCCCGCTATCTCCTTTTTCAATGAGAGGAGGATCATTAAATGTAACATCCCCCTTGACGCTTTTTATGACAAGTCCAGTACGTTCCAGTTGTTCTTTGCGTTTTTTGCGGACGAGAAATGTGACATCTTCACCAGCTTCAAGCAAACGTCCACCGAAATATCCTCCGACAGCACCAGCACCGACGACAAGAAAGTTAACTCCCATGACTTTTCCTCCTTTTACCTTCTCAAACTCCAGTATATCGAAAGTGGAGAGAATAAAAAATACAATCGTTGAATTGTTTCGAAAATCTAATGAAATCAGTATAGTTGTCTGCAAAGGAACATGATAAACTGATAAAAGAAGATGGGAAAAAAGGGGAAATCATGAATGAAAACATTTACAGCTTCAAAAGCGATTCAAAGGTTACCGGATCAATATTTTTCAACGTTAGAAAAAAGCATCCTTTCGCTTAAAAACCAAGGGTATGATGTTATTAACCTCGCGCAAGGGAGCCCTGATCAGCCAACCCCAAAACATATTATTCAATCGTTACAAACAGCAGCAGAGGAGCCACTCTATCATACATACTCACCGTTTCAGGGCTTTCGTTTTCTAAAAGAAGCAGCTACTAAGTATTATAAAGATCATTTTAACGTCGACCTGGATCCCGACGAAGAAGTTTGCGTATTATTTGGAGGGAAAGGAGGGCTCGTCGAGGTCAGTCAATGCTTGCTTGATGAAGGGGATGTCGCTCTTGTCCCAGATCCCGGCTATCCCGATTATTGGTCAGGCGTTGCGCTTGCTAATGCAAAGATGGAGATGATGCCGCTTAGGGCGGAACATCAGTTTCTACCGCAATACGAGGAGATTTCTAAAGAAGTAAAAGCAAAGGCGAAGCTGCTGTTTTTAAATTATCCAAACAATCCGACGGGAGCCGTTGCCCACCGATCATTTTTTGAGAAAACCGTTGATTTTGCGAGTGATAACGACATTTGTGTTGTCCATGATTTTGCGTACGGAGCCCTTAGTTTTGATGGAAAACAGCATGAAAGTTTTTTACAAGTCCCGGGCGCTAAAGAGACTGGTATTGAAGTTTATACATTATCAAAAACATATAATATGGCCGGCTGGCGGGTTGGATTCGCAGTAGGGAATCCATCTGTAATTAAAATGCTCAATACCATTCAAGATCACTTATACGTCAGTTTATTCGGAGCGGTACAGAGAGCAGCAGCCGATGCGTTGACGAAATCGCAAAAACACGTGGATGATCTGATTAATATGTATGAACGACGCCGAGATTTGCTTATGGAAAAAGCAGGGGACATCGGTTGGCATGGCAAGACCCCTCAAGGTTCGTTTTTCGCATGGTTTCCGTGCCCCGAAGGATATGATTCCGATACATTCGCAAGCAAACTTTTAAACGAAGCCCATGTAGCAGTAGCCCCTGGTCGAGGGTTTGGTGAGCACGGAGAAGGGTATATAAGATTGGGGCTTGTTAATGAGGAGAAACGTATCGAAGAAGCATTGGATCGTGTTGCGAAATTAAATGTTTTTAAATAAGGAGACTTAGACATGAAACTAGCGATTTACCAGATGGAAGTTCAGGCGGGAGTGCCTGACGAAAACCGTAAAAAGGTACAACATTGGCTCCGTGAAGTTGCGGTGAAGCACCGTCCAGATGTTGCGGTATTGCCGGAAATGTGGACGACGGGTTATGCGCTTCCAGATCTCGAGGAAATTGCTGACGATGAATTTGGCGAAACGTTAACCTTTTTAAAGCCGCTTGCAAAAGAATATAAGATGGATATCATTGCTGGTTCCATCGCCGTCAAAACAAAGGGTGGGATTGTGAACCGGGCACTTACAATTTCCAAAAAAGGGGAGCTTATTCATACGTACGATAAAATTCATTTAGTTCCGATGTTAGACGAACCTCGCTACTTAGTAGGGGGGAAAGAGAAAGTGACGACATATGATCTACATGGCACAACCATGGGTTCGTTAATTTGTTATGATTTACGTTTCCCGGAAATTTCCCGTACATTAGCCTTACAAGGAGCGAAAGTCATCGTTGTTATGGGTGAATGGCCGGCTGCAAGGCGTGAGCAATGGGATGCGCTACTCCGGGCCCGTGCAATCGAAAATCAATGCTTTATCGTAGCTGCTGGAGCTGTCGGCGGTCATAACGGCACGAATTATTCGGGGCATTCCACAGTGATTTCTCCATGGGGAAAAATAATCGAGCTAGCCGATGCAGAAAAGGAAGAAACACTGATAGCTAATATTGATTTAACGGAAGTCAATGAATTTCGTACAGCTGTACCTACATTTGAAAGCCGAGAACCGTCACTTTATTAAAAGAATGAGTGTTCAAAAAGAGGCAAGTGCGTTTCTCTTTTTGAGTAACTTTCCCAAACTTTTTTGATCATCCTCGAAAAGGAGTATCCGCTGATGAAACTCATCAATTACCGTAAAGGCATGAATGAGAGGTTAGGCATTTGGGTTGATCATGATATTTTTCCAATGGAAGCCTTGAATCATCATTATAAATTGGATTTTCCGGTTACATTACAATTGCTTATCGAAATGGAACGGATGAAGGATTTGCACAAATGGTTCAAAGAAAAAAGTCTTAAAGAATTGAAAAACCATGTGCCAGAAGCGATAAATGAAAGTGAGGTCACATTCGCCCCGTTATATCGCCAACCGCCAAAAATTTGGGGAATTGGCCTTAACTATGTAGACCATGCTGCTGATTTACATGAAACCGCCCCCAATACTGAACCAGCCAGTTTCATGAAGCCAGCAACAACGGTAATTGGAATGGGTGACGAAATCCAAATTCCACCTCAATCCGAACGCACGACCGGTGAAGCGGAACTTGGCATCGTGATCGGAAAACGTTGTAAAGATGTATCAGAAGCTGATGCATTGTCTGTAGTAGCTGGTTTTACAACGGTTATTGATATGACAGCCGAGGACATTTTAGAAAAAAATCCCCGCTATTTAACTCGTTCCAAAAGTTTTGATACCTTTTTCAGTTTTGGCCCGGCATTACTGACACCGGATGAGGCAGGCCCTATAGATGACCTGGAAGTTTCAACGCTGATTAACGGAAAACTCCATCGTAAAAATATTGTTGCCAACATGACTTTCAAACCGGAAATGCTCATTTCTTTTCATTCGCAAGTGATGACGCTTGAGCCGGGGGATATTATCTCAACAGGCACACCAGGAGCTGTTCATTTAAAAGACGGCGATACTGTTCGTTGTGAAATCAGTGGATTTCCTGCGCTTGAAAATCCAGTAAAAGATCTTAAAAATTAGGAGGCATTTAATTGAACTTACGACTACAAAATAAAGCAGCACTTGTTTTAGCAGGCAGCAAAGGTTTGGGACGAGCCATCGCAACCGAATTGGCACGAGAAGGAGCGAATGTGATCATTGCAAGTCGTGATGAGGAGCAATTGGAAAAAACAGCAGGGGAGATACGTAAAGAAACGGGTGGGGGAGACGTGCAGTATGCACTCTGTGACTTAACTCAAGCAGAGGACATCAAGGCCGCTGTACAAAAAACCGTTGATCAGTACGGGTCCGTCGACGTTTTGATTAATAATAGCGGGGGACCAAAAGCTGGTGGATTTGAGGATGTAAATGCTGACGATTGGCAACATGCCTATGAGTTAAATTTGCTGAGTTATGTACGCGCCACCGAAGCTGTTTTACCTTATATGAAAAAACACCAGAACGGTCGTATCGTAAATATTACTTCTTCTTCAATAAAACAAGCACTTGATGGTATGGTACTCTCGAACACCTTTAGAGCGGGCGTCCTAGGATTAACGAAAAGTCTTTCCTCTGAGTATGCGGGTGATAACATTTTCGTTAATACGGTCGGTCCCGGTAGAATTGCAACCGATCGTGTCGCTTCCTTAGATGAATTAAAAGCGAATAAACAGGGTAAAGATGTAGCTGCGGTACGAAAAGAGTCAGAAGATAACATTCCTGCCGGCCGTTATGGAAATCCAGAGGAATTCGCAAAAACGGTTACCTTTCTAGCTTCAGGAGCGAATAGTTATGTAACAGGTGAGGCGCTCCTTGTCGATGGCGGGCTAGTTAAAGCATTGTAGTTAAATATGATATGGCGGCGTGCTGAAACTGAGGCGGCCGTCAATTTGCGTTGACGAGAGCTCTAATGTACTTCAGATCTTTACTGCTAGAATAAAAGTATCGGAGACGGTTATCCTAAATAACAATTCCCGTGAGATTAATAAGAAAGTAAGGGCTGAGTATGCGAACCAAAAATCAAAATTCTAAGATATTAAAAATATCCGTTCTAGGTTCTGTGATCTTTGCTGTCATGGGGATTATTTGGGGGATTGTAGCCCATCAAAAATGATCATTTTTGATGGGCTATATTCGTTTATTAGCATTGGTTTAACGTTATTGTCATTAGCTGCTAATTCCTACATACTAAGAGAAGACAAAGAGCGATTTCATTTTGGAAAGGATGTCATTGAACCCCTGGTTATTACATTCAAGTCAAGTGCTATTATAACGATGTGTCTATTCGCCATTTCGACTTCAGTTATTGATTTGTTTAGAGGGGGTCGAGATGTTGCTATAGGTCATAGTGTCATCTATGGTTTAGTTACCACTGTTTTGTGCGGATTTATTTATATCATTATTAGGAACAATCACGGTAATTCTGAACTTTTGAAAGCCGAAACTGCTGAATGGTTAATGGACATGATATTGAGTGTAGCTGTTTTCTCAGGATTTATTATTGCCTTCTTGCTGAATCAGACGACGTTTTCATTCCTATCTCTATATATTGACCCGGTCATGGTCATGCTAGCATCACTTTATTTTTTAAAAATCCCTTCTCGAATGCTAATGAGAAATGCCAGAGAGTTGTTATGGATGGCTCCCTACACTCATATTCAAAACCATATAGAAAAAGTTGTACAACGAGTGAAGGATAAACACAACATTGATGAAGAATTTACGAGGGTAACGAAGGTAGGAAAAACTAACCCTTTTTATTGAAATTGACTTTGTTTTAAATGAGGCCACAATGACACAGAGCGTAGATGATTTTGACAGGGTCAGGGAAGAATTAAATGGGCAACTTGATGTTGATGCACATCTGAAATGGCTTTCTGTTTCTTTTACAAAAGATCGAAAATGGGCTTTATGATCAACTTTAATCCCTCAAACAAAGTTTGACTTTTTACTTTCCGTTCTGTATCCTTTATATATTGGTATATTATACTCCCCGTATACCAATGCCTTCGAAAATCACCTCTCATTTTCCGCTTCCATTCCCACCTAAAATGCACGCTCATAATACTTCAATAATGGAAGATACGCAAACTCAATTCAAATGGCGCGGTCATCGGAGCCGCAATGACGAAAGAGAAGGAAGGGCTTTCGTTGTATTGAGTTCGTCGTGGTCGATGTTACGAAAGAAAGATTTGTTTTTTGGGAAATTAACAGGTGATAAAGACGAGCATTGTCGTGCATAAGGCACGGCAATGTTTTTGTTAACACAAATATGTATAGAGTTGCTGAAAAAATCAGTGTTAGCTGATTGGAGGGGGGGAGGAGGAGAGTATGTATTTACATATAGAAAGAATCACATGCAGAGGGAGTTTAGCAAAGCGATAACATCGAAATTATAACTTCCGATAATATATATTATGTTAACTTAAATTAAAAATCGGAGGAGGCGGGATCGTCAACGATCGTTTTCGCATAGTTATTCGATCTGTTGACTGATCATATCCTTTTTCACCTTCCACTTGTTTCTGAAGGTTTGTAATTTCCCAGGACGCAACTTCCGTATAAATTTGTATATAGTAAATATCTCACTCGATCAAACCATACATTTCTAAGGGTCCTTACAAATTTCAAATCAATTTTTGGTTATGAGTTTTTGAACCTTTTGTTTTTTATCAACAATGATTTTCATTATCGATAAAATTTCTTGATCGATGGAATCGACTCTTACATTCTCGCCCTTACTCTCATCTCTCGTCCTCCTTTGACAAGCCTTACAAAAGCTACCAGTCCAATAATGTTCGAGGTAATCTTTTCTTCCCATTTTGTTCATAGTTAGTGCTGTGTCCGGCTCCGCTATTATGTGCTTATCGGCAACTCACCTGAATTCCAACATCTTTAAATGTTCCGCTTCTTTACATGTATGTTTGATTTTTTATTTTCTATCGCTTCAATTGAGAAAATCGTGCGGTCAATTGATAATGAAGGCGCTCTAAAAAAATTATAATGTTTAAAATATGGTGAAAAAATAATCTGGTAGCGCCTCCATTAGGGCTACCGAGCACCTTTCTTGCATTTTATACCTTAATGCTCTACAATCCCTATTTAGAAAGAGTGTGAGTGCCAATCACGTTTCAGATGAATGGGTCACTGCTATGGTGTAAAAGCAACGATCACAAAATCTGTTTATAATGTTGATTTAATAATGATTATGTGGTTATAATAGTTATTGTTAGAGTTCACACTTCATTTTAGACTAAAACACCTAGGAGGATGATGCACAATGTCATTAATCGGTACAGAGGTACAACCATTTACTGCACAAGCATATAAAAATGGTGAATTCATCGAGGTTACAGATGAGAACTTTAAAGGGCAATGGAATGTTATCTGCTTTTATCCGGCAGATTTTAGTTTCGTATGCCCAACAGAGTTAGAAGATCTGCAAAATCAATACGAAGACTTAAAAGCGCTTGGTGCTGAAGTGTACTCTGTTTCAACTGATACGCATTTTGTACACAAAGGCTGGCATGACAGTTCGGAAAAAATCGGTAAAATCACTTATCCGATGATTGGTGATCCTTCGCAAACGATTTCCCGAAACTTCCAAGTACTAGATGAAGAAAGTGGCCTTGCAGATCGTGGTACTTTCATCATTGACCCAGACGGCGTCATTCAAACGGTTGAAATTAATGCAGGCGGCATTGGCCGCGACGCAAGCACACTTGTTAACAAAATCAAAGCTGCGCAATATGTACGCAACAACCCAGGTGAAGTTTGCCCTGCAAAATGGGAGGAAGGCTCTGAAACACTTACGCCGAGTCTAGATCTTGTAGGTAAAATCTAAGGAGTGCAACCAATGGTTCTTGAAGCAGATATTAAATCACAATTAGACCAATACATGCAGCTATTAGAAAACGATATTGTTATTAAGGTCAATGCAGGTTCAGACGACACGTCTACTGAAATGCTGTCGCTTCTTGATGAGCTGTCTGCTATGTCTTCGAAGATTTCCGTTGAGAAAGCAGCGCTATCAAGAACACCAAGCTTTTCTGTCAACCGTGTGGGAGAAGATTCTGGCATAACGTTTGCTGGTGTTCCTTTAGGTCATGAATTCACATCGCTAGTCCTTGCATTACTGCAAGTTAGTGGTCGACCGCCAAAAATTGATGAGAATCTTATTGATCAGATTAAAAACATCGATGAGACACACCACTTTGAAACCTACGTCAGTCTTTCCTGCCACAATTGCCCGGATGTGGTACAAGCACTTAATACCATGAGTGTACTCAATCCGAAGATTACGCACACGATGATTGACGGAGCTGCTTATAAAGAAGAGGCAGAAAGCAATAACGTCATGGCAGTACCAACGGTCTATCTAAACGGTGAATCCTTTGGCAGTGGTCGGATGACCATGGAAGAAATCCTTAATAATCTGGGCAGTGGATTAGATGCCTCTGAACTGTCAAATAAAGATCCATTCGATGTTCTCGTTGTCGGAGGCGGTCCATCCGGAGCAAGCTCCGCCATTTATGCAGCACGCAAAGGAATTCGTACAGGCATTGTTGCAGAGCGCTTCGGTGGGCAAGTTCTTGACACATTAAATATTGAGAACTTCATCAGTGTCAAAAAGACCGAAGGCCCTAAATTTGCGGCGGGTCTTGAAGAACACGTGAAAGATTACGATATTGATGTCATGAATTTACAGCGTGTCATTGACCTTAGAAAAAAGGATCTATTCGAAGTTGAATTAGAAAACGGCGCTGTGTTACAGAGTAAAACAGTGATCGTCTCAACAGGTGCACGCTGGCGAAATATCGGTGTACCGGGCGAAGAAGCATTCAAAAACAAAGGTGTCGCCTACTGTCCACACTGCGATGGCCCAATCTTTGAAGGAAAGGACGTCGCTGTGATCGGTGGCGGTAACTCCGGTATTGAGGCGGCCATCGACCTTGCAGGTATCGTCAAGCATGTGACGGTCCTCGAGTTCTCCTCGGAACTTAAAGCAGATGATGTATTGCAAGATCGAATCCACAGCTTGCCAAATGTTGATGTTATTACAAACGCTCAAACAACAGAAATCACAGGCACAGACAATGTTGATGGCCTCACTTATATTGATCGTAATACTGGTGAGGAAAAAGACATTGCACTACAAGGTGTGTTCGTTCAAATCGGCCTGCTTCCGAACACTGATTTTCTAGACGATTCAGTAGAACTTAATCACATGGGTGAAGTTGTGATAGATAAGCATGGTGCTACCAATGTGCCAGGATTGTTTGCAGCAGGCGACTGCACAGACGTTCCATACAATCAGATTATTATTTCGATGGGAGAAGGCGCGAACGCATCTTTGTCTGCTTTCGATCATCTTATTCGAAACCCTGTAAATGCTTAATCCCCAATAAAGAAGCCACTATAATACCACTCACTGGTATAGTGGCTTCTTTTCTTTCACATTGAAGGTATCGCACACGATTCCTGGAGTAGCTAAAACGTTATGATCTGTGTATTTCCTCCCCTATTCGGATTCAGGAAAAATAATAGATCCAACCCTCTTCTTTTGCCACTTGTTTTGCATGTTCTGGAGGGTGTTCCAGTTTAGGTAACAGCGCTCCATCTGTACGATAAGCGACGGCATAAAGGGCACATATACAAGCATCATAAGCATCTGTTCCTACTTTTACATAGGAAGGTAAATACTTTCTTAAGCTTTTATTGACGGCAGACTGTTGGGTTTCTTTTGCCAATGCAGGATATGTTTCTATAATGAAACGATCATGGTTATTGTCCGTATGTCCAAAGGGCTCAATTTTGAAATTATGTTCTTTTTCCCATAATTGTGTATGGAACATGGCGACAGATGCATTGTTTCCAATACGGTCAAAAGCAGCAGATAATGGTTTTTTTCCTAAGCGACTATAAATGACTTGATCTGTATATCGGTAAGCAAGTGGGTTGTATATCTCCTTTTCGGGCTTTTGCATTGACTTTGTTTTTCCATGTAATAGCCGCACAAATTCTTTTGGGTAGCCTAGTGGTGCGTCCACTCCTATTACGATGTTTTTGTTAGACTGAATATTAATCGTTTGATCGACTACGTCAACCAATTGTTGCAGGGATAGCCAACCTTTTTTGGGAATCGAAATTTCAGTAGGTGCTCCTCTCCAATAAACGACATTCGTTTTTGGTTCCCATTCACAAATAGCCACACCATGATTACTTCCCATCCATCCTCCGACATCCCAACCGATCCCCATCACTTTTTGGTTCACTTTCAAACTCCCCTCATCACCAATTTGTTGTCATGTGTTTGTGCTTCGATCTTCAATGTTTTTAATCATACTTTCCATGAAGCCTTACGAAAACCACTTTTTCGATAAATTCTGATGTGATCTTCCCGTCTTCATCTTTGTGTATAAGCGTTAAATCTTGGTCAAACGAACTCCCTATGGGGATTAACATTTTGCCTTTGTTACTCAATTGTTCGATAAGTTCATCGGGAACTTCTGAGGCAGCGGCGGTGACCATGATCCGATCATATGGAGCGTATTCTTTCCAACCGACGCTCCCGTCTCCTAGTTTAAATTGAACGTTAGAGATGTTTCTTGCTTCCAATTTCTCTTTCGCTCGTTCTTGCAGGGGTTTAATTCGTTCCACTGTATATACCGAGTCCGAAAAAGTCGCCAGTATATCCGTTTGAAACCCTGATCCCGTACCGATTTCCAAAACGTTGGATTCAGGTTGAAGGTCTAATGCTAACGTCATTTTTAAAACAAGTGATGGTTGGGAAATGGTTTGCCCGTGCCCGATCGATATTGCGTGGTTTTGGCGAGCCATCTCTTTGTTTTTATCCATATAGAAGCTTCGGTCTACATAGTCAAAATAGTTTTTAATTTCTTTTTCCTGGTTGCTCATAGTCCTCCCCCTCTAATCACTATAACTTCAGCAGGATGATCGGAGATCGCTGAGGGAATTCATAATGCATAAGGAAGGGTCTCCCGAATGAGACCCAGAGATTTGCTAATGCTATTTTAACTAACTTAACCCTGTTACGGAAAGACCATAGTAACTAATCCAAACGAGACAAAGTAAATTTACACTCCCCTCCCCTAGCCATGAACCTGTACGAGTATGAAAAGGGGATCGGATCGTTACATCTACAGGGTAAAAGAGCTTAATTCCTCGTGATGTAAGCATATCCAATATATAATGGCTCACCATTCCGATAAAAACCCCTGACTGGAACATTTCTCCCGCCGTTCCCGGAATAAGTCCGGTGAGGACAGCAACTAATATAAGAAAAATCAGGCTGTGAGTAAAAGTACGATGACCAAAGATTCTCCGGATAATCCGTGAAGAAATAGGGACCCGCCTGCCAGCTTTCGATTGTGGGTGGCAAATATCAGGAAGCAGCCCTCCGATTAGTGAGGCCGCAAAAAAAACGCCAGTTTCCCACCCCCAGCCACCGTTTGATATTAAAGAGCCAGGGGCGAGCATGTCAGAAGCACTGGCCGCAGCTAGTGCGCCGACGAGATGCGTGCCGGCTTTCATAACGCTTCGTCCTTTCATCGATGCATATCATTTATTCTGTCGTTTCGTGATCTACATATCGCCACATGTGCTTGACTGCACCGTGGGTATCAGTGTCTAACACATAACTTCCTGTTTGGTAGCGATCATAATTACGAATGTCCTTGCCTGAAATGGCATGGATCACTTCATCCTCAGTTTGCAGCATTAACACGTCTTGGGTAGTCGCCTTCGTTATATCTACTAAGACGTGGGGGTTTTTTTTCAGTTCCCGTAACATAGTTAGACCACGTTTCGAACGGCTGCTTTTAGGAAACTGATCCCATTTCATTTTTTTCACCGCGCCCCGTTGAGAAACGGAATAGAGATATCCCTCTTCCTCCTGGGAAGCTGTAAAAGCAGAAACCACTTCATCTCCATCTTTTAAAGCAATTCCTTTGACACCAGCAGTTCGTAGTCCAACGACATTAACATCTGTTTCTGCAAAACGAAGCCCATAACCTTGTTTTGTTGCGAAGAAGATGTCATGAGTTCCATCGGTCAATACAACATCAATCAGGGTGTCCTTTTCTTTTAACTTGACAGCAATCAGTGCTCGTGAAGAGCGTTGAGCTTGATAATCCTTTAACAAGGAACGTTTGGCTATCCCATTTTTCGTAAAGAAAATCAAATACTGCTCCTCACTAAATGAACGGATAGGAATGGCGCGTACAATATGATCATCTTGATCAAGGGACACAAGGTTGCCGATATGTTGCCCATTGTCTTTCCATCGGATGTCAGGGAGTTGATGTACGGGAATATATACGTAATGCCCATGTGACGTGAATACAAGTAATGTCTCGGTCGTATTCATTTCTTGAAAAAATTGTAGATCATCCGTATCTTTCATCCCCGGTCGTTCATCGTTAGAAGCGCTGTATGAACGTGTGCTCGTGCGCTTTACATACCCATCCCGGCTAACTGTCACAAATACCTCTTCGGAAGGGATCATCACTTGTAAGTCAATTTTCAGCTCTTCAATCTCATCCTCTATCCTCGTTCGTCTTTCATCAGCGTATGTCTTTTTGATTGATTTCAGGCCTTTTTTGATGGTTTGTACAAGTTTTTTAGGACTATTTAAGATTTCGTTGAGGTGTTGAATTGTTTGCTCTAATGATTCGGCTTCATTTTCAAGTGTCTCGATATCTGTATTCGTTAATCTGTAAAGTTGTAAATTTACGATTGCTTCAGCTTGTGCTTCAGTAAAGCCAAATGCTTGGGTGATGTTCTGTTTCGCATCACCCTTGTCATTAGATTGTCGAATAAGGGAGATTAATTCATCAAGAACGCTGATTGCTTTCATTAATCCTTCAACAATGTGCTGCCGCTTTGTTGCTTGATCTAGTTCATATCGACTGCGGTTAATGACCACTTCCTTTTGATGGTCAATATAAGCAGACAACAATGACTTTAAACCAAGCAGTTGTGGGGCTTTTTCAGCAATCGCAACCATATTGAAATTATAGGTAACTTGCAAATCGGTGTTTTTATAAAGATAGTTAAGGATACTTTGCGCATCGGCTTCTTTTTTTAACTCTACAACGACCTGTAAACCGGAACGATCCGTATCATCCCGAACTTCAGCAATGCCGTCGATTTTTTTATCAAAACGGATTTCATCTATACGCTTAACGAGGTTCGCTTTTACAACTTCGTAGGGAATTTCGGAAATGACAATTTGCTCTCTCCCGCCGCGCAGCGTTTCAATGTTAGCTGTCCCACGTAAAACGATCTTTCCTTTTCCTGTCTCATAAGCTTGTTTCAAGTTCTTTACGCCCTGAATCGTACCGCCCCCCGGGAAGTCCGGACCTTTAATGAAGGAGAGAAGCGTTTCTAAAGGACTATCTGGATGGTCGAGAAGTTGAATCGCGGCATCGATGACTTCTCCTAAATTGTGGGGCGGGATATCAGTCGCGTATCCTGAAGAAATCCCTGTCGAGCCATTTACAAGCAAGCTTGGAAAATGAGCAGGTAAAACGACAGGTTCTTCTGCTGTATCATCGAAATTGGGAATAAACTCTACAGTGCCCTTCCCAATATCCTGAAGCATTTCCTGGGCTAAGGCGGAAATGCGCGCTTCTGTATACCTCATCGCCGCTGGTGGATCGCCATCGATTGAACCGTTATTTCCGTGCATTTCCACAAGACCATGTCGAATTTTCCATGCTTGACTCATCCTTACGAGGGCTTCGTAGACGGACGAATCCCCGTGCGGATGATAATTCCCAATCACATTACCGACAGTCTTTGCTGATTTTCGGAATGGTTTATCAGCAGTGTTATTGTCTTTCAGCATGGCGTAAAGGATCCGTCGTTGAACAGGTTTAAGACCATCTCTTGCGTCAGGGAGTGCCCGCTCTTGAATAATGTATTTACTGTAGCGCCCAAAACGGTCTCCAATCACCTCTTCAAGCGGTAAATCAAGATACTTTTCAGCTTCTGGCACGTATGTCTTCCTCCTCTGCTATCAAGTCATTATCCATTATATTCGTTTCCTCGTCGAGCCCGAAAGAGACGTGGGATTCGATCCACTTTCGACGTGGTTCAACTTTGTCGCCCATTAACGTGGAGACACGTTTATCGGCACGCGCAAGGTCTTCAATATTAACACGGATGAGTGTTCGACTTTCCGGATTCATAGTCGTTTCCCACAACTGGGTGGCGTCCATCTCTCCAAGACCTTTATATCGTTGTACTGTATAGCCTTTTCCGACGTTTTTTATCGCAGTCGATAATTCCGCTTCATCCCAGGCATATTGCAATTTACGCTTTGCTCCACTGCCTTTTTCTACTTTATATAGAGGCGGCAAGGCGATAAACACTCGGCCTGCTTCTACAAGCGGACGCATATAGCGATAAAAGAAGGTTAGTAATAAAACTTGGATATGGGCTCCATCAGTATCTGCATCTGTCATAATCACGACCTTATCGTAATTGCACTCATCAAGGGAAAAATCCGTACCTGCTCCAGCCCCAAGTGCATAAATAATCGTACGGATTTCTTCGTTTTTCATAATATCATCTAGCTTTGCTTTCTCTGTATTGATGACTTTTCCGCGTAAAGGAAGTATCGCTTGAAATTTGCGATCACGACCTTGTTTTGCAGAACCTCCTGCGGAATCCCCTTCGACGAGATACAATTCATTTCTTCGTGGGTTTCGAGACTGGGCAGGGGTTAATTTGCCGCTCAGCAGTGCATCTTTCTTGCCATTCTTCTTCCCGCTTCTTGCTTCTTCACGGGCTTTCCGCGCGGCCTCCCGTACTTGTTGAGCCTTAATCGCTTTTTGAATCAACATCGTACTAACCTTTGGGTTTTCTTCGAAAAAGTAGACGAGTTTCTCGGATAGAATCGAGTCCACTGCCGAACGGGCTTCCGCCGTCCCCAATTTACTCTTTGTTTGTCCCTCAAATTGCAGCAGTGATTCCGGGATATGGACGGATAATACCGCCGTCAAGCCTTCCCGAATATCATTGCCGTCCAGGTTTTTATCTTTGGCCTTTAACATTTGTAACTTCCGGGCATGCTCGTTTAATGCACGTGTAAGGGCGGTTTTCATACCAGATTCGTGCGTCCCCCCATCCATCGTGCGTACGTGATTCACAAAGGATAAAATGTTCTCCGTGTAACCATCATTAAACTGGAATGCATAACTTACTCTTATATCTTGCTGACTGCCATCTATAGAAATGACATCATGTAACGTTTCTTTATCTTCATTTAAATAAGAGACAAAAGCTTCTAGGCCGTCCTCATAACAAAACGTTTCACTTTGCTCTTTACCTTTACGCTCATCTGTAAGTGTGATCGCCGTTCCACCTAGAAGAAAAGCTGCTTCACGCAAGCGCTCGGCTAACGTTTCGTAATGAAAGGAAACAGCTTGCAAAACTTGAACGTCTGGCTGAAAACGTATACGGGTCCCGGTTTTCTTTGTCCTCCCCTTTTTCTCAAGTGTTGTTACCGGGACGCCACCGTTTTCAAATCGTTGCTCGTAGCGGTGGCCCTCACGATCAATGGTTAATTGAAGCCATGAAGATAACGCGTTCACAACGGATGCACCAACGCCGTGCAAACCTCCGCTTGTACTATACCCACCTTGACCAAATTTTCCACCTGCATGTAAAACCGTCATAATGACTTCAGGGGTTGGGCGTCCTGTTCGATGTGTTCCTACAGGCATCCCCCGCCCTTCATCCTGTATGGATACACTTCCATCGTTGTGCAATGTTACATATATATTTTCACCGAAGCCCGCCATCGCTTCATCGACGGCATTATCGACAATTTCATTGACCAGATGGTGCAACCCTCGATTATCGGTGCTTCCTATATACATACCTGGCCGTTTACGAACCGCTTCAAGCCCTTCCAGTACTTGAATAGCATCGTCATTATATTCTAGTGGTTGATTCATATTTTGACTCACAATTATGCCACCTTTCGCATACATCCAGCACTTTCGCTCACACTATCTTCTATAACCATACAGGTATGGAACGTATGTTTTCAAGTAAAACTGTGGTTTTTTTCCTCATTCTTCAATAAAAAATCTCTAATGTTGAGTAATATACACCAGTTTTGGGCAAAAGAAAAAGGATATTCTCTGTATAAATAAAGGAGGGATTAACAAATGACAGACGAAAATAAGCAGGGTCAATCGAACGGTATTTCACGCCGAGAATTTCTTAAAAATAGTGGTCTTGTCGTTGGTGGGGTTGTTGGCGGCGGTCTCCTTGGCGGGATATTTACGCAGAATTTTGGTGGGACAGCCGATGCTCCAGACACGGTTGATGAAGAGACAGAAACCGATTCCCCGGAGCAATTAACTCAGGCACGAATGTTTTTTAAACGACAAGAAGATTTTGATGTGTTAAGTGCAGCTGTAGAAAGAATTTTCCCTGAAGATGATGCAGGTCCTGGTGCGATTAGTCTAGCAATCCCCTATTTCATTGATAAACAATTAGCCGGGGAATATGGATTTAATTCCCGGGAATACATGGAAGGTCCCTTTTACGAAGGCGCGCCTACTCAAGGGCCGCAAACGGGTTTACTTCGAAGAGGTGCTTTTCTGTACGGGATTCGTATGATGCAAAATATTGCTGAGAATGAATATGACGAATCTTTCTTTGACCTTGAACCGGAAGTCCAGGATGAAATTTTGGAGCAATTTGAAGAAGGCGAAGTTGAAATGACCGGGATTATGTCCGATGAATTCTTTCAAATGTTTCGAATGGCCACCCTGGAAGGGGCATACTCTGATCCAGTTTATGGCGGCAATCTAAATATGGATGGCTGGCGCCAAATTCAATACCCAGGTAGTCAAATGGCATACATTGATGTCATTGAAGAGGAAGAATTTGTGGATATGGATCCGGTCAGTTTACATGATCATCATGAATAATCACTATCATCTACATATAAAGGAGGTCTATGAATGGTAACAGAGCTACCTAGAAAAGAAGTGGCAATTATTGGTGTTGGCTGGTCCGGTGGAATTATCGCCTCTGAATTAACGAAAGCCGGAATTGAAGTTGTTGGATTAGAACGTGGTGGCGAGCGAACCGTTGACGATTTTATCATGCAAAAGGATGAGTTAAGGTATGCGGTCCGTTATGACCTTATGCAAGATTTATCAAAAGAGACGATTACCTTCCGTAACGACCGTGATATGCGATCTTTACCGATGAGACAAATGGGTTCATTCTTGTTAGGTACTGACCTTGGCGGGGCTGGTGTTCATTGGAACGGTCAATGCCCGCGTTTTTTGCCTTATGATTTTGAGATCCGTTCTCAAACGGTTGATCGTTACGGTGAAGAAAAGATCCCTGATGATATGACTCTTCAGGATTGGGGCATTAGTTATGATGAAATGGAAGAACATTTCGCCCGCTTTGATGAAACGATCGGGACATCAGGAGAAGATAACGAAATGACGGCGCCGCGATCAACGGAATTCCCGACGCCGCCGATGAAGGAAACACCTGCGATTCGTTTATTTAAAGAAACTGCAAGCGATTTCGGTTTACACCCATATCATGGAGCTTCAGCAAACCTATCGGAAGCTTATACAAATCCTGACGGGCAAACGATTCAACAGTGTCAATACTGTTCCTTTTGTGAACGGTTCGGCTGTGATTACCAAGCCAAATCAGATCCAATCATTACGGTAATTCCAACTGCAAAAGAAACAGGAAATTTTGAGCTGCGAACCCATGCAAACGTACGACGAATTTCTTATGATGGAGAGAGAACAGACGGGGTTTATTTTGTTGATACCCGCACAGGGGAAGAATTTTTCCAGCCTGCAGACATCGTGATTTTAACGGCTTATGTTATGAACAATACTCGTCTATTGTTACACTCGGAAATTGGAACACCTTATGATCCGGATACTCAGACGGGGGTTATCGGAAAAAATTATTGCTATCAAATCATGGCCAACGCTCAAGGCTTCTTTGACCGTCAGTTTAACTTGTATGCAGGAGCTGGCGCATTAGCTGGTCAGGTGGATGATTACAACGGTGATAATTTTGATCATAGCGATCTAGATTTTATCCATGGGGGAACGATCCAACTTACACAAACAGGGATACGTCCGATCAATACCAATCCTGTACCTCCAGGTACGAAACAATGGGGCAGCGAATTTAAGCAAGCAAAGGCACAATATTTCTATCGAACGTTATCCCTTGGTTCTCAGGGAGCTAGCATGCCTTATCGCTATAATTTCCTTGATTTGGATCCAACGTATACTGATAATTTCGGGGATCCCTTATTACGGATGACCTATAATTTCACAGAACAAGATCGGAACCTTGCTGCCCATCAAACCCAACGAATGGCGGAGATAATGGAGGAAATGGGTGCGAACGAAGTTGTTGCCAACCCAGACATCGGGGATTACAACATCATGCCTTATCAAACCACGCACAACACAGGGGGAGTAATTATGGGGGGAGACTCTGAAACTTCAGCGGTAAATAACTATTTACAAATGTGGGATTGTGAAAACTTGTTCGTTGTAGGGGCTTCTGCTTTTGCTCATAATAGTGGATATAATCCTACACCTACCGTCGGTGCTTTATCGTATCGAGCAGCTGAGGGTATTAAAGACTATTATGAAAATCCAGGGCCATTAGCGTAATTCACTAAAATATCCGTTGAGATTTCTCAACGGATATTTTTACTGCTACATCCTACTGTGTTCCACCTTTATACAACGATCCATAACCACGGTTTTACCGCTCTCTTTAATCGTTTCATACCCCTCTTCGCTTACAACTCCAAGTTGAGTCCAGAAGACCTTTGCATCTGTATCAGCAGCTTCCTGGGCAATCTCCGGTACAAACTCACTGCGGCGGAACACATTAATAATATCAATTGGTCCCTCCACATGAGAAAGTGAGGGAACGGCCTTTTCGCCGAGCACTTCATCAACCTTGGGGTTGACAGGAATAATTTTGTAGCCCGCATCTTGCATGGCTTGAGATACGCTGTACGACGTACGGTACGGATCATCGGATAAACCAACCACAGCAATCCATTTGGCATCTGTTAAAATATTTTTGATCTCCTCTTGAGATGGGTTCGTAATGGTGGTCATATAAAATCCTCCTTTTTTATTTATAACAATCCCTTATCCTGTAAATAATGGAGAGCAACTGCTTCCGGGTCTATGTCTTCATAATCAACAAGGTAATTCATCTCTTGCATTTCCTCATCAGTAATTTCACCTGCAAGTGTGTTTAGAATTCCTTCCAGTTCCGGGTATTTCATTAATACTTCTTCACGTAGCAATGGAGCCCCTTCATAAGGCGGAAAAAGTTCTTCATCATCCTCTAACACAACCATATCATACTCGACGAGGTAAGCGTCTGTGGAATAAGCATCAATCACTTCCACTTCCCCTTCTTCGATTGCCTGTGAACGAAGTCCCGAGTCGAGCCCGTTCACATCCGAAAATTCAAATCCATATGTCTCTTTAAGTGCGGCATATCCGTCATCAGGACGATCAAGAAATTCAAACGTGAAGCCGGCGGTCAATTGATTTTGGTACGACTCCAAGTCTGATACGGTTTCTAAATCATATTCTTCACCGATTGATTTGCTTACTGCCAATGCGTACGTATTGTTATAAGCCATCGGCTCAAGATATACCAAGTTGTATGTTGTTTCTATACCCTCTTTTGTCGCTTCATACACTTCTTCTTCATTCATATCCGATGGATCTTGTCCAAGAAGTTCCACATACGCTGTTCCAGTAAATTCAGGGTACATGTCGATATCGCCGGCGAGTAAGGCATCAAAAACAATGTCCGTGCCCCCTAATCCCGCTTCGACTTCAACATTCATATCCATTGTGCTTTCAATCAAATGTTTATACATATTTGCTAGGATTTCAGGTTCGGCATCCAATTTTCCGCCAATGGTGAGGTCGCTCTGCTGCGCCGGAATCAGCGTTGGCAAAGTTACGATGAGCAGAGCGGAAGTTAAAACGGTGATAAAAGCGAGGAACGAACGCTTCGCTTTTTCAGTCCAACGAAAAAGAAAATCAAATGTCAGCGCTAAAACAGCTGCCGGTATTGCCCCTAGCAATATATACATTTGATCAGCTCGTTGAATACCGGTCATAATCAAGTCGCCCAAACCTCCGGCCCCGATGAGTGCAGCAAGGGTTGCGGTACCTACGATTAGCACCATAGACGTCCGGATACCAGCCATAACAACCGGCATAGCCATAGGCAATTCAATTTTATGAAGTCTTCTGGCTGGGCTCATCCCCATCCCTGTGGCAGCTTCTTTGATAGCGGGGTCAATTTCGCGAATCCCTGTATACGTATTACGGAGAATCGGCAAAAGAGCGTAGGCCGTTAATGCGATGATCGCCGGGATGGACCCGATACCGATAAAAATAATCATAAATCCGAGAAGGGCCAAGCTCGGGATCGTTTGCAAAACCGCTGCCATCCCAATGACAGGTTCAGCAAACCGCTGTGTACGTGTAAGCAAAATACCTAGCGGTACAGCAATCAGGATCGCACAAATTAACGCGATTAAAGACATTTGTACATGTTCCCATAATGAAGTCAAGAGTGTGTCCTGCTGGTCTATGAATAGTGCAAAAAAATCATTGATTGCTTCCATCAAGGCTGACCCATTTCTGCGCGATGAGCGTGTATATATTTTACAATATTTCGATAGCTCAAGATCCCCATAAGTCTCTCACCACAGACAACGGGTATTACTCCATAATCTGAAGCCTCTACCGTGGTAATGGCATCTCGAAGCGGAATTTCAGGTGAAACTATCAGTTTGTGAGAAACCATTCCGGACGGTTCAAGCCTGCCAAGAAAGCGGTTCTCCTCCCCAAAAACATACAAAGGGACTATATAGGAAGACTGAATGGTTGTTTCTTGAGCCATATGTTTACTATGGGTTTCCATCACATCCTTCACAGGGATATCCCAAACGTTCTTTCCACTATCACCTATAAACGTCTTCACGAATTCATCAGCCGGTGTATGTTTTAACTCGTATGGACTACCGATCTGTACAACCTTGCCTTCTTTCATTACGGCAATTTGATCGGCCATTTTCATTGCTTCTCCGATGTCGTGCGTAACAAAAACGATCGTTTTCTGAATCGCATTCTGTATAGAGGCTAGGTCTTTTTGCAGCTGTTCACGACTGATTGGATCGAGTGCGCTGAAAGGCTCGTCCATTAATATGATTTCCGGATCTCCCGCAAGTGCCCGTATGACCCCTACCCGTTGTTTTTCCCCGCCTGAAAGCTCACTGGGTTTACGGTTTCGATACGCACCTGGGTTCATCCCCGCCATTTCTAAGAGCTCATCGATTCGTTTCGCCGTCCTTTTCTTTCCCCATTTTTTCATTTCAGGTACAATGGCGATATTTTCAGCCACCGACATCGTCGGGAACAAGCCTATTTGTTGTAAGACATAACCGATATTCCAACGTAACTTATGGCGATTAAATGTGCGAATATCTTTGCCTTCAATGTAAATGGATCCTTCAGAAGGTTCCACGAGTCGATTGATCATTTTCAAACTTGTCGTTTTCCCGCAGCCACTCGGGCCAATAAGGGCAAAAAACTCTCCTTTATTCACCTGTAAATTGACATGCTTCACGGCTTTTGTCTCACCTGTATATGCTTTTGAGACATTATTGAATGTAATCATGATGTTCACCTGCTTCTTCAAAACAACCGAAGGTTTGATCCTTTATTTACTTCCCGAGTTTCAGCTCTTCTAAACACAAAAACTGCCAAGTTACGACAGTTTTTGTGGATGCATAATGGTATTTCCTATTTCAAAAAAAAGCGCCTGGTGTGAATGAAAGTGAGCATCGCGGACGGCTCCTCTCGCTCTTTCATAATCATCGTTGCTCATCTTACCGGAAGCTTTATCAAGTTGCGTTCCTATGTGTTGAACCGCTTTTTGAATACGTTGAACTTGGGCATACGTATGAGAGTCTTCTTTAAAACAAATCTGTGCGTACAAACGTTTTCCTCCTCGAATTTGTTTAACAACGCTATTGTACGCACAGATTTGAGGGTTTATGCTTTTTTCTTTGCCCAAAATTGATAGTAATCGGTTTTAATATTCCCGTTGAATAACTTTCTTTTCTTCGTGGCCTTTTGCCCGTAAAATTCCTCAAACTGTTCGTTCGCGGTGAGTACGTACACGGACCATCCTTGAAATTGTTTTTGCGAGACAAGCCCAAGTGTTTTGTACATTTTTTTTACTTTTTCCCGGTCTTCCAACCTGGTTCCGTATGGAGGGTTGCAAACGAGAACCCCTTGTTCCGCTAGTGGGTTGAGGTCTTTCACATCTTTCGTTTTCCATTCAATGTCGTCTACACCAGCCAATGCTGCATTATCAGCGGATAGTTTTGTCATGCGGGGGTCACGGTCGCATCCGTATACGGCAGGTTTAATGTCTTTGATAAGGTCACGTGCTTCTTCACGGGTCTGCTGCCATAATTCTTCGCTAACCAGCGGCCATTGTTCGGATACGAATCCTCGCTTTAACCCCGGGGCGATATTTTTAGCCATCATCGCTGCTTCAATCGGTATTGTTCCTGATCCACAGAAGGGGTCGAGAAATGGGGTGTCAAAACGCCAATTCGTAAGTTTAATCATGGCAGCAGCTAACGTTTCTTTAAGCGGCGCTTCACTGTGAAGACGACGATAGCCACGCTTATGTAAACCATCCCCCGTTGTATCAAGGGTGAGGGTCACTTCATCTTTTAGTAGAGCAACCTCGATTTTGAACAGAGGCCCATCTTCGTTAAACCAGGATTGATTATACGTCTGTTTCAACCGCTCCACGACAGCTTTCTTTACAATCTTTTGGCAATCAGGAACGCTGTATAACTGGGATTTCACCGAACGACCGACGACGGGGAATTCACCATATACAGGAATAAAATCTTCCCATGGTAATGCTTTTGTTGCTTCGAATAATTCATCAAAAGTGGTTGCCTTAAAACTTGTGATTTTAAGCTTGACACGGTCGGAAGTTCGTAACCAAAGGTTCGTGCGACAAAGTGCTTCGGCCTCTCCTTCGAAGGTGACCTTTCCGTTTTCAACGGTGGTTTCATACCCAAGTGCTTGAATTTCTTTAGCTACAAGACTTTCTAGTCCCATGGTAGCTGTTGCAATATATGTGTATGTTCCCATCAAGATATCTCCTGTCTCGAACTATAAATTAAATGTTAAAAAAACCCCGTATACGGGGTCCTTTCCAGAGGCTAGAAATCTTCTATAAGCCATGTTCTGTATCGCTGTGCTGCGGCTCTTCACCTTACATAGCGATGGCAATCATCTATCTGCGAAATCAATCGCCTTTCCCTTCCGTTTCCGTCGGGAAAGTGCCCCTACCATAGTTTGGGTTACTCGCTCGTGGGGTTTACCGCGTTCCACTCTACGTGTTTCCACGAAGACTTCGTCACTGTGGCACTTTCAGAAGGTGAACCCTATTCTTACGAACGTAGGTCTCCCTTGCGCCGTCAACTCAAAAAATCGAGCTGCCCTGACTTATCGTTTCGTCAGGCACGATCATTACAACCATTTCAGGTTGTGCGAGCATGGACTTTCCTCTCTGCTCTAAAGGAGCAGAGCGATTGCCCGAACATTTCTAGCATGTACGCAAGCTGTATTATAACGTGATTTTCACTTTTTTACAACTAGGTTATTCTTTTCGCTGATGAATGGCCTTTTTGGCCAATCGGTCAGCCTCCTTGTTTTTCCGTGTCGGAATCCAGGTCACAAAAAATAAATCAAAATCGGCACTCAGCAGTAAAATATCATTTAAAATCACCCGATAAGCCTGCCGTTTTACTTTCCCTTGATTTACAGCGTCAGCCACCAGTTGGGAATCAGTGAAAAAGCGTCCATGATGATACCTGAAGTGTCGAGCCCATGTCATTCCTTCATAGAGGGCGTGAAATTCTGCCTCATGAATATGGGTGTAATCGGAAGAAAGAATTTTTCGATCTACTTGGCCGTCGGGATGTTTCATAAAAAGGCCATACCCACATGTACCGGGGTCACCTTTACAGGCTGCATCAACATACATATGAACGACTGCATCCTGTGTCATTCCGATAATTTTTTCCCGAAGACTTCTTTTTCAAGATTGGAAATTCGTTTTAATATATCGTAGTTCGTGGATCCAGAAGATGTGGCTGTTGCCGGTGCTGAATTTTCAGCCGCGTCTCCATTCGTTGGTTCCGCCGTTTGTGAACGTTGAGTACGCTGACTTACCGTTGAGGAGGTTTGCATTTTCCGCAACTGTTCAACTTCCTTCTCCAACTTATTGATATGTTCTTGGAATAATTCATAGTCTTGTATAATTGTATCCAAGAATTGGTCGACTTCCTCTTTATTGTATCCTTTCATGCTCGTTTTGAATTCTTTATCAAGAATTTTTTTCGCCTCTAATTGAACGTTTGCTGGCATTACACACACCCCGCGCTAATAATCTCAAGTTTTATATATATTGTTTCAGAAGACGTATGAAATGTCAATTTGCTAAACGTGTAGTATCAAATGTATGAAGTAGATTAGTAAACCCGACAGATGGAATTTCTGCCGGGTGGAATGGAAGGTGGTGATCATTTACCAAGGACGCGGGAAGTTCCCAGGCATTTGTGGTGGGCAATGGTAGTGCTCCGTGTGAGTTTCTTCAACCATGTCACAACTATGAGGGTAACTGTGCACGTGATTACATTGATGATGATTTACGTGTGTTGTATGCGTTGGATGCACTTCCGGAACGATATATTCCTGTTTACTGTGCATGACATGACAATGTGGTGGGTGAACAATGGGTGGTAATACCTGAGGTCCTTGATGGCAAGGATTGCACTGATCATGATTCCAATGGTTGTTGTTGTCATTGTTGTTACAGTTGTTGGAGTTATTCCAATTGTTCCAATTATTATACCCCATAACACCAATTCCTCCTTTTTCTTTAGGGCTAATACTACCTTATGTGGAGACGGGGGCTAAGGTACTCGTTCAACCACCTATTTTTACATAGGCAGCCGACAGAATTGGCGACAATTGTTGAATGAAATGATCATCGCAAAAAAATTGGGGAAGGTTGCGCTTCCCCGGGAAATAATTAATGGAGGAATGGTGGTTAATTTTCAAGCTTACGTTCGAGTCGTTGCAGCCGGTGCTTCCATGCTTGGTGCTCAGCATCACTTACATTTTTTCTTTGTATGCGGTGTTGATATTTAAGGTGACTATATCCTTCTTTAGTATAGTGATTGGCCCGTACGTAGTCATTTTCCTGATGTTCATACCAGATGGCAAGGGCTTCAGCGGCCTGAGGAGCCCAATACCCTTGGCGTCTCCAAATGTTTTTAAAAAGTTCTAGGCTTTCTTGGTAGTGATGAATTTTTTTAAGAAGGCGTGCGCGTTCGTAAAGGGACCGTTCGTAATAATTACTTGATTCATCAACGGTGGCATATACCTGGTTTGCTCGATGTAGATGTTTTGTATCTCTCCACCAGCGGGCAACCTCATAGGCTTCCCCAGCATTCATACCACCGTTTAACATCCGCTCTGAAAGTTCAACATAAAGGGTGATGAGAGACAGAATATCCTGTTCGTTATGGTGGAAGACTCCTTGAACGTGAGCTGGATCCCCTTCGGTGAGAAAATCCTGATAAAGCATGGGAGCCAAATAACCTGGAGTATCTTCCTGGCGGGTAAATCCGAGAATTTCTCGTTCAACGTGCTTCAAGCGGCAAGAATCCAGTTCATGTTTGAACAAGCGCCGGGCTGCGTGTAAAAGATCGAAGTGCCCGAAAGCGGGCAGCGACGGCAATTCTTCACGCAACAACGTATGCCGCGTTTTTAATTGCGGCCAGTCAAAGGCTTTGCCATTATACGTCACAAGTGCGTGTAAAGAGGTTTTGTTCATTAAAAAATGATGGTAAAAAGCAATTTCATGTTCGGGCCCTGGTAAGAAAAATTGATCTACGATCATCTCATCTTCACATAGCTGCGCCGTTCCAATCATAAAAATCATATTTCCTGCGCCATGACTGAGCCCAGTTGTTTCGGTATCGAGGAAAATCAGATCTTCAGGGTCAATATTGTTACCAGGAGCAAGTGGGTGTTCCTCAATACCTGCTTCTTTCCAAGTATTAACCATCGTTCTTAATCTTTTAAAAGCATGGCCTCCATGGACGTAAGAAAGCGGATAACACCGTCTCTTTCGGAACGCATAGCTATCCTCAAAAAACAGCACCTCCCCTTCCATGTCCTTCCACATCATTTCAGGTTCTGTGTTCTGATTTGATACCTTTACTTCGGGTTGAGAACGATGCAGGTGCGGCTTGAGCCGCTGTAATTTTTTCTGAATATCCATCGATTACACATTCCTCATTCGGTTTTTGCTAACGATGATAACCACTGATAGACATCGAATTTGAGTCTTTGCTGCTCATTGAAACCAATACAAGACGGACAGCCGTCTCTACACGGACAATCCCGAATTAATTGCTGGCAGCGTTCGATGAGCTCGTCCATTCGTTTATACAACTGGGAAGCAAGGCCGATCCCGCCTGGATAATGATCATAGATAAAAATGGCTGGCATTTCGGAATGATCAGCTTTGATTTGTGTAGCAACATGAATGTCACTGCGGTCGCTCATCGTTAGAACTGCACCTAAATGGTGAATCACTTGGGAAAATGCTATCAGCATTTGTTCAAACCGTTGCTGCCCAAATTTTATAAGCCATTCTTCCTCGAAATTTATCCACGTTCCTGCAGTGTGAATTTCTTCTTGTGGCAAATGGATGGGTCCTGATCCGATATTTTCATAGGTCGAGAGTTTCATTTTTTTAAAAATGGAGGGCATAATTGTAACCGCTACATCCCCAAAACCGACATGATGGTGCTTATTTCGCTTAACTTCATCTTGTTCGATTACCTTTAACTTTACATTTAAGCTTGCATCGGTAAAATATTCAACATCCACCAGACGAACGAAAGCTTTCTTTTCTTCCCAGTCTAGCTTTTCAACCTGATATTGCAGACCTTGATGAAGATAGATCGCTTCTTCATGTAGAAGTGTCATCGCACTAAAACGATCCATTTCTCCGATCACTTTCGTATCTCCTGTCGTTGTGATATCAATGATGACAATATTTTCCTGTGACGCCGATCGTAAGCTGACATCATGCGCAGGAAACGCTTGACTCATCCAGTACCACGAGCCTTTACGTTTATGAACGATTCGCTCCTCAACTAAATAATCCATCAAATCTGTGATTTCAATACCGCCAAACGTGTCTTCTTCTTTAAAAGGGAGTTCGTAGGCTGCGCACTTTAAATGGTCCATTAAAATAAGCAAATTATTTGGTTCCACTCTTGCTTCTTCTACAGGTGACGACAAAATATAATCCGGGTGCTTCATGATATATTGGTCCATTGGCGTTGACCCGGCCACCATAATCACAAGTGATTCTCCTTGCCGACGGCCGGCACGACCGGCTTGCTGCCATAGACTCGAAACGGAGCCAGGGTAGCCAGTCATCATACAAACCTGAAGCTGACCAATATCCATACCTAGCTCAAGTGCGTTTGTACTGACAACACCTCGGACGGAACCTTCACGTAATCCCCGTTCAATGTCTCGCCGTTCATTCGGCAAGTAACCCCCTCGATAAGCTCGAATGGGAGATGAACCGTAGTCACCTTTGGTTAACGATTGTAAATCGTTGTAGATTACTTCCACGCGAACACGGCTCCGAGCAAAAACGATGACTTGCGTATTTGCCTTTAGAAATCTCTTTGCCAACGTACGGACTTCTTTTGAAGCGCTGCGGCGAACATTTAGGTTTTCATTTACAACGGGTGGGTTATAAAGCGCAAGATGTTTTTTCCCTTGAGGGGCCCCGTTATTATCAATGAGTGAAAATGGGCGCCCTGTTAACTGTTGAGCCAGTTCCTTTGGATTTTTAATTGTTGCGGAGGTTGTAATGAATTGGGGATTACTTCCATAATAATGAGCGAGACGTAAGAGCCTGCGAATGACGTTCGCTACATGACTTCCGAATACGCCTCGATATGTATGCAGCTCATCAATAACGATAAAACGCAACTTTTCAAATAACGACACCCACTTCGTATGGTGAGGCAGAATCGACGTGTGCAACATATCCGGGTTCGTCATCACGATATGGCCGGCCTGCCGAATTTTTTGACGGATGGCAGGGGCTGTATCACCATCATACGTGTAACTATTTATATTCAGGTGCGCTGATTCAATCCATTCCGCCATTTCATTCTTTTGATCTTGTGCAAGTGCTTTCGTAGGAAATAAATAGATGGCACGAGCCTCAGGATCTTCAGTAATTGCATTCAACACGGGAAGATTGTAACAAAGAGTCTTCCCAGAAGCTGTGGGCGTCACGGTAACAATGTTATTATCTGCTTCTATGGCATCATAAGCGGATCGTTGATGTGTATATAAAGCCTCTATCCCGCGTTTTTCAAGTGTATTGGCTAATTGATCGCTTAACGTGAAGGGCAGAGCGTCGTAACGGGCTTCTTTTTCAGGAAGCTCATACCAATGAGCAACATGTTCATCCTCTTTCAATATTTCTATTAAGCTTTGGAGGTCTTGTTTTTGATTCACAGCTCTCCCCCCCCCCCTTTTTTTTATATTATATCACACAGGAACGTTTGTACGTACATACTTTAACCTGCTTTTCTTGGTAAATGCTTTCCAGTCTTTTGACGGTGAAGGAAGGACTATGACACATCTCTTGAGTCATGTAAAAACAACTTCTACCCATCCTCGGACGCTGTTGATGAGCCAAAATCGTTTGGATGTAGCGATATCTGAAATGGTTAGGACTTTTTCTTGAATGATGTTTCTATCAAGTAAATGTTGGCGGTAAACCCCCGGGAGCAATCCTAGCGAAACAGGGGGGGTTACATATACGCCATCCCATTCCAAAACGATATTGCCAATGGTAAATTCCAACAGCTCATTGTTCTCATTATAGAGGAGAACGTCAAATGTTTTCTCTGAAGAAAAAGAACGTAGTTCCTCAAAAACTCCTCTAGCTGTCGTTTTGTGAAAGGAAAATGGTTCGTTAATACGGATGGGCTCTTTGGCCAACTCCACTGAAACAGGTTCTTGCAGCTCCTGAACGATCGATCCGTCTATCGAGAACCCTTGTACTGGATGGTATTGCAGGCGAACTTTATATTTTCCATATGGATGCTGTTTCGCATATGAATAAAGGAGTTCCTGCATTTTTTCGCTAGAAAAAGACCAATCCAAATCATTAGCGGATGCTTGAATGCGCTCCAAATGTAAAGATAGAAAAGGATAGTGACCTTCTTCGAGACGCAAACTTTCCAGTAAAGAAAAATCAGTATTTAATCCTGTGATAATTTGGCTCTTCAAGACAGCTTCTTCGTACTCCCCTTTTGCTGTTGAGTCCCAGGTTACACCACCACCTGTGCCATAGGTGATTTTTTCCTTTTCTGCATTAATAACAGCTGTACGGATGGCAACATTAAACACACAATCTCCTGTCGGCGTGATATAGCCTATGGACCCACAATAGACGCCGCGCGGTTCGTCTTCCATTAAAGTAATCTTTTCCATAGTCTTTTTCTTTGGGGCTCCTGTAATTGAACCGCAAGGAAATAAGGCACGAAATGTTTCAACAATGTCGACGTCTTTTTTGAGTTGCGCAGTGATTGTGGAAGTCATTTGCCATACTGTTGGATAAGGTTCAATCGCAAAAAGATCAGAGACAGTTACGCTTCCTGTAGCAGCGATCATCCCTAGGTCATTACGAAGCAGATCTACAATCATCACATTTTCAGCTCGATCTTTTTGAGACTCAAGAAGCCTTTGGAAATGTGTTTGGTCTTCTATATCTGTCTTTCCTCGCGCATATGTCCCCTTCATAGGCTTTGTTCGCAATTGATTTCCTTTACGTTCAAAGAACAGCTCTGGAGATACGGACAGGATTTGGTAGTCTCCGGTATTCAAGTAGGCGCTGTACATCCCTTGTTGCTTTTCCTTTAATTGTTCATACAAGGAGCGGGCATGGCCTAAAAAATTAGCCTTCATCCGCATCGTATAGTTGACTTGGTAGGTTTCTCCCTCGGCAATCGCCTGACGAATTCGTTCAATATTATTTTCATAATCAGCTGCATCTGTCGAAGATTCCCATTCAGCTAGCTTAAAAGCCTGCGGGATTTTATCGCTTTGTCTTGGCGAAGTATCGGGTGATTCAAAAATGCCAAACCAAACAAGCGGCATCTCTGCCCCAGTATGTACGGCAAGTTCTGGCCTCAACCCTTTCGCCGCCTCGTAAGAGAGATAGCCCACCGCATAGTACCCTTCGTTTACAGCGTGCTGAACCTTACGCATACATGCCTCTACTTCTTCCATTTGATCCGTTTGAATAATTGAATCTGGATTACGGAAATAAAGCGGAGAATCATAGCCAAAATCCATTTGTATATCTATAGGTTCGTGTTTTTTATTCATATCTCTCGTTTCATCCTTCATCTGTATTCTTCGCCTATTTTAATGGAAACAGAAAAGAAACGCTACCCACCGGCAGCGCTTCTTTATATGTGCGAAATATGGAGACTACATTTTTCATGCTTCTTTATCTAGTGGTTGTTCTCGTCCCCCTAGCCGTTCGGCAAACAATTTTTGAATCGTATTCTCATCTACTTTTTCTAGAAATGGCTTCGGAATTCCACATAGTTCGACCAATAGACGGATCATCTCTGCACGTGTCAAACGTTGCAATCAAATCCCCTCCTTCACCATGTTCTATGCTATGCATTGAAAGAAAGAAATATTCAATAACTAGAAGTTATTTTTTTAAAAATCACATCGAAGCTCCTCTTGTTCATGGTTGATTTCCATCCATGATTTTATGCCGGCGCAGCATGATCAACGTTTTCTTTATCATCTTTCACCGATTTTACAGGGTGAAGGAGCTTTTCCAACGTACCCATAATTAAGTCAGTGATAATGGCCATTAAGGCTGTTGGAATAGCCCCTGCCAGGATGATGGCTGTGCCATCTGTTACATTTGTCCCTCGAATGATGATGTCTCCCAAACCACCGGCTCCGAAGAAAGCTCCGATCGCGACGATTCCGATCGCGATAACGAGCGCATTACGAAGTCCTGCCATAATAACGGAAAGAGCGAGCGGTATTTCTACCATCCGTAACAGCTGTCCTTTTGTCATCCCCATGGCTTTACCCGAATCTAGCAACACTTGATCAACATTGACAATCCCCGTGTAGGTATTTTTGACGATGGGTAGAATCGAGTAAAAGAAGAGCGCTACGACAACGGTATTCGCACCTAAACCCATGGCAATCATAAAAATGGAGAGCATGGCCAGGTGTGGGATCGTTTGAATGATATTTGCAAGCTGGATTCCCCAATTGCTTAACCGACCAAATCGAGCAATCGTAATGCCTAATGGAATCGCTACAATGGCTGCAAATAATACCCCATACGCAGCCATAAGGAAATGACGGAAAAACTCTTGAGATATATAAGAAAAATTTTGCATGTAATACTGAATGACATCACTTAAGACTTCAAACAAAGGATCACCCCCGATTTAAAAGCTTCATGTTTACTCAAAATAGTTATTTTCTTCCAGGAAATTTTCAGCGACAGTGGCAGGTTCGCTTAATTCAGCATCTGCTTCATAGTTTAAAACTTGCATGTCTTCTGTACTAATTTGCCCTTCTAATTGACGGATCGCTTCTTCAACACCTGGATTTGCTTCCAAAACGTCATTGGTAGCGACTGCCGATGTATCGTACGGGGGGAAAAATTGTTGATCGTCTTCTAATAAGAAAAGATCATAAGCAGCAATTCTTCCATCCGAAGTATAGGCAAGCACGACATCCATGTTTCCACTGGCGAGTGCATCGTAAACAAGACCAATTTGCATTGGAGTAATGTGATCAAATTCAAATCCATAATGTTCTTGAAACGCAGGGTATCCGTCTCCTTCGCGAGTAAGCCAATTATTGTCAACTCCTACTTCGACTGTATCAGCCATCGCTTCTAAATCTGATACATTTTCAATTCCTTCTTCTTCAGCCAAGTCTTCACGAATGGTAAACGCGTAGGTGTTATCAAAACCGTAGGACGGGAACCAGGTTTGATCAAAACGGTCATCAAATTCTTCCATGAGGTGATCCAGAGCTTCATCTGGGTCCATGATTGGTTCTTCGTTAAGGGCACCAGCGATATCAGTGCCCGTATAACGGGTGGAAGAAATATTGATATCACCGTTCATCATAGCTTGGTGTACGACGATGGAAGTCCCCAGGTTATTAATAATTTCAACGTCCGCATCCGTATTTCTTTCGATCATGATCCGCAGCATATGGCCAATAATTTGTGATTCCGATGTGTCTTGGGTGCCGATCGTAACCGATTCATCTCCCCCACCACCACCTAATCCAGGAAGAGAACATCCGCTTATCATACTGACGCCCAGTAAAGCGGCCAAACAGCGATGCCTTATTTTTTTTGTAAGCATAAGCTTTCCTCCTTCTTAAGCGGCTGCTTTCAGACCATTCGGTGTCATTCCCTTTTCCATCTTTGAAAGGGTAAGCTCAAATAATAATGCCATGAGTGTGACAGGGATCGCCCCTGCAAAAATAAATTCAGGCTGATAGAGGTTCAAACCATTAAAAATAAAATCCCCAAGACCTCCACCCCCAATATAAGAAGCAAGCGTAGCCCAACCGACAAGGTAAACACTTGCAAGGCGGATTCCGGACATGATGACAGGGGTTGCGAGAGGCAGTTCAACGTGGCGTACGCGTTCCCATGCGCTCATTCCCATTCCTTTACCCGATTCGTTGAGGGCCGGGTCAACCCCGCGAATGCCTACGTAAGTATTGCGTAAAATCGGTAGTAGGGAATAGATAAATAAGGCAAAAATCGCTGGCCCTTGGCCGATTCCAAGAAATGGTATTACGAATGCTAAGATTGCCAAACTCGGAAAGGTTTGCATAATACTAACGATTCCTATAATGAATTGGCCGAATTTCCTTGGAACTTTGTTTAACAAAATCCCTAGAGGGACAGCTACAATAGTGCCAAGGAAGAGAGCACTCAATGTAATATAAAGGTGCTGCCATGTGAGGTAGATCATTTCCCCACCATGTACTTCTAAAAATTCTATTAAAGTGTTCATAGAACCGACTCCTCAACGGTGGCAGCGATCTGATCTTCTTTTCCAGGATCTTCATGGCCCCAAATCGAATCATACACAACATCTACGAGTGTGGCTCGAGTGAGGATACCAAGTAAGCGCATGTCATCATCAACAACAGGAACATAACTAGCACCAAGTTTCAAAATTCGACTGATTGAATCACGTAACCGGGCTTTTTTATGAACCGTATGGATTTTGGTGAGGTGGATATCTGCAATGGTTTTATTATTATTACGATTGGACTCAATCATTTCTATATCCACATACCCTTTCAAATAGCCTTCGCTGTCAGTAACCAATAAAGAGTCGACCCGCTTCTCACGCATCACCTGAATCGCTACGGATAAGGAAGCGGATTCATGGATAGTTACTGGATGTTTGTTCATCATATGTTCGACGGTTTCTACATTCGCGCGCATTTGTATAAGCCGCTCTTTGCCGATAAATTCTTCGACGAATTCATTGGCAGGTTCCGTTAATATTTCATCTGGAGTACCTATTTGTACAAGTTTACCGTCCTTTAAAATCAACATCCGGTCGGCGAGCTTAAGAGCTTCATCCATATCATGGGTAACAAACACGATCGTTTTCCCTAAACGTTGCTGCAAATCTTTAAACTCACCTTGTAATGTGTCACGCGTGATTGGGTCCAGCGCCCCAAAAGGCTCGTCCATTAATATCAGCGGTGGATCAGCTGCTAGTGCTCGAAGCACTCCAATCCTTTGCTGTTGTCCCCCGCTAAGTTCGTTCGGATAGCGTGTTAAGTATTCTTCCCCCATATCAACGAGCTTAAGTAATTCTTTTGCCCGTTCTTTTCTTTTTTCTTTTGACCATTTCAGTAACCTTGGCACAAGGGTGACATTCTCTTGAATCGTCATATGTGGGAATAAGCCAATTTGTTGGATGACATAACCGATATCTCTTCGTAATTGTACGGTATCTTGTAGATTTGAATCCTTATCATCAATACTAATGACCCCTTCGGTAGGATCAATAAGACGGTTGATCATTTTCATCGTCGTTGTTTTCCCACACCCACTGGGACCGATAAAGACAATAAATTCTCCCTTTTCCACTTCGAAAGAAAGATTTTGAACCGCATAGTGATTGCCACTATATATCTTTGATACGTTCTCAAATTTCAACAACGGCTATAACCTCCATGATTATGTTATGGCAACATTATTAGTATAGTGGATGTGTATTTTTAATTAAAATTGTGTATTAACTGAATTTCTCTGTTTAATGTATTTTATATAATCCATATAAAGATTATCGTATATATACGAACAATTGCTGCGAATATCGTCAACTTTTGTTGTTTTTTGTCGATTGTTGTGTATGAGACATGGATGAACAATGGTAAAATACCGATAAAAGTTGTACGCGTAGACGAATACGCGGTAGAATCATCTTGTTATCTCATTTGGATATTTGAAAGCAGGTGATCTCATTCGTGTATACATATGAAGAGGCAGTGAGGATAGACCGAAAAGATCCGCTATCGTCGTTTCGAGAAGAGTTCTATTATGATAAAGATACGATCTATCTTGACGGTAACTCTTTAGGTTTGCTCTCTCGAGGTGCGGAGGCAAATGTTTATGAGCTGTTGAACTCTTGGAAAAAATACGGCATTGACGGCTGGACATCAGGTAATCATCCTTGGTTTTATTTATCAGAACAATTAGGTAAAGCAAGTGCCCCGCTCGTTGGTGCTGAAAAGGATGAAGTTGTGGTTACCGGGTCGACTACTGTGAACTTGCATCAGCTGGTAGCAACGTTTTATAAACCTAAAGGCAAATGTACAAAAATTCTTGCGGATGAGCTAACTTTTCCCTCGGATATTTATGCATTGCAAAGTCAGTTAAAAATGCAAGGATATGATCCTTCGATCCACTTGAAACAAGTGAAAAGCCAAGATGGATTAACCTTGGATGAAACGGAAATTATCATGGAAATGGATGAAGAGGTTGCACTCATTGTTCTCCCTTCCGTATTGTATCGAAGCGGGCAAGTGCTAGATATGAAAGCGCTAACGATTGCTGCTCATGAACGGGGGATTCCTATCGGTTTTGATTTATGCCATTCGATCGGAGCTCTCCCCCATGAACTCTCCGAATGGGGGGTAGACTTTGCTTTTTGGTGCAATTATAAATATGTGAATGGCGGCCCGGGCAGTGTCGGGGGATTATACGTAAATGCTAAGCACTTCGGTAAGACGCCCGGGTTGTCTGGATGGTTTGGTTCGGACAAGAAGAAGCAATTTGACATGGAGCATGAACCAACGTTTGCAGGTGATGTTGGCGCTTACCAGATCGGTACACCCCATGTACTAAGTGCGGCTCCACTGCTTTCCAGTCTGGAAATGTTAAACCAGGCAGGTATTCAACATTTACGCGAGCGCTCTCTTCGCATGACTGACTATTTCATGACTTTGATCGATCATGAACTTACATCTTTTGGTTTGACCATCAGCAATCCGAGAGGTGAACAAGCGCGAGGCGGTCATTTATTTCTTGAACATCCTGAAGCTGTCCGTATTTGTAAAGCTTTAAAAGCGGAAGGCATCATTCCTGATCTGCGGCCTCCAAGCGGAATTCGCTTGGCTCCAGCTCCGTTGTACAATACGTTCGCAGAGATCTGGCAAACGGTACAAACGTTAAAAAAGATTATGGAAGAAAAGAGTTACGAGCAATATGAACGCGGACGGGGAGTCGTATCTTAACCCGAAATAAAGGAGGATCGTACTGATGACATATCATCAACACCTGAAAGCTTTTCGGAATGAAAAACAAATCGAGACTGATTTTCGTGAGAAAATGACTTACACGGATTACCTTGATCTGGAATCGATTTTATCAAGTCAGTATCGCTTATCCGATCACCATGATGAAATGTTATTTATCATCATTCATCAAGTCAGTGAACTCTGGATGAAACTGATTATCCATGAATTGGAAGCGGCCACGGCATCCATAGCGGAGCAGCAGTTGGCCCCCGCCTTTAAAATGCTGGCACGGGTTTCGAAAATTCAATCGCAAATTATTCACGGCTGGGACGTACTTTCCACGTTAACCCCCGCTGAATACATTAAATTTCGTGATTCTCTCGGGAAAGCATCGGGTTTTCAGTCCTATCAATACCGCCTGATAGAATTTGCACTCGGGTATAAGACAACCCATGCCCTAAAGATTTATGAACAAGAACCAGAGATCTATCATCTGCTTTCAAAAGCTTACTCATCCCCTAGTTTGTACGATGTATCTATTCAGGCACTGGCAAGGGCAGGGCTAGCGATCGACGAAGAAATTCTAAATAGAGACGTCCGTGAACCTTATAAGGAAAATAAAAGTGTAGAAGCTGCCTGGTTGGCGGTGTATAATGATGTCAATACATACTGGGAACTTTATGAGCTCGCGGAAAAGCTCGTTGATCTTGAAGATTGGTTTCAGCAATGGCGATTCCGTCATATGAAAACCGTGGAAAGAATCATCGGGAGTAAAGCAGGAACAGGTGGATCTTCAGGCGTTAATTATTTGAAAAAAGTTATCGATCAATACTTTTTCCCAGAACTTTGGTCGATACGGGCTAAAATTTAAAGTAGTGACTTACCTAAACGAAGGCAAATGAACAACAAAGAGGAGGAACACCTTCATGGACATACAAAAAATTGGGCCCATTGAAGTCATCAAGGGACAACGAAACAGTAAAGTGCCCTTTTCTACAAGTATCCTAGTGAAAGGCAATGAAGCAGATGGTCTCATTGATTGCGGGACGGGTGAAGAAGGTTTTTCATACCTGAATGACTATTACGACATTCAACATCTTCTTCTTACTCACTACCATATTGATCATGTATGGGGATCGATGTATTATCCAAATGCAAAAGTATTCGTCAACCGCATCGATGCACCGAAATTGAATAACCCTGAATGGTTAGCAAAAGCCATGGGGATACGAGCACTTATGGGTGAATCAGAGCTTGACAAGTGGCTGAACGCTAGCAACCAAGGACATTCTTACCAGGATGTGCTCGCGAGAGAAAAAGAAATCTATCCTTATGATGAAACGTTCACACTTGCAGGACGAAAAATCCAGATGCTTCATGCACCTGGACATTGTGAAGGGTTTTGCTGCCCCTACTTTCCGGAAGAGGGCGTTTTGGTTGTTGGAGACTATGATTTAACTTCCTTTGGCCCTTGGTACAACAACGCGGACTCTGACATCGATCAATTGATCACGTCAGGTGAAATGACCTTAAACATCGATGCGGATTATTATGTAACTTCTCATCATAAAGGTATATTTTCACGTAAGGAGTACGAAATTGCCCTCGACAACTATTTAGCAATTGTTGAAAAACGTGAACGAAAAATCATTCAATTATTCAAGGAAGGGACAGCGATTGGAGATTTGATCCATCGTGAAGTGTTTTACTTAAATCGAAATATTGCTGCTGATCCAAACTTTTTACGTTTTGAGATCATGGGCATTGCCAAGCATTTAAAAAGACTAGCAAAACAAAATCCATATTACGAAGATCATTATCAATCGTTTATTTCCTATCATATGGCTGATCCCAAGTACAGTGAGTTTTTTATAGAGGCAACGACGATCTAGCCGCTGGCCTCTGCAATCACTTGTAAAAATGCTTCTCCATAAACCGTATATTTATGTTCACCTACGCCTTTTATCGCAAGCATTTCTGATTTTGTCACTGGTTTATGACTAGACATTTCTTTTAAGGTTTGATCAGAAAACACCATATAAGGAGCTACTTGATGTTCCTTTGCGAGTGCAGTGCGGAGTTCACGCATACGGTTAAAGAGGGGGTCATCGCTTGCTACCTGGGTTTTAGCGGCGGCTGCTTCTTTTTTCATCACTTTTGTCTCTCCCTTGAGGGCCGCAACCGCTTTTTCCCCTAATTGCAAGACAGGATACTGTCCTTGGGTTAAGGTTAAATAATGATGCGCGGTTAAAAAATCAATAAAGGCTGCAACTCTCTTTTGAGATTCTCCTTTCAAAATGCCGTACGTAGATAGTTGATGAAAACGAAGATCTTTAATCTTTTGATTACTGGATCCTGTAAGAACCTGGGTAACGAGCGTTTTCCCAAATTTCTCTTTCATCCTTTTCACACATGAAAACACCATTTGAGCCTCTTTCGTGACATCGATCACTTCCCGGTCATCGGTACAATGTAAACAACGTTTGCAATCCTTCGGGTTGGATTCACCGAAATATTCGAGAATATACGCTTGCAAACAAGATTCGGTGTGACAATAATTAACCATCTCACGAAGTTTACGGAATTCATGCGCCTTTCTTCTTTCATTGAGCTGGGATTGCTCAAGTAAATATTGCTGGATTTGGATGTCTTGCGGGGAGAATAAAAGGATACAAGCGCTCTCTTCTCCATCGCGGCCGGCTCTGCCTGCTTCCTGATAGTAAGCTTCCATTGTTCGCGGGATTTGGGCGTGGATCACGTAACGAACGTTTGACTTATTGATCCCCATCCCGAAAGCATTTGTGGCAACCATGACCCTCACTTCATCGTAAACAAAACGTTCTTGGCTATGGGCGCGGGCTTGAGCATCCATCCCCCCGTGGTATTGCCCGGCATCGATTCCTTTGGCCTTTAGCTTCGCCGTGATCCGTTCCACTTCTTTTCGGGTCGTCGCGTAGATAATACCGGCCTCGTTTTGGTTTTTTTGAACATAATCGGTTAAATAAGCTGTCTGATCCTGTCCTTTTATCACAGAGAACGTAAGATTCTCACGTGCAAAGCCTGTTTTAACCATATTTTCTGTTGGAATCCCAAGCGTCTGACAAACGTCTTCAGCAACCGTTGGGGTAGCCGTTGCCGTTAAGGCTAATACGGATGGTTCCGATTGTAGTTGTTGGATGAAATGGGGAATATCCAGGTAGCTGGGGCGAAAATCGTGCCCCCAATGGGATAAACAATGGGCTTCATCGATCGCGATAAGGGCTATATCTAGTGATTGAATCCGTGATAAAAAATGAGGGGCAGCCAGCCGTTCAGGAGCTAAATAAAGCAAACGAAACTCTCCGTGTTGCACAGCTTTTAGCCGGCTTATGGTTTCTTCATACGTAAGTGAACTATTTATGTATGTCGCTGAAATCCCAAGTTCCTGAATTTCATCAACTTGATCTTTCATTAAAGAAATCAAAGGAGAAATGACAATCGTCAAACCATTCAAAAGTAATGAAGGCAATTGATAGCAAACGGACTTACCCCCGCCCGTCGGCATAATGCCCATTGTGTGTTTTCCATCTAATATCGAGGTCACGAGCGCTTCCTGCCCTGGTCGAAACGAATCATAACCGTAATAAGTATGGAGCAGTTGGCGCGCCTGATCTATCATACGAAGGTTCCTCCTCGAAAGGGTGCGATTAAATGTATCTACCATCTAATCATAGCGAGAGAAACTTTTCTGTGCAAGGTAAAAATATCGTTATAACTGGTGCTAATTCAGGTATTGGAAAAGAAACCGCGGAAGTATTAGCTGCAAGAGGTGCACATGTGACGATGGCAAGCCGAGATATCAGACGTGGCGAAGAAGCGAGGACAGATATCCTTACCCGTATTCCATACGCAAACATCGATGTTCATTGTTGCCACCTTGCCTCTCTTGAAAGCATTCAAACATTTATTCAAGCCTTTAAAGCAAAGCACGATAAACTTTACGCCTTAATTAATAACGCTGGTGTGGTCACGGTAAAACGGGAAACGACCGAAGACGGATTTGAAATGATGCTCGGTGTTAATCATCTTGGGCACTTTTATTTAACAACACAGCTTCTCCCCTTGCTTGAACGAACGGAGGAAGCCCGGATTATCACCCTTGCTTCTGGAGCTTACAAATCCGGACGTATTCACTTTTCTGATCCCCACTTAGAGAAAAATTTCGGCATTTGGAAAGGGTACACGCAATCAAAATTCGCAAACGTCTTGTTCACGGTTGAGCTTGCGCAGCGCTTGAAAACGAATTTTCTCAATGTGGTAAGCGTTCACCCCGGTGCTGTCAGTACACAATTAGGTGTTCACCGGGAAACTGGTTTTGGAAAACAAATCCATGCTGTATTACGCCCCCTCTTTCAAAATGCCCGAGAAGGCGCAGAAACAAGTATTCATTTAGCCTCCTCACGGGAACTAGTCAATGGTGGTTACTATTACAAGAAGAAGCGGCAAGACTTAAAATCAAGAGCCTTGAATACGCAACTTGCTAAAGATTTTTGGGAATGGAGTGAAAGGGAGATTGCGAGTAGAGGTTTTTGAAACTTTGGTTATTGATTCCGCTTTTGAACCACATTCTTCCAGTTCCAAGTCTTTTTGTACAAGGATACAAGGGACACCAGGCTTTTTCGTTAATCAACTGAGTAATCAAGTTTTCTGTCAATTAATGCTGGCACAATAGGATTTGGGAAGTCCTCGGTCCAGACGTTTTCATAACTGTTATAGACCGGAATGAAATCTTTCGTCATCTCGCTGATATTTTGCACATCTTCTTCTGTAAACAATCGCTGTAACGAAGCTTGTTAATTCATCTATAAAATAAAACCGCTTCCGTAATGGAGCGGTTTTCAATTTTGGATGGTAAGGCGGCTGCCAGTACCTTCAGGCGTAGGTGCTTCAACGAGCAAGCGCTTGTGCAAACGTTCTTGTAATTCAGGTACATGACTGATTACCCCGACGGCGAGATATTCCGTTTGAAGCTGTTCCAGTGAGGTAACAACGGTATCAAGCGTTTCCCCGTCCAGCGTTCCAAATCCTTCATCAAGGAAAAAGAATTCTAATGGATATTGCCCTTTCAATTGAATGGAGGCAGAAAGAGAGAGGGCTAATGCGAGTGACGTTAAAAACGTTTCTCCTCCTGACAGCGTAGAGGGTGGACGTTTCTCTCCTCCGTTAAAATAATCAGCGATTAAAAAACCACCATTTGAATCGAGGGCGAGAGCGTATCTCCCTTGGGTAAGAGTATGCAGGCGTTCCGAAGCACTGCGAGTGACTTGGACGAGATGTTCCTCAGCGATAAACTCCACGAAAGCTTTCCCACGAAAAACGCGTTCCAATTCTTTGTAGTGACCAATCTGGGTGGCGAGCTCTTGTCTATTTTCTTCAAGTGTTTGATATCGGTGGTGTTTTTCTTTGAGTTCCTCCCATTTAGAACGGGCAACGCTTCGTTCCTCCTTGAGTTGGTCAACTCGATCCTGTTTTTGTTGAAATGATTCATGGAGGGTTTGCCATTCTTCATCGGTAATTGATTTGCCATCCAGATTTTTTTCTACTTCGGTTAAACGGTACCTTGTATTGGATAAGTGTGTTTCAAAATCCGTGGTTTCTTCTTCATATCGTTTTCTTTCTTTCTCTGTTAAGCAACATTTCTTGATATCCTCACTCGTGATCTCAGTATGATCACTCTTCGTAATTAGATGAGTGACTTCATGATACGCTTCACTATTTTGCTGTTGCTTCCAACGCTCCATGGCCTGTTCATGTTGATGAATGGCTGTTGTTCGTTGTTTCTCAACTGCTGATTGCTCTTGTTCAGCTTTCTGGAGCTGAGCGGCTGCGTTTTGAAACGTTTCTTCGGCCCTTTTCTCTTCTTTTTGCATCGTTTGCAACGTATCCTCAGCTTCTCTCAAGGCCTTTGTTGCAGATTCAAATTCCCCAAGCATTTGACCAAGCTTTTCCTGTTCCTGTCTTTGCTGTTGTTCATGTTGCTTGCGCTCTGTTTGTTTTTGAACAAGCTGCATTTGTATATTCGCTTGCCGTGATTCTGCTTCTTTCATATTTTCGCGTAAGGATTCAAGTTTATTTTGATGATCACGGACTTCTGCACGTAGTGACTGCAGTTGTTCTTGCTCATGTTGTGCCATTTCCCAAGCTTTATGAATGTTGTCTAATGACTGATCAGGGAATGCTTCGTACCATTCTTTTTCTATCGTTTGATACACTTCTTTCTGCCTTGTTTTTCGTGCATCTGCTTCTTCATAATGTAATTTCGTTTGTTCGTAACGTATCTCGTCTTCTTTCACCCGTGAATGATGTTGCTGAAATTTTTCAAGCTGTCGGTTTGTATCCTCCAAGAGCGAATCCAATGATCTTGTTTTTGCATCGAGTTGACGGATGAACCGTTGGACACGTTGTTGTAACATACCCGGTGCTTCACTTCTTAGTAACGGGTGGGATGGGCCTGTTTTCTCATTTGTTTCCGGTAAACCCAGTGCAGTGGCATCTGTGTCAAGAAACATAGATATTTGTGCAGATACCTGATCAAGCTTCCAAAGATACTGTTCAATCCTTAGGTCCGTTTGCAGGTGATCATAGGTTTCTCGTAGTGATTCATCATCTGTGTCTCCCTCAAGAGCAGAGGGGTCTTCTGGATATGGGTGATGATCAGAACCGCATACCGGACAAGCTTTTCCATCTTCCAACTGGGCTGCAAGTGTCCGAATGATCTCTGCATGATGGGTATTAATTCGATTTGATGTCATTTCTTTAATAATTTGGATGAGTGAATGTTGTTCCCGACTTGCTTCGCTTAAATCAAAATACCAACGGGTAAGGTTCGCCTGCGAGGCTTGCAGTTTTTCTTTGAATTGTTCAACTTTTTCCTTTTCCTCGTGCATTTGCCTTTCCTGTTGTTGCATATTCTCGATGGCCTTCTGTTCAGAAGCCTGCTCCTCCCCCAGCCTTTTGGCTTGCTCGTTTAAAGCTGTTGCTTTTTCATAAGCCTGTCGTATTTTTTCGTGTGTTGGCTGCTTTTGATCAAGTGTTGAAACCTTATTTTCTTTTTCCTGCAAGACTTGCTTGGCTGCAGCTTCTTCTTCTTTTGCGTGTGCAAGTTGATCGTTTGCAGCTCGTTGTTGTTTACGTAATGCTTCTTCGTTTTTACGTTCACGCTCGAGTTGGTTTTCGGAAGTTTGTAATTGCACTTCTATCGTTTTCGCTTCTTCGAGCTGCGAAATACGTACCGTAAGTTGCGGTTCCTCTACTTGGCGTTTTTCTCGTGCAGATGTAAAGATTTGTTTAGCATTGCGTTCTTCTTTTGCACATTTTTCAACTTTATTTTTATTAGCTGCGAATGCCTCTTCGGCTTCGCTCCTTGCCTGTTCTGTGCGGTCTTTTTCTTCAATATAGGGAAGGAGCCGACTTGCTGAATTACTCAGATGGAGCGCTTGCAATCGTCCTTCATGGGCCGGACGTTCTCTGTCTAAATTGTGGAGCTCATCCAGGAGTTCTTTATGAAACTGTTGTTGTTTTCGCGTTTCTTTGGCTTCCTGGAAGCGTCTTTCGAGTTCTTCCTTTACCTCGGTCTCCTTATGTAGCTCGTTTTCTATCTGTACGACGGCTTGCTTGGCATTCGATAATGCTTCTTTAGAAGCATCGCCAAGACCGGTCTGTTCTCCTTCAATCTCACCCTTCCTAGCGGACACATGCGTGAGATTTGTTTTTATTTTTTCGTTTAGCTCGTCGCCGTACTTGTGTAAATCAAATAGTCGCTGCAGCATTTCACTTCTTTCGGTCCCTTTTAGGCTGAGAAACTCGGAAAACTTGTTTTGAGGAAGAACAACCGTGCGCGTAAAATCATCCAGTTTCAAACCTAACATTTTTTCAATGTGATGATTCATATCTCCAGTTTTTTCGGCGAGAACAACTGGTTCATTCGTCGTCTCAATAAAACGCGAACGCGTCGTTTTCAACTGGTTCTCTTTTCGTTTTGCCCGTCTTTCTGCTGTAAATGATCGATGCCCCAATCGGAATGAAAAAGAGACAGCAACTTCTGATTCTGATTGATTAATCATACTTACACTTGCTGCACCCGATCGGCTGATCCGCCCGAAAAGCGCGAATGTCATGGCATCAAGAATCGAGGATTTCCCGCTCCCTGTAGGGCCAAATATTCCAAATACCCCGCCAGAACACAGACGATTAAAATCAATTGTCTGTGATTCTCGAAAACTATGCAAGCCACGGATGTTTAACGTCAATGGTCTCAAGTTGGATTCACCTCCTCTTTTTCTTCTTCCAGAAGCTCTAATAATAATTTGGTAAGTTCAGGGTCAGGCGTTGCTCCGCCCGTTTTCTTCTCATAAAATTGCCGAAACAATTCTTCTACCGGTAAATCCCTGCGCGTTTCCACCTCTTTGAATTCTTCATGCGGCAAAATGGTACGGATGGTAACGATCCCCGGATGAGCACGGCGAATAGCCTGAATTTCATTTGGCTTTAATGTGCGCTCGCTGTGTATGGAAAGCTCAATCCACTCATCCGTTCCTCGTCCTTTCTCTAACCATTGATAGACTTGAGAGAGACCATCAATTGCTTTCCAACGAGTAAGGTTTTTCCCGCTTGATAGCGGTACTTCTGTAATGTTTGCTTCTTCACCAGGGTGGGCTTCAATGATCGTAACGGACTTTGTGACTCCTGTTTCGTTAAATGAAAAGGCTAGTGGAGAGCCGGCATAACGGGCTGGTGTTTTTGTTTGCTTTACCCACTGAGGGCGATGCAAATGGCCCAAAGCCGTGTAGGCGGCATTTTCAGGAATACTGCTTGGTCGCACGGTATATGCTCCCCCCACTTCTATGGGCCGTTCTGAATCAGAAGCAGCACCTCCGGCCATAAAGACATGACTCATTGCCATGTTCACATTATCATCAGTAAACCCATCGCTTAACTGTTGGAATAAATGAGCAATACGGGCATCATATTCTGCTTGATAAGCATGATCATCTCCTGAAAATACGTCAGTGCCGGAAAAACTTTCTTTTAATCTCGATTCTGATGGATAAGGAAGTGCGGCAACATGTAAATGCGTATTTACACGGGTAATAGGCACTTTAACACTGGTCGTTTGCGGCAATCCAATAAGGTGAATTTGTTGATCCTGGACAAGGGGGAGAGCAGCAGATAAACGTTCGGGCTGGTCATGGTTGCCGGCAATAGCGACAATTGGACGGTTCCCCTGATCCGAAAGGCGGCTCATACTTTCATAGTATAAACGTTCTGCATTTGCGGGAGGGTTTGTACTATCAAAAATATCCCCAGCAATGAGAACAGCATCAATATCATATTCATCAACGATCTCGACAAGTTCATCAATAAATGCCTCATGCTCCGGCATTCGGTCCCTTCCTTCTAATGTTCGTCCTAAATGCCAATCCGCTGTGTGTAAAATGCGCATTATAACCTCCCCCTTTCACTTATATAGAGACAGCATAACCGCCATTAAAGAAATACAGGTAACGCTCTTGCAGCTTCGTTTGCCATATATACTCGATCGCCTCTGCATATAGATGAATCTGCTCTTGATACCGTTCTTTTAGAATCGCTTCAACATTTGCTTTGTCTAAATGACTGCTAATCTGATCAGTTTTGTAATCAATCAAAACGAGATTTCCGTGTTTATCACGAAAAATACAGTCTACAACACCCTGGATCAGAATCAGTTCACGTTGTTCATCTGTCCATTCCGTATAGATGTGATCTGCAGGTTTTGCAAATGTAAAAGGAATCTCCCGGAAAACCCTTCTTGCCTCTCTTAATCGGGTCCCTATATTTGATTGCAAAAACTCAACGATGGCCGCACCATCAATGACTTTCGCTTGGTCGCATGTGATTTGTTCTTTTTCAACCATGTCAGCGACTTTTTCTTTAATACTTTCTTCGGTGTGATCATACAAAGAGATTCGTTGCATGACTGCATGCATGGCAGTCCCGATCTCTGCACGGGTAAGGTTTTCTTCTTGCATAAACCGTGGGCGTTCCGCGTTTGCAGATTGAAAATGGAGTTCTTGCATTGGTTTAGAAGCATAAGGATCCTCATTGTCACGTTGGCTTTTTAATTCACTAACACTTTGCTTTGCGAAATGAGTGGTTGCTTCTCGGTGGTCATATTGCCAATCGAGTCTTTTCTTGATCAAGGAAGAAGCACCTTCGTCTGCTTCTGAGATCTCCACTGGTTTTAAATTCTTCAAGCTTACTAACGTTGTTTTTAGTTCATCAGGTTTTTTTTCACTTTCGGAAAAACCCTGAATATCGGCAAGCTCAATGTGCCATTCAGACACATCTGGAAGCTCTGAAGGTAAGGATCCTTCCCGAAATTTTCTACCTGCCTGATGTCGAATGATGGCAGGACCCATCCAGTCAAAAAATGTTTTCGCACGTGTCCGAGTTTGTAGGGGCAAGCGTTCGTTCTCGGTTTCAGCTTGCTCTAACCAATGCTCAATGGTCTTCTCACGATCTTTGGCCGTTCCGACAAGATAAGCTTTTTCTTTTGCACGCGTAACTGCCACATAGAGGATGCGCAGCTCTTCTGACATTTGCTCTTTTAATACTTCTTGTTTAATCGCGATCTCTGGCAGTGTGTGGTAAGACGTTCGCTTTTCGATGTCGGTATATTTGGAACCGAAGCCAAGAGATTGATGAATTTGTATAGACTTATGCGCGTCCCTAAAATTAAACTTCTGCATCATGCCGACGACAAATAAAACCGGAAACTCAAGACCCTTGCTTTTATGAATCGACATAATTTTAACAACATCTTCCTGTTCACCGAGTGTACGAGCTGCTTCAAGGTCATCCCCACGCTCTTCCATTCGATCAACGAAACGTAGAAAACGGAATAAGCCTCGAAAGGATGTTTGTTCGTATGCTCGAGCCCGGTCATAAAGAGCGTGAAGGTTTGCTTGCCGCTCTTTCCCGCCTGGAAGTCCACCGACAAATGAGTCATAACCAGTTTCACGGAACAAATCCCAGATCAATAGCGAAAGGGATTGGCTGCGAGCTTTTGATCGCCACTTTTGGAGGTGATTGTAAAACGCCGCTAATCGGTTCCGCCAATCACCGCCTTCTCTTTGTTTCTCTTCAAGGAAAGATAGCTTCGCTTCCGGAGATAAAACCGGCTGCTGTTCCACCGTTTTTTTCATCGCTTCATAAAAAGGAACACCTTTTCCGGCTAAACGTATTTCAGCTAATTCATTTTCTCGAAGTCCCACTATTGGGGAACGTAAAACTGAAGCAAGAGGGATATCTTGATATGGGTTGTCAATCACTCGCAATAGCGCCATCATGACTTGTACTTCCACACGACGAAAATATCCCCCCGACTGTTCCGAATACGCCGGGATATCTGCTTCTTTAAAAATATCCATAAACGTTGATGCTGCAGACATGGATCGCATGAGAATAGTAATATCACCGTATGTCACCGGACGCGTCTGACCAAGTGTTTTGTCATATACAGGATATTGGGAATCGATGAGCGAGCGAATTTTCTCAGCTACAAAACGTGCTTCTTTTTCCGCCACTTGCAGCTCTTCCTCTTCTTCATTCTCACCCGGTTGATAGGTGCGATCCAAAAGCACTATCTCGTTTTCATACCCTGTGGCAGAACGGTCGTAATCAATATTCCCATAGTGCAGCTCGTGGTTCTGATCATAGGGAACATCACCAACGGTTTCATCCATCATTTGCCTAAACACGTAATTCACACCGTCAAGCACTTGTTTGCGGCTTCGAAAGTTTTCAGAAAGGTCAATACGAACATCATGTGCCTGCGTATTACGTTTCAACGTTTCATAACTTCCCTGTTTTTCTAGAAAAAGAGAAGGCTCTGCAAGGCGAAAACGGTAAATACTTTGCTTTACATCCCCAACCATAAACCGATTAGATCCAGTCGAAACCAATGATAGAATAGCTTCTTGAACACGGTTTGTATCTTGATATTCATCGGTGAGAATTTCTTCGAAGTGCTCTTTATAAGCGTTTGCCACAGCTGACGGCTGATCAACAGTATCCTCACTTAATATTTGCAGCGTTAAGTGTTCTAAGTCTTCAAAGTCCACGAGGGCTTTTTCCCGTTTTACTTCTGTATAATGCGTATCAAATTGTTGAACGAGGGTAACGAGTAAGCGCACATGCCTTTTCATATGGCTGATTTTTTGCAAATGGTATTTGGGATCTGGAGCGAATATTTTCGCTATATCCTCAACGATCTTTTTCCCTACATTGCGGTGGTTCTTACTTTTCTCAGCAAGTTCTGCACTTACATCTTTTCCTTTTTGTGGAAGCTTGCCAAATGTAAAGGAGTTTAATGTCTCGTGCCAATGCTGCCAGGAAGGGTTCTCAATCAACATTTCCAAGGTTTGTAGCTCTCGGGTTAGTATATCAATATATTTAGCCGGCCCTTCTGGGTCTTCGGCTAAGCTTAAAGCTTTCTTCAAGGATGCAGCGGCGGTTTGCAATTGATCAAGCGCTTGTACCTGGATTGAGGAACCCCACGGGGTTTCCTCTACATATTGATATTCTTGTTCGTACATTTGCGCCGTCTCCTCAAGCCAGCCGTTCGGGTCAGGGTGGGCACGTGCGCGTGAATAGAATTGCAACAGTAACTTTCGTAAGCGCTCATCACTGCGATCACCGCTATAGGCATCCACTACTTCGAAGAATAGGGAGTCTTCGGAGCCATAATATTCTTCCAGCACTTCGTCCAGTACTTCTTCTTTTAGAATTTCCCGCTCGGTATCATTCGCGATTCGAACGTTTGGATCGACGTTTGCTTCATAATAATAATGACGAATGACTTCGGTACAGAATGAATGCAATGTTGAAATGTTCGCCCGGTTCAACAATTGCCGTTGCCGTTGTAGGTACAAGGATCCGGGTTGTTTTCTTAGTTCGTCTTCGATTCTCTGCCCAATACGTACATTCATTTCAGCTGCAGCTGCTTTGGTGAACGTGACCACGAGCAAGCGATCAATGTCAGCTGGGTCATTTTGATCAATGACACGACGTACGATGCGTTCAACAAGCACTGCCGTCTTTCCACTCCCGGCAGCTGCTGATACGAGAATATTTCCTCCCCGCAAAGAAATCGCGTTCCATTGATCATCGGTCCAGTGTACATCGGCAGGCTTTTGATCTAATTTCCAATTTTTATTGTGAGTTCTCACGATTCTCCCTCCCTCGCGAGGAATTTTTCTTCATCGACTCGATTGTTTCTTCAGGAGTAAGCTTCGGTAAAAATCGATAATCATTGCTATAAAGGGTTGGATCAAACTGACAAACCGATTGAAAGGGACAATACGTACAGGCAATTTCGTCCTTACCCTTTTGATAAGGGTTTATTGAAATCGTTCCATTCGTCATTTCTTCTCCAATTGCCCGCATCTTGGTGTGTAAATAGTCTCGCAGAGATTCAAAATCCTCATTTTTCATGACCGATGAAGATCGCTTTGAAAACGTGCCTTTTTGAGTAATCTCCGCGGGGATTACCGCAGATGGCCCCCCTCCTTTTTCAAGGGCCTGATCCATGAGGGAAGCGATATTTTGATCCGCAGGTAAAAACCCCTGCATCTTAAACTGTTTAAATAGTTCACGGGAGATTTTCTCTTCGTCCATATTTTCCTCAGCGTTAATTACCGGGTTATGGACGTGAAAATAAAACATTCCGCCAATATCAGCATCTTCCCCAAGCCAATCGTTTGCCCCGTTTAAGGCAATATCAAGGTAGACCGGCATCTGCAGCGCAATCCCATGGAAAACATCGGATAAACGAAGCTTTTGCTCGCTTGATTTATAATCAATAATACGTAGTATGGGGCCATGATCACTTTCGGCTCGATCCACGCGGTCAATACGTCCCCTAAGTGACATGTTGATTCCATTTGCAAGCTGGAATTGAGGCGATGGGATATCTTTCTTTTTGTTCCCAAATTCAACTTCAAGACCGATGGGTACAAAACTAGAAGATTTAGCTTGAGTTCGTAGCGTCGAAGTCGTGCGCACAATGACTTCTTCCAGTTTTTTACTCAAATAGGCATGACGGTGGGAGCTGAACATAATATTTCGTTGGATATAGGGCAAGATCCGTTGTACAGTTTCTTGAGCGATACGTCGGCAATCGTCATCAGTGAGTGCCATCCAAGTAAGATTGTTTTCTTGAACGACGTTAGAAACATCTTTTAAAGCAGCATGAAATAGCTCCCCTATATCTGGAGCTTCCAGTTTATATGTTTCTCGTTCCTGTAAACCTAAGCCGTACGTACTGAAATGGCGGAAGGCGCACTGTTGAAACATCTCCATACGGCTGACACTCGTTTCGATATCTTTGCCGTAAAGTGCTCTCGTCGTCTCTTGCTCTAATCCGGCAGCCTGATTTTTGTAAAATAAACTGCCAATCGCTGTCCTCAAACGATCGTGCCACTCAGGTTCTCTCGTAAACCAGTTGTATACTTCCCACCAGATCAGCGGTATCTTCTCACCACCCTGCCAGTTTTTAAACTGTAATGCGAGCTCTTCAATCGCCTGTTCCGGGTGGCTCACAAATGATGATTGTTCACTGGATGCCACGCTTGTGGCATCCGATTGGAACAAATACTTCTGGATGTCTGGAAAACGGGTCAACAAGCGTTCGATAATCGGCGACGGGAGTAAGGTTTTTCCATCTTCATCCGCTAGCGCATACGTGAAAATCAGCCTATTGGCAGGGCTTGCTTCGGCCATGTATAAATAAAAGGGTTCATTCCAAAGCCGTTCATTGGCAGATGGTCCGACAGAAATCCCAACTTTTTCGAGTTGATCACGTTCACGATCACGAATCAATCCATCTTCTTCAGGTCTTGCCGGAATTATTCCCTCATTGCAGCCAAGAATAAATGTTGCGCGAATGTCCGGGAGACGTGAACGCTCCATATCAGCAATAGTTACCTGATCAATGGCCGGCGGTACAATCGCAAATTGCATGCTTTCCAACCCAGAATCAATCATGCGGTTAAAGTAAAACAGAGATAGTTCATCCTCACCAGCAGCGTCAACAAACTGATCGAGTAGATTAATGACATTTTCCCATACCTGATCATGTTCACTGGCACTTTCCAACGCCCCATCAGCAACCGCTTGGTCCCGTATCATTTCAATTTTAATCGGTAATTCCAGTTCTTCTAAAAGCAGATACAAAGCTTTACAACGCTCTCTTATATTACTGCTCTTTTTCAGGCGTTGTTCAAAGGTTAATAACGGGGTAATTAACTGATCGCGCGTGTGATTGATACGCGCTTCAATTTCTTTTTCTGCATCGGTTTGCACTGGGTTGTCCATAATGTTGCGGTGACGGCGGTAAGACCAACGGGAACCATCTTTCCATTGAGAGCCATAAATGCCGTGTGCCAGCGCATAGTTCTCTAATTCATCCACACGTTCGCGCCAAATTTCCCATGATCCAGATCGCGGGAAAAAAAGGTCCGTCTTTAAGGCACGGAAAACCGCTTCAAAAGGCCAGTTTTTTTCAACGATTTCAAGTGTTGATCGAATTAGTTCAGCGACAGGGTGATGCATCATCGCTCGTTTTTCATCCAGGAAAATCGGAATCTCATAGCGAGAAAACACACGTTTGATTAAATCATTATACGGACCTGAATCCCGAAGAAGCAATGCAATATCACGATATCGGTACCCTTGATCACGAACTAGGTTTATAATTGTACGTGCCACTCCTTCTACTTCTGCCCGCCGGTGCACAGCCTCATAGACCTGAATGGCGTCACCGCTTGATTCGGACTGGGGCGTTGGCTGTGTGTCACGTTTTTGTTCTAAGAGCGAGAGGCCTTTCTCTTGAAACCTTTTGGATGAAAAGAAAGTATTCACGTGCCAACCATAGCCATGTTCCTTCGCCATGGTCGTCAATTTCGTATACGTTTTCGCAGGTAAGTAAAAATGATCAAGTTCATTTGGGGATGTCTCATTAGTTGGAATGTGATCAAGTGTGAGAGCAATCGCTAGCTTATCGATCTTGGAGAATAAAGATTCAATGACTTGTAACTCTTGTGGGCTAAAATCGTGAAAGCCGTCAATAAAAACGGTAGCCCCTTTGAGCCAATCTGAATCTGGTAGCTGTTGTACAAGCCATTTTAGCGCTTCTTCTGTGTTCATGTATGTACCGTGAAACACATCTTCAAATCGATCAAAAACGAGGGCAATATCATGAAGCTTATCCGTTATGGTCGCTGATTTTCCATCTCCGTCTAGTTGCGCTTGCCCTTCAGTAATCAATTCCGGTGTAAGGGCTTGTCGGCGCAATTCCGTCATCATCCGTTCCATTTCGCTAATAAATCCATCGGTGTCCGCTGCTTTTTTAAATACGCGAAAGTTCTTCTTCTCTTCTTCTACAATTTTGCGTAACAGCATATGCACACCAGCACGTTGCAATCGATCTCTGGCACTCCCCCCTGTTTCCTGCATGACACGCAGGGCTAGACGCGAAAAACTCATGACATGAGCTCTGGATATACCGCCGGTTTGTTTCGTCAGTTGATACTCGACTTGAAAAGTCATTTGCTCTGGAACGAGGTAAAGGATGGGTGGCCCGTCAACAGGATCTTTAACTAACATTTTCTCTACTTCATTCAAAAGCGTCGTTGTTTTCCCGCTTCCACTTCTACCAATGTAAAATCGTAGATTCATATCGTTACCCTTCCTTTCTTTCTTCGTGCAAATGATTCCATACTTCGTCAGCAGGAACCATCAAGCCGACTCGTTCACCTTCACCAGGGGGAGGGTTCCTCGTTGCAAATATGATACCAACTACTTCTCCTTCATCATTGATAGCCGGGCTCCCACTGTTTCCACGGTATGTTGGAGCTGAGATTGTTGTAGGGTTTCCCGTATTGATAATTTCTCCTTCATTAGCTATTCCGGTAAAATTAAGAGGGTTGCCGATGATGGTAATATTTGTCCCTTCCTCTGTTTCGCTTCCTTTAGATTGAAGGGGTAGAGAATTCACGGAAACGTCTTCCTCAATGTTAATAAAAGCCAGGTCTACTGTTTCTGATTCACTTACTAATGTTGCTTCGTAGGCAGAGCCATCATGTAATGAGGCCACAATTTGGAAAGCATCTTCCACCACATGCTGATTTGTGGCAATCAGTCCTTCATCATTGATAAAAAATCCCGTTCCACGTATGGAAGATCCTGGTTGTTCTACTTGTAATGTAACGACGGATTCTCTCCACTCGGATACATCCTCATCTTGGGATAATTCATAAGAAGTAGTTAGGAAGTCTACAACATTAGGCTGAAACAATTGAAAAAGAGTGGTGATACCTTGGGCTACAAGAAGGAAAGACACAAAAACTATACCGATCTTCATCCAGCGCTTCTTCCCTCTTTTTTTCTTAATGGTTGCTTCATCCTCAGGTTCGTCACGTAAAAAATCTTCAAGTGGCGGTTCTTCCGGTGGAATATCGTCCCAATCATCATTAACTTCAGTAAAAGAATCCTTACTTTCATCATCTATATCAACAAGGAAATCATCTTTGCGATGATCCTTGTTAAGGTTACGATCGTGATGGCTGCCATTCCGTCCCATATGTAGAACGTCTCCTTTTCCTTTGCTGATCTTATAATATCACGGAAGGAAATGGGATTATAGAAGGGAACGTATGTTTTATTTTATAGTAGCACGTCCTTTTTGAAATCGCAAGAAAAACGGCCGCTTAATTGCAGCCGTTTTCCTTTACTCCCGAAAGTAATCTTTTTTAAATCCGCCTATTTTTCCGGAATTATCGATAATGAAGTAGAACTCATTCGTTTCGTTCTTTACGTCGTAATTTTTTCCTGGTGTGAGCACACGGTCGACTTTATATTTCGCTGCATCAGCGTGTTCACATGTAATGGTTTTAATCGTTTCCTTGTCCTGCCAATCGAGGTGCAGCAACCACATTTCCTCCTTTCAACCTGCCATCAATCATAGTGAAAACAGAGTTCTGGCAAATGGTCCAAAATAAATTGGGCTTTTGTTGGATCGGCCAGTAAGTTAAAACGTTTGTAATACGTAAGTGCTTTATCAAAATAATGAGCCATTTCTGCGTTATCATTGAAAATCTGGTCGAATGCTTCGTCGGCTAGCATGAACGAAGCAACAAAGTCACTAAACGGAATCACATAAATAGCCGTGTCATTTTGAAAGGACGTACACTCACTCATTTCCCGTACTTGCTCACGGAAAAATGAGGCAACCTCTTTGATATAATTTTGATATGGCTCGGGAGCTTGTGTAGCTTTATTATCATAGTAAGCGGTAAGTTCACGGAAGAACGTGATGAAAAACGGAACGTCTTCGCGCTTTATGTTCAAATCGAAACCTGCTTCTTTAATTCTTGGCCAATTCATGGGTTCAAGGGAATGATGCAAGGATCGAAGGTAAAAATAGCACTTGCGACTGCTATTCATGATGAAACCCCCTCCTATTTCTAATAACAACGAGGTTTAGCTAAAAGCTAAACGAGATTGATTATCGTTATTATACCATGTGTAAATGCAGAAAAAAACAGATATACGGAAATGGATTCAAAACAAAAACAACCGGACGCGTAGTTGCGCCGGTTGCTATCGGATACTTTTACAAACAATTTAACCTACGAATCTCACTCAGTAAATCCACGAGAGCCGAATCACTAAATTCGGCATTGTCTAACTCTTCCTGACAAAGCAAAATATGCAACGTGTCACGATCGTGTTTATGTTCTAAATAAACACCACTTATATCAACATCGCTACAGTTAATAATATCCATTTCTAATTTCAAAGAAATATTCTCAATTTGAAAATGATCTCTTGGTAAATCGATGCTGATATTTAAATGATCCGGGGTTCCTGCAGAAATAAACCCCCATTTTGTACCCTTCCAAGAACGGCACCCTGTTCGGCTGTTCAAGATTATATCCTGATGTTGATTTTGAAACAGTTGGGTGTTCGACCAGCCCCGCATTTGAATAGCCGCACAGAGTTCACGCGCTTTTGATTGTACAGGCATGTAAATCCCTCCTCAGAAAATTTAGGCATGTTGCAATTCACATGTGCATTGTACGAATGCGACTAAAAATGTGAGACTCAGAAAATAAAACCTACAATACCCAGAATGCATTGTAGATAGAAATATAATAACACAATTCTTGTGTTTTTAAACCATAAATTTTAAGATTTTTCATATTTATAAAGCTAATAAGCTAAAATCATTCTTTTATCCTATATATGAAAAAACCTCCCGAATGATTTCGGGAGGACATTCTTTCTTTCGTTAACCTTCTAATAAAAGATCTTCTGGCTCTTCAAGCAATTGTTTCAGAGTTACGAGAAAGCTTACCGCTTCTTTTCCATCTACAATCCGGTGATCATAGGAAAGGGCGATATACATCATCGGTCTGTTCTCCATTCGCTCTTGATCGATGGCTACTGGGCGCCACTGAATGGTATGCATGCCGAGAATGCCAACTTGTGGTGTATTTAAAATTGGTGTCGATAGTAATGACCCAAATACACCGCCGTTTGTAATGGTAAATGTACCGCCTTGTAAATCCTCAAGACTTAGTTTGTTGTCTCGGGCCTTGTTTGAGAGTCTTCCTAGCTCTTGCTCAATTCCGGCAAAGCTTCTTGTATCCGCATCGCGAATGACTGGTACAACTAGCCCCTGGTCAGTGGATACGGCCATGCCGATATCGTAAAAATACTTTTTAACAATTTCATTGCCTTGAATCTCTGCATTTAAGAGCGGGTATTGTTTGAGTGCGCCAACTACAGCTTTCGTAAAAAAGGACATCATCCCTAATTTTGTTCCATCATGTTTTTCCTGGAAAGATTCTTTTTTACGCTTTCTTAAATCCATGATTGCGGACATGTCCACTTCGTTAAATGTAGTAAGCATGGCCGTAGATTGTTGTACATCTACAAGACGATTTGCGATTGTTTGCCTACGTCTGGACATACGCTCGCGTTCGACCGTTTTTCCACCAAATTCATCTGCATCCTTTTTACTTTCAGTGGTACTTTGTTGTGATGAATGCTGCTGTTGATTTTTGGCTTTGTTTGACTCATAGGATTCGATATCTTCTTTTCGAACCCGGCCAAGTGGGTCACGCACGGGGACTTCGTCAAGATTAATCCCTTTTTCCCTTGCCAGCTTACGAGCCGCAGGAGAGGCAACAATGTGATCGGATTGCTCTGCATCCGTAGCTTCGTCACTTTCATCATGTTCCTGTTGTTGGGAGGGTTCTGGTTCTCTTTTCTCGTCCTGGCTGTCCTCAGGAGCCTTCTCACCGGATGAAGAACCAGCATCTGAACTTGTTCCTTCTGACGCGTTTTCGTCAATCGTAGCAACGACGTCACCGACAGACACCTCATCTCCAGCTTGACTTAATAACTCTTGCAATACGCCTGAGTACTCGGAGTTAAGTTCAACATTTACTTTATCTGTTTCAAGCTCAGCAATCGCTTCACCTTTTTCCACGTATTGCCCTGGCTCTTTCATCCATTCGGCGATTGTACCTTCTGTAATTGATTCTGCAAGTTCTGGTACTTTAATTTCTGCCATTCTAGCTTCCCCTTTCTTCCCGGTTCAACGCTTCATCAATGATTCTTTGCTGCTCTCTTTTGTGTACATTTGGATCCCCTTCAGATGGGCTGGAACGGCGCCTTCGCCCGATATATTGAAGGTCAATACCTTCAGGTAGGGTTTCAAGAAGGTAAGGTTGAATATAGCCCCAAGCTCCCATGTTTTTAGGTTCTTCCTGTACCCATTTCACGCTCGTTACATTTTTGTAACGGGAAAGAACATCTTCGATTTCTTTTCTAGGATATGGATACAACTCTTCGACCCGGACAATGTGCAATTGATCCGTATTCGTGTTTTCGTCGATGTTCTCATGTAGATCAATGGAAACTTTTCCGCTACAGAAGATAAGCGTATCAACGTCATCGGCATTGTTCCCGGTTATTGGGTCCTCGATGATTGTTTGAAATTTACCTTCTGTAAACGCTTCATAGCTATTAGATATTGTTTGGTTTCGTAGAAGACTCTTCGGTGTCATTAATACGAGCGGTCGAACTTCATCCATTTCTAGTGTGGCCGCCTGCCGGCGCAGTAAGTGGAAATACTGGGACGTATTCGTAGCATTTGCGACGTTCCAATTGTTTTCGGCTGCAAGCGATAAAAAGCGTTCTAAACGTGCACTAGAATGTTCTGGACCTGATCCTTCATAGCCATGCGGCAGAAGGAGAACCAATCCAGAACGCTGTCCCCATTTAGCCCGACCAGCTGAAATGAATTGGTCGTAAATGACTTGAGCGGCATTGGAGAAGTCCCCGTACTGCGCTTCCCAAAGAACTAATGTATCTGGAGCCTGAACATTATATCCGTATTCAAATCCTACAACAGCAGCTTCAGACAATGGACTGTTGTGAAGGGCAAAGGAGGCTTTTGCTGTAGATAAGGTATGCATTGGAGAATGGATATCCCCGTTTTCTGCATCGTGAAGGATAAGATGGCGGTGGCTGAAAGTCCCGCGTTCTGAATCCTGCCCAGTCATCCGGATCGGAGTGCCATCTGAAAGGATCGAGGCAAACGCGAGCGCTTCTGCATGTCCCCAATCAATGTTTCCTTCAGTAAAGGCTTTTTCCCTTCTCTGTAGAATTCGTCCCAACTTAGGAAAGACGGTAAATCCTTCAGGGTATTGTAACAATTCTTCATTGATCTGTTTTAATGTGCTGTAATCCACAGCGGTTTCAACATCAGGGAGTCCTTTTTCAATAACTTCGGGTGGTTCTGTTTCACCTGGTGTTTGACTCCGTCCCGATACTTTTTCATATTCTTTTTCTAGTGTATTTTGTGCTTCATCGATCATAGCTTGTGCTTGATCTTTATCGATCACATTTTCTTGCTGAAGCTTTTCAGCATAAAGAGTTCTGGCTGTGTCATGAGCGCGAATTTGTTCATAAAGTTGAGGTTGAGTCGCTGCAGGCTCATCCATTTCGTTATGCCCAAAACGACGATAGCCAACAAGATCAATCAAGAAGTCTTTATGAAAACGACGTCGATATTCACAAGCCAAAATTACGGCTGCAATACACGCATCTGGATCGTCCGCATTGACGTGGATGATGGGGATTTCAAACCCTTTTGCCAAATCGCTGGCATAGGTCGTTGATCTTGAATCGTGACTTTCGGTTGTAAAACCAAGAAGATTATTGGCGATGATATGGAGTGTCCCCCCGATTTGGTATCCTTTTAGCCGACTTAAATTTAGCGTTTCAGCTACAATACCTTCACCAGGAAATGCTGCATCTCCGTGTACAAGAATCGCTCCTGCCTTGTTCAGTTCAACATCCGGAAACCCTGTTTTTTCACGATCTTCTTGTGCCGCTCGTGCATAACCGGCGACAACAGGGTCAACAAATTCAAGGTGGCTGGGGTTATTGGCTATGCTCACCGTAGTATAGTTTGATTCTTTATTAACTTGCATATCAGCACCTAAATGATACTTCACATCACCTGTCCAGCCGTAATTCAATGTTGTTGAACCTTCAGAAGGTGCGGTTTCCTTGTTCGGCGCATGTTTAAATTCAGAAAAGATGAGGTTGTAAGGTTTTCCGAGGACGTGCGCAAGAGTGCTCAATCTTCCGCGATGTGCCATTCCAATCATGACATTACTTGCACCTTCGTGGATGAAGTGTTGCACCATTTCTTCGAGCATAGGGACCATTGAATCAAGCCCCTCGATGGAAAAGCGTTTTTGACCTACGAAATTTTTGTGCAAATACTGTTCAAACTTTTCCGTAGCTGTCAATCGTTCAAGTATTGTTTGACGTTTTTCATTGGATAAATCTTCGTAAATGTCACCGGACTCAACCATTTTTATTAACCAGTTACGTTCTTCAAGATCGTATACATGGTCAAACTCAAAGGCGATGGATTTCGTATACATTTGTTTTAAATGTACAATAGCATCATATCCATCTTCTATATGGTTTGGTGCATCTTTACAAAGCAAGTCTGCTGGCATCGATCTTAAATCATCTTCACTTAGTCCGTTTTCTTCAGGCTTTAACAATGGAGATTCTTCACTAGGCTCTTCGATCGGGTTAACATCCGCAAGAATATGGCCGAATGTACGAATGTTATCTGCTAAATTAATGGCCTTCGAAATCTTATGCATCGTTGAAGCAGACATTTTCATTGATTCTGCATCCGAATGTCCATCTAATGGCTGCGTTGACTGAGTGGATGGCGGTGCGCCATAGTTTTTAAACCATTCACGCAAATCTGGTTCTACATCGTTCGGATTATTTTTGTATTTTTCATACATGTCCATCACGTAACCTAAGTTAGGCCCGTGGAATGTTTCCCAAGACTTTTCCGGCTTGGAAACGTTTCTGTCCATCTGCTACTACCTCCAACTACACTTGTTTGCGTCTAAATGCTGGGCTGTGTTGAACCATACTTTAATGTGACCGGAATTTCCTTAATTTCCTTCTCCCCGGTGTCATCACTATCCTCGTCTCTTCTTCCGTCATTTTTCACATATCATACATAAGAAATGGGAAATTTGACTGGTATAGACTGGTGTAAATAACTTCAACGACACTTCATACGATTTCATTAAATCAAAGATCGATTTCGTTTTTATTTAAGTGAAAGGTCTCATTGGTATCATTCTTTCACCCGAGTAAGTAGCTGTTGAACCATACATAAACGTATGAAAATGCGCTCATTAAAGTCCTGATTCCTTCACATCACTATTTTAACATGCCCTCTTAGAGGATACAAAAGTTAGCGATAATTTTATCGAATTTCCGGCTGAAGAGAATTCTCTTTTATCAACTTCACTTCTTAAATGAAACACATATGTAGAAAACATTACCTATATCGAAATGCTAAATGTCAATGTTATCTGCCCATGGCGCCTTGTTCATATAGCATTATAATAAGGGTATCAAGCTAAGTTCACTTTTAAAAGAGCTAAGAATCCCAGGTTGATTATAGCATTATAGTTGTTGCCAATTCCATTCCCAATGGAAGGATCTCCAAAATCTTGTAGAATAGGCATTCCGGAAAAATGTGAATATAATCATCTTATTTTATTTTGAATTCTTTGTAGATAATCAATGCAAATGGGAATTTTATCGATAATTACTGTTAGAACGCTTCTTCTATGTGCTACAATAATGTCATAATAAAGTACGGTTATCAGCGGAAAGGATGGGCAAAATGGTACATACGCTTCTTTTTGACCTTGATGACACGTTATTATGGGACAAAAAAAGTATATCTGAGTCTTTACTTGCTACTTGTAATGATGCATCACGGAAAGCTGGGGTTGACAGCAGTGAACTCATGGAGGCGGTGAAAGCGGTGGCTCCTTCCCTTTATGAAGAGCAATCGTTTTACCCGTTAACAACCATGCTTGGCATTAATCCATTTGAAGGATTATGGGGAACCTTCGATGACATTCATGACGTTCGCTTTCGAGAAATGGGAGCAAATATTCGGGTTTATCAATTTGATGTTTGGATGGAAGCTCTTCGAAAAGTAGGCAATGAAGATTTGTCATTAGCGCGGGAACTTTCGAGACGTTTTATTGAATATCGAGAAACCCTCCCTTACGTTTACGAAGAAACGTTTGAAGTATTAACAAGGATGAGTAAGTCTTATCAACTTGCTCTTGTTACAAATGGGGCGCCAAGCTTGCAAATTAAAAAGTTGGAGATGACGAAAGCGTTAATTCCCCATTTTGACCGCGTGGTTATCTCGGGATCATTTGGCATTGGAAAACCGGATCCGTCGATTTTTTTACATGCCCTTGCCCAGTTTGAGGCAAAAAAAGATCAAGCCGTAATGATCGGGGATAATCTTCATACGGATATTCTTGGGGCAAATCGCGCTGGAATCAAGTCTGTTTGGCTCAATAGAGATCAAGAACAAAACGATTCAGCTATCATTCCGAACGCAGAAATTAATCACTTGCGAGAGCTCGGAAATACACTCGATTCATTAAATGGTCAATCACAGTAAAAGTAACAGTATTCGTTTATCAATAATATCATTTTTCTACGTCTGGGAGTGAGCAAGTGTCTTCGCAAAAAAAAGATAACGTCCGCCATATTCTAACATTTATCCTCCCATCTCTAGTTGGGCTCTTTATTTTTATCATGCCGATCACAATCGGTGACGAGATGACCATCCCGATTGCCTGGCTAGCTGATACACTTGGGGGATGGCTCGATCCTATCTTAGGTGAACTTATCGTCATCCTTATAGCCTTATCTGTAGCAGGGACCATTATTTATCGTTATCTACATCCTCTTTGGATTCAGCGCCCGTTTTTTGAGGCACTATTTTCCGTCACTACTTTTTGGTTTATTGTTCGGATTGTAGGTCTCTTGTTCGCCATTGCTATCCTCTTTGAATGGGGGCCTGAATGGCTTTGGGGAGAAACGACAGGTGGGGAAATTTTAGGTCTAGCATCCTTACTCATCACGATCTTTTTATTCGCGGGGATCTTTTTACCTCTGTTAATGAATTTTGGTCTTTTAGAGTTTGTAGGCTCTTTAATGCACGTCATTATGCGCCCGTTATTTACGATGCCGGGCCGTTCCTCGATTGACAGTTTGGCTTCATGGCTTGGAGATGCAGCGATAGGTGTACTTCTCACAAATCAACAATATGAACAAGGGTATTATACAAAACGGGAAGCGGCAGTTTTAGGGACGACATTTAATATTGTCTCCATTACCTTTACGGTGGTCGTTTTAGAGTACATTGAACTCACTCATATGTTTATTCCCTATTATGTAACGATAATCATCGCTGGATTTGCCGCTGCGATAATTATGCCGCGAATCCCACCACTTTCGAGAAAAAGTGAAGAATATTATCCAGGTACAAAGCCAAAGCCACGTGACGAAAAGTCTGATCAACCAGCACTTCATCGAGGCTGGCAAAATGCTTTAACCCGAGCTAGACATGCAAGTGCAGGGGGGGCTGGCCGTAGTGGATTAAGAAACGTCCTCGAAATGTGGTTTGCTGTCATTCCTATCGTTATGGCTGTAGGTACAGTGATGATTATTATCGCTGAACATACTCCCGTTTTTCAATGGCTTGGCCTTCCCTTTGTTCCGCTTTTAGAACTTATGCAAGTACCTGAAGCTCAGGCTGCTTCAGAAACGATGTTAGTTGGATTTGCCGATATGTTGCTTCCGGCAATTATTGGCGCCGATATACAAAGTGAGATGACTCGGTTTATTATCGCTTGTCTTTCAATTACACAGCTCATCTATATGTCAGAGGTTGGCGGTATGATCCTCGGTTCGAAAATCCCGATCTCTTTCTTTCAGCTCGTAGTGATCTTCTTGTTAAGAACTATTATTACCTTACCAATCATTGTTTTATGTGCCCATGTCATCTTTTAGATTAATATAAAGAAAAAGGCTTTCCGTTTAACTGGAAAGCCTTTTTCTAATGGATATTTTCCTGTAGACGTCTTTTAAATTTGTTGATTTGATGGTCTTCATGATTTTTTTCATATTGCTTGAGTTGGCGTTTCAGTCTATACAGGTTCATCGTAACAGGCACGATACGCTTGCTGATCAAATTTTGACGTAAATACTCGAGATGATCGATATCGTAATAGCGTTCTTCATCGACCATATGCAAATATCGATCAAACACGGTTGAGATGTGTTCGTTACGCAATGCGACAGTCCCATATCGTTTTTGCAGCTGTTGAAAACTAATGATCGCTACATGGTTAAGGAAAATGTGTGCAAAAAGGGCTTCATTTCCTTTTAGCTGAAACCCTTGTTTTTGCAAGTACTTGATAAAAAGTGAAAGTTCTTTATTGTAAAAGAGAGCCAACTGGCGTGCTTCTTTGGTTAACGTTGGCTTTGCGTAATTTCGTTGTCCCCCGCCCGTTTGTAAAAATTGATGAAGGGATCTTTCCATTTCTGGACGTAAAAAAAAGGTTGGTTTTGTCATTTTTATAAAACGAGGCATCTCATCTTCAAGGATTGCAGCCATTTCGTTTTCTTTAATACGTTCATGGACATTCATCTGACGGCGTCTTCTTGTAAACGCCTGCATGCGCTGTTTCCATCCTGCTAGCATCAGGAAGGCCCCCTTTCACTACTATCTTTCTCTCTCTGTTTTTGTAATCCTTCAGTAGTGTATCACAGCCGTTATGAAAATAAAATAGAGAAAAGAAAAGAATTTGGAAAATAAACGGGTAAAATCAATATTATTCGTCTCTAAATAAGATATATGCCTATAAATCACTTTATTTTCTTTATCAATATATACAAAAGAACTCATTCTGAAGGGCGTTTTTGATTTTATTAAATGATCTAAAAAACCTTGAATCCTTTATTGATTCAAGGTTCATCAGGTAAGACGCCACCAGCTTGAGTTACTAGCGGCCGCATTACATTTTTTTAAGCTCTATCAATTATCTTTCGCTGAATCCGCAAGTAAGGTTGTTTCCACCCAATCATTAAATCTACGTTCAGCATGTAGGCCAAGTAAATAAACAGCAGCTAAATGAGCTTCTGTTTCTTCTCTTATCCTCTCAACCCCCGATGGCTGCCCACGTTCAACAATTCGAAATCCAGCCGTTTGCAATGGTTCATCATTCAAGGTGCGATCCAGGAAATCCAGGCTGTCATCAATGGCATGGCTACCGGTCGCCATCACCTCATAAAAGGATAAAAATCCATGCATGACGCCTTCATAACGAATGGCTTCAACGGGTACATCTTCGTCATTTAGCTTATGAGCATAGAGTTCTCCTTCATCTCTTAAAGGATCATACTCAGCAGTGGCAATAAATGCTGGCGGTAAATCTTCAGCCACTCCTTCATCCAGTGGGGATACATATGGGTTCTTCCTCATTTCTTCCCCTGGAGTATATGTGTCTCTCGCTTTTTCCATCACTTTTCTGGATAGCAAGTAATGCCCACTGTCGTACTTGTTACGGGTTTCAAGAGAACGGTCATGAAAAGTTGTTAGTGGATAAAACAATAGTTGCGCTTGTAGTTCTGGACCACCTTTATTGCGTGCTTGCATCGCTGTTACAGTGGCAATATTTCCCCCGGCACTATCTCCGGCAACGATTATTTTTTCCTTAGATCCTCCGAGTTCTTCCGCCTGCTCATGCGCCCAGAGCAAAGCGTCATAGGAGTCATCAACCGCTTTTGGAAAAATGTGTTCGGGGGCAAGTCTATACCCAACACTAATAACAATGGCATTAGAACGGTAAGCCAAAGCGCGTACGATGTTGTCGTGGGTATGGATACTGCCATAGCCTTCCATAAATGCTCCGCCATGGTAATATAATATGATCGGGGCATCTTCTACTCCTATAGGTCTATGCATGCGGGCGGGAATCAGTGAACCGTCACTTACTGGAATCTCCAATGACTTTTGTTCAAAAGTAACATTACCAGAGCTGCTGTTGCCCGTTAAAAATGCTGGCGGGGTCAGTTGTTCATTTGGAACAACCAATTGGTTATTAATCGCGTGGAGGACGACAGCAGTTTTAGAAGGAAGAGTTCCTTCTGATGTCGTTGACCAGCCACTAACAAAACTCGATAGTATGATGCAGAAACCGATCATAATTTTAAAGGATAAAGAAAACATTTTTCGTTTAACCATATTACAATAGGCTGGCGCCCTCCACCTCTTTCATCTTTTTTTACATTGTATCACATTCTATGTTAGTTGTTACATATTGTTTTGAAATTTTATCATAATTTCACATATTTACTAATGAAAGTTGCCAGCTCCGGGGGGCGGGCTGGCGTTTTATCCATTATGTAGCTAAAGATCACTAAGGCCAATACTAATTTCTAGGGCATTTTTGACCTTTTTCATCATCTCATCGTCCAAATGAGTAATTTTATCCGTAAGACGTTGTTTATCAATCGTTCGGATTTGTTCAAGAAGAACGACACTATCACGATCAAATCGATGTTGTGCGGCATCGATCTCTACATGTGTTGGTAATTTTGCTTTTTTAATTTGGGCTGTAATCGCTGCGACGATTACGGTTGGGCTAAAGCGGTTACCAATGTCGTTTTGGATGATGAGAACTGGGCGGACGCCACCTTGTTCCGAGCCGACTACAGGAGATAAATCTGCAAAGAAAACATCGCCGCGTTTGACACTTTTCTTTGCAGCTGGTTGCTGAGATTGGTTCGGATTATTCACCTCATCCATTCACCTCCTTGGCCATAGTGGATGATATGTTTTCGTAATTCTGAAGTATGAAACGCTTCCCACTCTGCATGAGCAAAGCTTTCGGCAATGGAACGATTAATTTCCGCCATTTCGATATACCCTTGCTTTAAATCAGCACGGATATATTCCTTCTTTTTTTTCTCAATGTAATGTTGAACCAGCTGGTAGAAAAAACGGCTCTGTCCATTCTCAGATAAATGTTTGATCTCACTAAATAGTTCATCAGTAATTGGTACAGAAATTTTTTCTGAATGCATGCCCTTGTGCCCCCCAGAGGTGTATTCCCTAACCATTATAAGCGAAAACCTTAATGGATTAAAGATTTTTCGGTAAAAGTCCGTTGTCCAAACAAGGAAGCGGGCTTTAGTACCGGAAAGCGATCTAACGAGGAAATATCCATTTCATACACTATTTTCGCAGATTATTGTTATAAAGGACCAATAACGGATATAAATGTTCATTCTCAGGGTAGCCCGATCTTCTTTCCTTCATGCATAGATATTTTCACTCTACTGCATACTAAAGCTTAACGTAGATGAATCACGTATCAGGAGGGTGATGGTGCAACATGCGTTTCCTTAAAGGATCCATTATAATGTTTTGGTTAATCTTTACAATTGTCGGCTGTGGCAGCGAGGGTGCAGAAGATCTTGATGAAGATTTAGCGAGAATGCATTATGACACGTACAGAAATGTAGAACCCAATGAACTATACGTAAGAAATCAGAGTTCAGAAGCGAATGAGGACATTGAAAGATATAGTGATTATTATGGTGCTTTCCTAGATGATTATTATGATGAGCTCCATACCCTTTATGATCATGTTGATGATGTTGATGAACAAAGTACAAAGGAGTCTGTAGAACGAATGATCGATTTAGTCGATGAAATTTCTAATCGTCCTACACCACCCGAATATTATGATCTCAGGGATGTAACTTTAGGTTCACTTGTGGAATTATACAGGGTTCAAGAGTATACTAATCGTTGTTCAGATAACGGTGATCAGGACGATTGTGATCTCATGCGTATTCATGCTGAAAACATAACTGAATATTTACGAACCATGGAATACACCTATGAAGCAAAGCTGGCGGATTATGGTCTTGTCTCATGATGATTCTTAGAGGAGGTGGTTATGTACTACCTTCTTTTTACGCTTATGCCCCTTCATCTAAATAACGGGCATTGGCATGTCCTTTCTTCCGGCGATACCCAATCATTAACAAGGCAATAAAGATAAGCAAAAGTGAGACGACCTGTGCCATCCGTAAATGATCGGTTAGCATTAAACTATCCGTTCTTAATCCTTCGATAAAAAAACGACCGATGGAATAATAAATAATATAGGTTAAGAACAATTCTCCGCGTCTTAGATTTACCCGTCGCAGCAGCATCAACACGATAAATCCGCCAAAATTCCATATGGACTCATATAAAAAAGTCGGATGATAAAACGTACCGTTAATGTTCATCTGACTGATAATAAAATCAGGTAAGTATAAGCTTTCAAGAAATTCCCGGGTTACAGGTCCCCCGTGCGCTTCCTGATTAATGAAATTTCCCCACCTTCCAATGGCTTGAGCCAAAATTAAACTTGGTGCCATAATATCCACCAACTGCCAAAAGGAAATATTTCGTACTCTGGAAAAAACAATAACGGTTAACACAGCCCCAATTAGCACACCATGCATGGCAAGCCCGCCTTCCCAAATCGCAATAATCTTCTCAGGATTGGCAGAATAATATTCCCAACTAAAGAGAACGTAGTAAAGGCGGGCAAATAAGACGGATACGGGAAACCCAATAAAAACGAGATCGACAAAGGTATCTTTCGGCAGACCGCGACGTTCGCTTTCACGAACCGCTAGCCACAACCCAAGGAAAGCGCTGCCAACAATAATAATTCCATACCAATAAAGTTGAATAGGACCAATCTCAAAGGCCACTGGGTTAATCATTTCCATTCATTTCAACTCCTCATATCAACAGAATTCAACTGATTATCTGTTGTTTTTTCGTCGTGACTGATGGGGTTTTAGGAGATCTTCATATTCATGTTCGAAAAGCAAAATTAAAGCATCGACGATGATTTGGCCCATATATTTAACAATCTTTTTCATAAGTAAAATCACACCCTTTGCCTTATTTTAAAGAAAGCCCCCTCTTTTTCAGGGGGGAGCTTTTTACAGCATCGGGATTTGCGGGATTACCCGCCCCTCAATGCGTTCAAATATGTCGTCCAAATTGGTGCCAGTGATGGTGAGCCCATGGTTTTTTAGTCCAATAACTGTTCTTGACGGGTCCTCGGATTGACGAACCAACTCTGCAACCGTCTCAGCAAGCTCGAGCGTTCCACACGGATAATTCGTTTGCGTGGCTTCGATCCCATCCATCCAAGCATGAATATGAACGATAGCTCCCACATCAGGATGTTCTCTGTAAATCATCCAATGCTCAATCGCATCCACCGATGCTCTTCTCGGAGTTGTTTTTGGCGGGATACGAATTTTCATTGAATTATTGACTTCATCATATCCGGTGATGTAGAGGATATCTCTTCCAATATCTTTCATATTAGATTTGTCAATCCCACTAGCGCTCATCCAAAAATGATCTGTATTTTCGCGGCTGCTGAGATTTCCGTAACTTAATCCTCCAAGACCGTACAATTTTTTTAAATGACGCATATCACGTGAAGACAAATACTCTTCGAGCGGAAAAGGTGCTGGCAATAAATTTAAATCATCAAGCTTTTTTCCGTATAAAAACATTTGTTTCGTTATGCCGTTTCCGTTCACAAGGTTTTCATAAAGGTCATCGTAAAAATCGTTATTGATGACCAACTGTGAAGAAGCTAATGGTTCCAAACGCTCGTAAATACGTTGGAAAAAAAGGTTTTCATCTTCTTCAGGGTCGTAAGTCATTTGATAAATCCCCTGTTCCGGGGTAAGGAAGGAAACCATCGATCTTTCGTCACTATGGGATACAAACATTAAATGATTCGCCAGCGATCGAATTAAAAGTGGATAAGCGGCTTTAAAAACTTCCTCCGGTTCTTCTTCTGTTTCCACAATGGTAACGACAAAAGTAGACTGTGCTTTTCTCCGAAAATGACGCGGCCGCTCAGGTTCAATGACATTAAGAACCAGCTTTATATCTTCCCCTGGTTCTTCCTGGAATTGGTACCCTTCCGTTTGGAATTCACGGATCACTCCTTCAGTCAGCCACGTTAAAAACGGACTATCTGCTTTTCCATTAACCGTGAAATTTTTCATTAGATCCATCCTCCTTGATGCATAAATGCAGAAAATAATGGCTCTTAAGGTTCAAACACAACCTTCATCTTTGTTCCGTTCGCTTTGCTGGAAGCAGTGGTGAGCGCCTGTCGATATTCTTTGATTGGAAATCGATGCGTAACAAGCGGGGACAAATCTACTTTTCCCAAACGCATGAGTTCGAGCGCGATATCAAACGTTCGTATTTTATCCCCTTTATACTCGTCCGAACTGTAAGCAAAGCTTCCTTTGACATCGAGCTCGTTTAACCAGACGGCCGTCCAATCAATACTGTCCAATATGCCAGCTAGTCCAAGCAGAATAACTTTGCCCCCACTGTTTGCAAACCGTAAGGAATCGTTGACACTTTGCTTTTTTCCTACACATTCATATACCAAGTCTGCTCCACCTTCGATCACTTCCGGACCAAATAGTGTTTTCAATCTTTTCGTATCTAATGCTTCACTCATTCTTTTTGTATAATTTCCACCTAATTGAATGACCTGATCGGCACCATATTCTTTTGCGCACTTAGCCTGAAAATCATGTTTCACGAGTGCCACAACTTTACAAGAAAATTGTAAAGCCCGGAGGGCAGCAATGACACAAATCCCAATCACTCCTCCCCCAATAACGAGCACAGTGTCGTTTTCACGTGGAGGATTCCGTAAAACCCCATGAAGGGCACAGCTAAACGGTTCCACCATAACCCCGTTAAAATCAGCAACCTCATCTGGAAGATGAAAAACCTGGTTTTGATGAGCCACGAGATGTGAGCTCCAACTCCCCCCTGTGTCCCGACACGTTCCCGTTAGAAGGCCTGGAGAGATATGTCCGTCGGTCATATTTTCACATAAACTGTAATCTCCCCTCTGACAGGCAGAACATAGTTCAGTAATTCCTCTTGTAGTACAAGATAAGATCGGGTCGATCACCACCCGGTCGCCTGCTGATAATTGGTCAACGTTTTTGCCAACTTCTTGTATCACTCCAACGGATTCATGTCCAAACGTGAAAGGGAAGGAAGTATACGGAGAAGTTGCCGGACTCTCATTTAGGAAAATGATATTTAAATCACTTCCACAAATTCCACCGTATTTTACTTTTATCTTCACCCAATTTTCATTAGGAAGTTCTGGATCTGGTAGTTGAGCAAACCGAAAACATGAAGTTTTTGCTGACCAGTAAAAGGATTTCGAAAACCTCCCAATAGTTTTGCTGATAAGGTAACGAGAGGGCTTGAAATCAAATTGTAATGATTCCAACAGACATCACCTGCTAACGAAATTTGGAAAAAATATCATTTATAATGTAACCGTAAAAAGAGTTAATATACGTTTTCCGGGAGAATTTTTAACGTATAGCGAGGGATAATAAAGGTAAGAAATTAAACTGAGGGCGAATTGATAACCATGATATATCTTTTGATGAAACCCATTGCAAAAATGATTCTTCTTTGTACTTTTAAAATTGAAATGGTTGGTAAGGAGCGGATGCCAACCGGTGCTGTCATTATTGCGGCCAATCATATCAGCAGTTATGATCCGATCATCCTTTCCGGGACGTTTAGTAGAAAAATTCATTTTTTAGCAAAAAACGAACTGTTTAGCAATCATTTTTCAAATTGGTTTTTGCGTAAACTTCATGCTGTTCCTGTTGATCGAAGCAGTGGTATTGTGATTCGCCCGGTTCGGCATGTTATAAAAATTATCCGACGTGGTGATATCTTTGGTATTTTTCCTGAAGGAAAAAGATGTAAAATTGGAGAAAATGTAAAGCCCAAAAAAGGGGTGGCATTTTTTGGAAGTAAAACCGGTGCTCCGATCCTGCCGGTTGCTATCGTTAGAAAGGGGAAGGGACGATACCGAACCTCCATAAAAATCATTATTGGGGAACCTATAGACCCCTCCCGTTTTTCAGATTTCGATTATGATGATTTGTCCCAGTTTGTGATGACACGTATTAAAGAACTCGGTGAACAACACTCCACGATTCAAATGATCGGAGGAACATCTGAACATGCTCACTAAACGGGCCTTGATGATCTATAACCCCTCTTCAGGTAAGAAGCGAAACCATAAAAACTTTCCGCTTATCGTAGAAAAACTAACGGATATGGGTTATGAAATCAGCATCTTTCAGTTACAGGAAGATGCTCAAGAGTTGTCATCGTTGATTAAACGTGCGTGCAGGCAACAATGGGAAGCTCTTTTTGTAGCAGGGGGAGACGGGACCATCCAGAATGTGCTTCAATCTTTGTCTCCAGAGCTTTACCGGCCAAAGGTTGGTGTATTTCCATTTGGTACGAGTAATGAGTTTGCACAAGTCATCGGTCTTCCCCATAACGTCTTCAAGATACTTTCCATTATTGAAAAGGGGAATACCGCTTACGTCGACATCGGAAAGCTTGGTCAACAGTATTTTGCTAACATTGCAGCAGCAGGTTGGTTAACAGATATTACCTATGAGACGCCAAAGAAACTTAAATCTTATTTGGGTGAATTTGCTTATGCCCTCTGTTTTATTAAGAAACTGTTTCAACAAAGATCACGCGAAAAAATTGCCATTCAAATTTTTCCAGATACTTATATTTCCGACCTTTCGTTTTTTCTCATCATGAACGGAAATTCTGTAGGTCCATTTGAACAGTTCATTCCTCAAACCAATGAAAGCGATGGGGCTTTTCATTTAGTAACATGCAACATTCGGAATCGACTACATTTATTCACGGTATTACTAATCACAGCATTGAGGGTTGGAAATCCCTCCTCACTGATCAAACATCAAAAAATTTCCTCGTCTGAGGTTCATTTACCCGAGAACATGTTTGTAAATATGGATGGGGAACGCAAAACTGTATTGGAACGAAAGTTTCAAGTTCTCCCCAATCATTTAAAGGTCTTTACAGTGGAAGCTGAGTAAACGAGGTGGAGTTTTATATGTACTATTTCATTGTCAATAAAGTTTCCGGCAACGGGAAAGCATGTGCTATTTGGAGCGAGGTTCGTAAGGTTTTGGAAACAAGAGAGATTGATTACGAGGTATTTTTTACTGCCCAACCTAAGCATGCAACAGCCATCGTCAAAAATTTAAAAAAAGGAGCAGTTATTGTTATAGGGGGCGATGGTACGGTGCATGAAGTCATCAATGGGTTAGTTGGGTTTGATATTCCCTTGGGCATTATACCAGCAGGTTCGGGAAATGACTTTGCAAGAGCTTTAAAGATCCCAAAGGATTACCGGGAAGCTTTGGATCGGATTTTACGCGGAAAATCAAAAGCTGTTGATATCGGCAGAATCGGTGGTGAATACTGTGTGACAGTAATTGGGGTTGGATTTGACGGTCAAGTGGCTCAAATTGTGAACGACTCTAAACACAAAAAGTGGCTAAATGTTTTTCGTTTAAGAAAGCTGCAGTATATTATCAGTGTTTTCAAGGTTTTGTTTGGATTTAAACCGGTTGATATGACGATTTCAGTTGATCATCAGGAAATCGTAATGAAGAATGTTTGGTTGATTGCAGTTGCAAACTTCCCATATTATGCTGGTGGAATGGTGATTTGCCCAAATGCAAAAGGAAGCGACGGCTTATTAGAACTGTGCATTGTCCATGGAATGTCAAAGCTTCAGTTTGTACGAGTGTTCCCGAGCGTGTTTAAAGGCAATCATATATCCCACCCTTCAATTAAAATGCTATCAGGAAAACAGATTGAGATCGATTCAACACCAGCTATGGTCGTTCATGGTGACGGAGAAATTATTGGACAAACTCCTATTAAAATAAATATTGAGGAAAACGCCCTACATGTTGTTTAAGATTACAATAGCAGAACGCTCCTCATCACTCGTCCAAGGACTTTAATTATTCCAATCATCACCTGTTTGTTGTAATTCGTATTCAACATCTTCAAACCATTCATGCAGGCCTCTTTCATGATTGGGGTTTGCAATTTTTTCTGCTGCTCTAATTCGATTTACCGATCTTCGATCGGTATGCCATACAAAGTCTTGATCTCCTTCTTCGTCGACAATCGTCGAGAGTGCATCTTCCATGTGATCCTCGTTTATTGATTCGCCTTCAATTCCAATATATATTTGGCCATCATGAGAAACCACGTGAGCACGGGAAACGGCGTCTAACATTTCAATTTTGTCCTTAATTGTAAGTGCAGTATCTTCTTGTCCGTCTTCGTACTGTTGATTAATTTCTTCCGCTTGCCGGGCAAGATTTTCCGGATCATCACGCAAGTGCGGACTATCCTTGACGCGTCCGGTTCGAACGGAGTTTAATCGATTCTTATGCCAGCCATAATCACGCTGGCTGTCCGTATCCTGAGTATTATCTCTTGTAAGCTGACCCGGGCTATGATCTGGTACCATTAAGTCTGAGGCGGGCCCTAGATGATCGATGGGATTAACACCTATCTCATGTTCCGGATCATAGTCGGTGGAAAGACCCATATCATTACTATCTTGGACACACCCGGTTAACAATATGAGCAGTAAGAACAGAAAAACCGGCATTTTCATATTCAAGTGGCTCCCTCCTCTCTTTTTTATTAGGATGACCGTTTGTCAGGGTTTAAAATCCGGGAATTTTAGATATAATGACCAAATATTAGGATCCTGCATATTTTATAAAAAGTGAAGATAAGTGATTGCATACACAATAAGTATTTGCTACAATAAAAATTACAAAATACATCCAGCTTCTTCTGAAGTGGGAGTAGAGGAGCAAAAACCATTAGTACGTATGCGTAGGAGCGTGAGATCCGAAGACGTTTACGGAAAGGGGAATTTGCCGAAGCTAAGAATTACTCACGTATTCGCGGCTGGTCTTACATTGAATAAATGTAGGGCTGTCATATAGCGATGCTATATGGAGGGCTATCTCACGCATGAAGTGCTTCGGTTATCAGGAAGTGTTCATGCAGCAATGAGAGCGCTCATTGCTGTTTTTTATGTATAAAACCTCTATTGCTTACAGGGCATCTGCCTGCACTTCCCTTACCCAGAGCACATAAACTAACTTGTGTCAGGCCCCTCATGTATCAGTATTTACGTAAAAAAATTCAACACGAGGGTGGTAAACATGAAATTAGGACGATTAGTTACGGCGATGGTAACTCCATTTGATGGTAAAGGCGAGATTGATTATCACGACGTCACAAAATTAGTGAACCATCTGATCGCAAACGGTACGGAAGCGCTTGTCGTCGCAGGAACCACAGGTGAATCACCAACATTATCGAAAGAGGAGAAAATTTCCTTATTTAAGCATACAGTTAAAGTAGTTAATGGGAGAATTCCCGTTATTGCAGGGACAGGGACCAGTGACACCCGTGCATCCATTGCCCTAACGCGCGCTGCCGAAGATGTTGGTGTTGACGGAATTATGCTTGTGACGCCTTACTACAGTAAACCTTCTCAAGAAGGAATGTATCAGCATTTTCAAGCGATTGCAGACTCTACAGACTTACCGATTATGCTGTATAATGTGCCTGGAAGGACAGCCGTAAGCTTAACACCAGAAACCATTATTCGCCTGTCCCACATCCCTAATATCCAAGCTGTAAAAGAGGCTAGTGGAGATGCGGATGCTGCCTCCTTTATTATTGAAAATGCGCAGGAAGGCTTTAAATTGTATGGGGGAGACGATAGCTTAACATTGCCGCTTATGTCCGTTGGAAGCAGCGGTATTGTTTCAGTCGCTTCACATATTATCGGTAAAAGCATGCTGCAAATGATGCAGAATTTTGCACAAGGACATGTACAATTAGCCGCTAAACAACACCGGGAAACATTACCAATCATGAAGGCAATGTTTATGGCTCCTAGTCCTACTCCGGTTAAAGAAGCTTTAGAAATGCAAGGTATTATTTCCGGTAATGTTCGTTTACCGATGATCCGATTAAATGAAGAAGAAAATCAATATTTGTATCGGATACTTCAACCAAGCGCAACTTTTTTCGTTAGTTAAGAGGAAAGAGCGACCATAAATATGGTCGCTCTATTTGTGAGGTGAATGGTATGCTGCGTGAAATTTTGCTCTTTCCTATCCGTTTATATCGTCGATTTATTTCTCCCTTTACTCCACCCTCGTGTCGTTTTCAGCCGACTTGTTCACAATATGCCATTGAGGCTATTGAAAATCATGGTGCTCTTAAAGGTTTAATACTTGCGATTATTCGGATTAGTAAATGCCATCCTTTCCACCGCGGGGGATTCGATCCAGTACCTGAGAACAAAAAAAATCGTTCCCGTCGTTAACTGACTGGTTTTTCATAAATCTCGCGGTTGAATGATGTGAACGTTTCCACCCCCTCATCGGTTATGTGTACAGATTCTGTGATTTCAACCCCGAAATCGTCAAACCATATCCCCGGCATCAAGTGAAAAGTCATCCCTGGTTCTAATATCGAACGATCCCCTTTTCGGAAACTGATCGTATGTTCGCCCCAATCTGGAGGATAGCTCATGCCAATGGAATACCCGAGCCTTGAACCTTTGACATAGCCATGTTTAGCAATCGTTTGACTCCAAACATCCTCGACTTCTTCTGCTGTAATACCGGGTTTCATATGCTGAAGTGTCTTAGCAATTCCTTCGTTTACCACCTTACCGACATCCAGTACATAGTCAGGAGCCTTACCAAGCGCCATCGTACGAGCCATCGGTGTATGGTATCTATGATAGCACCCAGCAATTTCGAGTGTTAAAAAATCGCCATTTTTGTACTTCTTGTCCGTCCAGGTTAAATGAGGACTCGCTGTATATTTTCCGGATGGAATCATCGGTACGATCGATGTATAATCACCTCCGAAATCATCACTACCATATATTTGAGCATGATAAATGGCAGCTGCAACTTCATTTTCTCTTACACCCACATCAACTTTGTTATAAGCCGCTTGCATCGCGCTCTCAACGATATAGGCGGCTTTACGCATATAAGCAATTTCAGCATCGCTTTTAATCACTCTCACCCAGTTTACAACACTGCTTGCATTTTTAAACTCAGCGTCTGGTAATCCTAACTGAATACGTTCGTGAGACATCGCCGTATAGTAAAAGGCATCCATTTCAACCCCGATTTTTCTCGTCCCCTGTCCAAGATCATTTAGAATGTGGGCCACAAAGTCCATGGGGTGTTTGATTGTTGATTGCACAAATTCATCTGGATAGGGAATGATCCGAGAGTCACTAAGCCAGGTGGTCATTTTTGCCCCTTCAGCGTCCATTTCCCTCCCAATCCAAACCGGTTCTTCTTCATCAATAAAAACGAGCACGACTTGATGTACATAGAAACTCCAAGCATCATAACCTGTGAGATAACACATATTGGAGGGGTTAGAAATCACTAAGACTTCTACCCCATATTCCAACATTTTTTGTTTTGTTTTGTTCATTCTAGTCTCGTATTCATCATATGAGAACATTTCTCCACCCCTTTTCATCCATCATTTATCCGTCCATTTTAAAGCAGGCGACCCTTGGCTCAGTCATATCCATAAGTGCTGTGTGAGGTCCTTCACGGCCAATACCAGATCCTTTTACACCGCCAAAGGGCATAGCGTCTATGCGAAAATCACTGCTGTCATTAATCATTACGCCTCCAACATGAAGGTCGGCAATTGTCTGATGCGCCGTTTGCAAATGATTAGTAAAGACTCCTGCCTGTAGGCCGAAATTTACTTCATTTGCTAAATCGATGGCCTCTTCATAGCTGGAAAATGTATGAAGTAATGCTACAGGACCAAAAATTTCTTCCTGATATAAACTGTGCCTTTTAGGGACGTTACGCAATAGTGTGGGCTGGACGAAACAATGATCACGAGTTCCGCCACATAGTATCTCTGCCCCCTTCTCTTCAGCGTTTCTAATATCTGCGATGATGTTTTTGGCTACATTCTCTGAAATAACCGGACCTATATCTGTTTCCTCACTCTTTTTATCTCCGGTGATTAATTGTTCGGTTTTTTCGAGAAACTTTTGAGTAAAGGTTTCTTCTACTTCCTTTTGGACAAAAATTCTTTGCACGCTTAAACAGTTCTGTCCTCCGGCTCCATAAGAACCTGCTACAGCAGCCTCTGCTGCTTTATCAATATTGGCATCGTTGAAAACTAGAAAAGGTGAGTTTGACCCGAGCTCCATGCTTAATTTTTTTAAGCCAGCTGTTTTTGCAATCCTCTCCCCTGTAGGCAAGCCACCTGTAAAGGTAATCATCCGTACTTCTGAACTTTCTACTAAAGGAGGAGTAACTTCCCCGCCACTTCCTGTTACTACACTCATCACCCGTTCGGGTAACCCTGCCTCAAGCAGCTTTTCAGTAAGCCATAATGCTGATAAAGGGGTTTGGGTGGCTGGTTTTAGAATAACTGCGTTACCACCTGCGATCGCGGGCCCGATTTTATGAACAACTAGATTGAATGGATCATTAAAGGGGGTGATTGCACCGATGATTCCTAAAGGAAATCTGTACGTGTATCCATGACGATCCGTATTCCCAGGCATCTGGTCAAAATTGATCGTTTCTCCTGTTAACCTCCTTGCCTCCTCTGCACAGAGACGAAGAGTTTCAGCAGCCCTGGTTGCTTCTGATCGCGCTTCAGTAATCGTTTTAATTCCTTCAGAAGAAATAAGCTGCGAAATCTCTTCATGATTGTCATCCACAAGCTCGGCAGCTTTGGTAAGAATGTTCATCCTATCCCGAATCGACATAGATGAAGCAATATTTTTCCCTTCCAGGGCACTCTCTAATGCTTCTTCCATGTCTTCTGAACTTCCATTAGGAACACTGCCAATGACTTCTCCAGTACCTGGATCGTCAACTTGAATGACCTGCTCTTTATGTTTCCATTTTCCTGCTATAAGCATTGCTTGTTCTTTCATCATGAACATCATCCCTTTCTGCAGAATCTGGAATTTTGAGTTAAAAAAGTCTTTATATCTTTATATATGGTGGTTGACAACCTAAACGAACGCCAAAAGTATCCTTTTTCTATGGTGCACTTGGCGTATAGATGACTCGGAGAACGGACGGTTTTTCATAAAGGAAGGTATGGTTTTAATTACTCCAATGCGTAAAGCCTCAAATTTTTCGGACCTTTTTCTCAACTCTTTGAGGAGCTATAGCTATTTACCCTTTATGATCAAATTTTACACTTTAAAAGGTCTTCCTTCTACGATCGACCGATCGTAAGAATATCAATGAGGACCGCGAAACCAGTCTCCGTGATACCTGCCCCTGCGCCTACGAGCGTAATCTCACCGGAAAGATCACAATTATACGTGATGGCATTTGTAGGACCTGTGATTTGAGCAAGTGGATCGGTTTTTTCTAGTTTTTCAGGTCGAACGTACCCTTTTACGCGGCCTTCGTGATTTTCTATGACACCAAGAAGCTTCCATACTTTATCTTCCTCGGCTGCTTCTTGAATATCTTTGCTTGTTAAATCAGAGATACCTTGGCATGGTACATCCTCTCTCGTTAAATTTCCTCTTAGAAGAACGTTCGCAAGGATGATGACTTTCCCCTGCACATCGTATCCTTCCACATCATTTGTTGGGTCCGCTTCTGCATAGCCTTTTGATTGTGCATCAGTAAGGGCATCTTCGTAGCTAATATCCGTGCTCATCTGTGAAAGCATATGGTTCGTCGTACCATTTAAAATACCTCGTATCTGACTGATATCATTGCCCATTAATGTTTGTAACGGCATCCTTAATGCTGGTGTTCCGCTCATGACCGTCCCTTCAAATAAAAACTGAACTCCGTTTTCTTTTGCGAGTTTTTCTAGGTCTTGATAAGCTTTAACGACAGGCCCTTTATTCGTCATAACGACGTGTTTTCCTCTCGATATAGCAGCCTTGCAGTGATCAATTGCAGGTTGGCCGGTCTCAACATCCGTATAAGTTAGCTCTACGACAACATCTGCATTGCTGTTCTCTATCGTTGTTTTAGCGTCCCAGCCTCTCACTAAACCAGGTTCATCACTATAATGATGCAGTGTACCATCTGTTTTTAAGCTGGAATTAATTTTGGAAAAGTCTAATCCGTTATCATTGTGTAAGGATCCCTTGGATAAATCTGCAATGGATACGATATCAATGGATTGATCATGTAAGGTTTGTATGGAATTGTTCTTTTCCTTTACGATATTAAAAAAACCTTGGCCTACGCCTCCAAAACCTAAAATAGCCACTTTATGTTTCATTTTTTGTCCTTCCCTTCTATACTTAAGACTTCAATGCGTTTTCTAGATCTGTTTTTAAATCATCGAAGGATTCAATACCTGCAGAATAACGAATTAAACTTTCAGGAATTCCCAATTTAGCTCGCTCTTCTGGGGTCGATTCCACGTGACTGGTCGTTCGTGCTGGACCAACCGTTGATTCAACAGCTCCTAAATTGGCTGCTCGATTTGCATACTGAAGCCTTGGTAGCACTTCTTTTACCGCGTCCATTCCCCCGTATAATGAGAAACTAAACATGCCACCATACCCCTTCATTTGTTGCTTAGCAATCTCATGATTGGGGTGATTTTTTAAACCAGGATAAAATACATCTTCAACGGCCGGATGATTTGATAAAAATTCCACAAGCTTCTCAGCATTTTCAGTTTGTTTCCAAATCCTTAAGTCGAGTGTTTTCATCCCTCTTAATAATAAATACGCTGCCATGGGGTCCATGGTAGCCCCGTTGATTTCTCGATAATGAAACACTTGCTCTACCAGGTGTTTGGCACCGCAAAGAGCTCCGCCGAGTGCATCTGCATGCCCCCCAAGGAACTTTGTAGCGCTATGGATGACAAGATCAGCATCTAATTGTAACGGATTCTGTAAAATCGGAGTGGCAAATGTATTATCTACGATGACTAAAGCTCCCTGTTCTTTTGCTTTTCTTGCAATCCTCTTAATATCCGTAACTTTCACCGTCGGATTTGTCGGTGATTCTAAATAGACAATTTGACAGCCTTTCTCAATTTCCTTTTCTAAAATGTCATGGTCACCTGTATCACAAAGGGAAATATCGATATTCAAGCGTGGTAAAAACTCGCTGAAAATTTTATTAGTTCCGCCATAAGTGTCTTTAATGCTGACCACCCGATCGCCAGGCTTTAAAAATGTGTGTAACGTATTACTAATGGCTGCCATTCCTGTCGAGAAGCTCGTAGCAGCTTCTGCCCCTTCTAATTGTTGTATCTTGTCTTCAAAAGAGGCAAGAGTAGGGTTTGTGTTACGTCCGTAAATATGTCCATCAGCATTACCGATGGCTACTTCATACCAATCGTCGAGGTCATTATAATTATACGCAACACTGTTAACAACGGGTACCTGAGTGGCACCATGTACTCTGTAACTTTTCTCCCCAGCCCAAACTGCTTCAGTTGAAATGTCAGCTTTTCTTTTCACTTGCTTTCCCCCTTAATTCATAATAAAAGAGGATGATTTAACATCTCCCCTCTTTAGCATCCGTAATTTTAACTTTTATTTGAAGTTTCTTCCCCTCTTGCGATTATACGACCTGCTAAGCAAATTTATATCTATCTTTAAGCATTTCTAAACGCTTAACTGCTGCTTTGCCAAATTCATCATCCCGTGCTTTCATTTTGACAAATTCATCGTCCCATGCTGAACGTAAACTTTCATTATAATTGGGGATTTCTTCTTCATACGGTTGAATCGTCACCGTAGGAATCCATGCTTTCTCGTACTTGGCAAGCGCCTTTCTCTCATGAAATATGGGGACATCCGTCTGAAAACCTTGATGTAAATCTCCCTGAAGCGGATGCTTGAGGACCGCTAATACCTTTACCAAGGTTTGGTCATTTTTTTGTTCCAGTTCTTCTCCGATATAAACTCCAGTTTTATATTTTCCTTGTACGATCATTTCAGCACCCTCCTTTTGGTGTTGATTGTTGCTTAAAAAATTTATTTCATCTTTATCATACGTGAATATACAAGGAGTCTTCAACATTTTCGATTTTCATGAATAATTTCTTTATGATGTGAAATCTTAAGCTATGATAGTATAAAAATTACGGTACGTGAAATTTTTATGTTAAGGGTGAAAAGCTTTGATCAACCTAACATTAATCAGTGGAAAGCTGTTTAAGGTCAGTTTAAGTGCCTGTATTAGTATTGCCCTATGTATCCAATTACAATTGTCACCTACTTTTGCCCTTATAACAGCTTTACTCGCGTTTGACTCTACGGCTATTGATGCTATGCAACGTGGTTGGGGTCGTTTACTGGCTGCATGTTTTGGTGCCTTATTTGCTTTGGTATTTTTCTATACTCTTGGAGCCCATCCGATCATTTACATTTGTACGCTCGTAAGTATATTAGCAGCTTGTCAATATTTTAAAATTGGAGGTTTTACCGTCATTGCTTCAATTACAGCTATCTCCATGGTACCTACCATGTTTGGCCATCATATTATTGAATATATAGGCCGGGTAATGAGCACTTTAATCGGTATCATGATCTCTACTATTGTAAATTTAGTCATTTCACTTCCGAATCACACACCTTTATTGTTTAAGATGATAGAGCAATACTGGAGACAGGTATTACACATTATTACTGTCATTATCGATCATGAAACGAATCAAACAAAAAACATCTCCCAGGCAGTCTGCTGGTCTCAATATGATGCTATTCATGCTAAACTACAGCGTTTGCACCGGATTGCAAAAAATCAGCGAAGACAGTGGAAGTTACACCCTGCTCCACTGATGGAGCAAAAAGATTTGGATTTGATCGAAGAGCACATACAAACGATGAATCGCCTTCTTGATCATATGAACCTACTGCGCCCACCAGACATTAAGGAGCAGGTTAAAACACCGATTCCTTTCATTCTCAAAAGGGGAGTTCGTCTCCCTAGAAAGCTTCCAGCCATGGAGGAACAAGGTACAGAACGCCTACAGGCATGGTTCAATGATTTCCTGTTACGCAAAAACGAGCGTTTAATGGTCGATCAAAGGAATGCCCCACAATTACATGAAGTTATCATGGCCTGTATACAAACGATGACAATCAGTCAGCATTGGAAACAAAAAGAGCAAGGAGAAGATCTCCCTGCTCTGCAAGTCCCTATCTACCCATTAGAACGAACGGGGGTCTCGTCTCTATGGGAGGATCGTTGAACCGGTTAAATAACGATCACATTCCCTTGCCGCTTCCCGTCCTTCATGAATAGCCCAAACGACAAGGCTTTGGCCTCTACGGTTATCACCAGCTGCGAAAACACCATCTTCGCTGGTAGCATATTCTCCGTATTCAGCAGACACCGTACCGTGTTTTGTCGTTTGAATACCCATTTGCTCGAGTAATTCACGCTCAGGCCCGGTAAAACCGATCGCGAGCAATACCAGATCAGCTTTCCATACACGCTCGGTTCCTGGGATCGGTTTTCTTTCTTTTTTACCATTGTTGTAGACCGTTTCAGCTTGGACAGCTTTCAAGCCTGTAAGGTTCCCGTTCCCATCACTTATAAATTCAGTCGTTAACCATTGATAAGCGCGAGGGTCTTGACCGTAAACAGCCTCCGCTTCTTTATGGCCTTCTTCCTGTTTATAAGTCATCGGGAATAATGGCCATGGGTTATTTTCCGGACGCTCTTCTTGTTTTTCCACGTTAATATCAAATTGGGTAATGGATTTGGCCCCATGGCGAACAGAAGTTGTAATACAATCCACTCCTGTATCGCCACCGCCGATGACGACAACATGTTTATCTTTTGCGTCGATATAATCATCATTACGAAGGTTATGGTTGAGCAATGCTTTGGTATTTTGTGTAAGAAAATTCATGGCGTATTCGATCCCGTTTAAATCATGGCCGGGGATATCCTCGACGCCTCTTGGTACTTGAGCACCTGTGCAAAGTACAACACCATCGACAGCTTCCCGTAGTTCATTCCAGGTGATCGTCGATCCGATTTCAACATTCGTTTTGAATTCAATACCTTCTTCTTCAAGAAGATGGATGCGTCGCATCACCGTTTCGAATGGTAATTTGACATCTGGAATACCATAGGTGAGTAAACCACCAATGCGATCCTCTTTTTCATATACAGTCACATGGTGGCCAGCTCTGTTCAACTGGGCAGCTGCCGCCAAGCCTGCAGGGCCGGAGCCGATGACCGCTACTTTTTTCCCAGTACGACGAAGGGGCTGTTTAGCGGTAATCCAACCTTCACGAAACCCTTTTTCTACGATTTGCAGTTCTATCGATTTAATAGTTACCGGTTCGGCATCGATAGCCACCGTACATGATCCTTCACAAGGTGCGGGACAGACCCGGCCTGTAAACTCTGGAAAATTGTTCGTTTTATGCAATCGCTGCAAAGCTTCTTTCCACTGCCCTTTATAGACAAGGTCGTTCCATTCCGGTATGAGGTTATAAACTGGACAACCGATCTCATCTGATCCTGGCATATTCGTTCCTGCCTGACAAAAAGGGATCCCGCAATCCATACAACGCGCGGCTTGTTCCTCGATCTCTTCCTCCGGAGGCGTCAATTGAAACTCATTCCAATCTTCGACCCTTTCTTTTGGTTCCCTTTTTGCGGGGGTTTTGCGGTTAATTTCCATAAAACCAGTTGGGTTTCCCATCATACCCCTCCTTATCTCTCAATCCTTACTTTACGTTGGTTGTTTTTGCTGGCTTTTATCAAATGCGGCCATCACCGCTTCTTCTTCAGCGAACCCTTCATTAATGGAGTCTTCGACAGCCTGTAACATTTTGCGGTAGTCTGTCGGGATCACTTTCATAAACTGGGTGACCGTTTCCTCCCAATTGGAAAGTAAACGCGTACCCAGTGTACTATTTGTGTGCTGTACGTGAGCTTCAATGAGACTTTTTAGCTCTTCAACATCCTGACCCATTATTTGATCGATTTCTACTAATTCCCGGTTGCAAAATTGCTCGAACTCCCCGTTTGGATTATATACGTAGGCGACTCCACCTGACATACCTGCTGCGAAATTCTTGCCGGTCGTACCTAATACCGCAACCCGGCCGCCGGTCATATATTCAAGTGCATGATCGCCAACACCTTCTACGACGACATCCGCTCCGCTATTTCTGACACAGAAACGCTCACCAGCAACCCCGGAAATATATGCTTCGCCTTTCGTCGCGCCATAAAATGCGGTGTTGCCGACAATAATATTCTCTTCAGCTTTTATAGGCGCATCTGGATGAGGAGCCGTTATGATTTTACCACCTGACAGGCCTTTGCCGATATAATCGTTAGCATCGCCGATGAGTCGAAGCGTCATCCCTTTCGGGATAAATGCCCCGAAACTTTGACCGGCAGATCCATTAAACGTTAAATCGATTGTGTTTTCCGGCAATCCATTTTCACCGTAAATGCTAGTAACTTCATTTCCTAAAACAGTCCCAACTGCTCGGTTAATACTCCACACCTTAAAGGATTCCTGTACAGGTTCACGGTCTTGAAGTGCAGGCTGGCAACGTTCTAGTAAGGTCTCTTTATCCAAAGATTCCTCTACTAAATGTTGTTGTTTTCCATTTCCTACATGGGCATCTTGATTCTCAGCTTCTGGTCTATATAAAAGTGGACGTAAATCGACTTGCCTTGCTTTCGGGTTTTTAACATCTTCTCTTTGTTCTAAAAGATCAGTACGCCCAATCATATCATCGATTTTCGTAAAGCCTAGATCCGCCATAATTTCACGAATTTCCTCAGCCACAAAGGTCATGAAACGTACGACTTGATCTGCAGTTCCTCCAAATTTCTTTCGCAGCTCAGGATTTTGGGTTGCAATACCTACGGGGCATGTATCAATATGGCATACTCGCATCATGACACACCCGAGAACGACGAGCGGCGCTGTTGAAAATGCATATTCTTCAGCCCCGAGTAATGTTGCAAAAACTACATCTTTCCCCGTCATTAATTTGCCGTCTGTTTCCAGTCTAATCCGCTGCCTTAATCCGTTCATGACAAGTGTCTGGTGAGCATCTGCAAGACCAATTTCCCACGGTAAACCGGTGTGTTTAATTGATGTTCTAGCCGCCGCTCCGGTTCCGCCGTCATAGCCGCTTATGACAATGCCATCCGCTCGTCCTTTTGCTACCCCAGCTGCAATCGTCCCAACTCCTGTACCAGATACGAGCTTAACGCTAATCTGCGCCTTTGGATTTGCATGTTTTAAATCATGAATCAGTTGTGCCAAGTCTTCAATCGAATAAATGTCGTGATGGGGTGGTGGTGAAATTAACCCAACACCCGCGGTGGTTCCTCGAACACTCGCTACCCATGGATACACTTTTCCTCCAGGCAGCTGTCCACCTTCACCAGGCTTAGCGCCTTGTGCAATTTTAATTTGAATTTCATCTGCATTAACTAGATAATGGCTCGTAACGCCAAATCGCCCAGATGCCACCTGTTTAATCGCGCTTCGGCGTAAATCACCATTCTCATCCCTTGTAAAACGATCAGGATCTTCTCCGCCTTCACCTGTATTCGATCGCCCGCCTATACGATTCATAGCAATTGCTAAAGCTTCATGAGCTTCTTTGGAAATCGAACCAAATGACATTGCTCCTGTTTTAAACCGTTTAAAGATCTCTTCCACCGGCTCGACTTCATGGATCTGAACAGACGGCCGATCCTTCTTAAAGGTGAATAACCCTCTAAGTGTGGTTTGGCTTTTCTCCTGTTCATCGATCGAACGAGTATAGTTCGTAAACATTTCTTTATCATCGGTGCGGCATGCTTGTTGTAACATATGAATTGTGTGGGGATTGTACTGATGTTCTTCCCCGTTGCGTCTCCATTGGTGGTCATCTCCTGGTTCAAGCTCTAATTCATCATTTTTGGCAAGCTCATAAGCTTTTTGATGGCGCTCAAGAGATTCCCGTGCGATGGTGTCTAGATCAACACCACCAATACGGGATTCTGTCCATGTAAAATGTCGATCAATCAATTTCTCATTGATGCCGACAGCTTCGAAGATTTGTGCTCCTCGGTAACTTTGAATCGTTGAAATCCCCATTTTTGAAAGAACTTTCATAATCCCTTTCGTAGCTGTCTTGATATAGCGCTCAACAGCTTCCACGTAAGAGTGTGAAGTTAGTTCTCCATTTTTCGTCAACTCATCAAATGTATCAAAAACGAGATAAGGGTTAATCGCTTCAGCACCATACCCTAGCAACAGGCAAAGATGGTGTACTTCCCTTGGTTCACCAGATTCAACCAATAAGCTAACTTGTGTACGGTTTCCACTTCGGATTAAATAGTGATGCAAACTGGAAACCGCCAGTAATGTCGGAATTGGTGCCCATTTAGAGGACATATCACGATCACTTAACACCAGTAAGGTTGACCCATCCGCGATGGCTTTATCCGCTTCCCTAAATAAACCTTCTAACGCCTGATCTAAGCCTTCTTCGCCCTCAGAAACTGCAAAAACCATGGATAAGGTCGATGCTTTTAATCCATCTACATGACAAGCGCGGAGCTTTGCCATTTCTTCATTCGTTAGAATTGGAGTCTTCAAATAAATATGATGGGCGTTTTCTGGCCCCGGATGCAGTAAATCTCCTTCTCGTCCAATTGTTGTTCCAACAGCTGTAATTGTTTCTTCACGAATCACATCGATGGGAGGATTCGTTACTTGAGCAAATTGTTGTTTGAAATAGTTATATAGTAATTGGGGCTTCTCTGCAAGTACAGCTAAAGGATTATCATAACCCATAGAGCCAACAGGATCTGCACCTTCTTTTACCATAGGGAGAATTTGTTTTGTTATTTCCTCAATTGTATAGCCGTATACCGATTGTTGTAATTTTGTACTTTCCTTTTCCAAATCATTAAAATACGGATTTTCTCGAATATCATCGAGTGTAAGCATTTGTTCATTTACCCACTCTTCATATGGTTCTTCATGAATAATGCTTTCTTTCACTTCTTCGTCGGGGAGAATACGACCTTCTTTTGGGTCAACAAGCAGCATTTGCCCTGGCTGCAAACGGCTTTTCTTGACAATTTTCTCAGGTGCTACAGGCAAAACACCGACTTCTGAAGACATTACAACGATATCATCTTCTGTAACAATATATCTAGAAGGACGTAGACCATTGCGATCCAAGCTAGCTCCTACTTGATTCCCGTCTGTAAAGACGATGGCTGTTGGCCCATCCCATGGCTCCATTAAGCAGCTATGAAATTTGTAAAAGGCTCTTTTGGCCTTATCCATGCCATGGGCATTCTGCCAAGGCTCAGGAATCATCATCATCGCGGAATGTGCGAGTGAACGTCCGGCTAGTGTCAAAAATTCGAATGCATTGTCAAACATAGAAGAGTCGCTGCCATTACCATCAATGATCGGCCGTACTTTTTTGAGGTCTTCTTTAAAGGCTTGAGAACTAAACACAGCTTCACGGGCGTGCATCCAGTTAACGTTTCCTTTAATCGTATTTATTTCCCCGTTATGCATCAAATAGCGATTTGGGTGCGCACGTTCCCAGCTCGGGAAAGTGTTCGTACTAAAACGAGAATGGACGAGCGCGATCGTGCTTTTAAAATTTTTCTTCTGTAGGTCAAGATAAAAGCTGCCAAGCTGATCAGTCGTTAGCATGCCTTTATACACGATGGTTTGTGTAGACAAACTTGCAAAATAAAATGGCTCATCCTCTGGAAGCCAGGAACGCACTTCCTTCTCTAACCGTTTTCTGATTACATATAATTTTCTTTCTAGCCCTGTGCCACTTAATCCGTTTGCCCGGATGAACACCTGTTCAATATATGGTTTTGCGCTAAGGGCGATACGTCCAATTCCCTCTTCATTTACAGGGACACTTCTAAAGCCTAGCACTTCTGCATTTTCTTCAGTGCATATATTTGAAATCATTGTTTTACATAATTGCCGTTGGTCATTATCCGTAGGTAAAAACAACATGCCAACGCCATACTCACCTTGTCCCGGAAGTGAAAATCCTTCATTTTTTGCTTGTTCCTCAAAAAATGGATGGGGAATTTGCAAAAGGATTCCTGCTCCATCCCCAGAATTTTTTTCCGCACCTGCTCCCCCGCGGTGCTCAAGGTTACACAATAAATCCAGAGCACTTCTGACGATGGTATAGGAAGGAACACCTTTCATATTAGCTAAAAAGCCAATACCACAATTGTCATGCTCAAAATCCGATCGATAAAGACCGGGATTCTTAACGTCTTGATTAAGCATGATGCTTTTCACCTCTTTCCCATTCACTACTGAAATATGCCTTATTTAGTAGTGTGTGTCCAAAAAGAATCGAATCGTTCGAGAAGACTGACGGGCGCAGGGCTCCTCGCTAAAATCAACCGCTATTTTTCCTGGACTTTTTGAACATCTTCTAGTAGTAAACAAAAGTTTATCACTTAAATGGAGCGTCGGCAAATTGTGAAAATCTTTATCCCAGGAATTGAAAACGCTTAATCTATCGGGACAATGGGATAAAATCTTACAAAGATTTTTTTACGACCGAATACCGAAGCTTACGGTCATTTGAAAATGAACCCTATTCGGCCTTTATTTTCGTATATGTGTGGTCTTCGATCGTGGTGTGGCGACGAAAGCTTGATAAGATGATACAATAGGGATACAACTACACCATATGTTTTCTTCGAAATTTGCATATAAAGGGAGGATCATTCATGGCTGACAATAACACGATTGAAAATGAGGATATACAGACTGAGCTCCCTCAAGAAGAGAAAAACGAAGCAGAAAAAGCTGCTCAGAATTATATGGATAAATTTAAAAATAGTGATGATGCAACAGATCTTATTAATCAACTTGGCGATTTAGGAGAACACGAACAAAAATTGGCGGGAGATTCTCTGGAAGCTTTGAAGCGCCCGGTTGGAGAAATGCTGGAGCAAAAGAACAATGAGCTCCCCGAGCGATTGTATGATTTACGACAGCAAGTCTCAAGTCTTGAGCCCGAACACCTTAAGGAAGGTCGTTTACAAAAAACACTCAATAAAATACTTCGTAGAGATCCAGTTGAACAATACGCCCGTAAATATCGAACCGTTGAGGGGCAAGTAGAAAACATTATTGAGTCTTTACTTGCAGGAAAGGATAAATTGCAAGAAGATAATCTCATGCTTGATCAGTTACGCGACACAGCTAACGAGCGCATTCATAATCTGGAAAAACAAATTGAAACGGGAAAACAGCTAAATGAAATGCTGGAAGCTGAAATGACAGCAGAAGAATGGCGGGATAACCCCACTCCCCTGCAGCAGGGGCAACAAAAAGTCGTTACACGCATCAAAAACATGTCTCAAGCGATCATGGTATTGCAGCAATCACTTGCTTCCGTTGACCTTATTAAAGAGAACAACGAAAAACTTGAAGAAGCGATCTTTAACGCAATCACGATGACAAAAAATGTCATTACCGTAACGGCATCTATACAGCTCGCTCTTGGCAATCAGAAAAATGTGATTGATGCTGTCCAAAATGTCAATCAAGCGACTGAAGATATGATTTTAAGCAATGCAAAAACATTGCGTTCAAACACAGAAGAAACGTTAAAGACATTAGAAGAACCTGCGGTTGCCATCGAGTCGTTTCGCCAGGCATATGAGGATGTACAGGCAGCTATAGACATCACTGAGCAATCAAACGAACGTATCGTAAAATCAGGCAAAGCGTTTATCGCAGAACTTGATACGCTAAATCGAGAAGTACGAAAGAAATTACCTGAATAATCCATGTTGAAGGTGTTGATGGTGGTGAAAGATTGGTTCGGAAGTTCTTGGCATGAATTTTTCTTACCAGAGCGGTTGCGGGCCGTTGATGATCACATCTTTTCTGATCCGAATGGCTTATCACTCATAAAAGAGAGTGAAGCGGTGATCGAGAAAATCATCACGCGCGTACTTGAAAATGGACCGGTTAAAGGCACACAAGTGTATAAAAAAAACGGACGGACTTTTAAATTACGCTTAAAAGTAAGTCAAAAACGCTTGAGCTTAATGTGTTTTGATACCCATCTTTCTCCTTCTGCCATTAAAAAGCGTATAGTGATTACAATCGCCCGCCAACACTCCTATAAGCCGAATGGAAAATTAATGAAAGAAGGGCTCGTTTACTACATGAAAAATGGAAAATCCCATGTGCGGAGTATCCAAAAATCTCCATTTTTTCATGGTATTACCGAGAAATTGTTACAATTGGATAGTGCACTTGATGGACATGCCCCAACGATGGTAACAGGGGGAACTTCAGCCACTTTAGAGACTGATTCACCGAGTAAAAATCAGCAGAGTGAACAAGCACGATATGAACAAGCAATTCGCTCCCTGTCCCATCACGGTTTTGATCTCCCCCAAGCTCTTGCAAATCGTTTGGACACACTTTTGGATGAACTATCTTCGCTCATTCCTTCATTACATTTATTGTCTATTGAAGACCGGCACCAAATCAAACGGATGGTGAACGAGGATATTCCATTTCTGCTTGAGGCATACCAAGATCTGGATGAAGACTCGCAATCTGCACAAATGTCACGATTATATGAAGCGTTAACAAAAATGGAAATTACGTTACAACATTTGCAAGAACATGATCATCAAGCAAAACACGATCGATTTGAATACTTGTTAAAATTAAACGAGAAACGCTATTCGAATAGAGAAGATCCGCCGCAATAAGGCATCTTCTTTTTTTACCATGAAAGGGGTTTTCAGAATGGAAGCAAAAGTGGAACAACTTGCAAAAGAGACATATATGATTGACGGGTACGATTTAAATCTGCCAGAAAGAACAGGAATCTACGTGCTTGATGCAAAGGAATTAACGTTGATTGAAACAGGCCCCAGCCTTTCCTACCCACAAATCAAATCAGGACTCAAACAATTAGGAAAATCACTTGCCGATATACAACATATTATTGTAACGCATGTACATCTTGATCACGCAGGGGGATGCGGGCAATTGTTAAAAGAAACACCCCAAGCTACCGTACATGTACACCCAAAAGGGCAAAAGCATCTGGTCTCTCCGGAGAAACTTGTACAAGGGGCAAAAGAAGTGTATGGCAGCCATTTTGATTCGTTATTCAACCCTATTGTCCCTATTCCGGAAGAATGTACAAAAGCATGCAAAGATGGTGATCACCTGGAAATTGGAGATGACCGAAAGCTGACTTTTATTGATACCCCTGGTCACGCTTTCCATCATCTCTCAATCATCGATCATCAAACCAATGGCATTTTTACTGGGGATACTGTCGGTATTTATTATCAAGGACTTAGTCATCACACCCCACTCTTTTTACCGTCCACATCACCATCACAATTTGATCCCAAGAGCATGAAAACCTCTTGGGAAAGGATCAAGTCCTTAAACCCTGATCGCATCTATTTCGGTCATTTTGGATCGAGCGACCAAGTATCTGAAATTTTTAAATCAACAGCTTACTGGTTAGAGAAATGGATACAAATGACAAAAGAGGCCGCGGAAAATGGAAATACTCCCGAGGAGATTAGCAATCACTTATTCCAGTCCGTCTACGATGCTCATGCTGAACATACAGAACACCCTGATGATCACTCCGCATGGGAAGCATTGAAACTGGATTGTCAAGTATCAGCTCTAGGTTTATATCATGCTCATATCAAAGGGAGGCTCTACTGATATACACCTTCGTCAGAGTTGCCCCAATAGATTCATCATTATATAATAGAACCAGTTTATATGCGAAAAGTGAGGGTCTCCATGAATCGGAAAGAAGCATTTGAGTATAAAGGACACATCGTTCTGGTCCATAATCATCCAGAGTGTGTATGCTACGGTTTATTAACAGATATTGAAACACCGAAAAATAAAATATGGCAAGGAACGGTTACGATAAAAGGCATTTATAGCGTTAGTAATGCCAAAACCGCCTATAATCCCCCTTATCATGATGGTGAGAAAGTTCAGGTTGCTGGTTCAAAAATACAGCCATTTACAGGAAAGCTTGCCCGCTCTTATCGTGCTTCTCTCCTGCAAGCGATTGGATCCTTGGAAAAAGATACAACAAGATCACTTCTCGAACTTGAAGAGCAAAAACAACAATTGCAGGATTTACGCTTACAATTACGAAATAAACGCGGCAAGGCAGAAGATCCTTTTTTATATTTTTCATTGGTCAATGAAAATGAAGAAATCCTTTTACAAGAGCAATCTCAAAATGAAAAGATGCTTTTAGAAGGCTGCCCATTTGAAATGGAATGGTACGATCCTAAAACCAAAAGTTGGACGGGTGTTATTCATGATAAGGATTGGAAATTTACGACGAAGTCAGGAAACAACATCCAATTACATCAAAAAGATATGATACGCATTCATAAAGAACAATTTGAGCCTTTCCAAATTTTAATCAATGAATTGGAAGCTCCGGCTAAGGAATCTTTAGCAAGACTTATGCATTACTATGGTTTTCAACGTAAGCACCTAGTCAAATGCCAGAATACATTGCTTAAAGAATTACTGCACGCGGAAGAGGATCAACACTTTAGTGGCGTAAACTTCATCATTTTTCAAAAGGATACATCCTTTCTCGTCATCCAACATCGTTATGAGCGTACGCTTCACAGCGATCAAGACGACTACATTTATGATCGTTTTGAATGTACAACTGAGTTCAATGAACGACAGGTCATCACCTACACGAATATGCAAACCTCAAGATAAAACGAATAGTGCATAACCCCACTTGGAGAGTTAGTCGTAAGCATTGAAATCCTATAGCGCAAAAAAATCCCCTTATCATAATGGGGATTTTTCATTATTATCGTTCTTCTTATGAAGATCGGGTGTTTCCACTTCCCTGGAGTACCAGGCGAGAAGATCTTCTCCGCGATCAGCTTCTACATCTCTAATTTCAAAGCTTTTTCCTGACATACTCGAGAGGATTGATACGGAATATGTCGAGAGTTTACGCCACCTTTGCAATGGTGACTGAAAAACATCTGCCGCCTGAATCCATTTACGGGGAATAACAGCCCGATTCAAATTAAACAACCTCCATTGTAGAATTAACGTCTTCCCGTCAACCTGGACACCACCATTACGATACCTCAACCAGCCAATATAAAGACCCAGCAGAATGAACAGTAAACCATAGGCACCAAATGGAACAAATATACTTATCGGCACGGTCACGATTAAAATGGGGACAACCGCTCGAATCATATAACGGATCATGGCCCGTTTTGGCAAAGGGTAGAGCGCTTCTTCCCTATCACAGACAAACTCCGGTAAAAATTTTTCCAGCACCTCTCGGGCTTCTTTTCGTCTGATCAAGGGGACGAGAATAGTTGATTGTTGTTCATCTGCGCTTCCGCCCCCTTTACTCTCAACATAAAGGGTCGTAAACCCAAATGGTTGTCGTAAAATGCCGGTGACATAACGGACGGTTGTAATCCGGTGGATTTTCAATGTTAGCTGCTTTCTCTCTAACAATCCCCGAGAAATCACAAGGTCATTTCCACGTTTTACAACTGTAAACTGGCCATATTTAAAAATTGTAATCACGATGGAAATGAGCCACGCAAAAACTGCGATTAAAAAAATGGTAATCGCTAACAGCGTCAATGTTGATGAGAGAATTAACCCGATCGTTGATTCATAAAATTCCTCAGGCAAAAAAACGTCAATTTGGGAAAAGAGCGCTAACACCGCTGATAGAACAAGTCCTACTCCTCCAGAAGTCATTCCAGCAAATAACAATCGTTTAAATCCTAGTTCCCATGATGACTCAATTTTTTCATCTACATCAAAGGACTCATCTTCTTCCGATTCAGCTTCAACCATATGCTCTCTCTCTTCGTCGCTACCCTCTTCTGTCGTTGGCGGCTCCGGTTTTGCTAGCAGTTTTTTCTTCAATCGATTGGCTTCACTTCGTCTAAGAGCAATCAGCTCTACATCTGGTTCACCGCCCCCGCCCGCGGTTTCAATTTGAACCTTTACTAAACTGAATATTCGTTGTGGAATCCCTGCCGACATATCAAAACTTTGCACACGGCTTCTCTGGATAAACCGTTCCTTTTTAATGATAATTCCTTGTTTTACATGTAGCTCCTGATCTTTCACTTGATACCGAAACGTCAGCCAATATAAAAAGCTATATATCGTTGAAAAAACGAGTAATATCGGTAAAGCTAACATAAAGAAAAGTCCCGGCCCACCACCTGTACTGCCAATAACAAATGCAATAATAATAGGGATAATAAAATCCCGTAATCGACTTAAAATCATAATGACGACACTGGCGCCATGCAAGCGCTTTCCGTCAGTCATCATCATCAGCCGTTTGTGCCAAAACGGCAATCTGATCTCGCAACTCCGAAGCTACTTCTTCAGTAAGAGCCGGAATTTGATGAACGGTAGCAGCCGTTGAAATCGATACCGCTGCGAGATTGTAATGGCGATAGATTGGGCCCTGTTCTGTATCGACATGTTGAACACGGATCATCGGGATTAACGTTCTTCGAATAATAAACACACCGTACTGCAAATCAATTTCCTCATCATATACTTCATAACGCCACCGGCGCCAGCGAATCGTAGGCACAAGTAAACTTTGCAATAAAGTGACGCCCACCCAAAGAAGGATTAAAACATATAAAATCCATAAAGGCCAATTAAATAAAATGGTCAAGATTCCATACCCTATCGGGATGATCAAATAAAATAAACTTTCAAAAAAACCAGCGATTCGCCAGACAGGAAGCGCCTTTTTTGAAAGGCGCCTTGCTGGTGCATCTCTCATCATTCTATCCCCTTTTCAGCTTTTACGAGTCATCTGTTCCATCGTTATATATAATTGTTACCCCTTTGGACTCAAGGTACTGGAGCACTGCATCATTTAACATTTGATCCTGCAGTAATCCTAATGAAGGGAGGAGCTCAAGTTCATCCATTTCTCCATTGTCTGCTTCTTCTATAAGCTCCAGAGCTTCATCCATGCCTTTGGCTTCTAATGTCTTAACGAGTTCATCTCTGTTCATGCTTTATCCCCCCTTTATGAACGATCGGCGCGAACGGATTCTGTCATTTGTTTCCAAACGGAACCTTTAGCTTCTTCGCCCCCCTCGATTCGTTCGAGCGCCATTTGAATTTGCATATCAACTTCAAATTCCGGATCACCCGTTGCTGCTTTTAGCGGTTCAATCGCCCTTTCGTCACCAACTTCATACAAAAACATGGCAGCTCTCCAGCGAACAAGCTTGCTTTTATCATTAAGACTTTCGATGACTTCATCCATTGCTTGTGGATCACCAAGGTCTGAAAGAGCATCACCGGCTGTTCGACGTACCGTTACTGCACGATCTTTAAGTGCCTTGTACAGGTAAGGCAAGGTTGCTTTTGTTTCTATCATCCCGATTAGAGTTGTTGCTAACCGCCGTACCGATTGCTTCTCATCATTTAAGGCGATATCAAGCACTGGTAAATCTTCTTCGCTTGGATCCATTTGATCTAAAGCAGCAAACCGATTTCTCCAATCAGGATCTTCCATCATTTCTTTCGTTACCGTAAGCGGCTGTGGACGACTAGCGTTTTGCTCAGAGTCCTCCCATTTGACAAGCTGATCAAGCCGTTCTTGACTGTAGGCCGCGGCAATTTCCTCAGCTACCTCTTCGCCAATGGCTTCCAAATCATTTCCGTAGCGGGCACTCCGATCCTCCCATTTCCGTTCAAAGACAATATTTTCTTGTTCACCGGCTGCTGCGAACGCTGCTTCCGTAAAACGATTGGGTAAGCCTATTCGCTTCTCTTCATCCCCTGTTAGCAATTTAATTTGCATAGGGATGTTTTTAAACATTTGGACCTGTACTTGTACTTCACCGAAATGATCAATATCCTCGGCGTTTGACTGAACAGAACCGTCTTCCCCCTCTGTATGTTCACCAAAAATCTCTCGCGCTTCCTTCAACACCTGTTCCCAATTTGCCTTGGGTTCCCGCTCCAATGCGAGAAAATCAGCAACGTGGTAGACTCCCTTAATTCCATCAATCTCAAATAATTGCTGAATCTGTTCAGGGGCCTCCTCCTTGTTTTCTTTTGTATAATTCCCGCTTTGTCCCCCAGGTAACTTTTCGTTTAACGTTAACTTCATTGTATTGGGGCTCGGGGTAGGTTCAATACCGGTAATTCTCATGATCGTTTGCCTCCTCTTCTTCCTACATCCTGTTCGCATTTTAACATAAGAACTTCCGTAAATCCTTAATCGGGTAGTAAAATACGAAACATATCAATTAACTTTGAAGGAGCGGTGCTACATGTTTCATAATTTCTTCAAAAGTGGTTTTATCTCCAAACTGTTGTGCAATCTCACCATCTGCTGTAATTAGAACCGTCGTGGGGACGCCTTGACAGCGAAAACGTTCGTATGTGTCTGTCCCCTGATCCTCTACCATTGGAATCAACAGCTGATGAGCGTTCACATAATCCTGACCTGCACGGGGTTTACGTTCCCTACCAATGACATTGATATTTAGCATGGCAAGTGTCTGGTCATCAAGCTTTGAATATAAGATTTCCTTCTTTTGAAGATCCCTTTGGGAATCAGGACACCACGAGGTCCAGAAGGTGAGCATAAGGGGGATCCCTTTATATTGTTCACTCGTAACTTCCTGTCCTTCATATAGATCATACAAAGAAAAGACGGGCGCCTGTTTCATCCGTTAACACCTCTATTCGTCTCGATTGTTTATAAGAAAATGTAAAATATGTCCAGTGTGTTTTAAAGGGGACAATCGCGCGACCAATTGATGCCCGTAAAATAGAAGCAACATTGGCACGGATTGTACCTTGTATTCGGTAGCTATCTCCGGGGCGAGTTGGAGATTAATTTTATAAATCGTTGTTTTTGCTTCGATTTCTCTCGCCTGTTCGACCATTTGTTCCGCGAGTGCGCACGTCTGGCAGAAAGGAGAAGAAATGAATAGAGCCGTGTACCCTCTCAAATTATTCTTCCAGTCATGGGCACTGATTTCGGTTAACAAAAAATGACACACCCTTCTTCAATACCTGTCTTCATCTTACATGATTATTCCTCGCAGAAACAACTCAACGCATTCTCGAAAAAAAACACCCGAATTTACACCTCCCGATGTAAAACGGATGTTATCCCTGAAGTCTTTTAAGCAACCATAAGCCTGAGCCCCAGTTTATCCATTCGTGAGGGCGCAAGAGGTTCTAGTGCCGCCGTTCACATTTGATGTAGCAGCCTGTCATTCAAAAGAACCCGCCATTTTTCCGGAGCTTTTAGACACCCTTTTTATTGTTTCAAGCAAAGCCTGTCCATAAGCCGGCAAATCCGGCGGTCGCCTACTTGATACGAGATTACCGTCAATAACCGCAGGCTCATCTTTCCAGGTTGCACCGGCGTTTATCACATCATCTTTGATGCCCGGGGTACTTGTCATCGTTTTTCCTTTTAAAATGCCGGCAGATGCAAGGACCCAGCCTGCATGACAGATTTGCCCGATCAAGTCACCCTCATGATCCGCTTTCTGTACCATTTCTAATACATCTGTATCCCGCCTTAATTTATCGGGAGCCCATCCGCCAGGAACGAGAATACCATTGAAACTTTCCTTTCTTGCTTCTTGGAATGTGAGATCAGCTTCTACCGGGACTCCGTACTTCCCAACATACGTCGTCTCCTTGCCATTACCGGCAACAAGCATCGAGATGCCTTCTTCTCTTAAGCGGATCAGCGGATACCATAATTCCAAGTCTTCAAATTCGTGATCGACCACGGTTAATAATTTCATCTTATCTAATGACATATTATCCTCCCTGACTGGTAAAAGTAACAATCTGCGTTGATATCACCGTCTCATGATAGGAGTTGAATAATCCCTTACTTTTAACCTTTTCTTTAAGGATCCGACGTTGTTTCAGCGGGAAATGAACGTCGCTATGAAGCGGTGAAGGTTCAAGAGCAATGACAGTATTATTTTTCCATGAAGGCAGAATGATCTCATCATTTAAAAATGAAAAGCGCATGGAAAACCCCTGGCGAAACCAGGAAACTTCATCCTGTTTTGCAGCACCTGGTCGATTCATACAGGCAAACAACGAAAGCTCATCACACATTTTCAATATGGGCAGAGCCTCTTTTTCAAATTCACTTTCCATCGAACCTCTCAGCCGAGTAAATCGGGTTTGCTCTCTTCTTTTGAAACGTTCAGCATCATCAGTGGTTATCGAGGTAAAAAATGATTCTAAGTGGCGACCTACAAGCAATCCTGCGTTTGGGTCCATCATTTCCACTTCGTTAATCCCTGTTTCATATGCTGCAATCTTCTCTGCTTCAGGGTAATTGGTAAAATCGTAGGGAGCCCCTTCGTCGTCATTCCATATCGGTTGCTGGTCAAGGGGGATCCACGCCCGGTCATGTTCAGCAATCGCAGTATGAAGGTTGATTCTCCATTTCTTCTTCTGAAGATCAGGATCCCCCCATGCTTTAAAAATCTGGGCACTTAGCCGGGCATGTTCGTCTTGTTGAGTACAAACCCAATGTGTATCTTCATCCCTGATAATCATGGCAAGCCTCCATTTTATCATTCGTGTCAAAAGGCGGACAAAAAAGGACTAGGAGGGGTTTTGTAAAAAAGTGGTTTCGAGCACACAAATGGTCACTTCTCAGGCATAAACGTCTCTCGAAGAAAACTACTTCCCTATTTCAAAGGTAGCTCTCAAATTCCGCATCAACTTGCTTCTGTAGAAAGGGAAGAAGCGCTAAGAGAATGCCAGCTTGCGCTCCGCTCCTTGTTGGAAAAGCTACCCACTTTTGCTTCATGGAGGTGAAAGCTTTCGCGGGCACAAACAGGATGCTCGAAGCTGTTTCTCCTCAACCTGATCGGCTTTTCTCCTCCTTATTGAACACGTTCTATAATACAAAGTTGAACATATTGTCCTGTGCTGAGATTTCATCGACGATAAACCCTTCTGCGCGCATCCTTTCCATGAGAACTGGATAATCGCTCGCAGAATTTAATTCAATCCCTACAAGTGCCGGCGCAATTGATTTGTTATTTTTTTTCGTGTAGTCAAAACGGGTAATGTCATCATCAGGCCCAAGCACATCATTGAGAAATTCCCTCAGTGCACCTGCGCGTTGAGGAAAATTGACGATAAAATAGTGCTGCAGCCCTTCATATACCATCGAACGTTCCCGCATTTCTGCCATACGGCCGATATCATTGTTCCCGCCGCTAACGACACATACGACCGTTTTGCCCGCAATTTCGTCCTTATAAAAGTCTAATGCTGAAATAGGCATGGCACCAGCTGGTTCAGCTACGATCGCATGTTGATTGTAAAGTTCTAAAATTGTTGTGCATATTTTACCTTCCGGGGCAAGCACCACATCATCAATAAGATTATTGCAAATATCATAAGTAAGGTTTCCAACCCGCTTTACCGAGGCGCCATCTACAAACTTGTCCATTTCTTGTAATTCTACAACTTCTTTGTTTGCCAATGACTGTTTCATCGAAGCTGCCCCTGCCGGCTCAACGCCGATAATATTCGTATCCGGACTAATCGATTTCACATACGTACTTATTCCTGAAATCAATCCTCCTCCACCAACGGATGAAAACAGATAATCAATATTTTCATCAATATCATTCATAATCTCCATACCGACGGTTCCTTGCCCGGCAATAATTTTTTCGTTGTCAAATGGATGAATAAACTCCATGTCATGGTCTTCCTTGTAACGCATCGCTTCAGCATAAGAATCATCAAATGTATCTCCAGTAATAACTACTTCAATAAACTCCCTGCCAAATTGCTTGACTTGATCTCTTTTTTGGCGCGGAGTTGTCGTAGGCATAAAGATCCTGCCCGGTACTTTTAACGCTTTACAAGAATAGGCCACCCCCTGTGCATGGTTCCCGGCACTTGCACAAACCACACCATTTTCGAGCTTTTCTTTTGGCAAACTCTTCATTAAGTAATAGGCACCGCGAAGCTTAAACGAACGTACAAGCTGCAAATCTTCCCGTTTTAAATAAATATTTGCATTATAACGTTCAGACAAAACATCATCTTTTTGTAGCGGGGTATGTTTGACAACATCTTTTAACGTTTGATAAGCGATGATTACATCTTCAATTTGCAATGTATTTAATGTTGCTTCCTTTCGCATCATAGAATTTTGACCGCCTTTGATCGTTTTTTAGTTATCCTATACGTTATCCTTTTAATGTAACATATGTATATGGGATTATACCACGCAAATGTACGAGAGCTTTCAAAATTGATGAACATTTATTGTATGATTACTTGTACGTCCTCCAATTGGAGATTAGGCCTTAGAAGGGAATTGAAAAACCTTTCCTGAACTTCTATAATGAACGTGATAGTGTAAATGAAGGAGGCTTGTACATGACATCATTTATGACATGGGTTCTTACATTTGTTCCTGGATTTATTGGGACTGGTATTGACACTGGTCCTGCAACTACTCCTCACGAGGGTGATCCTTTTGTCGTTATTTCACTTGGAGTGCTTTCATTTATAACCATTGTCTATTTCATCGTCTCGATGTTTAAGGACAACAGTTAATGTTAAGGGATTAAAGAACTGTTCTTTTGGGAAAATAAGTGGGAAAGCGTAGTTGTCGCTATAATTGACGGATCTCTCTCATTCTTATCGGATAAAGACTAACGACAGGAGCGATAATCATGAATGAATGGCTAAAAAATGGATTTTTCCTTGGCTTAGGAGCTGCGGTCGCTGGTAAAGAAAAAGTACAAACATATTTGGATGACCTAGTTACCAAGGGGCGCATTACACCGAAAGAAGCTGAACAATTTGCCGATGAGCTCATTCATAAAGGTGAAACCAAAGAAGAGGAATGGAGTCAAGCTTCAAAAGATCGTGTAAAAGGAATGTTTCATGATATGGGACTTGCCACACGAGATGATGTTGAAAACCTCGAAGCTAAAATAACTCATTTGGAATCATTGCTTAAAGAAGAAGCAAACAAGAATGACACCTAATCATCGGATAGTTCTTTATCTATAAGAGACGGGTGAGTAACCCGTTTTTCTCATGTGATAAAAAGCCTACGATCCAATCCTAAAGGAAGATGTCCATTGCTTTCTACCGGTTTAAAACACGCGAATCGCTACCGAAAGATTGCCACCGTCCTGGCTCGTCACGGGTTCGGGTATGTTTTGCATGAAGTCGGTCTCTTTCACGTATTGTCTTTGCCCAAACGATTATCTACGAACCCGAAAGATCCCAATTATCGTTTAATTGGAGAAAGAATATGTAACGTCCTAGAAGAACTGGGACCGACGTTCATCAAGTTAGGGCAAATGATCAGCACGCGTAAAGACTTATTTCCACCGTTTATCGTTGAGGAATTGGAAAAGTTACAAGATGATGTTCCGTCCTTTGAATATAAACAAGTGAAAAAAATCGTCGAAGAAGAAATGCAATGCCCTATAGAAGAAGCGTTTAATAATTTCCACCCAGAGCCGCTGGCAGCAGCATCAATTGGTCAGGTTCATCAAGCTGAGCTTCACGATGGAACAATGGTTGCAGTAAAAGTCGCCCGACCTCATATTAAAGAAATAATCGAGAAAGATCTGGACATCCTTCATGATCTCACAAGACTTCTCTCCCAACGTTTTCAATGGGCCAGATATTATCGTCTTGAAGAAATTGCCGATGAATTTTCTGACGCCATTCGTAATGAAGCTGATTACACGCTGGAATTACGGAATACAGAGAAAATGCATATCAATATGCAGAAATTCAATTATATTGAAATTCCTGAAGTATTCCGGGAGTATTCAACTCGAAAAATGATCACGATGTCCTATATCCAAGGAGATAAGCTATCGAAGTGGGAAGAAAATCATGATGGACATAGCCCGTATCTAGCACGAGAGCTTGCGGACGCTTTCCTACATCAAATCTTAATCGATGGCTTTTTTCACAGTGATCCCCATCCGGGAAATTTCCTGATTACAGGCAAAAACAAATTATGTTTACTTGATTTTGGGCAAATTGGACGTCTGAACCGGACGATGAGAAATGAGTTTATTACGTACGTCATTTCCATGACCAAACGAGACCCTGAGGAGGTTGCTCGCACGATTTATAATATGGCTGATGTACCGGACGATGTAGACTTTGAAGAATTCATAGAAGAAGTCGATTTTTTGCTAGATAAATACTATCAACGTCCGTTTCAAGAAGTACGGGTCGGGGAAGCTATTAACGATATCTTTTCCGCATCCCATCGCTATAATATACTGATTTATAAAGAATACACTCTTCTTGCAAAAGCTGTCATTACGATTGAGAGTATTCTCGCAAAACTTGATCCAAGCCTAAGTATCGTGGAAATTGCTGAGCCGTATGGCCGCCTTCTTGCCCGGGAACGATTAAACCCGAAAAAATGGTCCAAAAAATGGTGGAGGGAGGCTCAAAAGCAAGGGGATACATTGCTGAAATTACCAGAATCAATGAGAGCGGCGCTAGATAAAGTCAATAGTGAAGAACTATCCATTGGGGTTCGAGCCCCCAAAATCAACATTTTCTTGAACAAACTCGACCGCATTAGCAATCGAATCTCCTTTAGTGTAACGGTTCTCGCTTTTGCCATCATTATGGTGGGGTTAATTATCGGCTCCACTTTCGGGGATTCTTCGTCCATTCTAGTCCAACTCCCGGTCATTGAAATCAGTTTTATCGTTTCCTTCTTTATGTTTTTGCTCCTCATTTTTTCCATATTTCGTTCCGGACGTTTTTAAGAACAACTTGTCTTACCGCCAAGCGCTCTTAAATGAAAATCCTTTAATGAAACGTTTCATCGTTTAAGTGATATTCAAACCGTTTGAATATCACTTAAATAAAACGGCAAAAGAGGGTAGCCCTTCTCTTGCCGTTTTATTGTTTTTCCTCAATTTCTTGTTGCAATAGATTTAAAATGTAATCAACCGCTTGTAACCGTTCTTGATAACGCTGTTCTTGTACATGATATTGAAACGATTCCGTCACCAATACGTACATATTTTCATATGTGTGCTCCACTTGATTGGGATGCAATACCCCAAGTGTATCCTCTGAAAGCAATCCCTGGACACTCGCTCGCCACTCTTCAGCGCGAGCCTGTACGTCATCAACGAAAGGGACAATTTCATCGGTGAAGGAAAACTTCTCGCCCTCCCCCACTCTTTCGTGATAATGTTTGGCTTTTTCCATATCTGTACTTAAACGTTCGCTAAGTTCTAGAATTTCCTTACACATATATAACCCTTCTTCTTTAACTTGAAAATGAAAACATGCTTGCCAGTTTGCCCCTTTTGGGGGTTTCTTCTACTGATTCTGTCAAATCTGTAGCGTCATTTAATTCGTTTAAATGGTCCTCAATTGTTGTAATCGAACGCTGGACATCATCTAATTCTTGTCGATGTTTAAGCAGTTGAAAGCTTACGACTTCATCTGCTTTCTTTTCAATCATTTTTTCTAAATGATCGAGTCTTTGTAGTATTTCATCCATACGTTTTTCTGCTTCGAGTGTCGCAACTTTTACGTCATCGCTTTCTTCAATTTCATCTGGCATTTGCGTAGATTTCACAGTTTGCAAACGTTCAATGGCCATTTGGTCGTACAAATAATGGCCACGATCATTCGTTTGTACCGGAATTTTATATTTTCTTACCCATGTTTGAATCGTCTTTGGAGCCACCCTTAAGGTTTCCGCGACACTTTTCGTTTTCACTAATGTCGTCATTCCAATACGCCTCCTTTTTGTCTGCTTGATAAACGAGTTCTCTTATAAACAAGAGAAACCTTCAAGCTTGACAAAAGAAGTTCGTATTCGGCAAAACTTCTAAAAAACCGCGCTTATTCAACGGGATTTTGTATTCTAGAAGACCTATTCCAGAGCTTGAGCAACCAGACTTTCAACCTCTAAGATGTTTGATATTACATTAGTAACATTATTCTTTCTCTGAAGTATGTAATCTTTGCGCGATGGTTTCCGGGTGAATTGCCGACAATATAATGTGGTCACTATCGACGAGAATAATGCTTCTTGTTTTTCTACCATTTGTAGCATCAACGAGCATGTGACGCTCACGAGCTTCCTGAATCATTCGTTTAGTCGGGGCTGAATCGGCTTGAACAATAGAAATGATTCGTCCAGACGGGACAATATTTCCAAATCCAATATTCAATGGCTTATCACTCATGTTATGCCTCTTTTCTATAAGTGCTTAACGTTCAGTATAACATTTCACAAGATAAGGAGAAAGATGCTTCTAGTCATCACTTATTTATGATATTATTTAGTGTTGATTAGATTGTTACTAACGATGAAGGAAGGATGGGGAAGGTTGAGCTTTCGGTACCCAAATGGAAAATTATATACTGCTGCCAAGCATGCACCCTCTCCTCGCCCCACAAATCGGGGAAATCGTGGGATGCGACTTGAAGACGACATCAATGATTCAATTTCCTATTACCGCAACAGAAAAACAGCAGTCATTCATAAAAAACCAACCCCGGTGCAAATCGTCAATGTTGATTACCCTGCGAGAAGCCGGGCAAAAATTACAGAAGCTTATTTTAGACAAGCATCGACCACCGACTACAATGGGATTTATCGTGGATATCACCTTGATTTCGAGGCTAAAGAAACAAGGCAAAAGCAATCGTTTCCATTTAAAAATTTTCACGACCATCAACTGAATCACTTAGCAGCTATTTCTGATCAAGGCGGATGTGCTTTTCTGATTCTTCAATTTGTCGAATCAGAAGAGATTTTTGTAATAAAAGCCGATGTATTTTTACAACTAAAAGAAGAAAGCACCCGAAAATCACTGCAAAAAAGTGTCATAGCTGCTCATAGTGTATCCATTAAGAGAACGTATACTCCACCGATTGATTTTTTACCTGCTGTAGACCAGTTATTTTTTTGAGAATATGTAACTTTATTAGTGAAATAACGACATATAAAAGGTAGTATTTGAATCGAGAAATGAGGGGAAACCTGATGTCTGAATACCGATCGCGGGCTGAAAAACGTCACGCTGAGGAACAAAAAAGAAACAAGAAAAATAAGCAAGGAAAAAATGGACGTTCCACTTTTAAAAAGATAATGATCAGCATACTCATCGTTATGCTGATCGGTACCGCTGCTGGAACAGCTACTGCAGTGGCAATGATTCGGGACGCTCCTCCACTAGATCCCGATGAACTGATGATTGCAGAAGGTTCAACGATCCTTGATATGAATGACAATGAGATAGGCACTTTACAAGGTGGCGAAAATCGCTCTTATCGTGATATTAATGAAATGCCTGAACACCTTAAAGATGCCTTTATTGCTGTTGAAGATTACCGTTTTTATGATCATTCAGGGATAGATCTCTGGCGGATCGGCGGTGCCATCGCAGCTAATATCACCGGTGGATTTGGTGCAGAAGGTGCAAGCACGATTACACAACAGTTGGTAAAACAAGCTTTTCTATCTCCAGATCAAACGATTAAAAGAAAAGTACAGGAACAATGGCTGGCTATACAAATGGAGCAGCAATATTCCAAAGATGAGATTTTGGAAATGTATTTAAACATCAGTTACTTCGACAGCGGTGCTTGGGGTGTCGGAGAAGCCGCCATTCGATATTTTAATAAAGAGGACATTAGCGAACTAACGATTGCTGACTCTGCCGTATTAGCAGCGATCCCGCGACGTCCTTCACATTACAATCCGGAAAATAACCCGGAAGCCAATGAAGAAAGAAGGAATTTAATCATTTCCTTAATGGAAGATCAGGAATTAATTACAAGCGAAGAAGCTTCTGAAGCAAAAGCTGTGAATATTGAAGATCAATTGGATTTCACTCCTGCAGAAGACGATATCGGCTATCAATCGTTTATTGATCATGTGATGGATGAAGTTGAGAATATTGAGGGAATCGAACCATCAGACTTATATGCAGCCGGATTCGACATTTATACAACCCTTGATCCGGGGGCACAGGATCACGCCCAAAATGTAATTCAAAGTGATGAATATATTCATCAATACCCGGATCACGAAGATTTCCAAGTTGGTTTTACCCTCCTTGATACAGAAACCGGAGCAGTAAGGGCAATGGTGGGCAATCGAGAAGAAAGTGAAGTAGCAAGAGGATTGAATTACGCGACAACGGGCAGTGGGCACCCGGGCTCCACAATAAAACCATTGCTTGACTATGGGCCGGGGATCGACACCTTGCAATGGTCAACTGGGAAACAATTCGAAGATGAACCGCATCAATACTCAAATGGAGAGCCGATTACGAATTATAGCAACAACTATAGCGGGAACGTATCAATGCGCGAGGCCCTTGTACGCTCTTTAAACATTCCTGCTGTAAAAGCGTTGCAAGAAGTTGGTCTTGACAATGCGCAAAACTTCGCAGAAGGCCTTGGTCTTAACTTCGATAATATCAGCGAAGGATATGCATTAGGGGGTACTAGCGAATGGGTATCAAGTCTGGACATGGCTGGTGCTTACGCGGCTTTCGGTAACGACGGTGTTTACAATGAACCTTACAGTGTTCGTACAATCGAATTTCGAGATGGACGTGAGATTGACCTCACTCCTGATGAGTCGGAACGGGCAATGAATGACTATACAGCCTTCATGATGAGCGATATGCTTAAAGACGTGCTTACAGATTCTGATGGCACCGGGCAACGTGCAAATGTTGATGGCTTGCCGCTCGCCGGAAAAACTGGTACGTCGAATTTCACACCAGATGAACGACAGGATTTTGGCATACCTGAAGGCGGTGTACCAGACATCTGGTTTAACGGTTATACGACCCGTTATACAGCTGCCGTCTGGACTGGATTTAGCGAACGTGGTAACGGTTATTTGGCCAGCGGCGAGGAACAACAAATCGCCAAAGACATTTTCCGCCACATTATGGCAAACGTTCATCAGGGAGGAGAAGTTCCAGACTTTACGCGTCCTGATTCTGTGTGTGGTGATACTGGAGGCGAACTGTATGTTTGCGGCAATGAACCTATTCAAGAGCCTGATAATGATGAGGATGACACAGAAGAGATGGACGAATCGATTTCAGATCTATCCGCCACTTATCAGGAAGATGACAATCAAATTATTGTAAGCTGGGACTTCCCAGAAGATGCTACATTTTCTGTACGCCATAGTACGGGAGACGAAATGAGTGAAGTGGCTCAAAGTTCAGACCTTCAATATATCCTCACTGACCCTGAACCCGGCACTCACACTTTTGAGGTTGAAGCCCTGGATGATAGCTCGGGAGTGGATACAGCGCAGGTTAGTGTAGAAGTAACAGAAGCTGTTGAAGAAGAGGAAGATGAAATCAATCTCGAGGAAGAAGAAAGCCCAGAAGAAGGTGGGGAAGGAGATCTAGAGGAAGAGGAAAGTCCAGAAGAAGGTGAAGAAGGAGATCAAGAGGAAACGCCTGAAGAAGAATCACCTGAAGAGCCAAGCGAAGATGAGAATGGGAATGACGATAATGGCGACAATGGGAATAACGATATGAATGAGAATGACGGTAACGGTGACGATGGGAACAACGATATGAATGAGAATAATGGTACTGGTGACGATGAGGGCAACGATGATATAGACAATGACGGTAATGGTGGCGATGAGAACGGCGAAAATATTGATAACGCCAATAACGATGATGATAATGATAGCAATGGTGATGACGAAGAAATTGATACAGAAGAATAATAACAAAGAAGGAGCTCCCTAAGCTGGGGGCTCCTTCTTTGTTCGGTTAGAAAGTAAAGCATAAAATCCAGGAAAAGGGGTGATACCGATAGACAAACGCCTTAAGCTTTTCTTCATACCTTGGGTCACCACTGTTCTAATTGTTGAATTTCATTTTTCAGCCCTTCTATATCCGGACTTTCGGATTGAAGGAACTGTAACCTCTCTACTTGGCGTTCTTTTTCTTCTAGCATTCGTTGGTGAACATCTTCTTTGACAGTCTCAACGTGCCTATTTCTAGTCTTATGCATTTCTTCTGCAGCTATTTCTATTCTGTTACGCACGTGTGGCTTCATTAACGAAAAAACTTCTTCTTTCATCGCATCATATTCTCCATCGAAGAAAAACGATTTCTTGCATTTTCGGGCTTTTACCAACGGTTGTAATGACACTAGCAGAAAGTTGAATTCCACTTCATTGGTTAGGAAATCCTGTAGAGTGATACCCATACTCTTCAAGCTTTGTTCCAAAGATTCCTGAACTTGTCTTGATAATGTATCCATCTCTTGGCTCCAAATATATTCACATTTTTGAAGAAATGTCTCTAATGCTTTCATCAAATTGTTTTTACGTTCGTTTTTATCATTACCATAAACCGCCGCTGCATTTACGACTGTTTTAAAAGCATCGTCCATTTGGAGTAATATTCGACGTTCCACATAGCCTTTCCAAACGTGTATTTCTTCATCATTCGCTTTCATTTTATCGAAATTTGGTTCCATTGACCTATAATTACGCTTTTCTTTCTCAGCAACCTTCACTCGCTCTGACAATGGACGTTCCATCGTATGAATCACTGATTGTAACTCATTGATCAGCTGTTGCAATTGCGTTTGGATCTTTGCTTTCGATTTTATTTGTAATTTTGTTTTCATTACTTTTTCCAAGTGATTGCTCAAATCGGAAAATCCTTTATCCCCCGCGGAAGTGAGAGCTCTTTTACTTGATAAAGCAAACGTTTCAGTACTCTGGCAGCCTGTCTGTGTTAACTGTTCATTCACGTGCTTTAATACATATCTACTTTCACGATCATCTTTTGCCAAATCAGCAGCATTTATCAACATATAATCCGGGGGATGGATAGAGCGAATTTTATCAATAAAGCTTTGATCTGCTTGTGAAAATGCATGATGATAATAGGTTAAATAAAAAAAGGCATCTGCTTCTTTTATTTGCTCTATGGCAAGCCTCGTGTGTCGTTCATTCACCGATTGAACCCCAGGAGTATCGACAAGCGACCAGCCTTCAGCAGTAATATCCGAACAAAAGTACACCGTTGACATCTCTATTAAACAAGCATGATCTTCTTTTGCAGCAATCTCTTGCCACTCCGTAAGAGACATATTGTACGTTTGTCCAAACGTATATTGTTCTTTTTTCACTCCTGATTGTAACGCTCGTAAATATTCCAGTCGTTGTTTCTCATCCAGCGTATTGGTTTTCGTAATGGATAGACCTTCTGCTTTTTTTAATCGCGATAGATTAAAAGAGTATCCGCATTCATAGGCGACATCCTGGATTTCCGCATCTAATGCTGCTTCGGATTTTAAACGCACAGATACATCACCATGTTGATAGTCATTCATTGGATAACGCACAATTGTTAGAGACGCGGTGGTCGGATGGGGAGAAACAGGCATGATCTCTTCTTTGACAAGCGCATTTAGAAAAGTTGATTTTCCAGCACTAAAAGCTCCTGACATGACAAACGTATATCGATGGTTCTTTGCCTTGTCAATCGTGGCGAGCAGTCGACATCGGGCCTCTTCTGCATACGGATTTTTGTTATTCTCCAGCAGCATACTTTCCAGTCCAAAAAGATCTCCCAGAGGATCATCTTCATAGATAAGTTCATCTTCAAGGGGCATTGAAAATTGAGGCGTCACGCGCTCGTTTTGTTCGTTTTGCTCCGTTACTTCAATGTGGTCACTGACCCCTTCTAGGTTGGGTGTTCGTTCCATACATGTAGAGATCGCGTCTTCGTAACGTTGATCTTTTTCCGGAATATACTCACATACCTGTTCAATCGCCTTATCGATGCTCTTTAGCTTCCATTCATTTTCCGCTTCGATGTTTGCGACTTCTTCGTAGTGGGCAAGTTTTTCTTCCAGTTGGCTGCGTTCTTGAAAGGTTCGTTTTTTAAAATCTTCTTCGATTTCAATGAACAACGGCTCAATCGTTTGTTTGACCGTCTGCATAAGCGCCTGATTCATCTTTGCAGTCAGTTGATAGACATATTGATCATTTTTCTCCCCAGCGGTTAAAAATGAACGCAGCCAGCCTGGCTTTTCCGCGTGAAAGGGTATAGTGTCAATAGCTTCCTGCGCTTTATGTGCAAGACATTCATTGAGCGGTTCTTTTTTCAAGCGCTCGCTTAAATATAGACGAACTTCTGTTTCCCAACGTCTTTTTAACTCTGCTATGAGTTCTTTTTCCCGGTGCTCCTGTTCTTCTTGTTTCTTCTTTTTGGATCCAAAAAAACCAACTTTAAAAGAAGGCTTGAAAGATTCGAGCCAAGCTTTTGTAAGTTCTGTTGTCTCATGGGGGAAAAGATACGTTTGTTTAAAAAATTGATCTAGCTGATGACGTAAATGTTGTACCGCTTCTGCTTCTTCCTCATCAAGTTGGGATAAACATTCATGGGCTTGTCTCAAAGCCTGATGGTCACCCTTGGAGAAACCGCGTGCCATTAATGTCTCTTCGATAGCATTCGTTTCTTGCTCGCGATCGAGATATAAGCGTTCTTTTAGCCCGGCAACCGCACTTTGTACCATACGCTCTCTGGAAAGTTCTTTCAGGGATTTAGCATGATAAAACCAAGACCGCATCTCGCTCACCCACTTGCCAAGTTCATTATAAGGGTGATCTTCTTCATGACAAGACGTAAAGTACAACCGCACAGGATGGATCCCAAAACGTTGAAGCATATCTCGTAAACCATGGGCAAAAATAGAGAATGGCAGCTCCTTCTCATCGTGTTTATCAATTTGATTCACGACAAGAACAATTGGTTTATTTTCTCGCTGCATTTGCCTTAAAAATCGAAGGTTTGTCTCGGATCGAACATGATTATAATCTGTCACATAAATGACAGCATCTGTAGCTAATAATTCCGTAGTCGTATAGGCTTCATGCGATTCATCTGTCGAATCCACACCGGGGGTGTCACTAAGCGTAACTCCTGCAGGTAAATATGGAAGTGGAAGCATTAACTTAATGTCACGAATGTATTTGCCATCACGTGCAAACGACTGTAATTCTTCCCACGGAATATGACCTTCAAACGAACGCTCTTCCCCATCATTAGCCTTGGCAATCAAGCCGGAGGTGGGCCGCGACACAATCTTCATGATGTTCGCTGTCGTTGGAACTGGGCTTGAAGGCAGCAAATCAGCACCCAACAATCGGTTTAAAAGCGTCGATTTACCTGCCGAAAAATGCCCGCAAACTGCAACTGAGAACGGAGGCCCCTCACCAAACTTCAAATCGAGTTTTTCAAGTCTTTCTTGTTCTTTTTTTCCAAACGGCAACTGACGTTTGATTTCTTCAAAAGGGGTTAGGGTTCCTACCGTCACGATTTTGTCCTCCTCTTAAATTCTTTAAACGTTGAATTGGGCTATTAAAATGCCAAACGTATAAGCTTGAGCATCAACGCAGCCATTTCATCATACGAGTATGTGTACGAAACCTATCAGGAGTCATTCCACTCCACATTGACTATAGGCCAGATTAATATTAAGCGATCGGTTAGCCTGCATCTTCTCCCCGTTTCTTCATACGTTTCTGCCCTTCTCGGCATATATCCAACAAAGGACAATCAGGGCAAGATGGATTCCTGGATTTGCAGTGATAACGGCCGAAGAAAATGAGCACGTGATGGCTGATTGACCATTTTTCTTCAGGTAATTTCTGCATGAGTGTTTTTTCAACTTCCAGAACGCTATCTTTCCAACGACATATACCCAGGCGTTTCGACACTCTTTCTACGTGTGTATCTACCGCGATCGCCGGTAGATCAAAGGCGACCGAAGCTACGACATTTGCTGTTTTTCTGCCGACTCCGGCAAGTTTCATTAATTCATCACGGTCTGCTGGAACCTCTCCACCGTATTGGGATATAAGAGAGGCACTCATCTTTTGTAGGTTTTTCGCTTTACTTCTAAAAAGACCGATGGAACGTATATCTTGCTCTAATTGTTCTTGCTCTACAGCGACGATATCTTCAGGCTTTGTATACTTTTCAAATAAACCGGGGGTAACTTTATTGACAAGTGCATCGGTGCACTGTGCAGAAAGAATAACAGCGACAAGCAATTCAAACGGATTTCGATGCCAAAGTTCACATTTTGCTTCTGGAAACATCTCTTCCATCGTTTCCAATGCGTTAACGGTGCCTCGTTTTGATAACATGATTCTACGTGCCACCTTTTTCACTTCTTAATCAGATTCTAACCAATTGTAATTGGGATAGGTTTGCACCGATTTCGCAGTTGAGGCTGATTTTCCTCCTTTATTTTGACGGAATTTCTCACTATAAGCACTTGCTTCTTCGGGAGTTTTGATCCCATTTTTTTGCCATTCAAAAAGAATACGATCGATATAACGCAAATTTAACTTTCCTGATATAACAGCTTCTCTAAGTGCCGCCCTCACCAAGGCAAATGTGTACTGATCCTGATCTAGCCACATGGAAAGTGTTTCGCCTTCAATTGGCGAAAGCGGACGGCCAAATTCGTTTTCAAATAAACGATACAGCTCTCCTGCATCTTCATCTGTTGTTTGCTGTTTAGGAACATGCTCTGTTTCAACATAGGCGACAATCTTTTCATATAGAGGGCGAAGGCTGTACGATTCAAACAGAATCCCTTGATCATCTTCTTTTTCCTCTATACGTAAAACGCCTCTTTTCACTAATCGCCCTAACCCTTCTTGGCAACTTTTTACAGTTAATGTCATTTTCCTCGCTAATTGTTCAGGGGTGGGAAAGGTTTGTCCTTGTTGAACATAACGATGGACATGTAATAACAGCATTGTATCTTTCTCATCTAAGCCAAGGGCATCATAATAATCAAGTAATACGACAGGAATCGACAACTGACCTTGTTCCAAAAGCTGGATCGTAACGTCCCGTTCCATACGTATCCACCTTCCTTTCATATATAGGAACTTTTTCTATTCGTTGAAAAGCTCACCTCCGCTAGCAATGGGGAGATGAGCTTCGCGTTGTCGATCATGGATATAAGCGATTCAATAAGCGTGGGAACGGAATCGTTTCACGCACATGTTCTGTACCACTCAGCCAAGCAACGGTACGCTCAAGCCCTAATCCAAATCCTGAATGAGGAACACTTCCGTACTGTCTAAGCTCTAAATACCATTGATAAGCCTCTTCGGACAACTGATGCTCTTTAAAACGCTCTTCTAACAACGAATAATCATCAATTCGTTCGCTTCCACCGATAATTTCTCCATACCCTTCAGGTGCAATTAGATCGGCACAAAGAGCAAGTTCTTTATTTTCAGGATCTGGCTTCATATAAAAGGCTTTAATCTTTTGCGGATAATGGGTAATAAATACCGGTTTATCAAATTGAGTTGCAATTTCTGTTTCGTGAGGTGCCCCTAAGTCTTCTCCCCAGGAGATATCAAAGCCTTTCGCCTGCAGACGTTCAATCGCTTCATCGTAACGGATGCGTGGAAATGGAGGCTCGATTTTTTCCAGCTGCGATGTATCTCTACCGATGGTTTGTAATTCTGCTTTTGCTTCTTTTAAAACCGCTTGGGTAATGGCTGTAACGTACGCCTCTTGAATTTCAAGGCTTTCTTCATGATCACAAAATGCCATTTCAGGTTCGATCATCCAAAATTCAATGAGATGACGCCGGGTTTTTGATTTTTCCGCACGAAAGGTAGGGCCAAATGAAAATACCCGTTGGAAGGCCAGCGCCGCCGCTTCCATGTACAATTGACCGGATTGGGACAAGTACGCGTCTTCATCAAAATACTTTGTATGAAATAGGTCGGTCGTCTCTTCCGCTGAATTAGCGGTTAAAATCGGAGGATCAATTTTTGTAAAACCATGTTCTTGAAAAAAACGATAGGACGCCTGAATGATAACATCGCGAATCCTTAAGATCGCATGCTGACGGCTGGAACGAATCCACAAGTGACGGTGATCCATGAGAAATTCCGTCCCGTGTTCCTTGGGTGTAATTGGATAATCAATGGTGTCGTGAATAACCTCAACGTTTCGAACGGCTAATTCATAGCCGGAAGGAGCACGATCATCTTTGCGAACCTCTCCCGTTACATACAGCGAACTTTCCTGTCCAATATTCTTCACCGCTTGAAATTGTTCATCTCCGAGTTCATTCTTAACGGCAACGCCCTGAATATATCCAGTACCATCACGCAATTGTAGAAAGGCGATTTTTCCGCTCGAGCGTTTATTGTCGAGCCAACATCCGATTGTAATGGTCTGCTCTTCATAATTTCCAATTGTTGATATGGTTGGTTTCAAGTGAAAATGCTCCTTTCATGCCGTCGTCCGTTCAATGAATCGTTTGATCCGTTCTAATCCTTCCTCCAACAGCGATAAAGAGGTGGCATATGACAAACGTACATTTTCGTGGGCTCCGAATCCGCTTCCTGGAACAACTGCAACTTTTTCTTCATCCAGTAACGCAGCGGCCCAATCATCCACCGTAGCAAACCCACCAGCGTCAGCTGCCGCCTTGACATTCGGAAATAGGTAAAAAGCGCCTTTCGGTTTAACACAGCTTACACCTGGAAGCTCAAGAAGCTGTTCATAAACCTTATTGAGACGTTCTTCAAAGGCTTGTCTCATCTCTTCGACCGCACTTTCATCTGCATTATAAGCTGCAAGTGCCCCGTATTGTGCGGGGGTTGTTGGATTCGATGTGGAATGGCTCGCCAGACTTGACATTGCTTCAATCACTTCTTTATCGCCTGCAGCATACCCAATGCGCCAACCTGTCATCGAATGAGATTTAGATACGCCGTTCACAATGATTGTACGCTTTTTCAACTCATCGGATACACTCGCAACTGAATAATGCTTCGCCTCATCATAGACCAACTTTTCGTATATTTCATCAGATATGATGGTTAAATCATGCTCGCTTGCAACCTCTCCAAGCGTTTGCAGTTCTTCTTTCGTATACAATCCTCCTGTAGGGTTGCTCGGAGAATTAATAATAAACGCTTTTGTTTTGGATGTTACCGCGGCCGATAATTCAGCTTTAGTAATCTTGAATTCATTTTTTTCCTGTGCCGGCAAAACAACCGGCTGTCCACCAGCGAGTTTAATTTGCTCAGGATAACTTACCCAATAAGGCGCAGGGACAATGACTTCATCACCTTCATCCAAAATTGCTTGGAAAATGGTATACAAGGCATGCTTGGCTCCTGAAGATACCATAATTTCTTCTTGTGTATATGTAAGGTCCTGATCTTGTTTAAACTTTTCAATGATCGCTTCCTTTAATTTTGGCAAACCTCCAGATGGGGTATACTTCGTCTCCCCTTCTTTCATCGAAAGTGCTGCTGCATCAATAATAAAAGACGGGGTATTAAAATCCGGCTCCCCTGCTCCTAATCCTATGACATCATGACCTGCTGCTTTCAACGCTTTAGCTTTTGCTGTAATCGCTAACGTTGATGACGGTGTTAATGTTTTGACTCGTTTGGCTAGTTTCATGTCGTCCTCCCTTTCTTATATTTAAGTGTACGAAATGAAATCACGAATGGCAAGGCTTCTATATTTTTTTAAGGTGTTCTATGCTTTGTTAACATCAACTTTTATGGAGATAACCGAAATTGCTTTAATAATTCTCCACCTCCATCTGTAGCCGTGTAATAATCATAATAAAGGGTGTTATCTTGATCTGTGTATACGAGCTCATAAACCACTTCATCCTCTTCGTATCCGACGCCTATATCACGTAACTCGGCCCCTGCAACACTTTCAAGGACTTCATTTTTTAACGTATCCGCTTCAACCAAATCTGCATGAGGAACGCGCTCAATCCTGTCATAACTGTCATTATAAAACCAATAATAAAGCTCCCCGTTATCTTGGCTTACGGTCGCTACATAAATCGTATCGATCCCAAAAAACATATGAAAATCTTCAACCTCCACTGCTTCATCTTCATTCATCACGAGATGTTCGATTGCTTCTTGCTGTTCATTTTTTGGTGCATTTATGGTTTGATAAAAACTAAATACTCCCACACCCAAAAAAAACACAGGCAGAACAATTCCCAGACTTAACCAAAGACGCATAGCGCCTTCCCCCTTATCTCTATGCTAAATGTATTAGCCAGGCCAGGCGCAAGGCATACTTTCTTGATTTACCGACATTTTCTACGTAACAACCCAGTCTCCAAAGGTCATACTAACATTACTCTCTTCGGAGAGAAAGAACATCAATCTTTACGCCCGCACAGGAAGGCTGCTATTGTGCAGCCTTCCATTTTTCATGCGCAAGTGCTGCTTCTTTGCGGATTTTTTCCTCATCCAGTGTTAAAAGCCTGCGATCCCGCATCAATGCACAGCCTGCTACGAAGACATCGGTGACATCTCTACCTGAAGCAGCATATACGAGAGCTCCGTAGCCATTGAGCTGCGGAGTAAGGTGGGGCTGTCGGGTATCGATGAGAATGAAGTCAGCTTCATAACCCTCTTTAATCAACCCGGCTCTTGGAAAACCTAGAGTTTGGGCACCAGTGTACGTCGCCATGTTCACGATCTCTTGTGCATTCGTCACCTCTGCTCTCTCTTCGTTGCCTTTATGAATCATCGCCGCTTGCCGCATTTCAACGAACAAATCTAATGTATTATTTGAAGCCGCACTATCGGTGCCGAGAGAAACGGGGATATTTTCGTTCAACATCTGCGGAAGCGGTGCAATTCCTGATCCTAGTTTTAAATTGCTCTGGGGATTGTGAGACACATGCACACCTGCATGACTTAGTGCTGAAATTTCGGCCTTATTTACATGGACACTGTGAACCGCAAGGGAACCATTCGAAAGGATCCCTTTCTCCATCAGATGGGCAATGGGGCGTTTTCCCTGTTCTTTTTCGTACTCCCTGACTTCCTTTCTTGTTTCTGCAATATGAATCTGGAAAGGCAGAGAGGATACATCAGCAGCTGCTTTGGCTTCCTGTAGAAAATGCAAGGAGCACGTATAAGGAGAATGGGGAAAGATCGCTCCTCGCAAGCGTCCGCTCGAAGATGCATCACAAGCTTTTGCATATGTAACAGCCTCGTTTAGTTTCTCTCTTTGAGCCTCTTTCGATCCAAAAGCGATCATTCCACGTGAAAGCGATGCCTTCATTCCTGACTCTTCAGTAAGAAGCGCAGTACCTTCCCGGTTCAGATGATACATGTCAGCAAAACATGTCGTCCCCGCGCGCAGCATTTCAACGAGTGCCAGTGCGGTACCTGCTGCAGCCGTCTCCTCGTCTAATGCAGCTTCCGCAGGCCAGATTTTCTCTTTCAACCAACGTTCAAGGGGCAAATCATCACTGATCCCCCTTAGCAACGTCATTGGTGTATGTCCGTGGGTATTGACAAGTCCGGGCATCAGGATTTTCCCTTGCCCGTCAATACATTCACATTCCTCATGGTTATCCATCCATTCGCTACCGACAGCAACAATCCATTTGTCTTTCACCTGAACGAATCCATCGGGGATGATTCGTTTTCCATCAATAATCGTTACATTTTGTACTACGAATTGATTCATTTATCTTCGTCACCTTCTTGTGAAAAAAAATCACTTGCACGATCAAGAAGTTCATTCGTACTCGCATACGTTGTCGGCACTTCTGGTAACGAACGTAAAAACATTTTTCCATAGCGGGCTTTAATCAGTCGTTTATCAAGAACAAATACGAGTCCCCGATCGTTTTTCGTACGGATTAATCGCCCAAATCCCTGTTTAAAGCGGAGAACAGCCCGCGGTATCGCAAGTTGCATGAAAGGGTTCCCCCCGTTTGCCTCGATTTGTTCAGCCTTTGCCTTATACACCGGGTCATCCGGCGGAGCAAACGGCAAACGAACAATAATAAGGGCACGGACGTCATCTCCGGGTAAATCAATCCCTTCCCAAAACGTACTCGTACCAAGCAATACCGCGCGCTCACGGTTACGAAACTGTTTAACAAGTTTCGAGCGATTGTCTCCGTGCATGCCTTGTCCAAACAAAGCAAAATCCAAGTCCGCCATCCAAGGTTTTATGGTTTGATACGTTTCTTTTAACATTTGATAAGACGTGAACAAGACGAGTATTCGCCCTTTAACAGCAGCCATTAATAATGATACTAATTCCGCAACTGCATAGATAAATGGACCTTCTCCACCATGGCGGATTTCCGGAAAGTCTTCGGGAATGAGAAGCTCTGCTTGCCTTTTATAATAAAAGGGAGAAACCAAATGCAGACATTTTGGTTCAAAATTTTGTAATCCGAGCTGGTCAATCATATATTGGAACGATTCCTTAACAGTCAGCGTCGCTGATGTGAGTACCATGCTTTTCGCTTTTGGAAAAAATTCATTCTCCAACCTTTCAGCAATGTTCACTGGTCGACGATAAAGACGCAGCCGATCCGGACGTCCCTCCGCATCACTCTCTGTCCAATACACCTCATGTTCATCACTCGCTGTAATCAAGGAGTAGAGGGTGCGATGGATTTCCTCAAGATCATTACATAGGGACGAGATTTTTTGCACTAATGTCTCTTCTGCTGGGGTAAGCGGTTTTTCTTGTGCCTGCTCAATAAAAGTACGCCAGGAGGAATTAACATCCTTCCCGATCATTTCTACACGTTTCCATGTATCATAAACAAGATTGCCTAGGTTTTTAGGATCATACGTATGACTTTTTCGGTCGTTTTTCTTCTGTTTTTTTACAATTGTAGTTTGCAGTGCAATAAACAATTGGTGCCATTCATATTGCAACGATTGTAACTCAGCTTTCCGCTCGCTCAACCATTCTAATGAGAACGCCATCTTTCTTACGTCGATCAATACTTCAATGTTGGAAAATAAGCCTGAACTTTCCTGGATCCCAAAACGATTGAACAAGCGCATAAAATGCTGGTAACTGCTGCTTGCTCCTAAGTGACGGCCCGCCGTTTCCTCCAAGTGGTGGGCTTCATCAACGACGACAGAATGATACGAGGGTATTATACGGGTATCCTCAAAATGATCCGTAAACAACAGAGCATGATTGGTAATGATTACATCTGAATACCTTGCGTTTGTTTTTGCCCGTTGATAAAAACATCGGGAGAAAAACGAGCAATTTTCTGGTGTACAGGAATCAGGATCACTTTTCAATTCTTCCCAAAGAGCGTAACCACCGCTTGGTAAATTCAATTCTTCGATATCACCCGTTTCTGTCTCCGTTAACCAAACGAGGAGCTGAGCAGCTGTTAATTGTTCATCATATGAAGATGAGATTCGTTCAAGAAAATGTTGAAATTTTTGCAGGCATAAGTAATGACTCCGTCCTTTTAAAACAGCTGCCTTCACTGGAATTCCAAGCGCTTTTTCTAAGAGGGGGACATCCCGGTCTTTGATTTGTTGCTGAAGGGCGATCGTTTCAGTAGCGATCACAACCGGGTGTTTCGTTTCCCTGCTTATTTTGATAGACGGATACAAATAGGCTAACGTTTTCCCGGTACCAGTTGCTGCCTCTACGAGTAGGTGATTCTCGCCAACAAATGCAGTGTGTACGTTGTTGGCCATCTCTACTTGACCCTCTCGATATTCAAATGATGGAGACACCCTCGCTAATTTTCCGTTCCATCCAAAAAAATCTTCCGCTGAAAAAGAAATGGAATCGGTAGAGGTCTCCGAAGGCTTAGCTGTCTGCTTTTTTATAGCCAGGCCTCGCTCGATCTCGATATCATAATTTTGCACATATGTCTGATGACGCTGCCTTACCATTTTCATTGCTACATAAACACAATCATGCAGCCCCGTTCTCATGTAACGGGTATAAGGTTCAAGTTGCTTTAAGGTTACAGGCGGCAGAGAATATAACTTGTCAATCATTAACAATAGCAGCCTGGCCGTTACTTCAGCATCGCTGCCAGCTCGATGGGGATTTTCGTGAGTGAGGGAAAAGTGTTCGGCAAGTGCCTGCAACCGATAACTTGAGAGATAAGGATAAAATAAACGCGCCATTTCCACCGTATCTAATACCGGTCCTTGGAAATGATTATATCCTGCACGCTCGAGTTCACTATCCAAAAATTGCAAGTCGAAATCGACATGATGGGCGACTAAACAGGCACCATCTAAATGTTGTAAAATATTGGCTGCCAATGCAGAGAACGCAGGAGCATCAACAAGATCTTCATTCTGGATACCAGTAAGCTGAGAAACAAATGTTGGAATCTCCCGTTCGCAGTGTAAAAACGATGAAAACGTTTCTGTGATTTGCATATCTTCAATTACTGTAAGACCAATTTCAATCATCCGGTCTTCATAATGCGGACGATTCCCGGTAGTCTCTACATCGATAACGACAAATTTATTCGCCTTTTCTATCGTCATGGTATCATCACTTCTTACTTCGTCTGTTTTGTCAAAAAGGGTGCCCTCAAGCTAACTCAACTCTTTTTCTCCCTCTTTGAACTCGTCTACAAACGATTTTATCATAACCCCTATTGATCGTCATGACAAACATACGTCTGCCCTAATGTTATATGTCCGAACACATAACAGCCGCAGATTACGATCGCTTAAAAATAATGTTGTCAATAAGCCGTGCCTGTGGATAACGAACGGCAGCAGCAAGAATCAGGTGATTATCAGAATTATTTTCTGGCAATGGTTCCAGGCTCGGGTACGTTACTAATTCCACATAATCAATAGAGGCTTGTAAGTTCTGTGCCAACTGTTCTTCTAGTGTGCGTTCAATGAGCGGTGCTGTTTCTGCTTTTGTTCTAAAACGTTCATATCCTTGTTTTAGAGCCTCATATAAAAAAGGAGCTTCCTTTCGTTCTTCCTCATTTAAAAATACATTTCTTGATGATACGGCAAGTCCATCTTCTTCGCGAACCGTCTCTCCGCCAACAACTGAAACATTGATATGGAAGTCTTCACACATACGCTTTAAGATCGCCAACTGTTGCCCATCTTTTTTTCCAAAATATGCAGCATCCGGACGCACCATCTGTAAGAACTTCATAACAACAGTGGCTACTCCATCAAAATGACCGGGACGGTGACGACCGCATAACCGTTCACTCATCTTTCCAACTTGAACGGTGATCGCTGGTTCGCGCGGATATACATCTTGAATAGCTGGAATCCAGATTGCATCCACCCCTGCCTCTCGCGCCTTTTCAATATCCCCTTCCTCATCCCTAGGATAACGTTCGTAATCCTCCCCTTCTCCGAATTGTAAAGGGTTTACAAAAATTGTCATTACGACGTGATCATATTCTGCTTTTGCTTGTTCCACTAATTGCAAATGTCCGCGATGTAATGCCCCCATCGTAGGTATAAGGGCAATCGAACCCCGCCCTTCTAATTGTCCACGGCAGTCTACCCACTCATTTCTCGTTCGGCATATGTTCACTTTGATGGCCTCCTCTTCGCAATAAGCCTAAATCCCCGCTATAAATCAAATGAACTTGACCATTTTGATCCTGTAACTGCAAAACCCCTTCGTTATTAATCCCTAACATATGGCCGACGATCGTGTCATTACCTTGGATCACCTTAACCGGTTGGTTGTAAGCACCGGCATAATGCTCCCACATCTTCCTTATTTGTGTAAAACCTTCCTTGATCCATAAGTCATACCATTGTTCAAAAGAAACAAAAAGCGCTTGCAAAATCTGTGTTCGTGACCACTCCTGCCCACTTTCGATGTACAGCGATGTTGCTTTATTTTGTAGATCGGCAGGAAACTGTTCTTTTTTTTGATTAATATTTAAACCGATACCCACCACCATCATTTGCATTTGATCGGACTCTGCTTGCATTTCTGTTAAAATACCCGCAACTTTGCAATCATTAATATAAATATCATTGGGCCATTTGATTTGTACAGGGAGTTTACTGATGGTCTCTAAGGCGTCCGAAATCGCAACGGCTGTAACTAATGTTAACTGAGGGGCTTCCCGTAAGGAGATATCTGGTTTCACAATGATCGACACACTAATACTTGTGTTTTCAGGGGATTGCCATGGTCGCTCCATACGGCCTCGTCCCCCGGTTTGTTCACTCGCTACTACAGTTGTACCGTGAGGAGTTCCCTCTCGATATGTTTCTTTAGCCAACGTTTGTGTAGAATGTACCGACTTTTTATAAATCGTTGTTTGACCAATCTTCCGCGTGGGGAGACCCGCTTTAATTTCGGCTTCACTTAACGTCTCAGGCCGACGTTTTAATTGATAACCCTTTCGTGGGACCGCTTCAATGACATATCCTTCCTGCCGTAAATTTTCCATATGCTTCCATATTGCTGTTCGGCTCACGCCGAGTCGATCACTTAACTGTTGACCGGAAACAAAATCATCCTTCATTTCTGTAAGTACATGTAATAAATCATGTTTCATACAATCGCTCCTTCACCCAAGCTAATAAAGCCTCCCGCTCGTTGCTTATACGTTCATCTATAATGGCTATTTCAAGTTCATGTAAAATTTTCCCGAGCCACTCACCTGGCTCTTTATTCAGATAAGAACTAACTTCCAGAGGATGCACCGCAATTTCCTGTCGACTTTGAATCGGTAACGAAGCTATCAACCTTTCCACATCCAGCTTTCCTCCAGGCACAGTATCCGACAACATATGAGCAGTTCTTTCCGCTTGCACAGCCAACGCTACCCCTGCATGATAAAGGCTGTGTTTACTCCATACAGATGATAATCGCTTTTTCATATAAAAAAACAGGCGCTCCGCATTTTTTATCCACTTTTTCGATAATCGCCATTTGCGTAGACTTTCACGAACATCCCTTTCACCAATCATATATAAAAATATAACCCATTTTTCCGAAAGTGTCTCTGCTTCTGCCACAGCAGCAAATGAAGGAGAAGGGCTCATCCTTGTCCCAGAAAATAATTCAGCGATTACACCGCGTCTCCATAACCAGATAAGCCCTTTAGACGCATCATCGGAAGACAATAACCGGTTCATTTCTTGACCTATTCTTTCTGGAGACACCTCATGCAAAAGCTTTTGCTTCACTTCACACGTATCATTTAACTTTTGATCTGGTCTTAAATTATAAACAGCCATGAAGCGGGCGACACGGAGAATGCGTAGGGGATCTCGAGTGATCGCAACGGGATCAATCAGGCGTAGAACACCTGCCTGTATATCTTGTTCTCCAAGAAAAGGATCGATCTTCTCTCCTTCTGCATTTAAAGCGATCGCGTTCACGGTAAAATCACGAAACGCTAAATTTTCTACTATGGGTTGCCCATTAAGTTCACTGATTTCTACGTGTACCCCATTCATGACCATTGAAGCCAACGGTACCGTCGTATGAATGGCAGTTGCCTGTGGAAAAATCGCTATGATTTCACTCATATCAGCCGAAGTTACAATATCCAGGTCAACAAGTTCTTTTTCCATGAAAGTATCACGGACAGCGCCGCCAACGATATAAGCTTCGTGTCCATTGTCGCCAATTGTATTTAACAACGCATAACCGAGTTGCAATGTACTTTTCTTCATGACGAGCGAAGCATTTCCAAATAGAGTTGTTCATATTGGGCGACAATCGTATCACTGTTGAATTGGGAAAACGCACGCGCTTTTCCAGCAGCTGCCATTTTTTGATGCAATGATCCATCCCTGAGAATGGAAAGTGCTGCTTGTGCGGCCGCTTCATAATCGTACACAGGAGAAATTACTCCCGTTTCCTGGTCACGAATAACTTCAGGTATACCTCCGATATTTGTACCAACGACGGGAACACCAACAGCCATGGCTTCTAGCGCGGTAAGCCCAAAGCTTTCCTTTTCTGAAAGTAAGAGCATTACATCAGCAAGGCCAATTAGTTCATAAATTTGACTTTGATTGCCAAGGAATAAGACTTCTTCTTGAAGGCCCTGTTCATACACAAGTTTTTCAAGGGAATGACGTTGTGGTCCATCGCCGATTAATAATAATTTGCTCTTATATTCCCGACGAATAATCGCAAAAGCACGGATCACATCTTCAACTCTTTTTACAGGGCGAAAATTTGACATATGTACCAGTACTTTTTCATCACGTTCAATTCCATATCCTCTTTTTATTGCATGCTGATCCTGATCAATCGTCACGCTTGGTGGCACAAAATTATAGATCTTCTCCATCCCCCGTCGAACTCCAAGTTGTTCCCTCGTCTGGTTAATAAGAAAATGGGAAACCGCTGTAACGACATCGGAACGATCAATACCGTAACGAATAATGTTTTTTAAGGAAGGATCTTGAGCGAGTACAGTTATGTCCGTACCATGAAGCGTAGTCATCACCTTTAACTTTCCACCGGTCATATCCTTGGCCAAGGCAGCAGAAACGGCATGAGGGATTGCATAATGGACATGAAGAAGATCTAGCCCATGCATCTCGGTTACCTCAGCCATTTTACTCGCCAACGCAAGATCGTAAGGGGGATAACGAAAGACCTGATATTGGTTTACCTCGACTTCATGAAAAATGATATTTGGGTAGACACTCTGCAGTCGAAAAGGCAAGCTGGAAGTAATAAAATGGATTTCATGTCCTTTTTCAGCCAATCGTTTCCCGAGTTCTGTCGCCACGATCCCCGAGCCGCCAACAGTAGGGTAACAGGTAATTCCAATTTTTAAGCCTTTCATCATCTGTTCGCCTCACTTCAATCGTTTGATTCCGGTGATTTCACTACTTTGCGAAAACTGAAAGCACCATTCTTAAGACCTGAAATGAGTACTTCCGCAGTGCCCATATTCGTAGCGATCGGCACATTGTGAACATCGCACAGGCGAATGAGCGCGGTAATATCCGGCTCATGGGGCTGAGCTTGTAGAGGGTCCCGAAAAAATAGAACGAGGTCCATATTTCCAGCAGCCACCTGTGCTCCCAATTGCTGATCACCCCCGAGTGGTCCGGATAAATAGCGGGTGATCGGTAAGCCCGTTGCTTTAGCAATCTCATTTCCGGTCGTTCCAGTCGCAAAGAGCGTATGTGTCGATAAAACCCCTTTGTAAGCGATGGAAAAGTCGACAATTTCTTTTTTCTTGCGGTCATGGGCAATCAGAGCAATATTCATAGCATTACTCCATGATCTGCTCAAGACCATAAATGAGCGTTTTGGCATTGATAACCGTTTCTACGGCTAATTTGACACCGGGCATGAAGGAGCCGCGATCAATGGAATCGTGGCGAATGGTTAATGTTTGTCCGCTGCCTCCGAAAACCACTTCTTGATGAGCAACAAGACCTGGTAACCGTACACTGTGAATCGGCATACCATCAACATTCCCCCCGCGTGCACCTTCCAACGTTTCTGTTTCCTCTGGGTGACCCTGGGCTTTTTCACTACGTACTTCCGAGATCATGTTCGCCGTCTTCAAAGCTGTTCCTGAAGGGGCATCAAGTTTACGGTCATGGTGCCGTTCGATGATTTCAACATCATCAAAGTAGCGTGCGGCCATTTGCGAGAATTTCATCATCAATACAGCGCCAATGGCAAAGTTAGGTACAATCATCACCCCTAACGACTTGTCTTCCGACTTTTGACGAAGGCGTTCAATTTCTGCTTCTGAAAATCCTGTCGTACCAATCACCGGGCGGACATGGTGATCAAGTGCCTTTTCTAAATTAATTTTCGCTGCATCTGGCGTTGTTAAATCAATAAACACATCAGCTTCTACTTCAGATAAACACTGTTCAACATCCGTATAAACCTGAACCTGCCCATCTGAGAAACCGGTTTCCGATTCTTGCTTACGGTCAAGGTAAGCTACAAGTTGAAAATGTGCTGTATTTGCAATTAATTGACGGGCAGCACTCCCCATTTTCCCCCGAGGTCCAGCTAAAATAATGCGAATCTCACGTGTTGACATTTTCTTCTGTCTCTCCTTCCTGAGTCAGTGTCCAACGACCCCGATCTCTTGTCTCAAATTTATCCATAACATGTCCAAAGCTTTCCGTTAAATCAATATCCAGAGAGTTGGCGAAGCAAATAAGGACAAACAAAAGATCTCCAAGCTCTTCTTCTAACTTCTTCTCCTCTTCATCCTTTTTCTTAGGTTTCTCACCGTAGGTATGGTTGACTTCCCTTGCAAGCTCTCCCACTTCTTCTGACATACGTGCGAGCATTGATAGCGGGGAGAAATACCCTTCCTTAAATTGACTAATATATTGGTCAACCTCTTTTTGCATATCTTTCATCGATTGATCTTGCATTACGTCTACTCCTTTCGATCTATTCCTGCTGTATTTGCTCAAACTACATTTTTAGCCTATAATATGTAAGGCTTATCCTACGGATAGAGGAGGAACGCTGTTGGTACATTTTCTTCAAAGCACGAAACGCGTGTTCTTTATTCTTTTAGGGTGCGCGTTTATGTCGTTCGGTCTCGTTTATTTTAACATGGAAAACAATCTTGCGGATGGTGGATTTACAGGGATTACTCTTATTCTATTTTTTATTTTCTCGATTGACCCTGCCATTTCTAATATTGTTCTTAACATCCCCATGTTCTTTATTGGTTACCGCATTCTCGGGAAATCGCTTTTCTTTTATACATTAATCGGAACCTTTGGGCTTTCCTTCTTCCTTTGGTTCTTTCAGGAATACCGGCTCATCAATGTCCCTTTACAAGATGATCTCACCCTTGCTGCACTTTTTGCCGGTGTTTTTATCGGATCAGGCCTGGGCATCGTTTTTCGCTTTGGGGGGACAACTGGCGGAGCTGACATTATCGCCAAGCTCATGTTTACATACTCTGGCATCAGCATCGGACGCACGCTATTCTTGATCGATGCCATTGTCATAACATCTTCGCTCATCTATCTGGATTACCGTGAGGCTATGTACACGCTCGTGGCTGTTTTTGTTGCTGCACGTGTCGTCGACTTTATTCAGCAAGGAGCGTACTCCGGTAAAGCTGCTTTTATCATATCCGAAAATACAAGCGCGATTGCAGATGCCATACAGGTTGAAATGGAGCGCGGAGCGACGATCCTGAGTGGCCGCGGGTCTTTTACCGGTTCCAATAAGGAAATCCTCTATTGTGTTGTCAGTCGTCATGAAATTGCCCGTCTCAAAGGTCTAATCGAGAGAGTGGATCCGCTCGCGTTCGTATCGATCTCCAACGTCCAAGACGTTGCAGGGGAAGGATTTACATTCGACGATGAACAAAAACCACTGCAATAATATTCTTTAATGAAAGCCAAAAAAAGCGCTCGAGAGCGCTTTTTTTGCGATTAATCATTGTTGGCCATCACATACATTAAAATGAAGCGGACGAGTTCAAGTACGGCTACGAGCGCAGCTGCGACATAAGTGAGAGCTGCAGCGTTCAGCACTTTCTTTGATTCTTTTTCCTCATCATTACGAATAATTCCGCTTGAAATCATTTGCGTCATGGCCCGGTTACTTGCGTTAAATTCCACAGGCAAGGTTACGAGCTGAAATAATACAGCTGCTGCCATCGCAATAATCCCTAAAAGCATCAGGCCACTTAATTGCATAAGTGCGCCGCCAATAATCAAGAAAATAGCTGCATTCGATCCAAAGTTCGCTACTGGAACAAGAGCACTGCGAAAACGCATAAAGCTATAATCTTCCGCATCTTGAAGGACGTGCCCAACTTCGTGGGCCGCCACCGAAGTTCCAGCAACGGAACTCCCGTAGTAGTTATCTTCGGACAAACGTACCGTTTTCGAACGAGGATCATAATGATCACTCAATTGCCCTTTTACCGGCTCCACATTCACATCATGGATACCGTTATCCTGCATGATCTTGCTTGCCACTTGAGCGCCAGTCATTCCCGAGCTATTACTTACTTGAGAATATTTTTTGTACGTGGATTTCACACGCATTTGTGCCCAAATCGGGATAATCATCAACAACGCAAAATAGATCAAAAATGCCGTTAAACTCATAATTTCACCTCCACACCTCTCTCTACTCTATATCTATTTTATTGAATCATGGCGTCTACGTCAACGCTCACGCCTTGCCCGGGCACGCTTTTTCTCACCCTGGTATTTTTTCCAACCAGCGTAAGAGAGTGACAATAAAATCGATCCGCTTATGATCGCAATGACGATCATGAGTGAAGGGTCATTTTCATTCATTTCTCCATCATATAAACGATCGATTTCGAATTCCAAAGCATCAAAAAACGGCCGAGCTTCATTTTCGTCCTTTAAACGATGGCTGTGTTCGCTCATAAAGTTAACAAGGGAGCGAAGTTCTTCACGCTCGGGCAATGATAGCTTCAATGTTGCTGCCGGGTAAATCATTTCAAAAGTTCGCTTCCATTCATTCCAAGCATGTTGAAAGGAAGCCCCGCCCTCGGAAGCTGATTCTCTTAACTCTTGTAATTGTTCTTTGACGTCATTTTCTGTTTCTTTCCATTTTGGGCGCTCTGTATGCATCACTGCATCCACCACATAGTGAAAACGCATCGCTTCCCTGACCCGTTCATCATGTTCCATTGATGCTTCTGTCAATGCTCCTAACAGACGCTCGTAACTCATGATAATCGTTCCCATATCATGAACATCTAAATCCATCACCTGATAATTTGCGCTCGTAAGTTCATCCGTGAGCGCCCTCAGGCGTGCACGCCCGTCCTCATATTTTCCAGATTGTACGAGCTGCAGAATTTCACCGGCTTCGGCATCGATGTGTGCCCAAACTTCTTCTTCACGCTCTTCTTGATCTGCAGCGAGACCTATTAAAAAGATTATAGCCATAACCAATATCAACCAGCCACGCACCGAACAGCCTCCTCCCTTGTCCTCTTAATCCAAGCCTATGAATAAAAGGACAAGAGTAGACCATCATTCATCATGGCAAGTCTAGACGATATTTCCTATGGCGAACGTTGTAGAAATAAACAATCGCGATCGCCGCCATGCCGAGCCAAAATGTGAAATAACCAATGTGATCAATATAAGGCTCGAGTACCGGACTTACCCACGGATGCATCCCATACACATAATCAATGATATCGTTATGTACGGTCCAAATCCCAACAACGACAAGGTGCCAAGGTTTGATACGATAGTAAGGCAAGAACAGCACAGCCTGTAAAGCCATTCCAAAGTGCGATGCGATAAGCATGTAATTTTGCCAACCGACCTGCCCCCCCAAAATGTCTTGACCGAGATTTATGACAACGGCCCACACTCCATATTTAATAAGCGTAACTGCTGCGAATGCTTCAAGCAAACCTATATTTTTTCTCAAAAGAAAAGCCGCAAGTACCCCTGTAAAAAATAAACTTGCTGTAGGGCTATCGGGAACAAACGGAAGAAAAATAACAGGGGTTTGAGCTAATTGGCCTTCATACCAATAAAACCCGTATAACGTGCCGGCGCCATTAACCAATAACAGCGCCCACAATATCGAGGGTCGAGCTAAAAATTCAGCGAACATTCGCACAGCAGCCACTCCTTTAAAGAGCATTGATACCTTGAGTATGAAAAAAGCTGACAACAGTCAGCTTTTTTCATCACCGTATTATTCTTCTTAGGCATCCTCTTCATCATTTTCTTCGTCTTCTTCAGTTTCTTCTTCGTCGTCTCCATTTACATCTTCATCTTCATTAGCACCGCCGCCAGCTACGATGTATTCAGATAAGATTTGAAGTTCTTCTTCAGTGCCATCAAACATATCCCCTGGCATTTCTCCAATCCCGTTTACAGAAATCTCAGCGACCCCTTCAACGTCGTATGCCAGATCATAAAGGTCCGGTCCCTGTACACCCGGGTTCCCCTCTAGATTATCACCGTGACATGATATACAGCCTTGTTCCTGATAGATCTCATAACCCTCGTGGCTTTGATCGACTTCCCTTATATCCTCATCATCCATTGCTGCCTGTTCCGCATCTGCTTCCCAGTCATGCTGTTCAACAGACTCCCAGGTAAGATAGATCGTGGAGATGACACCCAGAGTCATCATAGCGGTCGCGATTGGGCGCTGAGATAGTCTCCGTTCCGGGCCTTTATCAAGCCATGGAGCGAGTAGTAACGCCCCGAATGCAAGTCCAGGAAGCACAACCGTCCCCAAAACAACGTAATCACCAGCAGCGTATTCATACTTAAGTAACTGATAAAGGAATAAGAAAAACCAGTCTGGTAATGGAACATATCCTGTATCGTTTGGATCAGCTTCTCGTTCGAGTGGGGCTGGATGGGCCACCGTTAAACAAAGAAAGCCAATAAGAAATACCGCACCGACAAGCCATTCTTTCAGCAAATAGTTCGGAAAAAAAGCTTCTGTCTTGCCGGGATATTCCGAGTAATCTTTAGGTATATTCTGCATGCGATGTTCGCGCGCAGGTATCCTGGAATCGGTAACATACTTCATTCCTTTTCCTCGACGCATCGGTTCCCCTCCTAAGGTGAGGCAATCCTAGACCCTATAGAGGTCCAGAAATGCCTTGTCTACGAATCATAATAAAGTGAACAGCGACTAAAGCTAACAATGCCCCTGGCAGGAAGAATACGTGAATCGCAAAGAAGCGGGTAAGCGTCTGTGCACCGATAAATTCTCCTCCAGCTAGCAAGGTGTATAGCAGCTCCCCAATGACGGGAACAGTTTCGGCAATCTCCAGACCGACCTGTGTGGCGAAATAAGCTTTCATATCCCACGGCAGCAAGTATCCGGTAAAGCCTAAACCTAAGATAATGAAAAAGAGAAGTACACCTACTACCCAGTTAATCTCACGGGGCTTCTTATAAGAACCGGTAAAAAATACTCTTAAGGTATGTAAGAAAACCATAACAATGACGACACTGGCGCCCCAATGGTGCATGCCTCGAACAATCATTCCATAGGCGACATCACTTTGTAAGTACTCCACAGATGCGTGGGCGTTCACAATATCCGGTACATAATACATCGTTAAAAACATGCCAGATAATATTTGGATAACAACCGTGAAAAAAGTCAAACCGCCAAAGCAGTAAACAAATGCCGAGAAATGGTGCCCTGGGTTTACATGCTCGGGCACCTCATGATCAGCCACGTCGCGCCAAAGCGGTGTGACATCTACACGATCGTCAATCCAATCGTAGATACGTTGTAACATGATCAATGCCCCTCCTAGATTTGTGGTTGTGCATTCGTGCCGAGAAAGACCCTGCCGTCTCGCACTTCGAGTGGGTAACGATGAAGCGGTTCGGTCGGTGGTGTGCCAGGCACATTATTACCATCTCTTTCAAATCGTCCTAAGTGGCAAGGACAAAAGAATTGTTCCGGGTTATCCGGATCCGTCCCCCAGTTCACCGTACAACCCAAATGTGTGCACACAGAAGATAAGGCTACGACTTCATCCCCCTCTAAAAAGAGCCAAACCGTTTCACTGACTTGTTCTATGTGCCAGCCTTGATCTTGCTCATACTCCAGATCATAGGCTTGTGGCACCTCTGTTAATTCATCGACAGCCGCAACATCAACCATGTCGTCTGCCGCATCGGCTTGCAAGAGCGGGTCAACGGCAAAACGCACCATTGGCATAACGACCCCCGCTGCCATAAAACCGCCAACGCCGGTTAATGTATACGTTAGAAACTGTCTTCTAGATACGTTGTGGTTTTTTTCCACTACACTCTCCTCCTACCTCAAAAAATCACTCTTGTATTAAGACCTCTCTGAAACAGCGGTTGAATTTTTGCAACTATTTTGTAGAACCGCAAAGAATAGACAAACAAAACTAAGACATATATATGATAGCCTAGCGGTTCAGAGCATGTCAATCTTTTCAAGACTGCCATTTTGCAAAGGTATTTTATGAACCTTTATCCTGTCGCCACTCCTTCATAATAGTTGGCAAAATTTCTTTCATTTGATCATTGATGGTTTTTTGCCGTAATTGCGGGTCCAAGTGCTCGATCGGCAAATGCGGGAGCCATAATAGCAAACCACCCGGGATTTCATCTTCATATTTTTTCCACATAGGATCGCTAGTTAGCCAGATGATGTGGTTTTTTCCGTTGGCTTTTAGCTCTTCTACCCAGGCATTTAAGTGTTGAAGAAGCTCTTCCACCCCTTCATTTTGAGGATAACTAAGGGGAGGGAGCTGCATCATTCTTCCGCGAAATTGCTTTTCCATTTCCATTGCAATCAACGATATGTATTCCCCCATTGCCACTTTCATTTTCATCTCTTCCCCAAGTGATACAGGTAAAAGGGGGATGAGGGCGGTATCGACATAACTTTGGGATTGTTGGTACGTATCAATATCTGTTGTTTGCCACCGCATAAAAAAACTCCTTTTCCCCATATACTTCTAATCGAAGGAGACAAACCCTTCCCACATTATAAGGAATCTAGCTAAAAAAAGCCAGTTCCAATCGCCAAAGAAGTTATTGTTCACGAGATTGTAATTCTTCTACAAACAGTTGAAGCTCGTGGTTCTCCGGTTGTAATTGGGCTGCCCGGCTGAAGATCATCTTCGCATCTTTCTGCCTTCCATTTTCCAGTAAAAGATGACCATACTCTTCCAAGGCTCCCCCATCTGTTTCTATATATGCATATGCCTGTTCATAGAAAGGTAACGCTTCCTCGACTTCGTCGTCGATATAATGAGCTTTTCCCTCATAGAAAGTGAATAATGGATCTTCTTCTCCAGCTGCACGTAACTGGTCAATTAACGTTTTGATATCATCACTTCGCTCTTCATCCGCATACATGCGAAGCAGCGCAGCACTGGCACCTAGATTTCCAGGATGGTACTCAAGAGCCTGCTTTAAGGATTGTTCCGCGTGTTCAAATTGCCCGAGTGCTTGTTGGAGGCGTCCCGTTTCAGCGTAGAGGTGCTCATTATGACGATCCACCTCCAGCCCTGCTTCTGCTGTTTGTAAGGCGTTTTCAAATTGCCGCTCAGCTTCATATGCTTCGATTAAAGGCGAGTACAGACTGCTATATTCTGGATCAAGCTTTTTCAGATTTTCTAATTGTTCTATTGCTGTCGAGTAGTCGTTAAGCTGCAACGCAGTGAAACCATATCCAAAAAGCGCTCGCGGGTCCTCGTCTTCTTCTACGGCTTCAGCATAATAAGGGATCGCCGTCTCAAAAGCCCCTGTATTACTATAGGCTTCCGCGAGCAGTACATTTACATTTGCCTCAGAAGGATCAAACCCTTGTTGAATGGCCTGCTTTAAATAGGGAATGGCATTTTGATAATTCCCCTGTTCCACGTAATAACTGCCAAGACCCGCTAATAAAATCGGTTCATCCGGTGCTTGCTCGAGTGCCATAAACAATTTCCGTTCCGCCACTTCCTCTAACCCTTGTGTTTGGTAAAGGTCAGCAAGTAACATCTGTGCTTCTAAAAAAGACTCATCCTCAACAGTCACGGATTCAAGCAAATCAATAGCTTCTTCCTCTCGATCTAAATCAACTGCCGCTTCCGCTTTTAAAGTGAGCAAACTGCCTTCGTTGGGGTACGACTGCAAAAGGCGATCAACGATTCTAATCACCTCATGGGGGTGACCAAGAGATTGATAAGCAGCGGCGAGTTCAAGGGTTTCATCGTCGCTTGCAACCTTCTCAATTTCCTCGAGCTTGTCCAAACCTGCCTTAACATCCCCGTTCTCAATAAGACTCATGGCTTGCTCTATATCAGCAGGCATAGCGAAACCTCCTTTTGCCTAATTTTTTAGTTAACGTATCCACATCTCCATACGCTATTTTAGTATAGCAAAACGCTCTAAAAAAATAAAAAAACCTGAATGCAACGCGCGTAAACGCTTACAATTCAGGTCGAGCAAAATCGCTCTAAGGTTATGGATAGGAGTGGAGAGAAACCATACGCTAAATACTATTATAAATCATTTCTATTTCTCGTCAAGGTTTTTTCATAAAAATATAAAAAGAAAATTTCAGCCGAGAAAAGGAAGCGTCGTCCAAACGCTTCCTATATACTTATATCATGTAACTATGATTGACTTAATGATTTCAGTTTCTCATAAAATCCTGGGTAAGAAATGTCGCTGGCTTTAGCACCATGAATAACGGTTTCTCCATCGGCAATGAGTCCCGCAATGGTAAAGGCCATTCCTATTCGATGATCCTGAAAGCTATTGACTTCTCCGCCAGTAAGTGGTGTCGGTCCTGTGATCACCATGCCATCTTCTGTAGCTCTAATATTCGCTCCTAGTTGCTTTAATTGATTCACTGTTGTATCGATGCGATTGGTTTCTTTATATTTAAGCTCTACTGCATCCTTAATGACCGTTTCTCCTTTGGCTTGGGTGGCAACGACCGCTAGTACAGGCAACTCATCGATTAAGCGTGGAATCAGGGCACCAGAAATTACAGCCCCGTGCAGCGGCCTTTCTTTCACTACAATATCAGCGACTGGTTCACCGTTCACAATTCGTTCCTCTTGTAGAGATACATCCGCTCCCATGGCAAGCAAAGCGTCAATAACGCCCGTACGTGTAGGATTGACACCGACATTATTAACACGTAGATGGCTGTCTTTTACGGTGGCTGCAGCTGTAAGTAAAAATGCAGCAGAAGAGATGTCGCCCGGTATCTCCACGTTCTGCCCGGACAAGGTCTGACCCCCGGTAATCGCGACTCCATTTTCATAAACGTCCACATCTACACCGAAAGCGCTTAGCATTCGTTCTGTATGATCCCTTGAACGGTAAGGTTCCTGAACCGTCGTCTTTCCTTCCGCCTGCAATCCAGCAAGCAACAGCGCGCTTTTCACTTGTCCACTCGCCACAGGGGAGCGATAATCGATGGCTGTAAGTTTCGTATCACCGTTGACGGCAATGGGCGTGCGATTCCCGTTCTCTCTGCCCCATAGGCGCGCCCCCATTTGCATAAGCGGATTTGTGACTCTTGCCATCGGTCGTTTCGCGATCGATTCATCTCCGGAGACAACGCTAAAGTGCGGGTTCCCTGCCATAATACCAAGCATAAGACGGATCGTCGTTCCGGAGTTTCCGACATCAAGCACTTCCGAAGGTTCTTTCAAACCATCTAAGCCACACCCCTCGATCGTAACCGACTCTTGACCATGGTAAATAGAGACTCCCATTTTCTGAAAGCAGCGAATGGTTTGTTTACAGTCCTCACCGTCCAGAAACCCTTTTACTGTTGTCTTCCCTTTCGCTATTGCTCCAAGCATGACCGCACGATGCGAAATAGACTTATCTCCTGGAACTGTCGTGCTTCCTTGTAGGGCACCACTAGCAACGATTGCTTCTTTATCCATGCCCTGCCCCCCTCACTCACTAATGTATGTACTAAACTGTTCGGCTTCTAAGCAGTCAAGACCTCGTTGACGATCGGTCTCTCTTCGAAACGAAAGCCGAAGCACGCCCATAATATCTTCCCTTGCTTCTATAATTTGGATATTTGTAATGCTAATATTATGATTCGCAAGTATTCCCGTGACCTCCGAGATCACACCTGGGCGATCCGGAACATCCACGAACAAGTCATAGAAGGCAGGAATTGCTCCTTTCTTTTTGGATGGCAAGCCGTCACGGTATTGCTTCGCATCAGAAAAAAATGATTGCAAACCACGATCATCTTCAGCTTCAATCAGGCCCTGTACCTTCTGCATATCCGATTGCCAACGCTCTATCATTGGAATCAGTACATCTTTGTTATGCAATAAAATATCTCGCCACATCACAGGGTTGGCAGAGGCTATACGGGTGATATCCCGGAAACCTCCAGCAGCGAGCTCACCGATAAGGGGGTACTGCTGTCCCAATCGCGATAATTGGTGAACGAGTGAAGCTGCCACAATGTGCGGGAGGTGGCTAACACTGCCTGCAAATAAATCATGCAGACTGGCATCTAATTCAATGAAACGAGCGTTCGTACCAATCAACCACCGTTTTAATTCTTCCACATCCGCTGAGTCAGCACCAACGCCGGTCGTTAAAACATAGAAAGCATTTTCGAATAGATCAGCTCTCGAACCTTGAACACCACTTTTATGTGAACCCGCCATCGGATGTCCACCAATGAACTTGACTTCTCTTTCAGAAAGCAAACGTTCACTTTCTGATAATACCGTTTTCTTCGTACTGCCAACGTCAGTAATAATGACTCCAGGCTTTAAAGGCTCTTGAGCCAGAATTTCTAAAACCTCTAACGTTTTAGAAACCGGGGTCGCAATGATAATGACATCTGCGTCCCCTACATTCTCTTCCGCACTCGTATCTCCATAATCGATAATTTGCAAAGATGTTGCCATCTTTAAAGATGGTTCATGAACGTCAATGCCGATCATCTGCACGTAATGGGAATTACGAATGGCTAGGGCGACTGAACCGCCAATTAAGCCCAAGCCAATAACGACGACTTTTTTCGAAACGTTTGTCTTGTTTGATGGTTGCACCATATCTTTCACCTATACCTTTACCTGATCTTTACTCCAGCGAGTAAAGGCACGCATTAATTCTGCGTTTTCACTTTCGGTCCCGACAGATATTCGTATACAATGTGGAAAACCGAGTGCTTCACCAGAACGTACAATGACCCCCTGGCGTATGAGAGCGTTAAACACATCATCCCCGCTAGTTCCTACATCAACAAGGATGAAATTCGTTTCACTTGGGTAACAAATACAGCCGTTCTCATGAAAAAATACTTCCAGTTTGTTTTTTTCCGTTAAGTTTTTTTCATAACAATCGTTAATAAATGTTTGATCATCAAGGGCTGTAAGCGCTGCTTCTTGAGCCAACTTCGTAGTGTTAAAGGGGGGTCTCAACGGTTCAACTTTAGAGATGAAGGATTCCGCTCCAACCCCATACCCTATTCTTAAGCCCGCTAATCCATACATTTTGGAAAATGTACGTAATATTAACAAGTTATCGTACGTCTTTAGCATCGAAAGAGTGTCTGGATAATCACTTGCTTCTACATATTCCATGTATGCCTCATCACTTACGACCAGTACGTCGCTTGGTACTCGTTCCATGAAGCGCACAAAATCATCAGCATTGTTATATGTTCCAGAAGGGTTGTTCGGATTACATACCCAAACGATCTGCGTATTTTCATTAATATGATCAGCCATCGCTTTCAGGTCATGTAAACCATCCCGTAAAGGCACTTCTATAATTTCGGCTCCTTCGATAACAGCGTTATGTTTATATTGCGAAAATGTGGGAGTCGCCATCACCGTATTCGTGTTTTCCGAAAGTAAAGCTCGGCATACGAGTAAAATCACTTCATCAGAGCCAGCACCAAATAGTAATTGTTCCTCTTTCACCTGCAAGCGGCGAGCCAGTTCTTTACGCAATGCACTGGCATGGCCATCTGGGTACAATTGTTGTGTTCCTGTTTGATTGAGTAATTTTGTCACCTTTAACGAGGAACCATATGGGTTCTCATTAGAAGCTAATTTAATCACTTCTTCGAGGCCAAAATCCGCTTTCACTTCTTCGATTGGTTTTCCCGGTTCATATGGTTTTAACCCGTGAACAACGGGTTTAAACTTAATATTCATAGAATCACCTTTTACTGAATGTTCAAAAAGGAGGGTGAAAAGAGACGAAGGCGGCTAAAAAAGCGACGTTCCGTGAGAGACCTTTCATTTCGATACGTAGAGGGAGCGGCGTATAAGATGCACAGGATCTGATGGTTTTTTTAATGGAAGATCTACGTTTCTATTGTCCCAGCCTTTTGAACATTATCTTTTAGTTAATGATGTGTGACCATCTTGCTACGAAATAAGCGTCTCGACAAAGGCTTTTATGTCCCTTATCGCCTGTGGGCGTGATGAAGGATCAAGAAGACTTTCTTGGAGGTTTCCAATTTCTCGAACAATCGCACTTCCCACCACAGCTCCGTATCCCTTTGCATGAATAATATTTACCTGTTCATTTGTAGAAATACCAAATCCTACTGCTAATGGAACCTTACTATAGGCCTCAGTCTTTTCGAGAAATTCGTCCAACCGCTCATCAAAATTTTTCCTTACACCTGTGACCCCCAGACTTGATACACAATACAAAAACCCTTCCGCTTGACTGGCGATCGTTTGTATACGTTGATTGGATGTAGGAGCAACGAGAGAGACAAGGGAGAGCTCATGACGGTGACAACTCGTTCGTACCTCATCATTCTCTTCATACGGCAGATCAGGAATTAGCCAACCGTCTGCTCCAACCTTTCCAGCTTCCTCAATCCCTTCCTCAACACCATATCGAAGGAGTGGGTTCATATAGCAAAACAAAACAATCGGGATCGTTACCCCCCGCTCGCGAATCGCTCGTACGAGTGAAAACGTTTTTTCTAGCGTCATCCCTTCATTCAGAGCTCGTAGACCAGCTTCCTGAATGACAGGGCCATCAGCTAAAGGATCGGAGTAAGGAACACCTAGTTCAAGAATATGAGAACCGCTTTCTTCAAGTTGCACAGCAATATCAACAGCTGCATCAAAAGACGGATCGCCGGCCATCATATATGGAATAAACAAGTGATTTCCCGCTTCGCGCGCAGCTTTTTCTACTCTCTTCATGACTGCTCTTCCTTTCCACCTAGTTCACGCCTCACCGTTTCCACATCTTTATCCCCGCGCCCTGACAAGCAAAGAAGAATGTTATCTGAAGGGGTCATGGTCTTTGCCTTTTTAACAGCCAATGCAAGCGCATGTGCGCTTTCCAGTGCCGGCAGTATCCCCTCTGTTTTCGTCAACAGTACAAGAGCATCCAGCGCCTCTTTATCGCTGATTGCTTCGTAGCTAACTCGCTCAGAATCGGATAAATGCGCATGTTCTGGTCCGATTCCCGGATAATCAAGCCCAGCAGAGATCGAATATGGCTCCGTTATCTGCCCCGACTCATCTTGAAGCAAGTAGGTAAGCGCACCATGGATGACACCTGGATCTCCTTTTGCAAGACTTGCGGCATGCTCATCTGTATCAATACCATGTCCTGCTGCCTCTGCTGCGTACAAAGAAACATCCTCATCCTCAAGAAATGCAGTAAAGATTCCCATTGCGTTACTCCCGCCGCCTACGCAGGCGACGACCGCATCTGGTTGATCTTCTAATTGTCCTTTCGCCTCATCTCCGATCACGCGCTGAAACTCTCGTACCATTAGCGGATATGGGTGAGGACCAACAACTGACCCTATCAAATATACCGTATCATCAACGTTAGACACCCAGTAACGAATCGCTTCATTAGTAGCATCTTTTAATGTTTGGCTGCCACTTTTCGCCGGAACCACCTCAGCACCTAACAACTCCATCCGAAAAACATTCAGACGCTGCCTTTCCATATCTTTGGCACCCATATAAATTTTACATTCCAATCCATACTTTGCAGCCACTGTAGCGGTGGCTACTCCATGCTGACCCGCACCTGTTTCTGCAACGATTTTTTTCTTCCCCATTCGAATTGCAAGAAGTGCTTGACCAATCGCATTATTGATCTTGTGAGCGCCCGTGTGCAGAAGGTCCTCCCTTTTCAAATAGATGCGGGCACCACCGACATGTTCCGTTAAACGATCTGCATACGTTAGTGGCGTGCGTCTGCCTGCATATTCTTGAAGTGCTTCACGATAATTTTGCATAAAATCCGGATCTGCCAATGCTTCGTGTAAACCTGCTTCAAGCTCTTCAAGTGCAGCCATCACTGTCTCTGGAACATATTTCCCGCCAAAAGCTCCATAACGACCGCGGGTATCAGGATAGGACGTACTCATCTTTGCTCACCTGCTTTACGATTGCTTCCATTTTTGTTTGATCTTTACACCCTTCATTCTCAATTCCACTTGAAACGTCGATTCCATCGGGATTATAAGCGAGAAGCTCATCCACATTTTCGGGTGAGATGCCGCCCGCAATCCACAATGGACGGTTTAACTGCCGGGCGAAATGAATGTACACGGGCACCGTGCCCCAATTAAAACGTCGGCCGGTACCACCTTTTTGCTCTTCACTACCGGCATCTACAATGAAACCATCAACAAAGGGAGAAAATGCACTCAACTGATCCAAAGTCCCTTTGCGATGGCGCAAAGCCTTGATGATTTGTTTTCCAGTCGCCTTTTTTACTTCCAATAAAAATTGCGGTGATTCATTACCATGAAATTGCAGAATATCTAAAGATACCGATTCTAAAAGATTATGAATGTCCTCATGACTTGGATCAACCATTACCGCAGCGGTTTTCTGATGTTCATTTAAAGAAACGGAGGCAAGCCAATGTTGTACGGCTTCAGGGGCTACTTTTCGTTTGCTCCTTGCAAATACAAAGCCGAGTGTATCCGCACCTGTTTTTACCGCATTCCTTACATCTTGATCTGATTGAAGCCCACAAAATTTGATATCAATCATGCCAATTGCGCACCTTTCTTAAGCTCGGGAATAACCGTTTCGGGATCACCATCCGTAACGAGTCTTTCTCCCATTAGCATTGCTTTTGCTCCAGCACGTGTAATGGTCGAAACATCTTCAGCTGTATGAATCCCACTTTCACTAATGACAAGGCTTTGTTCAGGAACATGGCTGAACAATTCAATGGTTTGGTTTAGATCCGTCTTAAATGTTTTCAGATTACGGTTATTAATACCGATCAGCGGCGGCTCATAAACATCTAATAGACGATCAAGTTCGTTTTTAGTATGCACTTCCACCAGACTTTCAAGACCATAATTTTTCGCAAGCTTGGAAAACTCCAATATTTGATTGGGTTCTAGAATTGAGGCAATTAACAAGATCGCATCGGCACCGATTCGCGCGCTTTCTTCAATTTGTCTTTCATCAATAATAAAATCTTTTCGAAGAACCGGCAACCCGACGGCTTTTTTAACGGTAATTAAATCGGTGAGCGCTCCTTGAAAATAAGGCTGATCTGTAAGTACCGAGATCGCATCGGCACCCCCGGCTTCATATGCCTTTGCTCTCGAGATGATATCAAGATCCGAGGCAAACTCCCCCTTCGACGGAGATGCTCGCTTAATCTCGGCGATTAAGCCAATACCATCATGAATACCAGCAAACGCGAGCGACTTTTGCAATGAATAATGAGGAACATATTCCTGGCGGGGCATTTGGAAAAATTTCAAGTCCGTCTTTTTTCGATTCACAATTTCTTCAAGCATAAATTTTTCCTGCCTTTCCTTGCAACTGATGAAAGTGTGTTAAGACCGTTCTGTCTTCCAATGCTTCACATGCACGCTTGTAGGCTTCTTCCCAGCTCTCATTGCTACTCACATACAAGCCGGCAGCCATATTAAGCAAAAAGATTTGCTTTGCGCTTTCTAAAGCTTGGTCCTTAAATATATTATGAATCATCGTTGCACTTTCGGCAATTGAATTCACTTGAATGTCAGAAAGCTTCCCTTTTTGAATGCCAAACATTTCTGGATCGATCGTATAAGACTTTATTTCTTCTCCGTTCAATTCTGTCACATACGTTTTCCCGGTAATCGTAATTTCATCAATGCCATCTTCACCCGTAACAAATAGGGCACGCCTTGTGCCCAATCTTCGCAGCACTTCAGCCATCATTTTTCCATACTCTTTGTTAAATACACCGACAACCTGATAATCAGCATTGGCAGGATTCGTCAAAGGACCCAGTACATTAAAGATCGTTCGAAAGCCCAATGATTTTCGCGTCTTGACTACATGTTTCATCGCACTATGGTAAAGGGGAGCGAACATAAAGGAAAGACCATAATCATTGATCACTGTCTCCAATTCTACCGGATCAGTGTCGATGGGAATATGAAGGTGTTCTAACACGTCGGCGCTTCCACTTTTTGAAGAGACGAAACGATTGCCATGCTTGGCAACGGGGACACCACACGCACTCACCCCAATAGCTGCCGCGGTGGAAATGTTAAACGTTGACAACTGATCGCCTCCCGTCCCGCACGTGTCAAGTAATGGTATATGTTTAGGACGGGATACAGCCGTTGCATGTTTTCGCATAGAACGAACGAAACCTGTTAACTCCTCGACTGTCTCGTTTCGATACCGCAGTATTGTTAGCAAGCTGCCAATCTGGCTCTCCTCTGCTTCTCCACGCATAATCTCATTCATGACCGCTTCTGAGGTTTCTTCGGAGAGTGTCTCCCCGTTAATCACTGACCTCAATACGTTTTTGATCATCTTTTCTCATCTCCTCTACACTCATCTCTTCTGCTGTTTCAATGGCGCTAAAAAGAGCAGCTGCCTTATTGATCGTTTCTTCATATTCTTCTTCTGGAACAGAGTCAGCGACAACACCAGCTCCAGCCTGGACACGGACCTTATTATTCTCGATAACCATCGTTCGGATCGCGATACAAGAGTCGATGTGTCCATTATATGCAATGTAGCCAATTCCACCCGCATATATGCCCCGGGGGGTTGGCTCAAGTTCTTGAAGGATTTCCATGGCCCTCACCTTTGGCGCTCCTGATAACGTCCCTGCTGGAAAGCCAGAAAGGAGAGCCGTTAAAGGGGGAACGTCCCGTTGTAATTCACCGGAAACTTTTGAAACGAGATGCATGACATGGGAAAACTTCCCCACTTCCATGAATTTCGGGGTTTGGACTGTCCCATATCGGGCAACACGGCCAACATCATTTCTCGCTAAATCAATTAACATTTGATGTTCTGCCCGTTCTTTCGGGGAAGCGAGCATTTCTTCAGCGAGTTCATCATCTTCCTCAGCCGAGTTCCCTCTTTTTCTCGTTCCCGCAATTGGATGAACTTCAACTTTCCCGTTTTTCACCTCTACGAGACGTTCTGGAGAACTGCCCACAATTTCCTTTTCTCCAAGCTTCAAAAAGAACATGTACGGAGAAGGATTCAGGCGCCTTAACACTCGGTAAATCATAAATGCCGATGTCTCAATCTCTGCTTCAAACCGTTGAGAGATGACGGTTTGAAAAACATCCCCCTGCCTAATATACGCTTTGATTTTATTAACAGCGTCTTGAAACTCACTTTTTGTATAATTCGAATGGACTTTTGCAAAATTTGGTTCTTTGCGCTCGGGCATCTCATTCGAAAAGTTTACAGCAACGCGCTCTTCCATACGCATGATGAGCCCATCGATATAGTCCAATGCTTCTTTATATACGTCCTCAGCTTCTTTGTCTCTGCAATCTTTATAATGAACAATCGTCATTGTTGACTGTTTATGATCAAACGCAATCATCGTTTCACAAAAGAGAAAATGAACAGGATCCGGCGTAATTCCTTTATCTAACTTAATCGTTTTTTCCTGATGACGAACCGCATCATAGGGGATAACACCGACCGCACCTCCCGGAAATGGGACATCACTTTCTGCCGCCGGAGAAGGCTTTAAGGTCTCAAAAGTCCGTTGAAATGCCGTTTGTACATCGGCCGCGTTAACAACGGTCTCTCCATCAGAAGTTGTTAACTCAAAACCATTATCACTTTCTTTCAATTCATAAGCGGCGTGTAAGCCAACAAAGGAATAGCGCGACCACTCCGACGTATGATCATTCCCTTCGAGCAAACACACTGCATCTTCATTTAATTGCTGAAAAATTTGGATGGGTGTCGTCGTGTCTGCAAAAATACGCTTAATAACAGGAACGAGTCGGTAGTCATTGGTTTCTTCTACAAAGGAATCAAAGGAAGTCGCCATAGGTTTGATACTCCTCTCCTCTGGGAGAAGCTTTGGAGGATCAGGAAGATGGATAGAAGGGGGGTACGATGGAGATATAAAATATAAAACTCACCCCATTGCTTTGGGATGAGTGGATATCCATATACGTCAGCTAGGCTCTTCTCTGCTCCTGCTCTTCTCCACTCAACTCTAGTGATCTCTAACTCAAATAAAACTCTCTAATCTTAGTTCAAGAATACTCCTTATTTACGTGTTTTGTCAATAACTAAATCTGGTCGTAACTGCACTGCTTTTTCACGGAAGACATGTTGAATTTCTTCGGCAGTTTTTTCTGTGTTTACGGTCATCATCACTCGTATGCAGTTCGGCAAACTGTTGGGTACTGGAATTTCCGTGGCACACATCACCGGTACGACGGACCAGTCTCCCGAGAGCATCCGAGTGGCTTTCGCCGGAAATGCAGCATTAATATCAGTGGTAACTGTGAACCAGATATGAACGACTTGGTCAGGTACTACATCGTTTTGATCAATCATTTCTATCAATAATTGCTTCGCTCGTTCCCAAATATGTTCAGCTTCGTTTTGATCAATGGTGGTTGCTCCGCGAATTCCTCTCATTGACATGCAGTTCCTCCTTGAACGTATCCATACAAGTTAACAGATGTTCATCCTCAAGGGCTACGATCGTTGGTTTTTCAATCTCTGTAAGTACGACGTAGCGAATATTTCCCGCGCTTGTTTTCTTGTCTTTTTTCATCACTGACAGGATCTGTGATGGCTCCATGTTCTCTAATGCAGTAAATGAATAGCCGAGGCGCTGCAGCCACTTTATTTCCTCAAACGCGTCGGGACCATTGTATCCGAGTTTTTTTGCGACATACAGGGCAAACACCATTCCATTCACGACGGCTTCTCCATGCGTAAGAACACCATATCCAACCGTCTGTTCCAACGCATGAGCCAGTGTGTGCCCAAAATTCAAATAGGCACGAACATCCTTCTCTCTTTCATCTTGATTAACGATTTCCTTTTTGACAACAATCGATGACGCGAGAAGTGACTCTGGAATTGTCAATGACTCCGGTGAGAAATCTTCCATTCGTCTAATCTGCTTAATGAGAGTCTGATCTGCAATATACCCATGCTTAATTACCTCTCCAAGCCCTGACAGCCATTCCTTTCTTGAAAGACTGTCAAGCATACCCACATCATATAAGACAGCATCGGGTTGATGAAAGGCACCAATCATATTCTTTCCTTCGGGGTGATTAATACCGGTTTTTCCACCGACACTGCTGTCATGCGCCAGTAGCGTTGTTGGCATTTGAATTAATGAAATTCCACGCATATATGTAGCTGCCACAAAGCCGGCCAAATCCCCAACAACCCCGCCCCCAAGAGCAACAATCGCGCTGTTTCGATCAAGTCCGGCACGAAGGCATGCCGTCAATGCCTTTTCATAAATTGAAAATGATTTCGATTGTTCACCCGCAGGGATCGTAAACGTCTTCACAGTACACGCTTCACTAAATGAAGTTTGTACATCTTCTAAATATAGCGGGGCTACGTTTTCATCGGTAATGATGAACACACAATTTTTTTTCTGAAGCCACCCATTTGGTAAATATCGACAGGGGTCTTTGCGGAGGTGACGGCCAATCGTGATCGTATAAGAATAAGAGGAAGATTTGACCTTGACCGTTTTCATTAAAACTCCCTCGCTTCTGTACGGTGGCGCTCAACGGCTTCTTGAATACGGTCAAATCGGTCATGCCCAAACATATGAACGATCGCATTGGCGACCTCAAATGCAATGACATTTTCACAAACCACTGCGGCTGCAGGAACGGCGCAACTATCAGAACGCTCAATAGAGGCTGATACTGTTTCTTTGGATTCGATTTCTACACTCTCCAACGGTTTATAAAGGGTAGCAATTGGTTTCATTACCCCATTAATTTTGAGAGGCATGCCATTCGTCATCCCGCCCTCAAAACCGCCAAGACGATTGCTTTTCCGATAAAATCCTTTATTCGCATCCCATGTAATTTCGTCGTGAACCTGGCTGCCCGGCAGATTAGCAGCTTCGAATCCAATCCCCACTTCAACGCCTTTAAAAGCATTAATACTCATCACTGCACCAGCGAGTTTACCATCCAGCTTATGGTCATAGTGAACGTGGCTGCCCACACCGATAGGCATGCCTTCAACAACAACCTGTACGACACCACCAATGGAATCCCCATTTTTCTTCGCCTCATCAATCGCTTCCTTCATCTTCTCGCTAGCCGTTTCATCCACGCAACGAACATCAGATGCTTCTGCTCGTTCAATAAGGTCATGGACATCACGGTAATTAGCATTCGCCTTCACACCGCCGATATTTAGTACATGAACCCCAACGGTGATCCCTAACGATTTTAAAAGCTTTTTTGCTACACTGCCTGCCGCCACCCGCATCGTCGTTTCCCTTGCTGACGAACGCTCAAGTACATTTCGCATATCACGATGATTATACTTCACCGCTCCGTTTAAATCAGCATGGCCTGGACGTGGACGGGTAAGGGTCTTGTTACGAACACTTCTTTCATCTTCTGGATGCAAAGCATCAATACCCATGACTTTTGTCCAGTGTTTAAAATCATCATTGGTTACAGAAAGAGCAATAGGAGCCCCTGTTGTTAATCCGTGACGAACACCGCTTGTAATTTCAACGAGATCTTTTTCAATTTTCATACGTCTTCCGCGACCGTATCCGCCTTGACGGCGCTGAAGTTCATTATTTATATCAGAAGTCGATAACGATAGATGGGCTGGCACCCCTTCGATAATGGTTGTTAAACCGGGACCGTGAGATTCACCGGCAGTTAGATAACGCATACGGCTCCCCTCCAAAATACTTTTTATACTTTTTCCTTTATCGCTTTTATGCAGTAAATTGTATCATATATCATCTTTTCCGTGAAGATAAACGAATGTTTCACTTCTTCCGATTAAAATATGTCCTCATATTCAAAACGCTTGAATCATTTGTTTAGTAATGTCGACAAACAACTGCCACCAAAAGATATATGATAGATTTACCACCTATGGAAAAATGACCGACCATCCCTGGCCGGTCATTCTGGTTTAGAAAAACAAAGCAATTTCTCTTTCAGCACTTTCTGGTGAATCCGAACCATGAACGATATTTTGCCCAACGTTAACCGCATAGTCCCCACGGATTGACCCAGGAGCAGCATCCTTAGGATTCGTTGCACCCATCATTGTACGTGCATTCTCAATTACATTCTCACCTTCCCAAACCATTGCAAAAACAGGTCCAGAAGTGATGAAATCTACCAATTCGCCAAAAAATGGTTTATCGCTATGTTCCCCATAGTGGCTTTCTGCCGTTTCACGGGATATGGTCATCAATTTCGCGTCAGCTAACGTATATCCACGCTTTTCAAAACGTGAGACAATTTCTCCTACTAATTGGCGTTTTACGCCGTCTGGCTTAACCATAATAAATGTTTTTTCCATGATTTTTGCACTCCTCTTTTCGTCATTTCCTAATATTCTCAGGCGTTACCCGTTGTTAGTATATCATCCTTTGTCCACTTGTCGAAACTTAATTTCAAGGGAAAATGCAGTCGAATCTATACCTCAGCTTACATCTCAGCTCTTTTTGTCTTCTTCTTTGAACATGCACTTTCACGGAGTGGGTATATTAATAATGCCGCTCACCTATATACGCCGCGATTTCATAAAGGGAGCGACGAGCGGGAATATCAGGCAACGTTTCAAGCGTTTGATAGGCTTTTTTTAAATAACGGTCATTTATGGACTTTGCGTACTCAATACCACCGCTAGTGTTAATTGTTTCGAGCAATCGAGCTAGATGCTCTTGAGACGGAACTCTTCCATCGCTAAATGCAGCTTCTATTTCTCCCCTTAATTCCGGCCTTTGTTTCATAGCATAAAGAGCAGGAAGCGTGACGTTTCCCTGTAATAAATCACCCCCTGCAGGTTTTCCAAGATCCTCTTCAGAACCGGTAAAATCTAATATGTCATCCGTAATTTGAAAGGCCATTCCGACTTGATACCCGAAACGATAAAGAGCTTTTTGATGTTCACGGGGAACACCAGCTGCTTGAGCTCCCATTTCACAACTACAAGCGATGAGAACGGCCGTTTTCCTCTTAATCCGCCTCAAATACGTTTTTATATTCTGTTCCCATTGGTATTGAAAACGAATTTGCTCAATTTCACCAACCACCATTTCATGAATCGCCCGTGACATTGTTTCGTGAATCGCTGGATCATCAAAGTAAGCAACAGTACCAATCGCCTTTGCCAACATATAATCACCCGTGTACATGGCAACCCGGTTATCCCACTTTGCTTTAATGGTTAGCTTGCCACGCCGCATTTCAGAGTTATCAATCACATCATCATGAACGAGTGATGCCATATGTATAATCTCCAGAGTGACACCAATGTGTTTGAGCTTTTGAATATCATAGTCTCCAAATTTCGCCCCAAGCAGCACAAAAACAGGACGGATGCGTTTTCCACCTGCTTGAAGCAGCTGCAAAGTCGCTTCTTGAAGCACAGGATGTGCATCTGAAACGGTATTCTGCATTTCCTTTTCGATTTGGTGAATGTCCCCTCGTAAATACATGTAAAGGTCCGTTAACTTCATGACCGGTCCTTTCCCTTCAATTTATGGAGTATATGTCTGCGCCAATATCCCAGATATTTAACTGATCGACGCGTGTATCTAAATATCCTTCTTCATAGGCGAGCTGATAAAAATACAGAAGCCCCTGTTGTTCTTTTGTATTAAACTGGTACCGCAAATTCCGAAAGTACGCTTGCCAAAAGATGCTGTCCCCGCCATGGTCTTCAACAACGGTACGCGCAAGTTGATTGTATCCGTTCGCACGTGCACGCTCTTCACTCTTCTTCCAGTCATGGTGAAGCTCTTTTAATGCTTGGGGTTCCTCATCAAGCGCCTGTTTGCGTATAGCAAAAACAGCAAATGTCATCGGCAGCCTTGTGAAATGATACCATCTTTCTCCTAAATCATAAATGTACATGTTATCTCGTTCGCGCCAACGTGCTTGGATCGCATCATCACCAATGAGCAGGCAGGCATCATGCTCCTTCAGCATTTCCTGATACACGGGTGCCATTGTTGTATACTCAATATTCAAGTGACCATAAAAACGACGGAGAATAATCTTCAAAAGATGAATAGACGTCGCAGAACTATGGGTGAGCGCAATTTTTTTGCCATCCAAGTGTTCAATCGGTATCTTCGAAAACAGAAAAATCGACCCAACAGAACCTTGAGAAGCAACAGCTAAATCAGGCATCAGAATATAATCTTCGTGATTTTTTCCGTAGGCAAAAGATGAAATTGCTCCAACGTCAATGTCCCCATTTGCCATAGCTGAATTTAACCGTGCAGGAATGCTTGGGATGAAACGGCTATGTGCACTTAATTTCTCCCGATCAATGTAGAAAAAGAAGGGGTGGACATTGGTATACAAAATCTCACCGATTCGAACCATCTAATCATCTCCCCAGCGTGTAAATAGCTCATGATCGACCTCCAATCGATCTAATATTTTACCGACAACAAAATCCACGAGATCGTCCATGGTTTTTGGCATGTGATAAAAACCGGGCATCGCCGGAATAATAATGGCGCCTGCTTCCGATACCGTCTTCATATTACCAAGATGAATGGAATGTAGCGGCGTCTCTCGAGGAACAATCAGTAATTTTCGTCCTTCTTTCAAAGCAACATCAGCACTTCGTTCCAACAAGCTGCCAGAATTACCGTTCGCGATTTTTGATAATGTCCCCATTGAACAAGGGACGATAATCATCCCATCATTGCGATATGAACCGCTTGCTACCGGCGCGGAAAAATTTCGCAATCCGTGAATATGCAAATCTCCCTCCGGAAATAAATACCGTAAACAGGCCTCTTGATCTGTTGTATCCAGTTGAAGCTCCTGCTCAAAAACTTGCCAGGCTGCTCCTGACATCAAGAAATGAACTTTCACCCCACGTTTTAATAAAGCCTGTACCAGCCGAACACCATATACCGCACCGCTTGCACCTGTCATAGCTACCGTATAAACGAGTTGATTTTTCCTCATATAATAAAATCCCCAATCGTAAATACGAGCATAACCATACTTACAATTCCATTCATCGGAAAGAAAGCGACGTTTACTTTTGATAGATCATTTGCAGAAACAAGGGAATGTTCATAGATCATAATCACTGCTGATATACATGCCCCGATAAAATAGATAAGACCTAATTCAGAGACGAAAAAGAGCGTAAAAAGCGAGATAACGCTAACAATATGACTGCCTCTTGCTACCTGCAAAGCTCTCGCGATTCCAAAGCGGGCAGGGATTGAATACAACCCTACGTTGCTATCATATTCAGCATCCTGGGTTGCATAAATAATATCAAAGCCCGAGGTCCAAAACATAACAACAAGAAAAAGGAGAAATGCTTCCGGCTGCAAACCGCCGGTTGCGCCTACCCACCCGCCTAAGGGGGCAATCGCAATTGTCATCCCTAAAATGAAATGGCAAAGCCATGTAAACCTTTTCGTATACGAATATATGACGAGAAAGAAAACCGCAACCGGGAGTAAATAAACAGCTAGCATGTTCAACTGAAACGCGGCTAGAAACAGCAAGGCAAAAGACAATATAATAAAAATCGTGATTTCGGCGTATGTAATCAATCCAGCAGGTATGGCGCGCTCAGCTGTACGGGGATTACGCTTATCAATGGCAGCATCAATGAGTCGGTTCAAACTCATTGCTGCACTTCTTGCCCCAAACATGGCAACTGTAATCCAAATCCACTGGGAAAGCGTAGGCCAGGTTCCATTGATTTCAAAACTGCCAAGAATCATACCTAAAAAAGCAAAAGGCAACGCAAAAATAGTGTGTTCAAACTTTATCATTTCCATGATGATTCGAATTTTACGTATCACAGCATTCCCCTCCCTGCACCTTCACTCGGTTTAAACCCCCAATGGCCTGCGGCCGCTCCGCCGGCATAACTACAATAACCGACCCTTTCGAATCCCGCAACTTCGAACCAGTGAGCAAGCTTTCGTTTGTTCGGGAACATAACTGTAGATTCATTCAACCACCGGTATTTATCACTTTTAGCAAACCATTGCCCAAGCCTAGGCATGACATGTTGAAAATAGAGATGATATACAGGTTTAAATAACACGTTTTCCGGCTGAGAGGTTTCTAAGCAGAGTGCTTGTCCACCTGGTTTAAGCACACGTATCATCTCTTCAAGTGTACAGTGGGGATCAGGAACGTTTCTAAGCCCAAACCCAATCGTTACAACATCAAACGAATGGTCCTCAAAAGGTAATGCATTCGCATTTCCTTGTATCAATTGTACATTGTTTAATCCAGCGTTCTTGATTTTTTCACGTCCAACTTCAAGCATTCGCTCGCTAAAATCAAGTCCGACCGCACTTCCCTCCTGAATTTGCTTTGCATTGGCGATTGTCCAATCAGCAGTACCTGCACAAACATCTAATACATTCGCATGACGGGTTAAATTCGTTCGCTTCATCATGTCTTTCCGCCAGCGATTATGCATGTTAAAGCTGATCACGCCATTCATACGATCATAATGGCTTGAAATCGATTCAAACACTTCGTGGACGCGCTTTTCTTTTCTAGTATTCATTCGGCTTCACCCTTTTTATACTGCTTTCTTACTCATCGATAACGGTTTTTAGACGTTCCATGAGTGGAGCAGGGAGTGTGCCTTTCACTTCATTTAAAATATCCTGCAACTCTACCTGTTTTTTCTTAATGAGCTGGCGTAAATGATCGGCTAGGAGTTGTTTCTCTTCCTCCGGAGATTTATCCAAAGGTTCATTCGCTAACATCGGGGATAGCACGGCCGATCCCCAACTTTCCTGACCACTCTCCATCGAAAATAATATAGACCTTATTCGCCTTAACGTCAAAAACACAGAAGCGATTCGCTGTATGAGGGATTGCTGATAAAAGGCAGCAAGGTTAGTAATGAGCATCGATTCCATCTCAGCTACTAATTGTTCCAACTCTTCAATAGTGTTCCAATCACGATTATGTAATCGCACTTTCGCGTTATTCATCGTCTGAATGGATTCGCTAAACACACGCATAAGCGGAATATCCGCCATTTTCGTCAGCCTTTTATAGTATAAACTGCTATATAAATCCCCCGCCAGAACCGTAAGTTGTTCTTGTTTGCCATCATAGCTCTGGTCATTATGTAAAGGAATATATTGATGAGTGGTAAGTGCCGCATCAACGAGCAAAGCAGAAGTTACCCGTTCCAATTGCTCGGTTTCATCAAGCTTCGGTGTCCGGAGTGCATGAATCAAAAAAACCGTCTTATCTTCATCAAACTTTGGTTTACTTACGTATTTAGCCAGAAATCGATGACGAATAATTTCATTAAATTGATCCACGACCCATTCGAGTTGTTTTCGTTCTGTAGTCACACTCTCCATACTTGTTCCCCCCGAACTTGAAAAGGGATCATCTTGTCCATTATAGCATATATCACCTCTAACTTCGAAAAACACGAGTGATAGATATTTCTTGAATACAGCGATATTGTTCTTAGCTATAGGTTAAGACGATCCCAATTCTTCATGAACCTTCTGTTTTAATTTCGCCATGACTCGTTTGAATCGTCGCTTTTCCGCGGACCTTAACAGCAGAGGTGTGCTCAGTAAATTGGGCAATCATGATTTCGCCCTCATCAAGCTTTTCAGAATGATGAAAACGTGTGGTATCTCCCCTCGTAAGTCCAATGACATTCACACCTTGTTCCTCGGCTTTGATCACAAAGAAATCATTTTCACGCACGAATGGATCCCCTCCCTTATTGAATTAAAGACAATACTTCTGCCCGCGATGCAGCATCGTGTTCAAAGACGCCACGTACAGCTGATGTTACTGTCGTGCTTCCCGGTTTCTGAATCCCGCGCATGGTCATACACATATGTTCAGCTTCAACCACGACGATCACACCATGCGGATTGAGCGTCTCGACGAGTGCATTGGCGACACTTGATGTAATCCTTTCCTGAAGCTGTGGCTTTCGTGAGATCGTTTCTACTACGCGCGCCAGCTTACTGAGACCTGTAACGATCCCGTTTCTTGGAATATAACCGATATGTGCTTTCCCAAAAAAAGGAAGAAGGTGATGCTCGCACATGGAATAAAACGTAATATCCTTAACAAGAACAAGTTCCTCATGCTCTTCGCCGAAAATCGTTTGTAAATGGGTTTCTGGATTTTCATTCAGTCCGCTAAATACTTCCTCGTACATTCTCGCGACTCGGGCGGGCGTATCCTGGACGCCTTCACGATCTGGGTCATCGCCTATCGCTTCAAGCAATTGACGAACTGCGGATTGTATTTTATCATGATCTAGTTTAGTCACTAGTTGAACCCCCTGTCCAGCTATATGAATCGCTAGAAATTTTAGCACAGCGCCTGCTGAAAAGCAATGTATGAGCACTCTTATCTAGTGTAACATCTAAAGTCTAAATGAAGTTGAATATACACTTAGAATTACTTTTATACCTCAGGAAGATGTATCCTTCAAGCACCGAAGCTTAGGGACTTACCCACTTTGAAGCACATGCTGAAATAAAAAACGAACCCCCGAATAACGGAGGCTCGCAATTAAAGAATAATTGCAATTAATCCACCTGAACCTTCATTGATAATACGCTCAAGGGTTTCTTTTAATTTATAGCGTGCATTCTCAGGCATGAGCGAGATCTTCGCCTGAATCCCTTCCCGAACAATGGAACTTAAAGACCTTCCAAATATATCCGAATTCCAAATGGAAAGAGGATTTTCCTCAAAATCTTGCATGAGATAACGCACGAGTTCTTCGCTTTGCTTCTCCGTACCAATAATCGGGGCGAATTCAGATTCAACATCGACTTTGACCATATGAACCGAGGGAGCGACAGCCCGAAGTCGGACGCCAAAACGTGATCCTTGTCGAATGATCTCTGGTTCATCTAAGCTCATATCCTCTAACGCAGGGGCAGCAATCCCGTATCCCGTTTGTTTCACCATTGTTAAGGCATCGGATACTTGGTCATATTCTCTTTTTGCGTGAGCAAAATCCTGCATTAATTGCAGAAGATGATCTTTACCGCGTATATCAACGCCGACAACTTCTTTAAGAATTCGATCATACAGGTCATCAGGGGCATACAAATCGATATCCGCGACCCCTTGCCCCATTTCTATTCCGGCAAGTGAAGCCGAGTCAATAAAATCAAAATCTTGGCCAAATTGACCCACGACTCGATCAACATCACGGAGTCTTTTGATATCTTTTACCGTGTTTTTTACTGATTGTTCATATTCATTACGAAGCCAGTGATTATCCCTTAAAACCATCACCCAACTCGGCAGGTTGACGTTTACTTCATGAACTGGGAATTCAAACAGAACTTCTCTTAGTACGCGATGAATATCTTGTTCAGTCATACTTTCTACACTTAACGGGATTACAGGAACGTCATGGGTTTCCTCAATACTGCTTCGAAGAGCTTGCGTATCCGGGTGGTGAGGACGAACGGAGTTTACAATGACGATAAAAGGTTTGCCGACCTCTTTTAACTCTTCAATCACCCGTTCTTCTGCCTCCACATATTCCTCGCGCGGGAGTTCCCCAATCGTACCATCTGAAGTTACCACCACCCCTAAAGTCGAATGTTCCTGAATCACCTTCCGGGTACCGATTTCAGCAGCTTCCTGAAATGGAATCGGCTCTTCATACCATGGGGTATTAATCATGCGGGGCCCATGTTCATCTTCATATCCTTTCGCTCCGGACACGGCATAACCGACACAATCTACAAGCCTTACGTTCACATCTAGCCCTTCATCAACGTTGAGCTCTACTGCATGATTAGGTACAAATTTGGGTTCAGTGGTCATGATTTGTTTCCCGGCAGCACTTTGTGGTAGTTCATCCTTTGTCCGGATTCGACTGGTTTCATCGTCCATATGGGGGATAACAGCTAGTTCCATAAACTTTTTAATAAACGTTGACTTCCCCGTACGTACAGCGCCGACAACGCCTAAGTAAATATCCCCTCCTGTGCGTTCCGCGATATCTTTAAAGATATCCACTTTTTCCACGAGATCCCCTCCGTTCTATAATTGACGCTATCGTTACATTTGAGTGTGATCGCTACAGCGTATGATGTTGTCCATATTTTTATGACGCTTTCCATGAGAAAAACCTAGCTTATAGCCAAGATATAATGGCATAAGCGTAGTTAATTCCTTTCATTACAGATTATCAGCGGTCATACAAAAACCCCTTTCTCTCTATATATAGATAGAAAAAAAGAGGTTTAGAACTATTCTCTTACATCTGTAAAGGCCGGTTCTCCGTTTTCAATCGTATAAGGCCTTGATAAAACAGGAACAACGACAAATTCATCGGTTAAGATCGAGCGGATATCCTCTTCGTCCTCGATATTCGGATTCACCTCTTGAAGGATCCGATTTAAATCACTGCTGTAATCAATTATCACTTGTCCAGTCTCATCAAGGAACAACGGTAAGCTCGTGGCATAATAAGGGCTCTCAACCGTAGGCTGATCCTCATATCCCAAGCGTTCGTAATCTATTGAAAATACACCGGGGCCTACCATATCATCAATCGGGGGAAATTCATTCGAACGTTTATATTCTCGGATATCACGTTCAAAATCCCGCGCTTCCTGCAAAATGGTTGCATCTATAACACGTACTTCCGGGTCTTCTTCAACGTTAATCAATGTATAGTAATATTCGCCGCCATTTTCAAACGCACTTGAAGGCGCTTCTTGCATAAATCCGGGAATCAATTCCTGAAAATCTACCTGGTAACGTTCGTAAAGATTGGTATGCTCGTCAAAATCCTGAATCGGCGGAACTCCGTATTGCTGTTGATATTCATCAACAGCTGTTTGCACAGATTGCAGCTGTTCCGAATGAGGATGCCCTCCGGGGTCTGTACCCGAATCTTGGGGGTAAAGACAACCTGTTAGTACGATCAATAAAAAACCAGTGGTTAAACATAGCCTCAGGCTTCGTAGCAAATCCAACACCTCTCAAGCTCGTCCTCCTTTAATCCATGACAACACCTCATCCAACTGATTTTATAAATCAGCTCTTGGACCTGGCACAACGACAAACAACACAATAAGGCCTGCAACCACTAAACAGGTAAATGAAAATGAAAGTACTATAAACCTTATAAATCCCGACAATTTCTCACGGCCAAATAATGCCGTAATGGCCGAGACAAACATCAGGAATATGCCCAAAAAAGAAAGCCACATCATATCAAGTGCACTCACCATTTACCCTCCTTCTAAACACCCTTCATTATAGCATAGCATGTACGCATGAAGGAATATTGAGAACGGAGAACCCTAGGAAAAATCACGTTAAAACCGGAGGTGAAAACCTCCGGTGACTAAACCTTTCTTCCAAAAATAAGGTGGTACCTTTCTTGGATCTGGCTCTCCATATTCTATGCGTCACTTAGCCGTAACGCGCTGGCGATAGCCTAGCTTGCAGCAACTATTCTCGGAATAGGTTGCTTAATGATGCAAAATCAAGGGGGATTTGATTGTTAGTTATAGAATGTACTAACTGTTCTTCCTTTTCTCTTGAGACATGGACACCTGCCATTTGGGCCACATCATAAATAAGCTGACGAACGGTTTCCTCATCCTGGAAGTTTGCACCCTCCGCTGAATTAGCAAGATCCTGCAAGTCTTCCTGATTGACATTTGCCTTCTTTTGAATATGATCGAAGATTGAATCATTATAGCTCATCATTTTTCACCCTTTCAAATCTGTGCTCACATGTATTCTATGACTGATCAGAAAAGATGTGCCTTTTAGAGAAGCAAGAGAGCTTTTATTCCTTAAGTATATATCAAAGAAAGCTGAGAATAGGGGCAAAGCCCTTCGAACCTCGGAACCCAAACGAATCATTATTCAGATATAGATAACAGTAAGCAAGAATCCTTCAGAAGGTATCTGTCAGAACAGTTTTTGAATTTAATCCTTTTTCTGTACTTTTGTGAAGTTGAGTTGTTCAGCTTCGTGCTTACGAACACGCCCCATTAGGTATTCTGCTGCTTGAAGGGGCGATTGTCCATTAAAAAGTACGTCATATATGGCCATTGTAATCGGTACTTCAATGCCCTCTTTTTTCGCCAACTGGGCAACAGCTTGCGTCGTTTTCACACCTTCAACGACCATCCCCATTTGTTCAAGTACCTCAGTAAGTGGAATGCCTTGACCTAGTTGATAACCTGCACGCCAGTTTCGACTATGCTCACTCGTACAGGTAACAATCAAATCTCCTAAACCTGATAAACCCGCAAATGTTAGCGGGTCAGCTCCTAGTTTCGTACCTAAACGCGTCATTTCCGCCAGACCTCTTGTCATAATAGCCGCACGGGCGTTATCTCCATACCCTAATCCCTCGGTTAATCCCACCCCGAGCGCCATCACATTTTTTAAAGAGCCCCCTAGTTCCACCCCGACAATATCCTGGCTCGTATACACACGGAACTTTTCGTTCATAAACAATACCTGCGCACGATCACAAGCCTCCCTACTCAGGGAGGATACCGTTACGGTCGTTGGCTGCCTCCTGGCTACTTCTTCGGCGTGGCTAGGGCCTGATAATGCCACGACATCTGATGTAAAATTGTAGACATTTTCCTCTTCCATCATTTCTGAAATGCGCAGGAGCGTATCTGGTTCAATTCCTTTTGTCGCATGAATAACGAGTGGAATGTGGACATCAGACTGAGCCAACAGCTGTACTGTTTCTCGAATGCTGGAGGTCGGTACGCTTATGAGTAGCGCATCACATCCCTCGACAGCCTGATGCAAACGGTTCGTCACGGTGATGTTATCAGGTAAACGGATATCACTCAAATAATGCTCATTCGTTTTCTCTTCATTCATTTCCCTTGCTTGAGCTTCTCGGCGTGCCCAAATGGTTACGTCATGTCCGTTATCTGCCAAAACGATTGAAAGTGCCGTCCCCCAACTTCCCGCACCAAGAACTGCTAGTTTTTTTCTCTCCATAAGCCAGCTCCTTTGGATATTAATCTTTTTGCCCTAATTTACTTTCATTACCTTGGATCAACCTTTTTATATTCGTACGATGTCGCCAGAGAGACATTCCTCCAACCACGCATGCTAAATAAAAATAAGGCCACGGATGACCATAATGATCTAATGTTAATAAGACAAGAAAAGGGGTTGTAATTGCAAAAATAAGGGATCCTAACGATACAAAGCGAGTAATCGCAACAGTTAAAATCGCAACAATACCAATGTAGATTGCTGGGAAAAAGATTAAAGCTCCGATGACACCAGCTGTGGTCGCGACCCCTTTTCCACCCCGGAACCGGTAATAGATGGGCCAATTGTGCCCGAAAATTGCCAATAAACCACTGATAGCTGGAGCCCAGCCTGGATATCCTTCGAATAGAGCAAGACCTGTACCCATAAACATTGATTCCGACCAAAAACCAAACCATACAGCTATGACCCCTTTGAGGCTGTCTAAAGCCAGGACAACAATCGCAGGGCCTTTACCTAAAACCCTTAACGTATTTGTTGCCCCTGCATTACCGCTTCCATGTTGACGGATATCAATCTTTTTCACTTTTTTTGTGATCACATAACTGAAACTGATCGACCCAAGTAGGTAGGCTAACAAGCCAGCAATAAGTACATCCATCGGTTTCTCCTCTCCCCAAAGTCTGAAACGATGATCAGCTCAGCAAATTTTCATTCATTCTTTCTACGGGCAATCACCTTCAAAGGTGATCCTTCTAATGAAAAAGCTTCTCTTAATTTATTTTCTAAATATCTGCGATATGAAAAATGGAGAAGCTCTGGATCGTTTACAAACACGACAAATGTTGGTGGAGCCACCGCTACTTGTGTTGCATAATTAATGCGCAATCGTTTCATCCCAGACGCTGTAGGTGTAGGATTCATCGCTACGGCATCCATAATTACATCGTTAATTACATGCGTCGGCATTCGCATTTGATGGTTGTCTGATACAAGTTTTACAACAGGGAGCACCTTTTGAACCCGTTGTTTTGTTTTAGCAGATACAAAGATAATCGGCGCGTAGGCAATAAAACTGAACTCCTCACGGATGCGTTCTGTAAATTCGTTCATTGTACGATCGTCTTTTTCTACAGCATCCCACTTGTTCACAACAATGACCACACCACGGCCTGACTCATGGGCATAGCCGGCAACTTTTTTATCCTGTTCAATGATGCCTTCTTCTCCATCAAGAACGACAAGGACGACATTCGCTCGTTCAAGCGCCCTCATCGCCCGTAACACGCTATACTTCTCCGTGTTTTCGTAGATTTTTCCCCGTTTTCTCATACCAGCCGTGTCGACAATACGATATTTTTGTTTATCGCTCACAAAGCTCGTGTCAATAGCATCACGTGTCGTTCCTGCCCGTTCACTTACAATCACCCGTTCTTCCCCGAGTATGGAGTTGACCAATGAAGATTTTCCGACGTTCGGACGCCCAACTACAGCAAAGTGAATCGTATCCGGTTCAATTTCATCCCAAGCATCAGAAGGAAAATGATTAAAAACTTCATCCAGAAGATCACCAGTCCCACGTCCGTGAGAACCAGAAATCGGAAAAGGTTGACCAAACCCTAACGAATAAAAATCATAAATTTGCTCTTCCATTTCTAAGTTATCCACTTTGTTTACGCCAACAATTACTGGTTTATTAGAGCGTAACAAAATTTTCGAAACGTCTTCATCAGCAGCCGTTAATCCATCCCGGCCATTCACGATTAAAATAATCACATCCGCTTCTTCAATCGCGATTTCAGCTTGAACCCTCATCTGTTCGCTTAATGGTTCATCACCGATCATAATTCCGCCCGTGTCTATAACATTAAACATATGGTTCAACCATTCTGCCTCGCCATATATGCGATCGCGCGTTACACCAGGGATATCTTCTACAATGGCAATACGCTCACCGACAAAGCGATTAAAAATCGTTGATTTTCCTACATTTGGGCGGCCAACAATGGCAACAACTGGCTTCGACATGTGGTATACATGCCCCCTATCTGTTCAATCTATGTATGTATTAACATATATGGGAAGCCTTCGAAAAAAGGCCTCCTCATTATAATGAAAGTCTCCCGGTTGTTCGCTTGTAACGAGTGGCTCCATACGCATTCGCCCATTTCTTCGTTGCTTGCTCCAATGTTTGCCATAACAAGATCAGAACCATCGCAGCAGCCAAAACATTATAAAATAAAGCATCGCCCACGTACAGCCCACCTGTTAATGGTAAAATAGTGATGGCCGCTAGCACTTCGCCAAAACTACATGCCAGCAGAACAAGCGGATAACGGCTTTCGGTATGACGATGTATGAAAACAGTCACAAATGCAATCACAATTACAGGAACCCATATATCACCAAGTAAAAAGATAACTGGACTATACCAGACCATCAGCTGGAAGCTCGCATACAAAAACGTGAGTGCAATAACTGACAGAGCCATGCTCCACTTTCGCTTCATTCGGAACGAACCTGTCCAAACACAAGCCAAAAATAAAACAAACCCGTAAGCCAACGAGATTTCAAAACCATCCCCGTTTAAAGTGATCGGCGCACCTATGACGATTAGCAATATGGTTACTGCAAGTGATACTTGACGAACCGTTTTCTGCCATAAGAATGTAACCACAACCCAAAGCATCCAAGCAAACCAGAAAAATAATAAATAATCCATACGAACCCTCCTGCCTATTCTTCAACAGTATAGACAAGAACATTCATACTTACACAAACGTATGAGCGGAAAACAATCGGCGAATCGCAGGATTCGCCGATTGTTCATACTCCTTAATTGCGATATTTATCTAACTGATCCCCAATCATATCTCCAAGGGAGAACCCGGAGTGATCTTCTTCAGGAGCTTCATATTCTCGCTGTACTTTGTTTTCGGGTGTAGCCTCATCTTCAAGTTCACGAATGCTCAAGGAAATTCTTTGTTCAGATGGATTGATATCAAGTACCTTAACTTGCACCGCTTGTCCTTCTTCAAGTACTTCATCAGGGGTGCCAATATGACGGTTTGCAATTTGTGAAATATGAACGAGTCCTTCAACGCCAGGGGCAACCTCGACAAAAGCGCCAAAGGATACAAGTCTTTTTACTTGCCCATCGATGACATCTCCTGGCTGAAATTGACCTTCAATCACGGTCCAAGGCCCTGGAAGTGTATCTTTAATTGATAATGAAACACGCTCATTCTCAGAATCAACCGCGAGGATTTTCACGTTGATTTCTTCACCTTCTTTTACAATTTCGCCCGGTGATTCAACACGATGATGAGCCATTTGCGAAATGTGCACAAGGCCATCCACTCCGCCCACATCCACAAAGGCACCAAACGAAGTTAACCGTTGAACAGTCCCCAATACCTCAGAACCTACTTCAAGGTTTTCGAGGACTTCTTTTTTCTTGTGTTCCGCTTCTTCATCAAGAACGGCACGTCTTGAAAGAATCAACTTGTTATCCTCAGGGTCGATTTCAACAATTTTTAATTCCAATTGTTTCCCTTTATAGTCCGAGAAGTCTTCAACAAAATGCTGCTCAACGAGGGAAGCCGGAATGAAACCGCGTACACCTACATCGACGACAAGTCCCCCTTTAACGACTTCAGCAACTTCTGCCTCGATTAAGCTTCCTGATTCAAATGTTTCCTGTAACGACTGCCAAGCTTTTTCGGCGCGCGCACCACGAAGTGAGAGAACGAGCTCATCATCCTCAACTTTAATCACTTTCAGCTCCACTTCGTCACCTTCGTTTAATACATCGCTTACCTTTTCTACATGCAGACTTGATAGTTCACTTATCGGAATAATTCCGTCTACTTTGTAACCAGCGTCTACAAACGCTTGCTTTTCCTCTACTTTCGTCACTTTTCCACTGACGATATCATCAACATGGAATTCTTTGACATTGGCCATTTCGTTATTCATATCTTCAACCATTGCCCATTTTCCTCCTTACCCTTCTGGAACATTACTCAATTTTTTATACAAAACTCTTTCAACAAATGATGAAAGAATGTTGTTAACGATTGTTCTCTTCCACATCATCCCGGAGCATGCGAATATGGGTCATAATGTGATCCGTTACCTCTTGAGATGATGCTTTCTCATTTCTCAAGTCATCCAACGGGACCGGCGGCCCATAGAAGGCTGTGACCCTACGAAAAGGTTTATATTTCCCTTTGATATAAGCAGGAATAACAGTCGCACTACTTTTCAATGCAAAATACCCTGCCCCAGCGAGTCCATCCTCAATTTCTTCTGTTTTACTACGGTTTCCTTCCGGAAATAACAGCAATACTTCGTTGTCACGAAGTATTTGGGTACCTTTCCGTAAAGCGCCGCGATCACCGGTTCCTCGTTTAACAGGAAAAGCTCCCAACTTTGTAATTAAAGGACCAAACCATTTGGAGGTAAACAATTCCTCCTTTGCCATAAATCGCAACGGACGCTTAATGTAAGAACCGAGTAACGGTGGGTCAAAATTGCTTTTGTGATTGCTGCAAATAATGACGGGCCCATTTGCCGGTATATGTTCTTTTCCCTCTATCTTAGCGAAAAAAACCATCGATAATACAATGCGGCAGATAAATTGACCGATCCTGTATATCATTGCCCTTTTTTCTCCTTTTCCCGTGCGAGGTGACAAATATGGGCAACTGCCTCTTCAATTGTCAGGTTTGTTGTATCCAGGGGGAAAGCATCCTTTGCTTGTGTGAGCGGTGCAATCTGCCGTGTACTGTCAAGGTGATCTCTTCTTGTAATCTCTTCTTTAATCACGTCAATATCGGAGGGCCGATGGTTTTCAAGATTTTCCAAGTATCTTCGCCTCGATCTTTCATCAACAGATGCATACAGATATATTTTCAACTCAGCCTCCGGTAATACGAAGGTACCAATATCCCTGCCGTCGAGAACAACCCCTTTTTCCTTTGCTAGCTGCTGTTGCCTTGTCACCATCTCTTTTCTAATCTTTTCATGGGCGGATATTGCAGAAACTTTTTCAGTCACCGCCTGAGACCGTATTCCCTCTCCGAGCGGTCCTCCATTGACACTCAATTTTACCCCTTTTTCGCCCTCATTGACAAGCGAAAATTCTATATTCGTTAATAATTGGAGAAGGGCTTCTTCATCGTGTTCAGGAATTCCTTCTCTTAATGCACGAAATGTAAGAAAGCGATACATTGCGCCCGTATCGAGATATAAATAAAATAATTGTTCTGCTGCTTTTCTTGCGACCGTACTCTTTCCTGAACCTGCTGGTCCATCAATGGCGATGTTGATCTTGTGCATATTACACCCCGTATGTAGAAACTGGTATGGATATGTCAGGGCAACCCGAACACTGCTTAAAGCTTACCATAATAAGGTGTACAAGACAAACGTTCAAAGACCATTAGTCAAAAAAAGAAAAATGAATCTTGTTTTTAGGAAAATTTGTAAAAACGTTTTTTGCTCGCAAAGAATGGCTATGGTTTGCTCCATACTTTATAAAAAGAAAAAGCCAGCGAACAGGGTCACTATTCACTGGCTTTAATTCACATTGTATGATAGATGGGTTCTGCCTCTTGCATACGCTTTACTTCTTCCTCTGTACCATCTTCTGCATTGATATAGAGGCGATACGTGTCATTGTTCATCGTTCCATACAGTTCATAGGTCAAGACTTCATCGCCGTTTTGATTTTCAATGACAGCCATATGATCTTCTCTTACTTCTAAGTTTTCGTGTACCTCATCAAGCGCCTCCTCAAGATCTATTTCTGGCTCTAGGTCATGCCGCTCGCGGTGATTAGCTATATAGTCAGACCCTTTATAGCCAATGATATCGCCGTCATCAAGAGCAACCTCCATGACCACAGCGTCAGGGTATAAACGAACATCGTTAGCGGTAGGAGCAAACTGAAAGGTGCCAACCGAGTTGTATTGTTTACTATCAACGAGTTGCAGATCTTCAAATCCTTTATCTTCTAGAAAATCTGCCGCAATATCGGAAGCTTCATTTAAACTGACGTTAACTTCATCCGATATGGGGCGATCCTGTAAAGCCCAAATTGGCAGCCCGCCTTTTTCGGTCATATTCAATCTGTACTTGCTTTCCCCGTCATTATCGTCAACCATAATTTGATAACCCTCATATGGTAACCCTTCGCCCAATCGATCAACTTCTACATCTGCTTCATCCGAGAGGTTAAGAAAATCCTTCGCCTTTTCGACAACTTCCTCCTCATCCAAAGCTGTTTCATCATCCACTACACTTGCGATACGATCTTCTACATCCTCGGGAAAACCGGTGTCATCATTCCAGTTGTTCTCGGAAAATCCTTTTGCCTTTTCATCAATTCCCTGCAGGCCATCGATCGCTGTCCCTTCACCAGGATCCGTGTTACTGACAAGTTCAGCCTCAATATCTGTCCAACGAATATCTTCAGATTGCATCTTTGCTTGAACAGTACGCAAATCCTGAGAGATCTCGCCTGCTTGCTCATAAAATGTTTCCAGCTGTTCATACTCTTCATCCGTTAACGGTTCATCAGCTCGATCTCGTATGGCCACATCGTGGGTGAACTCGGCAACATTTGATAAATATTGTTCTGTCTCCCTAATGGGAACGATCCCAAGGGGGAGGTGCCCCATTTCACTATGAGCCATTGAAGAAATACGCCACACCTCAGCTAAAGAACCTGTCATATTGGTTAATCCGTTCGTTGCTAAAGATGCGCCTAATTCATCTTGCATATGGTCTAAATGAAAGGCTAATTGGTTAAACGACCTTTGATAATTATTTTCGTTATTGATCGCCAACTGTTCTTGATCGAAACCCTCTTGTTCTTGGTTAAAACCTTCACCTTGTTGACCCAAATTCTCCTTTTCCTGGTGTTCATTGTATGCAAATACAGCCGTGCCTATCAACGCAACCGACAGTACTGCAATGATAATCGACCGAATCATCGAATCACCTCCTAGTTAATCTGCAAATAAATGTTTTCCAATTTCTGTATGAACATCACGAGAGAATATCCATTCAGAAGTAGCTGTTACCGGGTTGTAATAATAAATGGCTCCATTCGACGGATCTTGACCATTAATAGCATCAAGAACTGCCTCTCGTGATTCCTCATCAGGTTCCAAATAGATCTGTCCATCCGCCACAGCTGTAAAAGCTCTTGGTTCGAAAATGACTTCGTTGGCGGTATCAGGAAACTCTGCGTCCTCAGTACGATTAATAATAACCGCCGCTACCGCCACTTTCCCCTCATAAGGTTCTCCTCTAGCTTCACCATGAACTGCGTTTGCCATAATTTGAATGTCGTTATCTGAATAGCCATCAGGGGTATTCATTGCTTTTTGTACATTTGGTTCATTCCCTTGTTCATCATCGGGAACTTCTTCTCCTGTATCCGGCTGTTCACCCTCTTGAGGAGCCTCTTCTTGTGCTTGCTCGGGATCTGCTTCTGGTTGTTCACCTTCGGGTGGTGCTGGTTCGGCAGGTTGTTGTTCCTCACCATCTTGTCCTCTTTCCTGCCCTTCTTCATCAGCACTTCCTTTTGGACCTTTTTGCTGCTCTTTCGGTGTGTCTCCGTAATGCGTAAACTCACGGGCATTTTCTAATGCGTCCTGTACGTGCTCCTGATCGTACTCCGTCGTTTGTTCAAGTTTTTCTTTCATCTCTGAACCAACCAACCCATCAACTTCCATCCCAAATTCTTCCTGATACTCACGGGCTCCCCAATAGGTCCCCCATCCGAATACGCCATCAATCGTATTATCAAAATAACCAATATATTGAAGCCTAGCCTGTAGTTCAACAACATCATCGCCTGTGGCACCTTGTTGGATCACTTGATCACTAAAGGCTTCACCACTCTGAGTGGCAAACCCAAGAACGCCACACGATACGATAGTGGCAGTAAATAAGTATCGGATGCCACTTCTCATTTGCCCTACCTCCTTTTTTCTAACTCGTTTTGAAAGGAATGTCTTTCATTGCCTTTATTTTTAGATGAAAACGAGAATTTATACGTAAAAAACTAAAAAGTCTACCCTTTTTTAGGGTAGACCGGTATGAAAAAAGCAAATAACTTGTGTTATTAAGAGGTGAAGGACTTTTTAGTATTGTAAACAAGGGCATCATTCGTTAATGATACCGTAATATGATAGCGTAAAAAGGGAGTAATGAGATACAAACGACCAAAAAGATCTAAGCTCGCTTCTTGTAATTCTTTCGCAATAGCGATCCCCTCTTCTTCTCCCTTTTGGACATCATTCCCACAAGCTGCCATTTTCGCCAATACTTGATCGGTAAGTTGTATACCCGGAACTTCATTATGAAGAAATTCAGCATTCCTCCCATTAATAAGAGGCATAATACCTACGTAAATCGGGATATCCAAATGGTTAGTTGCTTCCCTCAACCTCTCCAATGTCCCAACATCGTAAATCGGCTGTGTCATTACAAAATCTGCTCCTGCTACAATTTTTTTCTCTAAACGTTTTACCGCTTTTTCCATTGAACTAACATTTGGGTTAAATGCTGCTCCGACGGTAAATTGAGTTTGTAATCCTAGTGGACGCCCGGAATGGCTGAAACCTTCATTCATCGTCTTAATTAATCTGATCAAATCAAAAGAGGTCAAATCATACACGGACGTCGCTCCTGGAAAATCGCCTACCTTGGTTGGATCACCTGTAATCGCGAGGATGTCTCGCATCCCTAAAGCATGCAGACCGAGAAGGTGGGATTGCATCCCAATTAAATTACGATCACGACAAGCAATGTGCAAAAGCGGGTGCGCCCCCGACTGTTGCTTAATCATTGTGGCAGAAGCTAGATTATCCACCCGCGAAGTAGCAAGGGAGTTATCCGCAAGCGTGACCGCATCAACCCCTGCATCATGAAGTGCTTGGGACCCTTTTAAAAATTTGTCCATTTTTGTTAGCGATTTCGGAGGGTCAAGCTCTACGATAACGGATGGATCTGTTTTATCCAGGCTAATGGTATGCCCGATTTCCGCTTCCTGCTGTTGTTGGACATTAGAAACTTTCGCATGTGTTTTTCGTTTGGGAGACTTGTTTTTCAGCGCTTCCTTAAAGGAACGAATATGGTCAGGCGTTGTTCCGCAACAACCGCCTAACAACTGTACACCCTGCTCTTGAAACGCTTCTGCTTTATTTTTAAAATAATCCGGATTCGATTGATAGACAAGTCGGCCATCCTGAATGCCTGGTAAGCTTGCATTCGGATATGCGGAGAGAAAGGCGCCTTCGGGTAGAGCAACTTCCTCCAGTGATGCAATGGTCTGTGCGGGCCCCATCCGGCAATTGATACCAACGACATCAGCCCCTTCGTTTAAAAGCCGCACAAGTGCATGATTAATCGGTATGCCTCCATGCAATATACCTACATCTCCAAGAGAAACATTACTGACGACTGGCATTTCAGGAGATAGTCGCTTAATGATCCTTAACGCCTGCACAAGTTCTTGGAGATCATAATACGTTTCCAAAAGGATTGCGTCGGGATCTTCTGACAAAAGCGCTTCTGCTTGCTTTTCTGTAGCAGCCTTTACTTCATCATTGCTAAATTGGGTGGCTCTTCCATCCCTGATTCCCCCGATGGTACCCGCTACATGCACATTTTCTCCAACCGCAGCCTGTTTAGCCATCTGCATTCCGCGGCGATTAATTGTCGTTACTTCCTGCTCTAATCCATAACGTTCGAGCTTAAGCGCATTCGCTGCATATGTGTTCGACTGTATAAAATCTGCACCCGCTTTGATGTACTCTTTATGAGCAGCAATTACCTTGTCCTCCGCATATAGATTAGCATGCTCAATCGATCCTGTTATATCCCGAGCATACAAAAGGGTACCAATCGCTCCATCAGCAATTAAAATATCATTCTTAATCCTTTCTAGGAAGTTCACCCTCATCTCTCCTTTCCTTACTTCGATTATGTTTGAATCGTTCGCTCCGCTTCCTCCAGGGCTAACTTAATGTCAGAAATAATATCCTCATGGTTCTCAATTCCACAGGACAATCGCATTAACTCATTCGTGACACCATTTGCGATTCTTACATCTTCAGGAATATCCGCATGTGTTTGAACGGATGGGTATGTCATTAAACTTTCCACACCACCAAGACTCTCTGCAAATGTGACCACTTGTAAATGTCGAAGTAAAGGGTCAACAAGGCGTTCATCCTGCACCTTAAACGAAAGCATTCCTCCCTTTCCGGGATAAAGGACCTCTGTAATCAGTGGATGCGTGGAGAGCACCTCGCTGACAGCAGCAGCATTTTGCTGATGTTTCTCCATCCGCAGAGATAGAGTTTTCATTCCTCGGGTTAAAAGCCAGGAATCAAACGCACCAAGTGTCATGCCAATCCCATTTTGGATATGAAATAACCGCTCCCCTAACTTCTCATCATCCGTAACCACCAATCCGGCAACGAGATCATTATGCCCACCTAAGTACTTGGTAGCGCTATGAATCACGATATCGGCACCCTGTTCAAGGGGTTGCTGTAATAAAGGGGTGTAAAATGTATTATCAACAATCATGAGCAAATTGTGCTCTTTTGCAATGTTCCCAAGCGCATCTAAATCTGCTTCTTGCATTAATGGGTTCGTCGGCGTTTCAATAAAGAGAGCCTTTGTGTTTTCCTTGATCGAAGCCCTGACAGATTCAAGGTCTCTGGGATCCTGATAACGAACATCTATCCCCCACTGCGGCCAGTACTCACGAAACAACCGATATGTACCTCCATACAAGTCAACGGAAGCAATCACATCATCTCCTTGGGAAAACAGACTGAACACAGCCTGAATAGCAGCCATACCAGAACTACAGGCGAACCCGAAACGACCGTTTTCTAAATCAGCAATGGTCTCTTCAAGGACTTCCCTCGTCGGATTCCCTGTCCGGGCATAGTCATATCCTGTTGATTCTCCAACCCCTGTATGTTGAAAAGCTGTGCTCATATAAATAGGCGCGTTGACCGCTCCCGTACGTGGATCCTTTCGGTTGCCAGCTTGCACGAGCCTCGTCTCTCTTGTATAGTTTCGTTCCATATGACCTTCTCTCCTCTCGTTGCCTTTTCTTGACATGCCTAACATCAAAAACTTAGCCGTGTAATCTATACTGTCATGAAATATTTTTTATCGTATAAAAAAAGCCTCCTCCTTATCGAAAGTAACTCTAAGAAGCGTCATTCCTTTATAACGCTACCCTAGCGCCTCCCTATCGTAAGAAGAAAGCATTCTGCATGAGAGCCTCTTCTTATCTTTCGGAACCATCGTTCCGCAGGAAGTAGCACCTGACTCAAAAGAGCTGGTTGCTGAGACATCTTAGGGCCCTTTCCCTCAGTCTCTCTAGATAAGAAATACATTTGACTAAGTTTTTACTTTTCATTAACAATACAGGAAAATAAAAATTCTATCAACCGTTTTTGTTTCTGTACTTACGGTAGGATAGATTTGCAGGATTTGGTTTTCACCAAAAATAAATAGTCATTAGAAGATGGTTAATAGTATTTAAATAATTCTAGGCATTAAAAATACTCGGCTTTCGCAAAATAGCGAAAGCCATAGTCTTTTTTCTCCTTAAAGTGCTTGCTCAAAAAGAAGGAGAAAAAGAGCCGGGTAGATCGAGGATAGAAGACGACGCAGAGGTGCGAAAGCTATTTCTCCCGGACTTTTTGAACCCTGAAACGTAGTTAAACTTCCTATAGTACAAAAAGGTGCCCTTACAGAGTCACCTTTTCCAACTTAAACATCATCATGTCTCCGGAGAAGCTTCAACGACGAGTTGATCTTCATTCCCGCATACACATTGTTTAAATCCTGTTTCATATTCTCCATTTCCTTTTTGCCGGCCACGCAAGATATACTTCTCTCCACAATTCGGGCAACGAATCACGATGCGATACCTCGTATCCGTTGGCATTGAGACTCCCTCCTTTATTGCTCTATAACTGCAACTAATCACCAGCCAGTGGCGTGTAATCCGAATAGAAACTTATCTTTGAAATGCTTCTTGGAAATTAGTTTCACCGGTTTCTAATAATACATACAGTTTTATTTTTGCTTTTCGGCTACTGTAGTCTTTTCCTAAAATCACCCCATGATTAAGCAAATCATAAGTACTGCCAGCATAATCATACGTTGGATATACTTTTCCCTCTTCAGCGCTCGTTGTAATCACAATAGGGATATGCGCATTTGCAATTGCCGGCATGAAAGTAGCAGGGACTTGTCCCCTGCCTAACCCTTCAATGACTATAGCGTCAATCGTCTCTAATTGTAAAAGGTGTTCTAACAGAAAAGGTGAGGTTCCTAAGTGTACTTTTATAATTTCCACTTGATGACGGACTTTCGCGATTTCACTTTTTGGTTCATATATATCGCGGGACAGTGGGCGCTGATAAAGGTTAACACGATCGTTATCAATAATACCAAAGTAACCGTACCCTAAGGTATTAAATCCTTGTACATTGGAAGCATGGGCTTTCCGTACATACCTTGCTGAGAAAATACGTTCATTAAAAATCACGACTGGTCCAAGCGCGGTCACCCGTTCATCAGCTGCAGCGATCATTGCATTTCGTAAATTAACAAATGCGTCACTACCCACTTGGTCTGGCCCCCGTTGGGAACCAGTCACCACCACGGGCTTTTTATTTTCTATAGTTAAATCCAGAAAATAGGCCACTTCTTCAAGTGTATCCGTTCCTGATGTAACAACAACACCGGCAATGTCTTTATGATGGAGCACGTCCACTATCGTTGATCTTAACAACCATAAGTCTTCATAAGCAATATGAACGGATGGCTTATTTAAAAGAGAAATAACCTTTAAATCCAAGTCAAAAGGGACGTCACACTTCTCAATAAGTTCTTGCCCCGATCGTTCTCCTGCGCGTAAACGACCCTCTTTCGTTTCCCTGCTCGCAATCGTTCCTCCGGTAGTGATTAGTGCAATCTTTTTCATTTTGTGCCCCTTACGTCTGCTGGACGTTTTCAGCGGATTTGATCGCTTCAACTATGCGGCTGCCGTGGTATCTTCCCGTTTCAATAAAGATTTCATTAGCATTATTACCAGCGGCCAATACTCCGGCAATGAATAATCCTGATATGTCCGTTTCTAAGGTCTCAGGATCATAGTGCGGTCTCCCCGTTTCTTGGTCAATCGTTACACCAGCTGCAGATAAAAAAGAGTGATCGGGATGATAACCAACCATGGCAAAAACAAAATCAGCGTCGATATCGGCCTTTTCCCCATTCTTCTCGTAATATACCTTATTTTTGGTGATCCTTGTGACTTCAGCATCAAAGATCATATCAACGTTATTCTTCCGTACAAGTCCTTCAAATTCTGGTAAAATCCATGGTTTTATACTCGATGAGTACGTACCTCCACGATATAAAACGGTCACATTTGCTCCTGCTTTCTCCAAAGCCAGTGTTGCATCAACAGCTGAATTTTTCCCACCAATCACGACAACGTCTTGATGATGAAAAGGATGGGCTTCTTTAAAATAATGATAAACGTGTGGAAGGTGCTCTCCTTCACATCCAAGTTTATTAGGGTGATCATAGTATCCGGTCGCCATAATGACATACGTTGCAAAGTATTCTTTCGGCTCTCCTTTAGCCGTAGTTGTATACAATTCAAACGTCCCATCGGCTGATTTTTGTACACCCTTAACGGTTTCATACGTGTGGATACGTAATTGTTTACGCTCCACCACATCTCTGTAATACGCAAGTGCCTCATTACGTCTCGGTTTGCGATCAACGGTAATAAAAGGCACGTCACCGATTTCCAATTTAGCTGCAGTACTGAAAAAGGTTTGATGTGTCGGATAGTGATAAATCGCGGAAACGACATTTTCTTTCTCTATGACCAACGGGTCATATCCTTTTTCCTTACATGCAATTGCTGCTGCTAAACCGCAGGGACCGGCACCGATAATGACGATTTTTTCGTGTATCAAGTTTGATTCCTCCAACCCTTACGATCTCCAAGATCACCATACAATATACCTAATAAAATTAGATCCATCCCCGTAAACGGCAGGATTCAGCGTGTTTGTGAATGCCAATCATGTAGGCAGCTTGTTGCATGTCCATTTTGCGTTTACGTGAATGCTCATAGACCACAGATAATGCATTTTCCATTATTTGTTGTAATTTCTCATTCACTTCTTCTTCCATCCAGTAATATCCTTGGTGGTTTTGTACACCTTCCAAGTAAGAAAGCACTTTATTACCAGCACTCGTAAGAACATGAGGAATAACAGTTGTTCCTTGCTCATGCAACTGTGCAGAAGCTTCTTCAGAAATCGTGCGTTTGCCCGTTTCCACGAGAAGATCAGCCTTTATTGATTTAACCGTTTTTGGCGTCATTACGCGATCCCTTGAAGCATCAATGATCAGGTCGCAATCAACACCGAGCAACTGTTCTTTGGAGATCGAGTTTTTGAACAGATTTGTAACCATACCAAAGCTATCACGACGATCCAGTAAGTAATCAACATCTAACCCGTCTTCATCATGCAGAGCTCCATACCCATCGGAAACACCGACGATTTTTACCCCTTGCTCTACTAATTCCTTGGCCACATAAGTACCTACATTCCCAAAGCCATGGATGACGACCCGGCCATTTTTTAACTGTATGTTTTCCTGTTTTGCTGCTTCTTTGGCTATGATGGCGGCCCCTTTAGCGAGCGCAACTTCCCGTCCTAAAGATCCGCCTAGAACGGGTTTTCCAGTCATGAAACCTGAGGGGTCCAACGCACTGAACTGACTGTATTCATCAAGCATCCATGCCATCACTTGTGTATTCGTAACAGCGTCCGGGGTGATTACGTCTTTCGTTGAGCCAATGGATGGGATAATCGCCCGAATATAACCGCGGCTCAAAGCTTCCAACTCCCGGAATGAAAGCTTCGTTGGATTACATACGATCGCGCCGCTTGCGCCTCCGTAGGGAATATCCACGAGCCCTGATTGCAGAGACGCCCATATCGCGGCAGATTTAACATCATCTTCCATCACTTCTGGATGAAAACGAACACCTCCAAGGGCAGGACCTACAGCGTCATTATGTTGTACACGGTAGCCCGTGAATACCTCAGTCCTTCCATCATCCATCTTCACTGGAATACGGACGGTTAATGTTCGAAGTGGCTCACGTAATAGTTCATAGACTTCAAATGGGTAACCCCATTGCTCTAACGCATAATGGATAACCTCTTGCGCTTTTGTAAATTCATGACGATGACCTTTTGAATCAGCCACCGCTTGCTCTTTTCCGTTCTCCCCCATGTAAGGGACACCTCCATATGTTCGATTGGATTCGGGTTTAGATGTTACAACCCAAACCCAATGAGTTAACATTTCATTCTTCCGATTCTCGCTTGAATCGTCTCCCTTTAACTATATTAAAAATCGGCTTCTTTTTCCACATTTTCGGCTTCTTTACGAAGACTAAAAGCTGATGCTAATTTAGTAACCGCTTGTTTCTTAATTAATATCGAACCATGTTCTTCGACAACAACCGGGGAATGTGGACAGGCTTCCCCGAATTCTGAAATAAGCGCAACACAACGATCATACCCTAAATCGTAACGTATCCTTGCCGGAAAATGGAGATAGTAGTAACCGTCCATAGACATTAACTTCCCGCTTTTTACGCCAAGACGCGTAAATATGGCAACAAGTTGCAAGACCGCCTCGAAATCCTGGAATTTATAAAATAAATCCAATCGCTCATCTACAGTAATATCCATTTCTATCATATCATCTTCTTCATTTTCCGTCTCATTTTTCGATATATGGATGACCATTCCTTGTGCAGGTAATGCGAACACTTCAACAGACAAAGTCCCATCAGCCTTAAAGCCCAATGAAGTGTCTGCCTCCATGACAAGGTCGCGGAATAATTGGTGTACCCGTGGGCGATCCAGCCATAGATCCTCTTTCGTTAAACCACGCTCTTGTAAATCGTCAAAGGTGAGAAACACTTTAATTTTATTAGCGGCAATCCGTTCCAGACGCATAACCGCCCCTCCTTTTTTGTCCTTGTGGGACCCAGCTTTGCAGGTGGCTTAATCACCTGCTGAAATACTGGTCGTTTCTATACGCTATTCAACGAATCCTTATCGTGTTCTTTAAAAACTTGATATCTCCTGCCCCTTTTTCAGTCATTATTCAAAACCGTCACTCCTTCAAGTAATAACGTGGATTTGGATACGCACCTATACGAAGCAGAGCGATCTTGTCCCACCTCTTTGCTTACAACTCCGACCATTCTTGGTAAAAGCACCTTCAGGTCATATGCCTAACTATTCTCCACTAGAATTGTGCCGTGAGATGAGATCATACTTCTGAGTGGTGGAATTGTTAAAGGATAAGAAGGGTCATGCGAGAAGATGAACCGAATCTTCTTTTGCGGCAGGAATAAATACGTATATGTAAACAGAAAATGAACGATCCATTCCGCTCATATTTGTCATTGACTTCTTTCCTATTTCCGAAAAGTACCCGCTGATCATTGGCACATCAATCTTCTTCTATACTCGTTGAAACATGTGCGCCGAGAATTTTGCTCTTATGACAAACGTTCTCGGCAGGGGGAAATATACGATTGTAAGGATGATGTAAACATTCGTTTCTAGTGATTCTGTCTTATTCCTTAACCTATACTCCCCACTCTCGGGATAAAATGCTCAACCCTTCGCTTGCTTTCCCCTGAATCGTACGTGTAAAGTGAATGTCTGTATGGAGATCATCATTGATGTATATTTTTTCCGCAGGAGCAAGGTCAGGCAGTTGGTTAACAGGTGACACTTGCAAGCTTGTCCCTAAAACGACTAAAACATCCGATTCACGTATTTTTTCCATCGCATATTCCCACGTATCAATGGGTAACTGCTCGCCAAATAATACGATATTTGGACGAATTTTACCACCACAGTGTTCACAGCTTTTTTTCGAGATAAAATCCGCTTCCTCCAAGGTAGATTCACAACCATAACACCTGAACTCACGGAGGTTTCCATGGAGTTCAGCGACATTTTGACTCCCACTTTTCTGATGCAGTCCATCTACATTTTGTGTCGCTATCACTGAAATCATCCCGGCCCTTTGCCAATTTGTGATGATTTCGTGCCCCTGGTGGGGATCAATTGATTTCAGGCTTTCAATACGATTTCTATAAAACTCATGGAAGTGTTCATAATCGTTCTCTAAAGCCTCTACTGTCGCTGTTTTCATCGGGTCATGTTTTGCCCACAGGCCAGTTTGAGAGCGAAAATCCGGAACACCGCTTTCTGTTGACATTCCTGCACCTGTTAAAATGGCTATGCGTTTGGGATAAGTGTTCATGGAAAACCTCCAAAGTTCGACAAATTGCCATAGACAATAATGGCAACCGACAAATATTTTATTTATAATGTTAGGGGATCATTAATATCCGTTGCAACTACTAAACTGGGGCTGGCTTTTCCTTTCTTTCCCATCTTATTGACATCCGAATTAGAGTCTACATGCATTATTGAATCCAATGAGGTGAAGTTATGGATTACATCATATTTGTTTCGGGGGCTGCTTTCTTTGGATTGGGTTTTATTTTATTATTGCTTCTGCTTTATTTTAAAAAAAAGCTGACAGCTCCATTTGTCTTTATGGGGATAGGGGTTGTCCTTTGTTTTATTGGACTTATCATCGCGGAACCTTTAACAGAGGAAGCTTTTCCCAATCAAACCTCGACGCTTGATATCAGACGTTGAATGGGTGGTTTTCCATCCATCTTTTGATTATATTCAATTTTCTGTTATTACCTTAACGGTGAAACAAATTTACATCGTGTTCCTTTTCCAACCAATCATAAAGGATATAACTTTGCTTGCGTAATTGCTCGGTATGCCAAATTTCTTCGTACCGATCGACAACTTCATTTCTCAGTTCCTGATACTCTTTTTCCGCTTCGTCAAGTTTTTTCTTTTCAAAAACGAGGAACGCAGCAGCAGATATGCAAATAGCAACTACAATGAACCCAACGTTCGATGTAAACATTTGAAATAAAGTGATTTCATCGTTCGAACTCCCGATTGTGAGCAAGGATATAAGGATAAGGGCACATGCCGATGTCGTTATCCAACCACTGATCCTAACTAACCTTTCCCTCTTCTTTTCCTCTTTTTTCCGTTTAATTAATTCGCGAATGATTCGTTCAGCAAACGGCGTCATGTATTGCTTTTTATCGTTTTTCATACATACACCTCCATAAGGATATGTATGTATACTCAAACTCAGGCATTCCTTGTCTCAATCATTTATGGGCTAAGCGCGAACGAAAATATTATCATCACGAGCATGATAAAAAGAATGAGCAGCACATTTGCAATCATCGGGCTTTTATTGTAATCCTTTGCCTCTACATGGAAGCTTTCCTTTTTTTGTTCTGCCCGTTTAGGCTGCAAACTTTTTTGCTTTTTTCGAGTTCCATGTTTATCCAACCTTGATGGTAAAGATGTAGCCGCTGCCTCTTCTGTGTTGTTTTCATTTCTGTTCATATCTTCTTTTTCCTTTTGTATATCAACCATAATACATCACTCCCGACTTCCTCTACCTGTACATTAACTGAACAGTTACACTTTGACAACTGATATTTTATCATCTTTTTCCAACCCACTCATGCTATGATTTCTTTTTACAACTTAAGAATTTAGAGAACTACAATTAACTAATGATTGACACTATCATTACAAAACTCTTACTCTTCCGGTTGAAATGTGTGTAACCAAGTCATACAATATGAACATAGGGATGATATTCATTGGAGGTCTATATGGGATGAATACGTATACGATCGTCGATAAAGATACATGTATTGCTTGTGGTGCATGTGGTGTAAGCGCTCCTAGCTTATTCGATTATGATGATGAAGGATTGGCTGAAGGATTACTAGATCATAACCAAGGTATCATTAGTGTCCCTGACCTTCTTGAAGAAGATATGGAGGAAGCGCTCGAAGGATGTCCGACCGATTCTATAAAAATAGCCTCTAAACCTTTTGAAGGCGATCCCTATAGGTTTGAATAAGAGTGACAGGTAATGATTAGAAGCCGCCCCCTCTTGGGGGATTTTTACATAACAGGGCTTTTATACTTTATAGTAAAAAAGGGGAGTTGGAGCGATGACAATTGCAGCGAATGTTGATACAGCACATGCAGTCTTAGTTGCCGACGCGATGAGCGACGATGGTCTGTCGCCATTGTTGAACAAGGAAAATTTCGAAGTAGTTCGTGCCAAACCTAGTGAACGGGATGATTTGAACCGTTTTTCAGCGCTTCTCGTACGAAGCTCTACGCAAGTGGACGCTGCTCTTCTAGCGCAGATGCCGAACTTGAAAATTGTGGCCCGGGCTGGCGTAGGTACAGATAATATCGACCTAGATGCAGCGACAAAACATGGGGTTATTATCATCAATGCACCCGATGGTAATACGATTTCAACGGCTGAGCATACGTTCGCCATGATGATGTCACTGTGCCGTAATATTCCGCAAGCGTATAGTTCTGTTAAGGCTCACGAGTGGAATCGGAAAGCGTTTCAGGGAACCGAACTTCGCGGTAAAACGTTGGGGATTGTCGGGTTTGGCCGCATAGGTTCGGAGCTTGCCAAGCGTGCAGCGGCTTTCCAAATGCCCGTTGTCGTTTATGATCCCTTTCTGACTGCTGAACGAGCCAAAAAAGTAGGAGTAACTCTCTTATCTTTTGAAGAATTATTGGAAGCAGCTGATGTAATCACCGTCCATACTCCACTCACAAAAGAAACGAAGAATCTTTTCAATGAAGAAAATCTGAATAAAACAAAACCCGGTGTTTTCATCTTAAATTGCGCGCGCGGAGGTATCATCGATGAACAGGCCTTGCAGACAGCCATTGAAAATGGACATGTAGCCGGAGCAGCTCTTGATGTTTTCGAACATGAACCGGCAACGAATTATAGCCTGATTGACCTACCGCAAGTAATTGTGACCCCTCATATCGCTGCCTCTACAGTAGAAGCCCAAGAAAGTGTGGCAACACAAGTCGCAGAGGAAGTGATTAGTGTACTGGAAGGTGCACCTGCTGCTCACTCGATTAACTTGCCTGCTATATCTGAAGAATTGTACGAAAAAATACGTCCCTATTATGAACTAACGAATACGATGGGAAATTTCGTCAGTCAATGCGTGAAAACGCCGGTCCAGCATATTGATGTCTCATTTAGCGGTTCCATTTCCAGAGAAGATACCACTGTCATTGCACGCAGTTTTATGGCTGGTTTTTTATCTCCACGTGTGGATGCACCCGTAAATGTCGTTAATGCCGGTGTAATTGCTGAAGAAAGGGGAATTTCCTACAGTCAAGCTCACAACTCTGAGTCCTACGGATATGCCAATCTTGTACAAGCAACGGTTCATGGAAATGCTGGTGAATTTGTTGTACAAGGGACATATATCGAGGCCTACGGTCCGCGCATTGTAAGAATCAATGAGTTTAATGTCGATCTATTTCCAACGGGGCATTTAATTTATATTCGGCATAGTGATCAACCGGGAGTGATCGGTAAAATGGGGCAGCTTCTTGGTCAACACAATGTAAACATTGCGACGATGCAAGTTGGAAGAAAAGAAGAAGGCGGCGAAGCGATTATGATGCTCGCGGTTGATAAGGAAATTTCCCCCGAGGTCATTAATGATCTATCAACGTTTGACGAAATCCTTGCCGCTGACATGATTGAATTATAATATTGAAAGCAGCCGCCATAAAGGGAAAGCGGCTGCTTTTTCTACAAAAGCATGGCTGAATTTATCTTAGCAATTTTCCTAGCGATTACCATAAAGAATCTAGTGCACGATGGCGACCACTCACGACAATGTTTGTTACATCAACAATTCTCACTTCATTATTTGGTGAAATATTCCTCTAAGTGGTGTCATGAAACCATCTACACTAGTTTAGTATCATCGAGGAGACGCTGCTAAATATCGGGTTAACGATATTCATCCCCCATGTCGTCATATTTTCCTGGTCTGTGTCTATCGCAATTGTCAATACATTCATAACCGTTAATAACACTAGTGAAAACAGCAATACAACACCAAAACGTTTCATATAATCCAACATCCGCTTCAAGTGCCTCGCTTTCCTCATTTCACTTTTTATATGAGCATATGTAAGCCGTTGGCTGTATAGAACAGGCCTGTCCTTTACCAACGGCTTCTTTAACCTTTATTCTCATCACCGATAAGCAGGTTAAACATTGATTGCAATTCCGTAACTGTTTTTCTCTTTAAATCATAAAAATGAGAAGGGTTTTTTGCTCTTTCTCGATGATCACTTCCGATGGTCACCGCTCTTAGTTCTAAATCCTCCCCTTTTTTCGATAAGAAATCCGTTAACCCTTTCATCACCTCCATGAACAAATCGATATACTCGACTTCTTGAAGTTTTGCAAAGATAAGGATGATTACCTCCCCTTTTCTTGCTCTGTTAAGGGTTACTCCTAAAAATGCTTTCTCTTGAAATTCTACTTGTTTTAGAACGGTACCCCTCGCTGCTTTTATAGGGCCGTTTTCCCAATGGATCGACTTTTCCCCGGCTTCCTCATATGGGAGAGAAAGCCTCAAGTCCTCGGCCCATGTATAACTGCTTTCGACCGCTTTACTGGAAAACACTTTTAATTGAAATGGTGTTTTCCAGACCATTTCCTTTGCTGTAATGAATGCTTCTACATGGTTGAATGTCTGCTTCGTTTGCACCTCTGGAGATATTAAAACCTGCTGTTTAGGGATACTGGGATGAATGTGAACATCGACGCGTGTTTGGTAGTGCAACTCTATATTTTCCTTTGTCAAAACCTCCTGGGGGGTGCCAACAGCTTTTCGTTTACCGTCCTTTAAAAGAAGAACTCGGTCACAATAAAGAGAAGCTAAATTCAGGTCATGAAAAATAATTCCTACTGCTCGGTGGTTGGCTAGAGTCCACGCCCGTAAGCGATTTAAAAACTGAACTTGATAAGAGATATCCAAATGATTGGTCGGCTCATCGAGCATGATAATAGCAGGATCTTGTACGAGCGCTCTTGCCAAAAATACCCGCTGACGTTCACCACCACTTAAAGCCTGAAGAAGTTGATCTTTGTGTTTCCATACATCCATTTCTTTCATGATTTTCGAGATGACTTCTGCATCTTCCTTTTGATCAGCCGAAAATAACGTTCGTGAGTGAGGATAACGTCCAAGTGCCACAAATTCCTTTACCGAGTAAGCAAAATAAATAAATGCTTGCTGCGACACAACCGACAACAAACGTGCCCGTTCTTTATCCTTATATTGGTGTAAATGCCTTCCATTTAGTTTTATTTTTCCCGACATTAACGGCATTGTCCCAGAGCATAGCTGCAATAATGTCGATTTACCACTTCCGTTAGGGCCGATAATTCCAAATATTTCTCCCTTGTTAATACTAAAAGAAACATCTTGCACAACGGTTTTTTTGCCATAACCACTGGTGACATTCTTTACATCTAGCAACGGTTAGCTCCTTAATTCTTGCGACGTTGTTGGACAAAAAGCAAATAAGCGAAAATGGGAGCGCCAATAATCGCTGTGATCACACCGAGGGGTAATTCCATGGGTGCAAGTAATGTCCGGGCAGAAATATCTGCTGCAATTAAAAACCCTCCCCCGGTCAACATAGAAACAGGTAAGAGATGAACGTGATTGGGACCGATTAACATCCGCACAAAATGTGGCACGACAAGTCCTACGAAACCAATCGTACCCGCTACGGCTACTGCAGTGCCTGTCAAAATCGCAGCTCCAATTAAAATCACGACACCTCTTTTTTGCACACTTACACCAATATGGCGTGCAAAATCCTGTCCGAAGGCAAAAGCATTCAATTCTTTTAGACAGGAAGCAATCAAAATGGTTCCAAACAGGAAAAAAGGAATCATTAAATACACATAGTCCCAACCACGCATACCGACACTGCCGAGCAGCCACTGAATTGCTTGCCTCAATTCCTCGCCAGCAAGTGCAATGAAAAGAGATAGGCAAGCCCCTAAAAATGCGCTGATAATAATGCCGATTAAAATGATGGTTTCTGCTGAGAGAGAGCGGCGCAACGCTCTGGCAAACCATAATAAAAACAAAAGGGTCAAAAGTCCGCTTCCGATACTTATCGTTGGTAAGGTGAAATTTCCGAGAAGAGGAATCGATAATTGAAAAAAAATAACAATTACAGCTCCCAAGGCTGCCCCTGAAGATACCCCCAGCGTATAAGGATCAGCGAGTGGATTACGCAGAAACCCTTGAAAAGCAACACCTGCAGCAGATAAAGCAGCTCCTACGAGAAAAGCGAGAAGCGTACGGGGAAGCCTAATATCGATAACAATTTGAGCGTGTATAGGATCCACCGAACCAATATCGAAAAAATAAGCATTGAAGATCTTCATTACTTCACTGGGCAGGATCGCTTGACTCCCAACTGAGATACCCATAACAATCATAATCATGGAAAAAAGAAAAGCGACGACATAAACGAATAATGGACGGCGCTTTCTATTCTGTACGTTCATCTTCATAGATATGGGAAGCAAGTAACCTCAGTCCTTCAGCAAGCCTCGGACCTGGCCTGGACAGCAGGTCTCCATCCAGACTATATACCCTCTCTTCCTGTACAGCTGTCACTTCTTGCCAAGCTTCTCTTTCCATAATCATTTCTTCATCCCCATAGGTCGTAATAATAACATCTGGATTTAAGGAAACCGCCTCTTCTTCTGTATAGGGTACCCAGCCTTCACTTCCTGCAGCTGCATTTTTCGCACCGACAGCTGTTAACATATCATCCATGAACGTATTTTCTCCTGTCGTATAAAGCTCTGGATCAGAAGATACTTCCATCCATACGTGGGGACGTTCATCCTCGGGGATATGATCGATGGTCTCCTGGATTTCTTCAACTTTATTTTCGATATCGCCGATAATTTCTTTCGCTTGAGGCTGCCTATCCACCGCCATACTAACCAATTCTATCGCCTCATAAGCTTCACTTAAAGACGTTGGCTCCCCAACAGTTAGAACATCGATGTCTGCATTTTCCAGTTGTTGTATCCCTTCGTTTGCAGCATCACCGCTTGAGGCATGATGAAGTACAAGATCAGGCCGAAGCGTCAGTACTCGCTCAACATCAAATTCAAGCCCTGAACCTACCGTCTCAATTTCTTGCACTTCTTCGGGAAAGTCATCGAAATCCGTCACCCCAACGAGATCCCCGCCTTTATCTAGTGCAAATACAATCTCGGTATTACTGGGCATTAGACTTACAATCCTTTCAGGTTCCTCCTCAATCTCTATACGGTTATCATAGGCATCTTGAACTTCGATTGGATATGGACCTTCATCGTCTTCCGAGCCTGTGGTCTTTTGGTCTGAGTCTTCCCTTGCTCCCTCTCCATTGCATGCGGACAATATAATGAACACTACGACGAAGAGGAGTGAACGAATATTTCCCATCAAATCCCCTCTTTCCCTCTACAACTATAACGTGTTCACGATTTTCGATATAAAAAGAACATAAATGTCGATCCTCTGTCGACGATGCTTTGTACAGATATCTCACCGTCATGATTCTCGACAATATTTTTTGCAATTGCTAACCCAAGTCCCGTTCCGCCATTGTTTTGGCCCCTTGTCCTTGCCTTATCCGCTTTATAAAAGCGTTCAAAAACAAAAGGTAGATCTTCCTCCGGTATGCCGGAACCTGTATCCTTTACCTCGATTTTTATACCTTCTTTTACATCGATCACATGTAAGGTAACACTGCCTCCGTTGCTCGTATGCCGTAAAGCATTATGCATCAAATTCGTCAATACTTGTTCAATACGATCAGCATCAGCCTCAACCCATGGATTGGACCCAAATGTTTCATAATTTAAATTTACATTGATTTCTTCACCCATTTGTTTAAATTTACGAAAAACCTTTTCAGAGAGAGCAAACAGATCTATAGATTCAAATTGCATGGGTAACTGGCCTGTCTCCATTCTGGCCATGTCTAATAACTCATTGACAAGTCTTCCCATTCGTAACGATTCATCGTAAATAATTTGCGACATCTCTCGTTCCTCTTCACGGCTTTGGGCAACATCATCGATCATTGCTTCGCTATAGCCTTGTAACATGGAAATTGGTGTACGCAGTTCATGGGAGACATTCGCAATAAAGTCTTTTCGTAGCTTATCATTTTGACGTTCTTCTGTCATATCTCGAATGACGGCCACGACTCCCCGGACAAATGATGCGTCATATAAAGGCGACATTAAAACGACATAACTTCTTCCTTGGACGGTCACTTCTGCGGTTTCTTCCTGCTCGTGAGCCACAACCGTTCGAAATAATTCCTGGATTTCTTCGGGAATCCAATCTCCAAGCTCCGTACCTTGATGTTCATAGCCATAACTACGCAAAAATCGATCTGCCGGAGGATTACTCACTAACAGATCCCCCATACGATTCAACGTAATAACCCCATCAGCCATACTGCTTAATACTCGTGCCAGTTGTTCCTTTTCCCGGTTTAAGGCCTCGATGTTATTGTTTAACTGACGGCGCATACGATTAAATGCAATCGCTAATTGTCCAATTTCATCGCGTGTCATCATCGGAACCGGAGTATCAAAGTTTCCTTTTGCAACCTCTAAAGCAGATTGACGCATTTTACGTAACGGTGCAGTTATCCTTGAGGAAAGGAAAAACGCAAAAAATGTTGTCATTATAAAACCAATCCCGGCCGCCAGGAAAATTAATCGTTTCGTCTCCTGTGTCGTCTCTTCCATAGCCGCCAATGATTGATATAATAATAACGTATAATTCATCCCATCGGCCATTTCAAAAGGGGCGGCCACAACGATAAATTCCGCCTCATTTTGGTTTCTGTCTTCATACGAAAGTTGTGTAATGACAGATTCTTCCCCTCTGATAGCCAAGGATAACTCCTCGTATTGCGCTAATTGCATCGGGGGGATATACACCTCTTCTTCTACGGCCCCTTGAAAAGAGGTCCAATAAGGGACATCCCCACGAAAAATGGTTGCATGTGTCCCTGAGGTCTCTGTGAGCTGGCGGACTGTTTCCATACCATCGAGAGATTCTTCGCCTTCAAGGATGGAGACGATGTATGATGCATGGTTACCTAATTCATCTTCAATTTGGCTCAGATGCATATTCTCAAAAAACTGAAACAATAAAACCGTTAGAATAAGGAGAACACATGAAACGAGCAGTAAAATGGTAAGCCAAAGCTTACCAACGACACTTCTCCAGATCATTGTTGCTTCTGGTTATTTTCAAATTTGTAGCCTATACCCCATACTGTCGTTATCATGTCCCCTGCTTCTTCGGAAATACTATTTAATTTCTCACGCAATCGCTTGACGTGAGTATCAACGGTCCGAAGATCACCAAAAAACTCGTACTCCCAAACATCTTTGAGTAACTTTTCCCTTGAGAAGACTTTATCAGGACTACTTGCAAGATAATGCAGTAATTCATACTCTTTCGGTGTTAACATAACCTCTTCATCATCTACGGTCACTCGGTGGGCGTCATGATCGATAGTGACATGCTTAAAAGAAAGTATATTTTTTGCCTGCGTATCAGTTTGTAGATACTTCGTCGAAGAGGTTCGGCGCAATAAGGCTTTCACCCGTAAGATAACTTCCCTCGGGCTAAAAGGTTTTACAATGTAATCATCAGTGCCTTCTTCAAACCCTTGGACCCTTTCAGCTTCTTCTCCTTTTGCCGTTAATATTGCGACTGGGGTAGCCTTCGTTTTACGAAGAGCTTTTAAGACCTCGATCCCGTCCATACCAGGCATCATTAAATCCAACAAAATCAGGTCGTAATCCACTTCTTCAGCCATTTGAAGTGCATCTTCCCCGTTCTCAGCCTCGTGGATTTCATAATCTTCCCGCTCTAAATACATCCGTAACAATCGGCGGATACGTTCTTCATCATCGACGACAAGAATTTTAGATTGATGGTCCATCTCTAGCACTCCTTTCCGATTATAAGAATGGAGCCGGCTAAGTCTGCCTCCTGCGACATGCCGACCCTAACAGAGGGGACGTTATACAACGCCCCTTTTATCTTAAGCGTACGAATGAAGACCTGCAATCACAAGGTTTACGAATATCAAGTTAAATATAATAATCGCAAAACCAATCACTGCAAGCCATGCTGAAGGCTCACCATGCCAATTTCGATTCAACCTTAAGTGTAGATAGGCGGCATAGAAAAGAAATGTGACAAGCGCCCACACTTCTTTTGGATCCCAGCCCCAAAACCTTGTCCAGGCAATTTGGGCATAGATCATGGCAAACGCCAAGCCTCCTAAGGCAAAGACGGGAAACCCAATGGCAATGGAGCGATAACTGATCTCATCCACCGTATGTGGTTTTACACCTTTAAAAAGAGGCTGTAATAAGGCACCGACACGTCTTCTCGTAAGCAAACGAACAAGCCCGTAAAGAATTAAGCCGGAACTTAATGCCCAAAAAACGGTGTTTAGATCATCACTTACAATCCAATCCGGCATTTCCACCCATGGCTGCATACGCTCTTCAGTGAGCAGCTCACCTTCATTAGGACCAAAGAGCGGGGGAAGTTCATAAAGTTTTTCAGCTGGCTCTCCATCCTCATTAATATAAGCAAAGTTTGCTTCATAATCGAAAGCTGAAAAAGCATTGGTGACGATGACAAAAGCAAGCGTGCTCATTAATGCGTACATAATAAACTCAACGCCAAATGTTTTCTTCGTCATGCTTTTACTTTTCAAATCAATCGTACGGAGAAGGTAAATTAATCCCGCCCCAAAACTAATAGCAAGAATTCCTTGCCCGATAGCCGTAGTAATTACGTGAATTTCTAGCCAGTGTGATTGTAAAGAAGGCTGAAGAGGTTGTACTTCTGTTGAAAACACGGAAGCATAAGCAATCATGAGCATTATGATCGGCATTGTAATTACCCCGAGTACGTCCACTCTGTAAATGCCGTATAAAATTACAAATGCAAGACTTAGTGTAATCGCAAAAAACGCAGTGTACTCAAACATATTGCTGACCGGAGCATGTCCAGCAACCGCCCATCTTGCAAAGAAATACCCCAAAGCAGTCACTACGCCCAAGATGGCTGTAATATAACCAAATTTCCCCCAGTTGTTCCCGGTCATTCGACCTTCTTTATTGCGCCATTTTCCACCTGTTACCGAAACAGCATAAAAAATTGTAGCAGCTAGATAAAGGAAGAATGCCACTGCGAGCAGATTCATGCTCAATTGCTCCATTTTCATTTACCTCCTAAGCAATGCCCCTGCAGAGGGGTTAAGAATGAAGGTTATTCTCTTGACTTTCACTCTTTTCATGTTCTTCATCTGTTTGATCTTGCGGTGTCGTCACTTCTGTCTCTTCTGATATTGCGTCAATATCTTTCTTCAATGACTCCCAGTTTTTATTCGTATGAGCAGCCAGCCAAACCTCATCATTTTTTCTTTGTAACCAAATGCGGCGGTGCGGCCAATAGGAACCTTGGACAAGGCCAATAAGGAAAATGGATCCGCCAACAATGAGAAATGGAAGTGTGTTGTCTTTACGCACTGTCAATCCGGTTACGTTGTTAGTTTCAATCCCGTCAAATGAGAATTCGTAACGGTTCTCTTCATCATCTGGACTTACGTCATAGTTCGCTTGAATTCCAAGAAATGTATGTTCTAAGTCACCGGTGTCCGGGTCTTCCATTTCAAAAATGAACCCTGGATTATCAGGGACATTATTTTCTGTTGAAGGGACCCCGTCTTCATTGATCACAAAGTTAGGGAAATAACTGTGAATCCGAACCTGCTCATCATCAAGTGTGTAGCCATCGTCAGGGTCATTTAAATCAACAGTAAAAGAGCCTAAAACATCATTGGTTTCTCTATCCTCAACTTCAAAACTCATTTCTTTTAACTCATTCATCTTATAATCCACTTGATAGAGAGAATAACCATCGAAGTCGAAGGAATCGTTGACCTCAATTCCATGCCGATCAACTTCCTCTAACTCTTGATCTAAACCGACAGTAGATCCTTCCGCAGGGGTATAGAGAACAGCATCCGTGTGAAAAGTCTCGATGTGCTCTTCGTCATTTTCTTCCATTACGGCTTGATACCGTTCATCATCTTCATCATAGAAATCAACCGTAAATGCTAGGTTTTCGATGTAATAATCCCCTGATGTCCCCGGAATGACAGTAGTTTCACCTTCACGCACCCAGACGTTCTCATCTATGTACATCCCTGGGAAGAAACGAAGAGATGCCCCGATCAAGAAGATGATCAGTCCAATGTGGTTTACATAGGGTCCCCATCGTGCCCAACGATTTTTTTCCGCAAGGATATTCCCGTTTTCCTCAAAGACGTTATATCGTTTTTTTTTCAGAATCCCTTGTGCCTTTTCCATCGTAGTATCGACTTCATTGACGTTACTTGTTCCAAATATACGCTGGCGTTTCATGAAACTTTGATGACGCGTCACACGTTGATGTTTTAGCGCCTTATATAAGGGAAAAAAGCGGTCAATGCTTGCAATAATTATGGAAGTCCCAAGGGCAGCAATCAACAGCATATACCACCAGGATCCATACAAGTTATGCAGTCCGAGGGAATAATAGATTTGACCTAAGGCACCATGCTCTTCTGCATAGAAAGTTGCAGGATCTTCTCCTGGAGGGATAAACATCTCTTGAGGGAAGATGGTTCCAATCGATGATGCAATTAGCGTAACGATAATAATTCCTATCCCGACTTTTACTGAAGAGAAGAAATTCCAGATTTTATCTATAATGGACTTGTTATACGTTTGTGAACGCCGGGCAGCTCCTTCATAACGCATGTTCAGCAAACGACTAGAATCTTCATTACCAAATGGCTTCCCACATGATCCGCATACTTCTGTACCATAAGGGTTGATATGTCCACAATTATCACATTTTATTTCTTTCAAAAAGATCACCCCAATTTACAACAAACACTCATGATACATGTTTCCATAGGAGAACAAAAAGCCCGGGAAGTTTTAGAGGAGCACCTCATGGCAAAATGTATCATTTAGAAAAGGAGGTGCAGTTTGATGTGTTTTCCTAGATATGGCTTCATACGAGCACACACAGATTGTTCCCCTAACTTTCCGAATATCCTCCTAAGGTATTCTCCAATGTTTATTATAACGGTCAAAGCCAATGTTTACTTCCATCAAGATGTATTTTTTATGACGGTTATGTGACAGCAAGTTCCCGCAGTTGTGCGACTTCCACCGGCTTTAGCTTACGAAAATCTCCAGGCTGCAATCCCTCAAGAGTCAAAAAAGCATATCTTTCTCTCTTTAATTTTAAAACGGGGTGCCCGACAGATTCTAACATTCTGCGAATTTGATGATTCCTGCCTTCAGAAATGACAAGTTCTATAATCGATGTGTCGTTCTGCTTGTTCCCGGATTTAAAAGAGGCTTTTGCAGGTAATGTCTTCCCATCCTCGAGTTCTACACCACGGGAAAGTTTACGTAATGTATCCTTGGAAGGCTTCCCCTTGACTTTTGCAATATACGTTTTCTTAATTTTACTCCTAGGGTGCATCATTAAATTGGCAAAATCACCGTCATTTGTTAGCAATAATAATCCGGATGTATCATAATCCAACCGGCCAATTGGAAAGATTCGTGCCTCCGTGTCTTCGATATAATCAGTAACAACCGCCCGGTCCTTATCATCTTTCACAGCCGAAATCACTTTTCCTGGCTTGTACAATAAAAAATAAACCGGTTCTTCGCGTTGAATGGGTACTCCATCTACTTCAATAACCGCTTTCTCCGATACTTTTGTGCCCAATTCCTGTACGCGTTTCCCATCGACTGCAACGCGGCCGTCTACGATATAGTCTTCTGCTTTTCGACGAGAAGTTATCCCGGCGCGCGCGATCACTTTCTGTAATCGTTCCATCTGTTCTCACCTCAGCATCCATCATACGCTCCCTGTCATCATTTCTCAAGCGAGTGAATTTTATCCCTTAAAAGCTACAAAAAAACCTAAGCCGTCATCCGATAAACGTCTTAGGTCATTCAATATTCACATTGATCCGAAAACAAGTGTGACGAACACAATCGCTGCCGCGATCCCGCAAAGATCAGAAAGAAGGCCGACCTTTAACGAATCCCCGATTTTTTTAATCCCAACAGCGCCGAAATAAACGGTCAAGACGTAAAGAGTAGTATCTGTACTCCCTTGCATCGTTGAGGCTAATCTTCCGATAAATGAGTCCGGACCATGGACAGCGAGTAAATCACTCATCACTCCAAGGGCACCTGTTCCTGAAAGAGGTCGCATGACAGCCAAAGGGACGATATCAGCAGGCACACCAATAAAAGTCAAAACCGGCCGCAAACCTTCTAGTAAAAAATCCAACGCCCCTGAAGCACGAAACACAGAGATGGCTACTAACATGGCAACGAGATAAGGAATAATGGATACGGCCATCTGAAAGCCATCCTTGGCTCCTTCAATAAACGTTTCATAGGCGGGCACCTGTTTAATGATAGCGCTAAGGAGGATGACAAAAAGCAAAAACGGGATGATGTACATGGATAACACTGATAAAACTGTCATTTATTTCACCCTCGCCCGCAGCGTGCGGCGCCAATGAAAGATTCTGTCTATGAATATCGCACTGGCGACTCCTACAGCCGTGGCTGCGATCGTAGTTCCGATAATCTCGCCAGGGTTGGCAGAGTCATACGTCATTCGAATCGCAATGACTGTCGTCGGAATCAAGGTTAAACTTGCTGTGTTTATTGCGAGAAAAGTAACCATAGAACGACTAGCTTCATCTTTCCCACCGTTTAATTCTTTTAACTGTTCCATCGCTTTAATGCCCATGGGTGTAGCCGCATTACCAAGCCCAAACATATTTGCAGTCATATTTGATAAAATATACCCCATGGCCGGATGATCCTTCGGGACCTCCGGGAATAAACGTTGAATAACCGGTGACAAGAATTTGGAAAGCAATTTGAGAAGCCCTCCTTCTTGAGCAATCCTCATCATGCCTAACCAAAAAACAAGGATGCTGATCATTCCTAAGCAGAGAGTAACCGCTTCTTCAGCACCTTGAAAAATCGCTTCATTCACTTCTTCCATCCTGCCTGTAAACATTGCAAAAATCAGACCAGTGATAAGCATTGACATCCAGATCCAATTAATCATGTACCGTCACTCCAAACCCGAAACGATTTTTCAACCGCTCCCACCAGGAAAGGCCCTCATTTTCTTCTTCCGTTTTTTCTATATAATAAAGCGGTAATTCAGAAATAATGTCACCATCTAATTTAAATTGTAAATGACCTGCAAAAGGTAGTGTACCCTCATTCATCCATTCAATATTTGGTGTTACGCGTGCATATTCATCTTCTGTCAAAGGATAGTTGGAAGATGATCGTACTTCTAAGTGATCAAATGTCTCGCTTCCTGTCCGCTCCAGACTGCCTTCCTGGATCAATGAATACATATCGTAGGTATCAAATCCGTATTCAAAGAGCCGAATATGATCATCCCAATCGGAAGGTGCGTTTAACGTTACTGCTATTAACTCCATCCCCTCTTTTTCGGCTGAAGTGACCAGCGTGCGACGTGCTCTTTCGGTGTACCCCGTTTTCCCCCCTGTTGTATATTCATAACGTTCAGTTAACAAACGATTTTTATTTTTCCAGACCCGCTCCCAGTTTTCGTTTTGATTAGGCGCTCGGTGCACTTCTGTCGCAGATATCGTTCGAAAGATGTCATCTTCCATCGCCGCCTGCATAATCATTGCCATATCATAAGCACTGGAGAAATGATTTTCATGATCATCAAGGCCGTGAGGGTTGGCGAAAACGGTATCCGTCAAGCCGAGTTCTTGAACTTTTTCATTCATGAGATAGACGAAACCATCAACGCTCCCACCAATATGCTCGGCAATCGCAACCGCACTATCATTACCAGAGCGAAGCATTAATCCATACAATAAATCTTCCAATGTCATTTTCTCGCCTGCCTGTAAGTATAAGGAAGAACCTTCTGTACCAGCAGCATTTGTCGAAATCACAACAGAATCTTCCAACTCTCCTTGTTCAATAGCAACCATTGCGGTCATCACCTTCGTAATACTCGCAATCCGCTTCTCGCTAAATGCGTCTTTTTCCCAAAGGACTCGTCCCGTTTCAACTTCAATTAACGCAGCTGCCTCAGCGGATACCGTAATGGATTCTTCAGCATTCCCAGGCAAAGGCGGTATACATAGGCAAACGACCATTATGAGTAAAATAAGCCGGCGTCTCATTTCTCACCTCATTCCCATACTGGCTGTCCAATCTAGGGTTTAAGAAAATGTATGCAAACAAAGACAAGTTATGCAGGGATTCCTAAAACAAAACCATTCCCTTTACAATAAAAAGGGAATGGAACACTTCTTATCCTTTCGGTTTAAAAATCAAGGCAGCAATAAATGAGAAAATAATCGCAGAAGAAATCCCTGAACTCGTCACTTCAAAGATCCCGGTAATCACGCCAATAAGTCCAGAATTGTCAGCTTCGGTTAATGCGCCATGAACGAGGGAGCTCCCAAAATTCGTGATTGGTACAGTAGCACCGGCACCTGCAAAGTCGATTAATCGTTCATAGATGCCCAGGCCATCCAGAATCGCACCCGAAACCACAAAAGCAGCCAATGTATGAGCGGGAGTGAGCTTTAAACCGTCCATAAGCAGCTGTCCAATGGCACAAATCAATCCACCAACGACGAAAGCCCAGAAGAATATCATGATAATCCTCCCTTCGTTTCTAAGGTGACAGCATGTGCTATACAAGGAATGGATTCTTGTTGTTGGTAGGTAAGCGGAGATAATAGTGCACCCGTAGCAACAGCCAATACACGCTGCAGGCGACCGTTTTTTAGATCATTTAACACCTTTCCGAACACAACAGCAGCTGAACAACCTGTGCCGCTCGCACCTGACATTGCTTCTGGAGCATCATCATAAATAAGCAATCCACAATCTTGAAATTTCGCCTCAGGCATAGGATGTTCCTTTTGCCGAAACCATTCTAGTGCTAGCGAACGTCCTAAATTCCCAAGGTCTCCCGTTATTATCAAATCATAATCTCTTTCATCAACTTGAAAATCATTAAAGTGAGCAAGAATAGTATCGACGGCTGCAGGTGCCATAGCACCGCCCATATTGTAAGGATCCTTAATTCCATGATCAACGACTTTCCCGATAGTTGATTTCGTAACGACAACGTCAGAACCATTGGGAGCAACTAGGGCTGCACCTCCTGCAGTCACTGTTCGCTGTGCGGTCGGTGGTCGTTGGGCTCCATATTCGACAGGATACCTGAATTGTTTTTCAATCGCTGCATAATGGCTTGCCGTACCTGCCAAAACGAGTGGAGCTCCCTGATCCACTGCCTGGGCAGCAAGAGACAAAGCTTCCATTGACGTGGAACAAGCACCAAACAATCCATAATAAGGAGCGTTTATCGTCCGTGCGGCGAAGCTTGTCCCAGTATCTTGGTTAATCAGGTCGCCTCCAAACAGAAAGGAAACATCAGTCGTGGATTTTCCAGCTTTTTGCAGGGCTTGTTGACATGCTTCTTCCATTAAAACTTTCTGAGCTTTTTCAAACGTATTCTCGCCGATATACAGATCATCATACACTTTATCAAAAGTATCCCGTAAAGGACCCTTTGCTTCAAACGGACCTGTCACTACACCCGAAGAAAGAATGCAAGGGTAAGTGGGATATGCCCAACTTTGCTGCCCGGTAAACATTACATTCCCTCCCACTGTTGCGTGACAATTGCGTAGATAATCCCAATGACAAAAGCAGCAACCGTCCCAAAAACAATAACAGACCCTGCCAGCTTAAACATATTCCCTCCAACCCCAAGGACATATCCTTCAGATCGATATTCAATTGCCGTTGCAGACATCGCATTTGCAAACCCGGTCACCGGGACAATCGTTCCTCCGCCTGAAAACTGGGAAAACTTGTCGTAAACTCCGAAACCTGTTAACAGTACTGCAATAAAAATGAGAGTTGCAACGGTAGGATCCGCTACCGTATGTTCATTGAAATTGAAAGTCATCATATAAAACATTTGAATCAGTTGCCCAATTACGCATATAAACCCCCCGACAAGGAAGGCTTTTAGGCAATTCATCCCCAGAGGTCGCTTAGGCTCCATGCGATTTGCTATCTGTTTATATTCTTCGGTTTCCATACTCGTTTTCGATGTAGAATTCGCCATCTTTCTCCTATCCTTTCATCATAAGTTCTTCTATTTTTTCCAAACGACGGTCTAATTCTTCGCCATTGACCATTCCCGCCTTAATATCATCTGTTAACCTTTCCAACTCCATATTCACTTTTTGATCTGTTGCAAAGTGAATGACGACATCATCCGGCATGGTTTCGCTTAAATAATTTCGCCCCTCTTCACGGAACCCTTTCAAATTCCAACGCGTACGATGTTTAACTTCCGGTGATACATACACATGATTATCAAGAGAAACGGCCTCAACATCAGTAACTTGTTCCATTTCAGTGGCGTGCTTTTTGGCTTCGTCAGCCAACGCTTGTTCTTGTTTGGGATCATTTTGCGCGTACTTTGACGTTTCTTGGATCTCATTTGGAGCCTCGCCCGAATGATGGGGTACTTCACGTTTTTTTTCCTCGGGTTCTTCTCCAACAGCTGATCCGCAAGCAGATAAGAGAACCAGCATCAAACATAAACATTTTATGACCTTTGAAAATTGACCACTCACCATATCATCTTTCTTCCTTTCCCAAACATATCGTACTGTTAGTATGATCTGTGCGCAGGTACACATGCAGATTTATCATTAGAAAAACTTGGTTCTTACCGCTCAGCAACGTTCTCTCCCTGGTAGAATTGGAAATCATAAACATAAAAAAACTGTTCCCAAAACTGGAAACAGTTTTTTACCCTTTTAAGCCGGGCTCCACTTCACTTGTCTTGCTACGTCTAACCGACGCTGTACGGCCGGCCAGTTGACGACCTCCCACCAATTTTTTACATATTCAGCTTTTTCTGTTTTGTACTGCAAATAATATGCGTGCTCCCAAATATCAAGCACAAGCAACGGAATAACGTCCCATTGAGTCAAGTAATGATGAAGTTCAGCAGTTAATATTTCCAAACGATGGGCACGCGGTGACCAAACGAGAATCACCCAACCAGGTGTAGATAATTTTTCAGCGGCAGCTGTAAAATGAGCGCGAAACCGTTGATAGCTACCAAAATCCCGCTCAATCATGGAGAGAAGATCACCTTTCGGTGTCCCACCTCCACGAGGATCCATAATGTTCCAGAAAATAGTGTGTAAATAATGTCCGGCACCATGAAAGGCAGCTTCCCGTTCCCAATGGGTAATCAGGTCATATTTATTATCCTTGCGTGCTTTTTCCATCTTTACCTCTGCTTTGTTTAATCCTTCGACATAGCCCCGATGGTGGACATCATGGTGTAAATACATGATTTCAGCATCAATATACGGTTCAAGGGCATCATAATCATAAGGAAGTGGGGGCAATTCATGATCTCCAGGTCTCACGGAACCCTTACCTTTACTGGACCGGTCCGAAAACTCATCGGCTAATTCATCAACCATCTGTACAATTTGGTCAGTCTCAGATTCAGTAAAACGATCCATTTCCGTGCGAAGCGTTGAGATTTTCTCTTCGATCTTGGATGGATCAAGGGAACGGTCTGCTTCAGGCTGTTGCATATACGTTTCCACTTCGTCCAACCAGCTTGTCACTTTATCTTTATATTCTTCCCAATTGATCAGTGTTCACTCCTTTTCCCTCAAAAATAAAACGCACTCACTGATCATTTATATGGAAAGATTGATTGTCCTCATGACCTTTTCGTGCTATTCATAAATTTTATTCATGTTGTTCTCGATAGCTCGACATAAATAGGTCCATTTGTTCGGTTTGCTCATTATCATTTATCGTAGGTAAATCATCAAGGGAGCTCAGATTAAACACATCCAAAAATCGCGGTGTCGTTTTGTATAAAATGGCTCGTCCCACTCCCTTCGCTCGACCGCTTTCTTCAACTAAACCTTTTCCAACCAAAGTCGTCATGGCACGATCGACCTTAACTCCCCTAATTTCCTCTACATCTAAACGCGTGACAGGTTGTTCATAAGCGACAATAGCCAATGTCTCCAACGCCGCTTGCGAAAGGGTACCACGCTGCGGAGGAGAAGCATATCGTTCTACATACTCCGAAAATTCTGCTCTCGTGACCATTTTGAAGCTTTCTCCAAATTGCTGAACGGAGAGGGCGCGCCCCTCTTCTTCATATTGAGAGGCAATCCTCTCTAGCTCGGTGATAACTCTGGATTTATCAATTCCTACGGCTTCAGCAGCCCGACGGACTTCCAATCCTTCATCTCCACTTACATACAATAACGTTTCAAGAATGAGATCGATATCTTCATTCATACTCCACATCCCCTCGTGGTTCAATATAGATATCTGCGAAGTTTTTCTCTTGCTTACAGATCACAGATCCATCCTTTACTAATTGTAATAGCGCCATGAAAGTTGTTACTTGTTCATTGATTTGTCCTTTTTTATATAACTCTAAAAAAGGAACAGCTTGTTTTCTTTCTAATACAAGCGTTGTAATAGTTTCCATTTTACTCTCAACCGTCCATCGTTGTGTTTCTACTGTCGCTGTATGCGGTCTTTCGAAACGAAGACGTTGGTATACATGCTGATACGCCTGTAACAGATCCGACAAGGAAGCTTCTATATCCGTTGTGTGCTCCATATTTTCCTTGCTTTCAGTATTGATTCGACTCGGTGGTTTCGTAAAGAGATGACTCCGTTTTACGTGCCTCTCCCTTAATTCTGAGGCGATCTCCTTGTACTGAAGATAAGTTTCAAGCTGAGCGACCAACTCTTCACGTGGATCTTCCTCTCCCCAATCTTCAAGTTCCCAATCCTCATCAGCCCAAACATCTTGCTTTGGCAGCAACATCTGGCTTTTAATGGCTAAAAGTGTCGAAGCCATAACAAGATATTCGCTGGCGACATCCAATTCTAACTCTTGCATCGTATGTATATAGGTCATATATTGCTCAGTAATTTTTGCAACAGGAATATCATAAATGTCAACCTCTGCTTGCTGGATGAGATGTAAAAGTAAATCCAGAGGACCTTCAAAGCTATCCAGCTTTACACTGTACCGTTCCACTTGCAAAATGAGCATCCTCCAATTATATCCATTTTTTCTATGAGAAGTCGTTCAAAAAAGCCCAAGATAACTTCCTCTTACGCAGCGACTAGTTCTAAGCTTAAGTCTCTCGATCTACCGAATGTATTATAACATGAAAACGAGAAAAAAAAGCACTAGACAACGATAGCTAGCGCTTAATACTTCTACATTCCATTTTCTTTATTCAAACGTTTACAACTTTGCAGAAAGCCTAGGGTTTCACTTGAACCTCTTAATGTTTTACCTTGTCTTTCTTCCACTGTCGACACCATCGTTGATCCGATTCCTTCATCTCGGTAAGAAGGGTTCACACAGACGTGCCTCAGGATAAGATCTCCGTCCTGTTCTTGATAACCAAGAACCCCGACAACATCATCTTCTTTTTTCCATAAATAAAGTTTCATCGTTTCATCGTTTTCATATTGCTGTATCGTTTCTTGTAACATTTTAACATCTTTAAGGTTCGGCATATACGACAGTAAGCCCATTGCGATTTTTTTATAGGCTGGCTTGTATTTCATAATCATCTGCCTAGCTCCTCTCTTATACAAGAGATCCTTTTGAATGATTTCGAAGTGTTCGAAGGCTATACCCATATTATCCCCAAAAAAGTAAATGAGAAACATGCTTGGGCTATATACACGTTCCGCTACCGATTTCTAAGTGTACATTGAATTTGTATAATCATCAAGGCATAAGCAAAGGAGATAATAAAAGAAAAACGGGCTTGGCAGTCAGCCAAGTTTTCTAATGAAATTTTTCATATGTACTTACGATCTATGATATCCTTAATTTAAGTTCAACATTCAAAGGGGCGATGACATGCGATTACATCAATTACCAATTATACAAGCGCCGATGGCTGGTGGTATCTCTACGGTAGAACTAGCAGCAACAGTTACAAATAGCGGCGGAACTGGTTTTATCGCCGGAGGATATAAGAGAGCATCGCAACTTGAAAACGAAATCACAAAACTTCAGGAATTAAATATTGAACATTTTGGTGTAAACCTTTTTGTCCCCTCTAAGCCAACGATGGGCGGCGGAGATCGCAACACTCAATGCCTCCCTTATGTCAAACGTCTTCAGGAAGAAGCTCAACAATGGGGTACAAGTGTCGGAAATCCTTTTTATGACGATGACGATTGGGAGGAAAAATTAACAATCGTTAAAAGAAAAGAAGTACCACTTGTAAGCTTTACTTTCGGCTGCCCTGAAGCGGTTACAATCAGGGAAATACAGCAAAATGGGGCGAAAGTGATCGTTTCCGTTACTACACCGCATGAAGCTCATATCGCCGCAGAAGCTGGGGTAAATATTCTTTGTTTACAGGGCATTGAAGCCGGTGGTCATCGCGCTTCCTTTTCAGATGGAGAAGAGGATTGGCCATTAGATTCCCTGCTTGAGCAGGTGAGTCAACAAACGGCTCTTCCTTTAATCGCATCCGGGGGATTAATGACCCCAGCTGACGTTAAGCGAGTATTGAACAAAGGAGCAATGGCCGCACAACTTGGAACTGCTTTTTTACGCTGCCCGGAAAGCGGGACCTCATCTGCTCATACCTCTATCCTTGCTAGAAAAGACCCACAGCAAGAAACGAGGGTCACCCGCGCTTTCACAGGGAAACGGGCACGCGGGTTGAAGAATCGTTTTATTGAAGCATACGAAGATGCCGCCCCCGCTATTTACCCTGAAGTTCACCACATCACTAAGCCCATTCGAAAAGCAGCAGGGGATCAGAATGACCCTAGTGCCATGTCTCTTTGGGCTGGCAGCGGTTGGAGGAAAACGACCTCCCAGACGGCTTCCGAATTACTCACCTGGTTTAAGGAGGAAATAGTCACCTCAACTCATTAGAGGAAAGAGGAAGATCGTTACGAACAAGATCAGCATAACTTTCCCGTTCAACGACGAGCTGATGCCTTTCATTTTCTACAAATACGACAGGAGGACGGGGTAAACGGTTATAATTGCTCGCCATCGAAAACCCATAGGCTCCTGTTGAATAGACAGCTAAAATATCTCCAGGGCTTACCTCTGGCAAGGGTAAATCATACATGAGCATATCGCCGCTTTCGCAACCTTTACCGGCAATGGCATAAGTCTTTTCTTCTTGTCCTTCTGTACGGTTGGCAAGCTCTGCATCATATACCGCGTTGTATAACGCCGGGCGTATATTATCGGTCATTCCGCCATCGACACTGATATAATGTCTAACTCCTTCAATCTCCTTTTGGGAGCCGATGGTATATAGTGTCGTACCCGCTTCACCTACGAGTGCCCTCCCTGGCTCGATCCAGATTTCCGGGACGGGCATATGATGATTTGTACTCTCGTTACGAACGGCTTTGACGACCGCTTCCACAAACGCTCCTGGTTCCAACGGCCGATCATTGCTCGTATAACGAATGCCGAAGCCGCCTCCCGTATTAACAACTTCGGGTATAAATCCATACACCGTATGCCAGTGACCTAAATATTGATATAGTGTGGCGATGGCTTGAACAAATCCTGTTGTCTCAAAGATTTGAGACCCTATATGACAATGTACCCCAAGAAGATGGAGACCGGAATGGTCAAGGGCCTTTTCTACAGCAGCGTCCGCCTGTCCGCTTTGGAGATCGAACCCAAACTTTGAATCTTCCCCGCCTGTAGAAATATAGGCATGAGTATGAGCTTCCACCCCCGGTGTCACTCGTAATAAAATCCGAGCCTCTACATCCATATTACGAGTTTCTTCTGCAAGAATCTCCATCTCATGGAAATTATCGACGACAAAGCAACCGATACCAGCTATTAACGCCTCATGAATTTCCTGTCGACTTTTATTATTTCCATGAAAATGAACTCTTTCCATTGGAAAACCTGCTTGCTGAGCCGTATAAAGCTCACCGCCGGAAACAACATCGAGACTCAATCCTTCTTCGTGAGCGAGTTGAACCATAGCGATACAGCTAAAAGCTTTACTCGCATAGGCAACTTGATATTCAGTACCCGCTTCTTCGAATGCCTGTTTAAACGAACGTGCTTTATCCCTAATCTGCGAGACATCATACGCATACAGCGGTGTCCCGTAGTGTTCGGTTAACGTTACAGCATTTATGTTGCCAATCATTAATTGTCCTTGTTCATTTCTTTTTTTCATCGTTACTATCATGGACATGTCTCACTCCTCCACGTTCATGCCCATTATTGTATCATTGATCATGTATAAACAGAAGGCTTAGGCTTTTTATATCTCTTAAAAAATGGGCTGAAATTATGATTTGGACTGTCTAACAGGATCTTTGGGGTCAACGATTCTTGGCCGTAAGCGCATGTTCGGTACACCTACACGTGCAAGTATTTGCCACATCCCTTTCGGATCGAAAGGAAGAAACGGCCACAGGTATGGCTTATTCAAAGGTTTCATTTGTGCCATCAGAATGATCACAATCGTAATGGCGATAACATATCCATAGGACATAAATAGGCCAGTAGCAAGAATAAACAGGATCCTCACCATTTTTAAGGCAACACCCATTTCGTGACTTGGCGAGGCAAATATCCCAACAGCCCCTAAGGCCACATAAAGGATGACTTCTGCGGTAAGAAGTCCGACATCAATCGCAATCTCACCGACCAGCAATGCCGCAACAAACCCAAGTGCAGTTCCGAGGGGTGCCGAAGTGTGAATCGCCGCCATTCTGATTAATTCAACACCGAATTCTCCAATAAGCATCTGCGCGAATATCGGCACATTTGAATCATCCGAAGGACCCACGTAATCAATCACTTCCGGAATCATATCCGGTTGTAAGACGAGTAAAAGCCAAAGCGGTACGATAAAAATCGCCGCTAACAAGCCAATGAAACGAATCCAACGTAAAAAGGTTCCTACAGCTGTCGACTGCCGAAATTCCTCCGCATGTTGAACATGGTGAAAAAATGTTGTCGGTAAAATAATGACCGTTGGCGAAGTATCTACCATCACAAGAACATGGCCTTCTAATAAGTGAGTGGCTGCTACATCCGGTCGTTCCGTGTAACGGACAAGCGGGAAGGGGTTCCAACCTTGATTCACGATATATTCTTCTACGACTTTGTCGGCCATGGTTAAGCTGTCCACTTTAATATTCTCAAGCTCTTTTTTAATGACCGCTACCAAATCTGGATCTGTAATACCATTAACATATGATATAACGATATCGGTGTGCGAGCGCTCGCCTATTTGTATAATTTCATTTCTTAAATGCTCATCACGGACACGTCTGCGTGTTAAACCGGCATTTTCAATAATATTCTCTGTATAGCCGTCCCGCGAACCACGTGTAACCCTTTCGGTATCCGGTTCTTGCGGCTCCCGCCCGGGGTATTGGCGAACGTCAACGATAAAGGCTTCGCTTTCGCCATCGATCAATACAAAGATCAGTCCAGATAACAAGTGAAAGATACAATCATCTACCTTATCTGTTTGATCCACTTGAATATGAGCAAGATGGTTTTTCACCTGATCATCCAGAGAATACCTTAGAGAATCCGTTTTGGTATCAAATTTTTCAAGAGCCATAAGTTCCCTTAATACTTGAGTAGCGATAACTTCGTCACTTAAACTATTTACAAAATATAATTGCAGCTCTTTCCCAAGTACCCATAATTTTCTTACACCAACATCAAAACTTGCGTCAATATTTAAACGGTCGTTAAATATCTTTTCATTCTTTTTTATACTTCGTGTTAACGTTTTCTCTGAGTGCTCGATCGTTTTTGACATTCGTATCCCCCCGTTTAAGAATCAACTGCAAGGCTGTTTGTGTGACAGGAGAACCTCTTTTAGGATCGTCTCGACCGCCCATTTTTCCTAGGTCACCAATCCCGACGATGTACGGGATTTGTAATTGATCCAGACTATAAACGGTATCTCCATGAATGCGATTTTCTTCAATATCAGGAAACCCTTCTTTATCTACACCCCACTCACTTAAATGTTTGTAGCGATCAATGGAAATATCTACCTTAGTCCAGTCGCCTGAACGCTCGGCTGAAGCAACAGCGAGTGCACCTATGATTTTAATTTCGTGCTCATAGGTCAACCGGATCATGTACTCTTCACCACGTCCTTCATATGGCTGCCCAGCATCGTCAAACAGTATGACCGTCACCTCATATTGACTATTCATTACATTTTCCAGTAATTGATCATATGTACAATCCGTTGGATTTCCGGCCGATTGCAACACACAACCAAGCCCTAACGCCCTTGTCGCAGCTGTAACCGCTTTCACTGCAACTCCATCACCATCTGTTACACAAATGATTCGTTTAACCATCGCGGTCACTCCTCTTCACGAGTGAGAGTGATGCCACGTAATGACTCAAACACTCGATCACTTTTTCAGATTCTTGAGTTCAAAAAAGACGGGAAAAGGGCCGAATTGCATAACCTAGAGTACCGGTTGTGAGTATATGATTCCATCCGTACGGCACGTAGAAAGACCACAGGAAATATCTTTTTTCAACTGACCTCTTTTAGCTTTCCATCCCGGGCTTTTGAACATCCTCTATTATGAGACGGATGAATGGTATTCATGCATTTATTTTAAAAATGACCAGCTTAATTTTCGGTTTTTATGCGAACACATTCGCTTAAGGTTAAATTAGTCTTGTCATCATACTTGGGCGAAAAAAAAGATAGTGGATATTATTCCACCATCTCTTGACGTATTTTATCTAATATTTTCTTTTCCAATCGAGAGACTTGGACTTGAGAGATTCCGAGTCTTTTTGCTACTTCTGACTGTGTTTGGTCACGGTAGTAACGCAGGTATACAATCAGGCGCTCCCTATGTTCAAGATGATGCACAACATCTCTAAGCGCCAGCTCTTCAAACCATTTCGTTTCGTCAGCATCCGAAAGTTGATCCATAAGTGTAATTGGATCACCCTCGTTTTCGTACACCGTTTCGTTCAGTGATGATAACGAGCGCGTAGCTTCGTTAGCGAAAACAACGTCTTCAGGGGTGATTTCTAAAGCTTCAGCTATTTCATGAATCGTTGGCATTCTTCCATTTTTCTTTGTTAGTTCTTCTTTTTCTTTCCGAATCTTATGGTTTAATTCTTTCAAAGATCGGCTGACTTTAACGGTCCCATCATCACGAATGAATCGTTGGATTTCCCCGATGATCATAGGAACTGCATAAGTTGAAAATTTTACTTCATAATTTAAATCAAACTTATCAATCGATTTCATTAAACCGATACAGCCAATCTGGAATAAATCCTCAGCTTCATACCCGCGATTTAGAAAACGTTGAACGACTGACCAAACTAGACGGGTATTGTTTTCGACGAGTTGATCTCTTGATGCTTGACTCCCTTTTTGACTTTCTTCAATCCACTTTCGTATCGTCTGATCGGATGGTTGTTTTCCTTTCCTTATTTTAGTCTCCATAACACCGCCCCTTAATGAGAGACCACTTTATTCTTGGACAGCTGTTTCTTGACATAGACGGTTGTTCCTTTTTGATCTCCAGAAGTGATGGTCAATTCGTCCATGAAATTTTCAATAATGGTAAATCCCATACCAGACCTTTCAAGCTCTGGTTTTGAGGTATACAATGGTTCACGCGCTTGCTCAACATCTCCGATTCCTTTTCCATCATCACGGATGGTAATCGCAACGGTATCGTCTTCAAGCACAACGATGAGCTGTACAGTACCAGCAGGATTTTCATTATAGCCATGGATGATGGCATTCGTAACCGCCTCAGAAACGACCGTTTTAATTTCAGTTAGTTCATCCATCGTTGGGTCAAGCTGTGCAATGAAAGCACCTACGCTTACACGGGCAAACGACTCATTTTGACTAAGTGCTGAAAATTGAATTTGCATTTCGTTTTTCATTTTTATACGGCCTCCCCCAATGTCCGTAATGCATGATCTTCCCCTTCTTCCAGACGCAGAACTTTAAACAATCCCGCCATCTCCAACAGGCGATACACGGAAGAAGAAACCGTACAGATGACCAATTCTCCTCCCCTTGCCTGTAATTTTTTATACCTGCCCAGGATAACCCCGATTCCTGAACTATCCATAAACGTCAAGCCTTCAGCGTTTAGAAGTATATGCTTGATCTGCGGATTTGCTAACGCTTCATCTACCTTGTCTCGTACTGCGCTTGCTGTATGATGATCCAACTCACCCTGTAACCTCACACATAAGACGCTATTCTTCTGCTCAGTCTCCACATGAAAACTCATGTACATTCCTCCGTTTCTCCTGCTGGTTGCTTTTCCTCTCTCTAATTAAGCATTCGCTGTGACCGAAACAGATCCTTTGTTCCTGACAAAATAAGTCTTTCTTCTACGAAAGTTTTTACGTTTCGTCACCCGTCGATGGGTGACCCGTACCCGGTTCAATTCCTATAATTCTTAACGTCGACCGTTTGAATAACTCCCACCAGGAAGCACTTTCCACATTTTCCCCGGCGATAATATCTGATTCAGCCACAGGTTCTCCTTCTCGCTGCACCTGGAATTTTCCGATCACTTCCCCTTTTTCAATCGGCGCTTCCAACGTTTCCAGTTCGATATGCTCAGTTACATTATCCGATGACATTTCTTTACTAAGCAGCAAACTGATTTTTTGATCTAAACGTCCTACCACCGAACTATGCGTCCCTTTTTCAACCGGAACCGACGTCACCGCTGCCCCTTCATCGAACATCGGCTCAACCTGATAATTAGCGAAACCATAATTCAAAAGTTCGGCGATGTCTGCATTTCTCTTTTTCGGCGTTTCAGCCCCCATAACAACAGCTACGAGACGCATATCATCCCTTTTAGCAGTGGCTGCTAGTCCATATTTGGATTCATTCGTAAATCCAGTTTTCAAGCCATCAAGTCCATCGAAAAACTTCAACATGCGATTCGTATTGACGAGCCAAAACTCATCATCCGTACCTTGCCGTAAGTAATCTTCTTCAATCCCTGTAAACGTCGTAATTTCTTCATACTTTAAAAGTTCCTGCGACATAACGGCAAGATCATGAGCACTTGATTCATGCCCATCTACAGGTAGACCATTTGAGTTATAAAATGTCGTGTCATCAAGCCCAAGCTCCTCAGCCTTTCCATTCATTCGTTCAACAAAGGCATCCTCAGACCCAGCCATATGTTCAGCCATAGCAACTGAAGCATCATTTCCAGAAGCAACCGCAATAGCCTTCAACATATCCCGAACTGACATTTCTTCTCCGGTTTCCAGAAAAATCTGCGATCCTCCCATAGAAGCTGCTCGTTCACTTGTTGTTACCATTTCATCCAGGGTTAGATCATCACTTGCCAAGTCCTCCATAATTAACAACATCGTCATGATTTTCGTCATCGAAGCTGGAGGTAACGATTCGTGCTCATCTTTAGAAAAAAGCACTTGCCCCGTATCCACTTCCATTAAAATTGCAGAACCCGTTTCCTCAGCCATTTCCCTCGAGTCTTCGTTTTCTTCTCCAAGAGCCAGTTGTGGTGAGAGTAAAAGAATCGATGAAAGCATAATCGCTCCAGCTTTTTTGTTCATGATTCATAGCCTCCATTTTTTCTTTTAGTCTCACCATCTTTTTTTCTATTTATACCTTTTCATCTATGACGAAAAACGCTAGTTACCGCAAAGAATTGTTTTTTGGGCGAATGGAACTAAATCGTTCGTGAATTGGTAAGCCAAGAGGACCCAGCTTTTCCCTTCCTCCTTAACCACACTTTTTCTAGGCTCCTCCAAGTTCATCCTATAGAGGATATTCAATCAAAAAGCCCGGGAAAAATAGCTTTGAATTTCTGCGTTAGCTTGCTTCTGTGCTCCTCTCGCGCCAAAAACGTGTCCTCGGAAAAGAAACCCACTTTTCAAATGTTTTCGTGGTGCAAGTATGATGCTCGAGATGGATTTCCTTGCATTCAGAGCAAGAAAATCTAAGGTTCACCATTTTGGCCATTTTTCTACTTTTGAAACGATCACTTATAGGATTAGAAAACTCGAAACCTATGGCGGCTTCGAGTTTTTTCTATTACTCCATCTCTGAAAAAATTAACGGGCGAGGTTCCGCGCTCCACTCGCTAATTTCATAACTATCACGAACAAATTGAACAAGTTCCTCTACTGATTCCTCGTTCGCATGAAGAACAGCAATCGGATCTCCCTTTTGAACTTGTTCCCCTACCTTGCGGTAGAGTTCAATGCCTACATGATAGTCGATGTCATCATCTTTTGTCATTCTGCCTGCACCTAATCTGCCGGCTGCCTGGCCGATGTTAGCAGCATGAATATGGGTCACATATCCTGATTTCGTGGCCTTCACAGGAATTTGGAAGGAGGCCTGTCCAAGACGCTCAGGTTGATCAACCAAAGCAGGATCCCCACCTTGGCGTTCTACAAAATCACGGAACACTTTCAGCGCTCTTCCATCTTGAAGATAAGTTCGAGCAAGTGCTTCTCCAGCAGAGACATCCTCAACCTTGCCACCCAAAACGAGCATGTGAGCGGCTAGACGTACACTGAGTTCTCGTACATCTTCTGGGCCTTCTCCCCGTAACACGTCGATGGCTTCTTGTACTTCAAGCGAATTTCCAACCTTGTTTCCCAGGGGTTGGTCCATATCGGATAGCACCGCTACCGTTTGACGCCCGAGCGATTTTCCGATGTCCACCATTGTTGTCGCCAATTCCTTGGCAGAATCAAGGTCAGTCATGAATGCGCCGCTTCCGATCTTGACATCAAGCACAATGGCATCTGCGCCGGCTGCGATTTTCTTACTCATCACTGAACTGGCGATCAGAGGCATGGAGTCTACCGTTGCCGTTACGTCGCGAAGCGCATAAAGTTTCTTATCAGCAGGAGTAAGGTTCCCCGTTTGCCCGGCGATTGCGATTTTATAATCATTCACAAGCTGTAAAAAATGATCTTGATCTAGTTCGGTTTGAAACCCTGGAAAAGCCTCCAGCTTATCTATGGTGCCACCGGTATGGCCCAATCCTCTTCCCGACATTTTAGCAACGGGAACGCCCGCCGCAGCGACGAGAGGCGAAAGAATAAACGTGGTTTTATCCCCAACACCTCCCGTGGAGTGCTTATCAACTTTCGTCCCAGAAATGGCAGATAAATCAAGCTGGTCTCCGGAGGCGGCCATCGCCTTTGTTAAAGCAGAACTTTCCTCTTTATGCATCCCTTGAAAATAGATGGCCATTGCAAGCGCCGAGGCCTGGTAATCAGGAATGTTTCCGTCGGTATATTCACGTACAAAAGTTTCAATATCTTCGATATCTACTTTTTCTCCATCTCTTTTTTGTGCAATCAAGTCTACCATTCTCATCGATGTGAAACCCCTTCTGGTAATTCTCCTAAAATATGTCTCACGTAATTGATAAACTTCGGCTTTGTCTTGGCAGCCGTTTCCATGACTTCCTCATGACTGACGCCGCTATGATCATCTGCTACTGCCATATCAGTGATACAAGATATTCCAAGAACCTGAATTTCAGCATGACGAGCGACGATAACTTCAGGAACCGTGGACATCCCTACTACATCCCCCCCGAGGTTCCTCAACATCGAAAGTTCAGCCGTCGTCATGAAACTGGGGCCGGAAATTCCCGTATATACTCCTTCATGGACGGTTACATCTTCTTTTTGTGCAATTGTTTTTGCTAAATGTATCAACGACTGCGAATACGCCTGGCTCATATCAGGAAAACGCGTCCCTAACTCATGATCATTCGGACCAATTAACGGATTTGTACCTGTGATATTTATATGATCCGTAATAAGCATCAAATCCCCAGGACGAAACGATGGATTCATCCCCCCGCAAGCATTCGTCACGATGAGCGTATGTACACCTAGCTCTTTCATCACACGTACCGGAAAGGTTACTTCCTGGGCACTGTATCCTTCATAAAAATGAAAACGTCCTTGCATGGCAACGACATTTCTTCCTTCCAGTTCACCGATGACAAGCCGGCCAGCATGCCCTTCCACTGTTGATGTCGGGAAGCTGGGGATTTTCTCGTAATCAATGCGAACCGCAGGCTCAACCTCATCAGCAAGGTCGCCGAGGCCAGAGCCAAGAATTAAACCAACATCCACTTGTTGATTGCTCAATTGTTTTAAGATATAGTCGGCTGCTTCTTTGATCTGTACACGTGTCGTCATCACTGGTGGTCTCCTTTCCCAATCCTTTCGATGGTACGTTTCACGAGTTCCAGAAAACGAACCTTGACTTTTTCGGTCGTCTCAATGACTTCTTCGTGGCTTAGCGGCTGATCCAGAATCCCAGCAGCTGCATTTGAGATACAGGAGATCCCAAGCACTCGGGCCCCAGCATGACGGGCGGCAAGAACTTCTGGTACCGTGGACATCCCAACAGCGTCGGCACCAAGGGTACGAAACATCCTCACTTCAGCAGGCGTCTCGTACGTAGGTCCGGTTGTTGCTGCATATACACCATGTTGTAACTCAAATCCCATCGCTTCTGCTTCTTCATGAGCAATACTTGCTAACTTTTCATCATAAGCCGTTGACATGTCTGGAAAGCGAGGGCCAACTTCTTCATCATTCGGTCCAATTAACGGATGATCCCCCATTTGATTTAAATGATCACGAATCAACATTAAATCTCCCGGTGAAAAATCCTTGTGAATGCCTCCTGCGGCATTGCTCACAATGAGCGTCTCTATACCCATGGCACACATTACCCGTACGGGCAAGACAACTTTCCACATCGGGTAACCTTCGTAATAATGAAAACGCCCCTTCATAGCGATCACCGGAACCCCTTGCAAATGACCGATGACAAATTCCCCGGCATGCCCAGCAACAGTCGAAGTGGGAAAGTCTTTAATATCTTTGTACGGGATCGTTGCCTGTGCATCCATCTCATCTGCAAGGCCACCTAGACCTGAACCGAGAATGATCGCCACTTTTGGTTTAATGGTTGTCTTTTTTTGAATATGGTCAACGGCGTTTTTTATCTTTTCATTCATCGTGATCTCCCCTTTTTTCCACTAACGTCGATAAAAAGCTTTTACCATGAAGAGGGTTGCTCACACCGAAATTGTCTGCAATCGTTGCGCCGACATCTGCAAACGTATCTCTAGTACCAAGCGTTTCACCCGGGGTTTTTGCCTTTGTATAGACAAGTAAAGGAACTTGTTCACGAGTGTGATCTGTACCGGTATGAGTGGGATCATTGCCGTGATCGGCTGTAATGATAAGTAAATCATCGTCACGCAATTCATCGAGCAGTTCCGGCAGGCGTTCATCGAATGCTTCTATCGCTTTTCCATAACCAACAGGGTCACGGCGATGCCCAAATTTAGCATCAAAATCTACGAGATTAAGAAATGATAATCCTTGGAACTCCCGTCGAACCGATTGTAATAGCTTGTCCATACCGTCCATATTCGATTCCGTTCTTACCGATTCCGTAACCCCTTCACCATCAAAAATATCATCAATTTTACCGATGGCCTCCGATGTTAATCCCGCGTCCTCTAATGCATTCATCACTGTCTCAGCAAATGGTTTTAGCGCATAGTCGTGACGATTGGAAGTACGCTCGAATGAACCGGGCCCCCCTATAAATGGACGGGCAATCACTCTCCCTAACATGTAGGGGTCTTCATACGTGAGCGCACGCGCTTTCTCACAAATGCTGTACAATTCATTCACAGAAACCACATCTTCATGGGCAGCAATTTGCAAAACCGAGTCCGCGGATGTATATACGATGATCGCGCCTTTTTCCATCTGTTCTGCCCCAAGCTCATCAATAATAGCTGTGCCTGATGCAACTATATTTCCGATGGTAGGTCGGCCTGTTTCTTTTTCCAGCTGTTCGATTAAATCCATTGGGAACCCGTCCGGAAACGTTCGAAACGGCGCATCAACATAGAGGCCCATAAGCTCCCAGTGACCGGTCATCGTGTCCTTACTTTTGGATTTCTCGTTCATTTTTCCGTAAAAAGCAAGCGGTTCAGCATTTTCTGTGATACCAGGTGCTTGCTTGATATTGCCCATCCCCAACCGATTAAGGTGTGGAATGTGCAACCCGTTATTGTAATGGGCAATCGAACCGAGCGTATCCGTTCCTTCATCACCATATTCATGAGCATCTATCGCTTCTCCAATGCCAACGGAATCCATTACGATCAAAAAAATACGGGGAAAATGATAATCAGTCATAATAAAATTAAGCCACCTTTCCTGTTCTAAAACGAGTCGAGTCGAGTCTTCAAAGAGCAAAGTCTCCGGGCAACCGGATTGTTACTTCATAAGCAGCGAACTCCTCATGAAGAAAAAGTGTTAACCTGATCGTTTAGAACATCCTCTTCATTATGCACGTGGGTGATACGTGTGATACACGTGCTTGAGATGACGCCTCGAAATATGAGTATATATTTGGGTCGTCGTAATATCGGCATGACCTAGCATTTCTTGAACAACACGAAGATCGGCACCATTTTCCACTAAATGAGTGGCAAACGAATGCCTAAGTGTGTGGGGCGTAACCGATTTGCGAATGCCCGCTTCTTCGACATTCTTTTTGAGAACTTTCCAGAATCCTTGCCGACTCAGTTGCTTCCCTAACCGATTGACGAACAGAATATCATGCGATTGTTTTTTCATCAGTTTGGGGCGTGCTTGTGATCGGTAGATATTCAGAGCACTAATCGCTTTCGACCCAAGCGGGATAATCCGTTCTTTATCCCCTTTTCCAATACAGCGGACAAAGCCCATTTCCAGATGAGCATCATCAAGGGTTAGTTCACACAATTCGGATACACGTAAGCCTGTGCCATACATAAGTTCGAACATGGCTGTATCTCTAAGGGCGTAAACATCATTTCCTTTTTCTGCCGCCTGAAGCAATGTTTCTACTTCATCAATCGATAAAACAATAGGCAATTTTCTTTTTGATTTAGGGGTTTCAATCAGATCAGCCGGATCATGAACAACAGTTTGTTCCCGTAATAAAAATTGGTGGAAGATGCGAATCGCAGAAGTCACACGTGCCAGTGTTGCCTCAGATCTTCCTTCATCTTTAAGCTCGTACAAATAATTTAAAATATGATGGCGTCTAACAACATCCCATCCGCCAATATTTTCTTTTTTTACAAGATAATTTGTGTATCCGTATAGATCTCTTCGGTATGATTCCAACGTATTGTCTGAAAACCCTCTTTCCACGAGTCCATAATGAAGGAAATCATCAATATGTACCGTCAGCTTATTCACTGCCGGTTACTCTCCTTGTTGCCATAGGTACCATAATCGATCTCGAAAGGAGAATTCTGAATCACTTTCTTGATCGAACACTTTAATCGCGTTCCCCTCCGGCTCTTCAAATCTTTCATCTCCTTGATATTCATCTATTATAAATAGAATACCATAGTAAAAGAGTCCAGTGCAGCAAGCAAACACTAAAAAAATTTTTAAACCGTTCCAACATGCACTCAACGCAGCCCGCATTGTTTTCCCTCCCGATTTCAGGCTTTCTTTTACTAACAGGATATGCCCAAATCTCTGCAGGTTATACATGCAGGTTATCGTGATTTAATGACGGTATACTCATGAGCAACAAGTGGAGGTTCATGTGCGAATACACGACTTTTTTGCCATTCCTCTTAGCCGATGGCAAAAAAAATCCCTCTCAGCTTATCACTGACAGAGATTTAGGGATGAGCGGCCTTTAGTGTTGGGGCTTCATCAGATGCTTCATGTTCTGTTTGGCAATTGACACAGACGCCGTGAAAGGTGAGGCGGTGATCTTTGATTTTAAATGCCCAGTCACGTTCGACTTTCTTTTCTACATCTCCAAGTAAATCTTCTTCAATCTCCGATACAGAACCACAATGAATACAGACGAGATGGTGATGAGAATGATCCGCTCCTTCTTTTCGAAGGTCATAACGTGAAACGCCATCACCAAAATTAATTTTATCTACAATTTCCAATTCGTTTAGCAGCTCTAATGTACGGTAAACCGTCGCAAGTCCAATCTCTGGGGCTTTTTCTTTCACTAATAAGTATACGTCTTCTGCACTCAAATGATCCTCTTCGTTTTCCAACAGGACTTCAACAGTCGCTTCCCGTTGCGGAGTCAATTTATAACTTTGGGCATGTAATTCCTTCTTAATCTGATCCATGCGTTCTTTCATGCGTCCCGCCCTCCTTTAATATGAGGCATAAATGTATTATAAAATCCGCGCGAAAAGCTGTCAATAATCATTATCGTTATTAGGTGATAATAATTTTAATTTGAGAATGGGGATCAGTCATTCACATGTGCCAATCAACCACCAATTCCAATAGAACCGGAGAGATAAACGCTTCAATGATGGCAGCAAGGGCAACAACCATCAACGCAACCACCATAAACAAACATATACGAATAAAGACTGGAAATATCGGTTCCATTTGACCAACTTTTATAAATTGCTGACGGATTAATCGCAATGAGAACGCAACAGAGAGGACAGAAACGATAAGCAATATCGGTACGATGAGCAAATTTTGCGGAAGGACCGATACAAGCGATAATGAAAATCCGGGTACACCCATTTGATTGACGAGAAAACCGACGGTAAATCCAATTGCAAGCCCCTTTAGAAATAGCAATAGTAAAATCACCGGCGAACCAATAACAGAAAGGCCAAGAATAAACATAAGGGCCATATATTTCGCATAATAACTAAAGCTCTGCCAAAACAGATCACTTCCGCTCGTGAGCTGCCCTTGCCCTACTTGTCCAAAAAATTGCTGAAGGTAGACGAACAAATCTTCTTTTTGTGAGAGGCTTAAGCTGTTCACGACAATAGCACCGAAAATAATTCCTGTAAAAAACAGAACGGTCGAGAATATATATAATGAACGAAATTCTGCTACATGCAAATAGACTTGACGTTCTAAAAATGGTTTCAACTTCACAACGAGTTCCTCCCTGCGCTTGTCCTGATAGTCCAACGTATGAGAGAGAAACTCCTGATATGCTCATTTACTAGATTCAGCTATTTGCACGGGCAAGCAATGTCTGAACTGCAAAAGCCGTTTTCGCATCACGAAACGATTGCTTATTCAGGCCGGCGCGTATTTCTTCTAACGTCCACTCTTCTACTGTTAAAAATTCGTCTGCTTCCGTTTGCGGAACGCCTACTTGTAAGTCGCTTGCGATGTAGATAGAGATCAATTCATTGGCAAAACCAGGTGAAGTATAAAGTTGTGCGATTTCTTCTAAGTGTCCTGCTGTATAGCCTGTCTCCTCCTTTAATTCACGAACGGCTGTACTTATTGCTTCCTCACCTGCTTCGCGCTTTCCTGCTGGTATTTCCAATAAAAATTCTTCCGTCGCTTTACGAAACTGGCGGACAAGCGGAATTTTCCCATCATCTGTCATACCGACAACTGCAACCGCACCGGGATGTTTTACCACTTCGCGCTTACTTGCATTTCCATCCGGCAGTTCGACTTCATGCAGTTCTACATTAAAGATCTTCCCATCATAGATCGTTTGTTTTGAAAGCGTAGGTTCATGATTGACGGCCATAGACAGGTCCTCCTTTTTCATATTCAAAAACGATTGCAAAAACGATTGCAGGTATAAAAGGATCCACATACACATAGAACTGTAGCACATCGAGAAAAGGAGTGCATATTTACTATGAAAATATATCGATCCCCGGACAAATTAGTGATTCAGGGCAAGGCGTGGGAGGTTATGCACATGTTAAAATTTTATCGCAAACATTACCCAACTTTACAGGCGTTGACCGATGACACCAATCATAAGAAGGGCTGAATTCTCTCTTCCACCATATCTCTTGTTACTTCACCAACGATCGTATCAACGATAATACCTTCTTCATTAATGAAATATGTCGTCGGCAGCCCTTCATCTAGATAGACATCCGCCGCTTCTCCTTCTTCATCAAATAAAATGGGCATAGAAACCGGATGGTCACCTAAAAATTCCACCGCTTCATCAGGAGTGCGCTCGTATGACGTCATATTCACGGCTATCACTTGCATGCCTTCGTCTTGATAATCTTGATGCACTTCATCCAGCATCGGGAATTCCCGTATACAAGGTTCGCACCATGAGGCCCATAGATTCATAATCACAAAGTCTCCACGCTGATCACTAAGACTCATACTTTCGCCTTCTGCCCGCATCAATTCAATATCTGGAGCCTCCTCTCCCTGGTTGACACCAACAGGAGGAGAAGATACAGTTTGATAGACGATACTTCCAATGACAGTCACCGCGACCAAAATGACGATAGCACTTATCACTTTGCGAACCATCTTTTTACCACCCCAAACAGATCAGTTTTTGCATTTAGGAAGGAGCTTTTACGTTTATGAATATCTTCGAAGCAATTATCTTCGGGATCGTACAAGGGTTAAGCGAATTTTTACCGATTTCCAGCACCGCCCATATTGTTATTTTGCAGTGGCTTTTTGGCACCGATTTCGAAGGGCTTACCTTTGAAATTATTTTACACGTCGCCTCTGTACTCGCGGTGATTCTTTATTTTCGTCACGATGTGTATGCAATTATACGCGGAATGTTCCGTTTTCTCGTACATAAAGATACAGGTGAGCGCGCTGCCTTTTTATTCGGTCTTTACTTAATCGTTGCGACTGCGATTACAGGTGCACTTGGAATCCTTGTAGAAGGACATGCAGAGTATTTTCTATCATCACCTATTGTCATCGGGGGTGCCTTACTTTTAACCGGATTGTTCTTATTAATTATCGAACGCATCAACTACCAATATACCCGCTCAGCAAACGAAATGACTATGCTTGATGCTTTCGTCGTCGGGCTCGCTCAGACACTTGCAGTCATACCGGGGGCTTCGCGTTCTGGTACAACGTTAATCACAGCGCTCGCGATTGGGATTGAGCGTAAAACCGCCGTTCGTTTTTCCTTTTTGTTGTCCATTCCAGTGATTGCAGGTTCATCGCTCTTAGCCATCGGCGACATTGCCCAAGGTGGATTTGCGGAAGGAAATGTTGCTGCTCTGATTCTATCGTTTATCGTTACGTTCATATTCTCGATTATCGGGATTCGCTGGCTTATTCAATGGCTGGAAAAAAGCAAACTTTATTATTTCGCCATTTATTGCTTTATCCTCGGATTTATTGTCATCTTTTTCCTTGATCCAGCTGTTGTATAACCATGTTCACCTCCCCTACTCTAAAGGGGCTAACAAACATTGTCAAAACTCTTAAGTAAAAGAGTTTGTTATTAAATTCCTCTTTCTGCAGTTCGCAGGCGCAAGTGCTCATGATCAGTTCATGGGCACACTCTTTTCCTCAGATTCTTCTTTCATTTTTATTTCTGCTGCAATCGTTTCAGCCGCTACTAGATGGCTTTTCCCATCAATCGTAGAGAGTTCGTCCAGCTGCTTTGGCTCCAAAAAGATCACCACTGAGATAGGGCTTATTCCTTTGTCACGGATCTTATCCAAGTCTGCCGTTATCAGCCGGTCCCCAACTTTTACAGTGTCACCTTCCGCAACGTGAATGAGAAACCCTTCCCCTTGCATATAAACGGTATCCAAACCAACATGGATAAGCACCTCTAACCCTTCCTTGGTTTGGATGATCACAGCATGTTTCGTAGGAAATACGCTTGTAATCGTCCCTTTAACAGGGGAAACAAAATTCCCATCTTTTGGATCTATGGCAAATCCAGGACCTAGTTTTTCATGTGAAATCGCAGAATTGTTTACATCAGCCAACTCAATAAATGACCCGTTGGCAATGGCTAGTACGTCAATATATCCACTGCGTTCAAATAGTTTTGATAGAATTCTTTTGATCAATGCGTTCACCCTTTCGTGTTATATTCGAAGATATGGGTTTTCAATTCGTTCAACATCGGTTATAATTTTTCAATATTCGACACTCGTATAATCGCAAGGATTGGCTTGCAAGTTTCTACCGGAGAACCGTAATTTTCCGACTACGAGTGAATGTCAGCGTCAAGTTATGGAGCGACGTCTGTTATTCACTCTACGTGAATGGCAGACGTTTTTTATTTTACAAGGAGGCAATGATGGAACAGTTAAAAGCAAAAATGCGCGCGGAAGGCAGCGTGATTGATACCCATGTACTGAAAGTAGACACCTTTTTAAACCATCAGGTAGATCCAATATTTATGCTTTCGATGGCTGAGGAATGGAAACGGCGCTTAGGTGATGAAAAAATCACCAAAATCGTCACCTTGGAATCTTCCGGAATTGCTCCGGCATTAATACTTGCCCAACTATACGGGGTCGAAATGATCTTTGCCCGCAAGAAAAAATCCATTACGATGGACGATTCAATTTATACCGCTGACGTCTATTCGTATACGAAAAAGTTGAGCCATACGATTACGATCTCCAAAAGCTTCCTAACTGAACAGGATCATGTCTTGATCATTGATGACTTTCTTGCGAATGGCGAGGCAGCACTCGGGCTTTGTGACGTTATAGAACAGAGTGGTGCAACGATTGCAGCGATCGGCATTGTCATTGAAAAATCTTTTCAACCGGGTCGACAAAAATTATTGGAAAAAAATTATCGTGTTGAATCACTCGCTCGTATTGCATCTTTGAACAATGGCGAAATTACGTTTATTGAGGAAAAAACATAATTATGGCTGCTGCAAGTACCTCATACCCCCTATATAAAAAAGAGGATACAGATGCGTTTTTTACCCTTTTCCAAAATAACCTCGCGAACTTTGTAATTATATCGGCCACGATGCTTAGCCTTGGCTTCCCCGCATCTCTAGTGTTCGGCAAAGTGATTCCAGGTGCCGCTGTTGCTGTCATGGCCGGAAATCTTTATTATGCTTTTCAAGCAAAACGATTGGCAGCCAAAGAAGGACGTACCGACGTGACTGCTTTAGCTTATGGGATTAGCACACCTGTCATGTTTGTGTTTCTATTTGGTGTGTTGGCGCCTGCGTTACAAATCACAGGTGATCCAATACTCGCCTTTCAAGTCGGACTAGCTGCTTGTTTTTTAAGCGGGTTAATTGAAGTTCTCGTTTCCTTTAGCGGGAACTGGATCACCCATCATTTACCGCGGGCCGCAATGCTAGGTGCCTTAGCAGGCGTTGGATTAACGTTTATTGCAGGCGAGATGTTATTTGAAATTTTTGCTGTTCCAAGCGTTGGACTTGTCGCTTTAATGATCATTCTGCTTGGTACATTAGGGAAAATGGCAATGCCGTTTAGGATTCCTGCTTCATTGCTTGCGATTATCATCGGGACCGCCCTCGCGTTTGTCATCGGTGAGGTGCAAATCTCAAGCTTCAACGAAGCCTTGCAACAAATAGGTTTTTATCCTTTTCTTCCCAGCCTAGAAGTTTTTAGTGGATTTTCATATCTTTTCGGAACGTTTGTTGCTTTATTAGCCGTCATTTTACCTATTACGCTATATAACGCTATTGAAACGATGAACAATGTCTCAGCAATGGCTGCTGAAGGTGATGATTATGATGTTCGTGAATGCCAAGCCGTTGACGGAACCGGGACGATCCTTGGTACATTGTTTGGCGGTCTCTTCCCTACAACGGTTTATGTCGCCTCCATCGGGGCAAAATGGATGGGTGCCGGCAGAGGTTACAGCTTATTGAATGGTATGGTATTCACTACCGCTGCATTATTCGGCTTGGTCGGATCCTTAGCAACGATCATTCCTACAGCTGCTGTCGCTCCAACACTCGTATTTGCCGGTCTATCGTTGTTGGCCACCGCTTTTCATTCAAATGAGAAAAAATACTATCCTGCGGTTGCCATCGCATTATTGCCTTACGTGGCTAATTACATGTTGACTCAATTTGAAGGAGAAGGGACTCACCTGCTTAACGACGTCTCATCTGGTCTCATCCCGCTCGGAGAAGGTGCCATGTTTACCGGAATTATTCTCGGGGCACTTACTGTCTTCATCATTGACCACAAGTTCGGCTACGCTGCCATTTATGCAGGGATCGGTATGCTTCTCTCCTTTTTCGGCTTTACCCATGCTCCTGAATTAGGGGTAAACGCAGCACCATCTTTCACATTTGCCTACTTACTCCTAACTCTATTATTCGGGTATTACGCGCTTTATGCAAGAATGACGCTCAAACAGACAAACGCGCCAGCGGGAGAGTCGAGCCGCTGACGCGTTATAAGACTTTTGTCTTGGCTGAAGTTCAGGTTTATTCTCCTGAACTTCTTCTTTTTTCTTACCTATTTTAACGTTTGCGTTAGCTGCATTCCTCACTTCCCCAGGTTCTTTTAACGGATGTGTACGTTATACGCTTGCATCCATTCATTCACTTGCCATAGATAGGCCAATAATTGGGGACCAGACATGAGCTGCCCGAAGAAAGGAGTCTGTATATCTTTTCCTTTCGAATCTACGAGTGCCTGATAGCGATTACGATCAATGAGGTCATGTAAAGGTGCACTCCGATCATCGAGGATTTGTTTAGACATCTCCACGATACTTTCCGTATAACGAGGATGATGGGTTTTCGGATAAGGGCTCTTTTTACGATAGAGAACTTTGCGAGGCAATGTAGGTTCTAATGCTTTACGCAAAAGACCCTTTTCCCGCCCCTTGTATTGTTTTTGTATCCACGGGATATTCCAGACATATTCTACGAGCCGATGGTCTGCAAATGGAACTCTTACCTCAAGACTTGCGGCCATGCTCATACGATCCTTTCGGTCGAGCAACGTTGTCATAAACCAGATCATATTCAAATAAAACATTTCTCTACGCTGCCGCTCTTCTTGCGTCTCTCCTTCAAGGTGTGGCGTTTCTGCCACGGATTCCTGATAGCGCATGTGTGCGTAGCTCTCAAGATTTATACGACTACGCAGCTCCTTATTCAACAACTCCTGCCTAAGCGATAATGATGACATCCAGGGAAACATTGGGCGTTCAAGCAGTTCTTTTTTATGAAACCAAGGATACCCGCCGAAAATTTCATCTGCGCACTCTCCAGATAATGCTACGGTCGAGCTTTTTTTAATTTCTTTACAAAACCAGAGTAATGAACCGTCAATATCGGCCATCCCCGGAAGATCTCTTGCTCTCACCGCTTCACCAAGCGTTTCTGTTAACGTATCAACATTAATCACTTTGCGATAGTGCGAAGTATTGAACGTTTTTGACATTTCATCAATGAAAACATTATCATCATCCGGTTGGAAATCATTACGCTGAAAATATTGTTCATTATCCTCGTAATCGATGGAAAAAGTGTGTAAAGGTTGATCTTTAGGAAAATAACCTGCCGCAAATGCCGTCAACGCGCTGGAATCAACGCCACCGGACAAAAATGAGGAAACGGGAACATCGGCGACAAGCTGCCTTTCTACTGCATCTTTTAACATCTCGCCAACGACTTCCGCGCTTTCTTCTACGTCAGCATCACGTTCGAAGCTCTTGACTTGCCAATAGCGGCTTACTTTTATTCCATTCTTATCAAACGTAAGCATATGCGCCGGGCGCAATTCTTCGATATCTTCAAAAACTCCAAATCCTGGCGTTCGTGAAGGTGATAACGCCATCACTTCCGTGATCCCTGTCTCAGAAACTGCCGCGGATATATCACGATGCTTGAGTAAGGCCTTAATTTCTGAGGCGAATAATAATCCTGCCTCTGTTCGTGCATAGAAAAGCGGTTTAACACCGAGGCGATCCCGCCCCATAAACAAGCGCTCTTCATCTTCATCCCAAATGGCAAAAGCGAAAATCCCATTTAAATGTGTTAAACACGATTGGCCCCAAACGAGATATGCATTTAACAAAACTTCTGTATCCGAATGGGATTTGAAGACAGCCCCTTCTTTTTTTAACGCATCACGAAGTTCTTTCGTATTGTACAATTCTCCATTATAAACAATGGTTGCCTTCTTTTTTCCAACAGAACGTGTCATCGGCTGCTGACCGCCTGCCGGATCAACAACCGCCAACCTCGTATGCCCGAAGGCCACACGATCCTGTAACCATGTTGCCTGTGTATCGGGACCCCGATGCTTGAGGGTGTCGGTCATCTTCTGAATCTGTTCCTGTTCATTTCGTACATTATATTTCCAATCGAGCCAACCTGTAATGCCGCACATCGCGAATCCCCCTCGTTAAAACTCCTGGCTACGTTTTAGCATATGCAGGCGAGAATCCTTACGTAAGTCGTTTACTTCTTTGAAATACCGAATCATCTACGAACGACTTGTTGAATCTTAAATGGCATAGGAAACGAATGTACCAACGAACAAGAGGTCCATTGGATAAAAAAATGCATAATTGATTGAATATTAAGCTAAAAGGGGGTTGCAGTTGAGTCCGTTCAACCGCAAAGCAATGAAGATGCGGATATGTACACACAGAAAAACCGCTGCCGTCATCTCTTTCTATACATCCTGGAAAATACGGCTCATGCCATGAGCCGAAGGGTCGAAAAAAACCACCAAACCGCAAGCGACACCGCCTGCCCTGGTAGAGGTGCATCGTCGATGCATCGAACGAAGCAGAACGGACTGATGACACAGCCCCGAACTGATGCGCTCATGGATGGCGAACGTTATATACTTCAGAACCCGCTGCTTTAACTGTAGGAGTGTCAAGAACTATACTTGTTTAATATCCGATCCACACTTGGCCCATACATTTCCCCGAACATGTTCAAGTGTGCAAACAGAAAATACAGCTGGTAAATAGGAATAATCGACGCTTCCTCACTAGGGCGTTCTACTTCCATATAGTAACGATCCATCGTCCTAGAAGAATAACCACCAAACAATGCCATCATCGCTCGATCATAAGCAGGATCCCCGTAAGAAATAGCCGGATCAATAAAATATGGAACCCCTTCTTGTCCGACCATCCAATTCCCTGCCCACAAATCTCCATGCAATAATGCGGGATAATTAGGCTCCGGAAGCCATTGATCAAGATGATCAAGGAGATGAAAGGCCTGTTTTCTCCGCTTTTTAGGCATTTTCCCCCGTTGACATGCTTCTTCGATTTGCGGCAGCAGTCGATATGCTCCGTAAAACTCTACCCAACTTTTCTTCTCTGCATTGTATTGCGGCATCGTACCGATAAAATTATCCTCTGCAAAACCAAAATAAGTTCCTTCTTCCTGATGAAGCGCAGCAATCGATGCCCCGAGGTTCTCTTCTGTTGTTGAAGTTTGGCTCCCTTCAATCCAACTCAATAACAAATATCGATCGCCTGAGCGAATGACCTCTGGCACATGAACACCTGAAACATTTTCAAGTATCGTTAACTGTTTGGCTTCTTTTTGAAAAAATAAAGGCGGTGGATCATCGTGCCACTTTAAAAAGTACTCGGTATTCTCGCTACGAACGTGATAAGACTGATTAATATCCCCGCCGCTAATCGGGATGACTTCCGCATTTTCGTCAACTCCGGCTTCTTTTAAACTTAAAGCCACTTTTCTTTCACCTCTTGAAGGAGGGATTCGCATGCTGTTTCAATCATGTCATAAACGTCATCAAAATTACCGGTAAAATATGGATCAGGAACGTCATTATCCTCTGCCTGTTCAGCAAAATCAAGCAAACGGACAACTTCCACCTTTTGATTCGGCTTTCGTAACGTTTGTATAGACCCAAGGTTTTCTGCATCCATGGCAACGACAATGTCAAACTTGTCCAAATCCTCCTTTTCTACCTGGCGGGCGATTAATCCATCTGCATTGATTTCTTTTTCAGATAAAATATCCAACGTCCCTTCGTGAGGAGGGTTCCCAATATGCCAATGACCGGTTCCTGCCGATTCAATATGTATGTCTTCTGCCAAACCACTTTCAGATACTTTTTGCCGGAAAACCGCTTCTGCCATTGGAGAACGGCAAATATTCCCTAAACAAACAAACAATACGTTTACCAAAAAATCACCTCTAAATATATAAATTCATTAACATCCCACGGATTTCGCCAACTTGCTCTAAAATTTGCAAATGGTTCGTTTCATTTTCAATCACATCAGTCGTGAGCTTTATGAGCTTTGTATCTACTTCATCAACCACTTTATACGCCCGTCGATTCATTCCATAACGGTCTTTTACATAAAATCCCTTTTGGACCGTCTCCTCCACGAAGTCTTTCACCAATTTTTTATATTTACGCAGTTCCTCTATAGTTCGAAATTCAGCCAATAATTTTCCTTGGTCTTCAATTTTATTCATCATGGCCTGTAATCGGTCAAAATGTTGAGTTTGACGCTGTTGATCCATTATTTCTTTAAATGAAGGTTGGTTTTGGCCATTGGAAACCGAACGTGCAGGCTTTTTAAGAATGTGAAGGGGGAGGCTCATCTTTGCAGACCGTTCTATATTCAATTGGATCTCTCCCTTATCCGTAAAGGATTTCGTCTTCCATTATGAATGAGAATCCGGTTGGCTTCAACGATTTCGTCCATTTTCATTGGGAAGGGTTGTTTGTTCACAAAGTTCAATTAAAACCCCGCCTGAAACTTTTGGATTCAAGAAGGTGACGGTTTGGCCGTGAGCACCGTTTATTAGGGATCCGGGGTGTACGGATTGTTTTTTTAGTTCACGAATACGTGCCTGGATATGGTTGACCTGAAAGGCAATATGGTGGATTCCCTCTCCTTTCTTAGCTATAAAACGTGCGACTGTACTATGATGATCCGTCGCTTCCAAAAGTTCTAGATTCACATTTCCAGCCGATAAGAACGCCACCTTGATTCGTTGACTTGGAATAGACTCTATACCGAGAAAAGGAAGTCCTAATACTTGTTCGTAATACGGCAAACGTTCTTCAATTGAACGAACAGCAATGCCGATATGGTCGATTTTTTTCGGGGGGTCATTCATCTATTAATCTCCTTTATGAAAGGTCTTGTGTAAATCGAAAAAACCTCGTACAATGGAATCTACTGAATACGAACGTTGGAGGGACGATTTTATGCCTCGGAGATTTCAGAAAACCATTATTTATCTCATGATTTTCGTTTTAGTGGTAGGCACGTTTCTCGCAGGCTTTGCCTCCTTTATTTAAAAGAGACGTTCAAAAATGAGGACAAAAAAGCCAAGTAGTTCGAGAAAGCGTAGCGTAGACGCAAGTGACGAAGAAATACAACCACTATTTTTCCTGGACTTTTTGAATAACTTCTTAAAAACGAGAAGGGCCCATCCCTTCTCGTTTTTTGGCTACTTGCTTTCCTCAACCTGAGCGGGCGGTAAACCAAAAAGACCAAATGGAAGATGAAGTACACCGTTCTCCGCCGCAATATCGATCATATCTTTCTTTGGCTCTGTACCAATCCACACTTTGGTTCCAAGTGGTACTTGATCGTAGAGCCGATTCACCTCTTCATTATGCATACGTACACAACCAAGGGAAACATTTTTCCCAATGCTTTCATCATCATTTGTGCCATGAACACCGTATGTACGCCCATCAGAAGCTGCGGCATCAATACCAATCCAACGGCTTCCTAGAGGATTATCCGGGGAGCCCCCCTCGATATTTTTTGCGCGGTAGTAAGGTTCTTTTGCTTTAACACTCACGGTAAAAACCCCCTCCGGGGTTGCCCCTGCCTCTTTTCCAGTCGCCACGTTGTATACGTCGACGAGTTCTCCATCCTCAACCCAGCCCAGCTCATTTGTAGATTTATTGATCATTACATAAGGTTCACCAGGAAATGGTTCAACATTCATAGGCCATAGCGGTGCAAAAAGTATAACGACTACTAGGAGTTTGTATATCAATGCTACTCCTCCTCTCGCCTTCCTTTTTCATTAGCTTTCTCTTTTCTCTTACGTATATACGCTCTTTTTTTCCTTTTTAAAGTAAGGGTTCGATCATGGTCGGGCTTAAACATTTCTTTAATTAATAAGTATTGTTCCAATTCATGAAGAATATAAAACAAAGATGCACGAGCTTCAAATTCGGCTCTTGTTTCCGGGAGCGGACGCTCAGCAAAAGTCTCTTTTAACTCATACAATTCCTTTAAATAATAGCTTGCGGTGTTTCCAGGATGAACGGCACTGCTAAGCCCCTCCATAAAATTGGCCATATGCTTTCCCTCTTCTACTGTATCCAATGTAGATACAAACGGCAAAATCCGTTCAATAATTGCAAATTGACGCTCTCTTACATCAAAATAGCGATAAAAATAGTTATCATGTCGCAAGAAGTGATTTTCAATACTTCGCAAGGCTTTCGATTTCCCATCATCAATGATATTGCCTGCTTGAGTAATCTCACGTCCATCCCAATCAATGCGCTGATCACGTAAGTAACGGGCATACTCCTTCCAAATTCGTGAAAATTTCTCTTCCAGATTGAGCTGATCCTGATATAAATGTTCGTCAACGCTCGGCATGTACACATTCATAATCAATCCAACTGTTACGCCGATGACAATTAGAAGAAATTCATTGAAAAGGACTCCGGCGGTGACCTCGCCTCCTGTATACAAATGGGATACGATCACTATACTGGTAATAATCCCCTTCAACGCTTTGATTTTTTGTAAAACCGGAATAAATAATAATAGAAACACCGTTAGGGATAATGGATGATATCCTAACGTCTCAAATATAACGGCCGCAAAAAGAAGACCCACACATGATGCAAGAAACAGTTCCCAGGATTTGTTCACCGACCCTTTTTTCGTAACAGTGATACAGAGAACTGTAATTATTGCTGCAGATACAAAAAAATCAAGCTCCAGCCATTGTGCAATAAATAAAGAGATCCCTGCTCCTACTGCCGTTTTAAATGTTCGATATCCAAAGAACATTTGTCCTCCCCTTTTCCTCATCTTCCTTTTATATTAACAAATCACACGCAATAACATGTACCGATGATCACCCTTAATATTAAAGAACTGCGGCTGGCTCACCGCAGTTCTTTAGAGGTTATTTACCGGTCGTGTTCGTTCAGAAATTGCGATTTGCATCCATCTTCCTCACTGATCTGTGCTTACATCATCAATCACACAGCCATTACCGCAAAATTTTTTGCCGGTTTCGTAGATGGCATCAAATGTAACACTACACATCATTCCCTCTCGCTCAATGGCTGTAGGTCCTTCACCCTCTTCAACACAGCAGGAAGGGAATTGGTAAACATACGATAAAAATAAAAAACTCTCCAACTGGAGAGTGATTAAAAATCATTGGCGCGCCTATCAGGATTCGAACCTGAAATACGAGAACCGGAATCTCGCGTGATATCCATTTCACCATAGGCGCCCTTACACCATATTTTCCTAACAGACAAATACTATTATATGAGGATCCAGGACGCCCTGTCAATATTTTTTCGGTGAAAAATTGATTTATTGTTGTTCAGGTTCCTCTTCCAACATGGCATGGAAGTGTTCGTTGATTTGTTCATCACTGTAACCAAGAGACTGTAAACGTTTCGTAAAGTTTTGTGCCCATAATTTCCCACGTTGGCGCATCCGCTTGTACTTTTTAGCTTCAGGTCCTTTTCGCTTTTCCTTATAACGATTTTCAGAATTGGAGGCAATGCTTTCAACAACGAGAAGCCCCTGCCAAATTTGCTCTTCTTCTAAATCATGTCCTTGTTCTTGAAGAAAGTCCATGACCTTCTTGTAGTATTGTTGAAATTCCTTAAAATCAATTTCACCTTCCATATTTAAATAAATCTGTACTTGTTTATACAACTCATTCATTTCTCTTACACCTCTTATGTACGTTCTAAAAATGCGTGAAGCCGCTTGTTAGCGGCCTCAAGAACAATAGGAATCGAAAGCCTCTTCAAGTTTTTGAACGACTTCAATCGGCTCGTGTCCTTCAATTTCATGGCGTTCAACCATCGATTTGATCTCTCCGTCTTTCATAAGGGCAAACGACGGCGAGGACGGTCCATATCCTTGGAAGTATTCGCGAGCATGGTCGGTGGCTTCCCGATCCTGTCCGGCGAAAACTGTTACGAAACGATCTGGTTTCGTTTCGTAATTTTTCATATAAGCTGCTGCAGGACGTGCAATGCCACCGGCACAACCACATACAGAATTAACCATAACTAGCGTTGTTCCTTTATCTTTTAACGTTTTATCTACTTCTTCCGGAGTTCTAAGATGTTCATAACCGGCTTCTGACATTTCATCACGTGCCGCTTGTACAACATCATTCATAAAATAATTGAATTCCACAAAGATTACTCCTTTCTAGTTTGTGTTCAAAAAGGAGGACAAAAAGAACCGGGTCATTTGAAAGCATGTAGCTTCAAACACTAGCTTATCACTCCTAAAAGCGGGGCGAAAAGACTGTCGCTACGTTAGCAACCCTTCGCACGTAAAAAGGGTATTTTTTTCATGGAAATTTTTCCCGGACTTTTTTACATCCTCTTTTATGTTGTTGGATTGCACCTATATTGTAACGATTCCAAACGAAAAACACAAATACATTGTTTCGCAAGAGGGTTACTACATTTTTGATACGAAGAAATGATTAAATTCCTGAGCGTTCTCCATTGAAATTTTCTAGCTGATCTTTGACATAGGCTAAAAACCGTCCGCAAATCAGTCCATCTAGCACACGGTGATCAAGAGAGAGGCAAAGGTTGACCATGTGACGAATCGCAATCATGTCATCTTCTTTAACGACTGGGCGCTTCACAATCGACTCAACGGATAAAATCGCTGCTTGGGGAGGATTAATAATCGGCATCGATTGAACAGACCCAAAGGAACCTGTGTTGTTTAACGTAAAGGTTCCTCCTTGCATGTCATCACTATTTAGTTGACCTTTTCTGGTTTTGTCAGCAAGCGTAGACAGACTCCGTGCCATCCCTCTTAAATTCTTTTCATCCGCATGCTGGATCACTGGGACGTAGAGGGCTTCTTCCGTCGCAATCGCCATCGATAGATGTATGGCTTTCTTCCGAACGATACGATCGCCCTGCCAAGTGGCATTAAGTTCTGGATATTTCTTAAGTCCGGAAGCCACAGCCTGCATAAAAAATGGCATAAACGTTAATGGAATCCCTTCATTTTCACGAAATTCATCTTTCACTTGATCACGATAGCGGACAATATTTGTAACATCCACTTCGACCATCGTCCAAGCATGTGGTATTTCTTGTTTACTTTTACTCATATTCGAAGCAATCGCCTTACGGACCCCGGTGACAGGGATAATGTCATCTTCCGGTTGGGCTTTCTTCTCAGTTTCAGCGACCGCCGGTTTTAGCTGCTGGCCGAGTTCTGTCAATGTGCTTCGGTCCGATGCCGATGCAATTTCTTTTTCAACATCTTTACGAGTAATGCGTCCACCCCTCCCTGATCCGGAAATTTGCTCTAAATCAATATTGTGCTTTTGGGACAAGGCAAGCACAGCAGGAGAGTAGCGCTTTTTCAACGAATGATCTTCTTGGTTTTCCACTTGGGGTTTTTCATGATTTGCTGATGTTTGCCTTTTATCATCTTCTTTTGGAGCACTATCAGTTTCGATATAAGCGATGAGATCCCCGACCTGAACGGTATCGTTTTCACTGGCAACCAGCTCACTCATCGTACCCGTATAAGAAGAAGGAACTTCAGCGTTTACTTTATCCGTATCCACCTCTGCGATGGGTTCATATTTATTCACCAAATCACCGGGGCTGACAAGCCAACGAGTGAGCGTGCCTTCTGTGACACTTTCACCAAGTTTAGGCATAGTAATCTCCTTATTCATCGACACGACCTCCTAGAAATGAGCCAATTCACGTATGGCACTTTCAACTTTGTCCTCATTCATCATAAAAGTTTTCTCAAGCGGGGGTGCATAGGGCATCGCCGGTACGTCAGGAGCTGCAAGGCGCTCAATCGGTGAATCCAGGTCAAATAGACACTCTTCGGCGATGGCTGCTGCTGCTTCGTTCAGCACACTTCCTTCTTTAGTATCTTCGGTAACAAGCAGAACTTTCCCGGTCCGGCGAGCAGCCTCAACGACGCCCGTCCGATCCATTGGATAAATCGTCCTGAGGTCGAGAATATGAGTGGAGATACCTTCCTCTTGCAGTTTTTCAGCCGCCTGAAGGGCAAAATGGACACAAAGTCCATATGTAATGACCGTCACGTCATCCCCTTCCCGTTTTACATCAGCTTTCCCAATCGGTACCGTATAATCGTCCCCTTCCGGAACTTCACCCTTAATCAGACGATACGCTTTTTTATGCTCAAAAAATAAAACCGGATCATTATCACGGATGGCAGCTTTTAAAAGCCCTTTTACATCATAAGGAGTAGAAGGAATCACGACTTTTAAACCAGGAATACTTGAAAACATCGCTTCAACAGATTGAGAATGATAAAGTGCCCCGTGGATACCGCCTCCATATGGCGCACGGATCGTAAGCGGAACTTCCCAATCATTATTGGAGCGATAACGAATTTTCGCTGCTTCAGAAACAATTTGATTCACAGCAGGAAAAATAAAGTCAGCAAATTGCATTTCAGCCACCGGGCGCATTCCGTACATGGCAGCACCGATACCAACCCCTGCAATCGCTGATTCAGCGAGAGGAGTATCCAAGACGCGTTCTTCCCCAAATCGTTCATAGAGACCTTCAGTAGCTCGGAATACGCCGCCTCTTGCCCCAACATCTTCACCGAGAACGAAAACTCCTTCATCACGTTCCATCTCTTCTTCCAATGCCTGGGTCACAGCGCTAATATAATTAATGGTCGTCATAGGGACCCTCCTCCCTTTATGCATCGTAGACGTGATTAAATGTGGTTTCAACCTCTGCATAAGCTGCGGATTCTGCTAAATCCGTAGCCTTATCGATCTCTTTTTGTATACTGTTATGCATATCTTTTTCTTCATCTTCGCTAAGAAGATCGTGTTCTTTTAAATATTTGGCAAATGTTACGATCCCATCTTTTTGCCTTGCTTCTTCTACTTCTTCACGCCCGCGATATGACCTGTCATCGTCATCACTGGAATGTGCAGTGAGCCTGTATGACACGGTCTCAATCAAGGAAGGGCCAGAGCCTTCACGCGCTCGCTCCGCTGCTTTCTTTACCACTTCATAAACCGCCAGCGGGTCATTGCCATCTACGGTTTCTCCCGGCATTCCATATCCTTGCGCACGATCTGATACACGTTCACAGGAAAGTTGGCGATCAACTGGAACAGAGATCGCGTACTTATTATTTTCACATAAAAAGATGACCGGTAAATCATGTACCCCAGCGAAATTTGCCGCTTCATGAAAATCCCCCTGGTTGGCAGAACCCTCACCGAACGACGTCAAGCAAATAAAATTTTCCCTTTTTATTTTACCCGCTAGGGCAAAACCAACAGCATGAGGAACTTGAGTTGTAACCGGAGATGAACCTGTCACGATTCGGTGCTTTTTACTGCCAAAATGTCCAGGCATTTGCCTTCCTCCTGAATTTGGATCTTCAGATCTGGCAAACCCGGACATCATTAAATCTTGGATCGTCATTCCGAAATGAAGCACCATTCCCAAGTCCCGATAGTAGGGGAGAATATAATCCTCTTCTGTATTTAATGCAGTGACAGCACCTATTTGCGCAGCTTCTTGTCCCTGACAAGAAATAACAAATGGGATTTTTCCGGCCCGGTTTAACAGCCACATGCGTTCGTCAATTTTACGAGCTGTAAGCATCGTCTTGAACATGGAAAGTAATTGATCACGCTCTAAACCAAGCGCTTCGTGTTTTGGTTCGCTCATTTTGCCCACCTCCTAGATATGAATGGCACGTTGATCGGCTTGAAGAGCAGCTTCTTTAAACACTTCTGATAAACTCGGATGGGGGTGTACGGTTTCAGCAACCTCCCAATCGGCAGCATCAAGCAGCATAGCGAGTGTACCTTCAGCGATTAATTCGGTCGCTTTCGCCCCAATGATATGAACACCTAACAAATCATTGGTCTTTCCATCTGAGACGAATTTACAAAACCCTTCTTTGTCTCCTTGAATGAGGGCCTTACCAATCGCCTGTAACGGAAAGATCCCGACTTTCACGTCAAATCCCTGCGCTTTTGCTTCCGCCTCACTCAACCCTACAGAGGCAACTTCAGGATGACTATACGTACACCTTGGCATAGGATGAGCGTTCAATTTGGCAGGCTGCATTTCATTCATATGTTCAACCGCTGTTACCCCTTCATGAGAAGCAACGTGAGCAAGTTCAAAACCGCGTACGACATCACCGATCGCATATATATGCGCTTCTTTCGTTTGCCCCCAGCCATTTGTTACGATCTTTCCACGCTCGGTCTCAATCTCTGTGTTTTGAAGTCCAATATCTGAAATATTCGCTTCACGGCCGACTGAGACGAGCAAACGATCAGCATGATAGTTTTGCGTTTTTCCACCTACATCTGCTGATAACGAAATTCCTTCTTTGTTAACGTCTAAATCCTCCGTTCGTACGTCGGCATTTACAACGATTTGAACACCTCTAGCTTCTAACTGCTTACGCATTTCATTGGAAATCGCTTCATCTTCCCCTGAAAGTAAGCGATCCTGAGCCTCTAAAACGGTCACATCGACATCAAAATCAACGAGCATAGACGCCCATTCGATTCCAATAACACCGCCTCCGATGATAACGATGGACGCAGGCAAACTTTCCATAAAAAGGGCATCATCAGAGGTCATTACATTTTCTTGAGAGAAATCGATACCGGGTAATTGTCTTGGCTTTGATCCGCTGGCAATGATGACGTGTTTAGGTACCAATACTTCATTTTCACTGCCATCATTTTTTTCAATCGATATACTTCCTGCTCTCGGCGAAAAAATCGAAGGGCCCAGGATGCGTGCATGACCTTCATAGATGGTAATGCCTTCTTTTTTCAATAACTGTTGGACACCGCTAGACAGCTGATCAACAATAGTCTGTTTACGTGACTGTACCTTTGTAAAATCAAGCTGGGGCTTCCCTGTATGAACGCCAAACTCTTCCGCCCGTTTTGCTTCACTGTAGACTTCGGCACTGCGTAACAGGGCTTTGCTCGGAATACATCCTTTATGGAGACAAGTGCCGCCCACCTCTCCTTTCTCAATAAGCGCGACCTGGTTCCCGAGTTGCGCTGCACGAATAGCTGCCACATATCCACCGGTTCCAGCACCGATTACGACGAGGTCATATTCCTCCGGCATAACCGTCCCTCCTTTCTTTTATCCTAAAACGTTTTTGGTATTTCTCACATAAGGTTTTCGTGCCGCTTTTACACTTGCAATTCTCTCTTCAGCTAAGCGGTTGGCGGCCTGGTAGGACGGGATTTCGTCTCTTCGTGCGATCTCATAAACTTTCGTCATTTGTTCAAACACATTTTCAACACTCTTCATCGCACGTTTTTGATTGTATCCTTGCAACTCATCAGCAACATTAATGACACCGCCTGCATTGATCACATAATCCGGAGCATAGAGGATCCCCTTATTATGGAGTAAATCCCCGTGGTATGGATTTTTAAGTTGATTATTGGCGGCACCAGCGATCACAGGTGCCTGAATACGATCAATCGTTTCATCGTTAATGGTCGCGCCCAGGGCACATGGGGCAAAAATATCACATTCCACATCGTAAATCGCATCAGGTTCAACGGCCTTAGCCTCAAATGCATCAACCACCCGGTCTACCAATGGTTTGTGTATATCAGTAACTACAAGCTTTGCCCCTTCTTTATATAAAAATTCACAGAGGTGATAAGCAACGTTTCCTACCCCTTGAACCACAATGGTTTTACCTGCTAATGAGTCAGATCCAAACGCTTCTTTAGCCGTCGCCTTCATCCCGACGTATACGCCGTAAGCTGTGACAGGAGAAGGATTTCCACCCGCACCAGTAGCAGGAGAGCGGCCGGTGACATACTCAGTCTCCAAATGAATGGTATCCATATCCATTTCCGATGTCCCGACGTCCTCTGCAGTAATATAGCGTCCATTTAATCCTTGGATATAACGTCCGAACGCCCTTAGCATAGCCTCGTTTTTATCATGACGGGAGTCACCTATGATTACTGCTTTACCTCCGCCTAGATTAAGGCCGGCTGCAGCGTTTTTATAGGTCATTCCCTTGGCAAGACGGAGCACATCAATGAGCGCTTGTTCCTCATTTTCATAATTCCACATTCTCGTTCCGCCCAGTGCCGGACCGAGGGTAGTGTCGTGAATCGCTATAATCGCTTTAAGACCTGCGGTCTTTTCCTGGCAAAAGATAACTTGTTCATAATTTTCTTTTGCCATCTGCTCAAATAATTCCATGATTGCCCCCCTAAGAGTTTATCTCTGTTGCTGTTTTATGACTATAATCATGCAAAACATATGCCAAATGAAAAGTTTGATCTGGCTTCTATTTATAAGTGTGTGTTCGAAAAGGAGGACAAAAAGAGCCGAGAAGTACAAGGAAGGCCGTCTCGAGCATCCTGCTTGCACCACGAAAGCATTCACCTCTCACGAAGGAAAAGGGGGATTCTTTTCCGAGGAGCAATGCGTCGTAGACGCTAGTGCCAGCGTGTCACTGAAAATAATAACGCTGGCCCCTTTACCACGCAAGATGACTCAGATATTCGACGGCTTTAGAATCCTCTTCCTCGAATCCTCCTCGCGCGAAGAAAAAATGATGTTCTTTTTCGAGGAAGTTTTCCCGGACTTTTTGAACATCCTCTATTAAGGGGGAACCGCTCACTGCTGCAATTCTATTCATACCGTGAAACTTTTTGCGTGTCAACTTTTTCAACCTCATGTTTCTCCAATTTATAATATAAGTTCCGAACGGAAATGCCTAACGATCGTGCTGTTGCCGTTTTATTGCCGTTATTTTCTTTCAAAGCGGCAAGCAGTTCCTGTTGTTCGTAAATAGCCATTCGCTCTGCGAGCGTCCCTGATTGCTTTCCATGAAGAGGTGAACGTTTATCGCTTGCATTGTGTATGGACAGGGGCGGCAAATGACTGGCTTTCAGCTCTTTTGCCCCGTAACTCATATGAATGACCGCTCGTCCGAGAATATTTTCAAGCTCACGAACATTGCCAGGCCAGTGATAACGCAAGAGAAGCTGTAATGCATGCTCAGAAATAATTGTGACTGAACGCCCATATTCCTGGTTAATCTTATGTAGTAAATAGTCACAAAGCTCTGGAATATCTTCCTGTCGCTCCCGTAAAGAAGGGATGAAAATCGGCATTTTATTCAACCGGTAGAATAAATCTTCACGAAAGTGCCCATCTTGCATCGCGCTTTCCAAATCAACATTTGTTGCAGCGATAATACGTACGTTTATGGTGATCGCTTTCGCCCCACCTACACGCGTAATCTCTTTTTCCTGAAGGATCCGTAACAGCTTGACTTGGGTTTCTTTTGGGACTTCGCCGATTTCATCTAAAAAGATGCTCCCGCCATCTGCTTCTTCAAACAGACCCCGCTTCCCTCCACGTTTTGCTCCTGTAAATGCGCCATCTTCATATCCAAACAGTTCACTTTCCAAAAGCGAAGGTGTGAGCGCCGCACAATTCACTCGTATAAATGGTTCATACCTTCGGTTACTTTCATTATGTATCGCGTGCGCAAATAACTCTTTCCCAGTCCCGGATTCCCCGTGAAGAAGAACATCTACCGGAGTTTGCGCACTGTTACGCGCTTGATCCTTTGCGAATGTAAGCGCGGGCGACTGTCCGATAATATCCTCAAACGTATACTTTGCCTCTAACGTCCGAATGCGCCGCTTTGCCCTTTCCAACTCCTTTGTGAGCGTCCGAATCTCAGATACGTCATGTAAAACACCGACGCTCCCTTTGAGTTCCCCGTTTACCAGAATAGGAGCTACGTTTACGATGACATCTTTTTTATGAGCCCCTACTTTCATATGCGTCCCGCGAACAGGTTGGCGAGTTTTTATCGCACGCATATGCATGCTTTCTCCCTCGTAAATATCCTCTGTTGCCGGCTTTCCGATCACTTCCTGTTCCTCTAAGCCTGTCAGACGTGTGTACGCAGGATTAATCATTAACCCCTTTCCCTCTTCATTCACTACGGAAATTGCTTCGTCAGAGGAATGGATAATGGCCTGAAGCATTTGCTGTACGCTTTTTAAATTCGTAACCTCGGTTGTCATTTCTATCATATCGGTGACATCCTGAAACACAGCTAATGCACCGATACACTTCCCATCAATCCAGAGTGGAATACGCGTCGTAACAATTTGGCGACCGTTCTCGAACGTTTGTTTTTGGTTATACTCAACATTTGTCGTTTTTAGGATCCGGGGAAGTTTACTGCTTGGCATCACATCCTGAATCTTTTCGCCTGCTACTTCTTCACCATCAATACCGGTCATGCGCATAGCCGCACGATTAAATAATAATACTTTTTCATCTTTGTCAATGGCAATCATGCCATCGTGTGTAGATTGTAAAATCGTTCGGTGTAAGCGTTCCTGGTGGCTGAGCTTTTCAATGAGTTCATCTTTTCCAATGAGAAGATTGTATAGCAGATTACAGACGTGCGCCGGTATCACTGCGGTTTGTACACGAACATGTCTCTGCAGCTGGGCAAAAACTGATTCGTTACCTGTTGCTTCAAAAACGATATCCGGACGAACTTGATCATATAGCGTAAACGCATCAGCACTCGTGTGTAAACCATACCAACTTGCAAGCCGCATACCTTCCGCCTGTAAATATGGATCAGCCAAACCGACAACTTCCAAATGGTCATGTCTGATCATCATCTCAAGAAGCGCTGTTCCCCCTTTTCCACCGCCAACGATAATCGCCTCTTTCAATCTCCCACCTACTTTCAATGATTGGCATTCTCAACCGCTGTTTCCAGTACAAAACCCCCGGTACTCTTATATAACTTCCATCCCCATCCTACCACTATCCCCAATCTTTATGTTAGATGCAAGTACAACATTATGACGAGTGAGAAGAATGTGCTAAAATAATGATTGATCATACCCTGTGACAAGGGGCACCGAAAGAAGGATGAAGCATGCGTCTAGTTGCACTCATTGTATTATTGATTCCTGTATTTTTGGCAGGGGTAGGCATTAAGTGGATGAGGGACGTCCTTTTCTCCGTCCTACATGATCCTTTCCCCAATTATGCCTTACAGTTTGCCAGTGGATTCATATTGTTTATTGCCGGACTCGCGTTCGTTGGTGGATTTATTTTTCACCGAGATCGAAAAAATAATAAAGTCGCCCCACGTTTTCAAAAGAAAAATGGACAGGCAACCGATGAAGGTTAACCACGCATCATGGACATATTCAAAAAGGTGGACAAAAAGAAATAAGAGCATCGAGCTCGGCCCTTCGGAAAGGTAAGCCCCCTGAAGGAAAAGTCGTTTTCTTCGAGGAGCAGAAGCTCAACCCTAACTTCAGTGTTGGCCGCCCTTCCTTAAAACAGGCAGTTATTTTTCATTTGAACACCCTCTTACAGCCATCCATCAGCACCGGATGTCGTTCGCCGTGTAGCTAACCAGTCCAGTTTATGAGGGTTGATGGATGGGTCCATGAATTTGGATACACCTTTAACGTCAACAATCTCTGAGCCAAACCATAAGTGCATAAGTGCCTGAACCCCGATTTCCGACCTCCCCTGTCCCATTGCTTCTTCCATGTTTGTTCCACTTCCTAACATGAAAATCGTCCCATTGCTGACAGAACGAGCGTATAAAATTGCAGTCTCTTCCAACCCGCCAAAGCCTGAGCATGTCGTATAAGATAATTGTAATCGCTGCAGTTTCGTTACGGAAGCATGATGCTTCTCTTCTGGAGTAGTAGGAATAACAAGGAGGGAATCCGATGTTAAGTCTTGTTCATCTACATATGTGAAGTCTCCGAGAATAACATCCGGCTTTAAACCCGCACGGTAAACTTTACGACATGCAGTATCAACAGCGATAATAAAAGGCTTGATTCGTTTAAAATATCGCTTTGTATATAAAAGCACCCGTTCAACATTGCTTGTCGGGGCAACAATAAGGAGAGGCCGGTTCCCAATAGCAGTAGCTCCTGCTTGCGTCATTAATTTTAAAAAAGTCGAAAGCTGTTTATTAGCTTCGTCAGTCGAATTTCTGTAAAAATCCTTAAACGTGTTTGATCTAAGCGAAGCGGCCCGCTGCTTTAAACGTTCCACACGTTCATGATCATACCCGGTTAGAGAAGCAGCAGGCTTCCATACACCATAGGCGTCTCTCATATAAAGAGTGTGATTTGTGATACGCGCTTTCCGTCCCTGATGAAGGTTCATCAAACCATTGCTTGACTTTACATCAAATACAGGAATACCAGCTTCCAATAAACGCTGGACCCCCCGGTGATCAAAATGACCGGTCATGGATGTTTGACCGTTCACCACCGCTTTAACGCCCCGGCGCAACATTTGTTCCAGATAATTTTCAGATAAATCCTCCTGGTTGGCGACGATAACCTTCCCTTTATTCGATGCACGCCATTCATGTTTTAAATGGTGAAGAGTACCAGTGATTGCCCCAATACGCATATTTCTTGCTCCTTTCATACCATAGGTTATGTTTTAAAAAGAAAGACAAAAAGAGCCGTCTAGCCCAACAATCCCTTTTACCTCTTAGTATGTCCAGAAAACGAGAATATCTTTCAAAAAAACGCAGCCCTGTCGACAGAGCTGCGCCAAAATTTTTGCCATTTTTGTAATTATACATCGAATTTACACTTAACTCACTTTATGTTCAATCCGTAACTTATCAGCCACCATCGCGATGAATTCGCTATTGGTTGGTTTCGCTTTCGACATGCTGACGGTATATCCAAAGTAATGGGATATGGAGTCGATATTCCCCCGGCTCCAGGCTACTTCAATGGCGTGTCGGATCGCTCTCTCAACACGACTCGCGGTTGTGTTAAATTTTTTGGCAATATCCGGGTACAACTCTTTCGTGATCGAACCGAGCAATTCAATGTTATTGTATACCATCGTGATTGCCTCCCGCATGTACATATACCCTTTAATATGTGCCGGAACACCAATCTCATGGATAATGCTCGTAATTCGCTGATCTAGATTGACACCTTGTTCTTTTCCACTACCGCTTTCTTTATTAGAGCTTGATACCGTTATATGTGGTGCAGGCTGTCCGGCAAGTTCCCGTACCGTATCCATGAGCACCTCCATATCAAATGGTTTTAGAACGTAATAAGAAGCACCAAGATTTACAGCTTTCTTCGTTACATCTTCTTGGCCAAATGCTGTTAACATTAACACTTTTGGCATATGTTCGCTCTTTTGTAATCTTTCTAATACAGCTAGTCCATCTAAATAGGGCATAATAATATCCAAAATAAGTACATCAGGTTTTGTTTCTTCAACAAGTTGTAAACAATCTTTGCCATTATAGCTAACACCAGTTACATCTAAATCCTCTTGGGCTGATACATATTCTTTCACCATTTGTACAAGTTCACGGTTATCATCTGCAATACATACTTTAGTAGGTTTCAAAAGATATGCCTCCTCTTGTTTCGTCATGGCTTATGGCAACTATATCTGTGATTATCCATGAATTGAGAATAAAATCAACCAAATAACTAAATTTAATTTATTATCCATGAAGATTTGTCATCATTCTACTTATTACGATCCATTTTCCTTCTTTTTGTCGAAAAATCTTTATAAAAGGATGTTGAAGAACATTTATCCGGAATGTGCCGGATCAGCCGCATGATAAAAGCCTCAACGGAAATGGTTTCATGCTTCTCTTTTCCATCCCTTTATCGTGATATTTAAACGTGACCATTTTTCCGTCATAAGCCTCGATCGATTGATGCCGATGGCGGGTCGACGCATATAACGGCCCATATATCGGAGTTGGTCTTACACTTTCTGTTTAGGGGCATAGATATAGAAGCCTTCCCCATTTTAAAAGAACGCCTTTTGAAGACGGGCTTGCTTACAAATGCTTGCGAATGAGTTTCAAAACGACGGTTTGCCATTGTTTGCGAAGCATCCTGAAATGGATAAAATCATGCGATTTCCATTCCCCCTTCTTCGTCATCCCGCCCATCGTCATCAGCATGTGAATGGGGCTTGAAATTGACTTGCGAACCAAATGTATGTAGCCCTACAATGTTCCCCGGGGTCACTTTGCCTTTCTTCTCGAAGTATTCTTTAATCAGCCGTGCACCTTATCCATCAACGTTTTCAATCATTCTGGTGGAGAAGAAACACGTCTCGCACGCAGGCCCTCATCGATGGTCAGAATCACATGACGATGGTTCACCTGGAACACATCTTCCATAAGCAGACGACTCCATTCCTCGCTCTCTCCGACCGAACAGGTCGTACAAAATCGACCTTTAAAGCTATAGGGAACTTTTCGGGTCTTGTGGCATCCTTCGGATACAAAGACCTTAAATCCGTTCTTAGGATTTCTTTAATGCCGAATTTTCCCACTTTTTATAGACAAAGGAACGGATGCGACCCCCATGTTTTTCGACAAATTGTCCCCCATGTGATGGTAATCAAAGATTATACGTGATTATACGTCGAAGAATATTGGGTTCATATCTCGACCCTAACACACTCCTCGGCATAGAAGAATCCAAAATGTATACTTTCTCCTATTAAAAAAAGAAAGGCAGCATATTAACTTGCCTTTCTTTCCTCTCTCATCGTATCCACTCCCGCTTCCTCGAGCATCCATTCAATATGTGAGCCATATCCTGCGGAGGCATCATTCACAAAGACATGTGTAACGGCTCCAATGATTTTGTCGTCCTGAATAATCGGGCTTCCACTCATTCCTTGAATGATCCCCCCCGTTTTTTCAAGCAATCGTTCATCAGTGACTTTAATCACCATTCCTTTGGTTGCTGCATGTTTTTGGGGAGAAGATCGAATAACCTCAACATCAAATTCTTCAACCTCTTCGTTTTCTACTACTGTTAAGATTTTTGCGGGTCCTTCTTCGACTTCTTCCGCATATGCGATGGGCATTGGTTCTTGTCCTTCGTTCATCAAATCGTGCCCTTGATTTAATTTCCCATAAATCCCAAATGTGTTATTTTTCGTAATTGTACCGAGAACATCCTGGTGATTTAATAATGAAGCCTGTTTTTCACCAGGCATCCCCTTCCCTCCTCTTTCAATCGATTTGACAGCGGAGCGTAAGATTTCACCTTCATGAATCGTTACTGGACGTTTTGTATCAACATCAGATATGGCATGCCCCAAAGCCCCATAGGAGCCGCTGGTTGGTTCAAAGAATGTCATTGTCCCCACCCCGGCTGCTGAGTCGCGAATGTACATCCCTAATTGCCTTGAATTTTCAGAGGCGGTAACACTAGGTTGTACGTTTTTCACGATTTTTTCTCCATTACGGATAAGTTCAATTTGCATTTCTTTGTCTTGAACTGGAGACTTTAAGATAGAGGTAACTCCCGTCATATCTTCCACTGGCTGTTGATCAATCTTTACAATAATATCTCCTTTTTGGATCCCTGCTGCTTCAGCCGGAGATTTCTGTCCTTGTTCGGTATTAAGAAGATGGAAACCTACGACCATGACCCCTTTGGAACTTAAACGTACCCCTACGGACTGGCCGCCTGGTATAACTTCAACCTTCGGGACTTTTTCTTTCTCTATATGCTTAATTGGCTTGGAGCCCGCCGTTACTTGTATTACATCACTATTTTCTTCATCCTCGATCGAAAAAAAATAAGGAAGTTGATCTTCTAAGTCTTCCAAGGCGGATGTCGCCTCACCCGGCATCATCGTTAATTGATCTGGCAACTGTATCCAAGACTGCACTGGTTTAAAAAAACATAAGCTAACAAGACCGATGAGTAAAATGACACCAATCGTCTTTCTTATCTTACTTGACTTCACCCTCGCTCACACTCCTCACTCCCGCCCGCACATCATCAAGTACGTACTTATAATGTTGCCTTGGTGAAGCTTGATTATAACTTGTCGTAAACAAAAAAACCGACCTGAAATGGTCGGCTTTTAGATTTTCTGGATATTTTACTGATATACTGACAGGTTCTGGAGAGTCACCTAACGGTTGCAAATTCTAAAAGCTCCCGTGCATTTTCCCGCGTTTTCGCCGTAACCGCTGCACCGGAAAGCATCCGTGCAAGTTCATCTACACGGTCATTTTCCTGTAAAGTCGTAACGGTTGTTTGGACGCGTTCTCTTTCTTCATGCTTAGCAATATGCATATGGGTAGACGCCAACGCAGCGACTTGAGGTAAATGAGAAATACAAAGAACTTGTGCTTCTTTTGCAATCGCAAAGATCTTTTCTCCGATTGCTTGTGCCACACGACCGCTAACCCCTGTATCAACTTCATCGAATATTAACGCCGTCCGGTCGGAGGCGTTCGACAATATGCGCTTTAAGGCAAGCATAATCCGGGAAATTTCACCGCCTGAAGCAATTTTGGCAAGTGCCTTTTCCGGTTCGCCCATATTCGGTGACATATAAAACTCCAAACGTTCTTGCCCTTCCCTTGTGAGCGTCCGCTCTTCATCATTCACAATTACACGTTCTCCTTGACTGTGTGCTTGAAATCGAACAGAAAATCGTGTTTTCTCCATAAAAAGATCAGCCAATTCTTGTTCCACATCAATCGCGAGGGCTTCGGCTGCCTTCTTTCTCTCGGCGGTTAAAGTATCAGCTGCCTTGAATAGGTGTCCAGCCATTTCATCCAGCCGTAACTCATATTGCCGGATGTTCTCGTCTCTATGCAAAAGGGTTTCCTGCTCTTGTGATATATCCTCAGCGAAATTAAGAATTTCTGAGATCGATGACCCATATTTTCGCTTCAACTGTTCAATCTCTGACAGGCGGCTTTCTACATGCTCTAAACGTCCAGAATCAAAATCCAATTGATCGATATGTTCTCTAATGGCATACGACGATTCTTCAATGGTATAAAAACTGGATGCTACCTGTTCACTTGTGTTTTTTAATGCCGGATCAATAATAGCTGCATCCTCTAGATGGTTGACAGAGCTTCTAAGCCATTCTAAGCCTTTTCCTTCATCGTATAAATTTGTATATGCATACTGAAGAAGTTCATACAATTTCTCGGCATGCGCTAATTTATAACGTTCCTGTTCCAACTCACGGTCTTCATTAGGATCATGTAAAGCAGCATTCTCGATCTCCCCTAATTGATATTGAATGAGGTCGAGACGCTGCATATTTTCCCGATCACTATTTCGCAAGCGTTGTAATTCGTTTTTAATCGACATATATTGGTCAAAATGATGTTCATAATCGGCTTTTAATGAAAATAATGTTGAGGCAGCATATGTATCGACCATTCCGCTATGCTTGTCCATTTGTAATAATTCCTGATGTTCGTGCTGCCCATGAATATCCACCAATGTTTGTCCAATCGATCGTAAGGTCGTCAAAGTGACGAGTTGACCATTTATTCTGCAAATGCTTTTTCCTTTGTGGGTGATCTCCCTTCGTAAAATGATCATCCCCTCTTCTTCACCATCAATTCCGGAAGCAGCCATCCGTTCTGATGCCAAATGATCATCAGGAACGGTAAATAGGCCTTCGATTTCCGCTTTCTTACTTTCATGACGGACAAAGTCGGCAGATCCGCGACCGCCTGCCAACAATCCAAGTGCATCGATAATCATTGATTTCCCCGCTCCTGTTTCCCCTGTAAGCACAGTTAATCCGGAGGTAAAGGGGACGGTTAGTTCTTCAATGATCGCAAAATTTCGGATCGTAAGTTCTTCAAGCATTTACAACACCAACCTCGTTAATGGGGAGCAAATTTACCCTAGGTCCATTAGCATCGGAAGTAATCTTAAAAGCATGTTCAAATAAGGAGGATAAACGAGCCACGTATTTGAGAAGAGCGTATACGGTCATAGCGAACTTCCTTAAAACAGATAATGCAAGAAGTGGTTCTCCGGGAAAAATAGCTTTCGTATCTCTTCATCGTCTTCTACTGATCTCCTCACGTATTCAAACCATATGGGCTCGTTGGAAAAGAAGCTCATTTTTCCTTCGTAGAAATGAATGCTTTCGTGGTTTGTCCTCCTTTGTGAACACACACTTAAAGCATCTCTAGCAGGCGATTTGTAACTGCAGGGGCTTGTTGTATCTCTTTACAAATAATGAGAATGGTATCATCTCCGCATATAGTCCCCATAATTTCTTCCCAATTTAAATGATCGATCAACGAACCGATTGCATCAGCATTTCCAGGCAATGTTTTTAAAACAATTAAGTGATCCGTGTAATCAATACTAACGAAACTGTCAAAAAGGTTTTTCTTGAGTTTTTCATCAGGGTTAAACCGTTTGTCGGCTGGTAAACTGTATTTATAGCGTCCGTCAATCATCGGAACCTTGACAAGGTGTAGTTCTTTTATATCCCGGGAAACGGTTGCTTGAGTGACATTGAAACCGGCTTCCCTTAATTGAAAAACGAGTTCCTCTTGCGTATCTATATCTTGTTCATTTAACAGTTCTCGAATCTTTACATGTCGTTGTCCTTTTGTCATCATAAGGCCTCCCTTAAAGGAAGTTTTCACGTTGAGTGCACCTTGATTATACCCTTATATGCATAATTAAACAACGTTAATCCTTTAAGAGTGCTTTCGCAGCTGCAATTTTTTCATCGATGACATCAGATCGAAGCATAGTGGGTACTTCAGACTTGGTTAAATAAAGCAAGAACTCGATATTTCCTCCTGTACCAGTAATGGGGGACACGTCAAGACCCACAGGTTGTAAGCATTCGTTTATGCTCATTTCCAGCACCCGTTCAATCACACGGCGATGAACAGAAGAATCTTTAACGATGCCTTTATTCCCGACCTCTTGACGACCAGCTTCAAACTGAGGCTTAATCAATACACAAGCTTCTCCATCCTCAGATAAAATCGCCGATATCCCCGGGAAAATATGTGTTAAGGAAATAAACGAAACATCGCAAACAGCTATGTTAGGTATGCCATAGATAAAATCTGTAGGCTTCGCATACCTAAAATTCATCCTCTCCATCACATGCACCCGTTCGTCAGAACGCAAGCGCCAGTCTAATTGATTGTAACCCACATCAACAGCATACACATGTTTCGCACCATGTTGAAGGGCACAATCGGTAAAGCCACCCGTGGATGCTCCAATATCAAGGACTGTTTTGCCTTTCATTACGAGTGGAAAAACCTCTAAAGCTTTTTGTAATTTGAGCCCCCCTCGACTAACAAAGGGGTTGATTTCACCTTTGAGATAAAGCGGCGTTTGCCTGTCCACTTTCATTCCCGGTTTATCAATCCGTTCATGATCCGTATAAACGAGGCCGGCCATCACCGACCTCCTTGCTTTTTCCCTTGTAGACAACAACCCTTTTTCTACGAGTAAGACATCTACCCGTTCTTTTTTATTCATGAGTTATGCCCTTTGCTTTTGGCTTGGCACCATATCGTAAATGGCTTTTGCCGCATCATAAGCCGTTAGACCAAGCTCTTCATACCACTGGCCTGGGCTTCCGTGTTCGATATAACGATCGGGAAGCCCCATGCGTTTTACTTGTACGCCGATATGGTTATGATCGTTAAAATGTTCAAGAACAGCACTGCCAAATCCACCTTTTAAAACGGCTTCTTCCATTGTAAGGACAGGGATGTTTTCTTTAGCAATTTCATCCAGTTGTTTTTCATCTAATGGTTTCGCAGAATTGGCATTTACAACCCGGACAGATATCCCTCGCTGTTGTAGTTGGGAGGCTGCTTCTTTTGCAATAGGCAGCATCGTGCTAAATGCAAGAATGACGGCATCACTGCCTTCTTTTTCAACCGGCCATTCACCGATAGGGAGAACTTTTAACGTCTCGTCCATCTCCACCCCAATTCCATTCCCTCGTGGAAATCGAACAGCCATGGGACCATCATCATTAGCAATGGCTGTGTTGATCATGTGCTGTAGTTCATTTTCATCTTTAGGGATAGCAATCTTCATGTTCGGTAAATGTCTAAGGTACGCAATGTCAAACACGCCTTGATGAGTCTCGCCATCTCCACCTACGAGGCCGGAGCGGTCAATACCAAAAACGACGTTTAGATTTTGCCGGCAAACATCGTGGACGAGTTGATCATAGCCGCGTTGTAAAAATGTCGAGTAAACACCAAATACAGGTTTCATCCCTTGAGTGGCCAGGCCAGCTGACATTGTCGTTGCATGTTGTTCTGCAATCCCGACGTCGTACATGCGCTTTGGAAATTTCTTCGCAAATTGATCTAGTTTGGTTCCGCCTGGCATGGCTGCTGTCAGGGCGACAACACGCTCATCTTTCTCTGCAATCTTCGATAGGGTGTTGCTAAACACCGCACTGTAAGCGGGTGGACCTGCTTTTTTAACCATATCACCGGATTCAATTTTGTAAGGACCTGGGCCGTGCCATGCACCGCTTGCATCATCCTCAGCAGGCTTGTAGCCTTTTCCTTTCTTTGTAACTACATGAATTAAAACAGGGCCTTTTGTTCGTTTTGCATACGTCAGATTACTATGCAATTCGTCGAAATCATGCCCATCAATCGGCCCAAGATACGTGAATCCCATTTCCTCGAAAAACATACCAGAAACGAGCATATACTTGAGGCTGTCTTTTAAACGTTCTGCCGTTGAACTGAGAACTCCGCCAAACGCCGGGATTTTCTTCACCAGATATTCAAGATCTTCTTTCGTTCGACGGTAGCCGCCTGTCGTTCGTAAGCGCCCAAGCATATTGTGCATTGCACCTACATTTGGAGCGATAGACATTTCGTTATCATTTAAAATCACAGTCAAATCGGTTTGCTCATGGCCAATATGATTCATGGCTTCCAGAGCCATTCCACCGGTTAATGCCCCATCGCCAATGATTGGAATGACATTGAAGTCTTCCCCTTTTAAATCTCTAGCGGTAGCCATACCCATCGCAGAAGACAACGATGTGGAACTATGTCCGGCTTCCCAAACGTCGTGTTCACTTTCATCCATCTTCGCATATCCGCACAAGCCTTTGAATTGTTTTAACGTGTCAAACTGATCGGCTCGTCCAGTTAAAATCTTATGGACGTACGTTTGGTGGCCTACATCCCAAATCATTTTATCTTTTGGGCTGTCATACAGTTTGTGCAACATTAATGTCAACTCAACAACTCCGAGATTCGGTCCTAAATGACCACCGGTTACCGATAGCTTTGAAATGAGAAATGAGCGAATATCACTTGCAAGCTCGTCCAATTGTTTATGTGAATAACTTTTTAGGAACTTGGGATGCTGAATGGTTTCTAAATCCATGCGGCAAACCCCCTCTTTCGTTAAAATCTATAAAGTTATAGTTTCCCATAACTTCTCAAAAAATGTGTTCCCTTCATTTTACTTACAATAAGCTAAAAATGCTACCAAAAGGTAGCAACAAACGTGACTGTTCACAAAGGGGGCAAACAAAGCCAAGTAGATCGGGTGCAGCCACCAGGGTTGCTTGTCACTAGGTAAGCAATCACCTCACGCGAAGAAAACATTTTTTCGAAGCCAACACTTTTAGCGATCCCTTAATTCAATATAAGAAAGGACTGAAAAAAGAGCTGGTGCAGGTACTGAAAGAGATTTTAATGCATTTTCTGCTGCTTCGATATGATTTCGCAATTTACGTTTCGCTTCAGTGATAGAAAGCAGACTCGGGTAAGTGCTTTTTTTATTATCAACATCACTTCCTATCGGCTTACCAATTGCTGATTCATCTCCTTCGACATCAAGAATATCATCTTTGATTTGAAAGGCAACGCCGATTTCTTCAGCAAATTTCCGTAAATGCGTAAGATCTTCCTTCGGTGAAGTTCCTACCAGGCCACCTGCCTCAACGGCAAAAGCTAATAACGCACCGGTTTTGCGGCGATGAATGGATTCAAGTTCATCCAGCGTAAGTGAACAATTCTCTGCAGCCAAGTCATCCACTTGCCCCCCAACCATTCCTAACGCCCCGCTCGCTTCGGAAAGGCGGCTGCTTAAAAATAGCGCATCCCGTGGAGCCAAGTCCTGCTCGGAAATGTCTGTAATTAAGGAGAAGCTTTCAGTCAAGAGGGCGTCTCCGGCTAAAATCGCCATCGCCTCTCCATACACTTTATGATTCGTCAGCTTCCCCCTCCTTATATCATCATCATCCATGCTTGGTAAATCGTCATGGATGAGTGAATACGTGTGTACCATCTCAACGGCAGCACCCAGCTTATAAGCAGCATTTGTAACACTTCCGTAGCTACCAGCAGTCGCGATGAGCAAAAGCGGTCGAATCCGTTTGCCGCCGGCGTTGATTGAATAAAGCATTGCTTCTTTCAAGCGTTGGGGAGCCGTAAGCGTCTCTATATGAGTAGTAATCGTCTCCACGAGTTTCGGTACATGCTCTTCAACCAGTTGATTGATTCCTTCTCTTGTCACTCTTATTCACCTTCTTCAACTTGCAAAGGAACCGTTTCCCCTGTCTCACTCACAATACGATCCATTTGCTTCTCTACGCGCTGTAATTGATCATGGCAGCGCTTGGATAGTTGCATGCCCGTCTGATACATATCGATGGCTTTTTCTAACGGGACATCGCCCTCTTCAAGTTGATTGATAATATGCTCAAGTTTTTTCATGTCAGCTTCAAACGTTTGCTTATTCTCTGTTTCTTGTTCATTTGCCATTTTCTCCATCCCCTTCAAACGTTTCGCTTTCTTTTTCAATGACCTTACCTTTGATCGACCCATCCTGAAAATAAACCTTTATTTCATCAGCAATGTCAACATCATTTGCCATTTTAAGCAATTCGTTTCCATGATATGCGACGGTGTAGCCCCTCTTCAACGTCTGTAATGGATTTAAAATCGTAAGCTTAGAGAGCAATTGGTCATAGTTATTGGATTTATTAGTGAGCAAGCGACGAAATTCTCCTCGCAGCTGCTTCGTATTGGTTTCAAGTGTCTGCCTTTTTTGTTCAACCAAGTAGGAGGGCTTGAGTGAAGAAATGCGTCGGCGCTGCTCATTCAAGCGTTGTCTGCGTAAATGCATACTCGTTTGCATACTGCGATGGAGTTGATCGAGATTTCGATCTAGTTCCTGCTCTTTTTGCTTGACTAGTTGCTCCGGATAACGAAAAGCGTAGGCGTTCCTCAAATAAGACAGCTTCTCTTTTCGGCTCATTAGATTCTGTTGCATCCCCTGTTGCAAACGGGCTTTATGCGTGTCGAGCTTTTCCTGCCACTCACTCAGGGAAGGGACAGCTATCTCGGCAGCTGCTGTAGGGGTGGCCGCCCGCACGTCAGCAATGAAGTCCATTAAAGTCACATCTGTCTCATGTCCAACCGCGGATATGAGCGGGGTTTTTAATGAAGCAGCGGTTCGCACCACTTGTTCATCATTAAAAGACCAAAGCTCTTCAATCGAGCCACCCCCTCTTCCTGCAATCATAACATCGCTTCCATCTTCATCTGCTTGCTTGAGGGCACGCACAATGCTTGGTACTGCATCCGGCCCCTGAACGGCTACAGGGTATAGTGAAATCGCCGCTTGTGGATACCTTCTTTTCACCGTTGTATAAATATCACGAATGACCGCGCCAGTCCTTGAGGTGACCACCGCGATATTTTCCGGAAATTTCGGCAGTGGTTGTTTTCTGGATGTATGGAACATCCCTTCTGCCTCTAATTTCTTCTTCAATTGTTCATAGGCCAAATATAATTGACCGATTCCATCAGGTTCCATCATACGTACGTATAATTGATATTGGCCATACGGTTCATAGACGGAAACATTGCCGCGAACGAGAACTTTCATCCCGCTTTCGGGCCGAAAACGTAAGGCGCGATTGTTACCGGCAAACATAACGGCCGACACTCGCGCCTTTTCATCTTTAATCGTGAAATACATATGACCCCGGCTATGATGCTTAAAGTTCGAAATCTCTCCACGTAAAAATACATCATTCAATAGGGGGCTCTGGTCAAGCAATCCCTTGATTTGCCTTGTTAGCTGTGTGACGGAAAGATAACGCTCTTCAGGATTCATTGGACATCTTCCCCCGCGCCGCTGCTACCGTATTATATAGGAGCATCGTAATCGTCATCGGTCCTACGCCTCCTGGGACCGGGGTGATCCAGCCTGCCCTCTCTTGTACTTCATCAAATTGTACGTCCCCAGAAAGTTTGCCGTTATCTAGACGGTTAATCCCTACGTCAATAACTGCTGCTCCGGGTTTTACATGTTCAACACCAATCATATTAACACGGCCCACCGCTGCTATGAGAATGTCTGCCTGCCGCGTAATCGAAGCGAGATCATTCGTTTTAGAATGACAATAAGTAACCGTGGCGTCCTGGTTTAAAAGAAGTTGACCTACAGGCTTGCCAACGAGGTGACTACGTCCGACGACAACAGCATGTTTCCCCTTAGGTTCCACACCACTGAATTCCAACATTTTCATAATCCCTAAGGGTGTACACGGTTTAAACGAGTCTTTGCCAGTTATTAAACGGCCGGCATTAACAGGGTGAAATCCATCCACGTCTTTGTCTACGGCTATTCTTTCTAAAACGGCATTCTCAGAAATATGATCCGGTAACGGCATTTGTACAAGAATACCATGAACGCTTGAATCTTCGTTTAAAGTATCAATTTCGGCAAGGAGTTCATCCTCTTTTAAAGAAGAAGGATGTCTTTTAACAATCGATAAAATCCCTGCCTTTTCACAAGCTTTTTCTTTACCTCTTACATAACTATGAGAAGCTGGATCATCCCCGACCAATATCACCGCTAGTGAGGGTTGAACGCCTTTGGACACCAATTCGGTAACTTGTTCTGCCAGTTCACTTCTCAATTGTGTTGCAATTTGTTTTCCGTTAATCAACGTCGCTGTCATTTTCTGCCTACTTTCCTTCTTTATGCTCTTTCAAGACATTTGATAACACACCGTTGACAAACTTGCCGGCCTCATCACCGCCAAATGCCTTTGCCGTGTTGACGGCTTCATTTAAAGTTACGTGCAGTGGAATATCATCTTGATATAGCAACTCATAAACAGCCAGACGCATGACCGCCCGATCAACGTTTCCGACTCTCTCTAATGACCAATTTTCAAGATGATTGACAATACGCTTGTCGATTTCCGAAAGGGCCCCAATCGTTCCAGGGATTACATCCTCAAGGTAATCGTCTGCTGCTTCTTCTTCGTCCAACGCAGCTGCAAGCGCCTGATCCCAATCTACATCTGTCATTTCTACCTGATACAGGGCTTGTACTGCTCTTATTCTTGCCCATCTACGATTCATGCCTTCATCCCTTTACTTCTCTTCTTGTATTCAGATTCAAATAAGAGGAAGATATTCCGGATCTCATCCGATACGTAACATCCTCGTGTCTTGCTGTGGTTTTTATTCTGACAAGCGCTCTACTTGCAGCTCTTGTTCTTCCGGCTGCTCAAAGTGAATGCCGACGACATGAATATTAATTTGATCTATTGTAATGGATGTCATTGTCGCCAATGTTTGTTGAATATTTCTTTGCACTTGATTTGCGACTTCAGGCACTGAGACTCCGTAAAAGGCAACGATGGAAACATCGATAACAACACCATCTTCTCCCAGTTCCACTTTTACACCTTTTCCATGATTCTTCTTACCAAAACGCTCGGCAACACCAGTTGCAAAATTCCCTCGAAGTGCTGATATACCTTCCACTTCAGAAGTAGCAATACCTGTGATCACCTCAATCACTTCTGGAGATATTTCCACTTTACCTAAATCATTTTCTTGCTCTTCAAGATCTAGCATTTGATACTCACTCATTGTCAATGCCCCCTGCTAGTCAGATTTTTCCTGCTTATATTCCTCGGCAAGCCTAGCCTGTTCTTCCCGCAAACGATCCATGCGATATTGCCGAAAAACCGGGAACTCCGATAAATTATCCGGAATCTTATTATCCTCTAATAAAATGATCTTTACCATGTTTTTGTTACGAGCCATATGATAGCGATCCTCATACTCATTTTCTTCAGTAAACCTCTTGAGGTTTTGGTAATCTTCTTCTTGAATCGAAATCGGATGAGGATTCTCTTCTGAGACCTCTTCCTCATAACCAACTTCAAATTCAACAATTTGAATATGATCGTTTTTTAGATTACGTGTTTGTTCCAGAACTGCTTTTGCACCTTCTGTTAAATCATTCCATTCCATTTTCAAAGAACTCTCCTTATTACCGTATCAATCGAAAAATACATGCGCAACGTACGAATTTCACTTATAGTGCGTGTTCAAAAAGGAGGACAAAAAAACCGAGTCGTTCGAGAAGACGTAGCTGCGAACATCCTGCTTGCACCACGAAAGCATTCCCTTCTCACGAAGGAAAAGGGGGATTCTTTTCCGAGGAGCAAAGCGCCAACTGACCGCTTCGTAAGTATTCCTTCGCACGACGAAAAAGTGGGTTTCTTTTTCGAGGATATGGTTTTCATACATGAGGTGCGCAGAAGCAAGTCGACGAAGAAATACGACCGCTATTTTCCCGGACTTTTTGAACATCCCTCTTTTACATCCATTTGTAACTTATGTTGATTATAGCACGTAGATGGGGTGATTTCATCCTTTAAGTGTGTGTTTAAAACCTACGGGAAAACTTCGCCGAAAAAATAAAGCATTTTTTGTAAAGGTACCGGGAGGATGGTGTCTTCTTAACTTGAGAATACTGAATCAGGCATGCCGACGTCAGATTTACTAAACCCGCAGTAGATTTTCACCACCTTGTACACTGGGTACAGCAAAGAAGGACCCACTCCCGGGGTCCTCCATTTTCTATTCGTCACCTTCTTCATGATGATAACCAACAGCCACAGGCTGGTTGCCAAGTTGTTCACTAGCCAATCGGTTAATTTCTACAACTTCTGATCTGGAGAGTTCTTCTGCCTCCACGAGGATCCGTACTTCGTCATCCTGAGCCATTACGATGACATCGTTGTAGCCTTGCGATTGGATGAGTTGCTCTAAGGATTGCTCCAGATCGGCGGTATCTTGCAGCTCTTCTCGTTGTTCTTGGGCTTCATTTTTTTCTTCAGTTGTCGCTTCACTTGAGGCAAGTGTATTTGTGTATTCTTCCCTTGATTCGCTGCGATTCTCTTCACGCTGGATCCTTAAGGCACTGAACCAGTCACTGCTATCAGAAGAGTCAGCGGCGACCTCAATGTCTTCACTTGATTCTTCGTCTGCAGGCGGGTCTTCTTCAGCAGGTGGGTCTTCATCTTCTTCTCGTGCCGGAACTTCTTCATTGCTCTCTTCTGCCGGGTCACCATCTTCTTCATCCCATTCTTCAACAACAACAGCGCTATCTGGATTTTCTTCTAGAAATTGTTCCCAAAGCTCGCCTTCAAAATCTTCAAGAGATTCCCCCTCATCAACAAGTGCCGTTTCATTGGTTGTCGGACCGTCTGGCGTGAAAAAATAAACCCCGAGAACTGCGACAAGACTTAACATCGTTAAAAGCCAAACCGTTTGTTTTTTCAAAACCAAATCACTCATCCTTTCGTTACTGTTTAGGTAATACCGATACACGATGGGCAGGGACATCAAGGGTGCGTGTAACAGCTTCAATTACCCACTCTTTACGATCGAGTTGATCAACACCTTCGGCGACGACAAGGACGCCGGTGACATCAGGCTTTTCTGTTCTGATCAAAAGCGGTTCTTCGCTGTCCCCTTCTTGTACGAGCACGGTCGTTTCCTCATTTGTGCTTTCTTCGAGCGTACGGTTGCCGCCCTCCGTATCTGTTTCTTCCGTGGTTTGTTCGCGAATGTTTGTATCTTTTTCATACACTTTACTTTCCGTTGATTCTAGATTAACGACAATTTCAACATTTGAAACTCCGTTAATCGATTCCAATGCCCCTTCCATTTCCCCTGCATACGCACGCTCTAGATCAGCAAGGTCGCCAAGATTTCCTCTTCGGTCCTCGTTATTATTTAGAAACGTCGACTGATCCTCTTCTTCGTTTTCGGTCTCTGTAGTGAGCGAAGGATCTTCTCCGTCATCTCCATTCGTACCAACAAACATGAGGATGAAGCCAACAACTAGTAATCCTCCTAAATAGTACCAGCGAATCTTTCGTGGACCATCACCGGAAGGCAGCCATTTGGAAAACGGCGGTTTCTCTGGTGTATTCGAATCACTCATTCAGCCCCCTCCTCCTCGAGGCTGACGTCAATAATACTTTCATCGACCTCCCAAATTTCAGCAAGACGTTCTCGCACCTCCTCGGTATTACTACTATCCTGGTTAGGACGTGTGGAATCTGGCGCCTCAGTAGTATTTGTTGAAACTTCTTCAACAGGTGGTACAGAACTTGGTTCTTCTTCCTCATGCTCTTGCTCTTCTGGTTCTTCTCCGGCTTCTACGAAAATTTCCAAGCCCGGAGTATCTGAAACGGCAATGTCCTGAAGAAAAAGATCAAAGTCCTCTTCCAACACAGGTTCAGCTTCACTACTGAGACGAGCAGCTACTTGTTCAGAAATATATGCATCTTGACTGGCTTGTATTTCACTTTTCTTTTCATCAATTTCAGATTCCATTTTATCAACCCCCTCCGTGACCTGAATCTCGTCCCACTCAAACCATGTAGAGGGATCTCGATTCAGTAAATCAAAGACCGGCTGTAAGATGAGAATCATCATAATCAAGCCAAGAACAAGGTCGGCATATCGCTTCATCGTTGCTGTTGGCAACAGCAATTCAAGAATGACGGCGATCAGTAAAAAAACAATCAACGTCGTAATCCATTCATTAAAATAATCGATGAGTGCTCACCTCACCATTAATGATAAATTGCCGGAAGTTATAATGATTGTGATCGCTAGAAAAAACATTAAGCTTACGACGGAAACAGCTGCGAACATGAAGAGGACTGTTTTTGCAAATAAACTTAGGCACGTTCCGATCGGCCCTCCTCCCAACGGCTGCATCACGGCTGCAGATAAATGGAAGATAATCGCAAGTGCTAGAATTTTGAGGGCAGGAAAGGCAATGATTGTAAAAAGAATCCCAAGTCCTACAACGCCTACGGTATTTTTTAATAAAAGCGAAGCACCAATTACCGTATCAGTGGCGTCCGTAAACATCCGGCCGACCACAGGTACGAAGTTGCCAGCAATATATTTGGCAGTTCTTACCGTTACCCCGTCTGTGACAGCAGCCGTTGCCCCCTGAACAGAGATCGCAGCCAGAAATACGGTTAAAAACGCGCCTAATACAGCCATGGCCGCGTTACGAATAAGGGTCGCAAGTTTCGACAATTGAAACTTATCGCTCATTGTGCTGATGACACTGATCAGTGCAGAGACGAATAATAAAGGCAATACGAGACGTTCAATTAATAATCCACTCGTATTAACAAGAACGACGATTAACGGGTGAAACAGGGCAGCTGAAGATGCAGCGCCGGTCATGGCAAGCAGAGCAAGCAACATGGGTAAAAGCGCAATCATAAAATGAACCATGTTTTGTACCGCTTCTTGTGCGTAAGACATAGCAACGTAGAAGCTATTCATTGCAATAATAATCAGAACCGTAAATGAGACACTGTAAGCAATTCGGCTGACGGCTGCGTGTTCAAAAGCATTCTGTAATGCCCTAAGCACCATTGTGAAAACGGTAAGAAGCAGTAAGGTGCCAAGTAAGGTGATATTGGCTGTAATCTCATGCAAAATAAAGCGGAGAAGTGCCTGTCCCCATTCAACGGGGTCAAATTGGCGTTCTCCTGAAATAAAGTCATTCAGCTGCCCTCTCTGACTTTCAGGTAAAAACGATTCATACTCCCCGCGGATGTCTTCCCAAAACGATTCAATCTCTGAAAAGCCAAGCCTGTCCATTTGTTCGTCCATTTGCTCTTCCAGCATATCCTCCGCAGATGGCTCTACGTCCGTTTCTTCATTTTCGATGGGCAGCCCTTGCTCCATTCCTTCATCGCCATCTTCAGCGGACAGAAGGGGGGGATCCCCCCCTATTAAAAAAATGACGCTCATGCACAAGACTGCCCAAAGCATTTTCATATTGACCCACTCTTTCACCCTGGAATCAAGGAAATGACGGTTTCGATTAAAACGTTGAAAATCGGGATTGCCATGACGACAATCAGTACTTTACCGGCGAGCTCTATTTTTTGTGCAATCGCACCCTGTTCGGCATCCCGTGCAATTTGTGCACCAAATTCAGCAATATAAGCAATACCGATAATTTTAAGCATCGTCTCTAAATAAACCATGTTGATATTGGCTTGATTTGCTAAAGTTTCAATCAGTTGGAAAGCCGTAACGATATGGTCAATAAGAAATAAAAAGATCATCGCACCGACAAACAATGTTAAAAGGAAAGCAAATGCCGGCTTCTGTTCTTTAACAATCATCGCTAAAAATGCAGAGACCAAGCCAAATCCAACGATTTGGATCATATCTAACGACATTGGACTACCCTATAAAGAGAAATACGCTGCGAATTCTTTGGAAAAGATCATCGACGATCGTAGCCACCATATAGAGAACGACGACGAATCCGATCAATGTTACCCAATGCGCCCAGTCCTCTTTCCCCATCTGTTTAAGAACAGTATGAATCATAGCCACAACGATGCCGATTCCTGCAATTTGAAAAATCGTATCCACATCATATGCCACCGCATTTCCCCCCTTCAGAAGCGCAAACAGTGAATCGCTTAATCGTATGTTACTATCAGATGATGACGATAATCGCCAAAAGTCCTCCGAGAAAACCGAGTGATTTTGCCATCCTTTCATATTTTCGCTGTTCTTCACGGGCCTCCACTTCTTCTGCACGTAAGTGAGCCAGTGTCAATTGAATATATTTTTGCTGTTCATCGCGCCCATGTTGTCCGAGCGTTTGCCCAAATTGAAGTAGTGCTTCTTTCTCTTTATGGCGTAAAGCTGTTGATGACCAGTTGGCCTCAATACTTTTTGCCCAGGCTTCTTTCACATCAATACTTTCCTGTTCCAAATCACTTGCAAAAGTGGAAAATAAGAGTGATAGCGGTTGGTTAAAGGTCCGCTCTAGTTTTCGTGCAATCACAGGTAAAGGGGTATGCCCATACATGACTTCAGCTTCAAGCAATTGCAAAGCCGTCGTTAACTGCCGAATTTGCCGTGATCGTCCTGACAGACGGCGTGCCCATTCAAAACCAATAGCCGTCATGGAAAGAAGGATGAAAATGGCGCCAAACCATCTCACTTTTGCACACTCCTTTGGACGATGAGCGTTCCGTGCTTGTTTTCATTGAGGAGAAGAATACGGTCAAAAAGCGGACGTCCTAATGCGGTTCGTAAAAGTTGACGTTCTTGCATATCTTCCATCGAACGCCCATGGGCGCTGCAGATCACTGCTACACCAGCATTCATTGCTTCTTTCAAACTAGCCTTATCCCGCTCATGACCAATTTCATCAACAATGAGAATATCGGGACTCATTGCTCTTACTAGCATCATCATCCCCTCTGCCTTCGGACAGCGGTCGAGCACATCCGTACGTGGACCAAGATCATGCTGCGGTATTCCTTCAAAAGCAGCCGCGATTTCTGAGCGTTCATCTGCAATGGCCACTTTCCGCGGGGGAATTTTTTTAGTTGGATGACCATAACTAGCTGTTCGTGCGATATCGCGTAAAAGTGTTGTTTTTCCTGATTGTGGAGGCCCGACGATCAAAACGTTGCGCCACTGTTCCTGAAACAATTCTGGTAAAAATCGCTCAGCCACCCCGTTCATTTGTCGGGCAATCCGTATATTGAAAGAACATACATGCTTGAGCGTCTTCACTTGTCCTTTTTCAACGACCGTCTCACCGCCCAACCCCACCCGGTGACCGCCTGAAAGCGTAAGAAAACCATTTCTAAGCTCTTCTTCAAAGGCATACACTGAATGTTGACTTAACTGGTTCATAACGAAACTGGCTTCACTTTTAGTAAAAGGGTCACTTTTCATGAATTGATGCCCCCATTGATAAATAAACTCAGGGGGACGGTTGACTCGCAAGCGAATTTCTTCAAGCTCTGTTTTCTCAAGGGCTTCACTTGTCTTCTCCCGAAACCTTTGAGGAATAAGAGCGAGTATCGTACGCTCTGAAACGACTTTACTCTTTTTTACTTCTGTGAAGGCCATACATCATCAACCCCAACGGACCCTTGATGGTAATCGTATAACAAACCCGTTATTCAGGTCTGCTTGTACAATGTATGTCTACTCATGGAGTTTAGAACCCAAATAGAAAATGTTCTCAAGATAAGAAAGGGATAACTAAGTATTTTTCAGTTTTTTAATACTTTTGATTACATTACGGTATGTGAAATTTAATTATCACTAACAAGCGGCCAATTACCTATACTTAAAAGTGTATTTTAAAAAGAACAGACAATGGACGGAGTCGGTGTGTTGTTGCCGGAATGAAAGCACAAAAAAAGACCTCGGTAAACCCGAAGCCTTGCTTCTTTCTACGCTCGAGATGTATATTTTCCTTCACTAGTGTCAATGACGAGAACATCACCTTCATTTACAAAAAGTGGAACCTGCACCGTATAACCTGTTTCCAGCGTCGCTGGTTTTGTCCCGCCCGATGCTGTATTCCCTTTAATACCAGGTTCTGTTTTAGTTACCGCTAATTCAACAGAATGAGGAAGCTCAACACCTAGCGTTTCATTTCCATAGGAAATGATTTGTACTTCCATATTTTCTTTTAAAAAGTTAAGCTCATACTGGATCTGATCTCCCGTAAGCTCGATTTGATCAAAGGTTTCCATATTCATAAATGCGTGTGCATTACCATCTGCGTATAAATACTGCATACGATTTTTTTCGATATGTGCCCTATTCACTTTTTCACCAGCGCGAAACGTTTTTTCCTGAATGTTTCCTGTACGCAGGCTACGTAGTTTAGAACGTACGAAGGCTGCCCCTTTTCCCGGTTTGACATGCTGGAAATCCACAACAGACCAAATGTCATTATCGACTTCAATCGTTAAGCCTGTTCGAAAATCGTTCACCGATATCATTTTTTGTACTCACCCTTTATGCTTCAATGATTTTTAAGTCCTTATCCGACGTCGTTAACCGTTCGTTACCATCTTCTGTAATGACGATATCATCTTCAATGCGTACGCCGCCTTTTCCTGGTATGTAGACACCAGGCTCAACAGTGACAACCATCCCCGGTTCCAAAACTAAATTACCTTTCGGCGACAAGCGCGGTTCTTCATGAACTTCCATTCCCAACCCATGGCCGAGACCGTGACCGAAATGCCCTTCATAACCTTTACCGTTGATCATCTCCCGGGCAATTTCGTCTGCTTCGATTCCCGTCATTCCTGCTTTTATTTGTTCTACGGCTTTGAGTTGAGCGGATAAAACCGTATCATAGATATGACGTAGTTCCTCCGATGGCTCCCCGAGGGCCACTGTACGTGTAATATCAGAACAATACCCTTTATAATAGGCGCCGAAATCCATTGTGATGAGATCGCCTTTTTCGATTTTCTTATCACTTGCCACACCGTGAGGTCGTGCACCACGTTCTCCAGAAGCTACAATAATATCAAATGATGAGGATTCCGCTCCCTGTTCCCGCATAAAAAATTCAAGTTCATGGGCAACCTCACGTTCGCGAACACCTGCCTTTATGTATGTCAATATATGCGAAAACGCTGCATCTGCTATTTCAGATGCCTTTTTGATCGTTTTCAGCTCGCTTTCACTCTTAAAAAGACGCAGGTTTTCGACGATACCGGCAACTGGAACGAGCTCAGCATCAAACGTTTCCTGATACAGTTGATACGTTTGGAAACTTGTGTACGCTTTTTCAAATCCAAGGGATTTTACGTTATGACTGTCCAGTATTTTTTTAATTTCGGCACTCATCGCCCCTCCATGCTGAACAACTTTAAAACCTTCGCACTGACTTTTTGCCTGTTCAACATAACGAAAATCCGTAATAAAAAAGGCATCTTCGCTCGTCAGAAGTACAGCCCCAGCTGTTCCTGTAAAATCAGTCAGGTAACGCCGGTTTGTAGGACTTTCAACGAGAAGTGCATCGATGCCGTTTTGTTCAAACTGCGTACGTATAACCTCGAAACGATTCATAGCTTTCCCTCCCCAATTGTTACTATATACGCTATCTCATTTTAGCATATTTTAGCAACCACTGCTTCCCTAACTGCTCTCATATTGTTGCAATTCGTGTTCATAAGAGATGGAATAGCCGATAAAGAGCCCATACAAAATAAATAGGCAGAGCGTGGTGACAATCGTTGTCCCTTCCATATCAAACAAGGGTTCAAGTCCAATGATGAAAGGATTGGCAACGAAAAAAATCAAAAACCATAAAATCGCACCAAAGAAAATGCCCATCCACATCCCTCTCACACGAGCAAGAATATAGCGATAAAGAAAGGTAATGATAATTGAAACGAGCGATAAAATGCCTATAGCGGTCCATTGTCCAACAGGTTGTTCTTTCCAATCCCCTACGGACCAAGCCATCCAAAAGAGAGCAGGCCCAACCGTTGTGAAATTGAAAAAATAAGCTAAGTACCAAATGAGACTCCAAAATAAACCGCCGACAATTCCTGTAACTAGCGTTTTTACAGCGTAAGGCCAATCTTTTACTTCTTTATGTCTGCTTGCCATATGATCACCTCGCTTGATAGTATGAGCCTCTACCACTTCGATCATGCTAAAAATGTTGGAAACAACACACAAAAGATGGAGATACAGCGTATCTTCGTGTAAAATGGTAATGGATAACCATAGATTGGCTGGTGTCAGGTATGAGCGAACAACCCAAAAAACCCGCGTATGGCGGACAAGCGATTATAGAAGGAGTGATGTTCGCAGGGAAGCGTATCACTGTTTCTGCGATCCGGAGAAAAAATAACAACATTGAATATTATGAAGAGCGTAAGGTTAACCGCCCTATCCTGCAAAAGCTAAAAAAAATTCCTTTTGTACGTGGAACCGTTGCCTTAATCGAAGCTGCCGCAGTCGGAAGTAAACATTTAAATTACGCCTCAGATCGCTATGACGTTCATCCGGACAACGATGATGAGATTAAGCCGCAAGAGCATCGTTCCAAAATGACGATGTTTTTCGGAGTTGCCGCGGTCGGCGTATTCGCATTTTTATTCGGAAATTTTCTATTTACGGCGATTCCGGTTTTTATCGCAGAAATGTTCGCGTTTGCTTTTCCTGGGCATGTGGCACAAAACCTACTTGAAGGTTTTTTCAAGTTTATCATTCTCGTCGGATACATTTATCTGATTTCGTTAACTCCATTGATTAAACGGGTCTTTCAATACCACGGAGCCGAACACAAGGTCATTAACACCTATGAAGCAGGAAAGGCATTAACCGTTGACAATGTACAGGAACACTCCCGCCTTCACTACCGCTGCGGCAGTAGTTTTATGCTCTTTACCGTTATCATTGGCGTGATGATTTATTTGCTCGTTCCCTTTGATAACATCATTGAGCGTGTCATCCATCGTCTCTTGCTCATTCCTGTTGTCCTTGGGGTCTCCTATGAAGTATTGCAGGGCACAAACAAGCTACGGGATATTCCATTTCTCAAATGGCTGGGATTGCCCGGTTTATGGCTACAATTGCTCACAACAAAACAGCCTAAAGATGATCAAGTAGAAGTGTCGATCTCCTCATTTGAAAAGATGTTAGAACGGGAAAAAGCGATCGAAGACGAAGAAAAAGTAGGCGGACGTATCGTTTAATTTTTAAGAGAGGTGTATGACTTGTCCAACTCGATCCGTCACCCAGTCATTCTCGTCATTTTGTTATTGGCAGTGATTGGGGTCATTTACCAGTTATTTACGAATCCAAGCGGACTCTTCCTCACACTCATGATTGCTGCGCTCATCGCAGCCGGTTTTTACTTTTTAATGACGAAAGTGATTATGCCAAGACGCAGCGGAATGGACAAAAATTACCGGAAAGCCCTAAAACAAAGTAAAGGACGCCAGAAACAACAAGGAAAAGCACCTGAGGAACGAAACAAAAAGAAACGGAAGTCTCACTTAAAAGTGGTTGATGGCCGTAAGAAAAAGTAGAAACGGGCGACGTGTACTTCACGTTTCCCGTTTCTTATTCGTATTAGCCGCTCCATCTTCGTAAATAGCTTTCCGTCGCCCGTCGTCCGAGTCGTATCAGCCTAAGCCGATCTTCATTCGTAATAGAAAAAGAGGTCGTTTTGATCCTGTCTACAGGTATAAATACTACGTTATCCTGCTTATGCTTTTCGACGTAACGAGAATCACGGCCGTTTTGCATGGTACCGAATACAGAACTGTAAAGATCTAAGGCATTATCGATCTTATTCCTCGTTTCATCAGGCTCAGGATTCAATTGAAATCCTAGCACCGGACGTTTCCTTCGCTCTTCTTTTTGAAACAGCCACATTGGAAAATTGCTTAAAATTCCGCCATCAACGATAAGTGCTCCCTCCCCGTTTTTATCAAACAGTCTGACCGGCTGAAAGAAAAACGGTAAACTGCAGCTCATGCGAACAGCACGGGCGATTGGAAACGTCTCCGGAATGATACCGTAACCATGCAAATCATCAGGGAGAACGAGTAACTGTCCCCGGGTTAAATCGGACGCTACGATCCGAAGCGATTGCGGTTTTAAGTCGCTAAATGTCCGGATCCCTTTGGCTGCCAATTTTTCTCCTACCCATTCTTCCAATTGAGCCCCTTTATACAAACCGAGCCCCCAATACACACCGAGCCATTTAAGCAATAAAGGGAAATGCTTTGTCATCGGGGTCGGATCTAGAAATGTTTGCAGATCCAAATCATCCATAAGCTCTTTCAATTCCCCACTCGTATACCCCGCCTGTACGAGGGCTGCCATGAGCGCACCTGCGCTCGTTCCAGCGAGGCGTGAGAAATGATAATTCCTTCGCTCTAATTCTTCAAGTGCGCCGATAAAAGCGAATCCTTTTACACCCCCACCTGCAAACACGCCATCAATCAACACGATTAATCACCTTCCTACACCATTACCATATGCAGGCGCGGAGTGATTGCGTGTTGTCCAACGTAATTACAGGTCGCGCTTTCTTCAGATTTACATCTAGGTTCAAACTTTTTTAACATGCCTGAGCCTACTCACGTGATCACCCTAATGTCGTACATTTCTATCCAGTTGTAGCTAGATCCCTCACTCATGAAGTTCGTTTGTTTGCCTTCGTTTCATCACAAAACGATGCCAGCCCCTTTCACGGGCTAGCATCGTTTCTAATTTAAGGGTTCCACTTTAGCCCCCTTATGAATATCTTAAGTATATCCAAGACCACCCACGGGTTCGATACCTGAGTATTCATTGCCCATTTGCAGTAAATTTTGCATGATAATCGCTTTTTGTCACTACTAAAAAGGAAACTATGCCAAACCATATGCCTGGCATAGTCCATTTAGTCTTACATGTTCCGATTAAGCGCTCGCACTCAGGATATCCAAGGCTACGACGATGGCAACTAACAGTTGAACCAAGACTTGAATGTTCAACGCAATTTGCGTATCAGTTGAAGAGACATCGATATTTCTGGAATTTTCCACAATCGTTTTCTGGGATGTTCTTTGTTTCATTTTCGACGTTTGTAATAATTCTTGAGTAATATCCTCTGCTTGTGATGAACTACCAATAGCAATTCTAACCACTAAGACTATCGCTGCTTGTATGGCTAATTGCAAGTTGACAGCTGCTTGGGTGTCGGTGGACGTGACCGTTACATCGCAAGAGTCTTTAATCATCATAAAATCTTCTGAAGTTTGAATGGTTTTATTGGCTTGAGTCGCTTGTTGTGTAATATCATCATCGTTGGAGAAGCACGCCATTGGATGTTGGTTCTTCCCATCGTATAGTGCACTCCAGCGCTTATCATCTTGATAACATTGATCTTGATAACATTGATCTTGATAACATTGATCTTGAAATCCTCTTCGAGAATAGCGATCTTGACCTAAATGCATTGATTTTTTACCTCCTTTTTGTTGTCTTACTACACTGTATGACAATCATCTCTCATTTGCGTGGACTGAGTTACATGATAAAATCGTTTATTTTTATTACAAGTGGGTGTTCAATTCCTCGAAAAAGAAACAGTGATTTTCTTTTTCGAGGAAGTTTATCACGCTTTGTAAACACCCTCTAACAAGTTTTTGCTACTCATTCCACCTATTTTTTTTCTTTAATCCGAATTTGAGTCCGTATTTTCATCTTCTGTAACCGTCGTCGTTTGATCATTCAGGAACTCATTTGCCTCTTTTTCAATATTTCTGACAATCTCACGAAGACGCTTGCTTTCTTCTTCTGAAAGGTTCACAGAATCCTTCGTTATATTGTGCTTCGCTAATACACGCTCCACCAACAGATTCATGAGATTTTGCATTTCCATAGAAATTCCTCCTATCCATTAGAATTCCTCATATCATATGCGCCTGCACCACCATTTGTCTGGGGAGATGAGGGGGAAGGGTGGAAAATAGGTGCCTTTCACCCCGAAATATGTTGCCTCGACTGAGCCTGAAGCCCAAACATTATCTTTTTTCCCCGCATACCCTACTAATGAAAGGAGGAAGATAACATGTCAGCTGGAAAAGGTGGATATGGCTTTGGCGGAGGATTTGCGCTTCTTGTGGTTTTATTTATCCTTCTGATCATCGTCGGCTCTGCGTACGGTGGAGGTCACGGAGGATATGGTTATGGCGGAGGATTTTGTTAATTCTTCGTTCCTGAAAATGCAATCCCGTCCGTAATAAAAAACAACCCGTATCTCTTTTAAGGAGTACGGGTTGTTTTTAAGTTGAGGAAGCCCTTGAGTTTAAGCAAAGGTCCAGTATGTCTCGGCATACAATTGTAAAAAAAGCGACAAGATAGCTGCCTCGATTTTGCTTATTCTGTAGTTTTATGATGTTCCTGTAATGTTTCTAGACGACTCTTATCTTCATTAAAATACTGAACGAGATCCCCGATCCGATCAATCGCATCCCAACTCAGGTGATGTTCAATTCCTTCGACATCGCGATAAATATAAGTATCATCAACGCCAATCATATGTAAAAATTCTTCTAGCAATTCATGGCGATAGACGAGTCGTTTGCCAATTTTATTGCCTTTCGCTGTTAATACCAGACCTCTATATTTTTCATAGACAAGATATTCGCTTTTATCAAGTTTTTGAACCATTTTCGTTACTGAAGATGGATGCACTTCAAGCGTGTCTGCAATATCTGATACCCGGGCATAGCCCTTCTCTTCAATCAGTTGATAGATACATTCCAGATAATCTTCCATACTAGCCGTCGCCGCCATCTAAACTCCTCCAATTTTTTCATGCCGATCGAGCGACACAAACGGTCAGGTCGTTGATTATGCACTTATTATTGTACACAAATCGTTCACGAGCGACAACAAACTCTGCTGAAACGTTAAAAACATGTTAATATAGAAGTTACATTACTAGAAAAAAGGTAGGGATGTAAGATAATGGAAAAGGTCCTGATGAATAACTCATTGATCAACCGAGACGAAGCCTCCTTCTCTTTTGATGATCGCAGTATGTACTTTGGCGATGGCGTCTATGAAGTCATTCGAGTGTACAGCGGTTACCCTTATAAACTAGAAATGCATTTGCAGCGACTGCAAAGAAGCGCTGAAGAACTTGACATTACTTACTCTAACTCACAGAAGCAATCGTTAAAATCTGCGATCCAAGAACTCCTGAGCGAAAACGAACTCGTTGAAGATGGCTTCGTTTATATCCAAGTATCCCGTGGTGCTGCTGTCCGCGATCATCTCTACGAACGTAATATTGAACCCATTTCCTTTGCCTTTACGAAAGAAATGGCCATCCCTGAGCAAACCCAGGATGAGGGGGCCGTGGTTTACCTTAGCGAAGACATTCGCTGGCTGCGCTGTGATATAAAAACGGTCAACCTTCTCGGCAATATCATGGCAAAAAGACAAGCGGCAGATCACGATTGCGAGGAAGCGATTCTTCACCGCGGAGAAACGGTAACGGAAGGTTCCTCTTCCAATATCTTCATTGTCAAAGACGGACATTTACAAACTCATCCTGCCGACAACCTAATCCTCAATGGTATCACCCGAAGAGTTGTCATCGATTTTGCTGAAGAACAAGGACTCTCCGTTAATTACACTCCGTTCACTATAGATGAAGCACTAGAAGCAGACGAAGCCTTTATTACAAGTACAATCAATGAGGTTACCCCTATTCGAGAATGGCGGGGGACAAGGCACGGGACGACAAACATCGGACCTATTACCAAGCAATTACAAAACATGATGCGAGAAGATATTGCAAAAACACGAAATGGGGAATGAAAGTAGTTTGGGAAGACAGGATCATAAATCATTCTTTGGTTAAGCACAAAACCCCGCGCCACATTTGAATGTGCGCGGGGTTTGTTTTAAATTCTATTGCGATTCCATCAGTATAGATTTCGTTAATGCACGCACGGATCGTTCTCCGGCAAGTCCCATCGTTAAATCTACATCGGCCAATAAGTTTTGCAAAACTTCCTACACCCCCTATTATCCTGCCACAGCCAATCCATACATGCAGGGCCTTCCCACAAGCACAGCATTTGCACCAAGAGCCATAGCTTTCAGAACATCTGAACCACGTCTGATCCCGCTATCCAATAGCACAGGAATTTCTTCCTGGATGACATCACATAGTCGAGGTAGTGCCTCAAGAGCCCCTAAAGCACCATCGACTTGGCGGCCCCCGTGATTCGACACAGTAAGCCCATCAACACTATGTTCTAATGCTAATTTTGCATCTTCTGGGTGCAAGACTCCTTTTAATAGGATGGGGAGGCTTGTATGCTCTTGTAAAAAAGCAATGTCTTTCCATGTTAAGCTCGCATTTCCAAATACTTGCGACCAATGCATGATCGCTACCGCTGGATCATCTTTTGGTGACTGTTTGAGTGGACAAAAGGCAGGATCCGAGAAATACTTTCCCATCCCTTCCCCGGCTATAAACGGTAAATACACATTTTTTAAATCATATTCACGCCAAGCCATCATTGGTGTATCAAAGCCGCCTGAGCTCTTAAACTCTGGGCGGCTTCTCATTCAAGCTTGATACAGCTTCCATTCGGCAAATTCCTCTTTAATTTTACGAAGATAATCAGCATTGGTGAGAATATCATAGGCTGTTAAAGCCATTGTTTTGGCTCCTACCAATAGTCCTTCAAATCCCTGGTCACTTAGTGCGGCTTCTCGAAATTCATGTGTATGACAAGCAAGCCCCCCATCCGTAATTTTCACATAAGGATGGATCGAAGGGACCACTTGACTCACATTTCCCATATCAAGCGACCCCCCTCCCTGCTTTGGATGGATCTCTTCTCTTGCAACTCCCAGTTTGATCATATTATCAATATATATTTTCGAAAGCGTTTCATTGGTGTTCATATCGTCATACGAAAGTTCATAAAACGACGTTTCTAACTCTGCCCCTGTGGCTATTGCGGCCCCTTTCGCACAGTTTTTCACCTTTTCCAAAACGGGATCAAGCGCTGCTCTTGTTGCTGCGCGTACATAAAACTGCGCTCGTGCAAAATCAGGAACAATGTTGGCCGCTTGTCCACCTTCCGCAATAATTCCATGAATACGAACGTCGGTTGTCACATGCTCCCGTAACGCGTTAATGCTGTTAAACGTCTGGATCACGGCATCCAATGCATTGATTCCTTCATGCGGGTTCGCTGCAGCGTGTGCCGCTTTTCCATGAAAATCAAATTGAATTGCGTCCATTGCGAGTGAAAGACCACTCTCTTCATACCTGGAATAAGGGTGAACCATCATGGCCACATCTAGATGATCGAACACCCCGTTCTCTGCCATTGTCACTTTTCCGCCCCGTGTTTCTTCTGCCGGTGTTCCGTATATGTAGACAGCGCCCCCCGCTTCAGATAAGGCCTGTGCTAAACCGATGCCTGCAGCAACAGCGGCTGTGCCGATTAAGTGATGACCACACGCGTGTCCAAGTTCGGGAAGTGCATCATATTCAGCCATAAACGCGATCTTCGGCCCTGGCTTTCCACTATCGTAAACCGCTTCAAATGCCGTTTCGAGTCCGCAAGTCCCTACAGTAACTGTAAACCCATTTTCTCTTAATTCCCTCGTTAAAACTTCACAAGCTTTATACTCTTCATGGCCAAGTTCCGGGTTATTTCCAATATACTGACTGATCTCATAAAAATTCATTTTTCGTTTGTCAATCGATTGTTGAATGGAAAGCTTCATTTGTGATCCCTCCGCCGAAAATTCCTTAAATCTCCTTGACATTTACTTATTATACTTTATATTTGTATGGAGATAAATATTAATTTAAATGTATAAATATCCATTTTAATGTTGTGATAAGGAGAGAGTATTTTGAAACCAGGCAAACAAAAAGAATTAGAACCTGCAAAATTGGTAAAAGTCCCGCATACGTACGGGATTTTATTTGCGATGATTATGCTAGCGACGCTCGCTACACATTTCATCACTCCTGGCGAATTTGAACGTGTAGAACAAGACGGGCAAACGGAGATTGTTGAAAACAGTTATCAGCAAGTGGCATCAGCTCCCGTCAGTGCTTTTGAAATGTTTCAAGCCATTCCTCTTGGTATGGTGGAAGCTGCACAAATCATTTTCTATATATTCTTAGTAGGTGGTACGTTCGGCGTTATTATGAAAACAGGGACGATTGACGCCTCTGTTTATGGTCTTGTTGGCAAGTTAAAAGGTAAAGGGGTTCTCCTGATCCCCATTATGATGATCGTCTTTTCGGTTCCCGGAGCTACGATCGGTATGTCTGAAGAAATCATGATCTTTGTACCGATTGGAATTGCCGTTGCCAAAGCACTTGGCTATGACACGATTACAGGAACCGCAATGGTGAGCCTTGGTGCAATGACTGGATTCGTGGGCGGCATGATGAATCCCTTTACGGTAGGAGTAGCGCAGTCAATTGCCGAAGTACCGCTATTCAGCGGGATTAGTTTTCGTTTCGCTGTCTACCTCGTTTTTTTAGCTGCCGCTATGTTTTTTTTATTACGTTATGCAAACCGTGTCAAAAAGAACCCCAAGCTTAGCTATATGCATGGACTTGATGAGAAAGGGGTGAGCGGCGCTCCTGAAAAGATTGTATTTGAGTACCGACATGTACTTGTACTGCTCGTCGTTGGTATTGGGTTTTCGCTAAATATGTACGGGGTCTTTCAATGGGATTGGTACTTAACAGAGATGGCTGCGATGTTTATTATTATCGGATTTGTTGCGGGGATTTTTGGTGGTCTTGGTGTGAATGGCATGTTTTCAGCCTTTACAGATGGGATGAAGATGGTTGCATTCGGTGCGCTTGTTGTCGGTTTCGCTCGTGCGATTCTCGTGGTCATGGAAGAGGGACAAGTGATGGACACGTTAGTATACTCGCTGTCGAATTTTATTAGTGCTGTGCCTAGTGCGCTGACTGTGGTTGGTATGTTTGTGCTTCAGCTTTTTGTTAACTTCTTTATTCCGTCTGGAAGTGGACAAGCGGCCACGACGATGCCCTTAATGACTCCTCTTGCAGACTTGCTGGACATTCAACGTCAAGTCGCGGTTCTCGCTTTTCAGTATGGGGACGGCATCATGAATATCATTAACCCTACCTCGGCATCGCTTTTGGCTTTTTTAGCGATTGCAGGTATCCCTTATACACGCTGGGTTAAATTTATTTGGAAACTTGTCGTTGCCTGGATCATCATCGCTATTATTGCTTTACTTATCGCTGTGGCTATTGGTGTTTCTTAACTTGGATACTGTGGTTGTTTGAACCGAGCTCCATCTAGAACTATGTAAAAAGGGGAATGCGTCTAAAGCACCCCCTAGCGGCGATAGGTCCATTCGTCATTTTCGTAGCGCGATTTCGCCAGCTCCTGCACCTTTTGTTCCTGTTGTGGGGTAAAAGTGTAAGGGGATAACTGAATATCCAGTCCCCGCTCAAACCCTTCTTTAAATGCAGCACGAACGCGAGGCGTATCTACCTTGTCTTCGGTTAAATCGTTAATCGGGACTGCTTTTTTGGCAAACGCCTGTTGCATACGTCTTCTTACTCGTTCACTCGGATATTTAAAAAGGTCGAAGAGCTGTTCTGTATCCAGATCAATAATGATCGAGCCATGTTGTAAAATCACGCCCTTCTGACGTGTTTGCGCACTGCCGGCGATTTTTCTCCCTTCGACGACGAGTTCATACCAGGAGGGCGCATCAAAACAGACAGAGGATCTTGGCATTTTGAGCTCGTCTTGTTCTTTTTTTGATGAGGGAATGGAAAAATACGCGTCTAACCCAAGAGATTTAAATCCTTCGAGTAATCCCGTGGAAATGACACGATACGCTTCTGTGACAGTCGCAGGCATCCGTGGATGCTCCTCCGAAACGATGACGCTATACGTAAGTTCTCGATCATGTAAAACCCCTCTACCACCCGTTGGCCTGCGAACAAGTCCTAGTTGGTGACGTTGGACCGCTTCCAGATCAATTTCTTTATGTACCTTTTGAAAATAACCAAGGGATAGCGTTGCTGGCTCCCATTCGTAAAAGCGAATCACCGGTGGAATCAGACCAGCGCTGTGCCAGGTTAAAAGCATCTCATCTAACGCCATATTATACGCAGGTGAACAAGCCCCTGAATCAATCAACAGCCATTCTTCTTTTTCCATGTTTGACACTACCTTTCTCTTTTTAGTTTATCAAACCTTACATTGGGAGAAAACATAAAGATTTTTGCTTTGCGTCCACTGGACATGTTGCTTATAATATGGAGTGGACACAAAAGGGGGAACGATAAAAATGGATGTACTTACAATCATTTCATACATTCTCTGGGGCGGACTCATCGCCTTTGCACTCGTCATGCTTTTTCGCCGCCTGGCAACACCTTCATACCTTACACCCCTTACCCAAGAGGAATTTATTAAAGGCTACCGGAAGGCACAATTGATCGATGTGCGCGAACAGCGGGAATATGAGGGCGGTCACATTTTAGGTGCACGTAATATTCCACTTTCTCAACTCAAACACCGTCTTTCGGAGGTACGTAAAGACCAAGACGTCTATCTTTATGATAATTCCGGGATGCGCAGTCGCCAAGCCGCCCGTCTTCTTAAGAAAAAGAACGGCAATAAAGGTCTCCATTATTTGAAAAAAGGATTTAAAAAATGGACCGGGAAGATCAAGAAGAAAAAGAAATAAGAGAATGAACCCTTTACTTTTATGTGGAGGGTTTTTACACCTATAAGTTTACATAATAAAGTTACTGTTAATATAAATGGTATTTAACAACTCGTTTTTTTGGCATTCTTCATAAGATACGAAAAAACCCCCATTCCGGGGGCTTTATTTATTGCTCTTCCTTTGCTTTTTCGTATCTCAATATCGGTTTTCTGGCTGCCTGTGTTTCATCAAGCCGTGAAATCACCGTCTCATGAGGCGCTTCAAGTACTTGATCTGGCTCCTCTTCGGCCTCTTTGGCAATCGCGATCATCGCGTCTGCAAATTCATCGAGTGTTTCTTTTGATTCAGTTTCCGTTGGCTCGATCATCATGCACTCTTCTACATTCAACGGGAAGTAGATGGTTGGAGGATGGTAACCATAATCCAGTAGGCGCTTAGCGATATCGAGAGCACGCACACCGAGTTTCTTCTGTCTTTTCGCTGAGAGAACAAATTCATGCTTGCAATACTGTTGATATGGGATGTCATAATAAGGTTCTAACCGCTTCATCAAATAATTCGCGTTCAAGACCGCATTCTCGGAAACCTGGTGTAACCCTGTAGGTCCCATCGTGCGAATGTAAGCATAAGCACGTACGTTAATACCAAAGTTCCCATAGAACGGCTTAATGCGTCCAATCGCTTCCGGACGATCATAATTCCATGTGTAATCTTCACCATCTTTGACAAGTAATGGTTTCGGCAAGTAAGGAACCAGCTCTTCTTTCACTCCTACAGGTCCACTTCCCGGTCCACCGCCCCCGTGCGGGCCGGTGAACGTTTTATGCAAATTCAAATGGACAACGTCAAAGCCCATATCCCCCGGGCTTGTTTTTCCCATAATCGCGTTCGAATTTGCACCATCATAATAAAGTTTTCCGCCTGCATCGTGAATAATCTCGGCCATCTCCACAATATCCTCTTCGAACAATCCAAGTGTATTTGGATTCGTAAGCATGAGTGCAGCTGTATCTGGACCCGTTACTTCCCGTAAATGCTCAAGGTCAACAAGCCCCCGTTCATCTGTTTTAACCGTTACGGGATCAAATCCGGCCACGCTCGCCGAAGCCGGGTTCGTTCCATGGGCGGAATCCGGAACAATCACCTTTGTCCGTTGGTGATCCCCGTTCGCTTCATGGAAGGCCCGGATGATCATGAGACCGGTCCACTCACCTTGGGCACCGGCTGCGGATTGCAAAGTGACCGTATTCATGCCTGTAATGGCAGCAAGCGAATCCTGCAATTCATACATCATTTGCAATGCACCCTGGACCTGTGATTCCGGTTGATACGGATGAATGTGCGCAAAACCAGCCATACGGGCAATACCCTCGTTAACTTTTGGATTATACTTCATCGTACAAGATCCCAGCGGATAAAATCCAGAATCAACGCCAAAATTGCGATTGGACAACGCTGTATAATGGCGAATGAGCTGAAGCTCTGATACTTCCGGCAGCTCTGGTTCATCTTTTCGAATATAATCTGATGAAAATAATTCGTTGACGTTTATTTCTGGGACATCATTTTCCGGCAACGATCCGCCGCTTCGCCCAGGTCTGCTCAGTTCAAAAATGAGCCTTTGTTCTTCACGTTTCATAAAGCAGCTTGCACTTCCTTTCTGTTCGCATAAAAATTTAGTTATTTCTTTGCTTTCAGCGCTGCAACAAACTGATCAATCTCTTCTTTTTTGCGCAGCTCGGTCACACAGACAAGCATATGCTGCTCTTGCTCAGGGGAAAAACGTCCGAGATCCAGACCGCCAATAATGCCTTCGGAGAATAACTCCTTATTCACCTCAACCGCCGGACGCCCAACGTCAACGACAAATTCGTTGAAATGCGGACCGTCATGCACGATCGTAAAGCCAGCATCCTTAAGCGATGTTTTTGCATAATGGGCCTTTTGTACATTTTGTACGGCCATTTCTTTGACCCCTTTTTTACCAAAAGCTGACATAGCCACCGAGGACGCAAGTGCATTCAAGGCCTGGTTAGAGCAAATATTCGACGTTGCCTTATCCCTGCGGATATGCTGCTCCCGAGCTTGCAGCGTTAATACGTATCCGCGCTGACCTTCTTCGTCAACGGTTTCTCCGACGAGTCTTCCAGGTACTTTTCTCATGAACGTTTTTTTTGTGGCAAAATATCCACAATGCGGGCCGCCGTATTGGCCTTGAATCCCAAATGGCTGCGTATCGCCGACGACGACATCAGCTCCAAAATCTCCCGGCGGAGTGAGTACACCAAGAGCCAGCGGATTACTTTTCACGATCAGAAGCGCCCCAACCTCATCTGCGGCTTCACGGAGCTGAGTAAGGTCTTCGATCGTTCCGTAGAAGTTTGGATATTGTACGATGACACCGGCTACATCACTACTTATCATCTCTTTTAACGCCTGAACGTCTGTCACGCCTTTTTCGCTCGGAACGGTTTCTAGATTGAGCCTTGGTCCATTTACAAACGTCTGTACGACATCACGCGCTTCCGGATGTACCGTTTCCGAGATCAAAATGGTCTGCTTCTTCATTCGCTTCTGGGTAGCCGCCATTAACGCTGCCTCAGCCAGCGAGGTGTGCCCATCGTACATAGAAGAATTCGCAATCTCCATACCCGTTAACGTGGCAATCATGCTCTGGAATTCATAAACCGCCTGTAATTCTCCTTGCGAAACCTCCGGTTGATACGGGGTGTATGCGGTATAAAATTCCGAACGGGAAATGACAGCGTCTACCGTCGATGGAATGTGGTGATCATAGACCCCTGCTCCCAGAAAAGAGGGGTATTTTTTTATGGAGTCATTTCTAGCTGCTAAAGTTTGAAAATATTCGATAAGCGCAGGTTCCGATAAAGCTTTCCGGACATCTAATCCTTGGTCCAGACGTACACTTTTCGGAATATCTGAAAATAATTCGGAAACGTCACTAGCACCCACGGTTTCTAGCATCTCTCGACGATCATCTTCTGTCATAGGTAAATATCGATGAGTCATTATGATCCCCTCCAATTATCGTTTATAAAACGGCGTTCGAACAACGCTCGCTTTCAATTTTCGTTTGCGAACCCCCACGATTACTTCTGTACCGAGGGCGGCATAATCTGCCTCCACAAGCGCAAGACCAAGGTTTTTTCCGAGTGTCGGAGATTGCGTTCCTGATGTAATATGTCCGATTCTCTTTTCATCTTGATTATAAACAGGATAATCAGTACGTGGGATCCCTTTTTCAAGCATTTCAATGCCGACGAGTTTCCTAGACGGGCCATTTTCCTTTTCGGAAGCAAGGGCTTCTTTTCCAATAAAATCAGTGTCCTTATTCACTTTGACAGCAAAACCTAATTTTGCCTCCAACGGACTGATTGTCTCGGTAATTTCCTGCCCGTACAACGGCAAACGTGCTTCAAAACGAAGTGTATCCCGAGCTCCTAAGCCGCAGGGCAAAATTCCCTCAGGTTGCCCGGTTTCAAGTAAGGCGTCCCAAATCGTGCCGGCATCTTTTGTGTCACAATAAATTTCAAATCCGTCTTCACCTGTGTAGCCGCTTCGTGACACGATAGCATGGGCACCTGCGATCTCCACATCCGCTTTAAAGCGAAACATGTCTATAGACTTAACATCCACCTCTGTCAGAGATTGTAAGACGTCCACCGCCTTCGGACCTTGCAATGCGAGAAGCGCGTAATCATCAGAGACATCCGTAACCGTCGTCCCGGGTCTTACGTGCTGTTCAATCCACTTCCTATCCCTTTCCCGGTTGGCAGCGTTCGGAATCACCATATACTTGTTTACATCCAGTTGATACACGAGGAAATCATCCACCGTTCCCCCGCTTTCATTACACATTAATGAATATTGTGCTTTTCCAACTTCTAGCTTGGAAGCATCATTTGTCAAAAGAACTTGAAGGGATTCAAGTGCTGACTCCCCTTCTAGAATAACCTCCCCCATATGGGAAACATCAAAGAGGCCAACCGCCTCGCGAACTGCCCGGTGTTCTTCTTTAATCGACGAGTACTGTACAGGCATTTCAAATCCGCCGAAGGGCACAATTTTTGCTCCTAATGCCACATGCTTGTCATAAAGGATGGTTCGTTGATTTTCCATACAAATATCTTCCTCCCTACATTTTTTAGATGTAAAAAAAGACAGAGCTTTTCAACATCTCACGTTGAAAAGCTCTGTCCATATACCAGAAAGTTTCCTCTTTGCCCAGGTAGGCAAAGGATGTCTTCGTGGGTGGCCTTGTGGCACTCTCCAGAGCTGCGTCAAACAGAAGTACTTGGGCCTGAGAGATTCACCTTACCGGCTTGCTCCTTCGGCGTCGCTTTAAACGATCTCTCCCTCTGTCATCATCCGCATTATGCAATTGTATAAAAGAAAGCAACATTCACATACTATGAACGTTCCTTGCGTTAACACTAGTTTAGCATTACACAACCTCACTGCCAATCTTTTTTTTAAAAATTAAGGAGCCATTATGTACATTGATATTCATTTTTCTACAGATTGGGAAGAAAAGTTCAAAAAAGCATTAGATGACGAGGGGCCCTGGTCCTCATGGGAGATGTATCGCCTCGCCTATGAAGCTGAGAAGCATAAAGCCGTCCCCTCTTTTGACGGGCTTGTTGCGACGTCACATTTGCCGCAGCTTTCCTTATATGATCATCAATGGGAGACAGCACGACGTGTTGTCGAGGATATGAACGGCAAAGCTATTCTCGCCGATGAAGTCGGACTCGGGAAGACGATTGAAGCAGGACTTGTGTTAAAGGAATATATGATTCGGGGGCTCGTCAAGAAAGCTCTTATCCTTGCCCCCGCATCTCTAGTCAATCAATGGGCGCAAGAGTTGAATGAAAAATTTAATATCCCCGCTGTGCCGCAAAAAAAGTCGTATGTTTGGGAACGGTGTGATGTAGTTGTTGCGTCTATGGATGCAGCTAAACGATCTCCCCACCGCGATATTGTACTGGAACAACCCTATGATATGATCATCATCGATGAAGCTCACAAATTAAAGAATACAAAGACAAAAAACTATGCTTTCATCAAATCGCTTAAAAAACGATTCTGCCTACTCCTCACCGCTACTCCTGTGCAAAATAGAATCGAGGAACTTTTTCATCTCGTTTCGATTTTAAAGCCAGGCCATCTCGGCGATGAGAAAAGTTTTAAAGATCAATATAAGGGCGACCAATCGAACGAAGATATTCAGGCACTTGTTCAAAACGTAATGGTTCGCAACCGCCGTGATAACACCAATGTCAATTGGACAAAAAGGCACGTGGAAAATAATCATGTAAAAATGTCAGACGAAGAACGCGCCATGTATGACGCGGTTTGCAATTTGAAGCAAACGGTTCAGGAGCTACATGGATTTTCATTAACAACACTTCAACGAGAAGCTTGTTCTAGCAAAGAAGCGTTAGGTGTCACACTTTCCAATATGATGAAGAAAGGGATTTTAAGTGAAGAACAAGCTACCCCTGTCGTTCAAGCTATGCAAGCCGTAAAAACAAATGCAAAAGCCGAGCAGGTATTGAAACAATTGCAGGCCTCCTCAGAAAAAACGATTATTTTTACAGAATACCGTGCCACTCAGCTGTTTTTACAGTGGTTTCTTTCCCAACACAAGATTCGCTCCGTTCCGTTTCGCGGTGGATTTAAACGGAGCAAAAAAGATTGGATGCGAATGTTGTTCCGGGACCACGCGCAAGTGATGATCGCAACTGAAGCAGGGGGGGAAGGATTGAACCTGCAGTTTTGTCATCACATGATTAACTATGATTTGCCATGGAATCCTATGCGTGTCGAACAGCGAATCGGTAGAATCCACCGTCTTGGCCAAAAGGAAGATGTACACATTACCAACTATGCGATCGACAATACCGTCGAACAACGAATTCTCAACCTTCTGTACGATAAGATTGCCATGTTCGAAGGCGTTATCGGCCGCCTGGATGATATCCTCGAGCGTTACTCCGGTCAGGAATTGGAAAAATACGTCGAGGATGCCTTGGATTCGGACACCGAGGGGGAAACACGGGTAAAGCTTCATCATTTGAGCGAACTTATGAATCAAGAAAACAAAGGGGGAGGACAAGATGGAACAGGCAGAAGTTCATAATTATCTTCGTCGCTACTTTTACGCCGCCGGTGCAGAACTGTTACATACTAGGCCGCCTAATCTCGAAGTACAGCTTAATAAAACGCTCGATCTCGAGCTCATGAACCGTCCCTTCTACTGGCATTATCTTGAAAAAACCGGGGGCGAACCCAAGCCATTGAAAATGAACCTATCAACGGATATGCACTCAGAAACGAATGAAAAGATCCACTTCGGCTCTCCGCGCCTCCATCAAATTTTCTCCTCAGCTGTTGAAAAAGGTGCGGTTACTCGGTTGTACGAACAAACTTACCAAAAAAACCAAACCCCCCTCTATCCATGGCTCGGATTAAATATGCGCATCTCTTACACATGCCACCGTAGACGCGATGACATTCGTAGTTTCGGCGTGCAATTAATCAGCGGAGAGACCATCGACCATTTTATGAAACGTCTCTCACCACTCCCGCTTGTACCCGCCATCCCCGACTACACTTTTACGATGGCAAATCTGATCAAACCGCTAAGCGCAGTGCAAAGAATCAAGAAGTACCTCCTTGACGATATTCGGAGCCAAAAGCATACGTGGGCAGATGAAGCAACGAAGCGTATGAACGCTGATTTACAATTACTCGACCGCTTTTACGAAGCCCGCGAGGAGGAAGATACTGACTATGACTCAGAAAAAGAAGCGATTCAACATCAATATCAACCAACCATTCAGCTCACATTCATCAACGGCGGTCTTTTTTACCTAAGTAAAGAAAGGGGAACCTTATTTTAGTACGTATAAATTCGACAAAAGCCAACTGAATGACTGGTGACTTGAGCCAATGTTGACAGGCTTGGAGTTCTAATAACAAAAACCACTCGCCAAAGGGATGACGAGTGGTTTTTCTAAGCTTCTGGTGCACCACTTACGAATAAAGTCATGACTGAAAAGAATCCAAATACGAGAATACTGATCACTGAAAATCCGACGCCGACAAAATTCCTCCGCTTTAGTTCGCGGAAAAAAGAAATGACTGAGAGGATTGCAACTGCCAATAAAGTTGTCCCTAATGCCATGAATTTTTCTCTCCTTCTAAAAGGTGATTCAAAATCTTATGCGCCCATAGCTACATGCCTGTTCATAGTAAAATAGCCGCACATTTGTCGAGTTTTCTTTCGTTTTTACTTCCTGTACAATGGGAATATATTCTAAACATTGTTTAAGGAGCTGAACACGATGATTAATTGGAAACAAGTCCCATTAGGTCCAGTACAAGCGAATGCCTATGTACTTTATAATCAAGACAAAGAGGCAGTGATCTTTGATCCGGGGGGAGATGGCGAAGCCTTTCAATCTGCTTTACAACGGGAAAATATAAAGCCTATAGCGATCCTTTTAACACACGCCCATTTTGATCACATTGGCGCTGTTGATCACATTCGTGATGCATTCAACATCCCTGTGTATCTCCATCAAGCAGAAGAAAGCTGGCTTTCTGATCCAGCAAAAAACCTCTCCATTAACATGACTCCCCAAGGTTTCACCGCCCGACCTGCCGATCATTTAATCATAGGGGAAAATCGCTTGCGCGTGGGTCCATTTGAGTTTCAGATTTACGAAACTCCGGGTCATTCACCTGGAAGTGTCTCCTTCTATCACGAAGAAACAAGTACTGTTTTCTCCGGTGACGTCTTATTCCAGGCTGGTATCGGACGAACGGACCTCCCTTATGGAGACGAAAAAACCCTGCTCGACAGCATTCACCTTAAACTGTTAGAACTACCTGAAGACACAACGGTTGCCTGCGGGCATGGACCTGAAACAACCGTTGCAAATGAAATGGACCAAAACCCGTTTCTGAGTGGGTTGTAGAATACAACAGGCGGTTAATCATTGGCCGCCTGGGTTTTAATGACCAATGGTTGGTTCCATAATAAACATCGTATAATAGGAAAAGCTAACCATAAACAAAGTTAAATATGCACCGAATATGTAGACATACGTTCGTTCATGAAGGTTCATAAAACCTAAACCAACAAACGCAGCCGTTTGCGCAAAGAACAACAGAGATACTTCATACATTTCACCTACGAAAAATAATACTGCGAAGACCCCTGTCCAAAAACCCATCACACGGTACATGCGACTCATTTTTTTTCCTCCTCTACCATTGCTTCTACCTCAGGGATGCTATCCTTATTATATATGAGGGATGTACCCCTTGTAAATTACTTTTCGATGATAGCCGAACACAAAAGCATCATTTGGATTTGCGCATACTAATTTTTAATGCCGTAGGGATCATACCGAAGACAGTAAACAGGCGTAATCTCCGTTTTTTTTTCAGTCTTCGCTGTTCCTTTCGGCTCACCTCTTGAGGCGCGGCAAACGAGTCAATCTTTCGTAAAAAGGATTCAATGAGATATTTGAAATAAGGATTGGGATTCATGGATATACCTGCCTCCTCCTAAACCAATCTTTATTATAGATCCTTCCCCATCTTTTTCTTTTTTATTCTGCTTCCGTAGGAATGTACTCCATCTGAAATGTACGAATATTTTTAACTGTGTGTTCAAAAAACCCAACAGTTCAAGGAAGTACTGCCTCCGAAGCGCGAATCCTATATGGGAAGCCTGTCAGATCAAAGACAGAATCATCACTGCTCGCCTCGGGTAAAACTTGAAAAACCTGTAGATGAACGGTCTTTAATCAGAATCTTGATAAGATACCTGCACATACAGACACCCGCGTCGTTTCACGCGGGTGTCTGTATGTGATCCTATGTAATGGTTGGGATGGCAGGATTCGAACCTACGCATCATGGAGTCAAAGTCCATTGCCTTACCGCTTGGCTACATCCCATGCTACACCCAGTAGTATGGGCACGTAAAAAAAGATTATACTTTTTTTACAGAAAAAGTAGAGACAAATTTTTGCTCACAAATGAAGTCTAGGGCTACACTCGAGATTAGTTTCTGTATCCTTTTGATGTTTCCTAGCATAAAGCGGGTGATAAAAAAATAACTAAAAATTCGTGTTCAAAAAGGAGGTAAAAAGAGCCGAGGAGTTTCGTGAAGATGAAGCGAGCATCCTGCTTGCACCACGAAAGCATTCACTTCTCACGAAGGAAAAGGGGGTTCTTTTCCGAGGAGCAAAGCGACAGCTGGCTGCTTCGTAAGCGTTCCTTCACACGATGAAAAAGCGGTTTTCTTTTTCGAGGATATGGTTTTCATACGTGAGGCGTGCAGAAGCAAGTCGACGAAGAAATACGACCGCTATTTTCCCGGACTTTTTTAAACATCCTCTAAAATAAGGGAGCTGACCCCAACATATGGTCAGCTCCGTCGATCAGAATCACCTCTTCTTTCTCATTCTTTCATCCTTCATTATCTTTATCTTCAGCCGTTACTGATCTTGATTCAACTCCGGCTTTCCTTACGTAATAATAATGCTGAAGCGTTCCCCCTTCTTCCGTCTCAGCCTTTAGGTGCACTGATTTATATCCATTTGAGGTTGGTAACGTATGGTAATGCACCTCACCTTCTTTAAATTTCCACGATCCATGTGATGATGTACGACCTCTTCGATATTCCTCCCACCAATTGGCCTCTCCTTTAGCAAGCAACACGTTTGCTATCAGGAATCTCTGCTGAGCCTGTAGACCTTCCCGCTCAGCTACCAATAGTGAAGCCTGATGACTGACAAGACCGGCGAGGATAAGACAAATTATTAGGACAAACGGCATTACAGCTCCCTTCTGATCCAAATTTCTTCCTCCTCAGGCGCCTGGGAGTGACGCAATTTTTTCTCATATTGCTTTCCATCTGCGATGACAGTAATAACCACACCGTCCTCAACAGGTTGAGCACGAAAGTCTTCAATACTTTGCAAAACAATTACATGTCCCCCGTCGACTGTACGGTAAATCAGACGGTCCCCTGCCTTTCTATACAATCGTTTAGTGTCCTGGATATCGGTGATTACGAGCGCATTTTGCTCTACCGAATAATCACGGGCATACTTTGACTCACGCTCCATTTCCTGAAACCAGATGTGAATTTCTTGCTCATTGTGGGAAAGGGCTGAATCCGGAGGTTTTGTGCTGTGTAAAAAGAGAGGAAGAACTGCCACTACGGCAAATAAAATAAACATGGAGATTACAGTTTCTAAAAGCGTGAAGCCGCGGTCGTTTATGATGGAAACACGAGACATACTTCTTTCTCCCTCCCTGCAGGCCCAACCCAATGGATACAGACATCTCCATTACGATTACGTAGAACGAAGGAGGTCACTTCAGATTGTATCGTTTCTACCTCCCCCTCCATGAGTTCGTATCCATACCGATCAAGGTGCCGATACGCTTCACGTTCCACCTGAACTTCCGCCCTTTCGGTATATAAGATCGAAAGCAAGGGAATAATTCCTGCAACTGCGATCGATAAGATCAAAAGTGCCGTCATGACCTCAACTAAAGTGAATCCTCCCTGATGGTTACGAATGAAGTCTTTCAACATAAAACCTCCCCGAACCTACACGAAAATTTACCCAATAAAGATCTCCCGGTGTTTGTATCGCGAATCTGCCAGCAACGTTTGTATTGCCATTGGGATAAAAAAAGATCGGTGTCGGGACGGCAATTGAGCCTCGTTGAAAACGTAATCCCTCCGGAAAATGAACAGTCTTTTCGTGCTTACCGTCTACTGAGACTTGATAAAAACCCCTACCGTTAAAGATATTGATCCTTGCATTAGTGGTTTTCCCCATTGCTTGCTGCTGACTGTAATAAAGATCTTGCTCAAATTCTTCAATGAATGCCTTCACATCCTGCCCGCTGTCTCGATTAACATAATACAAGGTTGGAATCGCTAAGCAAATCGAGAAAATAAGCAAAACAACCATAAGCTCAATCAGCGTGTGGCCCCTATCGTTTTTCATCATTCCTGGCTGACTTCTCCACTGCTCTCACTATACGACAAGTCAGATCCATCCGGGCAGGTAATACGATCCACATAACCTTCCTCTTCTAAAACGGATAAGTCACTTGGCATACTACCATGCTCCACGTGATAACTCCCTACGGCTGCTTGCAATAGGTCTACAGTAGCTTCACACCCTTTACTTTGGGCAACGCCGCTATTTTCTACCATATTAGGAATCGCAACGAGCAATAATATGGAGATAATAAGGAGTACGATCATCATCTCAATAAGTGTAAAGCCCCCGTCCTTTTTCTTCATTGTATATCTCCTTTCTGATTGCGATTGTAGACAAGCTTCACGAGTTTTTTTGTATCATCGTTTTGTTGATATTCGAGGCATTTGACACGAGACTCTAGATCATCAATACGCAAATCCATTTTTTTGAAGGTTTCTTCTAGATGCTGAATGCGCAGCATTAGTAGTTCATCAGGCTTTTTCATATTTCTTCTCCTTATTTCAGTTATCTAATGAGGAAATTAATTGAAAGATCGGCATGAAGATTGATAAAAACAGCATCAACATGAAACTGCCAATGACTAAAAACAAAATCGGCTGAATCTTTGTCGTTGCTCTTTTCGCCCTTTCGTTAATCTCTTCCCAAAGCATTTCACTATAATGGGCAAGGTCTTCAGCTAACTGACCTGCGGCTTGCCCGTGTCTCACTACATCGGGTAGCTCTTTTTGATAATATGGAGCGTTTTCAATTGCTGCACCCAATTGTTTCCCTTCATTTAATTGTGCTTGTAACCGTTCTCCTTCCGCTTTCAAAAACATCATCTGTTCTTGTTTGATAAAGACTTGTAAGGCATCGTGGGCACTGAGGCCGCCTTTTAATAATTGACTCATCTGTAGACTCACCGTATAAGTGATATACAAATGTAACCAACGGCGTAAGCCGGGTATCTTTGATAATTGTTGAATTTGTGTAAAGGGAGTCAGTTGTTTAAAACAGAGCTGATAATAGAAGTACAAAGCGGTGACGCTAATCACCAAAGCGGCAAATACGAAGGGGAGCCCTTCAAAAACCGAAAATGTGAAGGTCGTGATTAATGGATAATCAATATCCATCGTGGCAAATAACTGTTCAAATTGGGGAAAAACAAATAACGTCATGAATAGAAAAAGGGTAGCAATGATCCAAATGAGGAGAATTGGATAACGAGCAAGAATACGTACTTTCTCTTTCAATCGTTCCCTTTGTTCAAGCATACGACCTGCAAAATAAAACCCTTGGGAAAGCATGCCATAACGTTCAGAAAAATAAAGGTAGGCACGAATATCAGAAGGAATTCGCAATAGCTCTAACGACTCCGCCCAGGCTTTTCCATCTTGCAAGGTACCAATCCACGAATGAATGGTATCTCTTGCATAAGGGGGCTCTCCGTACATCATCAGTTTTGCTCCATGGTTCAATGTATACCCTCTTTGCAACAACCTGCCGACATTGAGAAAAAAGCGAGCTTTGTTTTTCGCCTGCCATTTATCTTTTTTTCGATTAAACATGGCTGTGGCGCTCCTCTTTAGCGGCATCATATCCAAGTGCCATCCCTTCGAGACGTTGGCTTTCCAGACCGTCATCATAGGAAAGCGGAATATTTTGTACACAGTCGTCCAAGAGTGATTGCAAAGGCTCATCCGCCAAAAAACCAAAAATCGCCTTTCGTTTTTCTTGTATACGATCAGGGTCATCTTCTCTTACATGCACGAGGCGCTGTGCCACTACAGCTGCTGTACTTTCATATATATAATTGGCAGGGACACCAAATTCTAGTAAGCGAACAAGGGCACCGCTCGTATTGCGCGTATGCATCGTTGTTAAGACGAGATGCCCGGTCATCGCAGCCCGCACTGCCATTTTAGCCGTCTTCTCATCACGAATTTCTCCAACCATAAGAACATCCGGATCGTGACGGAGAGCGGCTTTCAATGCATCTGTGTAAAATAACCCAGCCTGTTCATTCACTTGCATTTGTGTAAAAGCTTTCTGTGGTTTTTCGATTGGATCTTCAACAGAAATGACATGGCGAATCGTTTGCCTGGATATCTCTTGGAGGAGGGCATACATCGTCGTGGTTTTCCCGGATCCAGTAGGACCGGTAAAAATGATCAGGCCATGATCCAGTTGAGCTAAATCATGAAGTTTACGTGAGGAACTTTCAAGAAGTGGTAATTGTGACAATTTGAGATGATCATTCGCTGGCAAGAGACGAGCCACTAATCGTTCTCCTTCAGCAATTGGGATGGTTGACAGCCGAATTGCTAGTGATTTTTCACCTTGGATCATTGACAAGGAACCGTTTTGCGGAAGACGTCGTTCCCCAATGTCCATACCGGATTGGAATTTAAGATGGGCAATCATTTTGTCGGCATACGTCCGTGAAAGGCGTCTAGTTTCTTTTAAATCACCTTCTGTTCGAAACAATACTGCCGTATAGTCGGGGTAAGGATGGAAGTGAACGTCAGTGGCCTGATGTTCGTGGGCTAAACAGAAGAGTTTTGTACATTCTTCTTGTGTTGTGGTCAATTTGGCACCTCCCTTTTTTATAAAGGGGGCTCTCTCACACATATTACTATTCGACAGTAACTGTCTTTTTCCTTCCTTTTTCGTAAAAAAGTATAATCTTTTTTTACGTGCCCATACTACTGGGTGTAGCATGGGATGTAGCCAAGCGGTAAGGCAATGGACTTTGACTCCATGTTGCGTAGGTTCGAATCCTGCCATCCCAACCATTACATAGGATCACATACAGACACCCGCGTGAAACGACGCGGGTGTCTGTATGTGGATACCTCATCAAACAAAAACCCTTGAGTACAATGACTCAAGAGCCGTTATGATTATTCACTCGCTGTTTCACTCACGACCCACCAGAAGTTATCATAATCTTCCATTCCCGGAAATGGTGGATCAGTAAATGCCGGGTCTTCACCACCTTGCCCCGCATGTGCTAGCCATGTATGGAGGTAATGGACCTCTGTTTCCTCAGCCTTCTCTGGTAATTGCACAGAAACTGACCCTATAGGGCCGTAGACTTCATTCATTTCAATTCGATTTGGAAATTCAAAAATCAATCCTTCATCGACGACCATCGCTTCGTCTTCATAGATGACCTCGTCACCTTGCAATAATTGTATCTCGTTCTCCTCAAATTCATAACCGGGAAGGACTTCTCCATTTTCATAGGCGATAATGCCGATATAATCTTCGCCTTCTAGCTCTCCTTCCGGTAGGGCTGCCCACTCCCACTCGGCCTTAAGTTGATCATTTGCTATGGCAGCATCCAGCTGCACATGATCCTTGAGCTCTTCGTGCCCAACTTCATCGGATTCTGTAACATAAAGACCTCCGGCTACAAATAAAAAAATCATAAGTAATCCTGGCAATATAATCATCCATTTATTACTACTTCTGAACATCATTCTCCCCCGTAACTATCATTCAATATCCCTGTAAAACGTTCACATGTTTTTTCGATATCATTACTCATGACAACTTCACTAATAACAGCAATTCCACTCACACCTGTAGCAGCAACCGCCGCGGCATTGTTCAATTTGATACCTCCGATCGCAACAGTTGGAATCGAAACCTGTTCACAAATGTCTCGCAATCCACTCAGCCCGACCTCTTCTTCCGTATCTTCCTTAGAACGCGTTTGGTAGACAGGCCCAACACCGATATAGTCGGCCCCGTCCCGCTCGGCTTCAATGGCTTCTTTTTTTGTATGAGTGGAAATCCCAATAAGCTTACCCCTTCCTAATAAGGTACGTGCTTCCAAGAGCGGAAAATCCCCCTGCCCAAAGTGTACACCATCCGCATCTACCGCTAAAGCGACATCTAAATGGTCATTGATAATGAAAGGCACGCCAAAGCGTGAGGCCAGCTGCTGTAACTTTCGGCCTTTTTTAATTAAATCTTCCTTGCTGCTTTCCTTATCACGCAGTTGAATGGCACTAGCCCCACCCTGTAAAGCTGCTTCCATTACCGATTCCAATGTTCGTTCTGGATGTAAATGTTCCGCGGAGATAACATACAATCCTGATGTCCACACACCGAGCCCCCCTCTACTTATTCACGATTCTTTTATCTATTGGCAGTGTACCGCCTTTAGTAATTTCACACAAATAAATTGTGCTCATATTAAAATCATACATAAAAGGACTGGATGATGTTTAAACAAGAGGTTAAAAAGCGGTCGACAGAAATGGATAACTGCTACATAGGGATATTCGTCAAAGTTAGGAATGAAGAGGGTGTTCAAAAAGCCGGGAAAATATAAAACTCATTTATGATGAAGTATTATAGTCTCTAAGCGATCAGTGCTGACCGCCAACCAAGATGAAAGGTATTTTTAGAGGACTTTTCAGTGGTGATGTTAATGAATCAATTCCTTTTCCTGTTTTACAGAATCACGCATTTGAAATCTATTCTGTAAGTACAAATGAAACCTTTGTAGATTAAACTCGGGAATTTTGATCATGTTGGAAAGCAATTGAATAAGCGGCTGGATTCTAAAAGCCGCTTGTTCCTATTCCAAAAATCTTGATCCCGCTATGCCTGGCTTGGTCATCTCTTGCGGTTTAAGGATTTCCTCCAACTCTTCTTCCGATAAAATCCCACGTTCGATACAAATGTCTTTCACCGAATTGCCAGTATTCAAAGCTTCCTTCGCGATACGTGAAGCGACTTCGTAACCCACGTGAGGATTAATAGCAGTAACAACTCCTACGCTGTTATGCACCATTTCCTTCGTTTTTTCGATATTGGCCGTCATCCCTTCAAGGGCGTGCCGTCTAAACACACACAATCCGTTTTCTAATATCGATAACGATTGTAATAAATTAAAAACAAGGACAGGTCCCATCACATTTAACTCTAATTGCCCAGCTTCAGAAGCAAGGCTGATGGTATGATCGTTTCCAATGACTTGAAAAGAAACTTGATTAACGACTTCCGCCATCACAGGATTTACTTTTCCAGGCATAATGGAAGATCCCGGTTGACGGGCTGGAAGATTAATTTCATTGAGACCCGTTCGCGGCCCTGAGCTCATAAGTCTTAAATCGTTCGCCATTTTGGACAGGTTAATCGCCAGTACTTTTAAAGATGCCGAGAGTTCTGTATAGTCATCTGTATTTTGTGTGGCGTCGACTAAGTGATCGGCCCCCGTTAACTTCAGATTTGTAATCTCGGATAAATAATTTGTGACGGTTTCAATATATTCTGGTTCCGCATTTAAACCGGTCCCAACAGCCGTGGCACCCATGTTGACCTCATTTAAATTATTAAGAGCCCGTTCAATTCTCCCGAGATCTCGCTCTAACATGCGGCGGTAGGACCCAATTTCCTGACCGAGACGAATGGGGACAGCATCTTGCAAATGGGTGCGCCCCATCTTGATAACCTCATCAAATGATTTTTCTTTCTTTTTAAGTGTGTCAATCGTTTCATCAAGTACATTTTGCAATCCTTTTGCAAGTTTTAAGGCTGCAATATGGATCGCAGTAGGAAAAGTATCATTCGTGGATTGGGCCATATTTACATGGGTGTTAGGACTTAATCGACTGTAATCTCCTTTTTTATACCCTAAAATTTCAATCGCGCGGTTGGCGATGACTTCGTTTGCATTCATATTAAAAGAAGTTCCTGCCCCGCCTTGTATGGCGTCTACAACGAATTCTTTGTTATGCTTCCCTTCGATAACTTCCTCTGCCGCTTTTACGATGGCACTTGCTAATGTTTCGTTTAAATTTCCAACGTCCCGGTTAGCCATGGCCGCTGCCTTCTTGACGAAACCGAAAGACTGAATTAAAGCTGGATGGGGAGGATAGCCAGTAATAGGGAAATTTTCTTGTGCCCGCACGGTTTGGATTCCATAATAGGCGTCCGCAGGCACTTGCTTTTCTCCTAAATAATCCTTTTCTATACGCTGTTCCATAGGTGTCAATCATCTCCTGTTATTTTAATTTTTCTCCAAAAAGAGAACCCATCAGCGCAACGGCCGCTTCAGCTGTTTTATTTTTTTCATCGAGGATTGGATTGACCTCCACAAACTCGCAAGATGTAATCCGATTTGCTTCATGTAACATTTCCATCGCCAAATGGCTTTCCCGGTATGAGATCCCGCCAACGACTGGTGTGCCAACGCCTGGAGCATCGATGGGGTCGAGCCCGTCCAAGTCAAGGCTGACATGAATACCATCACAATGACTCAAGTATCCAATCGTTTGCCTTATCACTTCGCTCATGCCGAGCCGGTCAACTTCATGCATCGTAAATACATTCATATTTGATTTTCGAACGAGCATTTTTTCAGCATCATCAAGTGCCCGAGCTCCAATAATGACAATATTCTCTGGTTTGATCGCTGGAGTGTCTCCAGAAATTGCTGTTAAGGATTCATGGCCCAGTCCTAAGCTGGCAGCAAGAGGCATACCATGAATATTTCCGGTCAGTGAAGTTTCTGCCGTATTCAAATCCCCGTGGGCATCATACCAAATTACTCCTAGCTCCTCATAATGCTTGGATATACCAGCAAGACTACCGATTGCAATGCTGTGGTCCCCTCCAAGAATGAGCGGAAATTCCTGCGCTGCTACGATGCGATCCGTTTTGGCTGCGAGGACTCGATTCGTATCCACAACAGCTGATAGATATTTCAAATCCTCTTCCGATGCTGAAACATAAGGCACAGGTACGGTTAAATCTCCATGGTCACAAACATCGTATCCAAGTAATTTCAGACGCTCGAAGGCCCCCGCATAACGAATAGCACTTGGCCCCATGTCAACACCTCGACGGTTCTGTCCTAAATCTAACGGTACACCTACCATTGATATTTTTTTATCCAACACGATTATGTACTCCTCCCCATTTTATCCTTAGATGATAAAAATACCCCCAACTTAATCGTCGATATAGCCCAGCCGTTTTGCAGCAAGCCAGGATGCACCGTAAATGCCGGCATCATTTCCAAGTTGGGCGAACCCAAAGGATAAATGCTGATCAGCCTCTGTTAACACGAAACGTTTAAAATGAGCGACTAACGGCTGTAATAACGTTTCTTTTGCCGCTGACATACCGCCGCCAATAATAATCTTTTCCGGATTAAAAAGAACCACTGTATTTGCCAACACATACGCCAAATAATAGGTAGCTTCATTGACAATCCGATTTGCAAGCCTATCCCCCTCTTCGGCTGCCTTAAATATATCTATAGCTTCACTACTTTTATCCAGCTGGGTACTTTCAGCAGGATTGCGCAAATGGTCAAGCAAACTCCTCCGTAATCCTTTGCTAGCGACATACTCTTCTAAACAGCCTTCCCGTCCGCACGTACAAATACGACCGTGAGGTACGACAAGGAAGTGGCCGATCTCTCCTGCTGTACCGCTTGGTCCAGTGACGACATCACCATTAAGGATCACGCCGCCGCCTACACCTGTGCCAAGCGTTATACATAATGTAGACGTTTCCATTTTTGCTGCTCCCTGCCAATATTCACCTGCCGCCGCAAGGTTCGCATCATTATTGATAAACACAGGCAAATCGAGCAATTCTTCAAGGGTTGATTGTAACGGATAATCTTTCCATCCAATATTAACGGCATTGTTCACCATACCAGACCCTTCTTCCACAAAACCAGGAACTCCGACACCTACTCCTGCCAGCTTAGATTTAGGAATTTGATTCTCTCTACAATATTCCTGAATACTGCTTTTAATATGGGAACAAATATTTTTTCCGTCATTTTCCGTATGTGTATGGATTTTCCACTTGCCGATGTTTTCTCCTGTGGTGGTCAGTATGCCAAATTTTGTCGTTGTCCCACCAACATCGATGCCTACAATGTATTCTGCCATTCCTAAACCCCCCTCAAAACTTTTCTGTACGTCTATTATTTCTCTAATTTCCGTTGCTCCACTTGTAAAATCCGTTTACAAGCGTAATAATCCTCCCTCTCCAGCAACCCTGATTGCTGTAACATGGATAATTCGTCTTCCATCAAAATCAAATCAGTCAAACGATCTTGCGTGTAAATCACCGAGTGAAACCGTAACAACAGCTGACGCACGTCATGCACACTTTTAATATTCATACTCTACTATTATAGCAACTTTCCTGTCGAGGCGAAAACGAGAAATAATAATGGTACGTAGGGCAGCCATTGGAATCGTGAACAATAGGAAAATAAATAGCTTTGGACTAAAAATCCAATGAACAAACCGGCAACAAAAGCGACAACGAGAATTAAATAGGTAAACACGATAGATATCCATATATTTACAAGAGCTCCGGTCAAAAAAAACATCACGATGATGCTTACCCAAATTCGTATATCCCGGCGACCAAAAAAACCATAAAATGGATGATATGACAGAATGGCCACAGCGATGAACGCAACTGTACTCGTAAACCAGAATCCTTGAATCCACCCATCTGCTACGAAATTCAAATGACCATTGCTGACGGCAAACCCTAAATACCCCACCGCTGCAAAAAGCACAGCAAAAAGCAGCATCCACTTCTCCAGATCAACAACACGTTGGTGAAACAAAAGTGCCCCAATGGCTACCGCAATGGCGAATGCAGAAAGCATATTGTCCCCACCTTTATTTTTTACGTTCGGTACAACCTTACAAGAAACGTATGCAATTTAAGGGCTGTCCATGAACCACCGAAAAATGCTACTCTTCCTGCTACCGGTTTTAAGGAAATTATTTTCAAAATAAAGAAAAAAGTAAGGCCAGAAGAATTGTAACATTCGATACATGTACGGGAACAAACAAACGCTTTTAGATAGGTTTTTTGCTCACAGTTCACCGCCTTGATCATTATCAAGGCGGCAATACGCTTATCATTCACTTAGATTTTCCAGTAATTCCTCGTACTGTTCATTCTCTGGATCGAGCTCTGCAGCTCGTTCCGCGTATTCATATGCTTGTTCTTCTTCACCCATCTCGGCGTAGACAAGCGCGAGATTATAAGAAGCTTCGTGGAAATCTGGATTCTCTTCTATCGCTTCTAGAAAATAACCCTCGGCTTCCTCATAGTTTTCACGACCTAACTCGGCTGTCCCAATCATAAAATAGGCCTCGGGCATATCGGTATCATCGATCACCTCAGCCATCGTTTGGTAAGCTTCATCATACTCATCTTCTTCCAAAAACTCCTGGCTCAGTTGAATTTCTACGAGTGGCTGTGATGCCCCACCCATACTTTCTCCGTAATATCCGTAACCATATAGACCTGCAATTAAAGCGGCAATAGCAACAACAATACTTGTTTGCCTGATCTTGAATTTGTGGCCCGGCATTCCTACTGTAGCAGCAGCTAGAAATCCACCAACCAGTCCTCCCATATGGGCCCCGTTATCCACCATCGGAACGACCGTCCCAAAAATAATGTTAATCACAAGAATCACAATTACACTTTTCCCAATGGTCCGGAAAAAAAGTCGGCGGCGAATCACTCCAAAGTAAACCAAAGCACCGAAACAGCCAAAGATTGCGCCTGAGGCTCCCGCTGAAACTTGATCGGTAAAAGCATAGCTTGCAGTAGAGCCCACAATTCCAGCAATTAAATAGATCCAAATAAATCTTGATGTTCCGAAGATCCGTTCTACAGCCATCCCTAAAAAGAATAACGCCATAGAATTCATTAATAAATGCAACAACCCTATGTGCAAAAACATAGAAGTAATGATGCGCCACCATTCGCCCTCATCAATCGCTGGATTATATTTCGCTCCAAAATCAATCAGTGCTAATACATCCGTTGTACTTGCTGTCATTTCGATCAGGGCAAAAATAATTAAAATCGAAGCAAGTAAAGCTATGGTAAATCGAGGTTTTCCGTATGTAAAAACCTTAATAGCTTCTTCCTGTTCGTCCTCAATCTTTTTTATAACTGCCTGCCGTTGCCTCGTCATTTTTTGTGCGCGCAAATCTTCATCCTCAATGAGCATCTCTTCTTTGCTCGGCCAATTTGCCTCTGCACCCAACAAACCTAAAAATCTGACGATATCATCACTCTTATGGGCTCCAATGGCGGCCGCAAACAACCATGTATGCATGGGCCTACGCTTGGCAGCATCTGTATAAATGATCTCCCCAGTCTTTTTTTTCCAGTCGTCCACGGGGGCCAGCGAAGTAATATACAGATTGTGATAGACAACATCTTTACGGGTAAACGAACGTTTAAATGATTGAAACTGACGGGCGTTTTCTTGAATATAATTTTCAAGACCACGACTCCAAGCCATATCAATTTTAGATAGAGAGATGATGATTTGTTCGTTATCTGTTTCCTTTTCAAGCCATAGTTGTTTTCGATCTTTACTGACGTGAGCTGCACGGAACTCGTTTCCCACCACAAGATGATGGGCGAGTTCCCAGAACAGCACGTCCTGGTCCCTAACTTCCATCGATTTCATCCTTTTGATTTTCCCTTTTCATGTGGCCATCGGCCAAGAGGATTTCTACTCTCTATGATAATCGACAAGGGTGATGAAATGCGAATAATTCGGTCTTACCGATGGCCAAATCATTATCACTTATACGTTTACATCGCAAAAGGGGAATAACGCCTTAAAAATCTTCGCCTTAATGGCGGGATCTCCATCACAGTTTTTATTAATACGCGACGGCTTGTTTTATTCTTCAGAAATAGACGCAGGAAATAACGGCGATAACGATACATAAGCAGAGTAAACAGGGTAATGATGATCCACATAAATATTTTTTGCACAATAAATCCCTCCCGTTTTTTCTTAGCTTGGCTGAAAGGTTCAGCCGCTATACGAGAAGGAAAATAAAAAGAGAAAGCAAAGGAGCTACCATCGTGCTTACCGTATTCACGATATTATTATCGATTCCTAGCACCCCTCGCGAGATTTTCGTTTTGCTGCCGCAATGCCGCTTTTCTTCTGTCATCGACTGACAATGAATGCACTTACGCTCTTCCTGAATAAAAGCGCCAATCAAGGTATCTGCCAGTGCGCCTGTAAACCCAGCAAGAGTCATTAATAATGCCCATTCTCCGTCTAACATGAGTATACTACCACTTAACGCGATTAATGCACTCCCCACAAAGCTGAAAAGCGTTCCTACAACAGTAATTGCACCAGATCTGCCTATCGATGCACGACCGCGCTTTCTTAGATGATACGGTCTTCCTCCCCAACGCCTGCCGCCTTCAGTTGCCCAAGTATCACTATTCGCAGCGGCAAATGCACTAATAAAAAGGATCATGGCGAGCTCATCATCAACAAATAAAAGAGAAGATAAAGCAGCTAGTGTGGCCACTCCTCCATTTGCAAACACCTGTCCAACTGTACGGACCTCATGTTCCCGTTTAAACTTCCGAGTTGGCACTCGCCCGAGCAACGTGCTGCTTACAAAAAATATGGCTAGAACTAGTAAACCTTCATAACCAAAGGAGATTAAAATTCCTACACCAACAACAAAAGCTGTGATCGCTCCCCCGACAGATAATGACTGTAAGCGATAACCGAGATATGCCACGGTTGCAACAAGTACTGTTAAGAAGGTAGTCATTTATGGGTTCTCCGCAACGATTCGCTGAACTGGAATGTCGTGGCTTTCAATGGGAAGGCGTGAAAACATTTGAAAGGAAAACGCAAAAGAAACAGTTGGCCCTTTGTAGCAACCGAGAAAGCGGTCATAATAGCCCCCGCCAAACCCAATTCTATACCCAGCAACGTTAAAGGCAACTCCTGGTACAATAACGAGATCAAGTTCATCCTCGGGCACAAACGCGCATCGTGCTGGATCTGGCTCCAAAAGGCCATGACCCATCTGTTTCAGTTTCGAAAAAGAAGAGAGTGAATAAAACATAAGTGCATGGGATTTTACTTCTGTTTTTGGTATGACCACTTGCTTATTCTCCGCCCATGCCCTTTCGATCAAGTCTCGTGTAGGGACTTCTCGGTATGTATCAATCGTGGTTGCGATCACACCTGCGTCTTTCCAGATTTTATCACTATATAACTCCTCATGTAATAAACGGCCGCGTTTCTCTCTTTCGTCACTAGTCATCGTTTGGAAATGTTGACCTATATACGTTCGAATCTCCTTTTTCTTTCTCATCGCCGCCTCCCCCCATTCCGCTATCGGTAACACTTACTAGATTTTCTGAAGTATCTCAAGCCTGCGATTTGCTGATAAAAAAGAAGCAGCTGGATGATCCGGCTGCTTACTTCGTTTCACGATGAAGCGTATAGCGGTTAAGCCTTGGGCAAAACTTGTTCAATTCCATCCGTTCGGGATGCGTCCGTTTATTTTTAGATGTAATATAGTTTCGGTCTCCAGTCTCCGTACACGCTAGTGTTACTTGAACGCGCATAGCTATCCCTCCTCTTCATGAGCAATCATACCTGATTATACTAACAGATTTATGAGTATAAATCAATACAGATCCCGGGGTTTATCCAAATTCTAGGGAAGGGCAAATGACTTGATCGTGTCTTTTATCCTTCCATATCGATTTCTTCTTCCTCATCCCCCTGCTGATCTTGATACATTTCATCTTCATCTTTGACTTCCTCAGGTTCAGGCTGACCTTCTTGCATTTCGAAATATGCATCAAGGGATTGGCGCGTAATGTTATTTGCAAGTCCTGAAGCATTATCACCCGTGGAGAGATTAGGCACAATCACGGCAATAGCCACCTCCGGATCATCATGGGGGGCATATGCAATCATTGCCTGATTGTTTCCGTTCTGCCCGTTAACTGTCACCTGAGCCGTACCCGTTTTCCCTGCTGGAGAATAATCAGCTCCACTAAAATCACTGTAAGCAGTCCCGCCAGTTCCGTTCGACCCTGGCGTTTGCATCACTTGCCGCATTCCCTCGTGCATACGGTCAAAATCCGCAGTCGTATTATTCACTGAATTTAAGACTTCAGGGGTAAATTGACGAACGACAGCCCCTGTCTCTTCACTGCCTGTCGCCGGTTCACGAATTTCCTTCACAAGCTTCGGTTTTATACGATCGCCATCGTTGGCCAATGTCGCTGTATATTGCGCCATCTGCAGCGGTGTATACGTATCAAACTGCCCAAAACTCATAAAGAGAAGGTTTTCGGGATTCTCAGTTCCTTCGATTCCCGTCATTTCAAACGGTAAATCAATACCCGTTTCCGTACCAAGCCCAAATTGACGATAGTGATTACGCAACATTCGATAAGCAGTGCTGGCACCTGACCAGTCCGTGCCACTTGCCCCATACTCATAATCCGCCATTTCCATGGCAATTCCCGCCATATAAATGTTCGAGGACATCCTGATGGCATCGATGTCATCCACAGTCCCCATATTACGCCATGAAGACACCGAACGAGCATCTCCCGGAAATGTCAGTGGCCGATCATTGTAGGTACTTCCGTGATCGATCACATCATGGGTATAACCAGCGAGTACCGTTGCAGGTTTTATTGTTGAACCGATCTCAAATGCGTTTGTTACCGTACCAAGGTGATCTCCATAGCTTGCCATCGAGAGAATTTCACCCGTATCTGGCTCCATCATGACGACATAAGCTTCTCGATCGTCCAAAAATGTATCCCCGCTTGCGCCATCGATGACTCCCTGAATAATGCTGTCCAATTCTTGTTGTAAAGCCATGTCGATCGTTAAGACGAGATCATTTCCCCTTTTTCCAGGGTCCATCGTTTCATTTCCGTCTGCATCTGTAGTCATCTCGGCTTTTTCTCCACGCAGCACGTCCTCATATTCATTTTCCAAGAAAGTAGTTCCGATCGTATCGGACCGTTCGTATCCTTCGCCTATGTACTGCTCCAGATTTTCAGAAGGAATGGAACCTGTTTGACCCAGAAACCTCGAAAAGCTTTCACCATAGGGGTAAAAGCGAACCGAATCACGCATAATGTCTGTTCCTGGTAATTCATGTAACAACTCACCAATCGCATGAGCCGTCTCCTCCTCGATCTCTGCAATACGGTTCGGAGAGTAATTGTAACCACTGAGCATTTCAGTCCAAATGGCTACTGCCTCCATTTCATCCTCGTCCATATCAGCCATAATTTCATCTTGTGAAAGCATATCAAGCTGCAACTGGTAAACTTCCTCATCTTCCAACTCAGCTTGTTCTTGTTCACTAACTAACTGCTCAGCCTCATCTTCTCTCGTTTGCAGCCAATAGTCTTGCCATTCACGTTCAGTAATATCGTCAATATCGTCTTCAGTGATATCTAAAAAACTGGACAAACGATCAGCAATAGCGATTCGTTCTTCTTCATTACCGGGACGATTGGTATAAGTGAGCGATAATTGCAGCTCATTATCGACGACGGTATTCCCATTCCGATCTAACATTAATCCCCTGGGGGCATCAACAGTCGCCGTTTGCTCGCCTTCATCATTTAACATACTTTCGTATTCATCGCCCTCAACGATTTGGATAAAACCGAGTCGTAAAATCAATATAGAAAACAGGGCAAACACAGCAAAAAAAAGCACATTTAAACGAAACGGAATATGGTTTTTCCGCTTTTCTCTCACCATATGGTCTCTCCTCTCCCCACGAAATCGGTGAGTCTTCCTATACGATCTCATTGTAGCATAGCCCTCTGTACAATACACAGCAAAAATTTAAACTATGTTTGACGTTCCTGCTCATCTAGATTTTTACTGGAAAATTCATCATCGGGAAGATTTCCTTCAGAAGGCTCAATATTTCGTATCGCAAGATATAAGAAAAGATGACCTGCCCCAAATACTAACAGTGTAAAGAGGATCCCTTTTTCATCTCCAAATAAGCGAACCACGATCAGAAACCCGATAATTGATGCTGCCCTTCCTCCATTTACAAACCATTCCCTGACAATTAAGTACTCCACACGCATAGAAGCTGCTTTGTATGCTTTTCCAATAATATCGTAGGTCATGGATACAAATGGAACAAATATTAACGGATAAGCGGCAGATACAACAATTCCATAGGAGAGCAGTCGTAAATAATTTGCCTCCGGAACGATAAAGAAAAGAGCAAAATACAACATTAAAGAACCAATAAGAATAACCCGTTTTCGTAGGCGGACAGGGAGAAAACGTCCAACAATAAAATAACAACAAAAAGATACCGCTGACGTAATCAGACCATACATCCCTAAAGCCAGTTCACTTTGTGTTGTGGTATAGACCCATAACACAATCACAAATGTAAATACACCTTCTCGTAACCCTTGAAAAAAATGAGCAAAAAGGATTCGACGCCAATCGAAATCTTCATGACGGCGCTGCCATACTTTACTAATGCGAAAAATACCTGACGATGATCTTTTTTTAAACTTGAAACTCAGTATGACCGCGACGGCAAAAAACAATAGAGAAATTGTAAAAATGGTTTGATAGCCGCTAAAGCCTGGAAACCAAGCAATAATAACCCCGGCAGCCAAAGGTCCAATCATTCCGGCAAAAGACGTAAATAGACCTAGATAACCATTGAATGCATCTCGCGATGTCGGAGATGTGATTTCAAAAGTAAGTACATTAAAAGCAAGCCAATAAACACCAAAACCTAGCCCTAATAACATCCCTAATAATAGCAGCAGATCTTCAACATCCCCGCCGGCAAAAAGTACGGCAAAATAAAAAAGTGCCAGCAAAATAACACCAATTCTTAACACACTTGTTCGATCCATTCGCTTCACAAGACGACCAGCAAAAAAGAACGCGAGTGGTTGAAAGAGAACGGTGATCAGGTGATACAGGGCTATCGCTGTGATCTCACCGGATTGCTTCCATATGTATACATTAACAAATGTATTTGAAAGCGCCGTACTTAGCGCATATAAGCCACCAATCAATAATAAAAGCTTGAAGTCCTTCGTTGCCTCAACATTCTCTGGCAATAACCGCTTCAACAACGCAGATAACATCGCACACACCACCCTTGCCTTGGGATTAGCGTGTGCAATTACTCTCCTTCTATTCGTTAATATCCGTTCCCTTAGAAAAAAATTCCTTTTAGATGGATGATTATACAGAGGGGGTTAAAGAAGGGGGACAAAAAGAAGAAACGAGTTGTTTGAGAACAATATAGCCGGAGTAGTTTGTCACTTCGCAACCATAAACGTTTCACGAAGGATGAAAGTTTTAGCGCAGTACGCAAGCACCCCTGTCCTTTGAGGGCATTCATTAAAAAACCCTCAGAAGGATGCATCCTTCTGAGGGTAAAATCTCTTACGCTTCTTTATAACGTCTTTCTACTTCTGGCCAGTTTACGACGTTCCAGAATGCTTTTACATATTCTGGACGACGGTTTTGATATTTAAGATAGTAAGCATGCTCCCAAACATCAATGCCAAGAACCGGTGTTTTTCCTTCTGTGAGTGGAGAATCTTGGTTGAGTGTATCTTGGATCTCTAGATCACCATTATTAACGACGAGCCAAGCCCATCCTGATCCGAAACGTCCAAGTGCCGCGTTTGTAAATTCTTCCTGGAATTGGTCAAAGCTTCCCCATTTCTTCTCAATCGCTGAAAGCAAATCACCAGATGGTTTTCCGCCACCGTCTGGACTAAGAATTTGCCAAAAAAGCGAGTGATTGGCGTGACCGCCGCCATTATTACGAACCGCGGTACGGATATCTTCAGGTACTGATTCTAAATTCGTGACGAGATCTTCAACACTTTGCTTTGCAAGACTGTCATGACCAGAAAGCGCATCATTTAGTTTTGTTACATACGTATTATGGTGCTTGCCATGATGGATTTTCATCGTTTCCTCATCAATGTGTGGTTCCAATGCATCTGTTGGATATGGAAGATCAGGAAGTTGATAGTTAGCCATATAAACCGCCTCCTATGTGGGTGTAATTTTGATTGGATTTGTATGCTGCTTTTAAAGGTAATCAACCTCTCTATGTTTAGGTGTTCCCGCGTGTTATAGACTTTAAACCTCTTTTTTATAATTTATATAGATTTTTATTGAAAAAAGAATAGTAAATTCCGAGGATATATGGGGATCTGCCATCTGTCTATACTTGTAGCTCATCATTTACGATGTTTGAAAAAACGTTTCTACTGCACAGCCATCGTTTTTTTATGCGACAATCCGATAATTAGAGATTATTATAATATAAAAAAACACCCCATTGGGTGCGTTATAACGGATGATATGGTGGACCCTGTAGGATTCGAACCTACGACCGGACGGTTATGAGCCGTCTGCTCTGACCAACTGAGCTAAGGGTCCTTATGGGGCGGTTGATGGGAATTGAACCCACGAATGCCGGAACCACAATCCGGTGCGTTAACCACTTCGCCACAACCGCCACATTCTCTATTAATCATGGTAGCGGCGGAGGGAATCGAACCCCCGACCTTACGGGTATGAACCGTACGCTCTAGCCAGCTGAGCTACACCGCCATCAGTGCTGCGACAATGGATAATATACCATATAACAAATCGGACAGCAACCATTTTCTTTCATTTTACGTTAAAACCACCAACTAAATCCTATCATTAAAAGACCGATGAACAGCAAGATGAACTTACATACGACTCCGGCCAAAAAGCCGAGTAGGGAACCTACGCCAATTTTAGCAAGCGACTTAACGGTTCTCCCTCCAGCGATCAATTCTCCAATAATTGCACCAGCTATCGCTCCTATAATGATCCCTAGAACAGGGATGATAAACGGACCAATGACAAGTCCGATGACACTTCCCCATACAGCTGCTTTAGAACCGCCAATACGTGTGATCCCGAAATAACTTGTTAAAAAGTCAACGACAAACAAGAGGATAACGATCAACAGCTGCCCGATCCAGAAACCTATCCCAAAGGTCCCAAACCCTATATATAATCCAAAAAAGACAATCGAAAGAATATACATAGGTCCGCTCGGGACAATGGGGTAAACCGCTCCAATAATGGCAAGAGCAAAAGCAATAAATGCTAAGCCGATCCATATGACATCCACGAGTATAGACCCCCCCTGGCAACCCGCAGACGCACATTTTCATGCATCTGCGGTCCTTGGCAGTTATTTTTCGTTTAAAACCGCTTCTGCAATATTTACAGAATGATCACCAATACGTTCAAGATTACTTACGATATCAACAAAGACGACACCAGCAGATCCTGAGCAGCGCCCCTCATTCATACGCAAAATATGCTTGCGGCGCATTTTCCTTTCCATTTTATCGATCTCGTCTTCTTGTTGTTCGGTTGCGCGGGCTGCATCTAAATCATGATGTTCGAGTGCATAAATGGCATCTTGCAACGTATGAAGCGTTAATGAAAACATTTCATCAAGATCTTGATTTGCTTCCTCAGAGATCACGACCTTGTTTTTCATCTGGTAGTCGATGAGTTCCATGATGTTTTCCATATGATCCCCAATCCGTTCGATATCACGTACCGTATCAAAGAGCATCGTATGCAAATAGGAATTTTCATTTGATAAAGACCGGTTGGAGAGTTGCATTAAATAATCTGTGATCGTACGATCCAAATTATTAATGGCCTCTTCATATTGAACGATCCGTTCTGCAGTTCTTCGATGGCGATTGTCCCTATATTCATTCACTTCCTTCAGACCATTTTTCGCAAATTCTCCCATTCGTAAAACTTCAGCGCGCGCCTGACCTAAAGCAATCGCCGGTGCCCGTTGAATGAAGGAAGGATCAAGGTGTTTTGCTTTGTGCTCAATTTCATCGTTCTTTCCGGGGATAAGCTTAGTAACAATGGCTGCCAATACCCCAATAAATGATACTTGCATGAGTAGGTTTGCGAGGTTATAAGAACCATGGGAAACAGCAATAGTCATCGGTGGAACGAGATTAAAATTCTCTTCAATCATCATCATCAAAGCCGTAAATGGCTGTAATAAAATCAGGATAATGACCGCCCCTATTAAGTTAAAAATAACGTGACTGAGTGCAGCTCGTTTGGCGGCGACAGATGCACCGATCGAAGCTAACACCGCGGTTATCGTTGTTCCGATATTGTCACCGAATAATACAGGAAGAGCAGCATTTAAATCGATAGCCCCTGCATCATAAAGTTGTTGTAATAAACCAATCGCTGCTGTGGAACTTTGTACAATGACTGTAAAGGCAGTTCCAATCACTACTCCTAAAATCGGGTTATCACTCATGCTGACGGTAAGCTCCTCAAACACAGGGCTATCCGCTAACGGGGCTACCCCGTCTCCCATAATACTTAAACCAAGAAACAAGGCCCCAAACCCAAATATCACTTGCCCGAAATTGTTCGCCTGCCTATTTTTAAAGAAAAAAATTAAGAATGTCCCAATGAATATAATCGGCAAGGCGTAATCCGTAATGTCAATTCCAATAATAAACGCGGTGGCGGTCGTTCCTACATTTGCGCCCATAATGACCCCGATAGCCTGACGCAATGTCATAAAGCCGGCATTTACAAGGCCAATCGTTAATACAGTCGTGCTTGTACTTGACTGTAACAAGACCGTTACCACAATCCCTACAATCACACCTTTAATTGGATTAGAGGTAAAGCGATCAAGCAATTCACGTAAACGATCACCGGCAATTTTCGTAAGGCCGTCACTCATAAATTTGAGGCCAAACAAAAAAATCCCCAGACCCCCGAAAAACGCAAACAGGAGCTCTTGCAAGTCCAAAGTCAACTCATCCCTTCGAAAAGTAATAATAACAATATTAATGATGATAGATTACCCTTGTCTATTATTCACGAAGCTCAATGGTTTGTAAAGAATATGTAGCGATTTTTCTGTTATAATCGACAAAGTGTCGGATGCATGTGTGTTTGTTTCTCGCATCAACACGTACCGTAAATAACCTAACATAATAGAGGAGCGTAGTCACTGTGAGTATTTGGAAATCTTTTTTTTATAGCTTATATTCACCAACCATGATCGGTCGTTTTCGTATGCAGAAAATCGGGAGAACGATTTTATATATTTTCCTACTCGTGCTGATTACGAGTATTCCCGCAGCCATTTCAATCAGCTCTACCATTAATATGGCTGGAGAACGGTTGGAGCTAGTGCTTTCAGATGAAATCCCTGATTATAGTATTGGTTCAGGTTCAATTTCAGTCGAGGAGGGCTCTTCCCCTTATATGACACAAACAGACGGTACAGTCATCATTCTGGATGATACTGGGGAAGTGACTCCTGACGATGTAGCTGGGGAAACAGATGTCACTGCACTTCTTGATGATCGTGTCCTCGTGATGGATGAAGGTGAACAAAACGAGTTTGCGTATGGAGAATTTAGTTTTACCAAAGAGGAACTACAAGAAGCAACAGCCAGCTTTCTGGAACTTCTCCCTGCTTATACTGCATTAGCTTTGCTCCTCCTATACTTATTAGCATCAGGGGTGAAATTTTTAGGTGTGTTCGCGATTTCAGGCATTGGGTTACTGCTAAAAAAAATCAGACCCACCCGCTTGCAATATCGGCATATTTGGGTAATGAGCGCTTATATCGCCACCTTGCCAACCGTTGTTGGTGCCTTACTCGATACGTTCATTCCCGAAATCGATACTTGGCTTTTTAACGATTTCTCTTTTATCCTGTATTGGCTCATGGTCCTTGTGATTTTTATTCTTGTTCTACGCACACTTCCGAAGCAAAAACCTCATCAATAGAAAAAGCGCCCTAAACAAAAGGGCGCTTTTTACCGTGGAGTAACGACAATACGGGTGCCATCCACAGACGTTACTTTAATATCTGTATCTTTTTCAAGCCATACAGCTCCTGTTGTTGCGCTGTACGTTTTACCTTCAATCTCCACAGTACCAATCGGCCTGAAGTCCGTAAGTGTCTTCCCTTCTTTACCTAAAAGCTCTCCATAGCTTTCATTCATGGAGTTATACCCTTCTTCACTTGTCATACTCTCGGTAAGAGTCATTTTCGACCATAAATCCCGGCGCGGGAAGACTTTCATAAAGAGTAAGGCCGCGAATCCTCCAAAGATCACCGCGCTACCAACCATCACCGCGTATATAAGATTGGGAGCGGGCACAGCAATACCAACGATCATCAAAAGGACACCAAAGAACGAAAGAAGACCGTCTCCTAGCAATTTGCCGTCGGTTAAAATCAATAACAACCCAGCTACGTAAAGGATAATTACCCATAAACCAGATGTATCTCCAATCTGGTGAGCGAAGTATAATGTAATTAACGAAAAACCGATAATCCCGAAAATGCCCTTTGCCTTAACAACCAACTCCCCAATAAAAAACATCGTAGCCAAGAATACGACAAGAAAACCAAACATGCTAATGTCTAACCATTCCATGTTAATCGCACCCCTTCCCATCATCCGCCTCTTAATCTTTACGTACAAACGATCGTAACGGTTTCATATCTATCTATGTTCATTGTAGCAAAAGTTTTAAAATCAATAAATCCACACGCTTTGATACTTAAGCTTATTTGACCACGACACACAAAAGAAACTCACGATGTGAAGTTCCATCGTGAGTTTCAAACGAACGTTAGGATGATTCAGACTCCGTACCGCCATCGAACCAGCCTTGGGCACTGTCGATCAATTCGCTAAAGAAGTCAAGTACAGATTGGAGGAAGTTTTGCGTATCTTCTCGGTTGATCCAATCGTCAAAATTATCGCGAATATGATCAATCTGGTTTTGGACTTGCCCCCAGTCGATATTCAAGTTTTGCATACGTTCAAAGAGAGATACAAGACCATCCATCTCTTCCTCGCTTAACGTTACCCCTATTTCATCAGCAATGCGCTCGATCAAAGCGCGTAAATCTTCTTCCGTTTCCACATTCTCTTCAGCGATCGCTTCTTTAATACTCGCCATTAACTCCGTGGCCTCTTCTGTACCGATTCTTTCACTCAAATCCGCTGTTTGTACCATCTCTTCGTTGGCTACTCGTTTTTGCTCCTCGGAAATATCAACATCCGCTTCCGTTTCATAAGCTTTGAGCAACCCTGTCAATGCCCCGGTACCGGAGACAGTTGTCGGCGCAGTTACATAGATGTCGGCATCCTCTACACCTGCGGTAATGAGTGCGTTGGCGTACATTCCTTCGGAGACGTAATCAATATTATTCGTCTCCACATCAAGACCTGTATCTTGCTCTTTTATCGTGATTTTTGAAGATGAAATGGCATTACTCCCAATTTTTCCTGCAGGTATAAACTCTGCCAAATATTCATGCTCTTCCTCATTGCTTACTTCTATAATCGTGTTATTTTCATCGCTATCCATTTCAGATAAGATCATTTCCCGCTCGTCAGCGCTTAAATCCTCGCCAAGGGTAATAATGACATCCCCTGGGGCAGCATCAGCATCTGCTTTGAGTGGTAAAAAAGCAAAGCTTGCACTAACCAATGCTGTGGCTGCGATCCATGCACCCATTTTTTTCATTTGGACTCCTCCTCTTTTACTTTCCCCTTATTTCTTACCATACGAAGCTGTAAAAGAAAAGAACATTATAGAGTTTTTGTTATTTTATAAGCATTTTTTTACAGGACAAGCATACCATGTAGGGAAAGGAGCAGATAACATGAAAAAATGGATATGGATTCTCGCCATTGCTACCGTTGGCTTTGCTATATATTATGATGTTTCACGTGGTACCCTTCCAATGATGGATGTATCGTCAGAGGTAACAGATGATCTACAGGTCGAGGAGACCAATGGTTCATTAGCATATGATCGAACTGTTGATATTGAAATCGAACCCGGCCAATCTTTATTAACCGTCGTCGAAGAACTCCATGAAACAGGAACTCCCGTTGCCATTGAAACCATTAAGGAAGATTTTATACATTTAAATGAGGGGCAGCCGCCTGAACAGCTTGAACATGGACAAGTCTATACATTCCCCTTGTATGAATCTTGACCATCTGTTGAAACAAACCCCAATGACTTGCCAATTTTACAACCCCGTTGCTACAATAAGATCAGTATGTGATACGACTTTTTTGAATAATAAACGCATACGTATGGTCATAATCAGCGTCATGTAAAGGGGCGGAAAAATACAGATGAGCGAAATTACCCATCGCAAAAACACAAGACGAGTTCGCGTTGGCAACCTTGTCATTGGCGGTAACGATGAAGTTATCATTCAAAGTATGACAACTACAAAAACCGAGGATGTCGAAGCAACTGTCGAAGAAATTTCACGTTTGGAAGAAGCCGGTTGTCATATCGTACGGGTAGCCTGCCCAAATGAGAAAGCTGCCGATGCACTTCCTGAAATTAAATCGCGTATCAATATCCCACTCGTCGTCGATATTCATTTCAACTATAAACTTGCTTTAAAAGCGATTGAAGCCGGTGCGGATAAAATTCGTATTAACCCAGGAAATATTGGTTCTCGTGAAAAGGTGGAAATGGTCGTTAAAGCTGCCAAAGAAAAAGGGGTACCCATTCGGATTGGTGTAAATGCTGGATCCCTTGAACGACATCTCCTTGAAAAGTATGGATACCCAACGGCAGATGCGATGGTCGAAAGTGCTCTGCACCATATCGCTATTCTTGAAGAGCTAGATTTCCATGACATTATCGTCTCCATGAAGGCATCCGATGTTAACCTTGCTGTTGAAGCTTATACAAAAGCGGCAGAAGCATTTAGTTACCCTCTCCATTTAGGAATTACGGAGTCCGGAACCTTATTTGCCGGTACCGTTAAAAGTTCTGCTGGTCTCGGAGCGATTTTGGAAAAAGGCATTGGAAATACAATGCGTATCTCACTAAGTGCCGACCCGGTTGAAGAAGTAAAAGTTGCTCGTGAACTCACGAAAACCTTTGGCCTTGCTTCAGATGCCGCTACATTAATTGCCTGTCCGACTTGTGGACGAATCGAAATTGATCTGATCAGCATCGCTAATGACGTCGAAGAATATATTTCCGAAGTTAAAGCTCCCCTCAAAGTAGCTGTCCTCGGTTGCGCTGTTAACGGCCCTGGGGAAGCACGTGAAGCAGATATTGGGATTGCTGGTGCTAAAGGGGAAGGTCTCCTCTTTAGACACGGAGAAATTATCCGTAAAGTTCCAGAAGAGACAATGGTGGATGAACTGAAAAAAGAAGTCGATAAGCTTGCTGAGGAACATTTTGCCAAACTAGAGGAAGAGAAAGCTGAAACTACCCAATAAACTTATGGCCTCTCATAAGTAAATGCCCGCTCATCTGTGGAGCGGGCATTTTTTTGTTCTACATAAAAGGCGCGAAAAAAATGGTCATGAGGATGGAAACAGCCCCAATACCTATGGCCCACCAACCGAGGGCGGAAGCACCTTTTTGACGTGCAAAGAAACCTGTGATAATTCCTGCTGCACCTAGTATGACCGGCAAGAAAAAAAGCGATACAAGCGACATGATAATCGCAGCCGTTCCAAGTCCCATTCCCAGGGAATCATCATTAACCGCAGGATCTTCCCCTTGCATAGGTTCATCAGATTCATTTAGGTCATCCCGTGAGGGATCTTGACCTTGTCCCGTAACACCTGGGGAAGCAACTTCTGTTGAGGTTTCTTCCATATACTTCCCATTGTAGCTATCAATCAGTGGATCAACCATGACTGGGCGTTCTTCTGGTTGAGTGTTCTCTTCCGATTGCTGACCATTCTTTTGATCGCTACGATATTGATCCGCCAAACCTGATCTCCCCCCTTGCCCGGTTTATCCCCGGGTATTTCTAGTTTGGCTGGATACACGCCCAATTATCGGTTACAACTATTGTATGTATCTCCATGAACTGGTTATAAAAATGAAAACCGTACCCTTGACCAGGTACGGTTTTTAGCTTAAAGCAGTCTCCTCTTGCTCTTGGTGACAAGGAGGGCAGTAACCAAAAATTTCAAACTTATGGCTCGTTACTTTAAAATCATCTTCTCCTAAATTTAATTCTTCCATAGGACAAGCAGGAATATGCTTCGTTGTTCCACATGCCAAACAAATCATATGATGATGGTGACTTCCTGCACAGCTGAGACGAAACCGCTTCTCACCTTCCCATTCGCTTGCTTCCAAGATGCCTATTTCAGCAAATAAGGAAAGGTTTCGGTACACGGTGTCATAACTCAGCCCATCATATTGCTTCTGCATAAACGCCAGCACTTGTTTTGCCGGCACGTACCCATTTTGCTTGTCTAAATATTCGAGAATTTCCTGTCTTTTATCCGTGTATTTATACCCTTTATCTTTTAACCTGGACATAGCCGTATGAACATCCATGATTGGATTCCCTCCGTTTTCTTTGACGGATCCGTCGTCATTGTATCAAAAAAAACTATCCAGCGTCAGGTTCTGCATATTTAGTCTGAAATGATTTCCGATTTAACTTTTGCAAAAAGATGCTCAAGAGTAAAATCAACACTGCAGCGACCACAATGACACCACCTGGAGCCAAATCTAAATAAAAGCCCAAAATGATGCCGGCAAGGACAGCAATTTCTCCAAAAACAGCGGAATAAAAAAACATCTGTTTAAAACTTTTTGCCCATTGCATCGCGGCGGCAACCGGAAGTGCCATTAGCGCTGACACGAGTAAAATCCCTACGATTCTCATCGCGGCAGCAATGACAAGAGCTACAAGCACCGTAAAAATTAAGTCAAGCCACTTCCCTGACAAACCGGAGACTTTTGCTTGTTCTTCATCGAAAGAGAGGAAGAACCATTCTTTATAAAAAAGAATCAGCAGAGCACCTACAAGCAAGGAAACGATGGTGATCATATAGAAATCCGTCTGCCCGACAGCGGCTACACTTCCAAACAGATATGCAAATAAATCCGTATTAAAACCATCAGCAATGGAGATAAACACAACACCAAGACCGACACCGGCGGATAAAATAATGGGGATCGCTAATTCTTTGAAGTGGCTGTAAATTTTTCTCAGTTGATCAATAAATAACGCACCGATAATGGCAAAGGCCATCCCCATGTATAAAGGATCAACACCGGCAAGCCCGACGAAAACCGTCGCAAGCAGAAAGTGGAAAGCAATACCTGTAAGGGTAATATGGGACAAGGCATCCGCGACAAGTGACATCCGTTTCACTACGAGAAATACGCCCAGCAACGGGGCGACAAGTCCAATCAACATTCCTGAGAACAAAGCATTTCGCAGAAAATCATATTGAAAAAAAACGTCAATCATCGTGCCATTTCCTCGTGTTCATGAATGACATGTTGGACATCATAACCATAAAGCGCAGACAAATCTTTATTCGCTTCAAAATCGCGGGTACTTCCATGAAAATGCAACGTTTGATTTAAACAGGCAACGTCGGAAACGTATCGTGTCATTGTCCCGACATCATGGCTCACAAGTAAGAGCGTAAGACCATGAAATTGGTTTAGATTTCCCAATAGATCATAGAAATGTCTCGCTGAGTTAGCGTCAACACCAACCGTCGGCTCATCAAGAATAAGTAATTCTGGCTCGCTCACAAGCGCGCGCGCGATGAATACCCGTTGCTGCTGGCCACCTGACAGGCGCCCGATCGACTGTTTGGCGTAGGCACTCATCCCCACAGTTTCAAGCGCCTCATAAACGCGATGATGATCTTTTTTCTTAGGAAAACGGAATAAGCCAAGTTGACCAAACAACCCCATCGAAACGACCTCGAAAACCGTCGCAGGAAAACCGGCGTTAAAACGATTCGCTCGTTGTGAAACGTAACCGACTTTTCCCCACTTTGTAAAATGATTTACGTCGGTGCCGAATAAATGAATCGTTCCCGCTTGCGGTTTTAAGAGCCCGAGTATACACTTAATGAGTGTAGATTTCCCAGATCCATTTGGTCCTACGAGTCCAAGAAATGATCCTGGTTGAACATTTAGGCTAACACGATTTAAGACAGGTGAATTCTCGTATTGATATGATATCTGTTGAATATCAATAACAGCTTCGCTTTTTTTATACATACAAGGACCTCCCATTTGGAGACGAATCCGTGACCATCACGTGTTCAAAAAGGAGAACAAAAAGCCGAGAAGTTTTAGAAAATGTTAGCTTATCACCAAAATGACGAGTCTAGATTCTCTTATGCTCTGGAGTGCAAGAAAGCCCGTCTCGAGCATCCTGCTTGACCATGAAAGCATTCACTTCTCACGAAGGAAAAGCGGGTTCCTTTTCGAGGAAGTTTTCCCGGGCTTTTTGAACAAGCTCCTTAAACAGAATGATTACGATTTGACCTTTGTAGTATAACGTATCGTACTCCTTTTGTAAATGATCGGTAAATGGGGGTTATATTTATGCATGAAACGGAACGGATCGGAGTTATTGACCTCGGTTCAAATTCAATTCGCCTTGTCATTTATACAGTTGGGAAACACCGACGCTACCGCTCTCTTTTTAATTTAAAAGTAGCCGCCCGATTAAGCCAATATCTCGATGAAGAAACACAACTTCTAACCGCTAAAGGTTTTGCAGTTTTAGAAGAAATTTTTTCTCATTTTAAAGCCGTATTAGAAGCTCATCAAGTTCAAGAAGTCCGAGCGGTTGCAACTGCAGCTGTTCGTAAAGCGAAAAATCGCGAACAGATTCTTTCCTATGTTTGGGAAAAGACTGGTATTGAACTCCAAGTTTTATTAGGACAAGAAGAAGCCTACTATAGCTATCTTGCTACCATTCACTCGATCGATATTGAAGATGGGCTGATTTTTGATATGGGAGGGTCGAGTACGGAGGTTGCTGCGATGAAAAGTAAGAGGTTAACCCATGCCTACAGCTTTCCAATCGGTACGTTAACGCTCTTGCAACTTTGGGATGAAAACGCAGTCAATGCCTCGACAAAAAGAATTAAAAAGCTAGCCGCGAAAATGTTCAGCAGCCAACCTTGGCTAAAAAATATGAAAGTGCCGGCGATCGGCGTAGGCGGGAGTGTACGCCAACTTGCTGCGGTTCATCAGCATCGAAGAAATGACCCATTTCTAGGACTCCACCAATATGAGATGACTTCAGCTGAACTCAGGGATACGTACCACTATTTGCGTAAAATCCCTTTAGCGAAACGGGGAAAAGTTCCAAGCCTATCCAAAGACCGGGCCGATTATATCGTCCCTGCCGGCCTTTTTATTGCTGAATTGCTACGGCATATACAAGCCACAAGTCTTATTATTAGTCAAAAAGGGATCAGGGATGGATTGCTTTTTGAATCCATGCGAAAAAAGCACCAAACGCTTCCTACTGTCAAAGAGGAAACACTTCTGCAATTGCGTAAGGAATATAACCTTTATGAACCATTTGGAACTGGAGTGTACAGGGTTGCGACCAAGCTGTATCAGGCATTACATCCAAAGCCTAATAGCGCCGACAACGCTCGTGATCAGATGCTCCTTTTCTACAGTGCTCACTTAAAAGGGCTTGGTGCCTATATCGATGAGGAGCAATCCCATGAGCATACGTTCTCTGTACTTACCAATCGTTCGCTGGATGGATTTACACACGAACAACAAATAGCGATTGCACTCATCGCTTCTTTTACTACTTGTAAACAATTACGTAAAAAAGCTTCCCAATTCCAACGACTATTAAATGGAAAGGTATTAAAGAACTATGAGCAGCTCGGAGCTATTCTACGCTTTTCAAATGGGCTATTTACCACTGGTCGTTCCATTGTCGATAACATCAAAATCCAATCATCTACACGTGGACGTAAAAATAAGATATTCATTTATACAAAAGGGAAAGGCAAATACTTTGAAGAAATACAGGCTTCAAAGGACATTGGGCAATTAGAAAAAGCCTTGCACACTCGTTTTACGCTCATTTTTAAATAATATTAATCCTCAAAAGGGAGAGTCATAATCGTAGCTGTGCCTTTCCCTTTTTCACTTTCAATCCGAAAGCTCCCTCCATGGTCTTCGATAATTTTCTTTGATAAGGAAATCCCGATACCGGTCCCCTTCTCTTTCGTCGTCGTAAACGGTTCTCCAAGTTTATCCAAAATTTCTTCAGGTATTCCTTCCCCATTATCTTTAACCGTGATTTCATAATCTTTCTCAAATTCTTTAGTGATTAAAGAGAATAATTTATAGCTCATCCCTTCAGGATAGGCCTCCATAGAGTTTCTAAGTAAATTTAAGATGACTTGTTTGATCATCGTATCATTCATTTGAATCGTTCGATTCGTTTCGGATAAGCTCGCTTCGAAGTGGACATCATTTAACAAACATTCAGAGCGAATAATATCCTCGACGGATCGAATGACTCCCATTGGATTTTGCGCTTGTATCTCAAACCTTTTTCGGGAAATAGACAAAAAATTTTCAATGATCACATTCATGCGATCAACCTCACCGAAAATGGTTTGTGAATATTTATGAAAGCTATTCGTCAGTTCCGACAATTGTAAAAAGCCCCGAATCACAGATAAGGGATTTCTCAATTCATGAGCAACACCAGCAGCCAGATGGGAGACTGACTCCATTTGCTGTTTGTATGCAAGTAAATGTTCATACTTCATTTGTGAACTTTCGTCGAATAGTAAACCAATGACTTCCTGACATTGGGGAACGTAAAGCGCAATCGCTCTTAAACGCATGCTGGCCTCTTCTTCATCTCCTGTTACTCGTTCACTCGACGATCTTTTAATAAGCGCTTCCATAACAGTCTCATAAATACAGGCTCCCGGCAATGATTCAAGGCGAAGACGCTCAAACCCCAGACTTGAATCAGGATTCGTTAGTTTAGGAAAAACAAATTCAAAGAACATTCGATTATTTTCAACAATTTCTAATTCATGATTTACTCGGACATAACCGCAAGGAAGACTTTTAAAGAGCTCCTCTATGTTTTTCCACTCTTCTTTTAACTGGACTTTTCCGCTTAAATAGATATAACCTTTATGATAACAACCGTGATAAAGGATTTGCTTCCTCAACCCATATACATGGTGGGTAATCGACAAGCAGCACCGTTCACCGGTGTCATACATCTGGTTAAAAAAAGTCTTAGCCCTTTCCTTTTCAGACCTGTGTAACGTTTGAAAGAATTGATTGTTATCCCCTAGAAACTGAGTGGCTTCTTCGTTCTTACTCAAGATTTTCCCGTTACACATCGCTACCAAACGTAATTCCTGGCTAAGGTCATCAAATATGGAGAAATGCTCATATCGATGATCTGGAATTGGAACATTCATATAAAATCCCCATTTCCTGCTCATATCTTTTTCGTTTGTGCTTATTATACTAAAATCCTTTTGTTATTCCTAGTACTGTTTAATCACTTAGGAACAATGCAACCCCATACTTGCATAAGCTAAGCATATCGAATGAGAAGGTGCAGAGTGTAGCAAAGGCCCTGTTACGATGTAAGAACCCCTCCACTGACAGAGGACATAGATGTTTACATTTGTGAGAAGACGGGCAGTAGGAATTAACTTCAGCGTGACATCTAGCTCCCTCACGCTTACAGGTCGACAGGCTTCTGCGCATGGTCCCTTCGGCGGCTTAATCGAAGTCCGCAAGTACTACAGACCACTATGTTCCCTGAAGTTTCTGAACATCTTTCAAAGGAAGTGATGGTTAATGTTTTATGGAATGATCCAACAGTATATCAATAGCATGACTCCTGAACAATTACAATCCCTTGCCTACAGCAAAGGCGTATTTCTTACTCAAGAAGAAGTGCGAACACTCATTTATCTTGTGAAAACCGAGCATGTTGATGTTTCCGATCAGGCCTCCGTGTATGCATTCATTAACAAAGTTGAAAAAGCAACATCAAAGGAACACGCGATGTTGCTTCATGATTTGTATGCGCAATACGGAGGGTTCTTATAATAGCAGGCCATTCGTTCAAAAGATGGAACCTTCGAGAAAGCGGGTGCAACGATTTCTAAACAATCCCACGCTCCTACGTGCGAAGCGCAGAAGGAAATCGAATCGGTACTTTTAAAAGGCTCTTTAAACGACCTCTGATATTAAGCTTGCATTAACTTATCTTTCATTTGTGCGTCGTGGGTCCCTTCGCGTAACATAGCGATTTCACGTTTGTACGGAGGTTTCTTATTCTTCTTGTCTTCTCCAACATACGGGGTCTCTAAAATTTTTGGTAAGTGGGCAACCGTTTCATGATGAACGATTTTATTAAGAGCATCAAACCCAATATGTCCAAAACCGATGTTTTCGTGGCGGTCTTTTCTGGCTCCTTGGGGATTTTTGCTATCATTCAGATGTAACACTTTTAATCGCTCAAGACCAACGATATCGTCAAATGTCTTCATTACTCCATCAAAGTCATCGACGATATCATATCCAGCATCATGAATGTGGCAAGTATCAAAACAAACCGATAGCTTTTCATTATGGGTTACACCATCAATGATTTGTGCCAGCTCGTCAAAGGAACGGCCACATTCAGAGCCTTTCCCAGCCATTGTTTCTAACGCAATTTGAACATTTTGTTCTTTTGCGATGACTTCGTTCAGTCCTTCGATGATCTTCGCGATTCCTTTGTCTGCCCCCTCTCCAACGTGGGAACCGGGGTGAAGAACAATTTGCGTCGCACCAATCGCTTCTGTACGTTCAATTTCGGAACGTAAAAAACGAACGCCCAGGTCAAATGTTTCCGGCTTTTGTGTGTTCGCGATATTAATGATATACGGCGCGTGCACAACAACTTTTTCAATCCCGTTCTCTTTCATATGAGTGTTGCCGGCCTCAATATTCAAATCCTCAATCGCTTTCCTGCGAGTGTTCTGCGGGGCGCCGGTATAAATCATTAACGCCGTCCCATCATATCCAGCTGCTTCCTCACTTGAGGCGAGCAGCATTTTTTTTCCACTCATCGATACGTGAGAGCCAAGATAAAGCGGGGTGTCGTGTTTGCTCATGATTTGTTCCTCCTCTGATTGCCTCTAGCTGCCTTTTTCATTTTCTTTTTATAACCTGGTTTTACTTTTTTTGGCTTACCACTCGAAGAGGAAGGTGCTTGTTTTCGAAAGCGATCTCTCCCAGGAGCATATCCGCTACCCAATTGTTCAATTTCACGCCATTCCCCTTTTTTGATATCCAGATAATGAAAGAAAAAACGTTGTTTCTGTAGTTGATGAAGGGCAGGGTAATCGTCTTTTTCTACAATCGTATACACTTCTCCTGAAGCACCTGCTCGTGCTGTTCGTCCAGCCCGATGCAAATAATACTGTAAATCACTCGGCAATTGCACATTGATAATGTGGGAAATCCCCTTAATATCCATCCCCCTTGCAGCGAGATCCGTACAAATGACGAACGGAGTTTTGGCTCGCTCAATACTGCGCATTGCCTGTTTTCGTGCCCGTGATGATAGCCCACCATGAATGCATTCGGTTTCAATGCCGTTTGCAATGAATAAATCCGTAAGTGATTCGGCCTCTACCTTCGTATTCACAAAAACCAAACATAGGTATGGTCGTAAAAGAGAAGCCATCTCTAATGTTAATTGCTCCCGGCCTCGGCTCTTAAGAGGAACCAGATAGTGGGTTAATTTTTGAGGAGAGGGCTCCTCAGGCTTTACGTGCACATGACGCGGTTGATTCATGTATTTTTTCAGGAAAGGTCGTAAACTTTTTGGAATGCTTGCAGAAAAAACCAGCATTTGCAAGTCATCGGGCATACGGCTTGCTACTTGATCTAGCGGTTCAATGAACCCCATGTCCAGCATTTGATCGGCTTCATCTATGACGAACGTTTCTACCTGATGCACGTCAAGCACGTTTGACTTCGTTACGAGATCGTGCAATCTTCCCGGTGTCGCGATGACAATGTGGGGTGGTTTTTTCAAGTCCGCGATATTTCGTTCCTTGTCCGTTCCTCCGATTACACGGCGAATTCGCACATTTTCCATAGGGAGTTCCCCATCATTTATAAACATCTGAAACGTTTGATACAGTTGTTCGGCCAGTTCACGCGTCGGAGCTGTAACCACTGCCTGGACCTTATGACTCTCCGTGTTAATATTGGTCAATATCGGCAGTACGAAAGCAAGCGTCTTCCCGGTGCCCGTTTGTGATTGGCCAATCACATCTTTTCCTCTTAAAATCGCTGGGATGATACGTTCTTGTATTTCTGTCGGCCGTTCAATTTTTTTTATTTGTAAATGTCTTGTTAAGCGGTCATCGATCTCTAAACGTTGAAAACCTGACATTTTAACACTCCTCTTAAACTGCTGCTTGACCAAATGAACGGGCAAGTACACATTGACACATTTTATCATAATATATTACCCGATAGAAATCGAAAAGGTCATAAATCACAAAAACGCTATTTTTTCGAAATTCAAGGCATAGAATATAGCCCCATGCCATCCATCATTCTCGTCAAAAAATACGCCTCTATGGGCGTGCGAAAAACAGGAAGCAAAAGGAGTCAACTCGCCGCTAGGAAGTTCCCATAATATACATCATCCTCCCTTCGTACTTTCATCTCCTTTTATGTCTATTCCCCTTTTTGGCTAGCACATATATAAGAAAAAGAATGATTTAATTTTTCGTTTCTACTAGCTAAAAAACACAAGAGAGCTTCAGATAAAGAAAACGGAAGCAGGCCTATAATATCAAGATGAATAGGAACGTTTCAGGCATGCTGACATAAAAATGATATTAGACACCTATACCCATACCGGATAAAAGTTAAATTGGCTCAAAATTACTGTTTTCACGCAAAATAACAATGAATGGCATGTTCATTATAACGTTTATCCCTTACCATCTAATCATCGTTCATAAATAGCTCGTTAGCCTTTGTTTTCATAGGAGGTGACAACTTCCACTTCACAGAACATGGCAATATTTAACGGAAGGTCTTTAGCAGGTTACTTTAATTTTGAAATAATATTTTGAGTACAGAAAGAAGTGATTGAGATGTTAGGACCACCCCCAATGATGCCAATGCCCATGCCGGTGCCCCCAGCTGTGCCATCTGCTCTTGGGCCGATGGCGGCTAGATCAGCGGCTTTACCCATGATGGGAGGAGGATTGCCATCTGCTGCTGGTGGAGGCGCAGCGCTCGCCCAAGGTGCTCCATCCCTCGGTTCGGTCGGTCAATTAATCCCTATGCTGCAAAATTCTGCAAAGTGGCTTCCGATGATCCAAAAATATGGGCCCATGGTTAAACAAATCCCGCCCATGTTACAAAAGGCAAATCAAGTGAGAAAAATGCTCAAGAGCCCCTCTGCTTCTAAGCCTGCGCTCCCTCCTGCACCAGCTTCAGAAACAAAGAACGAGCAGGAGCAGAAACTAGAATCAGGCTCTTCTGAGGAGGTATTTTCTGAAAAGATCAAACCGATGGCAACCTTTGAGATGAAAGAGGGTGAACAACCACCTCCAAAACTTTACGTCTAATGAACCGGGGAAAGGATAGGGAGGGCTGCAATTTACCCCTTTTCATTTACGAAAATGTTCTCTGACTGTATAATTGTATATAGCCTACAAACATTGGAGGACTTGGCTATGGAAGTTCAGAAAATTACCCCTAGAGGTTATTGCTATGGCGTTGTAGATGCTATGGTCGTAGCCCGCCAAGCAGCAGAAGATAAGGAATTGCCGAGGCCTATCTACATTCTCGGAATGATCGTTCATAATAAACACGTAACAGATGCATTTGAAGAAGAAGGAATTATCTCTCTAGACGGACCTAATCGACTTGAGATTCTTAGACAGGTAGAAAATGGAACCGTGATTTTTACCGCCCATGGCGTATCGCCAGAAGTCCGGCAATTGGCCGACGAAAGAGGCTTAACAACGATTGATGCCACCTGTCCAGATGTGACACATACCCATGATTTAATTGCTGAAAAAAAAGAAGAAGGGTATGATATTGTTTATATCGGTAAACGAGGCCACCCTGAGCCAGAAGGAGCTATAGGTGTCGCACCCGATCATGTTCACCTTATCGAAACCGTCAAGGATGTTGAAAACCTTGATTTAAAGAGGGACAAAGTCATCGTTACCAACCAGACAACGATGAGTCAGTGGGATGTTTCTGATATAATGGATCGTACGTTGGAACGCTTTCCACATGCAGAGGTTAATAATGAAATTTGTCAAGCTACTCAAGTTCGTCAGGAAGCTGTTGGGGATCAGGCAACAGATGCAGATTTACTCATCGTTGTAGGAGACCCTAAAAGCAATAACTCCAACCGGCTTGCGCAAGTATCTAAGGATATCGCTCATACGAATGCATATCGGATTGCCGATGTCAGTGAATTAAAATTGGAATGGCTTGAGGGGATTCAAAAAGTAGCGGTTACGGCCGGTGCATCTACACCAACCGCCATCGCGCGTGAAGTAATTCTCTTTTTAGACCAATACGACCCGGAAGACCCTTCCACGTGGAAAACAGAACGAAAAGCATTAGGAACCAAGATTTTACCTCCCTTACGCAAAAATTCCAAATCACGTGCACGATAATGTAAAATGAGCGAGTAAAAGGAAAAAGCCCTTTTACTCGTTTTTTGATCGCAATGATGTATCGATAGGATGAGCGGGGGAATAGCAAATGAATACATTCATCAGGGGCTAAATAAAGCGAAGATATCTAAATTTTAGGACCTTTTAAAGCTATGGCAATCATGGAAAAGGGGTTAAAAGAACATCGCCCGCCACAACCTTAAATGGCGACGGGCTACTACTTAACGTTTTACAGGAATCTAAACGGTTCTGTACTGACAGCAGATGCTTTGAACGAAACTTGAACATTTGCAGAATCGGCTTCGTTTGTTAAGCGGGATGCGAGCGATTTTTTCATAATCTCTTCGATATGGTGGCCAGGATCAACGAGGGATAGTCCCTCTGCTTGTGCATCTTGAGCGTTGTGATACGTAAGATCACCGGTTACATATACGTCTGCACCTGCTTTAAGTGCCTGCGGCCAATATTTTTCACCGGCTCCACCTAATACAGCGACATTTTTAACCGTCTTGCCCAAATCTCCGGATACCCTCAAGCCATCTACTGCGAATACGTCTTTTAGTGCATGTGCGAACGTCTCCAATGGCATCCCTTCCGGAAGCTCCCCTATCCGCCCCAGGCCTATGCTTTCCCCTTCTAGACCGAGAGGATAAAGGTCATACGCAGGTTCTTCATAAGGATGCACATCTGTTAGTACATTAAGCACATGTGCCAACTTGGAATCCGGCACAACAGTCTCGATTTTTTTCTCAGAAACAAACGTCATTTCCCCACGATTTCCAATATGAGGATCTGTACCGTCCCCTGGGATAAACGTTCCTGTTCCATCACTATTGAACGTGCAATGGGAGTAGTCGCCAATGTGACCAGCTCCTGCGTCACCCAGCGCTTTTCTCACGTACTCAACGTTTTCCTCCGGTACAAAAGCAACGAGTTTTTGCAGAGCATCTGTTTTTTGCGGGACGAGTACAGACGTATTCTCTAAGCCGATCGCTTCTGCGATCCAGTCGTTTACGCCGCCTGGGGCTATATCAAGATTCGTATGAGCCGCATAAACAGTGATTTCATGTTGCAGGCATTTTTGAATTACTTGACCTTTCGCTGTATCTGTGTCTACCTCAGTAAGCGGCTTAAACAAAAGCGGATGATGACTGATGATTAAATCAATGTCTTGTTCAATCGCTTCCTGTACGACTGCCTCCGTCACATCCAGGGTGACCAAAACTTTTTTAACAGGCCTTTCCAATGACCCGAGCATCAGTCCAACCCTATCGCTTTCCATAGCGAAACGTTGCGGAGACCAGCTTTCAAGCAACTTAATCACTTGATTTGCACTTGGAATCGTACTCATGTTAAAACCTCCTCAATTTTTTTAATCCGCTCCTTAAGACGTTCGCGCTCTGATACAATATCCCTGCGTTCATGGGCTGCGTTCATCTGTTCCAACACTCGCTGTAAGTGCTCCAATTCATGCTGCCATTTCGTTCGAAATGTATTCGTTTTATTTTCCAATAGTTTGGGTCCAAACATAAGAGCGGCTTCCCAATCCTTATTTTCATAAGCTTGATCCGGGCTTCCTTTAACCGCTGTTAACACTTCGTAAAACCGTTCATCCTCTTGGATAACATATTCTGCCTTTAATTGCCACCCCTTAGTATATAACCATTTGCGTACAATATCAGCGGCTACATTGGGCTGGAGAATCAGAGACTCCACGTTTTTAAGTATTCCTTTATCGTGTGTCAAAATATCTGTAATTAAGTTCCCACCCATACCTGCTATGGCAATGGTGTCGATGTCATCTGCTTCAGTTAGCGTATGCAATCCGTTTCCGTGTCGCACGGAAATCTGCTCCGATAAACCACTCGCTGCTACATTCCTTAAAGCTGTTTGAAACGGGCCGGGGTTAACGTCACTTGCGACCGCTGATTTAATACGTCCGTCAACCACAAGGGCTATAGGTAGGCGGGCATGATCGGTTCCTATATCGGCCAGCCGCGTTTCACATGGGACTTCACGCGCAATCGTTTGCAAGCGCAAAGATAACTGTTGCACTTGTTCCACTTTATTTCCCCTCTTTTCTTACCATGATTACGAAAAAGGAGCGCCAATTGGGCGCCCTCCTTCGTAACTATTTTTCATACATCTTGTGTACCCAAATACACACCATCGTGCGAAATTTATGTACTATTCTCCTCCTTCGGAGACGTACTCAGCCACAGCCTCAGCCTCTTCACCAGTGACCAAGTCTTCTGGCATTGTTCCTGGACCTTCCTCAATCGCACTCAACACTGTATCTGGATCATCTCCGGCAATTGCAGGACCAGTCTCCCCTTCCATATCATCACCATGACAGCTTAAGCAATTCTCTTCGTAAAGCTCAGCCCCCATCTCCACGGATGCTTCTTCACCGTTTTCGTCTCCGTTTTCATCCTCCTCACCTGGTTGCGATAATCCAACAAACGAAAGAACCAGCATGAGAAATAAACCAGCAACGCCAATCAGTAAAAACGGAATTAAAGGTTGTCCTTTCACCGAATCTCCCCCCCTCGATTTTAGTTATTCAGGCGGTTTCGTCCTATATTCTATATGAAAAACCAAGTAATGAAAAGCAATTTCAGCTGAGTTTCTCAAATTGTCGTTATTTAAAATGGGCGCATTTGCAATCTGTCATGAATCTCGATAATATAAACCTATAAAGAATCGGGTTACTCCCGATAGAAGTAACCCGCGGATCCTTACTCCATAAAGTCTTTAAGACGTTTACTGCGGCTTGGATGCCTGAGCTTGCGCAATGCTTTCGCTTCAATTTGACGGATGCGCTCACGGGTTACACCGAACACTTTCCCTACTTCTTCCAGTGTACGTGTACGGCCGTCATCTAACCCAAATCTTAAACGTAAAACATTTTCTTCCCGATCGGTTAGCGTATCGAGTACGTCCTCAAGTTGCTCTTTTAGTAATTCATAAGCAGCTGCATCCGTAGGAGCCAATGCCTCCTGATCCTCGATAAAGTCACCAAGGTGAGAGTCATCTTCTTCACCGATCGGCGTTTCTAACGATACGGGCTCTTGAGCAATTTTTAAGATCTCACGTACTTTGTCTGGAGTTAGATCCATCTCTTCAGAAACTTCCTCTGGAGTCGGCTCACGGCCAAGGTCCTGAAGTAATTGACGCTGGACACGGATTAATTTGTTAATGGTTTCGACCATATGAACGGGAATACGTATCGTCCGTGCCTGGTCGGCAATCGCACGTGTAATTGCCTGACGAATCCACCAGGTGGCATACGTACTAAACTTAAACCCTTTGTTATAATCGAATTTCTCCACTGCTTTAATTAACCCCATGTTACCTTCTTGAATCAAATCCAGAAACAGCATGCCGCGACCGACATAGCGCTTGGCTATACTGACGACAAGACGCAGGTTTGCTTCAGCTAAACGCCGTTTTGCCTCCTCGTCATCTTCCTCAATCTTCTTGGCAAGATGAATTTCTTCCTCGGCTGAAAGAAGAGGAACACGACCAATTTCTTTTAGATACATACGTACGGGATCATTAATCTTTATACCTGGTGGGACACTCAGGTCATTTAGATCAAAATCATCTTCCTTTTCGACTTGTTCCATACTAGGAACTTCTTCACCTTCATTGAGTAAATCAACACCTTGTTCACCAAGGTACTCAAAAAATTCATCCATTTGCTCAGAATCCTGATCAAACTGGGCAAGCTTTTCGGTTATTTCCGCGTATGATAACACCCCGCGCTTTTTACCTAATTCCACGAGCTGTTCTTTTACTTGATCGATGGACATTTCACCTTCCGCTAATGAACGAGCGGGTTTCTCTGCCATTCGATCTCCCTCCTTCCATTTCCAAAAACAGAAAAACAACGATCCTTTATAAAGGATGTTCAAAAAGTACAGAAAAACTTCCTCGAAAGAGAAGTAACTTTTCTTTTCCGAGGATGATTCTAGGAAGCGGAGTCTAAGTTTACCGTATTATTCGTCGACTTGCTTCTTCGCTCCTCAATACGGTGCTCAAGGTTTAAGTCTCCTCGAACGGCTCGGCTCCTTTTGTCCCCCTTTTGAACATGCACTATTTAGAGAGCGCTCAAAAAGTATAGGAAAAATTTCTGGTGAATCTTCACGTTTCTTTTTGAGACACATGTTTACAGATTCGCACGCAAATGCCGGGGCCGCATCGTTTTGTGCCCAAGGTTTTTTCGCAATGCAATAATTTCCTGCCCTAGTTTTAAAGCTGTTTCAGCATCGTTTTTTCGTTCTGCTTCTTTCTGCGCATTTTCTTTTTGTTCTATTTCTACCCAACTTGGATAGTTCTTAACCTGATAAATATAATCTGCGAACACTTCAGGGGTTATCTCACCTACGGATTGCATCGCAATTTCCGTTGCGATCGGTACAAGTGTTTGATCGGGTAAATAGTCCAAAAACCCGGCGCTTCCGGCTGGATATCCTTCCCCATAATAAGCATATAAAAAAGCTGCAATTGCCGCGTATTCATCAACGTTAAAATTCCCGCCAATCTCACGTTTCACATCTTCTGCCCACTCCTTATCCTCCATCATCATTTGTATAAGTGCGCGTTCAGCATTATGAAACGCAGGGGGGAGATTCTTCTGGAAAGATATGCTATCAGACCGTTTCTCCTGTAGAGGTTCGATTTGAGAGGCATTTTTTCTGCGTACCCTTTGATAAATACGATACTGTTCTTGTTTTAATGCCTCCATCGATACTGAAAATTCATCTGCTAACTGCTTCAGATAAAATTCACGCTCCACCGGACTACGTACCGTTGTTAGCTCCTCAAGTACCCATTCGATATAGGCCTGACGATCTCCTTCCCGTTTCAGGTTTTTCTCTTTTCGATATGCACTCATTTTAAAGGAAATAACTGACTGTGCACTTTCAATCATATTCGTCATAAATGCAGAAGGTCCTTCTTCACGAATATAATCATCAGGGTCTTTATTGGCTGGCATCGGGGCAATTTTCACTTGGCAGCCATTCTCTTCCAGAGTTTCAGCATTCTTAATGGCAGCTTTCTGACCTGCAGCGTCCCCGTCATAACAAATCGTCACATGATTGGACAATCGTTGAATCAAGTTTGCCTGCCCACTTGTTAGAGAAGTACCAAGTGTTGCAACTCCGTTCTCCACACCAGCCATCCAAGCTGAGACAACATCCATATATCCTTCAAATAGAACCGCAAAATTTTGTTTCCGAATAGCTGCACGTGCAAGATGATACCCATAAAGAACTTCATTTTTTTTGAAAACTGGCGTCTCCCGGGTGTTTAAATACTTAGCAGACTGTTCATCAAGAGCCCGGCCTCCGAATGCAATCACCTTGCCATTTTGATCCCATATCGGGAATATGAGTCGATTGCTGAAGCGATCAAAAGGGCTGTGTCCATCTTCCGGAATTTGCAACAAATCTGCTTGCTCCATTTCTCGAAGATCAAAATCGCGGTTCTTTAATAACAATGAAAGTGCTTCTCGCTCACGGGGGGCAAAACCAATCTGAAATCGGCGTAAGGCTTCCTCACTCACTTCTCGATGGCGAGCGTACTCATAAGCCTCTCGCCCTTGCTCTGTATGCATAAGCAAGTGATGGTAAAAGCGTGATGCTAAGGCGATCCCTTCTTTCATGGAGCTGCCGCTTTTTGTAGTAGACCCGTCACTAGCCGGAAGTTCTACATCAATATTTGTTTTCTCAGCCAGCTTTGCAATGGCTTCTAAAAAGGGCACCTGCTCATGCTCCATGACAAACGTAATCACATTTCCGGCAGCACCACAGCCAAAACAATAATAGAGCTGACGATCCTGAGATACCGAAAACGAAGGCGTATTTTCATCATGGAAAGGGCATAATCCTGCGTAACGATATTCACCTTTTTTCTGGAGTTGAACCGATTCCCCGATAATGTCGACAATGTCCGCCTGTCTGCGAATTTTTTCGACTTTCTCTTCAGGGATTGACTTTTGCGCCAGAGGAATCACCACCGCATTCTTAACGTATATTGAATGATGGTAAGAAAAATAACCAAAAAATGCTTGTCCCCAAAAAGAAAAGTACGACAAAAAGTACATTCTATTGCCAAAATGATCCTCTTCTCCATCACATTCCCTATGAAACGGCTCGGCAAACATTTTCTACAAGTTCGCAAAACCCTTTATAGAGATGTTCAATGGTACTAGGGAAACTTTTCTGCATCTCCTCAAACGACTCGATTCTTTTCAAGGTGCAATGTAAATAACATATTTAGCTAGTATAACAAAATTATCGTAGACTGACTATATGATTATATCAAAAAGTGCAAATAAATGTCGATACATTTATTTTGAGTTTAAGAAACCAATAATAACGACTCTAAATGAAAAAGAAGCATCATAAACAGGAATGGATGAGCAAACGAGAAAAGCTTTGTAATGTCGTTCAGCCTTCACATCCATTTATGACTGATGATGTTTTTTGAAAATAAGTTTAGGTTGAGATTTTTCAAGCTTATTTCCGTGTAAAGTGATTCGAAATCACGTTTGCCGTTTCCTCAACGGCTTTGTTGGAGACATCGATCACGCTGCAGCCGATTTTTTTCATGATCTTGTCTGAATAACTTAATTCGTTATGAATACGTTTCATACTCGCATAATTGGCTTCTTTTTTCAGCCCTAATGATTTCAAACGCTCGGAGCGTATTTCATGTAATTTCTCCGGACTGATTTGAAGCCCGATACATTTTTCAGGCATAATGCGAAACAATTCTTCTGGCGGCTCCAGCTCGGGAACGATAGGAACGTTGGCCACTTTTAAGCCTTTGTGTGCCAAATATTGAGAGAGTGGGGTTTTTGAAGTACGAGATACGCCAATAAGGACAATGTCCGCACTTAATACGCCCCGGGGATCTCTTCCATCATCATATTTAACTGCAAATTCAATGGCCTCTACTTTACGAAAATATTCCTCATCCAAACGATAGACGAGACCCGGTTTATATTTAGGCTGTAATTCTAAAAGACTTGTTAATTTATCAAGAATCGGACCCATAATGTCTACCGTTTCAACTTTTTTTCGTTCCGCTGTTGTAATCAAGTGGTTCTTCACTTCAGGGACAACGAGTGTGAAAGCAATCATAGCCCCAACATCCTTGGCGATAGCCACCACTTCGTTGATCGTTGCTTTATCTTCCACATAAGGGATACGGCGTACCTCGATCGAAGTATTTCCAAATTGGCTAGCAGCAGCTTTAATTACAAGTTCAGCCGTTTCCCCCACCGAATCGGAAACCACATAGACAATCGGGTGTTGTTGAAAAGTATTCATGAACGTTTACCTCCCTGTGGCAGTTCCGAATGAATGAGATGAACGAGTACTTTCGTCATTGTTGTTTTGGTCACACGTCCAACCACTTCGTAACGATTGTTTTCTTTTTCATTCACTACCGGAATCGCATCAATTTGTCGTTCAATTAAATGGCTAGCAACTTCGATTAACAAATCGTCTTTTTTACAAACCGTAATATTTGGCATTCTCGTCATTATAATACTTACGGGCATGGATTCTAAATCTTGATTTCCAATACTTGCCCGCAGTAAATCTTTTCGCGACAGTACACCTGCCAAATGAGAGGATTCATCAACGACGAATAACGTCCCCACGTCTTCAAGAAACATCGCACTGATGGCATCATAAACAGAATCAGATTCACCGACAACAACAGGAATGGATTGATATTCTTTTATTTTCAGCTCTTTAATTTGTTCCATTGGAACTTCCGTGCCAGTTTTCCCTGTGTAGTAATATCCAACTCGCGGTCTTGCCCCAAGAAAACCGACCATCGTTAAAATCGCTAAATCAGGGCGTAACGTTGCTCTTGTTAATGAAAGATGCTCAGCAATCTGTTCCCCGGTAATCGGCCCTTCATTTTTAACAATCTCTAGAATGCGTTCTTGCCGTCCAGTTAATTCGATCGTTTCTCACCGCCTTTATTCCCCCAATTAACCTTAGTCGAACTTTTAAGCGGAAAATAGTAGAAAAACTTGGCTTTCCCATAAGATCTTTATGGCGGAAGCCTCGTTTTTTTATACTATCAAAACACCCCTATAGTACAAGTTCTTGAAAACGGGCAAACCGATTAAGTTCCATGGATAGATGTGCCATTTGGTTCAGCCGGTTCTCCCGTAATCGTGAATTATCACTCATCACCATAATGCAATCAAAGTAATGGTGAATTACAGGGACTAGAGCCACTAATTTCTCCCATGCTTTTGTGATTTCCTTTTTCTCTAGTAAATCAGAAAAGTCCTCTTTGAGTTCCTCATAATGATGATAGAGCTTTGTTTCCTCATCCTTTTCAAACACTTCAGGTTCTGGGGCTGAAACGTTGGGGGCATCGACCTTTTTAGCAATATTATTTACCCGCCCGAGCGCTTCTGCTACTTCTTTCATTTCACTAGAATCATACATATCCTGTAAAAATACTGCTCTTTCAAGTAACGTGTCCAAACGACCATAAGGCTTGAATAGCACAGCGTTAATGACATCGTAGGCGATCCCTCTCTCAGACAACAATGCCTTTAATCGCAGGGAGAAGAAATCACTCACGTCTGTGAATACCTCGGAAACATTCACACTGAAACCTGCTTCCTCGACTTCTTGAATGACAACAGAGAGCATCTCCTCGAAAGATACGGGGAAATCATAATGATCAACCATTTGTACAATCGCAGCTGCCTGGCGCCGCAAGCCGTAAGGGTCTTGTGAACCGGTTGGCTTAAGCCCGATAGCAAAAGACGTAACGATTGTATCCCACTTATCTGCCATACTTACAAGCGCACTCACGTCCGAACTCGGCAGATCATCGCCGTTAAAACGAGGCAAATAATGCTCCTTGATGGCACTCGCCACTGTTTCCTTTTCTCCTAGTTTTAATGCATAATCCGCTCCCATAATTCCCTGAAGCTCCGGGAATTCATCGACCATATGAGAGGACTGATCAAACTTTAACAAATGGGCTGCGCGCGTTCCATCGCTAACTTCCTGTTCATGAAAGCCAGCACGAAGGGCAAGTTTTCGCGCAATACCAGCTGTTCTTTTACGCTTGTCGCCAAGGCTTCCAATACTCTCGTGTTCAACGATGTGATCAAGCTTTTCCAGGAAATGTTCCAACGACCGCCTTTGATCTTCTTGGTAAAAAAAGACAGCATCAGAGAGACGAGCGCGTAATACTTTTTCATTTCCTTTCTGCACGTTTTCCAAATGTCGATGATCACCATTACGTACAGTGACAAAAAAGGGGAGGATGTTCTGCTCGTTATCCCGCACAGCAAAGTAACGTTGATGCTCACGCATGGTCGTAATTAATACGTCTGCAGGAAGCGTTAAAAAACGTTCGTCAAACGTACCGTTTAAAACCGTTGGATACTCAACAAGGTTATTCACTTCCTCCAGTAAATCCTCATCTTTTTCAATGCTCCAGTCTTTTTCTTCCTCAAGCATGTTAAGTTGGTCACGAATCGCTTCTTTTCGCACTTCAGGATCAACCAACACGTGCTCACGCAACAGTCCCTGCTCATAATCATGGACGTGGTCAAGTACTACTGTATTTCCTAAGAAGCGATGTCCTTCGATCTGCCGCCCGCTTTGAACACCGGCAACCTCATAAGGAATGACCGCCTCTCCATACATCGCAGCAATCCAGCGAATCGGCCGGACATAACGCAGACGTTCACTCCCCCACCGCATGCTTTTTGGGAAAGTGAGTGTCGTTAACAGCGCGACCGCATTCGAAAGCAAATTAGCTGTCGACTGGCCTTTTTTCTCTTTTTGTGCAAAGACGTACGTTCCTTGTTCGGTTTCTTTTTCGACGAGATCACTGACGTCAACCCCTTGTCCACGAGCAAAACCGATCGCTGCTTTCGTCCAATCCCCTTCATTATTTTTTGCAATCGAAAGGGCAGGGCCCCGTGCTTCCTCAACCATATTCTCCTGCTCTTCAGCTAATTCTTCAATGATCACACTCAAACGTCTCGGTGTTGAAAACGCATGGGCCTGGCCGTACGACAAACGATGATCGTTCAGCCATTGTTCCAGCTTCGCACGTAGTTCCTCACGCGCTTCATCAATATACTTTGCCGGCATTTCCTCAACACCGATCTCAAGTAGAAAAGGATTTGTCATGATCCTGCATCCTCCTTTGCCTCTTTTAAGAGCGGGAACCCGAGTTTCTCGCGATTTGCATAATGGATAGACGCACATTTTCTTGCCAGCTTCCGTACTCTTGCTATATAACCCGTTCGTTCGGTTACTGAAATCGCTCCCCCGGCTTCAAGCAAATTAAACGTGTGAGAACACTTTAAAATATAGTCATAAGCTGGGAAAACAAGTCCCTCTTCCAATGCACGTCCTGCTTCTTTTTCATACGTAATAAATAATTGTTTTAACATATCGAGATCCGCAATGTTGAAGGTATACATGGAATGTTCATATTCCGGTTGATAAAAAATGTCACCGTACGTAAACCCGTCTTGCCATTCGAGATCAAACACATTTTCCTTGTCTTGAATATACGAGCAGAGCCGCTCGATCCCGTACGTAAGTTCAACCGCGACGGGGTCCGCATCAAGTCCACCTACTTGTTGGAAATAGGTAAATTGCGTAATTTCCATACCATCGAGCCACACTTCCCAGCCCAATCCCCAGGCGTTAAGGGTCGCATCTTCCCAATTATCTTCAACAAATCGAATATCATGTTCTTCCGGTTTAATCCCTAATGCTTGTAAACTTTCCAAGTACAAGTCTTGAATATTATCCGGAGACGGCTTCATAATCACCTGAAACTGATGATGTTGGTACAGGCGGTTCGGATTTTCTCCATATCTTCCGTCAGAAGGGCGCCTGGATGGTTCCACATACGCCACATTCCACGGCTCAGGTCCGATACTACGCAAAAAAGTCATCGGATTCATCGTCCCTGCACCCTTTTCAACATCATATGGCTGCATAATAAAACAATCCTTCTTGGCCCAATAGTCCTGCAAATGTAGAATTACTTCTTGTACATTCATGTAGAATCTCCCTTCAATTTTGTGAAAGAATATCGAAAACCAAAGCCTTCGTCTTTGTCTCCTTTTGATCGCACGAAAAAACTCCCATCCCTGCTCATCGAAAGACGAACGTAGGGACGGGAGTTTTTCCCGCGGTTCCACCCTAATTGTATCCGTGCTCCCCACACGAATACCTCTTTGTTTATTATACTCCGAAGTGCCTTCCAAAGAATGGCAGCTGCGGCTTTCACCATCCCGCATCGCTATGTTCTGCCGATATCCAAGTACTACTCTTCTTCATTGTATCGATGTTCATTCTATTTTTAGTGTATATCAAAAACAGCTTTGTCACGTTTTCTTCTTATCCTAATTGATAGCAAAAGCATACTGTAAAACAACTGCTGTTGTCAACCTTCACGATCCTTTTGGCTTCCAATTCTGCCACTGATCAAGAAAGTGTTTCGATTTAAGATATAACCCTGAGTATGTATCATAATAAGCCTGAAGAATCTCCTGCAGCAAAGCTTTTGTTTCTGCTTTTACGTAAATGTGCCCCAGCCGCTCTGGATCCAAATAATACAATTGCCTGAGCAACCGTACATGCTTAGGTTCCAGCGAAAAGCGGTGCGCATCAAAAACACTGCACTGTTCGCATAGAAAACCAGCTTCGTTTACAGAAAAAGAAAAATCCCCTTCTGTTTTTCTACAACGTGCACAGCGATCTAACTCAGGCTTGATGCCCGCCGGATACGTCATTTTTAACTCAAACATTCGCAGTAACACTTCAGGGTCCTCTTCGCCTTTATCAAAAAAACGAAGGAGGGTGAGGACGAGAGTAAATAGTGAGGGACTCGCCTCACGCTCAATGGTTACGCCATCTAACAGCTCGCAAATGTAAGCTGCAAAGGCGGTCTTTTCAATATCCTCCCGCACTTGTCGGAAGGGTTCTATGACTTCCCCTTGGGAAAGGGTACTCATGGACGAGCGATAATGGAATTGAAACTGTCCATATGAAAATAATTGAGCAACTGCAGCAAATGGACTTTTCGTTTTTTTAGCTCCGCGCGCCATTAAGGCTAATTTCCCTCGCTCTTTCGTAAAAACAGTGAGTATGAGATGGGATTCACCATACGCCACCGTGCGGATCACAATGCCTTCGGTTTTTTCAAGCATAAAAATGCACACTCCGAACGTCGTATCTCTCTTTTATCATATCATACGACCGTTCCATCTTAAACGTAAGAAGAGGTCTTCTTTAGAGATTCCAAGTGCAGGGCATTGCTTTTTTTTCCGAATTTTATACCAATTAGGGATGTTCGCTCATTCCTCATGAGCTGCTTTACTACAGTCAATCAAGGATGCAAACTCTTGGGCAGCCATTCTTTTGCTTCGCGGCTATAGCCGCGGACTTTCTTGTCCAGAAACCCTGTAATCTTTTAACGATTCATCTTCCACCTGTTGTAGTGGGTCTTCACTCATACGTTCATATTCCTTATGTTTTAAATACGTATCAAGGTCACCAGTGAGAGAAAATAATTTCCAATAATAATTTAACATCTGTAGTTCCCCTCTCATTAATTGTTTATTTCTTTCTTTAGAATGAGCAAATACACGTCCACTCATAACAGAGAAAATTTTCTATGGAATTTAAAGGCTTTCTTGTATGTTCTTCTGTTGGAATATACAATCTCTTTCTTCTTTGACTATAATGTGCAGAATTGAAAAACTCAATGGTTTCGGGGAGATCACTGCTGTTTCGCGCAAATACAACAATAGTAGTGCCTAAACTGAACCTCCAGGCATATACTTTGCAATTTTCACTACCATACTAATTGATTGCACTGGCTACACCTCAAAAAGTGTGAGCCTTGATCGCGATAGGAGTCGGTATCATCGTCGGTTTTTTACCATACCCATTGGAACTAAAATAAGCGGCGCTTCACTCAATCGTGATGCGCCGCTATGATCGTTTAGGGGAAAGCTATTCCTTATCCGTATACCCCTGTTCTTGAAGGAAGCGACCTTTGTTCCTCCAGTCCTTTTGCACCTTCACCCATAATTCCAGATAAACATCCGTGCCAAGAAGGACATGAATATCTTTTCTTGCTTTCTCACCAATGGTCTTCAACATTGAACCTTTCCGTCCGATGATAATTCCTTTTTGTGAATCCCGCTCAACGACGATTGTAGCCTGTACATACGTTTTACGATTCTCACGTTCCTTTACATCATCAATGATGACTGCAATGGAATGAGGGATTTCATCACGGGTGTGCCAAAGAACTTTTTCCCGGATGAGCTCACCCATAATGAAACGTTCAGGATGATCGGTGATTTGATCTTCGGGATAATACTGCGGGCCTTCCGGTAAATAGCTGTAAATGCTGGTTACAAGCGGTTCTACATTTTGATTCTGCAATGCGGATATCGGAAAGATTTCGGCAAACGAATGGTAATGCCGATATTCATCAATGCGTTCAAGCACTCGATCTGGATGGATTTTATCAATTTTATTCATGATTAGAAACACCGGGGTATTGACACTTTGTAAAGCATCGAGAATGAACTGTTCGCCTCGGCCAAAAGGCTCGGATGCATCGATGAAAAAGAGGATGAGATCCACTTCAGCCAATGAATCGAGCGCTGTTTTTACCATAAAGTCTCCAAGTTGATGCTTCGGTTTATGAATGCCCGGTGTATCGACAAAAATAATTTGACCATTCTTTTCGGTATGTACCGCTTGAATTTTATTTCGTGTTGTTTGTGCTTTATCACTCATAATCGCGATTTTCTGGCCCAGAACCTGGTTTAATAATGTTGATTTTCCAGCATTTGGACGCCCAATTAAAGCGACAAAACCAGAACGATATTCTTCACTCATCCATATCCCCCGCTTCAAATGCACCAGGGAGCAACTGCGCTACCGTCATTTGTTTGATGTCCCCGCTGAGGTTTGTAAGAATAACTTCAGCATCTTTATCCATAAATTCCATCATGACTTGTCTGCATGCACCGCACGGAGATACAGGGTCTTTTGTGTCAGCAATAACCGCTACCCTCTTCAAGTGGGTCTCCCCCGCTGCGACTGCTTTGAATATGGCCGTCCGCTCGGCACAGTTTGACAACCCGTACGAGGCGTTTTCGATATTACAACCTCCATAAATCGTTCCATCTACCGTCTCTACACATGCACCAACTTGAAAATTTGAGTAAGGGACATAAGCCGATGTTCGTGCTTCCTTTGCATTCTCTACCAATCGTTCCATACGTCTCACCTTTCTTCGTAGAGATTATTCAGCCTCGCGTTAAAAATCCAAAGATGGTCATTATAGGTTCATAAAAAATAAGAATACCAACGATAACTGCGATCATACTATAAATAAGAACGGCAGAAGCAGCCACGTCCTTGGCGACTTTAGCGAGTGGGTGGTAATCAGCACTAACCATATCTACTACCCTTTCTATCGCCGTGTTCACCATTTCCAACGCAATCACTCCACCGATGATCATTAACAGAATGGCCCATTTTACCGGTGTTAAACCGACGATGAAACCGAGAATGAAAACCACGATGGTGATGAACATATGTATCGCCATATTTTGTTCGTATTTAACCACATACCATAGGCCCCTGCCGGCGAATATAAATGACCAAAGTAAACGCCTTGCTCCTCTTCGTTTACGGTTTCCTCTCCAACCCATAAGCCTTTAATAAATCCTCCTGAAGCGTGAACATCTCCTGTTCTTCTTCGGCTGTTCCATGATCATACCCGATTAAATGCAGCAAGCCGTGAATCGCTAAAAAACAAAGCTCACGCTCAAATGAATGTCCATATTCCCTTGCCTGTTCCCGTGCCCTTTCTACACATAGAACAATATCGCCAAGAATGTGCTCATCTTGGGCGATTTCAAAACCGTCCTCATCATTCAATGCAAAAGACAGAACATCCGTTACCTTATCTTTACCTCTATAATCCCGGTTTAACGCTTGTATAGTTGCTTGATCGACAAATAACAACGAACATTCCGTATCCTTATGGAGATGAAGACGATCCTGAGCTGATTGTAACACGATAGTCACAAGAGTTACGTGTTTTTCTGTCATCTCCCCCGTTTCATCATGAACATCAATCGTCATATCGAATCTTTCTCCTTTTCATCTTCGTCATCTGGGTATTCAATCCGTGAATGGAATGTTCCCTGTAACGTTTCACACATTGTGCCCGCTGCTATTGACAGCTCTTTCAATGTAATATCACATTCGTCAAATTGGCCGTCAATCAACCGCTCACGAATAATGTGGTTCACAAGTTTCTCGATTTTGTCTGCTGTTGGGGCCCCCATGGAGCGAACAGCCGCTTCAACACCGTCAGCAATCCCAATGACCGCGGATTCCTTAAACTGCGCCTTAGGCCCAGGATACCGATAATCCTCTTCCTTCGGTTCCATCCCCTGTTCTTTTGCTTTATGGTAAAAATACTTCAAAAGCGTTGTCCCGTGATGTTCTTTTGCAACGTCAATGATCTCTTTAGGCATATTGTGATCTTGAAGTATTTTTGCCCCGTCGTAAGGGTGATCTATAATGATGCGCTTACTCACCTCAGGTGATAGACGATCATGAGGATTCTCAGTCTGTAGTTGGTTTTCTATAAAATACAGCGGATGTTTCGTTTTCCCTAAATCATGGTAGTAGGAACTTACGCGGGCCAGTAAACCGTTTGCCCCAATCGCCTCACACGCAGCTTCCGATAAGTTACCAACCATGACACTATGGTGATACGTGCCAGGGGCTTCTAATAATACCTTTCGAAGCAGAGGATGGTTAGCATTCGAAAGTTCGATTAACTTGGTAGGCGTAAGAATATTGAACCCGGTCTCGAAAAATGGGACCAACCCTAACGTTAAAACCGCGGCTAGAACTCCCGAACCTAATGCAAAACTCACTTCAAGCCCATAACTGGATGCTTCAAACTGAGAGCTACTGAAAAAATGAAAAGCTGTAACGGTAGCCGCATTCAAGATCGCAATAAATCCGCCCGATTGTAAAACCTTAGAAATACGAGGGATTTTTCCAATGAAAAACGCACCTGCCAGCCCGCTGAACAACGCATAGCTTAAAAATGTTGCATGAAAAGTACCAGCAGCTGCATCATTAAAAATTACACTGCCTGCCAAGGCAAACAAAACACTGGAAAAGATAGCAACCCGATAGGCAAGTAAATGGGCGAGTAACATCGTCCCCAGCGCTATAGGGGTAACCCAAAGAATGCCATCAATCTCAAGCAGTTGCAAGACACTCACTAATTTCATCGTAGCCAATGTGATAAAAAAAACAATAACGTATAGGAGAAGCGTCCGGTTGCTATATCTAAGCGGAGTACTCGATTGTTCTGCGTACAGGGCCGTCATAGCGACCATTATAACGACAAACATGAACAGTCCCATATAAGGATACCAAGAAGAGTCCTCATCTAGTAAGCCCGTAGCACTGATTTGATCATAGGTTTCATGACTAACGATTTCCCCTTCTTGAACAAGTAATTCTCCTTCTCGAATTAGCGCAGGTTCAACCTCGTCGAGCACCTCTTCCTGCCGCTGTGTCGTTGCTTCATCGTCATAAATATAGTTAGCGGTAATAATATGATTCACAATCTCAGAAAGCGCTTCTTGCATCCTTGCACTTCCCATGGACCGAGAAATTCTCTCCTCTGCTTCCTCCCTGGCAGCAGGAACATCATCAACAGCGATATCCTCAGACATCACTTCATTTACAGCATTTCGAGCAACATCACGACCCATGAAAAGCTGTTCCTCGCTGATTGTAAGCAATGTTTCAAGCGTTTCTTCTGATAACGTCTGCTCCACGTCCTGATGAATCACGTCCTGCATGTACGATACTTGATCGTTTGTACCTACATCTGCATCTTCTTGAAGGGCTAAAGCCATGTCAAAAATGGCATTCACTTTCTCTATTTGTATTTGTGCATAATCATTGCGATGAACATAGATGGGATCCAGTGATTCCAATGCTTCTTGTTCGCGGGCTTGGGTTTGAGCCTCATGCTCAACAGTGACCGGGGAACGAATATCTTCAGGGGCAGGTTCGGAGACGGCAACATCCAGCTCCTCTGGCTGGATGTTGTCAAACATAGATGCATACAGGATAATACCGAGTAACAAAAATAAACAAAGGCGCATAGTATTACGATTCTTACCGAAAGACCAGCGTTTCGTCTTATTTTTTGATGTATATTCTGCCACTTGGTTTCAACTCCTGTTCTTCCACTCTCTTCACCCTACTTGGAAGAGGGGTTGTCCTCATGTTTTTCATAGGCTTCCAACACACGTTGGACAAGCGTATGACGGACAACATCAGCCCCTTGCAGGTAGATTATTGCGATATCACGCACATCCTCAACCGTACTAATAGCAGTATTCAACCCGGATGTTTTACCTTTCGGCAAATCAATTTGTGTCAAATCCCCGTTGATGATCATTTTAGACCCAAACCCTAGTCTTGTCAGAAACATTTTGATCTGTTCCGGTGTTGTATTTTGGGCTTCATCTAATATAACAAAAGCATCATCAAGTGTACGTCCCCGCATATATGCAAGAGGCGCCACCTCAATGGTCCCCCTCTCCATTAGCCTTCCTGTATGTTCACTGCCAAAAATATCATGGAGTGCATCATACAAAGGACGTAAATAAGGGTCAACCTTTTCCTTTAAATCACCAGGTAAGAAACCTAAATTCTCGCCTGCTTCGATCGCTGGACGGGTAAGTACAATTCGTTGTACATCCCCTGCTTTTAAAGCGGCAACTGCCATGACAACCGCTAAATACGTTTTACCGGTCCCTGCTGGACCAATCCCAAATACCATATCGTATTTACGAATCGCACTGACATAGCTTTGTTGCCCCAGTGTTTTGACTGTAATCGGCTTTCCTTTTACGTTCGTAGCAATCGTTTCCTGATAGATGTGGGACAACTTGTCGAGCTGCCCCTGCTGATCCAGCTGAATGGCGTAGATCACATCGCGTTCGCTCAGTGCAGTTCCTCTACGAACGAGTTGCACTAATTGTGCAACTACGCGCTCGATCGTTGCGATGCTTTCCTCATCTCCACTTACAACAAGAGCTTCTCCGCGAATAACAATGGAGACTTGCAATAGTTCTTCCACACGCTTGATATGAACATCATTAGGGCCGAAGAGCGTTTGGAGTTCAGCCGTATCCTGCACGTGTAAATCAATGACTTTTCGATCTGTCACATTACTCAATCTCCTTGTGTGATAGGCGCTTCTATAGCGATATCCTCTTCTACTTCGTAATGAATCGACAATTTTACTTTACCATTGTCTGTTTGTTCCTGTAAAATATTTGCGGAAATGACCTCTGCATCACTAGCAAGGGATCGCAGTAATTGTCGTTGACCCAGGTGTTTAGCGATCTCTATTAACTCGTCTTCCTCATATGATCGTTCAACAATCACTTTTTCGTCATAGCTTGTACGTTCAATCGGTAATGGAATATCTACAAAATATAACGGAATGTACAATTGGGTCGTTTCTGACTCATAATTTTCATACAATCTTTCTGCATTCTGTCCCCAAAACAACCATTCCTCTCCAAACATTTGTAATGCAAGGCTTCGAGTGCGCTCTCCAGTAAAAACTTCTCCACTTATCTTAAACGGTAACGCAATGGTCCCGCGATACCATGTTTCCGCACGTACTTCCCCGATCGCCGCGATTTCTTCCCTTTCGTCTTCATCACTCTCCTCGCGTCCAATCCGTCCAGAAACAAGAACGTCACCTCGTTCTACGTACGTATTCAGGCTCACTTCAGCAGACCCGTGTTCAACGAATATATCACGGATCACCCCGTTTTTCGCAGCTACCAGGTTCCGGGGATCGACGTGCTCTTCTTCCTCAGCTAAGTGCTGTTCAACTACGTGAAAGTGATAGGATGTCCCCCGCCTTTCCACTCCAATCCACGTCGCTCCAGGAACTTCTTCAGTCACTCTCTGCTGGATTTCAGCTTCTGGGGGCAGCTGCCATTGGGGTTGTCCAGGCTCCAGTCCTACTTCAGTAGCCCATTCCCTGATTTCATGTTCAATTCCAGGGGAAGCCCCTTCAATATCAATTCGCCACACCATTTGAGAGAGTAAAATAAGAAGTACACAAAAGACAAGGGCTCCAAAAACAAAGCCAAATCGCCTCTGTCCCAACCAGCGAATGACATAAAATCCTCTGCGTCTACCAAAACGAACGGACACGTTCGTCTCTTTTGCAACCTTGCGTAACGATTTTACATCTGAGATTCGTATCGTTGCCTGCAGTTTATCTCCTCTGCTTGTCCGCCTGATTTCTGATAAAACGACCTTATTTGCTACGCATTGATTTATAAATGATTCAAGATGATCCCCTTCAACCTTCATCTCTACTAAGCCTAGCCAGTCTGGGTTTTTCTTAAACATAAAGCCCCCTCACTCCCCACCTTTATGTGTAACTTGCTGAATCGTCCCCTCGAGGATCAACTCTTCCGGCAAGATCGCTTTAATAATCAAGTTCTCCCCAGTAACTTCCAGCTCTCCTTCGGCAAGACGAAGATGAACACGCTGGTGAGAAAAAGAAAGAATCCCTCGATGATTTTCTATATAAACATGGAGATGTCCGATCATGGTTACCCTTGGGACACCCATCGTGACATCTGCCGGAACCTCCATTCCTCTTGTAAGCCACTTGTTGACTCGTCTCGATAGTCGCTTCATGGGATCCCTCCTCGTCTATACCTATGTACAGATTTCGCTCTCTATCACGGGAAACGGAGATTTTCGAATGTTGAAAATTTTATCAAAGCAGGCATTAAAAAAAGAGCGCGGAATTCGCGCCCTTCATCACCTACGTGCCATACGATTCGTTTTATGCGGCTTACGGGATCTTGGTTCACCTAGAACTTCGGACCAGATCACACCTTTGACAACATCATTGCTGGATAGATCCTGAAATGACGTTGTTTGCAGTTCCTGACGATGTCGATTTTGATTCTCGGAGGAAGGTGTGGAAACATCCGTATTTTGCTGCAACCGCCTTTCCGCTTCTCTTTTTTTCCGTTGCATTCTCTCTTTTTGTTGTTCATATTCCGAATGAGCGTTACTCATCTCATTGTCATTGGAATTTTGTTCTTCACGGTGAATTTCAGCTTCTGCCCTCGGCATTCGTTTGGTTGGGTGCTCCGCCATATCATCAAACTGTTTTCGAAGATCACCCCACGGCCGGTCTTGACCTTCCTTCTCTTCATTGGATGAAGGGGAAACGGGCGATCCCGTCCCCGGTCGTGATCGTTTTTCATCCTCTGAGCCTTTTTTTTGCTGCGAGTTATTAATCGCATTAAAAATGGCAGAAGCAATGAAAATAAGAATCATAAGAAACACAAAATCCAAGGCTTAGCCCCCTTTCTTACCTCGAGTCCTTAGCGTCGGGAGGGATCTTGGGGCGTTTCGTTTTCCTCATTATCATCCGTCGCTTTTCCAATATTATCTCTCATATCTGTATCTGCTTGCACGTTCTTCATATTATAGTAATCCATTACGCCGATGTTTCCAGAACGCAGTGCATCTGCCGTTGCCATCGGTACTTCGGCTTCTGCCTCCACAACTCTAGCACGCATTTCCTCAACGCTTGCTTTCATTTCTTGTTCCTTGGCTACAGCCATTGCACGACGTTCTTCTGCTTTTGCCTGTGCAATTTTCTTATCTGCCTCGGCTTGATCGGTCTGTAACTCGGCACCAATGTTTTTACCGATGTCAATATCAGCAATATCAATGGAAAGAATCTCAAAAGCCGTGCCCGAATCGAGTCCTTTACTTAGAACCGTCTGTGAAATCATATCCGGATTCTCCAACACTGCCTTATGATCGTCACTGGAACCTATCGTTGAAACGATCCCTTCACCTACACGGGCAATCACTGTATCTTCACCTGCACCCCCAACGAGGCGATCGATATTTGCACGTACGGTAATCCGTGACTTTGCTTTGATTTCAATTCCATCCATTGCCACACCAGCTATAAAAGGCGTTTCAATGACTTTTGGATTAACACTCATCTGCACAGCTTCGAGTACATCACGGCCAGCCAAATCGATCGCTGCTGCGCGTTCAAAGCTCAGCTCAATATTGGCACGGTGCGCCGCAATAAGTGCATTGACCACACGATCAACATTCCCGCCTGCAAGGTAATGGCCTTCCAGCTTATTCAGGTGTAAATCTAAGCCTGCTTTTTTCGCCTTAATCAGTGGGTTAACGACGCGTCTAGGAACAACCCGGCGCAAACGCATTCCGACGAGCTGGAAGATACCGATTTTTACATTCGCTGCAAGGGCAGCAATCCACAAATTAATCGGGATAAATGTAAATAATATCCCTAAAACGATAATTCCTATCGCTATCGCTATAACAATAATAATTTCTGTTGGCAACAAAAACTCCTCCTTTTACTTACCTTCCTTTACATTCTACTGGTCCACGGCTCTGACCACAATACGCGAGCCAGATACGGAAATCACTTTAACATCGCTTCCCTCCTCTACGTAATTTCCTTCAGTAACAACATCGAAGTGCTCTCCAGAAATAAACATCAGCCCCGAAGGCCGCAAGGGGGTTAATGATCGACCGATTTGTCCGACAAGATCCTGTCGCTCGCTCCTCGAAATATATCCTTCGTCTGTACCAAACGTGTCACTCAATACTAACTTTTGCATAAACCCTATTTTACCAAAATACTTAAATAGTAAAACGGCAGCAACCGAGACAAGCACCATGGCAATGAAGACAGAAACCAAAATCTGGGTTGTATCGAACGATGCTAAAAATACACTTCCGATAATGGATGCCACCCCTAGCAATCCAAATAAACCAAATCCTGTAAAAGCGACTTCGACGACAATTAAGATCAATCCTAAAATGAGTAAAATAATCGCTTCCATCCCTGCAAAGCCGGCAAACATATGACCGAAGAAAAACAAACCTAAAGAGCCTAACCCGACGAGTCCAGGGAGCCCAAATCCCGGTGAAAAAAGCTCCCAAAGGAGACCAATGCCTCCCACGCTTAGCAAGAGAGGGATAACCATGGGGTTGGTAATCCAACGTGTCACCTGTTCAGCAAGACTTACTTCTGCTTCCACTTGTTCAGCGCCTTCCATGTCGATGAAGTCTAAAGCTAACAATTCATCGCGATCATCGACGATTGCTTCCGCATAGCCGACATCCATAGCTTGAGTCGCCGTCAGGTTTAACACACCGCCCTCCCTTCCTTCCTCAACATCCACAGAGGGGTCTACCATTGCCCTCGCGTATTCCGTGTCCCGATCATTCCGTTCAGCGGCGTTCTCCATGTTCGAAATCCAGACTCCTTGTGCTTTATCTTCTGCTGCATTTCCTGAACCATCCACCACTGAAGCAGAACCCATTGACGCGCCTGGATCCATCACAATATAGTCTGCGTTGAGTGCAATGTATGCACCTGCAGAGGACGCATCACCGGTAACATATGCTGTAACGTCGACCTCCGCATTCTGAATGATTTCAGCGATGTTCCCTGCTGCATCCACCGCTCCCCCAGGTGTATCAATCTCAAGGACGACATGATCGGCACCCTCTTCTACCGCTTCATCAATCGAACGATCAAGAAAAGCCTCCAATCCACGCTCAACCGTCTGCTCAACAGGAATGAAATGAACGGAATCTTGCCCTTGCGCACTTGAAAAAAGCGGCATCATGGCTGCTGCCGCAATCATTAACAGCAGAAAAAAACCGATCCGTACATTTTTCCCCATTCATTCACTTCCCTTCTAATTCGTATAAAGGACACAAAAAGATCCGAGGCGTTCGAATAAATATAGTGTTTGGAGCGCTTTACAACCGCCATTTTTCTCGGATTTTTGAACATCCTCCTCATAGAGGTCTTATCTTCGAACATCATTTTACACAAAACGCTGTCATCCGCCTATTTACCTCCATTAAATCAAAATTATGGAGTGTGTACAAGAAAATAAACTTGAATACATTTCTGCTTAACTGAAAAGTATTTCTTTTCTATGTACGAATGGTGAGCTGATGAAGTTTCAGTAGATAATGGGGAATACGCCAAACAAATAAACCCCCGGGATTAGTCCCGAGGGTGATATGCCTGCATAAATAAAATCAGAACTTCCGTTTACGGGCTGCTTCTGATTTCTTCTTTCGTTTTACGCTTGGCTTTTCATAATGTTTACGTTTGCGGACTTCCGCCAGTGTGCCGTCCTTAGAAACATCTTTCTTAAAACGACGCAAAGCTGAATCGAGTGACTCATTTTTACGTATACGAGTTTCAGCCATTTGAATCCCTCCCTCCGCACAACCGCTCACAATCATGACTTACCTTGTCCAAACCTATGAAAGTTCAAGTAAGCTCATTTATAAGAAATTGTAAAACAAAGATTGAAAAAATGCAAGGTGTATCTGCTTTTCCATTTCCAACCTCGATACTTTGAACGCTTTTTAAACATAAGTATAGAAAGACAACCATACATATGGATCACGGGGGACGAGCGATGGATTATTCATTATTAATTATGATTGTGTACATCTTTATATTTCTATTCGGGGTTGCGCTGATTCGGGCAGGCCTTGGGCAATCTCCACCCAAACATGTTCGTACCATGATTATGAACAGCACATCTCATCCATTTGCCGGCTTTATCATCGGTTTCATCGTAACGGCATTGTTACAAAGCAGTTCCGCCGTTATGGTACTTGCGGTGAGTCTTGTGGCCGCAGGAATTATCCCTTTCCGGCAAACCATCGGCGTTATGCTCGGCAGTAATGTCGGCACGACATTGACATTAGAAATTCTTGTGTTTTCCGGAGAGACCCTTGGCCTTCTATCGATCGGTGCAGGCGTCATTTGTTTACTCACCCGATGGAAGCAGCTATTTTTGGCAGGTACGATTTTCTGTGGTGTAGGTTGCATGTTCCTTGCTATGGACGGTATGAGCACCTGGGGCCAAGAGCTTACCGGCCAGGGGTGGGCTGAATGGTTGCTGGAACGCGATGGATTGCCAGTCGGTACAGCTGTTTTGGGTGGAACGATTATTTCGGCTATTATTCAATCAAGTACAGCGACAGTGGCGATTGGGATTCAAATGTACGTAAATGACCTCATTAATTTAGACGGAGCGATTGCCATCATGATGGGGGCAAATATTGGTACCTGTTTAACAGCTGTCCTTGCAGCGCTTGGCGCAAAACGCGGGGCGATGCAAACAGCACTCGCAAATGTTTTCCTGAATATTGGCGGGGTCTTGCTTTTTGTTCCTGTCATAGGCATTTTTTCAACTGCAATCATGGCGTTAACCGCTGATCCGGCCGCACAGGTGGCCCATGCGTCAGTCGTTTTCAATCTTGTCTGTTCATTATTGCTATTACCATTTGTGAATCCATTTGCAACATTTGTCGAACGGCTGACGGGACGCTCCGCATAAGTGATTTTAAAAAATAAGAGCAACAAGACTTCATGCCTTGTTGCTCTTCTATGACGCGGGTGTATTCAAAAGCGCGGAGTCGTTTGAAAAAATGTAGCTTCGCGTGTAAGGGCATAAGCGGATTTGCTCTAGAAAAGCATTAATCCTCTCTCGAGAAACTTTCCCCGACGTTTTGGGGACTATGCCTGTATTTTCTTTGCTTCATCCGCCCCTTCAAGGACGCGAACGAATTCAGCCTCATTGTAGGGATATCCAGCCTTTGTAATTTTTACACGTACGATTTTTCCGATCAAATCGTCCGATGCTGGTACTTTAATTTTAAGATAGTTGCTGCTGTAGCCGGTATACATACCGCTATCCGGATCTTCCTTATCAATTTCTTCTGGAATCATATCCACGACTTCACCTTCATGTTCAGATGCGTAATCTTTAGCCAGCTGTTCAGACAAGGCAATTAATTGATGGACGCGTTTCTTTTTCACTTCATCGTCGACTTGATCTTCCCTGCGGGCAGCTGGCGTTCCTGTACGTTTTGAATAGGGGAATACGTGGATCTCGGAAAACTGCAAGTTCTGGATAAAATCGTATGTTTCGTTAAATTCCTCATCAGTCTCGCCTGGAAAGCCAACAATAACATCAGTCGTGATAGCAAGATCTGGAAAGATGTCTTTCAAGCGTTGTACCCTTTCATAATAGTAAGCCGTTGTATATTTCCTTCTCATCCGTTTAAGGACGGTGTCTGATCCAGCTTGTAGAGGAATATGGAAATGGTTCACAATTGTATTAGAGTTACGTACCACATCCACCACTTCATCGGTGATTTGACTGGCTTCGATTGAAGAAATCCGCAGCCTCTTGAGCCCTTCTAGCTGTTCGAGTTCACGCAGTAAAGCCGCGAAGTTATAATCTTTAAAGTCTTCCCCGTATCCGGCCGTATGAATCCCGGTAAGAACAATTTCCTTATATCCGGCAGAAACGAGTTGCCGCGCTTGCTGCAATACGTCTTCCGGTTGCCTGGACCGCAATAGACCGCGAGCCCATGGAATGATACAAAATGTGCAAAAGTTATTACATCCTTCCTGTATTTTCAAACTTGCTCGCGTCCGATCCGTAAATGCTGGGACGTCCAATTCCTCATAGACGCGTGTTTTCATGATATTGCTCACACCATTGATCGGCTCACGGGAACGCTTAAATTCCTCAATATAATCAATCATCTTTGCACGATCCTGCGTGCCCACCACGATGTCTACTCCCGGGATATTCATAACTTCTGCCGGGGAGGTTTGCGCGTAACAACCCGTGACGCAAATCACAGCATCCGGGTTTTGACGGATCGAGCGGCGAATCACTTGCCTGCTTTTTTTGTCCCCGGTGTTTGTAACTGTGCAGGTGTTGATCACGTACACGTCTGCCCGTAATTCTGTTTGTTCGTACCCTGCTTTTTTAAACAACTGCCAGATGGCTTCAGTTTCATAATGGTTCACTTTACATCCAAGGGTATGAAAAGCAACAGTAGACATTTTTTTCACCTCGTTAATTCAAATTGATAAACCAACATGGCGAGTACCGCCACTGGTGCCGTTTCTGCTCGTACAATTCTAGGCCCTAAACTTATAGGTACAAAACCTGCACGGAGACATTCCTCATGTTCATTAGCAGAAAACCCGCCTTCAGGACCAAATACGAGAAAAATTTGCTCTGCATCTTGCACCGTGTGGATGTGAGTGCTCAAACCATGATGTACCCCATTTCTTGCACTTTGTTCTGAAAGAACCCATTTATGCTGATAAGTTGATGCTTTTTCTATGATCTGTTTGAGTGATTCCTTTCGATCGATCTCAGGGATGATAAAACGTTCGGATTGTTCCGCGGCTTCCCGGGCTATTTTTTGAAAACGTGCTTTTCTTTTCGCGCTTTTCTTTTCGTCCCACTTGACAACAGAATGAGCAGCGGGAAAGTTTATCAGTTTGGAGACGCCCATTTCCGTACTTTTTTGAACTACCCATTCCAATTTATCCGCTTTAAGATCTCCTTGTGCAACCGTAATATGTACAGGGAGTTCAGTATCCGCCGTTAACCATTCTTCTACGTGACAGGTAATCTCATCAGGATGAATATGGTTCAGGCGACTTAAAGCACCTTTACCATGTTCATCAATACAAATGATAACATCTCCAACGTTCCTACGCATCACACGTGCGATATGATGCGCCTGCTCCCCTTTCAGTGTTACCTTTTGTCCTGACCATTGCTCATCCGGTACGAAATACCTTTGCATTTCACTCCTCCTATGACACCTTTAATAATAGTGCAACCCAATCCTCCATCTCTAACACCTCTGCAACGGTAAAGCCTTCCTGCTCCAATGCTTCACGCACGTCTTCTTTCTTATTCTGAATAATTCCAGATACAAGAAGATATCCAGCCGGGCGAAGGTGTGTTTGAACCGATGGGGCCATGCGAATAATGATATCAGCCAAAAGATTCGCAACAACGATATCAGCTTTTTCTTCTGTATTTGAAAATAAATCGCTTTCCACGATGCTCACTCGGTTATTAACGTTGTTGATCCTCATGTTTTCATTCGCGACTCGAACCGCTACGGCGTCATTATCATAAGCATACACCGATGCTGCCCCGAATTTTGCTGCAGCGATACTTAATATACCGGAACCAGTGCCGATGTCGATGACTTTATTATGGTTATGCACAATTCGTTCCAAGGCTTGTAAACAAAGAAGCGTTGTGGGATGGGTGCCTGTACCAAATGCCATCCCTGGATCAAGTTCGATCACTGTTTCTCCCTGTTTAGGCTGATAATCCTCCCATGAAGGAGCGATCGTCAGGGTAGGTGATACTTGAACAGGTTTATAGTATTTTTTCCAAGCCTGTGCCCAGTCTTCTTCTTTAACTTCTGCGGTCGAAATGGATATGCTTCCAACTTCCCACCCAGAGCGATGTCGTAAATCATCCAACCTTAAACGAACACTTTCCATTCTTTGTGCCAATACCTCATCCGCTGGAAAATAAGCCTTTAATACAACACCCTCATTTGGTAAATGTTCGGTCATTGGTTGGCCGATTTCATCTGATTCACGTGCTTGCTGATTTTTCCGATCGCTTGCGTCTTCTACGACAACTCCATTTGACCCCTGTTCAATGAGTAGATTCGCCACTGCTTCAGATGCTTCCTGGGTGGTATGTACCTGACATTCTGTCCAATTCACACCTTCACCTCCAATGATCTCCTTTATACAGAAAAGGGGCTTCCCACGTATGGAAAGCCTCAACTTCTTATTCACCACGAAAAGCACGTTTCACTTTATTAAAAAAGCTATCACTATGCTCATCAACTTCCTCTCCACTTTCATCCGCAAACTCTTTCAATAACTCTTTCTGGCGATCGTTAAGTTTCTTTGGTGTGATTATACGTACGCTAATGATTTGATCTCCAGTGCCCCGGCCGTGGACATTCGCTGCTCCTTTTCCACGCAAACGAAAGCTTCGTCCGGTTTGTGTACCTGCAGGAATCTTTAGCTTCACTTTTCCTTCCAAGGCTGGAACCTCAATTTCATCACCAAGAGCAGCCTGAGAAAATGTCAGTGGCATTTCACAGCGGATATCGTCACCATCACGCTCGAAAAACTCGTGTGGTTTAACGTTGACCACAATAAACAAATCACCTGGTGGCCCGCCGTTCGCACCGGCTTCCCCATGTCCGGCCTGTCTCATTTGCATTCCGTGATCGATCCCAGCAGGGATATTTACGCGGATTTTCTTGCTTTTCTTGACTTTTCCTGCACCGCCGCATGTATTACATTTTTCCTTAATGATTTGCCCTGCACCTTCACAGCGATCACATACACGGCGATTAACTACACGTCCAAAAGGAGTATTTTGCTCAATATTTAATTGACCACTACCTCCACATTTGCTGCATTTATCCGGGTTTGTCCCTGGTTTAGCCCCTGACCCTGTACATGTTTCACATGTTTCCTCACGAGGAATCTCGATATCTGTATCTTTTCCAAATACCGCTTCTTTAAACTCCAACGTCATCGTATATTGCAAATCTGCACCTTGACGTGGGGCATTCGGGTCGCGGCGCCCTCCACCACCAAAGAACATATCGAATATATCTCCAAATCCGCTGCCGCCAAATCCTCCTGCACCAGCACCGCCAAAACCTTCATTGGGGTCTGCATGTCCGAATTGATCGTAATTGGCTTTCTTTTGCGGATCACTCAGCGTATCATAGGCCTCTTTTACTTCCTTAAACTTTTCCTCAGCGCCGGAATCGCTATTTACATCCGGGTGATATTTACGCGCAAGTTTACGGTACGCTTTTTTGATTTCATCCCCGGATGCGTTTTCATCCACACCAAGTACTTCGTAGAAGTCTCGTTTTGCCATTCTCCATTTCACTCCCGTTCCATTCCTGCATGACACTAATCATACATGGGATTGCTGCAGGCCGCTTTTCGACCAAGTTTGTGTATCCAGTGAAAAAGTCAAAGCCAAGAAATCCTGACTTTGACTTTTCATTTATCCATGAGTCGCGGGCGCAGTCACGGAGTGTGAGCATACGCACCGTTCTCATCGATGGTTTTCACCTATACGTTCCTTATCCGTTTGCTTTGTTCTGCTGATCATCGTCGTTATCCACTTCTTCATAATCAGCATCTACGACATCTTCATCAGCAGATTGTTCTTGTTCTTGCCCTTCTCCCTGCTCGGCTTGTGCTTGCTGAGCCATTTGCTCATACATTTTCTGCGAGAGGGAATGGACGAGCTGTTCAAGTTCATCTTTAGCTGTGCGGATCGCTTCAAGGTCTGTACCGTTTAATGCTTCTTGTAACTTGCTTTTCGCTTCTTCAGCATTTTGTTTTTCCGTCTCTTCAACGTTCTCACCTAGATCATTGATCGTTTTGTCAACGGTAAAGATAAGCTGATCAGCTTCATTGCGGAGTTCGGCTTCTTCTTTCTTCGCCTTATCTTCCTCGGCATTTTCTTCTGCCTGCTTAACCATATCTTCAATTTCATCTTCTGACAGACCAGAGGAAGAAGTAATCGTAATCGACTGTTCTTTGTTCGTACCTTTGTCTTTCGCACGGACGTTAACAATACCGTTCGCGTCAATATCAAAGGTTACTTCGATTTGTGGTACGCCACGAGGGGCAGCTGGAATATCTGTAAGTTGGAAACGACCGAGTGTTTTATTGTCAGCAGCCATTTCACGTTCGCCCTGAAGGACATGAATATCAACCGAAGATTGGTTATCTGCAGCTGTTGAGAATGTTTGAGACTGGCTTGTCGGAATCGTTGTATTCCGGTCAATCAATTTCGTGAAAACGCCGCCCATCGTTTCAATTCCAAGAGAAAGCGGAGTCACATCAAGCAGAACCACATCTTTAACATCTCCAGCTAGTACACCTGCCTGTACTGCTGCACCAAGAGCAACAACCTCATCAGGATTAACCCCTTTGTGAGGATCTTTACCTGTGAGCCCTTTAATCGCTTCCTGCACAGCTGGAATTCGTGTAGAACCACCAACGAGGATGACTTTGTCAATGTCAGAAGCGTTAATATCCGCATCTTGAATGGCGCGGCGTGCTGGTGCCATTGTTCTTTCAACAAGATTGGTGGAAAGTTCATCGAACTTAGCTCTTGTAATGCTCATTTCCAAGTGCTTTGGACCGGATGCATCCGCCGTAATGAATGGTAATGAAAGCTGGGTTTGAGTCACACCAGAAAGTTCTTTTTTCGCTTTTTCCGCTGTATCTTTCAAGCGCTGCATCGCCATTTTGTCTTTTTCGAGGTCAACGCCATTTTCTTTTTTAAACTCGGAAACCATGTAATCGATAATGACCTGGTCGAAGTCGTCACCACCAAGTTCATTATCCCCTGATGTAGATTTAACTTCGAAGAAGCCTTCGCCCAGCTCAAGTACAGATACGTCAAAAGTACCGCCGCCAAGGTCGTAAACAAGAATGGTTTGATCTTCTTCTTTTTCCAAACCGTAAGCAAGAGAAGCCGCTGTCGGTTCGTTCACGATTCGCTCTACTTCAAGACCGGCAATCGTACCTGCGTCTTTCGTTGCTTGACGTTGGGAATCATTAAAATAAGCCGGAACTGTAATAACAGCTTTCGTGACGTCTTCGCCCAAATAAGCTTCTGCATCAGATTTCAGCTTTTGAAGAATAATGGCGGAGATTTCCTGAGGAGTATAATCCTTGCCATCCACTTCTACCGTGTAATCTGTACCCATATGGCGTTTAATGGAGAGAATAGTGTCCGGATTCGTAATCGCTTGGCGCTTAGCGATTTCACCTACTTGTCTTTCTCCATCTTTAAATGCAACAGCAGATGGAGTTGTACGGTTCCCTTCAGGGTTCGGGATAACAACAGGTTCGCCACCTTCCATAACTGCCACACATGAGTTTGTTGTTCCTAAGTCAATTCCAATTGTCTTTCCCATTTCTATTCCTCCTTGATCCTCTAAAACAATTCACTATTACTGTCAGGCGTTCACTTTTACCATTGCTGGTCTTAGAACGCGAGTTTTCAGTTTATATCCCTTCTGCAGTTCTTCCACAATTTGACCCGATTCAAACCCTTCTTCCTCTACCTGCATCACCGCTTGGTGCACACTGGGATCAAAGGTTTCACCTTCGGTTTTAATCTCTTCCAGCCCCTCCGATTCAAGAGCTTCGTGAAATTGTTTATACACCATTTCCATACCTTTATAAAGTGAAGAGGAATCCTCAGCTTCTGAATCGAGAGCACGGCTAAAATTGTCAAGAACAGGGAGCAAAGACTCCATCAATGGCTGAGCACGATACTGTGCAGCCGCCTCTTTTTCAGCGCGGCTCCTTTTGCGAAAATTATCGTAATCGGCCTGAATGCGGTGAGCCTTTGTCCTCCATTCTTCCAACTCGTTTCTAAGTGCTTCTTCTGCAGTATCTTGTTCTTGATCTTCATCTACAGATTCTGCCACTTGATGTTCACCAGGGGATACTGAATCTTCTTCAGGATTGAGGATTTCGACCTCTTCTTCTACATGTTCTGTATTCTCTTTTTCGTTCATTGCGTTCACCTCCATCTCCAATTTCTTCGTTGCATAAGAGAAGGGAGATGATCTCTCCCCAATTAGATATCGTGACGATATATTTTCGTCAATGACGTTGATAGTCCATTAGCGAGTTGACGGATGAGCCGGATCGCGCGTTCATATTCCATTCTGGTCGGCCCGATCACCCCTAATGATCCAACGGTACGGCCACCAATCGAATACGTCGCTGTAATCATGCTCATGTCAGCAAATGCTTCAATGTTATTTTCTTTGCCAATTCGGACGTTCAATCCTTCCTGGCTGTTGGAAAGAAGCGTGTGTACGTTTTCGCTGTGATCTAACCACTCAAAAATCATTCGCACACGATCGACATCTTTAAATTCCGGCTGCGTCAATAAATTCATCATACCGCCATAAAAAACCTGGTCGCTTTTTTCAGGCTTAAATGCACTTCGCAATACACCAAACATATCCTCATAATGGCGGACATGCTGCTTGAGCAATCGTGTACTCTCAGCCATCAGCTTTTCTTCCCATTGACCAACAGGAGTATCAACGAGCTGATCATTAAGGATATTGACCACTTTTTCCAGGTCAGCCACGTTCATTTTTTCCGGTATATCAAACGTGCGATTTTCTACATGACCCGTATCCGTGACCAGGATTGCGATCGCTTGCTTCGATGTGAGTGGAATCATTTGTAATTGTTTGAGGCGTGTACGATCCATTTCTGGCCCAAGAACAATTGATGCATAGCTTGTTAGCTCTGATAGCACAGCAGCCGTTTTCTTCATCACTGCCTCTACTTCAGATATACGCTGGCTAAACATTTTTTCCATATCTAATATCTCATGCTCTTCAACGGGCTCCGGGTATAATAAATGGTCCACATACAATCGATATCCTTTATTGGATGGAACCCTTCCCGCAGAGCTATGAGGCTTTTGAAGATAACCCATATCTTCCAGATCCGCCATTTCATTACGGATGGTGGCTGGACTAAAGGGGATATCTGTCCGTTTGGAAATACTTCTTGAACCTATAGGCTCAGCGCTTTGGACATAATCATCGACGATGGCTTGCAAGATCAACAGTTGACGCCGACTTAACATTCGTCCATCACCTCTGTTAGCACTCTTAGATGGCGAGTGCTAATACTATTGATAACTTATCAAATGGCTCTTTGTTTGTCAACGAAGAAGCCAAAAGGATTACGCATCAATTAAAAATGAGGCAAAAACTTCGTTCCCAAGATATTTTCCCTTTTCGGTTAGCTTCAGTTGCCCGTTGTCGTTCGTTAATAAACCATCGTCAATAAGCTGTGCACATGTATCTCCATATACGTTTTGAAATGAGGTGCTGAATTTATGATTAAAACGGTCCATACACACACCTTCTTGCAGGCGCAATCCGAGAAACATTTCTTCCTCCATTTGTTCTTTAACCGGGACCGCTTGTCTCGTTCGCTCGGGTAACTCTCCCTTTTGTACAGTCTTTAAATAATGGGGAATCGGTAAAAGATTTCCATACCTCTCCCCTTCTACATATCCATGTGCCCCCGCTCCTAATGCTAAGTAAGGTTGGTTGCGCCAATACAAAAGGTTGTGTTCGCTTTCTTTTCCTTTTTTCGCAAAGTTACTGATTTCATATTGATTGTAACCCGCATCTTCCAGGTTAGATAACAATAAATCGTACATATCCGCTTCTTCATCTTCACTTAACTTGGTTAGCTTTCCCGCCTGCAGCCAATTGTAAAACTGGGTTTTCGCTTCGATCTTTAACCCATAGGCTGAAATATGATCAGGCTCTAGTTCGATCGCTTTCTGAATCGTTGCTTCCCACTGCTTAAGGGTCTGTCCAGGCAAGGCAAACATCAAATCAATCGAAATGTTATTAAAACCAAGCTCTCTTGCCCGTTTGACCGTTAGAGCAACATCGCCCGCATCATGTGTACGACCGATGGTCTCAAGAAGTTCGGGATCAAATGTCTGGACGCCAATACTAAGACGGTTCACACCCGCATCTTTAAGGGCGTACAGCCGGGAATCATCCACACCATCCGGATTGACTTCTACCGTTACTTCACTCTGATGACTCCATGATAAACCAGCTTCTTGGAGGTTTGTAAATAAGGTACGAAGTTGATCTGCGGACAAGGACGTTGGTGTACCACCACCGACATAGAGGGTGTCCAGATGTTGTAGAGAGCCACTTAACCGCTTCTTCCCTTCGTCTTGCAACGCTTGTATATATTGATCGACGGGCTGGTTTTTAATCAACACTTTATTAAAATCACAGTAATGGCAGATGTGCTGACAAAAAGGAATATGAATGTATGCCCCTTTTTTCATTCGGCATCCTCCTCCCCTTTTTAATCGTCATCCATACGCAGTACAGACATAAAGGCTTCCTGAGGAATTTCAACACTGCCGACATTTTTCATGCGGCGTTTTCCTTCTTTTTGTTTTTCAAGTAGTTTTCTTTTTCGAGTAATATCTCCGCCGTAGCATTTAGAAAGCACATTTTTCCGTACTGCCTTGATCGTGGCCCGAGCGATCACTTTGTTCCCAATGCTTGCTTGCACCGGGACTTCAAATTGCTGTCTTGGGATGAGATCCTTTAGCTTTTCGACAATGGCTTTTCCGCGCTCGTAAGCCATATCACGGTGAACAATCACCGATAAGGCATCCACTTTTTCGCCATTTAGTAAAATATCCATCTTCACCAGATTGGAAGCTTTATAGCCGATGAGTTCATAATCAAATGACGCGTACCCTTTCGTACTCGATTTTAAGTGATCAAAAAAGTCGTAAACAATCTCGGTTAAAGGTAATTCATATGTGAGATTAACGCGATTCTCATCCAGATATGCCATATCAATGAACTCTCCGCGCTTCTTTTGACATAATTCCATAACGGGACCAACAAAATCATTTGGGACCATCACCGTTGCCTTTACAAACGGCTCCTCTACTTCTTCAACCGCTTGCTGCTCGGGCATATTTGTAGGGTTATCAATTTCGAGTACACTGCCATCAACTTGATAGACATTATAGATTACGCTAGGGGCCGTTGTTATTAAATCGATGCCGTACTCTCTTTCAATACGCTCTTGTAAAATTTCCATATGAAGGAGTCCGAGAAAACCACAACGAAAACCAAATCCTAGTGCCTGTGACGTCTCTGCTTCATACTCCAGAGCACTGTCATTCAGTTCCAGACGCTCAAGTGCATCGCGCAAACCGTTATAATTACTGGCATCAATCGGATACAAACCACAAAAGACCATCGGCTTCATCCGTTTATACCCTGGAAGCGGTTCAGAGGCTTCGTTGTTCGCTTTCGTGATCGTATCCCCTACACGGGAATCGCCGACATTTTTAATCGATGCCGTTAAGAAACCTACATCACCGACCGATAATTGATCAGCGGCGATCGCTTGTGGGGTGAAAATACCTACTTCATTCACTTCAAATTCCTTACCCGTAGCCATCATTTTAATCTTCTCGCCTTTTTTGATCGTTCCTTCCACAACACGAATGTAGGCAATGACCCCGCGGTAGGGATCGTAAAGTGAATCAAAAATGAGAGCTTGCAATGGAGACTCTGGATCTCCGGCAGGAGGCGGAACTTTTTCCACTACCTGCTCTAAAATCTCCTCGATACCGATCCCACTCTTCGCGGAAGCATGGATGGCCTCGGTGGGATCAAGTCCAATAACATCAATGATTTCCTGTTTTACCCGGTCAGGTTCTGCACTAGGCAAATCAATTTTATTTACGACCGGCAAAATTTCCAAGTCGTTATCCAAAGCTAAATATACATTTGCAAGTGTTTGGGCCTCAATGCCTTGAGACGCATCGACGACAAGCAACGCCCCTTCACAAGCAGCCAAGCTTCTCGATACTTCATAAGAAAAGTCAACATGGCCCGGGGTATCGATTAAGTGAAATATGTACTCCTCACCATCATTAGCGACATATCGCAGTTGAGATGAATTCAGCTTAATGGTAATGCCCCGCTCGCGCTCCAAGTCCATTGCATCCAGGAGCTGATCCTGCATCTCTCGTTCAGAGATCGTCTTTGTGTGTTCAAGAATTCGATCAGCTAATGTAGATTTTCCATGGTCAATATGGGCTATGATAGAAAAATTTCTTATGCGCTTCTGCCGCTCACGCAGTTCTTCACTATTCATTCGATCACTCCTCCATCAACGCGGTCAGTCGATGAAAACTACCCTACATTATAGCAATCCATCACACTGACAGCAACGGATATTTCTCTTTGATGAGATTGATAGGGGGTTTTTTCATTTCTCCCTGATGAAAAAACACTTAGCGGGGAGAACCGCCAAGTGTTTGTCCAAGCTGGGAAAAGAAATTCTGCTCCCCGCTTTCCCTCACGTTTTCTTGTCGTTCAATAAGGTCATCCTCCACGATATCTACTTCCGTTTCGGCTTCTTGCTCCGTTTGAGGGGACACGCTCTCCTGTTCTTCCTGATAGATTTGCCCCCATTGATGGTAAGCATAATAGTGGCCTGATAAAACGCCTGTTAAAAACAAGACGAGTGCCGTCATTATGCTAAAGAAAGCTCGTTTCATAGGTATCATTCCTTTTCCTCATGAAATATATGCTTGTAAAACCTCGGCAACCGCGTCTGCACTACGATACATTTCCTGCAATGTATTCTCGACTCCTCCGAACTCTATCAACATCGAGTTTGGAGAAAGATCTTCATTCGACAAAGATCGTAGTTGTCAGATTTGGGGAAGAGACCCCAACGAATGCATCTAATGTAGTAGCGATTCTCAACCCAAAGTATTATGAACAAACCAGCACCAGTCGCTTTCGATTTGCCCTGTCCCATCATGGAGCGCTGACGATGAAAAGGGGCTATGATTTCCTGACGTTGTCAACATCAATTAAGAAAGGTCAGTACGATACCCAAGCTGGGATTGCCATGAAAAATGGCTTGCATATTCGTCTTCGACATTGAAAAAACGTTTCTATAATATCTTGGGCGACGCTAGGGCCTGTCCCCTCTATACGACACTATTCTATGAGCAAATCTTTTTTACTAGAAGCATTATCTTCAGAAAAACTTTGATGCTTCGGTATTGGCGGGGATCGAAGACTTTTTGAAATCTACGTGTTCAAAAAGGGCAAAGAATCAAAGGAATATCAAAACACATGGGAGGAGCGTAGAAGCAAGATGACGTTTCTATGAACTTCCCTAAAATCATTAATGCGTATAGTGTCCGCTGGATTCGATCGTTATCGTTTCGTGCAAGGCGATGTTCAACCCTTCAGCAATGACGTTGGCCATATCATCCATAAACGTATCCACTTCTTTTGGAGTAACCATAAGATTATGCCCAAGCGGGTTCAACACTTCCTGAATGAGTTGACGTTTTTCCTCGTCTCCTAACGTCCCAACAATGCCGAAGTATTTTTGTCGCTCACTTTCAGCCGGCAAATCTTCTTCGTTTAACTTTTTTCGTTCCCCAAACATCATTCCTGAAGGTGTTAACGCACTTGCAGGTTTTTCCCGTTCCTTAACTTCCCGACCAAAATGCTTGAATAAAAAATCAATCGTATCACTTGTAATTGAAACCGCGTCTACAACCGTTGGAATACCAATGGCAATGACTGGAACACCGAGTGTATCTTCATTCAGCTGTTTACGGGCATTTTGAACCCCCGAGCCGGGATGAATTCCCGTATCGGAAATTTGGATCGTCGCATTCACACGCTCGACTGATCGCGCCGCTAACGCATCGATCGCGATGACAAAGTCAGGGTCGGTTTTTTCAACGATTCCATGAAGAATTTCACTTGTTTCGATGCCCGTGACCCCCATGACGCCTGGTGACATCGCTGAAACTTCCCTATATCCTTCTTCATCCTGGATACGACCAAGTTCAAACAAATGGCGGGTAACCACCAGTTGTTCCACGGTTTTGGGTCCAAGTGCATCAGGTGTGATATCCCGATTTCCTAGGCCGATAACAAGACAGCTACTATTTTCCCCTACCCCTGTATCTTTTAAAAAAGCCTTCAATTCTTCACTCAAAATGCGAATTAACGTTGACTGCATTTTAGTGTCTTTTTGGCGGATGCCAAGGGTTTCAAGGGTTAAATAGTGCCCCGGAAGCCGACCCGTTTTGCTTGCTCCTTCTTCATCAATATTTACATGTACAATCGTAATGTCATCCACTTCTCGCTCTTTTACAATAATTCCATTGTTATCTTGTTCGGGAAGGATATTTTCATCTTCGACAGCGAGATCACTTCGAACCTCAAACCATTCGCTTTCTTGATTTTCCTTTTTCATTTCACTCATCCTTTATAAATAATCATCCATTTCCTCATAACTTTTCCTATTGCTCCTGCATTTATGTAAGTCATATCTTGCACGTACGTGTTGTATTTGGTACAATCCTCTTTGTTATGATGCTTGTAAGCAGTAATGGATCCTCAGGAGGTGAAAGCATTGGCTAATATTAAATCCGCAAAAAAACGTGTACGTTTGAATGAAGAACAGCGCGTGAAAAACCAAGCGTTCAAATCATCGATGCGTACAGCGATTAAAGAATTCGAGAAAAAACTCGATAATCAAGATGTGGAAGGCGCAAAAGCTGTCTTTTTACTCGCAGAGCAAAAAGTGGACAAAGCTGTCAGCAAAGGACTCATTCACAAAAATACCGCTGCCCGTAAAAAGTCACAAATGGAGCGGAAATTAAATCAAGCAACCGCTAGCTAATAACGTTTGCTTTAAGACGAGAACGGCTCATGATGAGTCGTTTTTTTTATTGGGGCAAAAGATAAAAAAATGACAAACCAGTGCGTGTTCAAAAAAGGGGGGGCAAAAAGAGCCGAGGAGGTCGAGGAGACGCAGCCTCGAGCATCCTGCTTGCACCACGAAAGCATTCACTTCTCACAAAGCAAAAGGGGTTTCTTTTCCGAGGAGGATATGGTTTTCATACGTGAGGAGCTGTAGAAGCAAGACGTCGAAGAGATACGAAAACTATTGTTCCCGGACTTTTTGAACCACCTCTTAAGTGGAAAGTATATGAGGGAGACGGGCGATTAACAGCGCGACTCCACTTTTCTTTTCCATCATTCCTTGCTTCATTTTATAATCGGTTTCGGCAATGTACGAAAGCGCACGGGCGATGGAATCCCCTTTTGTATATTTCGCTTTCTGACGAAGCCGCTTTGCGACAAACGGTGGCACACCCAGCTGTCCAGCCATTTTTTGTTGACTGTATCCACGTCTTTCCATTTCTGCAGCAAGCCCCATCATCCGGAACTGTCTACCGAGGAGGGTGATGATCTTAATCGGTTCCTCACCATTTCGTAATAAATCATCAAAGACTTGCAGCGCATATGCCGTTTGTTTATCACTCACCGCATCAATAAGTTGAAAAATATTATCCTCAAGGCTTCTTGGGACGAGGGCATCCACGATATCTTCATCGATCGCTCCTGAATGATTAAGATATTGTGCACATTTCTCGATTTCTTTCTCTAACGTTAATAGATCTGAATTGGAGCGCCCCAGCAATTCTTCAATCGCTCCAGCTGTTAACGTTACTCCTCGATCATGAGCTTGTCCTGTAATCCATTCCTTAAGTCCTTCACCTTTCAAAGGTGCGGCCTCAACGGTCTCACCAGCAGCTTTTAACTTTTTCACAATTTTTTTTCGTTCATCTAATTTTTCAGCTTCAACCGTAATAATCACAATATGCTCAGGAGGTAGTTCAGCTAAAAAACGCTCCATTCTTTTCACATCATGAGCAGGCATATCCTTATCTTTTGCTCCCGTCAAAAAACGGGCATGATGAAGGATGATTACTCTTCTGGGCCCAAAAAATGCTGCCGTTTCAGCCTCTTCGATCCCCTCTTGTACAGGAACTTCCCGCATGTCTAGTTGCGAAAGGTTAAACGCTCTTTCCTCTTCCCTAAGTGCATACGTACCAATGTGCTTAACAAGGTCGTCGATAATATATCTTTCTGTACCGTAAATGAGATAAACTGAAGTAAATTTTTCAGCTTTAATGTCATTTTTTACTTGCATATATGTACCCATAGCGTTTCCTCTCTCTAATTGTATGCATATTCCATGTATTCTCATCCCATACTAATGAAAGTCTCCCCTTTTTGCAATAAAATGGACATTTTGCATCAGCACGAGGACGGCGCTATATCATAACGCCGCCCTGAATTTATATAAACGTTGATACGAAGGCCTAGGAATCTGCGCATCAACGGTTTTTGCCTGTTCATTATTAGTCATATCCTATGCGTACAGGAATTATGGGTGACAACTCTTAACAAAATTACCGGAGCCTGAAAGAAAATGGAGGGCTGCGTCAAAAAACGGGCGCAGCACATTCATTGGAAGTGCTAGCTGCAATGCTTGGAGTTCTACTTAGAAAGAAACGGCATTTTTATTTATATGAGTAGATTTTTTTGGCTGTTTGTCTTATACTGAGACGAGAGTAAGGAGGGTCACGGAGCATGAGTAATGAATTTGAAAAGGATACACAAAGTAAACGTAATGACTTTATTGACGCGGCGGTAGCATTTGTCGTTTCATTCGTATTTTTTGCAGCCATATTTTCCGTGGCGGTAGTCATTGATTTAATCGGAAGCCTGTAAATCCAGCACAAGTTCAAATAAAAAAGTCAAGGTATTGCGCCTTGACTTTTTTAGTCTGAAATCATCGTTTCTACGTACCACTCTTGCTCATGATGATAAAAACGAATCGCCCCTTGACGATCGGTTCGAAATATATGAACATTTTCTCGTTCAAGAGTGTCAATCACATCAGGATGAGGATGATTGAAACGGTTATTTTCTCCTGCAGATATAATCGACACTTCAGGCTGAATATGCTGAACGAATGGCGCTGTCGTTGAAGATTGACTACCGTGGTGACCTGCTTTTAAAATATCTGTCCGAAGCTCAGGATAATCCTGTACCAACCGCTTTTCCCCCTCTTCTTCCAGATCACCGGTAAACAGCCACTTTTTTCCATAAACATTTGCATCAATAACAATGGAGTCTTCATTATCTGATAACCCTCTACTTTCCTGTTCTGGGTTAAGAATACGAAAGGCGTGCTCATCGACTGTCCATTGCATCCCTTCATGCACGAATTCAATACGGGTCCCCTGATCAATGACATTTCGAAGGAATGTTTCTACACCCGGTTTTTCAATAGGAACTCGGGGATATAAAACGAGATCCACGTTCATTTTTTCAATAACCACTTCCAAACCACCATAATGGTCATAATCCCCATGAGTGACAATGACTTTATCAAGCCGTTTTATCCCTAGAGATTGAAGATAAGGAACGACCGTTTGCCTGCCTGGATCCGGTTCCCTCCGTTGTTCTTGCCAGCTTTCCTGTGGAAACATTACCGTCCCGCCGCCATCAATTAAATAAACAGCACGCTTATAAGGCAGCTCAATCAAAATACTGTCTCCTTGTCCTACATCTATGAACGTCACACGTAATCGACCGTCCAAATAGGGGGTCATATATTGATAAACCGCCAGCATCAAAACGAGAGCCGCTGCCAATGCTGCAGTTTTCTGTTTTTTTTCAAATAACATCAGCGCGAGAAGTATGAAAAGGAAAGAAAAGAACACCCAATATCCCGATGCTTGTCCAAATGTAAGAATGCCCCCGTGATTTTGATGGATAAAGGTGAAGAAGGTATGAAAGACCCGGATAGCTTTTTCGAGAAAAAAAAGCCAAATCGAAGATATAAATGGCGAAAGCATGGAAAGGAAAAAGAGAATCCAAACCATCGGCAAAATGAGTATAGAAATTACAGGAACATAAAAAATATTCAGAGGCAAGCTTATAAGGGAGTATGTATGGAAATGGTAAACAATGAGCGGAAAAGAAATAACTTGAGCGAGGATCGATACCATTAAAAATTGACGCAGGCGGGTCTTCAATCTTTTAAAAATTGTTGCCGAGCAAATCAAAGCTGTTGATATCGTAAAGGAGAGTTGAAATCCGACATGAAAAAGAAGGTACGGGTTATACATGAGAAGAGCAAAAAAAGCGAAGCTAAGACCATCAACGGGATGAAGTCGGAAGCGAAAACGAAAACAAAACAATACAAAACAGCTCATGAGTACCGCTCTTAATACGGAAGGAGCGGCTCCTGCCAACAGCGCATATACCGGTAATACAAACATCAGAATTTCAGAAGCACGTTCACGACTGATCCCCATTCGAATCAAAAGAAAAAAGAAAACACCAGAAACAATACCTACGTGCAACCCTGAAATAGCAAGAAGATGAATAATTCCTAAATCTTGATAGGCGTCCAACGTATCGCTTTCGATATTGGAACGCTCCCCGAAAAGCATAGCTTGTGCTAATCCTTGCAACTCCTGAGGAAAAACCTCCTCGATCATACGAATCCCGCTGTGCCGCCATTGTTTAAGGAAGGAGCTTACCGTACCTGAAACAGCGTGGCAACTCATGTCATTTTCACCTTGAACGTGGTGAAACGTCCAATGAACATGCTGCTCGTACAAGTATTCTCGATAGTTAAACGCGTTAAAATTCCTAGCGTCTAGCGGAGGTTGGATCTCCCCTTCAATGATACATTCACTTCCGGGTTTTAGATTTCGAAACGAGGAGAGTGCTTCTTCTTCTGTGACCCGTACGGAGACTCGGATTCGTTCTTTTCGCTCCTGCAGCTGAAGAAGAAAAGAAACGCGGTCGCCATCTAATACAGGAACATCAGTTACATTTCCTTGAACGATATCGATTTCGTCAGACAATACCGTCTCGTTTCTTCCATCATAAAATAACGCCCATAAAAATACACCAAAAGTAACCAAAATCAGTAAGCCAAACGTAAGCTTCGATCGATACTTATAACTCAAGTAAACAAACACGGAGACTGCTAAAACCGTGAGGCACAACTCATGGGAAGAAAGGGCAATGGCAACCCCAAAACCGGCTGCCACTGCCAAAAGATAATAATGACCTCGCAAGACCTCACCCTCTACCTTCTGCTTTGCAGGCCGCGCTCCAAATCGGCAATGATATCATCAATGTGCTCAATACCAACGGATAAGCGGATGAGCTCAGGTAAAACACCGGCTTTTTGTTTTTCTTCGCCGGTAAGTTGTTGGTGCGTAGTACTGGCGGGATGGATCACGAGTGATTTCGCATCTCCAACATTTGCCACATGAGAATGAAGTGTTACGTTCTCTATAAAGGCTTTCCCCGCCTCCATGCCTCCTTTAATCCCAAAGGTCAGTATTGCCCCTTGCCCTTTGGGAAAATTCGTTTGTGCCAACTCATAGCTAGGGTGAGATGGAAGGCCAGGATAGCTCACCCACTCAACACCTGGATGCTTCTCTAAGTACTCCGCCACCTTTTGGACATTCTCGCTATGCCTTTCCATCCGTAAATGTAACGTCTCAAGGCCCTGGAGCAACTGGAAGGCATTGGTCGGTGAAAGCGCCGGCCCAATATCACGCAAAAGACGTACTCGGGCGCGCATAATAAATGCAAGTTCACCAACAGCTTCGGTGAAAACGACACCGTGATAGCTTGGATCTGGTTTCGTAAACATGGGAAAATCTCCTGAGGCCCAGTCAAATTGCCCGCTATCAACGATAATCCCACCGATCGTCGTTCCATGACCGCCCATAAATTTTGTCGCTGAATGAATGACAATGTCTGCTCCTTGTTCAATAGGGCGATTAAGGATGGGTGTGGCTAACGTTGCATCGACGAGGAGAGGAATATGATTCTCGTGAACGATATCAGCAACTGCTCGTGTATCTAGCACTTTTCCATCAGGATTTCCAATGACTTCAGCAAAAACCAGCTTCGTCTTCTCAGTAATCGCTGCCTGAAACGCTTCCGGCTTGTCCGAATCAACGAAATGAACCTTAATCCCTATTTGCGGCAAGGTATGTACAAATAAATTATATGTCCCCCCATATAATGAGCTGGAAGAGACAATCTCATCTCCTGCCTCACACAGATTTAGAATCGCTAGGTGAATAGCAGAACTTCCGCTCGCCGTTGCTAGTGCACCTACACCCCCCTCTAGAGCTGCAACCCTTTTTTCAAACACGTCCGTGGTGGGATTCATAATTCTTGTATAAATATTCCCTGATTCAGTAAGAGAAAATAAATTTGCTGCATGATCCGGGTCGTCAAACTCATAGGAGGTTGTTTGATAAATGGGTACAGCCCGAGCATTCGTTGCTGGGTCAACCTCTTGTCCTGCATGAACAGCACTCGTTTCTAACTTCCATTGACCTTCCATGTCATCACTCCTTATAAATCTTATTGTAATACTATGTTTTCCCATTATATTACGTAATGTTGGAAAGATTGTCAATTTTACTGGCTATTCAAAGAATGACAAAAAGGCTGGATCTTCTAAAAAACGCAGGTTCGATCATCCATCTTCTCCCTGCGTTAACCATTCTTCACACGTTTTTCGAGGATGTTTCCCCGGCTTTCTGAAATGTACAACCTTTATTTCACAACAATATCGTCTTTAAGTTGCTCAAACGTCTTCTCTCCGATTCCACTCACGTTTTGAATATCACCTGGTTGTTGAAAATGACCATTCTCTTCTCGAAACTGCACAATAGCTTCCGCCGTCTTGGGGCCCACCCCTGTTAACTGCTGCAAAGTGTTCTCATCCGCCTCATTAAGATTAATCGGTTCCCCTTCGTCACCTTCTTGTGCCTGAGTTTCCCATACGTCTACATCTTCCTCCTCTTCGTGGGGAACATAGATCACCATCTCATCTTGAATTCTTTCGGCAAAATTGATGCCATTTTTATTTCCCTGTTCCGAAATGCCTCCTGCCATTCGGATGGCATCATCGACCCGTTTCTCTGTTTCTAATTCATAGATGCCGGGATTTGCTACCTCCCCTTTCACATCGACGAAAATACTTCCCTCTTCTTCTTGCATATCTTCTTGTTCCTTTTCCAATTCTTCATGATTTTCGTTCTCCATTTCTGCAAACAACCGTTCATCATCGGCATCTAGCCCTACGTCTTTACTAGGCTTAAGCATCCACACCCCGCCAAAGAGTGTAATGAGTACAACAATGGCACTGCCACCATAAAGAAGATAACGTTGATTCATAATTATTCCTACCTTTACATATAGTTCAGAACCTTAATTTTCGTAGTTATGATACGTGCTCTCCTTACATATAACAGTAAGAGCAATCGCCTTGGAGGGGTTTTCATGAATATTGGGATTATCGGTACAGGTAATATGGGCACTATGCTCGCAGAAACACTGATCACTTCTGGTGCTGCTCCTGAAGAACAGCTTTGGATCACGAACCGCAATTTGCAAAAAGCCGAAAACCTCCGTCAGCAATATACTGGAGTAAAAGTGACAGCAAATGTAACACGGTTAGCCCATGAATGTGAGCTCATTTTTATATGTGTACGCCCTCCGCAATTTCCGGACATTTTACAAACCATTCGTCCTTTTCTAGGTAAAGAAGACATCGTCGTTTCCATTACAAGCCCCGTAACACTCCAGCAATTGGAAGATTCTGTTTCTTGCAAAGTTGTTCGGGCGGTTCCCAGCATTACGAACCGCAGTCATGCTGGTTCCACCTTACTCACATATGGCAACAAATGGACAGTGAAAGATAAGGAATGGTTCGAAAACTGGCTAGGTCAATTTAGCACGCCTCATATTGTTTCAGAAGAGGCCATTCGGGTGAGTTCTGACATTGTCTGTTGCGGACCTGCTTTTTTTGGATATTTACTAGATGAAATGACAAAATCTGCCGAACGAAAAACGGAGTTAACAAAAGAAGAGGCAGAGCGTTTCGCCGAGGAAATGATTATCGGAATGGCGAGCTTATTTTCACAACAATTATACAGTTTAAAAACATTACAGGAAAAAGTGAGAGTACCTGGAGGGGTCACCGGAGTGGGGCTTGACGTTTTAGAATCAACCGAAGGGGTCTTCGATGAGCTATTTACCGCCACACATGAAAAATTTGAGGAAGATCAACAAAAACTCCAAGAACTATTCAAGAAGTAAAACTAGTATACCACAATGAACCCCTTCCCACAATTTAATTATGAAAGGCTTTTTTAGCCGTAAAAAAGATACGCTCACTCGTCGCTGTTGGTGTCTTCTGTTCAAAATCAGCGGTTATTTCAATATCCTTAAAACCAGCGGATTGAAGCCAGCGTTCATACGTAGAAATGGAAAACGTCCGCTGTTGGTGACATTCATCGTACCGTAGATAGTGTCCATTGACTTGTCGTTCAAAAAACGTTAATTCATGTTCAACCGCATTTGACATGTCTTCAAGGGGGAAGCTATTCCAAATTAAAGCAACATTTTCTCCCCCGTCTCCATAACTAAAATAGGGGAATTCCTGCTTCATTTTATATAACGAGTGAATGTCAAAAAGCAATCCGCCACCAGCTTTTAAATTTTGATAAAAAGCGTGAAAGGCTTCGACAACCTCTGTTTCTTCTAGTAAATAGTTTAATGCATCGCAATACACAATCATTACGTCAACGGGCTCGTCCAATTGTAATGCAGCCATGTTTTGCGTACGTAAGCGAGGGGATACACCGTTGTTTGCTCGTATTTTTTCATCAGCAATCGCGAGCATTTCTTGAGAGACGTCTATCCCTTGAACATCGTACCCTTCGGCAATAAGCATCGACATAAGCGTGCCCGTTCCACAACCTATATCTGCAATCGTTGGGGTTGTAATGCCCTCTTTTTCCAAATACCTTTTTGTCCACCTAAGCCACTCTTCATAAGGGGCTTCACCCATCAAATGATCGTACACCCCTGCCCCGTTTACATACATTGATCTCTGGCTCCTTTTTCATCATCACGTCAGTACGTGATCAAGGGAGATCTCGTTTGCCTCTCCCCACAGTTTTTCTAAATGATAATACTCCCGGTCGTCTTCATGGAAGATATGAAAAACAACATCCCCGAGATCCAGCAAAACCCACTTTCCATCTTCATATCCTTCCATACGTTTTACAGTCATTTCGGCTTTTTGCGCTTCTTTTTTTATTTCATTGGCAATGGCCTGAACCTGCTTTACCGAAGAACCATGGCAGATGACAAAATAATCAGCGATGATGGAAATTCCTTGCATATCTAAGGCGACAATGTTTTGGGCATTCTTTTGATCGGCCACTTGGACGGTTGTCTCAAGCACCTGGTCTTTATTGATCATTTAAGCACCTCTCTTATTTTTTTGCTTAATCGCGTCATTATAGGCCGCTAACGTCATTGGATGGACCATTTTCCCGCCTCTAACCAAATGTTGAATCGTATTTCTATACGTGGCAAGAAGGGCAGCATCTAGATCGATTTCGGTCAGTTTTCGTACTTCCTCGATTCCGGAGAACGAACGACCCGGCTCAATATAATCAGCTAGAAAAATGATCTTTTCAAATAAGCTCATTTCCGGGCGTCCTGTCGTATGCCAATAAATGGCTTGAAAAATTTCCTCATCATCAACACCAAATTCATCCCGTACGATGTAGGCACCAGCAGGTGCATGCAATAATACACCGCCATATTCGGAAAACGTTTCATGGGGTTCTTGTCTTTTCAACACTTCCGTAAGTGTTTGCCTTGAAAAAGGTTTAGCATAATCATGCAATAATGCCGCTAATTCCGCTTTTGTTTCATCTACACCGTTTTGTTTGGCTAATGTAACGGCTGTCTTCATGACACCAAGGGTATGATGATAGCGTTCTTGAGGCAATGTCTGTTGTACTTTTTCTTGAAAATGTTCAACGGACATATAAATGATTCTCCCCTACATACTTTCTCACTGCTTCAGGTACAAGATAACGAATGTTCTCCTCTCTACTTACTCTTTCCCGAATGTCTGACGAAGAAATCTCCATTTCCGGTATATTCACGGAGATCAACTCTTCTTCAAAAGGATAATCATCGGGATAGTTAGGGCGGCTTGTAACAATGAACGTGACCTGTTTTCTTAATTTTTCTATGCCATGCCAAGTGGGCAGGCTCACCGCCATATCGCCCCCAACGATAAAGTAAAACTGAACGTTTGGATGCTGATTTTGCAAAATCTCCATCGTATCCATTGAATACGACGGCCCTTGTCGGTCTAATTCGACCGTACAAAGTCGAAACTTCCCATGGTCAGAAATGGCTAATCGTGTCATTTCCACACGATCGCTAGAGTTAGCCATATCCTCATTTTGCTTATGCGGCGGAACGTTTGTAGGCATAAACCAAACTTCATCTAGTTCACAAGCATCCAGGGATTCTTGTGCAATCAGCAAATGAGCGATGTGCGGTGGATCAAACGTGCCTCCTAAGATCCCAATCTTTTTCCCCATAATGACCCCCTTATCCTATGGCAGCGAGTAGTTTGAATCTTTTTTCGCGGGCTTAAACAATACGATCGTAAAGCCAATAACCTGAACAAGTGTAGACTGGCTTCGTTCGGATAATTTTTGCGCAACCACCTTTTTATCTTCCGGGCAGTTTTGCAAGATCGAAATTTTGATCAGTTCTCGAGCTTCAAGTGCTTCACGGACTTGGGTAACAAGATTAGGATTCACACCGTTTTTACCTACCTGGAAAATGGCGTTAAGTCCTTGTGCTTCAGATCGTAAATATTTTAATTGCTTATTGGTTAATTTCATTTTTCTTTTCTGTCTCCTTACGAATCCTCTCGCTCATCACCTGGCGGTCAGCCTCATCATTCGTCCAAATTTCATAGGCTAGTGCTGCTTGCTCAATAAACATGGGAAGACCGTTTTGAATCGCTTTTGCTTTCAGCTTCCCTGTTTGAAGCCAGCGGGTTTCCAATGGATTATAAATGAGGTCGCTGAGATGAACATTCGGGTTCATTCTTTCGATCTCGATAGGCAGCGCATCCCCGTCCTTCATTCCTAAAGAGGTTGTATTAATGATGAGGTCAAATTGATCAAGCGTTTGCACTGCCGTTTCCCGATTAATCACTTCAAGTTGCATACAATGGGCATTACTTGTTCTTATTTCTTCAGCCCGGCTAGTCGTACGATTGGTCATCGCGAGCTTTTCTACGCCATATTTTGCCAACACAGTTGTCACCGCCCGCGCAGCACCGCCTGCTCCAATCACCAAAACGTTCATATTTTTTAATGCTTCCCCTGTCATCTCCAATAGACCATTCAAATAACCCCGACCATCGGTATTATATCCATGCCACCGCCCTTCAAGATTCACTACCGTATTCACTGCCCCAATCTCCAAAGCTTCATCATCGACCACATCAAGGAGGGGGATAATATTGACTTTGTGAGGAATCGTGACATTAAACCCAGTAATGCCTAGGGTTTTAAATGCTTTAAGGGTCGAGTCAAGCTGTTCAGGAAAAACCTCATAACTTGTGTAAATGGCGTTCCTACCAATGGCTTCAAAATGTTTATTATGAATCATCGGGGATTTTGACTGTTTAATCGGATGACCGATCACCGCGTAGTTTTCCATATACATTCCCCCATTAAAGTTTTCAATTCAGAGTAAAGTTCAAGAAAGAGCCCGGGCATAATTTAAATAATCGCCTCTCGTGTCGTCACTTCTACATGTTCGGGAGCGTAAATATCTATTTCAGCCCCTGCTTTCCCGACGGTAATCCAACCTAAACCAGGAATAACAATATCTGTTTTATCCTGATGAATGTAAAAAGACTGTTGTTTAAGGTTGGGAATTACAGCTAGTGCATCTTTCCCAGGAGGTGACAACAATTCTCCTCCGGCATGTTTTTCATATAATGCAGCTGCGTTATTCAATTTTGTTCGATGTGGTTTAAATTCCGACGGAAAGTAGCAGACAAAATGATTTTGGGATGGTTCCCCGTCAATGAAATCCATACGGGCAAGCCCACCAAAGAATAACGTTTGTCCCGTTTGAAGTTGATGGACGATTGGCTTGATTTCCTTCTTTGGCTGGAGTGATGCCATTTCTGCCTGAGGTAACTGCGCAAGCATTTGCTTCGGGTTAATCACCCCTGGTGTGTCATAAAGTTTACTTCCATCATCTAAAGGAAGGTCAATAAATGAAAGTGTCGTCCCCGGGAAAGAAGATGTTGTGATCAGCTGCTCTTCATCGCCGTCAAACATCTTGATCAGCTGATTAATAAAAGTCGACTTACCTACGTTCGTACTTCCTATGATATAGACATCTTTCCCTTTTCTCTTCTCATCAATTTGAGAAGCGATCCTTTTTACATCTCCACTTTTAGAAGCGCTCATCAGCAATACGTCTGATGGTTTCCACCCTCTTTGAAGGGCGTCTTTTTTGAGCCAGGTTTTCAGTCTTCGCTCGTTAACAGAGTGAGGTAATAAATCAAGCTTATTTCCGACGAGAAGTAGCTTGTTATTTTTCAAATCGTCTCTTTGTAAAAGCCAGCTTCCTTCCACGTCAAACAGATCCACTAGCATGACTATCAATGCGTCTGTATCGCCAACCGTTGTTAACATCTTTTGAAAATCTTCAGCTTCCAGTGGTACATCTGGTGTTTCATTATAATGTTTTAGACGAAAACACCGCTGACAAATGATCACACTACGGTCGAGAACAGCGGGAGGTGCATATCCCATTTGTGATGAATCTTTTGTTTGGATCGGTACTCCACACCCTGAGCAGATGATTTTTTCTTCATTCATTTGATCGTTCGCCTCCAATGACTCCTCTATCATCAAGTTTACGCATAATTCGCTGTTCAATTCGGCGATTCATTTTCGTCATCCAGCCATCGGTTTCAGATACAGGAACGACAAGGATCGTATAATAACCCCCCCGGTTTCCCCCGAGGACATCTGTAAGGATCTGATCACCGACAACGGCGACTTCCTCTTTTTTTAACCCCATCTCCCTCGTCGCTCGTCGAAAGGCCCGGGCTAATGGTTTTTTGGCAGAATGTATGAAGGAGACGCCAGTTGGTTCTGAAAAGGTACGTACCCTTTTTTTCTTGTTGTTGGAGACAATCGTAATTTTCCATCCCTCATTTTGGAGATCATCGATCCACTTCTGCAGTTCTGGAGTTGGATCGATACGATCCCATTCAACGAGCGTATTATCGAGGTCCGTAATCACTCCTTTTATCCCTAACTCACGTAGCTCCTCTAGATCGATATCATATATACTTTCGGCGAACTGATCTGGCACCATCGAACCCAACATACTTTCGAGCCTCCTTGATCGACTTTCTACGAACACCATCGCTAAACTGAAAGTATACCGATGATAGCGCCTTTTTTCAATCAAGAAGCTACTAACTGGAAAAAAAGCGCTTATGTTGATCATGCTATTTTTATGCAAAAAAATATAATTATTTATCGACAAATTATTTACTGACACTGTTGTGGATAAGTTTTATCCACTTCGAGCTTCCCGCCGTTTCAGTATTAAACAATTATTTAAAAGATGTGTACACATTTTATCCACGTTTTGTTGTGGATAAACGAACGGTTGTTCCGCACGGTCGTTCATGATAGGATCAGTATACAACTTCATTAAGACAGCAACAACAACGGCAATGATGATTCTCCAAGGAGGTGGAGCCGCGCTTTTGCGGGATAAACATGCGGGAGCTTTCCGATGAAATGCTAATAGAAGCTTATGAAAAAGCCTTAACGTTAAGTTTAAATGATGACTTCATTGCCATCATCAGATCAGAAATGGAAAGACGTCGGCTATCCGTAACTCAACCTATCAGTTGAAGTAAATGCTAACCGGCAAGAATGGTACATACACTTATCAAGGTTGTAACCCATAAATAGAATGGCAACGACTCCGAGAGCGGGGTCTTTTTTTTGTATGGTTTGTGAATTCCATCTGTAACCCCTTTTTTATAATAGTCCTAAATACCTAATTTTATTTTTTTTGCAACAATCTTTTCCTATTTAATCATACTAGTTACAATCACGTGAACTTTTTTCAAATCATGCAATACACGTGTTAATACGTTATACTTTTACATACCAAGCCATTGACGGAGCTCGAACGAACGGTTACTTTCGTATTTGATGTCGTATTTAGGAGTGATTGAAATATGAGTTTAATGCATTGGGCAATACTACTCCCTTTTATTTTTGCTATATTCGTACCGATCTTGTATAAGTACATCCGCCCTGTTCACACAGGATGGTTTGTCCTTATTATACCAACCGTTTTGTTTCTTTATTTTCTACCTTACATATCTTCAATTGCAAATGGCGAGACGTTTTATGAAGCGGTTCCTTGGGTCCCTTCATTAGGGATTGACTTTGCCGCCTTTTTGGATGGATGGAGCTTATTATTTGTCCTATTAATTACTGGAATTGGGGCACTTGTTGTCCTTTATTCAATCTATTATTTAGATAAAAAGCATGAGGCGATTCATAACTTTTATGTGTATTTATTGCTATTTATGGGAGCCATGCTCGGAGTCGTTCTCTCCGATAACCTGATCGTCCTATATGTATTCTGGGAACTGACAAGCTTATCTTCTACATTGCTGATTAGTTACTGGTTTCAAAGGGATGCCTCGATCGCAGGTGCACAAAAATCGTTGAATATTACGGTGTTTGGCGGATTTGCCATGCTTGCAGGATTTGCCCTTCTTTACGTAATCACAGGAACGTTTAGCATCCAAGAGATGATTGGACAAGCTGACGTCGTGATTAATCATGAATTATTTTTGCCAACGATGATCTTGATTTTGCTAGGAGCTTTTACAAAGTCCGCGCAATTCCCATTTCATATTTGGTTACCAGATGCGATGGAAGCCCCAACCCCGGTTAGTGCCTATTTGCACTCCGCGACAATGGTAAAAGCGGGGATTTATCTTGTTGCCAGGTTTACCCCGGTGTTCGGCGGAGCTCCTGAATGGTTCTGGGTGATTTCAGGGTTTGGTTTATTTACGCTTCTTTGGGGTTCACTTTCCGCCATCCGACAGAAAGACCTTAAAGGATTGCTCGCCTATTCAACGATCAGTCAACTGGGTATGGTCATGTGCTTACTCGGTTTAGGTTCTGCTGCCCTGTATTTCGATGAGGCGAACGAATTATATACAGTCGCGATTCTGGCTGCTGTTTTTCATCTATTTAATCACGCCACTTTTAAAGGCAGCCTTTTTATGTGTGCCGGAATTGTGGATCATGAAACGGGGACTCGCGATATTCGATCCCTGGGTGGGCTTATGTTAGTGATGCCTGCTACAGCCACGATCTCCTTAATTGGTGCTGCATCAATGGCCGGGCTTCCGCCTTTTAATGGGTTTTTGAGTAAGGAACATTTCTTTATGGCGATTACAGACGCCACACAGTACGGGATCTTTAATATGGAAACGGCCGGAATGCTTTTCCCAGTCATCGGATGGGTTGCTAGTGTGTTTACGTTCGTTTACTGCTGTATCTTTTTCTTTAAAACATTTGCAGGTCCATTCAACGCTGACCGATTTGCTAAAACGGTTCATGAAGCACCTGTTGGGATGCTCATTAGTCCTGCAATTCTTGGGTTAATCGTTATCACTGTGGGACTCTTCCCCAACCTTCTATCACAATCCATTATTGAACCCTCGATGGCTTCAATTTTAAACGGCCTGCCCATGGATAATGAAGCATTTGCCGTTGACATTGAACATTGGCATGGATTTAGTGCGGAGTTATTTATGACTATCGGTGTCATCGCCTTTGGAAGCTTAATTTATGTAAGCATGGGAAAATGGAAAGAATTGTCGATTTATAAAAAATCCGAGGACGTATTTTCCCCATTATACGATTCTTCCATTTCTGGTCTCATCAAAGGCTCACAGAAGATCACCAACGTTCAAATGACCGGTCGTCTACGGGACTACTTCGCTTACATTTCTGTTTTCTTTCTGATTGTGGTCGGTTGGACTATGATTCGATATGATGCCTTTGCTATCGATTTGCAATATATAAGTGAAGTCAACAGCTTCGAAGTGGCACTTGTTGTTCTATTGCTCGTTTCTGTCCTTTCTTTGCCATTTATTCAGCAGCGAGTGGCAGCTATCGTAATGCTTGGTTTTATCGGCTTCCTGATTGCGCTCTTTTTCGTTAACTTACGGTCCGCCGATCTTGCACTTACACAGCTTTTGATCGAGACCGTTCTCGTCATTCTATTCATGCTCGCTTTTTACCATTTACCTGAGCTTAGAAAAGAAACGAAGAGGCTAACGTTCAATTGGACCAATGCCCTTATTTCGTTTGGTGTTGGATTAATGGTCACGTTAGTTGCGTTCAGTGCATTTACTTTTGGGCAGGAAAACGACTTTTCTCCGATCTCGGAATACTACATTGAAAATTCTGCTGACCTCGCGGGCGGTTATAACATGGTAAACGTTGTCCTTGTTGATTTCCGGGGGTTAGATACGGTGTTGGAAGTGCTTGTATTAGGGATCGCGGCACTCGCGGTAATTGCCGTCATTCGGTTGAAATTAAAGGAGGGGGATGATGTATGAAGTGGAAAACAAATAACCTGCTATTTATTCATGTCACGCGTGTTGTCTCCTTTCTGATCTTAGCCTTCTCGATTTATCTGTTCTTTGCCGGTCATAACGATCCTGGAGGCGGATTTATTGGCGGTTTAATGACCGCCTCATCTATCCTATTGCTGTATTTAACATTTGACAAACGAAAAATCGATGAAATGCTGCCCATTGACTATGTTTCTTTGATTTCTGCTGGACTTCTCATCGCGTTTGGTACAGGTTTTATTGGACTATTTATAGGTGATCCTTACCTTACCCAGTATTTTGATTATTTCACTCTCCCCTGGATTGGTGAATTTGAACTGGCAACGGCAGTATTGTTTGATGTAGGCATTTACTTAGGTGTAGCAGCCTCTGCCCTTGTGATTATCTTAACGATTGCGGGGGATCAATAATGGAATTACTCATGTCCGTTGTCGTCGGTGTATTCTTTATGGTGGGGACATACCTGCTCATGACCCGGAGTCTGATTCGGGTTGTTATTGGCATAAACCTTTTGTCACATGCGACCCATCTACTGTTACTCACGATGGCTGGTCTTAAAACCGGCGCACCTCCCCTGCTTAATCGCGGGGAAACAGAGTTTAGTGATCCTCTGCCACAAGCGCTCATTCTCACAGCGATCGTAATCAGTTTTGGGATTACCGCATTTACGCTTGTATTAGCATATCGAACTTACAAAGTGAACAAAACCGATGATCTTGATCAATTAAGGGGTTCCCATGATGAATAATCTTATTATCCTGCCAATCATTTTACCTGCAATGATTGGTGCTATTCTCGTTTTCTTTTCAAAAAGTCAACAGATACAACGGTTTATAAGTGTAATCGCGATGACAGCGATTCTTATTGCTTCAATATGGCTCGCTATAGATGTCTATAACAATGGAATGAGGGTAATCGCCTTAGGGGACTGGCCGATTCCGTATGGCATTCCTCTTGTTGCCGACATGTTCGCAACGGTAATGGTCCTTCTCTCGGCAGTTATTGGCGTTTGCTGTTTATTTTTTGCGTTTCGCACCATTCATCCAGACCGTGAGCGATTTTATTTTTACCCGTTCTATTTTTTCCTTATTGCTGGGGTGAACGGTACTTTTCTAACAGGGGATCTATTTAACCTCTTTGTATTCTTTGAGGTTACACTACTTGCCTCCTATATTCTCATCGTTCACGGCAGTACCGCTTTTCAGTTACGGGAATCATTTAAATATCTTGCGATCAACGTCTTTTCCTCCATGTTCTTTTTGGTTGGTATTGCTTATATATACGCAGCTACGGGAACCTTAAACATTGCTGATATAGGGAGACGGGTAGCTGAACTTGAACAGGATGGCGTTCTTAATGTGATCGCAGTGGTTCTACTTTTTGTATTTGCAACGAAAGGCGCCTTATTCCCACTTTATTTTTGGCTCCCTAAGTCATATACCGGACCACCGGCAGCCATTTCGGCCCTTTTCGTAGGTTTGCTGACGAAAGTTGGTATTTACGCCATCATTCGCGTGTTTACTGTCATTTTTCACCATGATCTATCATTTACACATCACTTCATATTGGTTTTGGCCGGCCTGACGATGTTATTTGGTGTATTAGGCGCTGTAGCTCAGTATGACTTTAAAGGGATTCTAGCCTATCATAGTGTCAGCCAGGTCGGATACATGGTAATGGGATTAGGGATTTTTTCACCTCTTGCGTTAGCAGGTGCGATTTATTTCATGGTACACCATAGTATTGTAAAGGCTGCTTTATTCTTATTTTCCGGTGTAGCAGAAAAGATCACCGGTTCGACAGATATCAGAAACATGGGGGGACTTTTAAAAACACATCCAGCTTTTTCCTGGCTGTTCTTTATTACCGCCATGTCTTTAGCTGGTATTCCACCCCTTGCTGGCTTTTTTGGTAAGTTTTCTTTAATTGTGCCAGGCTTGGAGGAAACCCACTACGTCGTCGTAGCTGTTTCACTTTTCGTTGGTTTATTAACTTTATTTTCGATGATGAAGATTTTTTCCCATTCCTTTTGGGGGAGGCAGAAACATTCATCAACTCAAGCAAATATAAAAACGGGAGGTTTACTCATTACGATTGCACCGCTCGTTGTACTTACTATTGTAATGGGACTTGCCGCAGAGCCGATCTTTTTCTATTTACTAGATGTTGCCCATGAAATCCTTGATCCTTCAATCTATATTGAATCTGTGCTAGGGGAGTAGATGCCATGGCTTTTCAAATTCTTTTAAACCTCACCATCGCTTTTTTTTGGATGATCCTTCAGAATAGCTATACAAGCTTTGATTTTGTTATCGGGTACGTGATAGGAATTGCCATCGTCTATTTTCTGCGTGGTTCTTTGCCTCAGACTTTTTATATGCAAAGGGTTTGGGCCATCGTGAAGCTCCTATGTTTGTTTTTGAAGGAACTAGTGGTGGCCAACCTGCAGATGATACGTATCGTGCTACAACCAAAGTTAAAGGTGACTCCTGGGATTATTGCTATGCCGACGTATTTGGATACTGACTGGGAGGTCACGATCCTTTCCATGTGCATTACGCTAACACCAGGGACGATGACGATGGATTACTCTGAAGACGGCCGCACCCTTTATATTCACTCCATTCACGTAGAGGAAAAACAAGAAGTCATTGACGATATTCGCAATCACTTTGAGCGGGCCATTGTGGAGGTGACGAAGTAATGTTTGAGGTCATAATGATTGTTGCTCTTCTGGTTCTCTCCGTTTCATTGATGTTGTGTATCGCGCGGGCCTTGATGGGGCCGACATTATCGGATCGAATAGTGGCCCTTGACTCTTTTGGTTTAAACCTCATTGGTTTTATTAGTATTTTCATGATCCTTCAAAATACGGAGGCTTACGCTGAAGTTGTTTTAGTGTTAGGGATTTTAGCCTTTGTTGGTTCCGTAGCATTGGCAAAGTTTTTAGAAAGAGGTGTTGTCATTGACCGAGATTCTCATTAGCATCCTCGTCCTCATCGGCAGCTTCTTAAGCTTGATTGGTTCACTGGGAATTATTCGTTTACCCGATATATACAGTCGTATGCACGCAGCCACAAAAAGTGCAACACTGGGGGTTGTTTTTTTGATATCAGGCAGCTTTGTGTTCTTTTTAAGCGAGGGGGTCTTTATTCTTCAATTACTCTTCACCATTGCTTTTGTTTTCCTCACTGCTCCAGTAGCTGCCATGATCATCTCCCGTTCCGCTCATCGAAATGGAGTCGAATTATGGGGAAGGACCAAACACGACGAGCTTATGGAAAGCTATCCGGAGCACCTCGAACCAGAACGGGATAATGAAAAAGCAGACCAACCGTAAGGAAGACCATCTGGAATACGTTGAAGCTCTTTATCGGTGGAAATTCATGAATTTTACCGATCTATTTCGCTTAATTACCTGGGAACACTTGACACAGCAGGGGTTTCAAGAGTAAATTTAGTATGTATAAGCAATAGCATACACTAGTTAAGAAAGGGAGTTTTGATGATGAACAAAACAGACTTGATCAATGCTGTGGCTGAACAAGCCGATATTTCAAAAAAAGAAGCATCTAAAGCTGTAGATTCTGTGTTCGACAACATTACTGAAACTTTAAAAGATGGTAACAAGGTTCAACTTGTTGGCTTTGGAAGCTTTGAAGTTCGCGAACGCGCCTCCCGTAAAGGACGTAACCCGCAAACAGGAGATGAAATTGAAATCCCAGCAACGAAAAATCCAGCCTTCCGTCCTGGAAAGCAACTCAAAGACGCTGTTAATGAGTAAGGAAAGATGAATGCGATACATAAGAGTGACCACAGTTTCTTCTATCCACTGTGGTCACTCTTAATGAGATTTAATAGCTCTCGCCCTTCTGCCGTTTATAAAACGCCTGGAAAAGTTTCAAGAGTGCTCGTTTTTCAATACGGGAAACATAGCTTCTAGAAATCCCTAAGTCCCTTGCGATTTCTCTTTGCGTACGTTCTTCGTCCTCCCCAAGCCCAAATCTACCCACCACGACTTCACGTTCTCTTTCTGTCAATACGTGAATGCATTCATAGATCTGCTTTTTCTCCATTTTTAAATGCAAAGCATCGACAATATCGGGCCCCTCGTCTTGGAGAATCTCCATTAAATTGAGCTCATTCCCCTCTTTATCTGCTCCGATTGGTTCATAAATCGAAATATCCTTGCTCACTTTCTTGAGGGAGCGTAAATGCATGAGTATCTCATTTTCAATACAACGGGCGGCATACGTCGCAAGTTTCGTACCTTTCCCTGCAGAATAACTTTCAATGCCCTTGATCAATCCAATTGTTCCGATGGAGATCAAATCCTCCGTGTCCTCATTCGTACTCTCAAATTTTTTAACAATATGTGCTACGAGGCGCAAGTTATGCTCGATGAGCATGTTTCTGGCGTGTTCATCCCCGTCTTTCATGCGCTCTAGGTATAATTGTTCTTCTTCTTTGGATAAAGGTTGCGGAAAGGCTTGATTTTTTACATAGGAGATGAACATCATCATTTCCTTGACAAAGTAGGCAAAAGCAGTGAATATTCCCGACATGTATAACCCCTCCCAGGACCATCTTTTATATCCTATGCGAGAGTGGGCTTGGATGGTGCAGGATTAGAGGGAGAAATTGTATTCATTCAGAAGAGGGAGCGTAGGTAGTGGAATGGATCATAAGTAAAAACTTATGGAGATACGATAGATAACGGAATCAAAGGACATATCGGTGTCTTTACTGCTAGTGCGTATCAAAAAAGAGGCAAAAACAAGCTTGACGAACGCTTTGCGACCCCCTACTGAGTACGAGGTGGTCGAGGAGACGTAGCTTCAAGTACCGGAACGCAAGCTCGTCTCTACATAAGCGATAGATCGCACGAAGAAAAAGTAGGTTTATTTTTCGAGAATATGGTTTTTATACGTGAAGAGCTTTAGAAGCAGGACGACGAAGAGATATGAAAGCTATTTTTCCCGGACTTTTTGAACAACCTCTTCTAGGGACTTGTGAACACAAGTCAAGCTCATCAATCATAGTTGGTTTAAATTTCATAATCAGGTGCCAATACAGTATGGGGTGTTTCGACAGTCTCTGGATATTTCAAGCCGAGCCCCGTGTTTAAACAGATGACATGATCATCGCGGGCTAACCATTTTTCCTCCCGTAACTGCTGAACCGCCGACAACGTAGCTGCACCCTCCGGGCAAATAAAAGCACCTTCCAAATCAGCTACTCTTTCTTGCTCTTTTAAAATTTCATCGTCCGAAATTGCGACGGCACACCCATTTGTTTGTTCAATGGCTTCTAAAACGAGAAAATCCCCCAATGCTTTCGGAACATTAATTCCAAAAGCAACGGTCTCCGAATCAGGCCAAAATTCACTTTCTTTATTCCCTTCATCATATGCTTTCACAATCGGAGCGCAATTCTCAGCCTGAACAGCCACAAGACGTGGGAATGCTTGGTCTTCTTCAATCCACCCAAGACCCCGAAGCTCTTGCAACGATTTATAGATACCGATCAATCCAACGCCTCCACCAGTTGGGTATACAATGGCATCCGGTAACTGCCAGTTCAATTGCTCTGCAATTTCATATCCCATCGTTTTCTTCCCCTCAATGCGATATGGTTCTTTTAACGTACTCGCATCGAACCATCCGTACTTATGTGCAGCTTTAGCTACCATTCGTCCGGCATCACTGATTAAACCGTCAACAATATAAACACGCGCTCCTCCTATTTGGCATTCCTTGTGGGTTATGGGCGGAGCTGATTTCGGCATGACAATGTGGGCATCGATTCCCGCTCGACTGGCATAAAGGGACCATGCAGCACCCGCATTTCCATTGGTAGGCATCGCAATGGCCTCAACCCCAAGCTCTTTTGCTTTCGAGACCCCAACAGCCGCTCCACGTGCCTTAAAGGAGCCCGTTGGCACCAAGCCTTCGTCTTTCATTTGCAAATAAGATATGTCATAGTGATCACCAATGGCTCGCATATCAATCAACGGAGTCATTCCTTCACCAAAAGAAATGACATTTTCAGGGTCAGTCACTGGTAACATCTCATGGTAACGCCATAACGATGGCAAGCGCTTATGTAATTGCTCATAATGCCATTCTTTTTTCGCCTTTTCTAAATGGTACGCCACGAGTAACGGAGAGCCACATGAACAAAGATTATAAAGTTCATTAGCAGAATAACGATTTTCGCATCTTGGACAATACAAGTGAGATAAATACGTATAAGCCATAACAACACACTTCCTTTTAAAAAATTAAACAAATCGCTGGCCTGGCCCAGCTTAAAGAAGATAAAAATGCTGCAACGCACGCTCCCACGCGCCGCTGCTCACTCAGCTTTTCGACGGTCAGATCTAATATTTCACCGTGGGATACTCGATAATTCCACGGAAGCAACAAAGGACTCAACAGACGGCACGACAATTCAGTCCTACAACCAAGCGAAAGTGCCTTTACCTGCAAGCGACAGACTTAACTGGAGCCGTGAACCGCCAGACACAAGCCTAGCGGTATTCGTAAAAACCTGATCCTGATTTACGTCCGACTTTACCGGCCTTTACATACTTGATAAGAAGCGGACAGGGACGGTATTTTTCCCCTAACGTTTTATATAAATAATTCATGTTCCGAAGGCGGCTATCAAGACCGACGAGATCGGCCAATTCAAGAGGGCCCATCGGGTGATTTAAACCAAGCTTGAGCGCTTTGTCAATGTCCTCCGCAGAAGCAACACCTTCCATATACATATTCATTGCTTCATTTCCGATGAGGCAGTTCATACGGCTTGTGACAAAGCCTGGAAACTCATTGACTTCCACCGTTTCCTTGTTCATCTTCTCTCCCAGGCCCTGAACGATCCGCACCGTTTCCTCGGAAGTATCAAGACCCTTAATGATCTCAATGAGCTTCATTTTATGAACAGGATTGAAGAAATGCATGGCAATCACTTTCTCCGGTCGGTTCGTGCTGGCCCCAATCTCTGTTGGACTTAACGTAGACGTGTTCGTCGCGAGAATGGTATGTTCTGGACAATAGCGATCAAGCTTTTGAAAAACCTCTATCTTTAACGGAATTTCTTCTAACACCGCTTCAATAACCGCATCTGCTTCCCGAACAGCTTGCTGCAGATTATTTTCATAGGTTAGGTGATTTTTCGCTGCTTCTGCCTTTTCCACCTCGATAAACCCTTTATCTACACTTTTTTGCAACAATTCTTCGATCGATGTTTTCGCTTGATTTAGGTTAGATTCATCGATGTCATGGAGATTCACGTTGAAACCGCTAAGGGCAACCGTATAAGCAATGCCCCGCCCCATCGTGCCGGCTCCAACTACACTGATTTGTTTCACGACGTTCACCTCTTTCTAACTTTTAGAAAAACTTGGCTAATCGCCAAGTCTGACAAAACCCGTCGTTTTGCTTATACTTTATTACGAAATTAAGCATTTTTAACGTGAGAGCATTAGGGCCATTCCCTGGCCACCGCCTACGCACAAAGTGGCAACTCCATACTGTTCATCCTTACGCTTCATTTCATAGAGGAGCGATGTTGTAATCCGCGCGCCTGTTGCTCCAAGTGGATGCCCCAAGGCGATGGCACCCCCGTTTCGATTAACTTCTTCTTGTGGCAAACCTAGCTCACGAATCACTGCGAGTGATTGTGACGCAAATGCTTCATTGAGTTCCCAAACCCCGATATCTTCCTTGCGTTTACCGGTTTTTTCGAAAAGCTTTTGCACGGCTGGAACAGGACCAATACCCATGATCTCCGGATCGACACCCACACTCGTCCAATCCACAATGGTGGCCATTGGTGCAATCCCGAAGGCATCCGCTTTCTCTTTCGTCATAAGTACAAGCGCAGATGCCCCATCATTTCGCCCGCAGGCATTTCCCGCCGTTACTGAACCATCAGTTTTAAACGCCGATTTTAAAGAGGCAAGTTTCTCCAAAGACGTGTCCCGTGGATGTTCATCGACAGAAAACGTGAACGCATGTTTTCGCTGTTTGACTTCAACAGGCACAATTTCCTCTGCAAAGATTTCATTTTCTAACGCTTTTTTGGCTCGTTGCTGGCTTTCAAAAGCAAATGCGTCTTGATCTTCACGAGACACGTTGTACCGCTCCGCGACATTTTCAGCGGTTGTCCCCATGCCAAGCTTATCGCCGTAAATTTCTTTTGGCTGCTGCCCGGCTTCCAGGTTAGAATCCACGAGTGTCGGTGACCCTTCCCCGTAGCGGGAATTGCGCAGATACATCGGGGCCTGACTCATGTTTTCTGTTCCACCGGCCACAACCACATCCGCCTGGTCAAACAAGATTTGTTGGACACCGGCACCAATGGCTTGCATGCTCGAAGCACAAAGACGGTTCACCGTGAACGCCGGTTTACTTTCCGGGATCCCTGCCCGCAAAGCGGCCACCCGTGCTACATTCGACGAAGCCGTGGTTTGTCGTACTTCCCCTAAAATGACTTCATCCACATCACCATTTTCAACCCCTGCTCTTGATACTGCTTCTTTAATCACTGTACTAGCCATGTGGCCGCTGTCTACATTCCGAAGGGAACCCCCGGCACGTCCTACTGCTGTTCGCACAGCGCTCGCAATGACAATTTCTTTATTTCGGATGTTCATCATTTTTCCTCCTTTCTATTTTCCTTGAAAATTTGCCTTTCGTTTCTCCAGAAAAGCACTAGTGCCTTCATATTTATCCCCTGATTGAAAAGCTACCGCCTGTGCCAGCTTTTCCAGAAGCTCAGCAGTTTCAAGATTCGAATCCGCTCCCCGAGTCACGACCATCTTCGCAAGGCGGACAGCAAGAGGCCCTTTGGCGGAAATATCTTCTGTGATCTCCCGAACTTTCCCCTCGAGCTCTTCCGGAGAACCCACTGCATTCACAAGGCCGATGCGGTGCGCTTCATCGGCATCGATAAGTTTTCCTCGTAAAATCATCTCAACGGCTTTTCCTTTCCCAACCAAGCGGGTTAAACGTTGCGTTCCGCCTGCACCTGGAATAATGCCCAAATTCAATTCAGGAAGTCCAATCTTTGCCTTTGAACTTGCTACACGAATATCACAGGCCAAGGCCAATTCACAACCACCACCGGCAGCAGCACCATTAATCATGGCAATCGTCGGTTTTTCAAAGTCTGCTAATTTATCATACACACTTTGCATCCCCGGAGATAACGCATCTATGGCTTCCTTATTTTGAAGCTGTTGAATGTCTGCGCCTGCAGCAAATGCTTTTTCACCTGCTCCTGTGAAAATAACGCCATTCACATCTGAACGATTGCCCACTTCATCCAGCGCGTACTCAATTTCCTCTAGCACCTGTGTGTTAATCGCGTTTCGAACTTCCGGCCGATTAATCGTTACCGTCGCCCAGCGCTCTTCGATTTTTAATTGAATCAGCTCCCCATCCATCCTCATCTCCCCTTTTTAAGAATTATACGTGTAGAAACCTTTACCGGTTTTGTGTCCGAGTTCACCAGCTTTGTATTTTTCCCTCACCGATTCAGCCGGTTTTTGGGATTCATCCCCCGATTCTTCATAACGCTGCATCCGTACGTGATAATGCACATCAATCCCTGTTAAGTCGATCAATTGAAACGGACCAATCGGGTGATTGAGGGCTTTCGTACAAGCAAGGTCAATATCTTCATGGCTGGCGACACCTTTTTCATATAAATCCAATGCTTCATCCATAAGACTGCCAAGCATGCGATTAGCTACAAATCCGCTGAGTTCTTTTTGCAACAAGATTGGTGTTTTATTGATTTTTCGTGCAAATTCCATCGCTGTCTGTGCTGTTTCGTCTGACGTATGCGGTCCCTGGACAACCTCAATGAGTTCCATGACGAGCGCCGGGTTAAAAAAATGAAAATTGCACACTAGATCCGGACGAGACGTTACATCTGCAATCTTTGAACTTACAATCGTTGAGCTATTGGTCGCCAAAATCGCGTTTTTCGGTGCATGTAAATCCACTTCTTGAAAAACTTTCCGTTTCGTCTGAATATCCTCCACAATGGCCTCGATAACAAAATCACAGCCAGCGACAGCGCTTTCAATCTCAGGTTCAAAAACAAGCCGTGTAAAACGATCATCCAATTCTTGCTGAGACAGCTTTCCCTTTTCTACTTTCCGTTGCAAACGTTGACTGATCTCTTCCATATTTTTTTCAAATGTGGGCTCATGGATATCCTGGATCCGTACATTAAAGCCGGCGAGGGCACATACGGCTGCAATCTGAGAGCCCATCGCACCTGCCCCAATAACTGCAACTTTTTTGACGGGTTGAACCATTATTAACTCCTCTCCTTTTTCATTTGATCGATCGTTTCCTGAACGAGTTCCCGGCGCAATATTTTCCCCACGCTCGTTTTCGGAATCGAATCGCGAAAATCGATGATCTTCGGAACCTTATAGCTTGCCATTCGGTTTTTGCACCAAGCCGTTAATTCTTCTGCAGAAAGCGTTTCTCCTTCTTTTAAGACGATAGATGCTTTTAACGTTTCTCCACGATAAGGATCCGGCACCCCGTAAACGACGAGTTCATGAATACTCGAGTGTTCATATATAATTCCTTCTACTTCGCTCGGGTAAATATTAAAGCCGCTGCCAATCACCATTTCTTTTTTTCGACCTACAATATAGAAGTAACCTTCACTGTCAACTTCAGCAATGTCCCCGGTAGCAAACCAACCATCCTGAATCTGTTCCTCTGTCTCTTCCGGTAATCCCCAATAGCCGAGCATTACTTGTGGCCCCTTAATCCACAATTCACCGGTCTGGCCAACTGATAGTTGTTCACCGCTTTCGATATCAACAATTTTACATTGAGTGCTCGGTAATGGAAGTCCAATGCTCCCCGTCTTCCGTTTTCCTCGGAATGGGTTTCGATGTGTCGTTGGAGAAGTTTCTGACAAACCATACCCCTCGGAGATTATCCCTCCTGTCATTTGCTCAACTTTTCGCATTACTTCGACAGGTAAAGGTGCGCTTCCACTCGTCATCATCTTGATCGAATCAAGGGAAATAGGATAGTTCTCTGCATAACGTAATAATCCAATGTACATCGTTGGTACAGCGGGGAAATAGGTAGGGCGATAACGTTCGATAATATCCACGGCCTCTTCCACCGTCCACTTCCTCATACAAATGATTGTCGCGGCAGCAAAAACCCCTTGGTTGAGAACACTCGACATTGCCATTACATGATAAAAAGGGGCAGCACCAAGGAAAACCTCACCGGGTCTTTGCAGGGTGTTTGATGTGAATGCAAACGTTTGGTAGACGTTTCCTACTAAATTGTAGTGGGAAAGAACGGCCCCTTTGGGTGTTCCGGTTGTCCCACCTGTAAATTGGATCAACGCTGGATCTTCCTTGGAGTCAATCATCGTCTTAGGGATATTCCTATCCTCCTGGTCAAGGAGATCGTGTAAATGAAATTCATTCTCCCCTAAAGTTGTGGGGCCATGAAAAATAGAAAATGTTGGACCTTTCATCGTTTGTATCTTCTCTTTTTGCTTTGCTTCCCCGATGAGCATCAAGGGATGCGTTTGTTGGAAAATATGCTCAAGTTCCCCCTCTTGATACATCGGGTTCACTTGGACAATAATGCCGCCGAGACGCTGGACCGCAAAATAGCTCATGATATATTCAACACTATTTGGCAGCATTAAAGCGACACGATCCCCTTTTTGAAGTCCGATATTCGAGAGAGAAGATGCGAAACGTTGCACTTCTTCTCTCAATTCCTCATACGTGTAAGTCATCTCACCATCAATGACCGCGAGAACCTCACCATAATCTTCTGCCGTCCTTTCCAGAAAATCGTAGACGGAAAGGTTCGGAACCTCAATGTCCGCCGGCACATTTTCAGGATAATGCTCGAGCCAAATGCGTTCCATAGCCTCACGAGCCTTTCAACATTTCTTTGGAAATAATGAGTCTCTGAATCTCATTGGTACCTTCATAGATTTTCGTAATTCTGGCATCCCGGTAAAATCGTTCAGCCGGATACTCAGCCATATAACCCATCCCGCCATGGATTTGCACCGCTTTATCAGCAACATTGTTGTACGTTTCCGTTGCAAAAAGTTTTGCCATTGAACTTTCTTTAATCGCTTTTTCACCTTGATCAATCAGCCATGCAGCCCGATAGGTCATCGTTTTGGCAGCTTCTGTTTCCGTTTCCATATCAGCCAGCATCCACTGAATCGCTTGCTGTTTTGAAATCGGCTTTCCAAATTGTTTCCTTTCTTCCGCATACTCCATGGAAAGATCTATGAGCTTCTTCGATGATCCAACAGAACGGGCTGCTAATCCGACACGCCCTTCACCTAAGATGGTGAGCGCCGATACATATCCCATTCCAACTTCACCAATCACATTTTCTTCAGGGACCTCACAATCTTCAAAGACTACCTGGCTTGTATGAGATCCTTTTAAGCCCATTTTCTTATCTGGCTTCCCTACTGTAACCCCTGGAAAATCTTTTTCGATGACAAAAGCAGTGATGCCGCCTTTGGCTCCTTTTTCTTTGTCAGTCAGAGCGAACACAGTGAAAACATCGGCGATTGGTGCATTTGTAATAAAATGTTTGGTCCCGTTTACGATCCATTTATCCCCTTTTTTCTCCGCTGTTGTTCCAAGGTTGGTGGCATCCGACCCTGCTCCTGGTTCCGAAAGCGCGAAGCAGCCAATTTTCTTTCCTGCTGCTAAATCCGGCAAATATTTCTGTTTTAACCGCTCCGAAGCCAGCCGTACAAGTCCCGTAGTCCCAATCCCGGTGTGGGCGCCAATGAGAGAGACATAGCCATTGTGCGTACGCCCCAACTGTTCGTACACGATGCACTTTCCGACCGTATCGAGACCGATTCCCCCATACTCCTCAGGAATACTCAATCCAAAAAGCCCAAGCTCTTTGGCCTGATCGACAAGATGCTGCGGGATATCATCCTCTTCTTCAATCTCCTGGGCATAAGGTTCTACTTCGTTTTCTACAAAGTTTTTCACCATCATCCGCATTTGTTCATTTTCTTCGCTGATATTATAATTCATGCTTTTCCTCCTCCAGATGTATACTCTCCCATTAAAAATGCAAGAAGCATGCCATGTTTTATGAGGTTTTCAAGGGCCTTCTTGACACGTAATAAAATCAAATATGTATGATTTAATTTAATATTGTATCCTGGACATTAAAAAACCGGCTTCACATTGAAACCGGTGTCAATGGGGGCATTCACTGGATACTCCCCCCTTGTTTTCACTCTCTCAAGGTAGAATATCGACCCATCTTCACAGTCCTTTTCTTTCTACTGATGAAATATCCATTAATGTTCGTTTATCCTTAGCGCTCCATTGATAGATAAATATGAACAATAGCAGCGCGAGACCGAGGAAATCCGTCCAGATATGATCCGAGACCAATAGAATGGCCGAAACTAATAGAAAAATTCGCTCCCAAACAGCCGTTATTTTCAACATACATCCTTCAATAAATCCGGCAAATGCCACAAGTCCCAATAGAGCTGTCATAATGCCGAAAATGATCGAAATGAAGCTACCTTCAAGGGAAAGCGAAGAATTATAGACGAGCATGTACGGCAATATAAAGCCAGCCATCCCCACTCGAAGGGAATAGACGGCGGTGCGTAATGGATTGCTTCCCGCGATTCCTGCTGTAATGTACGATGTGATCGCCACCGGTGGTGTAATTCCGGAAAAGATGCCAAAATAGAAAACAAAGAAATGGGCAACAATCATCTCTACGCCTAATTCGGTTAATGCCCCTGCTGCAACAGTTGCGAGAATGACATATGCTGACACCGTCGGCATGCCCATTCCTAAAATAATGGATGCGATCATGATCAGCAACAATAGCGGCAACAGTTGTCCGCCTGACATTTCGACTGCGAACCGGGAAAAGCTCATCCCAAGTCCCGTCATAATCACAGACCCGGCAATTATACCGGCCCCTGCACAAGCCATAATCGTCGGCACGGCATTGCGAATCCCTTTTTCCAAGGCAGCCAAGATAGCCATCAGATTCAAGCGGCTCTCTTTTTTAAACAAGCTTAGTATAAATACGGAGAGCAATGCCCACATTCCGGCTCTCATAGGGCTATAACCGATGACCATCAATATAATGATGATCACTAATGGGAGAATTAAATACCCTTTACCTGCGATAAGTTTCCAGAAGTTTGGAAGTTGATATCCCGGAATTCCTTCCAAACCTAAACGACGAGCTTGAAAATAAATCACAACCCCAACGACGGTAAAAAATAAAGTAGCAGGAAGGAGCGCAAAAGCGGCAACTTCAATGTAAGGTATTCCCGTGTATTCCGCCATAACAAAAGCAGCAGCGCCCATAATCGGAGGCATAATCTGCCCACCTTGTGAAGCAACCGCTTCCACGGCACCGGAAAATGTTTTCGTATAACCGACCCTTTTCATAAGCGGAATCGTAAACGGCCCCGTCATGGAGGCATTCGCAGCTCCATTTCCGCTCACCGTTGCCAACAACCCGCTTGATAACACCGAAGCGAGAGCCGGCCCGCCGCGAATACGTCCAGTTAATGAAAATGCAAACTCAATAAAAAACTGTCCAACCCCCGTGCGCATCATAAATGCGGCAAAGATAAGGAATAGAATAAGCACGGTGGAAGCTACATAGATAGGATCACTGAAGATTCCATTTGTCGTAATAAAGAGGGCATCCGTCATCCGGCCGTAACTAAAACCTTGATGTCCTAAGATTCCCGGAAAGATTGGGCCAATAAAAATATACAGCCAGAAAAACAACGCCAAAATCGCCATCGCGTGCCCGATCGTTCTTCGGACCCCTTCAATAATGAGCAAAATCGTGACCGTAGCTACCATTTGATCAAAAAGAGTAGAAGCTCCCTGCCGAAGAGCAATTTCCGGGTATGAAAGAAACACATGCCCGAGCAGGGCAATTGACAAGGTCAAAGGCACAACATCAAATAAAAGGTGCCCAGGTTTTTTGTTTTTATGGTAGGAAAATGTACTAAAACAAAGAATCAATCCAATGGATGTAAAAACTGCGCGATGCTGCCAGGCCGGCAAACCACCGGCAGCCGCAAAGTAGATCACATAAATCGCAAGAATGATCGCAATGATGGCAATCATCAATTGCCGTAACCGCTTCCAAAATGACCAACATTCCGGGTTATACAAAGCTTTTTCTATGGAAGAATTCATTTTTTCTTCTGCGATTGTTAAATCAATTTTTTCACTTGATTGTTCGCTCGTATGTTTCTCCATTGCGCACTCCCCCCTTTCTAGTCAGTTACACCAATTTCTTCGTAATAACGTAACGCACCTGGGTGAATATTTTCTGCAGGATCTTCAATTTCTTCATAAGCCACTTCGGGGTCAAACCATACACCCCGTGTTGGTTGTTCATCCTCCACACGATCGACATTTTCCCAAATGGCCTTGGTTAGTTCATAAACGACTTCCTCATCCATATCCTCGTTTACGATCATCATCGCCCAGCTTGCAATCGTTGGAGTGTCCTCGGTTTGACCGCTGTAACTCTCAGCGGGAATCTCCAAGTCAGTGGTGTATCCATACCCTTGCTCATCCAACTCATCCCTCACTTCCTCTGGAACCGACAAAAGACGCACAGACTGGGTGGCGTCAATTTCCGTCAAACCAGGAACATACGGACCTCCTCCCTGAACAGTAAGATCAATAATCCCATCCCTCATCTGATTAGCAGCATCTCCATAACCGCCATAATCAACGGAAACCCCCGCTTCTTCCAAACCCTCTTCGTCATAACCCATGGCTTCAAAAATGCGGTGAAACGTTGCTTCACTTGCATCTCCGGGATTCCCGGGGATCACATCTGCACCATATTCGACCACATCTTCCAGGGATTCATAGGGACTATCTTCCAAAACCGCAATGTTCCAAAAAGTAGGATAAAAAGCTCCGATGGCCTTCACATTCTCTTGAGGTTCGCCTTCAAACGCACCTTCACCGTTCATTCCATCAACAAAGTCAGAGGCAAAAGCAAATCCGGTCTGCACATCGATCCCTGTATTCACTTCGCGAATGTTTCCAATCGCCCCGCCTTCAACAACGGTCACATCCACCTCTTCCAATTCATCCATCCAAATGTCGGAAAATAACGTTGAAAGTGGATACCACCCTGAATTCGTCGGCCCGGAAATATGGGCATGCTGCCAATCATTGTCTGCAGCTTCATTATTGCAGGAGGTTAATATGACAGCTAACAATAAAAGGATTCCTAACAAGTTTAAACGTTTTCTTATTTTGTGGAATTCCAAAGTTACCCCTCCAAATTATGTACTTCATTGATAACGACTTTTCGCTCATTGTCCTGTCCTTTTATCTAATGCAATAATGATGCCAATGATTGTGTTTCTATAGAAGGGTTATGGACAGTCACGTAATAAAACGCCTATAGATCATATCATTCACTCATGTATGAATAATACAAATATGAATGATGAGAATGGGGGATCGTTTTTTATTTATTCAGTGGACGAATAACGAAGGTTCATAGATTTTTATTCAGTTAACACCTATGAATAAAAAATAGGACTCCCATGCCGCTCCCCTTTTCCCTTTCTATTACTACTTGCATAAATGAGGTTCTGCCATCCCGATAACCAATCCTCTTTTATTTCTTACAATTATTGTGGCGGGAGCGAATACTACGAGGCAAATAAACTAAAATCATACAATGATTTTACAGGGTTCATTGTTGGCCTTGTAGTGGTGGTTATAATGGAGACATAAAAGGGAGGTATTAAAGTAGGTATATAAAACGAAAAAGTTATCCTTCTTAGTTTAAATCTTCTAAAATTGTATTGGAAATGTTCAGAGAGGGGGAAGCCCTACAATAAATTGCTAATAAGCACGGGATCCATTTCAATCCGTTAAAACAGTGGCGGAAACGGTTCTGGAAAAGATGCACCAAACAAAAAGGTACATAGAAAGGGGACATCTGAGAAGTAAATGGAGGACTTATATGCCGAAGTCGGTTCATTAATCACGCAGCTATCGTAGATTAAAACCGGCGGTAATCATACTGGAGAACTGTGACATAACGGTTAGAAATTGCATCCCGCCCATAGCTCGGCCTGAGTTCTCAGACTTATAATATTGCGCGTACATAATCGTTGCCATTACCCACATGGCAGCCGTCCGATGAAAATCATCATATAAGATTAAAACAGCACAAGAATAAGCACGTTAATGGCAGCGATGTATTTTTCGCAAGTGTTTTAATCGATCAGACAGAATCCCCAACGGAAAGCGTAGCAATATTTGCATTACACCATAACCGCCGAGGATGATGCCGATTGATTGATATGGAAATTGAATAACCTCAAGGGGCAAGGTATAAGCTAAAGATGGGTACGTATATAAATCGCAAGCTAAAAGCAAAAAACTGAAGCTAAAATAATGATATGAGCCCAATGATAAATCTGTTTAAAATAGGGCCTCCGGTTGTTTGCAATCACGGAGAACTATTAGGATATTCATCTTTTTGACCCGCACCAGGGAGCCCAGACATCATCACGACTTTGTGTACGTTAAGGAGTTCTGCGAGAGCAAATGTCGTCTGAACATGTTTCGGTCTTTATCTCTTCTTTTCCTGGGAATAGAGGATTTACAGAACAGTTAAGCGCAGAAATATGCATATTGTGCTGGTCGAGCAGAGCAATGATTTCATCTCTTTTGTTCTTACTTGCTAACCACTCATCCAGCTCTATATGCGGTACCTCAGGTCAATTACCGCACCCTAATTCGACTTCACTGATTCCGAGATCTTCACATCTGCCTAACATTGCGTCAAAAAGCAAATGACCTATACTATCAGTAACAAGGCCTATTTTCTACGGGTTGTATCCCTTCACCTATCTGTAGTAGGAAACAAATTGTTGAGCTCTGATAAACAGATTGTACGATTTTCTTCTTTAGATTTTTTGGCTGCAAAAGCCAATTTTTCTGCTTGAAATCCATCATTACCGGTACATAGCAACGGCTTATTTCTAATAATAGCGTTAGCAAATTCATTTAATTCCTCACGATATGCTTCATGGTAGCGCTCGAGGAAAAAATACTTTGGGTGATCCATACTGACGGTTTCTTGTGTTGCAATTTTTACATTAGTTTCATTTTCATTATCAGCAGAGACAACTCCTTTGTCTCCAAAAACCTCCACACGCTGATCATAGCCATATACAGCCTGCCTGCTATTATCGATAACCCCCAAAGCACCATTTTCAAAAGTCATGGTAATGATAGCAGTATCTACATCATCGTAAATAGAAAACTGTGGGTTAATCACATTTGTTGCGTTGACCGAAATATCAACCACTTCAGAATCCGCCAGGTAACGAGCCATATCAAAATCATGAATTGTCATGTCCATGAACATTCCGCCTGCCCCCGCTACATATTCAAGTGTAGGCGGTTCTGGATCGCGAGAGCTGATTTTAATTAATTGAGGTGTGCCAATTTGTTTAGACTGAACCGTTTGCTGTACTTTCCGAAAGTGTTTGTCAAAACGACGATTAAAACCTACTTGCAACTTGACGCCATTCTCTTTTATGACACGTAATACTTCCTCGGTTTCTGTTACATTCTTACTGATAGGCTTCTCACAAAAGATATGTTTATTTGAAATTGCAGCTTCTTTAATGTAATGGGAATGGGTGTCCGTTGAAGAGCAAATTATCACTGCTTCAATATCGTCATCAGAAAGTAACTTGGATACATTTGTTGTTATAATAGGAACATTTTTTTCTATAAAACTTCCCTTCAAATGTTCAGTATTTATATCACAAACAGCCTTTAGGTGAAGATTATTTGATTGCAAGATATTCTCCGCATGAAGCCGTCCAATACGTCCTGCACCAATTATCCCTACGCTTAAAGTTTTCATAGTTATTCTCCTCCTCTTTGGATCCATTAATATTCATTCATTTGGAATGGGACCACCTAAGATCAATTCCGATTATCAACTGTCGCTATATCTACGACTTGTTTGGTCTCAATAGAGCGATGGCAGGCATCAAGAACTTTCATGTTTTCGACGGTGCTTTCCCTTGAATAGATTGGCTCCGACCCGTTAAGAATTGATGTCGAGAAATGCTCGATACCAAGTGGATAGTAATAGCCTATAATTTTCTCTGTTCGTTGGTGGCCATCTTCCCTCTCAATGTGAATAATACCTTCTCCATCTAGTTGAGGTACATAAGCTTTCATCACTTCAATCCTCCCTTCGGTTCCTACGACTTCATATGAATGACGACCTGCTATACCCATACTGCAATCAAAAGAAGCATGAACGCCATTTTCCAATTCCATTACGGTGGAAGCTGACATATCAACATTATAAAGGTCATGCTTATCTTGAATAGTATAGACACGGGAAGGTTCCGAATTGGTAATCATACGGATGGCATGAATACAATAACATCCTAAATCATACAGGCTGCCACCACCAAGTTGCCGGTCCATTCGAATATTACCTTCCAGTTGATGAAGAACGAAGGACAGTCTCGAATTCATATGTTTCACTTCACCAATTTCACCTGCATTAATCATTTCTTTTACGCGAGCATGTTGAGGATGAAATTGATACATAAATGCTTCCATAAATAAAACATTATGCTCTTCACAGAAGCTCGTCATTTCATCCGCCTCTTCTGCAGTTAACGCTGCCGGTTTCTCACAGAGCACATGCTTCCCTCGTTCGGCAGCTTCTTTGACCCATTTTGAGTGAAGACCATTGGGTAGTGGAATATAGACAGCGTCAATTTCCTGGTCTTCAAGCAAACCTTGATAAGTTGTGAACGTTTTAGGAATGGAAAAGGCTTTTGCGGTTTCAATTTCCTTTCCACTTTCGCTGGCTATTGCCTCAATGTTTGCATTTTCCGCTTTCTGAATTGCAGGGATCACTTGCTTTATCGCAATTTCTGCTGTGCTAAGAACACCCCACTTCACTATTTGTGTCACTGTTCCATCATCTCCTTCTTTTCTTAATTTTATCAATTATGATTCCTATAAAAATACGCATTTACATATTTTAAACGACTTATCTGCCGCTTCAGCAATAAAGAGAGATGCAACCCCATCCTTACCAGAGCAGCATGCAGCGTAGTTGTTCTGAATTGATTCAATAAAGGAGTCAATTTCTGTTGCAAACGTTTCTGTTAATGAGGAGGGGAAAATCGGTTCTAAGTTGTGTTCACCAGCAAAAAACGCCCCATCTCACACAAGATGATTACTTTGAAGCTATTCCACTCCGCAGTTTGCATGCACGTCTTTCCGACTTCATTAGCACGCTTGCACAGTATTTCCTTGCAAATGAGCCAATACAAGAAAGTAACACTCCCACATCTCAACAATAAATCGTCAAGGAAGTCGCTTATTTTCTCGAATCTCGTCTTTATAAAAAACGAAGCTGGAAAATATCCCTGCACTATAATCATTCATATATCAGCTTCTGTTTTAATCAAATTTATGGGGGCTCACCTTCTGAATACTTAAAACGTATCCGTGTCCGCGAAGCCGCACGACTTCTTAATTGAAACGGAAGCAACAGCGTGTTTATTATAGAGATTTACCTAATCCCCAATATTTCTAAATCACCATCTCCCTTTGAAAAGGAGACGGCGATCTTTAATTAAAACGATTATATGAATTGATTTCACTAGACAACCTTCTTCTCCGTACTCCCGTCAAACACATGTACTTTATTTGAATTAAACGTTAACCATACTTTTTGGTTCATATCCAAAGGCATGTCCGGTTCTACTATCGCGGTTATCGTATGATCCCCCACCTTCATAATCGCGATCATTTCTTTTCCTAACGGTTCTACAACATAAACCTCAGCTTCAATGCCCTCAGAAATAGGGGATGCGCTCACTTCGACATCTTCAGGACGGATACCTAAATACATATTCTCTCCGGAGAGTTGTTTCTCTAAAATTTCTTGCCACTCTCGATCGATATCCCAAACAAAGGCGTCTAAATCGATTTTCCCCTCTTTCGTTTTCCAATAACCACTGACCATATTCATGGCAGGGCTACCAATAAACCCACCGATATATTTGTTGGCCGGCTTGTGATAAATTTCGTTAGGTTGCGCAAGTTGTTGTAAGTGACCTCCTTCCATAATGGCTATCCGGTCGGCCATCGTCATCGCTTCAGTTTGATCATGCGTGACATACAAGCTTGTAATCCCAAGCTCACTATGAAGCCTTTTAATTTCCCCACGCATATGAACCCGTAATTTAGCATCAAGGTTCGAGAGTGGTTCATCCATTAAAAATACATTCGGTTGCCGAATCAATGATCGCCCTAAAGCGACACGTTGCCGTTGCCCGCCTGAAAGTGCTCTTGGTTTTCGATTTAATAAATCACCAATTTCCAGGATGTCCGCGATTTCATCCGCCTTCTTTTTCCTTTCCGCTTTGGGGGTTTTTCGGATTTTAAGCGGATACGTAATATTTTCATACACGCTCATGTGTGGGTACAGTGCATAACTTTGAAAAACCATGGATATGTCTCTTTCTTTGGGATCCATATCCGTAACCGGTTGATGACCGATATAGATTTCGCCTGATGAAGGATCTTCCAAACCGGCCAACATTCGTAGCGCCGTCGATTTTCCGCATCCGGACGGGCCTAATAAAACTAAAAATTCACCGTCCTTAATGGTTAAATTCAAACGGCTAATGTAGCTGCTGCCGTCAATTCTCCCCAGTTCGTTTCATATTGGGTGATATAAGTGGCGATCCCCGGCGGAAGGGTCATCATATCTGCCGAGTTCAATAAAAACATCGCGAATAAAAATTCATTCCATGTTAAAATGAGCGTAAAAATCGAAGTGGCCACTAAGCCAGGCGCTGCTAATGGGAGGACAATTTTATAAAAGGCCTTCATCCTTGAATCTCCGTCTACCATCGCAGATTCTTCCAAATCCGGTGGTATTTCTTGAAAAAACGCCTTCATCATCCAAACGACAAATGGCAGATTAAACCCTGTATAAACAATGATCATGGCCCAATGGGTGTTCAGAAGCCCCAGTGATTGCATGATTAAATACATAGGGACAATCACAACAATTGGAGGCAGCATACGTGCGGTAAGGATGGCAAAGGATAAGCGATCATTTTTATTGATCCTAAGTTCAAATCTGGCCAAACTATAAGCGGCCAATGAACCAATCACTAAACAAATAATCATGGAAACGCTTGCAACAATCATGCTGTTGAGGAAAAATCCTATAAATGGACTGCCGCTACTCACTACGCCATCAATGGGATCGATGTAATACTGAAGCGTGAAATTTTGCGGGAAAAACGTTTGATCAGATGCAAATAACTCCCCTGCGGGCTTGAAACTAGTTATAATCATCCAGTATATCGGAAACAAGACAATCAGACATATGCCAAACAATGTGATATATCGGATAATTTCTCCCCTTAACCGCTTCGCTTTCATCCCGGTTTTTGCGTTCTCCATTTAAACCCCTCCTTCCTTTTGATTACGATTAAGCGTTCGCACCATTATATAAGACAATAAAATAGTGAATACTAGTAAAATGAATAACCCGGCTGCAGCGTAACCGAAGTCCGAGAACCTCATCGCAACGCGATACATCAAAAAGCTTATGACCTCTGTCGCTCTCCCTGGACCTCCCTGTGTTAACACAAAGACTTGATCAAACATCCGTAGCGCATCCATCGTTCGAATGACAAGCGCAACCACAATGATCGGTTTCAATAATGGTAATGTAATATCTCTCAAAACTTGAAGCTTAGACGCACCGTCTAACCTAGCTGCTTCGTAAGGATCTTGCGGTAAGGATTGCAATCCAGCCAATATAATTAAAAAGCACATCGGCGTCCACTGCCAAATATCAACTAACATGATCGATAAGAAGGCGTTCAAAGAAGTCCCCAAAAAATTAATCTCCGGAAGCCCGATGGCGCTTAACATATAATTGGCAATGCCCATATCAGCGTTTAACATTAACCGAAAGATAATCCCAACGACTAATGGGGACACCATCATGGGAATAATAAGCACCCAGCGCAGATAACCCATCACTTTACTGTCTTTAGATACTAATAACGCTAAGACCAATCCTAAAAACATTTCAATCGCAACGACGCCGAAGGTATAGGCAAACGTGATGCCCATAGAATTCCAATAAGTGCCACTCGTAAGAACATCCGCATAATTAGATCCTGTAAATCCTGCAGGGTTCCCAAACGTATCAAAATCCTGGAAAGAGACATAGATGGAATAACCGAGCGGAACGATCGTTAAAAGGCCGATTAGAAGTAAGGTAGGTAGAATTAACCAATAAGGCAGCATATGTTTGTGTTTGAAAATCGACTTTTTCGTTTTTTTAGTCATCCGTGGATGTTGATTAGGATCCGTTTTGCCTACTTCTCTTTGTGTGCTCATGGATGAATGCCTCCCCCTTTCCCGGTGTTTATGCCTAGAGTACCAAGGAGTGGCACTCTAGACATTTAGGCCCTATTACTCTGTATCGTAATGACCAGCTGACTCCATGATGTCTTCAATATCAGAGGCTGCATTTTCTAAAGCGTCTTCTTCACTCATTTCTCCGGCTACGACTTGATTTAAATAGGTTCCAATCGTTTCTTCTACTTCAGAATAGGATGGCGTTCTTGGCCGGATTTCAGCGTTTTCCAACCCCTCGTGAACGGCTTCTAAATAAGGCATTTCTTCATTAAGTTCTTCATTCAGCAACACACTTTCTCTGGTCGGTAAACCACCGTTTTGAGCCATTTGAAGTTGAATCTCTTCCGAAGAAGCCCATTCAATAAAATCGAAAGCTGCTCTTCGATTTTCACTCGCTTCAGGAATAGCAAAAACCCAGTTTCCAATTTGCGGGGCGTGTTCCCCATCTTCCGAACGTGGCACTAATCCATAGCCTATATCTCCAACAACTTCGGACTCTTCTTCATTTTCCATCGTTTCAGCCCATACAGGCCAAACGATGGCCATCAATGTATCACCCTGAGACATTGCCCGTCCAACTTCATCTGCGCCATAGTTAGCCACACCGGATGGCCCCGTTTCAGCCAGTTCTGTGTATCGATTAAGCGCTTCATGAACCTCACTATCATTGACAGTCACATTCCAATCGTCATCAAAAAAATCGCCGTTGTGGGACCACATAAAAGCGTTAAAATTCGTAGCTACCGCATTTCCCCGGGCACCACGTGGCACAAAGCCATAGTCTGTTTCATCTTCATGCTCTTCTAGCATGGCAGCTGCATCTTCCCAGGTTTCCGGTGCTTCATCGCCCAATATATCTTTGCGCCAGAAAAGCAATTGCACGTTTCCCACTTGCGGAATACCATAATGCCGCGGCTCTTCTTCAGGATCAATATCCGGCATCCTTGGTCCTTCAGAAGGAGGCCATGTAGTAAGAGCCCTAGAACTTTCCATAAAATCTTCATCTATTTCATAGTCAAATTCATCTAATGGTGTTAAATAACCTCCCCCTGCAAACATAGGCATCCATGGATCATCAGCAAAGATGACATCGTAGGTGCCTGACCCGCTTTGGAGATCATTGAAAATCCTTTCATATAACGTGTCATAATCAAATTCATTCCACTCTATTTCTATACCGGTTTCTTCCTCAAATTCTGCAATAATTGGTCGCATAGCAGCGGATTCTTGACCAGCAACCATAGCCACTGATATCGAATCCGGAGCCTCCTCGCCCTCGGCTCCTGTTTCTTCTGATAAATCGTCACCACTGCCACATGCTGCTAGAACTAATGACAAGGATAAAGCATAACAAGTTCCTACAAATAACCTTTTCATATTGGAACCTCCTCGTAAAATAGAGTAAGCGTTTACTTTCAAATTTAATGATTTCAAAATTTGAGCCATATTCCTCATTCAAGTTCCAACCATAAGTCTTCTCGCTCTTTTCAAATTATATAGCAACCGGTTTATAAAATATCATATTCCATTTAAAATCTATCCAGATAAAGCTGAAGAATCCACCCCCTTCGTACGTCATTATCACCCTACTCGTTACCAAAATCAGCAATAATAATGTAATTTTAGTAAGCGCTTTCTTTACGACCCGTTAATGAAATAAAATTCCAAAAACTTTAACAATAGGGAAATTTCGTCGTAATCTTTTTATGATTATTATTGTAAAATGCGTTATGGGCTTAGAAAAAATTGCATCCAACCATTAAGTTTTCCGCTATCTCCTTCAAAATCCTTAAAGGGGCAACTCCCATGCCCCCAACGTCTTCATTATTTTGCTTGCTTCCAAGCGCCAGTTCGCTGAATAATTTCTTCAATGGTGCTATTTAATGCCTCTTTGCTTGGCTTTAAAATTTCCATTGGATTGTACAATTCTGTGTCTTCCGTGAGTTTGTTCCGTAAAGCTTTGGACCAGGAAATATTTAATTCCGTATTGTAGTTGATTTTAGCATGTCCATAAGATATCGTCTTTTGCAGTTCGGTATCCGATATGCCGGAAGCACCATGAAGGACAAAAGGAATGTCAACAAAAGAGCGAAGTTCTTCCATTTCTTTAAAACCCAAGTTAGGTTCACCCTTGTATTTGCCATGGACAGATCCTAAAGCTGGCGCTAAACTGTTAATGCCCGTGTTTTTTACGAGTTGAATGCATTCATTCAGGCTTGCATAGAGTAAATCACTATAAACTCCATCCTCTGTCCCCCCGACGCTACCGACTTCCGCTTCTACGGTGACGCCTTGAGCATGGGCATAATCTACTACCTTTTTTGTGTTTTCTACGTTTTCTTCAATCGGCAACTTGGAGCCGTCATACATGACTGAGTCATAACCTGCGTCAATAGCTTGAAAACACCTTTCTATCTTCTGTCCATGATCCAAATGCAGTACGACAGGCGCCGTTATTTCCAATTCTTCTTTCATCACTTTAAATGTTTGGGCCAGTAGATTGAAACCACCTAATTGATCAACAATTTTATCGGTCGTCCCTACAATTACAGGGGCCCCACATTTTTCTCCGGTTTTTAATATCGACTCTAGCCAAATCAACCCGTTCATATTAAATTGCGGAACAGCATATTTTTTTTTTAATGCATCATCTAAAATATTGTACATCTCATCACCCAAATTCATGGTCCCCTTTCTCCACTGCACCTTTTGCTTGTCGATCATAATTCGCACATTTTAATATTGTTTGGCACGGCTTCTCATATCTTCTACTTCCGGTACTTTGGACATCACATTTTGGTTTGAAGAATGTTTCGAGATGCCGACGTTCCAAAAGCTTTCATACCCGTCCGTCATCGTTTTAGGCAGTACTTTGATTTGAATAAGGGTGGACTTTGTGCTCTTTTTCGATGCTTCTAACGCTTGTTCCAGTTCTTCATTGTTCCGGGCCGTAAATGTATCCAAGCCGTATCCCTCAGCCACCTTGGCATAATCGATGTTGAGAATGCTACCGTCTGTCTTGGTAAATTCGGTACAGTAACTGTCACTGCCGTGGCCCATTTGGAGATTGTTGATACAGCCATAACCGGAATTGTCGAACAAAATAATATTGATTTTGTGATTGTATTGAAGAGCCGTTATCATTTCTGAATGGAGCATTAAAAAGCTGCCGTCCCCTACCATGCTGTACACTTCTTTATCCGGATGAGCAATCTTCACGCCTAAACTGCCGGCAATCTCATAGCCCATAGCAGAGTATCCATACTCGACATGATAGGTGTTATCTATTGTAGGATTCCAGATCCGGTGCATATCCCCCGGCAGGGATCCGGCCGAAGTAACCACATAACTCGATGGGTCGATGATTTCATTCACCTTGATTAACGCGGTTGTTTGGGCATACTTCGTATCTAAAGCTTCCGCATATGCTTTTAGTTGTTCACGTCCGAAAGCATCTTGCACTTCTGGCTGATAGCTCTCTTCATTTAAATCCACCTGGATTTCAGCGAGCCGATTTCTCTCGTCCTCCCATTCTTGTTTATACTCTATTAACTCGTCGGCGAACGCTTTTTTCTTGTTTCCTGACAATCTGTGAAGCTTTTGAATGGTGACCTTGGCATCTCCCACCAGCTGGAGCGCATCAAACTTATAGGTTTGCATCCGACTGACGTTGATATTAATAAAAGCTGCTTCCTCAAAGCTAAAAGCGGTTTTGGAAGAAGTGGTAAAATCCGTATAGCGTGTGCCGACTCCGATGATCAAATCAGCTTGTTTCGCGGCTTTATTGGCAGCCAACGTTCCCGTCACGCCTACCCCGCCCAGATTGTAAGGGTGACTAGAAGAGACGGTAGATTTCCCAGCCTGTGTTTCCACCATCCCTATCCCGTATTTTTGGGAGAAATCCGCAATTTCTTTACCCGCCATCGAATATTTCGCTCCGCCGCCAATCACCATTAATGGCTTTTCTGCCTTTTTGAGTACATCTGCCGCTCGATGTAATGCTTCTTCGGATGGAATTACCCTGTCTACATAATGGACCCGTTTTTCAAAAAAAGCTTCATCGTATTCAAAGGGCTCTCCTTCTACATCCTGGGCAATTGACAAAGTCACCGGCCCGGCCGTTTCCGGATTGGTCATCACTTCGAACGCCCGTAATAACGCGGCCATCAGCTGTTCCGGTCGTTCAATCCGGTCCCAATAACGAGACACCGGTTTCAAAGCATCATTCGTCGTAATTTTCTGGCTGTGAAAATGTTCAATCTGTTGAAGCACCGGATCTGGCTGTCGAATTGCAAATGTATCTCCTGGCAAAAACAATACAGGAAGATTATTAGCAAGTGCGGTTGCGCTAGCTGTTACTAAGTTGGCAGATCCCGGGCCTATAGAGGAAGTAACGGCAAAAATTTTCCTACTGAAGTTTTCTTTCGCAAATGCCACCGCTGCCTGAGCCATACCCTGCTCATTTTTCCCTTGGATAACCTTTAAATCCCCGGTATCTTCCTGCATCGCCTGGCCAATCCCGAGCACATTCCCATGGCCGAAAATATTAAAAATCCCCTCAACAAACGGTGTTTCTTCACCGTCAAAATAAATGTACTGGTTGTTTAAAAACTTGATGAGGGCCTGGGAAGTGGTTAACTTTATGGTTTTGGACATAACGCCTCACCCTCCATGTTTCTTAATTAACGTTTCAATGTCTTCGACGGTCGGCATCGCTTCCGATGAGCTGTGTTTGGAAACTACAATCGAAGCTGCGGCACTGCCGTACTTTAATGCTTCTTTTATCCCTTTCTTCTGCTTCATTGCATAAATAAAGCCGGAGGCGAAGGAATCTCCTGCACCAAATGTTTTTAACACTTGCGTTTTGTACACATCACCTTCGATCACTTCCCCATCTCTGGTAAAGGCCTTTGACCCTTTCACACCATGCTTTACGACAATCAACTGAGGAGAATGGTTAAATAGTTTCTTAACAGACTCTTCATCGGAATGGCCGCCCGCGTTTTCGAGCACATCAAATTCATCTTTTGTGCCTATCACGACATCTGCCATTCTCGCTGCCGCCGTCATGTAGATGGATGTCTCCTCTTTGCTTTTCCACGTATAAGGGCGGTAATCTAATTCAACAATGACTTCTACACCATGCTTTTTCGCTGTATCAATAGCATGTAGGGCAGCTTCCCTAGAAGGAGATTGACTTAACGAAGTTCCGGAAACAAGCAATGTTTCCGCAGATTGGATGTACTCATCATCAAAATCATTAACGCTTAAATAAAGGTCCGCTACGTTATCACGATACATTAAGATACTGCATTCTTCCGGGCTTTTAATTTCCGTAAACGTTAGCCCGATTTTTCTTCCTTCTATATCTTTGGTGATATAATTGGTGTCCACTCCTGCTTTATCCATGTAGTCCAGTACGAAATTGCCGTGCTGGTCGTCAGACACTTTCGCAATCATCCCGACGTCGAGGCCAAGTTTTGAGGTTCCGATGGCCACATTTGCAGGCGAACCCCCTACGTATTTCGAAAACGTCATCGTTTCTTCCATGGGGCGGTTATATTCTGTGGCATTCAGGTCAACTGCTGCTCTGCCGAACGTTATTAAATTCTTTTTGCTCATCCTTTAATCCCTCTCCAGAATCCATTCATGGTCTTTATCATTATGAAACTTCCACTTTCTCTTCGGACCGGCCATAACATTCAAATAATACAAATCGTACCCGTCAGGAACCCCTACAGGGTGATACCCTCTTGGCACCGAAACGCAATCCTGGTGCTCCACGGCCATGGTTTCGTCTAATGACCGATCATCTGTGTATACTCGTTGGAACACAAATCCCTGCTGCGGATCGATTTCATGATAATACGTTTCTTCCAACATTGATTCCTTCGGCAGATTGTCCTGGTCGTGTTTATGGGGAGGGTAACTTGAGAAATTTCCACTGTCTGTATAGACTTCCACCACTAATAAGTTTTCGGGAATATCCACATCATCCGGCAAAATATTATGCACCAGCCGCTGGTTCGAGTATTTGCCGCGGCGTTCTTTAGCAATGTCAGTCGCTTTGATAACTTTCGTCTCCAGCATTTTGCTGGAACTAGCGTAACAGAGCGCCACTTTTGCTGGCTTGTTAGCTTTAATATTGAAATGCTTGATAGAAGGAATATAAATACTGTCCGTCGGTTTCTTTTCAAACACAGACTCCCTTGTGCCAAGATTGGGGTGGTGATCCCCTTCCACTGACACATCAACATTGCCTGTGAGGATAACGGCACACAATTCGATATTTTCCAGGTTTTCTTCGTATCTGGAACCTTCCTCCATTTCAATGACTTTAAATTGAACGTATTCCAGGCCGGCGTTTGATTGATTGATATCCTGAATCAACGTTACGCCTTCAAACAATGCGGAATTGCCTTTTTTATATAATAAATCAGCCATGCTTACGCCTCCCCAGAAAAGTCAGGTTCAAGGTGTCTTGCGGTTACTACCTTTTTACGAGTATAAAACTCCACTCCGTCTTTCCCGTTGGCATGTAAAGAGCCGAAGAAAGAATTTTTCCAGCCGGAAAATGGAAAAATGGCCATCGGAGCAGGCACACCGAGATTGATACCTAACATGCCGGCATCAATATTTTCGCGGAAATAGCGAATGCTTGATGCACTGTCTGAGAATAAGCAGGCGCCATTAGCAAATTCTGACTGGTTGGCAACGCGGACGCCATCTTTTAAATCTTTTATTTTGATAATGGATAACACAGGCGCGAAGATTTCATCCTGCCAAAGGGTCATGTCTGTTTGCACATCTTCAAATATCGTCGGGCCAATAAAGTAGCCATCATCCGATGTCTTTTCGCGTCCGTCCAACAGCAGTTTAGCTCCTTCTTTTTCCCCTTTTTCAATGTATTGGATAGTCGTTTCTTTGTTCTGCTCCCGGATTACAGGCCCTAAAAATACGCCATCATCAAGACCGTTCCCCATTTTGATATTTTCTGTTTCCGTTTTTAACTTTTGAATAAACTCATCATAAATGCCCTCTTCAACGGTGATAACCGCTGCCGCCATGCACCTTTCACCGGCGGATCCAAACGCGGCGCCAATCACTTCTTTCACAGCCTGATCCACATTTGCATCATCGAGAATGACGGTGTGATTTTTTGCACCTGTTAGCGCCTGCACTCTTTTCAAGTTGTCTGTTCCTTTTTTGTAGACATGCTCCCCAACCGGTTTGGATCCAACAAAGGACACGGCTTTAATATGTTCATTTTCCAGAATACCGTTCACCACATCGTGAGCCCCATTCACAACATTGAACACGCCCTTGGGTAGTCCGGATGCTTCAAGCAGCTCCACTAGCTTTTCAACCAAAAGCGGGGTTTTTTCAGATGGTTTCAATACAAATGTATTTCCTGTAGCAATCGCCATCGGGAACATCCAACAAGGAACCATCATGGGGAAATTAAATGGCGTAATCCCCCCGACTACTCCAACAGGATAACGATAGTTGGTCCCTTCAATATCTGTCGCAATCGATGATAAGGAATCTCCCATCATTAAGCTCGGTGCACCGGTTGCAAATTCCACATTCTCAATGCCTCTTTGTACTTCTCCTAATGATTCTGTCAGGCTTTTTCCGTTTTCTTTCGTAATAATTTCTGCCAGTTCCTGCTTGTTTTCCATGAGCAGTTGCTGGAACTTAAATAAGATCCGCGCCCGCTTCGGAACAGCCGTGTTTTTCCATTCATCAGATGCATCCTGGGCTAGTTCAGCTGCCTGGTCCAACTCTTCTTTTGTAGAGAGCGGCACTTTTGCCATGACCTCTTTAGTCGCAGGATTATAAACGTTAATTGACTCTGTGCTTTTGCTTTCCACCCATTCGCCGTTCACATAATTTTTCAATGTTTTTATTTCAGACATCTTCATCCTCCTTCGCAACCGCTTACATGACATTGGATAATTCATGATTTAATTTTATATATTTACCATTATATAGTCAAGTATTAATTATATTTTGATTAACTTTTGGTTAATTAACTCAAAAAATTATGTGTTTAGCATGTGAATGTGGTAAAATATGTTCAAATCTGTTGGAATGATGTCACCCCGCACAGGGCATCAGGAGGTGATTGAATGAAAGTAAAAAGATTAAGCCAAATAGAAGAATATCTGGAGGAAAAACAAGAAGTATCTCTGGAAGAATTGAAAAATCATTTTAATGTTTCGATGAACACGATACGACGTGATATCAACGAACTGGCACAGTCGAATATTATTAATAAAGTATATGGAGGTGTAGTTTATAATAATAATAGCAGTTCCAATACGACAGCTTATGAGGAAAGAAACATCAGTCACTATGAGGAAAAAAAGAAAATAGGCCAGTATTGTAACCAGTATATTGAGCAACACGATATTGTGTATATTGATTCAGGGACGACTACTCATTTTGTGCTGGACTCTCTATCGCAGGAGATTGAATTTACATTAATCACCAACAGTTTAGAAGTGGTCAATAAGGCGGTTTCTTATCCCAACATTCATTTAATGATTATCGGGGAAACGTATAAGAGATCAACAAAGTCTTTTACGGAAATCACGGATGATGAAACCATCACGAAATTCAACATCAATAAAGCATTTATGTCCGCCACCGCTTTTTCTATTAATAATGGCGCTTCCAACTCCGACTTTTCGGAAAACCGAATCAAAAAAACTGTCCGCGAACGAGCGAACGAAGTATATTTATTAATCGACTCTTCCAAATTCGGCAAAAGCTCCTTGTTTACGTACTGTCACCTGAAAGATATTTCGGCCATTGTCACGGACAGCAGCGTCGATAACTCCTATGTAGACTACATTAAAAACGCAAACAAAACCATTGTCATAGCATAAGAAAAACAAGCAAGGTTTTTAAATGGGGGATTTGCATGAAACTGTAAACGAACAGAATATGGGCGTACACCACTGTCAAATCCACACTTCCAGTTTAGAAGCGTGGATTCATTATTGCACACGCTATTTAGAGTTCAAGTCTCGAACGGTGACGGCCGTTATAATCGTTAGCTGAAGCCAAAGTGTCCACCCTCAGGTTCAATCTGAGGACGAATCTAATTCCCTTTTATAGATTGTGTCACTTTGACTTCTCCTTGTTTTTGAGGTATATCCGAAAAAGTTTCTTTCCTCCATATATCTTCCAATTCTTCTAATGTTTTTCCTTTCGTTTCTGGAACTAGCTTCCAAACAAAGAAGATTGATAAAAGACTAAGTGATCCGTAAATTAAAAATGCCATGGGACCGAGTGCACTGTTTAATGGAGGGAACGTTGATGAAACCGTTAGGTTGGCTAACCAATGCAATGCTACCGTCACAGACATAGCCTGACCACGAATCTTATTTGGGAAGATTTCAGAAACAATAACCCATGTAACAACACCCCATGATAATTGGAAAAAAGCTACAAATGCTATAATAAATATGAGTGTAGAAATTCCAAAAATACCTACAAACCGATTGATAGCCAAGCATCATAACGTGCTTTCCATGATATTCTTTTGTCCATATTTAGGCTAGAAGCCATATAAAAGGAAACGAAGTATACCCTTTATTGTAGACACTGTCTTGTAGAATTAATTTTACAAGACAGTGTCACGAAGCTGTATGTTTGTTATAAGTAAAAAATTCTTCTATTTCTTCAAGGGATTTCCCTTTTGTTTCGGGTACCACTTTCCAAACAAACAACATCGCTATAACAGTTATGATACCATAAATTGCAAATGTCGCTCCTCCCATTATGTCATTCAATAGAGGGAATGTTGATGATACTATTAAGTTAGCAACCCATAAGCACATTACAGCAATAGACATTGCTTGTCCTCGAATCTTATTCGGAAATATTTCAGAAAGCAACACCCATGCCAACGCTCCCCAAGACATCTGAAAAAATGCCACATATAGTAAAATAAATATCAACGTACTTACTCCAAATATGTCAAAAAGTGATAATACAGCCACTCCAAATAAACTTATGGAACAAACAATAGAACCAACTATTAATAATGGCTTTCTTCCCCAGTTATCAACATATTTTATAGCTATTGCAACAAATATTACATTGATGATCCCTACTATAACAGTTTGAAACATCGAAGCCACTTGACCTGCTCCCATCTCTGCAAAAATTCGTGGAGCATAATACATAATGACATTAATTCCAATCAATTGTTGGAATATGGCAATAAGAACCCCTGTAAATAAAACGAGCTTTCCATAAGAAAACAACTTAACTTTCTCCGTGTGTGTTTTTAATGTATAGTTGATCTCTGCTAAAATTTCTGTTGCTCGTTGTTTTGACCCATTGACCCGTTCTAAGATGCTAAATGCCTCAGTCTCTCTATTTTTTAAAGCAAGGTAACGAGGAGTCTCCGGCACAAAAAATAGTAGTAGAAAGAACATTGCTGCAGGAATCATTTCAGACGCAAGCATATATCTCCAACCAACATTATCAACCCAAGTCGAGGTTTGCCCGGATACAATCAACCAATTAACCACAAATACAACCGATTGACCAATAACAACTGCGAGATTATATAAAGCAACTAGTTTACCTCTACTATTTTGAGGTGCCATTTCACTAATGTACATAGGTGCAATAGCTGAGGCAAAACCAACACCAACCCCACCAATTATTCTATAAAAATTAAACATTATTAATAAACTTAAAGTTGGGTTATCTCTCTCAAAGAAGATCATTTCTGGATAAGCTGAGCCTAATGCAGAAATAAAAAATAGAAAAGCAGCTATCACCAAAGTATTTTTTCTTCCAATTCTATTAGATAAATATCCTGAAATGAGAGCGCCAAAAATGCATCCGGCCAAAGCACTGGATACCGTTACTCCATGAACAAAAGATCCTAACCCTAAACTATCTACTAAATATCTTTGCACTGATTGTTCAGCTCCGGATATTACCGCTGTATCATATCCAAAAAGTAGGCCACCTAATGATGCAATTAATACGACAGAGATCGTATAAGAGCCAATATTACTTTTCATTACTTATTCACTCCTAAGTTGGAAGCCATTGATATAAACCGTCGCCCGTTCGACTTACCAGCAACCACGGTATAGTCTCTATTCCTTCAAAATAACTCTCCACTTTCTTCCGAGATGCTTTAGCCTGCACAGCCGTTTTATAAGTTTTAATTTTTTCATGAAGTACTTCAAGGAATTTTCGGTAATTTTTATCGTTTAACGGAGCTTTTACTGGATCAAGCACTTCATTTTGAAAGTGCTTGATCCTTCCTAATTGGCAATATCTAGTATAAAAATATATGATTAAGCGCTTAACCATTTCTTTGGACTCTCATTTTATTTTTTTACATTTTCATAAGCGTTATTCAGCAACTCATCAACACACTTCTTCGCTTTAAAAGCATATTCATATGGTGGATAAACATCTGGATCTTGTTCTGCTTCAACAACGATCCAACCTTTATATTCATGTTGGATAAGTCGATCAATGATAGGCTTGAAATTAATACATCCATCATCTCCCGGAACTGTAAAAACACCGCTTAAGACTTGCTGGCGGAAGTTTTCACCTTTTTTAAAGCTTTGTTCTAATCGTTCCTTTCGGACATCTTTTAAATGAACATATTTTATGCGATGGATGTATGTTTCAAGCTCTTGATAAGGATCCCCTCCGCCGTAATAGATATGACCTGTATCATAGAGTAGGGAAACATAATTCGGGTTTGTTCGCTTCGTTAATTCTGCTAGTTCAGCAGGTTTTTCTATTACCGTTCCCGCATGTTGATGATAAACAAGTTCCATCCCATAAGTTTGGCTCATTTCACCGGCCCGATTCAATCCATCGGTCAGAGACTGCCATCTTTCTTCATTCAGCATACGAATCTTTAAATCATCCTTACCTTCCCCAATGTCCCAATGCATAGAGCCACCCATCTCACATACAATGACTTCCTTTACTCCTAGCGGCTGTAGAAGTTCCAGCCATTTACGGAACGACTCAAGTTCATTTTCCAATTCTTCAGGATACGAGAAGTACGTGATAATGAACTTACTCGCCATTACAATTCCGTATTTATTCAACGTAGTTTCTAAAAGTGAACGATCAGTAGGAAATTTTCTCCCCATTTCAGTTCCTGAATACCCTATCTTTGAAAGATCAGAAAAAATAGCATCAATGGTAAAATGATCTCCTAGTTCAGGAATGTCATCATTTGTCCAACTAATTGGTGCAATTCCGAGTTTTATTTCATTATGTGTCATAATACCCCTCCTCAATTCATTTTCCTTTTCTTATACAGTTGTTTTTTTAAAATATACAGGTCTTCTACTATGCAATGACTCCGTTGCTGCCAAAGCAATTTCTAAATTAATCGTAGCGTCTACATCATTGACGATAGGCTTCGTTTTGTTTTGAACACATTCTACAAAGTGTTGCAGTTCAAGGCAGTATGCATCATGAAATCGTGTTTGAAAGTCCGGAATAATCTCATAGGTGCTGCCAGCCGCAGTCTGTACGGTTACATCTTGATTACGAAGTGTCCCCACAAAAATACTTCCTTTTGTTCCAATAATCTCAGCCCTAATGTCGTGACCGTAAGGGGAGATTCGACTTGCTTCAACATCTCCAGCTGCACCTGATTCAAACTCTATATAAGATAGCGCTTGATCTATATCATTGCATTCTTTCATAAATTCATATTTTAAAATACGCCCATGGCCACTTACTGACGTGATTTCTGATCCCATTAAGTACCTGGCAATGTCATAATCATGGATCGAACAATCTACAAACAAACCACCACTGTGCCTAATAAAATCAGCAGGGGGGGAACCTTGATCACGGGTAAAGCCTTTAAAATAAATTGGATCACCAATTTCACCGGAATCAATGCGTTTCTTAGCATCTGCATATGCTGGATCAAAGCGTCGCATAAATCCTACTTGGCAAATCACCCCTGTCTCTTCAATGACCTTTGAGACAGCTTTTGATTCTTCTACATTTAATGTTAAAGGCTTTTCTACAAAAATTTGTTTACCATGCTCCGCAGCTAGTGTGATCATTTTAGCGTGTGTACTAGTCGGAGTTACAATGATAACAGCATCTATATCTGGGTCCTTCATTACTTCCGAAGGAGAATCTGAATATTTTTCAACTCCCAAATCACTTGCCACTTGTTCTGCTCTACCAGGCATGGGATCAACAACAATGGTAAGCGAAGCACTTGTGACTGCTGTTATCATATTTTTGGCATGATAATAACCAAGACGACCGAGGCCTAGTACTGCACACCGCACTTGTTGAGTCATTTAAACATCACCTTTCATTTTTTATTTTAAATCGATTGCAAAATATCTGTAAAATTGGACCATGTCCTGGTCTCAATTGACCTTTCTACCGCTTCTAAAACGGCCTGATTCTTAACACCGTCCTCAAAATCGGGAGATGGATTGTTCTTTGTTTCGAATGCTCTTACAAATTCATCTAATAAATGGATAAAGGTGTGTTCATAGCCGAGGATATGGCCTGCTCCCCAATAAGCAGATGCATATGGATGCTCCATTTCTGTACAATTTATTGTTCGGAAACCCTGGAGACCTGGTTCATCTTCTTCGAGGTACACCTGTAAATTATTTAAATTTTCCATATCCCATCGAATCGAACCGTTCTCCCCGTTAATTTCAAAACGATTCCCCGCTCGATTTCCCCTGGCAAAGCGACTCACCTCAAAATTCCCCATGGCACCGTTTTCAAAACGAGCCAAAAAGGCAGCTGCATCATCCACTGTCACATCTCCGTATTCTTTTGTTTGTGAACGTTCAGGTTGAAGCATAGCGCCCATTCCTCCAAGAGGACGTCTTTTGATAAATGTCTCAGTCATTCCAATGACTTCCTCAAATTCTCCAACCAAGAATCGGGCTAAATCTAAAATATGAGAACCTAAATCACCCAGTGTGCCTGAACCTGAAGCATTTTGTTGTAAGCGCCAAACAAGTGGAAACTCGGGATCCATTAACCAATCTTGTATGAATGTCGCTCGCATATGATAAATTTTTCCTAACCGATTCTCTGAAATCAATTTCTTCGCAAACTGAACCGCTGGCGAAAAACGATAATTATGACAAATCATATGCATGACCTCATAATTTTCTACAGCAGTTAGCATACGTTTCGATTGTTGAAGGGTTAATGACAGCGGTTTTTCACAAATAACATGTTTCCCGGCTTCTGCAGCTGCTATGGCTATTTCTTCATGGGTGTCATTTGGAGTTACAATATCAATAATATCGATATCATCTCTTTCAATCAGCTTTCGCCAATCGGTTTCATAAGAGTTCCATCCAAGTTTCCTTGCAGCTTCGGCTGTTTTTGCTTCATCTCTTCCAACAATAGCTTCGGTAACTAGACTTATATCGTGATCAAAGAAAAAGGGAAGAGCTCGATACGCATTGCTATGCGCTCGTCCCATCATCTTATAGCCAACCATTCCAACCCGTAGTTGTTTTTTCATTGTATCTTCTCCTTCAATAGATGAGAAAATGAGTAAGGGCTTACCCTTTGAGTAGTATTGTACTTGTATAGAATTTGTAATGAAAGTGCTTATTGTTCGACCTTATTTTTTAAAAGACCTTCTCTATAGCGTGCTTTACGTACCGATAAGAATCATTTGCTAAATGCTGCTTTCCCATTTCCCAGTAATCAGGTCTAAATAACTCCAAGCTTACCATATGATCATATCCAATTTCTTTTAAAGCTTTGCAAATATCGGTTAAGGGAATAACACCTAGACCTGGAAATATGCGGTGCGCTTCAGTACGTTCTTCTTTACTTACATCTTCCGCATCGTTGATATGAAAAATGAAAAGTTTGTTTTTGTCCACTTTTTCAATTGATTTCAAACTCGAACCGCCATTATAAAAGTGGTAAGTATCAATCACCAGACCAATGTTTTCACGGTTAACTTCTTGAACAATCTGATTGGCTACTGATAGTGTTCGGACTGAGAATTCTTTAAACCCTATAAATTCAAAAGCCAAATTGACGTGAAACCGATTTGCAATATCAGCCATTTCTTCTAACATCTGTACAGTGTCTGCAAAAATTTCTTCTTCTCCTGCACCATTTTGATTCTGACTTGGCACAGCAATAACGTACGGACAATTAATGGCGTTTGCCACATAACACCAATATTCCGTCTCTTTTAGGATATTTTCTTTGCCCTTTCTGGTTTTCAGATTAAAAAATTCAATAGCATTAATGGCATAAGGCTCTATATTTGTCCGACTGAAGAGATTATTCAGTTCTTTAAGAGAATGCTTTTCGAGATACGTACTAATTTTGTATGTCCGAAGCTCTAATACATCAAACCCTGCCTGATCTGCAACGGCGATATCTTCTTCCAGCGTACACTGATCAGTTGTTGATCCATTAAGACCTAATTTCATTATTGATAGCTCCTTATCTACTTAAAAAATTGATGAAGCTTATGCAAAGTTTCTTCCGCATACGTATAGATCCACTCCATACTCTCCTCTGTTTTATTTGCTTCGAACGGATCAGGTCCAGGGGCTAAGCACTCTACGGTAATCGTCCCATTATAACCGGATTGTTTAATACCTTCTGCCACTTCATCAAATGGTAAACGGCCTCGTCCCAATCCTCTTCGATTCGTATCAGCCACATGAATGTGACCTAAAGCCTCGCCTAATTCCACAAAGGGGGTGGTTAGGTTTGTTTCTTCAATATTCATGTGGAAAGTATCGAGCATTGTTTTCACATTTGGCGCAGCAACTTCCTCTACAAAAGCCTTGGCCTGTTTGGCGTTATTTAATATACAGCTTTCGTATCGATTTAAAGGCTCTATAATCAAATCGACTCCTTTTGTTTGAGCGAAGGGGGCCAATTCTTGAATGGATTCGATTGCCCATACCCAATCTTCTTCCCCATTACCCAATGGTACTGCTTTTCCTGGAGCCGAGGGAGAAACCACAATGTATTCAGCCTGAACAATTTCAGCTGCTTCCACCTGTTTTTTGAAATATTCAACTGCCAGTCTCCTCTTCTTTGGATCAGAATGAGCCATATCCGTTTCTTCCTGTAGCCACTCGGCATCACCGCTTAACCCTCTTATATCAATGTTTTCGTCCTTGGCTTTTTCCCTTAAATAATTCCAATCGTAGGCATCTACAGCCGCGTGAACTTCAATTTCATCATAACCTACCTTGGACGCAAACTTGATGATGTCCTCAATGGGTTTCTCCCCAAATGTCCAACTACAAATTGAAAATTTCACGTGGAAACACTCCTTTTTAAGAGTAATCGCTTACCCTATAGATAAATGATTAGGTATTTTTAATGTTTAATGCATTAGAAAAATTGATTTCTTTTCCGATTTTAGCACTTTCATAAATACTGGTTATTAAGTGGGTTAAGCGATACGCTTCTTCCGCTGACACAGGAGGGTTTGTACCATTAACGAGCGCGTCTATAAAAAGTTCATCTTCTTCTACATAGCCGCCCTTTTTATTAAAAGGTACTTGTGTGTAATTCTCTAGTTCAATATGCTTTTCTAATCCAGGCGAAAATTTAATGGTATCCAGCTCTTCTGTTACAGCCGTGGAGTACTTACCATATACTTCAACCGATTCAAATGGAAAACACCAACCGGAATGAGCAGAGGAAACAAATGTCGCAATCATTCCAGACTCAAATGTAAAAAGAATGGCAAAATCATCAAATTCTATTTCTGAAATATTTTGGCGCGCTTCACACTTGAGCGTCTTGATAGGACCAAAGAAATACGTTAATAAATCTAACTGATGGATTGTCGTTTCGTATAGAAAACCGCCCGTTTTTGTAGGATCCGCCGTCCATGATGGGTGAAGTAACTCTCCACGGTTTAATTTAACATGAGCCATATACGGTTCCATCCGACCCTCATCAATCAAGGACTTAATTTTTTTGTGTGTATACGCAAACCGCCGGTTCATCCCCAAATTATAAGTCGCTTTTGAATTTCTGGTCGCCTCGAGAATTTGTTCAGCTTCCTCTAGGTAAGTCGCCATAGGTTTTTCACTAAACACATTTACATTATGACCTAAACATTTAAGTACAGGCTCAGCATGCATTGTGTTTGGCGTCGTGACGTATACAGTATCGACCCCAAGCTTTAATAGTTCTTCTAAACTACTCACTACTTTCACATTCTTATTAATTGACTTAGCTAATGCTTCAGCTTTTTCAGTAAAAATGTCTGCAATCCCAATAATTTCTACTCGTTTGTCTTGATTTAAAATTTCTAAATGAAGTGAAGCAGCAAACCCTGCCCCTAGAATTCCAACATGAACCTTAGACAAAGGAAACCCCCCAAAATATATATTTGAGTAAGCGCTTACTTAACTTTATTTTACATATTTTCTTTAAAAAATCAACCGTAAAACAGTAATAATATTGAGACTGAAAACAGTGCAAAGCTATCATGAACTACTTTGTACTCAGACTTGTGCTTCTGGTTTTACTGTTGATTGTCTTATAATTAATTCTGGCGATAGTATTATTTTACTTTTAGAAGTTTTCTTTCCTTCAATGGCTTCAACTAACATTCTAACGATTTGTTTTCCCATATCAGCTTTGGGCTGGGAGATGGTCGTTAATGGAGGGTCTGTGACCTCTGCCAACACTGTATTATCAAAGCCAACCACCGATAAATCCTCAGGCACTTTAACTCCCCGCTTCCTAGCTGCTTGGATGGTTGCACACGCGAAAACATCATTCACAGCAAAAATAGCAGTTGGTAAATGGGTCTCTAAATATTGGCCAATATCTTCTTTAGCTCCTTCAATAGAAAAATGGCTTTTTATTATTTGAGATTCATGAAACTCTACGCCATTATGTTCTAATGATTGTCTAGCCCCCTTTATACGATCTCGAAATGATGTCATGGTTTGACTACCTGTTACAAAAACAATATCCTTATGGCCTAATTCAAGTAAATGATTTGTAGCAATATAACCACCCATGCTATCATCAATAGTTACTACATCCATTGGAAATGGCATACGATCATGGGTAAGCATAGCTAAAGGAACATTATCGTCCACAATTTCTTGTAATCGCTCTAAGCTTTCGTCACTATCAACACTAGTTGCCATAATTAGTCCGTCTACACTTTTTTGCTTTAAGAGTGAAAAATAATTGGCTTCCTTTTCCGGGTGATAATCCGTACTTCCAATAATAACTGTATACCCTTGTTCTTCGGCAAAAAGCTGAATGAATTTCACTATTTCGCCAAAGAAGGGGTTGGAAACGTCAGGAACAATAACACCAATGGAATTAGTTTTCTTACCGGTGAGTGCTGAAGCATGCATATTCGGAAGATAATCAAATTCCTCCATGATCCTAAGTATTCGTTTCCTGGTCTCGTCACTCATTCGTCCAGTATTATTGATCACTCGTGAAACAGTAGCAATTGAAACACCAGCATGCTTTGCTATATCATAAATTGTTTTTTTCATCCGGTTCACCTGTCTTCATCATGAATTCACTTTAGGATATCATATTCATGCAACACGTTCATATTTATACAAACCTATCAGAACTGCTAATAGCTTGTTTACACCAACGAACTTATATTTTATAAAGTTTTGTCACCATCGACTACATATAACAAGAAAACAAAGATTCTCTCCCATAAAATTAGCCCTCCGTCACAAGATAATACTTTCCCGTCCCTCCTCAATTATCGGAAATCCATCAGCCTGTACGCACGAAAACCTACTATGGAGCGAAGAATTATCCAAATGTTGCCTAGACTCGAAACGATGCTCGCCACATGTTAGCCAATCGCGGGGAGCATTTTCGGCCCTACGGCGGCGTCTGTGTAAACCTGATTCAGCCACTAGATTTCACCACCAATGACATGTAATTTACTAATATTCGCCAAGAAAATTTACCGATTATGCCAATGTGCTTACCAGCACTTAGTATTGTCAGTAGTTTGAGCCTCTCTGTTTGTGGATCATTGAGCCAATAAACGCAGGAAAGAAAGTCACTCTTGGTAAAGTGCAAAATCCATTAGAATAGCTTTCGTTCCAATGGCTGTGTATTCTATCTAAATCTTATTCTCTAACTGCCCATCAATAATCTCAATCCGCCAACGAACGAGTTCATCATGGTCTAAAAAAAGGGGGGCGGTGCTAAATAGGTTCCAATATTCGACGCTTCTAACACGCAATTTCCCCGCCGCCCTTTTGTTGATTATTGCCAGCCAATCGTTTGCGCGACCATGAGGGCAATGAATGAAATTACATACCATATCAACACCAATGGAACAATAAAGCGAAGCCATTGGCCATAAGGAATTTTTGCAATAGCCAAAAATGCTAAAAGCAATCCAATTTGATAAATTAAATTCGCGATTCCATCCCCCAACTGGAAGGCCAATACAGATGTCTGGCGTGTCACACCTAATAAATCAGACAAACCGGCCATGATCGGCATCGTGATCAAGGCCTGCCCACTTCCATAATTAACCAGAAAATTAAACAAAGCCTGTACAACCATCATCATCACAGCTGCAATCTGGCTTGGCACAAAGCTAACAAATTCACCGAAAGCATAGATGATGGTATCCAAGATTTGACCTTCTTCGAGAACAACTGAGATGGCGTTGGCCAAACCAATGATAACGATTGCAACGATAAATTTTTTGAAACCTTCATAAAAGTTTCCGCAATGATACTGGGGGTCATTCCGCATATGAGCCCCAGCACAACCCCCATAAATGCGTACCAGCCGCCAAGTTCAATAAAATACCACCCTTGTGTCAGAAGCCCCCACATCATCACTCCGAATCCAAACGCCAGAAAAATCAGTGCTCCAATCTGTCTTCCGGAACTGTTCATGATTCAAAAACTCTGCATCTAACTCATCCCCGTAGACGTAACTGGACGTTGGATCTCGCATCACTTTACGGGCATACCTCCACACATACCAAATACCAACGGATAAAATAATGAAGATCAGCATCAATCGAAGGCTAAGTCCGGAATATAAAGGAAGCTCCGCTATCGATTGCGCCACTCCTACAGTCGCCGGAGCAGTCAGTGCTACAGTAAAACCAGCAATTCCCCCGACCATAGCCGTCGCAAACCCCGTGAACCGGTCAAAGCCCAATTTAAGCATCAAAGGGATGACCGCCGGAATAATAATCAGCATCATCTCCAAAGCTCCTGTAAGGGCAAAAAAAGCAGCTATCGGAATCATGATTGCCGGAATGACCAGCATCTTTTTGGACCGAAAAACATTTATGATAGACTGAACCACAATATCAAGCAACCCTGTTCTCTCAATAATTGCAAACAAACCGCCAATCCAAATGCCGCCTAAAATCAACGGAGCTGCCTGAACCATACCATTGGGTATGGCGAAAACCAAATCGAAAAAACCGAGATTGCCTGCATCGATAAATGAAAATGTCCCCGGAACGACAGTGGAAGTTCCATCGGGGAGTTCTTCCCTTTCAAATGCTCCTTGAGGTATAAGCAAAGTAAGTACTTATACAAAGAGAAACATTACGAACATCACAACATAAACATGCGGCATTTTAAATTGCGTTTTTGGACGTTTCTTTATGGCTTCTTTGCGTACCTCCAATTCTTCTTGTTTCATCCCCATGATCGTTCTCTCCCCTTATGTACCCCGCGCACCTTATGTAAGAATTTTATATACTATATTCACAAACATTTTCACATCATCATCCAAGGAGCCTTCATCAATAGTGAATCGTGGATGGTGATGGGGGTAGATGATCCCCTTCTCCTCATTGCGTGCCCCAATATTAAATACGTGCTTGGCGCAGCCTGAGAAAAATAGGTGAAGCTCTCCGCCCCCATTGTAGGTTTTAGATGTGTAATCGCCTCTTCTCCATAAAGCGCTTGTGCGGTTTCTTCAACCCGTTTTGTTACGTATTCATCATTGTGAATGGAAGGAAAACCATGCTGGTACTCAAACGAATACGTCGCACCATGTGCCTCACTGATCCCTTCACAATTTGTTCCATTCGTTTGGGGATGGACGTTCGGTATTTAGGATCATAAGAACGGACGATGCCGCTGATTTTTACTCGATCCGCAATCACATTGCCAGCTTCTTCGGCAACAAAATTGCCGACGGTTAGGACAACACTATCAAGCGGATCAACGTTGCGGGAGACAATTTGCTGCAGATTTGATACGACGTGCGAGGCGACGACAATGCTGTCCACCGTATCATGTGGCATAGCTCCATGGCCGCCTGTTCCATTCACTGAAATCCAAAATGCATCAGCAGCCGCTGTCATCGGTCCGTATGTCACCCCAATTTTTCCCACGTCAATCGTGGACATAAGATGGGCTGCAAGTACATGATCCACGTCCTCTAATACCCCGGCTTCGACCATCTCTTTTGCACCACCCGGAAAATATTCTTCTGCATGTTCAAACAAAAAGCGTACTTCCCCATTGATTTCATCTTTCAAACCGGAAAGAACCTTGGCAGTTCCGAGCAACATCGCAGTATGTCCATCATGGCCACATGCATGCATGACTCCCTCGTTTTGCGAAACAAAATCAAACGTATTTTCTTCTTCAATCGGCAGAGCGTCTATATCAGCCCGGATGGCCACTGTTTTACCCGTTTGATTGCCGATCAACCGTCCCATAACACTGGTTTTTGTAGGATGGCTTACTTCTATATTTTCAAAGGATAGAAGCGTATTATATATATATTGGGACGTATTTTCTTCCTGGTAAGATAGCTCTGGATGGCGATGGAAATAACGTCTCCACTCAATCACTTCTTCGTTTATCCCTTCTACTGCTTGATTTATCATCGTTTTTGCCATAAGCTCCCCTCCCCGTAAAATGTTTAGCCTGCTTTCCATTCGATGCTATGTCAACGAATGGAAGCATGTGGCTCATTCGAACATTTATACCTTCATTGCTTTTGATAGACTTTCTCACCGCTCATATAGGTTTCTTCCACTTGAACTTGATCAATGTCTTCTACGTCTATGTTCAGAATATCTTGGTCCAATACCATAAAATCAGCATAATAGCCTTCTGTCAGCTGCCCTACCCGTGGCACCCGTGTGATTTGTTGTGCAGCACTTGTGTATAATCGAATCGCTGTTGCTACATCTACGCGCTGATCTTGACCGGTATCCGTACCATCATAAGCTTTGCGTGTAACAGCTGCTTTAATCCCGACAAATGGATTCACCGGATCGGCCCACGGTGTAGCAGGTGCATCGGAAGAAAAGGCAAGCTTGATTCCGGTCTCTAACATTGATTGAATCGGATAAGCTTGCTTCGTTCGCTCGGGTCCTAAGTTATGATGGTAGCTTTCGATTTCTGCAAAGAGGAAAATCGGTTGTGGTACAAAGGCAATCCCCATTTCAGCTGCTCGTTCAATCGCTCGCTTTGTCGGCATGGCAGCATGCTCAATTCTGATCGAAGGTGCATCATCGAGCCAGCCTTTTTGACCAGCAAATGTATCAATAATAAGATCGATCGCCTTTTCACCCATGGCATGTACAACCAATTGTACCCGGTGTTTCTTTGCGGCTTTAGCAGCTGTCATCAACGTTTCCTTTGAGGTCATTGGAATTCCCGTATTTTCCCCTCCTGAATATGGGGGATTCACCCATGCGGTTTGTCCGGAAACGCTGCCATCGGAGAACAGCTTGATCCCTCCGATATGAAGAGGGGTTTCATTATTCGTATTTTCTTCATTTAATATGGAGCTGTTTGCTAAATCTTCCCATTTATAATACAGCACTGTACGCGGCTTCAATCCCTTATCCCGAGCTTCACCATAGATATCCAAATAATCAACCGGCTCTGTTCTGGCCATTAATTCGGTGATCGCAGTGATTCCATGGCCCAGAAGTTTCGGGCTTAACGCAGCAAGAGAATCAGCACTTTCCTCAAGGGTCGGCACTGGCATGACATCATGAACCAGATCTCGCGCATTTTCTCGTAAAATACCCGTAGGTTCACCGTTTGCATCTTTATCAATTTGACCACCTTCTGGATTTGGTGTTTCCTTCGTAATTCCAACCATTTCTAGGGCCACACTATTCACAGTCACAATATGACCGCATGTTCGAGTGATGATCACCGGTACATCTACGGCAGACCTGTCTAAATCCCAGCGTGTGGGAGCCCGGCCTTCTCTCAATTTTCCTTCATCATAGCCCCAACCTTGAATCCAAGTATTATTCTCTTGCCCTTCTGTCTGTTTGCGGATTTGGTCTAGTAAATCTTCAATGGAATTCACAAGCGGAGGTGTACATGAAATCTGTTTTTCTGCATCGGCCAAATACAATGGATGCAAATGAGCATCGATAAAGCCTGGGAGGATTCGACGACCATGAAGATCCATCCATTCACCAGAGATTCCTTCTAAATCACCTTGATCACCAATCCAGTCAATTTTTCCCTCCTGCACAACCATGGTGTTGGCATACGGTTGTTCCGGGTTCGCAGTGAAAATACATCCGTTAAAGAATATACGATTATTTTTTTTGTTCATCTCTTACGAAGTCCTTTCTTTAAATATGAATTTGAAGACTACGCTTTCGCTTTTATTATTTAGCAAATTGCATGCCAAAACCAAAAAGATGCGTGTTACGTATAATGGCCTGGCAAATCAACGGATACAGATCGTTGATCTATATTGATCAAAAAAGAAGCGAGAAAATCTCCCCCTTATTCGTAAATATATTTTTACAACGTACAAATTTTTTCACTATTTCAGACACTGAGCCTATTCCCGTTTACGATGACTGAAATTTTTTTATACGATACTGCAGGCTTTGTCTACTTATCCCTAGCTCTTTTGCAGCCTGTGATATATTATGCTCGTGTTTGGAGAGAACCTTGTTAATATAGTTTTGCTCAACAGCGTTCATCTTCTCTTTTAAGGTCATATTCTCTTCCTCATGCACCGGTTTGGTTGAACTACCTGCTCCCTGCATGTATTGATGGGTTGCGGAGTCCTTCGAAGTGTTTTTTCGATAACGCATCGGAAGATGACGAGGGGTTATCACTTCTGCATTCACAGCTACATTCATGGCTCCTTCAATCACATGCTCAAGTTCCCTCACATTTCCGGGCCAATCATGCTGATCGAACAAGTCCCGAACTTCCTCATCAATGTCCCGTACGTCCATTTGGAACAAAGTATTATATTTATAGATAAAATGTCTCACTAATGGTGCAATATCCTCTCGTCTTTCTTTTAATGGCGGAATAAATAAAGACACAACACTTAATCGATAATAAAGGTCTTTGCGGAGTCTATGATTCGCGATGGCATCAAGAGGATCCTCATTAAGGGTAGTAATGATACGGACATCCACTGTTTTATCCTCTGTGTCCCCAAGTCTACGAACGGACTTTTCTTGTAGCACTCTTAATAGTTTGGCCTGTAAAGAAGGGTTTAAAGAGTTGATTTCATCCAATAAAAGCGTCCCTTTCTCTGCTTCTTCAAACAATCCAGGACGGTCGGTTGCTCCTGTAAAGGCTCCTTTCTTCGTTCCAAATAATAGACTTTCCATTAAACTATCAGGTATAGCTGCACAGTTTTGTGAAATAAAAGGGGCTCCGGAACGGCTACTTCCGTTATGGATACTTTGAGCGAACAGTTCCTTTCCTGACCCTGTATCCCCCACAATAAGAACAGAGGATGATGTACGAGTGGATCTTTTGGCCTCTTCCACGACTTCCTGAAGAGCGGCACTATTCCCAATCAGCTGATCAAACGTATATTTCGTATTCTTTTTCTTTACGACATTTTCCTGAATAACACGTTCCAATTGAGTGACGTCTTTGGCTATTTCCATAGCTCCTGTTATACGCTGATCTTCTTGAATGGGAAAAGTATCATTGATGGTCGTAATCTCGCGCCCTTTATTATTAAAGTACGTTTGTTTGACATTCTTCGTTGCTACTCCCTCTTGGAGAGCCTTTAACAGTGTACTGTTTTGTTGGTCATGAAACTTGAACACATCCCCTAATTTTTTATCCAACACTTCCTCGCTGTTCATCGCCTCCATATGCATCATTTTACGATTGTATATAATCGTCTTCCCTTGCTCATCGATGACGTGCACTCCAATATCAATCTCATCCATTAATCTTTTGTACAAATCATTCATTCTTTTTACGTTTGGTATATCCATATGGTGGTCTCCCGCCACTACAAAAACTCCTTGTTAAATGTGTATTCCATTTCATCGTAATCAAATCCTGAATATGATGCAAAAAAGCTTTCGAGAGTTCTTTCCCGAAAGCCCGTCATGCATTAGCGATATGTTCATCCATTACACCCATCCTCTTAATTGAGAGGCCTCTGCCATTTTCCGGATACCCTCTACATAAGCAGCCAAACGCATATCCACTCCATGTGTTTGTGAGGTATTATACACTTTATGAAAAGCATTTATAATAGCGGTACGTAATTTTGTAGCAATCTCTTCTTCCGTCCAATAATATCCCTGATTGTTTTGTACCCATTCAAAATAAGAGACGGTAACACCGCCGGAGCTGGCTAGTACATCCGGAACAAGCAATATATCCCGCTCCGTTAAAATTTTTGTTGCTTGAAATGTGGTAGGCCCGTTAGCTGCTTCAACGACAATGGACGCCTTCAGGTGCTCCGCATTATCTGCTTTCATTCGATTGGCAATGGCAGCTGGTACAAGAATATCACATTCTGACTCTAACAATTCTTGATTCGTGACTGTATTCTGAAAAGCATTCGTCACTGTTCCGAAACTGTCACGCAGGTCCAATAAATAATTAATATCCAGCCCTTCTGGGTCATATAGTGCCCCCAATATTTCGGAAATGCCAATCACTTTTGCGCCGGCATCATGCATAAATTTAGCCAAAAAGCTGCCTGCATTACCAAATCCTTGCACAATGACGGCTCCTTTTAATGGAATCCCTTTGATCTTAGCTGCTTCTTCAATACAAATAGCCACACCGCGAGCAGTTGCAGTTTCACGACCGTGTGAACCGCCTAATGCAACAGGTTTTCCGGTAATAAAACCCGGAGAATTTGTTTCACGGATACGGCTATATTCATCCATCATCCAAGCCATAATTTGCGAATTCGTAAATACATCAGGGGCCGGTATATCTTTTGTTGGTCCGACAAGCTGGCTGATGGCACGCACGTAATTACGACTTAATTGTTCTAACTCGCGAGAAGACATTTGTCTCGGATCACACAGGATACCGCCCTTTCCCCCACCATAAGGTAAATCAACCAAACCGCATTTTAAGCTCATCCAAATCGAAAGTGCCTTCACTTCTTCCTCTTTCACTTCCGGATGAAAGCGCACGCCGCCTTTGGTAGGGCCGACAGCATCATTATGCTGCGAGCGATAACCTGTAAAAACTTTCACCGATCCATCATCCATACGCACGGGTATACGAACGGTCAACATTCTTACTGGTTCTTTTAACAAATCGAATGTCTCGTCGGAATAACCTAGCTTTTCTAAAGCCTCTTTAATGATGACCTGTGTTAACGTAACTAAATTCAGTGGTTCCTCTTGGTTTGTTTTATCAGTAATGATATCGGTTGCAACCATCTTCTCACCTCAATTTTACGAAAAGATAAAAGCAAAGGAGAAGTTCCCTTCTCCCCCCTGTTCTCTATCCTGTTTTATACTTATTTCTGGGCTAAAACTTTTTCGATTTTTTCAATCGCCCAATCAAGATCCTCTTCTGAAATGACGAGTGGTGGCGCAAAACGGATGACCGTTTCGTGTGTTTCTTTACACAACAAACCTTCTTCTTTTAACTGTTCACAATACGGACGGGCAGGTACATCAAGTTCTACACCTACAAACAAGCCTCTTCCACGTACTTCTTTAACGACCGAACTTTCAATGGCTTTCAACTTCTTTTGAAAATAGGTTCCCAGTTTAAGGGAACGTTCCGCCAACTGTTCTTCCTCTAACACTTCTAAAGCAGCCACGGAAACTGCACTTGCAAGTGGATTGCCTCCAAAAGTTGAACCATGCGATCCCGGGTTAAACACACCTAAGATATCTTTGTTTGCCGCTACACACGAAATGGGAAATACACCTCCGCCAAGGGCCTTACCCAAAATGTACATATCCGGCTCAACATCTTCCCAGTCACATGCAAACGTTTTTCCGGAACGCCCCAGACCCGCCTGAATTTCATCAGCGATGAAGAGAACATTTTGTTCTGCACATACTTGTGCCGCTTGCTTTAAAAACCCTTCCGGCGGGATATTGATGCCTGCTTCACCTTGAATCGGCTCCAGCAAAAATGCTGCTGTATTCGGTGTAATCGCGGCTTTCAAAGCTTCTATATCACCATAAGGAACGAGTTTTATACCTGGGAGCATTGGGCCGAAACCACGCTGATTTTCTGCTTCGGAAGAAAGGGAAACAGCTGTCATTGTACGGCCATGAAAATTCCCTTCACAGGCGATGATTTCAGCTTTATTACCTGCTACCCCCTTTACGTCATAAGCCCAGCGGCGCGCGGATTTAACCGCTGTTTCAACGGCTTCAGATCCTGTGTTCATCGGTAAAATCATATCTTTAGAGGTTAAATCAGATACTTTCTCATAAAAAGGCCCAAGCTGATCATTATGAAAGGCTCGTGAAGTCAGCGTGACTTTACCTGCTTGCTCCTGTAGAGCCTGAATGATTTTCGGATGACGATGACCTTGATTGACGGCAGAATATGCGCTTAACATATCCATATAGGTCTGTCCTTCCGGATTCTTCACCCAAACTCCTTTTGCTTCTGAAATAACAACGGGCAATGGGTGATAGTTATTGGCGCCATACTGTGTTGTCTGTTCGATCACGCTATGCGTGGAAGTTTCTGTTGTCATGTGTGTTTCCTCCTCTTCGCTTCCTTTAATACATTTCAGACACTGATTTTGCTTGCATATGCAATTTTAAATAATCAGGACCACCGGCTTTCGAATCCGTTCCAGACATTTTAAATCCACCGAATGGCTGGTAACCGACAATTGCTCCCGTACAGTTACGGTTAAAGTATAAGTTTCCAACGTGAAAGTCATGCGTCGCTTGTTCAATATGAGCGCGATTGTTCGTAATGACCGCACCTGTGAGTCCATATTCAGTATTGTTTGCAATTTCAATCGCATGATCAAAATCGTCCGCTTTACAAAACGCGACAACGGGGCCGAATATCTCTTCTTGCATCAAGCGAGAGTGAGGATCAAGATCAGCAAAGCTCGTCGGTTGGATGTAATATCCTTGCGAATCATCTCCTTCGCCCCCTGTAATCAAGCGCCCCTCTTCTTTCCCGATGTCCATATAACCCATAATTTTGTCATAGGCGGCTTGCTCAACAACAGGTCCCATAAATACGTCAGCACTGTTTGGCTCACCAACGGTTAACTCCCGAGCTAATTGTTTTGTTTTCTCCAACACTTCATCATAGACGTCTTTATGGATGACGGCACGTGAACCGGAAGAACATTTTTGACCGGAAAATCCGTAGGCTGAGGTGATAATCTCTTGGGCTGCAAGGTCAAGGTCTCCATCCTCATCGACAACAACCGTATCTTTTCCACCCATTTCGACAATCACTTGCTTTAAGTGGTTTTGACCCGCCTTTACTTGTGCCGCACGTTCATAGATACTAGTGCCTACATCCCGAGAGCCAGTAAAGCTAATTACATTTGTCTTCGGATGGTCTACTAAATAGTTGCCAACTTCTGAGCCACTTCCAGGGATGAAGTTCAGAGCACCTTCCGGGACACCCGCTTCTTCCAAAACTTCCACCAACTTGGCAGCAATGACAGGACTATTGCTTGCCGGTTTAAGCAGAACCGCGTTCCCTGTCACAAGAGGAGCTACTGTGGTGCCGCACATGATGGCAAAGGCAAGGTTCCACGGAGGAATAACAAGAGCGATCCCCATCGGTTGATAGAAGTAGCGATTGTGTTCATTTGGGCGGCTGTTTACGGGCTTACCGTCTTTAAGCTCGATCATTTGACGAGCATAATATTCCAGAAAATCGATCCCCTCTGCTGTATCAGCGTCTGCTTCTTTCCATGGTTTGCCTACTTCTTTAACAAGATAGGCGGAAAACTCATGTTTACGACGACGTACAATTGCTGCCGCCCGCATCAATACATTTGCACGTTGTTCAGCGCTATACTTTTTCCACGTATGGAAGGCTTTTTCAGCTTTGTTTATCGCTTTCTCGGCAATTTCTTGGTCCGCTTTCGATACCGTACCAACCACTTCATCTTTGTTGGCAGGATTTATCGATATGATTTTTTCCTCAGTTCGAATTCTTTCCCCGCCGACAAGAAGATCAAAGTGCTGACCCAGTTCGGCTTCTACTTTTTGCAAGGCTTCCCGAAAATCTTTTCGATTTTTCTCTACTGAAAAATCGGTGAATGGTTCGTGTTTGTAAGGTGTAACCATTTTAACCCCTCCCATAGATGTATCTTTATTGTTCACTACATTAATATTGCAAATAACATGCCAATATGGAAGTGGATTTAAAGCGCATATGATCAGAAAATCAACCATTAATGGTGCCATATTCGTTTGCACCGATTAATAATTTTTCGCATTCATGTTATTGGTAGTAACGATCTTGTTTCTCTGTAACTTTTTCATGGCCCTGTCGAAATTGATTTTTGAAATAATCCGTGGTTGCTTCTTTAACTTTTCCGCTTAGTAACACAAGTGTTATCAGGTTAGGAATAACCACTAAAGCTAGCATAATATCCAAAAGCGACCATACGAACAGCAAACTACCGATGGCACCGAAAAATATGGCAGCAATTACGATATAACGTGCTGCAATGGATGCAGCGTGGCCAAAGAGATATTCAGCCTGTTTTTCTCCGAAATAGGTGACCATCAAAACCGTGGTGAAACCGAAAACAAAGAGAGAAATTGTCACAATCATACCGGCAAGACTGCTTCCAAACACATCAGCCATCGCAGCTGCAGTCATGTTGGAAGCTTCGTCTCCTCCAATGGTCATCCAAGCATCTGTAGTTAAAATCAAAAATGCAGTTACCGAACAAACAAGAATCGTATCCACAAATACTTCAAAAACCCCCCAAAATCCCTGGGTAGCAGGATGTTCATTGGTTGCACTGGAATGGACAATGGTAGCACTTCCCATTCCGGCTTCGTTAGAATACAACCCTCTTGCTACACCCCACCGGATAATTTCAGCGAGCGCGGCTCCTGCAAAGCCGCCCACTGCTGACATCGGTGTAAAAGCATTGGCAAAAATTAAATAGAAAACATTTGGCACTGCATCAATATTGAACAAGATTACAAGGAGTCCGGCAGTCGTAAATAACCACCATTAAGGGGACAAATTTCTCAGCAAACTTTCCGATTGCCTTGATACCACCAATCATGACCACCATGACCAAACCTGCCAGAACAACCCCGGTAACAACATTCGGAATATTAAAGGATCCGTTGACCGCTCCGGCAATGGAATTGGACTGTCCCCCCTAAATACCTAGCAAATTACATGCCAAAAACAAGAAGATGCTTTCTATGTATAAATAGCCTGACAAAACAACTGATGCGGATCGTTGTTATAATCAAACAAAAAAAGAGAGAGAGAGAAAACTCCCCTCTCCTTCGTAAAGATTTTTTTACCTTAACTTATACTTATTCAATTTATATTGCAATGATTGTTTGGAAATCCCTAATCGTCTCGCTGTTTCCGATACTCTTCTGTCTGTCGTTTCCAATTCTCGTTTAATAATCTCTTTCTCATATCGATCAACAGATTCTTTTAAAGAATCGATCGAAGATTCCTCATCAGCTGGCTTTCCTTGGTACTCAGGAATTCTTTCAGGAATATCTTCTATCGTTATTACATTTGAAGAAGCATAGTTATAAGCTGTTTCGACAGCATTCTTTAACTCTCTAATATTTCCGGACCAGTTGTATTTTTTCAAACAATTCAGAGCATCAGGCTCAAATCCCGTTAATCAATATATTCATATGATTGTTGTAAAAATGAATGAAGTATTCCAGTAGGAGGTCAATGTCTTCTTTTCTTTCCATTAAATTAGGCAAATCAATCTGGACGACCCCCAACCTATAGAATAGATCTTCTCTCAATCTTTTCTCGGCAAGTAAGACATCCGGCTTTTCATTCGTTGCTGAAATCACTCTTATGTCTAAGCTAATATTTTCCTTACCGCCAATTCTTTAGTCCACCGTGTGAGAAGTTCTTTCTCCATTAGGCTAATGCTACGCCCTGCGCCAAAAAAACGTTCTTCAAACGCTGAATAAAATGCCCAGCGCGCCGAATCATCTAGGTCGTGCGCTGAATAGACGAGTTGCTACGTCGAAAAAACCACTCCCCACGCCGAATTCCGTTTTGCTCACACCCGATCATTCGCTCAAGGACTTTTCAATGGGTAAGAAATTTTGTAAAAAATAACGTTGCACTAGTGCATAATAGTTGAATTAACCATTCAAACCAATCTTATCCTCCTCACACGTGCACACAATAAAACATGCTTTTCACAGAGATGTGATAATCAGGCTGTACTTTGGCGGTTCGCCATTCAGACATCTGGTATGATTTAACGGGAAGGGGGAGAGGGCGAATTTCTCTTCTTCCATAAACGCTGACCAGCGAGACTCTTCTTTTTTCGTGAAGGGTCGGTGGTTAAACTCCTCTAGCTTCTTTCGGATCTCTCAGTTCATTTCCCAACAAACATTGGACATTCCTTAATGCGGCAATAATCCACGTCGAGACCGTATTCACCGAACTTTCTACAGAGGCTTTATCTTTTGATGAACGTACGCGTGCTGGCATGACTACGGATTGATAGTGGCAGGCTATTTCTACGTACGTCTTGTTTAACACCAGCTCTTTGGAGGTATGCTTGGTTATCTTTAAATTATCGGGAACAATAATTTGGGTGGTGCCCCCCATGTATTCAAACGCGTGTTAATGAAGCTTAATCCGTGGACAAAGAACCCTCCACATAGGAAAGTTGAGGACACGATAAGGCGGCCACAAATACATAGATTTTCATTTTTCACTTTTTCCCCGGTATCGGGATCAATGATAAATAAGGTAGAACTTGCCCAATCGACTTCTAACAGTTCCCCTGGTTTCCGTCTAATTCTCATGGTTGCTTTATATTTCTCGGCAAAGTGATGGTATTCCTCATGAAGCAATATTAATGTGACATGGGGTTTGGCCAACTCCTCATGTAAATAATCAACATCAATCACTTGCCGTACAGAAGCTTCCAACTTTTTCTCTGGATAGAGAAAATCTTCAATCCAAGCATCTGTCATATCCTCATCTAATGGACACTTCAGCCCTCTTTTCTCCGCCAATCGTATAACTTCCGTTACTTTTTGCCGTGAATGGCGAGTCATGGCCGCGATACTTCGCAAGCTCCTTTCTTGTGATGTAATTCCAGCATCTGTCGATATGGGAACATAAAAAACCTGCTGTATTCCTAATGTCATGCCGGTTGGCATGCCCATTAAGTATACAGGAGGCAGTGAACTGGGAAAGGATTCCGCAAAAGGTGGTAAACTCTTCCGCACTTGGTGGTAAAAAAGATTGCAACAGTGGTACAAGTTGAATGCAATACTCACTTGGAAGAAAAGACGCATGAACAGTTGGAAGAAACAGATCCAAAAATTGAAAAAATCTACGCACCCTGGTGAAAAAAAGCGTTTAGTACACACACCAGGTGCTCGTAATGACTGCTATACCGATGTTTCTGCTTGATTTTTAAAGTTAGTATCCTAAATTCTGTTAGGGTTAACAACGGCCGGAGTGTTGTGAGGAAGACGCAAAAAGGTTCATACAGATTTATCAACATTTTCTTTCTTTGATATATCATTTTTACTTTTATAATTTTTTTGTACTATGAAGTACATGATAACCCCCGCCATAAGGCCATATTCCGCTCCATGTACAGCTAAAACCATGGCTGTAAGACTAGCTACCCCTATTTCAGTTGCGGAAGAGTTTTTCACTTGTTCAATCCCTACTTGCACACACACATAGCCTGTAATTAATAGGGTTGTAGACAATGCGACCTCAAGAGTCGGTTCAAAAAAGGTTACGATTGGAAGCATGAATAATCCTACCATCATAGCAATCGTGAAAGTACCTGCTCCTCCGTGAAAAGAATCCATCGCTTTTCTTCCATAATTATATCTCTCCGCTACAGTAACTTGTATCGCCGTCCAAATTGGCCCTGATAAACCTGTATAAGGTCCAAAAAATGACTGAATCAAATTTCTAATACTAGTAACTAAGTGCAAGCGGTTCATATCATTATCTATTTTCTCGTCTTTTCGTTTATCATCAGAACGTTTTAATATTTCATCACCAACAATCATGTCCCCATAGGCAATAATATAAGCAACAATGGCTGTAGGAATCGCCAATAAAAAAATGTTTATGTCAGGTAAGCCTACACTAAAGGGTAAATATGCCCAAACCTCTCCGAAAGCAGGAGAAGTAATACCCCACTCAACATCAGGTAATGGGAATTCGTTTACAGCCCATCCCACAAAGATCGCAAAGATCAAAGGCGGCATCATTCCGAAATTGGAAATGAAGTTAGCCCATCGATAACGCTCCCGCATTCTCTGAAAAGTCAAAGAAAACATTGTAAAAGCAAGTAAGATCCCTGCAGTTATCAGAGAAATGGGAGTCTCCATTACCCGTCCTTCAGGCTCAATCTCCCCTATGAAAGCGGCTAATCCCGCTCCAATTAAAATCCCTGACTTTAATGAAGCAGGAACAATTCTTATTAGTTTCCCTCCAAGTTTTGTGATGCCCAATAAGAAAAATATCAGAAATACAATAAGTTGAAGGGCAACCATTGCCCTTATCGCTTCTGGTCCTGGTTCAAAATCACCTAAATATGTCAAAACCAAAGGTATCGCCGGTGTTATCCAACCTCCAACAATAGGTGAACCTAATAAGGCTGGTAACAATAATCCTATTTGATAAACAACTACAAAAGCCAGAGCAACATCATAGGGCAATCCCAAATACTCTTGAAGAGTGGGAATAAGGCTTATACTGACAATCATCATGATAAGGCCTTGAATAAACTCTGCACTTTCTAAATTATAATGAACAAATGGTAATCTTACCTTAAAAGGTCCTAACGGCCAATAAGGCTGTTCTTCCCCTTCTTTTCTTTGGTATATCGGCACCCTTATCCCTCCCCTGTATATTCAATCAAACAAGAGTTTTCTCGTGATACTAAATATGAAGATTTTCACCCTTCGAAAGTAAGTTCGACACGTCTAGGTAACTTACTAGAATTGTTCAGTAGAAATAAAGGGGGCAGGTAATGGGACGGAAAAAGATGTTTACATGCATCGTAAGTTATCAATTAATTATCACAAAATACAGATATATATAAATTTTCTTTCCTTTTTTCTGACTTACAACAAGCTTGACAATTACGATTAAGAATCAATATTTTTATATTGTTGTAATTTTTTCTCTAACATATCTATCTTTTCGAACAGTTCCTCTAAATTATCATCCTGATTCCAATGAATAGGTTTCCTTGAACTCAAGTCGATATTCATATTAATCGTCTCCCAGGCGCTATCTCTTCCTGTAGTATCTACAGTAGCTTTACGCCGCGGGATTAAACTTAAATCCATATCCCCATATACAATTCCTTCTTCATCATATAGAGGCCCTGCGATATATTCCCCTGATGGATTAATAATCCCACTTCCTCCAAAAAACGTCCAACTTGCATTACCGAGGTCAATATGATCGCCGGTAGAAGGGGGGACATAAAGAGATGACGCTATAACAAAACATTGACCTTCCAGAGCATAGGCTTTAGATGCTGCATCAAACACATTCCTATTCGAGCGTCCCTGAGGAAAATTGGGCCACCCTGGCCATGATGCACAATGAATTTGTTCTCCCTGGCCAATTAATGCGTATTTTAATAACGGCTGCAAATGTTCGTAACAGATTAATCCCCCCAATCTCCCAATTGGCGTTTCATATATCTTCAATCCAGAGGCATCTCCCCTGGCATGAAAGATTTTTTCTCTGCTCGTTGGAAATAACTTACGATGTTTGCCTAGAAAAGCGCCCGTTGAACTGATAAAAACCAATGAATTATACAGGACGCCATCATAATTTTTTTCAACTTCATTTGCTCCAAATACCACGTGAATGGCTTTGGATTTAGCCACTTCTCCAATTCTGTCAGTTTCAGGCCCCGGAAGAAGAATACATTGATCCATAAATTCATTGAGGTGGAACTCCCAATCCGAAGGGTTTTCATTCAGGTCAAGTGTCCAATTCGGAAACATTGGTATAAATCCCTCCGGGAATACAATTAGTTTCGCTCCATTATCTGCCGCCTCCGCAATTAGATCACACATTTTCGCTACCGTTTTGTTTTTGTTAAAGGGTAATTCTGGAGAACCTGGACGGCTGCAGCTCTCACCGTTTGGTTATGCATTGGACATGTCCCCTTATGCTACTACTTATTTTCACCTCTTTGACAAACGGTTAACTATTAACGCACACCAAATTAATATTTACTATAAGAATATTTTCCATTATTTGAAGATTTAAGTTTCCTATATAGTGTTATCGCACCTTTCATAAGGTGGTACTTAAAATTATAATTATTTTGCCGTCCACCCTCCGTCAACATAAATGGTCTGTCCCGTGATATACCTAGAAGCCTCTGATGAAAGAAATACAACAGGCCCCTCCATATCCGCTAATGTTCCTACTCGCTTCATCATTGTTTGATTCACAATGTTGTTATACCTGTCTTCATTAGACAGCCAACCTTCGGTCATAGGCGTTTGGATATAACCTGGCGCTATCGCATTTACGGTTACTCCTTTCGTTGCCATTTCTTCAGCCCATACTTTCGTGAGTTGATTAATCCCCCCTTTGCTAGCTGCGTAACTCGTTTGATGACTCCCCCCAATGCCGCCAAAAATGGATGATATATTAATCATTCGCCCATATTCTTGTTGAATCATTTGCCTCGCTACTGCCTGCCCTACAAAAAAGATTCCTTTTAAATTTGTATCCATCACCGTGTCCCAATCCTCTTCTTCTATATCAAGGAGTGTCTTTCTAATGTTTTTTCCGGCATTGTTAATTAAAATATCTATTCTTCCAAAATCACGGATAACCTCTTCAATCCATAGTTGAACACCGTGCTTTTTCGTTACATCCACGGAATAATACGCTACATTAATCCCCTCAGATTCTAATTGTTCAGCGGCTTGAATAAGACTGTCTTTTCCTCTGCTTGCAATAATTACAGTAGCACCTACACGTCCAAGACTTTGCGCCATACCAAATCCTATACCCTTACTACCGCCCGTCACTACTGCAACTTGTCCGTCTAACCTAAACATCATACATCCCCCTTTTTCCGTATTTTCGGCTCATTTTGTAAGTTGTCTCTTTAAGATTTTTCCACCAGGATTTCTCGGGAGTTCTTCTATCAATTCGACATATTTTGGTATTTTATAATCAGCGATACGCTCTTTTAAAAACGACTGAATATCTTCTGCTTTCGGTTGAGTCGCATCTTGTGGCACGATAAATGCTTTCACTTGTTCCCCAAAGACTTCATCCGGAACGGCTACAATTGCCACTTCTAAAACCTCCGGATGACTATATAATTCATTTTCAACCTCGGCCGAGAAGATTTTTTCCCCTCCACGATTAATCATATCTTTTTTCCTGTCCATAATGTAAATGTATCCGTCATCATCTTTCATCGCCATGTCTCCTGATTTCCAATATCCGTCTTCAAATGAAGAATGATTCCCCTCTTCATTTTTCCAATATCCCTTAACGACCATCGGCCCTTTCACGTATAATTCACCAACTTCACCTGGCTCTAATTCTCCCCCCTGTTCCCCAACAATTTTCAATTCACCAACGGGAACAGCTTTTCCAACTGAAGCCATTTTGGACAATTCACTATTTTTGGGCATAATCGTTGCTGGTGAAGAAGTTTCTGTTGCTCCGTATGCGTTGTGTAAATTTATAGAGGGAAGTTCTTTCATTAATTTTTCAATTGTTTCTTCTGCCATAGGAGCCCCTCCATAAGCTGCTACCTCCAAAGAATCCATCGATAAATTTCTGAATTCTGGGTGATTCATCATCATGATATAAATTGTCGGTACATTGAATAGAAAGTTAATTTTTTCATTTTCAATTAATTTAAGGAAAGGAAGAGTTTGATATCTTTTCATCAAAACTGTTGTTCCACCAATCAAAAGCATATAAATGAATTGACCGATCAAACCAGTCACATGATACATGGGTACAGCTAGTAATGTCCGTGCAGGATCTGATACTTGAAGCACATTTTTGTAACTCATCGCACTATGAATTACATTGCCATGACTTCCAATCGCCCCCTTCGGTTGTCCTGTTGTTCCTGACGTATACATAATGTACAGTGGATCTTCTTCTTTCAATTCGGGGGTTATCAAATGACTGTTTCTTGAGGGGGATTGTAAAACGTTCTGCAAGTTGTTAAACTCATTCGAATTTTCAACTGTTAAAAGTTGGCGCTTCTCTCCTTTCCATAACCTCAGTAATTCTTCAAATCCAGACTCCGCACAAACAAGCTGTGCATCTGCCTGTTGTACCATAAATAACAATTCTTCTTTTGATGATTTTACATTTAGCGGAATGGCAATAATGCCAAGCTTTGCGCAGGCTAAAAAAACCTGAATGAATGCTGGATGATTTCCTACTAATAAAGCTATCCGATCTCCTTTTTGTAGGTTGCATTGATGATGAAAATAAGAAACAATCACATTTACATTATCGTGAAGCTGTTGATAGGTCCAACGAAGATCATCAAATACGATTGCTTCACGTTCTGGATACCTAGAAACTGTTTGTTTGAACATTGAAGTTACGGTCTCTGGTCGAGAATCAAATAAAAATACATCACGCCCAAACATTTTACCCTTTTGCATAATGCCCCTCCTTCGTCTGGGTTTCTTGTTCAAAGACTGATAGGACATAAATGATAACGCTTACATACGTTTCCATTATACTTGCCCTTCAAACTTTTTATAAAATTCTTTCCATATTATTTATGCAAAGGTCATGCCAATTAAATAAATTTCTTAATAAGTGGGCGCAAATGCTAACTTTCCCCTTATATTGAAGTCCATAATCGCTTTTAATTATCACCTAAAGGTAATCTCAAAACGATTCCTTTTATAATAACTGATTCCATAAAGAATCGATTGATTCTTTATGGAATCAGTTAGACAATATTTAATCGGTGGATTCTGTTTATTCATGAATGTAGGCATCCACCGAGAGTTGGTATTTTTTCATTTTTTTAACAAGGGACGATTGACTGATTCCTAGATCATCCGCTGCTTTTCTTGTTGTTTTTCCCTGCTGTATCTTGCTCTTTATCATTTCTTGTTCTACATCCATGATAGCCTCTTTTAGTCCCTTATTTTTATAAGATGTCTTTTTTCTCTGATCTTTGGGATCAAAATTATCGATGAATTGATCTGGAAAATCATAAATATCAATTTCATCGTGATCGGTCGTAACAGCAACCCGTTCGATAACATTTTTCATCTCCCGTATATTCCCTGGCCATTGATAACTTTCTAAAGCAGATATTACACCAGCTTGGAATCTTTTGTTTAATTCATATTTTTTATTCACGTTATTCAGAAAATAATACATCAACGGCGCAATATCAGCAGTTCTTTCTCGTAATGATGGTATGTGAATGGGCACAATATTCAAACGATAAAACAAATCCTCTCGGAACTCACCTTTTTGCACTTGCTCCTCTAAATTTCTGTTTGTGGCAGCAACCACACGAACATCAATTGGTTTTGGCTGATAACCTCCTACTCGAACCACTTCAAATTCCTGTAGCACCCTCAATAATTTGACCTGTAAGTCTAATGGGATATCTCCTACCTCATCAAGAAAAATTGTACCTTCATTCGCCTTTTCAAATAATCCTGCTTTCCCTGTTTTTTCAGCTCCGGTAAATGAGCCTTTCTCATATCCAAATAACTCCGATTCAAGTAACTGTGCTGGAATTGCTCCACAATTTACCTTTATATGGGGCTTGTCAGCTCGATGGCTTCCCAAGTGTATAATATTTGCAAATACTTCTTTTCCGACACCCGATTCCCCAGTTAATATAACAGTAGAATCTACCTTCGCGACTTTTTGTGATACTGACACGGCTTTCATGGTCTCTTTACTTTGAGCAATCACGCCATTTAACAGCCATTTTGTATTCTCCACTTGTCTTAACTCATCAACCTCGGCAAGGATTTTTTCCGTGAAGGCTCTAGAAGTATTCAGCTCCTCCATCAGAAAATTAAGATCACTGAGATCACGGATGTTCGTCACCACATGTGTTATTGCACCTCTATCGTCCCAAACAGGACTTCCAGTTGCCAGAATCTCGGTGTCTTTAACCTTTTGAATGATTGTAACCGATTTCTTTTCTTTCAAAACTTTAAATGTGACCGACTCAGATATGATCCCTTCGTTAACAACGCTTCTCAAGTCCCTATTGATAAGTTCCTCTTTTCTAACACCGGTAATACGAGTATACGCATCATTGACTGTCCATCCAATTCCATAAGCATCAGCGACATAAATGCCATCGTAACTTGACTGAATGATCGAATCGAGCAATTTAGAATAATATTGGGGCTCGTTAGACGGTTTTTTCTTGCCTACAAATCCGTACTCTTGATCCATCATCTTTTATCTATCCTTTCCACAAATAAATGCGAAGAAGATACCTTGTATTTATTATTTCGCAAGTTTTTTATTTTGTCAAAATGATCTAAAACTTTGGAATGAATTTTGCATTTTATACGTAAAAGCAAATAGGAGGGATATTCATGTTTGATTTTACAGCAACCCCAAAACAACAAGACATGATCGATCAAGCAGATCAATTTTTGAAAGATTATGTGTATCCGAATGAAGAATATATAGTGCCTCATCAAGGATTGCCGGAAGAAATCTTAAAACCTTTGCAGGATAAAGTAAAGTCACTAGGCTTGTGGGCAGGCCATTTACCAAAAGAATATGGTGGAATGGGAAACAGTTTTGTGAGTCTAGGTTTATTATCAGAAGTTGTTGGTCGCAGTCCAATAGGCCCGTATATCTTTGGATCCATGGCACCGGATGCTGGAAATGGAGAGATTCTTGTTCACGCAGCGGACGAAAAGCAAAAAGAAACCTACCTAAAACCGTTAGCCAACGGAGAAATACGTTCGTGTTTTGCTATGACCGAACCAGAGGTTTCAGGCTCAGATCCGAAAACCCTTCAAGCCACCGCAGAAAAAGATGGAGATAAATGGGTAATCAATGCTCATAAGTGGTTTACAACAAGTGCGATTGGCTCCTCTTTCTCCATTGTGATGGCGGTCACAGACCCAGATGCTGAACCACACAAAAAAACCAGCTTGTTTATTGTCGATAATGATAATCCGGGCTTTGAAATCGAAAGAGAGATTCCAGTTATTGGTGACCATTACATTGGAGGACATTGTGAAGTACGGTACACGAACTGCCGAGTTCCAAATGAAAACATGCTCGGAGAACGTGGTGATGGATTTCGTCTGGCTCAGCTTCGCCTTGGTCCAGGCCGTATTACACATGCTATGCGATGGCTTGGGGTATGTCATCGCAGTATGGAGCTCATGCTCGAACGTGCCTCTTATCGGGAAACAAGGGGTCGGAAGTTAAGTGAATACCAAAGCATTCAAAACTTCATTTCTGATTCTGCTGCAGAAATTCAGGCTGCCCGTCTCATGACACTGCATGCTGCTTGGCTACTCGATCAGGGATCGGAAGCTCGTAAAGAAATCTCTATGATTAAATTCTACGGTGCAAAAGTCCTTCATGATGTCATCGATCGAGCGATTCAAGTTCATGGGGCATTGGGAGTAACTGGCGATACACCTTTAGAAGGTTTTTACCGTGAAGCTCGGACTGCTCGCATTTACGACGGTCCTGATGAAGTACACCGTTTCGTCGTGGCTCGCTCGTTGATTAAAGCTTTTCAGAATGGAGGGGAACGATAGTGAAAATAAAGACAGACGTTCAGCCTTTTTCTGAACAAGAAATAAATTGGGAAAGATTAGGCGACTTTCTTCAAAGAGAGTTACCTCATTTAGATACAACTCAAATGGAAGTCAAACAATATACGGCAGGTTATTCAAACCTCACCTATTTACTTCGATTTCCAAATCAAGACTTAATCATGCGGAGACCTCCATTTGGTAAGATTCCACCAAAATCCCATGATATGAAACGTGAATATCGGGTGCTTCAATTGTTAGAGCACCCTTTTCCTTACGCCCCTGCACCTTACACGTATGAGGAGGATAAAACGATCATGAATCGACACTTTTATGTGATGGAGAAGAAAGAAGGAGCGGTACTCGATGATCAAATTCCAGAGGAAATCTCTGCCTTTTCTGATTATGGTACCCGTGCTTCTCACGCGATGATAGACGCTCTTATTTCTCTTCATGCGATTGATATAGACAAACATAGTCTAACAGAACTTGGTCGACCCAAAGGGTATATGGAAAGGCAAGTTCTTGGATGGATTAAGCGTTACCATCAATCCGTTGAAACCCCTCATCAAAAAATTGAAACATTAACTTCATGGTTTACTGAGCAAATTCCAGAACATCCCGAATCTACTGTCGTCCATAATGACATGAAATTAAACAATATGATGTTAGACCCAAACAATCCAGAAAAAGTAACAGCTGTCTTTGATTGGGAACTTTGCACAGTGGGAGATCCTTTGTCTGATTTAGCTAGTAGTATTGCTTATTGGAAAGAGCCCGGAGAAGGATACACAGGGCTTTCCTCGGTAACGGATAATGGTGCGTTTCTTTCTAGACTAGAGCTCATTCATCGTTATGCCTACCAAACCGGCCGAGATGTATCAAACATGACCTACTATCTATCTTTTGCCTTCTTTAAAATTTCCGTTATCTTACAACAGATTTATTTGCGATGGAAACAGGGAGAGATAGAAGACGAACGTTTCGCTTCCTTAGATAGCGGGATTCAGAATCTAATCAACCTTTCATTCCGCACGAAAAATAATGAAATCATTTAGGATGTCCATATTCCTTCCATCCATTTGCTGACAAGAAAAGAGGATATCGATGTAAACAAAATTTGTAACCTCAGTGTGATTGTTGTGGATACACTTCTAGCAACGACTATAATTTCAATACTGTTTGAAGAATATAGAGCTAAAGACATCTATCCTGTTTCCACTCATAGGGAAGCTTTTAAAATGAAAGCTTCCCATCCTGATACCCTTTTAATTGGAGAATACTTGGGCTATGAAATTGACGGTTTTTTCAAACCTAATTCAGTGAAGTTTCTTAACGCAAACGTGTCAGAAAAACCAATAATCTTCTTTACAACGAATGGAACCGTTGCTTTAAATGATGTTCAGAGCTCCCCTTTTGTAGTCCCAGTTTCCCCGTTTACTATAAAAAGTACTTTAGATGTTTTTCAAAAAAAGATCTTAACTACTCGATAATTGATCGTTTGTGCTGATAATCATGGACAATTTACAATCGAAGATTTTCTAACGGCCGGAGCTTTATTATCCTCTTTAAGTCAATTAGAAACCATTTCATCATGGAAATTTTCCGACAGTGCTAATGCTGCTGAAGCTCTTTATGAACAAACACTAGTAAGAATTCACAATTGCTATCTGTAACCGTTCACAAATTATAAAAAGATTTCTTACAGAAAGAATGAGATAGCTTCATCATATTGATACTAAGAGGAATTGACTCCTCAAATGCGGAAATTTATCGTGCACAAGAAGTATTAATACAGGGGCATCTCATCATATAACTTCGTTTTTAAACGTACCTAATGAGATGGATGATTTGATTACATGGCATAAGGAGGCTGTGGCATCCGGCGAAATGCATCCTGTAGAAATGCTTCCAGTCTACATCATAAATTTGTTACTATTCATCCATTAATTGAGCTTCCAGGGGGTAAGCTCCTGGAAGCTTTCTATAGGAGATCGACTATTGGTGGTCCTTCACACATCGGGGCACATGGCAGTTTTGGTTTGATGTGGCTTTGCTTGTTCTTCCGTTGGCTTTTGTTATTCGAAAGCAGCCGCACTCCACCGGAGCGGCTGCTCACCCACTTATCACCATTCAACTAAAGCATCCAGCCCAGCGGCCCATCCTCATTGATCAGATCCACGATCGAATAGATAGAGATCGGAAAATAGGGGATGCCATATACATAGGGCAACAGCTCATACAAGTCAAAATAAATAACGAGCGTTTTGTCAGCCACATAAAACGGCTGATCGGGAGTGACCCCTTCATACGGGCCGAGAACATTCTCGAACCAACCTCGCTCCTCCAATTGAGCCTGGATAATCGCATTTAATCTTGGAATAAAGTCTGCCCCCGGCGCGAATAACTCCGTGAATGTATAAGCCCTTCCCATTCGCGAATCAAACGTCAATGCCCGTTGGACCGTCATTCCGTGTGCGCCGCCGGCAAACGAATACACGCTATGGGTCAAGCTTAATACATGCTGTTGATTGGATTTCAGGTCAAAGCCACCCGTCAGCTCTGAAACGCCATCACCATACCCTTGGGTCTGAAGCAGCTGTCGGAGTTGTTGCTGGATAGCGGCATTCATGCTAGCTTCCGCCTGAGGATTCGTCCAACCGGACACTTCTGCATAATACATATCCACCAGATTTTCCTGGATATGCCAAGGAACAATCCCTACCGGCAAAGCCGAAATGTTCACGTTATCACTCTCCCTAACGCATACATATGAGCAATCAACGTAAAAGAGAATAGTGACTAGTGCAAGATGGTCGAATTATACGGTCACACTCCAATAGTAGGTCAACATCAAAAAAGGCATGAATGGTCACTAGATTTATCCTATGAGCCTTCTCATGTGGATAGTTTTTTAAATTCAAGGAACTTAAATCAACTCCATTCTAGCCTTACTATTACTTGATCCTTTATCATGCTTACGATTAGATTTCTTTTACCAAGTATCGATATGGCACTCCATCCGATGTACTCGTTTTTCGATAGCAATAGCCTAAACGTTCATATAACTTTTGAGCTTGTAAATTGTTATTGGCAACGTTTAATGAAACTATTGAGTATCCGTTAACCTTAGCATTGTCCTCCGCGAAACTTATCAATTGATTCCCTATGCCCCGGCCCCTAAACTGAGATGAAACAGAAAGCAAATTGATATAGTAGTCGTCTGGATCTACGTCATCTTCAAAGAAATCATCGTTTCTTTCTGGATAGTGTTTCTTTAAAAAATCAAGTATAGGTTCAAACAGCTGTTGATTTTGATGTCCAGGATAATGTGAAATAACGCCTGCTACCAAAGAGTCCACTTCATAAACATGACAATATTGATAACTCAGAGCATTATGATCTATCTCTAAAAAGGAGCGGATAAATGCTGATCGTTCCTTTTGTTCTACATCACCAAGCCAATTTACGATATGAGGTGATAAAATCCCTTGTAATAATGGCTCGATTTGCTTAACATCATGGACAGTTGCTTGACGAATGTTCACAGTTTTAACTCCTTTGTTTTATTAAAAAGGATGGGCATTTTACCCTAGTTATAATTGTGGCAAACAGCGTGATCAAAAACGATCGGTATTTTCATCAATATCGACAAGCGAGCTTACGGTCCCCCCTGTTACACGAACCTCATACACTTTATTTTCGTAATGAAACGAAAATATTCCGTTGTTGAAATCCGTGTGTAAATGTTTAAAAAAGATGCCTTCATAATCAGCTTCTTTACCAGAGTCAAAACGAAGCTGGTAAGTGCCGTTCGTGTTTTGATAGAGGTATCCTTTCACACCACGATCGAACCCCCAGTCCTCAGGTTCATCCGCTCGTGATTTTGGAACGACATGTATATCGGCAGAGGGAACGTCATGGAGAAGGATATCGATGACAGATCCTCCGATCAGATTGGTCCAAATACTTTCGATCCTTTGCCCGATCATGATTTGTGTAGCTGCAACGTTGGTAGCTGTCTTTTGAATAATCTTCGTAATATCGTGAGCATGGCTTTTTTCAATAATAAGCTTGGCATTGTAATCATCTGCAAGTTCCTGGAAAATCGACATATCTACTTCTTTGTCGTGTTTGTATTCTTCTTCTGGTAAGGCATCAAACACAAGAACAAAAAGGGGGCAACGTAATTGATTGGCAATGTTTGCTCCACGTTTGATCAACCGCTCACCATGGTGCCCGTAGTTGACACATACGAGAATTCGCTCATTCGTTTGCTCCGAGGGCATATCCATTCCTCCTTCCATATTTAAAGCTTATCCTTTGATTTATAGAAATTAAATTTCTCATAGGTTTTTTCTAAATGCACACAAGTTCCCTGAATAGGCTTATCCATAGCTTTATAAACTACATGACATACAAAATGCAATCTTAACTTTTGGAAGTCTCTTGCGTGTCGGCCTCTGATACACGAGCTTGTGGTTGCTGTTGCGTAATGCAGTGAATGTTTCCACCAGCGAGGGATAGCTCTCTTGATTGTACCGGCACAATTTCTCTTTCCGGGAATAAGCGCTGAAATAAGTTCACCGCCTCTTGATCCATTGGGTCATCAAATGCCGGTAAAATCACGGCACCATTACATATATAACCATTAACGTAAGTAGCAACGCATGGTTCACCCGCTTTACGTTCATAACTATCCGTTGTCTGGTCCAATTGTTGGCTTTCCTCCCATTGTAGAACGGGTTGTTCCGGAATGGATACTTCGTGAATCGTCAATGCTCTTCCAATAGCATCAGTCGCTTGTTGTAATTGCTCCTTGCATTGTTTTAACACCGGATATTGGGGATGATCTTGATCATCTGTCCAGCTCATGGCTACCTCACCTGGGCGGATATAGCAGAGGACTTCATCAATATGGCCATCGGTTTCATCCCCTACCATGCCTTGATCCAACCAGATAACCTTTTTCACGTTCAATGTTTCTTTTAACCTTTCTTCTACCTGCTCTTGTGTCCAATCAGGATTACGGTTGGAATTTAAGAGGCATTCTTTCGTTGTGATCACCGTTCCTTCTCCATCAACAGCAATCGCTCCGCCTTCAAGGGTCAAATCCGTGGCGTCATATCGTGGCACCCGTTCAATATCGAATACCTTTTGTTTAACAAGCATATCCTGATCCCAAGGGAAGTATAGCCCTCCTTCAAGTCCTCCCCAAGCATTGAAGTGGAAATCAACACCAGATAAATGACCGAAATCATTCGTTAAAAAGATAGGACCAATATCTCTCATCCAGGCATCATTCGAAGACATTTCAATCACACGGATCTCAGGTGATAAAACCGCGCGTACGTGCTTGTATTGATCAGCCGGCACACAAACAGTTACCGGTTCAAACTTGGCAATCGCTTCGGCAACATTTGTAAACACTCGTTGAGCAGGCTTTGCCCCAGAATGCCATGTATCCGGACGGACTGGCCAAAGCAGCCAAGTCCCGTCATGGGGTTCAAATTCACCAGGCATGCGATAACCATCGGATTTCGGTGTGTGATTGTAAGTTTTCATCATTTTATATACCTCCAATAGGTTTGTCATCAAACGTGTAACGCATGGACAAATGGTGACATATCGATATGATGGGGTGTGTATTTCCCTCGGTATATGAGCATTCCCCCATATCATGAAAACATTTGATATACGCTACAACCCATATTTTTAGCATTACTTGGTGCCAAGAACAGATAGCTGGCCCGAACGCTTATAACGATTAAGACACAGCTTTTAACCCTGTTACACCAACCACAATAATAACGAGACTTATTATACGTCCCATGTTCTTGGATTCCCCGAAGAACAACATATTCACCAATACAGCACCGGCAGTGCCGGTCCCGAGCCACACCGCGTACGCAATACTTAATTGCAAGAAGTTAAAAGAGGCGTATAGGAGCCCAAAGGCAACTCCAAATCCCCCTACAAAAATCAGCATATTTTGCAACGTTTTATTTTGGCTAAACATTTTTAAACCCATAACACCGATGATTTCAGAGGCTGCTGCTAACGTTACAAGTAACCACCCCATGATTTAAGCAACTCCTTTCGCGTATTGTTCTTCACCTTTATTATCAGCTAGTTTTAAACTTACGACACCCGTAATGAGAATCCCCATGAAGATCGCTTTCATGATGCTGAATGCACCTCCAAAGATAAATACATCCATTAAAGCTGTGCCAACGGTCCCTGCTGCTGCAAATATGGCGTAGACCGTCCCGGTTGGCAAATGTTCACAGGCCTTGGACAGAAAGTAAAAGTCGATAAGAATAATGATCACGACGATCCCCCAATGCCACCAAGCCGTTGCAACATTAAAGCCAAACACCCAAAATAATTCAAATAAACATGTTAAAAAAACGTACATCCAAGCTTTATTCATTCTATATCCACCTTTACTGACTGACTTTCAGTCATTTTTTGATAAAATGAGCTCCACGCTTAACGATGAAGCCCCAGTGCATGGCTGATAAACTCTAACAATTCTTGTTTTTGCAGACGAACCGTTTCTTCTTGCTTACAGTCGTCGTACAAATAAACCTGTTCAGCTGTTGACTCAATTAATCCGATTATCATTTTTGTTGTCCGTTCAGTATGCAGGGAATGACGAATGATTCCTGAAGCTTTAGCTTGATCTAAAAGCTCGTTCATCCACTCATACAAAGGAGCATAGATGGCCTCCCATTCTTTTAAATAATCGGTTTGGGTAAGTCCTGCATAAATAAGAGCAAACACATCAGGGTACTCTTTGGTCAAGTTGTAAACGACCTCGATAATTTCTTCCATTTGAACCTGAAAAGGTGCATGTTCCTGCACATGACGTTTCATTTCATCCATCATTTTTTCAACCATCACCTCAGCAATGGCCGGCATCACAGATAGCTTCGATGGAAAGTATAAATAAAAAGTACCCTGAGCAATACCCACGATTTGCACAATATCGGACACTTTGGTTTTTTCAATGCCCTTCTCACGAAAAACCTCGATCGCAGCGTGAACAATCTTTTCCTTCTTGTCCATCTCTCAACCCCCAATAATGACTGACTATCATTCATTATAAAGAAGGTTTTATCTTTTGTCAAATCCTAAAGAAAAAGGTATGTATCAGCATTTTCTCTGTAGGCTTTAACGATTCGGTATTCTTTGCGCACGTACTGCTACAATGTTCCGCTTATTCTGTTTTACATCGAATTTTAAAGACTGTTCGGGTAAACTAGGACTGACAATATAGAGGTGTTTCCCTCCCCCAGCCAACATTTTCTTTTCTCTTAGATTAGCCATAGAAAGTGGCCAGTAGTATAAGCTCCTGACCGCTTTTTTAGCCTTTTTTCCTACTGCGAAGCTATATGTGGTATCAGAAAAGAGCTTGAGCTATATTTTCTCTGCTTGACACCAATCAAGGATAAAGTTCGCGTACGTTTCGGTGACACGCTTCACACTCGGTAAGTCCACCCATTCGTTTGGTCCATGCATATTGCCGCCATCAGCCCCATAGCAAGTGGCAGGAATATCATCGTAAACACTGTAAAAACGTACATCGGTTGTTGCTGTTGTTGCTGAAAATTGCATCTCTTCGCCAGTAACTTGCTTGTGCACTTTTCCAAGCGTTTTAAAAACATCCAAATCTTTTTCAAGGGCGACCCCATCTGCATGAAAGCCGTAATACGTAATTTCAGGCGGTTCCTCTTTTAACCATTCATCTTTTGCTGCTGCATCCACTAACCATTGGCTTACTTCATCTTTGATTGCTTGCGGATCTTCACCCGGATACAGGCCAACCCTGACCTCGAATGTACAATCGGCGGCTACACTTGACGCCCAATCGCCTCCGTAAATTTTCCCTACGTTTACATTTAAGGGATGGGGATGGTCTTTAAAATACGAATGTTTGGGACGTTCATTCGTATAGGTTCGATATTCTTGAATCGCTTGAATTAGTACATATGCTTTTTCGATCGCGCTAACGGCCGCCGATGCCCGCTCAACATGAGCGGCTGCCCCTTTCACGCGCACACGCATCCAGATGACCCCCACTTGGCCAATTAATGCTTGCTGCCCCAGCGGTTCCGGAATTAAAGCTCCGTCGGCTTTATATCCGGCAAGTAACGTAGCCAGTGCCCCATTTCCCGTAATTTCTTCTTCCAGCACACTTTCCAGATAAACATCCGCCTGTGGCCTAATGCCCAACGATTGCAACGCCCGCACAGCGAATACCATGGCTGCCATTCCTGATTTCATATCCTGGATACCACGACCATACATGCGGTTACCATCGATGGTCGCTCCCCACGGATCATAGCGCCAATCTTCATGCGGCCCTTCGGGAACAACATCAACATGACTTTGTAAAATCAGACTCTTCCCTTTTTTCTTTCCGGCTGACGACCATGTGCCTACCACAACCGGACGTCCTTCGTACCCCCATTCTACAGGAGAAAAGCCTTGATGTTTGGACATTTCTTTGATGTCAGGGATGATTTTTTCCGTGCTCAATTGCATTTCATTTTGAAAATAATCCGCGAGATAATTTTGCAGAGCACCTTCATTCCCTAAGGTGCTCTTAAATCTTCCAATCATTTGTAGAAATTCAAGTTGTTCTTCCCACTGTTCATCGATCTTTTCTTTGATTTGCATTCTTAGATCTGTCATGTTGATCATCCTTTTTTGCTTAAAAAATTAAGATAAAATACCAAGCCAAGCAACGACCAACCAAGCACAATCAACCATTCGATGTTAAATAAAGCAGAAGGCATGCCAGGCATATAGAGAACAATAAATCCTAAGCTCAACACAACCGCTGCAACTCCTACAAATTGACTGTTTCCAGCCTTATATGGCCTTTCTAAATCCGGCTCACGGCGACGTAAGATGATAAATGAGATGGCCACCATTAAGTAAGCAACCACAATACCTAACCCACCTGCATTTGCAAACCAATCTAAAGCCGGCTCTCCAAGTAAAGGGCTTAACACAGATAAAACGCCAATAAAAATAATTGCATTAGAGGGTGTTCCATATTTTGGATGAAGCTTACCAAACCAGGAAGGCAACATTCTTGATTCGGCCATGGCATAAATAATCCTCGTACCCCCAACGATAAAAGCATTCCAACTTGTTAAAATCCCGGCAACCCCTCCTAAGATAAGAATATTTGCAAATGCCTGAGAACCAAATGCTGCGGCCATCGCATCAGCTGTAGCAAGTTCAATACCCTCCAATGACGTTGCAGGTAATGCCAGGCCTACGGAAAGCGTCACACCGATGTAAAAAAGAATAGCACCAACGACCGATAGAATGAGTAACCTGCCAATTTTTCGAGGTGAAATATTTGCTTCTTCAGCCGCTTGTGGAATGACATCAAAACCAACGAATAAAAAAGGTACCAATACGAGCACAGCCATAATTCCCCCTGCGCCGTCCACAAAGAAGGGTTCCATGTTTGCAATACTACCACCAAAACCTGAACCTGTGATAAGTAAGATACCCACAATAAAAATGCTCAACGTCAAAATGATCTGTACTTTCGCTGCCGGTTTAACCCCGAAATAGTTAATCCCTGCCATAATGATAGAGCCAGCCATTCCTACGATCACCCATGATGCATAAACATCCCAACCGGCGATGGTCCACATATACCCTACTTCATAGTTTGGAAATAAATAAGTGATCACCGTCGGTAATGCAACCGCTTCAAATGCTATGACCGAAACGTAACCGAAAGTGATCGCCCAAGAAGCAATAAATGTCGATTTATTGCCGAGGGCACGTCCCACATATACATGTTCTCCACCTACAAAAGGCATCGCAGATGAAAGTTCGGCATAGGTTAACCCTACGAAAACAACAAGCACTCCGCCGATAACAAAAGCTAGTGCAGCACCGAGGGAACCTGCGGATGTGATCCATGTGCCGGACAAAACAACCCATCCCCAGCCAATCATGGCTCCGAAGGATAATAGAAACACATCCCAGTTAGATAATACTTTCTTCAGCTTTCCTTCCCTATCTTCCATCTATGATCAATCCTCCTCTAGTGAATCCATACATAAGTCAGACTGACGTAAGAAGTTTCTTAATTATAGCCCCTTAAAAAAATAGAACATGAGCCATTACTGCTATAATCGGTAGGCTAATAAGTGTACGTTGAAGGAAAATGACGAAAAGATTGAATAAATTTAATGGCAGACTCGAACGTAAGAGTAAAACCCCAACCTCAGACATATAAACAAGCTGCGTCATGGAAAGACAGGCGATAACAAAGCGGGTCAGCTCACTTTCAATCCCTCCCCCGATGACAGCAGGTAAAAACATGTCTGCAAAACCAACGACGACGGCTATTGCCGCATCTGTCGCTTCTGGAATTTGCAAAATATTTAATAGAGGAACAAATGGGTAAGAAATCCAATGAAAGATAGGGGTGAATTCCGCTAACATTAATGCCATCGTGCCCAATGCCATCACCAATGGAATGAGTCCTACCCAGATATCAATTACATTTTTAACCCCTTGTTTAGCTAAACTTGAAAAATTCTCTGTTCTTTTGACTTTTGCAATGGCCCTTTCATATCCCCATCTTACATAAGACATTCCTTGGGGATTCCCTTCGTCAATTTGTTTTCCGGAAACTTCATGATAAGATTCTTTTTTTCTTGAAAGAGGCGGTATTCTCGGGACAATCATTCCTGTAATAAGTCCTGCGACACAAACGGTAAAGTAAAATTGTACAAACATATGACTGACATCCAAAAACTGAACGACCAGTATACTGAATGCGATGGAGGCAATAGAGAAATTGGTGGCGATAACCGTCCCTTCTCTTTGCGTATAATACCCATTTTCATATTGCTGTGTTGTGACAAGAACCCCTACTGTGCCACTCCCCATCCAGGAAACAAGCGCGTCAATCGATGAACGTCCGGGAATCGTAAATAATGGTTTCATAAAATTTCGAAGTAAAGTTCCAGCGAACTCCATTAACCCAAATTCAATTAACACAGGCAAAAGTAAACCGGCGAAAAAAAACCAAGTCGCCAAAACAGGAATCAAGGAATACAAAACCTCTCCGCCTGAAGTTTCTGACCATATCCATTCCGGTCCCCATTCAAAAATAGTCAAAACCGCAATCAGGGCACCTAGTATACGAAATGTCAACCACACCCAGTTAACATCCAATAATCCTCGCCAGAAAGGCTTCTCCAATACAAGGTTAGGTTTCCATATCTTTGTGATCACAGACAGGAGTACTGATAATATAAGGATAATTGTCATCACTTGGGGAATATAATCCGCAAACGCTTCCTGTACGAAAGTCGCCATGATTCCTACGCCAATAGTGATTTCTTCACCCACCGGGACAGGTATAAGAAATAATAAAATCCCGATGAGTGAAACAATAATGAATTGAAGTTTATACTTTAATTCATTATCCTTAATGTTTTTCTTCGAATTTAATTGCAACGTTACTCCCCCTTTGCACCTCAGTTGATGGGGAAACTTCAATATAGGCGCTAGCTATTTCTTCTTTTCTTTAGAGCCACCAACGTGATCATCTCGTACATAATCGTAGCGGCTGCAGCAGCGGTAATTTCACCGCTGTCATAATCGGGAAGTACTTCCACCAGGTCAAAACCAACAACATTTAAACCATCCAGACCTCTCACATATTCAAGGCCTTCGTAGCTCGTTGGACCACCTACCTCTGGGGTTCCAGTACCTGGTGCATACGCAGGATCTAAGAAATCAATATCGTAGGTGACAAATACAGGTTGATTTCCTACCCTTTGTTGAATTCGCTGTATGACATTTTCCTGGCCAAGTTTACGTACTTCTTTCATTGTTAGGACTTCAAAGCCAAGATCTCTTGCATTATCAATATCTTCAGGTCCGTACAACGGACCGCGCATTCCGACCTGAATCGAGTGATCAACGTCAATCAGACCTTCTTCCACTGCTCTCCGAAAAACGGTACCATGCATGTATTTTTCACCGAAGTAGTCATCCCAGGTGTCCCCATGGGAGTCAAATTGTACTAATGCAATGGGACCATATTTTTTCTTGAATGCTCTTAAATGAGCAAGCGTAACCGAATGATCACCTCCCATTAAAATGGGCGTAATGGAATGATCTAAAATCGGTTCCAGAGACTTTTCGATATTTTCATAGGTTCTGTGTATATTGCCTGGAACAATATCAAAATCTCCATAATCTACACCGGAACAATAATCGAAAATATTGATATCTTGATCCGGATTATATGGTCTTAAGAGTATAGAAAAATTTCGTACATGTTGCGGTCCATACCTTTGACCTGTTCGATTCGATGTTGCAGTATCGAAAGGAACACCCGCAACGACAAAATCAACATTTGTTGCTTCTACTGCTTCCAATCTCATGAACGTTCGCAACCCTACGAAGCGTGGGGATTGGGATGAATCTTTAGGTTGGTACATCAATATTCCTCCTTGTGCGAGGTTATTTTCGGTTGTTCTAATTCGCCTTATGCGTTACGCATTATATCCCCAACGAAATATATTTCACTTCCAAATATTCTTCGATCCCATGGTGCCCACCCTCTCGACCTATTCCGCTTTCTTTCATTCCTCCGAACGGGGCTTGCGGCACCGAAGGAAGGCCGTCGTTCACACCTACAATGCCGTATTCCAATGCTTCACTCAGGCGTACAGCTCTCCCGATATTTTCCGAGAATACATAAGCTGCTAGACCATAGGGTGAGTTGTTTGCTCGTTGGATGACTTCTTCTTCGGTTTGAAAAGCAGCGACCGGTGCTACGGGGCCAAAGGTTTCTTCATTCATGCAGAGCATGTCGTCGGTGGCTTCAGATAAAATCGTAGGTTCAAAATAAAGACCTTTGTTTTTCTCGAAACTGTTTCCACCACTCAATATTCTGCCACCTTTTGATATTGCATCATCTAGATGTTTTTGAACTTTCTCTATCGCTTGTTCATTAATTAAGGGGCCTAGATCCACGTTTTCTTCCAGCCCATTTCCGGTTGTTAATTTCTGAACCGCCGCTTTGAATTTTTCGTGGAACGTTTCCAAAATAGATTCCTGTACATATACGCGATTCGTACAAATGCACGTTTGGCCTGCATTTCGAAACTTTGATCCAATTAACTGATCAATGGCTTTATCTATATCTGCATCTTCCATAACGATAAATGGCGCGTGTCCGCCGAGTTCAAGGGAAATCTTTTTGACCGTTTGAGCGGCTCCTTCCATTAATCGTTTTCCAACTTCTGTTGAGCCCGTAAAAGTGATTTTTCGTACACGTTCATCTTGGAGCCAAGTTTCTCCGATTTCTTGAGGAGCCCCTGTAATGACATTTACCACCCCTGCAGGAATGCCAGCCTCTTCAGCAAGTTCGGCTAGTTTTAGTGCTGTAAGAGGGGTTTCCTCTGCTGGTTTGACGACAGCGGTACACCCTGCTGCAAGCGCAGGGCCAACCTTACGGGTGATCATCGCTGCCGGGAAGTTCCATGGAGTAATGGCTGCCACCATCCCAACGGGTTGTTTTTGCACGAATATACGCTTATTCGTATGAGAAGCGGGAATGGTTTCTCCGTATATGCGTTTGGCTTCTTCGGCGTACCAGGAGATAAAACCGTTGGCATAACTAACTTCACCTATTGCTTCTTGTAAAGGTTTCCCTTGTTCTAGGATCATGATTTTTCCGATTTCCTCTTTATTCTCTTCTATTAATTGGTGCCAGGCAGCTAGAAGCCTGCTGCGTTCTTGAGCCGGCAATTTTGACCAAGAATCGAAAGCAGTATGAGCAGCTTCAACCGCTTGTTCGGCCTCATTCTTGCCACCTTTGGGTACAGCTCCGATGACTTGTTTCGTTGCAGGATTGACGATTTCGAAATGGTCCAGGTCCTCCCCTTGCCATTTTCCGTTCATATAGATTTTTTGTATCATGGAATCCCCCTTACTGCTGTTTCAATACGCCTTCCAAAATTTGAAAACCTTCCTCCAATTCTTGATCGGTAATTACAATCGGAGCGAGAAAACGGATCACATTGCTGTGCACCCCGGAGGAAAGCAATAACAATCCGGAAGCATTGGCTGCTTGTAAAATAGAAGCTGTTTTTTTCGGATCTGGCTTCTTTCCATCTTCTTTGACCACTTCAAAAGCGGCCATTGCTCCAATACGGCGAAATCCTCGAATAAATGGAAATTGCTCTTCCCACTCATGAGCCTTGTTTTCAACTTGACGACCAACGACTTCCGCACGTTCATTTAAGTTTTCCTCTTCAATGATATCCAAAACAGCAAGCGCTGCTTGACAAGCAACGGCATTTCCGTTATACGTTCCACCTAATTCACCGGGGCTAGCAGCATCCATAGCTTCGGCTTTTCCAACGACGGCACTTAATGGAAATCCAGCCGCTAACGATTTCGACATGGTGATTAAATCAGGTGCAATGCTAAAATGTTCACTGGCAAACCATGCGCCGGTACGTGCGAAACCGGTTTGGATCTCGTCAGCTACGAAAAGAATCCCGTGTTCTTGGCAACGCTTGACCACGTGTTCAACAAAGGCCTTGGGCGGTACAATGAAACCACCTTCTCCTTGGACCGGCTCCATAACGACACACGCCACTTGTTCGGGCGCTACTTCGGTTTTCAAAAATACATCAAAATCGTCAATGACAGATTGTACGTATGCTTCGTCGCTTTGCTCTTCCGGCTTTCGAAACATGTAAGGATAGGGGGCGTGATAGACCTCAGAAGCGAAAGGGCCAAAACCAAATTTATACGGTTTGACCTTGCCTGTCATCGCCATCGTCATATTTGTCCGTCCATGAAATCCACGGTTAAACGTAACAACAGCTTGCCTCCCTGTGGCTTTTCTAGCGATTTTCACCGCGTTCTCCACTGCTTCGGCTCCACTATTTAAGAGTAGCGTCTTTTTATCAAAATCACCCGGCGTAATCGAGCAAAGACGTTCGGCCAGCTCAATATAGCCATCATACATCATGACATTAAATCCTGGATGTGAAACTTTTTCCACTTGTTCTTTTGCAGCTTCCACGACTTTCGGGTGGGAGTGGCCGACGTTCATCGTGCCTATAGCTCCGGCGAAATCAATGTAGGCATTTTCTTCTTCATCATACAACGTCGCTCCTTTGCCAAAACGAGCGATCGCCCGATTGCCATTCCCTACTCCTCTTGGAACATACTGGTCTCTTTTTTCTTGCCAATGATTGCTTCCCATAAGAAAACCTCCCTTTTTTTCCGGTAACGCTTACAATCAATGATGTTTTTCGTCATTGTAAGCGTTTTTTGATATCCTTGATAGTACCAGACGAAAAAAATCAATAGTACCAGTTGGAGGTTAACATGTTCCATATTCCGATTGATCGAAACTACTCATCCCCGGTATATAAGCAAATCTATCATTGGATGAAAAATGAAATCTTACAAGGAGGATTGGAAGCAAGAACGAAACTTCCCTCGAAAAGAACGCTCGCTTCGTCTCTAGGTGTCAGTCAAAATAGTGTCCTTTCCGCTTATCATCAATTGATAGCAGAAGGGTACATCTATACAAAAGAACGTAGCGGTTATTTTGTTGAACCCATCCAGCCGATCAGGCCGCAGAAAGAACAAAAAGAGCTCGATGCTCACTTAATAGAAAAACCACCGAAAGCGTATCGTTACTCCTTTTCGCATATGGGGGTAGAAGCTTCACTTTTCCCTTTTCAGCGTTGGCAGTATTGTGAACAAAAAGCCATCCAGAAAGAAGGAGACATTCTTTCGGATATTAATCATCCCCAAGGGATCTACAAATTACGAGAAATTCTGGCCAGCAAAATCCGACATACCCGAGGAGTGATCTGTGAACCGGAACAAATTGTGATCGGAGCAAGCACTCAATGGTTATTACAACTTTTCCTACTGGTCAACGCAGAAGATCAACCATTTGCCATGGAAGAGCCGGGGTATCACCGACTAAGTGCATTGTTAAAAACGATGGATCACCCCGTCGATCATGTTCCTGTAGATCATCTTGGCATGCAGGTAGACAAATTACGGGAAACACAGGCAAATATTGCGATTGTCACCCCTTCTCATCAAATGCCGACAGGGTCGATTATGCCCGTCTCTCGCCGTACCGAATTATTGCATTGGAGCTATGAAAAAGAGAATCGTTATATCATCGAAGATGACTATGATTCCGAATTTAAATACGAGGGGGACATGATCCCTTCTTTACAAAGCCTGGATGTTAACGAAAAAGTGATTTATATTGGTTCTTTTTCGAAATCGTTGCTCCCTGACCTTCGAATGAGTTACATGGTATTACCATTGGGGTTAATCAACGGGTTTAAGGAAAAGGGCCTCCATTTTATGCAAACGACCTCAGTGCTCACACAACTTGTGCTCAGCCAATTTTTAGAAACCGGCGACTACGATAAACACATTAAACGCATGAGTAACTATTACAAAGATCTCAGAGAAAAGACGATAGCGGCGTTACAAGATCGTTTCGGTTCATTGACTCGAGTGGAGGGGGAAAAAGCCGGCCTTCATTTTTTGTTACATCTTGATACAGAGGAAGCGATCGAAAGGATTCTGGAACGGGCAGATAGAATGGATATCGAACTATACTCCATCCAACGTTTCTTACATGAGCCGTTTAGAGACGCGTCGCCCACGTTAATTATCGGCTTTGCGAAGTTAAAACCAGAGGAGATTACCGAGGCAGTAGAGGAGTTATATAGATGTTGCTTTCCTGATTCATAGTTAGTAAGGCGCCCCAGATTTCTATTGATATTCTTTTTAGGGTGGTTAAATTTTTAAAGACGGTAAAATGGAAATCAAATATAACAGGTATTTCTCATAAGGATGGACGTACACACGCCGAAACACGGGGAGAGTGAGCGGAAAAACCGGGCTCTTCTCTGCTTCAGCATTGATCGAAATAGGGTCTTCTTGAAGGAAAAGAATGGAGCGGTCCTTCACCCCAAGAGGCAACTTTCTCCCCCCTACCGGCTGCGTATTCTCGCTACATAAAGGGGAGGATAGCTGCAATAATGACAACAATAACCAAAATGATAGGGAGGACAACCATATACATGACACTCATTAATTTAAAACTGGATTCAATGCTGTAATTTTTATCCCCAGGATTTTTCGCGATGGCAAGCGTAATCCCTATGATCAAACCGGCACCTAGCAATAACAATACTATTAATCCTATATTCATCGAAAATCCCTGCTTTCAACTGGACTTCTGTCAAGAAAGTGGACAGAAAAACTTTGGGCTTAGGAAGCGTTGTTTCCGATGGGTTGTCTAGCGATATCCGCCACCTTTGACAGCTGTTTGGGTTCGTGGTGTGCATCTGATGGCCGCTGGGTGAAAAAAGTTCAAAAAGTCATCAGCCGCATGCGAAGTTTACCACGAACCCACCGCTTCACACAATTCGGCGATGGGGCCTATCCCCACCCGGCGAAACGCGGAAGCGGGCACAGCTGTCAAAGAAAGCCCTTCGAGTGGCTCCCTGCATTTTCTTAAGGGAGGGATTCCTGCAATCTCGGAATTTGCCCGTGTGTATGTAGATCAATTTCCGAAAGCTTATATGGATTGGATAAAAACATTGGAAATGGAAGGAGAAAGAGAATCAGTTCTCCAGGCTACCATAGAAGGATTGTCTACGATTCCGAGCCATTATACGGCGAGGGCAGAAGTTGCCGAAAAGTTATCAGAAATTGGTGAGGAGCTCGGGGATCTTAAACTCAAATTAAAAGGATTCAGAGAAGGCTTTTACTTCAACCCTTCCATGAAGTATTTGCTGGATCTGTATATGACAGCTCATGAGGAAGGCTGCTTCGATGAGATTCGGGAGGAAGTTGAAGAAAGAATGATCGAATTAAAAAATAAGGGGAAAAATAGTGCATCGCTTCTGGATATCGAGAGGAAAAGGGCGACATTTAATGAAAAAGTTTTTTATTACACCCATCTTTTAGGTGGGAATTATGAAAAAGTATTTCATATGTGTGAAGGCAAGGATCCCCTTGGCTGAACATTCAATTCAAATCCTAAACCCATGATGATCTCATTTTTCCTGGAGCTCTTATCGAAGGACGACAAATATTCCAGAATTCTTCATAATCAATGGCGATATGCTCTCATCCAAGGGGATTATGGTTCTGAGGAATTAAATATAGACAAATATATGAAACTCATTGACCGCGTTAAAAAGAGCCTTCATTTGACAGACGAACAAGAAAAGTTTTACTTTGAATGGTTTGAAAAGGAAACAGAGGACAGAGTAGACGCCATTGTTAGCAATAAATACCGAGGAAACTATGATAAAGCGGCCAGAATTTGGGTTGCGATGGCCAAGACGCTGGCGAATCAGGGGATGTGCAAGCAGGACGTCAATTTGTAACGAAGTTTCACGACAAATAAAAACATTCAGATTTCAAAAAAGAGATCAACAATGCAAGCTTGTTACTGTGAAGTCGTTCCATTTGACTATCTACATCTAAAAACGAGTGATGCTAATGGGCAGAGGTTTTCCCTTCATGCTAAATAATTTGCGCCAGCGAGCTAAATACACGTAACGCCGTTCATCGCGCTATTTTATGCCTACATTGATGGAATGCCGGTGAATAGGGAACCGGAGGGGCATCCTGATGTGCTGAAGGAAAGATGTGTTATGATCATCCAAAATTTCCTTTCAGGCCGATACAAAAAAATAGACCTGCATATCAAGAAGATCTATCACAGACCAAAAATAGTGGTCATTGACGGTATTGTATTTTCTCCTGAAACAATGCTCTTAAATCGATATGAATACAATCCAAGTTCGGAGAGGTTAGTAAATGTTCTTCGCTGAACGTTCCTTGTAATTGGTACTTTTCTCTATTTAATACGAATTGATCAACGATTTCATGTTGAGGATCAACAACCCAAAATTCTGGCACCCCAAACCGTTCGTATACCTCTTTTTTGTGTATTTTATCGTGCTTTCCCGATTGCGGAGGCAAGATCTCTACCACAAGGTTAGGAGCGCCCTTAATTTTTTGATCGTGGATAATATGCATATTTTCATTGGATATAAAAATGACATCGGGTTGTAAAATATTGTCCTCATCCAAATATATGTCCATCGGAGATACAATGACAATGCCTTTGGGCCGACAAGTGTCATATATGATGTTCAATATCTTCGACACCAAAAGCTGATGATCAAGCCCGGGAGAAGGTTTTAAATCATAGCGGATACCGTTGATAATTTCATATCTTTCTTCAATAAGCGGACTTTCATACGGATCCTTTGAGTCAGTGTAAGACTCCGGCTGCTCTTTTACTATTTTCGAATTCGTGTCGAAAGAATCTCGTGGACACATATACATCACCCTCCTTCCTCTGGCTTCAAGTCATTGTTACCGTTATCATACCATAGTATGGGCTATGAGGGTGTTGCAGAAAATCCTTTTCCGCCTAACAGCAGTAAATGCGTGCGTAACGATTTATTTTTGTGAATCTTTGTGTTTTCATGTCGCCTCCTACTTAGTGTTATTTTTACCTAAGTTACCGTGTAAAAAGTCAGACCGTAACGAATCCGTTTATGTATGACATAGTGCTACAATCAATAACAAGAATCCGACATCAAAAAAGCCGGCTGTTGTTTTCGCTTTGGGAAAGAAGCAAACGCACAGCCGCTATAATTTTTCTCGTGAAATTCTTCTACTCGGCTTGAGGGTCTTTCAAAAACCTCCCGTCTCGATAATCAAGAAATGCCTGCTTAATCTCTTCTTCTGTATTCATCACAAACGGTCCGTTCGCTACAACCGGCTCATGAAGGGGAGCTCCTGCATATAATACCAGCCTTAATGGTTCGGCAGCTGTGATCTGTATTTCTCCTTCTTCAGCTTCCCCGTTGCCTATCCAGAGCATTTGACCTTTGGAGGCTCTCACCTCATTCACCCCAAACACCCCGTTTCCTTCCAGGATGTACATAAATCCGTTATAGCTCCCCGGCAACGCTTGGGAAACAGTGGCCCCAGGATCGATGAGCATTTCCACCATCGTTACGGGAACGTGATTTAGTGTAGGAGAGGTGACCCCATTGGAAGTCCCGGAAAATACACGAATGGTCGCTCCCTCCAATTCCTGTGTTGGCATGTCCTCCCCTTTTAAGTTCTGATAACGTGGGGTGATCATTTTCTTAGCGCGAGGAAGATTGACCCATAGTTGAAGCGAATGGGCTGTGACCCCTTCGGATGGTACTTCATTATGGATCACCCCACTGCCGGCGGTCATCCATTGCACATCCCCCGGTCCGAGAACGCCGCTGTCTCCGGAATGACTATCATAATGTTCAATCTGTCCATCAATAACGTATGTCACAGTTTCGATTCCCCGGTGCGGGTGCTTGTCAAAGGCTCCCGCTTGAAATTTATCTTCCATCAGCAGCAGGAATGGGTCACTTTTTGCCCAGTTTCCCGGTGCCACGACAGGACCGGCCGTGTGAATGTCACTATTTTTGCGAAGGATTACGTCTCTCACTTCAGCAATCGTTCGTTGTTGATTTGTCATGTCCATCCTCCCTCTATAACTACAAAACAAACAAAAGTCTATGTTTATTTTTTCTCCGTGCTCCCTCTCTTTCTACCCATTATCTGCAGTTCTAATGCCGAAGCAGCCTTTTATTTGTTTGTACTTTCACTTTACCATGATGATTTGACTCCATGATAATGTTTTGCACATCGCCTATGTTATTTAAACGCTCTCGTTTCGGTAAGTTAGACCAACCGGTAAACTGACACAATTAATCGTATCAACATAAAGGAACAATTGGTTTCCTGTTCCACATCCATCGTTAACATCAACGTTACAAATGTTTCCAGACCCAAACAAGATCCTCATTCTAAATATGCAGTAGTAGCCCTTAAATTTATAAAAGCGATTTTATAGGATTGGTCTATGGAGAAGCATCAGACGCATATCGATAATGTTGTTTCCGCGAATATATTAGCGGCAGAAGCACCGATATTACATAGAAAAATCATCAATGTGGGGGAGGACGAATTGATTTAATACCATACTTAGGAAAATAAATGAATGACTAGGAAAAGATTTTAAAGCAACCTACACGTCTATATGTTTTGGGGATGTAAAACACTCTTTAGCTGTTATCAGGATCACTGAGGAGTTCATAGGTTACCCGCCCTCCTGTTTCTTTTCAAGACGGGCTTCAATAGTTAAAAAGCGGCTCATGATGAATGCCACGATCATGGATGTTTATGATGTACGCAAACAGCCTCATTTTCCTCAAAGGGAACTTTATGTTTTGAAGGGGGCAAGTATTGGAGATGAAGAAATCAAACCAAGTGCCATGCATATCGTATTAGGGAAGATTTTTGGGAAAAACCATTCCAATAAAAATCTGATAAGATAATAAGGATGAATTTCAATTTCCAGGAAAATCATAATTGGGCATGATCCGTTTGTTCCCTTTTAGATCTCCTCTCTTTACTACTTCATCATTTGAATTCGATGGATTTCCAAGTCATGCTTGGATACTTGATTACGAAGATATTCAGTATCTACATTCTGCTTTCTTAATTCTGTCAACAATACTTCGTGACGCTCCTGATTTAATTGTCTTTCCTCCTTAAATTCTTCATATCGTTGTTCATTCACTTCGTATCTTTGCTGATTCAAATGCTTTTCTTCCCGGAATTCGTCATATCGCTGTTGGTTCAACTTTCGTTCTTCCTTCATTTCCTGTTGCAATCCTGATACGATCTTGTTGTTATCGGCTACCATTCTTATTAATTGCTCCATATAACCTTCCAACTTGTTTAAACGCTCTTCACTCATCAAAATCCCCCCTATCCCTATTCCTATATATTGCCTCCACAATACAGAACATTCGTTCCTTCGCCAATAACTATTGCCTATTATTTTGGATAGAATAGCAATCGTTGGCCAATTCAAAACAACCCTGGATCCCCTGACATGCACCTTAGATTTTTGAATGTGCTCCTGTGTGCCATCGATATAAGATGACATCTAATATAGTTGTCCTATCCAAACAGTGCAAAGCTCTACGAATGGAGAAAAATATCAAGGTTTCATTCTACTTTCAAAGTTATTTTTTTGTGATGTCAATGATCAGGAATCTTCATTCATGAAGGTACTTTTTTATATGAGTAAAACTCAGACAATACTGTAGAAAACCACCCTGACCCCCTTATACGGTAACTGGGGCTATTTTTTTGAGGTGATTCAAGTTTTGGGCAATGATTGGTCATTTTGCCAGACAGGTTTTTCGGCGCAAGGGATTCATTATTCGGCGCGCTGGACATTTGATTCAGGGCTTTAGAAACTTTTTCGGCGTAGCGCCCGGGTATTACCCGAATGGAGCAACTCTATGAGGATGAAGTCAGTGCGTATAGTTTCCAATAACTCAGCAGTTCTTCGACTCGATACAACACAAAAAGGAGTGAAATGTCAGAGGCCTGGCATTTCACCCTAAAAATTATATGCTTTCTCTGATTTAAAGGTTGACGATAGGGGGTCTCCTCCATCACTTTATTCTTGAACTGTTGTAAAACCAGTTTTGAAAAAGGAGCGGTAACAGATCGGCCTTTTCAAAAACAGGATTTCAATGGAAAAGTGATTTTACTTTTTAGGAGCAAGATCCAAAGCAGCCCGGATCGCTTCTTGCATACTTTGTTCATCGGCAATATTCTTTCCGGCAATATCAAAGGCGGTGCCATGATCGACTGAAGTACGAATGATACCGCCTTTTAATCCTACCGTAATGTTTACACCCGCTTCCAAGCCGAGTACTTTTACAGGAGCGTGTCCCTGATCATGATAACAAGCTACCACGATGTCAAAGTCTCCTCGACCCGCTCGAAAAAATAATGTGTCTGCTGGATAAGGCCCCTCGACTTGAATGCCTTCCTGTTGCGCTTTTTCAATTCCAGGGATCAGTTTTTCTTCCTCTTCGCCATTACCAAACAAACCATTTTCACCAGCATGGGGGTTGATTCCACACACAGCCACGCTAGGATTTTCATTTCCGGCACGAAGCAGCGTTTCATGGGCCAGGCGCACCACGGTATACGTTCGCTCAGGATTAATATTTTCGATTGCTTGTAGCAATCCGACATGAGTGGTCAGATGGATTACCTTCAAATTCGGCCCGGATAACATCATGGAATAATCCTTTGTGTCAGTCAAATCAGCTAATATTTCTGTATGCCCTGGGTAGAGGTGTCCACCTTTGTGCATGGCCTCTTTATTTAAAGGGGCTGTACAAATCGCCTGAATGTCGTCGCTTTTCGCCAATGCTATCCCTTCTGCTACATACTTGTAAGCTGCATCCCCAGCTTGAGGAGAAATTTGACCAAATGGTAAATCCTTGGATACTAAATTCATATCATAACAATCGATGGTTCCATGCTGAAACACTGATTCTTTAACAGAATGAACAGAATGAATCGTCACATCAGCCTGTACCACTTGTTTGGCTCGCTCTAGTATTTTCGCATCTCCAATTACCACAGGGTGGCATTGTTCATATAACGTTTCATCCTGTAAAGCTTTGACAATAATTTCTGGACCGATGCCTGCTGCATCTCCCATTGTAATACCCACGACTGGTTTCATAATCGATCTGCTCCTTGTAATTTGTGAATGGCTTTAACAAATGTTTCATCACTACCGAACGCACCTGCTTTTGTGACAGCGTACATACTTTTCCCGCTTAGAAAACGTCCAAGAGGAATACCTGTTTCCATCTCGTCCAACAGCTCGAATCCTTCAGCTTGAACATGCGTACATACTTGTTTGGCCGTATCTCCACCGGTCATTACGACTCCGCTCACTTTCTCTTCGTCCATAAGTGGAACAGCGGCTTCTCCCAGAGCGGAGACGATATCTATACTTGCTTCATGCGGTGTTATTCCTACGTTTGCCGTTATCTTTTGTACCTGTTCAATATCGCTTTTTGATGCGGATGAATAAAGGGCAACATGTCGCCCATTATCCAGCGCCCTTTTGCCAGCATCAATCATGCGTTGAACTTCTTCATTCTTTTCGACCGAACTGTTGATAACCCGATCAGGTTGCATACGAACTCCTTCCACTTTTGGCTCTTGCAATAAACGTTCAAGCTGCTTGCGAGAGACCGCACTGACACTTCCAATGACAAACAATACAGATTGATTATTTTTCGCTACAGAAAAAGACGCTGTTTGCTTACCAAAACCACATACAGCCGGCAGATGATGCGCTAATCCAGCAGAACCTACCCATAAAACCCGGTAGTTCGATTCGAATATATAAGCTGCCGTTTGGCGTAAGTGCTCCTCTGCTTCCGCATCAAAAACAAGATATGGGATACCGTCATTGTGGTACACCCCAAGCTTATGCTGTACATGATCGCTTCCCATCTTTAAGTCTTCCCGGCCCACAAACCCTACCGCTCTTTCCGTTTGTTGCTGTATTAAACTAGGCAAATAAGCTTCTGTTATCGGGTCCTTCGGATTTTGCGCAAATTCCGTCTCATCCAATCGAACTCCATTTAAATAATGAACACCATCAATCACTTGACGTTTGTTTTTCGGATAGCTCGGAGAAATGATGACAAAATCAGGTGCAAACACATCGTACATGGCGTCAATTTCTTTTCCTATATTGCCACGCAGTGTAGAATCTATCTTTTTATAAACAAGATCAAAACCTTCACTACGTATATTTTCTGCTGTCTGCTTTACTTTTTGATAAGCGTCTTTAGCTGAGATAGACCGGCTGTCGGTATCAAATACAGCCGCTTCGACTTCGGCCAATGAATCTGTCACAGGGGCTAACAATACAGAAGTCTTTAAGCCATGACGGGCTAATTGCACACCACTGTCGTTAGCTCCTGTTAAATCATCCGCTAATATACTGATTCGCATCTTTCTTTACACCTCAATCTGATAAGGAGCCCAGGTTATGGGCGTCTTAATCTGAACTCCTTGTTATCATTCAAAATCGTCCTATTCACCGGCCCATATACGCTTCATATTTCCCTTTTTTCTCTAGCCGTTTGACCAGTAATCCAATAAAGAGAGGCAGTAGAATCGCGGTTGTTACCACACTAGCCGCTACTTGCACGGTCGCAATTCCTTCGATACTGGCGAAAGCCGCATTCGCTGAAGCAATCGCTGCTGGTGTTGCTACTGCGTTTCCGGCTGTCGAACCTTCAGAAGCACCGACAATCGGGTTCCAGCCAAACGCTTTAAAGGCCAAATAGCCGGCTCCACCTGTGAAAATCACCGTCATTACACCAAGAGCAACTCCGGCCAACCCACCTGTAATAATGTCAGCAAAATTAATGCCCATTCCGAGTGAAAAAGCAAAAAAAGGAATTAACATATCGCTACCCTTGCCAAGGAACTCTCTCATTTCTTCATCTAAGTTTCCTAATACCATTCCGATGATAATTGGGAGTAAAACCGCCACAAAGTCAACAATGGAAAATAACCCTTCCACAAATCCCATAGCCCCAAAAATAGACAAAGCAACCATTGTCAAAAACGGCCCATCATTCAAAGCCAAAATGGAATAAGCAGCACGGTCATCACTTTTTCCGTATTGACCAACCAAAGCCACATATAAACCGCCGTTACTGTTCGTCATTGCAGCAATAATGGCAATCGGAGCCAGCCCAAGAAATAGACCATCCGCCCCTGCAAATGCATAAGCAATAAAACCAAATAGACCACCGACCAGCCATTTTGTTGAAAGCAACGTGAAACCTTTTCCAACCGTCACCCCTACATTCTTCAAATTAATTTGCGCACCCGCACATAGGAGGAATAAAGCAATTAATGTCAAAGCCCCATCAACAAACAATTCCTCGGTGAAATTACCGATCCGCAATAATCCTGGCGCAAACGTATTAATGAGTGCTCCCAATAACAGAGGAACAACCATCATTCCTCCGGGGATTTTCTCCATACCAGCTTTAATTTTCATTGTAACCCCTCCTGATAAATATTTAAATATGCAACAATTCAAAGAGAACATTAATTAAATCGCTTTCATAGTTGCACTATAAAATATATAAAACGTTTTCACAATACATTTATTAAAATTTCATAACAAAATTAAAATAACGTTGCTTTTTGCAACGCTACCTGTTTTTGTATTTATTTCAATTTGCGCCATAAAGTAGATCGGTTAATGCCTAATCGGCGAGCAGCTTTCGTTTGATTGTTATCCTCTTCTTGTAACACTTTGCGAATGACCTGCTGTTCGATATTAGCTAGTGACTGATTTAAATCAATAGCTAATTTTTGTTCTACATCGCCGGATATGTTTTCTAATACATCCTCTTCAATGTAGGGCTCTGTTGAATGTTTAACAAGCTGAGCGATGGTTTCTTCTAATTGTTTTATATTTTCCGGCCATTCTTGTTGGTGTAGGTACCCCAGTACACTTGGAATCACGCCAACCATTTGCTTACCATATTTGACATTACTCTGAGCAATAAAGGATCGTATGTAATCTTCTAAATCATCCATTCGTTCTCTTAATGGAGGGAGATGAATCACTTGATCTTTCAAATGATCATAACAATGATGATGGAGCTTTTGATTATTGACAAGCGTTTCCGGAGATTGAGAAAAAAGAAAAATACATCGCCCCGCAAATTTTTCAAGTCCATCGAAGCAATATTGCTGGTGTTCATAGGACAAATTTTCTAAGCCCTGAACAATAAGCGTACCTTTTTCATTCATTAAGGTTGTCCATCTGGATCGTACAGATCTACCGTCTTCATGAAAGATCACCCAATACACAGGTTCTTCTTTAAGGAAACTGCAATAATGGATAGCACTGGACAACACCTTCTTTCCCGTACCCGATTCACCATAGATCGCGATCGGCTTTTTGTTTTGGGAATAGATCTGTCCCTGCTGGATTGCTGTTCGAAGCGCTGGGTGGTCTCCACTCATTTGAGAAAAAGAATAAATGGAACTCTCAAGAGGCCTCACTTCTACCTCTTGATTGGCATAATGTTTCATAGACATACGAAAATAGTATTGGGTTGAAAAATTGTTATCACGAAAGAAACCACCTTCGATCTCTGCTGTGCTTCCACCCATTTGCATGTGCTCATAAAGGCATCCACTCCGTTGTTTCACCTCATATGCCCATTTTGTTAATTGGTCGTCACATTCACCCAGCCACTCTGGCTTCTCCACTCCCCCCCACAACAATGAAAAAGCCTTATTTTGATAGATGATTCGGTGGTCTTGATTGAATAAAACGACACCATCCTCAACATTCTCCAATAAAGACTGGTAGGCTCGCTCTTGTTCCAACCTTCGTTGCTTCATTTCATACATTTGTCTTACCTGCTGGAACGCACTGGTCACAGATTCCCGACCCGAGGTAATCATAACGCTCTGTAAACCGTGAATCTCAGCCTGTTTCATCGCGATTGTATCTCCGATAATTACACTCGCTCCTTTTTCTTTTGCCCTTATCACAGCACCGCCGACTTCTCCCGGCTCATAAATGACCGTGTATGGGATATCAATGTTCATCAATCGAGATACTTCAATAACCCCTTGACAAACATTCGGAAAACCAACCATCTCTACCTGCCATTGATAATCTTTAATGAGCATCAATGTCCGCATAATATCATAACCAGAGACATCAATTTCCACAACAGGTAAGGAGGTATGCTGACGAACAATATTAGCCGTCCCCCCACGACTGATAATTATCTCATAACCTTCTTTTTCAAACCGTTGAACAACAGGTATCCCTTCATGTAAATCTGCTTCTTGTACAGTAGCCTCAAAATCCAAATATTCTTTAGCCATATTTTCAGCCAATGTTTTTAAACCAGGGTAAGGCGCAATAATACCAATTTTAATGGGCATTTGTTTATCCCCCTATGTTTCGAATAGTATTAAGATCTCCATTATCGACGTCAGATTCGCTTCTGGCTTTTTTTGATTAGCACAATACCATACATTTGCAATAAAGTTTGTTAATGAAAAGACCAAGCTCTAAACGTGGCACGTTCACCCGTTTTTAGTAATTCTGCATAATAAACTACAAACGTGAACAATATGTAGTTGGTTTTCCTTTAATTTAATAAATCCGCGCTTCCACTTCGATGTCCTCAACCGAGAGACTTTCCCCTATACATGAGGATTACAACATGAAAAGAAACCGTCTTATTTGTTGGACGGCTTCTAGTTATCATAGGTTTCATACAATATCTCTCTATACACTTGACCAAAAGGTTTATTTTCTCGTTCAGCAATGCGTTTAATATCTTCATATTCTAACGAAGTTTGATAGGTTTTATCTTTATCATATCCTACTTTTACCCTAACCTCACCAAGAGGGGTTGAAAGGGTGTCAACCCTACGATTTAAAGGACGTCGTTTGGCCTCTGTACGCCTTACTCCAAATGTACTCGTTTCTTGTAATAGGCAGTTTTCTACCTGTTCAGCATGGACTGTATCGACTAGCGCAGTGATCAATGTCCCAGGTCGGTTTTTTTTCATGTGAACAGGGGTGTAATACGCATCAAGTACACCAGCTTCAAATAATCTCTCCATCGTATAACCTAGCGCTTCCCCCGTCATATCATCAACTTGACATTCAAGGATGTGGACTCTTTCCTGGTTTTGATGACTGGGGACATCCTCCATGAGCAGTACACGCAAAACATTGGGATGATGAGGGAAATCCTTTTTCCCGGCGCCATAACCAATACCGAGGATCCTTCCAGCGGGGATAGAGCCGAAATGAGCGCTAAGTGCTTTCAGAATCCCAGCACCGGTCGGTGTAGTGAGCTCACCATTGACATCGAGAGATGCTAAAGGGATTCCTTTTAACAAATCAGTCGTTGCCGGTGCTGGAATCGGGTAAAGTCCGTGTGCCATATTCAACTTGCCGGAGCCTGGAGGCACAGGTGAAGCTATAATCTGATCAACATCTAACTGCTCTAGTGCCAGGCAAACGCCGATAATATCAATAATGGAATCCATTGCACCCACTTCATGGAAATGAACATCTTTTGGGTCCATCCCATGGATCCTGCCTTCAGACTCGGCAATGACTTCAAATATTTTGGTGCTTCGGAGCTTTACACGCTCCGGAAGTTCACTATCTGAAATCATTTCCAGAATGTCGGATGCTCTGCGATGGTGGTGGTCATGGTTGTGTGTATGATCGTTGTGATGACCATGGTTATGCACGTGATCATGAAGATAATGGTGTCCATGCTCTTCATCAAACGTAAGTAGTAATTGCTTTGACGATATCCCTTTCTTGATGACATCTTTGGTATCCATCGAAAACGCATCGATGGGTAATGTCCGCAAACGAGCAGCAACTTGTTCCAGATTTACTCCCAAATCTGCAAGCGCAGCCAGTGTCATATCTCCGGCAATTCCAGATACTGTGTCTATATATAGGATTTTCAATTCGAATGCCCTCCATCAACTGCTAGTTTCATCATAAGTGTCGCTTGGTAAGCTGCACCAAATCCGTTGTCAATATTAACGACACTCATGCCTGATGAGCAGGAATTTAGCATAGCCAAAAGTGGCGTGAGCCCTTCAAGATTCGTCCCGTATCCCACGGATGTTGGAACCGCAATAACCGGGCGCTTTACTAGACCTCCGACCACGCTTGCGAGCGCACCCTCCATACCTGCGATTACAATAACCACGCTTGCCTCCTGAATGAGTGCGCGATGCGCAAGTAAACGATCAATCCCAGCAACACCGACATCGTATAATGTCTCCACCCGACACCCCATCCATTTACACGTGCGCGCAGCCTCTTCAGCGACAGGCAAATCCGATGTACCCGCGCATGCAATCAATACATACCCCCTCGCTATCGGTTCGTTTCCTCCATAAACAAGCGTTTGTGAATGTGCACAGTAATCACCGCCGGGAACTGACGCCAGCACATCCGTTGCCTTCTGTTCACTAATACGTGTTACTAATGTCTTGTTATGCTTCGAAATGAGCTTTTCCACGATTTTCTGTACCTGTTCGCCTGTCTTTGACATACCATACACGATTTCCGGGAAACCCGTGCGTTCTTCCCGATCATAATCCACTTTACTAAATCCGAGTTCTTCAAAATTTGTCATATCGTCCCTCTCACTTTGCGCTTTCTGTTGCTAAGGCAGCGTTCATGCTGCCGCTCTTGTAGCCTGCTAAATCAAGCGTTACGTAAACAAAACCTAGTTCACGTAGCTGCCTAGTAATCTCATCATTATGATTGAGCACCTTCTCCATATCTCCGGTCTCCACTTCAATGCGGGCAATCTGCTCATGAGCTCGCACACGCACTTGATGGACACCAAAGGATTGTACACATTGTTCTGCTTTATCCACCTTTTCCAACTTTTCAATCGTAATCTTTTCTTCATAAGCAATGCGCGATGCCAAACAGGCATAGGAAGGCTTATTCCATGTACTGAGTCCCATCTCTTGCGATAATGCGCGAATCTCGTCTTTGTATAATTTTACTTCTTGAAGGGGCCCTCGCACCCCATGTTCTCTGGCCGCAACGACGCCAGGGCGATGCTCACCCATATCATCGGTAATCAATCCAAAAATAATATTTTCAAAGCCTTCTCCTTCTAAAATCGGCCGTAAATTCTCAAACAGATTATCCCGACACAAATAGCAACGGTTTTGCAAGTTATCATCAAAGCCTTCAACGGCTAATTCTGACGTTTCAATGACTTGATGGTGAGCACCTAGGCTGGTTGCGAATTCCTTCGCTTCCTCAAGTTCCCGTTCAGGTAACGTTTCAGAATTTGCCGTTACCGCCAGCACGTTGTCTTGGCCCAGGGTCTTCAAAGCGACCGCCAACAAGAATGTGCTGTCTACACCACCAGAATAAGCCACTACAACCGTTTTTAGCTCCACCAATAAGTCTTGGAGTTCGTGTAGCTTTTCTTCTTGTTTCATTGTATCTCCCCTTTATTTCACTTCTACATAAGGAATTGTTAAGGGTCCGAGAGGTAAAATGGCTACCGACATGTCTTCACCATATTTTCCACGAAGGTCAGTTAACGTCTCTTCAATCGATTTGCTTGACTTGAGCATCGCTGTTTTTACTTGCTCATCACTTAACTTAGAATATACATATACATCTGACCAGACTTGGATCACCGCTTGTTTCTGTACTTGCCACTGATCAAACATCTTGAACTCCGGATCCTCGATCATGCCCAACAATTGTTGGGGTGTATCTTTCATTTTAAGGATGTCGGCGTAATTTCCATGGCCTGGTAATCCATCGGAACATTCGGACGCCACAATGATGCTCCCGTCTTCTTTCACGATCTTCTGGGCGGCGCTCATCCCCTTGACTGCTTGGTAGAGATTTTGGTCAAGTGGATAGCCGGAGTTCGAGGTAATCACGACATCAAAACGTTCCTCACAACGCACCATAGCGTGCTCTTTTGCGTATTCACAGCCTTTATCATGGGCCTCATGCAACTCACCGGCAAAAACCTCCGTAATGTGCTTCTCTCTATTGAGGGTCACATTCAACATAAATTCAGGCTTGCACATGCGATTAATCTCACGCGTCATATTTTGCAATGGATTATCTTCCATATTCCCCCAGGTAGAGCGGGGGTCCCCAATCATGCGGGCGTTGTGGAATGTCATGATCGTTTCAATACCTGCAATTCCCGGCATAATCCCTTTCGGTCCACCGGAAAAACCAGCGAAGAAATGTGGTTCAATAAAGCCTGTGCTAATGCGAAAGTCGGCTTCTACATATTCTTTATTTAAGTAGACGTCACAACCGTATGAACTGTGCCCCACTTTGACGAGTTCATCTTTTTCATGACAATGGTTGTTAACGATACGGATGTTGTCTACAATCCATTGCCCGAGCATTTCCACAAACTCTTCCTCTGTTTGATCGCGGTGTGTACCGGTGCCATTAATAATAACAAAATTTTCTAATGGTATATTGCCAAGTGTTTTAATGATGGCGGGTACGAGGATATCGTTCGGCGTTGGTCGTGTTATGTCACTAATCACTATTGCCACGGTATCCGTATCTGTCACCATCTCTCTAAGCGATGGTGTCCCGATAGGTGCTTTCATGGCTTCCAGAACCGCTTCTTCCTGATTTTCCAGTGCTGGAATATTCGTTGGCTCAATTACGACTGTGTCCTCCGGAACCTGAATGTCTAAACCATCTCGACCATATAATAATGTTTGTTTCATTAGGGAATCAAACCTTTCTCTATTTTTCTACTTCATCATCTTCTAAACGCCCATCAATGCCTCGCTTACGTTGATAACGATCCATTAGAATGACAGCAACTGGACAGAGAATCGCAGTTACGATGACCGCAAGTGAGATTTGAGCAGTAGCCATCGGAGCAAGCGCTTCATACATTTCTACATCTGCTTGTAGCATAGCACCTGCTCCCCCTGATACAGCGGCGGCGGATGCGATAGCGGCAGGCGTTGCTGTTGCATTCCCTGCGGCAGAAGCTTCTGCCCAAGGTGCGATATAACTACGTTCGCGAAAAATCCAAAATGCAAACATCCCTGCAAAACCAGTTACAATCGTTGTCATTAAACCAAGTGCAACACCCGCTCCTACGACTTCAGGGTTGAAAAATAACGTTAAATCCATCCCTGCACCAAGTGCAAATGCAAAGAACGGTACAGGGAGAATTTCTCCCGGTTTTAGAAAAGCACGCATCTTCTCATCTAGATTCCCAAGAATCATTCCAATTGCAATTGGAAGCAACACTGCTATAAAAGAGATAAAAGGAAAACTTTGACCAATAATACCGAGTGAAATCATGGTAAGGAACGGGCCATCATTTAATGATAGCACGGCCACACCGCCGACATCAGAGCGACGTCCATATTGACTTGTCAACGCCGCATACATGCCACCATTTCCGTTTGTCATCCCCGCAATAATGGCAACCATCGATAGTCCAAGCAAACCATCCATCGGATCAAAGAAATAACCAAAGAGAAGACCTACTGCCAGACCTGAGAAATATTTCGATACTAATAAAATAGATCCAATTTTGAGTGCTTTTCGACCGATTTTCAAATTCATTTGGCTACCCGCGCAAAAGAGGAACAAAGCAATCAGCACCATAGCCCCATCCTTAAATAAATCCTGGGTAAATCCCCCAATTCTCAAAAACTCATAATTTCCATTTTCCAGCTCAGGCGCGCCTAATATTCTTAAAAATTCCACAATAAAAGGGAGTTGAAGTTGGTCTATCGTATTTAACGTTGCACCTAACATGAGCGGTACAACCATTAGACCTCCCGGTACTTTTTCAATATTATCTTTAATCCGCATTTCTTGTGACCTCCTCTTGATGGAAACTTCACAACGCTGTCTTTGATTGGGATTGTCCAAAAGTCCGGGAAAGCTTGTTCAATAGGAGCTTCGGCGAAAAAGGAACTACTGTTAAGATCTGCAAGGTCCTGTGTCGAACACAGAATTTAGGATATATTATTAAAATTCCTATTCTAGACGGACGCACGTCCTCGTGTCGGGTTTGCAAAAGGACGTCGCTAACTTTTCCGACATCGACTCTTTTTGTCAACAAGTAATCATTAGGAATATAATAATAATATCAGCAAGCGTTTACACCCATTTTCTAATCTTAATTATACAGAAAAATACAGTAGTAATAAACAAAAACTATGATAAGAGGCTATAAAAAGCTTGAGAAAAGCGCCCGCGTTTCTATAACCTACATTAGACATCCAGGCCCCACATCTAGAGTATCTCGGCCCTCTTTGTACTCTTACGACCACACCGCTTCTTGTAGTCGTATCGCTTGCGGATGCTTAAAATGCTGCCAACTTCCATTGCCATTTTTTTCAACCTGATCAACCACTTCACCGGCATGGAGGACAAGAATACGATCAGCGATATACTTAGCTGCCTGAAAATCGTGCGTAATAAATAAATAAGAGAGATCATAAGTTTCTTTCAATCTATGAAGTAATGTAAGAATATGATGCTGCTGGACTACATCTAAACTACTGACAACTTCATCAAACACAATAAATAATGGACGACAAATGAGGGCACGTGCAATGGCTGCTCGCTGTAATTGTCCCCCGCTTAACTGTTTAGGATAACGATCCAACAATTCCTGATCGAGTTGAACATCTTCTAATATTGCGTTGATTCGTTCATAGCGCTCCCGCTTTTTGACCCGCTCGATTAATAAAGGCTCAGCCAGACTCTGTGCCATCGTTAATCGGGGGTTAAAAGCGGAATACGGGTCTTGGAAGACAATCTGAACCTTATTTCTGAAACGTTTGTTCTTACCAACCAGAATTCGTTCGCCCTGGATGAATATCCTGCCCTGATCTGCACGTTCCAGGCCGACCACAATACGCCCTAACGTACTTTTACCAACACCGCTCACACCCAACAGCGCTACACATGCCTCTCGTTCAATATGTAAAGAAACGTCTCGCAATACCCGGCTCCCGTTCTTTTTCCCATAACTTTTCGCCACTTTTTTCACTTCCACAACCATTATGCATTCACTCCATGAAACTTCAAGTGAGATCTGAGTAGAGTTCTCGTATAAGTATGTTCAGGTCCTGCAAAAAGTTTCTTGACAGACAACCGTTCGACAACTAAACCTGATTTTATTACAAGTACTTCCTCAGCAAGTTTAGCCAATACGCCTAAATCATGTGTGATAAGTAACATCGCCTCGGTCCCCTCGTTTCTCAATGAACCCAATTGATGAAGTACTTGCTGCTGGGTTACGGTATCTAACGCCGTCGTAGGCTCATCTGCAATCATCAGCTTAGGCTTTAATGCCATCATTAAAGCAATCATTACTCTTTGCAACATTCCCCCACTCAACTCAAACGGATAGCGTCGCAACAACCACTCAGGGTCTTCAAAAGCCATCTTGTCCAGCATACGAATGACTACACTACGAGTTTCTCTTTTCGTACAGGTAAAATGCGTTCGGACCGTGTCGAGCATCTGCTTTCCCACTGTAAAAATCGGGTCAAAGGCAGAAAGGGGATGTTGAGTTAAAAAACCGATCTCCTTGCCCCGTACACGAGATACTTCTTCCAGCGTTAATGCCATGAGCGACTTTCCTTGAAAATAAATCCCTCCACTTACGTGAAATGCTGGATCTAACAATCGCATAAGGGCAAGGCTGAGCATAGTTTTCCCTGCCCCGCTCTCCCCGATCACTCCTAATGTTTTCCCAGCTGAGAGCGTAAAAGATATATTTTGCAGAAGTGGTTGCTGCTCTGGCGTAAAGATGCTTAATCGGTCAACGTTCAGCATGTCCCATCACCTCTACTTTTTTATATGAAAAATTTCTCTCCAATGATCGGATAGGATATTAAATGAGAGAACAATGACAAAAATAATTAACCCGGGAAAAATCATTAGCCAGGGAGAGCTATAAAAATAATCACTGCTTGTATTCAACATCGCGCCCCATTCCGGGAGAGGAGGTTGTATGCCGAGGCCTAGAAATGAAAATCCAGCGATATGTAACAGCACACTTCCTACATCCAGCGTCGCCAGTACGAGGACATGCGGTAACACGAAAGGCAGTAGGTGGCGCGTAATGATTCGAAACGAAGAACCCCCATGAAGCCTGGCTACGTGCACATATCGTTCCTCTTTTAAGCGCACAATCATATTCCGAACAAGTCGAGCACCCGGCATCCAAAAGACAAGAATGAGCGCAAACATTAAGTTAAGCATCCCGGGGCCAAATATACCGACAAGGACGAGGGCTATCATCAGGCTCGGAAATGCAAGCATCCATTCACTGATACGCATGAATATTTGATCCAAACACCCACCCCTATACCCAGCTATTGTACCAATTACAATAGAAAGTATGGCGGCTATAATGGCCACAACGAGCGCTCCGAGAAAACTATAGCGCGCCCCATACAATAATCGCGAAAACACATCACGACCTAGATGATCTGTACCAAACCAGTATTCAGCAGAAGGTGGCAGTAAACGACGTGAAGTGTCACCAGCAAACGGATCAACAGGCACAACGAACGGCGCAAACAAAGCAAATAGGAACGCCAACAAAAGTATAGAGCTACTAAAGATAAGCGCTTTTTTCTTCCATAACACACTAAACATGGCGCGACCCTTCCCGCCTGCGTAACCTCGGATCTACCCACGCTTGCAACCAATCGACCATCATGTTAACGACTAAGAAAATAAAAGCCATGAAAACGATGTAAAATTGGATCACAGGGTAATCACGGTTCGTAATTGCCGTCACCATGTATCTCCCCATACCTGGCCAGGAAAACACACTCTCAACGATGACAGTACCTGCCAATAGGTAGCCTAGTGCTACACCCGATACTGTAAGAAGAGGCAAAAGCGCGTGGCGGAGAATATGCTTTCTAAAAATGGATGGTTCCCGAAGACCGCGGGCACGACTATACGTGACATAGTAAGCCTTACTCACTTCCAGCAAGCTAGTTCTTAATAAACGGCTGAATAATGCAATGTAGGGGATGGAAAGGGTGAGCACCGGTAACACTAAACTGCTCCAATCCCCTCTCCCCCCTGACGGTAACCAACCCAATTGATAAGAGAAAAAATATACAAGAAGAAAGCCAAGCCAGAAAGTGGGTATGGCTGACCCCCCCACCGAGAATAGCCGACTGAATGTGTCAAACGAACGCTTTTGGTAACGAGCGGCAAAAATGCCGATCACTACACTTATGACGATCGTCAATAAAAAAGCAGTGAGACTCAATTGTAAAGTTGCGAGAAAATAATACAAAACTTCCTCAAGAACACGTTCGCCCGTTAAAAAGGATCTCCCGAAATCAAGCTGCAGTGCAGAAATGAGCCAATTCCAATACTGTTCATAAAGGGGAAGATCCAATCCTAATTCCTCTCTTACAGCTGTGATCGCCTCATCCGTAGGCGGAATTTGAGATAATCTCAGATAGGCTTGAGCCGGATCCCCCGGGATCAATTGCATAAGTAAAAATATAAACATCGAGAGAAACAGCAAAGATGGAAAAAGCATGAGTATTCTTCGAGCGATTAAAGCGGCCATGTCCCTATCTCCTTACTTGCTCCAGAGAAAATTCATAGGGTATGGGAGAATATTGTACACCTTCAATGTCATCATGGTACACGGCGATTGTGGATGGACTGGAAACCGGCAAATAAATCGCTTCGTCATGCAGTGTACTTATTATATCTTCATATTGTTTTTCCCTTTGCTGCTCATCTGTTTCAACTAACACCTGACTAATCTTTTCATCAAGCTCATCCTTATCAGCTAGCCCCAGCTGCGCCTGATAATCTGCATGGGAAGGAACCCTCATGGAAGAAAACATTGCATGTGGATCATACTGAGCTCCCCATGTCTCATTGTAGATGATATCAAAATCCCCGCTTTTTTGTGCTTCAAGAAAAGATTGGTTGTCCACGCCGGAAAGAACAATATCGATCCCTAAGGCACGAAGTTCACTTTGCATATACTCTGCCAAAATGGTTTGAACTTTATCATTTGCATCAAATACAAAGGTGAGCTGCAGCGGTTCGCCATTTTTCTCTCGAATATCATTATTATCTACCTGTTCCCAACCAGATTCCTCCAGCAGTGATTCAGCTTTCGAAGGATCATACTCATAGGGGTCTAAATCATCCGGCTGGTATGGCGTGTCATCAGGAAAGAGACTCAAAGCATGCTCTTCTGTCTGGTGGAGCATATCTTCGATAAAACTATGTGCATCGAATGCATGATTAAGCGCTTGCCGGAAATGGTGGTCTTCAGTGGCTCCTCGATTAGAATTTAAAGCCAATGCACGTGTCGCTTGCGGCGGGGAGGTACCTACTTCATAATTCTCGTTGCTTTGTAAATGATCAAATGCATCTAAACTGATTAAACCATCCCCATAAATCATATCAATTTCTTCGTTTTCAAAAGCCATTACACGAGCATCACCATCAGGAATCACGCGCACAACCAGCTCTTCCATCTCTGGTTTTTCGCCCCAATAGTTTTCATTGCGATGAAATACGGCTTCTTCATCCTTACGGTACTCCTGAAGCACCCATGGACCCGTACCGACCGGATCTTTGAATTGCCGATCTTCAGAAAATTCGGCGTCTCCAAGAAAACGGAAAGGCCGCACAAGTGCCAATTCCTCAAGCAGCGGATAATATGTATCTTCCAGTGTGATTTCAAATGTATAGGGATCAATCACTTCCGTTTGGGTGATTTGATTGGTCAATTCCAACCAGGCATGGTCATCAGGCGCCGCTAATACTGCATCGAAATTCTTTTTAGCATTCTTCGCGTTAAATTTGGAGCCATCCGAGAACTTCACACCTTCTCGTAAAAAGAAGGTATAAGTTCTTTCGTCTTCTGATATCTCCCATGACTCGGCTAAATGGGGTTGTATTTCTCCCTTTTCATCGTGTTTCACAAGTGATTCATAAACAAGGTTTTGAGCAAACATCTGGTTTTCACCATAACTATGCGGGTCGAGAGGACCTACATCTTGGGGCCAGGAGATCACAAGTCTATCCTTATTATTGCTGCCTGCTTCAGATAGCTGTTGCTGGCAGCCTGTGAGAATCATAAGTGCAGTAATTACAAAAATAAATGATACTAAGTTTTTCATAAAAAGACCCCTTTGTACTGCTTAGTCGGCGTTCGTCCCTATCAGCAATGATCTATTTCAGCGCCTGCACACCCATCCGCCCAATACTAACGTCTGTAGGTTAATGGGGATTTCCACCACACCTTTCTTTTCAATAACATAAATTGTCGTGTGGTCACTTCTGATGTGCTCCAGCAGAACTTTCTTCCTGGATGTTTGTTGAAATCGTTTGATCCAGTTATCGCGAGTAACACAGTACACGTTGATGTGTATCGATAAATGATGCTGGTTAAGCCCATCATGTCCTGCAAATACAAAGTCTGTGCGTTTAATCTCCAAGCAAATTGTTAGGTGACGATTAGGCACCGCTTACGGAGCATCTCGGACGTTGAGTTGACACAAAAAAGTCCATTTATTCACTGTAACCATCCCTTTGTATATTAACATACAAATCGAATATCTCGTTAAACTAGAAATACAACAAAGGGGACCCATTAGGCCCCATTTACAAATTCCGTTTAAACTTTTTTAAATTTTTATAAATCATAAGCTGTACATGTTAATCCAAAGCATGCTTTTTCATAGTACACTAATATATCGTGTAATAACACTATTATTGTTAATCTCTATAATATATTTGGCAACCATAGGGTGATGGCAGGTATGAAAGCGATGAGTAGAGCAGCAATAATAAGGATAAGATAAAACGGTAACATTTCCTTAATTAATTTTTCAATATATACACCGGTAATGGAACTGGTTGTGAACAAAACCGTGCCCACTGGGGGTGTTAACGTACCAATACTGACCGCCAATACAAAAAATATACCAAAATGAACCGGATCAATGCCAAAGGTATTCAACATCGGCATAAAAAGTGGTGTCAAAATCATGATCAAGACGTTTCCTTCAACAAACATGCCCGCTAAAAGGAGGAAAATCAAGGCTACAATAAAAAACATGAAAGGATTATCAATATAGCTATTTACAACTTCTGTTAACTGTTGTGGGACTTGTTCTACTGTCAAGACCCAGCCAAAAGCTGATCCGCCTGCAATGATTAACATGACTATTGCCGCTGTCTGGGCACTTTCAAATAATGCGTGAGCAAGCTTAGGGAGCTTCATTTCACGATAAACAATTAACCCGAGAAATAACGCGTAGAGAACAGCAATAACACCTGCTTCTGACGGCCCGAAAACCCCAAGCCGAATACCGCCTATAATAATAACCGGCAGCAAAATTGCCAGCAATGCAGGCCTTAAAGCAACAATCACCTCTTTGGGCCTTGCCATCGGTTTTTTGTTTTCGACTTCAAAGTTTCGGCGTTTCGATATAAAATGACTCAGCACAAGCATTAGAAATGCTAACAAAAGACCCGGTACTACACCGGCAACAAACAAGTCTCCGATCGAGACATTGCCTACAAATCCATACAAAATCAAGGCAATCCCCGGCGGCAGAATAGGTGTGATGAGGGATGTTGCAGCCGTTAGCGCTGTTGCAAACCCTTTATCATACCCTTCTTCTTCCATTCTGGGGACAAGGATTTTCGAGTTCATCGCCGCATCGGCAATGTTTGACCCCGACAATCCACCCATAAAAGTACTTAGAATTACGTTGACTTTGGCAAGCCTGCCAATGGTGTGTCTGGTGATGACTTGTGCAAAATTCAAGATCCTTGTTGTAATGCCGGTATAGTTCATTAAATTACCGGTAGTTATGAAAAACAGGATCGCCAGTAAAGTAAATGATACTGACCCTTCTACCATTTGTTGAACAATAATCCCATTAGGAATATTAGATGTAAATACATAATACGCTGAACTAATTATAAGAGCTAAGGCAACGGGGATGTTCAATAAAATACTAACCAGTAAGATGAGAATGGTAATGAGCAGTTCCATCGACTAATAAGCTCCCTTGTTGTATTTAATAAAATCTTTATTCCTAGTCACTATAACGTAAGTCAAATGGATGAGCGCTAATAGGCCTCCTAGCGGGATAGATAAATATATATATATATAGCTGATTCCTAGTATGGATGTCTGCGCGTTAGAGTCTAACGCCAATTGAAATCCCAAGTAAATGAATACAAAAAGTATGATACCAAAGATCGCGATAAGTCTGATCCATTGAAATAAATAGGATATTGGATCAGGCAGTTTACGGACAAAGTAGTCGATACCAATATGCTCGTTTCGCTTCATAGCGGAACTCATTCCAAAAAAGGTCACAAGTGTAAAAAAAGCCACGCTTACTTCTTCTGTCCATGTGATTGGACTATTTAATACATATCTGAAGAATATATTTGCGCTGACGACGATAATAGTACCTGAAATGGCAATGGTAATGATATAATCATCTATGTTGCGCAATAGCTTTACTAACTTCATGAGAATTTCACCTTCTCGTTTTTATCTTGAAAGATCACAGGACAAGTGCATCGCACATTCACTTGCCCTCAGTACTGTAAGTAATGATCCAAGTTCAATATCCCTCAACGCTCTTCAAGAAGTTGTTGAACCTGTTCATATAAATCTTCCGACCATTGGTCTGTTATATCATACAAAGTCATCGCTTCTTCTTCAAAAGGCTCCTGATCTACTTCATTAATGGTGATTCCTTCTTCTTCAAACATTTCCAATATTTCTACCTCTGCCTCTTCAACTAGGTGCTCCGAATCAGCCATAGCTTCTTCCCCTGTTTCTTGCAAGATAGTTTTCAAATCTTCAGGAAGCGTTTCCATAAACGTCGTACCGGACACCCAAGGAGTAATAAATTTTTGATGCCCCGTCAAAGCAAGGTAATTCGTTACCTCATGTGCGTTCGTGCCTTCTAACACCGGAATTGGATTCTCAGCACCGTCTACAACGCCCTGTTGTAGTGAAGTATACAATTCATCCAGTGAAAGAGCCGTTGGTGACGCACCCATCGCCTCAAAAGATTGAATTGCCATATTGTTGTCCGGTGTACGAATAATCATCCCATTTAAATCATCTGGTGTTAGTACTTCGCCATTTGTCATTAAATGGCGTTCACCATAAACATTATTAGTTGCCACAATTTCAAGTCCTTGATCTTTTAAATCATCGTGTAATCCATCAAACCAATCTGTCGTTGTTAAATAGATCAATTCCTCAAAATCCTCTGTCAAGTAGGGAGCGGTTAGTATCCCAAAATCTTCCACATAGTCCATTAAATAATCATATCCGGTCATGATAATTACATTATTCCCAGCCATTGCTTGCTCAACCACTTCACCTTCAGCGCCTAACTGTGAACTCGGATAAACGGTTAGTTCAAGTCTTCCGTCACTTTTCTCTTCTGCCAACTCGGTCCAGTTTTCGGCAACCTCAGCTACAGGTTCACCCGGTTGATTACCATGAGCAAGACTAATTTCATAAACTTCCTCGCCATTCGAGGATGCTCCCCCTTCCGCACTCCCGTTGCCACATGCTGCTAATAGGTTCACTAACATAATGAATAGAACGCCTTTTATTCCCCAATTCTTTTTCATGAATCTTTAGCCTCCCTGTTTTCAACTATACTATTTTATTTCAAAGATAGTTTATCCAATTCTAAAATCTGATAATATCTTATCATTAAATTTGCAATTTAGTCGCGGTTCCTCACGCAATGTATAATAACCGTTTTCTACTGCTATCTGAGATTCACAGATATCCATAATCGATTCGTAACAACATTCCACCATCGGTACATTGGAACAGGCAGCTGCCAACTGTACGTGAAGAATTTGTTGAAAGTTTGTATGGGGAATCACTTCTAAATCGTAACTCCTGGCAAGCGCTGCAACCTCCAGCCATTCATCTATCCCGGATAATTTCGTTGCATCAGCTTGCACAACATCTACAGCACCCATCTCTATATAATCCCGGAAATCATAGCGTGTATAAATCGTCTCTCCAACCGCAATTGGAATGTTAATCGCTTTTGCCAGTGAAGCATGATCTTTCTTGTTAAACGGATTCATCGGTTCTTCAAGCCAATGAATATCAAACTCTTCCAGTTTCTTTCCCATGTTTTCAAGTCCCAGACGGTGTTTACATCGGCCATTAATTTTACATGATCAGGCAGATTGTTTCTAACTGTCTACACCCGCTCATAATCTTCTCGCGGATCAGGAAGGCCTAGCTTCATTTTCATCGCATGAAACCCACGCTCTACTAGTTTTCCCATATCTGATAACAGCTCACGAGTAGTTGTTTGTAGCCAGCCTCCATCTGTGTTATATGCCTTCACCTTATCTTTGACCGGCCTTAAATATTTCCATAAAGGTAGCCCTGTTACTTTAAGCATTATATCCCATAACGCTAAATTAACGGCACACAGACCGACTCTAGTAACACCAACCTGACCGATAAAATGATTGGTGTAGTGTAGATCATTCAAAATGTTTTAATAGAACAAAGGATCTCTGCCTTTTAAGTTCGGAGCATAAGTCTCATCAATGATTGTTTTCACTGCTCTCGTGCCTTTCGTATAATTCCAATTAATGCCCCAGCCAGTAATGCCTTCATCCGTGTCCAAACGAACAACAATGAACTCCACGGATTCCAACTTGGTTTGGGAGTCGGTAATTGCCTTTTGTTTGAGTGGGCACATCGAGAAGATAGGTTTCTACAGATGTTATTTTCATGTTATTCCACCTTGCCTTCTGCACAAATTTGGTAGATTAAGCATTTTTCCCAAATGTAACACCGCCATCAATGTATAATGGAGATCCGAACATTAATTGAGAGTCGTCCGAAGCCAAAAACAACGCAGCCTTTGCTACTTTTTCCGGGGTACCTAATTCCCCACTTAGCTGCCTCTCCTTAAGCTTTTCAATTGCTTGTTCAGGGTTACTATAAGATTCTTTTAGATATTTTTCTACAAAAGGCGTATAGACAGTCCCAGGTAAAAGTGCATTAACATGAATGTTGTCACGCGCGTAATCAACTTGCATGGACTTTGTCAATGAAAGCACCGCACCTTTTGTAGCTGCATAAGCCGCTCGATCTGCCAAACCAATTTCCGCAATACAAGAAGACATATTGATGATCGAACCTTGTTGTCTTTCTATCATATTTGGAAGGACATGCTTACTTGTGAGATAAACACCTTTTAAATTGACATCTACAACCTTTTCCCAATCTTCGGTTTCTATTTTATGAAGAGCTCCTACCCTGCTAATTCCAGCATTATTGAAAAGAATGTCAATATGATTAAACCTTTGATGAATTTGTTCAACCATACTTTGAATCTCACCTTCAGTTGTAACATCCGCTTTTAAAAATAGTGCATTTCCACCTTCTGCTTCAATACGCTGTACAGTTTCATTCCCTGCTTCATCATTCGTATCATTGACAATGACGCTTGCACCTTCTCGTGCAAAAAGTTCACAAGTGCAACGGCCAATACCGGAACCGCCACCGGTTACTAAAGCTACCCTTTCTTTTAATCTCATTCTTCCCAACTCCTATATTAAAATAAGATGTAACCGCTATCATATTATGTTATTATTAGTGTATCATAAATTAAAAGGTATAAATATTGCTTATATTACACAATATATTGCTAATCTTATACCGAGGAGGCGTTAAATTATGATAGGAAAATTTACAAATACAAATAATACTTTTACCCCGTTATCGTTGTTTTACAAAACTAAAAAAAGCAATCATGAAGAACTGCCGGATCATACTCATGATTGGTATGAATTAATTTATATCAATGAAGGGGACAGTATGTTTTTTATTGATCAAAATTTTTACAAACTTAAACCGGGAGATATCATTCTTGTGCCTCCCAATACTATCCACCGAGCCATTATAGACGACTATAAGTATATGATTACTACAGTTTTATATTTCTCATCTGAAATCACAGAACACCACCATTTTAATCCTACAGATACTTTTCTAAAACTGTACACGCAATCCCAAACAAAGAGAGAATACCGATACCGAATGGACTTGAACCCTTTGCTTAAATTTGAATCGCAACTGGAGAAAATGAATAATGAAAACCATCTTAATAAAAATGATCGCTTTGAATTTCTGACGATACATCTACATACATTATTGTTAATGTTGAATCGCCACTGCTTTTATGCCCAAACACGACAGTCGGGTCAGGGTCAGGAATGGATTCGATCACTTTTATCTTATATAGAGGAAAACCTGTACCAACAATTAAATTTGGAAGAAATGGCTCAGCATGCAACTGTTTCCCCCACCTATCTCAGCAAAATCTTTAAACAAACCATCGGAATAACTTTGGGCGAATATATCACTACAAAGCGAATGAAACGCGCAAAGGACATGCTATGCTATTCCAATGATAAAATTGAAACCATAGCCAGAAGATGCGGTTATAACAGCATGCCACATTTTTATCGTACATTTAGAAAACATGTACATGATACTCCCCATCAGTATCGAACAAGAGTGTGTCAATAAAAAACTATTATAAAGAGTTGTTCAAATAGTGCGGAAAAATCACAGTCAAAACACGCCAGCATGCTTCTCCGTTTCACGTAGAAAATCCCTCTACTTGAAAAAGAAAAACCCTTTTTTCTTCGTGCGAAGTATCGCTAATGAAGCTGCAAGCTAGCGCCATCATGTGATAAGCGAATAATTTTTAAACTTTTCGGATCTTTTTGTCCCTTTTTTTAAACACTCGCTAAAAAAGAGATCTAAAATCTAAAACGGCCTGTGGATAGGTCAAGTGCTATTAATCCATCATCGTTCAACTGGAATGATGATGGATTATTTCTGTCATTAGTTAACGTCAGCATTTTATTGTGACACAAACGAAATTATAGTTATACCTAAAAATATCACAAGCAATATTGACTTTTCTGAAATATTCAAATATGATAACAGTATCCTGGATACAGGATACTGTTATTAACATTTCCCAAGGAGATGAATTCATTGCAGAAGTTGATGTTATCTCAACCGTTATATCAGCAACTATATGAATCATTAAAAAGCTCGATTCTAACCGGTGAGTTAAAATCAGGGTCAAAAATGGTGGTCACAAAACTGGCTAAGCAGTACAACATTAGCCGCACACCCATGCGGGAAGCCTTGAGACAATTACAAAATGAAGGGCTACTAGTCCAAGATGGGCCTGGATTACGAGTCATTGAACTTAATATTGAAGATTTTATAGAACTTTATGACTGTAGAATAGCTTTAGAAAAGGAAGTTATGAAAACGGTTACTAAAGTGGTGAATCAAGAACTGCTCATGACAGTGGAAAAGCTTCTAGATAAGGCAGAGCATGCGTTGGGAAACAAAGAGTATTTAGAATTACTTCAGTTAAATACGGATTTCCATGACACTTTACTTAAGGCATGCCCAAACAAACGAGCAATTCAGTTTGTACAACAAGTCCGTTCGCTTCTTTTGATTTATAGGGCTAAAATTTTACACAACCACGAATTTAATAAAGAAATTATAAACGAACATCGCCAAATATTAGAAAGTTTAAAAAAGGGGGGGATTCAAGATGTGATTAAACAATTTGAAAACCATCTCAAAAATGACGTAGAAAGGGGGAAAAAAGTGATCGACTTATAAAAAGAATAAGGGAATATCGTGTTGACCAGAACACAGATATTGTTGAAATATAACCTTCAATTTTATTGTACCAGAGCCATCAACATGTATAAATTATTTTTTATATTTGAGGTGAAATAATGGGACCTTTAAACGGGCTAGTCGTTTTAGACGCTTCTCAAATTATGGCAGGTCCATACTGTACAATGGTGCTTGCTGACCTTGGGGCTGAAGTGATCAAAGTAGAAAAGACACAGGGTGGCGATGATTCGAGACAAATGGGGCCTTATGTACACGGAGAATCGACTTCTTTTTTTCAAATTAATCGAAACAAAAAAAGCATTTCATTGAATCTGAAAAGTCAGGAAGGGCTTGATGCATTTTACAAACTTGCTGAAAAAGCAGATGTAATAGTTGAAAACTTTAGACCCGGTGTTACTAAAAAGTTACAAATTGACTATGATTCCATGAAACAATTAAAGGAGGATATTATTTACTGTTCGATATCAGGTTATGGACAAACCGGACCTTACTCCCATAAAGGGGCTTTTGACCTCGTCGCTCAAGGGATGTCCGGATTAATGAGTATGACAGGAGAGCCTGACTCCAGACCGATGAAATCCGGGATTGCAGTTTATGATATTGGCGCCGGTATTACGGCTGCCTATGCGATCATGGCAGCTTATATTCATAAATTAAAAACGGGTGAAGGACAAAATGTCGACTTATCACTTGCTGAAATTGGGCTACCTTGGTTCACGTGGGAAGCTGCGGCTTATTTTGCGGGAGGGTCAATCCCACAGCCAACAGGGGGACGACACCGAGTTTCTGCCCCCTATCAAGCTATCCAAACCCGAGATGGTTATATGATGCTAGGTTGTGCCAACCAAAAAACATGGGAGCGTTTATGTACGAACGTATTAGAAAAACCTGAATGGATACAAGACCCACGATACAAATCAAATTCCTTAAGAAAAGAAAATATTGATGAACTGGAGAATGATTTAGAGGCGATTTTCAGTCAACAGGATAAACAATATTGGGTGGATAAATGCGAGGATGCAGGGGTGCCTGCAGGTCCTATTAATAACTTTGAAGAAGCTGTTCAGGATCCTCATTATATCGAACGTGAAATGATAATGGAAATTGACCACCCCGTAATCGGGAATATGAAGATGATGGGGATCCCTACAAAATTCTCAGAAACCCCTGGTTCCGTCCGTACCCCCGCACCCTTACACGGCGAACACACGCAAGAGGTGCTACAGACACTTGGTTACGATTTGGAAGCCATTAAACACTTGGAAAATGAAGGGGCTGTCCATTCTTACACTGGACAAATTTCTGCCCAAAATTAAAATGTGCTAAGGAGTGAAATATCCATGGAAGAAACTAAAACCAAAAAAGATATTTATTACGAGGTTAACAACGAGATTGCCACTATTTATTTTAATCGTCCCCAAAAAAGAAATGCTCTCACCTATGAAATATGGAAAGAAATCCCTGAAATCATCAATGAATGTGACAGCAACCCGAATGTAAAAGTGATTATATTTCAAAGCATTGATGAAAAGGCTTTCTCGGCAGGAGCAGATATTAGTGAGTTTAAGACACACCGCTATACAGCAGAGAGTGCGGCTCATTATAATGAACAAACTATGATTGCCGAAAAAGCCATTATGAATGCTTCCAAGCCTACGATTGCCATGATTCAAGGGTTTTGCGTTGGTGGTGGGTGTGAAATTGCCGTTGCTTGCGACTTCCGCTTTAGTGATGAAAAAGGAAAATTTGGTATTACACCCGCTCGTTTAGGGCTCGTCTATAACACACCGGGGACAAAGAATGTTGTTGATCTTGTTGGACCAGCTAAAGCTAAAGATATTTTATATACGGGTCGTTTATTAAATGCCGAAGAAGCTATCAATATCGGCCTCATTGATCGGATTTTCAGTAGTGAAAACATTCAAGAAGAAACGAAATCTTATGCTCGTACTATTTGTGATAATGCCCAATTCGCTGTACGAGGTTCTAAACGTATTGTCAATGAGGTTTTAGAAGGAGCTACAGAAGATTCAGATGAAACTGCTCGACTTATTCTCGATTCTTTTGTATCAGAAGACTATCAAGAAGGTGTGAATGCTTTTCTTGATAAGCGAAAAGCGAATTTCAAATACTCATAACGGCTGTAATAAGGATGGTTAAAGATGATTTACAATCTAGGCAAACATGAACCTTCAATCGATCCTACAACGTATATAGCCCCTGGGGCTTATATTATCGGTCAAGTAGAACTCCATAAAAATACCTCTGTATGGTTCACTTCTGTATTAAGAGGAGATAATGAGCCAATCAAGGTAGGTACAGGAACAAATATACAAGAAGGGAGTATTCTTCATGTTGACCCCGGATACCCTCTTGTTATTGGCGAGAATGTTACCATTGGACATCGTACCGTTATTCATGGCTGCACAATTGAAGAAGGTAAAATGATTGGAATGGGAGCTGTAGTACTCAACGGCGCGCATATCAAAAAAGGAGCTGTTGTAGGTGAAAATAAAATCATAGCGAAAGAGACGATTGCTGCAGGTGTTCTTGCAAAAGAGTTAAAAATCGGTATCTAGTCAATTAAAAGAGAATATTGAAGCTGGTGTAGATTCTATAAAAACAATAGTAAACGTTTTCATGAAGAAGGAATAAAGGAGGACTTATTTTGAGAACAAAATTATTGTTTACCACTGTCGGATTCTTAACACTATTGGCCGGTTGTTCCGCAGAAAGTTCTGAAAGTGCAGAGGATTATCCAACAAGAGATATCGAAATGATCGTTGGACATGGTCCCGGTGGTGGAACAGACGTTTACGCAAGAACGGTATCCGATTTACTGGAACATGAGTTAGGCGTGAATATTAATGTCGTTAATATGGAGGGTGCTGGTGGAGCGACGGGTAAAAGCGAAGCAGCCAACCGACCTGGTGATGGATATACAATGGCCGCTATATCTGCATTCGCCATCACAACTGCAAACGGGAATTATGCTGAAGGGTTAGATGGCTTGCGACCTTTGGCTAGGATGCAACACGATGTCGGAACCATTATGGCTAATCCCGAAGTATATGAAGATTATGATGAGTTTGTGGAAGCTGCTGAAAACGTTGGTATTGAGGTTGGAGGCACAGGAGCAGGTGGCAATGACGAAGTCATTGTTGAAATATTGGCTGAAGAGACAGGCCTCGACATTAATTATGTGGCTTTTGAAGGAGCGGGAGATATGCATGCGGCCGCATTAGGGGGGCATATAGATGCAATTTTTGAAGAAATCGGGCCTGTTGTCGATTATCTCGAATCAGAAGAACTCCACCCCCTTATTGTGTTGAATGAAGAAAGGCTGGACGATTTTGAAGATGTTCCTACTACTGTCGAGAACGATATTGACGTCACAAATGGTATCGAGAGAGGTATGGTTGTACCTACAGATACCCCTGATGAAATTGTATCCGTACTTGAAGACGCTTTATCTGAGGTATACCAGACCGAAGAATACCAACAGCATGCAGAAGACCAATACTTGACGTATCGGGAAGGTTGGTTAGGTGCTGATGAATATGAAGAAGAGTTGGCAGAGGATATAGAAGATTATACTGAAATAGTTGAATAAATGTTTAGCATGTATTGTAGGAGGGTAGTATGAAAAATAAATTTATCATCACAAAGAATTACAACAACTAGTTTCACATCGATTATCAAGGGAGGGGGTTCAGCAATCACATGCTGAAATAACTGCAGAAATCCTTGTGCATGCTGACTTGCGCGGAGTCAGCTCACACGGATCACTACGAACAGAACATTATTGTAAGCGAATACACGCAGGAGGAATTAAAACCGACCCAAGTTTTTCTACTCAAAAAAAGAATCATCATACACTTCTTTTTGATGGCGATTATGGTTTAGGTCATGTGATTGCAAGCGAGACTATGGACACATAGCCATTGAAAATGCTAAAGAGTATGGCAGCAGTATAGTCGGAGTTAGAAACAGTAGTCACTGTGGCGCTCTTTCCTATTTTGTTCAGCGAGCTGCCGAAAAAGGTTTAATTACCATGATGATGACTCACACCGATAAATATATTGTACCTTTTTGCGGAGCAGAATCATTTTTTGGCACTAATCCGATCGCCTTTGGGGTGCCGACGCTACAACATAAACCAATTATACTTGATATGGCCACAAGTAACGCAGCGTTTGGCAAAGTGTTAAAAGCAAGAGAATCGGGGAACAAATCCCCAGTGATTGGGGTGTAAACGATCATAAAATTCCGGTTACAGATCCGAATGAAGTTGCAGCAATGCTCCCGTTTGGAGGTCCAAAAGGATATGGCCTTGGCATGATGGTGGACATCTTCTCTGGTATTTTAACAGGTTCAAATTTTAGGCCCCATATCACTCCTATGTATGACAATTTCGAGAGCTTGGACATTTTATTTTTGTCATAGACCCTGGATTGTTTACCCCACAAAGTATGTTTTATAAACAAGTTGATCAAATGATTGACGAACTACATTCATCGACACCCGCTGAAGGATTTGCGAATGTTTTCGTGCATGGTAAACCCGAACAAAATCTAGCTGAAAAAAGATTTAAAGAAGGTATCCCGATCCCATCTTCTGTTTATGATTTTCTGAGTTCATGACTGTGTGATGAAAGGTTGATAAGGAGGAACATGCAATGACTATACAAACGTCGAACAAACAAGGAAATCTGGTCAACGGTGAATGGATTAAAAGCGAAGAAACCTTTTTAGTTGAAAATAAATATACCCATGAACCGTTCGCCCATGTTGCTAAAGCTAACAAACAACTTATTGATAAAGCAGTAACGAGTGCATATGATACCTTCCAAAATGTAAAGCTTACAGCTACTGATCGTCACCATATTCTCATAAGATCCGCAGAGCTGTTTAAAGAACGAAAAGATGAAATAGCGATGATAATTTGCCGAGAAGCGGGAAAAACTATCAATGATGCAAAAGCTGAAGTAGATCGTGGCATTCAAACCTTTATAGCTTCAGCAGAAGAAGCAAAGCAAATATCCGGACAAGGATTGCCCATTCATGGACAACCTGGAAACGATGAAAAAATGGCCTTTTCCATTCGCGTTCCGGTTGGAGTAATTTGTGCAATTACGCCATTTAATTTCCCATTTAACTTAACGGCTCATAAAGTTGCTCCGGCGATTGCCGCTGGAAATACAATTGTCTTAAAACCCGCTGAAAGAACACCGGTTACCGCTATTAAAATAGCTGAAATAATGTTAAAAGCCGGTTTGCCAAGCGGGTACATCAATGTAGTAAATGGGTTTGGAAAAGAAACAGGCCCTATGCTTTTAAAAGATAAGAGAATTGCAATGTTTACTTTTACAGGGAGCCCGAATGTTGGAAGAGAGATTAAAAACAATTCCGGGATAAGAAAAGTAACTCTTGAATTAGGTAGTAATTCTCCAAACATTATTCATCATGACACTCTGGATTTAAAGAGAGCAGTACAATTAGTTATATCAAGAGGTTATTCAAATTCTGGTCAAGCATGTATTTCTGTGCAGCGTATTTATGTTCATCGTTCTATATATCATGAAGTCATTGAAGAGGCAACAAAACTTGCTGAATCATTCACTGTCGGAAATCCAGAGTTAGAAACGACAAATATAGGACCAATGATTAGTATTGATGAAGCCGAAAGAGCAGAAAATTGGGTCAAGGAAGCTTTAGAAGAAGGAGCTCATATAGCAACTGGCGGTCAAAGAGAAGGGGCTCTGTTTTATCCCACCATTTTAACCAATGTAACAGAAAATATGAAAGTCATGTGTGAAGAAGTATTTGCACCAGTGATTAGTATCGTCCCGTATGATGAGATTGATGAAGTATTCAAAAGAGTGAACGATTCGAGATTTGGATTGCAAGCAGGTCTGTTTACTTCTAATTTTCACATTGCGATGAAAGCGGCCCAAAAATTGGAGTTTGGCGGAGTAAATATTAATGATGTTTCTACTTTCCGTGCAGATATTCTCCCCTACGGAGGAATAAAAGACAGCGGTATTGGAAAAGAAGGCCCACGCAGCGCTATTGAAGAAATGACGAATGAAAAGGTAATTACGATGCACTTATAGATTATAAAAAGGAAAGGATCTATGACAGTATGAGAAATGTTTGGGAATATTTTTCTACAAGAAATATAATTTTCGGGAATGGTTCCATACAAAAAATAGATAAGCTCCTAAAACGTTATAATGCAAAAAATGTGTTTATAATCACAGATCAGGGCATTGTTCAAGCAGGGATTTTGGAGAAATTGTTGAAGCATCTAAAATTCCATGACTATCAATTTGTGATATATGATCAAGCAACTCCTGAACCTCCTATTTCCAGCGTTTTGGAGGCGTACAGCTTTTCAAAGAATGAACTTAATCCGGATGTTATTATCGGCCTTGGTGGAGGCAGCAGTATAGATTTAGCAAAAGTAGTTGCTTTATTGATTGAGTATGGAGGCCATCCAAGAGATTACTTTGAAGAAGGAAATGTACCGGGCCCCATTACTCCGTTAATAGCGATACCTACCACTGCCGGAACGGGCTCTGAAGTCACTTCAGTTGCTGTAGTTAATGATACAGAAAATAACTTGAAAGTAGGGATTTCTGATAATTATTTACGTCCAGCAGTTGCTTTACTTGATCCGGAATTGACAATAGGATTACCTCCTTATGTTACAGCATGTGCAGGCATTGACGCTTTATCACATGCCATTGAATCATATACAGCCCTGGAATATAAACATATAAATGCCTCGGGAGATATACTATTCCAAGGCTCTTTTCCAATAACAGATGCTTTGGCATTAAAAGCTATTGAACTTATTCGTGAGAACCTTGTTTTGGCCGTTCACCAAGGCAACAACCTAAAAGCTCTCGAAAATATGCTTGCGGGAAGTCTTCTCGCGGGTATGGCCTTTTCGAATGCCGGTAATGCCTTGGCTCATGCGCTTGCCTATCCCATAGGGGGTAAAGTTAAATCTCCACATGGAGAGATTACAGGACTTCTATTACCCTATGTCATGCGCTATAACTATTCAGTCTCCCGAGATAAAATGGCGAAAATTACTCAGATCTTCTCCCCGCATAATGAAAAACCTGAAGCAATATACGCTGCAGCAGACGCTGTTGAAGAGCTTTTACAAGATATTAATCTTCCAACAAAACTTTCAAGTCTTGGAATTAAGGAAGAAGATTTAGAAGAAATCGCGAGCAAAACTGTTCACATTGAACGCTTGGCTCGCAATAATCCAAAGACACCTAGAAAAGAAAATTTAGTGGAACTACTTCAAAAAGCTTACTAAGCTAAAGAGAATATGCCGGTGGACATGTAGCTCCACCGGTTATTTTATTATACTGCGACTTCTAACCATAATCATTAGATAAACCTGAACGACTATATAAAAAGCAATCGAATATCCGATGTTAAAACCGTTTTTCCACATGCTCAATCCATTTGATTGACCTAATACGATGATCGGTAAAATGAACGGGGACAAGAAGACAGTAATCGCACTCCCCACAGTAAGACATAGGACAATTAACTCGGGTGGACATGGCAATTGGGCGCCTTGCAATATTCCTCCGACTAAGACCATTACTGTCAATGGCCAAGTCCTATAAAACCTAAAAAAATTACAAGAAAAGGAAAAATCCAAAACATATGGATAAATGTAGACGCAGATATTGCTAATATAGTGTCCACGGCCCACATTCCCACCCCGGTCGTATGGACAATGTTAATCAGCATTCCCGCTGAGAGCATAATTACCTAGTTCTTGAGATTTATTAATCATTCCTTTTCGCAAGTATTCACTAGTTTGACCGATTAAACGAAGGGATTTCTTTTTTCACTATATAATAGATCGTCGACCAAATTGTACTCAAACCAAAGCCGCGTAATAGGGCTGTGCCTTTGAAATACTCCCAGTCTTCTCCCTTTTTGTCACCAAGTAAGACCTGCAAAGATTGAAACAACATTGGAATCGCGCCAAACAAGAGGAAGTAGGCCACGAATTGAGTAATAAACATTAGACCGGCATAGAAACGCTTACTTGTATTAAATAGATTTTTCGCAGAATGATTAACGCTTCAATATAGTTTTCTTCGCGCAGCACCCAACTAATAAGAGGAACAATAATGAGCAGCAAAATGATGCTGCTCATCTCTCTAACCCCATCCCATATTTGTGCCCATAACTCATTTTCCAAGGAAAAATAGCCAATGACCAGCGAGGCGATTGTTAGAAAATAAGGTACCGGTCCATATCTTGGTTTTAAGTGGGGCAGAGCAAGTAGTAAAGCTGCCAATCCGCTAACACTCATTAAGTTCAACATTCAATTCTTTTCCAAGAAAGAAGTGAGAACATGCAACACTACGTAGACCAGTTAATACCCGTAAAACGAATTAAATTTTTCATATTAGCAAACCCCTAAAGTGATAAAGGTTTCTACATTAACCAAGGATCTTATTAGGTTTCAATGAAATGGTACTAATCTACGGTATTTAATAGATAATGATTCATTGAAGCTGGCTGCATCGTTGATTTCCACTCATGGATGATCTGACTAACTTCTTGTTTATCTATCTCATTTAATGGAGAAACAGGCTCCCTGGTAACACCACCAAGCATACCTAATTGTTCCATTGTTTCTTTAATTACAACTACATTGTTCCCATTATTATACTTTGATCGTAAATCTTCAAACGCTAGTATCTCTTCCCATACTTCCCATACTTTCGCATGATCTTCATTACGCAGGGCGTGAAGCATTTCAAAACACTTTTCAGGATGGACATTAATAAGACCTGATGTGAATCCCACTGTACCCGAATTATGAAAGAAAGGGGCCCATTTTTCTGCAGTCCCGCAAATCCAAGCAATATTATGTTCTTTTGGAACATCACGAATGACCTTCGTTAATCTCGGAAGATCATTTATGGCATATTTCACCCCAACAAGCTTTTCCAGTGGGGCCAATTCCTTTATTACCTCATCACTTAAATCTGGATCCTTAAAATATATAATAGAGGGGAGGTTTAAGCTTTCAATTATTTTCTTAAAATAGATAACTGCACCTTTATTTGTAATATACGGGTGGATAGGCTGATGAATCATAACACAGTCTGCACCATCCCTATCTGCCGCTTCCCCCAGCTCAATGGCTGTATCTACCGAATAACCAATTCCTGAAACCACAGTTGCTTGACCATCTACCAATTCTACTACCTTTTTGTTGACTGCTTTTGCCTCCTGGAGAGTGAGAGCATAAAATTCACCTGTATTTCCATTCGGAACTATTACTTCTGCACCATGATTAAGCAGAAAGTGAATATTTTCCTTCAAGCCTTCCCAATTGATATCTTTTGTTAGTTCGTCAAATGGCAACATATTAATAGCAGAAACTGTTTCTAGTTTCTTACTTATTTCTTTATAATTCATAATATCATCACTCTCTTATCAATATTTAAAATTATTCTTTGATCACCAAGCCATATACTCAGATTCACCCAATATTTCAATGTCATTGTTTTCCTTTGCATTTTCCAGAAGTGCTTCTGAAATCCATATCTCTTTAAGTTGAAGAGTGTTTTTTATCCAGATTAAACGAATTTTCGTTGAATCTTCAAGTGCAGCGGTTTTTATAGCTGCTTGCACTGCTAATTTATCACTGTCTAGGAACATTGGGAGCTTTACGGTTTTGGAAACTGTACTCGTCAGCGCATTTGCAAATCCTTTTTCCCATTCAATTTTTTCAAACAATTTCCTAGTAGTTATATCTGCATTACCAATTCCATTAGCATTTCCCTGTGTTTCTTTCGTAAGGTCTAAAACTGCAATACTATTAACCTCCGGGCCACCGCTTGCGTATGGGGTAGCAAATCTTCCTGTAATATTTGGATCCATCCCACTTCCGGAAATGTCTTTTCCAATCTCATCAATGACGAGTACATCAATAGGATCAAACAGAATACGTGGCATGAGAGATTTGGCTTCTTCCAATAAATCTGGTTCATCTTCTAATATTTTTTCCGCGGGTATTGCCACAACCTTTGCTATGCGGTCATAAGCATTTTCAATCGTACCTAGCCCAAATATTATAGGAGCCTTATCTATTACCATTTTTGCCATATCAGGAACATGTTTGGCCATATATTTAAAGCTATGGGCATGTGCAGATTCTGCTCCTTTTTGCTTACCAAACCCGATTGTTATCATTTTTGCAAGCCCACTTTCATAAGGACCACGAAATGCTGTATGAGGTTTAATTCTCGCAATAAACATAATTTTATCTGCTTGATGGGCTTCTTTATCCAGGTAGACCGCTAACCCATTAGGTAATCTGCCTATTTCGACAACCTCCATACTACAACTAATCGGCGCTCCAATAAAATCTTCGGTAATACCCAAGTTTTCTAACACTTCTCGCTGTCCCTTTGCGGTTGCTCCTCCATGACTTCCCATCGCAGGGAAAATAAATGGCTCTCCCCCAACGGATTTAACCGCATTGACCATTTCTCGAGTCAGAATATGGAGATCTGCAAGTCCACGGCTCCCTATTCCAATGGCTACCCGATCGCCTTTAGATATTCTGGACAGGACATTCGCCTGCTGAATGGATACATGCATCTCAGAAACAATGTTTTGAACCTCCGGAGCATAAAAGTTCTGTTTAACCTTAATCATTTTCGGTACGGGGATATCTTCCAGGATTGTGTTAATCACACTCATGCTTATCACCTGTCTTCGTTTATTGATAGTTACTAAGACCATCAACGTTGACAAAATTGGCACTACACTAGCTAGCGTAGCGTATTGGCTGAATTAATTATTACTAATGGCCATTTCCATTTACTTCTTTGCAGTTTATGACGTTCGATCTTGTAATTGATGAACAGTTACATCTTCCCAAGATAAATCTTTAATACGATACTTATCCACTAATCCCCAATCAATTTCCATCCCTAGGCCTGTTGATTTACGATCAGGTAAATACAGATAGCCATCCCTGTATTTCACTTTATTTTTCACTATATCGCCAACGTATAGCTCCGGACCTGTTGGATCAGATATATAGTCAAGGTTACCGAGCGCCGCCCCAAAGTAAGCCATAGCAGTAGTACCAATGGATAATTCCTGCGTAGTACCCAACAGCAAACTCTTTCCCGCTACTTCTGCAGTTTCGGCAGCTTTTCTAGCGGATGTTATTCCTCCAATGAAGATTGGGGAGACATTGAAAATATCTACGGAGTCATGTTTGATCATTTCTAATTGTTGCCTTAAACTCCAAACATGCTCACTAACCGGAAGGTCACACTTCATCCGGAAGTTTCTTAAACCTTCAAAGTCATTGCGGTACGCGGGACTCTCGATAAGATCAACAGGATATTTCGTAAGTCTTTTCGCAATTCTCCACGCTTGTTTCCAATCAAGTAAATGACTGAAATCCAATGATTTAATTTTTACTTTGCCTCCGAATTCTTCGTTAATTCGGTATAAAAATTGTTCATCCGCCTCTTCGTTTTTACTCACATAAAGGCGGAATACATCGAATCCTTTTTCAAATTGTTTACGTACGACCTCAATATTTTCTTCTACTTCCTCCATAAATCGGTGTCTAAAAATTGGATAACATACTTTAATTTTTTCACGGAGCCGCCCGCCTATGAAGTCGGAGACGGATACCCCTAAAAATTTGGCACATACATCATAAAGGGCGGTATCAACTCCGTTTCGAACGAAACTTCCTTTCTCATAATAATACATTGCTTCTGGAAAATTATTGCTTAAATCCAAATTGATCGACGCGATATTAAACGGATTCTGCCCAATAAGTAGTTGCTGTAACGTCCTCTCCAGGTCCACGATATCTATGGTGTATTTCGGTAGGTGAGAGAAGTCGGACATTTCCCCTATCCCATCAACCCCCTCATCTGTCAACAATTGAATCATGACATGTTTATTTACGAATCCTGTTAAGCGCGGCATCCCTATGGCTGTTAATTTTACATCAGTAATTTTCATCTTTTCATCCCCTCGTATCTATTATGTTTTCCAAGGATCGCCGATTGCTGAAGTTGTATAAACCTTCTCTTCTCTATTTAAGGCCTCGCTTTCAGATACTCTGTAGCTTAGATCACTTCGCTGAAGAAACTCATCTTTCAATTCAACGCCTAATCCTGCTTTTTCCAGTGGTTTTACGCTTCCATTCTTCGGGCGACCCAGTAATAATATGTGTATAATACGTCTCATAAATGCGCGTACGGTCTCCATGAGCCATAAATTAGGAATGTTATAACAAATATGAGCATTCACTGCATTTAATATAGGCCCGCCGCAATTGTGAGGAGCAAAAGGAAGGGCGTACCCTTCCGCTAATGTTGCAATTTTTTTGGTTTCCGTAATGCCTCCCATCCAAGCGGCTATCTGCTCCGTAAATATTTAGCAAGGATTGATATTGATATCGCGTAAATAACCGCTCACTCGCCCCTATCGGGGTGTTCACCGCATCTTTTAGTTGCTTTATTGTTTCAACATTTGTCACTGGCATCATATCTTCCAGCCAAAGCAAATTTAATTCTTCCAGTTCCTGCGCAATTCTTATTGCGCTCGGAAGATTCCAGCGTCCATGTCCTTCTAAGGCGAGTTCGATTTCGTTTCCAAAATGGTTTCGGATTTTCCGGAATGGTTCGATGCCCTTTTTAATCATCTCAGGATATATATATTGACCTTGAAAATCTGCGCTTAATTCATCAAACGGCCAAATTTTCATGACACGAATGCCTTTTTCTAATAATTCCTCCGCTAATTTTTCCGGCTCTGTCATAAATTTATTGCGATCATCGTTATCGATATAACCTACGCATGTATTATAAACTTTAATTTCATCTCTGCACGCTCCGCCTAACAAGCGATATACAGGCAAGTTAGATATTTTACCTAAAATATCCCAAAGGGCTATATCTATCGCGCTTAACGCCCTCATTTCTGTGCCAGCATACCCATGGTGATTAAAAATACGGAACAATTTAAACCAAATATGTTCAATATTGCGGGGACCTCCCCTCATTAATAAATCTGCACAGACACTATGAATCATTTCCTCAACAGGTCCTGTTTTGGCGTTTGTCTCCCCCAGACCGATAAAACCTTAATCCGTATGAATTCTTAGAATAAGCTCGCGGGGGTGTTCACGTACACGGAACGTTTCTATTTTTGTGATCTTCATATTTAAAGAAATCTCCCATCCACTCAATGAATAGCCGGTTCACCAGTAGGCTCTCCAAAGCTCGTTTCTAAATAATCAAAATCGCATCCTTTATCGGCCTGTTGAATGTGATTCGTATACATCCATCCATAACCGCGTTGAAATCTGGCAGGCGGCTGTACCCATTTTTCTTTTCTTTTTTCTAACTCTTCATCTGAAACTTCAACATCGATGGATCGATTTTCAACATGAACGGTAATGGTATCCCCGGTTTGTACGAGCCCCAGTGCCCCGCCCACAAAAGATTCCGGAGAAACGTGAAGAATACATGCGCCATAACTAGTGCCGCTCATTCGCGCATCAGAAATCCTCAGCATATCCCGAACACCTTGTTTGACTAATTTCGTAGGAATCGGCAGCATTCCCCACTCAGGCATACCAGGGCCGCCTTTCGGACCAGCGTTTCTGAGTATTAGTATATGATCTTCTGTAATATCAATTGTTTCATTATCAACAAAAGATTTATAGGAAGGGTAATCATCAAATACGATCGCCTGGCCGGAATGGTGCAAAAATTTCGGATTGCAAGCACTCGCCTTTATCACACAGCCATTTGGCGCTAAGTTCCCTTTTAAAACGGCGAGCGCGCCTTCTTTATAGATCGGGTTATCTAAGTGACGGATGACATCATTGTTATAAACTTCTCCGGGACGAGTATTTTCCCCAACTGTTTTCCCTGAGACGGTTTCAGCGTTAAGGTAAAGAAAATCTTTGAGACGATTCATCAATCCTAAGATACCGCCCGCATAATAGAAATCTTCCATTAAATAATTGTCGCCGCTCGGGCGTACATTCGCAATAACCGGTACTTCCCGACTGACATTATCAAAATCGACCAGATTAATATCGCAATCCGCTCTTCTTGCAAGAGCGATTAAATGGATAATGGCATTTGTCGAACATCCCATCGCCATTGCAACTGAGATTCCATTTTTAAAAGAGTTTTTTGTTAGAATTTTCTTCGGTGTAATGTCTTCCCAGACCATTTCAACCACTCGTTTTCCTGATCTGGCGCACATTCTATTATGACTTGTGTCCACAGCCGGAATGGATGATGCACCGGGTAAAGACAGTCCAATTGCCTCAGTGATCGCTGTCATCGTGCTGGCAGTCCCCATTGTCATACAAGTTCCCGCACTCCGTGCGATCCCGCCACATATCCCCTCCAATTCTTCTGATGAGATATTATCAGCCCGATATTCATCCCAATACTTAAAAGCATCGGAGCCTGAACCGAGGGTTTCTCCTCTGTAGTTTCCTCTGAGCATTGGTCCTGCAGGAATAAAAATCGTGGGGATCTGCATACTGATGGCTCCAAGAAGCAACCCCGGAGTCGTCTTATCACACCCCCCCATTAATATAACGCCATCAATCGGATTTGACCGTAATAATTCCTCTACTTCCATCGCTAACATATTGCGGTATAGTAAAGCCGAAGGTTTTACGAAATTTTCAAAGAGTGACAAACAGGGCAGCTCTACCGGCAGACCGCCAGCCATAGTAACCCCCCTTTTCACATCTTCAATCCGATTTTTAAAATGATGATGACAAGGATTCAAATCTGACCATGTGCTTAAAATTGCAATGATCGGTGCACCTTCCCAGTCTTCCTTTCCGTAACCCATTTGCATCATTCGGGACCGGTGATTAAAGCTTCGAAAGTCATTCGCTGCTAACCATCGTGCGCTCCGAAGTGTTTCAGGTGTTTTTTTATTATTTTCAGTCATGATAACTCCTCCAAATATTTGGTGGTATTTTCCCAATAGTTGCTCAACAATTTTAATAAGTAGATGATTTAGTTGGTACAGGATATTTTTCAAATACTTTTTTCAGTATCGTTTCCAATTGATCATAGTGATCTTTTTCAACTTGAATAAGCGGAGGACGTACATATCCGCCAACAGGTAATCCAACAATCTCCATTCCGGCTTTAAGCAAAGAGACCGCATAGCCGTTTCTTTTTTTTCTAACGTTGTTTAGTGGAAGGATTACATCTTTGTATAATTCATTGATCGTGTCCTGATTGTTATCCTTTAGTGCATTATAAAACATTCTCGAAATATGCGGAATATAGTTAGAAATGGCAGATGAATAAGAATCAAACCCTATTGAGTGGTAAGCTGGATGTGTGACTTCTTAAAACGGCATACCATTCATCCAACTTATGTCATCACCAATGGTTTTTACTAACTCTATATTTAATTCCATATTGCCAAATCCGTCTTTCAAACCAACAACTCGTGGGTGTTCAGCTAATTTTTTGACAGTTTCAACAGTAAAAAACAGCATTATTCCTTTGATATAAAATTGCATTCAGTTCTGTGCTTTCAATAATTGATTGGTAATAGCTGAGCAGTCCATCCTGTTCACCATAAATCCATCCAACCCATGCTTTTCAGATAGTTTTGCAAGTTCAACAACGGACTTGACATTCCACCAATTCCTGAATAAACCGGGACTCTGCCATTGACTTCAGACGCAGCAATTTCTAACATGGCTTCATATTCCTGAGGGCTTAATGATTGATACTCAGCTGACCCTGCCCCTACAAAGATTCATCAAAATTTCACATTTTTTTAAACGTGTTCTCGTCCAAGACATTTCGTGAATTAAAGGGCGCTACAGGAAAACCCAAAATCCCTGATGGTATATTTTCTTTTTTTACTTCCCATAAGTTGACTCACTCCTTAATAAGGTTATATTCGTTTGATCCTTTGTTCACAATCGTTTGGATAGAGGTCAACAAGTAGTTTATATTTTCATCTTTATATCTCCTTAGTAAATCCGCACTTCCTCCCAAAATTCCTACGACCTTTCCGGCTAACAATGCTTTCATTTTTACCTTTTGTATCACCTCTATAACTTTACGGTTTTGTAAATCATGACCAAATCCCATTGAGACGGCTAAATCGGTTGGTCCAATAAAAATGACGTCAACACCCGTTACGTATAAAATTTCGTCGATATTTTCAGCCGCTTGCAAACTCTCAATCTGAATAATAACTGCCGTACTTTTATTTTCTTTTTCCATATATAAACTTTTTTCACTGAAAGTCCCGTACCTAGCGGCCCTTTGACCAAATGACACCCCCCTCTTACCTATAGGCGGATATTTGGCCATACTGACAACTTCTTCAGCTTGATCTTTTGTTTCGATCATCGGCACTTGGATGCCTGAAGCCCCACTATCTAGAGCTTTTAAAATATATTCTCTTCTCCGTTCAGGGATCCGAACGACGCAAGGGGTTTCCGCTATTTCACACGCCCTAATCATATTTTCAAGATCTGTCCAAGTAAAAGCTCCATGTTCCATATCCGGAACGATCATATCAAAACCTGAAAGAGCCGCCATTTCTGCCAACCCAGGTGATGGAATATTTATAAAACAGCCGATATTATTTTGGTTTAACTTTAGTGGCTTCATAATCTCATCCCTTATGTAATGAATTGTAAGCGATTCACCCATAAAACTGATATGTTCTATGGGCGATTTTTCATTGTTTATCTTTATTGATCCGCTTCTACACCCTCCAATAATTGTTCATAATAATCGTAAGCTTCACTCATTACATCATAGGTTTCATCCGGATCATGGAAATCAGGAGAAACATAAAAATCTTCAGATGCCTGTTGATATTCTTCATTTTCTTCCACTACAGTTTCTACGGCCTCTGAGAATGTAGTAACAATTTCATCAGGCGTCTCTGGCGGAAAGCCGAAGAAGAAAAATTTCTCAAAGGAGGCATCTACGCCCTGTTCTGTAAAGGTTGGTACATCAGGCATTAAATCCACGCTATCCTCAGCTAGGATACCTAAGGTTTTAAAATCCCCAGATTCAATATACTCTACCGCTGAACCATATTGGAATGGGGCAACATCAATTTGTCCACCCAGTAGAGCGGCTATTTTATCTGAAGCACCACCTACATCTACAATATTGAAATCAGCACCCGTTTCATCTTCAATTGCAAGAAGCTGTACATGAGTAAAACTCCCCACCTCTGTGGCAACTGATGCTTCCCGAGGGTATTCTTGGCCGTGCTGAATAAAGTCTTCAGCATCATCAAATTGTGAGTCCCCGCTAACGAAGAAGCCATTCCCTTCATCCATAACAGGAATTCCTGCAAGTTCGAAATCTCTAAAACCATAATCGGCAAGACCTAAGATTTCATTAACTAACATTCCATTGTGGAAAAACAACACCTGATGGCCGTCAGGTTCCGCATTCAATATTTCACTGCTTCCCGTTGTTCCGCCTCCACCCTCAACATTTCTCACAATGATATCCTCACCCAATTCTTCCTGCAGATGTTCAGATATATTTCTTGAATTCATATCTGTATCCCCACCGGGGCCTGCCGGAACAACGACTTCAATTGTTTCCATCGGGTAATCTACATCGCTTTCCCCGTTTGTTTTTTCATCCGCTTCATCGGCACTGTCATCCGCACTTTCTTCCGTTTCGCCTTCATTTGCTGCATCATTTCCTTCTACCGGCTCTTCCTCTGCTGAACACCCCATCAAAATCGCCGTAAAAAAGCCAAAAAACAAAACAGGTTTGAATATCTTCATACTAATTCCCTCCTCATAAAATTATATTCCATTTAACATGTCACAAAACTACTTCTATCCATATTAAATCCCCCTTTAAATTTATATTATATTTAATAGGTTCTTCCTAATAAATAATTCTACTGGTTGAGCCTTAAATTCACTCCCTTTGATTGACTGCGCAAAACCGATTATTCAACTCCTTTTATCGGTGTTTAACCCTCCTTAATTTGAAGTATCACATTATAATGACGCTGTAGTGGAATCATCTGTTTTAATTTTTTTCTTAAAATTTTGCCATATTTTAATACCGACAGATACAAATGTAAGTAGAAGGAAAAAAGCCGCGATGGGCTGTGTGAAGAATGGTGAGAAATCTCCTTGCGACTGCATAAGACCCCTGCTTAAATTCGTTTCGGCAATCGGTCCCAATATAAAACCAATGATAATCGGAACAATTGGGAATTTGAATTTAATCAGTGCATAACCCAGAAGACCTATGAATACCAATGCAGCTGCATCAAATATCCTATTGTTCACACCAAACCCTCCTACCACACACAAAACTATTATAATAGGCAGTAAAATGTGCTGGGGAATACTCAGTAACTTCACAAACATTCTCATCCCAAAGAACAAAAAGAGACACATAATAACATTTGCTATAATTAATGATGCAAAAATGATATAAACAACATCCCCGCTTTGTTCAAAGAGAAGTGGACCGGGATTTAGACCATGTAACATTAACCCCCCAAGTAGAAGGGCAGTCACCGTATCACCCGGAATTCCAAGAGCAATTAACGGGATGAGCGCACCACCAATAGCTGCATTGTTCGAGCCTTCTGAAGCGACAACACCATCATTGATCCCTGTTCCAAATTTTTCTGGATATTTGGAGCGATTCTTTGCTGTACCATAGGCAATAATATTCGCTGTTCCCCCACCGACACCTGGTAAAATCCCAATACCAACGCCAATAACAAAGGATCTTAAACCGTTCCACCCCTGCTGGATAAACTCGGCAAGTGAAAATCCCAAACCTTTTATTTTATATTGGATTTTCTTTGTATTGGAAACCCCGCTACCTCTCTGCTCCGCGTTTTTTAACACTTCCGAGATAGCAAACAAACCAATTAATACCGGTAGAATTGCAAAACCCGCATCCAATTGGTCGAAACCAAACGTAAACCTAGGGTAAGAGTCGATAGGGGCAGAACCAACAAAACCTAAGAAAAGCCCAACAAATCCACTTAATATGCCACGGATGATCGAGTCCCCTGATAAGCTGGCAATCATGGTTAATGCAAATATCGTTACCGCAAAAAATTCAAAAGGACCAAAACCGAGAGCAATATCTGCCAAAGCTGGCGAAAGGAACATTAATATGAGGATGCTGAATAATCCCCCTAAAAATGAAAACACAATTGCGAAGCCAAATGCTTTGCCTGCGTCCCCGTTTTGAGCCATGGGATAGCCATCAAATGTAGTCGACACGCTTGATGGTGTCCCCGGAATATTCAGCAAGATTGCGGGAATAAGTCCACCTGAAACACCCCCAATATATAATCCCATCAGTAAAGCCATCCCATTACCTGGATCCATTCCAAAAGTCAAAGGCAAACAAATGGCAATTGCCATTGTTGCGGTTAACCCTGGTATTGAACCAAAAACAAGCCCCAGAGCGGTGCCACCGATAATTAGAAATAACGTTTCGAGAGTGAATACAGTAGCAAAAGCTTCTTGCACCATTTCAAACATATGTTTCTAACCCCTCCTTTAGCCGAGAATGCCTGAAGGTAAAAATAAATTGAAGAACTCCCTGAAAACAAAATATACCGATCCGGAAGTAATAATCGCAATACTTACGAATAAGAAGAGATTCCTCTTAATGGGTTCCGCCAAAACATACATCTGTAACACAAGATAGACCACTGTCGTGATTAAAAAGCCGATCTGAGTAATTAAGGTCACATAGAGAACGATTAATAGTATAGTGGCTCCGACAGTGAACACTTTGGTTTTATGGAAAGGTTTTGATGTCTGAACGTCAGCGGCCTCGTCTTTGTTCATAGCTTTTGCTGTCTTTATGCCTTTAATAAGCAGGAGAAAGGCGAAAATAAATATACCTCCTGCTGCCAGCTGTGGTACAAATTCGGAACCAATCGTGAGTACAACCAGGTCTGATTGCTGAAAGTTTAAGGTAGCAATATACATGAAAATAGCAAAAATTAAGAAAAATACACTCGCGTAGAGATCCCCGTATTTTTCAATCATCTACTCCCTCCTTGTCCACGTTTACCATTATCGTCCTTCAAACTCCGTCAACGCAGCCAGCATGGCTTTAATGTACCCAATGGAATAGGCAAATCCAATGCTCGATGCCGTCCATCCTATATTAGAATTCGACCAATTGCTGTTCAAATCAGGATTATCCCCTTCCATTAAAGGAACATGATCTGGATTCAGACAGCCATTAAAACCTACTTTGCGAAGTTCCAGAAGAATTTTGAACATGTTCATATCTCCATCGTCCAATAGCGCTTCTTCGAATGCTCCCGCAGTGGGGAAGGTGCCTTTGACATTTCTGAAATGGACAAGAAAGATACGGTTCTTTCTTCCATAGTGATTTATTTCATCTAAAACCAAAGGTGTGCCGCCCGCCTCGGCTCTTGTCCCCACACAATAGATATAGCCAACGTTTTTATTCGGAAACTGATCAATGATCCGATGGTAACCTACACTATCAAAAGGGGTGCCTGGGATTGGGCTATCGGATGGATGCATCGCGAGTTTCATGTCGTGATCCAAAGATTTAAGCACAAGTTTTTGATAAGCTTTACTAAATGACTCCCACCAAGCATTATGCTCCTCTACAGTTCGTGTGATTTCCGGATTTTTATTAAAATGCAGACTTTCACCTCTTGAGTAAGCGCCACCCCGCTGCAAAGCGGAATAATCTTTCGTCACTCCAGCATATGTATCTCCCGCAAATCGCTGCCTTACTATTTTAATACCCGCTTCTCCAAAAACCCGAATAGCTTGTAGAGAGTTTTCAACCTCGATCTCATTGTTTTCATTATCCTCCATAAATGTTTTTGTAATATTAGGTAAAGTCACTCGATTAATATCCAGTCCCCACGATTGAATTCTTTTCCTTAGTTTTAACAATGCATCTATATCGGGATGCCCTTGCTCCTTTACACCTTTAAAGGAAGCGCCATTGCCAAAATCCACATAGTCGACACCTAGTTGACTTAATTGTTTTAAATCAATGTCAGTCAAATCTGTAGTATTTACAGTGATAGAAACATTCATTGTTAATCCCCCTTATCGTTCTTGCTTACTAGCTCTTGGGTATTTGTCATAGGCATATTCAATAATACTCGCAAGTTGTTCATAATCCTCTCTTTCAACAGGTATAACAGGTGGACGCACTTTATTTTTAACATCCATGCCAACAATCTCCATTCCAGCTTTTAGTAATGACACGGCATACCCTTTTCGTTTATTTCTAATTTTATTAATTGGAAGAATTATTTCTCGATGTAGTTCATTTACAGTTTTTTTATCTCCCTCAATCAATGCTGTATAAAATAACCTTGAGATATGCGGAATATAATTCGAAATAGCTGACGAATAACCATTAAAACCTAATGGAAGATACGCGGGCATGGTTACTTCTGCCATAGGCATGCCATTTAACCACGTTAACCGATCACCAATATTCTGGGTAAAGAGAATATTTTGTTCATTATTGCCAACTCCATCTTTTAGACCGACCAACTGAGGAAAACCCAACAATTTTTGAAGCGCTTTCAATTCTAGGATTGCGTTATCTCGCTGGTAAACAATTGCATTCAGATCCGTGCTGCTTATAATTGTACTTAAGTAATCGATAAGTCCTTTTTGTTCACCCGCAATTAAATAAGGTGGTAGAATTAGGTAGCCATCAACTCCTTTCTCTTCGGATATCCGCGCTTGCTCTAGCGCAGCAGTGATGTTACCACCAACACCCGCGTAAACAGGCACCCTCCCTTTCGTGGTTTCTATCGCCACATCAATCATTTGACGATATTCATCCATACTCAATGCATGAAATTCTCCTGAACCGCAAGCAATAAAAATCGCTTCAAGTCCTTCATCTACTAAGAAGTTTATATTTTCATTAAGCGCTTTCTCATCAATACACCCTTGTTCCGTGAATGGCGCAACCGGAAATCCAAGAATCCCTTTTGGAATTTGTCTTCTCCTGTTCATACAACATTTCTCCTCTCTTAATTCCATTCAAATATTTAATTATATTTTATTGTAAGACAATTATGAATAGTAGTCAATATTCTTTTATTTGTCATACATAAAAAGTTTTTTACCTAATTTGACAAAAAATTAGTTTTGTTCTCTTTGATTAAGTATTTTATCGCGTACAAAGTCTAAATGTTTATACATTTGTCTAAACGATGCCTCAGGGTTTCTTTGTTCCAGTGCATCGTAAATTGCTTCATGATGGGCAACGGTCTTTTCTTTTTCTCGGTGTGGGATTTGAGCATTTACTTTCGCATGTGTGAGTATAAGTGAGTCAATCATTCCTTGTAAAATTGGGTTTTCAACACTTGAGGCAATAATCTGATGAAAGTTTATATCAGCTTCTCCATAGTTATTATCTTCACTGCAACGAATGGATTCTATTGTTTCCTTGAGTCTCAATAAATCAGTCTCCGATATTTTCTCTGCAGCCAGTGTAACAATACCTAGTTCTACCGTCATACGCGCTTCAATAATCGCCTCAATATTATCGTTAACGATAGAGAGCATTGTTGAAAAAGGTTTAAAACCAATCTTTTCAGCAAAATAAGTACCGTCCCTTGCCTTTCGTCTTATCACTCCTAATGACTCTAATGAACTCATCGCCTCTCTCAATACTGGGCGGCTTACGCCAAGCATTTCTATGAGATCCATTTCCGGAGGAAGCTTATCTCCGGGCTTTAATTTATTACTTAACAAAAGGTCTACAATTCTCTCCTCTACTTGCTTTGACAATGTCTTTCGACTCAAAGGATTATCGATTAAGTTTGCTTTTTCGTTCATCTTTAGTTTATCTTCCTTTCCGACAGTGTTTGTATAACATTTGTAGTAAATTGAAGAATTGATCTTATGTTTATAATGTATGACAATTATAAAATTTCGTCAAGTTATTTAGCTGTCTCTACCTTTGTCCGCTAAACACAAAAACACTGCAGATAAATAACCTGCAGTCTAAGCACTATTTTTTCTATACTACTGTAAATGTCACCCAGCTTCCGATTGTAACGATGACTTGCTTTTCTTAAAAAGCTTTTTAATTAACGGATATACTAAAAACAAAACAGCAACTATAATCAATCCCGCACTAACCGGACGTTCGAAAAAGACAAACCAATTGCCACCAGACAATTGCAGAGAGCGTCTAAATTCATCCTCAGCAATGGGGCCTAATACAACACCTAAAACAATTGGAGCCACAGGGAAATTTATCCTTGTAAACAAATATCCTAATGCCCCAAAAATAAGCATAACCCATACATCAAAGACAGAATTTCGAACCGCAAAAGTTCCAATGATACAAAACATAAGAATAATTGGTCCTAAGATATAATAAGGGATATTCATGATCTTTGTGAATAATTTTATAAATGGTTTTGAACAAACAATAATTAGTGTATTCACGATAAGCAACCCGATAAAAATAGCATAGACCAAGTTACTTTGGGTCTCTAATAAATTCGGTCCGGGTTGCAGGCCATGCAAAATAAATGCCCCAATAAGGACGGCCGTTGTAGCACTTCCAGGTATACCTAAAGCCAGCAAAGGAACTAAAGCACCCATAGCAGCAGAGTTATTAGCCGATTCTGGTGCTGCAATCCCCTCTGGAGCGCCTTTCCCAAATTTTTTAGGGTTTTTTGACCAACGTACAGCTTCACTATAACTAAGCATGGAAGCGGTAGTGGCACCAACACCCGGAAGAATTCCGATAAATGTGCCCATTAAGGATGATCTTGTAATGGTCCTATAAATCTTCTTAAAGATTTCTTTTTCAAATATTTTTATTTTAGTATTTGATGCTTCCTGTTTTTCTTTTGTGTTCTCTCGTCCTTTTTTTAATACTTCAGCAACAGCAAACAAACCGATTAAAACGGGGATTAATTCCACTCCCGCCGATAAACCATTCATATCAAACGTGTATCTTTGAGTTCCGGATAAAGGATCAATGCCGATAGTGGCAATAAACAACCCAAAAGCCACACCGATAATCCCTTTTGAGAGTTGACCTGCACTCAAGGATGCGACCACTGTCAAGCCTAATAATGCCAGTCCGAAAAATTCGGGGGAAGAAAATGTTAAAGCAACACTTGCGAGAACTGGCGTCAGAAAGATCAGCACTAAGGTCCCGAATATCCCACCTATGCCAGAACTAACAATGGCTATCCCTAGTGCTCGGCTACTATGTCCACTTTTAGCCATCGGGTAACCGTCAAAAACTGTTGCTACTGCCTCTGGTGTACCCGGGGTTCTAAATAATATTGCACTGATCATTCCTGAAAAAACAGTAGCTGCATATATCGCCGTCAGCAACAGAAAGGCGCTCGTGGTATCAAAACCATAGGTGATCGGCAGCAATATAACGACGAGCATTGTTCCACTGATACCGGGGAGGGCGCCACCTAAAAAACCAATAAATACGGCTGAGAACAATATTAATAGGTTGAGGGGTTGAAAAACAGTTTCAATCCCCATGAGTAAACTTTCAATCATGATGGATGCCTCCATTATAAATGTGTTCCCGAACTTTTAGTATAAAAGAAAGCTTAGTTCCCTTAGGATTCCGGCCCCTCTAGGTAACGGAATGTTAAGCAAATTGCCGAATACGAAGATAAATAGAGCAGTCGTTATCAATGATACACCAATGTTCTTTAACCAACTTTTTGAGCCCATTCTCCAGATCACAAAAAGAATAAAGAATATTGTTGTTAAAACAAAACCTAATATTGGAACAAGTATCAAGTAAGCAATTAAGCTGCTTAGCAGGTGCCAATGATTATTCGCACGAACTACTTCTCCTTCTAACATATTTTCTTCTTCATCCGATTCTGTTTCTTTCGGCTTATCATTGGAACGAATTTCCTGAACTAAAAGAACAATGGCTCCTACAAGCATGATTGAAAGCACAATAATCGGCCATCCGCCAGGCCCAAGGCCTGCCCCCCCAGACTCGATAATAGGCAGTTGTAAACCAAACGCAATAAATGTCAGTGCAAAGATAATCCAAATAATGGGTGTAAGCTTACTAGCAGCCATTTTTACCCCCCTCCCGATTGTTATCCCATATATATGGCATTAATCAATGACTTCAGAAATTCTTTCAATATCTTCTTCTAATTTTTGTTCATATTCTTCAGAACCTAGCCAACCTTCCCGGTATGTTAAATATTGATCTTCAGCATGCTGCTGGTATTCTTCGCTTTCATAAACGTTTTGTAAAGCGCTCTCAATTTCGGAGACGATTTCATCCGGTGTATCAGCAGGCGCTACAAATCCTCTTTCAACACCATCTATGAGATCAATATCTTTTTCTACTGTGGTAGGTATATCTTCGAAATCATCCAATCGTTCATCATTAAATGCTATGAGAGGTATTAAATCCCCTGATGAAATATACTCAACAGCAGGGCCAGGCTCCTCCATCATTGCATCAATATGGCCGCCTAACGCAGCTGCATGCATATCTCCGGCTCCTTCAAAAGAAACATAATTGATATCAAGGCCAGTTTCTTCAATTAGTAAATTTGCAGTGATTTCATCCATATCACCTGCTCCGACACCACCAACCTCAACACCCTCGTTTTCAGCCGCTTCTACAAACTCATCAAAATCTTCGTATACTTCCGGATTTGCTAAAACAGTAAAAACATCTGACTGCATTCTTGCTACAGGTCGAAGATCATCTAAACCTTCAATATTCCCCTGAGCAGTAGCTGGCGCAAATGCAGAACTAGCAACCAGTGTATAACCGTCACCTGGCCGGCTTCCTGCCTCATTTTTGGCTGTCGCTCCACCTGCGCCTTCCATATTGACGATATTAATATTGACGCCTAATTCCTCTTCTAATAAATCTCCAACTGTTCTTGCGAAAACATCTGTTCCTCCACCTGGCCCATGGCCGACAAGTATTTCGATGTCTCTTGAAGGATAGTCTTCTACACTCTCTGAACTTACTGCATCACAACCAGTTAGAAAAACTGACAACCCGATAGAAGCCAATAACAGCACTTTCCCTTTCATAAAAATACCTCCTCGTATATTATTTTTGAGTAACTTCCTTGCTGATTAGATCTTGTGCTTTTCTCATTGCATGAATCATGGCCCCTTCGTCTGCTTTATTTTTTCCAGCTATATCAAAAGCCGTTCCGTGAGCTGGTGTCGTCAAAATAACTGGTAACCCACCACTAATCGTCACTCCACGGTTAAAACCTAATAACTTCATGCCAATTTGGGCTTGATCATGATACATAGCGATCATACAATCGAAATCAAGCTTCTTCCTCTCGTTTAAAATGGTGTCTGAAGGATAGGGTCCCGCTACATTAATCCCTTTATTCTGAACTTTCTCGATTGCCGGCTTGATAATGTCATACTCCTCGTCACCAAGAAGACCGTTATCGCCTGCATGGGGATTTAAAGCTGATACAGCGAGTTTTGGATTTTCAATATTCGCTTGTGTTAAGATGCCATGAGCAAACTCAATTGTTTTTCTCACCCTTTCCTCAGAAATGTTTTCTCTCACTTCTCGCAACGGGATATGAGAAGTTACCCTAGTCACCCATAGGTCGTCCATCACGTTAACTTCGCCAAACCCTTCCTTGCAATTTAATAAGTCTGCGAAAAAGTGTAGATCATCATGAAAATTAAAACCTCCCTTATGAAGAGCATCCTTATTTAATGGACCGTACACGACAGCATCTGCGTAGTTATCTAATGCAATATTCATTGCGTATTTCAACGCCTCTCCCGATTGCTTACCTGAAGCAGCCGAAAGTTCTCCGATATTGTAATCGCTTGCATTCATGTTATTTAAATCAATAAACCAAAGATTTCCTGCCTGTGGGTCAAATTCCTCGATGTTTGAAATCCTATTATAGGTCAAAGTCTTACCGGCAATTTTCATTCCTTTGTTAAAAATTTCTTCGTCTCCAACAATAATCCAATTAGCACTATCACGAAGGTCCATATCATTCAATGCCTTAACGACAAGTTCAGGTCCAATCCCTGATGAATCTCCTAATGTTAATGTAATGGTTTGTTTATCCATCCGTTACACCTCTCAATTATAAATTTTTAGTTTATAAGTTTCTTTTGGGCTATCTAAATCCTTGCCCCTTTTTTTCTGAGTAATAAGCTTGAATACAGGAGTTGACCCATGCCTTCATGGCGCAAGATAATAACCTAGCCGGCTTATGTTAACACTTAGGCGCTTACACCTCAAGTTCCGCGTGGTCCAACAAACAGGCCTAATTCCCTTCCACTTCCCTTGGAAAATTGGCACATTTCTAGAATTTCTCATCTGTCAGTAACATAATTCAACTACCCTGGAAACTCTGTGCGCAATTAAAATATTATGTTCAATTTCTTCCAACGTTGGCTTCAATGCATTGGGTCCTTCTACGCTCGAAAGTTCTTCCCGAATATTGAGCTCAACTAGAAAACGTTTTTCTGATGACGGTAAGTCATAAGTATCAGCATCGGGGGTTCTTTTAATTCTTCCATGTATCAACATTCTCTCTTAAAACAACTTTTTAAGCGCTTACATTTTTTAAGTTATTTTAATCGATCTAACCAGCTTGTCTGGAAAGCCTATGAGTTCTGAATTAGGGAGTTGAGCTTTACCTATAAGACGCATAGGCCGGGAACCTCATTCTCGTGTTTTTTAATCAACTGTACCCGTGTATCAGACTCCAATGTCCCTAAGAATAGCATCACCTCCTTGTAATATCCCAGGTCGTATATGTTCTTGAATCCTATACAAAGATAAAACTACTTCCCGATAAAATCAAAGTATTTTTGATCCCTTCTCCAGGTTTTAAATAGTAAACTTAGTTTTTATATCGAAATTATTTAAATAGAAGTGTACCAAGGGAATAGTTAAGGGTCAATTTTTAATGAATTTTTTTGATATTGTAGAACTTTACTTTTGATTCGTTATAAAATAGGGAGCGTACTGTGCTGCAAGCTTAATACACTCCTTCATGCTGACTGCACTGGCTTTCCCAGTACCGGCAATATCAAAAGCTGTACCATGATCAACTGAAGTTCTAAGAAATGGTAAGCCATTGGTAACTGAAATGGTTTTTTCAAAATCGGTCATTTTCGCTGCTATATGCCCTTGATCATGATATAAAGAAAGGACGGCATCATATTTACCATTTAAAGCCTGATAAAAGACAGAATCTGCAGGCACAGGACCTTCCACTACAATTCCCGCCTTTTTCGCCCGTTGAATTCCCGGATTGATTTCATCAATCTCTTCTGTACCGAAAAGACCATTTTCTCCGCTATGCGGGTTTAAACCGGCAACCGCTATTTTTCTATTTTCAATGCCTAAATGTTGCAAAGCTCGATCACAGCGAACAAGGTAATCGTAGACACGATCACTGGTCATTTGATTAATCGCCTCTCGTATAGAAACATGACGGGTTAAAAAGAAAATACGCAAATCATGGACTTCAAACATGGTCAAAGGGTCGTCGATTCCTGCCATTGCGCCAAGCATTTCCGTATGACCAATGTAAGGCACTCTCGCAGCCTTTAATGCCTCTTTATTAATAGGGGGGGTAGCCAGCGCCGCTGTTCTTTCTTCTTTTGTTAAATCAACAGCTTTATCGATATAATCAAAAGCTGCCTGACCGCATTGAGCTTGTACTTCACCTTTCTGGAGCTGTTCAATATCAATGTTATCCATATGGATTAAATATAATGTATCCGATTGGTCTTGTATCTCTTCCGGGTGTGCAATGGTCATTATAGAAAGATCAGCACTCGTTTGAGCAATCGCTTGTTCCATCACATTCTTATTTCCAATAACTAATGGATAACAAAGCTTTTGTATTTCGTCCTCTGCAACTGATTTCGCTACAATTTCCGGACCAATTCCGGAAGCATCCCCCATAGGGATGGCAATGACTGGTTTACTCAAAGTTAAAACCTCCTAGAATTAATTTATGATTCGCGTTTCAAGTGCACGTATACAATAGTCAAGGGTATTTTGATTGCCAGCTGATCCCCCCTTTGTCATGATTTTTATACCATTAAGATCGCCGCCATTTACTTTACCATAGGCTACTAATGGGTTGATCTCTTCCAGTAGTTCAATTCCATTTGCATTAGTAAAAGAGCAAAGTGATGCTGTCACATCACCACCACTTGTCAAACATCCTTTCACCCCCGGATTTTGTTGAATGACTTCTTTTGTAATCATTGCAAGTCCTTCAGTTATTCGTTGGGCGATACTGTTGACTGAAGTGTCCAATTCTTCCTCTAATTGTCTAAAGTTCAGCCTTTTCTGATTGGGTTTAATGGTCGTTATTAACACGATGTTCTCTTGTTCCAAATGATCGGAAGCTTTTTTTATGGTTTTACTAATCTCTTCCATGCTTTTTGTTGGATCAATGAACTTTTCTGGATCCACAATTATAGGAGAAACATTGCGTCGTTCAATGAAATATTGCGTTTGCTGTTCTGCCAGTTCGTTGGCACTTCCAATAGAAATGATGATTTTATCATCCCGGTTCAAGTTTTTCATTTTCCTGTTCATATAGGCCGTCGTTAACGGGCCGGGATCAAAAGGGTTCATCCGGTATTTTGATGCAACCATAACTGTAGCAATTTTTTCTATATGGTCGTTTGTGATTGCATCAACAACAAGAATCCTAAATCCATCAGCGATGCATTGATGGAAACAATTTTTTAAGTCACTGACATTCTGCTCAACTTCTTTGAGAGCAATATGTGCTACGGGAAGAGTTGTTTTTGCTCTAACTAGATCTGGAACATAGGATTTGGTCATCGGTGTTAAAGGATCTTTTGATAAATTTGTCTGTTGAAGCAATATGCCGTCAACTAATAGATAACCGCCAATCATAGTTCTGTTCGAATCTGGAAAAGAAGGAACAATGACCGCAATCGTTTCATTATTAAAAGCACGGATCCACTCCTCCGCTTCCGCTCCAACATTCCCTCGCATGGTACTGTCAATTCGCTTTGCGAAATCCCGAACGCCGATATGTCTATATTCATCGATAACACTTCGCAATCGTTCCTTAGCAGCCGTTTCGGCAAGGTAGCGACTATTCGTATCAATGATGGTTGCTTCGGTATCGTTCGTGTAATGCTGATGGTTGGACCAATGAAACTTTGTCATGGTTCGAACCCCTAATTCCGCAAGACGCACACCACAGGCGTTAGCCCCTGTTAAATCGTCTGCAATTACTGCAATGTCCATCGAATCAAGATACCTCCGTTGAGATATATTTTATAGGCATGTATTTGTTAAACATATCCCGATCATGTTCCGGCAATTTGGCATCGGTATATCCTTGACTAATTTCCTCAAGACCACAAACACGGGCGAAAGATTTTTTGCTGAACTTTGTGGAGTCGGCAACAAGAATGGTTCTTTCCGCCGCTCTCATCATTACACGTTTAATGTTTGCCTTTTCTAATGTAGGCGCAGTTATACCTCCTTCAGGATCAATCGCATGAGCACCAAGAAAAAATAAATCTACATGCACCGATGAGAGCAATTTTTCTGCGCTAGGACCTGTACAAGATCCAATTCCTTTTTGAAGTTCCCCGCCTGTGAGAATAATCTTTAAGGGTCCCTCCAGACATTCTACTGCCAACTTAATATCATTTGTGAGAACAGTTATATCTTCACGATGTTTGAGTAAACGAATGATCTCTAATGTAGTAGTTCCAGAATCTAACAATATTCGCGAATTCTCAGGAAGGATTTGAAGCACTTCTTTTGCAATCGCCTTCTTTTCCTGCAAATGATGTGAAGCCTTATTGAAATAGGGAGTCTCAGCAACCAAACTTTCCGCAGCTACTGCTCCACCATGGACACGAATTAAATACCCCTGTTTTTCAAGCTCGGTAAGATCCCGGCGGATAGTCATTGTGGACACATTTAGCTCAGATGATAATTGTTCGATCTCAACTCTTTGCTTATTTATGGTTTCATCTATAATCCTTTGTTGTCTTATTTTCGCTTGCATTGTTCGCCTCACAAAACGTTTATTATTAACATCGTTAAAGACATTATTGTTTAAATGTATCATTTTGTCAATACTATATGTTTAAAAGTTACATTACTTCTCGTGAGAAATTGTTAGATGAGGTAAATGGGGAAAATCAGAGAGCCTTACTTAAAAAGCTAAAAAAATCAAAAGAAATATCCTCGAAACTGTTAGAAGCGATCCGATACTCGCGAATTAACAGACGAGGATATATTTATCAGTCAGGTATTAAAAGATGGGTCGTTATAGTAATGAGAGATTTAAAAGTTTACCTGTGTTTCTAGCTCCGACATATGAGAAGCTTAAACGACCATAAATGTCCGCGACTGACCCTTCAGACTGAAGTCTGCTGAAGATCCTAAGCTGAAGCATACTCAATTAAACTGGAACTCAATCGTCGATTCGGAATATGTCGTTCCTTTTGTCGCTCGATGGATGCTCTATATAGTTTCTGATGATTTCTTCCGTGACATACCTACTGTAGCGCAAAAATCACCTCTTGCCCACAAGGGCTGACACCAATATTTTTTCTTCAGCTCAAGACCTTCATCTTGGATGAATCTTGATGATCTCCCTTTCAGGTACCGCATGATTTTACTCGGAGCAATACTTGGTGGACACGATAATAATAGGTGTAGATGGTCTTTGCCTACACTCCCTTGCAATATCGTGATTCCCCTTGCTTCACATCCTTGTCGGAGAAGTTCACCTACTCGCCGGGCAAAGTCACCACGTAACACAGGATATCTATACTTCGTGACCCATATAACATGATATTTGATATCATAGACCGCATGACTACATCCTTGTAACCGTCCACTCTCACCTCAGTCATTCAAAAGCAAGGCTAAAAGCTTATACCGTCTAAAGAAGGTGGAGGTAGAACTCGCTTCTATAACTTAAAAGTGTAAGTTTTACATTCTGGACATTTGTCCGCAAATAGGCTGGGATGATGTCTCTTCAAAATCTCAATATACTGCTCAATAACCTTCATTCCACGCCCTGTGAGGTGGATGATATCGTCTTGATCGATGTTTCTCCGGACAAGGAACTTAACCTTGTCGTAATCCTTGATGTACCGTTCCACAGCCTTCAGGCTGTGATGCGTGCGTTTCGCGATATCAGGGGGCGGCACGTTGTTCATAGAGCTCACTAATGATTTTCTTGTGCGTCAATCCAGGGTCCTATATATATGGTTGCCCTTGAGCGGAAGGATGATCTGATGCTCCTCCTCTTGATATTCTTGAATGCGTTTGGAGAGGGTGAGCACCGATCGATTGACCATGACGGAAAGATCTTCGAGCGTGAGCAGCCCGCCTTGTTCAAAAGCGTTATTAATTAACCGGAAAATTTTTGTTTGATCCCGTTTCGTGCGTGCTTGTATCGCTACTTTTGAGGTCGTTTTCCGTCACCAGTGGGAAGTCTCGATGCGTTGGGCTTTTCAATTTTTTTATCGGGTTTCGGTTTTTCATTCTTACTGGAGGAGGCGGTGATCCATGTCAGATTGCCAAAGCTTGTTTCATGGCGCGTCAGGTAAAATTCATCCCGCAATTCGCAAATCACTTACCGGCTGACTTGGCCGGGATCTGTGTCTCGGTCAGGATCCCGACGATGAAGTTTATACTTCCCCTTTCACTGTTTCCATAAACGCTTCGGCGGTCTTGGGGGGAAATTCAAATTGATGCGTTAACGTTTTCAAACAATTGGCTGTCTCTTGATTTTGTTTCAAGACGCTTGTAAACGGCTTATTCCATCTTATTTGCCCTCCCATGTTCTCAACTCCCGCTGCTTACTTACTAGTTTAGTAAGTTTGTCCGGAAGTGTCGAACGTCATTTTGGGCGGACAAATGCCCTCATTTAAATTTACAATTCGGGCGAAAACATCTGAAATTTTTTTATAATTATTGTTCACTAACAAAAATACTGGTACGATTAAAATAATAAACTTGTTTTATTATAAGAAACTAACAAGAGGGGGTGAAATATGAAACAGAAATATTGGGTACCCGCCATAGAGAGAGCAAGTCTTATTCTTGACCTTGTCTCAGAGCACCCCCAAGAGTTGAGATTGATCGATTTATCCAAACAATTAGAAGTAAATAAAAGCTCAATGTACTCATTGCTGAACACGCTAGAACATCTCAATCTTTTAAGTAAGGATAAGGAAGATACTTATATGCTCGGCCCTGGCATTGCCAAGTGGAGTTCCAGCTATTTTCGGCAATTTGACATAGTAGAGGCTTTTTACCGCGAAGCACCTGATTCATTCAACAAGGTTCAAGAAGCAATGCAACTCGGTATATTGGAAGGTGGTGATGTGCTTTACCTTGGTAAAATGCAATCGGAATCTCGTGTACAGCTAATTACAAATCCTGGAATGAAATTTCCGGCGTACGCTTCTTCCTTGGGCAAAGCACAACTTCTGAACTATTCTAAAGAAGAGCTCTTAATGTTGTACCCACGGTATAACCTAGAGCCAAAAACGCCGTATACACTTTCAACCGTGGACATGCTTTACGAAAATTTGCAAACCGCTCAAGACCAAAGATATATCACAGAAGCAGAGGAATCAGCGCTCGATTTCTATTGCGTTGGTGCTCCGGTAATGAACCATAATAGGAAAATCATCGCTGGGATAAGCTTTACAATGTTAAAGTCCAGCTGGGCTACGAAGAGAGAAGAGGCCACTACAGAAATTGTGCAGTTAGCTCGCAGGCTCTCGCAGCAAGCGGGTTATGCAGATAAAATTTAAATATGTAAGCGTTTTTATTACTTTTTAAAGAAATGGGGAAATGACTTATGGAAAAGACGAAAAAATTATTGCGAGATCATGGATATCCGGATACAGATCGCTATGCATTGCCTTCATCCCGGAAACGTTTTCCGGACGGGGCACAGTATCGCGTTGAACTTCCAAGTGTTGAAGGACCCGAAGCATTAAAGGTGACCCTTGATGAGATTGAGCGTCATGATGTCCTTATTCACAGAGTCTCTCAAGGTAGTGGCATTATGTTACTGACAGACGAAGAAATCCAACAAATGAATCAGCTCGCTGCTGAAAATCAAATGGAGTTAAGCCTATTTGTTGGGCCTCGAGGAACTTTTGATGTGAGTGCACAACCGTTAACACCTGCGGGTCAAGTCATTGCACTGCGTCATGAAGGAGCAGATCAACTCTTATATGCTATGGAAGACCTTCGTCGCGGCGCTGAATTAGGGTTAAGAGGCGCACTTGTCGCCGATGAAGGGCTGCTCCTTATGACCAAGAAAATGAAGGAGGATGGGCTACTTCCGCAAGATTTTGTTGTTAAAGTATCGGTGCAAATGATGGCTGCTAATCCGGTTTCGGTTCGCTTGATGCAAGATATCGGAGCGGACACATACAATGTCCCCACGGCACTTACCTTGCCGAAACTTGCTGCTATTCGGGAAACCATTGATATTCCGATAGATTTATACGTTGAGGTTCCGGACAATTTTGGCGGTTTTCTCAGATATTATGAAATTCCAGAATTGATTCGGATTTTATCGCCGGTGTACATTAAGTTTGGGTTAAGGAATCACCCTGACGTCTATCCGTCTGGGAAACATCTGGAAGCGCAAAATTTGGAACTCGCAAAAGAGCGTGTGCATCGTGCCAAAATTGGAGCGGAAATGGTCCAACGTTATGCTCCCGATGCGATCACCTCAAAAAAAGGAGCGGAAGGGTTAGGAATCCCGAAAGTTTTTTCAAATAACCCGTAAATTGACTGAAGATCGCTGTGTAAAACCTTAGGAAGTTACTGAAATGAGTCCCCTTGGTATAGTACAAGAGTAATAACTAGAGGAACCAAGGAGGACTCAAGATGAATTATAGTGTGAAGAAAATATTATTTTATTGAAAGGGGAAGATTCTAAAGTGAACAATAATTTAAGACAATTCTCCATCTTTTCAACTTTTTCCTTAATGTTGGCTCTTACTGTGGCTTGTAGCGGGGAGGAAGTTAATGTAGAAAGCGAGGATACCAGTGGGGATGAAAATTTAGATGCTGAAGAAGTGGAAGCGGATAACCCTGATGCACAAACCTTACGTATTAGTGTGGGAATAAACGATCAACATCCTCTATATGATTCTGCTATACATTTTGGAGAATTATTAACTGAAAAAACGGATGATTTTAATGTTGAAGTTTATCACTCTGCTCAAATCGCCGCTGACCTTGTCGCCACAGAAATGGTGCAAAACGGTGACTTGGATATTACAATAACGTCTACTTCCCCTGTAATGAACAATATTCCTGAATATGGCGTTTTTGACTTGCCATTCGTAATCCCTGACGAAGAAGTTGCCGACGAAGTGTTGGATGGGGAATTCGGTGATCAGATGTTAGACATATTGGAAGATCAGGATCTGGTTGGCTTGGCTTGGTGGGAAAATGGATTCAGGAATTTAACAAACGATGTCAGACCTGTAGAAAGTATCGATGATCTCGAAGGCCTAACGCTACGTACCATGGAAACGGATATCCATTTGGATTCCTGGTCCGAAATGGGGGCCAATCCGACACCGATGGCTTTTGACGAATTGTATACCGGTTTACAACAGGGGACGATTGAAGGGCAGGAAAACCCTTACCCAATTATTAATCTTGAAGGTTATCATGAAGTTCAACAATATCTTTCCGCCACAAATCATGTATATACACCTTACATTTTCTTATTCAGTAAACAAATATGGGATGAATTGACTCCGGAACAACAAGAAGCGATTGCAGAATCCGCTTATGAGACCCGGGAATACAATCGTGAAATTACACGGGATGAAGCCCAAAATAGCTTAGAAGAACTTCAAAGTAGCATGGAATTTTCAGAAATCACTAACGAAGAATATGAAAGATTTCAGGAAGCCGTTGAGCCAGTTATTGAGAACCATTCAGCCACTATTGGGGAAGATATCGTGGATGATTTCTTGTCAGCAGTAGAGAAAGCCTCTGACTAGAAGTGATATTGACCGCCATATAGCTGCGGAAGGAGTAATCTTCCTCCTCTATGTGCATGTAATTAGAGGAAGTCCTATTGTTGTTCTGTACATTTAATTTCTTAAATTTCATTATTACGAGGGAGAGATTAAAATGAACTTTAATAAATTGGAAGAGCAATTATTTACAGGAGTCATCGCTGATACGTTAGATTCGATGGGGTTACGAAACCAAGTGATGCAACATCATATTAGACCGATTGACCCCTCTTTTAAATTTGTAGGGCGAGCACTGACAGTCCTCGCTACGGATGTTTATTAAGAGCCTGAGAACCCGTATGAGAAAGAACTGGAAGCGGTAGATGCCCTTGAGAAAGATGATGTTATGATTGTAACGACAAATGGTTCTACTAATAGCAGCTTTTGGGGAGAACTTCTCAGCACGGTAGCCATAGAAAAAGGCTCCCGAAGTGTAGTGATTGATGGCTTTACAAGAGATAGCAGACCTATCATTGAATTGGGATTCCCTACTTTCACAAGTGGATTTCATCCTTATGACTCTAAAGGTCGCTTAGATGTCATTGATTATAAAGTTCCGATTGAATGCGGGAGAGTCAAGGTTCATAACGGTGATTTGGTCTTTGCCTATTTTGATGGCATAGTCGTGATTCCCCAAGCCCACAGAGAAGAGGTGTTCGAGAAAGCTTTGCAAAAGGTGGAGGCAGAGAATAAAATGAGAGAAGAATTAAAGAAAGGGATGGGTATCATCGAAGCACATAAAAAATATGACGCACTTTAAAAAATAACTAAATTTTTCACAAGAAAAAGAGGGAGTTGAAAGTACTTGTCTTCGATCTATCTACCTGGACGCATTAAATTTGGTGAAGGGTTTAGTGCGAACATTGGTCATGAGTTTCATGATTTAGGCTGCCGAAAAATAATGATTGTTTGTGACGAAGGGATTGTAAGCTCCGGCATTTTAAATACGTTTATCCAACATTTGGATGCGGAAGCAGTTGCTTTTGCCGTTTTTGACCAAGTCATTCCTGATCCGGATGTTCAATGTATATACCAAGCTCGCGACTTTTATATTCATGAACAATGTGATGGAATATTGGCCATTGGCGGCGGCAGTTCCATTGATACTGCCAAGGGTGCTGGTCTATCGGTGACAAACACCGAACCTGTGATGAATTATGCAGGCGTCGATAACATTCATCATCCCCTACCACCGTTAGTCGCAATACCCACAACCTGTGGAACCGGGTCTGAAGTGACCAACGTGACGGTGATCACCGATGAACACCATTTCAAATATCCATTTGTTTCAGAACACCTCATGCCAACTGTAGCCATCCTTGATCCTGAACTTCTGTTTAGTCTACCGAGCCATTTAGTCGCCTCGACCGGCATGGACTCGTTAACTCATGCTGTTGAAGCATTGACCAATAAGAATGACAACTGGTTGGCTGATGCATGTGCCATAAAAGCCATTCGCATGATAGGCGAGCATATTAAGCAAGCAACCATCAGCAAGGATAAGGGTGCTCTTAGTGAAATGCTATATGCCAGCAGTCTGGCCGGCATTGCATTTAGTCTTTCTCGTCTAGGTTTGGTTCATGCCATGTCGCACCCCGTAAGCGGAATCGCAAATGTCCCCCATGGTTTGGCGAATGCAATTTTACTTCCCTACATTTTGAATTTCAACCTGGTTGGAGAACCGGAAAAGCACGCGCTTTTTTCCAGAGAATTCGGCGTTGATTGTCAAGGAAGTGCTGTTGATACCGCTCAGGCAGGTGTTGAAGCAGTCATTAAGATGAATGAACAATTAGGTATCCCAAAATCCTTTCAGGAATTGAATGTGGATCAAGGCTTAATCCCTCAAATGGTAGAAGACACTTTCAAAAGTGGGAACATACCAATTAATGCACGCGAGGTTAATCAAACAGATGTTGAAAGAATCTATGATGCCGCTTTTACCGGTAAATTTCATCATTATACTACTCAATAAGAAAAAAGTACATTCCTCCATAATGGGGGTGTCCTTTCTAGCTATTTACTTTTTTTGATAAAACTCACCCATCCTTTTTATCCCTTCTTTTACTGCTCAATGTCCCCGGCAAAACAAATGCGAATGAGGCTTTTTCCTGAAGGTCCAAATGTATCACAGGGAGCGGCGACGATTTTTTGTTTCATTAAAAGCCCCATCGCGAACTCCTTGGCTGACATTCCGGTACATGCAATATCGATCGGAATATAAAAAGAGCCTTTGGGTGTGATAAAATCCATATGATATTGTTTAAGAAGGTCACAAGCAATATCTCTGTGTTGTTTGTAAATGTCGAGCATTTCTTTTACAAAGTCCTTGGATCCATCGAGAGCTGCTTCACCCGCTTTTTGAGAAATGGAAGGGGCACAGGTGGTGACAGGTTCCTGTAATTTACACATTACACCCCATAATCTTTCCGGTACAATCGCATAAGCAAGCCGCCATCCTGTCATCGCGTACACCTTTGAAAACCCAAAGATACTTATGATATGATCTTTCATGGAAGGATCAGCGGACAATGGAGAAATGTGCTTGCCTTCGTAGATGAGTTCATCATAAAGTTCGTCAGAAATAATATACAGCTCATGTTCCTTCGCGAGTTGCAGGATTTGTTGCGACTTCTCTTCTGTGAATACAGCTCCTGTAGGATTACTCGGTGAATTAATAATGATTTCTTTTGTAAAAGGTGTTATTCGCTTTTCAATATCCGAAACATCAGGTAAAAAGTCATTTTCCGCTTTCGTCCGATAAAAAACAGGTATCGCCCCTTGCATCCTGATTAAAGATTCATAGTTCGGATAAGCCGGATCAGGTAAAAGCACTCCTTCACCAATCTCAACGATTGATAATAGTGCCAGATTAAGCGCAGATACTGCTCCTGCCGAAACCAAAATTCTGTTAATCGGTACGTTAACATTGTAATCCCGTTTCATTCTTCTGGATATTGCTTCTCTAACAGAGGCCATTCCAGCATTTTCTGTATAGAGCGTAAACCCGTCCTCGATGGCTTTTATCGTTTTATATGGCCGGGGGTCTGTACAGCCGGTTCTCCGATTTGCAATGGGATCACGTCTGACATCTCTTCCGCGATATTCATAATGTCACGAATGCTGTTCATTTGAATGTTTTCTCGGCTTTTCGCAAAGGTTTTCAATTTTTCGACACCGTCCCAAAGGAGAAATACAGGATTGGTTTATCTCCCCAACCACCCACCGTCAACGGCCAACAAATGGCCATTTATATAATTCGAGGCCTCTGAAGCAAGAAAAACGACAGTTCCTTGAAAATCATCAGGATCTCCCCAGCGTCCAGCCGGAATCCGTTCCAGTATTTGACGATTTCGGTTTTCATCTTGAACTAGGTCAACATTCATGTCTGTTGCAACATAGCCCGGGACAATCGCGTTTACTTGAACATTGTCTTGTGCCCATTGTTCGAGAGAGCCTTAGTCAATTGGCAACGCCTCCCTTTGACGCGGCATATGCCGGGACTTTAATCCCACCTTGGAAGGAAATCAGTGAGGCGACATTGATAATTTTTCCCTATTCCTCTCCGAAAATCAACCGATGGTGACCTCCGTTGTATACCGCCTTTATTGACCAATATATCTATTTTTTCAAACGTAGATACGACCGCTGGGATTGCTGCTTTCACTTGAGTGTCATCTTCCAGATCACATGGAATGATTTCCATGCAACACCGATATTTTCAATATCTTCTTTCACATTGAGTTGCTCTGAATTACGCTGCAACAAAGCAATATCAGCCTGCACGGGCTTACGCAACAGCCATTGATCGTACGATCCCTCTCGTTCAACCTGTTATCGCTGCAACTTTTCCATTGAGAAATCAAAAAGTTTTAACGTCATACGACAACTCCTGTTATTAATATTTAAATAGTACTTTCAGCGTTTCATCAGGGTTTTCCATAAATGAAAATCCTCTTTCAATTTCCTGTATAGATAGTTGATGCGAAATTATAGAGAAAATGTCAAACTGACCACTACTCATCATCTCAACAACCACTTTAAAGTCACTACTGCTATAAGCACCGTGTGGTCGTAAGTGTATTTTCCTTAAAGTGCATTTTTGCTAGATCAACGGTCGGTGCCTGTTTATAAAGACTGACTACAACTACCTCACCTTGATGCTCACTAAATCAACCATTTGATCCGTTGTGCTCTGGACCCTAGCCACTTCAAAAACAATATTTGCACCAATACCTTTTGTAAAATGCAACACTTCTTGGGTAACATCAACATCTTTGGCATTTAACGCTTGTAACCCGAATTTTTTAGCTTTTCTTAAACGTAGGGACTGATTTCAGAAATAAAAACTTGACTCGCACCTGCCTGTTTGGCCATTAAGCCGATTAATAGCCCAATAGGCCCCTGCCCCCAATATTACAGCATGATCCCCACTTTTAATCGTGACCTCCGTGATGGTATGAACGGCCACAGCTAAAGGTTCTGCAAATGCTGCCGCCGAACCATCCAAGTCGGGTGGAATTACATGCAACCGATTTAATGGTACAGCGACATACTCCGCAAATCCACCATTTCTATCAATACCTATGAGTCTAAGCGATTTACATACATGATTTTAGCCTGCTGCACAGGCCTCACAGTGTCTGCAACTAAGCGTTGGTTCAATGACAACACTATCAACCAATAGAAAATGAAGATTCCCAGCTGAGCTCTTCAACATAGTTGCTAAATTCATGCCCCATAACCAGAGATTCTTGCGCCCTGTGGGATGTTTACCGGGATAGATCATCATATCGGTACCGCCGATCCCGGCATAAGAGACTCTAATTAACGCTTCACCATCACTCAATTTCGGTTTATATATCTCGCTAACCACAACATTTCTTTCTGAAAAATAAAGACCTGCTTTCATTTCGCCCCTCCCCCTGGTATCTTCTGCTGAGTAGTATGGTTTAAATAGGGCCTCGTTTTCTTTAGTATTAGAGCATTAAAAAAATGGAAGGAGGCTTGCCTAAAGTGGATTCATACATTCACATGGAAACTGCACTAACCAATGAACAAGCCTTTTCCAAAATTATTCGTCTGTCACCACACCTGTAAAATATAATAAATATAAAGCGTTTATAATACTGGCTATTCTATCACTCAGCTTCTTCCTCAATCCTTTGTACTATGTCTTCTGCCCAATCGAACTCTGCATAAAAATCTTCATACATCGGCTCCGCTGCATCAATCATCTGTTCCTGAAATTCTTCGCTCGGGTTCGTGAAATTTACCCCCTCGCTTTCCAAATACTCCTTGTCTTCTTCATAACTGTTTTCCATCAATTCAAATTGGTATTCAGCAGATTCAATAGCTGCTTCTTCAACAATTTGTTGCTCCTCTTCACTTAGCCCATCATAAAATTGTGCATTGATTACATACATATTGGGGCTAAACATATGCCTTGATTCGAGAATATCGGACTGTACTTCATACCAACCAGAGGCACGAACAGATGCTACAGGGTTCTCTTGCGCGTCAACAACTCCCTGTTCCAAACTAGTAAAAATCTCATCAATAGGAAGGGGCGAAACAGTTGTGCCCATCCGTTCCCAAAGTTCTATATAATTAGGGATATTTGGAGTACGCACACGTAAACCATTTAAATCTTCCATACTTTCTATCGTCTGGTTAGAGGAGAGCATCCTAAACCCATTTGCACTCCATGATAGTGCCTTTACGCCATGAATGTCTTCTAAATCCTCGGTTAATTCATCTCCTATTTCTCCATTTAGGACATTCTGTACATGATCATAATCTTCAAAGAGAAAAGGCCATTCCGCAACTGCAATCTTTTCTACTTCATCTTGCATAATCATTCCAGGAACCCCCATTTCGGTAGTCCCTGATTGCACGCCTGCATAAAACTCTTCCTCTGCACCCAGTTGGCTGTCCGGATAAATTTCTACAGTTAGACTACCATTAGAATTTTCTTCTACTAGGGGTTTAAATTTTTCATTTAAAGCAACATTCTGAGGATGGTCTTGAGCGAAATAATGTGCCACTTTTATTGTCTGTTCCCCTTCACCACCTACTTCGGAACTAGCACTTTCCTCCCCTTCTCCGCAAGCGACCAATCCCACCATTGACACGACCATACCGTAGCTCAACCATTTCCTTAACATTGAAATGCCTCCCTTTAATATAAATAGTCTTTCATTTATTCACCGAAGCTTGTCTGATAAAGGTTTCATCTTCTCACATAATTACACCTTCTCCCCCCAGAATGAATTTTTTCTTTCAAAGCTTCCTTTAATCTACCCATCATATAACCATTCTAATGGTGTAGTAATCAGCTCTGGGAATATCACAAAAATAACTATAAGGATTATATAAACGAGCCAAAATGGCCAAATTCCTTTTGTAATATCAAGTAAACTGAGCTTACTTATACCACTTACAACAAATAGCACAGTACCAACAGGAGGGGTAATAAGACCAATGGATAAGTTCATGACCATCAAAATTCCGAAATATACCGGGTCAATACCAGCCATTTCAATTACTGGCAACAACACTGGAGTGAAAATAAGTACCGCTGGTGTCATGTCCATGACAAGTCCTACTAATAGGAGAAAGCCCATAATTATCAATAACATCAGCATTGGATCTTCAGTGATACCCGATATTGTAGTCACGAGTTCTGTAGGTATTTGAGCTACAGTAATCACCCATGAAGTCACCAATGCACATGCCGCTAGAAACATTACGATACCAGTGGTTTTGGCAGCGTTCACCAAGATGTTAGGAACTTCTTTAAACGCCAAGTCGCCTTTATAAACTGTAAAGCTTAAAATGAAGGCATAGACAGCGACCACTACAGCTGCTTCCGTTGGTGTAAATATCCCACCTCTCAAACCTACAATGATAATGACCGGTAATAACAACGCCCAAATTGCTTGATAGAATGCTTTCATCCTTTCCTTACCGGTCGATTTCTCCATGGATTCAAAGTTGCCTTTTCTAGCGACAATATACCATGCAATCATTAAACCAATGCCCATTAGCAAACCTGGAACAATCCCTGCCATGAATAATTGAGTAACTGACACTCCGCCTATAACCCCAAACAAGATGAGAGGAATACTCGGAGGAATAACAGTAGCAATAATCCCCGAAGACCCCACAAGCCCTGAGGATTTTTTTATATCATATCCCTGTGCAGCCATCATTGGGATAATAATTGCACCCAACGCAGCTGCATCTGCAACTGCAGAACCGGAAAGACCTGCAAACATGACGCCGGCTAGTATCGCTACGTAACCTAATCCTCCTCTAATATGCCCTACCAAAGTGGAAGCAAAGTGAACGACTCGCCTCGAAATCCCGCCAGCATTCATTATTTCTCCCGCTAAAATGAAGAAAGGTATCGCCATCAATGGGAAATTATTTGCACCATTAACGAGATTCTGTGTAATAATTTGCGGATCAAAAATACCTAGAACAATCGTCATTGCAATCGCACTCAATAACAACGAGAATGCTACAGGAACACCCAGGAAAAGAAAGAAAAACAAAACACCTAAAAATATCCAGATCATGCCTCGTCGTCTCCTTCGTCATTTAATGGTTTCGCCCAAGGAGGGGCATTCTTGTTAAATACTACGAATTCAATTGTTTGAATAATAGCAAGAATAAGCATCGTAATAGCTGAAATTAATCCTGCCGAATACAAGAATGATAAAGGTATACCGGTTGCAGGTCCATGGTTATTAGAAGCGATTTCGAACATCTGTACACCGCCGTATATAAACAATCCCAGTGTTGCAATAACGATAAGATTATTAATAGTATATAAAACTTTTTGTGGCCCACGGGGTAGCGCACCAATTACGATGTCTACTCCTAAATGCGCTTTATCCTTGTAAGCAACAATCGCTCCCAGGAAAACAATCCATACAAATAAGTATCTGCCCATCTCTTCGGACCAAGTAATGCCAGAACTAAATCCATAGCGTAAGACCACATTAAAAAACACTAGAATAACCATTGTTATAAAAAAGATCGATATAGTCCAATTTAATAAGCCATTAAGAATCCGCCCAACAGTACCCATTTTCACACCCCTTTTCTATAATATAAAACTGAGTTTATGTGCAACTATTCAGAAAATAAATACTTTTTTCGGTACTTCAAAATCTAAAATCTGATTGTTGATTACACAGAAAATACTACTCCTTTAACATCTATCTAATAGAAAATCTTTAGTAAAATTTGTAAATAAATATTTATGAAGCCGCTTTAATAAATCAATACTCAATTATCGATTTTGTCAAATTAATCCGTCTAACTGTATTCTAATCTATTCTTTTGTTGAATTTATATCTAACAAGATGTACCGAACAAGTTATCCCCAACTTATTCAGTTGCCATCACGGACCTTTCGAAATATCGACAGGATGAGGGTAATGAGGAGGACAAGTTATTGGAAATTAAAAAGATGATCTAAATGGACTTAAAAGGTTCCAATCAAATTCAGCACCTCTCCTAGTTGTATCTGGAGCCACAGCGCGGCCATTCTTAATAGCTAATGCTCTCGTTATATACTGATCTATCGGAAAACTGTGAAATTCTAAATATGATGCATGTGGCATAGCTGACATTAAACTGACATGGAGCTCTTGCATCCCATGCGTACAAATCGGTAAATTATTTGCAAATACAAAATGAGAAACTTTCAGAAAGCCAGTAATTCCTCCTATATTAGAAGCATCTGGTTGAGGGACAATATTTCCCGTGATATCATGTTTTGAAATTCATAAATGGTATGAAGGTTTTCACCAGCGGCTATAGCGAGACCACCTTCTTTTGAAATTCGTCCATAGCCATCGTAATCATCCGGAATTGTAGGCTCTTCCAGCCATAAGACATTAAATTTATTTAACTCTTTGGCTACTTTAATAACAGTTTCGACTGTCCATTTCATATTCGCATCAACCATAAAAGCTACATCTTTCCCGATTTTTTTCGAACGGCTTCAACACGTTCTAAATCTTCATCTAACTTATCCTGTCCCAATTTAATTTTTACTGCTTGAAACCCTTGATCAAGGTAGTTTTGAACATTATTTAATAATTTGTATAATGAAAAATTAAGATCAATGCCTCCTGCATAACATTTAGTTGAATTACCTGATCCTCCAAGGAGTGTCCATAGTGGTTCATCTGCTTTTTTAGATAGCTAGACCACCAACACCGCCTGTATAAGTATAACCCACCTCCTCGGAACCGTCTTCTAAAATAATTTTTACAATAGGTAATTCAAAATGAGTATGCACCCTATGCTTGGCATCTCCTATTGGTTCGGGCAAAGGAACACGGTAATACTCAGTTAATACTTCTACAATGTTTCTAGCACCTGCCATTATTATAGGCTCCTTTATTTCTGCCGATTATTCCGTATTGTTTAAGAGATTCCAAAAACGCTTTTTGTCGACCCGGGATACTAATCAAGACTAGCACGCAGTGTCGCCTCAATACGTTACCACTCCGCAATTGTGCCGTCTTCATGCTGCCAAATTGGATTTTTCCAGTTATGACCATTCTCAGCTCTTTCCTGTACAACTGCCTCGTCAATTTCAATACCCAACCCAGGTTGCCCCGGAATATTAGCAAAACCGTTCTCAAATTGAAATACGCTTACATCCTTCACATAATCTTGGATATCATTTTGCATATTATAGTGAATACCCATACTCTGCTCCTGTATAAAAGCATTATGACAGGTAGCATCTACTTGCAGGCATGATGCCAGTGCAATAGGCCCCAGTGGACAATGAGGAGCAGCCGCAACATCGAACGTCTCTGCCATAGACATGATTTTCTTACTTTCAGTAATTCCGCCGGCATGTGATAAATTAGGCTGAATAATGTCTACATACCCGTCAATGAGCAACGGTTTAAAATCCCAACGGCTGTACATTCTTTCACCTGTAGCAATGGGAGTAACCGTATGGTTGGAGATATCTCTCAGAGCTTCATTATGTTCTGGTAAAACAGGTTCTTCAATAAACATTGGCTTAAAATATTCTAGTTCTTTGACAAGTACCTTAGCCATTGGTTTATGTACACGTCCGTGAAAGTCAACACCAATACCTATTTTCCAACCTACCTTTTCTCTTATAGAGGCTATTCTTTCTATGGCCTTTACCACTTTGTCGTGGGAATCAATATACTGCATTTCTTCCGTTCCGTTCATTTTCACAGCCTGAAAACCATTGGAAAAAGCAGCCGCTGCCGCTTGCGCCACATCCTCAGGACGATCTCCGCCAATCCAGGAATACACTTTAATCTTGTCTCTGGTTGCCCCACCAAGCAACTCATGTATAGGTGCCTTATAATATTTCCCTTTAATATCCCACAGTGCTTGGTCTATTCCGGAGATAGCACTCATTAATATCGGCCCGCCACGATAAAACCCGCCGCGATACATAACGTTCCAATGTTCCTCAATATGCAGTGGATTCTTACCGATGAGGAGTTCCATCAATTCTTTGACTGCCATTTCTACAGTCTTGCTTTTTCCTTCTAATATGGGCTCTCCCCAACCAACAATACCTTCATCAGTTTCCAATTTTAAAAATAACCATCTTGGTGGGACTTCATATAATCTATAATTTATGATTTTCATGAATTTTCCCTTCCTTATGTAAAAGTTATGCTTGTTGGTCCTTTGATATTTTCAAAGAACCAACAAGCTCATTTCGATCCGTTTAATAAATTAAAAACTGTGTCTGATAGCACATGTCTTGGTCTCACTGTAGAATTCCAAAGCCGCCTGTCCTTGTTCCCTAGTATGAGAACTGGACATTTTCATGCCCCCGAAAGGTGCCTGATACTCGACCCCTGCAGTTTCGAGATTCACACGTACCATCCCGGCCTCTGAACGTTCCAAAAACTGATGTGAGCGGCTCAAATCATTGGTGAAAATAGATGCACTCAAACCGTAATCGGTATTGTTAGCAATCTCAATAGCCTCGTCAAAACTTTGAGCTTCCAATAAAACCGCAAACGGTCCGAACACTTCCTCCTGGGCTAACGTGTGATTAGCATCCACGCCATCGACAATGAGTGGTTGAATATAATACCCATCATAATCACTGGCAATGGTTTTCGCTTCAGCCACCACATTCGCTTCTTTTTTGGCTAATGAAACGTACCCATTAATCTTTTCATATTGGTCTTTTGAAGATACTGGGCCAAGGAAAGCTTTTTCGTCAAGCGCCTCTCCGACGCGTAGATCCGCCACGGCTGTCTTCAGTTTGTCTTTTAAGGCCGGCATAATTTTCTTATCCCCTACAATTCGGCTGCTAGCCGTACATTTTTGACCGGCGGATGTAAAGGATCCACTGAGGATGGCCGATACGGTTTGATCAAGATCCGCATCATCAAGCACTACAGCCACATTTTTACCGCCCATTTCTGTCTGATATTTAATATTGCGCGATGCACAAATCGCCGCAGCATGCATGCCCGTCTCCGTCGATCCTGTAAAGCTAAGGGCATCAATGTTAGCTTTTTCAAGGAGTGTATTTCCTACTTGACTCCCGGATCCAATCAACATATTGATTAGACCGGATGGTAATACCTCTTGGAAAACATCCATTAACTTGGATGCTGTGAGTGCAGCCTGTTTGGCAGGCTTCCAAACAATAGCGTTTCCACAAATTAATGCAGGAGCCATTTTCCAAATGGGAATAGCTACGGGGAAATTCCAAGGTGTAATGACCCCAACAACGCCGAGTGGTACTCGTTTTGAATACTGGTGAACTTGAGGATTTGCAGCCGGAATGACATCTCCATCAGAGCGACTGCCTTCTGCAGCATAGTAGCGTAATAATTGGATACCCCTGGCCACTTCTCCTTTCATTTCCTTGATCGGTTTCCCCATTTCAGAGCTGGCTAATGTAGCGATTTCATCTTTGTTTTCTTCTAATTTGATCGCCATATTTTCTAATGTAGCCCCTTTTTTCAATCCGGAAAGAGAGGCCCACTCTCGTTGCGCCTGTTTTGCTGCTTCAACAGCTTCTGCAACGGCACTATTAGAAACCTCATGGTAAACACCTACTTGTTCGGATAGATTTGAAGGGTTGTAAATCGTTGTTGCTTCTCCATCCTGTTGGTTCCCATTAATAACACTATAAGCTTCGTAAACTTGAGATGTAACTGACATTAGTTAATCCTCCTAGTAAAATATAAATGTTTGTATTTAAACTCTACCCGATCTTTTGGTAGAGCTTTTCACATTATTAAGATGCAACTGTTTTTCCGGTTACTTGTTCAACCGTATTGCGCAATGTTCCAATCCCTGAAATTTCGATTTCAATCCGATCCCCTTGCTGTAACGTGAAATCATTTGGAGGAACAATGTTCGTACCGGTGAGCAAGACAGTTCCATCATAAACATCGTTGTCCCTCACCAAATATTGAACGAGTTCTTCCAAACTTCGCTTCAGTTGACCCACCTTTCCATCTCCATCAAAAATTGGCGATTCATTTCGAAAAACTGTGCATCGAATTTCCAAATCGTATGGGTCAACGACTGTGTCAGCCAGTCTAATGACTGGGCCGATGGAACACGATTTTTTCCATACCTTTGCTTGAGGCAAGTACAATGGATTCTCCCCTTCAATATCCCGGCAACTCATGTCGTTCCCTATCGTATACCCGACAATATTTCCGACCGAGGTGAGTACTAGCCCTAATTCAGGTTCAGGCACTTGCCAGTTGGAATCAGAGCGAATACATACAGGACTATCTGGACCTACCGTACGAGCAGCTGTAGATTTAAGAAAAATTTCAGGCCGCTCAGCATCATACACTTTGTCATAAAAGGTCCCGCTATCCAATTCCCCTTCTGTAGCTTCATAATTTCTTGCCTCACGACTTCTTTGGTAGGTGACTCCCGCTGCCCATACTTCGGGTGCTTCGACCGGTACTAGCAACTGTAATGAATCAAAAGGATCTGAAAGCTTTTCCCCATTATTAATAGATTGCTGAACAAGGCTAGACGGAGATATATCTTGCTTTTCAGCTTCTGCTATTAGTTCATTCCAATTTTCGTAGGGAAGATGATAACAGTCATTTTCATCCGTTAAAACAGCTAATGTTTTTTGTCTTTCTTCATTTTCGTAACAAAATATATTCATAACACAACTCCCGTAGTATTTAATTTATATATAGCCATAACCCAACTTTTGTGATAATTCTCCGCTTGCTTCTTTTAAAAGTTTTACAAATCGAGTAACTTCCGCTTCAGAAATCCGCATGGCTGACATCGAAATACTGATGGCAGCGATAACCTTTTCGGTATAATCAAAAACAGGGATGGCCACACAATGAATACCAGGTTCATTTTCTTGCTTGTCTTCAGCAAAACCTTGGTCTCTAATCTGTTGGATCTCCTTCATGAAGGTTCCCCGATCGGTAATGGTGTTTTCTGTTCGTCTGACAAACTCATAGGAACTCAGCAAAGATTCTATCTCAGTATCTGATTGGAAGGAAACGAGTACTTTACCAACCCCGCTACAATGCAATGGCACACGCCTTCCAATTCGTGAATAGAAAACGGTAGCGGACGCACTTTCCACTTTATCTATATAAATCCCTTCCTTACCATCCTGTATAACCAAATGAACCGTGTGTCCCGACTCCTTTGACAATTGAAGCAAATACTCCCTTGCCACAGTACGTATATCCCGGCTATATATGACGATGTTTCCTCGTTCAAACAGTTTAAGTGCCAAGCGATATTTTCCGTTTTCCGGGTTCTGTTCAATATAATCATGCTTTTCCAAAGTTTTCAACAGAGAGTGCGTGGTGCTTTTATGAAGCGATAAACGCTCGCTAATATCAGTAATTTTGAGTTCTGTTTCATGTTCATCAAAGAGATCCAGAATCTTCATTGCTCGATCTACTGATTGAATGATAGGCATGCTGTTCCTCCTTTTACTCTTACCGGTCGAGTCCATTCTTTGTAGTTCCTATTAAGGCTATAGGTAAGAGGTTCGAGGATTTTCATGCTTTTACTAACCATTGTGCCAGACACTTAACGCACACTCTTTTCCTATAGTTCCTTCAAATTTGAACTTAACATATATCGCAATTCTTTTCACAAAGTTTACTGTATCACAAAGTCTTGATCTTCACTTGTAAGTGCTGAAATTGTAAGCAATGGCTTATAATCATCTGATGCCTCATCCAAAATCTCATAAGGGACAACACCTTTCGAAGCATCAGAATGATAAGGCATTCGGTTTGAGGCTGCGATTCTCTTTTGTCGTTTGCTCATGCTTTTACGCCGAGTTTCAGCCAATACTTCCCGTTGTCTCCGGACCTTACTAAAATCATCACTAATCTTCAAGTCTTCATGGTAGCCGGCATCCATATAATCAATACGTTTTTCCCTTAATGATAGATAAAGTAGATCACCGGTTTGTAAATAGAGAATGGCTCCGTCATTGTGGGCTTCAGGTGTCATATGGCCAATCGCTGCTCCGAGTGTCACGCCTGAATATCGGCCGTCACTAATGATTGTGGCTAATCGCTTCATTTTGCGATTCGTGTTAATATGCTGCATTGGGGTGAACATTTCCGGCATCCCAAACGCTTCCGGCCCCTGCCCGGCGATTACCACTGCAATTTTCAGCGCGTCCACCTCAACCATATGGTCAAAAATCATGGAATAGCTTTGGTCTTTCCATTCAGAAAATGACTCAGGATGATTTTCCCGTAACTGAACGAGGAGGTGATCTCGATTAAAGACGTTTCTTTCTTTTAGATCTTCAATAAGATTGTCATTTAATAGTTGTTTATTGGCTTCATCTTCGTTTTCAAAATATAAAACCTGCGCAACTTTTTTATCAAACATATCGAGGTGAGGGGTTGGCATTCCACTGATTTTTACCACTGCGCTTTCAAAGAAGTTCCCTCGTAAAACATCTACACCACTGAAAGCTCTTTTTGGTTTCGAGAGAATAACGCGATTTTCCTTTACATTCTCAGCAGAAAGTGCCGTCTTATTCCCTAAACGCTCAGCCCATGTCCGTCCTTCTACGGTCAGAGCATTTACATCCATCGGCACCCCATTTTGCAACAACTCATAGAACAAACTTTCCATCCCACGGCTTGAACTATCACAACACTGCATCGCTAGTTGATAAATATCCCTATCTTCCGTAAGACTATAATTAAATAAATCCGGAACGGGTGTTTCGTGATGAAGTTTATCAAGGTCTTCAAGGGTAAAACGATAGCCCCCGTATAGCATTGCCGCCACAATATGCATCATCAGATTAGTTGATCCACCGGAAGCACTATGGATCCGAATGCCATTTCTGATATTAGCGGCAACAAGTTTAGAAACCCCATACTCTTCTTTATTTAACATGACTGAAAACTGATCAATGGCTTCATTGATTGCTTGTTGAGAGGGAGCGTCTGTTAATAGTTCCAATGAAGGATGCACTAGTCCAAAGCCGGCAACAATGTGGCGAGAACTATTACCGGTTCCATTAAAGGCACAAACGCCACCTTGGCCATCGCACGTGTTCACCGCCAGTTGTTTTTCAAAATACTTGTGTTCTTCTTCACTAATCACTTCATGTGCCACCGCTCTTTCAAAAACACCTTGAAATGAAGTGTTAGAAGAGCATTGAAGAATGTATGACATAGCATCATGCAAATCATCCGCGACATCAGGAAGTCCTTGATTCTTCGCCCGATCCGTGATATCCTCCAGTTCATTCCATAGCGGCTCGGGGATTGTTCCCCCTTGGAGAACATGAGCCGGAGCAAATGTGGCAGGAAACGGTGCTTCTCCTCGCTCTTGTCGCAATCGATCCAAGTGAGCCAGCCCGCTAACGACACCAAGTGGCTGTTTATCACACCCTTGAATTACAAAGGCTGCATGATAATTGTGGGCTTCAAGTTGATTTACGATCATTTGCGCGACCGCATTTCGGCTTTGCAGTGAATAACTCATACCTTGATTACTTTGCGCTGTACCATCACACATAACAGGGGTAGAGAAATAAAACGGAACTCCTCCATTTTGCCAAATACGAATCGCCGCTCTTGATGATGTTTGAAAATCCATAATATGTGCAGGATGATCAGAAGAACCACCAATAATAGCAATTCGAGGAGCATTTTTTTCAAGTCGATCGTAAATCTCTTCCAATGTCCAATCAGGGGCATCCCCATCATAGTATTGGCCGAGGGTTTGCTTGGAGCGATCTAACAATCCCGCAACTGTAATGGGCTCATTCGCTTTTCCCTGTACGTTATCCCTATAAGGGTTATATGCATTTTCAATCAAAGGAAATTTGCTCATAAAACACCACTCCTTTTCATTTTAATACCGGCATTGAACTCATACCTGTAACGCTATCGGTTCCGGATTTGAGAGCACCCGTAACTGCGAATGTTTTTCCACTTCCGGGATAAGTGATTTAGATACTTGAATTTCCTTAATATCAAGCGTATTCTTAATCCTTACGACTCTGGCTTGATCAAAATTAGGGTTATGACAGGTTTTGATGGCTGCCTTTACGGCTAAAGCTTCCGATTCCATAAACATGGGGAATTTTACAACCTCACAGACGGTGCTCGTAAGCGCGTTTGCATAACCTTTTTCCAGCTTCGTTTGTTCAAAAACAGCACGTGTCGTTACATCAGCGAGGCCAATCCCATTGGCATTCCCACTCGTTTTATATGTCAATCTGAGAACGGCAACCTTTATAGCATTCGCCCCTCCTTCTGCATAAGGAGTGCCGAATCTGCCTGTTATGTTCGGATCCATTCCGTCACCTGAAATGTCTTTTCCAATCTCATCAACGATCAGTACATCTATAGGATCGATAAAAAGTTTTGGCATCATATCCTTGGCCTCAAGCAACAGTTCAGGCTCTTCGTCCGCAAACCGCGCTGCTGGGATCGCAACAATTTTAGCTACCTCGTCATAAGCATTTTCAATTGTACCAAGCCCAAATAAAACAGGTGCATTTTGACATACAATCCTTGCCATTTCAGGAACGTGTTCAGCCATATGGCCAAAACCTAAGATATGAGCAGCTTCTGCTCCTCTTTGTTTACCTAATCCAATCGTCACCATTTTGGTCAATCCACTTTCCACCTCTCCCCGAAAAGCAGTGTGGGGCTTGATACGATTGATCACAATAATGTGATCTGCTTCATAAGCGTTCTTATCCGTGTAAATCGACATTCCGTCATGAATTTCTCCGACTTTCACAACATCCATGCTGGCAACAATAGGAGCACCGATGCTGTCTTCTGTTACCCCCAGTTCAGCCAACACTTCTTTTTGCCCATCTCCCGTTGCTCCACCGTGACTTCCCATTGCCGGCACAATAAAGGGGGCGCCTCCCGCATTTTTTATAGCTGATACGGTCTCCCGAGTCAAGACCGGCAGTTCTGCTACTCCCCTGCTTCCAACTGCTATGGCAATCCGGTCGCCGTGTTTGATTCTTTGAAGAACATCTCTTTTCTGTATCACCCGCTGAACTTCCTTCGCAACATCCTGAACGATAGGCACATCGAACGATTGCTCAACCTGAACCATATCCGGTAACGGGATCGGGTCCAGCAATTCATTGATAATACTCATCATTTACCCCTCCTAAGGTTCCTACGAATCGAAGATAGACAAACCGGCTTTTTGCAAAATCTCTTTTAAAGGTTGATGATCTTCCATATCCATGGGGTTTCCCGGTGAAAATACATACGGTTCGACCTCTTTTCCAACCATTCTCATTGCTTTTTTTACAACATTTATCGGAGGTGCATCCCATTTATAGAGTAAAGGAAGGTAGGCAAGCTTTCGATGCAAATTCATCATTGCTTCAAAGTCTTGTTCCAGAAAAGCTTTATAAATGCCGATTTGCAAATGTGGTGCAATATTAACACCCATCGATATTGCACCATCCCCGCCTAACATCAATGTATTTAACAGATGGTCATCATAGCCGGAAAAAACTTTAAACCCAGGCCTTACCTCTTTAGTCTTGAGAATCATTTCCCGGATATGTCCCGCTTCATCCACGGTTTCTTTAATACCGACAATGGACGGAACTTCTAGAGCAAGCTTTGTGACCAGATCCGGATTTAAGTCATACCCTACTGCTCCCGGAAAATTGTATAGAAGCATAGGTAAATGAGTGTCATTTGTCAACTGTTTGTAATACGAAATTAAATTGGCGTCATTTACTTGCCAAAAGTAAGGAGGGATGACGACAATACCATCGGCTCCTATATCCTCCGCATGCCGGGAGAGCTCCCTGGTTTCCTCGTAAGAAGCTGTCCCAGTGCCTATAAGCACCGGTACTCTGCCTTTAACGGCAGCCACCGCTTCAAACGCCATTTGTTTACGTAAATGGAGGGACATATATCCAAATTCTCCGCCGGTGCCCATAAAGAACAATCCGTTTACGCCTGCTGTAATGAGTTCGTCTATGTGTATTTGCATAGCGGGAACATCGAGACCGCCGTCTTGTTTTAACAAAGTCACGACAGGAGGAATGATACCTTCCCAGTTATGATTAGTCATAACTCCACTCCTTCACCATTTTATACATGGCTTTCCGAAAGTTTAATTCGGGGTGATCCAATTAAATGTTGATTAAAGAAATAATCAGGATTTCTGCCGCTCAACACACGTAAAACATTTTCAGCCGTTTTTCTTTTTAACTCAGCTTGTGATTCCTCAGAGTACCAGGCAATATGGGGAGTAAGGATGACCTGATCCATATCCAGCAACTGGCTTTGGGGAGATATCGGTTCTTCTTCAACAACATCCAGGGCAGCACCGGCAATTCGATTTTCTTCTAAAGCAACAACTAATGCTTTTTCATCAATGACTGGTCCACGAGCTGTATTAATAATGAATGCTGTTGTTTTCATTTGTTCAAATTGTTCTGTGCTAATCATGCCACGTGTGCTTTCCGTTAATGGTGCGTGAACCGAGATGAAGTCGGAACGCCGGCAAAGTTCCGAAAGATCTACGAGTTCAACATTATAATCACGAGCGCTCCGATCATCGGCGTACGGATCATAGGCAATAATATTTAATCCAAATGCTTGGGCTTTTAAAGCAAGTGTTTGCGGAATTTTACCAAAACCTAATAACCCTAATGTTTGGCCCCGTAACCGATAGATGGGCCGACCTTCATTAAAGTCCCAAACTCGTTTTTTTACTGTACGATCAAGAAATGCAACCTTTCTGGCTGCAGCAAGAATTAGTGCAAACGCATGATCAGAAACTTCATCCATACAGTAATCGGTCACATTGCTAACGACAATCCCATGTTTAGATGCTACCTCCACGTCAATCGTATTGACCCCTACACCATATCGTGAGATCACTTTGCATTTTGGCAATGCGTCGAGAACTTTTTTTGGGAATGGAGCATATTGAGTTATAATGCCATCTGCCTCTTGGCAGGCGGAGATAACCTCGTCTTCAGTGCGACACTGTTTTTTAATAAATTCTATGTCCCCATGGGAAAGCACCTCTTCCTCAGGTTGTAATGAGGGAAATTCATAATCGCTGATCACTACCTTCCACTTTGCCATGAAAATGTCAACCTCCTTTATTTTATAATATAAAACTAAGTTTTACTATATATTATATTTTATACTTTACAGGAAAGCGCTTTTAATTTCAACAATTAATGTTTTATTCTTTATTTGAAAAAGGGTTCACCATGTTTGCGATATTGATAGGCCACATCTTCATCAAGCTCAACCCCAAGACCGGGTTTGTCAGAGATTATCAAATATCCTTCTTGAATAAGGGGTGAGGATAGTTTAGCAAGATCATCCCAAAATGGAACGCTTGCTGAATGCCATTCCAACACTAGGAAGTTCGGAATTGCTGCACATACGTAGGCCGCTGCCATCGTCCCGATGGGACTGCTAATATTGTGAGGTGCCAAAACCACGTTGTGCATATCTGCCAAATCCGCAATCCGACGAGCTTCCATTAACCCCCCAACCTTTTGAAAATCTGGGGAAACAATGTTCAGCTTGCTTATTCAAAATCTCGGGAATTGATGGCGCAAATAATGATTTTCACCGGATGCAATTGGCACCTTTGTTTCATGAGTGACCCAACGCAAAGCATCGATATTTTCCGGAGGCGTTGGGTCCTCTAACCATAATAAATCATAAGGTTCACAGGCCCGAGCCAATTTAATGACATCATTAGCATTATAATTCCAATGACAATCGATGGCGATATCGACGTCATCGCCTACTGCATTACGGACGGCTGCTACTAAACTGACCATGAAATTAATTTCTTTCCTCGTCAACGAAAGATTGTAATCATCCATGGAATAGGGCGTTGGTACATCGATATCAAATTTTAAAGCCGTAAAACCTTTCGCGACCATTTTTTTCGCCTGCTCTGCATAATTTTCCGGATTGATCATCCCCGCTTCTGAGCGCTTGCCACCGTGAAACTTCATGCTTAATTCCTGCTCTTCCTCTACGTTAGCGTTTTTATCCCAATGGGGCGTGCGCGTTAACAATACCGGGGAAATGCTTTCCAAAGAATCACCTGCATGGCAATCTGCATATATTCGAATCTTGTCCCGATATTTTCCACCCAGCAATTGATAAACGGGTACGTTCAATTTCTTGCCGACGATATCAAACAGGGCGGTTTCAATTCCTGTAATTGCATGCAGTGTCATTCCGGTTAGGCCACCGGCATAATCGAGATTTCGCGGATCTCCTCCAATTAAAACCACTTTTAGTTCAGCAATGACTGCAGTTAGACCCGGAGGAAAAAGGCTTCCCTGTATCCGACCGCATCATCATCTGTGATTACCTTAATAATGGTCCAATCATAATTAGCTTCTATTACAGCGGTTTGTATATCTTTTATCTTCATATTGAGAACCTTCCCATTTGATGATATTTCATTTATAAAAATAGAAGAGAAATGTTCCAATTCCTATTGAGTAGCCTCTACCGCTTCCATAAAATCGTTAACAATATCTTCCCCAATTGTTACTGAATGATCTTCAATCACAGGCTCAACGGCTTCTTGGAATCTTTCATATTCTTCATCAGTGATTTCTGAAAATTCCATGCGATCCTGAATATCTTCTAAACTACTTTCTTCTACCTCGCGTGTCCGTTCACGATTAAATTCCCTCGCTTCATATGCGGATTCAGCAATTGCTTCCTGTTGATCTTCGTCCAATTCATCCCAAATTGGTTTACTGAATAGGAAGACAAACGGTGTGTAAACATGGTTAGTGCCAGATAGATAATCATTTACCTCGTCAAAACCTTCAAGATCTATAGTAGGGTATGGGTTTTCCTGGCCATCTATTGTGCCTTGTTGTAAACCTGTGAACACTTCACCCATAGACATAGGAGTTGGGTTAGCACCCAAAGCGTCCCAAACATCCAAATGGATATCTGTTTCCATCGTTCGAAGTGTTAGCCCATCAAGATCATCTATACTTTCTACCGGCCTTATATCGTTAGTTAAATTTCTAAAACCATTTTCCCACCATGCCAGACCCACTAAATCCTGGTCTTCCAACATATCTAGCATCTGATCACCGAAGGGTCCATCCAATACCTCATCTGCGGCCTCATGATCAGGAATCACAAATGGTAAATCAAATACGCCATACTCGGGCATAATGTTCATTAATGGGGAAGTCGATGGTATAGTGATTTCCAAATCCCCATTCTGTAACATTTCTGTAGCTACAAGGTCTCCTGCAATTTGCTCGGAATGGTACACTTCTACATTAAAATCATCAGTCTTTTCTGTCAAAAGCTCTCCAAAATGCACCGCCGATTCATAAAGAGGGTGCTGATCATTGAGCCCCAAACTGATGCGCAAAGTTTGCGCTTCCTCAGGGTTATCCGATTCAATTACTCCCCCTGCTCCTCCCCCATCTTCTGCTTCCGCCTCATCCTCATTGTCGAGCTCATCTTCACTTACATCAACTTCCTCCCCTCCACAAGCGGCTAACATCAGCAACAACGCAAATGACAAAAAAAATGGTAACAACAATTTTTTATTCATAATCTAACTCCCCCCTAAATAATGATTAATGATATTATCCTACCGACACTATCACGAACTAGTAAAAATAATTACCACCCCCTTATATTTATTACAGGAAAACTAATCCCCCAAAGAGACAAGAAAAGTCGATAATTGTGGAACAAATATAATTATCAATAAACTGAGAATCAGAGCAATTAAATATGGCACAACCGCTCTGGCCAAGGTCATTATTGGAATGCCCGAAATCCCCGATCCGACAAAAAGATTAACGCCCACCGGAGGGGTAATAAATCCAATAGCTAAATTGACGACCATCATTATTCCAAAATGTACTGGGTCCAATCCTAACTCCGTAACGATTGGCATTAAAATTGGAGTCATAATGATGATGGCAGCTACCGTTTCCATAAATGAACCAACGATAAGTAGCAATAAAGTAATCAACAAGAGAATGATGATTGGGTTTGTGGATAAATCTGTGATAAGCACTGCCACCTGAGTAGGTATTTGCTCGATTGTTAGCAAGCGCCCAAAGGCCGCAGCAACCCCAACAATAATTAAAATGGTAGCTGTCGTTAACGCTGCATCACGAAACACGCCAAATAAATCCTTGAATTTTAATTCGCGGTGGAGAAAAAGGCCTATTATCAAGGCAACTGCTACTGCTACAACCGCTGCTTCGGTTGGGGTAAAAATACCTCCATAAATTCCTCCCAGAATAATAACTGGAATAATTAAAGCCCATTTGGCATCCCAAATCGATTTGATAAAATTTTTAAATGTTGCTTTTTCTTCCCGGCCTTTATACCCTTGCTTTTTAGAGTAGATATATGCCCATATCATAAGTATGATCCCAATAAGAATGCCTGGGACTATACCAGCAATAAACATATCGCCAATCGAAGTCAGTGATGAGGTCCCATAGACAATCATAGGGATGCTTGGAGGGATTATAACCCCAATGGTACCGGCAGCAGCGACGGTAGCCGTCGCAAATTTTTTATCATACCCCATATCCACCATCGCCGGAATCATGATAGCACCAATCGCCGCAACGGTGGCAGGACCCGAACCAGATATCGCCGCGAAGAACATGCATACAACAATAGTAGCCATAGCAAAGCCACCTGTGAATCCCCCAACCATCACGTAAGCGAGATTATACAAACGGTTGGTAACACCCCCTCTCCCCATAAGCTCCCCTGCAAGAATAAAGAAAGGTACCGCCATTAATGGAAAAGAATCCGTTTCTGTTACCAAACTTTGTGCAATAAAATTTAACGACATTGTTTCCGAATACAAGAGCGAAATCATAGTCGCCAACCCAAGAGAAATTCCAATTGGGACACTTAATGCTAGTAGTATGAAAAAAGATACAAATAAGATGATAGCTGTCATTATTCGCCCTCCTATTGCTTCATCTGTTCACTAAATTCTTCTTCAACATCTTCAAAATCACCGGTTTTCAAACGACTAATTTGCCCCCAAATATGTTGAATAAGTCGAATGGACGTTAAAAACATACCTACGGGTGCTGCTAAGTAGACGACTCCCATAGGGATTTGCAAGCCCGGAGTCACTTGTCCACGGTCAAGGGTTGTAGAAGCAACGTCGTATCCAAAGTAAACCATCGTGATAGCAAAAATTAAAAATAAAACGTTAGCAATAATGTTTATAATAACTTTCCCTTTTGCTTTAAATGCCATGAGCAAGGCATCTACAGATATGTGTCGCTGAGTTTTCACGCCATAACTAATCCCGACAAGAATTAACCATATAAAAGAAAACCTCGCCAATTCTTCTGCCCAACTTGAAGAATCATTCATAACAAATCTCATAAAGACGTTATACAATACGACCACTGTCGCCAGCGCACTTAGAAAGACTAGAATATACTCTTCCAAATGTTTATCTAACCAGCGTAAAATCTTCAATGACTAATCCTCCTTGTAACGACCATTTCTTTTTCCATTTAGCCCTTCCAATTTTCCTGCTTGAAATTACAATTGTTAACCTTTTCATTTCCTTTGTTTTGTAATGTAAAATGATGTTCTTAGTATGTGAATCTCATTATATATGAAAGCGCATACAATATAAACAAAAATATAAACTTTAGTGTAAATCTTAAGATTCTATAATAGGAAGAGTGCCATTAAAGTCCCTGTCCCACTAAACATGAACGCAAAAGCGATGTTCCCCCAGTCGATTCGGTATGGATTTTCCTTCACTAAATTCCCGGTCAGCGTCACGGTAATATTGAATGGACCGGCCATCACTGTCGATAAACCTGAGGTGTTTCAGAAAAACATTGATTAAATAAATGAAAATGAGCAGGGTATATAATAGATGCATTAAAGTGAACCTTTTTCTTTCTGATCCGGTATGGCATGATCATAATCTACCTTACGCCTGAGTTGCTTAATGTCTTTCATATTCACAACCGCGATGCCGGATAATACAAGTAGTATTCCGAACAAAGTTCCCAATGACAACGTTTTCCCCAAAAAGGCCCATCCGCAAAGAGCACCAACAACCGGAACTGCCAATATGGCAAACACATAAGCAGTTTATGGCCTGAATCTACGTAGTTAGTAATGGGTTATATAGTATCGCTTTTTTTAATCCATAAACTCCTTGACAATATTTGGCGGTTCCTCTCCATTAATACCTTTCATCAGATTTTCGGCAGCAAGTTTTGCCATATCAAACCGTGTTTTAACTGTAGCTGAACCGATATGTGGGATAGTGACTGCATTAGGCATCTTTAATAACGGGTGTTCAGGGTCGACCGGTTCTTGTTGAAAAACATCCAAAGCAACTGAACGGATTTCTCCTGTTTGCAGCGCCTCAACCATGGCGTCTTCATCAACCGTTTGTCCTCGTGAACCATTCACAAACACGGCAGATTCTTTCATTAATTTGAATTCATCTCTTCCTATAAAATGAACCGTTTCAGGACTTAGAGGCGTCATTAACACGACAAAATCTGAATGTTTCAGCAAATACTCTAAAGAGGCATACGTATAACCATGTTCTTTTTCGACGTCAGGTTTACGACTTCGGTTGTAATATAGGACATCCATGTCAAACCCATATTTTCCTCGTTTGGCAATTTTTTCTCCAATTCTTCCCAAACCTATCAAACCGAGCGTTGCATGGTGAACGTCTATGCCAAAAAATTTCTTATCCCCCTCCCCTTTTTTCCAGCGACCTTGTTTCACGTAATGGTCTAATTCGGGAAGTCTGCGGGCAGCGCTTAAGATTAAGCCAAAAACTAAATCGGAGACCGTATCATCCAATACATGCGGCGTATTCGTCCCCATAACATTGTGCTTTCGCATTGCCTCTATATCAAAATTGTTGTAACCAACAGACGCATTGCTGACGATTTTAAGCTTAGGCGCTTGATTAAGTATTGAATCATCGATTTTTTTTCCGGTGATTAACAGGCCTTCTGTATCAGAAATTTCCGCTATCAGGCGTTCGTCCGAAACGGGGCCTTCGCCATCCCATTTCCGGTATTCACAATGTTGTCCAATATACGTTTCCACTTCTGCCGGAACAGGTGCAGCAATATAAACTTTAGGTTTAATGGTAGCTCCTCCTTACTTGTCGATCATTTTTGCCTAGATTTTTGCCTAGAATGAAAAAACAGGTTTTGGCACCTTCTTGGCAATAGCATCTTCAAATGCATCCACTGCATCTTCCGGTTGATAATAGGCGACCATTTTTTCAGTTTGGATGACTCCTTCATCCAATAATTTAATTGCACGTTCGAAATTCACCCAGTCTTGTGAAAAGCTAGTATAAATGGAAAGTTCTTTACGAACGGCATTAGAAAGATTCGCTTCCACAGGATTGGCAAATAGGCCTACAAGGGTGATAGATCCCCCTTTGACAACCACTTCCAGAGTTGTTTGAAAAATAGGAGGGGCACCGGAACATTCAACGACGGCATGAACTGTTTCTCTGCCATGCTTTTCATTTAAGGCTTCCGGTATCGTTTGCACACTTGTATTAATCGTTTGAAAACCAAATTCTCGGGCCAAGGGAAGACGTACGTCTTCATCAGAATCAACCCCAACAACGATCGGCTCTGCGCCAACAACTTTCACCATCTGCGCCGCTAAAAGACCAATGGGTCCGGGACCGGTGACTAAAACCAAATCCCCCGCTTTAATATCACTTCGATCCAATATCGCATGTGTTAGAACAGAAGTGGGTTCAACTAAACATGCCTTTTCAAAGGAAAGTGTATCGGGAATCTTGTGTAGAGATTTAGGGTTAACGGCCACCCGTTCTGTAAAAATGCCATCTCTATGCATTCCTCTGATGTTAAAATTGTTACAAATATAATAATTTCCCTTAAGACAGGATTCACACTTTCCGCAATTCACGATCGGTTCTATGACCACACGATCTCCCGGTATATAATCCGTAACATTTTTACCGACTTCTACAACTTGACCCGAGCATTCATGTCCCATTGTCACAGGGGGCTGAATAAAATGGTGCGTGGGAGGAAAATGGTAGGCATGAATATCAGAACCGCATATAGAAGCATTTTTGATTTCCACCAGTACTTCGTCTTCCTTAGGTGTAGGCGGCTCAATGTTATCTACACGGATACCCCCATGCTTTCTTTCTATTTTCCTGATTGCTTTCATTACGTTCTCCTCCTACGACGAAAACCTGATATGATCTAATCCATTAATTGCCCGCCGTTGACTTCTATGATTTCACCCGTTAAATAGTCCGCTTCATCCGATGCCAAAAATAAAATTGAGCCGACGGTTTCTTCCGGTGTACCAGCCCGACCTAACGGAATTTGACCGACCATTTTTTCCATCATTTCCGGGGATGTAAATTGTTCATGAAACGGAGTTGTAATGATTCCCGGGGCAATGGCATTGACCCGGATGCCGTATTCCACCAAATCTTTTGCCATACCACGGGTCAACGTACTTACTCCACCTTTGGAAGCGGCATAAGCTAAGGCGCCTAAGCCTCCTCCGTTGCGGGCGGCAACAGAAGTCACATTTATTACTTTTCCTACGTCCTGTCTTTTCAATAAAGGAATCGCTGCTTTCGTCACGAAATAGACGGATTTGAGATTGACATTCATAATCCGGTCCCACAAATCTTCATTGAGATCTTCCAGCCGGGCTCTTCCCACCATCGACCCTGCATTATTGACCAAAATGTCCAGACGTCCGAATTTATTTTGTACTTGTTCTACCATTTGATCAACTTGTGTTTTATCAGCCACATCTCCCTGAACAATGAGCGATTGTCTTCCCAATCGCTCAATTTCTTTCGAGAGTTCTTTTGTTTCTTCCAAACTATGGTTGCAATGGACAATCACATTTGCACCCTTTTCTGCCAAACGTAAGGCAGCTGCTCTGCCAATTCCCGTACTGCTGCCGGTCACCCATGCAATTTTGCCATCAAAAGACTCCAAAATATCTCCTCCTCTTTGATTATTACTTAGCTTCTATGAATCTATTTGTTAATGAACCCAGTTTTTCAATTTCCACGGTCACTTCATCTCCCGGCTTCAAAAATTCTCTCTTATCTTCAGGCATCCCTAAAGCGACACCTTCCGGGGTGCCAGTCAAAATGATGTCACCGGGTTTCAACGTCATATGACGGGAAATATAACTTAGAATTGATTTACAAGAGAAAATCATGTCTGAAGTGTTAGAGTCTTGACGAACCTCTCCATTCACGGTTGTCTTTAAATCCAGTGTTTGCGGATCCTTGATTTTATCCGATGTGACAACGTAAGGACCGATTGGGCTAAAGTCATCGCATGTTTTCCCTAACAGCCATTGCGGTGTTCTGATCTGAAGGTCTCGGGCTGATAAGTCGTTGGCAGTACTGTATCCGAATACGTAATCAAGAGCTTGATCTTCTGGGACATCTTTCATTTCTTTACCAACAATCACAGCAAGTTCAACTTCATAATCCATTTGATCGGTAACCTTTGGCACTTCTATTTCTGACCGGTGACTTGTCAACGTATTATTAAATTTATTGAAAAGAATAGGCACTTCGGGATACGGGGAACCTGTCTCATCAGCGTGTCGTTGATAATTCAAACCAACGCAAATGATCTTTTCAGGGTTCCCAATAGGAGCCCCGAAATTTACGTCTTCTTCATTTAATAGCAATTGAGATTGATTCGAAAGCGAAAGCTTGGAAATATATTGCTTTAAATTTTCCAATAAATTGCCCCCATCACTTGATAATAATTCTTCCAAACGGGTAGGAATACCTTCCTGAGGTTGATTTTCCAGTGCTGCTTTCACGTTGACAATCCCTTCTTCTACCGCTACTCCCAAGACACGCTCACCATTTAGTTGATATGTGCACAATTTCATTTTTTACATCCTCCCCAAGTTTTTAGTAAAAGTTTTATAATGAAGCTCCGGAATCAATTGTAGCGATTGTACCGGTCATAGTATCTGTTTCTACCAAAGTGTGAACTTGCTTTACACAATCAGTGACCGTCGGTATTTTATGCAAAGGGGAATTCTTGATAAATTGCTGTACCGTAGAGTCACTATGCCCTCTAGTCCATCTCGTATCGAGGATTCCCGGAGCAATCGCGTTCACCAATATTTCCGGCCCTAATGCTTTAGCCAAACCTTTAGTTAAATGATTGACCGCAGCTTTAGAGACAGAGTAAGGCAAAGAACTCCCCGTTGGTCTATTTCCTGCAATGGATGAAGTGATGATAAGCCGGCCTTTTTTATGAGCTTTTAGATAAGGGGCAGCGGCCTTTGCAATCAACCATATGCCTTTAACATTGACATTCATGATCCCAGTCGTCCTCGCTTACACCATCCAAATCCTCGAATGGACGAAAAACAGTTGTACCTGCATTGGCAATGACAACATCCAACCTACCAAATTTTTCAATGATTGATTCCATCATTTCATCTACTTGTTTACTTGAAGAAACATCAGCCTGGACAGCCATAGCCTCATAGCCATCTTTGATAACCTCATCTACAGTTGCACTCGCTTCTTCCTCAGATTGCGAATAGTTGACAACAACATCCATACCTGAACTAGCGAGGTGTAGAGTTATCGCTTTTCCGAGCTTCCTCCTCCGGTGACCAATGCCACACGCTTTTCTTCACTCACAACTGTACCCCCACTTTTCTTACATTGTTTCAGCTAATCTCCAAATGGCAAATTCCTGATGGTTGTTTTTCTCGGAAGCTGTCAACTCACCATTGGCCACTTCCATCACCAGATCGTAAATTTCCATCCCAATATCGTTAATATTGTGCGTGCCTTCCAAAATTTTACCGGCATTCACATCAATATGTTCCGGCATATTTTTATATAGTTTTGGATTCGTACCGATTTTAACTACTGGAACAATCGGGGAACCGGTTGGAGAGCCTTTTCCTGTGGAAAATAAAACGATTTGCGCACCTCCAGCAGCCATTCCGGCTACAGATTCAACATCATATCCTGGGGTGTCCATAAAAATGAACCCTTTTTTCTCGGGTTTTCCGGAATAAGGAACTACCTCCTCTAAAGGAGCGGTTCCTCCTTTTTTTATACATCCCAGGGACTTTTCCTCTAGCGTCGTGAGCCCTCCGGTAATATTCCCCGGGCTTGGATTTGCCGATCGGACATCTTCACCGATTGCTTGAGCCCGCGATTCATATTCGTCAACAATCTTTAAAAACTGCTCGCCTACTTCCTTGCTGACCGAACGTTTTGCCAGTATATGCTCTGCACCGATGGCTTCAGGAGTCTCAGCTAATATACTAGTGCCCCCATCAGCAACGATTGCATCCGAGAACGCTCCAATCGATGGATTAGCTGTCACCCCTGACCAAGCATCAGAACCACCACATTCAAGCCCAATCGTTAACTCGGTTACATCAGCCTTTTCCTTCTTTTCAAGATGACTGCGTTTGACCGCCTCCGCTAACCATTGTCTCCCTTCGTTTAATACCACCGAAATCGGTTTGCTTTTCTGAACGGTTAGAGCATGGACATGGTGTCCTTCCTTTTGAAGTTCCTCAGCGATCGTTTCAGCGGGATCATTTTGACCCATACCGATAAATAGCGTGGCACTAACATTGGGGTGACCAGCCGTTCCTTTTAACGTCCGGTAGATTTGTTGAATGTCTTCAGGGTACTGCATTTGTCCCGTTTGATGGGTAACCGGAACCGCTCCGGGAACCAGATTCGCCAGCTTTTTTGTCAACCCTGCCAGTTCACCGGTGGTGTTCATGACAATCACGTGGTTCCGAACCCCGATCGTCCCATTTTTTCTGCGATAACCGTTAAACGTCTTCATATTTTGCTCCTTTCTTTGCCAGAACGAGCATCGTACCGTTCCTGTTCATTTAATCCACGAACATTGTGCACGTGCACGTGGTGGCCAATGGCTATGTCTTCGGTAGCAATACCCAACCACTCCCCGTATTTTAGAACGCTTTGACCTTTGGGAATGAAGTCAGTGGCGATTTTATGCCCGAATGGGATATTCTGTTGGACTTGAACATTCGTAGAACCTCCCTGGACAGACAGTGCTTCCCCTGCCCTTAAATTCCGAAGCGCGATGACCACGTTATCTTCCGCATGCATTTTCAATGAATTAAAGGTTTGTTCACTCATGCCCTGCCTCCCAACTCAATATGTCGTTCCTGAATGCGATATCGAAAATTCTCCAAGTTCAAGTTCTTCCAGTTTGGATTCCTGACCTGAACAAATGTCAATAATCTTCTGTACTACTTGATCGGCCTGCTGATCGGCATCATTATTGGTAACAGCGACATCCACAAGCTCATCCTCAAAATCGCCTTCTATTTGCGGAGCAACCGTCATACTCGGAAGCGCTACAGAACCGGTGAAAACTCCGCGGCTGCTTACCATGAGTACCACCGCGCAACCAGCGGATGCTAATCCAGATAACGCTTCCACAATGTTGCTGGGCACACGCATTAGATTAAGCCCCTGCTCCTCCGGATAGGACCCATAATCTAATAATCCGTCAATCGATTTTGTGCCGGTTAATCGTGCTTCGAGGTTCGCGAGATCGGTTTCTTCTTCCGACCATTCGTGCAGACCTGTGGTCTTGTCCTGAACTTTCTCCCAACGTCCTCGTCGCATACCCTCAGACAAGGTATGCAGATCCTGTTTCACTTTCGGATTTGGTGCGCGTTTCGACAAAATTTGTCCTGCAGGTTCTAATGTTTTTGACATTCCCATGATCACGTTCACATCATTATCGATTAACCTGTCAACGACCTTACCGATAACAGGAGCTGTCTGATGAAGAGATGATTCATCCGGGTCCACCGTCATGATCCCTACATTGATAGCTGATAGGGGATAGGTTTTCCGGGTTTCTGAAGCAGCTTCTTCAGCCCATTGTTCAGCTGCCTTCACCCCTTCGCTAATCGTATTTTTTCCACCGAAGAGTTCTTGGATGGCGATACCCTTAGTAGGCTTTGTTTTTGGAATACTTTTCAGCATGCCGCTAACCTGATTCGTTTCACAACCTAATCCCACAATTAATGAGCCGTAAAGATTCGGATTCTTTGTCACCCCAACGAGAATGTTTTTGGTTAATTGGAAATCATCCCCTAATTGAGCACAGCCATTCGCGTGCACAAAAGGAATGGCCAAAGGCACATGTTCGGCAATCTCCCGAACAACAACACTCGAGCAGATCACGGAAGAGACAATGCCGACATGGTTCCTCGTTCCTACCGTTCCGTCACTTCTTTGGTAGCCTTCAAATGTATAGGTCAATAATGACTCTCCTTTCACGATCAAATTATATTGGTAATAAGTCATTTTCTATTTAGTGGCGAACCGTCACCCATACAGCCGTTAGGAATGTTATATTTTATAAGGAAAGGTTACACTGAATTAATACAATCGCCTCCAATATACTTATATGTCAAAACGCTCATAAAGTTTTATATTATAAAATTCAGTTCGTGTATATTCTGATTATACATGAAATCGCATACATGGTAAACAAAAACTTCTTTTGTAAGTATGTGTAAACGGATTATACGAATTATAGATTACATTTGATAAACATATATCGAACATCTAATATATTGGCGCTTCGGGCTTAGGGCTTGCAGTTGCCAAAAGGCTTACATTCGAGAATATTCAGGTTATTATTCTCGACATCAAATCAGAAGAAGGTAACCATGCGGTTTAAAAACTTGCGTCACAGGGGCATGCAATTACTTTTAAGAAAGTAGATGTTACAGATAAAGAACAAATAAACACGACAGTTAGTGAGATTTATCAGCACTTTGGCAGTATTGATTACCTCGTTAACGCTGCAGGCATTATTAACCGTGTAAATGCCATTGATGTGACAGAACAGCATCTAAAAGATATTATGACCGTGAATGTAAGCGGTACTATATACGCGTGCCAAGCTGTGTTTAAGTATATGAGTCAGCAAAAGAAAGGGGCGATTGTGAATTTCAGATCGATGCTTTCACATTATGGGAGTAAAAACTTGTTGCCCTACGCCGCCTCTAAAGGCGCTATAGCACAAGTAACAAAATCGCTGGCCGTTGATTGGGCTGAACACCATATCAGAGTAAACGCTGTCAGCCCCGGCTATATCGAAACCAATCTTTCACATGGGGCAACGAAAGGTCCTATGTTTAAAGAACGAATATTATCCCGGACGCCTCAAAGGCGATTTGGAAAACCCGAGGAAGTCGCAGCTGTAGTTTCTTTCTGTCTTTCCGACCATGCCAGTTTCGTCACCGAAGCAGACATCCCTATTGATGGCGGCATATTAGCGGGAGACCCATCATTGTATCCTCCTGCTTAAGAATTGCACCTTCAGTAAATACATTTTTAAAGGAGCTTTGTGTCATGTCCACCGATATAAATGCTAGTGCAGAAAAAGTAGGATTGCCCGATATGGCCATCGATCTTGAGGAAATACCTTGGGTTCCTCAAAGCGACCGTGTATGGTTTAAGCCTGTGCGCTTTGACTTACAAAGCGGTAAATGGATTAATTTGTTATATGTTAAACCTGGTGGTATTGTCAATCGTCACCGACATACAAGTGCTCGCTTACACTCTCCAAGGTCAATGCGGGTACTTGGAAAGTGATTGGGTAGCTAAACCCGGAACTTTTGTATATGAACCACCTGGCGATATCCATACATTAACAGTTGATGGAGATGAGCCGAAGATCACACTTTTTATGTTAGAAGGTAGTGTTCAGTATATTGATGATAAAGATGAATTGACTTATCAAGACGATGTTTTCAGCAAATATCAGCTATACTTGAACTATTGTCAAGAACATGGCGTTAAAGAACAAAATCTGGTTTATTAATCTAATTATATACGCACTGCCCCCTGTCATACCCCTCTATTTATTGGCTGGGGCAGTGTTTTGCATCATAGTAAAAGTAAGGGTGAAGGAAAATGAATTTAAAACTTACTAATAAAGTTGCTATTATACTCGCTTCAAGCGACGGATTAGGAAAAGCTTCAGCTTTGGAATTTGCCTCTGAAGGGGCACAAGTGATAATATCCAGCCGTAACTAAAACAAATTAAATACGGCTGGAGATAGAGCAAACAACTAGTGGAAAGGTTGATTATTTTCCTGCAGATGTATCTAAAAAAGAAGATATCGAAGCTCTAGTGAGAACGACAGCTGAAAAGTTCGGGAGCATCGATGGCGGGCCGCCTGCTGGTACATTTAAAGATTTTACAGATGATGATTGGCAACAATCCTTTGAACTTCAGTTACTTAGCTATATTCGATCAATTAGAGAAGTGTTGTCTTATATGCAAAAACAAAAAGGCGGACGGATTATTAACATCGCGTCATCTTCTATCAAACAACCGATAGATAATTTAATTTTGTCCAACACATTTCGGAATGGTATTGCAGGTTTAGCAAAATCACTCGCTAGTGAACTTGCTACAGATAACATTCTGATTAATACGATTGGGCCGGGGATCATAAAAACAAACAGAGTTTCCGAAATAGACAAGGTCAACGCCCAAAAAGCGAGAACCTCCACAGAAAGCATAGAACTCGAGAAGTTAAAACAGATTCCGATAGGACGCTACGGGGAACCTGATGAATTTGCCAAATTCCTTGTTTATCTCGCATCCTTCGCCAACACGTACGTGACAGGACAAAGCTTATTGGTAGAAGGCGGTATGGTTAAAGCTCTATTGATAGCTTCAAAGTATCCGTATAAGGATGAGAATAATGAAACATTTTTGTTAGATAAAAGCAGTCTAACCGAACGTATTTATGATTATCTCAGAAACCAAATTGTTCAAAACCAAATGGCTCCTGGTACAAGGATTAATTACGAACAGTTGGCTAATGAGTTGAATGTTAGCCGAATGCCCCTAAGGGAAGCTGTAAATCAATTAAGCCAAGGTCAGGGACATTTGTAAACACACCGAAACGAAAAGATATTGAAGATCTTTATGACTTGAGAAGGGCTTTAGAGGAATTATCAGTTGAACTTGCACTACCTGAAATCCCTCTTTCACTCATCGAAAAATTAGAAAATGAAGCATCCTGTGCGGATGAAAAATTAAAGTTACGTATTGCGGAACCTTTTTTGAGGCTAACCGCAAAGGCTGCGGTAAAATTTACGTAAAGATCCTCTCCAAAATTTATAGGATAAATACGGTAATGAAACCAAGTAAATGAAAATACCTGTCACACTCTCGAACAAACAATAGTGCGCTGATCAGGTGCACAATAATTGTCTCAAACCATTGCTCGAACTTCCAGACCGTAGATATTCTGCAAACATATCTCGATGAAAAGAATAACAAGGTGATGCCTCGAGCCATATCCAACCTTGTCCGGTTTATCTTTCTAAACAGGTCAAACACAGCGGGTAACCATATAAGCGATATTTTCGCCATCTATGGGCGGTTCTCACTCATCCTTGCAGTACCAGTGATTGTTTTAGCGTACCAACTAGGACTTCGCCTTGCCTAACAGCCTAAAAACCCGCCTAATGATGTTCATGTGTGTGCCTAAGGGCAGAGACTGCCTCCGACTGTCTTCAGATTCCGGGTCGTCCCCCTGCCATGGCATGCAATCTTCGAAACCTCACGAACTTGTTAATAGAGTAGGGTAACCACTTTCATGGCTACCTCCGGGTAGAATGGCCACCCATTGGTGGCCTAAACCCCCACAGACCCTGGCGCGCGGATTTCTTGCACCAGGGTCTTCAGAAATGGTTTCACAACATTGCGTAGGAGATTTCAGTTTCCGATACGGAATTCCTTTTCCGGACTCTCGGCTCGTATTTTCCTCAGTAATGTGACCGCTGTCAGTATTCGCAAGTCTACTTTTCTTGTGAACATTCGGCATTCGGCACGACTGCCCTTCGCACACAAAATCTCGTTTAACCACTCAATGGGATTGTTCACGTCTCTCTTCACCTAGGATAGTCATTTAATTCTTCTAAAAGATACAGCAACTGGGATATGGGCGCCTGCGTACTCTTCTTCAATATAGGCAGAGACCTCATCGCTTTGATAGATTTCAACAATGCGTTGTAGAGCATCTTTTACAAAAGCAAAAAAATGTAGGGGTTTAATCGTTAACCCCCCCCCCCGAGGGCATACGAATATTCTTCATGTTCACACGAATAAGTGTCCAACATTAAAATCTTAATTGCCATCTATATAGATTATTTTCCGAAAAAACTCCCCTCTATCAACATTGGTTTTTACTGCTTAGGTCCAGTAGTTCCCCGGATGATTAGCTTAGGCTCTAAAGTTAACTGCATGATTTTTCGTTCTTCACTTTCAACTTCCATCATATGAATCAGATGTTCAATCGCATGCAGTCCCAATGGTTTATTAGATTCATGGGTCAAGGTAGTCATTTGAATCGCCGCATGGGCAGTGATGTCAATATTATCCATACCGCAGATGCTAAAGTGATCGGGAATTCGGTACCCCATTCGAAGTAAATAATTTTGACAATAGAGAGCCATAGAGTCCGTAGCCGCAAAAAACGCTGTCGGTTTATCATCCAGTAACAATAGCTCATCAATAGCTTGAACCACTGCTTTTTCCGTCGTATCGGTTGCTTTCACCCATTCTGGTTTCACAGGATGATTCGTCACTTCCATCGCCTTCTGATACCCTGCCAATCTTCCTTGAAACGTTGACGTATAGGTAGGGCCCCCGATCCATGCAATCTTTGTATGACCTAACTTCAATAAGTGGTTGGTCGCTAATTGCCCGGCTTTTTCATTATCAATCTCTACATAGTTCCCCCCCGCTTGATACCGGCGGTTAAACATAACAAAAGGTACTTCAGAGGCCACCAATTCTTTATAAATAGGATCCTCCATAAAAATCGAAGATAAAATAATGCCGTCTACCTGTTGTCTCAGTACTTCCTCGTAGACAGAAAGATTATCACCTTGGTCCTCGAAATAGACAAGCGTGTGGTATCCATGTTCTTTGGCATGATTGACAATTGTTGTTGTACTATCAACAAAAAATGGATTATGTAGTGGGCCGGAGATTAAAGCTATATACTTGGTTTTTTGTTGTTTCAAGCTTCGCGCGATTGAATTGGGACGATAGTTTAATTTTTCCATTGCCTGCTTTACTTTATTTACAGTTTCTGCATTGACTTTTTCTGGATTATTTAACACTCGAGAAACCGTAGGCTGTGAAACTCCAGCTACTTTTGCGACCTCTTTAGACGAGACCATCTCTACATACCTTCTCCCGCTTTTAAATACGTATTCACCTTTATCGTAAGCGCTTTATTTTTGTATGTCAATGTTATAACCGGATATTTCAAATAATATCCTTCATAAATAAATCGTTTACAAAAAAGAAAACTTTAAATTATAATGAATACGTATTCAAAATATGTTCAAAAAAGGAGTGCATAGATTAATGGCGACCTTTCTAAAACACGGAAAAACAGATCAGGAAAAACAAGAGGCTGATACAAAGGTTCAACAAGCGGTAAGTAACATTATTCAGGATATTGAAGAACGCGGCGATTCAGCTGTTAGAGATCTCTCGGAAAAGTTTGATCAGTGGTCTCCTGAAAGCTTTCGTCTCTCCCAACAAGAGATTGAAACCGCGATGGCTGAGTTACCGGATGATGTGATTCATGACATCAAGTTCGCGCAAGAGCAAATTGAAAATTTTGCTAAGCATCAGCGCGAATCGATTCAGGATATTGAAGTAGAAACCCGCCCAGGTGTATACCTCGGACATAAAAATATTCCCGTCAACAGCGTAGGCTGCTATATCCCAGGGGGGCGTTATCCGATGGTGGCCTCTTCTCACATGAGTATTGTGACAGCCAAAGTAGCCGGTGTAGATCGCGTGATCGCCTGCACACCTCCAGCAAATGGAGAAATTCCGGCTGCTACCGTTGCCGCCATGCATATGGCTGGAGCCGATGAAATCTACTTGCTTGGCGGCGTACAAGCTATGACAGCCATGGGAGTAGGAACAGAAACGATCGAACCGGTTGACATGATCGTGGGTCCTGGAAACGCCTTTGTTGCAGAAGCGAAGCGCCAACTCTTTGGACGTGTCGGTATTGATTTGTTAGCAGGACCTACAGAAACACTCGTGATTGCTGACGATACAGCCGATGTGGAAATGGTCGCAACCGATATTCTTGGACAAGCCGAGCACGGACCTACGTCTCCAGGTGCATTGATCACCACATCCCAATCCTTGGCTGAATCGCTGGAAGATGAAATTTCTCGGCAATTACAAACATTACCAACGGCGGACGTTGCAGAAGTTGCCTGGAGAGACAACGGGACGATTATTGTTGTCGAAAACGATGAAGAGGCCGTCCATGAAGCCGATAAACTCGCCTTTGAACACGTCGAAGTTCTCACAAAAGATCCGGATTATTTCTTAAATAATCTAACGAACTACGGTGCCCTATTCCTCGGGCCTGAGACAAACGTTGCTTACGGGGATAAAGTCATTGGCACGAACCATACGCTCCCTACAAAACAAGCAGCAAAATATACAGGCGGGCTTTGGGTTGGCAAATTCCTGAAAAACTGCACGTACCAAAGAGTCACCCAAGAAGCCAGTGTAGAAATTGGCAAATATGCCGAACGTTTATGTGAACTAGAAGGGTTTATGGGGCATAAAGAACAGGCTTCCCTGCGTGTTCGTCGTTACGAAAACTCTTGAAAATAAGGAAAGTCGGAAATGCATTTTTCGGCTTTCCTACACTCCACCATCCATTTGAAAGCGTACTCTTAAAAGGAGAATTTTTATGCTGAGCATGATTGGCTTACTCGGAGGGATAACGTTACTCATTATCCTTACCATGCGTGGCATGAATTTGTTAGTTGCCGCGCCCCTTAGCGCTTTGTTTTTAGCTGGTTTAAGCGGACTTCCCGTCTTTCCCGAACTTGCCGGTGAAGGGGAAGCGAGTTTTGTCGGAGATTATATGGAGGGCTTCTCTGGATTTGTTGCTAATTGGTTTTTGATGTTTCTACTCGGATCTATTTTCGGAAAAGTCATGGACGACAGCGGTTCAGCGCTCAGTGTTTCAAAATGGGTGGTCGACCGTTTCGGCCTTAAATATGCCGTTCTAACTGTGGTTGTTGCCTGTGCGATTTTAACCTATGGTGGTGTAAGCCTATTCATTGTAGGATTCACGGTATTCCCCATTGCTCTTAGCCTTTTTAGACAAGCGAATTTACCTCGTCGCTTTATCCCGGCAGCGCTTGCGTTTGGGTCCGTTACTTTCACCATGACTTCAGCTGGCTCCCCTGAAATCCAAAACTGGATTCCGATCCCCCATCTGGGAACGAGCCCTTATGCCGCTTGGGAAGTCAGTCTGATTGTAGCGATATTTATGATGATTACCGGCTATATGTGGTTAAAATGGATGATCAACCGCGCGGTTAATCAAGGCGAACAATTTGATGAGCGCGAAGGAGACCCCGAGGAAACAGATAGAGAATTACCAAATCCTCTCCTTTCCGGTCTTCCGTTACTCGCCGTTCTGGGCATGGCATTTATTTTTCATGACACCCTTGGCACTTCTGCGCTTATCATTGCCCTATCCAGCGGGGTGTTCACCGCGTGGCTCGTCAACCGTCGGTATCTTGAAAATGTGTGGACATCAGCTTCAAACGGCACATACGGGGGAATTATGGCTATCGCCAACACCGCAGCGGTCGTTGGATTCGGCACCGTTGCAGGAGCAACACCCGCATTTGAAACTTCTGTTGATGCAATGACGAATGTCCCGGGAGATCCGTTAATCGGGGCAGCCATCGCTGTCATCGTGATCGTGGCACTCACAGGCTCTGCCTCCGGCGGGCAAGAGATTGCATTGCCTAATATCGCCCCAGGTTATTTAGAGCAAGGGGTTGATCCTGAAGCTCTACATCGTGTCACCGTTCTCTCGTCCGGAGCATTGGATTCCTTGCCTCACGGCGGTTATACAGTAACAACGATTCGAGTCATTTGCGGAGAAACGCATAAATCAGCCTATCCAGCGGTTGCTGCCGTCACGGTCGTTGTTCCTATGGTAGGTGTTCTCCTATCTATTCTTCTATTCTCTTTAGGAGTTGGCATCTAATTCATGCAAATCAAAGCCTCGCTTTAGTACGGGGCTTTGATTTTTTCTTTCATTAAGACGTTACTTTACGATATTGGAATGGGGTATCTCTTAACCAATGATCCATATCTTCAATATCTTTGGAAAACATTCGATCTTTTGTTATCGGTGGGATAAATTTCCGTGCTTTTGTTAAAAACTTGTACGTACTGGATGCCATATGCTCCACTCCGCGATGTTCCACGGCTTCCATTGCGCAAATGGCTTCGATCGCTAACACTTTCCTCGTGTTTTTTATGATCTGGTAAACATGGCGGGCAGCAATCGTCCCCATACTTACATGATCCTCTTGGTTTGCTGAAGAAGGGATGGAGTCCACACTTGCCGGATGGGCAAGGGTCTTATTTTCAGAAACTAAAGAAGCTGCTGTGTACTGCATGATCATTGCCCCGGATTGTAATCCTGGCTCCGGGCTTAAGAATGGGGGCAAGTCATTGAGCTGGGGATTCACCAATCGTTCCACTCTTCGTTCCGAAATATTACCGATTTCCGCGATCGCGATTTTCATAAAATCCATGGCAAGTGCGATCGGCTGCCCGTGGAAATTACCGCCTGATATCACCTTTCCATTAAAAATAAGGGGGTTATCCGTTGCAGCATTGATTTCAATTTCTAATTTGTCTTTGACATAATGAAGCGTTTGCCATGTCGCTCCGTGCACTTGTGGTATACATCGTATAGAGTAAGCATCCTGAACGCGCAACTCCCCTTGCTTCGTTGTAAGCCGGCTATCCTGTAAATAGTTCCGGACCCTAGCCGCAACTTCGCTTTGTTCATGATAACCGCGTGCCCGATGGATATCTTCATCAAAGGCATCCATGATCCCTCGAAGGCCCTCGATGGTGATCGACGATATGAAGTCCGCATAATAAGCGGCGTTTTCTGCTTCGATATAAGCTACCACCCCCATGGCAGTCATGGCTTGGGTGCCATTAATAAGGGCCAATCCTTCTTTCGCTGTTAACGTTAACGGCTCCATATTTTCTTTCATTAAAGCGGTGGATGCAGGGACGATTTCTTTTTTATAAAAAACCTCTCCTTCACCCATGACAGTTAGTGCTAAATGAGCAAGCGGAGCGAGGTCACCGCTAGCTCCTAACGATCCTTGCTGCGGGACGACAGGATGAATGTTCGCATTAAGCAAATCCAATAATTGTTGAACGAGACGCGGACGAACACCTGAATACCCTTTAAGTAAAGCATTTATTCTCAGCAATATCATGGCTCGTGATACGATTTCTGGAAAAGGTTCACCAACCCCGCAAGCATGGGAGTGAATTAAATGTTGCTGCAGCTCTTCCACATCTTCTTTGTCGATGAGAACGTCGCTAAACTTCCCAAACCCTGTGTTAATCCCGTAGACGACCCTGCCTTCTGCAACGATTTGTTCAACAGCTTTTCTGCTTTCTTCCACTTTTTTCAGACTTGTTGCAGAAACTGAGATTTTTCCTTTTTCATATAAAGCTTTTTTAATATCTTCAATCTGAAGAGATTGTCCGTCTAAACTCAACATATCCATTCACCTTCGCTTTCTTTATCCCGTTAAAACATAAAAAGGGGCTATATCAGGAAACTCAAAAAGAGTCCCTTGATATAGCCCCCTATTCGCTAAAAACTACGGGCCATTATATATGATTAATACCTAATCCGATCGTTTCATGCTCCGCACCTTTTACTGGCGCCCCTATAGTTCCATAAAGGGCAACAGCAATCCATTCACCTTCTGCTTTGTTCTCATAAGGCGATCCTCGTAACACAGCGAAGGTCAACCCAACGGTCCGTAATACTGAACCTAATTGCACCTCGCCTCTTGTGACACCATGGAGGGCTTCAATGATGGCGTGATACAATGCATGACCTTCTCGATAAAGATCTTTGTCAATAATATGATTATTTTTGGCTGCTGTTTCGATCGCAGCGACGACTTTCTGAGCTTCCATAGAGCCTACTTTTCCTTCACAAAAGCTCCAATTCGTATTCGAAATAAGGTCTTCCTGGTACTCTTTCTCTTCACTTAATAATAGCAAAAGAGCAGAGCGGCCAATGCGCGCATCTCGATTTAAAGTCATACAGAACAACTCTTTCATTGAAATGAATGACACATACTACTAACTAATCACTAAATATCATTCATCAATTTATTGTAAGCGTATGACTCCATAATGTCAATTTATTCTTGATTCCACTCAATTCGCTCATTTATTTCACAACACGAATCCAAAAAACAGGTATGCAATGGGTGTTACAAGTACAAGCGTTAAAATCGAGCGCTCCACCCAGATGATCATTAATTTCGGGATACTAATTGGGATGTCAGTAGCTAAAATCGCTGGTATTGAAGCAGAAAAAAACAATATTGCTGAAACTGACAAAGTACCTACGATAAACCTTGTCACCAACGGGGCTTCTGCAGCAAGAACTGCCGGTAAAAACATTTCTGTGATAGATATGACCGTCGCTTCTGCTGCTAGCAAGGGATCAGGAATTTGCATAAGCCATGTAACCGGTAGAAATAGATAACTTAAAACATTAAAAACAGGTGTATACTCAACTAAAAAGAGCCCCAGTATCCCTATAGACAAAATGGTGGGAAGAATAGACATTGTCATGATGAAGCCATCTTTAAGGTTTAACCAAACGGTTTTGCCAACCCCATGGGAGGACGCCGCTGCTTCCATCGCTTGTGTCCAAGCTGCTTTTATTCGATTTTCCCTAATTCTTTCTTCCGGTTGGCCAATGTTTTTATGGATGTATTTAGTGCTCATCTTATTCAGAGGCCATATTCTTACAGTAATCGCTGTAACCGTAAAAGTTACAAATAATGTTACCCAGAAATACAGGTTCCAGAATTCCATTAACCCTAGCGTATTTGCCACAACGATCATAAAAGTAGCGGAAACCGTAGAAAAACCTGTTGCAATGATCGATGCTTCTTGAACCGTATACTTCCCTTCTTTAAACACTCGATTTGTGATCAAAAGACCTATAGAGTAGCTCCCTACAAAAGAAGCCATCGCATCAATAGCCGATTTCCCAGGTGTTTTCCATAGTGGCCTCATCACTGGCTGCATCATCACACCAATGAATTCTAGCAAACCATACCCTGCTAAAAAAGCGAGAAACACGGCACCAATCGGAACGAGCAAACCTACCGGGATGACCAAATTTTCAACCAGATACGGTGCCATATCAGGATGAAATAACCACTGAGGACCCATTTGGAAAAAGAACATAACCATCACTAAAGCGCCTATAATTTTAAAAAATGATAATATTCCATGTGTTATATCCTTAGTCCAGGTACGATTATAAAATGGGTATACTGCTCCCATAAGAATCACGGCCAAAATGTAAAAAGGAACAAAAAAAGCGAAAATTCCGATCAAACTAAATATAAGAAACTTCACAAGATAATTTCTTGTTACCGGCTCTGAAGAACGTTGAGGATTTGGTTTAAGTTCCATGCTTTTACCTCCCCAGCTTGTCTAAAAGAAGGTGAGAGAGTCTCTCCCTCACCTTTTACAATAACCCGTTAAAAATGAAAGCATGGTGTGCACGGCACTTTTGATCGTTTGTTGTCCGAGATCCTTTCGTGGGTCTAGACAAACGATGTCCATGGCTTTGACTGTCGGATGTTTCCCAATGATTTGAACCGCTTCGAACAATTCTTCAGTGTACATCCCCCCAGGGGTGGCGGCTGGTGCTGCTGGTCCATGGACAATATCCAGCACATCCATATCGACCGTTAAATAAATGGTATCCACCTTAGCTTCTAATTGATGGAGCGCGTTCTTAATCACATTCGTAACGCCTCGTTTTCTAGCCTTTTTCATCGTTGTATAATGAATATTTTTTTGATCTGCGTACATTTTTAGTTCTTTTGCATTGAAAAAACCATGTAAACCAATATTGTGGATATGCTTACCTTGAACAATGCCACTATCAATCAATTGTCGGATTGGTGTGCCATTCGCAGGCCCTAACGTTTTCGGATCTCTTACATCAAAATGAGTATCCAACTGGATGATACCGATGGTTTCATTTGGATGGGCTTGCTTCCACCCTCTTACTAGCATCGCTGTAATCGAATGATCGCCTCCAAAGGAGATCGGCAATGTGTGAGGATGATGTTTCCGCATAGCCTCCATCGCATCTTGAATATGTTGATGGGTTTGTTCGATATCTGTTACGTGCTGTTTCACATTTCCCAGATCAACCACTTTTAGTTGCGCTAAATCGACATCTTCATCTAAATTGTACGTCCCAAACGATTTCCAGGCTTGACGCATCGCTTCAGGATTTTCACTTGCAGCAGAAGTACTGATCGATGACTTAGAGAGAGGAACACCGAGTATAGTAATATCATACGTATTCCAATCAGGAACGGAATCCTCCACGTTTTCAATCCATTCGTGTACTTTCAGGTCTTCGTTCTGATCCGTCTGACGAGTCCATATCATATTTGGTCTATCCAGCATTGGGTAAGGATAGCAACTCATTGCAATTGTCCACCTGTCACGAGTACTTGGCCCTCTTTGATTACCGTATCTACATGATTCATTCCATATTGATACGATAAAGTGAGGTGATTCGGTACATCAAAAATCGTAACGTCGCCTTTTTTGCCAGGCTCAAGACTCCCCACCTTATCAGCGCATCCAATAGCATGAGCAGCATTAATCGTTGTGGCTGTAAGCACTTCTTCCGGGGTCATGCCCATCTTCAAGCATCCCAGGTTCATGATGAATGGGAGCGAAATCGTAGGAGATGAGCCTGGATTCGCATCAGTCGATAAAGCAACAGCCAAGCCGGCATCAATCATTCTCCTGGCATCGGCAAATTCAGCCATTAAGAAAAAGGCCGTTCCAGGTAATAACACCCCGACCACATTAGCATCGGCCATGGCCTTGACCCCTTTATCCGATGCTTTTAGCAGATGGTCCGCGGAAATAGCTCCAACTTCAGCTGCTAATTCCGCGCCTTCATAAGGTTCGATTTCATCAGCATGAATCTTCGGAATGAGGCCGTATTCTTTACCGGCTTCTAAAATCTTTCTGGATTGTTCAGGTGTAAAGACTCCTCGTTCACAAAAAACATCATTATATTTAGCCAATTTTTTCTTTGACACTTCCGGAATCATTTCTTCAATGACGCGGTCAACAAAAGGTTCAGGGTTTTCTTTTTCGTCCATCGGTATGGCATGGGCGCCCATAAAAGTCGAAATAATATCTACAGGATGGTCTGCCTGTAATTGTTTTGCGACTTCAAGTTGTTTTAACTCGTGTTCAAGCGTCAGGCCATACCCACTTTTTGCTTCTACTGTTGTAACGCCATGAAGAAGAAATTGCTGCAGCCTCTTTTTAGATTCTTCATACAATTGCTCATCACTTGCTTTCTGGGTCGCTCTTGTCGTAGCATGGATGCCTCCGCCTGCATTCATAATTTCCATATAGGTTTGGCCTTGCAGCCTCATCGCATATTCATTTTCCCTGGTTCCTGCATGAACGAGGTGCGTGTGAGGATCAATGAGGCCTGGGGCAACGACTTTCCCTCTCGCCTCAATGTGTTTAACAGATGATAGACGATCACTATATTTCTGACGAAGATCTTCTTCTTTACCTGCTTCAATGATGGTTCCGTCTTCAATGAAGAGACTTCCATTTTCAATAAGATCCACTTCGGACATGGCTTCTTTCTTCGCGGGTTGATCTGTATGACCCGCCATTGTGATTAATTGTGCTGCATTTGTAATGAAAAGCGATTTTGTCATTACGCTTTTCCTCCTTTCTCAAGCTCAAGCATTGGAATACGAATACCCTTGTCTCTCGCTGTCTTTTCCGCGCGGCCATAGCCAGCATCAACGTGACGAGCGACACCCAACCCGGGATCCGTCGTCAACACTCGCTCCAGACGTTCTTCAGCTTCTTTCGTTCCGTCTGCAACGATTACCATTCCAGCATGCAAGGAGTAACCCATACCAACACCACCACCATGGTGAACGCTCACCCAACTTGCTCCACCAACACTATTGATCAATGCATTCAGAATCGGCCAATCAGCAACAGCATCACTCCCATCCTTCATCGCTTCGGTTTCCCGGTTGGGCGAGGCAACAGAACCGGAATCAAGGTGATCGCGTCCGATAACGATCGGAGCTTTCAATTCTCCCCGCGCTACCATATCATTGATGATTTTTCCAAACTTCGCCCGTTCGCCGTAGCCCAGCCAGCAAATACGCGCGGGCATGCCCTGAAAGCTGATTTTTTCCTGCGCCATTCGAATCCAATGGCATAAATGCTTATTCTCACTGAATTCTTTCAAAATCACTTCATCTGTTTTGTAAATATCTTCTGGATCTCCCGATAATGCTGCCCAACGAAAAGGACCTTTCCCTTCACAAAACTGGGGGCGAATATAGGCCGGCACAAACCCCGGAAAATCAAAGGCATTTTTTACACCTTCATCCTTGGCGACTTGACGAATATTATTGCCGTAATCAAAAGTGACTGCCCCTTGCTGTTGCATTTGCAACATAGCCTCCACGTGTGCGGCAATACTTTTTCGGGAATGTTTTGTATAAGCCTCAGGGTCTTTTTTGCGAAATTCAGCTGCTGTCTCTAGATCTATATGATCAGGAACATAACCATTTAGAGGATCATGAGATGACGTTTGGTCCGTTAAAATATCTGGCGTAAACCCTTGCCCGATCATGGTTGGCAGTACTTCCGCGGCATTGCCTAATAGACCAATGGAAAGGGGTTTTTTCTTTCTTTTAGCTTCTAATGCTAAGCTTATTGCTTCCTCTAAACGGTCGGTCGAAATATCCAAATATTTCGTATCTAATCGACGCTGGATGCGCTTGAAATCAACCTCAATTGCAATGCACACTCCACCGTTTAATGTTACTGCTAACGGTTGAGCACCACCCATTCCGCCGAGTCCGGCTGTCACTGTGATGGTTCCATGTAAATCACCATCGAAATGCTGTTTGGCACATTCTCCAAAAGTCTCATACGTTCCTTGGACAATGCCCTGGCTTGCAATATAAATCCAGCTTCCTGCCGTCATTTGCCCATACATCATTAAGCCTTTTTGATCTAAATCATGAAAATGCTCCCAATTCGCCCATGCAGGTACCAGGTTAGAGTTTGCGATCAGTACTCTTGGCGCATCTTTATGGGAAGAAAAAACCGCCACCGGCTTCCCGGATTGAATAAGCAAGGTTTCATCGTCTTCAAGCGTTTTCAATGTATTTACAATCGCTTCATAACACTCCCAGTTACGTGCGGCTTTTCCAATCCCCCCATAGACCACTAAATCTTCTGGGTTTTCTGCGACATCCGGATGTAAATTATTATTCAACATCCTCAACGCCGCTTCCTGCACCCACCCTTTTGTATTCAATGATGAGCCGCTGTATTGCTGGATATCTTGACCTGTCATCCTAGTCATCCTTCCTACTCGAAATGTTTGATAATTCAATCGTAGCAATGGACTGACGAAAATAACAGAACATAAATTTTCGAATTTAGATAAAAATCAATGATCATTATGAAACCTTCGCATATTTAACCTTCATTTTCTTGCACTTCGATTAGATTTTGTTCATTTTATAAAAATAATATCCTTCTCCCCTTTTAATGAGAACGTCGATACACTTTAGGGGTTTTCCCCGTGTGTTTTTTGAACACCCGGCTAAAGTAATTGGGATTATTGAACCCTGTAGAATTGGAAATATTTTGAATGCTCTCGTCTGAAGAAACAAGTAGTTTCTTAGCTTTTTGAAGGCGGATGGAGAGCAGCATCTCGCGAAAAGAACGCTGATAATTTTTCGAAAGTAAATGACTGAGGTATGAAGCGCTCAGGTCGACATGGCCAGCTACCTGTACCAAATCAATAGCTGGGTCAGTGAAATGTTCTTCCATATATGAAATCGCGCTTTCGACGACATCTTTCCTTTTAATGTTCCCTGTCCGTTCGGTTGATTGAATAAGCTCATTACAAAAAAGAAACATGTCCTGTACAATGCGGTAAAGAACGGGACCGTATAAAATCTTATCGAACGTTTTTTTATAAGAGTCCTCACACTCATGAGAATCCAATCCGTTGCGAATCATGAAGCGACGAATCTGCGCTAAAATACTTGTTAAACGCGTACGCAGTAAGCCCGGTTCAGGATACGGAGGCTCCAGATTGAAAAATTCTTCATACATCCACGTTTTTATTTCTTTGCTTTCACCCTCTTCTAGCATATATACCCATTTTCGTTGCTCTTCCATCGTTAGAAAAGGATCAATATCTTTCCAAGCAACATGGTCTGCCTGTCTTGCTTCTAACACTTGTTTGTACCCGGTGAAAAACGTTGTTTCCATGACCTGGCGCAGTTTTATGTAAATCTGATGTAACGATTCTTCCTTGCTTTGCGAATGGACAGCTACGGTTAAAGGACTCACAAAAGTCCGCTCCCATTCACGTAAAAAACGCTTCGCTTGTCTTACCGACTCAATCATTTCATGATGAAACACAAGTACGATGCGATCGCTCATGGAAAACATGGATGGCGTGTGATAAAAATCAAATTGATCAATAAACTTCCGTAAATGAGGTAAATCAGCGGCAAACTCTGTTTTTAATAAATAAACCGCATACGGAAACGGTTGTTGATCTTCAATGAATAAAGATTCATAACTCACCTTATGTCTAAGGGAAGAGGAGTTCTCCCCTTCAGAAAAGATGGTTATATTTTTGAGAGCCTGCTGCAATGCCTGTTTCACCCGGGAGGGAGAGATCGGCTTCACCCATACATCCACTGCCTGCACGTCCATCGCTTGCATCGTACGTTCAAACGTGGCTTCAGCGGTTATCGCGATCACCTGTTTAGAAAAGTTCTGAATATAGGGCTTGATGACCTCCCATTTGTCATTTGGAACCATGTCCAACTCAAAGCAAACAATATCTGGAGAACCATTCTCTAAATCATCAACCGCGGACGTTAAATCCTCAGCCGTTTCAATCGTCGTAATCGGCAATGAATATTTGGAAATGAACCATTGAATCCCTTGAAGTTCTTCTTTATCCCGGTCTGAGAGTAATAGTCTGTACATTTTTTCCCTCTTATCTTTTATGGATATCGTAAAGTTATTATATCCTGTATTGATTTGATATTCTATTTTAATATTAAAGAAGTTGCTCAAAAGGCCCGGGAAAAAAAGAAAATCACTTTTTCTTCGTGAGAAGTGAATGCTTTCGTGGTGCAAGCAGGATGCTCGAGACGGGCTTCCTTGCACTCCAGAGCATAAAGAAAGTCTAGACTGATTATTAGCCGGATGAATTGAGCCACTTATGCGGATTTATGAGCCGTGGTTTGCAGAATATAGAGCCATTACTATAAATAAAATAACCTCTTGGATAATAAAGTTACATGCAGACAACCAAGCATGAAACTACTATACAGGGGTTTTTTATGGTTCATTGCGGTAAGATTCTGGAACTGTATTTTGAAGGAGTCAGTCAAAGAACCATTAGTTCTAGCACTGGACATTCAAGGAATACAGTCTCTGATGTCGTTCATCGCGCCAAGAAACTTGGTGTTGTAAGTTCGAACGATACGATGACCAATTCATGGCTAGAAGCGTTTCTCTTTCCAGAGATACAAGCTATTGAGAAAGGTTACTTCCCAGTTGATTGAGGACAGTGATGGTGAAAGTGGAAGATAGGTTATTACCCACCTGTATATAGACTAAGGAAAAGGGTTTAGATCATGATGAACTCGTTCGTTGGGCCATTGAGATTATTGATAAGCAATCAGAGGATAAAAGATTCAGATAAGATACACTGCCATTGGAACAGTACCATTCCAATGGCAGTTCATTATTTTGTGATTTACTAACCAGTGGCTCCCTTTTCCGCACTTACTGGCTCAATCTATACGCAATACTCATCGACTCGCCATCTTGGCGACAAGCTAACATTTTCTAAAGCTTCTCGGCTCTTTTTGACCACACTTAAAGAAAACACGCGTCTCTTTTACTCAAAAAGGGCATGTTTCCAACGAATGTACAAACCAAATTCAACCAGCGAGCTGGTCGGGAAAGAAGGGATTTTCGCCCACATCGGTGGGACGGAACCAGAATTGTCGTCAGTCCGCAATATGAGTAAAAAAAAGCGCCCTAAATAGGGAGCTTTTTTCCTTTTTCTGGCGTATAACAGAGTATTTGAGACATTATGATTGATTTTCTTTTGTTTGGCTTTGTCTTCTTTTTGCGTATTCCTCCTTTAGTTCGTCTTCGATGCCAATCTTGTCCATGGGTACGCCGGTGCGGTAGGCGGAGCGGGCAACGGTGAGCGTAACGATTGGCGTAGTGAGAAATACGAACAAGATGACAAGAAGCAGGGTACCAAGGAAAATATCCTGTTGCAGGAGAAAAAAGAAAAAGGTGGCTAACATGGACATGATGACTCCGCCTGTCGCGTTCTTCCCAGTGGCGTGCATGCGCGCATAGACGTCGGGAAAACGCATGAGCCCGAAGGCTGCAAATAGACTGAAAATCGTTCCCGCTCCTGCAAGCAATACAATGATCCCTTCAATAGCGGTCAAAGATAACACCTCTTTCCAGGTACTTGGCGATAGCTATGGATCCGAGACAGGCAAGAATCGCAATAACGACGACGATGTCTGCATAGGCAATGGTTTCATGAATGATCATGATGCTTCCGACGAAACCGATGAGAAGCAGCCCAACAGTATCCAAGGCCAAAGCCCGGTCCGCCATGGTTGGGCCCAAAAGGACCCTTATGAAACAGAGAAAGATAGCCAGGGACTTAATAGATAGGAAAATAATCATAATCGTTTCAAATATCATGTGGCCGGGTCACCTCCAGAATGGTTTTCTCAAAAATGGTCTGCACCCTGTTGATAACAACTTGTTTGTCCTTGATGTCCAGTGCATGTACGTAAACATAGTGGTTATCATCTGAGAATTCGATCGCCATGGTTCCCGGTGTCAATGACATCATCACACCAAACAGTGCCTTTTCCGTGTTGGATTCCAGCCGGGTCGGTACGGCGATGAAACCGGGCGCAATCTTCATGTTGACGCTGGCAAGGATTCTCATCACATAAAGATTGGCGGAAATGAGCTCTCTGAAAAACACTACAATTAGTTTGAGCAAGAAGGCGGCTCTTCTCAGGTAAAACTCCGCGCTCATAAAATGGGCGAGAACCCGGACAACGACCGCTCCTATAACATAACCGAAAACAGCATCTTGTACTGTGTATCTGTTGAAGAAGAGCATCCAGGCAAACATTACCAAAATATTTGTGAATAGTTGAAAGGCCATGTGTTCTACTCCTTTAATACAGAATCGATGTAGATGGAAGGGTCCAACAACTGCTCGGCAATTTCCATTGAAAAACCGAAGGACCATTGCGCTCCCAAACCGATTGTGATCGTGAGGAAGACTAAAGGCAGCACAGGTGCAAGAACATCCATTATAGGTGTCTCACCCTGCTTATTGGAATGTTTCTGTTCGCCCCAGAAAGCATTGATGAAGATTTTCAGCATGGAAAACAGCGTCAGCAGTCCGACAAACATGGCCACAAACGCGATGAGATAGCTCGCTTCCTGCAAACTTTCCAAAACCAACGCAAATTTCCCGAAAAACCCGCTTAGCGGGGGAATTCCGGCGATGGATAAGGCCGGGATCAGAAACAACCACGCCAAAGATGGATGTGTTTTCAGTATACCACCGGTTTTTTTCAAGTCGGTTGTTCCCGTTATCCGTTCTACGACACCCGAAAACAGAAGTAGTGACGTTTTTACAAAAATGTGGTGGAAGTAATAAAAAATCGTTCCTGCCAGAGCCAGTGGTGTAAAAAGACCGATTCCTATAACAATGTAGCCAAGCTGGCTGATGATATGATAAGACAGTATCTTTTTTAAATCGAATGATGATACCGCGCCCAGAACACCAATAAGCATGGTGAAACCGGCGATCAAAAGGATGAGGAAGTGATGGGTGAATGCCACATCTTGGGTAAAGATGAGCGTATACGTACGAATAATCGCATACACCCCTACTTTGGTCAGGAGACCGCCGAACAGGGCTGTAATGGCTATCGGTGCCCCGTAATAGGCCCGAGGAAGCCAGAAATAAAGCGGGAACAATGCCCCTTTCATGGCAAATACAATGAAAAAGAGAATGGCAACAACCGGCAATGCCCCTGTTTCTTCAAGCCCATCGATGCGCTCGGCGATATGGGCCATATTCAACGTTCCTGTGATCCCGTACAGATAGGCAATTCCTGCCAGAAACAGCATGGATGCGAAGATGTTAATAATCGCGTACTTGAAAGATTCACGCAGCTGAAATTTAGTGCCCCCGATGACAATCAGTGCATAGGAGGAAAGAAGCATCACTTCAAAAAACACAAACATATTGAACATGTCGCCAGTCAATGCCGCTCCGTTCACACCGGTGATAAGGAAGAAGAACAACGGGTGGAAATAGTATCTTTCCCTTTCCGGGTGCAGTGTCCTGAAAGCAAAAAAGAGACAACAGACACCGACCAGCGAGGAGACAGCAACGACGGTAACAGACAATAAGTCGGCCACCATCACAATCCCGAATGGCGCGGGCCATGTTCCCAGTTCCAAGGTGGCAATCCCATCATTATTATAAGTGTAAACGGCCAGATATAAAGATGCGGCCAATGTCGCTATCGCTGATAATCCACTCATAAACCGTTGAAGGCGGTGTCGCTTGACGAGCAATATAAGCAGTGCACCTGCAAGCACAGGAATCAGAATAGGCAGTACGACTATATTACTCATTATCAGCACCTCTCAATTTTTCCAGGTCGTCTGTTTTATGGGCTTTGTACGTTCGATATGCCAGAACAATAAGGAAAGAGGTCAAACCGAATCCGATGACGATCGCTGTCAGAATGACGGCGTGCGGTAAAGGATCGGTGGAGTCGCTGCCACTCAAATCAACGAGAGGGGCTGAACCTGTGTTTAAACCAGCCATAGTGAGGATGAGCATATGAACAGCGTGAGAGATGACCATGAATCCGCCTATAACTCTAAGCAAACTTCTGCAAAGCAAGAGATATGTGCCCACGCTAAAAAGGACTCCGATCCCTATGAATATTAAATATTCCATTAGTTCTCATCTTCCTCCTCTTCATCACCGGCAATTTGCAACATAATAACCATAGCTGCCCCGACCACAACAAAATAAATTCCCAAGTCAAAAGGCAGGGCGGTTGTCAGTTCTATTTCACCGAAAAACGGAAAATCAAAGTAATCGAAATACTGGGTTAGATAAGCGTCATTGGTGAAAAAACCAATGGCACCAGTGCCCAGAGACAATACTAGACCAATTGATATTAAACCAGGAAATGTAAAACGGATATATTCATTGGCTTTATCCCGGTCGAATACAAGGTAGATAAATGCGAGCGCACATGCTGTTGTCAGCCCTCCGATAAAACCTCCGCCGGGGTTGTTATGACCGGCGAAAAGAAAGTAAAGCGAGAAGGCAAGGACGAAGTAGCTCGTGGTTATTAACAGTACCTGTTGCATCACGTCATGGGACCGTGAATACTTCATATATCTTCCCCTCCCTTGAACCGGTGTTTAACCAACATGATAATCGCCAGTGCGACGATGCCGAGCACCAAGGCTTCCAGAACCGTGTCAAAGCCACGGAAATCAACGAGCGTCACGTTGACGATATTATATCCGCCGCCAAGAGGAACGGCATTTTCGATAAAGTAATCGGATATGGCGGTAAAGTCCAAATCAAGCCTTAACGCGTAGGCACTAATCGAAAGCATGGTAACAAGCGCTCCTACACTGGCGGCTATGAGAACATTCACGGTATTATAGGACCGGTTCTCGGTCTCTGTCGTCATTTCAGGCAAATGCCGGAAAGCGAGCATAAGGACGATGAGCAGCACGGTTTCCACGAGCAGTTGCGTCAAAGCCAGATCCGGGGCACTAAAGATGGTGAAAAATAACGCTACCATCAGCCCGAGAACACCGATTGTGATGATAAAGGTGATCCGTGATTTGATAAACGGCAGGACGGCCGCGGCTCCGACCAAGGTGAACATGACCACGTACATATACAACGGCGTGTCCATGGTGGACGCTATTCCTTCAGGAAGGTCTTGGAATGAACCGGATCGCCACATGGTTACGGCGAGCAGCATAACGATGAACACAAGCATATACACGAAATAATCACGAAGGCGACCTGTCATCTGCAAACGTGTAATCCACTGAGAACCGTCTTGCAACTTGCCTATCCCTTGATCATAGAATATGTTGACCACATCCCGATCCTTACTGTAAATCTCCCACTCTGTCCATTTGTTGTGGTATAAGAACGCGATGACACCTACAGCGACGACCCCAATGGACATAAACAGTTCGATCTCGAAACCGTGCCAAAGAGTTAAGGAATAAGGTTCCAGTTCAACGGAGATCCCTGTAAGAATGCTCGTCACCGAAGGGTGAATCAAGACATTGGTTAAAATGTTCGGAAACAAACCGAGGATAATGACGAGACCGCCGAGTAAAATGGGACTGACTAGCAGACCCGGTGATGCCTCGTGCACATCGACCCAGTAATTTGCCCTGTCGTATTTGCCCATAAATGTTTTATAGAACATGTACGCGCAGTAGATGAATGTGAAAATGCTGGCTATCCAGGCTATCATCGGAATGATAATGGACCAATCGCCCATGCCGAAAAAGGGCAGATCGGTGACTTCAATCATGTTTGCGAAAAACATCTCTTTACTGATAAAGCCGTTAAACGGGGGGATCCCCGCCATTGCTGCCAAGCCTACCGCAGAGACGGTGAATGTGACCGGCATGATCGTCATTAGGCCGCCCAATTTATAAAGAGTTCGTGTTCCGGTTTCATGGTCGATAATGCCGGCGACCATAAATAGGCTTCCCTTAAAGGTCGAGTGGTTAATTAAGTGAAACATAGCCGTAACAATGGCGCCGGCATACATCATTTCCAACTCTGGATCTTGTGCGTACAGAGCGGCGGAACCCACACCGAGCAGAGACATAATAAGTCCCAATTGGCTGACGGTGGAAAAAGCCAAAATCGCTTTAAGGTCTTTTTGCCGGACAGCAGAAATAGCACCCCAGAACATTGTGAACAGCCCGGTTATGAGAATAATCCAAAACCATTCTGCTGAACCTCCGAAAATGGGCATCATCCGGGCAACGAGGTAAATGCCCGCTTTCACCATCGTTGCGGAGTGCAGATAGGCACTGACAGGTGTGGGGGCCTCCATGGCGTCAGGCAGCCATATATGGAACGGAAATTGAACCGACTTTGTAAATGCTCCGAGAAGGACTAGAATCATGGCGGGGAGGAACAGAGCATGGTCCATTATTACATCTGCCTCACCAATTATTTCCCTGATGCTGAAAGTGCCGGTCATGATATAAAGAAGCATAAATCCGACTAGCATGGCAAAACCGCCGAATACCGTGATGAGCATCGACTTCTGCGCTCCGAACATTGGTTTTTTCCGAATGAACCAAAAACCTATCAGCAAGGTGGATGCCAGGCTTGTTAATTCCCAGAACGCATAGAGGACAATAAGATTGTCCGACAAAACAACACCCAGCATGGCACCGATAAACATGAGCAGATACACATAAAAGTTCTGCAGACGTTCCTTCTTTTTATCGAGATAATAGATAGAGTATAAAACCACTAACGCCCCGATACCTGTGATGAGAAGAAGAAACAGAAAACTGAGCCCGTCAATATAGACGGAGAAATTGATATCGAGCATGGGTACCCAGGGAACCGTATGAAGCATAGACTCTCCATCGGCAATCAAGGATGAGTAACTAACCCAACTCACAACCACGAGGGTGAGCGGAACAAAAAGAACAAACCATCCTGTATGTACGCGAGGAAACACTCTTCCTAACAAAGGCACAAAAACGGCCGCCAGGAAAGGAATGAGAATAATCCAATGTAATAACGACAAAAAAATCACTCCTGATGATTTGAATGTATCGTAATGAAGCATACGATGATTGATCACAATCGTTCGTTTCCGAAACAATGTGCAGGCATCAACGTATTCACAGGGTGTGCTGGTATTATCAGAACAGCTCCTGTTCACTTTCTCTGGGTTACACAACAATATGATAACATATGATTATGTAACCCAATCAACTCATACGATTTATCATCAGGTAAAACCGATCCTTCCATCACAAGTCGACATCAATAAGCGGGGGTCCGATTTCTTCCTGTTTTACGCCGATATAGTGTAATGTTTCCGAAGGTGTTGCGTGATGGAAACGTTCTTCAAGCAAAGATAAGGAAACGCCCTGGATGAACGCATGATAACCGAATGTTTTTCGCAGTGTATGGGTTCCGATATGACCATGGATACCGACATCGGTAGCTGCCCTCCGTATGATTCGATATGCCTGCTGCCGTGTGATGGCCTGGTGGTTGTAATTTGAAAGGAAGACATGTTCTTCCGAGCGAATGGTTGTTTTTTCTTTGATATACTTACGGATGGCTTGTTTCGCGCTTTTGTTTAAATAAATAGCCGGTTCGTTATCGGAAATCACCAAAAACTCTTTAGGCTGGGCCTTCTCATCCGTGATATGTTTCATCCGCAGTTCCAGTAAATGGCTGACTCTTAACCCAGTATTGATCCCGAGAGTGAAAAGTAAATAATCCCGAAGTGAACGTTTTTTTAAGCTCTGTTTGATCCCCCGTATTTGATCCAGGTCACGAATCGGTTCTACATATTCCATAGTTACCTCCCCATTAGCAGTGCATAAGATTGGAAATATTAAACATATGATAGCAAAAAAAACGAGCGTCCTTCCCCATTTAACATAAAGGGATATGCGGAAAAGTTAAAAGAGAAGGCGCTGCAACAAAGACTGATAATACTTGGATGGATCCATTATATGATAAAAAACTTAGACTGTATTTGTCGAACTAGTGCGCTTTGAGAAAGCAGACGATCTTACCGAATCTCGCGAACCACGCACGTAACGAGATAGGACAAATAGTTGTGAGGGGAGGTCACTATGAAAAAAACGAAGGTCATGAGATGAAAGAATTATGGTATCTGTGTATTATTGAGCGAACAGTGAGAAGCTTATTCAGCGCGGTTGCAGAATCGCGGACATGCTCGGGTGCCCTTTAGACATTTTGACGATCGATTCAAACCCACTCGATGAACTGGACGCTGAGAAAGTGGATTACGTTGATCGTTGGAAGAAGTGGGTGAGTAAATACGGCATCGATGAACTTATCATCAAGGATAATGAAGCGCGCTGTTCCAAAAGTGATCGGGGTAGTTGCTCGAGAAAAGCATATCACCCAGATTATTCTCGACCAGACGACCCAGAGGCGTTTGAGCGAACTCGCGAAAGAATCGTTGATTAAATCGCTTTTAAAAGAAATCCCATTCATTGATCTCCACCTCGTCACAGTTGCTCGTACATTGGAGGATCAACACGGCCATTTTGAGAAAGGTGGCCGTGCCTATTTAGTCCGGGAGTGGGAATATCACCGCCTCTCCTTCAATCACACAGCGGATAGTGAGCATGAAGGTTTGTTCTTCAAGGAACTGGGCACGGATTTCAACAACGGTATATTTAAATTTCTGAAAGATGGGGAGGCAATGCAGGTTCACGTCACAGATGATTACGTTAAGGAATTGTAGAATGTAAGCATCACTGCGTCTGTCAAATAGCACAACGAGAGGATCTTTCGAAAACGACTGTTAAACGGCGTTCTCGGAAGATCTTTTTTATACTGAGAAAACCAAAGTTGTTATTCTTCCCGGGAGCGTTGAGGTTTGGGTTTCGGGAGCGCGCGGAAAACGATGATGGAAATCCCGATCACGAGCAGCCATAAACCCAGAATGAGAAATCGCCATTACGGCCGATGACGTCAAGAAACGCTCCCACAAAATACAGGACGCAGTAATGGACTGTCAAAACGCTCAGCCAAATAATCTGAAACGGTCAACTGCCCAAAACGTCTTAATTTTGGACCAATTAGAAAAAGAAGAATAAAATAGCTCCAAGCAATCCCAACAGCGATCCACATCGTACCGGTCCCAAAATCATAAAAACATGCCACCATACCAAGAAAAGTGGCGCCACTAATCCCTGAAGCAAATAGTGAACCCGTGATTAAATACCAACACCCTGCTCGTGCTGCATCATAGAAAAATATGAGACCTTTAGTCTTCATATAAGAGTAAATACCAAAAACAGTCATAATGAGAAAAACGAGACCGATTCCAATATAAATGAGCCCAGCATCCATATCACCCTTTTGGACAATCGGAGCAAGACCGAAAAGAAGCACGCCATGCATATCCGCAAACCAATCCATCTTCCTCACCCTATTCTAATCGCTTGTTCACCAAAATAACTGGACACCAAGGTCCAGTCAGTATTAATCTAATAAACCATTCTCTTCGAAATACCTTTCGGCACCAGGATGAAGCGGTAAGCCCTCGGAACCGGTCATCATGTCATCCATTGTCATGTGTGAGGCTTGATCATGCGTTAGATCTTCAATATTTTCATATAGCCCTTTGACAATCTCATAACCTAGTTCCTCATCAATATCCTCTGTCGAACCGATCAAAACCGCGTAAGCTCCGATCGCATCTACATCTTCATATAGAAAATCGTAACCATCCGCTTCAATAAGAATATGTTCATACATGGTGTTTTCTTCAATATCTTCTAAAGCTTCTGGCTCGATAGATAACAAGTCAATATCTCGTTGTAAAGCCAGCTCTGTAATACTACTTGCCGGCAGCCCGAGTAAACCTGAGATTGCATCAACGTTCCCATCTTGAAGGAAACTGGCCGCATCACCAAACCCTTCTTCAAAGACATCGTAATCATCTTCATACAATCCATGTGCTTCAAGTACCGTTTCGGTCGCATCTTGTGATGAAGAATTCGGGAGCCCAGTGTTAATGCTCATCCCCTCTAGTTCTGGAATCGAATTGATTCCAGCATCGGCAGCGACTGCAAGCTGGTTGGTTTCAGGATAAATGTAGCCCATAAAACCAAAGTCATCAAACACTTCACCTTGAAATGACCCTTCCCCCTCCAGAGCCTCTAATGCAGGAATGTGTACGGTCATTCCTAATTCCAAATCTTGATTCGACACACGTGCAATATTTTCTACCGAAGCTTCTGTAGCAACTGAGCTCACATGAAAGCCATCTACATCCACATGTTCATTCATTACATTTGCCATTTCTTGACCAAGTGCGTAATAAGTCCCTCCAGTAGAGCCTGTTCCTAGTTGAATTGAAATCTCTTCGTCTTCGTCTCCCCCTTCATCTACCTCGTCACTACCAGCCATATCCTCCTCTTCCACTTCAGGGATGTCAGCATCATCATTACAAGCAGTAAGGATCATGGTCATAGCCAATGACATAGTGATAAATCGTAAAGAAATCTTTTTCAATTGAAATCTCCTCCCAACGTGAAATAGTAAAATTATTTCACTGAATTATTAGATAATTGTCAATGCTATATATGTTTGATAAATCTTTTTATCAATATCTGTACACTATTTATTGATAACGCTGCAAACGCTGATTTGCTAAAAGATCCAGCCTTTATCTCAAACGGTAGCTCATGAACATGCGAATGCTGTAGCCAGCTATTTAGGGTTATCCCCCAGGGAATAGATTGCGTGTTCATGACAAGCTGAAAGGCGTACCCCATAGAGTGATACGCCTTATCAGTTACATAAAATAGTGGGTTCCTATCAAGATTTTCTTTCTTGTTTACTAGACCTTCTCCCTATTTTATTCGCTTGCTCCTTTCGTTGACCGGCAAATCGCTCAGCAACTCGATCTACAAGCCCGAGTGTTAAGAAACCACTTCCTTCAGCTTGATTGGTATAACCAATTGGGGTTGTCCGTCGAATTAACTGTGCATATATTTCCGCTTCTGAAAGGGAGCGGTTAAAATCACGTTCAGCCAAGTTAATTAACATCGCTACACCACCCGCAACATGGGGCGTAGACATCGATGTGCCTGTTAGTTCCGCATACTCTCCATTGATATACGTGGATAAGATATTAACACCAGGAGCGACGAGATCAATTTCATCATTCGTATTCGTAAATTCAGTAATTTCCAAATCAAAGTTGACGGCTCCAACAGCGATCACTTCATTATATGCTGCGGGATATGCAAACTCATCCGTGCTCTCCTCACCATCTCCTTCATTCCCTGCCGCGCACACTACAGAAATCTCCTGCTCCACCGCATATTGAATCACTTCATGGAGTTGTTCAATATCTTCAGGGCCGCCGAGCGACATGGTTATCACCCGAATTCGTTCGTCATTTGGCCCTCTCCAATCCACTGCATATCGAATCGATTCAATAATCCACTCCATTTGGCCGCTGCCATCACCGCTCAAAGCTTTTAAAATGAAAAGATCTGCTCGTGGAGCGACGCCTAAAACTCCATTCCCCGTCTGCGTAGCAGCAACTGTTCCTGCCACATGCGTTCCATGACCATTATTATCCGAATAATTGGTCTCATCCCCATTGTAATCAGTTGTAAAGTTTCTTCCTCCAATGATCCTTTCCTGTAAATCAGGGTGATCCATTTGACACCCTGTATCAATGACCGCGACGACTTGACCTTCACCCTCTTCACCAGACTCCCATAATGTGGGAGCTTCTACCATTTCAATCCCTGGCGGTACTTCAGATGACGTTTTAACGACTCTTTCACGCTTAAAAGGAATCAGACGAGCCTTCTTCATAACTTTCCCCTCCTTAAACGACGAGTTATAGATTTCTCCCCTTTTTCCGTTTCAATAAAACCAAATATTTGAATAAATTTTATTTTAGGAAATAATTACTACTCCTGTTTTATCTCTTATATTTTTGGCAATGAAAAAGCAAAAGTACTGCCTCAAAAGGACAGTACTTTGATCATAAACGGTTAAGCTGCTGCTTCTCCTGGAAACCGAACAAAGTTAATCGAATTAACCGATATAAACACCCGATTTCCTGGACCATAATCGTCACTTCCAATTACGAGGACAAGGTTTGCTGAGACACTAACGAGTATACCTTCAATCAGGTTGTTGTCTGTCGCTATTTCAACACTTGCCCCCAAGCGATTAGCTAACTCAGCACTAAAAAATTGTTCAAACAAGGTATTTTCACTCCTTTACAGTTCGGTTACAGTTTCAATTTGTTCTAAAGGCACAAGGACTTGAGATCCAGTGTTATCAACCAAAACAGCATAGTCGGCCCTAACTGCCAGCAATGTACCTTCAATTACACCAAAAGCAGTAGCAATCTGTACTTGTTCAGTCACTAGACTACGCAACAATTCTTCCAGTGAATCTGCTATACCATTTTCAGGGGTTTCACCATTTGGTGGGGTTTCACCATTTTCTTCACCATCTAAATTAATTCGTTTAGAAAGCCTCAATTCAATAAGACTGTTGAGTAAATCCACTGAGGTGGATAATTCTCCGTTTGCCATTATAATCCTCCTTTCATTGTTTACTTATATTAAATGCAATATTTTCTTGGCTGTATAGGAGGGACTCACTTTTTATAAGCCTAGTTTTTCAAAAATCCACGGTTGTCCGCGTCATATATATACACTTTTCCTTAAATAATAGCATTGATTATATGAGAGGATATTTCAGTTCATGGAAAAGAATTAGCTTTATGAGGTTAAAGCAATTGGGGGGAATAAAGTTGAAAGATATTACGGTTTTACTTCTCAATTATTCTAATTACAGGTCTATACAAAAAGCTTTATCATCCTTGTATAAAATACAAAAGCGTATCAAAGCTATATGGATTATACATGCAGCCAACTCGAGTCTAAAAAGAAAGAATATGAATGACAATGTAATAGGAAATACCTGGTCAATCGTCATGAGTAACAACGACCTAGGAGAAACTTTAAATCAAACACTCCATAAAATCGAAAGTAACTACGTAATGTTTTTACAAGACCAAGAATACCTATCTTCAAATATCGAACCATCAACACTAGCTTTGAGTCATCCAAAATTTGTGATGACTGATTCACGCTACTTTCGTAATCTTGTTCTCCATCAACCTTTTTTCGTAAAAACGACTCTTTTACAAAAAACAAAGTTTTTTACGAAAAGTCAACTTCCCTTTCAAAAGGCTCTTCTACCATCCTGGCTAAGTACAATCAATCATAAGCATGTATGTTCGATCGATCAAGAATGGGTGAAACAACCTCAAAAAAATAGTTCAGTAAGAGAACTTGAAAAGTTACATTTCTTAAAAAAATATGAATCCTATACAATAGCTACAGCGTCCCCAACCGTTTCCGTTATCCTCTCCAATTTCAATATGGAATCATACGTTGAAGCCGCCATTGCATCCTGTATTCTGCAAAACACCCCTGTTGATCAGCTGCTAATGATCGATGATGGCTCAAATGATCATTCTTATCATCAAATGGAAAAATGGCAAGAACATGAACAAGTGACACTGTTTCAAAAAGAAAATCAAGGGAAAGCACGAGCACTCAATGATTTACTTCCCCATGTCGAAAGTGACTTTGTCATGGAATTGGATGCCGATGACTGGCTGGATCCTAATGCCCTCTCAACGATCAAGGAAAAACTCCGCCAGCTTCCGAAAGATGTCTCCGTATTGTATGGGAACCTTAGAAAATGGAAGCAAATGTCCTCCGGTGACGTGATGTTTAAAGGCATCGCTAAAGGAAAAGCCGTCAAAACAGAAAATGAGCTGTTATCCTATCGCTTTCCATTGGGACCAAGGATTTATCGTACTTGTTCTTTAAAACAAGCAGGTGGCTTCCCTGTTATCTCTTTTGAAAATGGATGGCTTTATGAAGACGTTAGTGTTCTCATGCAATTACTCAAAAGAAGTTCATTTTCCTATCAAGATTTTACGGTTTACAACGTGCGGGAGCATAATGCCAGTATTAGTAAACAAAATCTCTCTAAGTGGAATGATTTTTTGAAATATTTGAAACGATAAAAAAACCCCCCCGCACTCCTCTGGTTCATGGTACTCCCCTACAAGCATGAGCCCATTCTTTGCGATTAATTCCGCAACCTACATTTTTTGCCCCCAAATGTGTACTTCTACTTTATTTTCAACTGTTTTTTACTTTTGTCCATGTCATCGAAATACTACTCGTCATAGAATACGTCAGAAAAAAGTAAAACTCCTCGCTGGTAAACAGGAAGCTGTTACATGCTAAAAATGCGAACCGATTTGCTTATTCCTTTTATCAGATATCATCCTACCATTTCGTTCTATGAAGGACTTATACACACAAGATGTCAGAAAAGAACGACTAATCGCGCTTTTCCATGAAAGTACTAGAAGCCACAGGTAGCAGATAATCGCCGTTTCAAATATAGAGATTGCTAATAAAATACAAAAACACGGAGTATAGAATTATACAAAGAAAGGAGCCAAACATTGGACAATAATAAACGGACACCCATCTATAAGCCTGCGAAAACCAAAGTCGGGGTAATCGGTTTAGGTTACGTAGGGTTACCACTAGCCTTGTTATTTTCACAAAAAGATTATCAAGTTACTGGTATAGATATTAATGTAAGTAAAATTAATGATTTACTTACATGTTCGAGTTATATCCCTGATGTAACAAATGACGAGGTAGAGACAGCTCTTTCATCAGGAAAAATAACCTTCACAAGTGATTATGACGTCATACAAACACTTGATATCATCGTCATATCTGTCCCTACCCCATTAAAGAATGATAGGACGCCAGATTTACGTTATTTAAAAAGTGTAAGTGAAGAGCTGTACCCAAGACTTCACAAAAATCAACTCGTCATCTTGGAAAGCTCCACCTATCCAGGAACTACTCGTGAAGTCATTCAACCTATCTTGGAAAAAAGTAAATTAAAGGTTGGAAAGGATTTGTATTTAGGATATTCTCCCGAACGCATTGACCCAGGGAATAAAACATTAAACGTAGAGAAGATCCCAAAAGTAGTTAGCGGGGTCACGGAAAACTGCCGATTATTTATTTCACGCTTTTATCACAGTATCTTTGAGAAAATTGTTTCTGTCTCATCAGTTGAAGTCGCTGAAATCTCCAAACTATTGGAGAACAGTTATCGCTTTATTAATATTTCTTTCATCAATGAAATGGCCATGCTCTGTGACCACTTAAATATTAACATTTGGGAAGTCATTGCTTCTGCCAGTTCAAAGCCTTATGGTTTTCAAGCCTTTTACCCCGGGCCAGGTATAGGCGGGCACTGTATTCCGGTCGACCCTTTATATTTATATTGGGTAGGAAAAGAGCATGATTTTCACAACCAATTTCTATTTTTAGCAGAACAAACGAATGACCAAATTTCCTCCTATGTCGTTAATCAAGTTAAAAAACAAATCGAAGAAATGAAAAGCATCAAAAATGCAAACATCATATTATGCGGGATCACATATAAGGAAGATTCCAATGATGTAAGAAGCTCCCCTCCCGTACAGATCATGCATCAATTTCTACAGATGGGTGCAAATACGATGTACTACGACCCTTTTGTATCTAATATTATGATCGATAACCACGAATACCAGAGCATGTCGCTCTCCGTAGAATTATTAGAGCAAGCGGATGTTGTTGTCATCCTAACAAACCACTCCAACTTGCCTATCCAAAAAATATTAAACCATGCAAAACTTGTATATGACACAAGAAATGCGACAAGCGACATGGAAGGAAAGGCCAAAGTTGTTAAATTGGGCGGAGGAGGTGACCGATGATCGCTTTGATGACTGATGGAAAAGCGAGAGGGGCTGAGTGTAGAACAACTGTCATCTAAAAATGGCAGGAAACAAAAGACGATGATTCCATCTTCTACCTACCTCTGCTGTCACCGGCAACTTGTAACCATTACTAAATATACGTATAGATAAGTAGACCTCTATATTAATTTAAGCCCATTATCTTCTAATCTACGCAAGAACCGCCTCAATGCTTGCTTCCCTTGCATATTCTGCTAGAAAACAAGCATGAAAGGGGTCTTTATAGATGTTTCACTTCTCTACTGTGAAGGTGGCCCGTACGTACGGTCCTTTGATTGATTATCATCTTAGGCATGCACTTGTTGGCGCCATCCAACCCTTAAGATTCACACCCTGCTTCTTGCAAAAATTTACTGATCACTGGATCCGTAAACTGAAAGCATTTCCGGTTTTTATCAAATATAAACAAGGAGATCAATGCTATCAAAGAGGGAGCATGACTTTTCAAAATATCACGAAAACTCATATGCGCTGTACATTACACCAATCGTTTCCACGCTTTTCATCCCAAAGTGGATTTCTTACAGCTCAAGCCATTGAAACACTCTGTAATGATTGCAATGATATTGAAAAAGTTTATTTAGACCGCTCTTTTAATGCACTGCTTAATACAGCTACCGAAACGACACGTGCTAATGTTCTGCAGGAAAGTGGGACAAACGGGGATGGGAAAACCATCGCTATTTTAGACACGGGGGTTGAACCAAGTCCGGATTTAACAGAACCGAACAATCGAATAGTTGCATTTAAAGACTTTATCAATGCACGCTCTGAAGCATACGACGATAATGGTCATGGGACCCATTGTGCAGGTGATGCCGCCGGTAATGGTCATTTATCTGACGGTAAATACCGTGGCCCTGCACCTGAAGCAAATATCGTCGGGGTTAAGGTTCTCGACAAATTAGGTGCTGGTTCGTTATCGAACATCATTGCCGGGATCGACTGGTGTATAGAAAATCAAGAACGTTATGACATTAATATTCTCTCCCTTTCCCTAGGTAGTCCGGCTTCTCAACCTGAAGAAGACGATCCCGTAGTGCAAGCGGTAGACCAAGCTTGGGAGGAAGGAATGGTAGTATGTGTAGCTGCCGGAAATGAAGGCCCGAGTGAAGGAACCATTGCATCTCCAGGAATTAGTCAAAGAGTGATCACCGTAGGGGCGTTAGACGAACAAGGCACGCCTGATCGATCCGATGATGATGTCGCTAGTTTCTCAAGTCGAGGTCCAACGATAGACGGAAACACCAAGCCAGATATTCTAGCCCCCGGCGTCGATATTACTTCGTTACGTTCTCCCAATACGTTTTTAGACAAAATGTTAAAGTCCGATCGAGTGGATGATCACTATGTGACGATGTCAGGTACTTCTATGGCTACACCGATTTGTGCCGGCGTTTGTGCCCAACTATTAGAGTTACACAGTGAATGGGAACCTGATGAAGTTAAAAATCGTTTACTTGAAGGTGCAGAAGACCTCGGTCTGGAAGCGAATACCCAAGGCCAAGGTTCCCTGGATGCTGTTGCCAGTGCAGATCTTGATTCCAACGACGAAGATACTAGCAATTAAAAGTTTTATAAAAGCAGGGGCTGTCCCAAAAGGGCAGCTTCTGGACTCAACGCTCCTTTTCTCCTTTTCGGCGAGAGGACCCACTATTTCGGCGGAATCACCTGAGAATTCAGCGCACGGAACGATGATTCGGCGCTGCCGGCTAAGGAATTCGGAGAAAATGCTTTCATCGGCGTTTGAAACATCCCCGCTTCATTGTTATCACAACCGGCCTCTTTGAGTTCAGCCGGCAGAAATTTTATATCTGAAGGAGTGATTTTATGAAATTATATTTGGATCCAGGACATGGAGGAAATGATACGGGGGCAACCGGAAATGGCTTGCAAGAAAAGAATATCGTGCTTGATATTGCTTTACGCATCCGTGATATTTTACTCAGCGCCTATAACAATGTAGAGGTAAACATGAGTCGAACCACTGATACGTTTGTAAGTTTAGGGCAAAGAACGAGTGAAGCTAACGCATGGGGTGCGGATTATTTTTTATCCATTCATTGCAACGCTTTTAATGGCTCAGCTAATGGTTATGAAGACTATATTCACAGCAGTCTTTCTGACACTTCACAAACTGCAGTGTATCAAGAGATACTCCATGATGAGATTATGAAGCAGAATAACCTCTCTGACAGGGGGCGAAAAAAAGCGAACTTCCACGTTTTACGAGAAACTACAATGTCTGCCTTATTAACGGAGAATGGCTTTATTGATCATAGTGGTGATGCTGCATTAATGCAAGATGATTCGTGGAGGCAAGCGGTAGCCAGGGGACATGTCAATGGCTTGGAAAGGGCCTTTAATCTTGAGCGTAGAGATCATTCTGGCACAATTTATAGAGTGATTGCCGGTTCCTTTCAACAGGAGGCCAATGCTGAACAGCGAGTCGAACATCTAGCTTCCCATGGGATTGAATCATTTATAGTTTCTACCCAATTGTCAGGGGAGGTTTGGTATCGTGTTCAAGCCGGCGCTTTTGAAAGCCGCCAAAATGCAGAGCAACGTTTGGCGGAATTAGAGGAAGTCGGAATTGACGATGGATTTATTATTGAACAGGATGCCACCAATGCTGTAGAAGAATATTCAATTGAAGGTCCGGTTTGGTTATCTCCGGCACAAATGGATCGTTATGTTCAAGCCATTAATCCCGATGCTCCCCAGTTAGGACGATATTATTTAACGCTTGGAGAGTACTATGGAATAAAGGGAGATGTAGCTTTCGCCCAGGCATTACATGAAACAGATTACTTTCGTTTTACAGGAGTTGTAGAACCAGAGCAAAACAATTATGCAGGCATTGGTGCCACAGGGCCCAATGAACCCGGTGCGAGTTTCGATACTCCTCGAAACGGGGTTCTTGCTCACCTCCAACACTTGTTTGCCTACGCTTCTACAGAAACATTACCGGATAAATATCCGTTTACTGATCCACGATTTGACCTTGTACAAAGGGGTAGTGCTCCGACGTGGGTAGACTTAAATGGTAAATGGGCTGTTCCTGGAGATCAGTATGGTCAATCAATTTTAGATTTATACGAACGAATGGTTGAAGCTGCTATCAACGAGCTGGAATCGATATTAAACGAACTGGAGATGTAAAGGACAAAAGCGATTTACCATTCTTAACAATTTTTAACAATCAGAAATTTTTCTGTTCAAAAAATATTTCTATGTTTTTAATGCTTCTCTTATACCCCATAACACGAATGATCATTACGATGAAGAGAAAACCCTAGCGAAAATGAACATGAATCTTTCCGGTGTTTGTGATCTCCTTAATCCGTGATCTTCCTTTTCAAAGGAAGATTTACGGATGCTACCAGATCCAATGCAGCTTCTGTGCATGTTCACTAAGAACGTGTTCAAAAAGGAAGCGAAACGTCAGCTGGCATCCTCGCAAGCGATTCTTCGCACGAAGAAAAAGTAGTTCTTTTTCAAAGATAAGGTTCAAACGTGAGAAGCACAAAGCAAGACGACGAAGAGATACGACGGTTATTTTTCCCGGACTTTTGAACATCCTCTATTAAGAGGTTTCTAATCACTTATTTGTGTTATGAAGGAACCTTAATGTATCAACTGCCATTTCATCCATTTTTTTGTACGTTCCATTAACTGATCTGTTTCTAATTTTTGTTGTGTGAGTTCTGTACGCTTTTTTTCTAAATCATTCATCTTTTTTCTATACTGATATTCATCCACCATATTTCTTTGATACGCATCCTGCAAAACGCTTATTCTCATATTTACATCTTCAATTTTCATAAACGCCACCTTTTTTGATTAGTTGAGGCAGTTTCTGTTGAACGAATAGCTCCATCATACATTTCTAGAATAACAAGTGTAATTAAATCTGTATAGACTTTTATTATATTACGTATTTCTGGCTCAAAAGGTGACAAAGAATCAACCGTAATGATGCCCCAGTTCAATATCGGTATGCATACTAAACTGTTATAATGACTCCTTGATTGATCATTTGGTGTCCAATCAGCATCACCTTGAACATCATCGATAAATAAACTTTCTGATTTTCTGAAACACCTCCCTCCCGCTGTATCATTAATGTCCAATGTACGACCGCCATCCTTATAATCGTTGGGAAATTGCGCACTTCCACTGAAGAATTCGAGTTCTTCCGTTGTCGAATTGTACATCCATAATGCACAGCGGTGATTATAACCTCTTTTTGTCATTATATTGCTAGGAATGGAATTTACGAGTTTTTTGATGAGATGCACAGATAAATTAAATTTCTCATCTCCAGACTCCTTTATACTTCGGAGTTCCTCAAGAAAAATACTTAATTCGCTTAATGCAGAATCGTATTGATCGCGCATATTTTCTAACGTTCTAAGTTCAGTTTGTAATTGAGAATTATTTTCGGCTAATGTTCCGATACGATCCTCTCTCCCCACTGCCTTCGCAAATTTATTGGAGATTCTTGTCACTTGAAAGATAAGAATAACGCCGCCAACAATAAAAATCACACCAGCAATCGCATAGACCCAATCTGGAAATCGATCCATAGCTTCAAGAATGATGGTTTCTATCCCTGCCATAACGATCCCCCCTCTTATATAATAAAGATGATAATTGGTATTATCTTCAACAAATTTAAAAAAGTTCCTTTTCTTTTGCTACAAATTAGCTATTTCCACCTATTTTCAATGAACACGAACTAGGAATATACTCTAATTATTCTTTTCGTTGAGAGTTGTTGTAAGTGCGTGTTCAAATAGGGAGGACAAAAAAGAGCCGAGGAGGTCGAGAAGACGTAGGTTCGAACATCCTGCTGGCACCACGAAAGTATTCACTCTCACGAAGGAAAAAGTGGGTTTCTTTTCCCGGACTTTTTGAACATCCTCTTTAAGATTATTTTTTTTAATTTTGGGGTATATAGATGGACGGGTCATCCACGTAGAAACTACTCCCGCGAAGAATAGAGGTGTCAAACATCTATGCAAATTCATATAACCCAACCAGCCATCCGTTATTTTCACGAAGAATTCGACCTAAATAAGGGTAAATCCATTCGTATTTTTGCTCGTTATGGAGGTCTGAACCAGGTGATTAACGGTTTTTCAATCGGAATCTCGATTGATCAGCCAAAGGCTCAAGATATCAAGAAAGAAATAGACGGACTGTCTTTTTTTATTGCACAGCAAGACTTATGGCTATTCAAAGATCAAAAACTGGAGATTAAATATAGCAGAAAACAAGAAGAGATTGTCTTTTCATTAACGTCTGAACAAAACGAATAAATGAAAGGGAGCTATGATCATGGGAAAACGTGCAGTAAAGGTTAAAGATTTATCCCTATTAGAGCAATATTCCGATCCGCAGATCGGTCATCTAGGAAAGATGTATGTATTTACGGGAACGATCATTAATGAAGAACAGGAATACAATGAACATTTATACGTTCAAGACCTGTATAACGACACTCCTCACCAATGGACCTTCGGGGACGTGAAAGATCGCTTCCCCCGATTCTCGCCAGATGACCAAACCATCGTGTTCTTGTCCAATCGCAGCGGAGTGAACCAATTGTGGAGCATGTCAACAACAGGGGGCGCCCCAAAACAGTTAACGTACTTAGAACATGGAGCCGGAGAACCTCATTGGTCTCCAGATGGCCGCTACATTTTATTTGCAGCTGTCTATAAGCACGACGAGGATCCCTCTAAAGAAAAGAAAAAGGATCAGGATCAGAAACAGAACAAAGCAAGCCCGTTGCGAATTCAAAGACTTAAATATAAATCTGATGCACAAGGGTTGCATGACGATCAAACGCAGCAGCTGATTCTCTTTGATGTTCAAAACCAAACATGTAAGAAGCTCTCCACAAATGATGTCGATCACACTGTTGGTGGTTGGGCCCCAGACAGCCGTACCTTTGCCTATACCGCAAACGTAAATGGCGATCATCATATCGGCCAAGATATTTTTATTCGATCCATTGATATAGACGATGACCCAAGACCATTGACCGGCTCTGAAGGAACCTACCATTCCCTCAACTGGTCCCCCGACGGATTAAAGTTGGCCTGTTTGGGCCATACCTTCACGCATGATGGTGCAACGCAAAATCAATTATGGACCTTTGAGGCCGAAACTGCGGAAAAAACGTCACTCACCCCTGGCTTTGATGCACAACTTGGAGATGCCATGATCAGTGACTTTCAATCAGCTCAGCACAACCCCGGCCCTGTATGGGTAGATGACCAGACATTATTGTTCACAGCAAGTCAGGCAGGACGTACAGGCTTATTTTCAACAACCTTAGATGGGGACGTTGAAACTGTGCTCGATCAAAACCAACATATCTATAGCTTTTCCCTGCATGCCGAGTCGAACAAACTGATCGCGGGAATCAGCAAACCAACGGATCCAGGAAATTTCTACATGATCTCTTTAAAAGATGGTAAGGTTAAAAAACAGACAGATGCAAATGCTTCTTACTTATCAGAAGTTGAACTTCAAGAACCAGAGATCATGACCTTTACCTCGAGGGATGGTTGGCAAGTGCAGGGGTGGTTTATGTACCCTTATCACTATCAACCTGGTGATAAATACCCGCTGATCCTGGAAATTCATGGCGGTCCGCACGCGATGTACGGGTATTCCTTTTTTCATGAATTACAGGTGTTAACAGGTCTTGGATATGCAGTGCTGTATACGAACCCTCGGGGAAGCCACGGATATGGACAAACGTTTGTTGATGCTGTACGTGGAGATTATGGAGGCAAGGATTACTCAGATTTGATGAATGCTGTAGAGGAAACGATTAAACATTATGCGTTCATCGACGAATCAAGATTGGGGGTTACAGGGGGAAGTTATGGCGGTTTCATGACGAATTGGATCATTTCTCATACGAATCGTTTTCATGCCGCAATTACCCAACGCTCCATTGCCAACTGGATCAGCTTCTATGGAGTAAGTGATATTGGCTATTATTTTACAAAATGGGAAATCGGTGAACATTTACTTGATGACCCTCAAAAGTTATGGGACCATTCTCCATTAAAATATGCACGTGAAGTGGATACTCCGCTTCTAATATTACACGGAGAAAAGGATTTTCGCTGTCCGATTGAGCAAGCGGAGCAATGGTTCACAGTGCTTAAATATAACGATAAGGAAGTCGAGTTCGTACGCTTTCCCGAAGCCAATCATGAGCTCAGCCGCAACGGGCCGCCCCATTTACGTAAGGCCCGATTGAATGAGATGGTCGCTTGGTTTCAACGCTATTTATAAACGCGAAGCGTTGCGCAATCACGCAACGCTTCCGTATTACTCCTCTGACAAGGAGTCATTTTTTGATTTTCGCTTGTCTTTTTCCTCACGCTCATTATATTTAAGTTCCTCATCTGGAATTGGGTCCTCAAGCATATCATCGGTATCCTCTTCAGGCCCGGGCTTAAATTTTGCCTTTCCTTCTCCTTCAACTCTTAACGGATCATGTTCCTTACGATTTTTCCGGTTCATATTGATCACCTCTTTATTATGATTGTTCCACAAATCGACGAACATCAAACTTGAAGAAGTGCTACACTAAAAAAAGAAGGGGTGAACGTTACGATGTCTGAACAAATAAACCAGATTTTTGCCCGATTAAAAAAGCATGAAGGTGGAATTATTGGTGAAAGTGAGGCGCAACATTCCGCAGTCGCATTACCTATTGTCCTTGAAAATCAGAAACCCTCCTTGCTTTTTCAAACGAGGAGCTACCATTTGAAAAATCAACCAGGAGATATTTGCTTTCCCGGCGGGAAAATGGAAGAACAAGATCTGAATTCAGCAGAAACTGCCGTCCGGGAACTGTGTGAAGAAACGGGGATTAAACGTCTCGATGCCACTCATATTGCTTCCCTGGATAAATGGATGATGCCTTATGGAATTGTTATTCATCCTCATGTTTTCTCGCTTACAGATACTTCATTCGCTCCTAATGACGAGGTGGAGGAATTGTTTACCGTTCCCATCGATGCGCTCCTCAATCAAAAACCGGAAGTGTATACGATTTCCTCGAAAGCGGAATTACCTGAGGATTTTCCTTATGAAAAAATTCCGGGTGGAAAAGACTACCCATTCCGACAGACCCGGTTACCGGAAATTTTTTATGAATACAAAGGGAAACACATTTGGGGGCTTACTGCGCGCATTCTCCAACATTTTCTACGCGTAGGCGCTTTAGCAACATAATCTCATTGCTGTTGCTTTTATGCTGCTCCTTCGTTCACTTGACACGTAAGGTGAAACCGAAGCCAGATGCCCCTCATGGAGCCGAACTCTTCGTCTATTCGGTTCCACCGAGGAAAATCATTCGTTATATTGAAATAGGATCAGCCATCTTTCATAGCATCGCTCCATTGCATTGGCTCCATCTGTTTTTACTCTTTCTATCAGAGCACCAAAAGAATAGAAATATTTTATGTTTCATCGAGAAAAGCAATGACCATATCCGCTGATTGATCTGCTGCTTTTTCAAGAAACCTTTCGTAGGACTCTAAGGCTTCTTTACCGACAATATCACTGAGTGCCCGTACAATAACAAAAGGAGTTTGAAAGCGATAGCAGACTTGTGCAATTGCTCCAGCTTCCATCTCTGAACACTTCGCATGAGGAAACGTCGTTCGCAGATCCGCAACAAGCGATTCATCACTTATAAATGAGTCACCGGAAAGGACGAGGCCGCTGCGTGTTTCAAACGCCGCCCGCTTCGCAGCTGCTTCAGCTCTCTTAATCACCTGTTCATCGGCTTTGTACACCGCCGGCATCGCAGGAACTTGCCCAAATGCATACCCAAAACCCGTAGCGTCAACGTCGTTGTAGCAAACCTCAGTAGAAATAACGAGATCTCCTATACTCATCGTTTCATCAAATCCACCGGCTACACCTGTATTGATGATCACATCCGGTTGATGGTTATCGATCATTAAGGTTGTACCGATGGCCGCATTTACTTTTCCAATGCCCGAGAGCATAAGAACAACTTCATGACCGAAAAGCAGCCCTTCATAGAAAACACAGCCGCCCTTTTCTACTTCTGAAACTGGTTTCATTTTACTGGCGAGGGTTTCCACTTCTTCTTTCATTGCACCAATAATTCCATATTTCATTCTCTTTGATTCCTCCAAACTAATGAAAAGCCTGAGACCGCAGTCGGCTCTCAGGCTTTCTTGTCTCTTTATTCTACATTCGTCGGCATCCAGCCTTCGCCGTCTACCCATTCCATTGTCACGGTATACTCAGAGCCGTCTTCATGCTGAAATGTCCCTTCAGCGCCACCAGGGCCGTCTCCGCCCAACCATTCGATATGTGACCAATCTTCTTCAGGAACACCCGTGGCATACTCCATTGCCATTACCATTTCTGTCCAGTTCTGGCTATCAGAGTCAAAATTATCAACGAAGTTTTCCTGCTCAGTACCAATCGGTTCAAAGTCACCGTCTTCAGGAGGAGATTGTGGAGGTGATAAGCCGGTACTTTCTTCTTGCTCTTCTTCTTGCTCTTCTTCTTGTCCTTCTTCCTCTTCATCTCCCTCTTCTGGTTCAGTGCCATTTTGACCATCGTTTATGCCTTCGTCTCCCTCTTCCGATTCAGTGCCATTTTGGTCATCATTTACGCCTTCGTTCTCTTCGTCTTCCTCATTACCACCTATATCAGGCGTTTCTTCTGGAGCTGGTGCCTCTTGATCCGAGTCAACCTCAAACCCATCTTCGTCTTGTTCACTCTCATCGTCTTCCACATTATCTTCTTCAACCGCATCTTCATCCGCGACAGGTTCGCCGTCATCTCCAAATAGTAAGGCATACAAAAAGAAGGCAATGAGTACAACTACAACACCAATTGAAATGTTCAGCACACGATTCATCGTTTTACGTTTGCGTAAATCTTTACGACTCTCCATTTGAAAATTAGGGTTTGGACCATCCATTACAATCACCTTTTTGGTCTATAATTAAATTTTAAGTTTCTAGCCTAACATTATGGAGAATATCACTTTTATACATAAAAAGATAGGTTCCATTGGCTTACATTCTATTACTTATTCAGCATCTATTCAATGCCAACAATTTCAACTTCCATGTCCCCGCCCGGTGTTGTAACAGTCACTTTTTCTCCGACACGCCGGCCTATCAGACTTTGGGCCATTGGAGAATCGTTGGAAATTTTTCCTTCTAATGGATCTGATTCAGCGCTTCCAACGATCGTATAAACTTCTTCATCCCCGTCAGGCAGCTCTTTAAAGGTTACGGAATTCCCTAAGTTCACTTCGTTCGTATCACCATTATCTTCAATAATCTCCGCATTACGAATCATGTTCTCGACTTGGCCGATACGTCCCTCTACAAATGCTTGGTCATCTTTCGCTGCATCATACTCCGAGTTCTCGGATAAATCCCCGAAATCACGGGCAACTTTTATACGTTCCACGACTTCCTGACGTCTCGTCGTTTTCAGATATTCCAACTCTTCTTCTAACTTTTTCAGGCCATCTTGTGTCATATAATACTTTTTGGTTTCCGCCATTTTTCTCACTCCTCTAGAGTCTACAATACTTACCTACAGGGAAGAAGAAAGCAAGGGATTCCCTCACTTTCCTCCCAATATCTACGACTTATCCCATTATCTGCCTTATATCATACGCAGGTAATGTTAAAAATACAATTCTTTTTTTGAAAAACTGCCTTTCAATTATCGCTTGATACTAATGGCTATCCCATCCCCAATTGGATGAATGCGCGTGCAAAAATGGGGGTGCTCCAAAAGCCACTCGTTAAAGTCCCGAAGTTTTCTTGCGAGCGGCTGCAACCGGGGAGGTGCCTCTTCAGGGCGTGCCACCCATCCTTTAAATAATACGTTGTCAATAACCATCACTCCCCCAGTCTTCAACATGGGAGAAAATGTATTTACAAACGCTTGATTATGCCCTTTGGATGCGTCAATAAACAACGCATCGTAAGGTTTGTGCTCTTCTAGAACCTTCTCAAAATCAAAGGCATCTCCATATAGAAGCGAGATGTCGTCATTATAACACGTACCACCTAAAAATGATTCGGCTTGATGGTATCGATCGGCATCACGTTCGATGGTTGTCACCCTTCTGTCATTTCCGCTTGCTGCGATTCGCAACGCAGAGTAACCGATGGCACTTCCGATTTCCAATACATGCTGGGCATTTACAAGATCCATAACTTGTAATAAGAGCTCCATGCTTTCTTCTTCTAAAATTGGAATGTTTTCTTTTTCTGCGTATGCACGCATCTTTTCAACCTGCAAAATGGGTGTATCTTTCCTTAATGATTGCAAGTATTCCAGGTTGCGATCTTTCATCTTTCAGATTCCTCTTCCTCTCGGGCCTCAATCCATTCGTCACGGTATTCTTCATGAACAGCGCTATGCTCTTCAAACGTTTCCGAGTAGATAACTTCTCCGTGTACACGAGCATAGAAATAAAGGTAGTCACTGTCTTCAGGTTCAAACACGGAAAGAATTGCATCCTCACCCGGACTTGCGATGGGTCCTGGCGGAAGCCCTGAGTTTTGATACGTATTATAAGGGTCATCGATCCCGGTATCCTCAAGAGAGGTCATATATAGGTGTTCTCCTTGTGCATATGCCACCGTTGGATCAACTTCAAGCTGCATGCCTTCATCAAGACGGTTATGCAGGACACCAGAAATCAGACGGCGATCTTCCGGTGTTTGGGCTTCCCGTTCCACGATCGAAGCTAACGTTAACACTTCGTGGAGACCTAGATCCTCTTCATTGTCAACGTTCTGTAACACTCCCCGGTAGACGTCAAACGTTTGCGTAAGCATCGATTCGACGATCTCATTAAGTGGTGTGTCTTGTTCAACAAATCCGTAAGTGGCAGGGAAAAGATAACCTTCCAGAGGATAACGGATGTCCTCATTTAAAATATCTTCCGTTAACAAACTATACTCTTCTACCAAGCCTTCCGCGTATTCCTCATCATCAAGCAAAGCCATGACATCTTCCATGCTATGATTGGATTCTTCCGCGATCGTATTGGCAATATCCTCTAGCCACCAACCTTCAGGTATAAGATATGAAAGTTCATATTCTCGAGCGGAAGTCCCCTCTTGCAGTGATTCCATAATTTCTTCAATATCCATCGTTCTGTTCAATTCATGAGTACCTGCCTGGAAGCCTGTGAAATTTCGATAACGGGCATAATAACGGAAAAAAGTGCTATTTGTAACCAGATTTTCGTCCTCTAACGTTTCCCCAATGCTAGAAATCGTCGCGCCACTCGGTATTTCGATTTTAATTGGAGTGTCATCGTTTTCATCCATAGGGCTGACAGCCGCACGAACATATAAAAACCCGGATAGAACTCCGATCAGGACTAAACCAATAAGAACCAGGATCATCACGAGCACAATTCGCCGTACTTTTCGTGACGTTTGCACACGATCTTTTTTCGTCTTACTGATTTCATCCTGCCTATGTTCATCACTCAATGATATACCCCCTCTTCCCATCTCCTTATCAGAGGATGAACGCCTGGGAAGCTTCCTCGAAAACGAAAAAGCTTTCTCTCGTTCGTGCGAGGGATTAGCTACCTAGCAGCCAGCTAACGTTTCGCTCCTGGGAACTCTCTTCGTGAAGAGTGTATGCCTAAATAACAAGCTGTGGCTGCATTCTCTCGAATGGACTCGGCTTTCTTGTCCCCTTTATTACACACACCTTTAGGAATTCAAGTATAATGGTTCAATTCTAAGTAATATGCAATAAAATGATACCCGGTCCGCGTCATGCCACGGCCGGGCCTCAGTCGCTTAAACGTTAATGTTGATGATCTTCTCCTTCAACGTGCAGCGTTTCATCATCGTCCAACATCGTCGCAATCATCTCTTCAACCATTTCCCATTCGCTGTCCGATTCAATGGCATGAAGGGAAAAGCCAGAAGGCTCATCGCTTGATTCTTCGTATTGAAAGGCGAAGATCTCAACTTCTTCCCCTTCATGTTGTTCCTCATCTTCAACAGGAGTTACAACCATATAAGACTTCTCTGTCTCGTCTACATCAAAAGTAAATAGAACCTCAAACACATGTTCATTCCCATCTTCATCAGGAATAATGATTCGCTCATTTTCTTCTTCTGCCATATTTTTTCACCTCATTTAGAATGGCGGGCTGCATGATCAAGAAATCCTTGCAAAATAAGCACGGCAGCCATTTTATCCACTACTTTTTTACGTTTCTTTCGACTAACATCTGCCGAAATTAATGTCCTTTCTGCAGCTTTCGTCGTTAAACGTTCGTCCCAGAATTGTACAGGTACCCGTGAGCCCTTTTCAAGCAAGGCGGCGAATTGCTTTGACTTCTCAGCACGCGGGCCGATGCTCCCATCCATGTTCTTCGGTAATCCAACGATGATGCGTTGTGCCTCATGGTCCTCGACGATTTGTAAAATACGATCAACCGTTGCCTCATGACCTTTGACAGCGACAGTTTCAAGACCTTGGGCCGTAAGACCCAAGGCATCGCTCACGGCTACACCGATTCGTCTGTCTCCAACGTCAAGCCCGAGAACTTTCATTCTGCATTATTCTTTTCGTGTTGTAAATAATTGCGAACCAGTTCCTCGATGAGCTCGTCCCTTTCAAGGCGACGAATAAGCGTGCGTGCATCGTTATGCCTTGGAATATAGGCTGGATCTCCGGACAATAAATAGCCAACGATTTGGTTAATAGGGTTATACCCTTTCTCATCAAGTGCATTATGAACACTCATCAACACTTCTTTAACATCGACGTTAGCCGCTTCTTCCTGCACATTAAATTTCATCGTGTTATCTTTCGAGCCCATTATAGGTCCACCTCGCTTCTTAAAATCCACAGAACGAAACGATCGCTTCCATTACACATTCGTCCATATATACGTTTCCACTATTGTACATGATTTAAGGATATTATGAAATGGAAGCAATGATCTCGTCTACCGCAGCGATCGCTTCTGAGAGTTTTTCCGGGTTTTTTCCGCCCGCTTGGGCCATATCCGGGCGCCCGCCGCCGCCGCCGCCGCAAATGGCAGCCACTTGTTTGACAATGTCCCCCGCTTTAAAACCATCTTCTACTAAATCTTTACTCACGGTTGAAACAATATTCACTTTCCCCTCTCTTGCAGTTCCGAGCACGATAATCCCTGTGGAAAGTTGTTGTTTTAATTGGTCTGCTGTTGTTCGGAGCGTGTCCATATCGCTGTTATCAAGTTGACCTGCCAAGACGGGGATTCCGTTCACCTCGTGAACGTCGTTTAATAACTGCATAGCTTCCATATTCCCCAACTTTGCTGCGATTGATTCATTTTCTCTTTCCTTTGCCCGTAAATCTTGTTGCAATTGCTCTACTCTTACCGGTACATCCGCGCTCGATTTTGCCTTTAATTGCCCTTTCACTTGTTCCAATAACTGTATTTCATCATCTACATACTTGTATGCACTCTGGCCTGTCACAGCTTCAATTCTTCGAACCCCTGCTCCAATACCAGATTCGGAAGTGACCTTGAATATGCCAATTTCAGCACTGTTCGCTACGTGACATCCCCCGCATAGTTCAATGCTGTACTCACCAATATGAACGACACGCACTTGGCTCCCATATTTTTCACCGAAGAGTGCCATCGCTCCTTTTTCTTTTGCATCTTCAAGTGTAGTTTCTTCAATAAACACATTCTGGGCAGCCGTCGCTTTTTCATTAACAATCGTTTCAATTTCTCGTAATTCGTCAGCTGTGACCGGCCCAAAATGAGAAAAGTCAAAGCGAAGTCGATCGGGCCCTACATAAGAACCTGCTTGATTGACATGATCACCAAGGACATCTTTGAGAGCCTGATGCAATAAGTGTGTCGCCGTGTGGTTTTTGGTGATGGCATTACGATCGCTCTTGTTAATGATAGCGCTAATTTCCTGGTTCAATTCCAACGTACCTTCTTTGACCTGTACGACGTGAAGGGGCTGTCCATTTGGTGCCTGTTTCAGATCGGTGACCTCGACGCACAAGCCATCTGCCAATAACCAGCCTTTGTCAGAAACTTGTCCGCCGCTTTCTGTGTAAAAGGGGGTTTCTTTAAGCACGACAAAAGCTTCTTCTTCTTCGTGAATTTCATTGACACGAGCATCTCCAGTAACGATGGCCTGTACGGCTGACACCGCTTCTGTTTGATCATACCCCACAAACGTGCTTGCATCATGCAGAGAACGAAGGGTTTCACTTTGGCTTTGCATGGAATCTTCTTCTTTCCGTGCAGCCCTTGCCCGTTCACGTTGCGCAGACATCGCCTGTTCAAAGCCTTCAAGGTCCACAGATAAACCAGCATCCACGACATATTCTTCCGTTAGGTCAACGGGGAACCCATAAGTGTCGTAAAGACGGAAGACATCGTCACCATGAATCTGGCTCTGATCGGATTCCTTTGCGCATTTAATTAAGTTGTTCAAAATCGCTAATCCATCGCTTAATGTTTCATGAAAACGCTCTTCTTCATTGCGAATCACTTTTTGAATGAACGTTTCTTTTTCTTTGACGTTCGGGTAATAAGGTTCCATGATATGAGCGATGGTTGGAACCAATTTATACATAAACGCATCTTCAATATCCAACGATTGAGCATACCGGACCGCACGGCGTAGCAATCGGCGCAGAACATAACCTCTTCCTTCATTGGACGGCAAGGCACCGTCAGCGACTGCAAAAGAAACCGTACGAGCATGATCGGCGATCACCTTGAAAGCCGAATCATAGTGGTCGTTTTCACCGTAAGAGGTTTTCGTCAGATTTTCGGTTTCTTTAATAATTGGCATGAACAAATCAGTTTCAAAGTTCGTTTTTGTTTCCTGAATGACTGAAACGAGACGCTCGAGTCCTAGACCCGTATCAATATTTTGGCTTGGCAGAGGTGTGTAGGTTCCATCTGGGTTATGATTAAATTGGGAAAAAACAAGGTTCCATATTTCCAGATACCGTTCATTCTCCCCGCCAGGATAGAGTTCAGGGTCACTCGGATCGCTTCCATATTCAGGTCCGCGGTCATAAAAGATCTCAGCATTGGGACCACTCGGGCCTTCGCCAATATCCCAAAAGTTTTCTTCCAACCGGATGATGCGCTCCTCAGGAAGACCAATATTATCCTTCCAATAATGGTAAGCTTCATCATCTTCCGGATGAACAGTCACCGATAACAGCTCTGGATCAAACCCAATCCACCGTTCATCAGTCAGAAATTCCCAAGCCCACTCAATTGCTTCTTTTTTGAAATAATCGCCAATCGAGAAATTGCCGAGCATCTCAAAGAATGTGTGATGGCGAGCGGTTTTGCCGACGTTTTCAATGTCATTCGTACGAATGGACTTTTGTGCGTTTACAATTCTTGGGTTCTCCGGCACGATGCGGCCGTCAAAATATTTTTTTAGTGTAGCTACACCGCTATTGATCCATAACAAGGAAGGATCTTCATGGGGGACAAGCGATGCACTCGGTTCAATATCGTGTCCTTTCTCTTGAAAAAAATCTAGAAATCGCTGACGTACGTCAGCTGCGGTTAAACGCTTCATCGTATCTTCCTCCTTGATTTTTGAGCACATAAAAAACCCCATCCCTATAAAGGGACGAGGCTAACAACTCGCGGTACCACCCTTGTTGAACAAACAGTTCCACTCAAGCGCCTTAACGCGGCTAACGGCAGGGTTTAGCTGCACTCCGGAATAGCGTTCAATCAACCCATGTTAAGATCCTCTCAGCCGCGGAACCTTTTTCTGTATAACTGGAGATGACCTACTCGTTCCATCATCGTTTCTGTGCACGTTATAATTTCTTCTTTTATATCGAATTTTGATTGTCATGTCAAGTTTTTCATACCAGTGGTTGCAGCTTTTCTCCGCAAAAAATTTTTCTCTTCTTCTATGTCAATTGCAAAAAATTTGCTATTCTTAGAAAGACATACAGCCCGAACGGTAGCCGAAGATTGGGGATTGCCCAGGTACTTTTGTGCGATATTAGGTACTTCTCGCTCTGGGTTTGGAAGTTCCTGCTATATGTTAGATCGTTCCCTTCCCGGGGTTTCCGGGATCTCATAATTGATGAACGGAGGGATTCATGATGAAAGCTTCTCAAATGTCGCTTGAGACGCGTTTATCCATTTATGAACAGTTATTTGATAAGCTCGACATCGGTATTCGCGTGATTGATCATGCTGCTCATCCGCTGGTCTACAATTCGAAAATGCGGGCGATTGAGTCCATGACATTTGCTGATTTAACAGAACAATCATTTATTGATGTCTTTCAATTCAGAAATGAAAAGGAAAGCAGACTGCTGCAATCATTGAAAGATGGCCGTTCCATTGAGAACAAAAAGCAAACCTATTTCAACAATAAAGGCGAAGTGATTACGACGATCAATCACACGTACCCATTTGTCCAAGACGGGGAAGTAATGGCGGCAGCTGAAGTTGCAAAAGATGTCAGCCAAATGGAACGTATTCTTCGTGATAAACGGACGAACGATGAAGGCAGCCGTTATCAATTTCAAGATTTACTCGGCGAGTCTCAGGCGTTTACCGAAGTTGTGGAGCAGGCACAGCGTGCCGCTCGAACCTCTTCTTCTGTGCTCATCATCGGTGAAACTGGAACGGGAAAAGAACTATTTGCACAAAGTATTCATCATCAAAGTAATCGAGAGAAAAAACCGTTCATCACTCAAAACTGCGCTGCGCTCCCCGAAAGCCTTGTGGAAGGAATTCTCTTTGGCACAGCGAAAGGAGCGTTTACAGGTGCAGTTGACCGACCCGGGTTATTCGAACAAGCCCATGGAGGCACCTTGCTTTTAGATGAAATTAATGCCCTTCCTATCCATCTACAGCCAAAACTTTTGCGGGTGTTGCAGGAAAAGAAAGTCGCGCGGGTCGGTGAAGCGAAAGAGCGTCCCTTCGATGTCCGCTTTATGGCCACCATGAATGAAGACCCTATCGAAGCTATTGCGGACGGCCGTTTACGCAAAGATCTATACTATCGTTTAAGCGTTGTCAGTTTATTCATCCCGCCATTACGGGAACGATACGAGGATGCAAAAATGCTTGCGCATTTCTTTCTACGAAAATATAATAACCGTTTCCATTTAAAAGTAGATCGCTTTTCTGAGGATGCCATTGAAGCATTAGAAGGCTATCATTGGCCGGGAAATGTAAGAGAGTTAGAACACGTGATTGAAGGAGCGATGAATTTTTTCACTGATGAAACCGTATTGGACCTGACTCACTTGCCACGGTATTTACAAACGGGTTCAGATTCCGAAGTTACGAGCATACAGCTGCAAAAAGAAGAATCTTTGCCCGAGCGGCTTGCCATTATTGAAAAAGACATGATTCATCAAGCGATCGAACAATCGAACGGAAACGTCACCCAGGCCGCAAAAATTTTAGGCATTAGCCGACAGCGTTTGCAATACAAGTTAGAAAAATACCGAAAATAATTTTGCGCTAAACCGCAAGTTATTTTTCATTTTTGATCGCTGTCACCCCCATAACCTCCTGAATAGCCGTTTTTATTTTTGGCATAACATTTGCATTATTATGAGGTCGATCGACAAATATTTTAAGGAGTGATCTAAATGGTCGTCTCATATACCCACGAACCTTTCACGAACTTTAGCGATCGTAGCAATAAGGAGGACATTGAGAATGCTCTCAACTATGTGAAAAGCGAACTTGGAAAAGAATATCCACTCATTATCGGGGGCGAACGTGTAACAACAGAGGATAAAATTACTTCCATTAATCCGGCCAATAAATCTGAAATCGTTGGTACGATCTCAAAAGCGAACCAAGTCCTTGCGGAACAAGCGATGGAAAAAGCGCAAGAAGCCTTTCAGGAATGGGGCAATTGGGATCCTGAGGCTCGTGCCAATGTCCTTTTTAGAGCTGCGGCAATTGCTCGGCGCCGAAAGCATGAGTTTTCTGCCTGGATGGTTTATGAAATCGGGAAAACGTGGAAAGAAGCGGATGCTGACTCTGCTGAAGCCATTGACTTTCTGGAATATTATGCACGGCAAATGGTTTCACTTAAAGACGGTGAACCGGTGAACAGCCGTTGGTTTGAGCATAACCAGTATACGTATCAACCCTTAGGGGTGGGCCTTACTGTTTCTCCGTGGAACTTGCCGTTTGCAATTATGACAGGCACTACCGTTGGTCCAATGGTTGCGGGAAATACGATATTGCTTAAGCCTGCTAGCCTGACACCTGTCATTACGTACAAATTTATGGAGGTGCTTGAAGAAGCCGGGATGCCAGACGGTGTTGTGAACTATATTCCAGGCAGTGGAAGAGAAATCGGCGATTACCTCGTTGAGCACCCAGAAACACGTTTTGTGAACTTTACCGGTTCGAAAGAAGTAGGGATTGGTATTTATGAGAAGGCCGCAAAAGTGCAGCCAGGGCAAAAATTTCTAAAGAAAACAGCGATTGAAATGGGCGGGAAAGACACCATTATCGTTGATAATGAGGCTGATCTTGATCTCGCTGCCGAATCTATTGTGCAATCCGCCTACGGTTTCAGCGGCCAAAAATGTTCTGCTTGTTCCCGCGCTGTCATCCATGAGGACGTCTATGATGAAGTGCTTGATAAAGTGACCAGACTTACGGAAGAGCTCACAGTTGGAAATCCGGAAAATAGGGATACGTATATGGGGCCAGTGTGTGAGGAAGCAGCTTATCAAAAAATCCTGGATTACATTGAAATCGGTAAAAATGAGGCTCGCCTTGTCACTGGCGGAACAGGCGATGATCAAACAGGATACTTCATTCAACCTACGATCTTCGCGGAGGCAGATCCGGATGCTCGCATTATGCAAGAGGAAATCTTTGGACCTGTCGTAGCCTTTACAAAAGCAAAGGACATTCAAGAAATGATTGATATCGCCAACAACACCGACTATGGTTTGACAGGATCGATTATTTCGAATAACCGCGCGCACCTTGAGAAGGCACGTCGAGAATTCCACGTAGGGAACCTTTACTTCAACCGCGGATGTACGGCGGCTATTGTAGGGTATCAGCCATTTGGCGGTTTTAAATTATCCGGTACCGATTCCAAAGCCGGCGGACCAGGCTATTTATTACATTTCATGGATCCAAAAACGGTATGCGACCAATTTTAAACCGGGGGCTTTTATGCCCCCTGAAGGAGGTGACTGTATGATGCAAAAAGTTTCCCGTAATTTTTTTCTTTCCTTATCAAAAAATAAACTTTTAAATAAAAGCGCAAAACGTTGGGGGCTAAAACTCGGTGCTGCTAAGGTGGTCGCGGGAGTGACGGTTGAGGACGCCGTTGAAAAGATTAAAGATTTAAACGACAGCGGCAGGATGGCCACTCTGGATCATCTCGGGGAGTTCGTCTTCGATAAGCAAGAAGCGGAAGATGCGATGAAAGCTGGTCTGCATACACTTGATGTTCTTCATGAACACAGGGTTCACTGCAACCTATCGGTGAAGTTAACCAAACTCGGCCTGGATGTCGACGAAGATCTCTGTCGGAAACACATTACCATGCTCGTTGAGCACGCCGCCAAATACGATAATTTCATTCGCATCGATATGGAAGATTACGCTCATTATGACCAAACACTCGTGATGTTGAATGAATTGAGAAAAAAATATGACAACGTTGGGACCGTCTTGCAATCGTATTTACACCGCGGACTCGAAGATGTTGAACAATTAGCAGGGACCCCTCTTAGGATCGTAAAAGGCGCCTATAAAGAATCACCGACCGTCGCTTATCAAAATAAAGCGGAGATTGACCGCAATTTTTTAACGATGATACAAACCCATTTGCTGAATGAAAGTTACACTGCAATCGCAACACACGATCATAATATCATTGCAGACGTGAAATCATTTGCAGAAAAGAATCACATTCCTAGAGAAATGTACGAGTTTCAAATGCTTTACGGCTTTCGAAATGATTTGCAACAGTCCCTCGTCGATGAAGGCTATCGCTTCCGGACCTACGTTCCGTTTGGAAAAGATTGGTACGGGTATTTTATGCGCAGGTTGGCAGAACGGCCGCAAAATGTCACCTTTGCCGTACGGGGAATGTTTTCAAAGTAAGGGCCTTTAAAAGTGATTAGACGGTAGTCCCATTTTTGATAATTACCTTACTAAATAGAATTTATGCAAAAACTTGGGAACTTGTGGGTTGTTTAAGTAAGCCGGTTAGACGGACACACCCTGTGGAAACATCGACACTTATGCCTCCTGCACGTTGGACGTATGAAAACCATGACCTACTTTCTTTTTTCGTGCGAAGGATGGCTTACGTAGCGCTAAACCCTTCGCACTTCTGTTTACAGTCAGCGCTTGTTGCACACGTTATTAAAAACGTACATATTTTTAATCGTACGGAGGAAAAAGCTAGTGATTTTAAAGAATATGCGGAAAAAGAGTTTCCCTCTCTCACTTTTCATGTTTCTTCCGTAGAGTTAGTGATTGGCCTCTTTTATGTATACCGCTACATTTATCGACCTCGTCTTCTTACATGTTTGTAGAAAAATTCGCTACGACTTTACGAGGTATCTAGTTCAACGATTGCTTTAGAGCCCTTGCCATCAGCCATGTCATGGTAAAACCCCGGCCATCACCGCTATTATTATAACCCTACCAATTGTGCCAAAACATGAAAATTATTTCACCTCTCATTTTCACTTCAGATCTCCCACACTGAAACTCAAAAGAATTTGCGACTGAGTATCTTCTCCTAAAATATCCCTTCATGACACCTCTTTTTGTTCAATGATTCCTCTAAGTGATTCCATGAAACCATTTTCTGCGATTATTGCTAAATTGCTCCTACTGAAGCATCTCATATCGTCCAGTCATTCATTGAATCTACAAGGAGACCCACTTCCAATGGTGACCGTTTATTTCAGACGCTCTACGCTAGCCTGAATAAAAACTCCTTATTTTGGGCAATATCATTTTACAGTGATAAAGATAAATGGAGCTGAATCTTATGGTAAACCTCAGTCAATTAACGAGGAGATTTTCTATATTTGTCGGTATTTATTTTACAGCCTATTTCCTGTACTCAGGCCAATTATATATATACGTCATAAACATCCCGATTCCGACCTTATTTATCATTGGAATGTCTTTTTTAAATGCATGGGGTTTGCCCGTTATAAAAAAGCTAGCTGCTATGGATTAAAAAGAAGACATTCTTGCTTTACTAACCTGCGACACACATACAAAAAAAGCAAATCTATCATCATTAATTCGCTTCTTTTACGTGAACGTGAAGTTACGGTTTCTTTGGATAAGTCCTACATCATTTCATACCTTGTCGAGAAACGCAGTTCATCCTTAACGTGCATATAATCTTCGACGGATTTTTCTGCACCCCGTTCTAAACAGACCACTTCATAGCCAGCCTTAGCCATTTCGGCGCTGACAATTCCACCCGCCCAGCCGCTACCGACGACAACGACATCGACTTTATCTAATTGTTCTGGCATTTTATCCCACCTAAATAAAGTATAGTGACTATCCAACTCCTGAAATGATTAATGGTGGTCTCGTAGACTCGTAGGCTCCATCTCCACAAACTCTTCTGACTCTATGACGTTAATATAGGCAGGCTGGGCACCTGGATATTCTTTCATACGCCAACCATCCATATTTTTATTTCCACCATAAAGTGGGTCAGAGTAAACGCCTTCAATCGTGGCTTGTCTTAACAATGAAAAAAAGGTTGAGGAAGAAACGCCTCGCATGTCCACATCTCCAGTATCAAAGGCATTAAGAACCTCAACCTGTTGCTCTTCTTCCAAATCAAAAAATTTCTCATCAAATTGATCAGTACTCACTTCATCAATTTTTCGAATTCCCTGTGTAAAGATTTCGCTTCTCGTCATACTCGATTGATAACCTTGTTCTGCTTCTCCTTCTTGAAAAGGACCTCGCATATATTCTTTGGCATTTAATCCCCATTGGCCTGCCAATTGTTTGTCAATAAAATATGGCGCACCTAAGGCAACCGCCCCTGGCCCATTGTCATCTTCAGGGAAGATTCTTTCTGTCGCGGCACTTAATATCTCAAAGTCCTCATCACGGCTAAAAAATATTCGAGCTTCATCAAAACGATTGGTATGTTGGTCTGCTTCATCCTCATTCTCCTGAGTATCCGCGCCCCCTACTTGCCATTGGTTCCCGATAATACTTCCCAGGAGGCCACCACCAACGATCCCCCCGGTAACTAGCCCAGTGTTTTTTATAAACGTACGCCGGCTAATGCCTTGGTCAGAATTTCCTGCATTTGCATTATTGTCATTATCAGCCATACTCCCACTCCCTTTCGATTGATTTCAAATGTGAGACTGTGAATGCAATGACTAACATTTAAACTTCAGTTGTAGTATGAATTGGAATGGTTATAAAAATGCATCCACTAATGGAATTTTTTTCAGCCAATTCATTTATAGAAAAGAGCATGGCCTGAATGATGAAGGGCAAAATGTGATACATAGATCAGATTAAAATGGTGAAGGAGGAATTGACCATGAATAAGAAAATGATGTACGGAGCTCTTTGTGGAATATTCACCTTAGTCCTACTAACAGCTTGTAATGGGCAGGGGATGGATGACAGTGACATGAATGACGATATGGAGCATAATGGTGGAGAAGAACTCGATGAAGACGTTGAAGATGAGAATATCGAAGACGACGAGACAGGTGAGGGGATCGATAGGGACAATGAGGAGGGGGATGAGGATGTAGAAGAAGAAACTGGTGATGACCAAGATAATGAAGAAGAAATTTATAGTAACTAGCAGTTGTTACTACTCGGGTTCGAGGAGCTTAGAAGATTTTATATCCATTTGCAGATAAAAAGGCTTGCCATGTTCCCGATGGCAGCCTCTTTTCATTTAGGAAAGATAACGCAAGCGCAGCATTGCTGCCTTACTTCTTTTCATGTTTATCCTTATTTGCTTTATCCGCTTTTTTAAATTCCTCGCTATACGTAACTTCTTGAGCACTGTTTAGCCCGTTATTTTTGTCCGTCATTTGTTTGTGCGGCTCTTTGTTTTCTTCCATTATCCCCCACCCCCCTTCCCTTTTTGTGCACACCCATTTTTTCCGTCTACATGATGCATTAAACGTTATCAATCACCGGAAACCAATGGAAAAGCTTTTCCCCTGTCTCATCTTCCGAGATAAGATTCTGAATTCCTGAATAACCTTAATGATTACCGCCCTTAAAACATGCTCGCCGCCCGCGCGGGGATGCCTACAGGTGCTTCACATCCGTTCAAGCTTTGAATTTTTCATTCCATCGTTCATAATTAAGATATATCTTAACAAAAAGGCTGGGTCCTTTATGACGACGAATGAATGCTTACAGGCAATTCGGGCCCATTACAGTCTCTTATCGGAAAAGGAACGCCGGATTGCCGATTTTATATTGGGTTCACCCCACAAAGTGATTTATTTTTCGATCTCAGAGCTTGCATCAGCTAGCGAAGTAGCGGAAGCAACGGTTTTTCGTTTTAGCAAACATGTGGGGTACAAAGGCTTTCAAGAATTAAAAATTGCCTTGGCCCGTCAAATTGTAAAGCCGGAAGCCAATATTCACGAAGTGGTGCAAGAAACAGATGACACCGACACCATTACGAAAAAAATTTTCAACGAGCACAAACGGGCATTGGACGATTCGGTAGCATTAATTAAAGAAGAAACCGTCGATGGAGTCGTCAAGCACATGACCCAAGCTACACGGATTGACATCTATGGTTCAGGTGGTTCGGGCGTTGTTGCTTCCGATGCCTATCACAAGTTCATGCGCCTTGGGATTCCCACTCAAGCATTTACTGATGATCACCAGCAATTAATGTCTGCCGCTCTTTTAAAGGAAAACTCAGTGGCGATCGGTATTTCCAATAGCGGCAGCAATCGTGATGTCGTTGACGCTATACAAACCGCACGGGATAAAGGGGCAGTAACCATTGCGATCGCTAATAACCGCTTCTCTCCGCTCACAAAAGCCGCTCATTATACCCTGTCCACAAGCGCGCGAGAGTCCTTGTTTCGCACGGAAGCGATGGCTTCCAGAATCGTTCAACTCGCGGTGATCGACCTTCTTTATGTCACGGCGGCTATGCAAATGAAATCAACAACTCTGGAGAACCTGGAAGCCATTCGACAGGCCATCGCCGCAAAACGGTATTAATCAGAAATAATTTTTCTTCATATTCTTTACTTATGAAAATTATTTTTATAAGATAGAATCAATGAATATTGGAGGTCGATAAAATGCAGATAGGCGTGATTGGTTTAGGAAAAATGGGATTCCCTCTCTCCTTGCAGCTGCTTGATAAAGGATTTGACGTTGTAGGAGTGGATCAACAATCCGAATCTTTACATAAGCTTCATGAACAAGGGGGAACCACCACTTCTTCATTAGAAGCGTTTGTAGCTGAACTTGAGAAACCGCGTACGATCATCCTCCTCGTCCCAGCAGGTGAGGCCACAGACCACGTGTTAACAGCATTGTACCCTCAACTCGACGAAGGAGATTTGATCATTGATGCCGGCAACGCCCACTACAAAGATACCCTTCGCCGACATGAACAGTTACAATCCCGGGCAATTCTGTTTGCGGATAGTGGTACGTCCGGTGGAATATCTGGAGCACGAGAGGGATTGTGCGCGATGGTTGGTTGTGATGAGGCAGCGAAAGAACGCGTAACCACGTTGTTTACAGAAATCACAGTTCCTGGCGGATTTTTACATACTGGCCCGGTCGGGAGCGGTCATTATTTGAAAATGATTCACAATGGAATTGAATACGGTATGATGCAAAGTATTGGCGAAGGATTTGAACTGTTGGAAAAAGGACCGTTTGAATACAATTATGAACATGTGGCAGGCGTATGGAATAATGGCTCCGTGATCCGAGGCTGGTTAATGGAACTGATGGGAGAAGCCTTTAAAGAAGAGGACAAGCTGCAAAGTATCAAAGGTGAAATGCAATCTTCAGGCGAAGGTCAATGGACCGTAGAAGCTGCCCTTGAATACCAGGTAAGCGCTCCTGTCATTGCCCTTTCCCAGTTGATGCGCTACCGTTCCCTTGACGATGACCCCTTCCATGGAAAAGTCGTCGCCGCCCTTCGTCATCAATTTGGCGGGCATGCTGTGCAGTCAAAGGAGTAAGAGGAGGAACGTAATATGAATGAACGCTTATACATGGGCGTTGATATCGGCACGTCGGGGGTCAAAGCGATCGCTTTTGATCAAGATGGAAATGAACAATTCAAGGCTCATGAAACCTATCCTTTGGAGACGCCCACTCCAGATACTGCCGTACAAGACCCGGAGCTAATTTATGAAAAAACACGTGCTGTTATCATGGAAGTAGCCGAACACTGCGAAAATAAAGTGGCATGTGTGAGTTTTAGCTCCGCCATGCACAGCCTTGTTTGCATGAATGAAAGCGGCGCCCTTCTCACACCTTTAATTACTTGGGCAGATAAACGGAGCGCACATGTATCTAAACGCTGGCAAGCAGATGGTACCGGACATACCCTTTACGAAAAAACCGGAACGCCGACTCATCCAATGTCGCCACTCTGCAAACTTCGCTGGTTACAGGAAGAACAACCGCAACTGCTTGAAAACACAGCAATGGCGTTTGGTATAAAGGAATATATTTTCTTTCGATTATTTGATGTAACAGTGATGGACGAATCGCTTGCAAGTGCTACTGGACTCATGAACATTCACTCGCTTGAATGGGATGAAACCGCCCTGCAAGCAGCTGGGCTTTTCCCTTCACAACTACCAGATTTAGTAAAAACGACAGCAGCCTTCCATTCTAAGGATCAGAAACAGCGTGATTCACTCCGCTCCCTCAACTTATCCCCTGATACCCCATTTGTGATTGGTGCTAGTGACGGGGTATTATCGAATCTTGGCGTTGGGGCCATCAACCATGGTGAAGTGGCCTTAACGATTGGGACGAGCGCAGCGGTCAGAAGCGCAAGCCGTACTCCTCACATTGACGATAAAGGTAGAACCTTCTGCTACTTGCTCACAGAAGATCACTGGATTATAGGAGGGGCCGTAAACAACGGAGGACTTGTTTTACAGTGGCTCGTTGAAGAGTTTGTCAAAGAGCAGCATCAAAGCATTGGCTTGGCAGAAGCCACTAATACGGTCATGCATGACACAAAGGATGTTCCGCCCGGCGCCAATGGGCTTTTCTTTCTTCCCTTTTTAACCGGTGAACGAGCGCCGCTATGGAATCCAGATGCCCGGGCTGCATTCTTAGGATTGTCCATCGCTCATACACGTGAAGACATGGTCCGGGCTGCCCTCGAAGGTGTCACCTACAACATTTACAGCGTATTGCTCGCTTTGCAAGAATTGATCGGAGTGCCACAAGCCGTTTATGCTTCGGGAGGTTTTTCACGTTCATCTTCCTGGAAACAGATCGTCGCTGATGTCTTTGATCAGCCGCTTTATTTTCCAACATCGTACGAGAGTTCAACTTTCGGTGCCGCAGTTCTTGCGATGTACGCACTCGAGGACATTCAAGACTTGCATCATTTTAAAAATCAGCAACTGATTGAAGAAAAAATAGAACCGAACACGGAAAACGTCAAAACCTATCAAGAACTCATGTCTGTTTATCTCGACCTTTCCCGGAGTTTGGCTCCTCACTATGAACGATTAACGGAAATGCAACAGAGGTTAAACGGTGAAAGTCGTAAAAACCCCGTACACCCTAGAACATAAATCGTGCATAGGGACAATCTTCCTACAATAACCTCTAGGGATAGAGATTTTTCCCGGGAGGTTGTGCCATGTTTTATCATTTTAAGGAATTGCAATATCCTTCTAAGCCGTCAAGGCCAGACCCAGCTTATGGAAAAAAGTTACAAGAGATTTTAGGTGGTCAATTCGGTGAAATTAGTGTGATGATGCAATACCTCTTTCAAGGATTTAATTGTCGAGCCGACCCTAAGTATAGAGATCTCCTCTTTGATATTGGTACGGAAGAGATCGCCCATGTGGAAATGCTTGCAACCATGATCGCACGCTTGGTGAATGACGCATCCGTAGAGGATCAAGAACAAGCGTATAAAAGCAATCCCGCGGTCCAAGCGGTCATGTCCGGAGAGAACCCTCAACATTATATCGTCGCCGGAGCTGGTGCACAGGCTACCGATAGCGTTGGCTACCCATGGGTATCAAGATATACCATTGCTAGCGGGAACTTATTAGCTGATTTTCGTGCGAACTTGAACGCTGAATCACAAGGAAGGCTCCAGGCTACTCGCCTTTATCAAATGACCGATGACCCTGGGGTCAGGGATATGTTATCGTTTCTCATCGCTCGAGATACCTATCATCAAAACCAGTGGCTTGCTGCGATCAAAGAGTTAGAAGAGAGAGAAGATGACATAGTGGTGCCGACAACATTCCCAAGAGAGAAAGAGTTTGGGGAAGTCGCGTATAAACTTTACAATTTTTCAGAAGGTGAAGCGAGTAAAAAAGGAAGATGGGCAAGTGGCCCGAGCCTCGATAGCAGAGGTGAATTTCAATACGTCGATCGTCCGGTCGCCTATGGAAAAGAACCCCACTTAAAACCGACATCGCCAAAACTCTACAATACGCCGGTGAAACCAGAAAAACATATCCATTATGAACATCACGGACATCATGAGCATCATAAATATTATGAACATAAATATGATAGAGAAGAGAATGATGAATAACCGATTGGCAGGAGTGTCAAAAAAGTCATTTTTGACCTTGATCGTTACAATCACCTTGAAACAAGCGATCCCGTACCACTCTCAAAGTGATACGGGATTATTTTGGAATTAAGCCTACGGCTTATATCCTTTTACTCAACATTGGTCCATACTCGTAAATCGCTTACCTTCCTTGATTCTTCACCAAAGTTGCTTGAGGGGATCCTTTTTGCCTTGCACCTTTTAACTAACTTCGCTCAGTTCCTACAGCTAGGCCCCCCGTCAATCTTACTGCTGCACCTTCTCCCTTAACGCCCGCTTCAAAAATTTCCCTACCGACGTTTTCGGGATTTCATCCATAAAGATAACCTCATCAGGGAGCCACCACTTAGCAAACTGAGGTTTTAAGAACTCGATAATCTCATTTTTTAACGTGGATGCTTGATAGGTCTCTTTAACTACAACACAGGCTACTGGACGCTCTTGCCATTTTTCATCAGCAACCGCAACAACAGCAGCTTCCTTTACAGCATCATGGGCCATAATCGCATTTTCAAGCTCCACGGAAGAAATCCACTCTCCACCACTTTTGATCAAATCCTTCGTTCGGTCGACAATTTTAATCGATCCTTCTTCATCGACGGTGACGACATCACCCGTATGAAGCCAACCATCTTGGAATGCCTCCTTGCTCCGTTCATCATTATGATATTGATCAGCGATCCAAGGGCCCCGGATGAGCAACTCACCCATATCCTCCCCGTTCCACTCCACTTCTCCAGTTTCGTTCATGACTTTAATGTCAATTCCAGGAACGGCCATCCCTTGGCTCGCTCGGATATCCAATCGATCATCTTCCGCTAATTTCTTTTGATAACTTTTCAAGCGAGCCAATGTGACAAGGGGAGTCGTTTCGGTCAGACCATAAGCATGAATGAAAGGAACATTGAAATCTCTTTCAAACTTCTGAATCATCCCTTTCGGTGCGGCAGATCCGCCGCAAATAACGGCCCGTAAACTACTCGTATCATAAACCTCTTGTTCTAATTCCTGCAGTAACCCTAGCCAAATGGTTGGTACACCTGCTGTCATCGTTACTTTTTCATTTTGGATCAGTTCAGCCAACAATTTTGGTGTGAAATTTGGTCCAGGCAACACTTGCGTTGTACCAAACCACGTCGCGGTATAAGGCATTCCCCACGCATTGGCATGAAACATCGGTACAACTGGCATAACGACATCTTCCTCAGAGACCCCTGTTGAATCCGTAAGGCCCTGCGATAAACTGTGTAATGCAATACCTCTATGCGAATACACCACGCCTTTAGGTTTTCCAGTTGTTGCAGACGTGTAGCACATCGCTGCCGGCTCATTTTCATCAATATCTTGTAAAAAAAGATAGGAGTCGTCGCCTTCCCTGATCAGTTTTTCATACGAATAAACCACTTCAAAAGAGTTTGCCGGAAGTTCATCCTTATCGGTCATGACGATAAATGTATGAACACTCGTTAATTGATCTTTGACATTTTCGATCAAAGGCAGCAAGTCCTCATCTATAAGAAGTACTTGATCCTCAGCATGATTAATCACATGAACGAGGTGTTCTTTAGGGAGGCGGATATTGATCATGTGTAAAACACCTCCCATACCAGGGACGCCGAAATATGCCTCCAGATGCCGATGATGGTTCCACGCAAATGTCCCCACACGTTCACCTCTACGAACGCCTAGTTTTTCTAGTGCACTGGATAACGCCCTTGTTCGGCGCCCGACTTCCTTATATGTCAACCGGTGCATCTGATCGAATGTACGAGAGACTACTTCTTTTTTCGAAAAGTACTTTTCCGCACGCTCTAACATCGGCGCGACAGTTAATTGTGTGTTCATCATCATCCATCATTCCTTCCTTTTGTATATAATTCAGCCAACAATTGATCAGTATGCTCCCCTAGTTTAGGTGCATGCGTCCTTATTGACGCCGGTGTTTCTGATAACTTAATAGGAAACCCTATTTGTTTAATGGCCCCAGTTGGGTGATCGACCGTTTGAATCATCCCCCTTTCCATTACTTGTGGGTCACGTGTGACCTCACCTAACGTCAGCAGCGGTGTAACACAAGCGTCTTTGTCTTTAAACACTTCCATCCATTCCGAAAGACTTTTCTTCAAAATCTCCGTTTGAATTTCTGCTTTCAAACGGTGCTGTTCTGCCACTGGTGCGTGGAGAAGTGGGATACATGCTTCTTTTTTTATCCCTTCACAAAATGCTTGCCAAAATTTCGGTTCAAGGGCACCGACGGATAACCAGCGCCCATCTTTTGTTTCATACACTTCATAACAGGCTTTTCCGCCGGAAAGCGGTAACTCCTCTTTCTGCACGGAAGTTTCATTGACAAAATATTCAGGCAGTATAGTTTGTAACCAGGAAAGGACTCCATCAAGCATGGAAACATCTACGAACTGCCCTTGCCCTGTCTTCCGTTTTTCTAAGAGGGCAAGCAGCGTCCCAACCACGGCGGGAAGTGCCCCACCTCCCAAGTCCGCAATCTGGACGGAAGGAACCGTAGGTTTTTGATTCGTTCCCCCCATTAAATGTAAGATCCCTGCGTAACTGAGATAATTAATGTCATGACCGGAACGGTTCGCATAGGGGCCTGTCTGACCGTAACCGGTAATCGCACAGTAGACAAGGCCGGGGTTGATCTCTTTTAATGTCCCATAGCCCATGCCCAGTTTTTCCATGACATGAGGGCGGAACGATTCAATGACGACGTCCGCAGTTTCTACCATTTTCAAAAATGTTTCTTTTCCTTCTGATTCTTTTAGATTAAGTGTGACACTCTTTTTATTTCGGTTCAATGAATGGAAGAAAGGGCTATCCTTCGTAGAGTCTGAAGACATTGACCGAGCATAGTCCCCCTTTTGGGGCTCTTCAATTTTGATCACTTCCGCCCCAAAATCAGCAAGCATCATTGTTGCATAAGGACCTGGCAAAAGCCGTGTAAGATCGAGCACACGTATATCATCTAATGTCATTTGGGCCACCTCTTTGAACATGCTCACAAATGAGGGTTATATGTGTTTTTTAACGCCTCTCGCATTTTATATTTTTGCAATTTTCCTGATGCATTTCGTGGCAATTCCTCTACAAGCTGTAGTTTTCGCGGAATCTTGAAGCCAGCCATTTTTTCACGACAAAACGTTTGTAACTCTTCAAGGTCAAGGGTACCCTCGCCTGGTTTAATTACAGCCACTGCAGTTACAACCTCCCCCCATTTATCATCTGGCGTACCTATAACACCTGCTTCCAATATTTTTGGGTGACCATACAGTACATTCTCCACTTCCACGGTATAGACGTTTTCCCCGCCCGAGATAATCATATCCTTGCTGCGATCAACAAGAGTAATATATCCTTCTTCGTCACGAACTGCCAAATCCCCTGTATGAAGCCACCCATCTACGATAGTAGCAGCTGTCTCATCCGGCTTCTTATAATACTCCTTCATAATTGGATTCCCACGTAGAAGGAGTTCCCCGACTTCTCCGTCGGCTGATTCCACGCCTTCACTTTCCACTTTACACTCCACGAACAACATCGGAAGGCGCCCGGACTTTCCAATATGTTTTTTATGGTCTTCCGGGAAAAGTGCGATTCCGCTCGGGCCGCCCTCCGTTAAGCCACATAGGTTATAAAATTGATCCGTGTTAAATAGTTCCATGCTTTGACGTACGATTTCAGGTGCCATAGGTGCAGCACCATACCCGCATAATTTGATCGAATCAAGGTTATATTTGTCTGCATTCGGTGCTTGCAACAAATAGGAATACATGGTAGGAATCCCGAAGAAAAAAGTCACACGATATTTTTCAATCATTTTTAACACAGTTTGCGGCTCAAAATCACGGAGAATCACATGCGTTGCACCTACGTAAAGCCCTTGCAACAAAAAGAGATTAAGTTGTGCCGAATGAAACAACGGTGCAACATGAAGATGTGTTTCGTTCGCATGCAAACCGAGCAATCCCGTGACCCCTTGGGAGATGTAAGAAATCCGTTGATGATCGAATAAGGCCCCTTTCGGGCGTCCTGTCGTCCCCGAGGTGTATAGGATTTCAAAATCGTCATCACTACTGACTTTCACATCAGGTTCCATATCAGAATCATGAAAAATGTTTTTGAATGACAAGTGTTTCGTCACTTTTGCTGCTGGGACGGAGATAACATCACGAATCCCTGGAATGGAAGCTGTCGCTTCTTCAATGAGCGTTTCGAACTCATCGTCACAAATGACTGTGACCGCATCCGACTGTTGCAATATATATTGAACTTCACTTACAACAAGTCGAAAATTAATCGGAACAAGTACAGCGCCAAGTTTCGCTGCCCCATAAAAGGATATAACAAAATCATCGGAATTTTTCATCATTAAGGCCACTTTTTCTCCCTTGCGAACCCCTTGCTTCATCAGGCCATTGGCAAACTGATTGATACGTTGGTTCAGTCCACGATACGTGTACTCGCGTTCATTGTAGATTAACGCCATTTTCTCTGGGTGACGGCGAACGTTTTGAACAAAAACCGAAATGACATTCATGCCATTCTCCTCCTTTTTTAATGAAACCAGTGGCCAGGCCACTGGTAACAGCTATCCACCTTCGGAGTATAAAAGCTCAAAGACCCATATTCTTAGCAATAATCCCTTTCATAATTTCATTCGTACCGGCATAAATCGAAGCGACCTGGACGTCACGGAATCTTCTCGCGATCTCATATTCCTCGATGTATCCGTAACCGCCGTGGAGTTGCATACACGTATCAGCCACTTTTTTCAGCAAGTCGGTCGTCCACCATTTTGCCATTGAAACTTCGCTCACGATTTGCTCTCCATCCATATGCTTTTTGATCAATTCATCGACAAACGTACGACCGATTTTAATTTCCGAAGCCATTTCAGCAATTTTAAATTGCGTATGTTGAAACTGACTGATCGGTTGGCCAAATGCCTGTCTTTCTTTGACGTAATCCACAGTAATCTCAAGCATTCGCTCCAGAGAAGCAATGGCTCCAATTGCAATGGTAAGCCGTTCTTGCTGTAATTGTTCCATTAAATAATAAAACCCTTTATTTTCCTCGCCAAGCAAATTTTCAGCAGGAACTTTAGCCTGATCAAAAATCAGTTCCGACGTATCTTGAGAATGTTGTCCGACTTTTTTTAGTTGTTTTCCCTTTGTGAAGCCCTCAGTTCCTTCCTCGACAACGAGCAAACTAATCCCTTTATGACCAGCAAAGCGATCGGTTTTGCAGACAACAATCACAAAATCAGAGAGTACACCATTGGTTATAAAAGTCTTTTCTCCATTTACAATATAGAAATCTCCGTCTCTCTTGGCAGTCGTTTTCACATTTGCAAGATCTGAACCAGCCCCTGGTTCTGTCATTGCTATCGCTGAAACGATATCACCGTTAACAGCCCTTGGCAGCCAGCGCTGTTTTTGTTTCTCTGTACCATAGTGACCGATGTATGGCATGACAATGTCATTATGAAGCCCAATTCCAATAAGGCCGGTTCCTACCCTTTCCAATTCCTCCGTAATGATCACCGAATAGCCAAAATCCGCATTCAAACCCCCATACGATTCATCAACCCATGGGCAAAGAAACCCTTCCTCTCCCATTTTCTCCCAAAAGGATCGAGGCACTTGTTTATCTTCTTCCCATTGCTGAAAAAATGGAACCGCTTCTGCTTCCAAAAATTTACGTAATGACTGTCTGAAAATATGATGTGTTTCCGTTACATAAGCTCCCATCTTTTCACCTCTTACCCATTATTTCGGTGTCATTCGTACCGCTCCATCTAGACGAATGGTTTCACCATTGAGCATGGAGTTTTCCACAATTGATTTTGCCAACCGAGCGAATTCTTCAGCTTTCCCGAGTCGAGATGGGAACGGAGTCATCTCCCCTAACGCATTTTTAGCCTTTTCGGGTAACGATGCGAATAGCGGAGTTTCAAATAGCCCCGGTGCGATTGTCATAACCCGAATTCCATGTTTTGAAAGATCTCTGGCGATTGGAAGCGTCATTCCAACAATTCCACCCTTAGATGCGCTATAAGCAGCCTGACCAATTTGTCCGTCAAACGCAGCAATCGATGCGGTATTAATAATCACCCCACGCTCTTTTTCTTCATTCTCATTATTTTTCATCATCTGTTCCGCAGCTAAGCGAATGATATTAAAGGAGCCAATTAAATTAATTTGAACCACTTTTGAAAACGTTTGTAAATCATGGGGCCCTTTACTTCCCACTGTTTTTTCAGCAGACCCAATACCTGCACAATTAACGACTGTGTTTAAATGACCGAATGTATCAACCACGTGAGCGAATGCATTTTCTACACTTTCTTCATCTGTTACATCTGTATTGATGTACAATGCCTGTTCCCCAATTTCCTCGGCCAACTGCTCCCCCTTTTCATTATTAATATCTAAAATAGCTGCTTTACCGCCTTCTTTTATGATTTCTTTAACCGTGGCTTCCCCTAGACCTGAAGCTCCTCCTGTTACTACTGCTTTCACATCTGCTGGATTCATCGTTTCTCCTCCTCTAATCGATTCGTTCGATGATTGTCGCATTTGCCATTCCATGACCTTCACACATGGTCTGCAATCCGTACCGGCCGCCTGTATGTTCTAATTCATGAATTAATGTCGTCATTAACCGTGCCCCGCTAGCACCGAGCGGATGGCCAAGAGCGATCGCGCCTCCATTAGGATTCAGCCTTGTCGGTCTAGCACCTGTTTCGGCTAACCAGGCTAAGGGCACACTTGCAAACGCCTCATTGACTTCAAAAAAGTCAATATCCTTTATAGTGAGGCCTGCTTTTTTTAAAACCTTTTCGGTAGCGGGAATGGGACCCGTTAACATAAGCGTTGGGTCTGAGCCAACAACTGAACGAGCAAGCACGCGAAAACGAGGTTTTAACCCCAATTTATGAGCTTTTTCCCTCGACATCAATAAAAGTGCTGCTGCACCATCACTAATCTGACTGGAATTACCTGCATGGATGTTTCCCCCTTCACGAAATGGGGAGGATAATTCTCTCAATTTTGCCAGACTCGTATTGTCGCGGGGACCCTCGTCATAAGTCATCTCTTCCTCTTTTAAAGGAGCGGGCATGGGCGTTTTCAATGACATGATTTCTTGATCAAAACGGCCTTCTTTTTGAGCCACAACCGCTTTTTCGTGACTTTCAAGTGCAAACTCATCCAGTTGACTCCGGCTGATGCTCCACTCATCAGCGATTCTTTCCGCTGATAATCCCTGATTGATCATCTCATATCTAGAGGTTAGCTCATCACTTAAACTGACTCCCTGCATATTTGAACCCATAGGAACACGTGACATATTTTCGATGCCTCCAGCAACCACTACATCCATGTCTCCACTTATAATTGCTTGGGAAGCAAAATGAACGGCCTGTTGACTGGACCCACATTGACGATCAATGGTTGTACCTGGAACCTCCATAGGATAATCAGCGATTAACGACGCCACACGTGCAACATCAAATGCTTGCTCGCCTACTTGAGATACGCATCCGTAGATGATGTCTTCAATTTCAATGGGATCAATACCCGTTCTTTGAACAATTTCCTTTAGAGGCTTAGCAGCTAGATCATCCGCGCGCATGTGACTTAGCTGTCCTTTTTTCTTACCGACTGGTGTTCGAACTGCTTCAACGATCACTGCTTCCCGCATTCCCCTCACCCTTCCTGACCATCCTTAATAAATAATCCGACATCGTACCTGCCACTTCACTGCTGCTTTTTTCACCACGGTGTGTAAACCATTCCACCACCCAATTCATACTTCCTAAAATAATCATGCGCGATATTTTCTGATCCAAGGAAACAAAGTCACCTTCAGTGATCCCGTCCTTTAGAAACGTATCAAAATAACTTTCATAACAATCGCGCAAATCGACAATTTCTGCTAACCGCTCACCTGAAAATGTAGTTTCAGGCTGAAACATCATCATAAATAATGTCTTTTCCTGAATCGCATACTCAATATGCGATTGCATTGCTTTCCATAATTTAGCAGAAGCTGATTCATGTTCATTTGAAGTCGCTTTCACTTTTTCAATGCTTTCTTCCAGGACCAAACGATTGCATTGATAAATGAGTTCTTCTTTACTCTTAAAATAATAATAGACCGAGCCCTTCGTTAGCATTAATTCCGCAGCCACTTCCTCTACAGTTGTACCGTGATACCCCTTTTTAGAGAGGATATTTAATGTTGACCGGAGAATATCAGCTTTCTTCTTCGATGCTTTCTGTTTCCGTAATGTGGACATCGCCACCCCTTCCTTCAGCCTATTCGTTACAAATTATACTATCAGGTCAAATTCATACTGACAAGTTAATTTTTTGATCATTTAAAATCCTCTTCATAATATCAAGACCTAAAAAAATATAGCGTCGACAATTGTATCGTTTCTGAACGGAAGAAAAAATGCAGCCCGTTTTGGGGCTGCATACCACACGAAAAGCTTATTGCTTTTCTTCGTCCTCTATTTCAACATCCTCATCAGGCATGTTTTCTTCGAATTCCTTACGTTTTTCTTCAAGTGTACGTTTTGATTTCCTTTGGTATTCAGGGTCATAATCGCGTTGTTTGCTCTCAAGAAGTAAGATATCATACTCACTACTCAAGGCCTTCACAAGTGATATCCCCATGGCGATTACTACAAAGGTAAACGGAAAGGCAGCAATAATCATTGCAGTTTCTAAAGCTTCCAAACCGCCGGAAAACAAGAGAACAGCAGCTGTTCCGGCTAGGATTAGACCCCAGATTATTTTAACTTTCAAAGAGGGGTTTAATCTTCCACCTGTCGTCAGCATTCCAAGAACGAATGTAGCTGAATCAGCAGATGTAATGAAAAACGATGAAATGAGTAGAACTGTAATTCCAATAACAATCGAAGCTAATGGGAGTGATTCAAGGAAGGCAAATAAAGCACCTTCTTCTCCTACCTCTGACATAAGTGCATATAAAGCACCGCCTTCTTGATTATCCATACTAATACCAGAGAAACCAAATACGGCAAACCAAATCGCACTAAATAGCATAGGAACAGCCAATACACCGATCACAAATTCCCGAATTGTCCTTCCCCTAGAGACACGAGCAATAAATGTACCGACGAAAGGCGACCATCCGATCCACCAAGCCCAATAAAAGATTGTCCAAGCATCAAGAAACTCACGATCTCCAGTAAACGCGTTTGTGCTAAACGTCATACTTGGAAGATTTTGCAAGTAATTTCCTATTGTGGTAGAAAAGGATTCTACGATCTGTACAGTCGGTCCAAGAATTAATACAAAAAGCATTAAACCAATAGCGAGCACAATATTTGTCCAGCTTAAATAGCGAATTCCTCTATCTAATCCAGTTGACGCTGACAATATAAACAGGCCAGTAACGACAAGAATCACAATCAGCTCAGTAGTAGTATTACTTTCCAGCCCCTCGAAAGTGAAACTTAAACCTGCTGTTATCTGACTTGCACCTAGGCCGAGAGAGGTGGCAATTCCAAAAACCGTGGCGAAGACCGCTAATACATCAATCGTATGACCTAACCCACCTTTGACTCGATCACCCAATAATGGGGTGAAGGCAGAACTGATTAATGCTGGTGCTTGATGCCTAAATTTGAAATAAGCAAGTGTTAAAGCGACGACAGCATATGTAGCCCATGGATGAAAACCCCAATGGAATAATGTGTACTGAAGCGACTCTGCTGTAGCTGCCACCGTTTCCGGTTCTGCAGAAGGAGGTTCGTAGTAATGAGCTAATGGTTCTGAAACACCAAAGAAAACAAGACCTACCCCCATACCTGCCGTAAAAAGAAAGGCAAACCAGGTAAAGTAACTATATTCTGGTCTCTCATCCGGTTTTCCCAGTCGTATCCTACCGTAAGGACCAAAAATCAAAAACAGCGCAAAGATTACAAAAGCCGTCGTGGCAAATAAGTAAAACCAGCCAAGATTGGTCGATATAAAATCATTAATCCCACCCAAAACATAGCCAACGTGATCTGGCGCAAAGAAGCCCCAAGCGATGAATACGAGAGAAATGGCTAATGCTACATAAAAAACCACTGTTAACTTCTTCATAAATATTAAATCCTCCTAGATCTAGGCTTGTGACAAAACCTACAACTGACAGTATAACATGCTATCATAAGGTTTCAAGGGATATATCAAAGCATACAAATTATTAATAAATATATTAATATTATAGCGTATTCATAAAGAAGGACAGAAAGAGCCGAGTAGGTCGAGGAGTCGTAGCTTGGAGCACCCTGCCTGCACCACGAAAGCATTCACTTCTCATGAAGGAAAGATTGGTTCCGAGGAGCGAAGCGTAAGCTGGCATCCTCGCAAGCGACTCTTCGCACGAAGAAAAAGTGGTGCTTTTTCGAGGATATCGTTCATACGTGAGGAGCTGAGCTGCAAGACGACGAAGAGATATGACTTTATTTTTCCCGGACATTTTGAATATCATTTTGTCATCTTAATATAGACTTTTCCAGCGCTCTCCATTTTGTTTTATTCCCACCGCTGTAGATGTAGTAGTAACCTACCGTTACCTTAAATATTCATCTTACAAGATAGGTTTGTGAAAAAGGAGAAATCTAGCCCTTTACAAAGAGATTTCTAACCCCCATTCCACAGTTCCCAATCACTTCCGCTTTGCCCGATCTTTACTTTGCATCATTGACAAAGATCAAAAAGGGACAAAAACATTTGTGCTTCTATTTATTCTCGTCCTCATTGTAGGAACGATTAATATAAAGGTGAATTCAACGGTTACAGTGGAAGGTTTGAGTAAATTCATCAAAACCCCCACTAATGGTAGTGGGAGCTTTAAAAAGACTATACGGTTTTTCGATCCCAGTGTCGATGGACAGCAATGGCCTCAACAAACGAAGTAGTGAAGTCATTATTCTTGTCCTTTCCTATGATGACACCTTGAGCATTATCCAACTTTTCATTTTCTAACCATTTTCCTCCATCATTCGTTACTGCGATCGGCTTATAGTGCATGAAAGCTTCGTGCATAAACTTGGTTGCTTCCTTTTCAAAAGCTTGGCTGGCATGTTTTCCTCCATCAACATAAACAGCATCAAAAGCAACGGACCCATCTGTGAGAAATGTATGCTTTGCCTCCACCTTACTGCTGTCCGCTCCTGTAATCACACCTAGTTTATCGCTTAAAATCGCTGCCTGCACACCGGCTGCCTGCAACGCCTCTACCATAGCCTTCACTTTCGCTCCATCAAACCCCTCCGTTACAAGGACAGCAGCCTTCCGAGACATGGCCTTTTTCGGTGTATTCTGCTGGCTTAACGCAGGGGATGATTTTGTCACTTCTTCCCCACCTTGTTGCGGAGGATTTGCGCCAATATTGACAGCAAACGCTGTTGTCATTTCCATATTCACGTTTGCAAACATATCAACCACTTTCTGTCGCACATCCTTGCTTTTTACCTTTCCTAGCTCAAAGCTAAAGGCATCAATGATATGCTGCTTTTCTGCTGGGCTCATACTATTCCAGAATAGCGACGACTGGGAAAAATGATCTTTAAAGCTCTCGCTCCGGGAGCGAATCTTGCTTCCTTCCACTTTTTCCTGGTGATGAGCATAGCCGCCTTCAGCTTCACTCACGGTATATGGTGAATTATTCGCTAAATCATTATTGTGGTGGGCGACCTGACCTTTATTAATAATGTGACGCGAAAATCCATCGCGTTGGTTATTATTGAACGGACAAACCGGACGGTTGATCGGTAGTTCGTGGAAGTTTGGCCCGCCGAGTCGGAGTAACTGAGTATCTAAATAAGAAAACAAGCGACCTTGCAAAAGAGGGTCATTGGAAAAGTCAATCCCTGGGACAACATTACCGGGATGAAAAGCCACTTGCTCGGTTTCTGCGAATACGTTATCCACATTACGATTCAATGTCATTTTCCCAATGATACACACAGGAACATCTTCTTCGGGCCAGATCTTGGTCGCATCGAGGATATCAAAATCAAACGCAAATTCATCTTTTTCCTCAATCATTTGAACCCCCAGCTCATACTCCGGGTAATTGCCCATATTAATCGCATCCCACAAATCTCTACGATTAAAATCAGGGTCTTTTCCGCCAATTTTTTCGGCTTCGTCCCAAACGAGGGAATGCGTTCCTAAAACAGGCTTCCAGTGGAACTTCACAAAATAAGCCGTTCCTTCTTCATTAATGAAACGAAAGGTATTCACCCCAAACCCTTCCATCATGCGAAAACTTCGTGGAATCGCACGGTCACTCATCAACCACATCACCATATGAGCTGTTTCCTGATTTTGCGAGACCCAATCCCAAAAGGTATCATGAGCGGCACTTGCCTGAGGCATTTCATTATGGGGCTCCGGTTTAATCGCGTGTACAACATCAGGAAACTTAATTGAATCCTGAATAAAAAAGACAGGAATGTTATTCGCAACTAAGTCATAGTTTCCTTCTTCCGTATAAAACTTTGTCGCAAAACCACGAGCATCCCGAGGTGTATCCTTTGAGCCGCGTGAACCAACTACCGTTGAAAATCGTACAAAGACTGGGGTTTTTACTTTTGGATCTTGTAAAAATTTAGCCTTCGTAAAGGGTCTCATCGATTCATAAACTTCAAACTCCCCGTGAGCCGCGAAACCACGTGCATGGACGACGCGTTCCGGAATTCGTTCATGGTCAAAGTGAGTCATTTTTTCCCGAAAATGAAAATCCTCCATTAATGTCGGGCCGCGTTCTCCGGCGGTTAACGACAACTCATCCTCAGACATCTTTAGCCCTTGATTCGTCGTTAATTCTTTATCTTGATTATCTGTGCTACGAAACTGCTCCAATTGCTCATTCTTACTGTTTTCGTTTACTTTCTTGCTTTCATCATTCACGCACGTCACTCCCTTACTTCATGGATTTCTCTTCAAACTATTATCACTAATCAATCCTTCCTTTATGTTAGAAAGACTTGGCTTTTCACCCGTTTTAGCCAAAAGCAAACGGTCCACCATACAATGAAAGCGCAAGCAACGTTGGCGCTTGCGCTACATCCTTACTTCTTTTGCAAGATTGGAAAGACTCCCCCGACCTTTTGGATTTCCATCGCTGGTGCAGGGGCAAGTGGATAATAACCCTTCGTCACCATATATTGCCATATATCATAGGCATGGTGGCTGCTATTAAGGAATGCATTTTCCAAAAAGGTCCTAAGGTCAGGATTTGCGCATTCAAACGTTGCTTTCGCATAATTTGTACCAGCAGCTTTTTGATTAAGTAAATAAGCAGTCGCAATTTCTCGATCATTCGGTTGTTGTTCTTGGATTCTTAGCTCCACCGACGGAAGAGGCTCGACTGGCGATTGGGTGTAGCTTGCTAAATTGGGCTGTAAACTTGAAGGTTGGAATTTGGTAATGTCGGGTGTACCGGCATTTTGTAAAAATTCAACTTTCAAGTTATAATCTTCTACGTGTTTAGGAAAATGTTCGGAAAGAAGTTGCTGTAATTCCTGATCTTGTGCCTGTTGGATCCAGGTAGACATACAGTGCACAGTGTTATAACACCCCATCGTTAGTTCCGTTAATTCATGGAATTCATGTCCGGCTAATTGCATATTTTATGCCCTCCTATCATTATTTTATTTTCCAAACCTAGCATCTCCTCCGTAACATGGATTATTCATGGAAAGCTTTCTCGATGAGGTTGGATCGACATAAAATGCGGGAGCGCTCCCAAGGAGGCTCCCGCTTGTGTAAGATTACTGATTGTTGTTATTTTGCTGGTTTTGCTGGTTGCGGTTTTGCTGATCTTGTTGGTTGCGGTTTTGCTGGTTGTCCTGTTGGTTGTTTTGCTGGTTGTTCTGTTGATTGTTTTGCTGATTGTTCTGCTGGTTGTTTTGCTGGTTTTGATTTGTCATCTTTTAATCACCTCCACATTCGTTACGGTGCCCCTGTGATGAGAGAATATACATAAAAATATCACTGAAAAAGCATATAAATTCATGGGTTCTTCTTTTCAAGATATAGTAAGAGCTTGAAAAACTTCAGCACGGCGCCTATTCCCTATTTTATGCATAAATTGCACTATTTCCTTCATGCTAAACAAAAAATGATTTGTACGGGGGATTATGGTGAAAAAAAGTTCAAAGCCAGTCATTCTTTTAATTATTGATACATTAATGTCTACCCCTTTAGAGGAAGCTGTTCAAACAGGGTTTGCTCCAGCCCTTCAGTATCTCATGAAAAGAGGCAGGTACTTTCCCCAAATGGTCAGCTCCTTTCCGACAATGTCCGTTAATATTGAAAGCACGTTATTGACTGGGGTGTACGCTGATCAACATCGCTTACCTGCACTCCTTTGGTATCATGAAGATGAAAAGAGAATCGTAAACTATGGGACTGGTGTAAAAGAAATCTTAAAGACAGGGGTCTCACAATTTATAAATGATATGTTTTTTGAATTAAACAATGTTCATTTAAGTAAGAACGTAAACACGATCCATGAGGAGTTAGCAGGAAGAGGGCTTACAAGTGCCTCGATCAATACCTTTGTGTATCGTGGGAATACACAAAGGCAACTACTTCTTCCTAAAAGGTTACAAATGATGACCAAGGGTAAAGAGACATGGGAAATCCATACGCCACCGTTATGGTCCCTAGGTTCCTTTTCAAAGTTTAGTCCGTTCACTAGAACTCCCCATACATTTTCCGGGAACTATAAAGCAAGTATCCGTGAAATCAAGCATTTAATCAAAAAGCGTAAGCTTCCAGCTTTTACGATATGCGGCATCCAAGACCTTGATCTACGTATCCATATAAAAGGTCCTATGGACATAGCAGGAATACAAAAAATAGACCGTGAATTACAAAAGCTTTTTGGGCTTTTTTCAAGTTGGGACGAGGCGATTAAGGCATGTACATGGATCATACTGTCAGATAATGGCCACGCTTCCATGGGTAATAACAGGAAGCATTATGTCATTAACCTGAGAAAGGTCTTTAAAGGCTTTTCGATTATGAAAGATACGAGACCCGTTCTTCACAAAGATCAAATCGCACTTGCCGTCAATCAAAGAACAGCCTTTGTATATTGTCTCGGTAACGGTGTTGATAGAACGAACGTAATCAAGCGATTAAAACAAGATCAACGCATTGATATCATAGCATGGGAAGAGTATGGACAAACCCACGTTGTATCCGGAGAAATGGAAGGGCTTTTTTCATTTGAAGGAGGGGGACATTACTCCGATGAGTACAAGCAAACATGGGCAATTTCAGGAAATGAAAAACTGCTGGATATCACGGTAAAAAATAACCACCTCCATTATGGGGATTATCCAGATGCACTTGCACGGCTTTCCAGCAGCTTACGATCACACAAAGGAAACTATATTGTAGCCACTGCAAAACCTGGATATGAATTTAAAGAAAAGGGGTCCCCTATCCATGTGGACGGTGCGGCACATGGATCATTGCACAAGCAAGAATCATCGGTTCCTATGATAGTGGCCGGTACAAACATATACCCGCAATATGAAAGGATTGTAGATGTTAAACCTTGGATTTTACGTTTACTAACCAATGACTAATTCATTAGATTATAGTTGGTTTTACGCTACGGGACAGTAAAGTCGTCGATGATTTAAAACCTTTGTAGAAGATTCACAAGCACCTTTTACTATTAATGCCTGTCCAATCCAATGAGAGCGTTCCGTAGCTACACGCTGGAAAAACTCTCATGAACCTCCATCTTGTATTCGCCGTTCAAGCTCCGTAATCTGTTGTTGCAGAGTCTCTACCTGCTCTTGCAGACCTGATATCGAATGAGAATCGGGATTTGGATTATTATTAGCCTCATCAAGACCTAAAGTGAGAGGGATCTCAGCATTGTCTGATTGTAGTTGTTCTTGAACTTGCTCTTGTTGAAGTTCTCGAAATGCAATACTCGCACCTAGGAACTGAAGCGATTCACCGACGGTCGCCAATAATTGGCCAAAGTACTCGAGCTTTATTATAAGTGACTCAGAATCTTGATCTGACCTTGGGGTTGGAGGTACCCCCTGATATGGTCTTCGTCCCCCCCTCATCAACATCACCTCATTGGCTTCCAACTAGGTATTTATCTCATCATATGATTAAGAGGGAAAAATGTGTAGCGATTCGTTCTAAATGATATTAACATTATTCCTTTAACCCTTATATGGGTAAGAGTGAATCTTAATGGTGGCGCGAAAATAGTTCCGTGAATATTCATATTAATAATAAAAATCAAATATGTGCTGATTGGTGGTTGTACAGACGACTGTCACCAGCTGTTACGAATGTTTATAAATATCCGCACGATCTTTTACTCCTAGATCTTCTCATTTACGATCTCAAACCGAAACGTTTCAGTAAAAAGGATTCTAATTCATCCGCTTGCTTTACAGACAAATAACGTCGACATTCAATTATGTATTCATCAATCGCTTGTAGATATACTTTTTGCGCATTTGTATTTTGCAGATGAACCCTCTTCTTAATTTCTTTAATACTATCTTGCTTCAACACTTGCCATGCATCGTTCATGTTTACCTCTCTCCACCATAAGCGTCCGTAATGATCATTGCGCCTTAGAAGTCCTATCTCATTGATGTAATGCCTGAATTTAATGATCAACCCACCTTTGTACTTAATTACTTTTCCCACACTTATGTAGAATATTTATATTTAAACGCTTGATCCTTTATTTCTTTGTGCCTCATTTTATATTTTAACAAAAGGTATGTAATTACATTATCAGTATTCCTTCCCTTCTTCAATAAATGGTGGGAATGTCTCATATTGACCATACGTGAGTAAAGAGATTACGACATGTTATAATGGTTAAACTTTCATTTTTCAGAACTTATACATAGAAGGAGGTCCCCTCATGTGCGGCCGGTTTACTTTATATGACCAAATCGAAAACATTCAAAAGCGTTTTGGGATAGAAGTGAGTACCATTGACGATTTAGAATCCAGTTTCAATATCGCCCCCAGTCAATCGATACTGGCGGTCGTAAGTGATGGAGAGCAGAATCGATTGGGACGTTTACGCTGGGGGCTCATCCCTCCTTGGGCAAAGGATATAAACGTCGGTTATAAAATGATTAATGCCAGGTCTGAAACCATTGCAGAGAAAAATAGCTTTAAATACGCATTCCAACGTCGCCGCTGTTTGATTCCAGCAAATGGTTTTTATGAATGGAAAACGATAGATCGAAAAAAACAACCTTACCACATTCAAATGCAAAATGAGGAGTTGTTTAGCTTTGCGGGTTTATGGGAGAAGTGGAACGATGGAGCCGAAGCGATTTTTTCTTGTACGATTATTACAACATCCGCGAATGATTTAATGAGCGATATTCACGACCGGATGCCCGTTATCCTTACACCCGAAAATGAATCAGCATGGCTGGATCCAAGAAAGAATGATCTTCAAGAATTGGAAAAACAACTCAGACCCTATGATTCAAGGCAGATGAAAGCCTATCCTGTTTCAACAGACGTTAATCGCCCGAAAAATAATCACAAAGAGCTAATCAATTCTCTCTAAAATCTATTACTTCTCCTTTATTCCTTGATTGAATTACCGGTCTTTTTACAAATGTTATTGATATTGAAGATTGGAAAAGGAGTGTAACAAGTGGGAAAAACATCTAAGCGCAGAAAACAAAGCAAGGAGCCAGACTTGGGGGTGTTTCATTTGACTGTATCCATTGTGGGCTTGACTTTGAGGTGGATCAATATACGATTCTAGACATTCAAGAACTGACCCATGGCTATATTGGATTTCCACTTCATGAAGAATATATCGCCTGTCCGAAATGTGGAGAAAATGCGAATGAAAGTGAATCCAAGCACGCCGAGGTCTTCGAATGATATCTCAGATGATGATCTTCCATTTTAATGGATGAACATTATCTATTTCCTAACGAGCAAAGTTTGTCTATAATAAAAAACAAGATAGATAAGGTGATAAAATGACGAATGGTCAATATCAACAGTTAATGATCGCTGTAAAAGAAGTAAGTAGTCATGTGATAGGACTACAAAAAGATATGGACGTTATGAAAAATGATATTTCCAATATGAAGAAGGACATTATGACGATGAAACAAGACATTTCTGAGCTAAACACCCACGCAGATGAAACAAACAAAACACTTTATTTAAACCTTCCCTAATTTTCCCTTCTTCAACATTTGACCCCTCCTAAATCAAGAAGGGGTCAAATTTTATTCCTGTCTAACGATATCTTGTTCAGCATCGAGTTCGTAGTTCACACCCTCGGTATAATTATTCGTCGCATCCCATAGGAGAAATTCATAGATGTCATTATCATAGAGGGCTTGAATTTGTGCTTCAACCTCATCAACACCGTACTCCATCCATTCTCCATCTGGCAAATAAGAAGCGGTGAAATCTTGTAACCATGGTCTGGAAATCGGAGGCTCTTCCAAACTGTCCAACAGTTCATTTTCGACCTGAGCATACTCATTCACTAGATTATAGGGTTCAAGATCAGGTTTATGGATATCAAAATAAGGGCCCCAGTGACTTGGGTAAATCATTGAAGAAATAATATCAACATTTTCGGAGATTTTACTAAAGTTCTGCCCAATTCCCGGAGCCTCCGGAATTGTTGCTGCGTATCCAAAAATATCGACAGAAACTTTCACCCCATAAGGCCGTAATTCTTCCCGGGCATAGTCAACGAAATCTGTGACGGCTGCTACCCGGTTTTGGATGTTGTCTTCCCCGGATTCTTCGTAATCGCCTTCCGTATATTCAAGATCCTCGTCGCGGTTTTCAAATCCTTCAGGGAAACGAACATAGTCAAATTGTATCTCTTTAAATCCAGCCTTCGCTGCTTCTTTGGCCACTTCAACGTTATATTCCCACACATCTTTTGAAAACGGATTGACAAAAGATTCTCCTCTATTATTTGACCATACTTCCCCTTTTTCTAAAAAAGAGAGTTCAGGTTCTTCATTGGCTAATACTGTATCTTTAAAAACAACAAGACGGGCAATCGGATAAATATCAGCATCCTCAAAATCCTCCATCATTGCATCGACATCATTTATATAATCGTATGTGTTTTCTTGAACCCTTTCATTCTCCGATTCTGTTTCAAAGGTCACATACCCGTCGTCATCCTTGACATCAACGACCATACTATTTAATGCCGTCTCATTGATCAAGTCATAAAGTTCGTCAGCTTTATCCCCGCCGATTGAATGGGCAGTAGCGAAAATGCCTTTTACACCGTCTTCAGGGTATTCAATCTCTACCCCGCTATCATAAGTTAATCGATCAGGGATGACTCTTGGTAATGTGAGTAAATCCTCATCACTCACCGAAAAATACCGATCTTCCTCACTTCTTTCAACTTTTGATGCTTCTTCATCAGCATCCCCCCCTGTCTGCTCTGCAAGTAAGGGGGAATCATAGCTGCCAAAAAACATCATACCTCCCAGAAGAAAAATCAAAGATTTTGTCCTCATCATGATCCCTCCTTATGAAGCGCCGTCTCTTCATCCGGTTGCTCATTCGCTTGAACAGCAGCAATCGCGGTTTCCGCTGCCTTTAATTCCTCATGAACCACATGGGCTTGGTCGCGAATATCCCCTTGTGCATCGTTAATCGCTTCAATGCCATTAACAAGAAATTCAAAATCTGCATCTTCTGCCCCTAAATCGTTAAAAAAGGATTCTTGTGTGTTTAATTCTGATTGATATTGATCAATATAGGTCCCAACTTCATTATGTAACGATGCGGCTTGATCCTGAAGACCGCTCAATTCATTGACCGGCAGCTCTTCTTCACCCCCATTTTCCAGGACTGTTTCAAGCAGTTCATGTTCTATTTCCAATGTTAAGTATGCATCATTCATGTCATTAAGTAACGATTGCCTTTCATCTAAACTCGTAAATACTCGAGCTTCTCTATTAGCAAAAAGTGCAGCTTCATTTTCCGCCAAATCTTCCTCTAATTCGATTTGCATTTCTTCCTCTAATAAAAGAATATCATTAAATTGAGACACAATATTTTCTTTTTGAGCCTGGATTTTATCAACCGCTTCTGTCGCATCCTCGATGCCGGCAGATTCATTACAACCTGCAGCCAATGTACCTGCCATCACCATTAACACCGTTACCTTTGTTGGCCCTTTCATTTAACATGCCCCCAATTTTTGTTATAATTCTGCCCTCAGGAAACCCCTAACTTTACGAACAAACTGAAAAAAGACTGAAGTGATTTTCTCAAAAGACATTATTTTTTTGCAATTTAGGGTCAGTGCTTGAAGCACCCCCTCAAAGGTAAAAAGTGAGATTTTCTACTACAAAAGACTTAAAAATGATAAATTTAACAGTTCTTTACTAGTATAACAGTTTCCTAACGATCATTTAAGGGTTTCTTCATACCCACCATTCTTTTTTACGATTTTATATTGAATAATGGTCGACATACGTTAATATAATCATAGTTAGGTAATTAAGAATGTGAAGTGTAGGAGGCAGGATATGCAAGAATGGTACTATCTAGTGGATGATGGAGAACAAATCGGACCATTTTCAGAGCAGGAAATGGTTCAGTTATATAGTGAGGAAAAAATCCATAGTGAGACATACGTCTGGAAAGAGGAAATGACTGAGTGGGTCTATTTTCGAGAGTCCCGCCTATTTAAAGACCCATCCATAGAAAAAACAAATGTAAATCAAGACTCTCAACCTGAAGTTACTAGAATGAATAGAAAGAAGAGGAACAATAGTACGATTAATACTTATCTTCGCGCTGTCTACGGTGAAATATTTAAAAAGCATTCACAAGAGGAAGGCGAACGTTTATTCATCGCTAGTATGACCACCGCCTCCTCAAACGTTAATGAAGATTGGCCTAAACCATGGTTATTTTCACGAGTCTTCCTCGTGTTAATGATCACGTATATTGTCCTCTTTACTAGCGCTAACCTTTTTTATCATCCTAACTTCTTACCCGGTTTGATGATGGTGAGTGCTTTTACGATCCCTTTTTTGTTGATCATCTTTTTTTGGGAAATGAATGCCTCACACAGCATTCGTCTTATTGAAGTAATCAAAATCTTTTTTGTGGGCGGCGTGCTTTCGTTCTTATTCAGCTGGCTTCCGATTACAGATTTACGTTTTTTCAACGCAATGACGACGGGAGCTTTTATAGAGCTTGGGAAGTTAATAGCTATTGCGTATTTTATTTACCGGTTAAATGCTCGTTTCGTGGTCAACGGCTTGCTCATTGGAACGGTTATTGGCGCGGCTTTTTCAGGTTTTGAAAACCTAGGTTATGCCTTGAACGTCTTTCAGGCAGATGGAGGTGAGGCGATGCGTGATGTATTGTTCCACCTAAGCTGGATGTCGGTAGGTTCTCATACGGCTTGGGGAGCGATTACTGGAGGCGCCCTTTCTTTGGTAAAAGGGAACGAACGATTAACGAGGCGACATTTTACGAACCCGGTATTTTTAAAATATTTTTCAGTAACAATCGCTTTGCATATGATGTGGAACACTTCTATCTTTCTTTTCGGGCATTTCTTCTTGAGCCATATCATTTTGGCCATTACTGCCTGGATCTTTATTTTCATGATTATAAAGGAAGGCCTACAACAACTATCACAAAGAGATTTCTCATATGGAATGCCAAAATCGAAAGGAATGTAAACGAAAGGATGGTTCTAGTGTTACACTAGAACCATCCTTTCCCATTTTTACACGGAGGTTACACATGTGGATTTACGTTGATGCAGATGCTTGCCCGGTCAAGGACGTTGTCATTGAAGAGGCACAGAAGGTACGTGTCCCTGTGGTGCTAGTGAAAAGCTATGCTCATTTTTCTCCTGAGGATGATCCGGCGGGTGTACAATCCATTTATGTCGATACAGGTGCAGATTCCGTCGACTATCGGATTATGGAATTAGCGGAAGAAAAGGATGTCATTATCACACAGGATTACGGGCTGGCGGCACTAGGGCTGGCAAAAAATTGTGCAGTCGCCCACCATAAAGGATTTTTATTCACCAATGAAAACATTGATGAATTACTTACCAATCGCCATGCCCATTCCAAAATACGAAGAAGCGGACAAAAAACGAAAGGTCCTAAACCGTTCACAACCGAAGACCGCGCGCATTTCAGGAAACTTTTTAAAGACTTATTGCAATCGTAGGTTACTTCCTATCCTGTCGAATCTATCCTCATCGAAAAAGGAGAAGATCATCGTGTGCGTTAATCACAACGATCACCCTCTCATTGTTGAAGGGCTTAACAAAAGAATTTCTGATCAAGCAATCATTTCAAACATGTCATTCAAACTAGAACGTGGAAAAATCTATGGCTTCCTTGGCCCAAACGGTTCAGGTAAAACAACAACCATTCGAATGATCGGTACCTTAGTTGCAGCTGATCATGGAGAGATCACGATTAACGGGTATAACACAAAAACCAACCGGGAGAAAGCCTTGAAAAACCTTGGGGCCATCGTCGAAAATCCTGGGTTATTTGAATATTTAAGCGGCGAACAAAACCTTAAACAATTTGCAAATTTAGGTGTGGATGCGATTGACCAATCTCGGATCAACGAAGTCGTCAAACTCGTAGATCTGGAACACGCGATTCACAAAAAGGTTAAAGCCTATTCTCTCGGGATGAAACAACGGTTGGGGATCGCTGTTTCTATTTTACACCACCCTTCCGTTCTTATTTTAGATGAGCCTACGAACGGTCTTGATCCCAACGGAATCCGCCAGCTTCGAAACGATTTACAGAAGCTTGCGAAAGAAGACGGTGTCACATTACTGGTATCCAGTCACCAGTTAAGCGAAGTAGAAATTCTTTGCGACCGGGCGATTGTCATTAAGGAAGGGTCCGTTATGGGTGAATTGGACATGCATATGACTGGTAAAAATAAAGATGAGTTGACTGTAGTGATTGAAGCTGAACCAAAAGCGGAAGCGATAAGCGTTCTTTCTTCTTTCGGTGAAGTCATGGACACCGATCAATACCTGGAGTTAACTTCACAAACATACAATACTCTTCCAAAAATAACGAGAGCACTGGCTAACGCCAATATCTCCGTATATGCTTTTTCCTATAAACGAAGACTAGAAGACGCCTACTTCTCTCTTACAAGGGAAAAGGGAGGCATAAAATGAATGGGCTACTGCAGAATGAGTGGGTTAAAGCATGGTACGGTCGGAAAATATGGATGTTTCTTATCGCGATGTTCGTTTTTCTTATATTAGGATGGGCATTTGCTGCGGTTATACATTCAGTCGGGCGATTTTCCATTGGACCAATGGAGTTCGTTGAACCTGGTCTTGTTTCGCTCAACGTTTTCATAAACCTGTACACCGTCGTACTTGTAACCACCGCAATTGCCGGTGAATACGGAAATGGCACCATGAAACAGCAGTTGATCCGTCCGGTTCCGAGAGAGCAGTTATTGCTCTCCAAATGGTTGATTACGATGTTAATCGCAACAGCTCTAATCTTCATTCTGACCATCGCGCTGTTAGTGATTGATCAGGTCTATTTTACTTCCGGTGAATCATTCTTTGCTATGATTTATGAAGCGTTCATACTTGCACTTTATCAACTACCCAGGCTCGTTTTCTACATAAGTTTGGCAACGCTGATGGCTGTTTTAACAAGGAGCACTGCTCTTACACTCGTTATTACTTTTTTCCCGTATTTTTTTGGAAATATTATTGGTGCAATAGCTATGTTATACGACTGGTCCCACTGGCTCGTACTCACCCATTTAGATGTGTATCAAAACTACGCCGGTATGGGTGGAGGGCCTCCATTTGAAAACATCTGGCTTTCCGTTGGTTTTATCGGTATTCACGCCGTCGTGTTTCTGCTCCTCGCTCATCTGATTTTTCAATATCGGGATGTAGTATAGACTGTTGGCGAGACTTGTCCATTACCCATTCAGAATAATGTAATCGGCTTATATTCAATAGGATCCAGGTTTGTGATCGTGATACCTAACAACCTCACGCCCTTTTCGATGGTGCCGACTTCTTCCCAAAGGCTTGCCGCCTGATTAAAGATCTCCTCAGGTTCGTCTAAGTAATAGGGAACGCTCATGCGTTTCGTTACCGTTTCGAAGGAGCGGTATCGGATTTTCATGATCACTGTCTTTCCATGTTTTTGTACACGCTGCAATGAGCGAACCACTTCTTTGGCTAACTGCCAAAGCTCGTCTAATACTTCTTGGTCTGTCGTAAGGTTATTAAAATACGTATGCTCCTTGCCGACAGATTTTCGTTCTCTTTTCATACATAAAGGTTTATTATCAATGCCTCGAACTCGATTATAATATGAAATCCCTGCCTTCCCGAAATTTGAAATGAGATCCATCTGTTCCATCTGGTACAAGTCTTCACCTGAGAAGATGTTTAATCGGTGCATTTTCTCAGCTGTTTTCGGTCCCACCCCATGGAACTTTTCAATAGAAAGTTGCCTTAAAAACGAAAGTGCCTCTTCTGGAGGGATGACAGTTAGACCAGCTGGCTTATCCATATCAGATGCAATTTTGGCGATGAACTTATTATAGGAAACCCCGGCAGAGCTTGTCAGTCTTGTTTCATTCCAAATATCTTTTTGAATTTGTTTTGCAATAATCGTTCCACTAGGAATTTCTTTTTTGTTATGAGTTACATCCAAATAAGCTTCATCGATCGATACCGGTTCAACCAATGTCGTGTACCTTTGCATAATCTCTCTAATTTGATGGGAAGCTTCTCTGTACGCAGGATAATTACCATCTATAAAAATACCGTTCGGGCATAACTCGTACGCTTTATAGGCACTCATCGCCGAGTGCACACCGTATTTTCTTGCTTCATAATTTGCCGTTGATACAATCCCTTTACCTCCGGTCTTTTTCGGATGTTTTGCGATAATTACCGGCTTCCCTTTTAAAGATGGATTGTCCCGCTCTTCAACGGAAGAAAAGAAAGCATCCATATCAATATGAATGATTTTACGCGACGTATCTCGATAGGGTTCAGGCAGTTGAAACTCTTGATTAGGCACGTCCGCTTTTCCTTTCTAATCGATGTAGTCTTGACTACATTATAGCGAACATACGATCTATATTCAAATAAAAAAGAGCCCCCTACACTGTAGAGGATGCTCGATCAATCATTTACCACTCAGCAATACTTCCGTCCTTGTGACGCCAGATAGGATTTTTCCATTGATGTCCGATTTTATCCTGTTCCCGGACGTAGTCTTCATTAATATCAATGCCTAGTCCCGGACCCGCCGGAATATCAACATGGCCATCCTCGTAAGAGAAAATCCGATGATCAACAAGGTAATCAAGAAGGTCATTCGTCTGGTTATAATGGATGCCAAGACTTTGTTCCTGAATAAAAGCATTGTGGGACGTGGCATCAACCTGGAGACAGGCAGCAAGTGAGATGGGTCCAAGCGGGCAATGCGGTGCAAGTGCTACATCATATGCTTCTGCCATTGACGCTATTTTTTTCACTTCTGTAATTCCGCCTGCATGAGAAAGGTCGGGTTGAATGATTGAAACGGTTCCGTCCTTTAACACTTGCTTAAAGTCCCAGCGAGAATACATTCGCTCACCCAATGCGATAGGTATGGGCGTCTGATAAGAGAGCTCCCGAAGAGCTTCTTGGTTTTCCGGAAGTACCGGTTCTTCGATAAACATAGGATGATAAGGCTCAATTTCCTTCGTCAGTAACCCAGCCATGGGACGGTGAACCCGTCCGTGAAAATCTATCCCTATACCGACGGATTTTCCTACGGCTTCCCGCACCGCAGCGACCCGTTCTGCTGCGACCTCGACTTTGTCAAAGCTATCGACATACTGCATCTCTTCGGTCGCGTTCATTTTAATCGCTTTAAAGCCTTTCGAAACCGCTTCTTTTGCCGCTTTTCCCACATCAGCTGGACGATCGCCGCCAATCCAGGAATAAACCTTTATTTTGTCACGGCAGGCACCGCCCATAAGCTCATGAATCGGGGCTCCGTAATATTTTCCTTTAATGTCCCATAGTGCCTGATCAATCCCTGCCAGCGCACTCATGAGAATCGGGCCTCCCCGGTAGAAACCCGATCGATACAGTTTGTTCCAATGGTCTTCGATGTGCAACGGGTTGCTGTCAATCATCGTTTCCATCAATTCTTCGACCGCAGCTTTCACCGTATATGCTTTTCCCTCGATCACTGGCTCTCCCCAACCGGTCACTCCTTCATCCGTTTCTACTTTTAGAAACAACCAGCGAGGCGGCACCTGAAATAATTCATATGACGTAATTTTCATCAAGCTTCATCCTTTCCAGTTATGCTACACGAAAAAGCTAAACAACAGTGCGACACCAAACCCTACAAAACCGATAATCGTTTCCATCACTGTCCAAGACTGTAGTGTCTGTTTTTCAGTTAGACCGAAATAGCGGTTAACGAGCCAGAATCCTGAATCATTAACGTGGGAAAAGACCGTTGCACCAGAGGCAATCGCGATCACAAGTAAACCAAGCATAGGCTCGCTCGCTCCATACACTTCAATCAGGGGTGCTACTAATCCAGCAGCAGTGATCATAGAAACTGTTGCAGAGCCCTGCGCGACTCGGACAAGCATTGCTACAATAAAAGCAAATACAATCATTGGCATCTGGATGCCCTGCATCGTTTCCGCAAGCACATCACCGACACCGGACTGAATCAGCATTTCACCAAAAACGCCCCCCGCACCTGTTACTAGAATGATAATGCCCGCAGGCTCCAATCCTTTTGTCGTGATCTGCTGAATTTCTTTACGAGTATATCCCCGACGTGTTCCAAATATATAAAACGCAAGCAATGCCGCTGCGGTAAGTGCCACAAACGGGTGCCCAATGAACGTTAGCACTTCCTGTAAGGTGCTTCCATCCTCTAGTACCAAATCTGAAGTCGTATTGATCAAAATCAGAACCAGCGGAAGGGTGATAACAGAAACAACGCTTGCGAAACTCGGAAGTTCATGTTCGTATTTGGTTTCTTCTACTTGTTGAAGCATATACTCCGGAACTCCAACATCGATTTTCTTAGCAATGTATTTCCCGAAGATCGGACCACCAAGAGCTGCAGCAGGGATACCAGCAATTACACCAAATAAGATGACCCACCCTAAATCAGCACCAATAATAGAGGCAACTGATATCGGACCAGGGGTTGGCGGGATAAAACTATGGGTAACAGCAAGTCCAGCTACTAAGGGAATCCCATAATAGAGCAAAGATCGGCCCGTTTTCTGAACTAGGCTGTAAATAACGGGAATAAGAAGTATCAATGCCACATCCAGAAACACTGGGATCGAAACAATGAAACCTGTCAATACCAGAGCCCAACTAGAATTTTTTTCACCGAATTTATTGACCAAGGTATAAGCTAAACGGTCAGCTCCACCTGATACACGGATCATCTCACCAAACATGGCCCCTAACCCGATGATCACCGCAATAAATCCGAGTGTGCCGCCCATCCCTTCTTCAACAGTTTCAATGATTTCCATTGGTGGCATTCCAACGGCAATACCGACAAGAAAACTGACGATTAACAATGCAATAAAAGCTTGAAGCTTGGTTTGCATCACAAGAAATAGTAAAACAACAACACCCAAAACGGCTACCGTAATTAACCATGGTGCGGAAGTCGTCATAATATAGCCCCTTTCAGCGAGAAAAAATGAAGCGGTTTCATTAATAGAAATCCTTGTTAAATAATATTTCATATAAACATATTTTACAAGAAATTTTTTTTAATAAATATATCAACTACTTTTCTAATTTACTCGCTGACATCTTGGGGGTTGAAGCTAGTTCTCCGCGCCGCGCCGAAAAAGTTCCTCAAACGCTGAATAAGATGCCCGGTGCGCTGAATCATCTAGGTCGTGCGCCGAATAAACGTGTTGCTGCGCCGAAAAAACCACCATCCGCGCCGAATCCCGTTTCACTCGCGCTCGATCATTCGCCCAAGGACTTTTCAAACATTGCACTAGTGCAGAGCGTCTGAAATAAAAGGTCACCATTGGAAGTGGGCCTCCTTGTAGATTCAATGAATGACTGGGCGATATGATGAGATGCTCTGCAAGGAGTAATTTAACAATAAACGTAAAAATTGGTTTCATGACATCACTTAGAGGAATCATTGATCAAAAAAGATGTCATAGACGACTCATGGCACCATAAATATCGAAAATGGGTCAATATGAGGTGTCATGAAGGGTATTTTTCTAAATGATGAAGTGAGAATTGTTTATGTAACAATCATTGGCGTGAGAGGCTGATTCAGCCATTGTGCACTAGTATGTCAATACACTTGCCCCCTCTCTCACTTTATTTATTCAGAGAATTTCGGTAAAATATGAACAAACATAGAAAGGGGTAACCAAGACATGACTGATCGTATCGGACGTGAACATTACATATTTGACATGAACAAGGCTCATCCACCGGCTTTAAGTACCCTACAGGGTGCAAATGTCCAGTTCCAGACATACGATGCGTTTTTGAATCAAATCACCTCCGAGGATAGCGAAATGACAACAATTGATTGGGAAAAGGTAAATCCTGCGACAGGACCGCTTTATGTGAAGGGCACAAAGCCAGGGGATATTTTGCAAGTGGATATTGAACGTATCCTCTTTCAGGACGAAGGGACAATTGTGACAGGGGAAGAGCTTGGAGCCATGGGGCATCGGCTGGAAGGGTTTTCAATTAAGAAGGTCAAGATCGCAAACAATAATGTCCATCTTAATGATACACTAACAATTCCAGTGCACCCCATGATCGGTGTCATTGGTGTAGCCCCTGCAAATGAAGGCGTGCCATGTGGCACGCCGGATGCTCATGGGGGAAACATGGATACACGATTAATCACAGAGGGCGCAACCGTACATTTTCCTGTTTTTCAAGAAGGGGCTCTACTAGCAATGGGTGATGTCCATGCAGCCATGGGGGACGGGGAAGTATGTGTATCCGGTGTTGAGGTATCTGCTGATATTACCGTCAATGTAGACGCACATCAACGTTTTCAATTAAACTACCCTCTTTTAGAAAATAAAGAAGGGATCGCGACCCTCGTGTCAAAAAAGACGCTTGACGAAGCAGCTACCGCTGCCGTTGAAGAAATGGTAGAATTGTTAATCTCCTTGCAGCCTGATTTAACAATCGAAGAAACCACAATGGTGTTAAGTGCTGCAGGATCCCTTGAAATCAGTCAGGTCGTCGATCCCTTAAAAACCTGCCGCTGCTTTATCAATCACGAAGTACTTGAGGGGCTCGGAATTGATACGTTTAATTAAGACGATATAAACCCCGCATAATTGTAGCCCAACCATGCGGGGCCCCTACATACCTGAACCCTCTCCAAAGGCTTTTCCCCTCTTTAAGAAGGGGGGCGCGCTTCCTGAATCACCTTGCTCATTACGTCTGTATTCGGATAATCCTGATCTACATATTGCTGAACGACTTTTTGTACATCATAAGGGACTCTCTCAATGCTTACTCGATAGCGATCCTCTTCTATTTCTACTAAAAGATAGGAAGCTTTCGTTTGTCCATCAAAGGGCAAGCCAACACTACCCAGGTTTGCCACACACTTTCCATCGATGTAGCGTACATATGGCAGGTGAATATGGGCGTATAAGTATAAATCTGCTTCTTTTTGACTGAAGATCGTTTCTCTTATATGGGCCGGCTCAGCATGCGGAAGAACCACTTGGAATAAGCTATCAGGTGTAGCATGGAAAGTGTGCAATTTCAAGTGTGAGTTTAACTCCCAATGAAACTGCGTAGGGAGTTCCTTAAGGTAATTCAAGTCGTTTTCATCCATTTGAGATACGGACCAGTCCCGTTCGTTATTCATCATAGCGAGTGCCTGATCAGGGACCTCTCCTTCTTTTACCCCTCGTACCATCCATTCGTCAGCATTCCCTTTTAGTACCGGACTGTCTAATGAACGGATTCGATCCAATGCTTTTTTGGGCTCAGGACCTCGAAAACATATATCCCCCATTACAGCAATACTTTGCACATTATGTTTCTCAATATCGGCTAACACGGCGTCTAAGGCAACCGCATTCCCATGAATGTCCGAAATAAATGCCATTTTCATTTCAAAGGCCTCCTTTCATAAAATGAAACGTCCATCAGAGGGGGGTTCTTCATCCCTTCTGATGGTTAGTTGAACGAATCAGGGTGTTAGTCGCCCGTAAAACTCCCTCTTACGGGGTTGAAGCGGGGGTTTTACGAGCGCTTACCACCGGGATAAAATCTTTCTTTTACTTTATCAAACCTGAAGGTTGTTAAAAAGGAAGACTAGGTTAAGCTTTTTCTCAACTCAGCGCACATTTCATCTAAGCTTTCTTGGGCTCGTGGAACAACCTGGTGAAAATTAACAAATCCATGGGGCATATCTTCTTCCATCTTATAGGAAACGTCTACGCCTAATTCCTGTAACTTCCTGGCATAATCTTTACCACTATCAAGAAGAGGATCATACTTGGCGGTGACAATATGGGTTTTAGGAAGCTTTGCTAAAAGGGGCGAAAACAATGGTGATACATCGGGATTTCGTGGATCAGTTTCCGGTGTTATATACTGTCGAAAAAACCATTTCATTAATTCAGGTGTTAAAACAGGTCCCTTTTCATTATCTCTATGGGAAGCTGGTCTGTTTTCTTCATTCCCTACAGACGGGTAAATCAGCAGCTGAAAGTACACGGAAGGTTCACTGCTTTCAATGGATTTTACAGTTGTAACAGCCGCTAAGTTCCCCCCAGCACTGTCTCCTGCAACAGCAATTTTTTCTTTAATAATTCCTAACTCGTTCGCGTGCTCAGAAATCCACACAAAAGAATCATACGCATCATTTACCGCTGCTGGGAATGGATGCTCTGGAGCTAGTCGATAGTCAACAGAGATGACTGCTGCTTTCACGCGATTGGCAATCGAACGACACACCGAATCGTGAGTATAAATATCGCCTATCACAAATCCACCACCATGATAGAAAATAATAGCTGGTAACGGTTCCTCAGAAGCTTGGCGATACATCCGAATAGGGATATTCCTGCCCTTCAATGCAAGTGTGTGGTCTTCAACCCGATCCACAGATTCGCCGTTTGGCATCTGTTCTAAACTTTTCCGCATACCTTCGCGAAGCAAATGAGGCGTTCGTTTAACGTCGTCAAGACCAACGTTCATATCAGCGTACTGGAGAACTTCTTTCATCGTTGCATCAATGTTCATTTTATTCTCCCCTTCCAAGATGTACACCCATCACTCAATATTTGCATCTTGAGATTTATTGCCTTTCACCCGTATCAGACAATATCATACGGGTGAGCAGATTCACGCATTCACTTCAAATCGTTTTTCATATACATCAACATTACAGAACGTTTATTCTCGATTTCAAGCTGCTTCTTGCATTTTTTCTTCACTTTGTGCCAGCTTAAAGAACGAAACCATGCCAGCGAGACAAGTAATAAACATGGCTGCGCCCATCGGTACAGCCGTTTCTTCATTAATGCCAACGAGCGGAGCAACCCCCGCGCCGATCAATAGCGGCAACATTCCAAGCAATGCGCTGGCACTTCCAGCGCGATGTCCCTGCTTGGCAATCGCTAGCGTAAAAGACGTTGTTAAAATCATCCCCATACAAGTCATATAGATAAAAATAGGAGCCACAATCATAAAAAGCGGACCTTCAATAACTGTCATCATAAGCAACAAAGCCGTTGCACATGTAGCAGTGATCACAGCGGTACGCAGAAATGTTCGTTCTTGGATGACCCCTGAAAATCGACCCACTAGGAAACTTCCGATAATAATAGCTGCTCCATTTATCCCGAACAGAATACTAAACGCCTGCGGAGAAACGTTATAGATATCCTGGTAAACGAAGGGCGTTCCTGCAACATACGCGAAACTTCCCCCGTGAATAAACCCTAGGGTAAGTGCGTATCCAATGAATGAACGATCTTTACACAAATTACCGATCGTTCGAACCGTATGCCCGAGATTGCTCGGCATTCGCTTTTCAACCGGCAATGTTTCTTCTAGCTTCCATGAAATGATGGTAACAATCATGAGCCCCAAGAAACTAAGAAAGTAAAAAATGGATCTCCAGTCCGCAAACGGAATCAATAAAATCCCACCGCCAGCAACCGGGGCCAGCATAGGCGCTACCGCATTAATCACCATTAACAAAGCAAAAAACTTCGTTAAAGCAGTCCCGCTAAAAACATCACGCACAACCGCACGCGAAATTACGATCCCGGCGGCGGCTGTAAAACCTTGGAGAAAACGGCCAATAATTAATGTCGTAATATTCGGGGCAAGTGCACACAGAAAAGAAGCTAACGCAAATAAAAGTATGGAAATAATGAGCGGCTTCCGTCTCCCCTGTGCATCACTAATCGGACCAATAAAGACCTGACCGACACCAAGACCAATTAAACAGGCGGTCAAGCTCAACTGCACAAGCGAAGCGCGTGCCTCCAAATCATCCGATATTTCTGGAAAGCTTGGTAAGTACATATCAATGTTTAGGGGGCCCAACACGGCCAGCATGCCAAGTAATATCGCTAATCCAATACGTTGTATTCCTGTAGGGTTATGTAACACATGAAAACGACCTTTCATAGATTCGAACTGTCTGTAAAATAAGGCGGCTCCACTTCATCCATTCATCTTTTCTGAAAAAGACAAGCAGCCACAATAGCCACTTGTCCCCCTGCATCCTTTTTACGCAAACACAATCGTCTTATTTCCATGAACCATCACTTTATCTTCTACATGCCAGGCAACCGCTTGTGCAAGCACACTCTTTTCTACATGTCGGCCTGCAATCTTCAAATCATCTGCTGTATATCGGTGATTTACACGTTTAACATCCTGCTGAATAATGGGCCCTTCATCTAAGTCGTTGGTTACATAGTGGGCTGTAGCTCCAATCAGTTTTACTCCGCGGTCAAACGCTTTATGATAGGGATTCGACCCAATAAAAGCCGGGAGAAACGAATGGTGGATATTTATAATTTGGTTTTCATAATGAGAGACAAATTCAGGGGATAAAATTTGCATATACCTAGCCAATGCTATAAAATCCACTTTTCCTTCCAACAGCTGTAACGCCTTTGTTTCCGCCTCATCTTTTGTTTCCGGTGTCACAGGGATATGATAATAAGGGATGCCGTACGCTTCGACTTCATCTTTGAAATCCGGATGATTGCTAATGATCATCGGTATTTCAACCGGAATTTCCCCTGATTTAGACCTCCATATAAGCTCCATCAAACAATGATCCATTTTCGAAACAAAGACGGCCATCCGACTTGTCTTCCTGTAGCTACTTAATCTCCAATTCATGGAGTATTCCTCACCCATTATTTCTAAATCCCTTTTTAAATTCTCAAAGGAATGATCATAATCTTCCAGTTCAAATTCGACACGAAAAAAGAAAATCCCCTCACGTGGATCGGTGGTGTGCTGATCCACATGGGCAATATTTGCTTTATTATGTAGCAAGCCATTCGTAATCGCGGAAATGATCCCTGGATGCTCTGGACAAGAAAGTAATAAAACGGCACGGTTTTTACTCGTCGTTGAATACATAAGGCTCAACCTCCAGTCTCATTTATATAGAGTTTACTACAATTCCCTTCTTAACTCTACAGCATAATCCATGTCGTTATGCTTATACTACAAAAAACAGAAAAAGGAGGGAACAAAAATGGATGAACAGCGAGCCCAAGCAATCGCGAATTCCCCGGATATGAAACATGTTACTTATGAAGGGACCCCGATCTATATTCAACATGTGGACACAGAAAATAGCACAGCCCGAATTTACCCCCTGGACCAACCTGAGCAGGAGCAAAGTGTATCAGTAGACAGCTTAGAGGAACATTGAGTAAACAGTTGAATAAAGACTAGAGTGATTCCGGTTGAACCGAATTCACCTGCTTATACCTTGAATGTGAGCACAAGCGCTAATGATTTTTAAACATACCTAAAATCCGGATTCACGAATTTCAAACGAAAAAGACCCCTTGATTAGCAGCTAAGCTCTGGGGTCTTTTCATTAAAACTAAGGGTTGTAATAAATCGGAGCGTTCGGGCCAAGGTCAATACCCAGAAATATCCATACAAATAAGAGAATTGTCCAGGTAATTAAGAAGAAAATCGAGAATGGTAACATTGTCGAAATAAGGGTCCCGATGCCCACTTTCTTATCGTATTGCTGGGCAAAAGCGATAATAATGGCAAAATACGTCATTAATGGCGTAATGATATTCGTTGCTGAATCAGCTACGCGATAAACAGCCTGAGTAAGTTCCGGGGAATATCCAATCTGCATCATAATCGGAACAAAGACCGGAGCCAGCATTGCCCACTTCGCTGACGCACTGCCGATTAACAAATTAATTAAAGCGACCAGGATAATGAAGCCGATAAGAACTGGGAAGCCATCTAGATTCAGATTGCTTAGAAGTTCTCCGCCGTAAATGCCAATAATCGTTCCTAAGTTGGTTTCATTAAAATAGGCAACGAACTGACCGGCGGTAAACGCAAGAACGATGAACATTCCCATTGATGCCATCGTGTCGGTCATCTGATTGGCGACATCTTTATCGCTTTTAATTTCTTTTGTGACAATCCCGTACACAAGCCCGGGGATCAAAAATAAAAAGAGTAATACAACAACGAGTGAATCCATGAATGGTGAGTCAATAATTGGCTGCGGTCCTTCTCCCCGCATTGGCCCCCATTCCGGCACGACTAGCAGGCTCATTAAACCTGCGCTTACTAGTAAAGATAGTACAGACCAAAGGATACCCTTTTTCTCAATCGGCTTTACGTTCTCTAGCTCACCGGTGTAATCTCCTTTATAAGTGCCTAAACGCGGCTCCACAATTTTTTCTGATACCCATGTACCTACGAACGTTAACACAATCGTAGAAACGATAATAAACCAGTAGTTCATCGCGATGTTCATCGTTTCCGCATAGGCAGGGTCAATGGTTGCGGCAGCTTGAGTTGTAAGTTCCGCAAGCATAGGATCAGTCGCAGAAAGGAATAAATTGGCACTAAAACCTCCGGAAACCCCAGCAAACGCTGTCGCTAGCCCGGCAAGTGGATGGCGGCCAAGAGCAGCATATAATACCGCGCCGAGTGGCGGGAGAACAACATAACCAGCGTCTGACGCAACGCTGGACATAATCGCTGCGAAGACTAAACCAGCTGTCAAAAGCCGTTTGGGGATGGAGAGAACGAAGCCCCGCAAGGCTGCACTAATCAAACCGCTGCGTTCACAAACTCCAATCCCAATCATCGTTGCAAGGACCACTCCGAGCGGCGCAAAGCCGATAAAGTTATCAACCATGCTAGAGAAAATATACTCTATCCCCTCACTGGAGAGTAAGTTAAATACTTCTAACGTTTCCCCAGGCTCTGCTGGATCCTCAACAACTACATCGAAACTCGCAACAATAGCTGAAGCAATCATCACAAGTATAGCTAAAATCGCAAATAATGTAATAGGATGCGGAAGCTTGTTCCCGACTTTCTCGATTACATCAAGAAATCGTTGAAACAAGCCCTTTTTCTCGACTGTCTCAGCCATACACATGTCCCTTCTTTCTATTCAGATATTTTTGAACGATGATAAATGCATAACGAACGGGTAGAGTTTATCACACCTTAATTGCAAATTCAGCAAAAAATCTATGGAAATCTCACGAAAAAAGCAGAGGATTATGGTACTGAATGATAACATCAAATAAGTATGTTCAATTTTTCGCGGACGGTTCCTCGTTCTATTGCCTCTTCGGAAGAAGGGGAAGCAAGTGAAAAAATGGCTCGTTGATGTTTAACAAAATGCGACATCTGGCAATTCTTCAGGCGTAACGATTTCGCGCTTTTCTAACACCGGAGATCGAGGGCATCGTCTTCCTTTATGACAGAAATTCTCAAGCTAAGGGGGTAGCTTGAGAATTTCTTCTTCTACTGCTGTTTTTTCATATTTTTTGGATCTTTAGTCGCTAATCTTTCCTCTAAGTCTTCTCCAAACTCCGTTTGCATATCTCCTCCTCTTTCAGGCGGCGGGCGTTCTTCTGAAGTTGTACGCGATTCATTAAATACTTGTTTTTTCATATACCTGTGGAAAAAGTACTCTCCAATCGCAATAATAAAGGCGGCGGTTAATGAGACTATCCACAGCCCTTCATATGGGCCAAATAGCCAATACCCTAATACGTACACGCCTATCCACGCAAGTACAAAATCTGCAATCGTCGCCGTGACATTTGTAATTCGTGGTAATATAAACATATCACCCAAAAATGAAAGTCCCGTATAAATGACACTTAAAATCAAAACATCCGTAAACGGCAGTCCGAAAAAAGCTCCCACGACAATAGATAATATAACTGTAATGATGACCAGTTTAAGGAGCAATGCTTTTATTACGTCCATCCTGTTTTCTCCCCCCTTTATTGTTTCCGCATCACAACATTCTGCCTTATTATTCTGTCCATTTTCCTTGCCCTTACCCCTTGTCGAAGGTATTGGCAATATTATGACATTTACTTGTATGTTTAGAAACCTATTGAACCCTGTGTTTAAACTTAGCACCCGTTCGGGTACATAAATATATATAAGCTCAAATAAAGGAGATATAAACATGCGCAATTATACAAAACATTATATTAATGGCGAATGGGTGGAATCTACGAGCACTGAGACAATGGACGTGATCAACCCGGCAACGGAAGAAGCGACAGGTCGAATCAGCTTAGGCACGCAAGAGGATCTGGATCGTGCGGTTCGAGCAGCGCGTGATGCTTTTCCTTCGTTTTCCACAACATCAAGGGAATATCGCGCGGATCTACTAGAAAAAATTGCTAAAGAATACGAAAGACGTAAAGACGAATTGGTCGAGGTCATGACCGAGGAGCTCGGTGCACCTGTTAAACTTTCAGAAAAAGTTCATTATAATATGGGCTTACAGCACTTTAAACAGGCTGCAGAGCAGCTTCGGAAATTTGAATTCACGGAAAGGCGCGGAGATACGCTAATTAAAAAAGAACCGATAGGCGTCAGTGGATTAATTACACCGTGGAACTTCCCAACGAATCAAACCTCAACAAAACTCGCAGGTGCGTTCGCAGCAGGAAGTACAGTTGTTCTTAAACCAGCCGAACTTACTCCATATGCGGCCATTCTTTTAGCCGAAATTTTTGAAGATGCCGGGGTACCCAAAGGAGTCTTTAATCTCGTGAATGGTACAGGTGAAACGATCGGAAACGGTATCAGTTCCCATCCAGACATTGATTTTGTATCGTTTACAGGTTCTGGCGGCGTTGGTACGAAAATCTCAGAAAACGCAGCTAAAGACATTAAAAAAGTGGCTCTTGAACTTGGCGGAAAATCGCCACTCGTCATTCTGGATGATGCTGATGTAAAAGCAGCTGCTAAAAATGCGGTTTCCAATGTCGTTATGAACACTGGGCAAGTTTGTACAGCGGCTACTCGTACACTTATCCCAAGATCCATGCATGATGACTTTATAGAAGCTGTTCAAGAGGTACTACCGCATTTCCCAGTCGGTGACCCGCAAAATGACAGTAATTTCGTCGGCCCCCTTGTTGCTCAGAAGCAGTGGGACCGTGTACAAGGATATATTGAAAAAGGGATTGAAGAAGGAGCCAACCTTGTGACAGGTGGTACCGGCAAACCCGAAGGTCTTGAGAAAGGCTACTATGTTAAACCGACTGTTTTTACCGATGTTAAAAACGATATGACCATTGCTCAAGAAGAGATATTCGGTCCGGTCATGTCTGTGATTGCATATGATGACCTCGATGAAGCCATCGATATTGCCAATGATACGATCTATGGTCTAGCTGGTTATGTATTTGGGGGTGACGAAGAGACCTTACAAGACGTTGCTCACCGCCTTGATGCAGGTAGTATCACCATTAACAATCCCAAAATGGACTTCTCTGCACCATTTGGAGGCTATAAACAATCTGGCATTGGCCGTGAATGGGGGGACTTCGGTATTGATGAATACCTTGAGGTGAAATCCATCCTGGGAATGCCGTCATAAAAGTGCCTCCAAAAAGCCCTTCTCTTGCCTAACCATGAGGTTGGGCAAGTTTTTCATGAGGTGATCATATGCTTGAAAAATTACGCGATGCGTTCAAGAAAAAACGCTGTTATTTTTGTAAGATGACAACTCCTTATATGCGAAATTATTTTGATGAGAATAATGAAAAAGCCGTCGTCTGTGAAAAGTGTTTAGAGTACGCGGAAAGACGGGCATTTAGAAGAATATAATCACCAAAGCTGTTTAATGATAAGCAAAACAGCACATGGAGAGGGATAATATGCTTACCAAAGATCAGATCAATAAACTTCAGGATCGATTGCTCGAAATGAAAAAAGAACATGAATCACATTTACCTGGAGAAGAAAACAGAACAGACGAAGAAACAGGAGAACTTTCAAATGCTGATAATCATCCTGGTGACCAAGGAACTGAGCTTCATGAAAGGGAAAAAGACGTCGCGTTAGAAAATCAGTCCAGAGAACAGCTCCAACAAGTTAATCAGGCTTTAGAAGCGATTGATGAAGGAACGTACGGGCGTTGTGAAATTTGCGGCGAAAAAATCCCTTATGAACGATTAGAGGCAGTTCCAGAAACGAGTAGATGTGTCCATCATGCAGATCAAACGTCTAATGCCTACAGACCGGTAGAGGAAGATTATATGGGGGCTTCAGAAGCAGCTAATGACGTTGAGTCAGTGGTCTTTGATGATGAGGATACATGGGATACTGTGAGCGAGCATGGAACGTCGCAAACACCTTCAGATTTGCCAGAATCAAATATAGATTATAGCAATAATAACAAAGATCATTAAAAACCCGAGGGGGCTTTCCTCTCGGGTTATGTCGTCTGCAATGTACGGGCCATAAGCACAGATATTAATTCTTCCGTACTTGTACCGTCCGTTTGCCTGTCAATGTTTATATTTTGAGCTTGTAGAGCATCAGCCGTATCTTTACCAGCTGCAACAACCGTCTTATCGACACACCATCTCGCCAGGCCGCCTTTCAGATGTTGATTTAATGTGTCTACTTCCTGGAAAGATGTAAACAAGATCGTATTGATCCATTCTCCCTCTTCAAGACGTGCAAACACCTCTTCTTTGACAACAGAAGACTCACGTTTAGCGATCTGCCAGTGTTCACCAATCACATCGGCCCCGGTTTTACTTTCAATCGTTAGCTCTACTTCTCCCTCTCCATCATCAGGAGGGAGACCATTCGCTGCCAACGCTCTATTTGTCCCCTCATTTTCTCCTGTTACATAAGATGGCAACATGCGAAAGTCATATCCTTGATTCTTCCAATATTGTAAAAATAACGGAACACTTTCTTTATCTGCAAAATGCACACGTTGATAAGCCGTTAAAGCAAGGGGGAGCTTAGGAGGGCGGATCGTTACATTCTCCTTTGGATATGAAAATACATGTGCCCCTAAACGTTTCATTTCATTTTTTGCACCTTCTTGCCCATTACTTGCCCACATCATGCTTGTTCCTTGAAGGGGCAACTGTTCAAACCACTGTAAATGTAAATGCATTTTCGCCGTCTCTCCCACAATGACAAGCGCCGGATTGGTGATCCCTTTTTCATCTACGTCATTTGCGATCGACTGAATCTGGCCGTTGATTACCCGCTGTTTCGGCGTTGTTCCCCATTGAACGACGGCCACTGAACCTGCGGGATCCCAACCTTCAGCGATCAAACGTTCCATCCAATAGGGGAGGTTGTGCATCCCCATGTAAAAAATTAACGTGTCTGCCTGTGGGATGACGACTTCAGACAAAGGCACATTTTTTCGGCAATGGCCAGTGACAAAAGCAACACTCGTGCTTAAAGAACGATAGGTGGCTGGAATGCCAGCATAGGCAGCACCTGCAAGCCCCGCAGTAAGACCTGGGACAATTTCGTAAGAGACACCTGCATGACTCAATTCTTCTGCTTCTTCCCCGAGATGGGCAAATACCCCAGGGTCTCCGCCCTTCAAGCGAACCACCCGCTTCCCTTGATGAGCGTAATCCATAAGCATTTCTTGAATCCGAGACTGCCGAACGGCCTTCCCTCTAGGAATTTTTCCGCAATAAATTCGTTCTGCTTCTTCCTTTGTATGCTCTAACAACAATGGGTGCACGAGGCGGTCATATACAATCACATCAGCCTTTTCCAATAATGTCTTCCCTTTTTCCGTGATCAGACCCGGATCCCCAGGACCGGCTCCAACAATCGCTACATTACCTTCCATATCGTGCACCTCCTTATAAGACAGTGAGCGCCGCCTATTGAAAGGCGACGCCTGTCATTCATTCTGCAGCAGTGGGGCTAACTTTTCGATGAGATCTTGTACGTTTTCTTCGCTTGTACGCTCTCCGGTTCTTAATGTTACCTCCGGGTTACGCGGCAGTTCATAAGGGGCACTTATCCCAGTAAATGATGGAATTTCTCCACTGCGTGCTTTTTTATATAAGCCTTTCGGATCCCTATCCTCACACGTTTCAAGCGGGCATTCAACAAAGACTTCAATGAAGCGTCCTTCGGGAAGCAGCTCGCGAGCTTTAGCTCGATCTGTCTCATAAGGGGAAATGAAGGCCGTACTTACGATCGTGCCGGCATCCACAAACAAATGGGCAACCTCACTAATGCGACGGATATTTTCCTCACGATCTTCGGCAGAAAAACCAAGATCCTGATTTAATCCATGGCGAATGTTATCTCCATCCAAAACGTAACTGCGGTATCCACGATCATAGAAATAACGGTCAACCGCATTGGCTAGTGTTGATTTTCCGGAGCCAGATAAGCCTGTAAACCATAGCACAAAGCCAGGGTGCCCGTTCTGCTTTTCTCTCTCTGCTTTTGTGACAGCCGTCTCGTGCCAAACGATATCTGAATTAGCCAATGTATAACTTCCTTTCTATGACGGCGTTTATTGAGGAACTTCTGATTTGTACGCATCCATAAGAACTTCCACAACTTCTCTGCGGCTAAATTCCTTTGGCGGCGCTTCTTGATTCTGGAGCATTTCTCTTACTTTTGTCCCTGACAAAATAACATGTTCTTCATTCGAATGTGGGCATGTTTTTGCCGTTGCCATTTGTCCGCAAGCCTTGCAATAAAAGCTATGTTCAAAATAAAGCGGAGAAATTCCGAGCTCTTCAACGGAAAATTGCTTAAGCATTTCCTGCGCTTCGTATGTTCCATAATAATCGCCGACACCCGCATGGTCACGTCCAACGATAAAGTGTGTACAACCGTAATTCTTTCGGACAAGCGCATGAAAAATCGCTTCGCGTGGACCAGCATAGCGCATAGCCGCTGGGAATACTGAAAGTTTTACGCGTTCTTGTGGATAATATCGAGACAGGAGCACTTTATAGCTTTTCATACGTACATCCGCAGGAATATCACCTTTCTTCGTCGCTCCTACGAGGGGGTGCAACAACAGACCATCGACCGTTTCAAGTGCGGTTTTCTGAATGTATTCATGGGCACGATGAACAGGATTACGAGTCTGAAAACCAACAACCGTTTTCCAATTCTTCTCGACAAATACTGCCCTTGTTTCCTCAGGTGACAGGGCTTCTGCTTCAAATAATCCATGTTCTACAGGGCGTGTTAGAGTGATCTCCCCACCTACATAGAGTTCTGGTCGTGTGTAGACTTGATTCACCCCGGGATGTGCGTCGTCACTTGTTTTATAGACCTGTGCCGCCTCTACTTCTTTGTCGGGGCGATAAATATCAGCAATATTGATCCAGCCATACGGCACGCCATCTTTTTCCAGAACTGCTGGTTGCCCAATGGTTAATTCGGATCCCAGAGATTCTGTAACGGGTAAAGTAATCGGTAAGCTCCATAAGAGACCATTTTCCAATTTCATAGATGATACCACTTGCTCGTAGTCGGCCTGGGTCATAAATCCAGTAAGGGGCGAATAGGCCCCATTTGCAATTAGTTCAAGATCTGCTAATGCCACATCATCTAGCGGAATATGAATCGCGTTTTCGGGTAATTCGCCCCCATACTGACGTCGATCTACCAATGTTCCTCCATGTGGAATACTTGTTGTCATACTTCATCCTCCCTTTCACTTTCTGCAGGCCAATGGAGTCCGCATTCCGTTTTTTCCATGCCGCTCCATCTTCCGGCTCGCTCATCGCCCCCATCAAGAACTTTCGCGGTACAAGGAGCGCAGCCAATACTTGGATAATTTTCCTCATGTAATGGATTGTAGGGCAAGTTATTTTTATAGATGTAGTCCCAGACCTCATCTTGTGTCCAATGAATAAGCGGGCAGATTTTTAACAAAGAAAAACGATGATCCTTCCCTATAAATGGAGTATGTGCCCGCGTCGGTGACTGCGCCCGCCGCAACCCGGAAATCCAGGCAGTGTATTTAGACAACTCCTTTTGAAGCGGTTCAAATTTACGCATAGCACAGCACTGATCCGGATTCCGCGCCCATAAACGGTCCCCGTATTTCTCCTTTTGTTCCTCAACGGTATTTTCAGGAAGCAACGCCTTTATGTTTAACGTAGAAAAGCGTTCCCGGACGTCATTAAGCAACGCATACGTTTCCTTGAAATGCAAACCGGTATCGAGGAAAATGACATTTGCCCCTGGATGAACTTGCTCAATTAAGTCAAGAAGCACCATTCCTTCTGCTCCCAGGCTACAAGAGTAAACGAGCTCATCCCCAAACGTTTCATAAGACCAGGTCAACACATCTTTTGCACTTTTATCCATTAATACCTGATCATTTAAATGTTGAATGTCTTGATCGGTGAGTGTCGAAATCGTAAGCATGTTCCATGCCCCCTTCGATCTTTTGAAAAACCGACGTCTCCATCCTCTGAAAAGTAAAGATTCATTTAATACTAACTAAGTTCATCGGATTTATAAGAATCTATGTGATTATTTTATGCAGAAATAACATAAAAGTCAATACACATTTATCCTAATTTACTCGATAAATTGAATGATAGACTCATTAACCGCATCTGATTGATCAAGATTTGTGCCATGCTGTGCGTCTTTGATCAAAATGAACTTACTTTTAGGGATTTCATCCACCATTATTTTTTGTTGGCGAAGCATCATTCTATCTTGATCTCCACAAAGAAGGAGAGTAGGACAGGAAATTTTCTTTAGATCGTCCCGGCTTTCCATCTGTATGACCGCTTGCCATACCCGCTTCCATTCCTGTTTGGGGATCATAGCTGTAGCTGATTCAATATAGAAACGATTGTTAGGATTCAATGTGGATTGTTTTTTTCCCTTCATTTTGCCGATCCTTTTCATCGAAAGAACCTGAAGCCATAACCGACTCAAGGGCAAGGAAAATTTCTCCCAAAGATTAAAACGATTGGTAAAAGGCGTTCCAATCAAAATAAGCTTCTCGACTCGATCAGGGTATTTCACCGCGGTTTGTAAGGAAATATGCCCACCTAGGGAATGACCACACAATATCGCCTTTTCCACCTGTAAATGATCTAAAAGTGCAATCAGGTCGCGGCTGAAACTTGAATGACCCACCCTCCCTTGCGGCAGGCTAGAATATCCATGCCCGCGCAGATCCCAAACAATCACCTTATACCCTTTTGAAAAGTATTTCACTTGATTTACCCACTGTTCATGATTCCAAGAAGCACCGTGTGTAAAAATAAGAGCTGGCCCTTTCCCACGCATACTGTAATAGATATCAGTCCCGTTCACGCTATAATATGGCATGACTTCGTCCCCTCTTTTTCATGTTTGTACGTTACACTCTTCGCTAGCTCTAATTAGATTTAGGATATTACACGAGAAGGTAAACCAGAAGTTAAACGACCTGTGACACAAAGCGCACATCTCATAGCTGGTGCAAGGATACTAATCTTGCGATGTTGGAAAAGGAAGAGATAAAAAAAGCCATGTGGAAACATTAACATCCACACGGCTTTTTTTCTTAAAATGAAATAACACCAAAACCAAGTAATACCACCAGAATAAGAGTAATGACAACGAGCGTAAACACAACCGCTGTTTTTTCTCCCCGTCTCGTTTTGGCAAGAGTCATTTCTATAAATCCAATAAGAAGAATAGCTAAAATGCCTTTGACAATGTACATGGCCATAAAGTTATATTCAATGAGAAGGCCAACCCCGGTTACAATCATAATGAGATAAAATAGATACAATATGATGTGCAGGATTCTACCACCCGTGTTCTTGCCTGCCCGGTACAAAGAGTACGCGATCAGAAACAAAATAGGCACAAATGCCCATGACCCCTGGTGTGAGGCGAATAACATATCGAACATACTTGTCACCCTTTCTGAAATTCCTAAAAATTACAGGATACCCATTCCTTATACCCTGTCTATTCTCATGTTACACATGATTTACCTTTTAGTATAGAAAGGATTTATGAACGGTGTATGAACAATGATCAGATTACAGATTTTTCCTGAGCCACTATCCCATTATGGACTTTGATATATCCGTGCCGCTTAATGTCCAAGCCATTTTCATACATGTAGAGCCCCATCTGTTCAACTGTCATCAACTCACGATACGTATGGTTCATTACATCTGCCATGATTTCGTAATACAATTTAGATCGAAGCTGCACGCGCGGCGTCGTCATTATGATATAACCTCCCGGTTTTAAATACTTCCGGTGCCATCCCACAACCTCTGGTTTCATCTCATCAGGAAAATGTTCCAGCATTCCCACACTGAGAACAATGTCAAACTCACGTCCGAAAGAAAGATTGCGAATGTCTTCGACAAGATATGTCGTGTGAAAATCTTCTTTGTAATAGATACGATATCCACCGGTCTGTTCGTTCGTCCCTAAAAATGGATAAGAATTAGGAAATTCTTCAAATCGGGTGTCTTTGCAAAATGGATCATAATCTACGAATACAATCTCCCCACCCGGGTACATTGCTGCCAGTTGCATCGCTTCATAACCCTCTGCTGCACCAAGAAAAAGAATTCTTGGCTTTTTCACATCAAGTCCTTCAAATAAGGCTCTTTTTCCACGCGGATCCCAGATACCATCTTGAATTCGATGTACGTAGTTCCAAAGATGAATACGGGAGATATTCCCTAATGCTGCTTTTACCTTGTTAGGATGAAACGAACCCAAACTCCGTATAAATTCTTTCTTCGCTGCACTCATCTCAGCAGGAACATCTTTTACAAACCAGGAATGGAACGAACGATTGAACATCGTCCAGGACGTGTAGACAGGCAATGCCTCGTTATGCTCTTTCTCCCAATCTTTTTTCTCTTGTGCAAACGAATGGACGATATAAGGATTGCCGACATTTTTCCACCTCAATTGTGACCAATCATTCACCGTATTTAAAGATACGAATTTGTTATACTCTTTCTTCGAAAACTCTCGAAGATCTTCGCGATACGAAGGTTTGAGCGTCGAATAGTGATTGATCATCACGTCCCCCTTTTTTGAAATCCAACCTATATATATGAGTATTAGAGTGTTTTTTTACTCCTTTGACACTTTAAAAATCCTGGATTGTGTTTTCTCTTCTCATCACTGCCTTGGTTGATATTAAACTGAAATTCTTAAACCCTACATTCGAGCTCCTTTGTTAGAAAACTTGGCTTTTCGCCAAGCTTTTATGGCGAAAGCCTTAGTTGCACTTATGCAGGTAAGAAAGTTGATTTATACTTTCTTACCTGCAAAAAAAGAACAAGCCACAACTGGCTGTTCTTTTTTCGTCTTTATTCATTTCCTGTTAAAGCTCTTAAATCTTCCAAAATCGGATCGGTATTTACATCTAATCCATCATATCGCTGAATAACCTGCCCTGTATCATCTACTAAAAAGATGTCGGTGGAATGGACGATGTCCTCCTCGTCAGTTGCTGGAACGACAGTGCTATTGAATGTGCTGGTTGCAAATTCTTCCACATCCCCATAGCTATAACCCGTAAGAAAATTCCAGTTCGAATAGTCAGCTTCGTATTGATCTCCATAATCCTTTAACCGTTCTGGTGTGTCATACTCTGGATCTACGGTAAACGAAACAAGGTTAACATCAATATCTTCCATAGCCAAATCAGTCTGTAACTGTGTCATATTAGGAGTCATTAAATTACAAACAGTTGGACAACGAGTAAAAATCATGTTGACGAGCGTATACTCCCCTTCTAAATCCTGGTTCGTGACTACCTCATTGAACTGGTTGGTGTACGAGAAATCATGTAGATTTAATCCATATTCCTGTAGATCATCTCCATTCTCTGCAGCCGTTTCAGTCGCTTGATCCAGCCAACCACACCCCGACACCGTTATTAACAAGACGATACTGAACACCCACATCCATGTCCTTTTTTGCAAGTGACTTCCTCCTTTGATTGTATTCCCTATTTGCAAAATGTAGACGGGTCTTTACTTTGAGGAATATGCAAATGCTTGGCAACTATGTCTGTTTACGGACAAGAATATTTATATTCTTGGAGAAAAGCCATCTCTTTGAATCGCAGAAAACAGTGCCGAACAAAAAAACCGCCGCGGGACTCTCTCCCATCAGCGGTTTACTGCTTCTTGAATGTCACTTTCTATTTTATCTGGATCGGTTTTTGGTGAGTAACGGTTTAATACCGTTCCGTCACGTCCAACGAGAAATTTTGTGAAGTTCCATTTTATTTTATTTGAACCTACACCTTTTGATTCCTCCGTTAAATGTTGAAATAAAGGGTCAATGTCTTTACCGCGGACCATTGTTTTCTTAAATAAAGGAAAGGTCACTCCGTATTTTTCTTGAAAATGCTCGGGTATTTCTTCATCCCTTAATGGTTCCTGATTCATAAACTGATTACTCGGAAACCCTAAAACGTAGAAACCTTGTTCTTGATAACGTTCATATAATGTTTGCAAAGCATTCAATTGCGAGGCAAATCCACACTTACTCGCCGTGTTCACAATAAGAAGGACATTTCCTTCATACAGCCGTAAAGAATGTTTACCTTTATCCATGGATTCAACTTTCATATCATAAATACTCATCATTCAGCCTCCTTATGTAACTCATACCCGTACGTATTACTCATCAATCACTGTAAGTTGTCCAAAGATGGATATTAGGCTTATAATAGAGAAAAATAGAAACAACGTCCTATTCACGAGAGGCGTTCAAGGAGGAGTATAAAGATGTCCATTCAAAGAGCGTTAACGATAGCCGGCTCTGACTCAAGTGGTGGCGCCGGTATCCAAGCAGATCTAAAAACTTTCCAGGATCTTGGCGTGTATGGCATGAATGCATTAACGACCATCGTTGCCATGAAACCCGAAGGTTGGGATCATCAAGTGTTTCCACAAGATGTAAAAACGGTTGAAGCACAGCTGGAAACGATCCTTTCGATCGGTGTTGATGCCATGAAGACCGGCATGCTCGCCTCCGTTGATGTCATAGAATTGGCCGGCCGAAAAATCGAAGAGTATGATTTAAAACAAACCGTCATTGACCCTGTCCTCGTTTGTAAAGGAGAGGATGAAGTTCTCCATCCTGAAACCGCTGATGCCTTGAGAGAAGTACTCGTCCCAAAAGCTCTCATCGCTACCCCGAATTTATTTGAAGCATCTCAGCTTGCACAAATGAAAACGATTACCACCATCGACGGGATGAAAGAAGCTGCCGCACGCATCCATGAGAACGGTACAACGTACGTGGTTGTCAAAGGCGGCAAGCAGCTTGAACATGATCAGGCCATTGATATCGTCTACGATGGCAAGGAATTTAAACGGCTTGAAACAGAAAAAATTGATACCACTTATAACCACGGCGCCGGATGTACGTTTGCAGCGGCGATTACAGCTGAACTCGCCAAAGGCAAAAATGTACACGACGCCATCGAAACCGCCAAACAATTCGTCACAGCCGCCATCACCCACGGATGGCGAATGAATGAGTACGTAGGCGCTGTCTGGCACGGTGCATACCGTGAATACGGAAATGAAACGAAAATTCAAAAACAGGAAGTGTGAAAGATGCCGTCCTGAAAAAAGGGCGGCATCTTTCTTTCAAAGAGCGTTGAAGCTGATCTTCGTTTACCTTTCTCATATTCCTTGTTTATTCTCTATAGGAAATATCATTATCTTCACACCACTGTCTGGCAACTGGATCTACTGTTGTTCTTGGTAATCGTACCATTCATCTGCCACATTCAATTCAATAACAAGATCTTTAAACCTGCGAAATGCTCCCTTTCCCTGGATGGTCCGCGCTAATTTCTCTTGCTTGTGCTCGCTTTCCAGTGTAGCTATGAACGTTTCCATTAGATGATAGTCGTTGATTTCAAATCCTTCTGGTACAGGGACATACGTATCAAAATCGTCGATGATGGCATCCTCTAACTGCCGTTCTTCCTTGTGCCATTCTATCTCTTCATCATGCGGTTCTTCGTTTTTCAGCTTTTCCTAACGTCGATTCAAAAACCACTTCAATTTCCCCCGTCTTCCTATTAACAAATTGCTTCGCTTCATCGGAGTCAAAATCGGTGGCAATGGCTAATTCTTTCAAATTGACAGTACTTTTCAATTTATATTCTCCTTTATACTTAGTAAAACTCATCCTCAAGCATAAAAAATATAGATTTTCACGTTCGAACTCTGCCATTCGCCTCAATTTCATTGTGATCCGTTTAAGTTAGGTCTGAAAAAGGAAAAAGATGATAAAAACCATTAAGGGAAGGTGTCATAATTGATCAGAACTATACTCATGATCATTGGAGCTATTGTTGTCATTAGCTTTATTCTTAGTTTGATTTAATAATAGAAAGCTGGGCGCTAGAATAACTTTCGCCCAGCTTTCTATTATTTACCCTTATCATCAATCCACTTCGTAAAAGACCTCAACGACGATTTGACCCTCGCACTTGTATCTTCATCAGTGATATCACCATTTTCCCCTATTTTTTGATTTGCAAATGATATAAATACGCTTGGCTTCTGCATGACCAAAGAGCCGGCAGCAGTGAGCGATTGTTTCACCTGTTGTTGTGAAAAAGCGGTACCGAGCATGGTTGGAGAGGCACCAGTGACTGCTGCAGGAAGATTTTTAAGTACGTTATGGTTAGCGTCACTCCCTGCCCAATCAATTGCATTTTTCAAGACCCCTGGCATACCTTGATGATACTCGGGGGTCACGATGAAAAGGCCATCACTTTCAGTGAGTGCGTGTTTAAAAGCATTAACGACCTCCGGATCCCCACCCGTTTCCAAATCTCCATTGAAAAGCGGTAAAACCGATAAGTCATACGTATGGATGGTTACATGGTCTTCACTCATTTCTGTTGCTGCTTTTAATATATGACGATTGAAAGAGTTCCGGCGTAAGCTTCCACTAATCCCCAATATGTTGAATTGTCTTGTCAATATCATCACTCTCCTCTCTATTTATCCCTATATTTCCCTACCCTCTTTCCTTTAAAACAAATCTATGTTTATTGTATTTTTCTTTTCAAGCGTTTCGAACCTTTTTTACAGATTGAAAGTGGTTTATGATTAGAAGGGGGCACATACTTACGCTAAATTCTAGGAGAGATGTTCATGGATTATCGTATTGAAAAAGACACACTCGGAGAAATGCAAGTACCTGCAGACAAGCATTGGGGTGCACAAACCGAGAGAAGTTTGCGTAACTTTCCAATCGGTAAAGAACACATGCCGCAGGAAGTTGTATACGGCTTCGCCATATTAAAAAAATCAGCTGCACGTGCCAATGAAAGTCTCGGCAATTTAGATCATGACAAAGCGTCAGCCATTGCTCAGGCTGCCGATGAGGTGATAGCTGGTGAATGGGATTCTCATTTCCCGCTCGTCGTATGGCAAACCGGAAGCGGAACGCAATCGAACATGAATATGAATGAAGTTCTTGCACGCCGCGGAACGGAGATTCTGAAAGAAAAAGGAAAAGATGCAGCTATTCATCCCAATGATGACGTGAATCGTTCCCAAAGTTCGAACGATACGTTCCCTACAGCGATGCACATCGCCGCTGTTTCCGAAATCAATCACAAGCTCCTCCCTGCCTTACAAACCTTAAAAAACACGCTTACTGAGAAAGCAGCGCAATTTCAAGACATTATTAAAATTGGGCGGACGCACCTGCAAGATGCCACCCCACTTACGGTCGGCCAAGAATTCAGCGGTTGGGAAGAAATGTTGCGTAAAAGTGAAAAAATGATCTCAGAAAGCATCGTTCACTTAAATGATCTGGCCATTGGGGGCACGGCCGTTGGAACAGGCATCAACGCCCACTCTGAATTCGGTAATAAAACAGCTGCATTCATTAGCGAAGAAACAGGTTTGTCGTTTCGATCCGCCCCTAATAAATTCCATGCCTTAACGAGTCACGATGATACTACCTATGCACACGGTGCTTTAAAAGCACTTGCCGCAGACTTAATGAAAATTGCCAACGATGTTCGCTGGTTATCAAGCGGGCCCCGCTCTGGAATTGGCGAGTTGACAATTCCAGCAAACGAACCAGGAAGTTCCATCATGCCAGGAAAAGTAAACCCGACCCAAAGTGAAGCACTTACCATGGTTAGTGCTCAAGTCATGGGGAACGACGCTACCATTGGTTTCTCTGCCAGTCAGGGGAATTTTGAGCTGAACGTTTTCAAACCCGTGATCATTTACAACTTCTTACAGTCAACCCAATTGCTTACCGATGCCATGCAATCTTTCCACGACCGTTGCATGGTTGGTATTGAACCGGAAAGAGGCAACATCGCGGCACACGTGAAAAATTCTTTAATGCTCGTTACCGCATTGAACCCGCACATCGGTTATGAAAAAGCAGCGGCCATCGCTAAAAAAGCTCACGAAGAAGGCTTAACGCTAAAAGAAGCAGCGATTCATAGCGGTGAATTGACCGAAGAACAATTTAATGAATGGGTCGATCCATCAAAAATGGTTCATCCTTCCGAATAAACAAGGCCCCGTCGGTCATAATGGCTGACCGCGGGGCTTTACATATACTCATCATACGTAAAACGAACGACGTATTTCTCGTTTTTTAATTGAATAATTTCAACGAGTGGACCGATCTCATACCCATTATTCCAGTTTTCTTCCAATTTAGCCTTCACACATCCGGCTTGAAATTTGGACCGGAAGGTTTGTTTCCAGTATATCCAACGTGGTGTAGACATATATGAATTCCCCTTTTATCTCACTTGCATTTTCAATGTAAAAGCACTCATTAAGCATTACTACCCATGGTAACATATTCAATCATCTCCGCAGAGTTTCCAGCTTCTATGATACAATACCACCGAGATTATCTTTTACACTGATAGAAATGAGGATTTGAAATGGATGGAGAAATTCGCTCACTCACGTTTTCAAGCAGCATTTTAGATACCGAATTTGAACTTTTTGTTTACATTCCTCCGAATTATCATGATGGAGTAGCTTATCATCTGGCTATTGCGCAAGATGGACAAGATTATTTTAAACTTGGAAAAATCGGACGTAAAATAGAGACCCTTATTTTAGATGAAGCAGGCCCGGAAACGATTGTTGTTGGTGTTCCTTATCCACGTATAGCTGCACGGCGCAAATGGTACCACCCTGACGGTGAAGCGACTGGCGAATACTTACAGTTTTTAACGGAAGAGCTTCTCCCCTATCTTGGACGTGAATTCTCACTTCAGGAAGAAGCCGACGGGCGTACGTTGTTGGGAGATTCATTAGCAGGCTCCTTAGCCCTTCTTGCATGCTTGAAGTACCCAGACACTTTTACGCGCGCGGCGATGCATTCTCCCTATGTGAACGATACGCTATTGAATACGATTGATGCTAGCGCAGAACTTGAGCGGCTTACCATTTACCACACAGTCGGCTCTAAGGAGGAGGAAGTGAAAGGAACAGATGGTTCGATCATGGATTTTATTACCATGAACGAAAATCTTCATGCCAAACTCGTGGATAAGGTTTCAAACTATCGCTATAAAATTTTTGAGAATGGGGACCATACATGGAGAACTTGGGAACCTGATCTCCATAAAGCCTTACATTTTATGTTTATTCAACACGGATAAGGAGTGGAAAACATTGAAGGTAGAAATTGCAGACAACGACGAAGAGATAAAAAGTGTCCGAGAGATCCGTTCGAAGGTTTTCATCGATGAGCAAAATGTTCCACCTGAAGAAGAGTGGGACGAATATGAAAAAGATAGTGTTCACTTTCTTGCTGAGGTGTCCGGAAAACGAGCGGGGGCAGGTCGAGTCCGTTTTCATGAAGGCCTTGGAAAAGCAGAACGCATCTGCGTTTTAAAAGAATTTCGCGGCACCGGCCTCGGGAAAGAGATTATGCATGCACTTGAAGCTTACGTTGCTAAACAAGGAGGATATGGGGTGATCTTGAACGCGCAAACACACGCAACTGCTTTCTATGAGCGGCTGGGGTACAAGGTTACTTCCGATGAATTTTTGGACGCTGGTATCCCCCACGTCGTAATGGAAAAACGTTTGTAGAGTTGGGGCTGTCCAATCATCATTGGGTGGCCCGTTCTTAATGTTTTTGCCACAACGTCACCTTCTCCGTTTAATTCTCACCTGAAAAAAAGCACACCACTGATTAATGGTATGCCCAGGGTTCACCTTCTTATGCCAATGCCTCAAAACGCTGGCCTTTTCCGTTCGAATACGGTTCGATTTCATGTACCTTACGCCCATCATGATAAACCATTAATGGGAGGGACTGGTACCTTCGCTTTCGGTAGTTTCGTGCAGTGATCGCCTCAACACGCGGATTCGCCTTTACGAGTGGCTGGACCGACTGAATACGACTTCCATACTGTAAAGCAATATCATTGGCTTGCATCGGAATATAGCCCAATGGTCAGCTCCTTTCATTTATCAACGACAAAACAAATGATGCTCGACGTCAGGGTTATTTACTACTCTATACCCCCAATGAAAAAAAGTATGCCATCTCTATAATATTGCAGTTGATAATCGTTCAACCCCCTTGATATTACGGGATTAAAAGCTTATCACAGGAAACATACACGCTTTAGGATAAACGTACATACGATATATCGAAACCATGAAGGAATCCTAAAGGAGTGATCAATGTGAGTTGCGGTCGCAAAGAATTTGAATCAGGCAACTGCGTCTGCGATGCGGTACTGTCAATACAGGAAGCACAAGATGCCGTTGACGATCGAAAAAGAGGAAACTGTGACAACAGTTGTTTTACAAACTTGTTGAATCCAAGAAAGCCAGGGCGGGTTCAGGATACCATCCCGTTTATTCTTAAAGATAAAAAGGCCAACATGTTTTGGGCAACAGGTGGATTAACTGCGGACTATCCAGACGTATTTGAAACCGTATTTTTCAGAGTAGAAAGCATCGATGAAAATTCATGCTGCGCCACTTTATCATTACTTCGTCCAACCGATGAGATATTATTTACCCACAACTGCTGTGTTGATCCGACGTCGCTATCCAATGTCTGCTCGCTTGAGAAAACGCACTTCTGTATAGAAGTTGATTTGAACTGCTTCTGTGCCATTCAGTGTTTAGATCCTGGCTTGGTGGATAATCCTATTCCAAAAGACAGAAAGGATAAAATGCCAGTCGACAAGAAATAAGACACAAAATATTAATCACCCCATGAGATCACCGAGAGATAATTCTGTGACCTCATCGTAGTTGATCGTTACCAGATAAGGGGCTTGCTGGGTTTGCATCGTGAACTGCTGTTCCTCTACAGCAGTAACGATGCCGACCCATGTTTGATTTTTTGTTTTACATATACATGTAATCGGTGAACGATGACGCATACGAACAAGAAAATCTGTTTTTTCTTTTACAGTTTTGTCTGCAAATGTCAGTGAATTCTCTTCTTTTTTCCCTTCATCCTTGTTCTTAACCTGAGAATCAGGCTGAATTTGGTGCTCACCTGCACGACGCCTTGTTGTACGATTTCTAGTTCTCGTATTTTGTTTTTCTAATGTCGATTTTAATTGTTCGGTCGTCCTTGTTCCGGGTCTTGCTCCATTTCCCCCTTGCCAATCATAGCCCAGGTGCCTGGATAAATTAAATGAACGTCTCCTTTTTGACTCTTCCTCAGGGGATTCCTCCATTTCTTCACTTTTATTTTCTGGCACCTCTTCTTCGGAATCTGTAGATTGACTACGTTGTAATCGACTACGTTTGTATAATACCTCTACTTCAGTTCTGCCATGGGAAGGCGGTTCATGATTAGGATTATCAATATATAAAAGCGGCTGGACACGTTTCATACGTCTTCGAGAACTCAATAGCTTCTCCTCCTTATCAGACAACGTCTTGCTCCATTATATTCGGAATATAACAAGCTATGATTGAATGAAAAGGAAATATTTACGAGGATGTTCAAAAAGGCAGACAAGTAGCTTTACCGGGGTTAAGCTAGTGTTATAGAATCCATTCCTCGCCAAAGGAAAGAAACGTTTCTTATGCCCCTTTTAAGAATAGAATACGCAGGTTTAGGAAAAAGGAAACGGCGTATGTTCTTGATGATATGTCCCACTCTTGGGCAAGTGCCCGGTTTTAACGGTTAGTTCACCCGTCTATAACTGCTTGCATAATGTATAGGGAGAACAAAGTAAAATGTTCTCGAATCGTGGTTTCAGGAGGAATGCAACATGTCAGCTGGATTTGGTTACGGCGGAGGATTTGCGCTTATCGTCGTTCTCTTCATCCTTCTCATCATTGTGGGAGCAGCATACTGTTAGACAAATAAATCATCCCTCCTAACGGGATGATTCTTTTTCATACTAAATGGGGATGTCTCAAAAATATTTGCACCGATGACCGCATTTTCGCCGAACCTTAGCCGTAGCGCCGAAATAGTGGATCCTCCCGCCGAAAAGGAGAAATGAACCATCGAATGCAGCAGCTGCCCTTTGGGCAGCCCCATTCATTATTCCTGTACCGAAGGTGTTTTTCCATATTGTTCAACGATCTCTTCCATATGATGGCACGCAGCTTGATGTCCATCGACCATATCACCTGCGGTTCGGAGTTCAGGCTCTTCCTGCTTACAAATTTCCGTTGCAAATGGGCAGCGCGTGTGAAAACGACAGCCGCTTGGCGGGTTCATCGGAGAAGGCACATCGCCTTCAAGAACGATACGCTCTGTTTTTCTTTCAGGATCCGGAACCGGAATAGCCGAAAGTAATGCCCGTGTGTATGGGTGATGTGGGGAGTCGAATAGTGATTTCTTATCGGCTATCTCAACAATTTTCCCAAGATACATCACGACCACACGGTCGGAAATATGGCGAACAACCCCTAAGTCATGGGAAATAAACAAAAATGTAAGGTCAAATTTCCGCTGCAAGTCTTTGAGTAAGTTGAGCACCTGCGCCTGGGTTGAAACGTCAAGAGCTGATACAGCCTCATCACAAACGATGAGTTTTGGATCAACGGAAAGGGCACGTGCAATTCCGATTCTTTGACGCTGCCCTCCGCTGAACTCATGGGGATACCTTTCCGCTTGTTGAGGGCGTAAGCCGACGACTTCCATTAACTCGCGGATGCGTGCCGGACGATCTTTTTTCGGGACAACCCCTTGAATAGCCATTGCTTCATCAAGAATCTGTTTCACTTTTTGCCGGGGGTTGAGGGATGCATACGGATCCTGAAAAATAATTTGGATATCCTTACGCCTTTTTCGAAGTTGAGATTTACTCAGTTTACGAAAATCTTCCCCATCAAAATAAATTTCCCCGTCTGTTGGTTCTTCCAATCGAAGAATCGCACGCCCAGTCGTTGACTTACCACAGCCTGATTCCCCAACAATGCTTAGAGTCTCGCCCGAATGAATGGCAAAAGAAACATCATCTACCGCTTTTACATCCGTCATTTTCCGGTTCAAGACCCCGCCTTTTACCGGAAAGTATTTTTTTAAGTTTTTCGTTTCAAAGAGAGGTGTGGTCATTGCTCTTACTGCACCTCCTGTTTTTTAGTAGCTGTGTCCCATTCCTCAGTGTATATCCAGCAGCGTACCGCCCCGCTATCATCTTCCACACCATAATTATGGGTTGGTGTTGCTAATGATGGATGGGTCTCACAAATTTCTGAGGCATATGGGCAACGTTTCATAAAGCGACATCCACTTGGCATTTCCGCGGAGCTGGGGACCGTCCCCTTGATCACTTCCAATTCATCCATATCCACATCATGTCGAGGGATGGCGTTCATTAACCCTTTTGTATAAGGATGCAAGGGGCGTTTGAATAACGTTTTCACATCTGCCTGCTCGACGACTTCACCGGCATACATGACAGCGACCTTATCGGCGGTTTCTGCGATTACCCCAAGATCATGGGTAATAATGAGAACAGCCATCCCGGAGGATTCCTGCAAGTTCTTGATCAATTCAAGAATTTGCGCTTGAATCGTTACATCGAGAGCCGTCGTTGGTTCATCGGCAATCAATAACTCAGGGTCACAGGAGAGCGCGATTGCAATCATTACACGTTGGCGCATCCCCCCGGACAATTCATGGGGATAGCGTTTTGCGCGATCTTCCGGTGCAGGGATTCCAACAAGTTTAAGCATGCGGATGGCTTCTTGACGGGCATCTTTTTTGCCTAGTTTTTTATGAATTCGTAGTGCCTCGGATACTTGATGACCGACGGTAAATACAGGGTTTAACGAAGTCATCGGTTCTTGAAAAATCATCGAGACGCGATTTCCGCGATATTTTGCAAACTGGGACTTGGATTTTTTGAGTAAATCTTCACCCGTAAGGTTAATGCTTCCTCCCTTAATTTTTCCGGGAGATTCAACAAGCTGCATGATGGACAATGAGGTGATGCTCTTTCCTGAACCTGATTCACCGACAATCCCAAGCGTCTCATTCGCCCCTACTTCGAAATCAACGCCATCAACGGCCTTCACTTCCCCGTCATGAGTGAAAAAAGACGTCTGTAAACCCTCGACTTTTAAAATAGGTGTCTTATCCGTTGCTGCCACCGCTCATGACCTCCTTTTCTATAGGCGAGGGGGCTTCATTCCCTCCCGTATGCTAATTCTTAATTTATTTCGATTCGTTTGTTCAAGACACGATAGAGGATATCGACAATGAAGTTTGTTAACACGAAGGTCAGCGCGAGCACAATCACTGTTCCTTGAACAACCGGGAAGTCCCGTTGCGAAATTGCGTCAACAACAAGCCGCCCTAAACCATTGATACTAAACACAGACTCTGTTAATACAGCTCCACTCAAAAAGTAGCCAAACTGCAAACCAATAACGGTAACTACGGGGATCAGTGCATTTCGTAACGCATGTTTATAGATAACTAAACGTTCTTTTACACCTTTCGCCCTCGCCGTTCGTACGTAATCTTCGCCAAGCACTTCAAGCATCGCTGAACGTGTCATACGGGCGATAATAGCTGCACCTGCCGTTCCCATTGTGATTGCAGGCAGGAATATCTGTTGCCAATCTCCCCAGCCCGATGTAGGCAGCCATCCGAGTTCAATTGAAAACAAATACATGAGCATAAGACCTAACCAGAAGTTGGGCATCGAAAGTCCGATGACCGCAAACATCATCGTACCAAGGTCACGGTAAGAATTTTGTTTGGTCGCGGCTAAAATTCCACCGAGAAGACCCACAACAACGGCTACAACCAGTCCCCAAAAAGCAAGCTCCAATGTGATCCAAAAGCGCGGGGCGACCAGTTCCATCACCGGTTGATCCGTACGTACAGATTGACCCAAATCTAAACGAACAAGATCAGCTAAAAACGTTCCATACTGTACATATAAAGGTTCATTTAATCCAAGATTCTCCCTCATCTGCTCCAACTGCTCTTCAGAAGCTGCTTCTCCAGCCATAACTTGCGCTGCATCCCCCGGGATCAATTGTATGATCAAAAAAGCAACGAGGGTTACGCCGATAATGACCGGTATAAGTTGTAAAAAACGGCGAATGATAAAAATATACAAACTTAACGCCTCCTTACTTTTTTGATTTTGGATCTAGCGCATCGCGCAATCCATCACCCAATAGGTTGAAACCAAGGACGACGAGAACGAGCGCAATACCTGGAAAAAGCGTAAGATGGGGGGAGTCCCACATGTAACTTCTTCCTGAGTTAAGCATCGCTCCCCATTCCGGCGTTGGCGGTTGAACTCCCACACCGAGGAAGGATAAGCCCGCAGCACTAAGGATCGAGGTCGCGATTTGTAATGAAGCTTGTACGATCACCGGGGAACTCACATTAGGAAGGATATGTTGAAACATGATTTTCCCATCCTTCGCGCCAAGCGCTCGTATCGCTTCGATATACTCAACGGATTTCACTTCTAAGACAGAACCTCGGACAATTCTGGCAAATACCGGGATGTTATAAATCGACAAGGCAATGATTACGTTGTTTAAGCTCGCACCTAGAGCACTAACAATGGCAAGTGCCAATAAGATTCCTGGGAAAGCAAGCAATACATCGGCCACGCGCATAATAACCGTATCAACAAAACGGCCATAATACCCTGCAAATAATCCGAGAACAATCCCAACAGCGGCTCCAATCGCAACAGATACCGTTCCTACATATAAAGTTAAATGTGTACCATAAACAATTCGGCTATAAATATCCCTACCATTATGATCGGTCCCAAACCAATTTTCCGACGATGGTGTTTCAAAATCATTTAATAAATCGGTAGAATTTGGATCATGCGTCATTAAAAATGGTGCGAATGCAGCGACTAGCAAGAAAAATATAAGAATACATGAACCGATTAATGAGGACTTATTGCGTATTAATTTTTTAAATAATGACTTCCACCGTGATTCCGGCGCGCCAATTTCTTCTTCACGAGCCGGTTTTTGATTAACGGTTGACCCCATCCTCTGCTCAACCCCTTCTGTACAAACTGAACTAGCAAACTACTTGTTTTATTATAGCAATCTTATTACGTTTTACAATAAAGTACGAGAAAATCTTTGATTCGATTTTTCTCTCGATATATATGTAACGTTTTCCCTAATTCTTTTGTAGTTTCACCCTCCTCTCTCAATTTTGTAAGTATTATCGATTGTTAACAGCTTACAACATGCTCTAATTTGTTGTAAATCGTAATTTTTTGTCAAAGCTAATCTTTATTTAATTGAAAAAATAGTATTGAAAGTTTTTAATTCGTAGGATATAGTAAGCCTAGCTTTTATTATCATATTAAGGGGGAATTATGGGTGAAACGCTACAAAAGGTCTGGATATCTTGTAGGAGCTGCACTTGCAACGAGTCTTGTGCTTACCGCTTGCACCGATGATTCAGATGTAGATGGCGGCGATGCCGGCGATAACGGGGACACTGGAGAAGACGTCGAAGATGGCGAGGATGATGGTGAAGACGAAGGAGACGGAGAAACCGCTGGGGAACCACAGGAAGGCGGAGACTTCATGATTTCGATGGCAGGGGAACCGCAGTCGATGGACCCTCACGGTTCGAATGACAACCCCTCTGCGAAAGCACGTACATTAATGTATGAAACACTTGTTACCCAAGATCCTGAAACACTCGAGATTGAGACCGAAGGTTTAGCGGAATCCTACGAACAAACAGATGACGACACGTTTGTTTTTGAACTACGTGAAGGCGTTAACTTCCATAATGGTGAAGAGCTAACCGCTGATGATGTGGTGGCCACATTTGAACGCGTGCTTGAAGAAGAGCGTGCTTCAGAAGCTGCATTCCTTTTTGAAATGATTGACAATATTGAAGCAGTTGATGAGTACACCGTCGAGTTTACGACTGAGTTTCCATTTGCTCCATTACCTGCACACCTCGCGCATAATGCGGCGGGTATTATGAGTGAAGCGGCCATCGAAGAAGAGGAAGAGGGCGAAGATCTTAACCTCGATACCGAAGGCGTTGGTACAGGGCCATTTGTATTCGAGGAATGGAATCAGGGAAGTTCACTTACGTTCCATAAAAATGAAGATTACTGGGGTGACAATGCCTACCTCGATAGCGTTACATTTGAAATTATCGATGAGAATCTTACCCGTATCGGAAGGCTTGAAAATAACGAAACCCATGTGGCCGACGATGTGGAACCCGCGTTAGTGGACCAGGTTGAGGCACTGGAAGACGCTACGCTGATGTCAGGGCCGAGCTTGAGCATGACTTATGTTAGCTTTAACACCCAAGAAGAACCCTTCGATGATCCACTTGTCCGTCAAGCCATTACCATGGCTGTCGATAATGAGGTTCTCGTGGAAGGGATTTATGAAGGTTACGGAGAACCAGCCTACGGACCGATTAACGATCTTGTCTTTGGCTATAACGAAGATTTAGATGAGCTCGGTTATGACCCTGAAGAGGCTCAAGAACTACTCGCAGAAGCAGGTTATGAAGATGGATTTGAAACGACGTTGTGGACGAATAACGAAAGCCCAATGCGGGAACAAACCGCTGAGCTTATTCAGGATCAGCTTGCAGATATCGGAGTTGACGTGTCCATTCAAAACGTTGAATGGGGTGCTTACCTTGATCAGACAGCTGAAGGCGAGCATGAGATGTTTATCCTTGGCTGGAACACTGTAACGGCAGACGCTGATTACGGTATGTACTCTCTCTTCCATTCCGATAATCACGGGGCCCCCGGTAACCGTTCATTCTACGAGAATGAAGAAGTAGATGAACTTCTTGAGGAAGCACGTCAAGAAGATGATGAAGAAGCACGTGAAGAGCTTTATGGTGAAATTCAGGAAATCCTTGTAGAGGAAGCTCCAATGATTTATACCGTCTTTGATGATGTTCGGGCCGGGGTTTCTGATTCAGTACAGAACCTTATTCATCATCCAAACGACACCTATGATCTCTCTGAAACCTATATCACCGAAGAAGCAGAAGGCGGCGGCTACTAAGCCACCCGTAGAAAGACCCACGCAATCACGTGGGTCTTTTCTTATCTAGATAGGTCATTCCCCTTTTAATTTTTCAACTGCTGAACAGATTTCATGTTGCCATTCATGATCTTCTGTCGTATAGGCGATATAGGACATCGTAGAGAGTTTCTCCTTTTCCCAATAAAAGTTCCTTAAGAACTTCTTGCTTTCATCCATTTCTGATTGTTCACTTTCCGTGAGTGCACGGTAGTCTGCTTTGAGGACTAACCGTACGAGTCTTTCGGCTACAACAGAATACAAGTGATCACTACCTTCCATTCATATAGATGCTTTATAGGTCGAATTGAAGACGTACTTGTAGCATCTCCGAATAGATGTAAAAATATAGCCGTTTTCGTTATATTTACCATTAAAGTGCGTGTTCGAAAAGGAGGGCAACAAGAGCCAAGAAGTTTTAGAAAATATTAGCTGATCGCTAAAATGGCGGGTCTAGATTTTCTTATGCTCTGGAGTGCAAGGAAACGCGTCTTGACATCCTGCTTGTACCACGAAGGAAAGGGGGATTCTTTTCCGAGGAGCGAAGCGCCAGCTGGCTGCTTCGTAAGCGTTCCTTCACACGATGAAAAAGTGGTTTTCGATTTCGAGGATACGCTTTTGGTACGTGCAACGCGCCGAAGGTGCTAGTGCCAGCGTGTCACTTTCAGAGACACGCTGGCCTCCTTCACCCCGCAAGCTGACGCAGAAATTCGACGGCCATTTTTCCCTGACTTTTTGAACATCCTGTCAAAATAAAAAAGCTGCCCGATAGACAGCCTTCATCCTTTATCCCATCCCAATAATGTGATAACCCCCGTCGACGTGAAGAATTTCACCGGTCATGCCTTTGGATAAGTCACTCATTAAAAAGAGTGCAGTGCCTCCGATTTCTTCCTGTGTGACGGTTCGTTTTAACGGAGATTTTTCTTCCATTTCCTTTAACACGGTGTTAAATCCGGAGATTCCTTTTGCCGACAAGGTACGCATGGGTCCGGCGGATATCGCGTTTACCCGGATATTGCTTTCGCCCAAATCATTTGCTAGGTAACGGACACTTGCATCCAATGCCGCTTTGGCCACTCCCATCACATTGTAGTTTTGCACCACGCGTTCGCCGCCAAGGTAGGTCATGGTTAAAATAGATCCACCTTCAGGCATTAGTTCATTCTGCTTTAAAGCGTGGGCGACAGCGGTTAACGAATAGGCACTAATGTCATGGGCCAATTGGAAGCCTTCCCGGGACGTTTCTACGAACGAACCTTCGAGATCTTCGGTTTTCGCAAAAGCGATGCAGTGGGCAAGTCCATCAATCGTTCCCACTTCTTCCTTAATTTGGCTAAATGTTGATTGGATTTCTTCATCGCTCGTAATATCACATGGATACACATATGTATCGGTTTCCAAGGTGTCTGCAAGCTCACGTACGTTCTTTCCAAGGCGTTCTCCAGCATATGTAAAAACAAGCGTTGCCCCGGCATCAGCGAGGCTACGAGAGATCCCCCAGGCAATACTTCTTTTATTTGCTACCCCCATGACAACATATGTATGTCCTTCTAATGATAAACTCATTTTCTTAAGCTCCTTTCTATGCCTATATTCTTCTTGTCCTTCAGTATAGCATTTTTTTACAGAACGGTCACTGTTCATATACTTTCAATCATAGGTGTTCATCTGCTATGATTTCAGAAGGTGATGACAATGACAAAAGGCTTGGATTTTATCGGTGATATTCACGGTTGCCGATCAGAACTCTCCCAACTTTTACAAGAACTAGGATATAAAAAAAAGCAAGGCTCTTATGTACATCCTCATCAGCGAAAACTTGTTTTCATCGGGGACCTTACCGATCGCGGTCCTGATTCGCTGGGTATCATTGAAGATGTAACTCCCCTTGTAGACCAAGGATTGGCTTATTATGTACCCGGAAATCACTGTGACAAGCTATACCGCTATTTCCTTGGACGTCCGGTAAAAATTCAGCATGGCTTGGAAACGACCGTTGCTGAACTTAAGGAGCTCACAAAACCATCCTATCATAACATACGAAAAACGTTTATGCAGCTGTTTGAACAATCACCATTATACCTTTCACTAGATGAAGGCAATGTAGTTGCCGCACACGCAGGTATCCGAAGACACGATATTGGCAAAACCAACAAAGCGGTTCGTGCATTCGTCCTATACGGAGATGTGGACCGCAAACAGCAGCAACCGGGTCAAGTACCGAAGCGGCGGGACTGGGTGCTAAACGAAAGGAACCAGCCACCCTGGATTGTCTACGGCCATACACCTGTACAGACCCCCAGAGTCTACCGGCGTACTATTAATATTGATACCGGATGCGTCTTTGGTGGTGCGCTCACTGCCTTTCGTTATCCTGAACTTACAACCATATCGATACCTTCACGACAAGAAAAGCAGTCGGAAAAATTCCGTACTTATGAAAAACAAGAGTCTCTAGGCTCTTATAGAAAGGAATAAAAAAAATGAATCGTACCGTATTCGTTAGTCTCATGATCTTCGTATTTTTATTATCTGCATGTGCACCTCAGGCGGAGATTAGTCATATCGAAGATGAATCGGAAATTGTGCTATCGAGCGAGGGAGATGAATCATCGGTTTCATTTAACGCATTAATAGCCAACACATCAGAACGGCCTGCTGAGGAACTGCTTCTCCATTGGGAGGTGAATGACGAAAAGCTTCTAGAGTCCTTAAGTGAGCCTGAGCTCCTCCAAAGCGATGAGGGGGAACCCTTTTCTATTGGCGGGGGTGATCGTTATATGATAAGTGAAACGTTCTTCCTTAACGAACCGTTGGAACCCGAAGGCCTCAGTGGGAGCGTTGATGCCGTTATCACGAACGAGAGTGAGGAAGTCTACCGCTTCACATTCGAAGAAGTCGTTGAGGCCTGATGGAGTTCGTCGAGAATATCAGCACCCATTTTAGAAAATAAAGGTTGAAGATCTCGCGGAAAGGGTGCTGTTAGGTGATACATTTTTTCTGTGATCGGATGTTGGAAACGAGTATGAATGGAATGTAACGCCTGGCGCTTGATCCATAAGGATGAGCTTCCATACAGCGTATCCCCTACAATCGGGTACCCTCTAGCCGCAAGATGCACACGCAATTGATGCGTTCGCCCTGTAATGAGGGTGAGCTCCACGAGACTCACCCCTCCTCCTTCTCCTCGTTTTTCAGCAATTGTAATGGCTGGTTTATCGCCCCCGATCTGCCTTTCGATCAACGAATCAGGATGACGTTGAATCGGGTCATCAATGACTTGTCGTCCATCCGGAAAGGAGCCTTCTACGAAGGCTACATACCTTTTATTTGGCCGATATTCAGTGAATCGTGTGAGCTTATCGTGTGCATATCCGTGTTTTCCGACGATCATTATTCCGCTAGTCCCTCGATCGAGACGACCTACTGCGTGGAAAGAGCCTGGGAACTTTTTTGTCTCGTAATAAGCCATCACCGCTTCTGCAAGTGACTCCCCTTTTTCTCCGTGTCCCGGCATTGTTGCCATTGGTGCCGGCTTGTTTAATATGAGCAAATGGGCATCCTCGTAGATCACCGATAGCGGATAGGAGTACCTTTGAAAATGGGCCGGGAACTGTTCCTCGGGAGGTACAACACAAACGACATCCCCTGGAAGTAGTTCCTGGTGCTTTACTGCAGGCTTTCCATTTACTTGTAATTCACCGAAACGCCTGATCTTTTTTATCATACGTGTAGACATCTTTTTTTCTATTTTCAAGAAATCATCAATCGAAAGAGGTGCATTTACACTCCATGTCCAGGCTGATGTCCAATTACTCACCGATAAATGACTCCTTCACACGTTTCCAAAATGGAAATGGTCTAAAGCGAGCAAAACGAACATGCTCTTCAGCGACACGACATTGGATGGACTCAATATCCTTATTGACAACGGATTTATGGTCGATCGTAAGCTGCAGGCTGACATCGTTTAATGGTCGTAATAAGCAAGTATGATGCTCAGGTAAGACGAGCGGTGAACCAATCGTTCGATATACACGATTATTGATCGAAGCCATCTCTGAAATTTGCATCGATGATAACGAAGGATGCAGAATTGCTCCTCCCAATGCCTTATTGTAAGCGGTACTCCCCGATGGAGTAGAGATACAAAGCCCATCACCGCGAAACGTTTCAAACGTTTCTCCTTTTATGTCAACATTACAGACGAGGGAACCTTCGGTCGTTTTCACTGTACATTCATTTAAAGCCAGATAACGATCCGGAGTACTCTCTCCTTGATAACGAACGACAACTTCAAGCAAAGGGTATTCGACGACCTGAAAAGGGGTTTTCGCAATGTGGATAATTAATTGGTTGGCCTCTTCAGGCATCCAGTCAGCATAAAAACCTAAATGTCCAGTATGAACCCCGACAAAACATGTATCTTCCAGACGATGCTTATGATAATGAAACGCTTCGAGCAACGTGCCATCTCCCCCAACAGAGATGACGATTTCTGGTTCCTCCTCATCTAATGTAAGTGAATGTTTGCCGAGCTCCCGGCATATACGGGAGGCGATCTCATTCGAAGCTTCATCCCCCCGCGAAGTTACATCATACTTCATCAGCTACTTTCCTCCTCTTACTTATAGGTCCCCCGATTTTCTTCTTGAAGTTTGGTAATAATCGATTGAGCCTCACGCACTTCTCCTTGGATCTTGGACATCTCTTCATCCAACTGGTAGGCAGCTTCTGCTGCTCGAACGAGCCGGAGCTTAATGTCTTGGGGAATCTCCCCGCTATACTTGTAATTGAGCGAGTGTTCGATGGTTGCCCAAAAGTTCATTGCCATCGTGCGCACCTGAATTTCTACGAGAATATGCTTTGTACCCTCTACGGTGTGAACAGGGTAATCAATCACCATGTGATAGGAACGATAACCACTGGATTTTTTTTCCTTTATATAGTCTCGTTCACTGATGACAGTAATATCATTTCTGCTCCGCAACATATTTACGATCGGGTCAATATCTGTTACAAACTGACAAACGATACGGATGCCAGCTATATCTTGCATTTCCGTTTCCAGCTTTTCTAAAGGAATCTCTTTACGTTTTGCTTTTTCTTGAATACTCGTAATCGGTTTTACACGCCCTGTCACGAATTCAATAGGTGTATGTTTCGAAGATTGCTGATATTGTTCCCTGAGACTTTTAAATTTTACCTTTAATTCTTCAACGGCTTGTTGGTACGGTGATAAAAATATAGGCCAAGTTCTCATTCGAACACCTCCATCAATCGTTCGCTGGATCTAGGAAATGCTTTTCAACAGTACGAACCATCTCAGCTCCATAATTGTTATTTCCTTGAATGACATCCAGTAACATGTCTAATTCCTCATGGATATCTTCAAATTCAACATCAGGCTCATCAAGAAATATTGGCTTTCGCTTTCGATAGATTTCATTGATCGCCGGCCATAAGTCTTCATGAATATGGATTTGTACAAATTCATCATCCTGTTCAAAAATATACACAAGAGCAAAATTATCGGAATCGGCCAGCAGGCGGCTCGTTGGTGTGAATGATGAATGTGTCGAACGATCTGTCACGAGATAGAGACCGTCGTTTCTATGTATGGCTTTCTTTGCATTTATTACAGTCACGTCTATTCTACCCCTTTTCTTTATCCAAATCACGTTGTAGCTCTACATCGTCTATGCCATAATAAAGGCAGGAGGATGATTGCATGGATCGTGAATTTGAAGAACTGGAAATTGAAAGCAAGCGTTTACTAACCGAAACTGAATTCCATCAAATATGCGGGTATTTTCAATTACACCCGGAGGAATTCCATATCCAGCACAATCACTATTTTGACACATCCGATTTTCAATTAAAAGAACGAAACGCTGCATTACGTATTCGTTATAAAGACGGAGCCAATGTCTTAACATTGAAGGTGCGAAATGGTGAAGGTGTGACCGAGAAACATCAACGTCTTGAGAAAAATGAATGGACAGAACAAACCGCCCTTACAAAGGTATCTCCAGGCTCCATTCAAACCTACATAGAAAAAGAATGGGGGATTCCATTTGAAGCCCTTCAATACTTAGGAAAGTTATCTACCTGGCGGGCTGAATGGGGACATGATGGCGGGTTCATTGCTCTTGATGAAAGCCATTACCTTGGTGAAGTGGATTTTGAGTTAGAATATGAAGGAAAGTCTCGAGAACATGTCCGTAACGTCTTATCACAAATCGTTGAACAAATAGGAATGGCGAAAGAGGCGCCAGAACCACCTCCGAAAATTCAACGTTTTTTTTCAGCGAAAATGCGAAAGAAGACATAACCCCCCCTGCTTACTGCCCCCTCTTATCATCCAAAATTTACTTTATCGTCATATGAACCTCATTCCGACTCGGGCTTGTGTCTTGTCTATTTTTTTACTACCATTTTGAAGTTCCCCTGCCTTATTCATGGGGAGCTTGATATAGGACTTTCATCTTTTTTATTTTAGGTTGTTGTTTTCGCTCTTCATTCTGCTATAGTCGAATTATACTATAATTGAGGAGCGGCTCGCTATGAATGAACTCTATCCAATGTTACTCAATCGGATAACACTTTCACCGTTTTCGATACCGGATTCAAATCGTACACATGGGGAGCCAATCAAGGATTTTGCTTCAATTCTCGCTAATGCTCAAGTACTACATGAAACATCAAACGGCAGCCAGCGAACATTCCCATTGGACTTATCTAGAGACAGGCCGCTCTATTTTAACCCCGTTCAAGAGCCGCAAGTGACTTCGCACCTTCTTTCTCCCCATTTCAAAGAGGTGGCGGAAGTAACGGAAAACCCTATATCTACCACTACCAGTAGCACTTTACCAGATTCTCCATATAATCATTATATTGAAGCGGCAGCCGAAAAACATGGGGTAGATCCCGGCTTAATCTACGCGGTTATTAAACATGAGTCTAATTTCAATCCAAATGCCAAGAGCCATGCCGGGGCCATGGGCTTGATGCAATTAATGCCTGGAACTGCAAGCGGATTAGGCGTTACCGATGCTACCGATCCAGCTCAAAATATTGATGGCGGCACCCGTTATTTAAGTGACATGCTTGACCGCTACAACAATGACGTTCAAAAAGCTCTAGCTGCTTATAATGCCGGTCCTGGTAATGTCGATCAGTATGGAGGCATTCCTCCTTTTGATGAAACAACAGCTTATGTTCCAAAAGTATTCAATACCTATCAAAGCTTGGCATAATTTTATATTCAGATGGGGCGAGGGCATATCTCTGTAGCGGGGATATGCTCTCACCTTTTATCGCCTTTCTAAGAGCCGATGCATAGTATTTGAAGGTTCTCGTAAGCATTGCTACAATATGATTATTCAAAATCCCTCTCAAGAGGTTGTTCAAAAAGTCCGGGAAAAAGGGGTCTAAGATGAACGAAAAGAAACGAACATTGTATGAGGCTCTCGGTGGAGAACAGGCGATTTCAACGATTACGGAACAATTTTACCAAAGAGTACACATGCATCCTGACTTGAAACCATTGTTTCCCGATGATTTGAGTGAAACAGTAAGAAAGCAAAAACAATTTCTAACACAATTTTGCGGGGGATCCCCGTTATATACTGAAGAACATGGACATCCGCAATTACGTGCTCGTCATCTGCCTTTTGAAATTACACCGAAAAGAGCCCAAGCCTGGTTAGATTGTATGGAAAAGGCACTGGCAGCCAGTCAGCTTGAAGATGAAGAAGCAGTCCATGAATTATATCGAAGATTAACATTAACCGCGCACCATATGGTTAACACGTCGGTTTAAGGAAAGGAGCGAATGACCTTGGTGAAGACAAATGAACGGGGCTGTGATGATACTCTTGGCGTATGTGGGATGGAAGAAGGAGATAAACCAACAAATGATCATTTTAAGTTGGAAATCTATGTCTTTACAGATCCCCTTTGTCCTGCTTGCTGGGGAATGGAACCGAAACTAAAGAAAATACAGCTTGAGTACGGCCATTTATTTAAAATGCGTTTTTTTATCGTTCCTGAAGCCGCCAGCTGGTGTGTAAATGAACAAAATCAAAAATCTCTAGTGGATCTATGGGAAACGACCGCCACTCGTACAGGAATGTGTTGTGATGGTGATATTTGGCATGAGAACCCACTCTCCCATTCAGAAGCACCTGCCATTGCTGTAAAAGCTGCTGAAATGCAGGGCCGCCAATATGGTATACTTTATCTCCGAAGGTTGCGCGAAGCTCTTTTCCTTAAAAAAGAAAACATTTCTAATGAAGAAATTCTCCTTTCTTGTGCTAAACGTACTCAATTAGATCTTGAGGAATTTCGGAAAGACCTTAATTCTGATTTAGCCAGGAAAGCATTAGAATCTGACGTGAATACCACTCACGAAATGGATGCGGAAGCAGTACCAACAATGATCTTCTTCAACGATCGGATCGAAGATGCCGGACTGAAGGTCTCTGGACTGCACAGCTATGATGTGTACGAAGACATTCTGGCGAAAATGTTAGGTGATTATCCTCAGGCCCGTAAAAAAATGGACATTGACGAATTTGTGCGAACGTATCAGTTTGTGGCCACCCAAGAAGTAGCAGAAGTATATGATTTATCCATGAAAGAAGCAAATGCCCGTCTAAAAGCATTACAGCTCCAACAAAAAGTCGAATCGATCCCGGTAAAAAGAGGAACCTTTTGGCAGCCTATCCCCCCCGAAAAATGACCAGCATTGGTCATTTTTTATTTTTGAAGTGATGAAAAAAGACAAGTTCATCATATACTGAATTATAGGACTCCGAACTTTCCCGATGAACTTTGCCTTTTCCCTTTGAATAAAACCCGTTGCACGAATGGGAAAATGAGAAAGGGGGTTTGCCAATGCAAAAATTTATTCTCAGTATTATTGCTGTATCGATTGGCTACCTCTTATTTTTGGTAGCTGCCTTGCGTTTATTTCCATTGTTTATTGCCGCCCCGATATTCTTCGGTTCCATTGTCATCAGTGTACACTTTTTAAACGAACGCAGCCGTTTTAAAGGCTTTTCTTAAAGTACGTGTTCAAAAAGAGCCGAGAAGGTCGAGGAAGCAAGCTGACGCAGAAATTCGACCGCTATTTTTCCCAGGCTTTTTGAACATCCTCTTAGAGTAAAAAAACCCTCGTGTTGAGGGTTTTTTAAATATCCTTGAATAACTCCTCGGCCAATTGCTCGGCTTCTTGTAATTGCCGTTCAAATTGGGTCATGGCTGCCACAATCGGGGCAGGTTCAGTCATATCTACCCCTGCTTTTTTCAATATTTCAGTGGGATAGTCTGAATCCCCGGCTTCCAAGAAGGATAAATAGCGCTTCACTGCAGGCTCCCCTTCTTCAAGAATGCCTTTGCTTAGAGCGACGGCCGCGCTGTATCCTGTAGCGTATTGATACACATAGAAGTTCATATAGAAATGGGGGATTCTGGACCATTCAAGAGAAATATCATCATCATAAACCATCTCATCTCCAAAATATTTACGATTCAAATCAAGATATTCTGCCTTAAGGTTCTCTGGAGTCAGCGCTTTTCCTTCCGCAGCAAACTGATGGATCAGCTGCTCGAATTCAGCAAACATCGTTTGTCGGAAAATCGTGCCTTTAAACCCTTCAAGTTGTTGGTTGAGTAAATAAAGTTTATTGACCTTGCTTTCTGTTTTTTGTTCTAATGCATGGGAAAGTAACATTTCATTTACCGTAGAAGCCACTTCTGCTACGAAGATGGTATAGTCGCCATATGGATACGGTTGAGCGTTATGGGTATAGTAACTATGCATGGAATGTCCAAGCTCGTGAGCCAGCGTGTACATCGCGTCAATATTGCTTTGCCAATTCATTAAAATATATGGCTGCGTTAAATAGGCTCCAGAGGAATATGCCCCGCTCGATTTCCCTTTATTTTCGTAAACGTCAACCCATCCATTTTCTTCTAATCCTGAAGTCATCACACGAATATAATCTTGCCCCAACGGCTTTAACGCCTGAATAATTTCTTTTTTGGCCTCTTCATAGTCAACGTCAAAATCATTGCTTTCCACCAGTGGAACGTATAAATCGTAATAATGGAGCTCATTGAGGTTAAGCAACTTTTTCCGTAAGCGTAAATATCGCTGAAAAAGATGAAGATGATCATTAACAACCTTAATCAATTGATCATACACTTTTTCGGGAATATGATTCGTATGAAGGGCTTGAGCACGTGCGGATGAATAGTTTCTCGCATCTGCATAGAATTGATTACGTTTCACTTGTCCATTCAACATACTTGCAAGTGTATTTTCATGACCACGATACGCTCGATACAACGAATGAAAAGCATCTTTGCGAACTCTTTGGTTTTCATTTTGTAGAAGCTGGATGAATCGACCATTGCTTACAGCCGTTTCATTTCCCTCTTCATCTTTGATTGATTCAAAGGTTAAGTCCGCATCCGTAAGCATCGAAAATGCTTGTTCAGGTTGATCGGTAACCTCAGAAGCTTTGGCGAGTAACTCCTCTTCCTTTTTCGATAGAATATGGGGTCTGCGTTCGTTTAATAACTCTAATTCATATCGATACAATTGCAAGGGTTCATATTCGCTAAGGTATTGCTCAATCGTTTCCTTAGAAGCAGATAAAATCTCTGGCTCATAAAACGAAACCGCTGCACTAAAACGAGCTAATAATGAACGTGCGCGATCAAATAACCCCTGGTAAAAGCTGTTGGATGTGTCTTCATCGTTTTTCAGATGGGCATAGACGACTATACGCTCCAATTCCATACTGATGTTATCCCGTTTTTGTAAGCCTGTATATAACATCTCCGCTGAATCTACAAGTTTATTCTGAAAGGCCTCCAGCTCTGGCAATTGATTTTCTAGGATCGTGTAAGCTCGCTCCCATTCATTAGCATCTGTAAAAATCGCTTCTACATCCCATTTTCGTTCATTGGGGATTTCCGAACGATCCGGGACTCGTGTACCTGTATGATTGGACATGATTCTCCCTCCTTACTTTCCATCTTAAGGTAAAAGAACATGTCAATCAATTTGTAACCATCGAGGACCCCTTGTATGCATACCGCTGATCCATCTCATACCCTTCATCAGCCGATTGAGGAAATCGGATGCGTTGGGCCAGTACAAAGCCCCCATTACGTTTATATAAAACATCAAAGTTTACTAAAAGAGTTAAGTACTGATCCATCAATACCTGAGTTCGTTCCATTGAAAGTTGTAGATGTCTGGAGAGATATTGTAGATGTTGATCAAGCATCTTGGGAGAAATGTACGTTTGACGTTTAAGAAGGTAAAGGAGTTGAATGAATAACCACGATTGCCAGAGGAGTGGCGGTTCCCTAACCCAAGCTTGACAAGGAAGAAACCAACCTGCTTCTGCAGGATGAAGATGGAGTGGGAGTTTATGCCGGAGTAACAGCTCTTGGACTTGAATGGAGAATGGGGTTGGCGGGAGTCGTTTACCATAACGGCAGTTTTTTTTGTAAGTTAGCATGGCTTTACTGGAGTTCGTTATAGAAGGGTTTGTTTCTTTTACATCTTCGAATGATGAGGTTAAAAGGGGATATGACAGCACCTGTGCGTATGCTTTTTGCGGGGATAAGTATGCACCCAGATGTGCGATCCATAACGTTGAGGGGGCTTGCAAAAAGTAGATACGCGGCACATACCTCGAATGATCAGTGACCTCCCATTCCCAGTCTTGAAGACGAATCGTATTCCCTTTTCTTCTTAACCGATAAAACGGGAGCACCCAGATCGTTTGAATCCCTACGGATTGATATGACACGGTACGAGCGCGAATCTTCTCACGGTCAATGGCTGAACATTGGTACTCAATCGCAAGGGTCTGTTCTTTTCCATGTACGAGAAGATCTGCCCGTTGATTCGTCTCAAAAATTTGAGCCTCTACCGAGACCCCTGCTCCTTGTTTATTCAACCATTCATATAGAAAAGCCTTTCCTTCCAGGTGATGTTCTGACTCTGCAGTTGTTGAAGGGCAATTTGTGTATGCAACATGAGCGAAATGAGACCTGCGCTTCCTTCCTTTTTTTAATCGAAGGCGTTCATTACATACAGGACAAAACCATTGAGATTGGGAGGCAATATAGGCTTTATCCTTTCCAGCTAAAAGGGATACGGTTCGTCCGGAAAGAGATATAGCAGTGAACAATAGGCAACACCCTTTCAGGGAAATGAAACGAGGGAACATTCACCTAATCTTCATTCTACATTTATCACTCTTATTCCTGCTTTTCACTAAAAAAGTTTTTAGAGAAAAAAACCATTCATATTTGGACAACCTCTACAATGACGGAGCAGTCTTTAAGAATTCAGCACGCCAGCGCGTACATATGCAAGGCGGCCTCCACTACAATAATGGAGATAGCAAACGAGAAAAAGACTCCATCATCCGGGATCGAAACGGCCTCTTTTTCAAGGCTTCTGCTGAGATTACACTCGAATGTTCCATATCCAGAACATAATCACTTACTAAACGAGAAACACTGGATGTTTCATACAAAAAGACATTAACCTCAAAATTAAGGTGAAAACTCCGCATATCCATATTTGCACTCCCAAGAGAAGCAATCTCCTGATCCACAATCATAAATTTACTATGCATAAATCCATGATCATACGCATAAATGACAACACCGGCATCTACCAGTTCAGGGTAATAAGAACGTGAAGCGTGAAAAACGACTCTCTTATCTGGTTTACTCGGCATCAAGAGACGGACATCAATGCCACTGAGGGCTGCAATTTTGAGCGCTGACAATATATCGTCATCAGGAATAAAGTAGGGAGAAGCGATCCATATTGACTTTTTCGCGTTTGTGATCATTTTAAAGAAAAGCTTTTTAATGACCTCCCACTGTTGATCAGGGCCTCCCGCAATAACTTGAACACCGCCTTCGTCGATCTTGGAATTACGATGCTCCGGGGATAAATAAACAGGATCCATCTTTGTCTCCCCGGTCATAAACGACCAATCACGCAAAAACGTTAACTGGAGATCCCTGACGGCTTCTCCTTTCATATAGAGGTGCGAGTCACGCCAATGTCTGAACAATTTGCCTTTACCCACGTATTCATCGCCAATATTTAAGCCTCCGGTAAAGCCAATTTGACCATCGATGACTACAATTTTGCGATGATTTCGGTAGTTCACTCGATGATTTAATAATGGAATTCTTACGGGGGCAAAAGCCTTTATATCCACACCCGCCTGACGAAGCTCATTTTTGTATGCTTTCGGTAACTGCCAGCTGCCAACGGCATCGTACAAAACCCGGACTTCTACACCATCCCGTGCTTTTTTAAGTAAGATTTGCTTGAACTGGTTCCCAATATCATCATGTCGAATCGTATAAAATTCAATATGGATATGATGTTCGGCTTGCTCAAGTGCATATAGCATATGTGCAAAAGTTTCCCGTCCATCTGCTAACACCTTTGTTTCCGTATTAAATGAAATAGGGGAACCTAATTTTAAAGCCAAGTGGAAAAATTTCTCTCGACCTGGCATCAAGTGTTGGCCATTTGCTTGCATCAAACTACGATGTCGAGTCACACTCTCGAAGGCTTGTTCATCTTCAGAAGCTTTCCTTGTATATGAACGTTGATGTCGATATGCATGGCCAAATATTAAGTAAAAAATAAAACCAACACCGGGAAAAGCAACTAGCACAATCACCCATGTTAACGTCCTCGTAGGGTTTCGTTTTTCCATGAATATGACAAATATCACCAATGCAATCGCAATCGAATATATTATGGTGATAATAATTCTCAACTGTTCATCTAAAAATCCCCTCATCGTATAGATCACTGATAAAAAGAGAATAATAATGAAAAAAATATTGATCTGTTTATTCACCTATTTCGCCTCCTGCCCAAGCTCATTTTTAGTAACCTGAGCACCTAAACAAATACGATGGTGTTCTTTATGTATTAAAAAACGCCGGTCGTCCCATTTAGGACCCCAGCGCTCGTTTTAATGGTTATGAGAAGTAAGAGGATAATACTTCTACACCGTGATCCGGTACAATCGTGTTTCCATATTCGCGAATGCGATGGATAGAAACATCTGATTCATCCCCGTACTCTAAGACGCGGCTTAACATGTTATCTTGTTCATCTTCATCGTAGTAATCATCAAACTCAATGTGAAGATAATATACATTTTCTAATGAATATATTTCATTTTTAACATTTTCCAGTTTAACCGCTTTGCTTAGAGCAATTAAGTCTTCCAGATCTTGAAAAGCGATGACAATGCTTAATGGATCTTCTGGAGTTAAAGAATCCCGATCTTTTTGTCTTGAGCGCAATTGCTCATCTAGCATATCAACGATATTATCGTCAATTTCATTATCCTCTTTATCTTTGCCCACAGGGATTTCCAGTTTTACATTCCCATCATTCATTTGACCACGTGTTACGACAATCTCCAGCCCTTTATCAAACGCTTGAACTTGAATCCATAAAGGACCTTCAATTTCAAAATTCTCATGATCATGAGCTTCATTAATCATTTCAAAGAAGAACTCTTCACCACGTTCGCGATTATACCAAATTTCATCGCTGTCAAAGCCTCTATCCTCGATATCTGCATAAGTGATATAGAACTTAATGGTCGTATCGTTAATTCTTTCAATTTCCACGATTTCTCCCTCCTCGGGTTAAAGTGGACTAACCGCACGCTGTTTTGTTTTTATCGAGCGTCGCTTTCAACTCTTAAGTCCATTCTATACGAATTCATCATCCCTGTTAAGGGCAAGTGTACCATTTTCTGCGATGAGAATGCCATCCTTAAGGTTGTTCAAATTGTCATTTTCTCATCCACATTTATAAATGTGGATGAGAAAAAGCCCTCGGGATTACTAGCTGGCGACTCCACTCACTGTCAATCGTAATGTCAATCGTTTGGTTTTATTTTATAAGTTCTTTTTCTACTGTATAAAATATAGGAAGCTGATATGCACTGCGGTGCTTACTTTTTAAGAGGATCTTCAAAAAGTCCGGGAAATCTTTCCTCGAAAAAGAAACCCCTTTTTCTCCGTGAGAAGTGAATGTTTTCATGGTGCAAGCAGGATGCTCGAGACGGGCTTTCTTGTATTCCAGAGCATAAGAAAATTTAAGCTTTCGTCATTTGGCGAAAAGAGAAGAACATTTTCTAACTTCTCGGCTTTTTGAACACGCTCTTTAAAGAAAAAACTTCTATCTTTGCGGATAGAAGTTTTTTCGTTGTCAGTTTACCTGCTGCTGTGCCTCTTGTAAAAAGTAGGTGCGGATTTTTCGCGGTAAAAAACGCCGGATTTCCGCTTCATTGTAGCCTACCTGCAGACGTTTATCATCAAAAATAATCGGTCTTCTTAATAATCCCGGGTGTTCACTAATCAGTTCGAAAAGATGCTGGAGAGATAAGGTATCGACATCAATATCTAATTCCTGAAAAATCTTGGAGCGCTTCGATACAATTTCATCCGTGCCATCTTCCGTCATTCGAATGACATCTTTCACTTCTTCAACTGATAAGGGCTCAGCAAAAATATTCCTTTCTGTAAAAGGGATATTGTGTTCTTCCAACCACCCTTTTGCTTTCCGACAAGAAGTACAGCTCGGCGATGTTAGTAACGTCACCATCTAGACCCTCTCCCTTCAAAACATTTCACGTTCTGTTCCCCTATCCATGTCTATCCTATCTATATTCAAAATACATTTTCTACACACTAACCATATCTATAATTATACAATAATGGTTCTAATCTAACAAGCGCTCGTATAACTTTTCACAAAATCTTACGAAGTGGATATACGTAGCACCTAAAGTATATGTACCCAGATCGAAGAAAAGTTAAACTCGTTAATAAAAATCATGAAGCTTTTCTCAATTACGCATACTTTTATTAAGCAACAACATAAAGCCCTCTGCCTCTTGACTTCCGACATTTCATTACTCAATCGGCGTAAAGTCGATACCCTCTGTATAATTGTTACCGGCGTTCCATATTAAGTATCCGTCAATACTTCCGTTGTCATTAAGTGCTTGGATCTGTGCTTCGACTGCGCCTGGACCATACGGAATATAATTCCCCATACCTAACCACGAAGCGGTGAAATCCTGAATCCATGGCCTTGTTACCGGAGGGTTGTCGAGCTCGTCCAAGCGCTCATTCTCCGCTTTAGCGTACGCTTCCGTTAAACGATAAATTTCCTTATCCGGTGCATCAATCCCGAAATGATAACCCCTGCCCTCGTTCTCGTAGGCCCTTCCTCTATTCTTTCGCCGTATCGTTCTGCATTAACTTCCAGGCAAATCCCAACGATTGGAAACCATCGCCCACTCATGGATCTCATAATCACGTGCACCATGTTCTACATATGGATCTTCTTTCACTAACGTTTCAACTGCCTCTGCCGATGGAGCCTGATAAATGACGAGACCGCCTGTTCCATCCACAAATGGGCCTCTTGCAAGAACATGGCCTCCTTCTTGTAAGCGCTCTAAAAAATCAAGATGCGCTGAACGATATTCCTCGGTTAATTTCTGACTCTTCATAGGTAATAAAACTGCAAATGCAGGCATTTATATCCTTACACTCCTTTTAAACTTTCCGTTTTCGTCCGATTATTTCAATTGCGCTACACAATACTATATCATCTACGGTAACATGCCCGTGTCAACATATGCTATTGTTTTTGCTATTTCTTCACAAAATATGCCATGCTGGATAAAACAGAAGTCTTTAATAAATACTAAAAATCGATAGTCATGCAGTTATAAAAGGATGATTGCAATGGTATATGTCATATTTATAGCGGCGGTGATCGTCACGGTCATTACTGCTCACAAACTCTCTACATACGCAGATGCTATTAGCCGCTTATCCGGGATGGGGGCTCTGCTGATCGGAACATTTCTGCTAGCGGGTGCTACCGCTCTGCCAGAAATCACAACAAGCTTGACTGCCGTCTACTTAGATAACCCTGATCTGGCTGTTGGAAACATTCTCGGCAGTAACCATTTCAACATACTCATTCTAGCCGTTTTCGATCTTGTGTTTAGAAAACGGAAGATGCTTTCCCATTTACACAAACAACAACGTTATACAGCCTTATTTGGCGTATTTATGACACTCATCGTCACAGTAGCGCTATTCACAACGATTGAAATTCCGTTTCTTAATATGGGCATTGACTCCCTTATGATCATCGCTCTTTACTTATTAAGTTTATGGATCATTCAACGAACTCCGGTCTCGAAAGAGGAGAAGGAAAATAGCGAGACACCGAACGAAGAGGAGTATACATTGAAACATGCGGTTATTGGCTTCATCATTACAGCCATCATCATATTTATCGCTGGTACCGCTCTTACCTTGACCGGGGATGAGATCGCCGTTATTACAGGACTCGGTTCAAGTTTTGTCGGCAGTTTCCTTATTGCGACATCTACATCTCTTCCCGAAGCGATTACGGTGTTAACAGCCCTACGGTTAAATAATGAAAATTTGGCAGCCGCTTCTATCTTCGGAAGTAACTTATTTAATATGATTATTTTATGTTTATGTGATCTTTTTTACGCAGGTTCGATTTTGCAATCAGCATCAATGAGCCACACGATGACTGCGATTTTTCTAGTCATTAACAGCTCCCTTGTTTGTTATGCCGTTTTTGTGAATGGAAAGCGCCGATTCTATACGCTGCCCTCCTCGTTTATGTTGCTTTTTTACCTAGCCACGATGACCTGGCTTTATTATTTTTAAAATGCGGAGGATAAATAAAAAGAGCGAGTAGATGGAGGAGACCTAGCTTCGAGCATCCTGCTTGCACCACGAAAGCATTACTTCTCACAGAGGTAAGGGGGTTCTCTGTCGAGGATATGGTTTTCATGCGTGAAGAGCGCAGAAGCAAACGGCGAAGCGTACGAAAGCTATTTTTCCCGGACTTTTTGCACAACCTCTTATAACCTAAAAGTAGTGCGCAAATCCCGGCGCACTACTTTTATCATTCCCCCTCAAATGCCTGCAGAACTTCGTTTTTGTTCAATGGACCGAAAAAGGTTTGAATGATTTGCTGCTCTTTGTCAACGGCGTATGTTGTTGGGATGCCTTTCACCCCATAGCTTTTTGATATACGACCGTCACGATCGATAACCACAGGCATTTCCAACTCCTCTGCAAACGGCTGAATATCCGTTTCGTTCCGCTCTGAAGCGGTCATATTAATAGCGAGCACTTCAATTCCCTCCGATTGCAACGAGTGATAATTCTCTGAGAGCATCGGGAGTTCTTGCTGACAAACTTCACACCAAGTCGTAAAGAATACAAGTAATATATTTTCTCCAGCATAGTCTTGAAGGGAGATGGCGTTGCCCTCGAGGTCTTCTGCATCAAAGTTAACCGCTTGACTAACTGGGATTGTATCCTCCCATCCCTTTGTCTCTGCCAATGATTCGCTCGGCATATTCATTACAGTACATAGAAATAACAGGATTACGCTGATAAGATATCTCTGCAAACGATTCCCCTCCACTTTTTGTTATACTGTTTGATAAGGGGGTGAGAATGATCGCAAGGATGCTGACGATCTTTTTAGCCGCTGCCCTGGCTCTACTTATTCTTTTTGAACATCGGACCGGGACATCTACAGGATTTCTCCCCCATATGATCCTTCTACTGCTCGTGCCGCTTTTTGTCTATGACTTCTGGCGTCGAAGAAAGGAGCGCAGCAAATCTTAAATTTACTCCACCATTATGATGCTCTAAAATAGAGCTATCATATACATGACCTATACATAGGACTAGGGTTATCCAAATCAGACAGAAAGGAAGTGCAGGCTGCATAGACAGCCGAACCAATCATGAAGAAAATTTTCTCAGGTATTCAACCTAGCGGAACACTTACGATCGGGAACTACTTGGGAGCAATGAAACATTTCGTTGACCTCCAGCATGATTATGAATGCATGTTTTGTATCGTAGACCAACATGCGATTACCGTCCCACAAGATCCAGATGAGCTCCGGGATCATAAGCGTAAGCTGGCTGCTCTTTACATGGCTGTTGGTCTCGATGTCAATAAATCAACCATTTTTATACAGTCGGAAGTTCCTGCGCATGCGCAATTAGCTTGGATGATGCAGTGCGTGTCCTACATCGGGGAATTAGAGCGAATGACTCAATTCAAGGACAAATCTGAAGGGAAAAACGGCGTTTCGGCAGGATTGTTAACCTACCCGCCGTTAATGGCTGCAGATATCCTTCTATATGGCACAGATATTGTTCCAGTCGGCGATGACCAAAGGCAGCATTTAGAGCTAACAAGAACACTTGCCGATCGCTTTAATCGTCAATATGCCGATATTTTTACGTTACCCGAGACAAAGATTCTTGGCCGCAGAATTATGTCCTTACAAAACCCAGAAAAGAAAATGAGTAAATCTGACGCTAACACTAAAGGCTTCATATCCATGCTTGACGATGAAAAAACGATTACGAAAAAAATCAAGAGTGCAGTGACTGATTCCGATCAAGATGTTCGGTTCGATGTAGAAAATAAACCAGCGATTAGCAACTTGCTAACGATCTATTCACTCCTTAGCACTCAGGAGGTGTCTTCCATTGAAAAGGAATACGAAGGCAAAGGCTATGGAGCGTTTAAATCCGACCTTGCCGAATTAACAGTCTCCGTACTCACCCCCATCCAAAAACGTTTTTATGAACTCTATGAATCCGATGAGGTGGACAATGTGTTAGACGCCGGAAGCGACACAGCAAACAAGCAGGCTCGAACACTTCTCCAAAAAGCAGAAGAGGCAATGGGATTGCATCGAACTTAAAAAAGGCTGTCCCATCATTGGAGAGACAGCCCCGCTTTCCTACTCATCTTGCCGTATAACCAAAAAGCACTGCCCCTGCAATGGAATGGGTTCAGTGCTTTTTCCTTAGTATTCTTTCTTCTGTTTTCTCCAGACATGGCCAATGTAAACGCTAAAGAAGATTGACCCAAAAGCGATTAGGATGGTGAAAACTTGCATAATGAGATATGCTAAACCGTCCAATTTGAAGCCTCCCTTCGCCCCAATACTGATTCTATTATAAAGAAGAAATGTTGGGGTGTAAATGGAGTATGAACGAACGTCCTTTATTTATGCATTTCGCTCTCGTGTTGCATATCCCATAATTTCTCAAAGAAAGGTTGTCCCTTCACCATTGCTTCACAAAGCTCGTAATGATCTTTGCCCCACCCCACGCGTACTTCTTTGAACAATTCATGTAACGCTTCATCTCCGCTCATCATCTGAATGGCCATATAGTTTTCCGGGGACCATTCCGTATACCAATATCGAATTTCTGCATCTTGACCTGAGGTATCCAATTGGTCAATAATCATAAATAGTAGTTGTTTTAATTGCCGTTCCTTGCGCGTTAATCCTTGCATGTACTCAGGATGAGGAGAAAGAATGTGGTATTCTTTTTCTTCTACCTCTCTCTCATCTCCAAACCTAGGGTCTTCAGACTGTTCACTTGCCTCAAGTGCCAGCTTTTCCTGGCGCGGTGTTAGACGACTCTTACGAACCGGTGTTTCATATCCAAGTGTATCCACTATAATTGTGCTCGTCCCATTTGTCGCGATAAAGCAATAATCAAGGGGAAGCTTAGACATATTTTTACGAAGTGCACTTTTTCGATACACAGCTTCCAGTAATGGTTGAGGGATCGTGTCCAGGCTATTTTCTAACTGTAAGTAAAGATGATCAGTGACTTTTATCACCTCTACGATATCGAGCACTTCAATGCGGTCATCACTTCGCCATTCATGGAATGGACAGACGTTATATCCATTCTCCTCGCCTTCAAACCAATTTACCCATACATCCCTAATCCGGGCCATTAGGAATCCCCCTTCCTCACGTAAAATCGTACCTACAGTATAGTCGGGAATGAGGGATTTTATTCCACCCTTCGCTGTTCGAATTACTTTTTTCTTTTACGAGGGAAACGGGTGAGGCTGATCATTGCCAGTAATAAGCCGCCTGCAAATAAGTACAATTCAACTCTTGTAATAATGAAAAACCAATACTCGTACATGCTATATCCAGATACGACTAAGTTTGAATAGCCAATCACCCCAATCCCTCCGATTGCAGAGATTATAATGCCTATTAAAGCCATAGCCACCCGGAATACAATGATGATCTCCCCCCTGATAGCCCTTAGTTCATTGTATTCATACGGGTCACAAGTATGCTGGTATAAGGAGAAGGAGAAAATATGAAAATCATCGCTGCCCATAAAAATACAGATTTTGATGCACTCGCATCCCTCATTGCTGCAAAAAAATTACACCCAAATGCGGAAATTTTACTACCAACAAACGTTCAACCTGCTATTAAACAATATTTAGCCTTATATCGAAACCAATTTCCTTATATAGAAGAACAGCAATTGACAAATGAAAATATCGATGAAGTCATTCTCGTCGATACGTCTCATCCATCCCATACCGGAAACGTACTTGAAGATGTTCAGGTACACACAATGACCATTTACGATCATCACCCAGAGAGCCTATCCCTTCCTGAAGGAGCCCATGGAGAAACGGCAGAAGTTGGCGCAACGATAACGATTCTGATCGAACATTTGAAAGAAAAAGAAATTGAGCTTTGTGATTGGGAACGGACTTTATTTGCCCTTGGAATCTATACAGATACCGGTTCCTTGACATATGGACATACCACGAGCCGGGACTTGTACGCCCTTCTCTACTTATTTGAACAAGGCATTTCACTTGACGTTGTCCAAGAATTTTACCAATTATCGTTTTCCAATGAACAAAAAGACCTTTTCATGCACCTGCTACAGGAAGGAAAGCCTTGCGAAATGGATGGATTAACAATCATGATAGGAACAATCGCAAGCGACACGTTTATCGGTCGTTTGAACGACATCGTAGAGCAGTGGCTCGACTTTTCAAATGCTGATGCCTGCATCTCAATTGCCAAAATGAAAAAAACAGTCTTCGTAACAGCACGAAGTCGTAATGACCGGATCGATGTATCCAGGGTATTAAGTGTTATCGGTGGTGGAGGACACCAGCAAGCGGCAGCTGCGACCATCAAGAACGGCGATCCAAAAGAGATCGAGAACGAAATCCACTCCCATCTATCGTTAGCTGTGAAACCAGCACTTCTCGCTAAGCAGATGATGAGCTACCCGGTTAAATCCGTCCATCCCAGCACTTCCATCGACGAGGTAAAAAATAAGATTTTGCGCTACGGCCACTCCGGGTTTCCCGTCGTAGAGGAATCAAAACTCGTCGGCATGATCTCACGCCGCGATGTAGATAAAGCTGCCCACCACGGGCTCGGCCATGCACCGGTCAAAGGTCATATGACAGAAAAAGTCATTACGTGTGACGCTGACTCTACAAGTGAAACGGTGCAGCAATTGATGATGGATCATGATATTGGACGATTACCGGTTTTGACCAGCGACGACGAACTAATGGGAATGATTTCCCGATCTGATCTTTTACAACTTCTACATGATAAACAATATGAAAGAAAACAAAAGGAAAAACGAAACCTAATTGATACGATGGTTGAGCTTCTGCCGGCGGACAAGAATCGGTTGCTTCAAACCATTGGACACATTGCGGATGAAATGAATGTTAACGCCTTTTTAATCGGGGGTGTTGTACGCGATCTATGGCTCCACCGTAAAAATGAAGATATCGACATCACGATTGAGGGGGATGGAATTGCATTTGCTCGAGCGGCTGCAAAGACGTTGGGAGGCTCACTGTACACCCATGACTCCTTTCTAACCGCTAAAATTGTTCTCTCTTCCGGGCAACACATCGATATTGCAACTGCACGAGCTGAATATTATGACGCTCCCTCGAGTCTTCCGAAAGTCGTACGATCGAACCTGCGCGAAGACCTTTATCGCAGAGATTTCACGATCAATGCCATGGCCATCCATCTCAATGAAGCATCATTCGGAACACTCGTAGATCCATTTGGCGGAGAGAAAGACTTAACAAATGGGAAAATCAGGGTTCTTCATAACTTAAGCTTTATCGAAGACCCTACTCGAATTTTACGAGCCCTTCGTTTTGAACAAAAGTTTGGCTATATTCTTTCCGAAGACACTCTAAGATTTGCTAAGAAAGCCGAACCAGCGATCATCCGTTTATCTACTGATCGTATTAAAGCTGAATGTACCCGTTTATTTGAGGAAGTAACTGCAGTCGCTACGTTTCAACGTATGTACGAACTGGAGCTTTTATCAGCATTCATCCCTTTTGCCTCCTGGTCCTTGTCATCTAAACGTATGTTGGAGAATTTGGAGAACAGGGCATCTATGGGAAATATCCCTGACGTTGCCCTATTCATTCCGTTATTCGCTTTTCAAGGCCAACTTCAACATCTTTCCCGTTTTGCCTTGACGAAATCTGAAAATCAATTATTAAATTCTTTTTCACGACTAAAGATACTGAACGAGCCAACATTGTCTTCCCTCGGATCCCTGCATGAGAACATTCACGATATCGAAAATACACCTCTTTTGATCTTTGAAAAATATGTAGAGATCTCGAAAAATCAAGACTTTGCACTTCTCATCAAGGAATACCGAAAGAAGCGGCACCACATCCCTTCATTATTAACAGGCGATGATTTACGGGCATTAAACTTAACTCCAGGTCCACAATACAAGCATTATCTATTAAGAAGTGAATGTCTATGGATCGAAGGAAAAATTTCTAACCGCGAAGAAGCCCTTCAATGGCTCCATTCTCGCGTTAAGTAACCAAACACAGGTATGTTCAAATCATAAAAATCTGCTATAATCAATGATGGTATAAAAGGGGGGACAGAATGGCCAAAATGAATTTATATAAAAAAAGAGGCTATTTCGTTCTTATTATTATCATTATTATTTCTGTTATAGGCACTGCTTACGGGAGTTCTTCCTGGGTTGAGAACACCGAACGTTCGGCTTCACCTATAGAACCAAGAGAAGAAAACATACGTGCGAATGCTACTGAGGACGACGTACATCCATTTGAAACGTCAATGGAAGATTCGTGGACTGTTTTACTCTTGGGAAAAAGTGATGGTTTTCCGGAAACAACAGAAACAATCATGGTTGCACAAATCGATCCAAGCGGTAAGATCAAACTCGCTTCCTTTCTCAGCGATAATTATGTATCGATTCCAGAGCATCAAGACCATACGCTAAAAACCGTTTATCAAAAAGGAGGAGTCGATCTACTCAAAGACACATTACTTGAAAATTTTGGAGTCTACGTGGATCACTACGCCATTGCTGATTTCGAAGGTTTTGAGGAAATTACAAATATTATCGCACCCGAAGGCGTATCGGTAGATATTGAATATGATATGCACCAAGAAGATTTATCGGGAGATGGTGACATTTCATTCGAAGCCGGCGAGCAAACACTGGACAGTGAGGAGATCCTTGATTATATGCGTTATCGAGAAGCCGCCCCTGGAGATCAACAGCGTGTTGAACGGCAACAAGAAGTTCTCACCCACTTCAGAAAAGAATTATTATCCTCACAAACGCTAGCCTATGTTCCACAACTCGTTAGTTCCTTATCTTCTCATATTGATACGGATATTCCTACAGGGAAGTTAATATCAATGGCAAACACTTTGTTTAATAATGAAAGTGAAATTGAAACGTTAACCCTCCCTCATGAGGACAGCTTGGAATATAATAATTACAGTCATACTGGGCAGATTATCGAATTCGATGAAGAGGAAGTTCAAGAAACACTTTCCTCGTTTTTGGACGAGTAGTTTGTTATACTCCATGTTACAACGGGTTGAGTCGTGCAAGGTACTGAGGCACTGCTCAGTACTACGTAAACAAAAACTCACACGAGAAAAGTGAAATTTTACAGACTTTTGTGCTATAGATGATGATAGGAACTTACGCCCCCTATTATGAACGATAAGGGGATTCTCATATTTTATGAAACTATTATTTACTATTCTGATACTATCGATTCTCTTCATCGCAGCACTAAACCTAGATTCTCTCCACGATTATAAATCTGAACAACAAGCACTTGCCGAAGAGATTGTGGAGGTTGACGGCTTACATCCCTATGTAGAAGAACAAAAAAACACGTTAATCGAACGTGCTGATGAAATCGGGATCACCGTCGTCATAACAGAAGGGTATCGTTCAGTCGAAAGACAGGACGAACTCTATGATCAAGGTCGTACGACATCTGGTGACATTGTGACAAACGCTGAAGGGGGCGAGTCCTATCATAACTATGGCCTAGCGATTGATTTTGCCATTGAAAACAGTGAAGGCAGGGTCATCTGGGATATTGAATATGACGGTAATGGGAGCGGGGAGCCTGATTGGTTTGAAGTTGCTGCGATCGGAAAGGAACTTGGATTTGACTGGGGAGGAGATTGGAAAGGGAACAGAGATTACTCCCATCTGCAAATGGATTTTGGATTGTTAATTGCAGAACTACAAGAAGCACAGCAAAAGGCTGAACAAAACAATGACGTCTAGTGCACGATAGCTGAATCAGCCATTTACGCCAATGATGGTTACATCAACAATTCTCGGTCATCATTGGGTAAATCATCTCTCCACGACACCTCATATTGACCCATCTTTGATATTTGGGGTGTCATAAACCCATTTCTTACCTTATTGGGAGATTATTCTTTATCTTACCAGCGAATTTCATCAAGCCATTCATTAAAACATCCTCTAAAGGGGGGTTATTTCAGACGCTCTGCAGTAGCGCTTAACACCCCCCTGTACTAAAATAAGCATGAAATGAACAAAAATGGAGTGAGAGGCCAAATCTCTATCACTCCATTTTTATATAGGGACATTCCTTTGTCTGTTTTATCCTTCATACGTTCGGAAAGCTAATGTTGCATTGTGTCCGCCAAACCCAAACGAATTGTTGAGTGCAATTTTTGCGTTCATTGGTTTCTTTTTATTTGGAGCGTAATCTAAATCACAGTCGGGATCAGGATTGTTTAAATTCATCGTTGGAGCGGCCATTTGATCGACGAGTGACTGAACCGTAAAAATCGACTCAACTGCACCTGTTGATCCCAGCAAGTGCCCCGTCATGGATTTTGTAGAGCTTACAATGAGATCGTAGGCATGATCTGCAAATACCTGCTTGATCGCACTTGTCTCATATTTATCATTGTAAGGTGTACTGGTTCCATGGGCGTTAATATACCCAACTTCTGTTTTCTCGATGTTCCCGTCTGAAAGCGCATGTTCCATCGCTCTTACGGCTCCCTCACCTTCAGGGGCTGGTGCAGTCATATGGTAAGCGTCCCCTGTCGCTCCATATCCGAGAATTTCTGCATAAATATGTGCCCCCCGGGCTTGTGCTGCTTCGAGTGATTCCAAGATAAGAATGCCAGCTCCTTCACCCATGACAAACCCATCCCGTTCAGCATCAAATGGACAGGAAGCGGTTGTAGGATCATCTGATGTAGTGAGCGCTTTTGCAGAGGAAAAACCAGCCATCGCCATATTTGTAATCGGTGCTTCCGCACCGCCTGTAATCATGACATCAGCATCGCCTCTTTGAATGACTTTAAACGCATCACCAATAGAATTCGTACCCGATGCACAAGCGGTGACAGTACAAGAATTTATACCCTTTGCACCGGTAAGGATCGAAACTTGTCCTGACGCCATATCCGGAATCATCATCGGCACGAAAAATGGACTCACACGCCGCGGACCCTTGTCTATAAATTGTCGAAATTGTTGCTCGTATGTCCCCATTCCTCCGATACCGGAGCCAATCCAAACTCCGACGCGGTCAGCATTCTGATCATTAATCTGAAGGCCAGCATCCTCAAGGGCCATATAAGCAGAAGCAACTGCAAAATGCGTAAAACGATCCATCTTCCGGGCCTCTTTACGATCCATGTAATCTTCAGGACGAAAATCTGTTACTTCTCCAGCCACATTAATTGGAAATATATCTTGTTCTAATATGGTTAATGGGCCGATCCCGACCTCCCCTTCAAGCGCTCGTTCCCAGGAGTTTTTCATGTTGTTTCCTAGTGGGTTAACCGTTCCCATGCCTGTGACCACGACACGACTCATCATTCATTCTCCCCTCTATCATTTACTTTCAATCTTAACATGTAGTGATAGACTATCGCCCCCAGCGAAGAGCAATACCGCCCCATACAAGGCCAGAACCGAACCCAACCATCACTACCAAATCTCCATCCTTTATTTTACCACGATTTAACTCTTCAACAAGGGCAATCGGGATCGAAGCCGCAGATGTATTGCCATATTTATGAACAACCGCTGCCATTTTATCTTTTGGCAACTCTAGTCTTTGTCGAGCCGCCTCCATAATACGGATATTTGCTTGGTGTGGGACGAGAAAGTCGACATCATCTTTTTTCAAGTTGGCTTTTTCAAGTAAATTTATGCATGTATCTCCCATTTGCCTTACGGCAAACTTAAAGACTTCCCGGCCATTCATATAAATTTTGGGATCAGCCTTAATATGCATAGCACCGCTGCCATCAGAGCCCAACTCAAAGGACAGAAGACCGCGATTTTCACTTACGGGGCCTACTACAGCAGCACCTGCTCCATCCCCGAAGAGAACGGCGGTGTTACGATCTTCGAAATCCGTCAGCTTGGATAATTGTTCTACCCCTACGACAAGGATTCGTTCATAATTACCGGTAGCTACAAATTGACTGGCAGTTGCAACGCCGTACACAAAGCCTGCACAGGCCGCACCAATATCCATGGCCCCCGCATGATTTGCACCTAAACGTTCTTGTATTAATGAGGATACAGAAGGGAAAGGGTAATCGCCTGTTACGGAAGCCACAATAATTAAATCCAGCTCTTCTGCCTTAACTTCCGCATGTTCAAGTGCACGTACAGCCGCAAAATATGCCATATCTGAAGTATTTACATTTTCATCGGTAAAGATACGTCGTTCAATTCCCGTTCGGGTGCGTATCCATTCATCACTTGTCTCCAGAAATTGCTCGAGTTCTTTATTGGTGACTTCTCGTCCCTCTACATAATTGCCAATTCCATAAATGCCTGCTTGGCGCATGTGCATCCCCTCCTGTACGTAATTCATTTCTTAAAAGTTAGTATTATGACCTAGTACTAATTTTATACCACTGGTGTCGTTTATGCAACTAAAAAAACCGTGCTCATTTGAATAAATGGCACGGTTTTTTTATGATCTTCTTTTTTTACCAAGGACCATAGGGGCGAGGACGAGGATAAGGACCATAACCCGGAGGACCGTAAATGGGTCCATACTGAGGTCCATAACTTGGCCCATAATTTGGCCCGTAACTGGGTCCATACTGAGGTCCATAGCTCACTGGCGGGATGGGCGCTCCACCGTAGCCGCCCCCATATCCTCCTGCAATCAATGGCCCTGCCGCCAGCCCTGCTACGAATGGCAGGAAAAAACCGACTCGTTCTTCTCCATTATCTTCTACACTATGGGGATAAGATCCATAAGCCTTATTTCGATACGGATAAATAGGATGCATAGTCTCTTCCTTTCATACAAGGCTAATACCTATCCTATGAATGCCCCCTTGTCGATGAGACTGTCCATTCAAAACATGATTAAGAATCCGCCCGCAGCTTCATATATGTATATTCTGCAACAAAAGCAAACCCAAGCGCTAAAATAACCACCACTGTCTCAGATAATTCGGTATAACTGGCCATCATCATATAAGTGGCTAGGGCCACAACCGTAAAAATGAGTAGCCCAAAAACGAGGTGCATATGATACGCTCCTTCCTAGATTACACTCATTTTATCAGAAAAGGATAATCATCGCGCCACTTTATTTTGCCAAAAGAAAGATCCCCGCCATAACCTGGAAGGGACACTCCTTTTGTGTATATTCAGCAAAAAAGGCAAGTCGTCGAGAAGCTGCGCTCTTTAAGCAGTGGAGCCTCGGCACCGGTCGTGATAAAGCTCCTACTAATAGATCTTATTTTGAACATTTGAATCCTCTTCTATTTAAAAACGGCCTGTAGTATCGCTTTTTGCACGTGCAGACGATTCTCCGCTTGTTCATAGACGACAGAATGAGGGCCATCAATCACCGCCGAACTCACTTCCTCGCCGCGATGAGCAGGTAAGCAATGCATGAAAATCGCTTCTGTATCTGCAAGTGACATTAATGTTTCGTCCACTTGGTAACGTTCAAATACCTTGCCGCGTTCCTCTTCTTCTTTTTCCGCCCCCATGCTCACCCATACATCTGTATAGATCACATCCGCATCTTTCACGGCCTCTTTAGGATTAACCACATGCTCGACCTTACTCCCGGTTTCCATCGCAATTTTCTTCGCTTCCGTCCATATACTCTCTGTGCCTTCATACCCTTCCGGTGTAGAAAGAGTAATGTTTAGACCAAGTTTAGCTGCAATGATCATAAGTGAGTGTGCTACATTGTTGCCATCACCTACATATACGATTTTACGTCCTTTAAGACTTCCCTTATGTTCCTGTATGGTTAACATGTCTGCCAGTGCCTGACACGGATGGTAAAGATCGGTTAAAGCATTAATCACCGGAACATCACTTGATTCAGCGAGATGTTTTACCTTTTCGTGATCATTCGCACGAATGATGAGACCATCTATATAACGGGAGAGAACTTTCGCTGTATCTTGGATCGGTTCCCCGCGACCAATTTGTAAATCAGCACTACTTAAAAATAATGCATGACCGCCAAGTTGTGTCATCCCAACCTCAAATGACACCCTCGTTCGTGTTGAGGCATTTTCAAAAATCATGCCGAGAGAACGTCCAGCTAGAGGTTGATGAGGGATGCCCTTTTGCTGCTTTTCTTTTAGTTGTGCTGCACTTTCCAACAACTGTTCAATCTCTGAACTTGTATAGTCCCCCCATGTCAATACGTCTCTACCTTTGAGTAAACGTTCTTCAAGAACCTCCGATGTACTGTTCATTTCTGTCACGTCCTTTGCAAGTCTATACATTTCCATGTTTCTGCTGAACAAATGTTATGCTCGCAGCCGCGAGCTGCTACCAACTCCAGCAACGTTTCCGGTGCGGAAACGATCATTTTACGGCTGTTTGCTGCTCGCAAACGCTCGGATTCGTACATCCGGCTCCCTGTTGACGGAATACTGATATAAAGCTTGCCATCCTCACGTTCTAGCCATTCGGTAAAGGAAGGTTCCTCTTCTCCGGCTTGAGGTAAACCATAAAGCGTAAACCCTGCGTCTTTTAATTGAGTAAGCGCTGACTGACAAACGTCCAGTTGTTCGGGGGCTATATGACAAAAGATGCTTCCTGATGTTTCTTGATAAATCGCCGGTACTTGGTCATCTTTCCAAGCAAACGCCTGTTGCATTGCCTCTTCTTTGCTTTCCCCAAAACTAAGCAATTCACCAGTCGACTTCATATCTGCTCCAAGCAATGGATCTAATCCCGGTAATTTATCTGTTGAAAATACAGGTGCCTTCACAGCATAAAATGATGTTTCTTTCGCTAATCCTGTTGTTTCACCTAAAACTTCGCTCCAGTTATATCCAAGCAGTAACTGGACCGTATGATCGATCAGATTATTGCCGCTGATTTTAGCAAATATCGGAACCGTTCTGGATGCCCTCGGGTTAATTTCAATAACGTAGAGCACATCTTCTGACAAAACAAATTGGATATTAAAAATTCCTATAAAATCGATTTGTTGAGCAATCTTTTCTGCATAGCTAACGATGCGATTCTTGATAAGCTCTGAAAGATCGTAGGGTGGTGTGATTGCTACTGAGTCACCGGAATGAATGCCCGCTTTTTCGATATGCTCAAATATTCCTGGAATATAAACATTCGTTCCGTCCGTAATAACATCCACTTCAAGTTCCTTACCGGCAAAATAACCATCAATTAAAATCGGATAGGAAACAATACGATCGTTGGACGCTAAATAAGTCTTTAACTCTTTTTCTGATGTGAAGATCGCCATTCCTTGCCCGCCAATCACATAAGAGGGGCGTAGTAAGACAGGGTAACCAATGTCTTTTGCCTTTTCGATTGTATCGCAGGCATCAACACCTGTTTGCCCTGGGATATGAGGAATACCTGTCGTTTGCATCAACTCATAAAAGCGGGCACGATCTTCCAATTGATCGATAACATCAAAGGAGGCGCCAAAAAGTTTCAGGCCAGCGGCTTCAAGTTCTTCAGTAAGGGCGATGCCCGTTTGCCCCCCTAGTTGTAATAGAACACCTTCCACCTGTTCCCGTTCGGCGACATTAATCACATCTTCAGCCGTAAGCGGCTCGAAATAAAGTTTATCAGCCGTCTCATAGTCAGTGCTTACCGTCTCCGGGTTATTATTCATCATGATGGCTTCATAGCCAAGTTTTTGCACCGCTTGTGCACCATTTACAGAGCAATAATCAAATTCAATCCCCTGACCGATTCGAATCGGTCCGGATCCGACAATCAGGATTCCCGGCTTCTCACTTTCAGCAGGTTCCACTTTTCCACTATAGGTCGAATAATAATAAGGGGTCTCCGCGCTAAATTCACCAGCACACGTGTCAACGAAGTGATACGCAGGAGTCAATCCTTCTTGAAACCGATAATTTCGCACTTTCGCTTCTTCAATACCCCAGCATGCGGCGAGCCAGCGATCGCTAAATCCTGCTTTTTTCAGTTGCCCCAGCGTTTCACGATCGAGATCGGTAAATGTTGTAGCCTCTGCAATTTTTTCATTTGCAACTAACCGTTGAAAATGATCAAGGAAAAAAGGATCAATATGCGTAAGAGAGGCCACTTGGCTGCTGGAATACCCACGTCTCATTAATTCAAGGATATAGAAAAAACGGCGATCATCCGCTTTTTGCAGCGCTGCTTCTAACGCTGGGGTTTCTACCATACTTACCCCTGGCCATTTTAATCCATCGAGCTTAATTTCTAATGAACGAACCGCTTTTTGCAGTGCCGCTTGCATATTCCGTTCAATAGCCATAACTTCACCGGTTGCTTTCATTTGTGTACCAAGGGTACGATCGGCGTCTACGAACTTATCAAATGGCCAGCGCGGAAACTTAACAACTACGTAATCGAGGGCAGGTTCGAAGCTTGCGTACGTGTGAGCTGTGACAGGATTTTTTAATTCATGCAGCCCATAGCCGATCCCTAATTTTGCCGCAATGCGTGCAATGGGGTAACCGGTAGCCTTGGAAGCAAGGGCAGAAGAACGGCTCACACGCGGGTTAACCTCAATTAAATAATATTGATCGCTATACGGATCAAGGGCAAATTGAATGTTACAACCACCGATGATCCCAAGAGCACGAATGACCTTTATTGATGCTGTTCGTAACATTTGGTAATCACGATCACTTAACGTTTGTGAGGGGGCCAAGACGATCGAATCACCAGTATGAATCCCTACTGGGTCGATATTTTCCATATTACAAATGGTTAAGCAAGTATCGTTTGCATCACGCATCACTTCATATTCGATTTCCTTAAACCCGGAAATGCTTTTTTCTACAAGACATTGATCGATAGGGCTGGCAGCGATCCCGCCGGAAACGATCTCTTCTAATTCGCCTTGATCGTTCGCAATCCCGCCGCCACCACCTCCGAGCGTATAGGCCGGGCGCACGATAATGGGATAACCGACGTCTGCGGCGAATGACAATGCTTCTTCCTCAGTTGTTACGATCGTACTTTCCGGGACTGGTTCGTTCAGTTCCTGCATCAAAGTCCGAAAGGCCTCACGGTCTTCCCCCTGTTGAATGGAAGACATCGGTGTACCCATGAGTTCAACATGATACGTTTCCAAAAGCCCTGATTCAAAGGCTGCAAGTGCGAGGTTCAATCCTGTTTGTCCGCCCATCGTAGCGAGCAAACCGTCCGGCTGCTCTGCTTGAAGAACATTTTCCAACGTTTCAATCGTGAGTGGTTCAAAATACACTTTGTCTGCGCATGTTTCGTCGGTCATAACCGTGGCCGGGTTATTATTAATAAGAATAACTTCACACCCCTCCTCACGAAGGGCTAAACAAGCTTGCGTACCAGCATAATCAAACTCAGCTGCTTGCCCGATGACAATCGGCCCTGACCCGAGCACGAGTATTTTTCTTAGATGTGTTAGCTTAGGCATGGAGGGTCACTTCTTTCTCTTTTTCAATCATGTGAAATATATTATTAAATAAATGATGACTATCTTCAGGTCCGGGGTTGGCTTCAGGGTGATATTGTACCGTCACGATCGGCAATCGTTGATGGGCCAGCCCCTCAACGGAGTCATCATTGATGTTTACGTGTGTTACCTCTAATTCTGTTCCATCGAGCGATTGACCGTCGACGACATAGCTATGGTTTTGGGCGGTCATATCCACGCGTCCTGTTCTCTTATCAATGACAGGCTGATTGGCACCACGATGTCCGAACTTCAACTTCACCGTATCGCCACCAAATGCGAGAGCAATCAGTTGATGCCCGAGACAAATGGCAAACGTAGGGTACTGGGAGACCACTGCTTTTATCTTCGGCAGCTGCGCCTGTAACTGTTTCGGGTTCCCAGGCCCATTCGATAGCAGCAAACCATCTGGATCCAACGCTTGAATGGTGGAAACATCTGTGTCATAAGGAACAACTGTCACCTTTGCGCCGTGTTCACAAAGGGATTCTACCATTGCCTTCTTATGGCCGAAGTCCAGTAATACGATATGGATATCACCCGTCCCATACGTTTGAATTTCGTTGGTAGAAACCTCCTGTACGAGCAGTTGGTCACCTGGTGGTTGGTAGTCCTCCCAAACGACATGCTCAGTATTCGTTGTAACCACCGCCCCCATCGCCCCCATGGTCCTTATCTGCTTTACAAGGGCACGAGTATCAACATCTGTTAAGATGGGGATCCCTGCATTTTCAGCCTGATTGGCTAACGTTTCTTCCGAGCGGTAGTGATAGCCATCTTCAGCGCACTCCCCCATAATCAACGCCCGCGGCTGCCACTCTTCACTCTGATCCTTATCAGGGTGAACCCCATAGTTACCGATGAGCGGGTATGTGAAGACAACAATTTGTCCCCGGTAAGAAGGGTCAGTGGCCACTTCCTGATACCCTGTCATCCCTGTGAAAAATACTGCTTCACCGAATAGATCTGCAGGCGGTTCACCCATAAATTTTCCAGGAAATACTTCACCATTTTCTAATACTATATACCCTTTCACCGTAACCATCTCCTTTTATCTAGAAGCCGTCGTTTTCGCTGATTCCTTAATTGCTTCAACTACAATCTTTAATCCTATCATTAACCGGTCTTGACTAATCGTTAAAGGCGGGAGCAGCCGGATCACTTTCTCCCCAGCCGGGAGCGCGAGCAACCCTTTCGCCTGCAAATTTGTAAGGATAGGTGCTACAGGCCCTTTACAAGCAATACCGATCATTAATCCGTCCCCGCGGATGTCAACGACATCGTCGAGACCCCTTAATTCCTCATTCAATAACTGAAACGCTTGCTGACTTTTTTCATGAATGTCTTCCAGAAAGTATGGTGTATTTAAAACATGGAGCGTCGCTTCTACTGCCGCCATTGCAAGTGGATTTCCCCCGAATGTAGTACCATGACTCCCAGGTCCAAAATGTGCTTTTAGATGTGTGCTTCCGATCATCGCAGAAACAGGGAAGCCATTCCCTAATCCTTTTGCAACTGTAACGATATCCGGGGTTAATCCGTACTTTTGAAATGAAAAAGGCGAGCCGGTCCTTCCCATCCCCGTTTGTACTTCATCAATTATGAGAAGGGCTCCGTGCTGTTTTGCCAATGCTTCTGTCTGTTTTAAAAAACCCCTCTCCCCAGGGACAACGCCACCTTCACCTTGAATCACTTCAAGAATGATAGCAGCTGTCTGATCGTCTACATATTTTGCAAGCTCATCAACTTCATTGTAGGGGGCATACGTAAAACCTGATGGAAGCGGATCAAAACCTTCCTGAATTTTCGACTGACCCGTGGCTGCTAAACTTCCGTACGTCCGCCCGTGAAACGATTGCGTAAAGGAGACAACGCTCTCTTTTCCCGTCGCTTTTCGAGCTAGCTTTATCGCGGCTTCATTTGCCTCCGAACCGCTATTACCGTAAAAAACAAAATCCAGCCCTGTTGCTTCGGCTAACAGGGAAGCGACCCGTTCTTGCTCTTCATAGTGGAAAAAATTTGAAGCATGCCACCCCTTCTGTACTTGTTTTTCCACAGCTGCAACGATGTCAGGATGGCTATGCCCCATATTCACCGTCCCAATGCCACTCATAAAATCGAGATAATCATGACCTTCTTTCGTCGTAATCGTATCTCCTTTTGCATGATCAAACGTTAAATCCCAGCGCTTATACGTCGGAAAAATATGCGTATCCGTGTCTCCCACTATCATCACCTCTATGAATGGACAGAAGCCATTGTCTTAACAATCGTAGTTCCACTGTGTCCTGTCTGTTTTTCTTCTCCGCCAATGATCGTCACCTTTTGAACCGATCCCTCGAGTGATTGAAGGGCTGCTTCCACTTTTGGAATCATTCCGCCGTACACCGTGCCATCAGTAATCATATCCTTTACTTCTTGGTCTGTTACATAATCTAGTTGTTTTTCATCTTTCAAAATACCGGGAACATTCGTAACGAACATCACTTCTTCTGCTTGAAGTGCCTGCGCATAATGAGCAGCTGCAGTGTCGGCATTCATGTTCAGCCGCGCCCCATTTTCACCGGCAACTAACGGTGAAATCACCGGCGTGAGACCGAGTGAAGTGACTTGATCAATGAGCGAACAATCGACACTCACCGCTTTACCAACAAGGCCCAGGTTTTCTTCATCAAGCAATTCGGCTTGGATCATCGGTCCATCGCAACCGGATAGCCCAATACTCTTTAAGCCCACTCCTTGTAAATTCGAACATATCATCGGATTCACCTTACCGTTAAAAACCATATCAGCTACGTCTAACACTTCTTTTGACGTTCGCCTCAAACCGTTTACGAAAGTTGATTTTACTTGCATCTTCTCAAGCATTTCATTTACGGAACGGCCGCCGCCATGAACAATCACAGGTATTTTCCCGCTCTCTCGCATGTGTACGATGCGCTCATAAAACTCCTTGGATAGCTCATCAACTGCTGCCCCACCGCATTTAACAACTACATAAGAACGACTCATGTTCGGTACCCCGCGTTGATACGCACATAATCATACGTCAAATCACAGCCCCATGCTTTTCCGTTGCCGTTTCCAAGGTTAAGATTCACCGCAATGAATACTTCATCCTGCTTCAAATGATTGGTTACTGCTTCTTCTGAAAAGTCCACTGGTTCACTATTCAAGAGCGTTGAATGGGGTCCTATAGAAATATCAATCGTATCTGGATCAATGGTTACACCACTATATCCAATCGCGCAGATGATCCGTCCCCAGTTTCCATCCGTTCCGTATACCGCTGTTTTCAGGAGATCAGATCCAACAATCTGCTTTGCAATTTTACCTGCATCTTCATCCGATGGCGCTCCATGAACTTGAACTTCTATAAGTTTTGTCGCTCCTTCTCCATCACGAGCGATCTGTTTAGAAAGTTCTTCACATACCGATTGCAAAGCCTGAATAAATGGAATCCAATCCGGGTGGTCCTCGTGTAAAGGTTCATTTCCTGCTTTTCCACTGGCAAGCGTCAATACCATATCATTGGTTGAGGTGTCACCATCAATGGTAATGCGGTTAAACGTACGATCAGTGATTTCCGATAATGCTTGTTGCAAATGTTCAGGGGCAATGTTTGCGTCTGTTGTTACGAATCCAAGCATCGTGGCCATATTCGGATGGATCATACCTGAGCCTTTAGCAACCCCCCCAATGTGGACGGCCTTTCCATCGATCTCTGTCACATAACACGTTTGTTTCGTCCCAGTGTCAGTCGTTAATATTGATTCGGCAAAAGCATCGGATCCGGATGCCTCTGCTTCCGGTTTCATCTCTTTAATCCCGGGTAAGATTTTATCCATTTTAATACGATCCCCGATCGTCCCCGTCGAGGCAACAGCAACGTCTAAAGGTGATAATCCAAACGTATCAGCGGTCTTTTTCTGCATTTCATAGGCATCTTCCATCCCCGCTTTTCCTGTACAAGCATTTGCCTGACCGCTATTTACAACTACTGCCCGCAACGTCCCCCCGGCAGCAATGCTTTCTTTCGTTACGGCAAGTGGTGCAGCCTGAATTTGGTTGAGCGTATATACCGCTGCGGCAGAAGCAGCCTCATCACACACGATAACCCCTAAATCTTTTCGTTTTCTTTTCACCTTCGTATGCAGTCCGGTTGCTTTAAAGCCTGCGGGTGTATGAACGCTTCCGCCCGTCACCTGTTTCATACACCCATTCACCGTTGTGCTGCTCATTTTTATAGCCCCCTTCTGTTATGGATAGACTGGAATAAAGTCTAAACCTTCTGTTACTTTGTAACCGTTCATTATATTTGCGTTTTGAATCGCTTGCCCTGCGGCTCCTTTGACGAGGTTATCGATGACTGAGACAATCGTCACCCGGTTGGTACGGGCATCATAATCAAGGTAAATGTCACAGTAGTTACTGCCACTCACCTCTTTTGTTGCCGGGAAACCATTTTTTCTAACCCGTACAAATGGATGGCTTTCATATGCATCCTTATATAATTGCAACCAATCATCGTGACTTAACCCACCGGTGCTTTCCACATACATTGTGGCCATAATTCCACGGCTCATAGGAACAAGATGGGGGGTGAACGTGACTGGCCCCGCACCTTTATTCCATTCTGCGAGTAATTGTTCAATTTCAGGGGTATGCTTGTGTTCATTTACTTTATATATTTTCATAGATTCATTCATTTCACTGAAGTGTGTAACGGCCGATGGGTTTTTCCCTGCTCCGGTTGTACCGGTTTTCGCATCAATGATTAAGGAATTCATATTAACAGCTCCTTGCTTTACGGCTGGAGCAAGCCCCAACAATATGGCCGTTGGATAACAGCCGGGATTTGCGATGAGTTTTGCTGTTCGAATTTCTTCATCATTCCATTCCGATAGCCCGTATACCGCCTGCTTCCTAAGGTCTGCAGGAGCCGCCTTCTGCCCATACCACTCTTCATAGATCCTCGCCTCTTTTATTCTGAAGTCACCAGAAAGATCCACAATTGCTGCCGATCCTTCCAACAGCCCGCTTGCAAGCGTCGCTGCCACTCCTGGAGGCGCTGATAAAAAAACAACGTCATATGCACTGGCTAATACTTTCGTATCTATCGTCTGTAAAACGCCTTTATATACGTCCTGAAGATGAGGGTAAGTTAATGTTAAAGATTCTTCAGCCTGCGAGGAGGAGAACACCGAGATTTCAGTGACTTGCCGGTGTTGACGCAGTAACCGAATGAGTTCAACTCCTCCATATCCTGTTGCCCCGACAATCGCCACTCTCATAATGTTGCACCTCGCTTAATATTTATGCAATTTCTTTTATTTATTATAACGATGAATAAACATTAATTCAAGTGTATTTTTATAATCGGGCAGCCATATTTTGAGGATTCAACTCCTTCATTAAGTAACAGCACCTCTTGGTAAAGATGCTATCCGAACGGCGACGATGGTCATCTCGTAACAGAGGGGTGTGAAAGTCAGAGCTAATCGTTGAAGTCTAATCTCCAACAGGAAATCAGCAGCCGTACAGGGATTGGATCGTGGATGCCGAGAAAGATCGTCGAAATGTTCGTTAAAAAACCGGAGCTGCATATTCTGGAAACACAGACATAAAAAAACTGACCTTAAAATAGGTCAGCTCTGCAACGCTTCGATATCGTCAATAATTCTATCTACATCATTGTCAAGTCCATCGTACTGGCGGATAACCTGTCCTTCGGGATTAATTAAGAAAAAGTTGGTAGAATGAATGATATCGTTTTGCTCTGGGGCTTTTTCAACAGGACTCATAAACGAGTCTCCGGCAAGTTGCTGGATTTCTTCCTCTTCATATCCCCCGAGAAAATGCCAGTTTGAAAAGTCAGCGTTATAGCTCTCCCCGTAAGACTGAAGTTGTTCCGGATCATCGAATTCTGGGTCAACGGTGAAAGAAACAAGCGTCGCGTCTACGCCTTCACTTTCGAGATCCCCTTGCAAACTCGCCATATTCGGGGTTAATGTGTTGCAAACGGTCGGACAACGAGTGAATACCATGTTGGCCAACCAGTATTCGCCTTCCAAGTCTTCATTTGTCACCGTTTCCCCGTGCTGGTTCGTATAGGAAAAGTCGTTGATTTGTAAATCAGCTTCCACTAAATCCGTTCCATTCTCCGCGCTCCCCGATTCATATAACCAGCCGCAACCGCTGCATAAAAGGAGAATAGCGGCCAATAATGGTGTCGCTATTTTATACCTCATAAGCTTGTACCTCCTCACCGGTCCCCCATTTTAACATCTGCAGGGATGTCGCTAATCGTTGCTTCCCCATCCTGATGACTTTCTTTTTGCAACCATTGTTTAAAAACCCATCCGATTGCAGTTCCGTATACCAGTTCTTGAGCAACTTTCATGAGAACACCGGCAAGCTGTTGATCGCTGTAAGGGTCTAAACCGCCTAAGAAGCCAATACCCCCAAACATCGAAGAGGGCACGTTTGCGCCCGCTGGAAGGCAGTAGGACATTACACTTGCCCAGTATTGCATATCCGTATACGTATTATAAACCGCTCCACCTGAAAAGATAATTAAGGCACAGGCTGGAGTAATTAAAATACCGTTTCCGAAAATATAAATAATCCGCCTAAAATCATGAAGGTATTGTTCACTCGGAAGCGGGGCAAGCATGTGCCACCACATCATCCACGCTGTTATGAATAAGATCATCTGATAAATGCTATGTATCCCCGGATTTAGCATTATATAATCAAAAACAACGGGTATATGATAAAAAGAAAACAGGCCATTAAACATAATTAATCCGACAATGGGATGAAACATCGCATTTCTTAACGGACGAGCATATTTTCCGAACCCTTCATAAGCTGCTCGTAAGAACCATTTCGGCAAAGCCAAAATCATAAGCGGGACGGTAAAAAAATACGCAAAGACCATTTGCAGCATGTGTATCGTTATTGTCATATGCCCCGCGCTGTATAATGGGCTCCCCCACCCTAAGTAGAGGCATAGAAGCGCAAGAGCAAACATGAAATCCTGTTTCACCCGCGGTTTTTCCCCATCTTCAAAACGTACGTACCATTTGCGCGTAAGAAATAAATAAAGGATGGCTACGATCGCTAATACAAAGATGAGTTCAGGTGTCCATAGCGCTCGAAAGGTTAACGTTTCGAACAGTTCACCCATCCAAAGACCTCCCTATATACATTTCAATTCTCATCATACCACATTGAAGCAGCATGATTCTTGAATAAGATGTTACCATTTAATGACTGCATCCTATTTGCTCAATCCAGTACATAAAACTTGCAAAGCCATGCTATCATAAATTATTGTTTCCATATAGTACGTGTTTAAACAGGAGGAGAAAAAGAACCAAGTCCTTCGATAAGACTTAAGCCTACAAGTTGTCGCTTTGTAAACAACATCTTTTGAGGCTAAGTTTTACATGCGACGCGCACGGAGCACTAACGTCGATGTTGTCACGTGATCATTTAGCCGCGTCCTGCCACAAAAGAAATACAACAGTTATTTTTATCAATGCTTTGGATGTATCTTCATACTATTCAAGTAAGCTTCTAAGGAGGTCGATTCAAAATGGAAATATACGAATTAACGAATAAACATACCGAGGAAGATATCCACAAAACAGCTGATCTCCTTATGGGTCAAATGGCTTCAATCGGAGGACCGAACGCCTACGATAAATTGATTACTGTGATCCGTGCATCGATGGAAGAAAGTGCTCATGCACATATGTTTGTCGCTTCTCATGAAGGCAAAGTGCTGGGTGCAGCTTTTTTAAATGTCCAGCAAAGCCTGGATAAGGGCGGGAAATTTATCTGGCTCAATGATTTGTACGTTGACGTTAATCATAGAAATCGGGGTATTGCAAAGAAATTGCTCCTCCATGTGATTCATTGGGCTGAACAGCATGATATGAAAGGAATTGAACTAGAAACAGGTGTGAATAACCAAGCGACAAAAGCACTTTATAATTCTCTTGGGTTTTATGATGTAGTATCGAAAAGATATGGTTTTCAGTTTTAAATCGCTTTCGTTTAACTCGTAGTACCCTTCTGGTAATTCAAAAAGGAATGCACCGATCGAGTGCATTCCTTTTTGAATTACGTATTTACGGTAAAAGAGTCTGAAGGCTTTGACAAAGGGATCTCGCCATTAACACGATCGATTGTAACGGAAACATTACCACCGTACGTTTTTCCTTTCTTAAAATAGTACGGTGCAATCTCCTCGGTAAAATGGACTTGTTCTTCTGGATCCAACCACAACGTTGTAACCACTTGACTATACATCATCATACGGGAGGAACGATACACAAATTGTTCCGAATCCCCTTCTTCATACAGCCGCACCTCTATACGTTGACTGCTTCTAAACAAGAGCTCTACCGTGTCTTTTCCTGTGTTAGAAAGTGTTGCTTTTACAAAAACACGGTGGTCCTCATACGTAGCTGAGACTTGAACGTTAAGGTTTTCTTCCATAACAATTCTCCCCTCGATCCATCAGTATTAATCATCTTTTCTAAAAGAACCAACAATATCACTTGTAGGCACTATATTTGTAAACGCCTCGGGATCACTGGCTTCTGTAACTTGTCGTAATGTGTAAAGTTCATAGCGGGTAATCGCAATCATAAGTACTTCTTTTTCAGCTTCGTCATACCCTCCCTTAGCGGGCATACGCGTGATTCCACGTGTTACATGCGAATGAATGGCTTCCCGTAACTCATCCGCTTTTTTAGTAACAATAAACGCGGTACACTTCACGTGTCTCGTATGTACCATATCGATGATCCTCGATGTTGCATAGATCGAAACAAGTGTAAACAATGCCTGTTCCCAATCAAAAGCAAAGCCAGCCGCAATAACAATTAACGCGTTTAAACCGAAAAAATAAACACCCAGCGGCCGATCACTCATCCTTGCCAGCACAAGCGCAATGATATCTAGACCGCCTGCTGAAGCGCCAAATCTTAGCGGAAGCGCAACCCCCACAGCAGTAATAATCCCTCCAAATACGGCATTCAGCATTAAATCCTCGGCAAGGGTTTGTAATGGAACAACTTCCAGAAAGAACGTAGTTAACGCTACATGCAAAAAACTATAAAACGTAAATAAACGACCGACTTTCATCCAGCCAAGAATGGCTACAGGAATATTAAGTAAAAGCAGCATCACACCCGTGGAAACTGGGCTAAAATTAGAAACTAGCTGAGCAATCCCGGTCATCCCGCTCGCGAATATGTTCGCCGGATCCAGGAAAAAATTAAGCCCGATCGCCACAATGAAGGCGCCAAAGATGATTATGCCTATTTTTTGTAATTCCATCCAAAGCGTAGTTTGTCTTGTTATCACCTTAACAACACCTCGTGCGATGTATGATATAAATCGGGTTAAATTCTAAATGTAAATAAGCAAGGGAGGAACCCCTTGCTTAAAACCCTGTGTCTATTCTCTACTCTTAATGATGGCGTTGTACTTCAGTATTGTCAAGAGATGACGTGGAAGTGTCCTCATTTTCATGTTCCTTATTATAATAATCTACGGAATACGTCGACCCTTCAGCGACCATCTCATTATCGTTGATGTCCAGAGGATCAGGATGCCCGATTCGCTGTTCCAATGGAACCTCTTCTTCTTTCTCACCTACCATATCGGAAATCTTTGCCCACTGTTTCTTCGTACTTCCTACCAGCTTCGCTCGTTGATCCGGGTTTTTTATTAAATAACCTGCACCCGCAGCCACTGCGGCCACTGTGCCCCAAATAATTTTACCTTTTGCCATCATTCTCTTCCCCTTTCTGAAACATAACTACAATTAACCTTTCCCCTTAATTGGAAAATTAAACATCAAATAAAAAGCAGAAAAAAGGAGACGATTCCGCCAATGAATGATGATAATAAGTGTCAACATTCTATGATTTGCTTTTTAAAGTTAAGCTTCGGTTGCAGTTGCAGGACTTACAGACGATACGTTGCTATTGTTATTCGCCCGTTCTCAGCCTTCTTTCCACACGTTCTCTTTTCGGCATGCCGCTCTGGGCCCCGAAATGTTCCACCGATAATGAAGCAGCAGCATTAGCAAAACGAACAGCCTCTGTTAAACTCCTTCCTTCTGCCAAGCCCAATCCAAGGGCTCCGTTAAACGTATCACCTGCTCCTGTGGTATCGATGGCCTGTACTGGGAAGCCTTCAATTCGTACAGGATTGGCCCCATCATGATAAAGCGCACCCTTGACTCCTTGTGTGACGATCAGCTTATTCGGGTACCTGGCAATCGCTTCTTCGATGGGCTCCTCAAACAATATCGCACACTCCGTTTCATTCGGGGTTACATACGTTGCCTGTTGAATAAAAGAAATATTTAATGTTTGGGCAGGAGCTGGATTCACAACAACGGGCGTGCCTTCGTGAAAGGCAATCGAAACCAACATCTCCACAAAAGGGAGCGGGGTTTCTAACTGTACGATAAGCATCTGACTGGATTGAATGAGTGTACGTAGTGCACTTGCTTCTCCGGGCTCAAAAAGATAGTTCGCACCCGGGACGACAATAATTGAATTGTCATTTTCTGCAACAGTGATCAGCGCAACACCTGAAGTTGTATCGGGTACTTTTTGTACGTATTGTGTATCCACTCCATGATCATGGAGGTTAGCAATCATTTCTTTTCCAAATGTATCACTCCCTACTTTACCGGCGATTTGCACCTCGCCGCCTAGCTTAGCAACCGCAATAGCCTGATTAGCTCCCTTCCCCCCAGGGTGTGTATCAAACGATTCACCAAGAATGGTCTCACCACGTAAAGGAGGTGCTTCACTTTTGACGACCAAATCCATATTCATGCTGCCAATGACAGTAATCATTTAAATCCCCGCCTCTTTTGTACTATACTATTCAATCGTAAAAAGCCGCACATTCTAACAGAGTGTGCGGCTTCTCATATAAAGGGTCATAACGTCACTTATTTATAGATATCGGATGTTTCTTGTACTCGTTTTTCTTCACCCGTCTTCGTGTCGCCATCCCAGGAAAGCATCCCCCCATCAAAGTTGATAGCACGATCTAACCCTTGCTGTTTCGCATATTGGGCTACTTTTTGACTGCGTGTACCACTCCGACAAATAAATACGTGGGTCTTTTCTTTGTCCATTCCATCGATATGGTCCGGCACTTCACCCATTGGTAAAAGCGGGACTCCTGGGATATGTCCCTCATTGTACTCTTCTGGCTCGCGTATATCTACAAAGGTTATGCTCTCGTCATCGAGTTTCTTTGCCACTTCTTCTTGATCCCATTGGGCAATTCCATCTTTTTCACTTCTCATATCGTAACATCTCCTTTCACTCATTTTAATCTTCATTTTCCTGGTAACGCAAGCGGATCAAACGATAGGTATGCATAACGATCACTTTACCGACAGCATAAGCAGGAACGGCCAAAAGCAAACCGAGAAAACCGCCAAAATTTCCAGCAATAAGTAAAACGAAAATCACTGTTAACGGATGAAGCTTTAGATTGTGTCCATGAACTTGAGGTGCAATAAAAATACTCTCAAATTGTTGGATAATAACAACAGCCCCAACCACCAATAAAGCTGTTACCCACGAATCAAATAAAGCAACAATCACACCGGGAGCTGTTCCAATCCAAGGACCAATAAAAGGAATTAAATTCGTCACCATCGCGATGAGCGCGAGAATGAGTGAGTAATCAACCCCGATAATCAAATAGGCAATATAAACCAGAACCCCTACACAAAAGCTGACGATAATTTGCCCCTGGATAAAGGAAGCAAGTGCTGTATCCATATCGCTTAAGATACGCTTCCCTTCATCTTCTTGTTTTTGTGGTAACAGACGTAGAATTTGCTGGGGTGCTTTCTCCCCCTCTTTTAACATATAAAAAAGAACAAACGGAACAAGAATGATGACAATAACTGCACTCGTAAGCGTTCCGACAATACCTGCAATATTACTGCCGATATTGCCTAAAGAGTTTGTTATATAATTCCCCACAGTTTGACCGATTTCTTCTAAATTAATGTCTTGTTCTTCTAGGAAGTTTTGAACAAGATCACTTTGTATAATGGTATTGAACCAACCTTGCATCTCCATATAAAATTGCGGTGCCCGATTCACAAGGCTTTGGAATTGTTCCTGAATTTCAGGTCCAATTAGAAAGGCAGCGAGTGTAAGCAGACCAAGAAACGCTAAATAAATAAGTAAAATTGCGATACTTCTTGGCATCCAACGCTTTAATAGCTTCACAATCGGACGGAATAAATAGAACAGTACCCCAGCGAGGGCAATTGGCGCAAAAACGGTCTGTAAGAATATGACAATCGGTGTAAAGATAAAGTCAACGAGCGTACCCAGATAAACGATCAATAAGAGCAAAGCGATGGCGTAGCCAAACTTAAAATACTTCCCTTGGGGCATATCATAACCACTTCTCCCAGACATTATTAAATTGCGATGCTTATATCGGGGAATGTAACTGCCCTGCAATAGAAAAATCCCCATAATCTTCCTTTATTATACGCATGAACGGCGCTAATCACAACGTTCATCATTTACACTTTAAGTGCGTGTTCAAAAAGGAGAACAAAAAGAGCGGACGAGAGGTTTAAAAAATGTTAACTTACCGCCAAAATGGCAAGTCTGGATTTTCTTATTCTCTGAAGAGCAAAGAAGCCCGTCTCGAGCATCCTGCTTGCACCACGAAAGCATTCACTTCTCACGAAAGAAAAGGGGGTTCTTTTCCGAAGAGTGAAGCGCCACTGGATGCCTCGTAAGCGTCACTTCACACGATGAAAAAGTGCTTTTCTTTTTCGAGGAAGTTTTCCCGGACGTATTGAACCACCACTTTAATAAACATTGTTTGCATGATATTGACGCTATTATCATAACCTTTGACAATAGTCTTACATTTTGGTTCAATAAAAAAGAACTAATGTATCAGAAGAAAAGGGGGAAATTCGTGTATGAAAAAGAAAAATACACTATTTACATCCATGTTCTTAGTTCCCGCTTTAGCACTTGCTGCTTGTAATGGGGATGGAGAAGCACCTGAAGTGGATGAGGGTGATATCCCTGACGCTGGAGATGAAGGAGCTGCTGATGACGACGCAGGCGATGATGAGGTTGATGAAGGTACAAGCGCCTCCCTGCAAATGGGTACAGGTTCTACTGGCGGAACCTATTATGCACTGGGCCAGGAAATGGCAAATGTCATGAATGAACATGTCGATTACGATGGATTTTCAGTAGACGCCGTAGCGACAGATGCATCTGTCGAGAACATAGCAAGAGTCTCTGAACAAGACTTGGAATTGGGGATGACCGTGCATATTCCTGCCATCGATTCACTAGTAGGTGAAGGTGATTTCCAAGGACAAGAAATGGAAAACTTTGGATTCATGGGTTATATTTATCCGGAAACGAATCAAATTGCGGTACTTGCAGATAGTGATATTGATTCCATTGAAGACCTAGAAGGCAGGAGCGTTAACATTGGGCCACCAAACTCTGCCTCACAAGGAGCCGCCAGATTAATTCTTGAGTCCTATGGCCTTGAAGATGGCGACTATGAAGCTTTTGAAGAAGGTTTCGGGGACGGGGCAAGCATGATGCAGGATGGAAACGTAGATGCAACATTTGGCTTACTCGGTTTGCCTGCAACAAACCTTGAAGAACTAGCAGCTCAACAAGACATTGAACTGTTAAGTATTGATGAAGAACAACTCGATGAGATTGAAGCCAACAGTCAATATGAACGCATCACCATTGAGGAAGATAGCTACGACTTCCTCGAAGAAGATGTTGAAGGAATTGCTGCTTATGCTGTTCTTATTGGGTCCACCGAAGATATTGACGAAGAATTAGGGTATGAAATCGTGAAAGGCATGTATGAAAATTCAGAAGAGGTTTCTCACAATCAAGGAGAGCACATGACGATGGAAAACATCATGCTTGGTTCTGAAGATTTACCGCTTCACCCTGGAGCTGAACAATATTTCGAAGAAAATGATCTATTGGATCAGGTAGATGATGATGAGGATGAAGACGAAGACGAAGATGAATAAACATGATGATGTTAACGGGCCGGGCAACCATGCCCGGTCTTTCTACTTCGCATGGACCTTTCTCTCATTTATGTTATAATCTAGGAGCTTTCCACATTAAATGAAAATAATAACGGTAGACGTCCAGCCGTTACGTTTTTCAAATGAAAGATAGGAGGTGTCCTCGTGACGAACAAAACGAGAAATGAAACGGTTGAAATCGATGAAAAAGAAAAACAGGCGATTATGGAGAAATACGATAAAGAATCGAATAACAGATATGACCTTGGGAAATGGATTTGGGTCGTAGCGATCCTTGGGATCTCCTTAACTTCTTTTCATTTATACACGGCATTTGTAGGTTCTTATGGAGCCTTGATACAGGGGGCCATTCACCTTGGCAGCGCTTTAGCACTTATCTATATTTTATATCCGATCAACAAACGTGCAAAAGGTAAAGCAGGGGTTCCGTGGTACGATGCACTTTTATCCATAGCTGCCCTATTTTCTTGCTTTTACATAGTTTGGCATTATGAACGGCTCGTTACCGATACCGTTTTATTTGGTTTTGAGCCCCTCGATATTATTGTGTCATTCCTCGCTATTGTTCTGCTATTAGAAGCGACTCGACGTGCGGTCGGAATGCCGATTGTCATTATTGCCATCGCTGCTCTTTTATACGGGGTTTACGGAAATATGGCTTGGCTTGGCGTTTTTTCACATTCCGGGTTTTCCTGGAGCAATATGACCACTCAATTAATGTACTCAACCGAGGCCATATTCGGTACACCAATTCAAATTTCATCGACGTTCATTTACCTCTTTCTCTTTTTCGGGGTATTGCTCGTGCGAACAAATATCGGACAATTCTTTAATGATATGGCGTTTCGTCTCACAGGGCGTTATACAGGTGGAACTGCCAAAGCAGCCGTTGCTGCCAGCGGTTTGCAAGGGATGGTAACGGGAAGTTCTGTTGCGAATACAGTAGGTTCAGGTTCCTTTACGATTCCTATGATGAAACGGTCAGGTTTTAGACCAGAGTTTTCCGGAGCCGCAGAAGCCACAGCCTCAACAGGCGGGCAGCTTATGCCGCCAATCATGGGTGCAGCAGCTTTTATTATGGCTGAATATGTCGGAATCCCGTATAATGAACTGATTGTTTACGCGATTATCCCAGCCATTCTTTATTTTCTCGGGGTGTTTCTTGGGACACACTTTGAGGCAAGAAAACATGGCATACTTGGTGTGCCGAAGTCAGAATTACCGCCGGTTTCATCCTTTGCCAAACGGTTGGACATGATCCTGCCATTAGTGACGATTATCGGATTACTTTTAATCGGCTATACCCCTACATATGCTGCGCTTTGGGGAATTGGCGCTGCATTTGCTATCAGTTTCTTACGGAGTGATACCCGTTTAAGCCTGCTCGGCATTTTACAGGCGATGGAGCAGGGAGCGAGAGTCGCCCTCCCAGTCATTGCTGCTTGTGCAAGTGCGGGAATCATTGTTGGCATTGTCGTGTTCACCGGACTTGGCGGTACACTCGCGAATGGCATTATTCAAATCGCAGGAGGAAACTTCTTCCTTGTTCTTTTCTTGACAATGCTTGCCTGTATCCTTCTAGGAATGGGGCTTCCCACTACCGCAAACTATGTCGTAACAGCTTCTGTTGCAGCCCCAGCGATTTTAGCCTTTGACGTACCGCCCATTGCTGCACATATGTTTGTATTTTATTTTGGAATTGTAGCTGACATTACGCCCCCGGTATGTTTGGCAGCGTACGCCGGTGCCGGAATCGCGCGGGCAAATCCAATGCGGACTGGGGTTATGGCTTTCAAAGTCGCAATCGCAGCTTTCATTGTTCCGTATGTTTTCGTCGCGAACCCTGTGCTGCTGCTTCAAGACTGGACATTTGCCACTTTAATTGGACCATTACTCACCGCGATCATCGGAATGGTAGCCATAAGTGCTACACTAATGAATTACTTCATTGATAAACCTTCAATTATTGAGCGCTTTTTCTTATTTGCAGGGGGGATTATGTCCGTTTACCCAAACGATATCTTCATCTCTCTTGGAGGCATAGCAATTATAGTTGTTATCGGCCTTATCCAGTATTTCCGTAAGAAAAAACAAGATCAAGATCCTTCGCCAACGACGGCATAATAAAAAGAGCCAGTATCAACATCGACTTGATTTACTGGCTCTTCTTTATTCCTGGAAAACATCGAAAGCATCCCATAGATGCTCAAGTTGCTCAAGTCTTCTTTCTACTTTTTCGTGCTCTGAACGGGTGATTGCGGTGATCAAGGCGCTTACGATGCTTTGCGGGGCAGAAAAAGAATCGATAAAAGAATTGATCTCAGTGGACGCTAACAATTTCCGGTCCCCATATGGCGTAAGCGGTGAGAGCATATGATCGGTAATCACAAGGGTCCTCGCTCCTTTTTGTTTAACATATTTGAGAACTTCTACCGTTCGCTTTGTATATCTGGAAAAACCAAAAGCAATGACAAGATCATTCTCCTGAATATCCAGAAGATGCTCAGATATCCCATCTGCAGAACGTAACATTTCCGTGTTTTGCAAAACAAGATCAAGATAAAATTCCAAAAACAACGCTACACTTGCTGCACTTCGATAAGCGATGATATAGATTCTTTCCGCCTCAACAATCTCCTCTACAGCGCCTTGAAATTCTTTCTTGTCCATTTGCTGCAATGTTTGTTGTAAATTATTAATATCATCGGATAATACTTCGCTTACCGTATCCTCCGGGTTCTCTCCTTGTTCGGTCGTCCTTGCAAACACTTCTGCTGAGGTCCATTTCCGCTGTAACGCCTCTTGCATATGCCGCTGTAAATCAGGGTAACCTTCATAATCTAAGAAAAAGGCAAAGCGCACAACCGTTGCCTCACCCACCCCTACGTTTTTCGCAAGTTTGGATGCAGTCAAAAATGGGGCAGATTCTTGATGATTGATCAAGTAATTGGCAATCTTTCGTTGGGATTTGCTCATTTCATGCCGCTTAGCTATCATTTGTTCATAAATATCTTTAACGGTCATACGCTCGCTCCTCCTTTTTCACAAACATTCAGAAGCCGTTTGCGTACGTATCTATAAAAGTACTTCAGGAATTACTTTTTCATAAGCTTTTAGCGTCTGTGCCAGTGCATGTTCATCATGCTCAACGGAGAGGCTGTAGCGATTCCCCGGCTTTGTATAGATCCCCGCTTCAAATAGCGCCTTGTCAAGCTTGACCCTTGACTTGTGATCACACAATTGCAAATCTCGGTAGCTAGAAATCTCCTCTCTTTCCGTTAATAGTACACTAAACATCGTTCCACTGCCAAGCGTTTTCATAGGAATATCGTATTTCTGAAACAATGCGGAAAGTTCCTTCTTAAACCATTCAGTACGGGTAACAAGTGCATTAAACTCAGACTCCAGAATGTCTAACGTCGCAATTCCGGCCGCTAGTATTAATGGATGGCCATTATAAGTGCCACTGTGGAATAATGCTTTTTGTTCATGATGATCTTGGGATCCGTCCGCAAAAAAATCACTCCCCTTTAACGGTGAACTCTGTTCCATAATCTCCCTTTTTCCACCAACAACCCCGAATGGAAAGCCTCCTCCTACAACTTTCCCCATCGTTGTTAAATCAGGCGTTACTCCATAAAGTCCTTGCACTCCTGCCAGTGAAGTTCGGAAAGCAGTCTTGACTTCGTCAAAAATGAGTACGATACCGAGACGGTTTGTGATTTTGCGTAATTGCTGAAGAAATCCTGGTTTCGGAGCAATAATTCCGCTTTCCATCGGCTCTATAATAACCGCAGCTACATCATTCCCATGCTGTTCTAAAATACGTGCACAGCTCTCGGCATCATTAAATGGAAGAACGACCGTATTATCAACGTCCTCCTGGGACATACCACTAGAATCAGAGACAGAATGGGGGGACTGGTGAATACCTGCTTCCGTTGGGGTTGGGTGAACACTTACGAGAAGTTTGTCAATGGCACCGTGGTAGTGACCTTCAAACTTCGCGATTTTATATTTTTTCGTGTGGGCCATTGCTAAACGCAGCGCTAATAAGTTGGCTTCGGTTCCTGAATTCGCATATCGCAATAGTTCCATCGATGGGAAATGTTTTTGAATGCGGGAGGCCATCGTTACTTCTTTCTCATGAGGAGTACCAAATAACCAGGTGCCATCTTCTTCAATCTGGCGAGAGATAGATTGGCACACATAGGGGTGTGCATGACCAAGGGCTAACGCTCCATATCCCATTAAATAATCAATGTATTCATTATGATCAACATCATAAAGCTTGCACCCATTTGCCTTTTTGATCGCTAAAGGATAGGGAGCAAAATGCTTGATATTTGCCGTCATTCCCCCTGGCATTACAGCTTGTGCCCGCTCCATATGAGCTAGTGACTCTGTTGTCCGTTCCGCGTAAGTCTGATCAGGGTTAACCACTTCAGGCATCGTCATTGTCTCAAAATCCTCCATAAAATATTAGTTTCATAATAATTTATTGATGAATGTTATACTTCATTTTACGCTACGGACAACTTCTTGTGAACCCTTTTTTTCATTTTATATAAAATAAGAAATTAATTATTCATCATCTGCCTTTCCGTAATCCCCTTAGCCGCTCTACCCATCAAGATCTTCGCCTCAAAATACATTTTCGACACCAGTTTTGAAGCGTTTATTTCATTCACTTCATTTTTTTGAATCTTATAATTCTTTTTTGACCTTTATCGTTAGTGGCTGTTATACTGACATCATTGTTGGATCTAAGTCCATATTTTTCATTTTTGGAAAGGGGCGATTCAAGTGGCTCAACCAAAATACGTAACTAAAATTGATCAAATTGAACAAATACCTGATGAGGAAAGAGAAAGGTTAAAAAAGATCACAGAAAAATTTGTGTTCCGAGTGAATGAGTATTACTTAGGACTGATCAATTGGGAAGACCCTAATGATCCGATTAAAAATCTTGTCATTCCTAATGAAAATGAACTTGAAGAATATGGGCGCTGGGATGCTTCTGATGAAGATACAAATTATGTTGTTCCGGGCTGCCAACATAAATATGAAACGACTGCTCTCTTAATCTGTTCTGAAGTTTGTGGGGCTTATTGCCGCTATTGCTTTAGAAAGCGCTTATTTAGAAATGATGTCAAAGAAGCAATGTCTGATGTCGACCCTGGAATCGAATACATTCGCAATCATCCAGAGATTAACAACGTCCTCCTTACCGGCGGCGATCCGTTAATTCTCGCAACGAAAAAACTTCGCTACATTATTGAAGAGCTTCGCTCCATTCCGCACGTTAAAATCATTCGCATCGGTTCCAAACTGCCGGTGTTCAATCCGATGCGGATTTACGAAGATGAAGCTCTACTAGATTTATTCAGGGAATACTCTACGCCTGAAAATCGCATCTACGTTATGGCTCACGTGAATCACCCGCGTGAAATTACGGACGAGGCACGACGTGGTTTTCAAGCCCTCCATGATGCTGGAGTAATCGTCGTTAACCAAACGCCCGTATTAAAAGGAATCAACTCCAATCCTGATGACCTTGCAGAGTTGCTGGATAAACTATCATGGGCAGGGGTAACGCCTTATTACTTCTTTATAAACCGTCCTGTCGCTGGCAATAACGACTTTGTCCTCACTCTCAAGGAAGCCTATGAAGCGGTTGAGGAAGCAAAAGCTCGTACGAGCGGCTTAGGAAAACGAATTCGCCTTTCTATGAGCCATACTTCGGGTAAAATTGAAATATTAGCAATCGAAGACGGCAAAGCCTACTTGAAATACCATCAATCCAGAGACGGCAACTACGGCAAATTTATGATTCTTGATTGCCCGGACAATGCTGGTTGGTTTGACGAATTACCTGGGAATGAAGCATATTGGGAAATGCCGAAGAAAAAGACTGAAGATGTAGTATCCGTAAACCAAATGTCTGACATGCCGCAGAAAGGAAAACGACGTGCTCCGCGACAGCCTACATCTTAATAAGATAAAAAACATCGAGTGAAAGGAATCCTTTCACTCGATGTTTTTATCATTTCATTTGATTGACGAGAGTACCGATCAATGGGAGATGAATCGATACTTCATCGCCAGCCCTTAAATATTGCGGAGGGTTCATCCCTTTTCCAACACCCGCCGGAGTACCGGTTGCAATAATATCTCCAGGCTCTAGAGTGATTCCCCGGGAAATAATGTGAATTAACTCCGGGATATCAAAAATCATATCGGTCAACGGAGCTGATTGTCGTATATCTCCATTAACTTTCGTTGTAATGGTTTCTTCTGCCGTAATCATCTCGTTCACATTCGTTACAAGGACCGGGCCTAACGGACTAAACTGATCCAGACTTTTACCAAGAAAGAATTGCTTATGACGCGCTTGCAAATCTCGAGCAGTGAGATCATTCAGGAGAGTGACCCCGTATACATAATCCCAGGCCTCTTCCCGTTTGATTTTGCTCCCTTTTTTGCCAATCACAATGGCTACTTCTCCTTCATAGTCCACTTGCTCACTCACTTCACGATGCAAGTCAACATGCTGCTCATGTGCCGCGATACTCGTATGAGGCTTTGTGAAAATGATCGGGTACTCAGGGATATCAGCATCACTGCCTAGTTCACGTGCGTGGGCTGCATAATTTTTTCCTACACACATGATATTCTTTGGTGGTTTCGTAATTGGAGCCAGCCATTCGATCTCATTGGCACTGATCCAAAATTCAGCGTGAGGTATCGTAAGTGCCTGTTCCAACACCTTTTCAGCACTATTCAAAAAGGGTTCTCCTAAATGAATCGCTGTGATCATATCAGCTGGACACTCTGTTCCAGGGTGAAAATGCTGAAACGCTTTTTCTAATACTAATATTTGACTACTGTTCTTGTCCTCAATTCCAAGCTGCTCCTGATCGTTATAAAGCATGGAAAGCAACCGCATCATGATCCCCTCTCTTTCTTTATTGAAACAGCTCCACATATTCTTGTGCATGTTTAAACATCTTTTCCCTATCTTTCTCATCAGCAAGCACTGCATACCCTAAATGCAGGGGTGATAGGGTGGTAAATCCGCAAAAATCACCAATCGCCTTTTTAAAAAGGTTTTCCATCCAATCTTTTTGTCCATTCGCCCATACTTCTTGTGGAGCTCCCGTCGTATAAATCATGCCTAGCGGTTTGCCCTCCATTTTCGGAATCGGAGTTTCATCTTCAAGTTCAAAAGCAAAGCCATAGGCCAATACACGATCAACGTATCCTTTGCCTATTGCAGGTAAACCTCCCCACCACACAGGGAAGATAAACGTAATTCCGTCTGCCTGTTCAATGAATTGATGCTCGTTTTCAACATCCTCTGCATAATCATACGTAAGCGTTTGTTCATACTCTCTTTCGGAAAGCAGTGGCGCAAAAGGGAGACGGTACAAATCACGAACAACAACTTCTTCTCCCTGCGCCTGCCATGCTTTCTTATACCTCTCCAAAATCGCGCGATTAAAGCTATCATTACTTGGATGCATATAGATAATTAGATGCATACTGCGTCTCTCCTTCTAACACTGATTAAGACGTTTAAGAATTCTCTGAAAGAGGACATTTCACTTCAATACGTATGGAAACATCACTTGTATGTAAATATTAACATGTTTTTTCCTCCGCATAAATTTTTAGACCAATCCTGTTCGTACAGATTGGCCTTTATTTCTTATCTTTATTCAGGCGATGAATGGGGGTTTTCATCTGTCTTTATTTCTTCTTCGCTTCTATCTACAGATTCTTTATTGGAATCCGTCCTCTCTTGAGGTTCGCTTTTCTCCTGTTCTTTGTGAGTTGTAGCTTGATGAAAGACATTTCCCCTTGACATATAGCTTTCAAGCATTGCTTTTAAATCCATCCCTGTCGTCTCTTTTAAACTATCCTGAATTCCAAGCATCGTTTTTGTAACGTTATTTGCAACTTTCGTTGTACCACCATTTGAGTCAGAACCTCCCATATCAATGACTTTCATATCTTGAATTTGACTGAGCGGCGCTGCAATTTCGCGGGCGTAATCTGGAAGTACTTTAATAAACATTTCCATTATCGCAGCTTCACCATATTTTTCCATCGCTTCTGCCATTAATTCTTTGGCTTCTGCCTCAGCTCGACCCTGCTCTCGAATAACAGCTGCCTGAGCAAGTCCTTCCTCTTTCTCGATAGCCGCTTTCGTTTCCCCATCAACACGGGCTTTCGCAGCTTCTGCATCTGCCTTTGCTTTTATATCGTAGGCATTCGCATCGGCTTCGGCTTTTCTCCGCTTTTGTTCCTCTTCTTCAAGGGCAACAAGCCGCTGCCGTTCTATATATTGCACTTGCATTTCCTCTTCTTTAACTTCCTGATTCAATCTTTCTTGTTCTAATTGATACGCCTGTTCTGATTTAGCACGCGCCCGTTCCGTTTCTTCTTTAATTTGCGCTTGTCTGATGTCTTTCTCTTTTCTAGATTCAGCCACCGATGTCAGGCGCTGATTTTCTTCCTCTTGTGCTTCTTGATCGTTTTTCGCCTGATACATCCGTGTCTCTTTCTCCGCATCAGATTCGGCCATGTCTGCTTTTTTACGAATTTCAGCAATCCTAGGGCGGCCTAGATTCTCAAGGTAGCCATTCTCCTCGTCAGCATCACGAAGATCATCCAATCCAAAGGATGTAATTTTGAAGCCCATGTTATCAAGTTCTACTTGGGCAATATCCTGCACTTGATGGCTAAACGATTCACGGTCATTGTTAATGGCTTCCACGGATAATTTCGAAAGGATGGCTCGTAAATTTGTTCCGAGTACTTTGGACACTTCTTCTTCAATTTCATTTTGTTTTTTGCCCAGAAATTGCTCTGCGTAGTTGGCAATCCCATCTAAGGAGTCGGCAATTTTGATGGTAGCGATTGCATCCGCAACGACAGGAACACCTTGCGAGGTATATACTTTCGGCGTTGTTAGCTTAATCTGAAAAGCATTTAAATCAACAGGGGTACTCGTTTGAAAAAGCTTTAAACGGATACCACCACCGCGGATAATTTTCATGCTACGGCCATTTTCATCATGGAAGATGCGATTGTCTGCTTCAGGGTTACCCAAATTAGGGCCGGTAATAATCAATGCTTCATTGGAGCTCGCAGTTTTGTAGCGCTTTTTTAAAATCATTAAACCGGTAACCCCAACGATAAGCAGAATAAACAGAATAATTCCAATGACAACAAACCAAAAAATATCCATCATACACGTCTCACCTCTATGTTAAATTTTACGGAACATTAACAGTGCTTCTCTTATCAGTATATGTACGAATTCATCATACAAGATCTTCATCATTTTTCAAAGTAATCTTTTTCCTCAAATTTTGATAGTAACTAAAAGAACCAATCCGTGTTAACGTTTGGTTCTTTCACTCTTAAAAAGGCATGTTTCCATGCTTTCGGCCGCGCTTGCCTTTTGCTTTTAAAATCTCAAGGGCACGTATGAGACGATTATTCGTATCTTCTGGATCAATAATGTCATCGACAAGTCCATATTCAGCGGCCCGATAGGGATTTGTATATGTATCACGATAGGCTTCTATTTTTTCCTTTCGGCACTTCTCAGGATCATCAGAAGCTTCCACCTCTTTTGTAAACAATACTTGAGCAGCACCTTCAGCTCCCATGACAGCAATTTCCGCTGTAGGCCAGGCAAAAACGAAATCAGCACCAATCGCTTTACTATTCATGGCCACGTAAGCGCCTCCGTATGCTTTGCGTAAGATCACCGTAATTTTAGGTACACTGGCTTCACTAAATGCATATAAAATCTTTGCACCATGGCGGATAATTCCATTTTCTTGCTGTTCAGACCCTGGAACAAAGCCACTTGTATCTTCGAATGTCAAAATAGGGATATGAAAGCTATCGCAAAATCTGATAAAACGAGCGGCCTTATCTGAAGCGTCAACATCGAGAGCTCCCGCTTTCACCTTCGGGTTGTTCGCAACCACCCCTACGGTTTGGTGCGCCAACCGTCCAAAACCGATCACGAGATTCATTGCAAATAAAGGTTGTATTTCTAGAAAGGATCCTGGGTCAAGGATTGCTGTAAGCAGTTCCCGTACATCATAAATGCGCCTTTGATCACTTGGAACTAACGACTGCAGCGGATCACTTTTCATCTCTTTCCTTTGCTCCGTACTGCACACATGTGGAGGATATTGCTGGGCGTTAGAGGGTAAATACGATAATAATTTACGAACCTTCCTCAAAGCTTCCTTTTCACTTTTTGCTATAAAATGGACATCCCCGCTTTTTTGAGCATGTAATTTAGCACCGCCTAAATCTTCATGGCTATATTCATGACCCGTCACTGACTTTAAAACTTTAGGACCTGTAATGAATAGGTAGGAAGATGATTCCACCATAATGACAAAGTCCGTAAGCGCTGGGGAGTATACAGCGCCTCCGGCACACGGACCCATGATCACAGATATTTGCGGAATGACCCCAGAATACTCTGCATTCCTTTGAAAAAGTTGGCCATAACCATCCAGCGCCCGTACACCTTCGTGAATACGCGCGCCCCCTGAATCATTCAAGCCAATCACTGGAATACCTGCATCTGCCGCTAAATCCATTAACCTCACAATTTTACGGGCATGCATCTCTCCAAGAGCCCCTCCGTGCACGGTGAAATCATGCGCAAACACACACACGAGGCGGCCATCAATTTTTGCCGTTCCTGTCACCACACCCTCGCCATTGGCATCTTCCGACGAGTTTCCGGGTTGTTGGATAAAACCATTCAGCTCGGAAAAACTGCCTCCATCCACAAGAAAACGAATTCTTTCCCGTGCCGTCCATTTCCCTCGTGCATGCTGGGCATCTTGGCGCTCTTTCCCGCCTCCCTGGCTAATTTGAGCTTTTTTCTTTTTAAGTGCTTCCAGTTTCTCTTCCATATCCATGCTTCATCTCTCCAATCTGCGCCTCTAAATGCCAGGCGCTTGGATTGATGCTCATGTACTTATCTTCGCAAGCATCTCGCTTAGCTTGCCCGAAATCATTGATTCCTATTTTACAAAGAAAAGCGGCTGCCCATAATCAACGAGTTCTCCGTTCTCCACGAGGATTTCAGTAATTTCGCCGGATACTTCGGCTTCCAACTCGTTCATCAATTTCATTGCTTCAACGATACAAACCACCGATGCTTCCTCAATTCGATCCCCGACTTGTACGTAAGGATCTGTATCTGGAGACGGGGAGCGATAAAACGTTCCTACCATCGGGGAAGTGATTTTCTTACAGTCATCCGCAGGTTCTATATCAGTGGAAGATGTACTTGTCGCCCCCCCTGACTGCTCCGGAGTTTGTGCAGGTGGTGGAGTTGGAACCCCCTGAGGAAGAGGTGCTGAAACCTGTTGTACTGGTTCAGCCTTCTCTTTCCTAATGGCAATAGTCGCTTTTTCCTCGTTTTTGATTTCTAATTCTCCAATGCCAGATTCATCAACCGTTTTTATTAACTCTTTAATTTCTTCAATACTATACATAATCTGATCTGCTCCTTTTACTTTCTCGAAAAAGAAAGTACTTTTTCGAGGGATTACTCAAAGAGGGATTCAAGAGCTGTCGTACATACCGATACATCCTTAGGTAAACATCACACTCGTCATACGTATGCGTATGAGCGAACCTTCTTAAACGACTCGGCTCTTAAATGGTATGCTTTTCCAAAAAAGACGTATCAAAGTCACCTGAAGCAAACACTTCGTGATCCATAAGATCAAGATGGAAAGGAATCGTCGTCTCTACTCCCTCAACGATAAATTCAGACAATGCCCGTCTCATCCGAGAAATCGCCTCTTCCCGCGTCGTTCCATATACAATCAGTTTTGCCACCATTGAATCGTAATAAGGGGTAATGGTATAGCCAGTATAAACAGCGCTGTCCACACGTACACCTGGACCGCCCGGCGGCAAGTACATACTGATCTTCCCTGGTGAAGGTCTGAAATTCCGCTTTGCATCTTCAGCATTGATCCGGCATTCAATGGCGTGGCCTTGAACGTTTACATCATTTTGCTCGATGGACAAAGGACGTCCGCTCGCCACTAAAATTTGCTCTTTAATAAGGTCGATTCCTGTTACTTCTTCTGTCACAGGGTGTTCTACTTGGATACGAGTGTTCATTTCCATAAAATAAAACTGCTGGTGCTTATCTAGAAGAAACTCGACGGTTCCGGCCCCTACATAATCGACAGCGTTTGCTGCCAGAATCGCTGCTTCCCCCATTTGGGTGCGAATCTCCCCGTTTAACGCGGGAGACGGAGCCTCTTCAACAAGTTTTTGATGGCGGCGCTGGATAGAGCAATCTCTCTCGCCGCAATGAACGACGTCACCAAAACGATCTGCCATAATCTGAATTTCAACGTGTCTGGGTTCCTCAATAAATTTTTCTAAGTATATGCCCGCGTCCCCGAAATTGGTTTCTGCTTCCTGTCGTGCCATCGTAAACGAATGGGAAAGTTCATCCGCATCATGAGCTACGCGCATACCTTTCCCGCCGCCGCCTGCTGTTGCCTTCACGATGACAGGATATCCAATTTTCTTTGCAATCTCGAGTGCCTCGTCCTCATTTTCAAGAAGGCCTTCGCTTCCTGGTACGATAGGTACGCCAGCCTCTTTCATTGTCTCACGCGCACGTGCTTTTGCCCCCATTCGATCAATCGCATCCGGAGGAGGCCCGATAAATGTCAGCCCATGATCAGCACATATCTCTGCAAACACAGCATTCTCAGACAAAAAACCATATCCAGGGTGAACCGCATCTACCCCGGTTTTCGTCGCGGTTGCAATTAAGTTTGATTTTTTTAAATAGCTGTCAGCTGAGGCATTTGGTCCAATACAGTAGGCCTCATCAGCCATTAACACGTGCAATGCTTCTTGATCTGCCTCTGAATAGACAGCTACTGTTTCAATATTTAATTCGCGGCATGCTCGAATGATCCGAACAGCAATTTCACCGCGGTTGGCGATTAAGACCTTATTTATCATGCCTTAAGCGTCTCCCTTCCCAATTTTCCGTGCTAAGGATCGACCGTACAGTCTGTCCTTCTAAATTTTAAAAAAAAACACACCTTCCGTCAATGTTCCAGTATCTTCAAACCTTATCTAGCCTATAGTAACATCGATCTCGGATCTTGGTTGTCGAACCTCACCTATAATCATGAGCAATTGAAGCGGCCTTTTTTCAATTTTAGACAAAATGGGGGTTTGTTATCACCTTGAAACAGGTATAGTGGGACTAGGTAAAGATTTTGGAGGTGACTTATCGTGCAAAATGTAAAAGAAAAAGCTCAACAGTTAGATGGTTGGACATTAGAAGGGGAAAAGATTTGGAAGACGTTCCAATTTAACGGATATTTAGAGGGAATTTCTTTTGTGAAGAAGTTGGCAGTTTATGCAGAAGGTGTCCAGCACCATCCTCATGTAACCATTGATCATACGAACGTGACCGTCCAATGGACAACGGTAGATCAGGGAGCACTAACAGAAAAAGACATTACTGCCGCTCAAGCTTCTGAAAACTTGTTAAAGAGTAATTATATTTAAACCAGGACTGGGGCGGTGTAGGACTTCATCGAAAACTGCCGAAAAAGGGACGGGAAGACGATCCCCCATGACGAAAAAATTGAGAAACTTGTAGCATTAATTGATATAATGGAAGATATGACGACCAAGTCAAGGCTAAGAGACATAGCCTACCACTTCAACACGAAAAAGCAACCTGATTGCAGGTATTGCTCGTGGTGTAGGACTATCGATGGGTACTGCCGTCTTATTAGCCTGGCTTGCTCTTCTTCTTTCCCAAATGATTTCTTTGCCAGTCATCGGTGATGATATTGCCGAACGATTGGATATTGTAGATGGTCAGAGGGAAACTAAATATATCAATCGTTAATAGAAAAAGGAGGGGTAATGATGGACCTTGTGGGAATAGCTGCTTTAGTCGTTGCAATTGCCTTCGCTGTACTCGTTATATTCTTGGCAAAAGCCCTGCGTAACCTAGCAGATGTACTTGCCAAGACAGAAGTGACTGTTGGCAAACTCCCAGACCAACTTGATGAGATCACGAAAGAAACGGGGACCGTTCTTCATAATACAAATGAAACCATTTTAGACGTTAATAAAAAGGTGGCTACCTTAAATCCGATCTTTGGAATGGTTGAAGACGCAGGCAATGCTTCACGAAAATTTTCATCCTCGCTGGTAGATATGACAAATTCCATGAAAAAGGGAACCAACCAGGCAACAGAAACCTCTGATCAAAAAGGACTAAGCGGTTTCTACGGCTTGGCGGCTTTCATATATTTCCTAAACCAAAAGAGAAAAGAAAAATAGCTTTAAAACCGAGTGCAGGCTAGGACCTAACACTCGGTTATTTAGTAGGGTGTAAAATGACCATCAGAGACCTTCGACACAACTGCGAAGAAAGCACAAAAAGGTAAAGACATCCTCTAACACCTCTCCAGCTTGATCTATTTATCGTATTCATGAGCGTATGGACAAGTTCTTGCGGCTGCGTTATGCCGCCCATAACGCCAAAAGGACCAATGATGATTGAGAGCCCAAAACCTAAAATCCTTTCAATATAGTCACTTTAAATTGCCTCATAAGGAAACGATCGAGAAAGACGTCCTCACCTTTTAAAATGAACTTTGCAATAGGTTATCCTCTCCCTTTCATAGTTTTATGGATCTCCACATAAACCAGTCCGTAAGGAAGATGTTCAAAAACAGACGATCCTTTCCTATAAGTTATTTGTCTTCCCATCCACCATACGATGCAGCAGCCGTGCAATAGCTAAGTTTCCTGCCCCCATTGTTCATTTTCCTCTGTAATCTATGGGTACCTATGGTTTGCCGTATCCCTCATAAAGGCGTATACTAAATTTTCAGGCTCTGAAATTGCAGCATGGTTAATACAAAATCGGGGGGCTTGTATGAATCAAGATGAAAATTACAATAAAATTTTGATCGCAGCTCTTTTAATATCAGGTTCTTTTATTGCAGTTTTGAATCAAACGTTAATGATTACCGCCATTCCTCCAATTATGGAAGAGATGAACATTACAGCAAATACGGGGCAGTGGCTAACGACTGTGTTCATGCTCGTCAATGGGATTATGATTCCAGTCTCTGCTTTTTTGATTGAAAGGTTTACGACACGTCAGCTTTTTTTAACAGCAATGGGAATCTTTACCCTCGGTACCTTGCTTGGGGGGCTGGCAACGAACTTCCCTTCTCTGCTCACCGCTCGGATCATTCAATCGGCAGGTGCCGGGGTGATGCTGCCACTGATGCAGACGATCTTTCTACTCATTTTTCCGGTGGAGCGTCGTGGAACAGCCATGGGGTACATCGGCCTTGTCATTTCGTTTGCTCCCGCTATTGGGCCGACGGTTTCGGGTTGGGTAACATCAAATTTTGAATGGCGTTTTTTATTTTGGGGGATTTTTCCTTTAGCGTTGATCATGATAGTCGTTGCTTATTTTATTATGAGAAATGTTACAGAGCTTAAGCACCCAAAAGTTGATCCAATCTCCGTGATTTTATCTACTTTTGGCTTCGGGGGGCTGCTCTACGGCTTTACCAGTGCTGGTAATAATGGCTGGGCAAGTCCTATTACGTTAACCGTTCTTGCTGTTGGTATCGTCACAATTGTAATCTTTATTTTTCGTCAGCTTCGCATGGAGCATCCAATGCTTGAATTCAGGGTGTTCAAACAAAAAACGTTCACGTTGTCCACGATTATTTGTAGTATCGGCTTTTTGGGCTTGATCGGATTGGAAACGATAATTCCTTTGTATCTGCAAAATATGCGAGGGTTTACAGCAGTGGAAGCTGGCCTTGTTTTATTGCCAGGTGCCCTGCTGTCCGGGTTGATGGCGCCGATCACAGGACGTATTTTCGACCGGATCGGTGCGCGGGCACTTGCCATTCCAGGACTCATCCTTATGACACTATCGACGTTTGCTTTTCTATTGGTTGACACCAGCACTTCACTCATTTTCCTGGCGGTCATGTTTGCGATCCGCATGTTTGGTTTTTCCATGGTAATGATGCCTGTTAACACTGCTGGATTAAATACGATGCCACCGAAGCTGATACCACACGGGGCTGCCGTTACCAATACAATGAGACAAATGGCTGCATCGATTGGAACCGCAGTGCTGGTGACTACGATGACGACGACAGCGCAAGCCACTAGCTCGAACCCGCACATCGGGAATCCAGCCATATTAGGAGCTCTCGTCTCTTTTGGGTTGATAGGTCTTTTGACTGCCATTGCGCTCTTGCTTTCCCTGCGATTGAAACGAACATACCCACCTACGGATGAAGAGTGGGATGCAGGCCTAAAACAGGGAGCTTAGGTTTATATATTGAAGGAACAGCTGATCAGACTTTGGAGACGGTGATTACCGCCGGCTTCAACATGATTTTCTCTCATCGTTGTCTTATCCCTCCAAATTAACATGCTTCTCATAGCATAAAAAAAGACAAGGGCGCCATGATGCACGTCCTCGTCTTTTATAAAAAAGGGGGGGTATATAGATTATCGTTTCCTTTTTCTCATTGTTTTAAACTTGTTTCTACTTTAACGTGAAGCCTTGATCCTTTAAAAAGTCCGTTACTTGCTGGCGGCGAGGTTTCTCAAGGTAGTTAACCATATTCGCTCCCCAGCCGTCGGCTCGCTTCCCTTTCGTCCGCTTTTCATAATAAGCGCTCGTCTCACGCTCATACTCCTCCAAGCCTTCGCGATAGCGGGAAGCTTGGTAACGATCTTCATGCAGGATCATCTCTTTTGGAAAGCGCGGCTTTTGTCCAGGATCCTGATCCGGATATCCAAGGCAAAGCCCCATCACCGGAAACGTATGCTTGGGGAGTTCAAGCACTTCTTTTGTTCGATACAAATCATTACGAATACCGCCAATCATTACGCCCCCTAGGCCATAGGAGCGGGCAGCAAGGAGAACGTTTTCGGCGGCGAGCGCAACGTCAACGGCTCCGACGAGGACATTCTCCGTTTCTTCCAATTCATACCCTGCAGCAAATTTTTCATTGTTGATCACATGCTTATGCCAATCTGCTACAAAAACGAGAAAAAGTGGGCTTTCACGTACATATTTTTGATCCCCTGCAACCTCTGAAAGGGCTTGTCTTTTCTCTTGATCGCGCACACGAATGATGGTATAAGCCTGAACATGACTGGACGTCGGCGCCCAGCGAGCAGATTCAACCAGCTCCGTGACAATTTCTTCAGAAACAGCGGTCTCTTTAAATTTGCGAATCGATTGGTGCGTTTGAATGAGGTTACGAGTGTTTTCATGATTCATTTGAAATACCTCCTGGAGTCACGAGTTGCCCTTTCTTTTCGTCACTTACAATCATTCCATCCTGCATCACTGTATGTCCTGATATAATGGTACGGACCGGCCAGCCTTTCGTCGACCGGCCATCAAAAGCTGTGATTTTACTTTTACTATGCAGGTCTTCTTTTCGGATCGTTCCTGTTTTCTCCATGTCCACAATCGTAATGTCTCCATCACTCCCCGGGGTGAACGTTCCTTTACGATGAGAAACGCCGTAAAGCTGGGCAGGATTTTCAGCGAGCAAGGCCACAAAGCGGTTCAGCGTTAATTTACCTTCATTCACCGCATTTAGCATGAGGGGAACCATCGTTTCGACTCCACACATGCCGGCAGGAATTTCACTGAGCTTGCCGCCATATTTTTCTTTCTCGGTATGAGGAGCATGGTCGGAACAAACGACTGTAATCGTTCCATCGTTTATCCCTTCCCAGATGGCTTCCTGATCAGCAGCCGTCTTGACGAGTGGGAAAATCTTCATATCCTTTCCGACCGTTTCGTAATCTTCATCGCTTAAAAATAAGTAATGCGGGCACGTCTCTACACTCACATTCTGTCCAGCTGCCTGGGCTCGGCGAACCGCCGCAACACTTTCCGCGGCAGAGACGTGTAAAACGTGAAAATGGACACCTGCTTTTTTGGCAAGCGTAAGTCCAGTCTCTACAGTGAGTTGTTCGGCAACTCCCGGCCTTGACGCTAACAATGTCTGATATGATTCATCGTCGGCAGGTTTTTCTTCGTCAAGCTGGCGAATCAACTCATGATTTTCAGCGTGCACGGCAAATAGCTGTCCGGTCTCAGCGACTGCCTTCATCATCGCATACACTTCTCCATCATCAAAAGGCTGAATGATTTGCTCGTCCGCCTCTTTTACATTATAAAGAAGCTGAAACGTTTCTCGATGAATACCGTATCCCCAGAAGTATTTATAACCAATCACTCCTTTACGATGAAGGTCCATAAAATCCGGCCGGTTCAATGGTCCAAGACATATCCCCCAGAGTCCAAAATGTACGGCTGCCTTCTTTCGTAAATTTTGCACCTGCTGATCAAAACTTTCTGCATTCTGAACTGGCGGTGTAGTATTGGGCATCTCAAAAAGGGTAGTAATCCCGCCGGCAGCGGCGGCACGTGTGGACGTCTCAAAGTCTTCCTTATGGGTAGGACCAGGATCACGGGAATGAACGTGAGTATCAATGAGGCCTGGGAGTACATGTTTTCCGGCAGCGTCAATCACCTCACGCGCTTGCTCATCTCCACCTGGAGCAGTCACCGCAGCGATTTTTCCCTCCTTAATGAGAATCGTTCCGGAAAATGTGTCCCTACTCGTTACCAGTTGACCGTTTTCAATTTTTACGTCATACATTTCGTATCAACTCCACAAATCGAGAATGGGGAGGTACAGGAAAAAGCTAACTTTATTGAACTTGGTTAATCGATATCTTTATAGATGCGGCTGCCTACGGCCTTATGCTGTTTTTGATATTTACCATTATATGGCATATTTGCTTTTTGATCCATCTGAGCGAAGACCAGTTGAGCGATTCTCCGGCCCGCGATGAGCCGAATGGGTAGGCGGTTCGCATTAAAAAGTTCAAGAGTGATTTCACCCTCAAATCCCGGGTCCACCCAACCTGCGTTTTGAATGAATAACCCCATGCGACCGATAGAACTGCGCCCTTCGACGAAGGCCGTTAAGTTTTCCGGCAGTTTTATGTACTCATTCGTCGTTGCAAGCAGAAACGAATTTGGCGGGATAATCACTTCTTCTGTTTCAAACTCGACGTACTGTGCCGGTGTATCCAAAGCAATCGATTCGATCGCATTCTCATCAATCTTTAAATAATGCGTGCCGAGACGTATGTCTACAGACGCAGGTTGGAGTTGTGAATCTTCTAATGGCTCAATAATCAGCTCATCGCGAGCCAACATTGTTTTAATCGTGGCATCTGATAATATCAAAGGTTGTTCCTCCTGAGCGACAATTTCACCCCTAAGTATAACCGATTCGGCAGCGATCGCCAACAAATTCATTTATATTATGTAGCCAAAAAACGAGAAGTTTTGAGAACGTAACCTTCGAGCAACCGTCGGAAAAGTCATTTTCTTGGATGAAGTACATTCTCTGTCACAATTAAACAGCCGGCAGCATTTAGCTGCCGACTCGTTTTTTCTTATCTTCGAAATTGCATTCCATTTCATACCCTTGTTCAGATATCGTGCACCCAGTTTGATAACGGTTAATCCATTCACTATATTGTTTGCTCAATTGATAAAATTGTTCTTGATCTTTCGCATCTAATGATTTATCAATAAGCCGCTCAAAACGGGCTTTCGTAAATTCATATACGGAATATTCTAACATCATGCGCGCATAAAGTGATTGCAAAACTTGTCTGGGTGCCCGATATCCTTTGCGAATCACTTTTAACTTTTCAAACAACTCATTTTCATATGTTGAAGCTGCCATCGTGATCCCCCCAATATGATTTGGATACGCTACCATTTGTCCTTTTCAGTATTGCTAATCATTTACCCCAATGCTCACATTTTTAAACGTTTTCTCTCCATCTTTCTTGCAAAACTTCCCACTTGATTGAACGAACATACATTCGTTAAACTATAGATATAAAATCTTGAATCAAAGAGGCGATGACATGTTCGTACAGGAAACGGATCTCACCCTCATCCATTATTCCGTGATCCTACCATTAGTGAAAAAGACGTTTGAAAAAGACCAATCGAACCTCGAGCAATACGTACACATTAAAGATCCATACATGACCGTCGTTCACGAAGCACTCACTTCACTATGCCACGACTTGCAGCAGCTCAGACGGGCACAACAGAAACGGAACATTCGCGTATACTTAGTGGATAACGATGTGACATTTTCCACTTATGGTTATGTATGCAATCGTTACGAAGGACAGAACCGTTATATGAATGCCAATTTAAAAAGACAAACAGGACGCTGTATGACCCGCTACCTGCGGGGCGAACGTTTACTTCCTGCAGAAATTACAGATCGATAGATGCCATACATCACGATAAATACAAAGAGCGCCACAGCTTGGAGGCTGAAAATGTAGTAAGGCCAAGGCCCTAACCAATCGAACGGCGAAGGTCCCGATGGCTTGTCCATTAAGTACATGTAGTTGCCATCCACCCAGAAGTTGAAGGGAACTATCATTGCAGCATATCCATTTAAATATAGCCACACTTTAAATACCGAACGAAAACGTAACTGCATGTTTTCAACAGCCAGCATATAGACGACCGCAACAATAACAAGTGCATGAGTTATAAAGAAATGAAAAAAACGGAAATGGGGAAAACCGTAGTTACCGACATCCGGGGTCAGAATCGTCAAGAAAGCACTCCCTACTCCTGCAAAAAACGTGATCTCAAACCATGTACGTCCACGTGTGATCAGCATAAAAGAGGCCGCGATCCAGGCGATACTGCTCAAATGCAGCGGTAACGCAAATGAAGCATCCCAAACGCCTGCCTGGATATACCACACCTGCAAAAGAATTTCACCAACAACGAATATGCCCACACAGCTAAAGCGGAAGGCGTTTTGCCTTTGCGGTCTGTCTTGCCACCACCTTCTTGTCACAATGATGAACATGCAAGCAACGATCAAGGAAACGATGACCATAATATGCGCAGTTCCCAGCCACGTAAACCCGGGTCCGTCATGGGTGTATTCCCACCACCACATAATATACCCCTCCTCCCCCAATGAAAAAGCGCCTGCAGTAGGAGTTGCAGACGCTTAAACCTTTTCTAACGCCTTCCAGTAACCATTTGAAAAATAAGAACAACAAGGGCAATCACAAGTAAAAGGTGTATGAGCCCGCCAATTCCTTGGATAAACCCAAGGAGCCAAAGAATAATAAGCACGCCAATAATCGTCCAAAGCATCTGTATATTCCTCCTTTCGTTCACCCTTGCTCTTATCTATATTATGCCTCCCTGATCTTTATAAGAGATTGTTCAAAAAGTCCAGAATAGGGTTTCTAAACCGACCATCGAAGTCACCATGCCCGACAGTAATTCTTTTACCACTCCTGACTTGAAGTATAAATACCCACATACAAGCAAGCGTAAACAAAATCGTTGATGATCAGAGGCTAATCTCTTGTATGTTTGATAGATCTATTCAGCGTGGAGGGATGATCTTCATGCACGTTCAATATTTCATCATCATAGCACTGGGTGGAGCTTCAGGGACCATTTTCCGATATGGTTGTAGCCTGCTCCTGTCAAGGACACCTTCTAGCCACAGCCAGCGTGAATGTGATTGGCTCGATCCGCATTGGCGGCTTGTGCTGAAACAACCATGGGTTACTACGAGAGGGAACCATCCTGAATACCTTTTTTGATATGCTCGGATCTTTAGCTGGGTGTTTGCTCGGAACCATCAACGGTCGTCAGATCTTCATAAGGAAGCAGCGAAGATGATCCAAATCCTTCTTTTAGCGATATGTGGAGGGCTGGGAGCAGCCCTCCCTCTACTACTTTTTCGGAGTTGGCTTTTGTGGAGCCTTTACGACTTTTCCACTTTTTCCCTAGAGTTGTTCGAACTCTTGGAAAAAGGTTTAAAGCGCACGGCATTCACCTATGGACTGGCGACGATTATTGGAACTGTTTTTACATTGATCATCGGTTTTTGGATGGCTGAATGATTCATCTACGGGACCCTAGAGATCATGGGGCGGTTAGTTCCTGATCTTCTACTTCAGAAAATAGATCCGCTAACTGTTTCATGCCAAATTTAATTTGATCATCGGTAGCATAGGTGAAGTTTAAACGAAGGGTATTGTATTTAGGTGTTTCTGCATAAAAAGGGGCGCCGGGTACGTAAGCAATGCCCCGAGCAACCGCTTCTTGCAGGAGCGCTTCCGTATTGATCCGCGGATCTACCTCAAGCCATAGAAACATGCCGCCTTCTGGTTCTACGAAATCCATTTCATTTATGTTCGCCCGCCTTAGTTCGTTCACCATCACATCTTTGCGATGACCGTACAAGCGGCTTATCCTGTTAATATGACGATCCAGATCAAAATGTTGGCAGAGTTCGTATAGCGCTTGATGGGCCAGTGAATTAGAATGTAAGTCGTTGGCCTGCTTGGCTTGTGACATCATGCGAATCACTTGGTATGGCCCGACGATCCAGCCGGTGCGTAAGGCAGGTACGGCTGTTTTCGAAAATGTACTCGTGTAAACGACGTGGGAACCGTTATCAAGCGCTGCAATCGGTGTGTATCCTTTATCTGTAAATTGAATATCTCCATATGGATCATCCTCAAAGACAATCACGTTATGTTTATGGGCGAGACTTACAAGTTGTTTACGGCGTTCAAGCGACCAAACACGACCGGCTGGATTCGAAAACGTCGGTACGACATAGATAATTTTCGGATTGAACATTTTGATCTTTTCCAATAAATCATCCATATCCATCCCGTTTGCATCACAGCGCACCGGGACAATCTTTGCTTCATACGATTGAAACACTTGCAAGGCAGCAAGATACGTTGGTTCTTCAGTAAAAATCACATCTCCCGGACCAATCATCACTCGTGAAAATAAGTCGATCGCCTGCTGAGACCCTGTTGTCATTAATACATGATTCGGCGTATAATCCGTAATGTTTTTCTTTCCCATCCGTTCAATGACAACTTCACGAAGTGGGTAATACCCTTCCGTTTCATCATACTGCATTGCTTTCTTTCCTTTGGAAAGTGCCCGTGAGAAGGCTTCTTCAATAGCTTCCACGGGAAAAAGTTCATCGTCTGGAAGCCCTCCCGCAAATGAGATGACATCCCCCTGATTCACTACTTTTAAAATGTCACGAACAGCCGATGATTGTAAGTGACGAACGCGCTTGGCAAATGCATACTTCATAGAAATCACACCTTTTATCCTGTCATTTATAAAATGAAAGTCCTTCAATTTTAGCGCATTTGCCGAAAAAGTCAATCTATTCGGTGAATGCTGATGACCTCCGCAAGATTTAAAAAGTCTAGCGTTGATTGATTCGCTAGACTTTTGCATCCCTATCATTTTTTCCGACGAATGCCCATCGGCTGATTAGCCGCTTCTGGCCAGTGTTCTTGATCAAGCAATGGCAGCTTCGATACCAACTCGTTCACCTTTTCCGGAAATGGCGCAGGTCGACCCGAATGCTGATCCATCCCCATCGCCATTTGCTCGCTTGTGGCGATCGCATCGCCTTGGTCATTGTTCATCACGAACCAAAGATGCATACGTTTGGCATCAACGTCAAGAAGTGTGACAAATACCCGAAGCTTTTGGCCAACGTGAGCCTCTGCCAAATACTTCAAATGCGCTTCTAACGTAAAAATGGTATAGTCTTCTCCCGATCTACCGGTCTCATCGAGACCGATGTGTTCCATGAGGGCATCCAGAGCTGCGCTAAACACTTGAGCATAGGCAGCATCATTCATATGACCGTTATAATCGACCCATTCGGAACGGACTTCACCGTGCCAAACCTCTTTAGCTGTCATGACGCACCAACCTTTCCGAAGGCCAGAATCCTTCATCTTCCAGTAACTGCATGAGTTTGATCAAGAAACGATCTCTCCGATGCTCCATCTCCTGAACACTACAATCCCCACTTTGAGCCCTTGTGCCCTCAATCACTTTTTGGCTTAACGCTTCGGTTAGCTCAGGCGCAACCAGCCGGGTCCACGGAAGTTTAAGCGCAGGCCCGAACTGCTCCAACATATGGGCCATACCCTGATTCCCCCCAGCAAGATGAAGCGTCATGAACGGTCCCATGAGCGCCCAGCGAAGGCCAGGGCCATACACAATGGCCTTATCCACTTCTTCTGTTGTTGCAACACCATCATTGACAATGTGAAGACTCTCCCGCCATATGGCTTCCATTAAGCGATCGCCGATATGGCCGTCAATTTCACCAGCCATGACGAGCGGTTTCATGTGAAGCCCATCATAAATGCCACGAGCTTTTTCTATCACCGAGCGATCCGTTGCCTCTCCACCTGCCAGCTCCACGAGGGGGATAAGATAGACAGGGTTAAACGGATGGGCCACAATCACCCGTTCCGGGTGCTGCTTGCAAGCGCTTTGCAGCACTGAAGGCTTATATCCCGATGTACTGGAGGCGATAATCGCAGAAGCAGGGGCTAATTCGTCCACCTGGGCGAGGACGTTTTGCTTTACATCTTCCCGTTCAGGGACATTTTCTTGAATGAGATCGGCGTGCTTCACCGCTTCTTCCAGCGTGTTTGTAAATGTCAAGTTTTCGATGGAAGCCTGATCTTTGATGCCATATGTGGCAAGCGTTGGCCAAACCTCATCGAAAAACTCCCGTGTCTTCTCCTCGGCTCCGGCTGCGGGATCAAAAGCGAGGACGTTGTGCCCGTTGGCGATAAAACGGGCGATCCAACCGTTTCCGATGACGCCGGTCCCCACAACAGCCATTGTTTTTTGTGTCATAAAGCACCTCTTCCTAGTTTTCGAACTTCCGAAGGTTCAAGGCTTCACGAGCTTCCTGGGGTGTCATAGGCTCGACGCTTACGCCCTCAAGAATACCAACAGCCTTATCCACCAATTGCGCGTTTGAACCTAATACTCCTTTTTCAAGATATAAATTATCTTCCAATCCTACACGTACATTTCCACCAAGGAGGGCGGCCTGAGCAACCATCGGCAATTGCATACGTCCGATGCCAAAGGCTGACCAACTGGCACCTTCGACGATACGGTCCCGCATATAGGTGATCGTTTCAGCATCTGCGGCTGCTCCCCAAGGAATACCTAAGCAGAATTGGTACATCGGATCTCCATCGATCAGCCCATCATGATAGAGCTGATTGGCTAAACGGATCTGGCCTGTGTCAAAAATCTCCAGCTCCGGCTTGACACCACTTTCCTGAATGAGGGCAGCATGCTCGCGCAACCAGCCTTCCGGCCCAAGATACACTTGATCCCCAAAATTCAGACTGCCGCAGTCGAGGGTACATATTTCCGGGAGCAGCTGTCCCACAGGTTCATGCCGCTCTTTTGGGGTCTGAATATCCGTTCCTGGTCCTCCTTGGGTGGGGTTGTCGAGATCAGGAACGAAGTCCCCGCCGCCACCTGCTGTTATATTAATAACCACATCCGTATTGGACTCACGAATACGCTCCACGACTTCCTGGAATAGTTTTGGATCATGACTCATATTACCTGTTTCTGGATCACGCACGTGAATATGAGCAATGGCTGCCCCGGCTTTTGCAGATTCGATGGCAGCGTCTGCAATTTCCTTCGGTGTCACCGGAACATGTGGACTTTTCTCCGTTGTCTCTCCTGCACCTGTAACGGCAGCTGTAATAATCGTTTTCTTAGCCATGAGAAGTTCCTCCTTTTTGATTATCTTCTGACCCCGGCTCTTTAACCGGAACGACATCGAAAATCTCGCCACTCTCAAAAAAGGCAACCAACCGGTGAATCCAGTTATAATACGCTGCCCAATCATCAAGTTCTTGCTTTAACGCCCTAATCCTATCCTTTACTTCTGGAGCTGCTTCATCTCCCTGTGCCTGCTCAAGCTTCGTAATGCGATCTCGCAGACGCCGCTCCAGTGTCATGTTTTTACTGACAACCTCTTTCCAGCTTGTTGTAAAAAGAGAAATAAACGTCTGCGTATAATCGTCTTCGACTGTATAATGTTCTTTCCGACTCCCCTTTATAAATTCCTTTTCAGCAATATTAAGGGCCATCATCTGACGCATCACCTGACTCATCCGTGTCTTGCTCATTCCTGTATGATCAGCAAGTTCGTCGAGCGTCATTGCTGTGCGATTCATATAGATAATCCCCAGCAAGCGTCCTACCGTTGACGAAACACCAAATGTATCCATGTTATCAGCGATACGTTCTGCAATCTGATCTTCTGCCTGCTTGATTTCTTCTAACATCTTTTCATTGGACATGGATTGCACAAGCAAACTCCCCTCTTTTTTAACAACTGCCTGTTACTTTAACATGCCTTTTCTCTCATTAAAAAAAACACATCGGGCTCTTACAAAGAGCAAAAGCTTGAAATTGTAAGATACACCCATTCGTAAATATTATAAAGTTTAAATTGCATAGATTTTACGCCGCGAATACATTTATTGCTCCTTTTGTTCCGATGGAGTCATTACCTATACTGAACTAGTTACTAACACGCACTAGCGATCAATTACGGAGGTGCTTTCATTGCTAGAGTTTAAAAATGTGACGAAACGGTTTGGAAGCGGGGTGAAACCTGCTGTTAATAATCTCAATCTAACTATTAACAAAGGGGATTTTGTGGTATTTATCGGGCCGAGTGGCTGTGGCAAAACAACGACTATGAAGATGATTAACCGGTTGATCGATACGACTGAAGGTTCAATCATCGTCGATGGAAAAGACGTCACCCAGCAAGATCCGGTGCAGCTACGCCGTTCGATTGGGTATGTCATCCAACAAATTGGGCTTATCCCTCATATGACCGTCGGTGAAAACATTGTCTTGGTAGGTTCCCTCCTCAAATGGAGTAAGGAGAAAAAAGAAAAGCGAGCAAAAGAATTGATCAAACTTGTCAACCTTCCAGAGGATTACCTTAACCGCTACCCACACGAATTGAGCGGGGGGCAGCAGCAACGGATTGGTGTACTGCGGGCACTTGCAGCAGATCCACCATTAATCTTGATGGATGAACCTTTCGGAGCACTGGATCCGATTACGCGTGATTCTCTTCAAGAAGAGTTTAAAAAGCTGCAAAAAGAAATGGATAAAACCATTATTTTCGTTACCCATGATATGGATGAAGCCATCAAGCTGGCGGACAAGATCGTCCTCATGAACGGAGGAGAAATTGTACAAGCCAGTACTCCGGAGGAAATGCTCCGTAACCCTATAAACGAGTTCGTAGAGGATTTCATCGGAAAAGACCGCCTGTTACAAAGCCGTCCTGAGGTAACGACTGTCGAACAGATTATGAATCCCAATCCGGTGACCATCAATATGGAAAGCACATTGAAAGAGGCCATTCAGAAAATGCGAGAAATGCGTGTGGATTCCTTGCTCGTGATCGATCAAGAGCAAAAACTTCAAGGATTCATTGACATCGAAATGGTCGATTCCAATTACCGCAAATACACTTACGTCCATGAAGTCATGGACACAGAGGAGTATGCCGTGCAAAAAGACAGCCTGCTCCGCGATACGATGCACAAGATGCTGCGTCGAGGGAAATCATACGTTTCCGTCGTCGACGAATCCTATCATCTTGCAGGAATCGTCACACGTGCAACACTAGCCGATATGGTGTACGACACAATCTGGGGCGACGGCATGGAAGCTGCTATCGCTACACCTGAATAAGGAGGTAACATACCGATGGATACGATTGTAGATATTTTTTCTTCCTATGGTTGGGAATTACTCACCAAAACGGGTGAGCATATGTATATTTCATTTGCAGCGATATTGCTTGGCGTCATCGTCGCTGTACCCGCTGGGATTCTGCTTACCCGTATTCCAAATATGGCTGATCGGCTCATTTCCTTCGTTGGCATTTTACAAACCATCCCCAGCCTGGCCATTCTCGCGTTTTTCATGCCTATATTAGGAGTGGGGATGACACCTGCCATCATCGCCCTCTTTGTCTATTCAGTTCTTCCGATTTTGCGTAACACGTATACCGGTGTCAAAGAAGTCGATTCCAATATTTTAGAGGCAGGGAAAGGTATGGGGATGAGCAATATGGAAACCATTCGAAAAATCGAACTTCCAATGGCACTGCCTGTCATTATGGCTGGGATTCGATTTGCCACCGTCTACTTGATCGGCTGGGCAACGCTTGCTGCATTTATTGGCGGCGGCGGACTTGGAGATCTCATCTTCGACGGTCTAAATCTTTATCAACCAGAACTCATTGTGCTTGGAACGATACCAGCAACGATTTTAGCATTACTGACAAACTGGCTGCTCACGATTTTGGAAAAAAGGCTAACACCATCTGCCCTAAGAGATGCAACCTGATGGAGGTGAACAGAATGAAAAAACGATTAACCGCTTTAGCACTAGCACCAACGCTCATTCTTTCAGGCTGTGCACTGCCTGGCCTTGGTGGTCCGCCTGATAGCACGATTCGAATCGGAACGCTCGACACTGTCGAATCCGAAGTATGGGGATATACGATTGCAGGAATGATTGAGCATTATACCGACTTAGAAACCGAACTGATAACGAACCTAGGATCTTCGATTGTCCAGCACCAGGCTATGGTGCAAGATGAAGTCGATATTACATCCACCCGTTATACTGGAACAGATATTGCCGGGGTTCTCGATATGGATGGTATTACAGATCCGGATCAAGCTATGGATATCGTACAGAAAGAATTCGATAAGCAATTCAACCAAACATGGGGAGATTCTTATGGATTCGAAAACAGTTATACGGTTTCTGTCAGGGAAGAATTTGCAGAAGAAGAAGGCATTGAACATGTTGAAGATCTCGAACCTTTCGCCGATAGCATGAACTTTGGTGTGGATAACGCTTGGGTAAACCGAGAAGGTGATGGTTACAATGCTTTCGTTGAAACCCACTTCGCGTTTGGCAATGTTTATCCAATGGCGATTGGGCTCGTATACGAAGCAGCTGCTAGCGGCAACATGGATGCCGTACTGGGGTACTCTTCGGATGGAAGAATTGCCGCCTATGACCTTAAAGTTCTGGAGGATGATTTCTTCCCGCCTTATGATGCATCCCCTGTCATCCAAAATGAGGTTATAGAAGATCATCCGGAACTTGAGGAAATCCTCGACCGTCTTGCGGATACTGTGACTACAGAGGATATGCAGGACATGAACTATCAAGGAGATGTTGATCTCAAGAATCCATCTCAAATTGCGGAACAATTTCTGGAAGAAAACAACTATTTTGAAACCGATCAGGAGGTGAATGAGTAATGGGGGTTGGGGAACAGTTGGTAACCTATGTAACCCAGAACGGCTATTATATCTGGGAAGAGTTTTATCGACACTTTCTGATGGCTGCCTATGGAGTTTTATTTGCCTCTATAGTTGCCATTCCAATCGGAATCTTGATTTCACGATACGGGAGACTTAGTAAATGGGTCCTTTCTTTCGGAAGTATCATTCAAACGATTCCAGCCCTAGGTTTCATGGCGCTCCTAATGGTTACTTTAGGGCTTGGAACAACGACGGTTATCACAACCCTATTTTTCTACTCCCTTCTTCCCATCATCCAAAATACGTATGTGGGAATGAAAAGCGTCGACCAAACGGTCATTGAAGCCGCCCATGCTTCCGGTATGACGCGCTTTCAGCTGCTGCGAAAGGTAGAACTTCCCCTCGCGGTTAGTGTAATCATGGCTGGCATTCGTACCGCACTTGTTGTTGGCATCGGAATCGTTGCCATCGGTACATTTGTCGGTGCAGGTGGGCTTGGCGCCATCATTGTCCGTGGAACAAATGCCACCGATGGGACTGCTATCATTTTGGCCGGTGCGGTACCAACTGCACTTATGGCGATTATTGCCGATCTCATTATGGGGATGATCGAGCGTCGCTTAAACCCTGCGAATAAAGCTAGTGCTGCTTCGCAATAAATTGGAGGACGTTATCTTGATCCAGGTCGAACGAAATGTAGAATGTAAGTGTTCAGATGGAGTCATTTTAAGGGCTGATGCTTACCGGCCTAATGATCATCAATGTTACCCGGTCCTTCTCCTTCGTCTCCCTTACGACAAAACAAATCCTCATTACTACAATGGTTATCTGGATGTAGAGCGAATGGTATCTGCAGGATATGTGGTTATACTTCAAGATGTGCGGGGCCGCTTTGCATCTGATGGAACCTTTTATCCTTTTGTACATGAAAGGAAGGACGGTTATGACGCTGTAGAATGGGCGGCCGCACTCCCCTATTCTAATGGTAAAGTAGGCATGTTTGGGATGTCTTATCACGGCTATACCCAATTAGCAGCAGCGGTAGAAGACCCTCCATCGCTCTACGCAATTGCTCCTGTCATGGCGATCGCTGATCCATGGACCAATATGATTCAAGACCCTTATACTCCATTTGATCAGGGGAGCATTGCCACCTGGGCCCTGGAATCAATACTCCCCGATCAATTGAGACGTGAAAACCGTAACACAAAGCTTAAACTTGCCCATGCTTACATCAAGGAATTACCAGCATGGCTACATGATCAACCTTTGACGAAATGGAAACCCCTTAGAGATACTGACGTGCATTCTTTCTACTTTGAATTTGTGAAAAGTCAAGTGCCTAAAGAAACGTTGCAATGGATAAATGTTCAAGAGAAATTAGGAAATATTGAAATTCCAGGTCTTTTTGTCGGGGGATGGTTCGATTCTCTTCTTAAGCAAACTTTAGAGGCTTATGAACGATATGGAGGAGAGCAAATGCTTTGGATTGGTCCTTGGACTCATTCAGCGCTAAATGGCCAGGTGGGCGAAGTCTTTTTTGAAAATGACACGCTCGGAATAGAGCAACTTGAAGATCTTACTGAGCTTCATATCAGATGGTTTGATCACTGGCTAAAAGGGCAACGATTAAATACCGAAAAACCGATTCATTTTTATCACATGGGCCATAATAGCTGGGAGGCGAGAAGAAGTTGGCCACCGAAAAACGTTTGCACAGAGCGCTACTACCTTAGCAGTCACATGGGTGCCAATTCTCGAAGTGGCAACGGAACACTTGAAAAAAAGAAACCAGAAACGAACCGCTCCGAACAGCTTCTAAGAAATCCAGAAGACCCGTTTCCCACGCGGGGCGGGAACTTATTAATGGCCGGGCACATGGCAGGAATACTTCAACAAGGTGATCTACAAGATCGAAGGGACGCTCTAGTTTTTACAAGTCAACCATTGCCTGACCCTTGTGACGTACATGGTAGAGTTCAGGCAAGTGTATGGGTCAAGCCCCACTCCCCTCTGATCGACTTGTTTTTTCAGGTAAGTGATGTTGCTCCTGACGGAAGTGTCTATAACGTCGTTGACACTTTTATACGCCGGAAGTCCCATGCATCAAGGGTTCCACAACGTGTGGACACCGTCCTTAATGATACAAGTTACCGATTTGAAAAAGGGCATGCGCTCCGTCTAACGATAGCCGGGAGCAATGCCCCCCGCTTCGATGTTAACCAAAATAACGGAACCACCTCTCGGACAACGACGGGCGGGAAGACGATCGCTGATACAATTTTGCATGGCGATCACTACCCTTCTTACCTATCTATACCGATCACTTGATTTACACACATAAGTCCAGCGCCTCCATTTCTTCATTGTGGAGATGCTGGACTTTCGTGTATTCAAAAAAGAGGAGCCGCCGAGGGAATACGACAGCTCTAGAATCCGAAAAACCCCGGATTCACATCCTTTATAAGACTATAAAAACTGCAACAGCATCGTTGCGATGGAGAAATAAATGGTGATCGAAACGACATCAATAAACGTCGTTATAAAAGGACCAGAAGCAATGGCAGGGTCCAAATTCAGCTGGTTAATAATTAACGGAACAATCGATCCGATCACAGCTGCGATCCCAAGCGATATAAAAATCGAAAACCCAACAATGAATCCCAAAAAGAGATTGCCATCATAAAATAGGGGAATCATCGCTAATAAAGCCAGCGCACAGGCAATGCCAATCATGAGTCCTGTCCCAAATTCCCGGACCAGAGCACGGAAGAGACCTTTTCTTTCGAAATTGCCAAGCGCCAAGCCTCGGACAACAACAGCCAAAGACTGAGTACCGACATTTCCAGCAGAACCCATCAACATCGGAATAAAAGCAGAAAGCAGTACGACCTGCTCCAGCGTTTCTTCAAACTGACCAATAATCCCAGCTGTAATCATCCCAAAAAACATGAGTAAAATGATCCAGGGTGTACGTTTCCTTGCAGCCTGAAACGCTGAAATGTTCGCGTCGGTTGCCCCCCTTGTTGTTGAAAACTCAGCGAGGTCTTCGGTTGCTTCTTCCTCAAACACATCAATGACATCATCGACGGTGACAATTCCCAAAAGCTGATTATGCGCCGAAACAACGGGGGCAGCAAGGAAATCATATTTTTGAATAAGCTGCGCCACGTTTTCCTGGTCATCATTGACATGAACAGAAACAACGCGTCGGCTCATCACATCTCCCACCTTCTCGTCCAGGGAGGCAACCATAAGATCACGTAAGGAAACAACACCGGTTAATTTTTCACTTTCATCGACGACATATAAATAATAAATCATTTCAGCATCAGGCGCTTCCTCACGCAGCCGCCCTAAGACATCGCCGACTTTTTCAGCTTCATGAAGGTGGATGAGCTCCTTTGTCATGATCGCGCCGGCTGTTTCCTCTTCATACGCGAGTAATTCTTTTACATCCTCAGCATCTTCATCTTCCATACCGGTTAAAATGTTTTCTCGCTCTTCTTCTTCCAATTCTCCGAGAAAATCCGCAACATCGTCGGCATTCATATGATGAAAGACATCACTCATATTTCCATTTTCCCATTCAAGGGCCATATCCTTTTGTTCTTCGAGCTCAAGTTCCTCGAATATATCTGCAAGTTCCGCAGACGTCATAATCGCATAAAACCGCGTGCGGTCCTCTTCTTTCATTTGGTGAACAACTTCCACTTGATCTACGGGATGAAGATCAAGGAACTTTGAACGAAAGACCGTATCTTCTCCATCCTGGAGTAAATCTAATAGATACTGGCTGTAGGCAGCACGAGTTTCTTCATTTAACTTAACCACGCTTATCCCTCCCTGCCAGCCGTCCCCCATATACAGTGAGGGGCGGCCAGACTATGTTGATGTTGACTGTAGAATCATTGGTACTCGAACAGGGAACCAAGCGCCCCTCACCTCCTCTTTCAATTTCTTTACCAATCATAAAAACCGCCTTATAACAACGGAAGGCGGTTGATGCAAGAAAGCAAAGCCTATCGATTTGCTTAGGTTTGCGCCTCCGTCGTAGAGCTTTAGCACTGCATGGCATAGGACGTTGCCAGCTGCATTAAAAATCACCTTAGCTCGATGATTTCTGTTCACCCATTGGCGTCTTTGGACATTTTTGGGCAGCAGCATGTCTCCATACAGGAGCCTCACCTAACGAGATTATATAGATCAGCACGATCACGGTACGTTTTTGACTATACAGAGGGAAAAATATACTGTCAACCATTCTTTTGAAATCCGTAATCCTTTCTTTATCTTACGTATGTAAGTGTTCAATGTGCAAACAATAAAGATCGAAAGGAGGGTTATTATGAGAAAACGTGCAAAAAAACTCGGCAGTGACTATGAAAGTAATGTCTCCTTACTACAGAAACAACTCCGTGTAGATAAAAATTTTGATATTGTTGAACAAGAATATCATTTCGGGGGCAAGGCGATGTCCCTTTATGCCCTCGATGCGTTCGCAAATGATTTAGTAGTGACGCAAATCATTGAAAATCTGTCCAAACTTGAAGAGGGAGCACTTTCAAAAGACCCCCTTACACGACTGGAACAAAGCATGATCCCCATCATTGAATTAGAACGGGAAGATGTACTGGAAGAATTAATAACGCAAATCCTTTCCGGTCAAGCTGCTCTTATCGTAGAAGGATGCAGCGAAGCTATACTTATGGATGTTCGGGAATACCCCGTACGAGAACCCCAGGAACCCGATATGGAGCGCGTTGCCCGCGGCTCCAAAGATGGCTTTGTAGAAACCCTTGTCTTTAATAGCGGTCTCATCCGACGCCGAGTACGTGACCCCGCTTTAATTATGGAACCTATGCAAGTGGGTCGCCGCTCGAAAACAGACGTTGTCATCAGCTACATTGATAATGTTGCTGACCCAGAACTCATGCGCCGTTTAAAAAAGAAAATTAACGCCATTGATATTGACGGGGTGCCAATGGCAGAAAAGACCATCGAAGAATTCCTGATCAAAAAAAGTTTGGTACCGTTCCCTCAAGTACGATACACAGAGCGTCCCGATACAGCAGCCGTACACCTCATGGAAGGGCATGTTTTAATTTTAGTCGATGGCTCAAATGTTGCGATGATTGTCCCTACGACCTACTTTCATCATTTGCAGCATGCAGAGGAATACCGGCAAGAGCCGATCGTCGGCTTTTTCCTGCGGTGGGTTCGTTTCTTAGCCGTTTTTGTCTCCATTTTCCTTCTTCCCGTATGGTTTCTAATCGCTGACAATGAAGCGTTAGGACCAGACGTGTGGGGGTTCATCGGCGTGGAAGAAGATTTTAACATACCTATATTTTGGCAAATTCTTATCGCTGAATTTGGGTTACAAGTCCTGAGAATGGCCGCGATTCATACACCAGATGCGTTGGCAACAGCCCTTGGACTTGTTGCTGCCATTCTGATCGGAGAGATTGGCGTTGAAACAGGTGTTTTTACGAATGAAGTCGTGATGTATGCAGCCGTCAGTGCCATGGCCGGATACGCAACACCTAGTTATGAACTAGGGTTATGTAATGTTCTGATTCGAATTGCCCTAGTTCTTTCTGTCGGTTTCTTCTCCTTATACGGCTTTTTGATCATTGGCCTTATCATCTTCTTAATGCTTGTGAAAACAAAAATCTTGAATACGCCTTACTTGTGGCCGTTTTTACCCTTCAATGCGAAAGCACTTTCCGATCTTTTATTGCGAATGCCAATGCCATACAAAAATCACCGACCGTCTTTCGTACACCCACTAGACTCGAAAAGACAAGCAACGGGGAGGAAGCGTTAGAGGAACCCTCTTTTTCTTCAAACGCCTATTTCCCTATGCCGCACAGATATTCTTTAACCCGGTTCGTAGCCGGGTTTTCTTCTGCCAATTATGGGGCACCCTCTTCCTGTTGATTCTATCAATCATACATGTGACCTTCGCATTTTAGATCTGATTTTGATATATTTTACATAGTATGGATTACTTAGAAAAGGTGTCAGATATTTATGGCCAGCGTAACAACGAGATATCAGGATCCAACCTCTAGAAAACGTCGCTTGTTGATTCCATTAGCTTTTGCTACATTGTTTGCGCTTGCCTTTTCGATCTCCAGTTTATATGAATGGTTCGTCCTTGCGGAGTATCCGCCAGAAACAACTCCCGGCGAATTACGCAGTGACACGGTAGAAACGCTCGGGTTTTTGAGCCTTGTGATTATCCTTCCCCGCATCATTTTCTTATTAGCAACTGCTGTGTTTTTCTTAATCTGGATCTATCGTATACATGAAAATGCATACGCTTTGCAGCTTGAAGGAAGCATCTATACCCCAGGGTGGGCGGTTTCTTTTTACTTAATTCCGTTTGTGAATTTCTTTCTTCCCTTGGTTTCAACCCTGCAGTTGACCAAAGCACAGGCAAATGCACTGAACAGAAAATCGAACAAAGGAACCATCGTCATCTGGTGGTTGTTGTTTCTTTTCTCCATGTTAATCGCTGCTTCCCGTGGTTTTTTTACTGAAGAAGGGGCGACCGTGCAGATGTTGCGAAACGATGCATTAATGACGAGTATATCCGAATTCACTCTGTTTCTTGCCGGATGCCTAGCATGGATCATCATTGTAAGGATCAGCAACCAGCAAATAGCCATACAAAATAAGGAGTGATGAAAAAATGGAACATATCATTATTACAGGTGCCTCCAAAGGTTTAGGGGCTGCCATGCGGGATGCTTTTCTCGAGGAAGGTTCAACTGTGCATGCCCTTGCACGTACAGAAATCGCAGAAGATGATCAACTGTATACTTACCAAGTGGACGTTAGCAATGTCGATGCACTTATTCAAACGTTTGAGACGATTTTCACAAACATTGAAGAACAAAACTGTACATCTATCACATTGGTAAATAACGCCGGAATTGTCTCTCCTGTTGGAACGGCTGATGAAAATGATCCACACGAAATCGCAAAAAGCATAACTGTAAACATCAGTGCCCCAATGATCGCGACGAGAGAATTTCTCAAACAAAGTGAATCATTTTCGGCAGAGCGGACCGTTTTAAATATTAGTTCAGGAGCCGGAAGAAAGCCAACGGAAGGTTGGAGTGCGTACTGCACAGGAAAAGCAGGACTTGATATGTTTACAAAAACCGCTGCCCTTGAACAAAACGATACCGAACAACCCGCCCGTTTTCTATCCGTCGCGCCAGGGATCGTCGATACAAGCATGCAAACAACGATTCGTGAAACTTCGAAAGCTTCTTTCAAGCATGTAGACACATTTCGTGCTTATAAAGAAAAGGGAGACCTCGTGGATCCTGATGTTACTGCCAAGGCCATGTTGCGATTATTGGAAGACCCAGACGCTACAAACGGAAAAATGCTTGATATAAGAAACTATTTATAAGGGTAGAAAAAGCAGCTGTACCGCAAGTCCTTACATCCGTTGTGATGAAAACAATCGCAACGGATATTTTTGCAAAGCACAACTTCACAATGACCGGTTCCCCTCATATTATTCCGCGCACCCAATTTTCCATATTCATCCATGATTCATTCAGCGCTTCTCATCCCCTTTTCGGCGGTCTGGCCCCATATTTCAGCTCTAAATTCCATACTCAGTAAACAACAGGGGATTCAGCGTACAACACGATGATTCGGCGCTGCAGCGAAGAACTCAGCGAAAATGGGATTTTGGGGCAGCCCTTTAATCTTCTCTTTTTTCCTTTTCATGTAAATGTTAAAATATGATTATATGATCATATATAGAGGAGTTTTCCAATGTCTAATCTCGATGAAGAGACGTTATTTCTCGTCTCGCAAACCTTTAAGGCTCTATCTGATCCTACAAGAATTCAAATTCTACACTTGCTATCGAAAGGAGAATGCTCGGTAAGTACGATTGTCGAGCGTTTATCGCTAGGTCAATCAACGGTCTCTCACCAACTGCGATTTTTAAAAAATCTTCGCCTTGTTAAGTCTAGAAGGGACGGAACCACGATTTATTATTCACCAGAGGATCAGCACGTCCTTGATGTTCTCGAACAAACCATTAAACATGCCTTGCACGAATAAGGAGGGATTTCAGTGACCCATTCTCATCATGGTCATCACCATGTGCATACAAACAATAAGAAAGCCCTTCTCCTTGCTCTCTTATTGATTTTCACCCTCGTACTTGCTGAGGTTATTGGCGCTCTTGTCACCAATAGTCTGGCACTTCTTGCTGATGCTACACATATGCTAAGTGATTTTTTTGCGATCGGCCTGGCACTTCTCGCTTTTAAAATCGGCGAACGTGGCTCAAGCAGGAGCAAGACGTTTGGCTACAAGCGCTTTGAGATCCTTGCGGCCCTTACCAACGGGGTACTGCTGATTGGAATTTCGATATTTGTCATTGGGCAAGCGATTCAACGTTTTTTTGCGCCGCCGGACGTTGCCGGAGCGGGTGTATTGTTAGTTGCAGGTATTGCTCTTATGATCAACTTACTCATCGCTTGGATTCTAATGCGTGGCGGAGATGTCAAAGAGAACTTGAATCTGAGAGGGGCCTTTTTGCATGTCCTCGGGGATATCCTTAGTACCATTGGGGTTCTGATTGCTGCGCTTTTGATTCTTTTATTTAATTGGACCCTCGCTGATCCAATCGTAAGCATGATGGTATCACTCATCATTTTAACCACCGGGTTTCGTATTACCAAAGATTCGGTCCATGTGCTGATGGAAGGAAAACCACCTTTGATTTCCTTGCAACATGTAGAAACACAACTAAAAGCGCTGCAGCATGTTAAGTCCGTACATGACTTACACTTGTGGTCCATCACTTCAGACTTCCCGTCATTAAGCTGTCACCTCGTTGTGGAGGACGGGATCAATCGTGATCAGTTATTGAAGAATGCTACACAAATGCTAAAAGAAGATTTTCACATTTCCCACACTGCCATTCAAATAGAAAGTGAATCGTACCTTTGCACGACAGGATGTTAGAAAACTTGGCTTTTCGCCAAGCTTTTATGGCGAAAGCCTTAATTGCACTTATGCAGATAAGAAAGTGATTTATACTTTCTGCAAAAAAATAAGTGGTCATTTTTTGGTACAAATGACCACTCACTTCGATACATTTATTCATCAGAAACTGCCTCTGATTCTAATTCATCCTCTAGTTGATTACGTAATTGCAGACCAAGAATAGCATTGTAGAGCGCGTGAGCGGCAATGGGTGCCCAAAGGGTGTAACTGAGTAAAAATAAGAACGCAAGCCAGAGTCCCATGACGAAGACAATCACGTGCATCAACGTTTTTCCCTTGTACTGAGGAATATGCAAGACAGTAAAGATCACAGCATTGAGAACGAGTACAATTGCTGTATTCCAATCATGAATGAACAGCCCCACAAGTGCACCCCTGAAAAGAAATTCCTCTGCCACTGCTGCCCCAAGCGCGATGGTAACAATGCCACCGCGGATGTGAGTAATTTTTTTCAGAAGTCGGGTCATTTCGTTTTCAGGAAGTTCCATATTTGTCATTTTCACAATTAATGTGACGATGAGCGCCATGACTCCACCGCTTGCGAGTCCAATCAACACATCAATACCAAATGATTCAAGTGCAAAAAGACTGCTTAAAAAAGAAAAAACTTCTCCCCAACGAAAAACAATCATTAAAACGAGGCCGAGCAAAATCATGAAGCCAAAGCTTTGCCACACGGCCAGAAGTAGACGTGAATTTGTCATCTTCATAAAGTATATCTCCTTCGGGTGAATGCTGCCTATACAAAAGAGAGACTGCTTCATTAGGAAGCAGCCGGGTCAATCATTCCCATAAAATCTTTTACATGTTGATGACTCATCCCACCTGTACGAACATGAATGACTTCTCCTTCTTCATCAATCAAATAGGTAGCCGGAAGTTCACCGACCCCGTACTGATCAAGTACATCACGATTTTCATCCATAAGTATTGGAAAATTAAGTTGGTGACGATCAGCAAATCGGTCGATGGTTAGCTCGGATTCACCGACATTAACGGCCAGAATTTCCACATCCTCATCCGCATATTCCTGATACTGTTCTTCCATATACGGCATTTCTTCTTCGCACGGCGGGCAATAAGTACCCCAAAAATTAAGGAATACTCCTTGACCTTCGTAATCTTCAAGCTCCACTCTTTCTCCATCCATATTCATTAACGTGAAATTCGGAGCTTGGCTTCCTTCCGAGACGACACTGGCTTCTGCTTCAATGAAATTCGTATAAAACACATATCCGACCGCAACGGTGAGTGTAAGTAATATAGCCGTACGCATAAACAATCGACGTCGTTTTTGTTTATACCTTTCTTGTTTATCCATGATTCACCTCTATCATGATGATTGCGTTATTTTTATATTCTCACATGAACACGGATATTATCAAGTGTTTTACCTTTGTTGTCAAAGGCTGTTAATAACCTGTTCGGCATCCGTCGTTGGGCGCTGGCATGCGAAGTTTTCACACAGATAATATGTCGTCTTGCCATCCAATGATGTAAAATCTTTCGCGAAGGTTGGTATATACTCATCGCTTTCTTTTACGACCAGCGGCTGAATATGCGGTATAAAAGTTGTCCTTACATGCTTTACCACATCATCTTCATCTAACGTATGATCATTTCCCTTTACAATCACTAACGTTTTTCCCCGCCATTCTTGCATAAGAAGCGCCTGCAGTAAATGCAAATGACCAATAGGATAATGCTCCAACCGCCAGCTTGCTGTACGCAAAAGATTATGGACATCATCGAACAACGATTGATCAGCCACAATCTCCGCTAACCGCAAAAGCTGGATACTAGCGACAGAATTTCCGGATGGCGAGGCACCGTCTGACCATGATGACGGGCGCGTCAGTAACGTTTCTGCGTCTGTTCCGGTAAAATAAAAACCACCTTGATCAGTTTCAAAAAGCCGTTTTAGATCCTGGGCGATCCTCCTTGCCTTTTCTAAATAGGAGGCTTCGTAAGTGGCGTGATAGAGCTCCAGGCTTGCCCAAAGGAAATTGGCGTAATCATCGATAAAACCCTTTTCTTTCACTTCCCCATCGCGATAGCGGACCATTAACCGGCCATCAACGATTAAATTAGACTCCAGAAAATGAAAGGCTTTCTCTGCAGCCGCTGTGTAAGCAGGCATTTGTAAAGCGGCTCCTGCTTTTGCAAATGCCGCAATCGCGTATCCATTCCAGCTCATCAATATTTTATCATCTTTGTGCGGATGCATTCGCCGCTCACGTGCCGCAAATAACTGGGCACGGCATTCTTGCAATCGTTTTTCAAGCATTTCTTGCGACAAGCTGTGCTTTGCAGCCACTTTTTCCTGATCGACTTCCAATTGATTAGGAATGCTTTTGCCTTCGAAATTGCCCGCTTCACTAATATTATAAGCTTCGCAAAACAACGCTGCTTCTCTCCCGAGAACCTCTTCAACCTCTGACTTCGTCCAGACGTAAAATTTCCCTTCTACGCCTTCAGAATCGGCATCTTCAGCGGAATGAAAGCCGCCGCTCTCATCACGCATCCCGCGCATTAAGTAATTTAAGATTTCTTCTGTCGTTCTTTTGTAAAGCGAATCACCCGTAAGCTGATAGGCTTCGGTGTAGGCAAGTGCCAACAGGCTGTTGTCATAGAGCATTTTTTCAAAGTGAGGGACGAGCCAACGCTCATCAACCGAATAGCGGGCGAAACCACCGCCAACATGATCGTAAATGCCCCCCTTGCGCATCTGTCTTAACGTCTTTGTGGCCATCTCCAACGCACCAGAATTACCGGCCCAGGAAGCATACCTTAAGAGATACAGAATTTGTTGCGGCATCGGGAATTTCGGCTCCCCTTTAAGTCCGCCATCCACTTCATCAAATTGTTCCTCTAGTTGAGCAAATCCTTGTTCAAGCGTATGTTTGCCAATTTCTTCCTGATCTTCGCTGAATCCTTGAGAAAGTGCCTGTTGCACACGACTGGCCACATCAGCAATTTTATCCTGATTATTATGGAATTGCTCTGCGATTTGAGGCAAGGCATCGAGCATCCCCGGAATTTGATAGCGGCTTTTCTTCGGAAAATACGTGCCTACATAGAACGGCGCCTGATCCGGGGTAAGAAAAGCGGTTAATGGCCAGCCACCGTGCCCATTCATCGCCTGACAGGCATCCATATAAATGGAATCAATATCGGGGCGCTCTTCACGATCCACTTTGATCGAAATATAATCTTGATTCAAAAGTGCTGCCACTTCTTCATCTTCAAATGACTCATTGGCCATGACGTGGCACCAATGGCAAGAGCTGTACCCTATGGATAAAAAAACGGGCTTATTTTCCTTTTTAGCTCTGTCAAACGCTTCTTCACCCCAAGGATACCAATCTACAGGATTATGTGCATGTTCTAATAAATACGGTGATTTTTCATCAATTAAACGATTTGGCATTTATTAACCTTCCTTTCTTCTCTTTTTACTATAAACGAAAAGACGCCATTCCAAACAAAGAACGACGTCCTAATTTTATTGATCAAGTTATCTTGTAAAGTCCGGGAAAAATAGCGGCTGTATCTCTTCGTCGACTTGCTCCTGCGCGCCTCACGTATCTTCGTGAGAAGTGAATGCTGTCGTGGTGCAAGCAGGATGCTCGCAACAGTTGCGTCTTCTCGAACGACTCGGATCTTTTTGTCCTCCAGCAGTCTCACCTGCAGCTATTCATTTAATGCTGTTTCCAGTGTTTCAATGTTCATCCTCATCATACTGAAGTAGTCTTCATCGTTTTCCATATCTTTTTCAGAGACCGATTCCATGTTCCTCAAAACGAGACCTTCTGCACCGATCTCCTCTTGGATCACTTCTGTTGTCGTACTGCTTACATTATTTTCAAAGACGACATATTCCAGGTTGTTTTCATCAGCCAATTCCACGATTTCCACGAGCTCTGATTGCGATGGTTCTTCATTGGAGGAAAGACCCAAAACGCTAAGTTGTTCTAAACCGTAACGGTCCTCCCAATAACCATAAGCGGCATGGGATACAATCATTTCGTTATGATCGGCTTCGTCAAACGTCAGTTGTAACTCCTGGTCCAATTCTTCTAAATCATCCTGAAGTGATTTGAAGTTTTCTGTGAAATATTCTTCATGTTCAGGCTGAAGTTCTACGAGTGTTTCTTTAATACTTTCAGCAAGCTCAATACTTCGAATCGGATCTAGGAAAATATGGGGGTCACCATCTCCGTGTTCATGATCGTGTTCATGATCGTGTTCGTGATCGTGTTCGTGATCGTGTTCGTGATCATCATCGTGGTCATGCGTACCTCCGATTAAATCTATATCCTGACCCACAGGTTCGACAAGAACATCTTCATCAGCAAGAATGCCTTCGGCTTGTTCAGCAAAGCCCTCCATTCCAACCCCGGAATACATAAAAGCATCCCCTTCGGCAAGTTCGATAAGTTCATTTGCTGTCGGTTCAAAAGTATGGGCATCCGTATTCGGCGGATAAATACTTTCCGCTTCTACATATTCACCTCCGATTTTCGACGCGAAATCTTCCAATGCAAACACGGTCGTATGAATCATTAAAGGCTCAGAGCCAGAGGCATCATTGTCACCTGAACCTTCTTCCTGGCAACCGGTAAGTACACTTCCAATAACAACAGATACCATAGGAAAAGTAAACTTTTTCATATTCATTCATCACACCTACGTTATAAATAGTAATCATTACGATTAAAGATTAGCGGATCTTAACTCATTTGTCAATATGAATACCCCCTCTACATTTGACTATCTATCTAGTATAATAGATATTCAGAATATTATTTCATAGAAGAGGATTAACAATAATGGATACAGCAACAGTCACACTCGCTATCGCTACAATGGCCGTCATTATTATTCTAGGTGCTGGATTCGCCTTTCGATTTCCCATTACCATCGAAGTCAAACAACTTTTCATGGGGATTATTATTAATATCGCGGTTCCTTCCATCATATTAAATGGTGTTTTCAATACAGAACTTACGGATGAAATTATGCAGCAAGTGTTGATCGTATTTGGATTTTCAATCGTGTTCAATGTCTTCGCCGTATTTTTTTCCTTTTTGATTGGAAAAATCTTTCGCTTCCAGACGTCCATGGCGAAAAAACTTGCTATACTCGCCGCCTTTGGGAATTCAGGTTTTATTGGCGTTCCCCTTTGCGCGACGATATTTGGGCCGATCGGCGGCTTACTAGCCGCGGTCTTCGACGCCGGGCTCGATGTCGTCCTTTTTTCCGTCGGTGTTTATTTTTTACAATCACATGGTAGCTTTGATTTTAGACACCTTAAAGCAATGATTAATGCCCCCTTAATTGCAATTACTGCAGGATTATTGTTTGCGATCAGCGGATTAAATGCCCCCGTGCTCCTGCAAGATCTAACCAGTATGCTTTCCAGCATTGCTGCGCCGCTTGCGATGCTCTACATCGGGTTTTTGCTGCCGCCGTTTTTTCAGAAAGGACAATCGTTCATTTTTCCGCAGTTATGGTTTCCGATATCCATGCGCTTGCTTCTCATTCCAGCGATCAGCGTTACAGTTATTACGTTTTTGCCCCTTGATCATTTTTTGCAGCAAATTTTTGTCATATTGACGGCAATGCCGACGTTTATGCTTGCAACCGTCCTCTTTTCCAGATATACAAATGTGGAAGATACATCGGTGATGACAGTGATTTATTCGACGATTCTTTGTCTCGGTACGATTCCAATTGTCGTCCTCTTTGCCAATTTCATTTCTTAACACTACTGGAGGTTGGTTTCGATGAAAGAAGCATTAATTGTGGTGGATTATACAAATGATTTTGTTGCCAGTGACGGAAAGCTTACTTGCGGTGAACCAGGGCAAAACATTGAGGAACGGTTAGCCGCTGTTTTGCTTGATTTTCATCAAAATGAAAAGGATATCTTTTTCGCGGTTGATGTACACGAAGAAAATGATCTGTACCACCCTGAGACGAGTTTATTCCCTCCGCATAATATTCGCGGAACAAACGGCCGTCAGCAATACGGGCGTGTGCAATCATTTATCGATATTTTTGGAGAAGAATGGCCGAACCACCTTCATTGGTTGGATAAAACACGCTACAGCGCATTTGCGGGGACACCCCTGGAACTTAAATTAAGAGAAAGAGGTGTAACGGATCTCCACCTTGTCGGTGTCTGTACAGATATTTGTATCCTCCATACAGCCATTGATGGATATAATCGCGGCTTTGGGCTCGTGATCCATAAAGATGCCGTACAAAGTTTCAATGCAAAAGGCCACGCTTGGGCGCTTGATCATTTTCAACATTGTCTCGGGGCAAGTGTAGTCTCAGGAATGTAATCCCGTTTATCCCTGCTTCATAAGGGGTATGTCTACACAAAGAGCTTTAAGAGGAGGAAACCATTCATGAATAGTGCCACTTGTGTGCAAGATCTAAAATCTGATCTTGGGGAGGGGCCGGTATGGAATGAGAAGAAGCAAACGCTGTACTGGGTAGATATTAACGGACAAAAAATTCATAAATGGAAAATGAAGCAGGACCAACAGATCGCTTATCATCTCCCAGAAAAAGTGGGGTGTCTCGCGATCCGAGAACAAGGTGGTCTTCTCCTTGCTATGGAAAACGGTTTTTATTTTTTTGATGAATCCACGGAAGAATTAACTGCTATAAACGACACGGAAGAAAGTCTTTCGTACAACCGTTTTAATGATGGGAAACCTGATCCTGTTGGCCGCTTTTATGCCGGCACCATCTCTTCGACGAAGGGGAATGCCTCCTTTTACTGTTTGGATAAGAATCTAAAGACGTCCCGTATGTTCAGTGGAGTCACTAACTCTAATGGGTTAGCATGGAGTCCCGATGAGACGAAGCTGTACTATATTGACACCCCCACCAAAAAAGTAACTGTGCATGATTATGACCCTAGCACTGGTAAGCTAACAAACGGTGTGACTTGCATCACAGTTCCCGAGGGAATAGGAAAGCCTGATGGCATGACGATTGATGAAGAAGGAATGGTCTGGATCGCATTCTTCGGTGGCAGTTGTGTCGGTCGGTTTAACCCTCAATCCGGCGAATGGCTAAAGAAAATTGATATCCCCGCCAGCCAAGTCACCTCCTGCACATTCGGAGGTACAGATCTGCAAACGCTCTACATTACAACTGCTCGTAAAGATTTAACAGAAGCCGACCTGGATAAAGAACCCCTTGCCGGTGGATTATTTGCCTATAATACCAATATTCGCGGCATGCCTAGTTATCGATTCAAAGGGTAAAATTCGTGTTCCTGAATGAATGTTGAATGCTGAGAGTACCTTTGACCCTTTAAATGCAGCGAAAATCAAAATAGGATACGGTAAGAACAGAATGGGTGTACCCGGTGACGGGTGCACTTTTTTACAAATTTGGACGCCACTATTCTGACGTTCCTTCCCATCAGAATCATCATTTTCCCCTCTGCCATCATGAGGTAGCATGGCGATGAAAGCGTTGACTCTTCCCCTCTTCAACGCCATTTTGCAATGGAAAAACACAAAGTGATCACCGGAGTCCATGACAGTAAGACCTAAAACCGGGAATTAGTCCTGAACGAGGTGGAGATCTAAAAAAGAACGATGCCAGAGTGCGGGGTCTACCGAGTGAAAAGTTCTTGGGCGAATGATCGAGCGCAAGCGAAACGGGATTCGGCGCGGGGCGTGGTTTTTTCGGCGCAGCAACACGTTTATTCAGCGTACGACCTAGATAATTCGGCGTGCTAGGCATTTTATTCAGCGCTTAAGGAACTTATTCAACGCGGCGCGCAGCAGAAAGAACTTCTGTCACGGAGCGCTAGTCCCTGGCTTAATTGGGTTGTCCCTTTTTAAATATACGTTGACATATTTATTTTTAAAGCGTACGATATAAGCAGAAGTTGCGCAAGGGCAAAAATAATTGCTTGCGCAAAATTGTTTGTCCGTAGCAAATCTGTAAAAAGGGGAATAATAGATGAAAAGATCAGCAATTTTTCTCTCTACTGTGATCACGAGCATTGGGCTTCTCGTTGCCTGTAACGATGAGGAAACAGAAACGGCTACCATTGAAGATGGGGACGTCGTGCAGGTGACGACGACGACTTCGCAAATCCACGACATTGTTGAAAATGTCGGGGGTGAGCGTGTCGAATCCACCCCGTTAATGGGACCTGGTGTTGACCCTCACGTTTACCAGGCTTCTCAAGGGGATATACAATTGCTTAATGAAGCTGATATTCTTTTTTATAATGGTTTAAACTTAGAAGCAAATATGGTAGATATGATGGATGACCTCGGCACTGAAAAGCCAGTGTACGCCCTTGGCGAAAGTATCCCTGATACTGAACTTAAAGAAGATGAAGAAGAAGCCGGGAAACCTGATCCGCACATTTGGTTTGATATCGACCTCTGGTCTCACGCAGTTGAAGAGGTCAGAGATGGGTTAATTGCCCTCGACCCTGATCACGAGAGCGAATATACAGAAAATGCCGATGAATATCTTGATGAGCTGGCGGAGTTACAGGAGTGGGCCAACCAAGAAGTTGAAAAAGTTGATGAGGAAAGCCGTGTGCTTGTCACTGCTCATGATGCCTTTCAATATTTTGGAGATACTATGGGCTTTGAAGTCCTTGGTCTTCAGGGACTAAGTACGGATGCTGAATATGGATTAAACGACGTACAACAGATTATCGACGTGATGATTGAACAGGATGTTGGGGCTATTTTTGCCGAAACGAGTGTCTCCGATAGCTCCGTCCAAGCCGTTATCGAAGGTGCCGGACAGCGGGGACATGAAGTTGAACATGGCGGCGAACTCTATTCTGATGCCATGGGAGAACCAGGAACAGAAGAAGGGACATATATCGGCATGTATCGATCGAATGTCAATCAAATCGTGGATGCGTTACAGTAGCTGTCCAGTAAGAACAAGGGGATGTTAAAAGGAGCGTAACACCATGAACCCAATAACTGCGAATAATATTACGGTTGCGTATCACCGCAAACCCGTACTTCAAAGTGTAAGTTTTGAAGCACCTGAAGGGAAACTCATAGGAATCATTGGTCCCAATGGTGCGGGCAAATCAACATTATTAAAATCGATTCTCGGGCTCGTACCTAAGGCTTCTGGAGACGTAAATATTTATGGGAAAACGTATCGAAAACAGCGCCAAATCGTCGGTTATGTCCCGCAACGGGGTTCTGTTGACTGGGATTTCCCGACGAGTGCTCTTGACGTGGTACTCATGGGCCGTTACAGACAAATCGGGTTATTTCGAAGACCCAAAAAAAATGATGTTAAAGAGGCCATGTCTTGTCTGGAAAAAGTCGGGATGGAGCAGTATGCAAACCGGCAAATCAGTCAACTCTCCGGCGGCCAGCAACAACGGGTCTTTCTTGCACGGGCGCTTGCACAAAATGCTCACATCTACTTTATGGATGAACCATTTATCGGCGTTGATGCCGCCACGGAAAAAGCGATCGTCCAGTTATTAAGTGAGCTAAGAGAGCAGGGGAAAACAGTCATTGTCGTCCATCATGACTTGCAAACAGTGAAAGATTACTTTGATTGGGTTATGCTTTTAAACGTTCGTAAGATTGCTTTTGGGCCAACAAATGAAACCTTTACCTCCGACTTATTGCAAAAAACGTATGGTGGAAAGTTAACATTTCTTGACCAAAAAGAGGAAGAAGGGGTCCCCTTTGCTTAATTTACTCATGGACCCGAACACCCAATGGGTATTATTCGGTACAACCTTACTTGGAATAACCAGCGGTGTACTCGGGAGTTTTGCCCTATTACGCAGGCAAAGCCTCATCGGGGACGCCATGAGTCACGCAGCTCTCCCCGGAATATGTATCGCATTTCTCATCACCGGTGAAAAAATGATGGGCGCACTTTTACTCGGGGCCGGTATCTCTGCTTATATAGGCACATACTGCATTCAGGCGATTGTTCGTCATACACGTTTAAAGATGGATACCGCAATTGGACTTATCCTATCTGTTTTTTTCGGGGTCGGCATCGTACTCATGACCTTTATTAATAGACTTCCATCCGGCAATCAAAGTGGTCTAGATGAGTTTATTTTTGGGCAAGCGGCTGCTATGGTGAGTGGGGATGTACGTGTCATAGCCATTGTTGCAGTGATTTTACTAGTCATTACCCTTTTGCTCTTTAAAGAATTGAAATTATTAATCTTTGATCGGGAGTTTGCTCAAGGACTTGGTCTGCCTACGACCGTTCTAAATGGATTATTAATGACGATGATTGTTACTGCCGTTGTGATTGGGCTTCAGGCTGTCGGGGTGGTTTTAATGGCCGCAATGCTAATCGCTCCGCCGATCACCGCCCGTTATTGGACGAATCGCCTAGATCATATGGTGATTATATCAGGACTTGTCGGCGCTCTTTCTGGAGGCCTTGGAACATTTATCTCAGCTCCGATTACTGGCATGCCAACCGGGCCGCTGATTGTAGTTTCCGCTTGTACGTTGTTTTTGATCTCGCTTGTGATTGCTCCGGAAAGAGGGTTATTCGTAAAAGCCTGGCGTTTATATCAACTGCGTAAGCGAACCGCTCAAGAACAGATATTACAAAGTCTTTATGAACGGACGGAAGAACAATATGAAAAAACGGAAACAATTGATGCTTTTTCGCGTGAGGCGCTAGAGGCACTACGTCCTTTATCAGACTTTAGATTTAAGAAGGCGGTAGCGAACTTGCAAAAATCAGGTGATGTGGAGGCCTATAAAAATGGCTATTCTTTAACTCTATCTGGCTGTGAACGCGCCCATCGTGTGACCCTTAACAATCGCTTGATGCAAATGTATGCCATGCATGAACTCCAATTTGCCAGCCTGCCAATGGAACACTACAATTGGGATTTCCTATCGATCCCTGAAGATGACCGTAATAGCTTAGATCATTTATTGAAAGAGCATCAGTTGCAGCCAAAATTACTGCACAGGCTTCCTGAAACGGAGAGGATAAACCGATGACATATACATTCTGGATCCTTTTAACCGCCTCTCTCGTTGGCATCAGTTGTGGGATCGTCGGGGTCCTTCTCATCTTAAGAAAAATGGCAATGCTTTCTGATGCCATTAGTCATACTGTTCTACTGGGAATTATTTCCTCCTATCTAATTACGAATTCACTCGACGGCTTCTATATGTTCATTGGTGCTGCCATCGTCGGTGTACTCACAACAGTGTTCGTACAACTGCTAAACTCTGCAGGCGTACAATCGGATGCAGCCATTGGGGTCGTTTTCACATTCCTTTTCGCCATTGGGGTCATTCTCGTTTCTATGTTTGCGCGGGACGTTCACATAGATGTAGAACATTCTATCATGGGAGAGATTGCTTTCATCCCCTGGATGACTGTGGATTGGTTTGGGATTGAGGGCATACCTCAAGCTGTTTGGATGCTCGGCTTTGTCCTTATTATTGACCTGTTTCTGATCCTCCTTTTATATAAAGAATTTAAACTCAGTTCTTTCGACCCGGGTCTTGCAGCAGCACTTGGTCTTCCTGTCGGTCTCCTTCATTATGTGCTGATGGGGATGACATCTATCACAGCCGTTGCATCTTTTGACGCTGTTGGTGCGATTCTTGTCGTTGCGATGTTGATTGCCCCAGGGGCAACCGCATATTTATTGACAGAGCGACTACACATGATGTTTATCCTCAGTGCAGTATTTGGTGTTATAGCAGCCGTTACGGGCTATTTCATTGCTGCCTGGCTCAATGCATCCATCGCCGGAATGATGGCGACGATGGCAGGGGTTCTATTCTTACTTGCCTTTATTTTCTCCCCCACCCACGGGATCATCGCCAAACGATTTTCACAAAGGAAAATTCAACAAGTTGACATTGAAACCTGAGTGTATGAACACTCAGGTTTCCTGCTTTTAAACACGATGGATAGGTATATTTCTATCATTGGACAATCCGTAATAAAAACGCTATCGTAAAAAGTAAATGATCGGAGGGATCACATTACGATGGGAAAATTAAAAAAAGCAAGCGCCATTGGATTTACGGCAGCTGCTCTATACACTGTGACACAAGCAGCAAAGAACTGGAACGCCCTTACCTTATTTCATGAACATAAGCGTGCCCACCATTTTCGCCATATGGATCAAGTGCTACCCAGTGCAACGATCCGCCGAGCCGAGAAACCTTTTTCTTTTCAAGAAAATATAAGCTCCTTTACTTTACCGGATACATATTCGTTTAAAGGCGAAACAAAGCGGTTAAACAATTGGCTTGCAGATACTGACACGACGGGCTTTCTCGTCATTAAAGATGACGAGATCATCTCTGAGTCTTACTTTCAGGGGAGTGATCGCACATCAAAATTCACATCATGGTCGATGGCCAAATCAGTGATTTCTGCAATGATTGGAATCGCAATTGCTGAAGGCCGGATAAGCAGTATCCATGATCCTATTACCGATTACGTTCCAGAACTTACCGGAAGCGGATATGAAAACGTTCCCATCGAACATGCACTGATGATGGCTTCCGGGGTCCATTTCAATGAAAACTATCATCAGATCTTTTCTGATATTAAACAAGTGTTTTACCATATACTCATTTTTAACCGATCGATAGACCATTATATGAAAAAAATAAAATCTTCGCGGCCATCTGGCGAACGTTTCGCTTATGTAAGCATGGATACCCAAGTGCTTGGTATGATTATCCGTAATGTCACAGGGATGGAGCCTTCTCAATATCTAGAAAGAAAAATATGGCAGGAAATCGGTACAGAATATGATGCTTTCTGGAATCAAGACCGTTTAGGCACGGACTTGTCATTTTGCGGGCTAAATGCAACCTTACGTGATTATGCAAAAATCGGCCGTCTATATCAACAGAAAGGATACTGGTTAGGTAAACAGATCATCCCCCAATATTGGGTCGAAGCATCAACGACCTCAACAGCGGCGCACCTGAAAGACAATCAGACACTTGGCTACCAATATCAATGGTGGGTCCCCCACCATGAAAATAAAGATTTTCTTGCCATTGGAATCTGGGGACAATACATTTATGTGCATCCTGATCAAAATACAATCATCGTGAAGACAAGCATCGATGCTGACTTTGAAGATCATGAACTCGAAACCATAGCGGTTTTTCGTGAAATCACGCGACATTTGTCGGAACAGGATTAAGGAAAGATTTATCAACAAAAGAGCATTCCTCCCATCGGGAAGAATGCTCTTTTTTTACGCATCAGTAAAGTAATGCAAAAATGATTCACTAACGTCTTCCGGATCCGCCTGTGTGAAAGCAGGATTATCTCCCCCCACACTATAAGGATTCACATATTGAATGTCTTCCTCTTCAGCAAATGTAACCCATTCCTGAGAGTTTCTAGTAGGGATTTTCAAGACCGGATAACCATCGAATTCATTAATGATCTGATTTGTCAATTGCAGCGTTTGCTCCATCGGCAAAATTCCGGCATCCGTATGGGCCAGAGGCTCATAAATGACAACATCATAATTTTGTAACTCTGTCCATCCTTCCTGTTGCACAAAATCCACTGAAGAGGTGTTATGATCCATATCTTCCATTGAGATGTTCTGCACATCAAAACTGGTGGCTCCGTAATAGGATTCTAACCCTTCAGCGAACTGATCCGTCCAATCATCACTCTCTTGGGTCTCAGAAGCGAAAACTACAGCGACTTCAATCGGGTCACCTTCTAAGAATTGATTCATAACATCTTGAGCTTCGTCTTCAAAGCGTTCGTTATTAAACGTGGATTGTAAGGTCGCTAATCGTTCCTCTTGTTCTTCCTGTTGTTCAGTGAATTCTTCAATCGATTCTTCTTCTTCTACACTAAGCGTATCTTCATATTGTAAGCTATAAAGGGTGAAGACAAGTATAACAACAATAACAAAGGGGAGTATTCTTTTTAACATTTTCTGCATCGTTCTCTCCTCATTTACCTTCACTTATTTAATCAAGAACGCGGCGTTGATCTTCTGCTGATTCAACGGTTCCTTCTTCATGGTTAACGGTTAGATCAATGATCCCGCCGAAGAAAACACTCGTATCTTCGTTTTCTATAGTGTTATACCCATACTCTTGCAATTCAGCTCTGCTCTCATCATCCCCCCAACTGCCTTCCATTTGTATCTGGTCTTCTTCAGTAATATCATCTTCTTCATGAACAAAACGGGGGTATTCCATTGCCTCATCAATGTCATTAAAACGTTCTGTATTAATGATTACTTGGCTTAAAATTTGTGGAATCCTTCTCCCGCCTGGGCTCCCTATACCCATAACTTCCTGTTGATCATCACTGATAATAATCGATGGTGCGATGAAACTACGCGCACGTTTATGGGGTTCATATGCATTCGGAGAGGTTTCACTTTCAGCAAAGTTACTCATTTGGTTATTGAGAAAAAATCCAGCCTCCGTCATTTGACCAGAACCAAAGAAATTACTAAGTGTATTTGTCGCTGAAACCATTCGGCCTTCATCGTCAACAACGACAATATGGGTGGTATTGGAATGATCATTTATTTCAGCAGGGGCATCAAGTTGATCCATTCCCATGCTCACTTGAGAACTGTTGATCTCATTAGCTAACTGGTTCGTCCATTCTTCACTTGTTAATTCATTGGTATTAATATCTGTATGACTTGGATCTCCGATTTCTGAGAGCCGATCCGAATATGCTTGCTTTTTAATTTCTGTAAATAGGTGGGCGAATGAAGCAGAGTCTGGTTCTACATCCCCAACCTGCAGCTGTTCAGCCATTTGCAACATTTGGATGAACGTTACTCCGGAAGTCGGAGGAGCGGAAGAATAGACTTGGTGTCCATAGAATTCTCCCGAAGCCGGTTCTTCTTCATCCAACACTTCATAAGCCGCCAAATCCTCTTCGGTTATACTCGAGGTATCTTCTGCTGCAATTTCAGAAGCCAACTGGCCTGTATAAAATTCTTCAAACCCATGATCCCTTAGGTGAGTTAACGTTTCTGCAAGGTCAGGTTGTTCAAGTGGTTCTCCTTCTCGAATGGGACGATCGTTGGGATAAAAAGGTTCTGCAGCTGATTGATCAATCCGGCCATCTGGATCTTCCAGGGTGCCTGCATAAAACAGCCGGTTGGCTAACATGGGATCAACATCAAATCCTTCTTCCGCCAACTCAATTGAAGGATTAACCAGGCGTTCCATATCGAGAGAACCATGGTCCTCATGAATCTGATCCATTCCTTTCAAAAAACCTGGCGTTCCTGCAAAGTTGATAACATCTTCATTATTCTCAACAGACGGTGACATTTCCCGATAATCATAGTAATGCGGTGTCTCTGATGGATCGTCAAGGATCAACATCGCTCCGCCCCCGCCAATACCTGAACCGAATGGTTCAACAACTCCAAGGGCTAGAGATATAGCAATCGCAGCATCAACGGCGTTTCCCCCATCTTGAAGAACTTCCTCTCCAACTTCTTGAGCGAGTGGATGCGATGTGCTGACACCAACATCTCCATCAAAATCGACTTGTCCTCCATCTTCACCATCGTCCGCGCTGAATTCCGTATCATTATCAGCCTGCTCTTCACCGTCATCTTGACCAATTAGATAGCCGATGACTACCAATAGGAGCGCAGCCATCGACAAAACCACTGTCATTTTACGTGACAAATCGCGACCTCCTTCTTCCATCATACATAGCTTTTATTCTAGCACATGTGAATGATCAACCTCGAATATAAGTCGACCGTCCTCCGTTTTTTCATATACAGAGTCATCTGTTGTATCCTTGGTCAATTGTTGGAAAATACGCTCCCGATAATAAGATTCTCCAAGACCGTCAATTGGACGTGGTTGTGCCTCATGGATGCGAAAAGGAACAAGCTCAATTTCAGCCATTCCATCTTCCCCTAATTCGTATTGAGCAAGAGCAGTGTCCCTCGTCCTCGTCCACCCTTGATCAAACACAAAGTTTCCAAGTGAATAAAAGATAATTCCGTTATTATAAACTTCGACTGACTGCAGCACGTGCGGGTGAGCTCCAACGACTATGTCAGCCCCTGCATCAACATAAGCTTTCGTTAATGATTCCTGCCGCTCGGTCGGTGTACTGGTATACTCAACGCCACTATGAAGGTGGACGACAACTAAATCTGCCTCCTGATTTGCCCTATCAATCAAATTCAATGCTTCTTCGGGGCTTGCATCTCCAACACCTTCGCTGCCTGAAGCCCCCCATACGTCGTTAAACCCAACAGTGGCAACTTCGATCCCATTATGCTCCTCAATATGGAGCTGATCTTCATAAAAATCAGTATAAGCGCCTACCGCCTCCATATTGGATTCCTCAAAAACATGAAGTGTATCTTGGAGCCCTTCCGTTCCATAATCACGGATATGGTTGTTCGCAAGATTGAGGACGGAAAAACCAGCATCTTCTAACACATCAACAGACTCTACACCGGCTTCAAGGTGAATTTCTTTATCTTCAGCCTCGTACTCTCCACCTTCAAGCAACACTGGATTTTCCAGGTTACCAGTTACGTAATCCGCATCTTCAAAATAAGGTGAGGCATATTGAAAAAGAAAATCCAAGCCACGATGATCCATTACTTGTTCTACATAACGGCCGGTCATAATATCTCCTACAAACGATGCGGTAAAGGAATCATCCTCTTCATCACTTGCAACCGATTCTACATCCGCCGCTGGCCACCAATTGACAGACAGGAGGATAAGCAATGAAACAACGGCCCCAATCACCGTATGCGGTAATGTCAACTTCTTATGCTTCTTCGCACGGGCAAGCATGGACTCTTTTAAATTATAATCGGGTTTTTGTCTTGATCTCATGATTCACACACCTAAATTATAAAAAGTAAAGAAATGATACGATTAAGAATGTGATCCCACTAAGAACCAATGTACTAACTAAAGTCGGCATCACACCTTGACGCTGAAAAGAGTTCGCAATCAAGCCGGGTACAATTACACCAAGCCCCCGAAATTCTACCGTTTCAAAAGGGAAAATCGGGTAAAAATAATCGAAGATCATTTTTAGGAGAATCCCAACGGTCATCATCGCCGCGAACTTACGACGGCCGTATAAGACTGTTAAGCGACCGACGACATGCATTGTAATGATGTACGTCAAGAAGCTAATAAAGAATACCATCACTAAAAAAATCGGCTGATCAAACACGAGTGCAAGGTACCCCGGCACAATTAGACCGGCAGGCATAACACCTGTCCGCTCCGTATAAATGAGACTAAGTACAACCCCGATTACAAGGGCTATATAAAGCTCTGTTCCAAACAATGTTCCCCCAACTCCTCTGCTAAACGGTCGATAGTTTCTTGCGTTGTTCCAGTTCATTAATTAACGGCACTGCAGCGCCATGATAGTTCCCAACCCCAAAGATCGTCGACTGATCCATTGTAGTTGTGATTACTTGATAGATGTTTTCCGTAGACTCACCTTCTAGATTATGGAGACGATTCACATTAAAGTGCCCCTGGTCAAAAGCTTTTGCTATTGGGGACGTTCCTTCACCAATTAAAACGAGATGATCAATCGCTATATATGGAAGAAAATCGTCAATAAATTGCTGGGTTCTTTCCGGGCGGTCTTCACGACAGTTCATAATGACAATGATGTCGTTTAACGGATAGCCAAGATGCTTCACATTCTCCCAAATCTTCATGGTAGAGGAAGGTTCGTTTGCTGAAAACCCGTTCACGAAATAAGAAATTTGCCGATCATTGCCGTTGTCACTTAATGGAAGTACCCGTGTTACACCCGGAGCGGCTTTCGCTTTTAACATGCCGCGGCAAGCTGTATCTTCATCAATACCGAGCGATTTTGCCACTGCCAGTGCCAAAGAGACATTTTCTGGAAATATCATGTACTCAAATTTTTGTAAAAAGCTAGTTGGAACCGCATCTGTATCAGCAACATAAACCTCGCTATTACGCTTTTGTGCTTCCATATGAAAATCTTCGACATACGGGGATGGAGATATAATGATTTTACCATTGTACGGAATAGTTTCCTTAAATCCATCAAAGACGTGGCCCAGAGTTGGCCCCATCACTTCCATATGATCTTCTACGACATTAACAACAACACCGACATTGGCTTGCATCCATTGATCTTGAAATATTTTTTGATACTCTGGGTGCACCGCCATACATTCGCTCACAAATGCTTCGGCACCATCATCAGCAGCCTCTTTCATCGCTACTTTTTGTTCACGAATATTCGGCCCCTCTAATCGTCTTACAATTGGCTTCTCTTCCTCTTGGTACCAATAGAACATGCTCGCTTCTGTACCGGTCATTTTTCCCACAGTCTTGATATCTGCTTCCATGAGAGCCCCTGCAACCAGGCGTGTCACCGTGGATTTCCCGCGGCTACCATTAATGTTTATTCGAATTGGAATTTCATTGACATGTTTCTGATGTTGTTCCTTTTCACGAATACCTAACGCGAGTAGAACGAGCAAGCTAAAACATACGATCAGGGTAAACACACACAGCCCTACTTTCATTGTTTCAATTCTGTTGTTTTTTCTAAGTAACGACACCAATCGATCAATTAGGTCCGTTGAAAAGTATACGTGAATATACCTAAATAATCTACCACTAAAAATGTCAATCCAATTACAATTTGGGCTCAATTTATTTTCATGGCTCGTAATGGTGGTAGTCATTTTTCGCCTTTTTGAGGCTAGTGTTAGTCTGTCCGAAAAAGGAAGTTTTGAAACGCCAAGGAGACGTTAGCTGTTTGCTGAATGGAAGAAAGAAGTCTTCTTTTCGGGAGATACCATAAGTACGATTCCAAACCAAGTCCCGGCATATAAAAAGGCAGTAATAACATCCGTCGGATAATGAACTCCAATCACCGTACGGCTGGCAATTACGGCTAATGCCAGTATACCTACCATAATGTACAGCATTCGTTTAGCGTTCGCAGATAACGACGAAAAACAGGCAATCACGTATAGTAAACAGAACATGATTAAAGTAGCTCTAAACGCATGTCCACTAGGAAAACTATAAGAAATTAAGCCTATTCCTTCACCCATGATCTCCATTTCACTTAAAATTCCATGCGGTCTCGGCCGAGCAATCAAAAATTTTACTAGTGTATTAATAACAATTCCACCGAATAGAAATATCATCATTTCCGCAAGCATAGTATAGCGGCGCTTCCAAAGAAGAAATGCCAATATGCCAGCCGCAAAGAGGAAAAAAACCGTTGAGCTACCCAAAACCGTTATTCCTTCCGCGCTCTGATAGAGGAGCGATTGCTCCTGAAGTTCATGGATATTCGTTAACCATTCCATCACTTGTTGGTCGAGCCAAAGGCCCACTGGCTTAAGGAACCATGTCATAGCAATTACTGCAGTTAAAATAAGTATAACCTTTATAATCTTATGTTTCATTCTCGACTTTCCTTCTCTTTCAATATAGTGCGTGTTCAATTAGCCGAGAAGCTTAGAGTTGCTTATGCCCTGGATTACAAAGAAGCCCGTCTGCGTAAGCATTCACTCTCCCGGGCTTTTTGAACATTCGCTTAAAAAAGCTTAGCAGCTCCTTGACTGTAACTGCTAAGCCTTTTCGCTGTTAGACGGTTTTTAAAGCTGCTTCAATCGTTTGGTCACCTGAGACTAGATCAAAAGATTTGCCTACCGTACTATCATCTTTAAGAGAGGTCACGATTACATTTGCTACATCTTCTCTCGGAATTTCAGCCCGTTCGAGATCAGGTGCCGCCTGTATTTTTCGAATCCCTGCATTATTGGTTAAGAGTCCGGGGCGAATGATGGTGTAGTCTAGACCACTCGCTCTTAGCCAAACGTCTGCATAATGTTTTGCCGCGCTATAATAAGGGGCTTTTTCCATCCAGTTCTCACGGTGGTGGACCCCGATCGCGCTCACAATAATAAAACGTTTAGCACCAGCTCTTTCTGCGGCTGTCATGGCTTTAACCGCACCATCAAAGTCAACCATCATCGTTTTGTCTGCGCCTGTATGTGCACCTGAGCCTGCTGTAAAAACAACCGCATCCATACCTTCGGCAGCAGCTGTAAGATCATCGATGTTCCCTTCCACGTCTGCAAGCACAGTGTTAGCACCCATATCCTTAAATTGTTGCAGCTGATCTTCTTTTCGCACCATTGCTTTCGGTTTATATTCTTCTTCATTCGTTAGTTTCTCAACCAATTGTTTCCCTATTTTTCCATTTGCTCCTATTACGAGTACGTTCATGAATATACACTCCCTTGCAACTGGGTTTCAGTGATTAGCACTGCTATATTACTACCCCAATCACTTACATGCCAAACATACCATACCGGGAAATACTTATTGTCTCTTTAAAAGGGGGCGGATTTCTTCTACTTCATCATAAATTCCCACCAATCCAAGAATGGTGAGTAGAATTCGTTGAGGACCAAGGTAGCTATTGTGCGGATGATACCATTCGTCCAGTGAATGGGCTGCTCCGGCTTCTCCTCCGCCCCCTAATGTAAGAGCTGGGATACCAATACTGATTGGATAATTCGCATCAGTACTTACGGCTTCTGAAAGTCTTGGCTTGAGTGATAGTGCTTTCGTAGCTTCCAAAGCTGTTTGCACTACAATATCATCCTCTGCTTGCATGCCTACAGGACGGTTCCCGACCTTCTCAATCCTATAGGTTATACCGTCGGCTTCCGTGTACCCCCACCGTTCATTCTCCACTTTTGCCGCTCGCGCAAGGGTTCGATAAATCTTTTCCTCTAATTTTTCTAATTCTGCTTCTCCATTCGAACGAATGTCTACGCCAAGCTGGCAAGTTTCTGCAATTGCTGTTGGAATGGTTCCCCCTTCGATCACCCCGACATTAAACGTTGTCCGTGGATTTTCTTCTGTTTGAAGGTCAGCGATTTCTGTTGTTGCTCGAGCAGCCGCATGAACGGCACTGGGTGTACCGAAAGCTCCGAAACTATGCCCTCCTGGCCCCTCGTACGTAACCTGATAACGATAAGACCCTGTTCCTTTATAGACAATATCGCTTGGAGAAACAGCATCAATCGAAATAAATCCATCAACATCCTTATTTTCCTGGAAAAAGGCCTTGACTCCCCGTAAATTGCCTGGTCCTTCCTCACCGACGGTACCCCCAAAAATGATGTCACCAACGGTTTGAATCCCTGTTTCTTGGAACGCACGGACGATAGAAAGCAGTGCCGCTAGCCCTCGAGCATCATCGGTAATTCCCGGGCCGTAATAGACTCCCTTTTTTTCCGTGACTGTTGTATCAACATCAGCAGAAAAAACACTATCGATATGTGCACTCACAAAGAGTATTGGACCACTCCCTTTCCCTTTTCTAATCCCGTATACATTTCCCTCGGTATCTCGTTTTACGTTTTCTAATCCGAGCGAATGTAGCCATTCTTGATATACAGTTGCCCGCTTATCTTCAGTAAATGGGGGAGCGGGAATCTCGGCGAGGGCTATTTGTTCTTTCAAAGTATCCCCAGCATCATTTTTCAAAAACTGTAGGGCTTGGCTGACGCTCTCCAATGTTTTTATATGTACGTAGGCAGAATGAACCTCTCTGTTTACATGTTTCATCTTCATGTCTCCTCTATCTTAAAGGGCCGAGTAGTTCGGGCACTCAGCTTGTCACGTCCGTAATAAAACTTTTTACGCAGGAAAAGTAGCTGTCTCTTCTGAAGAGCGAAGCAAAAACTTGTTGCTACATAAAACACTTCTTTTCTCATGATACCAAACTTTGTTGAAGAATTTGTATGATTTGACGTTATTTACAGATGATAAAAGAAAGAGTCTTATTCGAAAAGAGGTCGAGAACATGCCCAATAGAATCGGCGCCGTCTTCTACTGGTCCGCAGGTATCATTTTAGCATTAGTTACTGTCGGAGTCTTCTTCCCTGATTTTCTCGAGGGAATAACTGAACAAGCTCAAACTATGATTTCAACGATCTTTGGTTGGTATTATTTAATCATTGTGACCCTCTTTGTGATTGTTTGTCTCTTTTTTATAATCAGTCCTCACGGAAAAATTAAGCTTGGTAAGCCTGATGACACACCTGAGTTTACTTTACCTTCCTGGTTTGCATTGCTATTTAGTGCTGGTATGGGGACAGGGCTTGTCTTCTGGGGTGCGGCTGAGCCTATCTCTCACTATGCGATCGATTCGCCAACAGCCGAAACCGGCAGCGATGAGGCGATTCTTGAATCCATGAGATTTGTGTTTTTTCATTGGGGGTTACATGCTTGGGGCATTTACGCTATCGTTGCCATTTGCCTGGCTTATTTCAAGTTTCGAAAAGAAGCGCCAGGAACGATTAGCTCCACGCTTTCTCCCCTTTTTAATATGGATGGAGCTTTAGGCAAAGTCATTGATGTGGTCGCGGTTGTTGCTACCGTTACTGGAATTGCCACCACATTAGGGTTCGGAGCTACCCAAATCAACGGGGGAATCTCTTTCTTAATGGGGATCGGCGAAAGTTTCCTATTTCAATTAGGAATCATCGCTGTCATTACCGTTCTCTACCTCATATCAACTGCAACTGGACTTCAAAAAGGGATTCGTTATTTAAGTAACACAAATTTAACCCTTGCCGCTGTATTACTACTATTTGTAATAATAGTGGGGCCGACTCTTTACGCTTTAAACATTTTTACGGACACCATTGGTAAATATATACAGACCCTGCCGGAAATGAGTTTTCGTATCGCACCTACCGATGCAGATGCAAGAGAGTGGATCGATGATTGGACCATTTTCTATTGGGCCTGGTGGATGGCCTGGTCGCCATATGTAGGTACCTTCATCGCCCGTGTCTCAAAAGGACGTACATTGCGCCAATTTACAATTGGTGTACTCCTCGTTCCTTCGGTTGCTGGTTTTATCTGGTTCTCTTTCCTTGGAGGTTCTTCGATTTTTCTAGAAGACCAGCAAGGGGCAGACATCTCATCATTAGCAACGGAAGAAATGCTATTTGGTTTATTGAGCCACTTCCCCTTTGCCACTGTTACGTCGATCTTATCAATTGTGCTTATTGCTATTTTCTTTATTACATCGGGAGATTCAGCAACATTTGTACTCGGGATGCAGACAACCAATGGCTCGACGAATCCTGCCCGAAGAGTCAAGTTTATATGGGGAATCTTACTTTCAGCCATAGCATCTGTACTTTTATATTCCGGCGGCCTCCAAGCTGTAGAGAACACCATGATCGTAGCTGCATTTCCTTTTTCGGTTGTGATGTTACTAATGGTTTACTCCTTATTGAAAGCTTTACGTGAGGATAAGAAAAAAACGAAAACCAGGGATTCTTCTTAATGACATATTAAAAACCCGAAAAACGAGGATTCGGCTTTTCGGGTTAACTTGACTTTTTATCCAATTGTAAGGTTTTTGACTCTTCTACACGTCGATCTAGCTGTTGCAAGCGTAAAACCGCACGTTCTTCCGAAATATGATGATAATGATGCATTCCATCCGGTTCTTCATTCTCCTGATCAGCAAGCGCCACGACTTGCTGCAGCGGATCAAGATGGAGATGACCTTGCGGCAAATAGGAATCTGTGTGTAATAGAATTGCGAGTGCAATTTCTTTCGCTGATTTTCGGTCTTCTCCAAGACGAATCAAAAGTTTATGCGCACGTTCTGCGCCTTTGATGGCATGAATATCATTTTCGGCATATAAGTTAAAATCCCATTCTCCGTTTCGATACCAAGTATAATGACCGATATCATGCAAAAATGCAGCCTTTGTCGCAAGATCGACATCGACACCTTCTCGCAAAGCAAAATCATACGCGGAGAATGCCGTCGCAATCGCATGATCCAAGCCAGCTCTTGCGACATACTTTTTCGCAATTGGATGTTCATAAATCTTTGACAAAGTCAGTCGTTGCATAGCACTCCCTCCTTTGCTTTTCATAACAACATACCACAAAAATCACTAATGCTGCAATAAAAAAATTTGGAGAATATGCATGGCTTGGTAAATTCATAACTACAAAAAAATACCCGCACCACAGCCAGTACGGATATTTCTTGAAATTATTGTACGACGATCGTTTTCATGACATCGCCGACTTTCATCTCCCGGGCAAGTTCGGCGTTTTCTGTAACTTTCCCGAACACGGTATGCACCCCATCTAAATGAGGCTGCGATTCGTGCACGATAAAAAATTGCGAGCTGCCCGTATCCTTCCCGGCATGGGCCATGGAGAGGGATCCCTTCTCATGCTGATGAGGATTACCTTCTGTTTCACAAGGAATGGTATATCCGGCAGACCCTGTACCATTTCCTTTTGGACATCCCCCTTGAGAGACAAATCCAGGAATCACGCGGTGAAATGTCAGTCCGTTATAAAAACCTTCGTTTGCGAGCTTCTCAAAATTTGCCACTGTTTTCGGAGCTTCGTCCGGATACAATTCAAAGGTAAGTTTTTCACCATTTTCAAGCTCAATATGTCCTGTTTTTACCACCATTAAAACCTCCATTTATTATTCTTCTTCCATGATCGCTGCAAGTTCTGCCCAACGATCCATCGCCTCATCCAATTTTGCCGCTACATTTTCTTGTTCCTGTAACAGTTCTTGAATGCGTACAGAATCACTGCCAGCTTGTTCCATTTCTTTAGCCAATTCCGTTTGCTGTTGTTCAAGGTTGGCAATGGTATCCTCAATCGTTTTCCAATCTTGTTGATCTTTATACGAAACTTTTTTTCTCGGACGTTGCTCGGATTCAGCTGTGAAATTCTTGCTCGTCGTTTTGCTATGGGAAGCTTCCCTCTGACGTGCTTCTCTTCTTTCTAAATAATCTTCAAAGTAACCATCAAAGCGTTCAATTTTGCCTTCAGATTCAAAAATAAGCAGACGGTGAGCCACCCGATCAAGAAAATATCGGTCGTGGGAAACGGTCACTACTGCACCGGGAAAGTGTGTCAAGTATTCTTCAAGTAACCTGAGCGTTGGGATATCCAGGTTGTTCGTCGGTTCGTCTAAAAACAATACATTCGGCTCTTCCATTAAGATTCGGAGTAAATATAAACGACGGCGCTCACCCCCGGAAAGCCGGCTGATGTATGTCCATTGCTGGGCGCGGGGAAAAAGAAAGTACTCCAACATTTGCTCAGCTGTAATGGTCACGCCTTCTTTCGTCGTAATGACTTCAGCACCTTCTCGAATGTATTCAAGAACACGTAACGAATCATCGATATCTGCTTCTCCCTGGGTGAAGTATCCGATTCGGACCGTTTCTCCAATCTCTACATCTCCCATGTCCGGTTGAAGCCTTCCTGCCAGGATATGAAGGAACGTGCTCTTCCCCGTTCCGTTTTCACCTGTAATGCCTACACGGTCTCCTCGATCAATGCGCGTACTCACGTCTTCCAAGATTTTTTTATTTGAAAACCACTTCGATATATCTGTCACTTCTATGACTTTTTTCCCGAGCCGTTTCGTATCTGAAACGAAATTCAACGTTCCCTGTTTCTGTTCAGGCGTCTCTGCATTCAAGGCTTCTACACGGTCAACCCGTGCTTTTTGTTTCGTCCCTCGCGCCTTCGGCATACGTTTTAACCAAGCCAGTTCTCTCTTCAATGTGTTTTGTCGCTTTTCCTCTTCCTGCTCGGCTTGTTCGATACGTTCCGCTCGTTTGACTAAGTACGCTTCATAATTCCCTTCATAATAATAAAGTTTACCATTTTCCAGTTCAAAAATCGAATCAGTTACTCGATTTAAAAAGTAACGGTCGTGAGTGACAAGCAGTAGCGCCCCTTTATAATTGGACAAAAATGACTCAAGCCATGCGATCGAAGCCGCATCAAGATGATTCGTAGGCTCATCAAGAATTAATAAATCGGCAGGTTGGATCAGTGCCTTTGCAAGTGCAACACGTTTTTGCTGACCACCGGAAAGCTCCCCCACCAGTGCCTCGTGATCCGTTATTCCTAATTGGGTAAGGACCGTTTTCGCCTGCGTCTCTGCTTCCCAGGCGCCGAAAGCATCCATGTCTGCCTGAGCTTTATACAGTTGGTTCTCCATATGTGAATCCGTTGGGTTCTGTTGATAGCGTCGAAGGGTTTGATCATAACGATGGAGCGTACGCATCATTGGCGCTTCTCCTTCGTAAACAGTCGTAAGAACGCTTTGATCCTTTCGTAACTGCGGCTCTTGATCAACAAAAGCTATACTAAAATCCTTCGCGTGCCGAATCGTCCCCTTTTCGGTACCTTCCGTTTCGTTTAAGGCGCGAAGCAGCGTTGACTTTCCCGTTCCATTTGCTCCGATTAATCCAATCCGTTGTTTGGGTTCGATGGTAAAAGAGACATCATCCAATAATGTTTTTTCCCCGTAAGTTTTTTTGAGGTTATTTGCAACTAGAAGACTCATCAATGTCCTCCTTCCATCACTGTCTGCTATATCTTAACATACGACCACAATGCCATCATATTTTAAACGTTTTGGTCTCTTCATCGAGCGGGTAAAATGTCTATCAAGGGAAAGATGCGATATACATAAAGAACGTTGGCTGATCCATAATAAAAATCCCGTGAATGTTCTATCTTTCCTCCTTTTCAGGGGGAGGAGTCAATATTTCGGTTTCATCACCCGAGAATTCAACACACAGAACGGAGATTTAGCACTACGGCTAAGGAATTCGGTTGAAAATGCTTTCATCAACGCAAATATTTTTGAGACATTTACAGAAGAGGTGTTTACATGGCACAAAACAAGGACCAGCCCTACGGTTCAGCGGCCCCCAAGCTACGGGATCCTCAAAATTTATTAACCCTTTTAGGAGTGGCTGCGGCAATCACCTTGACTTATTTTGCCTATCAAGCTTCCGGTTTAGAATTCGTTTTTATACTTTGGACAGGGATACTCATAGGGTTTACATTATTTCATGCCCGCTTTGGTTTCGCCTCCGTTTATCGTCAAATTGTTGAGAGCGGGAACACAGAAATGCTACGTGCGCACATGTTCATGTTAGGAATTGCCGCTACGTTTTTTGCTCCTATTTTGATGTTTGATATAGGAGCGTTCGGTTCTATGCCTTCAGCAGCGCTTTCACCGATCAGCATCGGCTTAGTTGTTGGAGCTTTTACTTTCGGATTTGGAATGGAAATGGGAAGTGGCCTCGCCCCCGCCTCTTTATATCAAGCAAAAGGGGGACGATCTGCCATGATCTGTACACTTCTTGGTTTCCTAGCAGGCTCTGTACTCGGAGCGTATCATTTCGGTTTCTGGAATGAAACGCTTCCGGAAATCTCTGAAATTTCCCTTGCCACCGATACCGGCCTCGGTTATATCGGTGCTTGGGTGGTACAAGTTGCGATATTTGCCTTCATTGTTGTGATCTCTTACCTATATAAAAAAAGAAAACGACCACCATTACTCCCTCCTCTACCCTCTGCTGCAGGCTGGAGAAGGATCTTCTTTGGTACCTGGCCGCTTTGGGTGGGAGCCACGGTTCTCGCTTTCCTGAATGCCATCGTCTTTATTCTTCAAGGAGAACCTTGGAAGCTAACAGCTGCCTTTACACTGTGGGGATCAAAGCTATTAATGAACGTTGGTATAGATGTGATCCATTGGGAGTATTGGGCAGCAGAAGAACGGCTTATCGCTCTGCAACAACCGATCATCATGGATTCGACAAGCGTGCTAAATTTTGGCGTAATCATAGGAACCTTTCTTACTTTAACGCTTGGAGGGCTCATTCGATTTTCCAAAATCCCAATCTATCTCGCTTTTATCGCACTGGGAGGTGGTTTGCTTATGGGGTATGGCGCTACTTTATCCTTCGGCGCAAATGTTGGCGCTTATTTTAGCGGAATCGCTTCGTTCAGTCTTCACGCCTGGATTTGGGCAAGCATGGCCATTCTTGGCGTATATACAGCGTATGGGGTTGGGAAAAGACTTAACCTCGTCACAAAACAACGAGAGGAAAACGAGTAAATTACTCTCCTCTTTTACTTTATAGCTCCCAGATAAAAACCCCAAGTTCCATAAAGAGCTCTAGACTAACCTAAAATTTTGAGACAATATAAAACACCTTCGAAATGGTACAATAACTATAAGTACTTTAGCGGAGGTGTTTTTGCATGGGCAAAAACGTGTATTCAAATGAAGTAAAATGGTCAGTAGTGAAGCCATTCTAATTTGAAATCTGAGGAATTTGCCTTACCAGGTTTCATTCTTTAAGCAACAACGAAGGTAACATACGAGTTTAACAATATTTAAAAGATTATAATAAAGAAAGAATTCAAGAAAAAATAGGCTACCTTTCACCAATTGATTATGGTAAAAGCAGCCTAAGAGGGTGTTTGATTTCTGTCTCATTTCACGATGTCAGTCTACTCAGCGGTTTTTTGTTGAAGGTCTTCAAGATAGCGGCTGCAATGATTTCACCTAGGGTTTCCATGTTCTCTTACGTCTAAGTAAAGTAAACACAAATTCTATTGCAGTTCACTTCTTCAATATCGATATCCATGTCATAAATATTGCGCAGTGATGTTGGATTAATGATTTCGTGGCAACGCCCTTTTTCCACAACGCGCCCATCTTTCATAGCGACGATATCATCGGAGTAACAGGAGGCAAAGTTAATGTCATGAACAACGATCATAATCGTCTTACCCAAATCATCAACGAGACTTCTTAACGTTTTCATAATCTGTACAGAATGCTTCATATCCAGGTTATTCAATGGTTCATCTAAAATAATATAATCAGTATCTTGGGCAAGAACCATTGCAATGTAGGCTCTTTGCCGCTGTCCACCACTTAATTGATCTAAATATTTATCTTGAATATCACGTAAAGACATATAATCAATGGCATCATCCACAAATGACCAATCTTCTTTCGTAAGCCGATTTTGTGAATAAGGAAAACGTCCAAAGCTAACGAGCTCTCGAATCGTTAAACGAATATTAATATTGTTGGATTGTTTTAAGATCGATACTTTTTTAGCAAGTTCATTGCTTTTATAGTTATCGATTTCTTTTCCTTCGAAAAATACCTTCCCCTCATCTTTTTTAATCAGGCGGCTGATCATTGAGATAAGCGTACTTTTCCCTGCCCCGTTTGGTCCAATGAAAGAAGTAATTGTCCCTTTCTTCACCGATACCGATACATCATCAACGACTGTTTTTCCATCGTAAATTTTTGTTAGGTTATTTGCTTCAAGGACAGATTCCGTTTGGACGGCGGGTTGCTCAACTTCCAACATTTTCATAGCCATTAGCGTTTTGTCCCCCTTAAGAGTAGATAAATAAAGTAAGTGCCCCCAATAAAGTTGATGATTACACTTAGCGGTGCAGCATATTCAAACACTCGTTCAACCACCAGGGTTCCACCAATGAGCATAACGATGCTGACAAGAACGGAGGCGCCGATCAGTTGTGTATGTTTAAATGATACCACGAGTTCACGTGCCACATTTACAACGAGCAGACCAAGGAACATAATCGGACCAACAAGGGACGTTGATACCGATACTAAAATAGCGATCACAATCAGAAATCTGCGAATGACACGATCATAAGGGATACCAAGGTTAATAGCCTGGTCTCTCCCAAGTGAAAGCGCATCAAGATATTTCAGATATGGCCATACATAAATCAGCGTAAGTATGACAATAACAATTGCCATCCATAACAAATCTACATTAATATTACTAAAGCTTGCAAACATCTGGTTTTGAACCGATAAATACTCATTCGGATCAATAAGTACTTGCATAAATGTAGAAAAACTTGAAAACAACGTGCCAAAAACGATCCCGACGAGCAGAAGAAAGTACAAATCTTGTTGCCCGCCCCTAAATAATAATACGTAAAGTAACAGTGCAAACAACACCATAAAAACAATGGACACGAGAAAGTTCGCTTCCTGACTGAAAGTAACAAGCCCAGCCGTACCAAAAATGAAAATCAATGTTGTTTGTACGAGTATATAAAGATTATCAAGGCCAATAATGCTTGGTGTTAATATGCGGTTATTGGTGATGGTTTGAAAAATCATTGTCGAAAATGCAATGGAACCACCAACAATGATGATCGCAACAACACTCCGCCCTCTCCTCGGAAGTGCGTAATCCCACCCCTCCGGGGTAAGGCCTATAAACATAAACGTGACGGTCAATCCAACTGAGGCTGCAATAAGTAATGTAAATATCCATCTAGGCTGCATGAGAGTTTCTCCTTAAGAGAAGATAGAGAAAGATGGCACTTCCGATGATACCCACCATCAGTCCGATTGGGATCTCATAAGGATAGATCACAATTCGACCTAATATATCACAAGCTAATAAGAATATCGCTCCGAATAAAGCGGTGTGCGGAAGGGTATTCTTGAGATTATCGCCGACCATGATCGATACGATGTTTGGAATAATAAGCCCCAAGAAGGGAATCGATCCAATCGTCACCACGATGGTTGCAGTAATGATAGCCACAATGAACAGTCCAGTATTCATGACTCGTTGATAATTTAAGCCTAGATTTGCTGAAAAGTCTCTGCCCATACCAGCAACTGTAAAGCGATTGGCAAACAAAAAAGCAATAATAACAAGCGGTAGACCGATATATAAAATTTCATAATTCCCTCTAACTACGAGTGAAAAGCTCCCTTGCATCCAAGAAGATAAGCTTTGCATCAGATCGTATTGATAGGCATAAAACGTTGTAATGGCCTCAACAACACTCCCTAACATCAAGCCTACAAGCGGGACAAAAATCACGTTTTTATACCGGATCCGCTCCAGGATTTTCATAAATAGAAATGTACCACCGAGTGCAAATAAGAAAGCAACAAACATACGCTCTAACGTACTCGCCTGCGAAAAAACGAGGATAGCCACAAGAATTCCAAGGCGCGCCCAATCCATCGTCCCCGCAGTCGTTGGAGAGACGAATTTGTTCTGGGTGAGCTGCTGCATAATCAATCCACATACACTCAAGCTTACACCAACAATGATGATACTGATCAATCGTGGGACCCGACTGATAAGAATGGTCTGAACCTGTTCGTCGTTGAGATTAAAAATGTCTAATGGGGAAATCTCTTGTACACCGACGAATAAAGATGAAATCGATAGTATAATGAGTAGCGGCAATAAGTATTTTATTTTCATAATGGTTCAAAATGGCAGCAGCCCTTTGTCCGCCCCCCCTCCTCTTCAAGGGTAAGGTTAGCTGTTGCGAACGAACTATTCAACGCAAATGAAAATCATTATCAACTATACCAATTATGATTATATCACCTTTAACCGCTGCGTCAATGCTTATTGAGAAAATCGTTTAGTTAGAATGAGTCAACGAATATCCTGTTCTTTTTAATTTATAGGAAGGGCTACAAAGCACGAATTGGATTGAGGGCCTTTTAAAAAGCAAAAAGCAATGTACCCCTACCGTTGGGCACACTGCTTTTAGTAAATTCGAATGAAACATCGTTCTTCTATTTTTATGGAAAAAGTGTCCAAGCTTTATTAGGGGTTGCTGAATAACCCCTTGTTATTGGTGTTATGGAATTGTTTGTTCTCGATGAATTACAAGAAGACATGGAAACCGTAGCTGTTCAAGTAGGAGAATTGGTTGAAACCATATCTAATCATTTTGAACAAACCTATTGGGGGACGGCAACGATTCGCAAAATATATGACCATTTCAGCCAACTCTATAATGGATTTTATCCGTAAGACCATTCTCGCGCTCAGATTTGCGCCCTATAATGACGAAATCATCCGCAGACCGAACGATGTGATGCCCGCGTTCCTTCATCAAATCATCCAACTAATGTAGGTGAATACTGGAAATTAATGGACTTAGGGCTCTCCCTTATGCAAAGATTCGCATAACTGCCTTGCTGTACGCCTCGGGTGGGTTTACCTTCTCCGTCAATTTCCGCTTTGAGCATTTCCGAAATGCACACCAAGACTGTTCGATCTCGCACGCCCATATTCCATAGTTGCTTAATGAGTAACGTATGGTTAATATGGTCAAAGAAACTTTTGATATCAATATCCACCACAAAATGGCACTGGGCGGTATTGATCAATGTTTGGATTCTTGCCATCGCCATCGCATAATGAGCAGACCGAAGGGGAGGACCCCATAGCTATGATTGTAAAAAACGCTCCTTTTATGTAATACGGATCACCTATTTTTGTTTGAATTTTGGCCATTGATTATATCCTATACTGGGATCGTTTGATTTATAATACCTTATATACTTTATCTCCTTTTGGTTGACTTCCTTATCCGTAGCGTTTCCTGACTCCCACAATATTTTCTTTTTGATTGTGAAGTCCTTTCGCTCTTCTCTTGTAAAGTCTTTTTCAATTAATTTGTTACTCGCGCTCCCAAAATAATTAATACTATCTGTGAGATCTTTCCCAATATGAATTTTGTCATTTGGATACGTTATTTTATAAATGACTTTCATAATTGACAGTTTCCCTTCATTCTTCAAACTGCTATCTTATTCCACAATATGGAATTTCCAAAAGATCGGGCGCATTTATTACATTGTTGCACCCATTAACAGAACATCTATAAATATTCTGGCAAATGATGCTTATACATTTCGACCGCATCTGTATGCTCTTTTAAAACGGCAAGTGTTTCTGGGTGTGGTTTTGCGTAAATGAGCGGGTAATCTTTTTCGTCTTTATCTTCATCTGTCCTAAAAGCTAACAATTCTTTAGTAGTTGAAAATTGAGCATCAATCCCTTTTTTATTTCCACGAGCATCTACTCGAATCCATTTATTAAGCATTTTTAGAAAAATGGCATTTAGAGCATGGATACAATAACCCTTTTCCGGTGTATCAAAGAGCATTAAGCGTTGATAACAAAATCCCGTTGGGATATTTTGCGAACGTAATAAAGCAGCAAGTAAATGGGATTTTGCATAACAAATCCCTTCTTTATAAGCCAAGGTATCTGAAGCTTCACAAGTCACCCTGGTTCCTTGAATATCCCATGAATGATGGATTTCATCTCTGACGAATTCATAAGCAATCTTGGCTTTCTCTACTTCTGTTTGAGAACGATCAAAAAGTTCAGCAATTTTATCCTGAATGATCGATTGAGAGTAGTTAACCTCATTGGAGTCAAGTAAATAGACACTCATTTCCTCAGACTCACAAACCATATTCATAGTATATCCCCTCCATTGATGTATACTTATTTGTAGGTCGACCCGGAGATAGTCCGAGCGTTAATCCTCCAGGAAAACAGATTAGGGTTCCCTATAAGACTGCGAATTGAATGACTTAAAATCCTTTTTTACCACTTATATAGTACTCAGATTTTGTTGATCACCAAATTTTGATCAAAGCAACACTTTGTTTCTTGGTCATACTTATCACTCCCCAACCCCATGAATGGCTGGATCTAGATCTTTCTTTTGGATTGTGACTTTCTTTTGCGATCTGCCTCTTAACTTAAAAAAGGTTCGACAGATATGCTTGAAATCCTTTAGATTCATCTATATAGAACAGCAACACAATGAATCCTAACGAAAATACGGCTGGATGAACAAATGGGCTAAAATGACCGGTGAGAGCAAGAATTAATGCGATGCCAGCTTACGTTCCTCTTCTCGGAAAGAAACCCACTTTTCCCTTCGTGAGAAGTGCCTTCGTGGCTACAGCAGGATGCTCGAAGCTGCATCCTCTCGACCTCCTCGGCTCTTTTTTGATCAAGCTCTTTTATGTTCATACTTTCTCCCCACGCTATTCTATAGGAATCTTTTAATCATAACGGTGGATCGTGGATATTTGCCACTCGCCATTGATCTCAGAAACCAGTATATCTTCTGTATATGGTGGGCCCCCTTGGTTCAATCGATATTGAACACGAACAATATAATCATCTTTTTCGGTTGTATAGGGTAGAAGTTCTGGTATGACTTCTTGAATTTCTTCATTATATAAATCCCCCATGATGACCCGTATATCCTGTAATTCCGTTTCCCTCTTCGTTAATTTTTCCACGAACTTTTCAGCATCCGTTTGCAATCCATCTTCTTGATATGTGTGATATGTATCTGAAAATTTGTTGAATAGTTCGTCATGTTCTTTATTTTCTAGTTGGTTGTAGTATTCTGAAATAAATGCTTCTGGAGTAAACAATAACCCTCCCTGATTCGCGGCTATCTGTTCTACGGATAACGGGGTATGGGTGAAACTGCCGACGACCTCCCAATTGTCTTCCTGTTCCCGAACTAATAGATCATTACGGATCATCATACTGCTGTTTCCATACTTCTCTGCACCGTCTCCCTCATATCTACCTGCAATAAGGATACTTACAATTTCTGCTTCATATTGCTCCATGTCATCAAAATACTTCGAAGTGGTTGCTCGTGCCTGTTCCCCTTCCAAAACATGTACATTGGCCGTATCCATGCTAAAATTTACAAATTCAGCGATAACAGAATCAGCTGGGCTTTCTTCCTCACCATTCTCAAAACGAACCATAAGCTCAACTTCATTTTCATCGCCTCGATTGATGGCTTCCAAAAAACTAAATACAAATGATTCAAGGTCCCCATGATCACGTGCGTGTTTCTCTTCTTGTTCAGCGCCCTCCTCTGTTCTTTGCGCTTCTTCAGAGTCTGGCCCTTCTAATTCTCCCTCTACTTCATCACCAGAAGTATCGAAACAACCCATCAGTGGAATCAAGGTACTCAATAGTATCAAAATCGTCGCCATCAACTTAGCCATTCACTCACCTCTCCCTCCTCTTCATCACTATTAGAGGATGTTCAAAAGCTTTCGTGATTACAAACAGGATGCCCGAAACCGCGTCTCCTCGGCCTACCCGGCGTTTTTCCGTGAAGAATTGTGACATTAACCCTGGCATATCATGCTCAGTGAAGCGTCATGTTAGTTTTTATCCTTCTTTTTGAACATGCTCTATTATGATATTATAATGTGCTGTTAAAAATTTCCCTTTTTCTTAAATATGTAAACGATTTTATTTCATTCCACCTCAAAAAATCCAAAAAAGAAATTTGGAGTTCAAGAAGACTTAACCCTTGCACAAGATCTTTTCTGGCGAGCAGACAATAAGGGACCCTTTCGTTTTGCAATGAAAAAATTTTCTTTCTTCTTCAATGAAGTTTTCCTTCGGTTTTTAAACAACAACTTCTTAAGGCTGTGGTCACGAGTATCGCACCCGTGACTAGCCTTCCTGTTCAATCATACTCGTATCGAGCAATGATTGAATATCTTCGGGTTGCAACGTTTCTAGTAACGTTTCTCCTGGTTGAATGAGATCATCCACAAGTGTTTTTTTCTCTTCCTGAAGAGCTATGATTTTTTCTTCAATGGTCCCTGAGGTCACAAGCCGGACAATCTGAACTTGCTTCTTCTGTCCAAAACGGTGGACACGATCGGCAGCCTGTTGTTCAACCGCAGGGTTCCACCATAAATCATAAAGAATAACCGTATCCCCGCCTGTAAGATTTAGGCCAGTCCCTCCTGCCCGTAAAGATATAAGAAATAAATTCTTCTCTCCAGCGTTAAAGGCATCAGCAATTTTTAACCTGTCAGATACAGGCGTTCCACCATCAAGATAATAATATTCCCAACCTTGCTCATCGAAATGTTCTCGAATAATCGAAAGCATCGATGTAAATTGTGAGAAAATCACCATTCTCCTCCCGGCCACAAGACCGGAACGAACGTATTCACTCAAAAATTCCAGTTTTCCTGAGCTATCCGGCTTGGCATCATCCATAACAAGTTGCGGATGACAGCAAATTTGGCGCAAACGCGTAAGGCCTGCGAGAATTTGAAAGCGGTTTTGTGAAAAGGTGCGCTCACGAACCGATGCCTGCAATTCATTGGAAATCTGTTCCACTTGCGCTACATACAGCTGTTTTTGCATCTGTGTCAGTTCCGTATATTGAACATTTTCCTGCTTCTCCGGAAGTTCCTCCAGCACTTGCGTCTTTAACCTACGCATAATAAATGGCTGCACCCTTTTGGAAATATCGTCATTGCTCAATTGCTTGAACTTGCGTTTAACCGGGAACAAATCAGGCATCACTACTGAAAATAATGAGAAAAGTTCATCACTGCGATTCTCTACAGGTGTTCCGCTAAGCGCAAAAGCGTGTTTCTTCTGTACAGATTGAACAGCCCGTGTCGTTTTGGCACGATCATTCTTTAGGTATTGCGCTTCATCGACAATCAATGTGTTGAACATGCGTCCGAAATACATGGCTTCATCACGCTGTAAAGAAGGATAAGAAGTAATAAAAACATGCGCTTCTTGTGCTAAGGCACCTTCTCTTTCGGTTTTCGTCCCGTGAATGACCGCCACTTTTAACTCAGGTGCATAAAGCTCCAGTTCTTTTTTCCAATTGTAAATCAATGAAGCTGGAGCAACGACCAATGTTTCAGTTTGGGGGTTACGTTCAACTTCATGAGCGATAACAGAAATTGCCTGAATGGTCTTTCCGAGCCCCATCTCGTCAGCCAAAATTCCTCCGAATCCATAATGGGCAAGGGACGTTAGCCAACGAAAACCCGTTTTCTGGTATTCACGTAGTGTACCTTCAAGGTGTGCCGGCGGAGTAACTTCCAAGTTTTCAGGGTTCGATATATCTTCAACCAGTTTCTCTAAACGCTCTGTAAATGTAACCGATGTTTGATCTTCTTCAAGTTGAAAAGCTTTATATAATGGTGCTGTCATCTCTTGTGTCGGTGTTGTTCCCGGCGGGGTTATTTTCTCAAGCGTTGAACTGATCCCTTGATAAACATCCTCTTGTAAGTTTATAAACGCACCTGACTGCAATCGATGATAAGACCGCCGTTCTAGCATCGCCTGTAATAGTGCTTCTGCCTCTTCTTGACCCAGCTCAGCAAACTGAAAATTGATATCGAGCCAGTTCATACTCTGATTAACAGCAATATCTAAAGAAGGAGAATCCTTAGGTGAAAAAACAAAGCTTTGGACTGCATCGGTTAAATACACATCCATAACCTTCGATAAATCCTGCAGGTCCTCCATCAGGAAGGCAGCAATATCCGCCTCATCCTTTAACATCAAGCCCTGTTCATTATACGTGAAAGGTATGCGTTCGATTCGTGCCATCACTTCATTTTCTTTTTTGATATCACGCATCACATAACTGTCGTGCCCTTCTAGGTGCTGATCACTATACGGATCGACCTGATTCCTTCCGTAAGAAAAAATAGTCCTTGCCAGCAATTTACCTTCTTGTTCCTCCACGTAGAGGGAAGCACGTAATGAATCGATGGTTAGCTCTTCTTTTACTTCCTCTTTGATTTTTACTTCCGCTAGTTGATTTACTTGCGGTAACACATAAGAACAAAACATCTCAAATGAATCTTTAGGAATCACGAGCGTATCATTTTCCCGTTTCATCCGTTTGTATAGACGCGAAAAAATATTCTGCTCTTGCTCATTCATCATATAGAACGTATGTTCAATTACAAACGCCCGGTAATCTTCACCGAGGTAACGGACCTCTGATCCATTCTCCCAATCCAACTCATAGTGCTGTTCTTTTGCTTGTAAACGGAAGTGAAGAGGGAAATCTCGATCGCGAACTTCAATCCCTTTATGATGTTCTTCATCTGAATTTTTCACCATCTGGACATTTGTATATTGAAGAAGCTCCAACAGGGGACGAAGGGAAGGGCCAGGGATATACTTCGTCCTTTCTTTCGATCCAGAGTAGCGATAACGGGGCTCCTGACGCATATTTTTAAGATCCCCAAGAAAAGACATGATTTTCTCATCTTCCGGCGTTAATCTATGCTCGAGCGGATCGTACGTAAAATTTTTCGTGAATGTAAGGCTTCTTTTCTGTTCATAAGCGTTGAGCCATTCATCAATATCTTTGACGACGTATGTGCGGTTCCCGCCTAATTTCATCTCTAATTCTACAAACCCACTGTTTGCAAAAAAACCTGCAGGTCGTATATGAATAAAATACTCTACTTGAAGAGTTTCACGTTCGAGTAATTCTTCTTTGTATTCTTCGTACAAATCTGCAAAAGATTGAATGAAGCGGTTTACTTTAGCCGTGTCCCTGTGTGAAGCCTGTGGTGGTTGAATATGCGAAGATTGAGAAACGGTCTCAGCATGCTCTGCCCATTCATATATCGTACCTACCAGATGTTTACACAAACCAGGGTAGGCAGCAAAAGCTTGGCACGAGCAATGATAGTCCAAAGGTACGCCGTCCCTTTCATGAACTGTTAATTGAACATGATAGATATTTGCTTCTGATCCAACGGCCACTGCTCTCCATTCACCTTTTCCCTTTTGCGAAAGTCTTCTGATCTTCCCTTCATCATAATACTTTTTTCCTCGTTGGACCGTGATGGGAAACGAATGATTATATAAATAATCCTCAACTTGCTTTGTTACCATGAAGTACTTCCCTCTTCCTATGCACAGCTACATACATTCTTTTAATATGTCATACCTGCGTTCTATGAATGGTCGAAACGCTGGGGCTCAAATAGTAAAAGTTAAGGTCTTTCCTCATCGAAAAAAACACACGTCTTTTTACAGAGCCGTGTGCTGCCTTTATCCTTCGCGCTTGTACTCTTCCACGAGTTTTTGCACATTTTCATCATCCTCTTTATTACGTTCATCGCGCACCAGTCCAGCTATGGACCGCTTTTGTATAATAAAACGAAGGTCAGCCATCAACTGAACCGTATCAACACCGGGATCATCCGAATTATTTTTTACTTTTCCCCGGTAGCTGTCAAACTTGGTATGGTTTAAAAATTTCAATAAACAGTAGTAACATCCTCTCCGGGTACCTAGTTTTAGATATTTATTTTGGATGTTTTTTTTACATATATTACATTCTATATTCGGTTTTCGAACCGAATTTAACCGTAAGGACTCAAGCAGCCAAACCGATTCTTTTAATATATTGCCTACATTAATGATGAAAACCTCCCTCACTCATTTTTAGGTATGCAATGCCTATAAGATGTTCAAATTTCCCGGACTTTTTAAACACCCTCTATAAGTATTTTATCATTATATACACTGTATCGCTACTTACCAATGTCACAGGAAGCCTATTTGCATTTCATCAGTTATTACTGAAGGTTAGCAGCTCTTTTAGGAAAGTTTTCCGGATGTGAAGGAGAATGTGGGAAAATGAGGATCATAGCAGGAAAGGAAGGTACCCGACCCGTCCTGGGATCGGGCACTTTCTTTTTTATTTCGCTGTTACGTTTAAGGATACATCTACGTTTCCTCGCGTAGCTTTTGAATAAGGGCAGAAATCATGAGCTTTTTCCACCAATTCTTCAGCTTTAGATTGATCTACGCCTTTTACCTCTACGTTCAGCTGCACACCCAATTGAAAGCCGTTATCGTTTGGATCTTTAAGTAAACTTACGGCCGCTTCTGTTTCAGATTCAACCTCTTCGTTATTTTTACTTGCCATCAAATTGAACGCTCCATCAAAACAAGCTGCGTAACCAGATGCAAATAGTTGTTCCGGATTAGAAGCGTCAGATGGAATGTCGTCGCCACTTGGCATTGTGAGGTCTACGTCAACAACACCATTATCAGATTTTACATGTCCTTCTCTTCCACCGTTTGCCGTTGCTTTTGTTGTAAATACTTTATCAGCCATGTTTATCGTCTCCTTTATGATAAGTTTCATATTCTTTCGTTCTAATATATATGTTAACGATCATTTCGTTTTTTAAACGTCCATTTTTTTACTAAGTTTTCATAAATCGACTTTCACGGTAAAAAAATTTCGGTATAATGAGAAATGACTACCCCAGCACCTGAGAACATTCATTTTCGTTTACAAACGTGTCCTTTGGGGTAATAGATAAATAAAACCTTATACATATATAAAAGGAGGCTGCCTACCAGTTGAAACGTACAGGTGAATTAGTGTTAGGAATCATCGGTGTTGTCATTAATTCTATAGCGGCAATCATCGGGACTTTCATGACGATAAGCTTACAAGTCGGTTTCGACCAAGAATCAGATCTCATTGAAAACGAGTTGATGAATGACCCCAATATTCAAGCCGAAGAAGCAGAGGCCGTCATGGGCATGATGGGAATGTTTGCCCCCATGGGGTGGTGGATCGTCGCCATACATGTGATAGGGCTCATCCTAGGGATTATCGCACTGGTGAAACTCAAAAACAATGGGAAAGCTGCAGGTATTTTATTCTTAGTAGCGGGCGGGGGTATGCTGATCCTAACCCTCGGATTTACCTTGATTCAATCAATTCTGTTCATCATTGCAGGTATTATGTGCTTAGTGCGTAAACCGCCCGTAAGCTCGGAGCCTCCAGAAGAACCACGAACAGAATAAAATCGAGGGGGGCAGCCCCCTCGATTTTTTGTGCTATGCCGCAATCCTGGGGAAGTCTCCCTTTATACCTCTTCAAAGAAGTACGACTTCGAATGGTAGTGAACGCCAAGTACAATCCCGAGAGCAAGCATCGAACTTAATAGTGAACTTCCACCGTAACTCATAAGCGGCAATGTAAATCCGGTTACAGGGAGTAAACCGATATTCATGCCGATATTTTGAAAGACCTGGAATGTAAAAAGCGCAATGACACCGGCGCACAAGTAGGTGCCAAAACTATGGTGACAGCGAATCGCCGTCATCATAGTTAAATAGAAGAGAATGAAATAAAGGGTAATCACGAGGGCTGTTCCAATAAAGCCCGTTTCCATCCCTATAACAGCAAAAATGAAATCAGTATGAGCCTCTGGAAAATAAACGGAGTGATCAGAACCTCCCGACATCCCCCCAGAACCAATGGCTGTCATCGCTTGAGCAACTTGAAAACCTTCGTCCGGGTTTTCCAACGGTTGTAACCATCCGTGAAAGCGATCGACTTGATAAGCCGGGAGATGGTCAAAAATATACGTTTGTACAACATCCGGAAAGCGGAAATAAGCAACGATAAACACTCCAAGTATAATTGCAGGAATCCCGTACAAAGGCATAAGCAACTTATAAGAAATGCCAGATACAAGCGTTAACCCAACGGCAATCGCCATCATCATCATCACCATACCCATGTCTGGTTGGGCTTGTAATAGAAGAATCGGCGGAATAATGATAGCTCCCATTTTTGCGAGTAACCATAGGTCAGACTTGATTTCCTTCGGGGGGAACATATTGTTATGCTGATAAATCACAGCGCTAAGTGTGATGATAATAAACACTTTCATAAATTCCGAAGGCTGAAGATTAACAGGTCCAATGTCAAACCATCTTTGAGCATTATTGATCGTTGGAGCAATACTCTCGGGTGAAAGGGCCAATGACACCAACATAAAAAGTCCAAGGCCATAAAATAACCAATGTAAATCTAAATAATACTCAAAATCAAAGTGCAAAACCACAATGGCTACCATAAATGACAACATATAAAAAGCGATTTGCATGATCACAAAGTTTGAATCATATTGCGGCTGCTGCTGGGCTAAGTATACATAAAAACAACTGACGACAGCAAAAATAAACAGTACAAACATCATATTGATGTCGTATTGTTTTTCATTATTATATGGTTTCACGTCTTCATCCCCTGCATTTTTCGTTATCATCCTCCGAGGTGAGGATACGACGACCAGCGTTAACAACTCCTGCTACAATCATACATGATTTTTCTGCCATCGTATATAAATCATATTCAAAAAAGGGAACATAAAGACTTGCGCCGTTCGAGAAGACGTAAGCTTAGGGTACAGAAGACCGCAAACTAATCGTTTCGCAAACCATGGACTCGCACAAAACAAATTTTTAACTCTCTTATATAACTAATAATGCCAGAAGCATTTGCGCTCCTGGCCGTTCCCATCATTTTTCTCTTGGTATATCAAACATCTCTGAAATCGTTACAAATTCGTACCCCTGATCTTGTAATTCCGGGATGATGTCATCTAAAGCTTCGGGTGAATGAATGTCTTGCGTCCAATCTCCACCATCATGCATGAGGACAATGCTGCCTGGCCCTACTTCTTCCAGAACATTTTCGGTCACTTCTTCAGCAGGAATCCCTTCCCAATCATAGGAATCGACCCCCCAACCAATCACCACATTATTTAATTCTTCAAGACGTTCCACTTGCTCAGTAGTCACACTTCCATATGGGGGGCGGAATAACCGCGGTCGATATCCTATCGTTTCTTCAATGACCGCTTCGGTTTCCTCAACTTCCCATTCGAGTTGTTCCACACTTTCATCTGTCAAGGTCGGGTGCCAATACGTATGGTTGCCAACGTCATGCCCTTCTGCCTCCATACGCTCAAGAAACTCCGGATAAGCTTCAGCCCGTGCTCCCATAACAAAAAAAGTAGCTGGTACATCATAATCCTCAAGCGTATTCAGCACAGATTCGGTGAACCGAGGATCCGGCCCATCATCAAATGTTAAAGCCACTTGATTACTCTCTGGATCCCCTTGAACAAATACCACCTCCGGAAATTCCATTTGCAAATCCGGAAGCGGAACAGTCTCAGGATTCCGAACGTCCTTTTCACTTCCTCCACGTAAAGGAGGGACTTCTTCCTCATCATTTGCTTGCACAGCTCCTGCTCCTATGCTGAAGCAAAAGATGAACACCATAAGTGCCATGATCCATTTTTTTCTCACTCGCTTCATCCTTTCCAAACTACTTTTCCATAGTTTGGGCTAAGGTATACATTTTATGTAAGAGAGATCACATGTTAAAATGAGATCATGATTGATGGTTTTTATTGAAGAAAGGACTCTTTCCATGCAAATCAAAGATCGGATCATTTTTATTATCATTTCTTGCTTGGCGTTAGGGACCTTAATATTCAGTATAGAAGGAACGGAAAACTTTCCATTTCTTGTCTTGGCGCTAACTTTCTTTTGTTTGTCTTTGATTTCCTATTACTTATTTTACACTGTATTGAATACGGGCTGGTTTTATAACGTTTGGGCTTTAAATGGTGTTTTGATTGGGACAGCTTTCTTTTATGAAGAGGAAAATGTATTTTTCGTGCTTTCCCTATTAATGATGCTATGGCTTGCCGTATTCGCTGTTGATTTTTTCATTCGTCAGAGGGATTGATCACCATTGATGTCCTTAAGTCCTTTCTTAATGTGACACAACGTTTATATCCCATTTACCGTCTTTAATTATCCCTTGAAAATAAGGGAATCTGTTCTCCCTGTTTATTTCGGGAATCTGTTCAATTGTTAAAGCTTCAATAGAAGGAGCCACTTTAACGCCTACACGACATCCATTACCGGTGTAATGAACCCTAGAGTGTCCAAGGTAGTTGAATAGTAAAGATAGACCCCCTTCCAGGATCCGAATCAACCTTAACCATGCCCCCAAGGGATTCGATTGTTTGACGTACCACATCCAGCCCAACGCCTCTACCTGATATACTAGTGACGGATTCCGCTGTGCTGAATCCTGATGAAAACAATAAGCCGTACAACTCTTGATCGGAGACTTCCCTTACCTCTTTTTCGGAAACGATGCCTTGATCCAGTGCGCGTTTAACAACCTTTTTCTTATTAATACCTGCGCCGTCATCTTCCACCTCAATGCAGACATGATGATCGCTATGATAAGCGCTTAATCGAATCATTCCTTCTTCATTTTTTCCTGCTGCAACACGAGCGCTTGGTGACTCAATGCCGTGATCGATGGAATTTCGCAGTAAATGGACGAGAGGATTTCCGATTTCATCGAGAATCACACGATCAAGTTCTGTTTCGGCCCCTTCAATCACCATCGTTACCTGTTTGCCAAGTTCTTTAGATACCCTGCGAACCATTCTTGGAAAACGATTAAACACAAACTCTATAGGCATCATACGAATGTTTAAAATAATATCCTGCAATTCACCCGAGGTGCGATTCATTCGCTCGACCGTTTCATTTAACTCAGGGTTTTTCAATTCTTGTGAAATCCTTTCTAAACGACCGCGATCGATGATGAATTCTTCGAACACATTCATCAGTGTATCTAACCGATCAATATTTACACGAACCATTCGATTCGTCTCCCTTTGCGGCCTATTATTCCTGCTTATTTGTGTTTTACCCAAGGTCTTCTCTTCTTGATTGACGGACCGCAGCTCATGATACAAGCCGTCAATTGGATGAATATGTACATAAGCAATTTCAGAGACTTTCATAATCTTTTGTTCCAAATCTGCTGCTGTTCTTTTTGATATCAAAGAAATCATAAATGTTAAGTCAAACTTCTCTTTCTCAAGCTGATCAACAGTGGGATTGGCTTTAATCACCTCACCGTCATCTCCCAATGCACGAAATACCATCAAAACACGAGCTGCTTTAAGCTGCGTTCCTTCATCTAAAATTATTGTAATTTCATATAGCGTAAGGCCTTGATCCACTGCTTGTCCTAAGATCATCCGTTCAAATTCACCATATTTCTGTAGTTCAATAGGTGTTTTAATTTGAGCAGCGGATCCCTCTTTTATTCCTGCCGTAATCGTTTCGAGAACAAGGAGATCGTTCGCAATATCTTTTTTTCCAGTTCCTCCTTCCGTAATATCTTGAATGATACCCTCTAAGGCGTCTAAGATGTTGAAAATGTGATCAAAGATATAGGCGTTTGCCGTTATCGCTTCATTTCTAACTAAATCTAATACGTTTTCCATCGTATGAGTTAACTTCGTAAGATCATGATATTCCATCGTCGCAGCCATTCCTTTTAACGTGTGGGCCGAACGAAAGACATCTTCAATAAGACTAATGTCTCCCGGATTCTTATTCAGCTGCAATAAATGTTCATTCATTCTTTGAACATGCTCTTGGCTCTCATCAATAAACACTTGCAAGTATCCTGAAATAGGCATCTTAACCACCCTTACCATCTAATGGTTATATCATACCATAAAAACTCTTTTGATTTAGTCATTTAGTCCCTTTATTCAAAATAAAAATGGCATGAGCAGTTATCTCATTGACTGCTCATGCCTGCTAGTTTTTACGCGGATTCTTCAATCACACCACAAGCGATACGGTCCCCGGCATCTCCGGTATCTAATGTCTCTTCATCAGGACCAGATTCATCCTGTTCTTCAGATTGATAACGATCTGGAATATGGCCAAAATTATCCGGATCCTCGTGAACCATCATGGCTGTTTCGTCGTCGACTAGTTCATCCGGAGTAAAACGGTCGACTTCTACCGACATCTTGGCTGATCCATCTTCTTTCACATAGAGTGGAGGTAAATCACCGGCGTGTCCACCATGTTCGTTATCTTCTGGAGCGTAATGACCTTCAGCTGAATCGAATGGTCCTTCCTCTGCATCAGCCTCGCAGACACCTTCTTCATGGATATGGAAACCATGATAACCTGGCTCTAAACCTTCCGCTTCTGCAGTGACAAGTGTATGACCCTCTCCATTTTCAAAGAAACGAACCGTGCCAACCTCTTCCTCGTTTTCATCTTGAAGGTCAGCCACAGCCTCTGGTTCATTCGCTTCCTGGTTCTCTCCTTGCTCTTCTTCACCATTTCCGTTCCCTTCGCCTGTACTATCTTCTACCTCGTTCTCTTCTGCTCCTGAATCTTGCTCCCCGCTATCTTCTGGGGCACAGGCAGTAAGAAGAATTGATATACTGCCTGCAAGTGTTAAGTAAAAAGCTCTTTTCTTCATGTTTTTCACCTCTATTGGAATGGTTAATTATGCTAATACCACACTAAGAGGTGCTATAAACTAGATTCTCGACCTATCTAATAGAAAAGCACAAGAAGAAACTCGTCGGAAAACTGGAGCCGATTTTATACTTTTACTTTAGAAAACTTAGCTTTTCCTTAGTTGCACTTATGCAGATAAGAAAGTATAAACCAACTTTCTTATCTGCCGAAAAAAATTGTGCTAGCAATTACCATTACTAGCACAATCTCCACTATGCCGCCGGCCCTTCAATGACACCGCAAGCAATACGATCCCCAGCATCTCCAGTCGCCAATGAACCATCATCTGGCCCAGGTTCATCTTGTTCTTCAGATTGATAGCGCTCAAGAATATGACCTAAATTGTCCGGATCTTCATGGATGATCATCGTTGTACCTTCACTGACTAATTCATCCGGTGTAAAACCGTCAACGACGACCGAAAACTTAGCCACTCCGTTTTCATTAACGAAAAGGGGCGGCAAATCTCCAACGTGTTCTGCATGGTCACCTTCCTCAGGCGCATAATGACCTCCAGCCGTATCAAAGGCTCCTCCCTCTGCGTCAGCCTCACAAGCACCTGCTTCATGGATATGGAAACCATGATAACCCGGTTCTAAATTCTTAACATCTGCAGTGACAATCGTATGATCTTCTTCATTTTCAATGAAGGTGACCGTTCCAACCGATTGCTCATTTTCATCTTCAAGTTCGGCCACAGCATCCGCTTCATCATTCATTGCCTCTTCACCATTTGCACCTGTCATATTTGTCAAATCCTCTGTTTCATTTCCTACTTCTCCACCATTTCCCTCTTGTTGTTGCTGATTCTCATTATCCTCTGGAGCACAGGCAGCAAGAACAAGAGCGAAAATTCCTGTAAAAATAAAGTGAAAAGCTCGTTTTTTCATTTGAACACCTCTCTATAACTGTCTAACTGCAGTATTGCCAATGAGAAGTGTCATAAACCATATATTCATAGAAAAAATCCAAATTCAGTTAGGTTCGTTACACAGCCAAAATCACTTCAAAGCCAATCAGTACAACGACCACTAGAGAAATGATGAATTGCAGCCAGTAGTATGTACGGACACTTCCGGCCAACTCACCACGATTTTTCTTCCCAAGAATAGTTTCCATTAAATAAATGACCCATATGGAAATGATACCTTTTGCCGCATAGTTCCACGGGAAAATTTCGGCAACGGATGCAAGATAAAAAAGGTTGTACACGCCGCTTATGATCAACACAATATAGAAGAATCTTGCAATCTGCTGACTAATCGAAAAACCTCTATGTTTATCATTTGCTAGCAGTATGTACGCAGCGAAAAATACGATGACTAGCAAGATCCACCCGCCCCGATGCATAGCAAGTAAAATTTGGTTTAACGTTTCTAGCAATGGGAGTCCTCCCTTCGGCATTTTCTTTTCATTAGTGTTAACGCTTGCGTACTCAGGCAAACGTTAACGTCTCAATCATATGGAGAATAACACAACACCCGTGTCATGCCGTAACAGAACATTCTAGGGATAGTCTAAAGTGATTATCCTAGAGCGAAAAAACAAAATAGATAGACGGTAAAAAATTTCGGAGTCGGATTTTAGCTTCACATGCACGCTGAGTGTTTGTATTACTCGTTTACTGAATAGCAGTTAACGTTTATTGTGATTTTCATTTGGTAAAAGAACCACCTTACCCAATCGCTTTGACTTTTTAAAGTATTCTTGTGCTTCTTTAGCTTGGCTTAAAGGAAACTCTTTATCAATCAACGGTTTAATGTTACCGTTCGATACTGCTTTTAGCAAATCAGCAAACTCTTCTTTTGTTCCAAATGTACTTCCATATATATTTAAATGCTTTAAATATATAGTCCTGAAATCTACTTCACTAACTGCCCCACTTGAAGCACCTGATGTTACAAATCGACCTCCGACACCTAAAGCAGCTAGGGACGTTGAAAACAGTGCATCACCAACCACATCGATAACTACATCAACATGGCCACCTGCTACCTGGTAAATATCCTCTAATAAGGAATCAGATGTATACGTTACAATGTTCGTAGCTCCTAGGTCTAACATTTTATCTTTCATCGAATCGTCTCTCACGACAGCTATGACTTCAGACCCGAAAACTTTCGAAGCGATTTGAGTAGCTAGAGAGCCCACCCCACCGGTTGCCCCGTTAATCAATACCTTGTCATCTTTTTGAATATGAGCACGTTTTACCATATGCCAGGCAGTAAGACCACTAACTGGAACCGCAGCGCTTTTTACGTAGTTAGACAAAGGTCGTTCAAAACATAAATCAGCTTTCCAAACAACATATTGAGCATACCCACCATCAAATTCGGAACCAATATAGGTGATATCATTTGACATATGCTCGTACCCTTTTTCACCTGATGACTGAAATGGAAAAAGAACCACTTTTTTATTTAAATCATCTGTACTTACGCCATTTCCTGTCTTTACGACTTCACCCGCAACATCTGAGCCGGGAATCCTGGGAAAATCAATTCCTTCGCGCCTCCACCCGGCCGAGGCACTAGCTGATGTATCCGTTCCATATCCTCCTTCTCTCATCCAAATGTCCGAGTTATTTAGAGCCGTGGCATGAATTTTTACCAACACTTCATCTTGCCCGGGTTCTGGAACCAAAACTTCATTCGCCTGTAATTTCTCCAATCCCCCAAAACCTGTTACCTGAAAAGCTTGCATTTTCAATTGCTTTCCCTCCTATATCTTTAAAGCACCTGTTCAAAAAGGAGAACAAAATGAGCCGATCCATACGAAGATGATGTAACTGTCGAGCACCATCCAGGATAACACATTGTACAAACTCTTCAATCGCCTCAAGAAACATATAACATTCTTCCCTTTCATGAAACTACATGCCGTGTGCCATACCACTGGCACAAACAAAAAACCCCGGCATCAGCCGGGGTCTTCTACAAAAAATGTTACGCTTCTTTCGCGTATACGCTCACTTGTTTACGCTTTTTACCGAGGCGCTCGAATTTTACGTTGCCGTCGATTTTCGCGAACAACGTGTCGTCGCCGCCTTTACCGACGTTTTCGCCAGGGAAAATTTTTGTTCCGCGCTGACGTACAAGGATCGAGCCGCTCGTAACAAGCTGGCCGTCACCACGCTTTGTGCCGAGGCGTTTCGAAATGGAGTCACGACCGTTCTTCGTACTCCCAACCCCTTTTTTCTGGGCGAAAAATTGCAAGTCCATGTTAAGCATTGATCTGCACCTCCTTATTTTTCGTTCACTTGTATAAAATCACCATACGATTCCTGGATACCGTTAATAGCTACAAGCATTCCTTCAAGCAATAATTGTCCATCTTCTGCTTTTCGGCCAGACCAAGCTTCCGGTACTTCACAATGCAAATAGCCGCCATCGTCTTTGCTTTCGACATGAAGCGATGTTTGACATAAGGATTCAATGGCGTTTACCGTTCCAATCGTAACCGCTGACACGCCAGCGCAAACGATATCTTCACCATAATCGGAAGCATTTGCATGGCCGGATAATGTGAAAGATTGAATCGTATGAGCTTCACTGCGTACAACCGTCATCTGTATCATCGCGGTTCAACCTTAAGCTTGAATGCTGTCAATGGTCACTTTTGTATAAGGTTGACGGTGACCTTGTTTGCGACGATAGCCTTTACGACGCTTAAATTTGTAAACAATGATTTTCTTGTTCTTACCGTTCTTCTCAACTTTTCCTGATACCTTGGCACCTTCAAGGTATGGAGATCCTACTTTTGTCTCGTCTCCACCGACGACAAGTACCTTATCAAAGGTTACTTCATCACCAGAATCAGCTGGTAATTTTTCTACGAAAATCGATTGTCCTTCTTCGACTTTAAGCTGCTTTCCACCTGTCTCAATAATTGCGTACATTCTATGCACCTCCCGTATTCCTCAGACTCGCCATGTGGGGTGCCAATACACATTAGCTTAAAACCTCACGATGTGCGGTTGTAGTTTGGGGGCTCCAAACAACACGAATATGTTACCATAAGGACAAATGGCTGTCAATGAGTAAAGCACACTCAAGCCCACAAGATACGCGCATTTATCCTTTTGTAAACGTGCCGATGGAAACTTGTCCTTCCCGGGTGTGAAACCAATACTCGATAAGGTCGGCTTCTTCGATAAAATGACCACTCTCCATAATTTTATATACGGTCACTTTCCCTTTATGCAATCGTCGCAGTGCAACGTGCACGCTCTCCTTAGACGGAACTGAAGTAATAACGGCTTTTTCTTTATCCTTTTTCTGCAATAATCTTCGTTCCAATATAAAACGTACAAACCCATACGGCTGCTGGCGCCATTCAATATAATGCGCAATCGCTAGAAAGACGAGGATCATCCACCACTGTAGATGCAACGGGTACCAGGCTGCCGTAAACACAGCTGCTATCGCCAGAAACATAAGCGAAAGCCGTAACGTCCACCTTTGTGCCTCTCGGAAAGGCCAAATTTTACAAGCCACCAATTGTAAAAGCTTTCCGCCATCAAGTGGCCATATCGGGAGCAGATTAAAAAGAAGGAGTGCACTATTGTGGAATAAAAAAAGGTTATGGTCACTTGTCGTCCAAAAGGGGAAGAGCATGAGCGCTATCCAAGATAAAGCGATAAGGACGAGATGTTGGAACGGCCCGGCCAGTATGACGATGAGTTCTTCATGATAGGGGCGGTTGCCGTATTCTTCGGTTTCTGCCACGCCTCCAAAGGGAAGCAGTTCAATTTTCCGCAACCGCCATCCGAAATACTTAGCAGCCATCGCATGTCCAAGCTCGTGACAACAAACAATAAAAAACAAAATAAGTAATTCACGAAAATAACCGGTGGCAACCCCAAGCGCGATAACGAACCAAAAAAGCGGGTGAACACGCACGAGAAGCAGCAGACTAATCAAATGTCATCACTTCGTTAGGATCGATATATTCGTCATCTTCTCGAATCGCGAACATGAAACGTCCTCCTTGACCATGCTCATCGATCATGACAGCTCCCAGCGAGTCGCCCGCACCGACATGATCATATAAGCTTACATCAATCGAATCAAGCGTCCCATACCACGCTTCGGTTCCATCATCATGCTGCACGACGACTACTTGCCCCCAATCGTCATCCCTTCCAGACTGAATGACCACCCCGCCGCGCGCAGCAGTGACTTGAGCATTTTCTGTTGTCTCCAGTACAACCGCACGTCCATTTTCAGAGAAACTTTCCGCTACTCGACCGGATGCCGGCAACGCGTAACCCTCAGAACTGACCATTTGGTCCTCCGGCGGCATTGGTTCCTGCTCTTCCGGGAAAAGGGCCAATGGACGTCCAAATTGCGACTCATACCAATTCGCAACCATGGCAAATTGAAATTCATCCTCATAAAGATTAAGCGCAGTTTCCCTTGCATCACTAAACATTGGAGTATTCGTTTGTACAAGCATCGCGGTGACCAAGAAAAGCGCCAGCGCCCCCAACCATTGTATGAAAAAACGCTGTTTCATTTTTTCCTTACGGTCACTTGGTTGTTTCTTGAAATCACGGTCTCTCCACATATAGAATTCAGGCTCATGCTCATTCAATTCTTCACGACTCGGGTAATAGCTATAATACGGGTTTTGATCCGGTATTGTTGACTCTTTTTTTCCGGTGGTGCGCTCCTGCTTTCGCTTTCTCGCTACTTCCTTACGTACGCGGTCGATATCCAGGCTCATACCATCCCTCCGCTCCTCATAGACTCGTACACCTTGTACATGTTATGAGATACGGGAAGAGGATATGCGTCCATTAAAACACAAGAAACTTGCCGCGCAGTGACACCTCCTTCGCGCAAAGCGTAACCGGCATTCATGATCGAGGCAGACCATCATGCCCTAAAACTGCCAGGACTGGTGTAATGTTTCAAAAGTGCGGATGATCAAGCACGAGCAAAACGAGATTCGATTCGGCGCGCAGAGCATTTTATTCAGCGCTTGAGGAACTTTTTCGGCGCGGCACGCAGCAGATAGCTGAATCAGCCACTCACGCCAATGATGGGTACATCGACGTTTCTCACTTCATCATTTGGTAAAATACCCCTTCATGACCCCTCTTTTTGATCAATGATTCCTCTAAGTGGTGTTATTGTCATTTTAAACCTTTATACACCGCTATTGTCATCGCATATCATCACTCTATACCTACAAAGGAACCACTTCCACTGGTGACCTTTTATTTTAGACGTTCTGCACTAAGCTGTTAGAAGGATCTAAACGAACGGAATCCGCTTTCTGGAGGGCTAGAAATATCTGAACTGAGTCGAGCCGATGACATCCTGAGTCTAGGTCATGTTACATCCAGGCTTTTTACCTTATAAAAAAACGACACCGCTTCCCACCTTGTGAAAACGTGTCGTTTTTTACATTTTTCCATGTCCCGTGAAAAGACTGTTGGCTAAAGCATTGGAATAAGAACTCTTAGCGCACTTTTACGCTTGTAGCCCTAGCAAATTTTTCACCTTCGCGAAAAAACCTTTTTTCGTTTCAACCGAAAGGAGCGGGACCGATTCGCCCAGAATACGCCTGGCTATATTACGGTATGCCAGTGATGATGAAGTGTTCGGCGTTGTCGCGACTGGCTTCCCTTTATGAGCCGCACGCAAGACATTTTCGTCATCGAAGACAATACCTAAAAGGTCGATGGCAAGTGTAGAAGCAACGTCATCGACATCTAGCAAATCTTCCTCTCCGTTTTTCGTTTGTTTACGAACGCGATTAACGATGAGCTTTGGTGATGGAATGTCCTCTTGTTCCACAAGTCCAATAATACGATCAGCATCACGTACAGCCGATGTATCAGGTGTGGTAACCACAATCGCTTGATCAGCACCTGAAATGGCATTACGAAAACCTTGCTCAATCCCGGCAGGACAATCAATAATTAAGTAATCATATTCAGGTTTTAATTCATTGACAACCGCCGCCATTTGCTCGGGTGTTACGGCAGATTTATCTTTCGTCTGGGCGGCGGGCAATAAATGTAAACATTCAAATCGCTTGTCCCTTATTAATGCTTGTTGAACTTTACAACGTTCTTCCATAACATCCACAAGGTCGTAAATAATTCGATTTTCCAGCCCCATTACGACATCAAGATTTCGTAATCCTATATCCGTATCGAGGAGGCAAACCTGTTTTCCTTGCAATGCCAATGCGGTTCCAATATTTGCAGACGTAGTTGTTTTCCCTACGCCGCCTTTCCCGGATGTAATGACGATAGCCTCTCCCACAGCAGCATTTCCTCCTTAGTCGATTGCTTTTTGTCTTCGGCTTCTTAAAGCCGCTAAACTGCTCATATTATGAAAAACCATTTCTTCTTTCTCTTCTTCAATACTCGCATAACGCGGACCCATATGCATAGATTCACTTTCCTGCTGCTCCCGTGTTGCTTCAGATAAATAAAGGCGATCCGCAATCATCAATTGGGAAGGTGCCAGTACCGAGGCCGCAATGACTGCGTCTTCGTCCCCTTCTGTCCCCGCACGCGCTTTACCTTTTAAAGTCCCCAGGACATAAACATCTCCTGTAGCCTCGATCGTCCCTCCTGGATTGACATCACCTAGTATCAATAGGTCGCCCTTTACGCTTAAAACTTGACCAGAACGAACCAGACATGTATACGAGTGAATCTGTTTTTCCTCTTTCATTTTTAATGCCTGTGTCATAGTTATAACATCAGACGTAATCTCATCGACAGAAATCGCTCCTGACTGCTCAATAGCCGATGTAATCTCTCCGCGTTGTTTCTCATCGACATAGCGTGTACCTACATGTACAGCGATATGAACGTCTTTGTCCTGCTCTTCTCCGATCATATTTTCTTTCATTTTTGTTTGTAATTCTTCTAATAGATCCGCATACGCACAATGATCATCAAGACGAATGACTAGACCATCTTTTGTACCTTTTATCGTTACTAATTGTTTTGAGAACTCCGTTTTCACTACCTCACCTCAGATACTTTTACCCTAAGGATAAATGATGTCATCCTATTACCTATATATATAGTTCTGCAATTCAAAGTCATTTTCCTTCTAAATACTTGTTCAAAAGGAAGACAAAAAGAGTATTTAGGAAACTGCAGGTTTGATCATCGCTCCTTTTGCGTGGAGGTTTTCCCGGACTTTTCAACAATCTTGTTCCTTATCCTATATCATTCATGGGCTCAGTAGACGTTCTTCATCGTTCAGACGGCGAATAAGTTTTCGTATTGGAAAAACGATGATCATTAGGAAGACTCCGTTTAATAGGAGAGAAGGGAGCCACCGGTATTGTGCAAAATCTGCAAATGGCATCGCTGTATATCCAATCCCTTGGTATATACCATAAGTAAACAATTCTAAGCTACTCACAACGAGTACAACAACTACGAATAGAAGTGTTACTCGATTTTTCACAGCTTCATAGGAAACCCCGCTCATATAACCTAGAAGACCGTATGAGAATAGGTAAATTCCAAGTAATGACGAATAGACTACATCCTGAAAAAAACCGACAATAATACCGTAAATAAGTCCCGTTGATGACCCTTTATAAATGGATATTAAAACAATCAAGACAAGCGTAAAACGCGGAACCCAAATAAACTCACTTTCCAGTGTCCGCGGGAATAATACTTGAAACCAAGTGCCCTCAAAGAGAAAAAGGACAGCCACAAACAAAGGGAGCAAGTAACGCATCAATCAGTGCCCCCTTCAGGATCAAGTTCTACGGCTTCCTCTTCCTCGGATTCATCCTCTTCTTCAAAATCCTCAAGAGCAGAGCTATTACGATCAAGTACCATAACATGTTCCATATTATAATAATCAGCAGCTGGCTCAACAAGGGCTGTCTGTGTTAACCCATATTCATCCATTTGAATATCAATAATTTCACCAATCGGGATATCAGCCGGAAAGGCAAGACCCCCTAGCCCTGATGTACTAACCGATTGTCCTTCTTCAATCTCTGCTTCAGCCTCCATTTTTTGAAGACGAAGAGCACCTTCTTCACGATCCCAACCCTCGATAAATCCATGGACAGGATTTTCATCTTCGATTTCTACTTTTGCAGAAATACGGTTCATGCGCTCGCCATCCGACAACAATTGCACTTGAGATGTAAACATGCCGGTATGTTGGATGCGGCCGACCAATCCATCTACAGTTATGACGGCCATATCACTTTCTATTCCATGCTGAGACCCTCGGTTAATACCAATCGTTTCTGTCCATTGATCTGGCTGCCGTTCAATTACAAGGGCAGAAACACTTGAATAATCACCAAGACGATCACTCAACTCTTGCATCTCTAACAAACTGGCATTCTCTTGCCGCAAACCTTCTACTTCTGAAGTGATTAGAGCATAGTCATTCATCTGTGTTTTTAATCGTTCGTTTTCTTCATACACATTTATAACATCAATCACGTTATCATAGAGCCCGCGAACAAAATGAGCCGAACGCTGGAATACGGATTGAACAGCACCAACTGAATCATTCATAAATTGCTCAGGCAATGTAACCTCTTCTCGCTCCCTTAGTGTTAATCCAACTAAAACAACGAGCAAGATAATGCTCACCATAAGCAAGATCAATCGCTTATTCGAAAAAAAGTGGGGCATGCACGACACCTTCTAGATTAATCTTAACGAAACGAATCCACATTCATCGTTTGTTTGCGGGTAAGGCCAACGACAGTCGCCGAAACGATTCAAGCCTTGAATTAAGAAAACAGTAGCCAATACTGAACACGCTCTTTTAGCAAAAATGTTTTTTATTTACGAGTAGAGCGCGCGCTAATCCCGGTACGGGGACGGAATAAATGAAGGTTTTCTAATGCCCGGCCTGTACCTAAAGCCACGCAATCTAATGGTTCTTCAGCAACAAGGACTGGCATATTCGTCTCTTCACCTATGAATTTATCGAGACCTTGTAAAAGAGAACCGCCGCCTGTTAAAACGATCCCCAAATCCATAATATCAGCTGCTAGTTCTGGCGGTGTTTGTTCAAGCGTTGCCTTTACGGTCTCTACAATCGCGTTCACCGTATCACTCAAGGCGTGAGAGATTTCATCTGATTCAATCGATAATGTTTTTGGCAAACCTGTCACGAGGTCACGTCCACGAACATCCATACTCTTCACTTCTCCTGGTTGGCCTGCCATTCCAATCTCCATCTTCAAGCTTTCACTCGTACGCTCCCCGATCATCAGATTGTATGTCTTCTTAATGTACTGAATAATGGCTTGGTCCATCTCATCCCCAGCAACTCGAGTGGACTGGCTTGTCACGATCCCTCCAAGGGAAATGATCGCCACCTCAGTTGTTCCTCCTCCAATATCAACGACCATGCTTCCCGTTGGCTCCCAAACCGGCAGATCTGCTCCAATCGCCGAAGCGAATGGTTCCTCAATTGTAAATGCTTCCCGTGCCCCTGCTTGTTTTGTAGCATCTTCAACCGCACGTTTTTCTACAGCTGTAATTCCTGACGGAACACAAACCATTACACTCGGTTTACGGGTGAAAATCGATCGATTTCTTTGGGCTTGGTGAATAAAATATTTCATCATCGTTGCAGTCGTATCGAAATCAGCAATTACCCCATTTTTCATCGGTCGAATAGCCTTTATATTTCCTGGGGTTCTTCCGATCATGTTTTTTGCGTCATTTCCTACTGCTTCGATGGTTTGTAAATCTGAACGAATGGCTACAACTGATGGTTCCCGTACAACAACGCCCTTCCCTTTTACGTAGACGAGTGTGTTTGCTGTCCCTAAATCGATGCCTAAATCCTTTGAAAAACCACTAAACATCTATGTATCTCCCTTCATTCTAACCCTACCATGAGTAACATGTCGATTGATATAGAGCGACGTTCTACGATTTTCCAACTCTCTGCCTTACTTATATCTTTATTGAGGGTGTTAAAAAAGCCCGAGAAAAATAGCAGTCTATTTAAGGAAGCCGGCTAAAACCACTATACCCTGTGGCAAAGCGGCGCTAGCCGCACATATGAATACCATTTCCTCGAAACAAGAAGCACTGTTGTGCGAGTATTGCTTACAGTGTGACAGGCACTGCGCCCTCAAGACTGCATCTTCTGGAACATTTTAGTTCTTTTGTCTTCCTTTTTGAACACGTCATTAACATAATTTTCTCAGGAAAATAGCAAAATTCCCTTTCCCATTATACGCAATTTTTCCTGAAAAACATAGCATTTCACTAACCTTTCATAAATTCCTTCATATCATCTCACAATATCATATAATACGTTTAAGTGCAGAGGAAAATACACAAATTTTGCAACCTCTATGTCAAAGTCTTAGAAGACAGACGAAAACCAGTGCACGATTCATGCACTGGTTTTTTGAATTCTCAAGTAATAATCCCAAGTTCTCGTAAGCTTGCATATTGAAGGTCACCGATAATGATATGATCTAATACATCTATGCCCAGAATTTTACCGCACTCAACGAGCCGTTTCGTTACTTCACTATCCTCTTTGCTCGGGGCAGGGTCTCCGGAAGGGTGATTATGCAAACACACGATCGATGCTGCCGAGCGCCGCAAAGCTTCTTTAAAAACTTCACGAGGATGTACGATACTGGCATTTAAACTGCCGATAAATATTGTTTTTTTGTGCAATACCTGATTCTTTGTATTTAAATAAATCGCAACAAAGTGCTCTTGGCTAAGAAAGCGCATTTCTTCCATGACATAATCTGATACATCTTCTGGTGTCCTTATCACATAGCGTTCACCTTCACGTGCAGTGTGGATGCGTTTCCCAAGTTCAAGGGCTGCTCGCAGTCCAACGGCTTTCACCTGGCCGATGCCTTTCATCGCCTGAAGCTCTTCAAGACTTGCGTCTTTCAACATCATAATGCCATCGAATTCCCTAAGTACACGATTGGCCAACTGCAACACGGTTTCACTGCGTGTACCAGTTCTTAATATAATGGCGATTAATTCTTGATTGGAAAGGCGTTCAGCCCCTTCCTTTACGAGTCGTTCGCGAGGCATTTCACTGGCGGGGAGAGGAGATTTCATCGTGTTTACTACGGGGGAGTGTGTCAATTCTTCACCTCATTATTCTTTTTTTAGCCATTGGGGATAGATCTCAAATTCTTCCAAAGCCCGGGCAACCATAGCCATTGGTAGGCCCACGATATTAAAGTAGTCCCCTTCAATACGGCTCACAAACAATCCACCTTTATCTTGAATGCCATAAGCACCGGCCTTATCCAAAGGCTCACTGGTTTCAACATATGCTTGAATCGTTTCAGAAGACAAGGGGTGAAAATGTACATTCGTCTTGTTAGAAAACGTACGTAACTGATCAACATACTTTATACAAACACCTGTATACACCTGGTGACTGTCTCCAGATAGTTGTGTGAGTATCCGAAGGGCATCAGTCTTGTCCAAGGGCTTACCGAGGGGCATTTTATTTTGAGAAACGATCGTGTCAGCTGCTAGAATAACTTCATGTGGATGTCGTTTCTGGACTTCTTCCGCTTTTCTTTCCGCTAGTTGGATGACGTTTTCCCTCGGCGTTACATCTTTTTGTAATGACTCATTCGTATGACTAATATCGACGCTATAGTTATAGCCCATTTTTTGTAATAAGTGTTGCCGACGAGGAGAAGCAGATGCGAGGATGAGTGCGGGTTCAGACATCGTTGGGCCACCCCTTTTTCGTATCTTCGTATTTGTAGTAGTATATCCCAATTAAAAGCGTTAACTAAAGAGTTGTTGTCCATTCTTCGTAGGCCAACGTTACTTCCATCCAAACCTCATGGTCACTTTCATTCCCTTCTTCTTGTAACACTTGTAATGCCTGGAGTAGTTCTTCAGCTTTCTCACTGTCTTCTGACATCGTCGATAATGCTTCCATGTTCACATTAGCCATTGTTGCTTCTGCCTCTTCCCCGTTCTCACCAGGAGCTGTTGCCGTTAACCCTTTAATTAAAGATGCTCCCAGATCACTCGTAAGTTCCTCCGTCGCAGGATCGGCTTCTTCTGGGGACGTTGGAATGGAAAACGTTTTTACATATCCTTCTAACCCTTCATTATTGATCTCGGGAATCACTTCTTCCTCCGCTTGCCCTTGTGGGGTCATCCCCACGTATAAATAAACCATTTCTTCTTCTTCAATATCATGCAATAGCGTTGGAAAACCTGCCTCTGCAAAGGTCTCTTTCATTTCCTGGCCAGCTTCATTGGTTTCAAAAGCCCCCGCTTGTACAACATCTAAGAGCAGTTGATCCTCTGAAGAAAAATCTTCAGCTGCTCCCGATCCGCTTCCGGGATCATTGAAGGTTGCGGTAATTTCTTCTGAGGTGAGTGAAAAATTCGTCGTCACTTGCAGCAGTGGCAAACCAAATAATAGACCCACACATAATGCTGCAATGATCAGAACAGGAATTTTGAACGGCTGGAAAGACCAGTTCTTTTTAGACGTAACCGTTGTTTTTTTCTTTTTTCGATTCAGAGGTAATCCCGGGCTTTCTTTTTGTGGCCGCCTTACTGATTCCTTCTCTCGCCCCGCCCATTCTTTACGCTCTTGGGTAAGATCGATGACTTCCGGACGTTTTCTTTCTCCCTGATCGTTCTCCTTTTCAGCATTCGTGTCCCGATGAGACTCTATTTCTTTTCCGTTTATTTTAAAGGTCATTTTTCGGTGATCTTGTCCCATTTCAGCCTCCTGGTCGATTAGACGTTGCCTATAACGCCCACACCATACCATAATTCCTCTCAGAAAAAAGGTGAGATTTGTCACCTAAAGGGTGAAAAGATCCGACAGAATCACGCGGTTCATATTATAGAATACCAGTGCCACAACCAGTCACCTGCCATCACGACGATGATGACCGCAAGTGCGATACTCGGGGCAAAGGGAAATGGCTGCCCAGGCTTAAGACGTGCAAGAATACGACTGCCTATGCCTATCGCTGTTCCGACCAATGTCGAAAGAAAAAAGACAAGAAGCAAATCCAACAACCCAAACGCCAGCCCAAGCACCGCAAATAATTTTACATCTCCTCCTCCAAGACCGCCGCCACTCATGTTCATCAAAACAAACAGGACACTAAAACTAAGTAGAGCTGCCATAAATGGGTCCCACCATGGGTCAAAAGGGTGAAGGAATATGCGAACGAAAATCAATAGACAAGCAAAAAAAGCAAGAATTGAATTGGGGATGCGCATATAATGAAGGTCAGTAATCGTAACAATAATAACGAGGGAAATAACGATAATGGCCATTATCGTTTCGGGAGAAACCTGATAACGTACATAAATGAGTACGAAAAGGGAGGCGGTTACAATTTCAGCAAGTGGATAACCTGGAGATATCCGCACGGCACAATAACGGCACTTTCCAAAGGTGATAAGATAGGAAAGAACAGGGAAAAGATCACGCGCCCGCAATATCTTTTTACAGCGAGGACATACGGAACGGCTCCAAGCGATCGGCTCCCCTAGCGGCACACGCACACCGATGACTTGGAAAAACGATCCGAAAGTAAGTCCCAAAAGCAAAAAAAAGCTTAGTTCAAATAGCAAACCCTTCCTCTTTTCTCATTCATCGAATATAACACAACCACCTATATAAAGAATATTCGCTGGTTTTGTCGAATATCCTTCTTTTTTCTTTAAAAAAATTGACTTCGCACTTCTGATATTAAAAATAAAGACCCAGTAATGACTATCACATCCGAAGGAGCTGCGCGGCGAAGCAATTCATGAAGCCCTTCTTTCCAACTGTGAAAAACCTCGGCTTTTAGCGGCAACTGGGCAGGGTCGGCTGACCTAGGATGATCAAAGCTCGATAGTATGAAACTTTCCGGGTTGAGAGAGAACAATGGATCAAACATCCCACGGACCTCTTTCTCTTTCGTAACTGCTGTTAATATATGAATGGAGGGTTCCGAGTCTAGCCGGCTAAGAAAGTGGGCTAAGCGCTCAATGCCCTCAGGATTGTGGGCTCCATCTAAAAACACAGGAGGGGAGTCTTGAACTTTCTCTAGGCGGCCCGGCCAAAAGGCCCGTTCCAAGCCTGTTTTTATCGATGTATCATCAATTGAAAAAGAACAGGAGTCCCTGAGGTACTCGGCGATCATCACAGCAAGAGCGCCATTTTCCAACTGGTGTTCACCGCGCAGAGCAACATGAAGATCCTCATAACAACGGAAAGGCGTGCGCATCGTGAACGTCCCTCCATCAGTGCTCGTATGCCCGTTGATCACCTCAAAATGATCGTTTAACGCGTAAAATGGGGCGCTTTTTGCTAATGACTGTTCACGAATGACCGTTTTCGCTTCGGGGTTTTGACAAGTGGTAATCACCGGTACCTCTTGTTTAATAATGCCTGCTTTTTCACTAGCGATCTCTGTAATCTCTGAGCCGAGAATGTGCATATGATCCCTGCCGACATTTGTAATGGCAGCTAAGAGCGGATGAACGACGTTCGTTGCATCAAGTCGTCCGCCTAATCCTACTTCCCAGATCACGATGTCAGGAAGTGCTACCTTGGCAAAATGCCAAATGGCCATCGCTGTTAAAAGTTCAAATTCGGTGGGAGCTCCCCATTCCGTCTTTGCAAGTGCTTCAGCATGGGGGGCAATCGCGTTTGCTGCCGAGATCAAATCATCTTGATGGATCGGAATTCCATTGACACTGATCCGTTCTTCAAATTCCACTACATACGGGGAGGTGAAAGTCCCCACGTTCAAGCCTGATTCCCCTAATATTGAACGTAAATATGCGATCGTTGATCCTTTTCCGTTCGTGCCACCAATGTGGATCGACGGAAGTCGGCGCTCGGGGTGATGAAGCGCCGACAGTATATATTCCATACGATTCAATCCAGGTTTGAGCCCAAAAGCTTGAGCCCCCTTCAACCATGACATCACTTCTTCATACGTTTCCATATTCCTCCCCTTTCACCCATAACTATCCGATATTCTCTAACTCGCTCATCCGTTTTACAATCGCCGAGCGTTTCTCCGTATAGTCGGCTTGTTTTGCGCGTTCCGATTCTACAACCGCTTGCGGTGCATTATTTACAAAACCTTCATTGGCGAGCTTTTGCTCCACGCGTTTGATTTCTTCATCCATTTTCTCCTTTTCCGCTTGCAAACGAGTGATTTCCGCGTTTACATCAATAAGGCCAGTAAGCGGAATATATAACTCAACACCACTTAACACATGAGATACAGCTTGTTCGGGAACCTCGAGCTGAGGATCAATGACCAGCGGTTCCGGGTTACAAAAACGTTCGATATACTGTTTCCCGCGTTTGATTCTTTCTTCTGCGTCCTTAGAGGTTGGTTTTACATGAAGCGGGATTTCTTTCTTCGGCGCCACATCCATCTCTGCCCTAGTATTGCGAACGGTGCGAATCACCGATTGGTACATTTCCATATCTTTGAGTGCTTCATCATCACTTAGAGATTCATCTACTTTCGGCCACGAAGCAAGTGTTATCGTTTCCCCTTCATGAGGAAGATACTGCCAGATTTCTTCACTTAAAAACGGCATAAATGGGTGCAATAAACGCAGGGTTTCATCAAGGACATAGGATAGAACGGATTGAGCGGTTTGTTTTTCTTTTTTATCATCACCGTAAAGTGGGAGCTTTGCCATCTCAATATACCAATCACAGACGTCATCCCAAATGAAATTGTATAGCGTTCGGCCTGCCTCCCCAAACTCATATCGATCCATCAGACGATTAATTTCCGCAATCGTATGTTGCAGCTTTGTAAGAATCCAGCGATCAGCTGTCGATGTCACCCCGCTTAGATCCATATCTTCATAGGTGAATCCTTCCATATTCATAAGCGCAAAACGGGAGGCATTCCAGATTTTATTCCCGAAATTCCAATTTGCCGTCACTTTTTCCCATTGAAACGTTAAATCATTCCCTGGGGTCGTTCCCGTGGCCAATGTAAAACGAAGGGCATCTGCACCATATTTTTCCACAACATCCATAGGGTCGACACCATTGCCAAGGGATTTACTCATCTTACGACCCTGAGCATCACGGACAAGACCGTGAATAAGAACATCCTGGAATGGCCGTTCATTTGTGAACTCCAGTCCTTGGAAAATCATTCGAGAAACCCAGAAAAAGATGATGTCATAGCCCGTTACGAGTACATTCGTTGGGTAAAAACGTTGTAAATCCTCTGCATCGGTATCCGGCCAGCCCATCGTGGAAAATGGCCAAAGTGCTGAGCTAAACCACGTATCGAGAACGTCCTCATCTTGCTCCCAGTTTTCAATGTCCTCCGGTGCGTGTTTACTAACGTGAATGTCTCCGGTTTCTTTATGATACCAAGCAGGAATCCGGTGCCCCCACCATAATTGTCTAGAAATACACCAGTCATGAATATTTTCTAACCACTGTAAATACGTTTTCTCAAAGCGGGACGGGATGAAATGCACCTTTTCCTCCTGCTTTTGTAAATCGATCGCCGTTTGTGCCAAAGGTTCCATATGAACGAACCATTGTGTGGACAAGTACGGTTCAACAACTGCACCCGAGCGTTCAGAGTGACCAACAGAATGGATGTGAGTTTCTGTATGAAATAGAGTGCTTTCATTCTGTAAATCCTCTACAATTTTTTTGCGGCACTCAAAACGGTCGAGTCCTTGATAGTTGCCAGCGTTCTCATTCATCACACCCGCTTCATCCATCACCAATACCCGCGGTAACTCATGGCGTTTACCGATCTCGAAGTCATTCGGATCATGGGCAGGGGTAATTTTTACGGCTCCTGAACCGAATTCCCGGTCAACATATTCATCAGCAATGATTGGGATTTCTCTTTCGACAATCGGCAAGACGACCGTTTCACCGATAAGTGACTGATACCGCTCATCTTGCGGGTGCACAGCGACAGCCGTATCCCCGAGCATCGTTTCCGGCCGGGTGGTTGCCACTTTGATATGCCCTTTTCCATTTTTGAGCGGATATTTCATATGATAAAAAGAGCCTTCAATTTCTTTATATTCTACTTCAATATCGGAAAGGGCTGTTTGTGCCGCAGGATCCCAATTAATAATATATTGTCCACGGTAGATGAGCCCTTTTTCATAGAGACGGACAAATACTTCACGAACCGCATTCGAGAGACCATCATCAAGGGTGAAACGTTCCCTTGTATAATCGAGAGACAAGCCAAGCGTTGACCATTGCTCACGAATAAAGTCCGCGTATTCCTCCTTCCAGTCCCAACTTACATCTAGAAATTGTTCACGTCCTAAATCATGACGACTTCTCCCTTCTTCTTTTAACTTTCCTTCTACCTTGGCCTGTGTGGCAATACCGGCATGATCCATACCTGGAAGCCAAAGCATGTCGCGACCTTCCATCCTTTTTCGACGAGCAATAATGTCTTGAAGTGTCACATCCCAGGCATGACCAAGATGAAGGCGACCGGTAACATTCGGCGGCGGGATCACGATCGAAAATGGCTCGCCTTTCCGTTCTCCTTGTTGAGTCGCTGCAAAGTAACCATTGTTCACCCAGTAAGGGTACCATTTTGCTTCCGTTTTCTTCGGATCATATTTACTAGGCATTTCTTGCTTTTCACTCATGAATAGACCTCCTGGCATATTTTTTACAACAAAAAAAACGCTTTCCCTCAAAGGACGAAAGCGCTCGCGGTACCACCTTTGTTTATGAACGATCCTCATCTCATTCATACACTCGATAACCGTAACGTGGTTAACGGCTCCTCTTACTCATGATTCAGAGAAGCAGCTTGCGGACGACTTCCACACCATTGCCCATGAGAGTCTTCCAGCCTAGGACTCTTTCTCTGTAAGGGGTTGTATGTACTACTTCCAGTCTTCGCTGTTCATCGGGATAATTACTATTATTTTAAGCATCATATGACGATTCGTCAATGTTAGTGTCAGATTAAAATGCTCCTTCATATAAATATAAGAAGCTAAAACGTTGAGAAAGGAGAGGGCTTTTCTTGAAACGAAATTATTACAAGCCGCCGCCAGGGCCTCCTTATGGAAAAAAAAGACCACCCTGGTTTTTAAAATGGCGCTTGGCCGCAGCACAAGTTCTCCTGCCCCTCATCTGTTTTCAAATGTTACGCACATTTATTTTTCCGACTAGCTTTGATGTCTTTATTCTAATTACCTTTATTCTTCTATATTTGTATTTCCGAAAAACACCGTGTTAATACATGTCTGCAGAATCCCGATAGGAACGTGTGCTAGTCCTTGAACGAACGTCCCTATTGTTTCAGAAGACATAATTTATGGTACACAGACTTTCATGAGAGGGAGTTTTCGGTGTAAAAAAGCGGTTGATGGTACATCACCTATTCTTTCGGCACCCATTCTTTGATAAAATCCTTCTGCATGAGGATCACTTTCAATGGTAAATTCGATTATATTCAATTCCTTAGCTTTCATTAATATGTCTTTCCAAATCATCTTCCCCAACCCATGACCTATATAATCTGGGTCAAGGAACAATGCTTTCAGTTGTACGGGATCTGAAGTGAAAGCGAAACTGTAATAAGCAATAATTTTATGATCCCTTTCCATTAGATATACAGGATTGTTTTTAATCTCATCTTTAGTAACTATTAGCTCTTTTTTGCATATCTCCATGAAATCGTCAGTATAACCCCAGTAAGCTTTTGATTTATAAGCTAAATCGCTAAGGGTTACGTTATCCTTCATTGTTGCCTTTCTAATAATCACAGTAACTCCCTTTACCCACAAAATTATCCTTCTTTAGATCATCTCACTTATGTACACACGATAGCATCTTTACTTCCTCAATTAAACTGAAAACGAGACTCATCAAAAGAAGATTTCCTTTCATCCGTCCATCACCTTCACTGTTTCCTTTTTTACAAATCATTGTTATCCGCATTACCCCAAATTTTGATTTCAAAATACTTATCCTAATAACGATAAACGCCCATGATCGGTTATTTACCTTTCATGGACGTTTCCTGTGTTTCCTTCCATTGAATCATTTGGTGTAAATATCTTAAGCTGCTTAATTTTGATTGAAGCATTGCCGTCCACTGATGTTCAGCAAATTTGCGGGGGGTGGTACGATACGACTCTGCAAATTCTAAAATCGGTGTAGGTGTGAGTGTCAGCGCTTTTAAGAGTCCGGTATCCGCTTCACTCCAGCTCGGCCCATAAGCTTCATACGTTCCGTAAAGTTTTTTACCATCTAGAGGGTGGAAAGGCTGCTTTCGGCTTAAATCACGATAGAAATAGGCGAGGTCGTATGCCGGAGGCCCCGGGCCACTCGTTTCCCAATTCGTAAACCAAGCGTTACCATCAGCCTCAATAAGGCCATGCTCCAGCGTAGGCTGACCATGACAGAATACGAAACGATACGACTCTTTTTCCTGAATTTGCCGTGCCCATTTTTGAAACCCTTTCCTTGCCTCTTTAAACAGCTGATTAAGGAATGGATATCCATTTAAAAATGTTAGTTCGAACGGGGATAAGAATCTAGATTGTTCAAACTGATCAGTGATTCGTTCCATCATGAGCTGGTCTTGCTGCCTTAACTGTTCCACTTCCTGTTTATAATTTTTGACTTCTTCTTCACTCAACTTTTCCTCGGACTCGGAAGTCTTATGATTACTCGCAAGGATGGTTAACAACCTAAGCTCCTTTGGAGGAGGGGAAGGAATGGGTTCATCCTCGATCCAGGGTTCAAGGTAATACACTTGCTCGTCTACTTCAAAAACAGGCAAATCCCCCTTTGCTCTTTGCATGAGAGGGATAACACCTTGAATACCTGCACGTTCTGCGTAACGAAGGTGATGCAAAAAATTTTCCCGATCAGTGTCCGTACGCTGCCATCTTTTAATGGCTATTGGACCCGTTGGAGCTTCAGCCTTTAGGACCCGCTCACTGATCCACGTCCAGTCAGCTCCCTGAAGATTTATTTTGTCTAAAAGTCGCTGTTCATTGAATTCATTCATTTGCTTTATGCACCGGTATATAGACAATTTCACCTTCTTCAACATGGTTCATATCCATATTGTTCCATCTAAGAAGCTGTTGAACAGAATAACCATAGCGATCAGCAATGGTATCCAACGATTCATTCTCTTGGATGATACACATGCGCATTTTTGTGAAAGATTCTCGGTCTCCTTTTTCCAACATTTCCGTTAGATAAAGAGCATTATCTTTTTTGTTAGTGGCTGATTCTAGCTCTGGAACCTCTTCATCATACACTTCTTCGCCTTCGTCCCGTACATCAACCTCATTGTCGCCATCAGCCTGTACGACTTGATATTCTTCTTCCTGATCACCGGTCAAAGGATCCGTTATACGCGTTTCGGATCTCGCTTCTTTTTCTACTCCGATACGTACTACCTCGGGTTCAGGTTCGGATTTTTGTTCGGGTTCTGTCTCGAGTTCTAAATTGTGTTCAGGTTCAGGCTCTGACTCCATTTCTGTTTTTTCTTGCTCGAATTCAGGCTCAGCCCTTGTTTCCGGTTGTTGTTCAGGTTCGGATTTTAGTGCCGTTTCTGGTTGTTCTTGCTCGGATTCAGGTTTAGCCCTTGTTTCTGACTGTTGTTCTAGGTCGGGGTTAGGACCCGTTGGTTTTTGTTCAATTTCCGCCCTGGCTTCTGGCCTAGGTTCAACATTCATCTCAGGTACTTTTTCCTCTTCTTCTTGCGGTGGCGATTCCTGTTTATTTTCCATCCTGTCCTTCGTATGCATACCAGGTAAATCACTGCTGGATGTCTCTTTTTCCGGGGGCGGGACTTTCACTTCGTGTGTAAAGGTCGGGAAGGGCATAGGTGGTGGGCCGACCGTTTTTTCAGCAGCACCCATCTCTTCTGTTTCTTTCATCCCCGAAATTGTTACATCTGCCGTTAACTGAATACAACTCGGCTCAGGAAGATCATAATCAAAACTATCAATTTGTACATATAATTCGTCGAGACTCTGAATACGGCTTATAGGAATGGTTACATCAACGGGAAAAAAATGTTTGATTTCCCGCTCCCCCGTATCGATTGTCCGAACGCTATCAGCTTTTTGCGAAGTAAATTTTTGCTGATATTCATCATTCAGTTCATCTTCATTCTTATCGTATGGATGATACTGCCCAATAAGGTGAAGTCCACCTCGAATGACAACTTCATGATCATCCTCTCGCATGGTAATATCTGGCTCCAGCTCTAGCCCTAAAATCGTTTGAATTCGTTCACCTTGATCGAGCCATACCGACTCTTCAAGGTTAAAAGTCAGAGATGTTGGTTGTTCTTGGGTCACGGTTTGTTCCCCCTCTTTGTTAAAATACGGTCCGTTCCGCAATTTTTTTGTACGCTACCAACGTATGTATCAGCAACTACGGTTATGCGTAGTTTCTTAGGGCCCTTTTATCCAACAAGCGACATCGCTCCGAGTTATACTTCCATTCCCTCTGGGAGCTCTTCATTCGCTTAGAAAAGAAAGAGGATCAATGAGAGGAACACAAACAGCCGCCCTTGACAGTTATGAAGCCTCAAAAAAACCGTCCAAACTAAACGTTTGGACGGTTTTTCCATTACCTTGCAATTTTCGCAAAGACTCGTTCTGCAGCTGATATCGTTTCTTCAATAATTTCATCGTTGTGCTTGGTAGAGAGGAACATGCCTTCAAATTGAGATGGGGCAATTGATATTCCTTCCTGGAGCATTTCTTTAAAATAGGAAGCGAACAATTGCAAATCCGCAGATTGAGCCGTTTCAAAGTTCCTCACATTTTCATCCGTGAAGAAGAAGCCTATCATGGAACCAGCTCGATTGATATGATGTGGAATTCCATGTTTTTTCGCCGCTGCGCTTAGTCCCTCTTCCAAGCGCTCACCCCGTCGTTCGAATTGTTCGTAGTCTTCCGGGCCAACTTGTGAAAGAGTTTCATACCCTGCGGTCATTGCAAGTGGATTTCCCGATAATGTCCCCGCCTGATAAATCGGTCCATCAGGGGCAATCTTAGCCATAATATCACTTCGACCACCGTAAGCGCCTACGGGGAGACCTCCACCAATCACTTTTCCAAGTGTGGTTAAATCTGGAGTGACCCCAAATTTTCCTTGGGCACAATGATACCCCACACGGAAACCGCTCATTACTTCGTCAAAGATGAGCAAACTTCCATGATCCTCGGTGATCTCGCGAACACCTTCAAGATAACCTTCTTCTGGAGGAACGACGTTCATATTTCCCGCCACCGGTTCAAGAATGACCGCCGCAATGTCCTCCCCAAACTTTTCGAACACAAGCGAAAGGCTCTCCAAATCATTGTAGGGGACGGTAAGTGTCTGTGATGCTGTACCTTCCGGTACGCCCGGACTATCTGGTAATCCTAACGTGGCAACGCCGGAGCCAGCTTTAATCAGCAAGGAATCACCGTGGCCGTGATAGCACCCTTCCATTTTGACGATTTTATTCCTTCCAGTGAAACCACGTGCAAGTCGCAATGCGCTCATCGTTGCTTCAGTTCCTGAATTGACAAAACGTACGACATCAACCGAAGGGACACGGTCAATGACAAGTTCAGCGAGAGCTGTTTCCATTTCGTGAGAACTCCCAAAGCTGGTTCCGAGTGCTGCTGTTTCCTGCAAACGGTTGACAACATGGGGATCAGCATGGCCAAGAAGTAGTGGCCCCCATGACAATACATAATCAATATACGTTTGATCATCGAGATCTGTAATGGTTGCTCCTTCACCCTTTTTCATATAAATGCCATGATCCATCCCAACAGATGAATACGCGCGAACTGCACTGCTTACTCCCCCTGGCATCAGAGGTTTTGCCTTCTGAAATGCTTCTTTCGAACGTTCAAATGTACGCATGCTGATCACTCTCCCTTAATATTTTCATCAATCCAACGTGCCATATCTTTCGCAAAATAAGTCACAATTAGATCCGCACCTGCACGTTTCATACTCGTTAATTTTTCGATGACTGTTTCTTTTTCATCAAGCCACCCTTGCGCGGCGGCTGATTTGATCATCGAGTACTCCCCGGAGACATTGTAGGCAACAATGGGCCGATTGATCTGTTCCTTAACATCTCGAACGATATCAAGATAGGATAGTGCTGGTTTGATGATTAAAAAGTCAGCTCCCTCTTCATCATCGGACGAAGCTTCACGAAGGGCTTCCTTTCGGTTTGCAGGGTCCATCTGATAGGTTCGTCGATCACCAAATGATGGAGAACTGTGAGCCGCATCACGGAACGGGCCATAATAAGCAGAAGCATACTTCACCGCATAAGACATCACCGGTACATGGACAAAGCCCGCTTCATCCAAGCCATTTCGAATAGCCGTGACAAAGCCGTCCATCATGTTCGAAGGTGCGATCACATCAGCTCCTGCTTCAGCCTGAGAGACTGCTGTCTTCGTAAGTAAATCCAGAGAAGTGTCATTTATGATCGTACCATCTTCAATGACACCGCAATGGCCATGATCCGTAAATTGACAAAGACACGTATCTGCAATGATGGTTAGTTCCGGATGGCGTACTTTCAATTCCCGTATTGCCCTCTGGACAATCCCGTTCTCTGCATACGCATTGCTTCCGACCTCATCTTTTCTTTCCGGAACTCCAAAGAGAAGAATGGCTTGAATGCCTTGCTCCACCACATCGTCGATCTCTTCTTTTAGTAAGTCAATGGAATATTGATATACCCCTGGCATCGAAGGAACCTCGTTTTTGACCTCGCTTCCCTCCACCGTAAAAACGGGGTATATCAAATCCGCTTTTTCCACAGTCGTTTCACGCACGAGATCTCTTAAGGAGCTCGTCGTTCTAAGACGACGATGACGGTCAAATTGAAGTTCTTTCATCTCACGATCACCTCAATACATAGTTTGAAGTTAACTTGGCTAAATCTGCGAATGTGTGTGTCGAGGCGGCTTGTACCCAAGAAAAGCCTGCAGACCGGGCAGCTTCTGCTGTAATCGATCCGATGCAAAGAGCCTGGACCTTTGAAGTATTCGTTTGCATCGCCGTAAAGGCCTGGACACTGCTTGGGCTTGCAAACGTAATCACAGCGCTTGGATACAGCATCAGGAATTTATCCAGATCGGGTGCGCTTTCTATTTTTGGCGTCGTTTCATAGATGGCAGCCTCGAACACATTCGCCCCTTGCCTTCGTAAAAACTCAGCAAGTACCGGTCTGGCCTGTTTACTTTTTGGAAGTACGACCGTGTCCCCGATGTTTATTTTAACACTTAAGACCTCAGCAAGTGCTTCGGCAGTATAGGGGTGATCCGGAATCACATCTACCGAGTATCCAGCTGCCTTAGCTGCTTCAGCTGTTTTGGGGCCGACAGCTGCCACCCGCATGTCGGAAGTAATCCATTCACTCGTTTCCATCAAGGCATGAAAATAATGAATGGCAGTTGCACTTGTAAAAACCAGCCAGTTTGCCTCTTTTGCAGAGGGGATTTTTTTGTAACTATCAAGGGCTTGTTGTTTGACAAGCGGAATATGCTTTACTGGGACTTCCAATGCCTGAAGTTCTTTGACTAAAGGATCTTCAGCCCCCTGATCTGTTTTCGCTCTCGTTACAAGAGCAATCGATGACCTCGCTGGCATTTGAATTACTGCTCCAGTTCATTTTTCACTTGATCGAGAATTTCCTTACCCCCGCGCTCCAGGAGGTTAGCAGCGATCACTTTCCCAAGATGATCCGGATTATCTCCTTTCACCTCATCCTGAAGCAATGTTTTACCATCTGGTGAAGCGACAAGTGCCTTCAGGGTAATCTCATTATTTTCTCCAAGTGTTGCATGTCCGGCTACCGGAACGGAACAACTTCCCTCTACATGTTTTAAGAATGCTCGTTCTGCTTGAACCGTCCGAGCTACAGTATCGTTGTGGATATGCTGAAGCAATTGTTTACTATCATCATCATCTTCCCTGCATTCAATGCCAAGGGCACCTTGCCCTACCGACGGCAAACTATCTTCAGGGTGTAAATATTCAGTAACCACCTCTTCTGACCAGCCCATTCTTGACAAACCGGCAGCCGCTAACACGATGGCATCAAAATCTTCCTCTTTCATTTTACGCATCCGAGTTTCGATATTCCCACGGATCCACTTCACTTCTACGTCTGGACGAGCTGCGAGAATTTGCGCTTGTCTGCGTAAACTACTCGTCCCAACAACTGAACCGGCCGGTAGTTCATGAAGCGTTTCACCAGATTCTGAAATCAATACATCTCTTGGATCTTCACGATCTGTAACTGCTCCAAGTGTAAACCCCTCCGGGATGACAGATGGAATGTCTTTCATACTGTGGACAGCAATATCAATCTCTTCATTCTCTAAGGCCTGTTCGATTTCTTTTACGAAAAGTGCCTTTCCTCCTACTTTGGATAGCGTCACATCGAGAATTCGATCGCCTTTGGTGACGATCTTTTTCAACTCAAAGTTATAGGGCAGGTTAAGGGCTTCTAACTTCTGAACGACCCATTCTGCTTGCTTCAGTGCCAAATTACTTTTTCTCGTTCCAATTACAATTGTTCTCATTTTTGCCTCCCGTTCTACCACTACATCTTACCCTCCATCATTCCAAAGATGAAAGGTTGACCATTCACTCGTCAACAAATAATTGGCAAGTAAAACGATAAACCCAAGCATATTATAAAAGGCCATGCCATACCCTTGTTTTCCTTTTACCGCTCGTTGATATAAATACACTCCATAATATAATAACACGACTAAGGAACCAAGGATCTTCGGATCAAACAATGGAAGCGTAAAGATCGCTCCTTCCCAAATAAACCCGAGAATAACCCCTAATAGTAATAAAGGGTACGCGCACATCGTTGTGACAAATGTAAAGCGATCAAGTTTGTACAAGCTTCCAAATCGTAAAAGCCTTTTCCCCCACGTCTTTTTCTTTAACATTTGATGTTCAAGCATATACATAACAGAACAGACAAAGGCGAGTGTAAATCCCGCATAAGAAAGAATGATCAGCGTCACATGCAAGAGAAGAAGTTCTGAGGTGAGAATTTCCTCCAGATCTGAAGGTAGATTGCCCGTTGGCAAGAATATACTCACAGCCATCAAAGAGAAACCCACCACGTTCATGAAAAAAACGAGAAAATCCACACGAAAGTAAAAGTTAATCATTAAGGAGAGTGTGACCATTGCCCAAGCATAAAAGATTAAACCTTCAAAGGGGGTTAACAAAGGCAATCGCTCAAATTGAAAAGTTCGAATAAGTAAGAAGATCGTCTGCAACATCCAGACGATAGAAAGCAACCAGAAGGCCGCACGGTTAGCCTTCCGGTTGTTCTGAAGAAAGTCAATAAAATATGCAAACACGCTTAGACTATAGAGGATAATCGTCAAAACATAGATTCCATTTGAGGCGGCCACTTCCGTTCATACCACCTTTTCTATCATTGGGTCGCTTATACAGGGGCATCTTGTGCATACGCACCTTGGAGAATCGCCGGTGCTCTCTTTTTATCTCGTTTTTTTTCTTCTTCAAGGTCTGAATCTACTTCTTTCTCAGCGTCAGCGAGCAACCTCAATGCTTCCGCTTCCTTCGCGTCAGCAACTTCATCTTCAAGACCAAAAATCTCGGTGAAAAGCTTCAGTGACTCTTCACTGTCTTCCTCTCCTGCCATTTCCTTGGCACGGGTGATCGGTTCTTTCAACAGTTGATTCACAATGCTTTTCGTGTGTTTGCTTAAAACTTTTCGCTCCCGGTCATCCATATCCGGCATTTTACGTTCAATACTCTTCATCGTCTCTGCCTGAATTGATAGTGCCTTCGTACGCAGAGCAGAAATGACCGGTACAACCCCAAGTGTATGAATCCAATCTTTAAACGCAGCAAGCTCCGCTCCCATCATCTCCTCGATGTCGGCAGCCGCTGTTTTTCTTTCGCTCATATTGGCAGCAACAATTCCTTCAAGGTCGTCAACATCATATAAATAGACATCTTCAAGTGCTCCAAGTGCCGGATCAAGATCGCGCGGAACTGCGATATCTATCATAAACAAAGGGCGTCCTTTTCTTTTTTTAATAAGATTTTTTAATTGTTCTTTCTCTAAAATATATTGGTCGGAGCTCGTAGATGAGATCATGATATCTGCTTCTATTAGAGAATTCTCTAATTCTTCAATAGGCCGTGCTTGTCCCTTTACGTTTTCAGCAAGCTCCTTAGCCCGTTCATACGTCCGATTCATGACAGTGATACTTTCAGAACCGTTGGCATTTAGATGCTGCGCCGTCAGTTCACTCATTTTCCCTGCTCCAACAACGAGCACATTCTTCCCTGCAAAATCACCGAACATCTGTCTCCCAAGTTCGACAGCTGCATAACTCACCGATGCCGGATTATCATTAATCCCCGTCTCTTTATGTGCTCGTTTGGCAAATGTAATCACTTGGCGGAACAATTGATTGAATACCGTTCCCGTAGAGCCAAGCTTTTGCGCTGTTCGAAAGCTTGCTTTCACTTGTCCAAGAATTTGCGTTTCTCCGAGAATCATGGACTCAAGCCCAGTGCTTACTCGCATGAGATGATTGATGGCATCATCGTTTTCTCTCATGTTCAATACGTGCGAAAAACTTTCTTGAGGTGCTTCAAACCACTGGGATAAAAATTTCTTCGTAAAGTGACGCCCAGTATGAAGTTGATCAACAACAGCATACACTTCCGTACGGTTACATGTGGATATGATTGCACATTCCAGAACGCTTTTCATCTCCCGCAAAGTCTCAAGCGCCTCCGGCAAATCTTCATCGTCAAAAGCAAATTGTTCGCGCAAATCGACAGGGGCATTTTTATAATCGATGCTCGCAACAATGATATGCATATATACCTCCACCCCCACTTTGTGAAACAGGCCCCTTCTAAGTATCTGGTCCGTTCATTTTGGGTACTCTCTATGCCCATTCGTTATTTTCCATTATAACACGAATATATCTCTAATACTCTTCAGAAATTGTGAACAAGATTCAAAAGGATATATGTTAAGATAAAAACGTGAATGACTTTTACTATTGAAACACATCCGATTCTCGTTCGCAAATGATGTGTTTGTAACTGTAACTACCTTTATGTATATTGTTTTCCAAATGGAAGCTAAAATATGTAAAAACGGGGAAATCGAATGAAACGTAACAACATTTTTATTGGAATGATTTTTATAGGCTTCGGCGTTTATTACTTAACACAAGAGATTACTCCCACACTTGCGGAACATTGGTTGAGCTGGGAAACACTCTTAATCTGGATTGGCCTTGCCCTTTCTATGGACGGTTTTATCAGGAGAAATGGAACGACGCTCTTACCGGGAATCTTTATGGTCGGAATGGGTCTGCATTTTCATGCAATTGCCATCTACCCCAACTGGCCTACTCATGCAGGGATGATTGCAACTCTGTTAGGCATCGCCTGCTTAATCACTTATTTGAAAACAAAAAAAGAATTCCTATTTATTGGAATTTTACTTATGTGTATCGGATTTCTATTTATCTTTTTTGAGCCATTAGTACAAAGAATCGAAACAGCGACCGAAACATATGCCTTTATCTGGCCGCTGCTCCTCATTGTTACAGGATTCATTTTGTTATTTAAACGTCAAAAAAAGAGAAAAGTCAAAGGCTAAATGCTCGCGAGTCTTCGTATCGCGCGCCAGGCCTCCTCCTTCCCCTCCCCTGTTTCCGAAGAAAACAGTACATGTCCATCCTCGGAAGAAGGATCAATGCTCGATAAAATTTGTTTAATATGGGCCGTACGTTTCGTCTTTTTTACTTTATCCATCTTCGTAATGACGAGAATGACGGGAAGTTCATAATACTTCAGCCAATCGTACATCATCAAATCCTGGTCAGAAGGTTCATGCCTGGCGTCAATCAGCAAAACAACACCTTTTAATTGGGGACGGGTTTGTAAGTATTCCTCAGTCATCCGCCCCCAAAACTCCCGTTCTTTCTTTGATACTTTTGCATAACCGTAACCAGGAATATCAACAAAATGGCAGATATCGTTAATGGAAAAAAAATTGAGCGTCCGTGTTTTCCCTGGCTGCTGTGATGTATATGCCAATTTTTTACGCTGGGTAATCGTATTGATAAAAGATGATTTCCCCACATTTGAGCGCCCTGCAAATGCAATTTCTGGCAGGTTCCCGTCCGGATATTGATCAGGCCCTACAGCACTAATCAATAGCTCTGCTTTATGAACGTTCATGGGAAGGAGCCTCCAATGCATGTTGGATGACTTCATCTAGATGAGATACGAGAACGACCGACATATCGTTCCGGATACTATTTGGGATGTCATCCAAATCTTTCTCATTATCTTTTGGTAGAAGAATCTTGGTTAATCCGGCCCGATGGGCACTCATGGATTTCTCCTTCACACCGCCAATGGGAAGTACCCGGCCGCGTAACGTTAACTCTCCAGTCATCCCAACTTCTTTTTTGACAGCACGTCCGGTTATAGCTGAAATTAACGCAGTAGCCATCGTAATCCCAGCCGATGGCCCATCTTTTGGTGTCGCACCTTCAGGAACATGAATATGGATATCTATGTTTTCATAAAAGTCTTCATCAATACCCAGTTCATCAGCGCTGGATCGAATATAGCTAAAAGCGGCCCGTGCCGATTCTTTCATCACATCCCCAAGGTGTCCGGTGAGCGTTAATTCCCCTTTTCCTTTTGAAAGGGAAACTTCAATGGAAAGTGTATCGCCACCTGCTGTCGTATACGCGAGGCCGGTGGCAGCCCCTACTTGATCCTTTTCCTCAACCTGGCCGTACCGCATACGCGGCTTTCCAAGCATGTTTTCGACCGTATTCACCGTAACGATCACTTTCTTCTTCTCCCCTGTAACGATCATTTTGGCTGCCTTACGACAAATGGTCGCCAATTCACGCTCCAGATTTCTTACTCCTGCTTCCCGTGTGTAGTAACGAATCACTTTTACTAATGAATCGTCTTTAATTTGCAAATGACTTTTGGAAAGGCCGTGCGCTTCTAATTGTTTCGGAAGCAAATGGTTGATGGCGATTTCCTTCTTTTCAATTTCTGTGTAACCAGCAATGGAGATGGGTTCCATCCGGTCATAAAGGGGAGCAGGAATCGCCGATATATTGTTCGCCGTCGTAATAAACATAACATTAGAGAGATCATACGTCTCTTCAATGTAATGGTCGCCAAATTGATGATTTTGCTCGGGGTCAAGCACTTCAAGCAACGCCGATGAAGGGTCTCCGCGAAAATCATTTGCCATCTTATCTACTTCATCTAATAGAAAAACAGGATTGACAACCCCTGCGCTTTTCATCCCCTGAATCATTTTCCCAGGCAATGCCCCAACATACGTACGTCTATGACCGCGGATTTCCGCTTCATCCCGCACGCCGCCTAAAGAAATACGAACAAATTCACGCCCGAGTGATCTTGCGACGGATTTTGCAAGCGATGTTTTTCCTACTCCTGGAGGGCCTGTCAGGCAGAGAATTGGACCGCGTAAGGATTGGGTAAGCTGCTGAACAGCGAGATGCTCCAATACCCGTTCTTTTACTTTTTCCAACCCATAATGATCTTCGTCCAAGACTTGCTCAGCATTTTCAAGGTCCAGTTGGTCCGTCGTTTCTTCATGCCAGGGAAGCGCCACGAGCCAATCAAGATATGTACGAATGACGGAGCTTTCCGCAGAAGCCGCTGGCACACGTTCATACCGTGTTAGTTCTTTATGCGCCTTTTCCTCTACGTTCTCCGGCATCTGTGCTTCTTCAATCTGGGTGCGCAGCGTTTCTACTTCTTCGCCTTTTCCCTCTTTATCTCCCAGCTCTTTTTGAATAGCTTTCATTTGTTCACGCAGATAATACTCTTTTTGCGTTTTTTCCATGGACTTCTTTACACGTTGTCCAATTTTTTGTTCTATACCAAGCACTTCTTTTTCATTTGTTAAAATTTCGAGCAGTTGTTGAAGCCGTTCTTTAATATCGACGGCTTCTAGGATTTCCTGCTTTCGCTTCACTTCCAAAGGCAAATGCGATGCAAGTATATCTGCGAAATAACCGGGTTCCTCCATGTCTCGAACAGAAGTTACCGTTTCATCTGATATTTTACTGGATAGTTTGGCGTATTGCTCAAAATGCTCTAAAACTTTTCGTTGTAATGCCGTTACTTCAGCCTGGTTATCCTCAGCAATCGGCAACATTTCAGCGTTGACTTCATAAAAATGTTGGTTCTCTATAAATTCATGAATCGCCGCCCGTTGCAGACCCTCGACGAGTATTCGCGTCGTTCCGTTCGGCATCTTTAACATTTGTTTGACATAAGCAAGTGTTCCTGTCTCATATAAATCATCTTTCTCCGGTTCATCAATAGAGAAATCAATTTGGCTTGCCAATATGATTTTCTGATCATCCGCCATTACTTGCTCAATCGCGCGTACCGATTTATCACGACCTACATCCAGGTGTAATACCATCCCTGGAAAAACGAGTACGCCCCTCAAGGGTAAAAGCGGGATTTTCCGACTTGTTTCGGTTGTCGTCATCGTCAACCTCCATTCAAATTTGTTCATTTTTCCATTTTAGCCTAACCATAGAAAGGTGTCTATAAATTATAGTTGAACAGAGGAAGAGGGCGCTTCTCCTACCGGGACTTGCTGACGCTTATGATCGTCTTGCTTCACGAGTACATTTGCAAATAGTTCATCCAATGTTTTAAGTGGAGTAACGGTGATATCCTCCATCTGATGTAACATCGTCTCGTCATTATCTGCAGGTATAAACGCTTTCGTCGCTCCAGCTTCTCTAGCCGCTGCCACTTTTGAAGGCACGCCGCCGACTGGTTTTAACGTTCCCCAAATACTTAATTCACCTGTGATGGCTACATCGTTTTTCACTTTCGTATGGTTAACCGCTGAATAAATAGCAGTGGCAATCGCTGCCCCAGCAGAGGGACCATCTATGGGGGTACCTCCCGGAAAATTCACATGAATGTCATACTGTTCTACTGGAACATGTAATCGCCGCAATACAGTCATCACGTTGTCCACCGAACTCCTTGCCATACTCTTACGTCGGATGGACCGCATCTGATTACCGGCATTCTCCTCTTCGGCAATCCCTGTGACTGTGAGCATTCCTGTCCCTTCCGTCTCTTTGGCTGTCGATTCAATTTCGAGGAGCATTCCTAAATCAGGCCCGTACACCGCAAGTCCATTTACGCGTCCAACGGCAGGTTCCGGATGAATGCTTTTTTCCGGTCTGCGGCTTAAACGACTGGCATGCACGACCCACTCAATATCTGAGACTTCGATCTCGTTTCGTTCTTCCGTCGTCGCAAGACCAGCGGCAATTTGTACGGTGTTTACAGCTTCACGACCGTTCGTCACATAGGAAGACACAGTGTCTAACCCTTTTTCCGCAATCACCATTTTCAATCGCTCCGCTGCTCTTTGCGCTACCGTTGCCAGCTCTTTTTGTTTGAGAGGGCGAAAATAGACCTCGAGGCAGCGCGAACGAATCGCCGGCGGGATCTCCTCTGGCGTTCGGGTGGTCGCACCGATTAAACGAAAGTCCGCAGGTAAACCATTTTTGAAAATATCATGGACATGCTGTGGAATTGACATGTTTTCTTCATTATAGTATGCACTTTCCAGAAAAACTTTGCGGTCTTCTAGCACTTTTAACAATTTATTTAGCTGGATCGGATGCAATTCTCCGATTTCATCGATAAAAAGCATCCCACCGTGCGCTTTTGTGATAGCTCCGGGTTTTGGCTGAGGAATCCCCGCTTGCCCCATCGAACCTGCCCCTTGGTAGATCGGATCATGAACGGAGCCAATTAAGGGGTCAGCAATTCCTCTTTCATCAAAACGAGCGGTTGTTCCATCCAATTCGATAAAGGGAGCTTCCATAAGAAAGGGCGAATTTGTATTCATTTTGGCTTTATCCATGACCAGGCGGGCAGCCGCTGTCTTGCCTACACCTGGCGGACCATAAATCAGCACATGTTGGGGATTAGGGCCGCAAAGCGCCGCTTCCAATGAACGGATCCCTTCATCCTGGCCAATGATATCAGTAAAAGATAAAGGACGGACCTTTTCTGCCAATGGCTCATTCAAAGAAACAGAACGTAATTTCTGAAGCTGATGCATTTCTTTTCTTGATTCCCGATCTACAGATACACGTTGGGTGCGTTGATTTTTAAGTAGGTTCCAAAAGTACAATCCGATAACAATACCGAAAAATACTTGTACAAGCATGATTAGTGACGTCCAGTTCATGATAAGTTCCTCCTCGCGCGGTCAAGCCATTGATATAGACTGTGCGCTCATCTTTGTAAGAGTTTACTGCTCGTTAGTATGACTCTTGAAGATGTGAGCTATGCCATTTACGAGGAGAAGTAAGTGGAAATTTTGGTAAGATCGCATCAGAATTTCACCTTATCTGTTCACCAAATCTTCAGGCGGGACCCTTAGCTCCTTGTACTATAAACGTTACGAAATTTAAACCCCTCTTTTTCGGGAAGCTTTTCCCGGTTTTTAAAGTAAAATACGGCATGAGTCAACGAATGACTCATGCCGTATCAAAATTTTATTCTAAGCACTTTCCCTTGGCTCGTCAAGCTTAATGAGTTCGCCGTCTTTCGTCGTTAATTCCGGCGATGATTCTTCCCGTACACACTCCGCAGTAATTGTGCATTTTTCAATGTCTTCTTTGGAAGGAAGATCGTACATCACGTCAAGCATGATCGCTTCGATAATTGAACGAAGGCCACGCGCACCTGTTTTCCGTTCAATGGCTTTGTTAGCGATTTCGCGCAAGGCTCCATCTGTAAATTCAAGTTCAACATCATCGATTTCCAACAATCTCTGGAATTGCTTAACAAGTGCATTCTTTGGTTTTGTCAAGATTTCAATCAGCGCAGTCTCATCGAGTGATTTGAGGCTTGAAATGACTGGAAGTCTTCCAATAAATTCTGGAATTAAACCATAACGAAGTAAATCTTCAGGGAGAATGTTTTCAAGGTATTGATCCTCGCCCATGTCTCCGCTTTCAGATTCTGATCCGAAGCCGATCACTTTTTTCCCAAGTCTGCGTTTGACCACTTGATCAATCCCGTCAAAGGCCCCGCCGCAAATAAAGAGGACGTTACTTGTATCAATTTGAATAAATTCTTGATGAGGATGCTTACGCCCACCTTGTGGTGGTACGCTTGCTGTTGTTCCTTCAAGAATTTTTAGGAGGGCCTGCTGAACACCCTCACCTGAAACGTCTCTTGTAATCGACGTATTTTCAGACTTACGTGCTACTTTATCGATTTCATCAATATAAATGATTCCTTTTTCCGCTTTTTCTACGTCGTAATCCGCAGCTTGAATAAGCTTTAAAAGGATATTTTCTACGTCTTCACCAACGTAACCTGCTTCCGTTAATGAGGTTGCATCTGCAATCGCAAACGGTACATTCAGAATACGAGCGAGCGTTTGCGCCATTAATGTTTTTCCGCTGCCTGTAGGTCCTATGAGGCAGATGTTACTCTTGGAAATCTCAACATCCTCCCCACTGGAGTTTGCGGCAGAATTTACACGCTTGTAGTGATTATACACAGCTACGGAAAGAGATTTCTTCGCGCTTTCCTGCCCGATCACATAATCATCAAGGATACCGTCAATTTCCTGCGGTTTAGGTACGGTTTCCAGTTCTACGCCTTCTTCATCCGTTCCTAGTTCTTCTTCGACGATTTCTGTGCAAAGTTCAATACACTCATCACATATATATACACCCGGTCCAGCTACGAGCTTACGGACTTGATCTTGTGTTTTTCCACAAAAAGAACATTTCAATTGTCCTTTTTCCTCGTTGAACTTGATCATGTTATTATTCACCCCTCACTGTATACTGTACCTTACACCTTAATCCAAGCCGTAGTCAAACAAAAGACTTTATCCTCCAGGTATAGGCTACCCATTCTTCCTAAGCTTTACGTTTCATATCACGAATTCATGCGTTATTTTTTTAAAAAGGTCTGTAGTCAGTGTTCAAAAAAAGGGGCATATCGACCAAGAAGACGAGTGTCAAGCACACAGCTTGCCCGTTCGAAGCATAGTTCCTCACGAAGGAATAGAATTTAACTTTTCTAAGGAGCGATACGCAAGGCTCGCCGCTTTGTAAGCCCATCCCTCAAGCGTGAAAATTATTTTTCTTTTCACGGATTTTTTGAACATCCTCTTTAAATACGATCGTGAAAAAAGGAAGGCACGATTGATTCTCGTGCCTATCTTTTACGCTTGTTGTTCTTCATCCTTTTCTTCTTTCGGTTCCACCGTAACACTTTGATCAACAAGGTATTTAACAGCATTTTGAATGCGAAGATCTTTTTTCAACGTCTCTACGCCGCCTTGCATATCAAGAAGCTGACGGATCTCCTCTTTGTCCCGCTGATACATTTCTGCCATGTCGTCCAGCTGCTTATCAACCTGTTCATCATCTGCTTCAAGCTCTTCAGCATCAGCAATGGCTTCTAGAACCAGGTTCATTCGAACACGCTTTTCAGCTTCAGGCTTAAATTGTTCTTTCATACCCTCTTCATCTGTACCTGCCATTTGGTAATACATATCCATGGTGATCCCTTGAGATTGGAAACGCTGTTCCATTTCTTGCACCATACGATCCGTTTCCGAGGTAATCATCGCTTCTGGAATATCAATACTTGCGTTCTCTGAAGCTTTTTCGACGACTGTATCTTGTTCGTGGTTTTCTTTTTCCTGCGCTTTATTGCTTTCAAGCTCTTCTTTTTTCTTCTTTTTCAATTCATCAATTGTTTCAACTTCTTCATCGACATCTTTCGCGAATTCATCATCAAGTTCTGGGAGTTGTTTCCGCTTTACTTCGTGTAGTTTAACGTTGAACGTAGCTGGTTTTCCCGCCAAATGCTCAGCGTGATATTCTTCGGGGAATGTGAGCTCTACTGATTTTTCATCCCCAGACTTTAAGCCAATCATCTGCTCTTCGAATCCAGGAATAAATTGACCTGATCCAAGTTCTAACGAATGATTCTCAGCTTGTCCGCCTTCAAAAGCTTCACCGTCGACGAAGCCTTCGAAATCAAATACAACTGTATCTCCGTTTTGAGCAGCTTCCTCATCTACGACAGCGAGGTCTGCTTGCTTTTCACGAAGCTGTTCAAGTTCTTGGTCGACGTCCTCATCAGTGACCGTTGTATCAAATTCCTCAACCTCAAGTCCTTTGTAGTCCCCAAGCTCAACCTCAGGTTTGACAACGACCTTAGCAGTAATGATAAGCGGTTTGCCCTTTTCAATTTGTTCTATATCAATTTCCGGTTGATCTACCGGTTCGATCCCAGCTTCTTCAACTGCCTTCGAATATGCCGAAGGAAGCACGATATCAACAGCATCCTGATAGAGCGCTTCTACTCCAAAACGTTGTTCAAATAGTTGGCGCGGAACCTTCCCTTTACGAAATCCAGGAATGTTCACGTCTTTTTTCACTTTTTGAAATGCTTGATCAAGCGCAGATTTAAACTCATCTGCTCCTACTTCTACGGTGAGGACGCCTTCATTTCCTTCGCCCTTTTCCCATTTAGCAGTCATTTATAAATTCCCTCCAAGTTTCATAGGTTACGCTTCCAGATTTACAACCATTATATTATAACACATCAATGCATCATTTCAATCAACTAGAATCACTTGTCACCACAAGAAGGTGATGTCGATTTATTTCTTCTACAATTGCAATTCAGTTACAAACGTATGCAATTTCTCTATTTCTTCTGCACTTGCCTCATATTGCCTTCTCACTTTTTCTGGATCCTCATCCCCGCCAATATAGTGAAGGCTTTTAATATGAAGGAGTGCAGCCCAATCAGTCGCTTTTGCTTCCGGCAGCTCAAGTGGGTAATATTCAAGGAAGATCCACTCCAAAAGCGATTGGGCTGTTTGATAAAGCATAGGATTGTCCTGCCCTAATACGGGTTCAAGGGAGTGAAGAATACTTTGCTTATATCCCTCTTCATATTCAGCAAAACTATCCAAGTGTACAGGAACTACATTGATTTCTTTGTCATATTTCCATATCTTGTTCGTTGTGCCGATTTCCCAATCCTTCATGGTCAACAGGATCATTGTCTTAAGCATCCCCATCGTATGGTGATTGACAAGCGCTAGTTGAAAGGTGGTTCTCACTTGCGGCCAACTCAGCTGCTTCAATTGTTGAAATGCGCTCCATTGCTTCTCAGGAGATGGATCCATGAGCTCTTCAAATACAGCCTCCTTGACATCCACAAGTTCATCTTCCTCATGTGAGCCTTCAACAATGGTTGTTGAACCTTCCCTCATTGTCCTGGCTGTTGCTAAAAATTGAAAGAATTGCTCGGCATATCTTGCTGGCAACTTCCCTTCACTTTGCACCATTTCTACTGTCGTTACAACTTTTTCCCATTCTCCAAGCTGGACAAGAGCAGATACGTAGAAGAAAAGTACATCATAATATTCTCCTACCCCTTCATGGAGCATTTTTTCTGCTGCTTCTTTTCCTTCTTTCAGCGCTCCCAGCTCAAGTAAACAAACAAGGCGCCCGTAGCGCGCCTCTTCATGTTTGTCATCATGTTGAAGAACTTGATTAAACTGTTCTAATCCTTGTTGAAAGTGTCCAGTTTCAAGGGAGGTTAGACCGTGGCTCAGCAAACGGCGGATCGTTCCCGGAAACATGACGATATTATCATTGTCACCCACAGTTCTTCTCCACCTAACTTTGAAGTCCTTATTGATCTCTCACACTATGGTTCTTCTCAGCCTTATTCTTCCCAAAATACAGGACTCCTAATAACCAGAAAGCTATCATAAGAATGGTTGCTGCAATTAAAACAGGGATCGGGCCAAACTGAAGAATAAACGGGATGGAAGCAGCTGTGACTAATCCACCGCCGACCATTGGCTCAAACAGAATTTGCTTGTAACCGAATGCCTTTAACGCCGGCGTTTTATTTTCAGGGTCAACAATCCTCATAAGCAAAATACCCGTGGCTGCAACCCCCATGGACTGCCCAAAGTCTCCCATCCCCCTTTCAAACCAGTAATTGGGAATCATTCTAGGTGCTAAATACATAAACATTATAATATTGAGGGTAACACCTACAACAGCGAGAATCACAAACGGAATGATGTTATCTCCAATCACAGCAAGACTTAACGTGGCCATTGCACTAACGATTAACAAGTCAAGAGCAAGACCCTGAATCCGACTAATCGTTGCATGATCCACAATCTCCACCTTATCCGTTTTAGCTATGAACACCTGTATAATAATACCGCCAATCATTGCAATCGGGAACAATGGCACATATTCAAATAGATACAGGTCCCAAGCACTTCCCCATGTAACATCTTCCAGCCAAACCAGGGCCTCTAATATGAAATAGCCGATAAAAATCGCCAACCCGACAAGTCCCAAGTGAAAAGCTAGTGGTTCAATGGAAATGGGGGATGTTGTCAATTCTCCAGCTGATTCACGATGCTCCTTTTTGACGACACCTGTGCGCTGATCTATGGAAATATCATCGGGGTGATTTAACGTCCTTGACTTCCCTTTTCTGGCCGCCCAGTTGATCAAGATGATTCCAACAATGACCCCGGATAAAAGTCCAATCGTTGCTAACCCGAGAGCTAAATCCTGCCCCTCTTCAAAGCCAATCGCTTCAAAGGTTCCGCCTAAACCTGCAGCTGTTCCATGGCCACCGACAAAACTAATTTCAATCAAGGCACCAACGGCTGGATCCAAATTAAATATAGGCGAAAGTACCGTTACGGCCAACAAGATCCCAGCAACATATTGGGCCCAAGATATTGTATATCCAAGCGCTACTTGGGGCCCGCCCGTTCGCCAGATTTCTTGTACTCTTGGAATGGCAAAACCAATGAAAAGACTAGCAAATATTACATTGATGAGCAGCCCAGGTAGTTCAGACCAAACCTCAAACATATCCTCAGTGAAGATTCCATAAGGCATAATTTGTTCATCAGTTATCCTGCCTAGAACTTCCGGTCCGAGAAGGAGGGCAAAAAAACCGCCAATTAACGAACTTGGCAAAAATAATTTTTGAAAAAGCGGCACTTTAAGCCTGATCCATTTCCCGATAATCAATATAATACTAAGGACGATAAGCGCAAATCCTACTACTTCTAAAGACAAAACCTCACCTTCTTTCTTCCATTAAATTGTATTCAAAAAGGAGGACAAAAAGAGCTGAATCATTCGAGCCAATGTAGCCTTCGAGTACACAACTTGTCACTTCGTGAGCATAGACGCCTCACGCAAGCAAACTGGCTTTGCTTTTTCAAGGAGCTAAGTGAAACAAGCCATAACAAAAGAAATTCCCATGACGAAAAAATGTTTTATCTTTTTCGATGAATTTCCCTGGACTTTTGCCCGTCCTCTTTAATACTCATATAAGTATACTTCCCAAACCCTCCGTCATTTTATCTTTTACCGTCAAATGTATCAACCTTTTTTCTTTTTCATCGATGAGATGAAGCCCATATTAAGAATATAGTGTCTTAGATAAAAAATACGCCCCTCATAGGCGTATTTTTGTTATTTTGCAGCTTCGTATTCTTTTAAATAATCCTCATACTGAAGTGTGATTCCAATTTCATCCAAGCCATATATCAGCATATTTTTCCAGTATGGGTCGATATCAAAGGAATGATGAGCACCTTCTTCATCTTCGATGGTTTGTTCTTCCAGATTGACCCTTAGTTGAAATGTTGATTCCTTCCCCTTTTCCAACCAAGAATGGACAATGTCCTCAGGCATACGGAGAGGTAATAATCCATTTTTGAAGCTATTATTGTAAAAGATATCACCAAAACTCGGGGCAATGATTACTTTAAAACCATAATCCTGTAGTGCCCAAGCCGCATGCTCGCGTGAAGAACCGCAACCAAAATTATGATCACTGATTAAAATCGAGGCGCCCTCCATATGCGGCTGATTCAAGGGAAAATCTGGATTTTTGGAGTCACCATCTAGAAACCGCCAGTTGTAGAAAAGAAATTGACCAAACCCTGTTCGCTCGACTCTTTTCAAAAATTGCTTCGGAATAATTTGATCCGTATCTACGTTTACATAAGGGAGGGAGGCTACACTCCCTCGGTGTTCGCGAAACGCTTCCATCCCTATCACCTTCTTAAGCTTGTGTCGTTACATCTAACTCCCGCACATCAACAAATCGTCCATGTACTGCCGCCGCAGCAGCCATAACCGGGCTCATTAAATGAGTGCGAGCGCCTTTCCCTTGACGACCTTCAAAATTGCGGTTCGACGTTGAAGCACAGCGTTCTCCTTCAGGCACCTGATCAGGGTTCATGCCTAAGCACATACTGCAGCCTGCATCCCGCCAGTCAAACCCAGCATCGATAAATACCTTAGACAGTCCTTCTTCCTCAGCTTGGCGCTTTACTTTCATTGAGCCCGGTACTACCATCGCACGCACGCCTTTGGCTACTTTTTTTCCTATTAAATAACGAGCGGCTTCGCGTAAATCACTGAGTCGTGCATTCGTACAAGAGCCGAGAAAGACGTGCTGGATTTGAATGTCTTCCATTTTCGTCCCCGGCGTTAACCCCATATAATCTAATGACTGCCTGATCGCCCTTTGTTCTGTTTCTGTCTTCCCTTCTTCAGGTGCCGGTACAGTCCCGTCAATGGCCACACCTTGCCCAGGGTTTGTTCCCCATGTGACCATTGGTTTTACTTCTGAGGCATCCAAAGTTAAAGTACTGTCAAAAGCCGCATCCTCATCGGTAGCTAATTGCTTCCATTCTTCCACCTGTGCCTGATAGGCTTCACCTTGTGGAACATTAGGGCGCCCTTCCAAGTAATCGAAAGTGACTTGGTCCGGGCTAATCAATCCGGCACGAGCACCACCTTCAATCGACATATTGCAAATTGTCATTCGCTCTTCCATTGTTAACCCGCGAATCGCTTCTCCCCGGTACTCTACAACGTGACCGGTTCCGAAATTAACGCCGTACTTAGCAATTAACGCGAGGATAATATCCTTGGCACTCACCCCTGAAGACAGCCTGCCGTCGATTTTAACTTCCATCGTTTTCGGGCGGTTTTGCCATAAGCTTTGAGTGGCCAGCACATGTTCGACCTCACTCGTTCCAATTCCAAAAGCCAGTGCACCGAAAGCACCATGCGTGGACGTATGACTATCCCCACACACAATGGTTTTTCCTGGTTGGGTTAAGCCTAGCTCTGGGCCTATGATATGAACAATTCCGTTGTTCGGACTATCAAGGCCTGCAAGTTCCACACCGAATTCGTTACAGTTATCGACAAGAACGTCGATTTGTTTTTTTGCAATTTGATCCGTAATCGACCAGCGATCTTTGGTAGGAATGTTGTGATCCATCGTTGCATATGTCAAGTCGGGCCGCCGCACGTCTCGTCCAGCTAATCTCAAGCCTTCAAATGCTTGTGGGGAGGTGACTTCATGTACTAAATGAAGGTCGATATACAATAAATCCGGTTTGGCTTCTTCCTGATAAACTTTATGGCGATCCCAAATTTTTTCAATAATCGTTTTCCCCATCCTGTCCCCCTCCTTATTCAAGTGCTTTTATGACAGCTTCCGTCATTTCCGTCGTAGTCACCACTCCTGTTGAATCCTGTGCAATATCTGCCGTTCGATAACCGTCTCCTAATACTTTCTCGATGGCTTCCTCTACCCGTGCCGCTTCTTTTTCTAATTGGAATCCATACTTCAGCATCATCGCCGATGAGGCAATGGCTGCCAATGGATTCGCAAGATTTTTACCTGCAATGTCCGGAGCAGAGCCGTGCACTGGCTCATAAAGACCCACCCCAGTTGCACCTAGACTTGCGGAAGGCAACAGACCTAATGAACCTGTAAGCATAGAAGCTTCATCGCTCAGAATATCTCCGAACATATTCTCTGTTACAATGACATCGAATGCATCAGGTTGTGAGATGAGTTGCATAGCCGCATTGTCGACGAGCATATGATCGAGTTCAACATTCGAGTAATCCGTTTTACACTCATCAACAGTTTCGCGCCATAATCTACTTGATTCCAGCACATTGGCTTTATCAACAGAAACGACTTTTCCTTTGCGTAATTGTGCAGCTTCGAATGCCCGTTTTACGATGCGTCTGATTTCCGACTTCTTATATACGAGAGTATCAACTGCCTGCTCTTCGCCATTCACCTCTTCACGTTTACGTGGCTCTCCAAAATAAAGCCCGCCTGTGAGCTCTCTTACAATAAGAAAATCAACTTCTTCGACTTTTTCTCGTTTTAATGGCGATGCTCCAACCAAAGATGAATAAGCCTTAACTGGGCGTAAGTTCGCGTATAGATCTAAAGACTTTCTGATTTCAAGCAGTCCTTTTTCCGGACGTTTGGCACCAGGAAGGTGATCCCAATCAGGACCACCTACAGCGCCTAGTAATATTCCGTCACTTTTTGCACTCATCTCTTTTGTTTCCTCTGGTAAGGGTTCACCTTTGGCGTCAATGGCACTCCCACCAATGTACCCTTCTTGGAAAGAAAATTTATGGTGAAACTTTTGAGCGATCCGTTCAAGTACTTCAATCGCTGCTGTGGTAACTTCGGGACCAATACCGTCCCCCGGAAGTACGGTAATCGTTTTTTGTGTCATATACATCGATCCTTATTATGAATTAATCGAAGGTTCTGGTTGTTCGGCTGGTGCTTCAGCAAGAATACGATTCACCGCATTAACATAAGCGTACGCGGAAGCTTCGAGCACATCATGGGCCGTTCCGCGGCCAATGGAGGATTGCTGATTATAGGAAACGTGAACGACAACTTCTGCAAGTGCATCTTCACCACCGCTGACAGATTGAATCCGATAATCATCCAATCGGATAGGAGAACCAACCATACGCTCAAGTGTATTATAAACCGCTTCAACACTTCCGGAACCAGTAGCGGCTTCCTGTGCTTCTGCACCATCAGGCATTTTCATGGTAATAGTAGCGGTTGGAATATTGTGCGTGCCTACATTGACTTGCAGTGAAAGCAGTTCATACGCTTTCGCTTCTGCCTCGACCTTATCAGCAGCAAGAAGCGCGAAGATATCATCGTCGGAGATATCTTTTTTCTTATTGGCCAATTGTTTAAACGCCTTAAAGACACGTTTTAATTCCTCATCCGGTGGATCAAAACCGAGCTCCAGCACTTTATTTCTGAAGGCATGCTTCCCGGATAATTTTCCGAGAACCAGTTTATTCGTTTCCACTCCTACAAGCTCTGGGGTAATAATTTCATAAGTGGTGCTTTCTTTTAGAACACCATCCTGATGAATACCTGATTCATGGGCAAACGCATTACTTCCTACGATTGCTTTATTGCCGGGAACAACATTACCGGTTAGTTTACTAACAAGGCTGCTCGTTCGCTTGATTTCCGGAAGATGAAGGTTTTGTTTAACTTGATAATAATCCTCGCGAATGTGAAGGGCTACAGCAATCTCTTCAAGCGAGGCGTTACCGGCACGCTCTCCAATTCCATTAATGGTACACTCGACTTGATCGGCGCCCCCCTCAACGGCCGCGAGTGAGTTCGCTACAGCCATTCCCAAGTCGTCATGGCAATGACTGGAAAGTGTGATATTTTCAGCTCCTTCAACATTCTCTTTCAAAAATTGGAACATAGCTTTAATTTCAGACGGAGATGTATAGCCGACCGTATCAGGAAGGTTGATCACATCCACTCCGGCTTTAATGACTTCTGTCATGATTTTTGTTAGAAAACCCCAATCCGTCCGACAGGCATCTTCAGCCGACCATTGCACAACGGAAAAGCGTTCTTTCGCATAACGAACCGCTTCCACCGATTCTTCAATGACTTGCTCCTGAGTCATATTTAATTTGTGCTTAATATGGACATCAGATGTTGCAATAAAAAGATGAATACGTGGGTTCCTGGACTCCTTTAATGCTTCCCAAGTGGTGTCAATATCACTTTTCACAAGTCGGGATAAGCCTGTTACTGTGCTATTTTGAACCGCTCTTGCAATCTGTTGTACGGATGTAAAGTCGGCATCATTAGAGGCTGGGAAACCAGCCTCTATAATGTCCACTCCAAGACGGTCGAGCTGCTTAGCAATTTTTAGCTTCTCTTCCCGGTTAAGATTCAACCCAGGTTGCTGCTCTCCATCCCGCAATGTTGTGTCAAAAAACTCAACTCTCCGCACGTGACACCACTCCCTTTTGATCGTTTTTTACAAATGGCATCATTTCTCGCAAGCGTTGGCCAACGGCTGTGATTTCATGTTCAAGTTCGCGTTTATTAATGGCGTTAAATTCCGGACGGTTCGCTTGGTTTTCTAAAATCCAGCCTTTAGCAAATTTACCCGTCTGAATGTCATTCAAGATTTCGCGCATTTCCTGCTTTGTCTCTTCAGTAATGATCCGTGATCCAGACTGGAAGTCACCCCATTGGGCTGTATCCGAGATCGAATATCTCATATGTTCAAGACCACCTTCATACATAAGGTCTACAATGAGCTTCATCTCGTGCAGGCACTCAAAATAAGCAATTTCAGGTTGATAACCCGCTTCGACTAATGTTTCAAAGCCTGCTTTGACGAGGGCAGTTGTTCCACCGCAAAGAACCGCTTGCTCACCAAAGAGGTCTGTTTCCGTTTCTTCCTGGAAAGATGTTTCGATAATTCCAGCACGGCCAGCACCAATTTGTTTAGCGTAAGCGAGGGCAAGCTCTTTTGCTTCACCATATGGGTCTTGATAAATGGCGTAGAGAGCGGGTACACCTGCGCCGGATTCGTACGTACGGCGAACAATATGCCCTGGTCCTTTTGGGGCAACCATGAAAACATTGACATCAGACGGTGGTTGAATCTGGCTAAAATGAATGTTAAATCCGTGGGCAAAAACTAAAGATTTACCACTCGTGAGCGCTGGTTTGATTTGTTGTTCATAGATTTGCGGCTGGTTTTCATCCGGAAGGGCGAGCATGATCACACTCGCTTTTTCGGTTGCTTCATCTACTTCATAAACGTTAAACCCTTCTTCTTCCGCTTTCTCCCATGATTTACCTCTGCGTAAGCCGACAATGACATCAACGCCACTTTCTTTTAAATTCAGGGCATGTGCGTGGCCTTGGGAACCAAAACCAATAACCGCGACTGTTTTTCCTTGTAGTGCACCTTCATTTACATCGTTGTTGTAATATACTGTTGCCATCTTTACATTTCCCCTTTTTCGATAATTATTGGATAAATGAATACTGAACATCTGATTGTTTTTTTGTACTTCTTTTCAAAGCCGTTGCACCTGTTCTTGCTAATTCTCTTAATCCATATGGCCGGAGCAAGTCAATGAGTGCCTCCACTTTTTGATGGTCGCCCGTCACTTGTATCGTCATGCTGTCTGGCCCTACATCGACAATCGAAGCACGGAAAGGTCGCGCGAGTGTCTCAATTTCACTACGGTTTTGCGGGGTTGACATGATTTTAATCAATGCCAGTTCCCTGGCCACGATGGTTTCATCGGAGATATCACGCACTTTTAGAACATCAATCTGTTTATTCAGCTGTTTAACAACTTGATCGAGCCCTCGTTGGCTGTCAACATTGACAACAAACGTCATTCGGGAAGTTTCCGGATTTTCTGTTACACCGACCGTAATGCTTTCAATATTGAACTGCCGACGGGCAAATAAACCCGTAATGCGGTTTAATACCCCTGATGAGTTATTGACAGTGGCTGTAATGGTTCGTTTCACGGTCGGATCCCCTCCATTTCTTGATGTCCTTTGCCTGGTGCAATCATTGGATACACATTCTCATCAGCCGTAACACGGAAATCGAAAAGTACCGGACCATTCTCATTTAGCCCCTTTCTAAACACCTCTCGAGCTTTTTCCGGATCTGTAATTTTGTATGCCGAGATATTATATGCTTCAGCAAGTTTTAAGAAATCCGGCTGAGTGGGGAAAAGGGAATACGAATAGCGTTCCTCGTAGAAAAGCTCTTGCCATTGCCGTACCATTCCTAGAGAAGCGTTATTTACAAGGACAATTTTTACGGGAAGATTTAGCTCTTGTAAAATGGACATTTCTTGTAATGTCATTTGAAAACCCGCATCGCCAATAACAGCAACGACATCTCGGTCAGGTTCAGCGAATTGTGCACCAATGGCAGCAGGGAATCCAAATCCCATCGTCCCTAGACCGCCGGATGTTACCCATCGATTAGGTTTGGCAAAGGAATAATATTGGGCTACCCACATTTGATGCTGACCAACATCGGTTGTAACGATCGCCTCTCCTTTTGTTTCTTCATAAATCATTTCCAGTAAAGCTTGAGGCTTTAACGTTTCTCCATCCTCTTGATACCAAAGGGGATAATCTTTACTGTAGAGCTGAAGATGGTTGTGCCATTCATCATAATCAACCGGCTCTTTTTGCAAATTCAACAGGCCTTTTAATGCTTCTTTTGCATCAGCGACGACAGGAATTGAAGTTTCGATATTTTTTCCAATTTCCGCAGGATCTATATCGATATGCGAGATTTCAGCTTGAGGGGCAAAATGATCCAAGTTTCCTGTAAGACGATCATCAAAACGTGCACCGATGTTAATGAGCAAATCACATTCGTGAAGGGCCATGTTAGCTGCGTATAAACCATGCATGCCGGCCATCCCAAGGAACAATGGATGATCCCCCGGGAAAGAGCCTAACCCCAAAAGCGTATTGGTTACCGGAATCTGATGCTCGGCCGCGTACGAAAGTAATTCTTCCGAGGCTTCAGCATGAAGGATACCTGCCCCTGCGAGAATGACTGGTTTTTTCGCCTGCTGAATAGCATTGCTTAACTTTTTCAGCTGCAAACGGTTAGGGTGGATCGTTGGTTGATAGCCGGGCATATTTACTTCCTTAGGGTAAGTGAACTCCCCTAAAGCTGTTGAAACATCCTTTGGGAGATCAATGAGTACCGGCCCTGGTCTACCACTTGTAGCAATATGAAAGGCTTCCTTCATAACCCGAGGGATATCCCGTACATCCCGCAACTGGAAATTGTGTTTGGTAATCGGCATAGTCACACCGACTACATCCGCTTCCTGGAAGGCATCCGTTCCAATAACATTTGTTGCAACTTGGCCGGTAATAACAATAAGTGGTAATGAATCAATCATGGCGTCAGCGATTCCCGTCACAACGTTTGTTGCTCCCGGACCTGAGGTAACGATACAAACGCCTGGCTTTCCCGAAACCCGCGCATATCCTTCCGCAGCATGGATGGCCCCTTGTTCATGACGGGCAAGAATGTGACGAATCCCCATTTTGTAGATCTCATCATATGTTGGCAAGATTGCGCCGCCCGGGTAGCCAAAGATCATCTCAACATTTTCTTCCGCAAGGGAACGTAAAACGATTTGACTTCCATTCATCTGTGGGGCTTCCGAATTTTTCTCTTTATTTTCTGATTGCGCCTTAACGTTCAAGCCCATCTCTCCTCCTCCTTATTGTAATTTTTCTTAGCTAATAAAAAAGCCTTCTCGCCACAATGACCCGTAAGGTCAAAGGGGCGAAAAGACTTTCCGCGGTACCACCCTTCATTCCCACATAGCTTTCGCTATGCAGCTCACGACGCTACATCCGCGTCTATTGGCTAACGACCTGATGAGGTAAACCAGGCCGGCTGAAACTACTAGTCATACGTTCATCCCAGCACTCAGAGGGGAGTTCCTCAGAAAGGGCACCACCGCTTCTCAGCCTCCGCGGCTCTCTGTAAAGTGAGAACTTCCTGAATACTTATCCTCTTCTACGTTTTACCATTATTTCCTTATGCTCACTACTATTGCTTTCGTTAATATTTATTCTTATTTTACCGATATTTCTTATAAATGCAATAGTATTTTTTAACCAACCTCTATCTCTTCCCCATAGACTGATGTTCCATCGGTTTTTACCTTATCTCGAAAGCGTTCTGTAATATATTCCGTCTCCGGCCCTGGCTTTCCGTCATTGATGACGCGTCCATCCACTTTTACAACGGCTATGACTTCGGCTGCAGTGCCAGTGAGAAAAACTTCATCAGCGACATAAACATCATGACGCGTAAAAGGTTCTTGTTTAATCACGTATCCTTCTTCTTCGGCCAATTCGATGATCGCCTGACGTGTAATACCTTCCAAAGCACCAACATAACCGGGCGGTGTATAAAGGGTTTTATTCTTTACAAGGAAAATATTATCGCCTGATCCTTCAGCCACAAATCCTTCATTATTCATCATGAGAGCCTCTGGTACGCCAGCAAGGTTAGCCTCAATTTTTACAAGGATATTGTTCAAATAATTAAGTGACTTTACTTTCGGGCTTAACACATCCGGACGATTACGTCTTGTCGCCACACTAACAATTTCGAGACCAGTTTCATAAAGTTCCTTAGGAAAAAGCGCTAATTCTTCTGCAATGATAACGACTTGAGCCGTGCTACAGCTATTTGGATCCAACCCAAGATTACCTACACCTCTTGAAACCACGAGACGTACGTAAGCGTCTCTTAGATCATTTTTGCGTACTGTATCAACAACTAATTCCCTCATCTCTACAACATCATAGGGAATATCAAGCATAATTGATTTGGCAGATTCATAAAGACGGAGAAGGTGTTCGTCTAACTTGTATAGAACTCCATCATATGCACGTATACCTTCAAATACGCCATCTCCATATAGAAAACCATGATCATATACGGAGATTTTGGCATCCTCTTTCCTCACAAACTCACCGCTTAAAAAAATCCATTGATCTTCTTCTGCCATTATCTTCTCACCCCGCCTCATGATCCTGCTTAATGCTATAATAAACAGATGTCACTTCTGCTTATTTGTGCGCATGGAGTGGCCAAATGTTCCCCCCTGAGCGACAAAAAGTGTATGTCGTTTATAATACGCCGTTTTTTTGCTATGGTCAACCGTTTTCTATAAAATAATTTGACATTACATAATTTTTTACGTAAATACGGAAAATTTCAGGCTAAGGTAATTGAAGCTCAGGTATGAAGTTAAGTATAGCTCTGAAAAATCGAAAATTAAGACTCATGCTCATTTCACGCGTAATCAATGGTCGATCCAGCATTAAAAAATCGAAACCTGCAGATTATTGTTGAAAATATTATGAATGTTTTTTGCAGGAAAATGACTATTCAATCGAAAACTTATATAAGAGAGGTCACTCATTCATCAAACCACATTAGAAAGGTTGCGTTTTTTGTGAACAAAGAACTGTCCTTAAAACAAATCGCTGAAGGTATGCCTAAGTCCATCCTAAATGCTTCTGATAAAGAAATTGAAGGCTTTCAACAAATTCTCGATCAAACTCTTAAAGTCAGAGAAGCTCACCATGAGTTACAAAGAATGGTTCAAACCTATTCAGGGGCTAAACCTAATCCCGGGAGCCAACAAGCTGGAATGCAACAGAAGGAAAAAGCTTATTAACCTCGCTATTTGGCGGTAGAAGTTTTTTAACCATAAAAAAGAGACCGAATGAAATTTCCGCCTCTTTTTTTATGTACTATTTTTCATCAAATAGGGGTATACATAAACTACTGCCCCAAAACGAGATGTTTAACTTTTGTAAATGGCGTCCCAGGCAGGATTCGAACCTGCGGCCTACAGCTTAGAAGGCTGTTGCTCTATCCAGCTGAGCTACTGGGACATAACGACAATCTCTATAGTAGCGAATCTTTTCACCTACGTCAATAGCTATTTTTCTTGCGGAGGAGAACGTTTACCTACTGTAAACGTTCTCAGTGTTTTAGTAGTGAAAAAGCTGTCATCTCTTCCCCGCTTTCTTTTTCATAAAAGCGTACAGCTTGTATTTGTTCATCCATCACAGTAATTATCGCATAGGTTGCTTGCTTTGGCCTTTTGGGCAGGGTGAGGCTTCCTGGGTTCACGTAAATGATCCCGTCTTTTTCATAGGCACCTGCGAAATGAGAATGACCGTGTAAGACGAGTTGGGCATTTTTTTCGGTTGCTTTATCCTGTAATACTTGATTTGTACTTTTTACTTGATATAAATGTCCATGCGTCATCCAAATGCGAACACCGCCCCATTGTATCTCTTCCTCTTCAGGAAATTCTCCTCTCAGGTCCGTATTACCGGTCACCACATAGAGAGACTGCAGTAATGGATCGTCACTTGCTAATTCAGAGTCACCACAATGAAAAATGGCGCTCACATCGCCATCGTGGCGCTCCCGCAGCATTTTCAATCCTTCCCGATCTCCGTGTGTATCACTGACAACGAGCCATTTCATTTTGGACCCCCCTTCGATAAAAGGCCGCGTTTTTCCCATTCTGTTTTCATCTTTTTCAGGGCATCATTGCGGTGGCTAATGCTGTTTTTTTCAGCTGACGAGAGTTCCGCCATTGTTCGCTGCATATGGGGTATGTACATGAGCGGATCATATCCAAAGCCGTTCGTCCCTTTTGGTTCATGGGCGATACGACCTTCACATGTACCCAAGACGTCAATGGAAACTCCGTCTGGATCTACATAGACGAGGGAACAAACAAAGCGTGCTGTCCGTTCCTGCTCTGTCTTTCCTTCCAGTAACCGCATGAGTTTATGATTGTTATTCTCATCATTTTTGTCTTCACCGGCAAAGCGTGCGGAGTACACACCAGGAGCTCCATCAAGAGCGTCCACGACTAAACCTGAATCATCGGCTAAGGTAGGTAAGCCCGTATATTTTGCGACGAATTCAGCCTTTAAACGAGCGTTTTCTGTAAACGTCTCACCTGTTTCCTCTACGTCCGGACAATCCGGAAAGTTGCTAAGAGAGTGGACGTCCACCATTCCAGATAGTAGAGTGTCTAATTCCTTTCGTTTTCCCTCGTTTTGGGTAGCCAGGACGATTTTTTTCATGTTTCATTCACTTCCTCTTCAGATCTAGGGAGGGCAGATATGGTGGATTCCAATACTGTTTTCTGAATCGCAATCAGTTTACGAATCCCCTCTTCCGCCAACCGAAGCATTTCGTCCAATTGCTGTCTGGAAAATGTGGCTTCTTCACCCGTCCCCTGGATTTCCACAAACTGTCCTGATCTTGTCATGACAACGTTAACGTCCACCGCTGCCGCAGAATCTTCTTCAAAACATAAATCCAAGAACGTCTCCCCTTTTTCATCGATGCCGACCGAAACAGCCGCCAAATAATCTGTCACCGGAAACGTGCTAAGCTTTCCCTCTCTTTCCAATTTCGAAAATGCCATCGTACTAGCGACAAAAGCCCCGGTAATCGCCGCTGTTCTTGTACCACCATCTGCTTGAATAACATCACAATCGACCCACAAAGTACGTTCTCCAAAGGATTCAAGATCAATCACAGAGCGTAGTGCACGGCCGATCAGCCGTTGAATCTCCATCGTCCGTCCGGAAACTTTTCCTTTTGAGGACTCACGAATATTACGTTGTTCGGTTGCACGGGGTAACATCGCATATTCCGCGGTGATCCAACCTTTCCCCTGTCCGCGCATAAACGATGGCACACGTTCCTCAACACTTGCTGAACAAATGACCTTGGTATCTCCAACACTAATAAGTACTGAACCCTCCGGATGTTTTACATAATCAGGTTCAATCACTGTGGATCGAAGGTCATCATTTTTTTCTCTACCATCCGCACGCAATTTGCCTTCCTCCTCAATTATGTATAACCCAAACATTAGAAAAACTTGGCTTACTCATTTTTTTATCTGTTACACAATGAAAAGGTAGCCACAGTGTGCTACCTTCTTTAATCATTATAACATCTTTTCAGACCCTTTGCTAAAGCTCTTCCTGATTTAGCATATCGGGACGAGAAACAGGCTCTGCAAGTACCTCACCATCGACTCGTTCCAGCTGAGTTTCACCATTTACATGATAATCTACCTCTTCAACCTGATCGATTTCTGTTAATGACAGAGTCAGCATGTTTAACGCTTCATCTGACATAGCTGTTCCATCATTTTCAGTCAAAATACCTTCGTTGAAGTTTACGGTTAAAACACCGTCCTCCAATTCAGGTTCATCCAATAATTCAATGCTTTGGCGCAAACCGCTGATTAACTTCGATTCAGGGTGAGGACCATCCAACAAAGACTGGATAACCTCTACCGCTTCATTTCCATTCCCCTCGATTCGCCTTGTTACAGGAACATAGTAGTGATCATCTTCTTTTACACTGACAAAGTAAAGCGTGGCCGCTTCGCTGGCGGTAATATCTGCAGGCCCTCCTCCTTCAAGGTTAATTCCTTGAGCTCTCGCAGTTCCATCACCTACAGGCGTACCTGCATTGGGAAGCGTTTCTTGTTCATGTCCGTTGATTTGGATTTCTACCTGCTCTACTTCATCAAACTGCGTTAACGTCCATGTGATCGACTGTAACAATGCCTTTTCTTGTTCTTCCGGATAATCCGCAAATTCAGGAGAGAAATCAACGATCGCGGTTCCGTCAGCTGTTAAGTCAACCCCTTGTACCTCTGTATCCGGTGGAAGCACCGCCTGCAATCCACTTGGTAATTGATTAGTAATAGGGCCTTCTATAATAAGATGTTCCAGGGACTGTTTGAGCACTTCAGAGTCATTCTCTAACTGAAATGTACGCGGTACGACGAGCCCCGCTTCATCGAGTAAATAAAGTTCTCTCTGAACCCTTTCACCATCTATCCGATCTTCATCCTCTACACTTCCATCTTCCTCTCCTTCACCGTCATCCCCTTCTTCTATTTCTGCTGCTGATTCTCCTCGCTCCTGCATTTCCTCTTGTTCAGGGATGTCACTGCTGGAACTACAACCATAAACAACGAGTGACACCAACAGTAATAAAGAAGGCCCCTTCCATATCTTCTTCACAATCTTCCCTCCTTAGAATGCTCATCTGTTTTGAGTATACGAGCTACTCATCAAAATTAGACCTGCCTTCTATGAAGAAGCTGTTCATGAAAAGATCGGGTAAATGATCGAGCGCGAGTGAAACGGGATTCGGCGCGAGGAGTGGTTTTTTCGGCGCAGCCACACATTTATTCGGCGCAAGCCCTAGACAATTCGGCGCGGTAACACGTTTATTCGGCGATTTAGGAACTTTTTCGGCGCGAAGCGCGACATTAGCCGAATAGAGAAAGAACTTCTGGCACGGTGTAGTAGCAAACGTAAGCCTTAAAAATTTCTGAGAGCACGTATGATCTCTAACCATAAGAAAAACCACGAGTGTAAAATCGTGGTCAATGATCCTTATGGTGTAAATGTCAGCTCTTCAATCTTTTGTCCTCCGATGCCCAGCCACCGTTTTGCAATCATTTGAAATTGATGAATCGAACCAGTAATGTAGAATTTATGTGCTTCGGTGAGCCCAACATTTTGGTTGATTCCTTGATGGTGGAGGATGGTACTCACTTCTCTTGCTGTTTCAGCACCGGAAGAGATCACCTGGACGGACGTCCCAACGACCTTCTGGATCACCGGAGTTAAAAGCGGGTAATGGGTACATCCCAGTATTAACGTATCAAATGATTGGCCGATAAGCGGTTGCAACGTGTCCTTAACGACAAAATATGCATCTTCTTCCGTTAACATCCCTTGCTCGACGAGTGGCACGAATGTGGGACATGCCAAACTATGAACGATTACTTGTGATCCTTGAATTGCTTTGAGCGCCCGCGGATAAGCATTACTTTTCACGGTTCCTTCTGTTCCAATGATGGCAATTTCATTCGTTTGCGTAACATTGAGCGCTGCAAGCGCGCCTGGTTGAACAACGCCTACCACTGGGATAGACAGTTGCGCCTGAACTTCCTCAAGAGCAACAGCAGTCGCTGTATTACAGGCAATGACGAGCATCTTTATATCTTCTTCTAAAAGATGTTGAATCATTTGCCAAGTAAACCGTCGAACTTCTTCAACCGCTCTAGGTCCATAAGGGCAGCGGGCTGTATCTCCAATGTAGATCATTCGTTCTTTAGGTAACTGACGGACGATTTCTTTTGCGACGGTTAAACCCCCGATCCCAGAATCGATCACGCCTATAGGTTTATCCAATGTTCATTTCTCTCCTATTGGCCTTTCTCCATTTCCTCATGTAATGACGAAAGTGTTTGTTCTAACCGATTAATTTCTTCCTCTGAAAAATGTCCAAGAACATCGTTTAGATAGTCCTGGCGTTTCTGGATCACTTCCCGGATGATATCTTTTCCCTTGGATAAGATATGTACACGTACGACTCTTCTGTCGGATTGATCCTTTACACGTTGTACCAGTTCATTTTTTTCCATCCGATCTACAAGATCCGTAGTTGTACTAAAGGCTAAGTACATTTTTGCAGAAAGTTCCCCAATCGTTAAATCTCCTTTTTCTTGTAAATATTGCAGAGCAATAAATTGCGGCGGGGTGATCGGAAAATGATTGAGAATTTCGCGCCCTCGTTGTTTAATCGTATATGATATTCGCCGCAACGATTTCTCAATATATTCAACCTGCGTTTGTTCAGTCATACAATCCCCCTTATCACGGGCTCAATACCTTTATTGTCACTGTTTAGAGGCGGGATTGCAAGCCATAAGGGATACCATTCGATAGATTTTTAGCCTCTTAGCACAGTGCTCATCCTCTACAGCTGAAAAAAAGCACCTACAGTGTAGGCGCTTATTACAGATGATTGCGAACCATCGTTTCTACCTCTTCCGATGTACTGCATGTTAATGCTCGCGAAGCCAAATCCTGAGCCGTATTTAGCTGAATCTCTCTAAGTGTGCTTCTAGCCGCCAAAACGGAGGTTGCACTCATACTAAATTCATCCAGGCCTAGCCCTAATAATAATGGAATAGCTGTACGTTCACCTGCCATTTCACCACACATGCCCGTCCATTTTCCTTCCGCGTGTGAAGCATCAATCACATTCTTAATCAATTGTAAAACAGCAGGGTGGTAAGGCTGGTATAAGTGGGAGACGTGCTCGCTCATCCGATCCGCAGCTAATGTATATTGCACTAAATCGTTTGTGCCTATGCTAAAGAAATCCACTTCTTTGGCAAATTGTGGAGCGGCTACGGCTGTTGACGGGATTTCGACCATAATGCCAATCTCAAGCTCATCATTTACAGGCTTTCCTTCTTCCTTCAACCGTTCCTTTTCTTCTTGCACGAGAGCTTTCGCATTGCGTAATTCTTCTAATGTAGCGACCATCGGAAACATGATTTTCAAGTTCCCATAATGACTCGCGCGTAGAAGCGCACGTAACTGCGTCCGAAACAAGTCAGTTTTCTCTAGACATAAACGAATGGCTCTAAATCCAAGAAATGGATTTAGCTCTTCTGGCAAATCAAGATAAGGAAGCTCTTTATCCCCGCCGATGTCAAGGGTACGAATCACAACTGGCTTGCCATCCATGTTCTCAACAACGGTACGATAGGCTTCAAATTGTTCCTCTTCCTCGGGGACACTGTCCCTGCCCATATAAAGAAACTCCGTCCGGTATAAGCCAACCCCTTCTGCCCCATTTTCAATGACACCTTCCATATCATCAGGTGTACCAATATTAGCAGCAAGTTCAACCTGGTATCCATCAGCCGAGATTGAAGGTTCGTTGACCAATTTTTTTTGTTCTTCTTTTTCTGCTTCAATTTGGCGTTGACGTTCGCGGTAGGTTTGGATGCTGTCTTCATCGGGATTAATAATAACATCCCCAGTGGAACCATCCACAATGATTAAATCCCCGTTTTGTACCTGCGATGTTATGTCTTTTGTGCCAACGACAGCAGGAATTTCAAGCGAACGAGCCATAATCGCCGAATGAGAGGTGCGGCCTCCTATATTCGTAACAAACCCTAGCGTGAATTGCCGATCTAACTGCGCAGTATCCGAAGGTGTTAAATCATGGGACAATACAATGGTTTCCTCATTGATAGAAGCCAAGCTTGTATTCTCTACACCTGCGAGGTGCAAGAGCACACGTTGGGAAACATCTTTTATATCTGCAGCACGCTCCCGCATATAAGCATTATCCATGTCCTCAAACATTTGTATATACATCGAAGAAACTTCGTGCAATGCATGAGAAGCCGAAACGCTGTTTTCTTTTACTTTTGCTGTGACAGCATCAATCAACTCCGGATCTTCCAGCACAAGTAAATGGGCAGAAAAGATTTCCGCATTCTCATCGCCTTGCTGCTCCCTCGTTTTATCTCTGAGCATTTCAAGTTCTTTTTTTGCTTTTGCGATCGCCTCTTTAAGTTGTAAAATTTCAGTTTCAACATCAGAAACGATCTCTTTTTGAATATCGAGCTCTGGCTGTTCAAGTAGAAAAGCTTTAGCGATCGCAATTCCGTTGGAGGCGGCGATACCTTGCAAACAATCAGTCATTATTCTCCTAGCCCTTCTTGAATTGTACTTGTAATAGCCTCCATAGCTTCCTCTTCATCGTTACCTTCAACGGTCACTTGCACTTCGCCGCCTTTGCCAACACCTAAAGACATAACCCCCATAATGGATTTAAGGTTCACTGACTTTCCTTTGGATTCTATATGGATTTCAGAAGAAAATTGGCTTGCCTTATGGACCAATTGTGTCGCTGGTCTGGCATGTAATCCCGTATCTGCAGTAATCGTAAAAGTCTTTTGCTTCATTTTTTCGACCCCTTTTACTAAAAATATGCATTCGTTAGTTAATACGCCCGTACAGTCATGACTTTTACATTTTCACTTATGTACTTAGCGTCTTTATTTTATTATACATGTTTCCTCAAAACAAGGCGAATGTTATATGAGCTTTTGACAAAACCGTGATTCTCGGTTTAGTACACCTAACATCATTTCACTGAACTACAGCGGCGGGACTCATTGTATGAGCAATCTCCATGCACTCTTTCACCCTGTAGAACCCCTGATCTCTACTTATAGAGGATGTTCAAAAAGTCCGGGAAAAATAGCGGTCGTATTTCTTCGTCGACTTGCTTCTGCGCGCCTCACGTATGAAAACCATACGCTCCGGTGCTCGCAGCTGCGTCTTCTCGAACTACTCGGCTCTTTTTGTTCTCCTTTTTGAACACGCTATTATATGCGCTTATTCTTACTAAAAGTCAACAAGCAATAATCACCTCTTCTACCGACTTTGAATACGATAATGACGGCATTAACGATTTGAAATAGGTTCAAAAAACTGGATAGTTTTTGTCCCCCCTCAAATATTTCCGTCATAGTCGTCCGCCGCTTTTCGCTTAATTCCTCACCGACTGCCATTTACGCACATACGATATGGTGACTAAATACTTTCTTCTTCATCGTCGAAATGCCGTTAGAGCCGAACGCGCGACGAGGGTGGCCTGGGTAGAAAGGGTGACACGATTGAAGGACTTGGAACGTGGTCCGCGATCCCTTTTAACAAAAAGGGAAAAGGAGGTCTTTGACCTACTCGTACAGGACAAAACCACTAAGGAAATTGCCGGACACCTTTACATCAGCGAAAAAACAGTCCGTAATCATATCTCCAACGCTATGCAAAAATTAGGCGTCAAAGGTCGGTCACAAGCTGTAATTGAGCTGATACGTCTTGGCGAGATCCAAATTTAAGTACATCCGGCTTTCCATTGAAGGCCGGATTCTCATTCACCTTAATGACAATGACCATAGATACTTCTTTTATGCAAGTTAAAAACCGGATGCTCCTTAATACTAAGGTAAGCATCCGGTTTTTCCAGTTTACTGACCACCACCGAAGAAATTTTTAAATGACTGCAATGTCTGATCGCGGTTGAGTGCAGCAATTGAAGTCGTAAGCGGAATTCCTTTGGGACATGACTCTACACAGTTCTGGGAGTTCCCACAGTTTTGCAAGCCACCCTCACCCATTAAAGCATTTAAACGATCCGGTTTGTTCATTTCACCAGTAGGATGAGCATTGAATAACCGCACTTGAGAGACAGCGGCTGGACCAATAAATTCAGAATTACTATTTACATTTGGGCAAGCTTCGAGACAGACGCCGCAAGTCATACATTTGGATAATTCATATGCCCATTGGCGACGATTCTCTGCCATTCTAGGCCCTGGTCCAAGATCATACGTACCATCAATTGGAATCCAAGCTTTTACTTTCTTCAAGGAGTCAAACATACGGCTTCGATCAACAATGAGATCCCGAACTACTGGAAATGTTTTCATCGGCGCAAGGCGGATCGGCTGCTCAAAGTCATCTATCAATGCAGTACAGGACTGCTGGGGTTTCCCATTAATGATCATTGAACAAGCACCACACACCTCCTCCAGACAATTCATGTCCCAAACAACAGGCTTCGATTGCTTTCCATCTACAGTAATCGGGTTTTCGCGGATCTCCATTAAACCACTAATGACATTCATCCCCGGCCTATAGGTAATCTCGAATTCTTCGTTGTAAGGCTGATCATCTGGACTATCCTGCCGAGTGATAATAAAGCGTACGGTTTGATTCTCACTCATGATTTCCCAGCTCCTTGTTTTTCTGTCGATTTATTCTTGGAGTAATCCCGTTTTCTCGGCGTAATCAAGGATGTATCCACATCCTCATATTCAATCGTCGGAGCTTGATTTTCCGGATCAAATTTGGCTTTTGTGGTTTTAAGAAACTCTTCGTCATTACGATCCGGGAATTCCGGTTTGTAATGAGCACCGCGGCTTTCATTACGATGATAAGCCCCAATGGTAATCACCCGTGCTAAATGGATCATTCCTTTTAATTGACGGGCAAAGGGTGCGGCTTGGTTACTCCAGCGCGCCGTGTCATGCATGTTTATATTGTTCCAGCGCTCCAGAAGTTCCTGTAATTTCTCATCGGTTTGCAGAAGTTTTTCGTTCTCACGGACAACTGTGACATTATTTGTCATCAATTCTCCCAACTCTTTATGAAGAGTATAAGCATTTTCGTCGCCATCCATATTCAAAATATCCTCATACTCGTCTCTTATCTTCTTCTCTTCCGCTTCATAGAGGGATGAGGAAAGATCTTCCGCATGTGTCTCTAAGCCCTGTGTATACTCAACGGCTTTTGGCCCGGCAACCATTCCTCCGTAAATGGCTGATAATAATGAGTTTGCACCTAAGCGATTGGCTCCATGTTGAGAATAATCACATTCACCAGCAGCGAACAATCCAGGAATATTCGTCATTTGATCGTAGTCAACCCACATGCCGCCCATGGAATAGTGAACCGCTGGGAAAATTTTCATTGGTACTTTACGAGGGTCATCCCCTACAAACTTCTCGTAAATTTCCATAATGCCGCCAAGTTTTACATCTAACTCGCGGGAATCTTTGTGGGAAAGGTCAAGATAGACCATGTTTTCGCCATTAATCCCCAGTTTTTGATTCACACATACATCAAAAATCTCACGCGTAGCAATATCGCGGGGAACGAGATTTCCATACGCCGGATATTTTTCTTCGAGGAAATACCATGGCTTATTATCTTTGTATGTCCAAATGCGGCCCCCCTCGCCACGAGCAGATTCACTCATGAGACGCAGCTTGTCGTCACCGGGAATCGCGGTCGGATGAATTTGAATGAATTCGCCGTTGGCATAATAAACTCCTTGCTCGTACAATTTAGCAGCAGCGAAACCTGTATTGATCATGGAGTTCGTTGATTTGCCAAAAATAATTCCCGGGCCTCCAGTAGCCATTATTACCGCATCGGCACGGAAGCTTTGCGTTTCCATCGAAGTCAAATTCTGGGCTGTGATTCCTCGGCATCGTCCATCATCATCAATAACCGCCGATGTAAACTCATAGTCTTCATATTTTTGAACCAATCCCTCTACTTCATAACGGCGGACTTGCTCGTCCAGCGCATAAAGTAGCTGTTGACCCGTTGTGGCTCCGGCGTAAGCTGTACGATGGTGTTGCGTACCGCCAAAACGACGGAAATCTAACAAGCCTTCAGGAGTACGGTTAAACATAACTCCCATGCGATCCAGCAAGTGGATGATGCTTGGTGCGGCATCACACATGGCTTTTACCGGTGGCTGATTAGCAAGGTAATCCCCACCGTATAACGTGTCATCGAAATGTTCCCAAGGGGAATCACCTTCCCCTTTTGTATTTACGGCACCGTTTATGCCGCCCTGGGCACAAACGGAGTGTGACCGCTTCACTGGGACGATTGAAAACAAGTCTACATTCACCCCAGCTTCTGCGGCTTTAATCGTTGCCATTAATCCGGCGAGACCGCCGCCGACAACGAGGACCTTTTGTTTGCTCATGAAAACCCCACTCCTTACATGTTTGCTAGTCCAGGATCAAGAAATGCAAAAACAGCACGTAGACCTATAAATGTTAACACCACGAATACTCCAAGACTTACATATGTCATGATCTTCTGTGAACGTGGAGACACTGTGAGGCCCCAAGTCACAGCAAATGACCATAAACCGTTGGAAAAATGGAACGTAGCAGCAACAACACCTGCTATGTAGAAGATAAGCATAAACGGGCTGCTTAGTATATCTGCCATCATGTCATAATTGACCTCAGCGCGCCCTAAAGCTTCAGCTATTCTTGTCTCCCACACATGCCAAATGATAAAAATAACGAGAAAAATGCCGCTAACCCTTTGGAACAAAAACATAATATTACGGAAAGTTCCATACCTGCGGGTATTGTTTTTATTGGTAAAAGCAATGTAAATTCCGTAAACCGCGTGATAGAGTAGTGGTAAAAAAATCACAAATATTTCCAATGCATAACGAAATGGCAAACCTGCCATAAAATCTGCGGCTGCATTAAACGAGCTAGCTCCATAAGCAGCAAAGTGATTCACAATTAAATGCTGAATAAGAAAAACGCCAACTGGGATTACCCCTAGCAGTGAGTGTAACCTCCGATTAAAAAACTCCTGATTCTGAGGCATGGTTAAGCTCCCCTCTAGTTTGCTTGATCTTTAATGTTTAAAAGGATAAAAGCAATAAAACATAACATTAGCGTTGATGATCATACAAAATTTTCTGTTTCCTACCCTCTTTTTCTATAATCAACCTCCCTTTGGCATTGAACAAACACGGAGTATGGCTTGTTTTTGCTCCGCGTGTTTTGTGTCCCCTTACATTAGAAAACTGCCGACAAAACGCTCTTCTCCTATTTATCATTCTCATAAATGTAAGGGACGACACATGACTACAGATCTCTTCAAATCGAAATATGTAATTCGAAGCTATCCAGTTATATAAAGTCATGCCTATTTTACGTATGTTCATCTTTCCGACAATTTTTATTGTACTCTCCCGTCCCACTATCGTCAAGAAAGCATGATTGTTTATATAACATTATTCGACAACCTTTACAAAGCCAGGAAGAATATCGTGCTTTCATTCATCTTCCCATCGGAAACGATATTTCCTCAAACCGATATACAGTGATTACGGGTATGATTAATGTGGATAAACGTGATCTCCTATTATGTACTAAAGTGCGGCAAACTACCGAAAAAATGACATTCCTCTCCATTCAACAGTAAAAACCCCCTATTTATCACGTGAAATAGGGGGGTTACGCATCCTCAAGTTTTCTCATAACCTCTTTTGCCACCTGCTCAGGGATTGAAGCTTGTTTAAACTCCTCCAGCGTTGCTTCTTTCATTTTCTTCATGGAACCAAAATGACGCAGTAATTTTCGCTTGCGCTTCTCACCGATCCCGCTAACATCATCAAGGATAGACGAAAACGCATTTTTTCCACGTGTTTGCCGGTGAAAGCTGATGGCAAACCTGTGGACTTCGTCTTGTACTCGTTGCAATAGATAAAAAGCGTGGCTGTCTCTGGCGAGATGAACTGGTTTTGCGCTTTCTCCAATAAAAAGTTGGGATGTTTTATGCTTGTCGTCCTTCGCCATCCCTGCGACAGGGAGGGGTAAATTAAGTTCATCTTGCAAAACGCTGATAGCAGCTGATAATTGTCCCTTGCCGCCGTCCACAAGCACTAGATCAGGCAATGGCGCCTCTTCTCTCAATAGTCGTAGATAACGTCTACGGATGACTTCTTTCATTGAAGTATAATCGTCGGGCCCTTGAACCTCTTTGACACGATACTTACGATAATCCTTCTTAAAGGGTTTTCCGTCCTCAAACGCAACCATTGCAGACACTGGATTCGTCCCTTGAATGTTTGAATTGTCAAATGCCTCTATTCGATAAGGGGGATCAATATCAAGAGCTTCTCCAAGTTTCTCTACGGCGCGAACCGTTCGCTCTTCATCCCGTTCGATTAAATCGAACCGCTCTTTTAAAGCAGCTTCCGCGTTTTGTGTCGCTAAGTTTAGTAATTCTTTTTTCTCTCCACGTTTGGGCTCTAACACTTTAATCTCAAGCATCTTCCTCATATCTTCAGTAGATTCACTCGGGGGTACAATGATTTCTTTCGGTTTAATATGGGCATCTTCCCAATAAAACTGGCCGACAAACGTCAAGAAATCCTCTTCTGGATTTTGATAAAAAGGAAAAATCGAGACATCCCGTTCGATTAATTTTCCCTGTCTTATAAAAAAGACTTGGACACACATCCATCCTTTATCGTAAGCATAAGCAAAAACATCTCGATCCGTGCCATCAGTGGCTGTCATTTTCTGTTTTTGCATCACATCATCAATGTGTTTGATTTGGTCCCGGAGCTCTTTTGCCCGCTCAAAGTTCAAATCCTCGGAAGCTGCATGCATTTTTTCCTCGAGGTTAGCACGAATTTCTTGATGACCGTTGTTTAAGAAACGCTGAATGCCTTGGACGAGTTCTTTATTTTTTTCTTGCGAAACCGGAAATTCACACGGAGCCACACATTGTCCGATATGATAATACAAACAAACCCTGTCGGGAAGGGTACGGCATTTTCGAAGTGGATACAAACGATCCAGCAGTTTTTTTGTCTCATTTGCAGACATGGCATTCGGGTATGGGCCAAAATAACGGCCGCCGTCTTTTTTCACTTTACGGGTTATAATCAAGCGGGGGTGCTCTTCGTTTGTAATTTTCAAGTACGGGTACGACTTGTCGTCCTTGAGCAGAACGTTATACTTGGGTTCATACTTTTTGATAAGGTTCATTTCCAAAATTAACGCTTCAATATTGGATGATGTAATAATATACTCGAAGTCCTCGATTTGACTGACGAGCGTCTGAGTCTTGCCGTCATGACTGCCAATAAAATAGGAACGCACGCGATTTCGAAGGATCTTCGCTTTCCCAACGTAAATAACAACCCCGTTTTTATTTTTCATTAAATAGCATCCTGGTTTGGCAGGAAGAACACTAATTTTTTCCTTCAGTGCGCTGATATTCATCACCTCCGATCCTGAAGAAGTGGAAAAAAGCCTGGTGGTATAATCACCAGGCTTTAGTCACAATGCATCCATTCGCTTTCATTACGTATGCTTTTCCAACAATTCGACGAGTGCTTCTTTCGGTTGGAAGCCGACGACCTGCTCAACTTGTTCACCGTCTTTGAACACCAACAATGTAGGGATGCTCATGACTCCGAACTTGCCTGCGGTTTCTTTATTTTCATCAACATCGATTTTCGCGATGGTGACTTTATCTCCCATTTCACTATCAACTTCTTCAAGCACTGGAGCTACCATTTTACAAGGTCCGCACCATGTTGCCCAGAAATCAGCAAGAACGACACCTTCTGATGTTACTTGATCAAAATCTTGATCCGTTACATTTTTAATAGCCATTTCCATTCTCCTTTCCATAGTTATCATATCACACATGCATTATAGCATTCACATAAACACGGAGCGAATCATCTGCTTATTATCATGAAAAGACCCTTCATAGCTAGAAAGGGCACAGTTTTTGAACGCACGAAAGGCTCTCTTACCATCACATTCACCCGCTTGCAATTTGGTGAGTGCATAAACTAAAAGAGACAGCAGGTAGCTGCTGTCCCCTGTTTATAAATTATGCACCGGCCATTTCTTTCTTAAATTCCTCAGTAAGTAGCGGTACAATATCAAAAAGATCACCAGTGAGGCTGTAATCCGCGACATCGAAAATCGGCGCTTCAGCATCTTTGTTAATCGCTACGATAACCTTGGAGTTCGACATACCTGCCAAATGCTGGATAGCCCCGGAAATGCCAACTGCAATGTAAAGATCTGGAGTAACAACTTTACCGGTTTGACCAATTTGCAAGGAATAATCGCAATACTCTGCATCACATGCTCCTCGGGAAGCACCGACGGCACCACCAAGAACATCTGCTAATTCATAGAGCGGCTTAAATCCTTCCTCGCTCTTAACTCCACGGCCTCCAGCAATAATGACATTCGCTTCCGCTAGGTCCACACCGCCGCTTGTCTTCTTCACTACTTCTTTTACAACGGTCCGTAAATCTTTTAGTTCCACAGAAACCTGGCTTGTTTCCCCGCTCCGGCTTGGATCTTCTTCTAAAGGTTGAATGTTATTTGGTCTCAATGTTGCAAAAAGTAGGCCGCTTGTGACACTTTGTTTTTCAAAAGCCTTTCCCGAATAAATGGGCCGGGTGAAAATCACTTCATCTCCAGCAACCTCAAGATCGACAGCATCAGAAACCATACCGGAATTTAATTTTGCAGCGATTCGTGGTGCCACATCCTTTCCCGGTGATGTATGCGGGATTAAAAGTGCATCCGGAGACTCTTCATCGAGCACTTGTAAAATCACTTGTTTATAAGCATCCGTCGTATAATTTTTCAAATCGCTATGCTCAGCAAGCAAAACACGGTCCGCACCATGATGGATCAATCTTTCCGAGAAATCGCTGACTTGATCACCGCATAATAACGCTACAACTTCGTTGTCCCCGGCGATTTTTCGTCCTGCCGCGATTGTTTCAAAACTGACATTTCTTAATTCGCCATCACGAACTTCAGCGAGCACTAATACTTTTTCAGCCATTGGCAACTCCTCCTTATATGACTTTCGCTTCGTTTTTCAGTAAGCTCATCAGCTCTTGAACCTGCTCATGGGGTTCACCTTCTAATCTCTTGCCAGCATCTTTCTCTGGCGGAAGGAATCGATCAACGGTTCTTGTTTTAGCTTCCAAATCATCTTCATCCAAATCAAGATCATCAAGATCCAATGTTTCTAATGGCTTCTTTTTCGCTTTCATAATCCCAGGGAGCGATGGGTAACGTGGTTCGTTTAGTCCTTGCTGGCAAGTCACGAGTAAGGGGAGATTAGCTTCAACGATTTCAACGTCACCCTCAACATCCCGTTCAATGTATGCACTTTCACCATCGATATCCAGTTTTGTGATCGTTGTCAATTGATTAATTTCTAATTTTTCAGCAAGGCGGGGAGCAACTTGGCCTGCACCATCATCAACCGCCACATTCCCACCCAGGATAATGTCATACTCTTTATCCTGGAAAAAGGCACTGAGCATTTCAGAGATGGTATAGTGATCGATCTCGCCATCCAAGTCTTCGGTGTCGAGCAATACTGCTTGGTCAGCCCCCATCGCCAACGCGGTCCGCAATTCCTTTTCCGCGTCTTCATTACCGACGGTCACGACTGTGATTTCGCCTCCATGAGCTTCCTTAAGAACAATCGCTTCTTCGATGGCGTATTCATCATAAGGATTGATGACAAATTCAGCGCCTTCTTCGTCAATGATTCCATCATTAATCTCTACTTTTTCCTCGGTATCAAATGTTCGTTTCATAACGACATAGATATTCATAAGTCCCTTTCCTCCTTCTCACTATTTAGAAAGACTGGATCTTCGCAAATAGCGAAAATTTAAGTCTTTTCATACATCATACAGGATCCCTATCATTCTTAGTAGTGTAAAAAATTACTGGTCTTTAAACTCGGGTTTCCGTTTGTCGATAAATGCCTGAACCCCTTCTTGGCGATCAACAGTATCAAATACCTTACCAGATAGTGCTGCCTCTCGCTCAAGCCCATGATCCCGGCTGGCTTCCCTGGCTAAAGGAACGAGTTCAAGAATAGCTTCTATACTATTGATACTTTTAGAAGCAACGGATTTGGCTAATCGTTCTGCTTGTTTTCGTAAACCAGCTTCATCTTCAGCAACCGCGTTGACTAACCCGAACCGATAAGCTTCTTCACCGCTGATGGGCTCACCAGTCAACATCATTTCCATAGCTTTATTGCTTCCGACCACTTGCGGTAATCGCTGTGTCCCACCATAGGCCGGGATAATTCCCAAATTCGCTTCAGGGAGGCCCAGCTTTGCATCTGTGGTCGCTAGCCGTATATGACATCCCAGGGCAAGCTCTAAGCCTCCCCCTAATGCAGCACCATGCATAGCAGCGATGATTGGTTTAGGATAATCTTCCATTAGATTAAAAATGGCTTGCCCTTTCTTGGAAAACCGTGAAAACTCTTCTCCCGACGGAAGAGAGGAAAACTCTTTAATATCAGCACCAGCTACGAAAAATTTTCCTTCTCCACGAATTACAACAACTTTCACACTTCGATCGGTTTTAAGTTCAGTGAGGGCTGTGTCTAAATCGTCCAACAAAGCTTGAGACAACGCGTTCGCCGGGGGGCGATCAATTGTAAGCCAGGCAATGACTCCTTCTTGTTTTTTATGAATCATTTCACCAGCCTCCTTGTCCTAGAATTCATAAATGGTTTCTAAACCCGGCATACAACATTTCATATACCGGACGCGAAAGCGCCTTCAAATCATATTTCCGCTCTTTCATCACCCAATTTGTGACCATTTCATCAAGAGTACCAAAAAGCATCTGCCGACCGAGCTTTTCATCTAGATCTTTATGAAAAACCCCTTCTTCTTTCCCTGTTTGTAAGACATCTTCCATTAAATGAACATACATTTTAAGAACCTCATTGATTTGGATACGTAAATCCCTTGCTGATTGACGCATTTCCAACTGCATAACGACACTTAAGTCCGGTTGGTCAGAGAATTGCCGAAAATGCATCTCGACAATTTGTTGTAACTTTTCTTGTGCATTAGAGCACGTCGACATGCGCTCCTTAATCGTCGAGATAAATGCCCCCATTTTCATACGGAACAACGAGACGAGAATATCTTCCTTATTCTTAAAATATAAGTAAATCGTTCCGTCTGCAACGCCCGCTTCCTTTGCAATCTTTGAGACTTGTGCATGATGATACCCATGCCTTGCAATCACACGGACAGCCGCATCAATAATTAATTGGTACTTTTGCGAGTTCTTTTTATCCAGTGCCATCATCGGCTTCTCCTTACTTATACTTCGTCTGAAACTTTAATGAATGATTACTCATTCAGTATATCTGAATTACAAACATCTGTCAAATGAGGGATCCCTCGCGAATTTTTTAAGAATGGTAAATCAGTTCGATGTACCAGCGCTCAAACTGATCTACCGAACGTTTCAGCCTACCCTTGCTTTTTCATCTCATCATCTTCGGCTGTTTTAGACATCTCTTCTTCAACGAGTACTCGTCTTAAAACTTTGCCGACGAGCGTTTTCGGCAATTCCTTTCTCGTTTCAAACACACGAGGAATTTTGTAGGCTGCCAACTTGGTTCGGCAAAACTTTTCAAGCTCCTTTTCACTAAGTTCCTGCCCCTCTTTAAAAACGACGAATGCCTTCACGGTTTCACCACGATAAGGGTCGGGAACTCCAATTACTGCTGCTTCCAGAATCGCTTCATGTTCGTAAAGCACTTCTTCTATTTCTCTTGGATAGATGTTAAATCCGCCTGCAATGATCATATCTTTCTTACGGTCAACGATATAAAAGTACCCATTTTCATCTTGATACCCCATATCCCCGCTCTTAAACCAATCTTCTTGAAAAACCGCTTTTGTCTCCTCTTCTTTCTGCCAATAGCCTTGCATGACTTGCGGACCTCGAATGGCGATCTCACCAACTTCGTTTATATCCGCAAACGTGCCGTTTTCCTGATCTAAAATCGCCATCTCCGTATCCGGCCATGGCATACCAATGCTTCCATGTTTCCGAACTTCCCAAATTGGATTAGAAGCTGCCACGGGGGACGTTTCGGTTAACCCATAACCTTCCACAAGCTTACCACCCGTTTTTCTTTCGAATGTGCCCTGCACCTCTTTTGGAAGCGGAGCTGCACCACTCAAACAAGCTTTAATCGAGGACAAATCATGCTTTTCAAGATCAGGGTGATTTGTGATCGCGATATACATCGTTGGTGCTCCGGGGAATAAGGTAACTTTCTTCTTTTCAATCGTTTTTAACACTTGTTTTGCATCAAATTTTGGCACGATCACCAATTCAGCGGCGTGCATGATGGAAAGGTTCATTGCCGTCGTCATTCCATAAACATGGAAAAAAGGTAAAGCTGCTAAAATACGTTCATTGCCTTTCTCCGCCTGATACATCCATTTAATGCATTGCTCAGTATTCACCACTAGGTTATAATGCGTAAGCATGACTCCTTTAGGAGTGCCCGTTGTCCCTCCTGTATATTGAATTAACGCCAGGTCTTCTCTCGAATCAATCTTTACGTCTTCCCATTCCTTGCTTGCCCTTTCCACTGATTCCTTCCAGTGATGTGTCATATGATCATAGCTTACTTCAATTTTCATACCTGTATTTTTCTTTTGAATGAATGGATAAATCTTGTTTTTAGGGAATGGCAAAAAATCCTTGATGCCGGTGACAAAAACATGCTCAAGTTTCGTATTGTTACGAATCTTTTGGACACGGGGAAACACCATGTCTAAACAGACGAGCACTTTCGCTCCGGAATCGATCATTTGTTGTTCAATTTCCCGTTCCACAAACAAAGGATTTGTCTGTACAACAATTCCACCTGCAAGCAACGCTCCATAATAGCTGATCACTGATTGCGGAGTGTTGGCAAGCATTATAGCCACGCGGTCACCTTTTTCAACACCATGAGATTTTAGTGCATTTGCAAATTGTTTTGAGTAGTCATACAACTCCTGATAGGTCATATCCCTTCCCATGAAGTGAATTGCCTTTTTTTCAGGATATTCTTCAGCAGACTCTTTTAAGAAATCAGCCAGAGGTCTTTTCGAGTATTGATAAGATGCTGATACTTCTGACGGATAATTTTGCAGCCAAGCCGGTGCTTCTTGATTCACCATAAAACTTCCTCCTTCGATGACTTATTAATCCGACCCACCTTTATCATAATGCAAACGCTACCAATAATAAATATTTTAAGACTATTTTATTAAAAAAATTATAGAAACATTTTTTGTCAAGGCGATCAATTAGCAACCATGCCCGTCTCTTATCGATAAACATAGTGAAGTGCACAAAGAGCCGAGTCGTTCACAGAAGACGCAGCTTTCAACATTTGTCTTAAGGATTTTGTCCCGGCCTTTGAACAGCCTCTTACAGGGCAATCACTAAATAAATAATACCTACGATGAAAAAACCGACCCCACATGTAATCAAAACTTTCCACAATGTATCCAAGCCCATCAGCCTCCTAGGGAAAATAAAGGAGAGGCGCGATGCCCCTCCTCCGCACGTTTTCGCCAAAACTATTTTAGATCCACAACTGTATTTCCGATGCCGCCCTCGTTCATGCCGCCATCACGTGTTCCTTTTACACTTGGGTGTTTTTTCAGCAGTTCCTTGACCCCTTTTCGAAGCGCTCCAGTGCCTTTTCCATGAATAATATGGACACGCGCATAGCCAGCAAGAACTGCCTCATCAAGGTATTTTTCCACTCGTGCCATTGCATTTTCGTAACGTTCACCACGCAAGTCTAATTCCGGTTTGACGCCTGCCTGATTTCCACTTACACGAGTGAGTGTTCTCTGAGGTTTTTCAGCCTTTGGCTGCTCTGTTTTTTCCATATCTTCGCTTTTAAGATTCATTTTCATGATCCCAACCTGCACGTTGTATTCGCCCTTGCCTGACTCCTCAATCACTTGGCCCTTTTGATTAAATCTTGGGACGAACACTTCTTCACCTGGGGCATAGCTTTGCGCTCGCTGTGCCTTCCTTTTTACTTGTTTCTGCTTTTTTGTTAATTGCGGAGCGGCTTCTTCGAGACCTTTTCTTGCTTCAATAAGTTCATGCTCTTTAACTTCGTGGCCTTCTTGTTGTAGACGTCGTAAATCAGCAACGATTTCCTCGGCTTCGTTCCTCGCCTTATCCACTTCAGTAGCCGCTTTTTGTTCTGCTTCTTCATAAATTGCTTGTTTTTGATTTTGTAGATCAGTAAATGCTTGCCTTAGCTCACGATGAAGCTTTTCCGCTTGCTGACGTGTTTCTACAGCTTCTTTCTCCGCCTCCTCGGCCTGTTGATAACGTTCTTCTAATGACGTAATCATTTGCTCAGCCTGCTTCGTATCAGTAGATAATTCGTTCTCTGCAGCTTCAATAATCGTCTCAGATAGACCGAGACGACGGGATATAGCAAAAGCATTACTCCGTCCAGGAACACCGGTGAGTAAACGATAGGTTGGGCTTAAGGAATCAACATCAAACTCTACGCTTGCATTCATGACGCCTCGACGGTTATAGGCGTAGCCTTTCAACTCTGTATAGTGAGTAGTAGCTACTGTACGTGCACCTCTTTCGTGCACTTCATCAAGGATGGAAACGGCAAGCGCCGCTCCTTCAGCTGGATCTGTTCCGGCTCCTAATTCATCGAATAACACAAGGCTTTGTTCGTCTACTTCTTGCAATATGGAAACGATGTTCGTCATATGGGAAGAAAACGTACTCAGGCTTTGTTCAATAGACTGTTCATCACCAATATCAGCATAAACATTCTTAAAAACTGTGGCTTCTGCTTTTTCCGATGCCGGCAAAAACAACCCTGATTGAGCCATCAGGGTAAATAGTCCCGTCGTTTTTAACGCCACGGTTTTCCCGCCCGTGTTCGGACCGGTAATGACAAGCGATTGATAATCACCGCCAATCGTAATGTCGATGGGAACGACATCTTCAGCGTTCAATAACGGATGCCTTGCTTGCGGGAAATGTACATACTGACGATCATTCAATTTTGGTTGGACACCCTTCATTTTTTGCGCGTACCGTGCCTTGGCAAAAATAAAATCCAGCTGGGCAAGAATTTCCATATTTTCTAATAAAGCCTCATCCTCAGCCGCTACCTTTTCGGTTAGTTCACGGAGGATTCTTTCAATCTCCTGTCTTTCTTTCAGCCTCGCCTCACGAAGCTGATTATTGGCCGTTACGACTGATTGTGGTTCTATAAAAAGAGTTTGACCTGAAGAGGATTGATCATGGACAATTCCTCCAAACGCGTTTCGGTACGCTTGCTTTACCGGAATAACGTAGCGTTCATTACGAATGGTTACTACACGATCTGAAAGTTTTGTTTCAGCATCCTTGGAACGGAGAATCTGCTCCAATTTTGAGCGAATGGATGACTCGAACGTACGCATTTGCTGCCTTGCTGTACGAAGGGCAGAACTCGCATGGTCAAGAACATATCCGTCATCACCCACCGTCTGACGAATCGTACGCTCCAATTCCTTTAATGGCCAAATATTATTCACATAGGTACGTAAAAGAGAAAGAGAAAGTACTTCTTCCTCTTCAAGTAATTGCTCAATAAACGTTGTTAGTTGATGACCTGCGCGAATCGTATCACCGATATCTGTAAACGTCTGGGCATCAAGGACACTTCCAACCTGAGCACGCTTGATTTCTGCGCGAACATCATGCACTCCGCCCAAGGGAGCATGTCCACGAAAACGAAGAACCTGTTCTCCTTCTCTCGTTTCCTCCAGAGCGTTGGCCACATCAGTCATTTCTGTATGGGGAACAAGGTCTTTCACTTTATCTTTGCCAAGTTCGCAGGCCACATGATCGGCCAGTTGGCTTTTCATTTTCCTGTATTCTAATGTGCGAAGCATATCCTCTTGCATAGCTGGCACCTCATTTTTCTAGCGACATTCGTTTTCTTTTAACATAATTCTTGATCTCTTCCTTTGACCAAGCGTTCATCACTTGATCGGTGAGAAGAAATGCTTTCTTCGCTGCTCCTACCCCAAACACCATTTGCGCCAGACCTTCTGCTCGGTGCGCATCCGTGTTGATCGCTATCGTCGCGCCTTGGTCGACCGCGCGTTTCAGCACACCTGCTGACAAATCTAAACGATGAGGGTTGGCATTCAACTCTAACGCTGTTCCTGTTTCTGCCGCTCTCTTGAATAACCAGTCCATATCCACAGCATACCCATTCCGCTTGCCAATTAGGCGACCGGTCGGATGGGCAATCAGATTCACATAAGGATTTTCTAGGGCTGCGTTTATGCGCGAGCGTATTTGCCTTTCTGTTTGAGAAAAACCGGAATGAACCGAAGCAATGACAAAATCGATCTGCTCTAGGGTTTTGTCTGAATAATCAAGGGTTCCGTCTGGGCGGATATCCATTTCAATACCCGAAAATAGATGAATATCATTCAGCTTTTCGTTGACATTTCGGAGCTCCTCTTGCTGACGAAGTACACGCTCTTCACTTAAGCCATTAGCGACTTGCAAATAGCGTGAATGATCGGTGATGGCGATATACTCGTAACCACGCTCGATGGCTGCTTTTGCCATATCCTCGATCGAGTTCGCCCCATCACTCCAAACGGTATGCATATGGAGGTCGCCGCGTATAAGTTTAAGGTCTATATTGTCATCCCTTTCCTTAAACCAACTTGTTTCAATCGTCCCTTCTCGGGCTTCCGATGGAATTTCGTATAAACCAAAATGGGCAAAGAATTCTTTTTCATCTTTAAATGTGATGATTTCTCCTGTATCTATATTTTCCACACCGTATTCATTAATCTTCTCTCCTTGCTCCTTCGCAATCCTTCTCATCAGCAGATGGTGATCCTTGGAACCAGTAAAATGATGGAGAGCCGTCGCAAACGCTTCATCTGCAACAATCCTGAAATCAACATTGACAGAATAGCCTTTATCCAGCTGCAAGGAAACCTTCTTTTCGCCATCGGCTATGATCTCACTAATATCCGGCAGATTTTTGAGCTGTGCTTGAACAGACTCCGGATCCCGACTTGCAATTACATAATCAAGATCACGGATGGTTTCCTTCAGACGTCGTAAACTGCCCGCCCGTCCAAAGCGAATGGTATCCGTAAACTGCTCAAGTTCTTTCTCGATTTCAGCAGCTACTTGCAACATAAAAGCAACCGGTAAACGTTCAGGGCGTTCATTCGCTGTACTCAGCGCTTCTAATATTTTCTCCTCTGTTTTAGCGCCGAAACCTGCCAATTCACGTACTTGTTTCTCTTCACAGACCCGTTTTAACGAATCGGCATCCGTAACTCCGAGCTCATGATGAAGCTTACCTATTTTTTTTCCTCCTAAACCCGGCAATTGTAAAAGGACAGGCAAGCCTGCTGGGACCTTTGCTTTTAGGTCTTCCAGCACTTCGGTTCTACCTGTATCACGAAGGGATTCAATAACTGCAGCAGTCCCTTTTCCGATCCCGTTCAACTCCCCGGGGTCATTGATTTCACTAAGGGTGCGCGCTTCTCGTTCAAGCGCTTGGGCAGCTTTACGGTAAGCCGCAATTTTAAAAGGGTTTTCCCCGGATATTTCCTGGTAAATGGCAATCGTCTCTAACGTTTGCATCACTTCTTTTTTATCCAAGAGCTCCGCACCTCCCTATGACAATAGTTCTTGCAACCACTGTGACAAAAACGGAGTGTACTCAATCATAAACCTCGCAATTGTAGAGTTGGCAATCATTTCCTGGACTGTCGCAAAGGGTAAGAAAGAGGCAACAATCAGCAGGACAAACACAATTAAATAAGCTTCGACTAAACCAAGGACAGCACCCAACAAGCGATTGACAGTACGCAGAATGGGCAAATGGCTGACAAAGTCTAACATCGAAGCGATTATATGCAATAAAATACGCGTAGCGAAAAAAAGAATGGCAAAGGCAATGCCGTTATAATATACAGACTCAAAATTGAACGCCGATATAAACATGTCTCCATTGTTTCCGTCTAAAAAGTTCGGATAAGGCACCCATAAACGTAAATATTCAGCAACGGGATTAAAGAATAAAAAGGCGACGATAAGCGCCCCAAAGAAACTGATAAGGTGAAAGAACTGCAGAACAAATCCCCGTCGTGACCCAACAAATAAGTTAGCTAAAAAAATAAGCACTATAAATAAACTCAACATATTAATCCTCTTCTTCGGTGTTTATTTCTTGTTGTTTTTTTATATATTCGTCTGCGATATTAACAGCCGTAAGTACAGCAAGCCGCCTCGTATCAAGGTATGGATTCACGCCTTTCATTTCCCTCATTTTTGCATCCACATAAGCTGATACCTCATTGACATGCTCTTGCGACTCATCACTGATCACTGTATATTTATTTCCATAAATCGACACAGTCGTTCGTTTTTTTTTCTGATCTTCCGCCACCTGTGAGCGCCTCCCTTAATTTATGTAAAGCGAACATACTAACCCTATTTTATACTTCATCATAACAGATTCCATGACTATTGAAAATCAAAAAGGGGCGCTATAAGTGCGTGTTCAAAAAGGAGACAAAAAGAGCCGAGAAGTTTTAGAAAAGGTTCGCTTAGCGGCTTATGCTCTGGAGTGCAAGGAAGCCCGTCTCGAGCATCCTGCTTGCACCATGAAAGCATTCCCTCCTCACGAAGGAAAGGGGAGTTCTTTTCCGAGGAGAAAAGCGCCAGCTGGTTGCTTCGTAAGGGTTACCTCGCACGAAGAAAAAGTGATTTTCTTTTTCGAGGAAGTTTTCCCGGACTTTTTGAACATCCTCTATAATAAAAGCACCCATTTTTGACTTGAAATGGGTGCTCGTGACTTTAGTGGCGCAGTGTCGCGCCTAGACGTGTTTTTAATGCAGCTACAATGTCTTCATGAATATTTGCGATTTCCTCATCCTTAAGTGTACGCTCACGATTAAGGAATAGTAACGAATATGCCAGTGACTTCTTCCCTTCTTCGATATTTTCCCCTTCGTAGACGTCAAAAAGGTGAATATCCTCAAGCCACTTTCCTGCCGCTTCAGAAATTACTGATTCAATCTCAGCTGCGGCAATATTTGCATCGGCGACAACAGCCATATCTCTTCGAATCGATGGGAATCGAGGAAGGGGTTGATAACGAAGTTCTTCATTATTAACTGTAAATACGGTTGCCGCATTTAATTCAAAAACGAATGTAGGTGCCAGTCCCCGCTCCTCCTGAATAGCTGGGTGAAGCTGACCAAGAAAACCAACAACCTCACCGTCCATGATCACATCGGCAGTGCGTCCCGGATGCATCCCGTCTCGTTTACGGGCACGGAATTTCGCCTTCTGCTCTTTTCCCGCCTGCTGCAGCATTCCTTCGACAATTCCTTTTACAACATAGAAATCCACAGGGACCTCTTCACCATTCCAGGCATAGTGGTACCACTGTCCACTCAATGTTCCTCCAATGTGTAAACGTTCTTCAGGCTGCTTATTTTCATCAGCAGTTGGAAAGAAAACAGTACCCACTTCAAATAAGGCAACGTTAGCTAATTGCCGATTCAAGTTATGCAAGGTGGCGTCAAGAAGATGGGGAATCAGGCTTCTCCTTAACACCTCGCGCTCCTCACTCATCGGCATAAGCACGCGAATACCCTGGTCATGATCATTGATGAGAAACTCATCTGCTTTTTGGGCGCTTGTGAGGGAGTAAGTAATTGCTTCTTGCATTCCTGTACTCTCAAGATAACGCCGGATTTTGCGACGTCTCTTTTGTTCGTCCGTTAGTGCACCAGCCGAGCGAGCCCCGGTAGGTAACGTCGTCGGAATATGGTCATAGCCGTAAAGACGAGCAACCTCCTCGATCAAATCTTCTTCAATGGTTATATCCATACGACGGGAAGGGATTCGGACCCGCCACTCCTCACCAATATCAGTGACCTCTAATCCAAGACGGATTAGGATCGTCTCTACTTCGTAAACGCCAAGTTCTGTCCCTAGACGTACGTTAAGACGCCCCAGATTTAAATAAACTTCTTGCTCAAACGCTGGCAATTCACCAGATTCGACCGTTCCTTTTAAAACAACCCCGCCAGTAATTTGTTCCATCAAAGTCGCTGCCCGTTCAGCCGCTTCTGGTATTCGCTCAAAATCCAAGCCTTTTTCAAAACGCTGACTCGCTTCGCTACGTAAACCATGCTCCTTTGATGTTTGCCGCACGCGCAATGCATCAAATTGTGCCGTTTCTAACAATACCGTCCTTGTATTGGACTGTACTTCTGAAAAAGCACCGCCCATTACACCGGCCATCGCAACAGGTTCCTCGCCATTTGTAATCAACACATCCTGCTCGAAAAGTGTACGTTCCTGCCCATCCAATGTCCGTATCGTTTCATTCTGTTTTGCCCGGCGGGTGACAATTTGATCTGAACCAAAACGATCATAATCAAATGCATGGAGCGGCTGACCATACTCCAACAATACATAGTTTGTAATATCCACAATGTTATTGATCGGACGAATACCAGCTGCCATTAGGCGTGTTTGTAACCATAAAGGCGAGGGGGCTACCGTTACTTCATCAATGACTTTCGCTCCATAATAAGGAACATCTTCTCCATTTGTGACTTCAACTGTTATATGATCTGCAGCATTTTTTCTGATGACTCCGTGTTCATTCTCAGGGAGGTGGATCGGACGATCCAGCAAAGCTGATAGCTCATAAGCCACCCCAAGCATATTTAAACAATCGGGACGGTTAGGGGTTAAATCCAATTCCATGATCACATCATTGAGCCCAAGAATCTCTAGGGCATCGCTCCCCGGTACCGTATCATTTGGCAGTTCAACAATTTTATCCTGCTCAGATTTGGCAAGCATACGCTCACTAAAACCTAATTCATCGAGTGCGCAGATCATTCCTGCAGAAGTTTCACCGCGGATCGTTGTCTCTGTAATGTTCTTTTCCCCCGGGAGGATTGTACCGGGAAGGGCAACAACAACCTTTTGTCCCTTTGTTACATTGTTTGCACCGCAGATAATTTGATTGGTGTTCTCCCCTACATCCACTTGGCACACCGTTAATTTCTCTGCCTCTGGATGAGGAGACGTTTCTAATACTTCGCCAACAACGACCCCTTCGATCCCGTTATGATAACGATGGAGCCGATCAACTTCTACCCCCCCTCGCGTGAGGTATTCTGCCACTTCCTCAGGTGTCACATCGGACAAATCAATATAATCAGCCAACCACTGATAGGAAACGAGCATCTCGTTTCACCTTCCTTCATTCATAGATTTTCATGTCGTATCTTTCCGTTTGTTTATTGTAAAAGAGCCGAGGCTTTAGGATCACCAACGAGAGCTAAGGAGCCAACCCAGCATTTCATCTTTTTATAAGTGTTGAAATTGCGATAGAAAACGAGTGTCATTCGTGTAAAAGTGGCGAATATCATCAATACCATATTTCAGCATAGCGAAGCGTTCTACACCCATGCCAAAAGCGAAGCCGCTATAGACCTCGGGATCAAAACCATTTAATTCCAAAACACGCGGGTGCACCATCCCGGAACCTAACACTTCAATCCAGCCGCTGAATTTACAAATTCTGCATCCCTCTCCCGCGCAAATCCCACACGTCACGTCGATCTCCGCAGATGGTTCTGTAAAAGGGAAAAAGCTTGGACGCAAGCGGATCTCCCGATCTTCGCCAAAATACTGTTTGACAAACGTATCAAAGATTCCTTTGAGGTCACTCATTCGTACGTTTTGGTCGACGTAAAGCCCTTCAATCTGCATAAATTGATGGGAATGGGTAGCATCGTCCTCATCACGGCGATACACCTTTCCAGGGCAAATAATTCTTACCGGACCCTTGCCTTGGTGTTTTTGCAATGTCCGCGCCTGAACTGGCGAAGTTTGCGTACGCAGTAACGTATCTTCACTGATGTAGAATGAATCCTGCATATCCCGGGCTGGGTGATTGGGCGGCAGATTAATCATCTCAAAGTTAAAATAATCAAGCTCTACTTCCGGCCCTTCCGTGATACTAAAGCCAAGCCCGATAAAAATATCCTCGATTTCTTCAACGACAGCTGTCAGCGGATGTGTAGACCCCTGCTGAACGGGGCGGCCCGGCAACGTAACATCGATTTCTTCCTTTTCAAGCCTTTGTTCAAGTTCTTCTTCTTCAAAAACCCGTGTTTTCTCAGCAATGGCAGTTTGAATACTCTCCCGTACTTCATTAGCTTTCTGACCAACTGTCGGCCGTTCTTCTTTGGACAGTTGACCCATCCCGCGAAGCACTTCCGTAATCGCGCCTTTTTTTCCAAGAAATTGAACCCGAACTTGTTCAAGCGATTTCTTGTTCTCGCTTGCACGGACAGCGGCTAGCCCTTCAGCTTCAAGTTCCTGTAATCGTTCAATCATCGTTACTCCTCCTTTTTTCGAGCAATAAAAAAACCCCCGCCCCAAAAGGGACGAAGGCCTCGCGGTACCACCCTTATTAACGGCAAGAGCCGTTCACTTCTCATGCAAATAACGGATTGCGATCCGGTACACTTTGATTTCAGTGTCAACTCCAGAGTGAATTCCAAGGATCCTCACGCAGGGGAGCTTCCAATCCATGACTCCCCCTTCCTGGCCGCTGGTATTCCAAGTACTACTCTCTATCATGGTTTTTTACTTATCATCTCATTTGAATCTAGTATATGATGTTTGAAGGGCGGTTGCAAGCCCTCTCCTTTCTTAATAACCCGACTTCTCCCCTATAAAGCTTTCCAACATATTATGGTCCACCTTCTGTAAGGGTTTTTCTGCAGGACCTTCCACCACTTCACCCGTATATGAAAACCGGGACCCGTGACAAGGGCAATCCCAGGTTCGATCGCCGTCGTTCCAGTTCACTTCACACCCCATGTGCGTACAGGTAGTATCAACGACATGAAGCTCTCCTTCTTTATCTTTATAAGCCCCTTTTCGTTTTCCATCAATCCGAACGACTGCCCCCTCATCTTCGGATAAATCGTTGATCTCCTTGTGTGTAGTATCCGTTTTTCCCTCAATTAAATGTTTAGCGACATTAAGGTTTTCCTGGAAAAATTTCTTCAAACTTGGATCTGCATAAAATCGGGATGGCGTAAACACGTCTTCGAACCGGCTTTTCTTTTTCAATACAAGCTTGGCGAGTAATTGAGCAGCAGCTGTTCCATTGGTCATCCCCCATTTTCGGTAACCAGTCGCTACGAGAATATTTTGCTGCGAAGGCCAAGATGTAAGGGGGCCGATATAAGGAAGTTTATCAATAGTCGTTAAATCCTGTGTAGACCAACGAGTAATGAGTTTGTCAATGCCAAGAACGTCCTCTCCAAATGTCTCTAATGCCTGGTAATGCTTAAGCGTGTCCCCCCCCTGCCCTGTTTTATGACTCTCGCCAGTGATAAGTACCCTTTCCTCACCATCGATGACCATAGAGCGTAGAGAGCGACTAGGCTGATCCACACTTAAATACATACCACCCGGATATTCAGATTTCGTTTTTGCGGCGACGACATAAGAACGATCTGCATACATTCTCGTAAAATAAAATCCAACCCCTTCATAAAAAGGGAAATGTGAACAGGAAAGAATATGCCCACCGGTCACGCGCGGGCCACCACGGGTGAGGACGGTGGCTTCTTCGCCTCTTTCTACATGTTCAGCAACGGTGTGTTCAAATATAAGTCCACCTTTATCGGTAATGACTTTTACAAGGTGAGCCAAGTATTTCAGCGGATGAAACTGGGCCTGATTTTTCATTACTAGTGCATTTTCGACATCAATATTAAATGGGAGATCATGAACGAGATCCCCTTCAATATTCAGTTGTTCATAGGCTTCTGCTTCCTTTTCAATTTTCTTTCGATATTGATGGGTTGTGGCGTAAATATAAGCATCCTGTCTGCTAAAATCACAATTGATCTGATAGTGATCGATGGTATTCTGAATGAAATTCATGGCTTCCGTATTTGCTTCATAGTACAATCTTGCTTTACTTTTGCCAAAATGTATCAATTCATCATAAATTAATCCATGCTGAGCGGTAATTTTCGCTGTCGTATGCCCCGTCGTTCCGTTTAACAGTTTCCCCGCTTCTAATAAAGCTACTTTCATGCCCGCTTGTACAAGCAAATAAGCAGCTGTAATTCCCGTAATCCCTCCGCCTACAATCACGACATCCACGTGTAAATCCTCATTTAATTGCTCAAAAGCCGGTAAGTCTATGGATGCTTGCCAAGACGTTTTTGCGTATTGTTCTTCAATGTGATGATCTTTCAAAGGTGACCCCCCTCAAAATACAAGTGATGTTTTTATTATTTGCTTTTTGCAACCATCTATACTTATTGAAAAGAGGTGGGGATTGACGGTGTATGTGCGTGTTCAAAAAGAGCCGAGAAATTTTATAAAATGTTAACTTATCACTAAAATAGGGAGTCTAGATTTTCTTATGCTCTGGAGTGCAAAAAAGCGAAGCTTCAAGCACCCTGCTTGCACCACGAAAGCACTCATTCTCACGAAGTTTTTCGAGGAAGTTTTCCCGGACTTTTTGAACATCCTCTATAACATCAAAAAAGCACAAGAACCCAACGAGTGTGTTCCTGTGCATCACCCTTGTTTAAGATGACGTATATGCACCGCCATTAATATGGATAGCCTGCCCGGTCATATAAGATCCTTCATCTGAAGCGAGCATTACGTAAGGCCACGCATGTTCAGATGGCTGTCCGTTCCATAAGAGTGTCCTGCCCAAAGTTTTCAACGCCGTCTTCATCAAAAGAAGAGGGGATAAGTGGTGTCCATACAGGACCAGGCGCGACTGAATTAGCACGAATCCCTTTACTGGCAAGGTTTTGGGCTATGCTGCGAGTAAAAGCAGTGATTGCTCCTTTCGTTGCCGAGTAATCCATAAGAATTGGGTTCCCGCGGTATGCATTAATGGATGAAGTAGTAATTATGGAGTCGCCTGATTGCATGTGTCTCACAGCGGCTTTCGTTAAATAAAACTGGGAAAAGAAGTTGGTCCGAAAAACTTCTTCAAACTGCTCCGAAGAGATATCAAGTATATCCTCACGGATATATTGAATGGCGGCGTTATTGACGAGGATATTGATCTTGCCAAACTCGTCCACCGTTTTTTCAACGAGGTGTTGGCAATGTGATTCTTCTTGGATATCACCAGGGAGAAGTAAGCATCTCACCCCTTCTGCCTCAACCATTTTTTTCGTTTCTTCCGCATCTTCATGTTCATCTAAATAGGATATGGCAACATCGGCCCCCTCTTTTGCATAAACAATAGCTACCGCCCGTCCGATCCCGCTATCGCCACCGGTAATCAGGGAGGCTCTTCCTTTTAATTTGTTTGTGCCTTGATACTCCGTTGGCTGTGCAGGCAGTGGCTGCATTTTTGATTCAATCCCCGGCTGCTTGTCTTGACGCTGACGAGGCGTGCTTCCCTTTTGCATATTCCTTGGATCCATCGACCGTCTCTCCTTTCCTGCTTTTTATTTCTTTCAAATACTTTTCCTTTTCTAGCGAAATGCCAAACATGAAAACATCAACATAAAGCATTCCTTTGTGAGGATCCCCTTATTCACACTTCAGCTCTCTTCCCCCATCCTTTCCGGAGGCCAAATTGCAGGGATTCTATTCTTAAATTCACAGATATACATAAAAGGTGAAAAACAAGGAAAACCTTAATCATACCCATTTTTTTAGAAGGTGGTAAGGACATGCAAGAGTCGCTGGTTGTCATCGTGCGAGCCATCAGTATTTTTTTGTTATTCCCAGAATCTTTGGGGAACACAAATTGGGAATTTTACCATGTTGTGATTACATCAAAAGGAAAACTATTGGAAGAGCACTGACAAAAGGTCAGAATCACGAAAGACCAACTCATGAAGCAATTACGAGCCAAAAATATTTTTTGGCCGGTAGAAGTAGTCAAAAGGGGATTCCATCATGAAAAAGTTTTTGCTTTTTTCGGTTCCATCGTTGTTTCTCATTCTCTCTGTAGTCCTAATGACAGGAGGGAGTTGGATTAAAGAGCCTATGGGGGCTCATGATGACCTTTTTTCATACGTTCAGAACATTGAACATTTCATTGAAGAAGAAAATTGGGAAGAAGCTTCAGAGGAACATCAGAACGCTCAACAGGCGTGGGATACGATATCAAAACGCATCCAATATAGTGTTGAACGGGAAGACATGCTTGCGATAAGCGAAACACTTTCAAGAATCGAAGGAGGGATTAAGGAGGAAGACACAAGCAGCATTTCTCCAGAACTCTATTATTTCTATGAATTATGGTCCGAATTGGGTTAGAACTCCATCAATGGCATCTCTTTTTCATTGTTTATTCAATCCTTCTGCTCGGTCTCTTGTATAAGGACTTTTTGTAATCTCGAGGTGAATACCTAGTGTTTATCGTTGAAATTATTCTATTATTTCTAGTAACGATCATTATTATTCGAGTGATCGGTCATTCCGCTTTTTCACAAATTACCCCTCATGACTTAGTAGCCGTCTTTTTTTTAGTTATCGTCTCCACAGGACCCATTGAAGTCAATACCATTGGTCAAGCAATCGCCGGAGTGATTACTGTAGGGATTCTTCACCTATGCTTGTCAAGATTAAGCCTCTTTCGCAAATTCCATCACTTAGTCATCGGGGAGCCGATCATTCTCATCAAATGGACAAATCATCAAATCCAATTTAAAAAAAAGTCGATTTTCGTTACTTGAGTTGCTTTCTAATCTTAGAAGCAAAGGGTATTCAAGTGTTCAAGGCATTCAGTACGCCATCCTTGAGCCTTTCGGAGATCTAAGTATCCTTCCAAAGGAAGAAATCCAGCCCGTTACACCTCGAGATTTACATCTTGATGTCGAAGAAGCTGGTATTCCCATCGTCGTTATCGTCGAAGGAATCATTCAACATGAAAACCTTAAACTCCTTCATCGAGATGAATCATGGTTACGATACGAACTCCAAAAACAAGGATACACGAAACCAGAAGAGGTCTTTTTAGCCACCGTGAGGGATAAAAATCATCAAATGATGGTTGATGATGGAGTCATTAACAACCTCTAAGCTGTAAAAAATCGTTGGCAGATTCAAAATCCAAAAAGGGCAAATAAGCTTATCACTCATTCGCCCCTTTTCATTTAAGATTTAAATTGGTTTACACGTTCTTTCTTCTCTTCCAACGTATGAGCATTACCGTCTCTGCGGTCGTCGATACGGATATCGGTGGAGATTCTAGACCATCCCCGCTCAACCGTGACCTTGTGAAGCGCTTGAATCACTGGGAATAGGTCATCAATATCTCCTTCAATTATAGTACTCATAGGGGTAAGTTCATAGCGAATCTTATCCTTATGCTTATCTAGCTCTTCATGAATAGCTGCCACTTCTGCTCCTAAACTATTTTTCTTATCTTCTACAATCGGCACGATAGAAATATCAGCCATTGCCATCGTTAAAACCTCCTTATGAATGTTCTCTTATTTGAGGCTATTTCCCTATAACGAGCTGCGGTAAACATTCATTTATAGCGGAAGAACTCCTATCTCATCACGCTACCGCCGGAAATTTTGACACTTTCGCCAACGACATTTTCCGCTGCATCCGTGAGTAAATAGGCGATCGTGTTGGCAACTTCTATCGGTTCAGTAATTCTACTTGATGGGAGTCCGGCTTTGACGATTTCCATTTGCTCATCATAGGTACGGTTGTTTCGGTTCGCCTTTCTTTCAATCGCTTGCTGCCCCATTTCCGTATTTACAAACCCTGGACAAACCGCATTGACCCGAACCCCTTGCTCGATGGCTTCAACAGCAAATGATTGCGTGAAACCAATCAGAGCAAATTTACTCGCAGCATAGGAGGTATTCGCAAACGTTCCCCGTAACCCTGAAAGGGATGAAACATTCACGATCGCCCCTCTTTGCTTCTCGATCATTTTGTTATACACATGTTTACTAAGCATAACAGCGGCGTTATAATTCAACTCCATGAGCTTATTCAAAAATTCCTCTTCCATATCCGCTACTTTCTTATTTCCTGCCACACCTGCGGAATTGACGAAGCCAGAGATGAAACCGAGCTTATTCGTTGCGTCTTCCACAAGCCTGTAACGTGCCTGTTCCGAAGTAATATCTGTGGCGTGAACGTAGATATTTCCCGGTTCTGTCACTTCTTCCAGCTCTTTTCGAAGACACTCGAGCTTGTCTTCATTTCTGCCAGTAATCGTAACTAGAGCTCCCATCGCCGCGATGACTTTGGCCGTTTCATAACCGATCCCGCCTGTAGCCCCTGTAATGAGCACATGTTCATTTTTCAAGGCTGTTGCTGAAAAAATCATCATATCCCTCCACATTCAATCATGGTTTAACCATCCATACATCAATACCCCTGCCGCCACAGCAACGTTTAATGATTCTGCATTTCCTACTATCGGGATCGAAACCGTCTTGTCAACCATCCTTAATAATGGCGGCGATATCCCTTCTGCTTCATTGCCGAGAAGCAGCGCATAAGACTCTCGGGGGGCCGCCTTCATATAAGACGCTTCGGCGTGCATACTGGTTCCGTAAATCACTTTGCCTTCTTCAATCAATGAACGGATAGCATCTTCTAAGTCATAAGCGACAATGGGAATATGGAAAAGTGCCCCTTGCGTTGCACGAATGACCTTGCCGTTATACACATCAACCGTGTCAGGGCTTACATAGATACCTGACATTCCTACTGCTTCGGCCGTTCGAATGATTGTCCCCATATTACCGGGATCCCGTATCCCATCGATCAGTAAAACGTTCCCACTGCCCATTTTGGGTTGTTGACTCATAAGACAAACAGCAAGCCATCCTTGTGGAGATTCGGTATCAGAGAGCGCCTCGAATATAGATGCCTTCACCTCAACTACACGCTGAGCTCCAATGTCAAATGGCAGCCAAGGAGCGTCTTCACTTTTGACAAGCATTTCCACATGAAGATCCGCAGCGAGTGCCTCTTCCACAAGGTGAATACCCTCCACTAGAAAACGCCCCTCCTTGGTACGATGCTTTTTTTGATGTAGTTTTTTTAATTTTTTAATTAAAGTGTTGTTTGCCGATGTGATCAATATTACACCTCATTTGAAATCTAGATTCCATGTATAAGAAGGGTTCCGTTTCCTAATCCTAAAAGGGTGATACGTTTACACATAAGGAGGAAATCGTATGGGTTTAAACTTGCGACACGCGATTTTGGATAATGTGTCTGGAAGTGACGCTTCACAAATCGAGGACACCATTACAGATGCCATTAGCAGTGGTGAAGAAAAAATGTTGCCAGGTTTAGGTGTATTGTTCGAAGTATATTGGAATGAAGTGGATCAGGATGCGAGACAAGACATTATCGATCAAATTACCCAAGGCGTTCAATAGCAAAGGGGAAGGAGCCCCATTTTTTGGTGGGCTCCTTGTTTTTTTATTGATACGTGATTTCTTTGACGGTTTCCGCATCGAGCTTTTTAATCACTGCTGTAATTAACTCGACGGCATGCTCAAAATCATCACGGTGTAAGATCCCAGCATGAGTATGAATGTAACGGGTTGGAACACCAATGGAAAGGGCAGGTACTCCATCTGCTGTTAGATGAATCGCCCCTCCATCTGTTCCTCCAGCGGACATCATATCATACTGATATGGAATTTCCTCCTGATCGGCTGTTCCAACAACAAATTCACGTAATTCTTTGTGCGAAATCAAGGAAGCATCATAAACGAGAATTTGCGGGCCTGATCCAATGGCAGCCTGCGCCTGATCTTTGTTCACTCCTGGTGTATCACCAGCGATTCCAACATCAACAGCAAACCCAATATCCGGCTTGATCGCATGCGCTGATGTGCGAGCCCCTCGCAAGCCCACTTCTTCTTGCACCGTGCCGACACCATAAACGACATTCGGATGCGCTTGGTCTTTTAACTTCCGCAATACTTCAATCGCAATGGCACAGCCTATCCGATTATCCCAGGCTTTTGCCATCATTAATTTCTCATTATTCATGACCTCAAAATCGCAAACCGGTACGACAGAATCACCGGGACGAACGCCAAATTCTTCTGCCTCTTCCTTACTGGAAGCACCGATATCAATAAACATTTCTTTCTTTTCTACCATTTTTTTACGTTCGTCAGCAGGGAGAATATGCGGAGGCTTTGAACCAATAACTCCCATGATATAGCCTTTATTCGTGAGAACGTGTACCCTTTGTGCAAGCATGACCTGCTCCCACCAGCCACCAAGCGGTTGAAACTTCAAGAATCCATTCTCATCCACTTGCGTAACCATTAGACCAATTTCATCCAGATGACCGGCAACCATGATTTTTGGTCCGTTTTCTTTCCCTACTTTTTTAGCGATCAAACTGCCGAGATTATCGGTCGTCACCTCGTCTGCATATGGAGTAATATGCTCCTTCATGACATTTCGTGCTCCCCGTTCATTCCCCGGAACGCCATATGCGTCTGTTAAATCTTTTAACATGGCCTGTGTTGCGTCCAATTGTGCCAATATTATTCCTCCTTCACCCATTTAAATATGTACTATATCTCCTTATCAGTATACGCTCATTTTTTCACTTGCTCAATCCATAACGTTTCCGTTTTCATTGTCGCGTAGAAGGGTAAAGATCTATAATGATGATAAAAGGATATGGATGAAACCTTCGACGATATACCTTCGTAAATGATGATAAGTTTAAGGATGAAGTGAGGGGATGAAATAATGACCTTGATACTTCAGTTGTTGATTCTGGCCGCCCTAATCATTCTTGTCTATACAGGCATACGTTATATGCGCGACCCTTTACGTCAATTGGAAAGCGCACACAAAAGAAACGATTTTTTTATGCATGATCATATGGAAGATGCCCTCAAAAATTTTTTTATTACCTATAAAGGTGCCATGTTTGAAGGTGAAAAATACGTAGGTTCTACAGAAAACGCGTTTGAAGTCGTAAGAATCGTCCTCGCTCCAAAACGAACGGAAAAACTCGAGGGATTGCAATACGAGGACTTTTTGTTTATCGAAAAAGAAATCGAACAACGTTACCCCTATGCTTCCATTGAATGGCAAAGCCCGATTAAGGAACTTATGAAACGGAGACGCAAGTAGACCTCGCCACTTAATCGTAAAACAAAAACCAGTGCATGTTTGGATTATTCCAACAGCACTGGTTTTTGTTTATCGTACGGACAGTTTTGCCTTGGCTTCCTGGCGGCGGCGGTGTAAAATCGGTTCGGTATAACCGCTTGGCTGCTCCCTTCCTTTAAACACAAGATCACATCCGGCTTGGAAGGCTATGGATTCATCAAAATTTCGAGCCATCGGTTGGTAATCAGGATCATTGGCATTTTGCTCATCAACAACCTTCGCCATACGCTTCAACGTGTCAAGCACTTCTTCCTCTGTACATATCCCATGATATAACCAGTTCGTCATGTGCTGACTCGATATTCGTAACGTTGCCCGATCTTCCATGAGGCCGACATTGTTAATATCAGGAACCGTTGAACAACCAACTCCTTGCTCCACCCAACGAACGACATATCCGAGAATACCTTGAGCATTGTTGTCCAGTTCTTTTTGGATATCTTCTTGACTCCAGTCTTGTTTTCGATCCACAGGAATGTCTAGCATTTTATCCGGGTCATTCTCAAATGTAATTTTATCTTGAAAATCGAACACATTGATATCATGGTAGTGGAGCGCGTGCAGCGTTGCCGCAGTCGGTGATGGAACCCAAGCTGTATTTGCCCCGGCCTTAAGTTGCCCGCCTTTTTGTTCCATCATAGCGTTCATCAAGTTCGGCATCGCCCACATCCCTTTACCAATTTGCGCCCTTCCTTTGAACCCGCTATTTATCCCGGTACGAACATTCGAATCTTCATAAGCGTGTAACCAGTTGGAGGTTTTCATCTCACTTTTACGAATCATCGGACTAAGCTCCATTGAAGTATGAATTTCATCTCCCGTACGATCTAGAAAGCCCGTATTAATGAAAATAATCCGTTCTTTGGCTTCATGGATACAGTTTTTCAAGTTCAGCGTTGTTCGTCTTTCCTCATCCATGACACCAACCTTAATTGTATGACGTACTAAACCTAGCATATCCTCAACCCGATCAAACAGCTCATTGGTAAAAGCAACTTCCTCTGACCCATGCATTTTCGGCTTCACAATGTAAATCGATTTCTCTGTTGAATTTTGGACGCTGCTGTTTCCAAGTACGTCCTGTTTCGCGATTAAACTTGTCACGACCGCGTCTACAATTCCTTCAGGCACAGGATTTCCATCTCTGTCAGTAATGGCATCGCTTGTCATTAAGTGTCCGACGTTTCGATTGAACATGAGAGATCGGCCTGGGAGCGATATGGTTTCACCGTCTGGAGTACGATACGTACGATCCGGGTTCAGCGTTCTCGTCACCGTTTTTCCGCCTTTTTGAAAAGTTGTGGATAAGGTACCGTTCATCAACCCTAGCCAGTTCCGATAAACCTCGACTTTATCTTCCGCATCAACCGCCGTTACAGAATCTTCGCAATCAATAATCGTGGTGACCGCAGATTCTACAAGAATATCTTTAACCCCTGCTGTATCGGATTGGCCGATTGGATCTGCAGCATCGATTTGAATTTCAAAATGCAAGCCATTATTCTTTAGCAAAATCGCATCCGGCTTTTCGTCATTCCCTTGATAGCCAACAAATGACCCAGGGTCCCTCAGACTTACTGTTTTTCCACCTAGATCCACTTGAAGAGCGCCGTCCACCACTTGATATCCTTTCACATCGCTATGAGAGCTTTCCATTAATGGTACGGTTTCATCCAGCCAATGTTTCGCATAAGCAACGACTTTCTCCCCTCGCAAAGGATTATAGGACGTGCCTTGTTCGGCCCCGTTTTCTTCCGGAATAACATCACTTCCATATAGGGCATCATACAGACTTCCCCATCGTGCATTGGCAGCGTTCAAAGCGTAACGGGCGTTATTGACCGGCACGACAAGTTGCGGTCCAGCTTGCGCAGTGATTTCGCTGTCTATATTTTCCGTCGTAATTTCAAAATCATCTACTTCTTTTTCCAGATAACCGATATCGTATAAAAAAGACTTATATTCCTCTAAAGAATAGCCCGTTTGATGGTCTCGGTTCCACTGATCGATTTGTTGTTGAATGGTTTCTCGTTTCTTGAGAAGAGTTGCGTTTTTTTCCGAAAAGTCTTGGATAATCTGGTCAAAATCAGCCCAAAACTGTTCAACTGTAAGGCCGCTATCTGTAAGGGCCTCACGGTTAATAAATTCAAATAATAATGAATCCACACGCAAATTCCCCATTTGCTCATACCCCATAGTGAAACCTCTCCTCTAACTGATAGATAATTCTTGATTTTTATTTTATAATACAAGTATCAATTGTAAAAATACATATTTCGCATGAACCATATGCATTTTAGTTATAAGGTGGGTCCCCTATGGATATTCGGCAGTTACAATATTTCACAGAGGTGGCGAAACGTTTAAGTTTCACAAAAGCTGCCGCATATTTGCACGTCTCTCAACCATCTTTGAGTAAAGCCATCAAGCATTTGGAAGAAGAATTAGACGTCCCCCTCTTCTACCGCTCCTCAAAACAGTTACAATTAACGGATGCTGGGAAAGCTGTGCTTACAAACACGAAACAGGTTCTGGATTCCTTCTATCAATTAACAACAGAACTTTCAGACATTATGAATCTGGAAAAAGGAGTAATCAAAATTGGGATTCCACCGATTATTGGAGCTGCTTTCTTTTCCTCATTAATCACTCAATTCAAAGAGCGTTATCCGGGCGTGGACTTGCGTCTAACCGAGGTCGGTAGTAATCGAATACAGCAGAGAATAGAGGATGGCTCCCTCGATGTTGGTTTCATCTGTAATATTCCTCATCAAAAAGATCATTTTGAAATGCTGAAGTTTCTGGAGGACCCTTTAGTACTCGTCGCCCATAACGACCATCCACTTAGTAAGCGTCAAGACATAGGCGTTTCAGAATTAGAACATGAGCGGATGGTTTTTTACCATAGTGACTTTTCCTTGCATGATTCGATCATTGAAGAATGTTTGAAAAATGGCTTCTATCCACAAGTGGTCTGTGAAAGTTCGCAAAAGGACTTCATGTTGGAAATGATTGCTGCCAAGTTAGGGGTCGGACTTCTGCCTAGTCAGGTTGCAAATGAAATCCCCAAGCCGACATTGACGACCGTACCATTGACGGGGGATCCCATTAAACTGAACCTTGGTGTGATTTGGAAGAAAAATGTATACCAGTCGTTCGCGGCTCGAGCTTTTATTGAAACTTCGGAAAAATGTTTTCATGAGCCATTAGGATAGATTATTATTAAAATAAAGAGGGTAAAGGGGATATTAAGGATCGTATTATAATAATGAAAAGGAAGGGGTAATTATGTCCGAAAGCTTATTTGAACGTTCGTATTTTTCAAGGCTGAGCGAGTTTTCCGATCTGGCTCCAGATATGTTTAAAGAATTCATGACATTCAATGAAGGGGTCATGAAACACGGATCACTCTCCGTTAAAGTAAAAGAATTGGCAGCTGTCGCGGTCGCTCATGTCACGGGATGCCCCTATTGCATTGAACTCCATGTGAACAATTTAAAGGAAGCCGGCGGCAGTAAAGAAGAAATGAGTGAAGCCATTCTTATGGGAACCGCCTTAAAAGCTGGTTCTTCCATGGCCCACGGCGTAAACGCCTTGAACGCGTATGATGGGGTTGATGATGAGACGCTTTTCAAGCGCAGCTATTTTGACCGCCTTAGTGAATTCTCAGAATTACAGCCAGAGATGTTCAAATCGTTCGTTGATTTCGATGGACAAGCGTTAGCTCCAAAGACGATGAGTAAAAAAGAGGGCGAGCTTATTGCCGTCGCTGTTGCTCATACAACCGGATGCCCTTACTGCATCGAACTGCACACCAAAGCTGCCAACGAACAAGGAGCTAGTAAAGAAGAGTTAGCAGAGATCATTTTCGTAGCTACTGCGTTAAAGGCTGGTTCTGCCCTTGCCCATGGAGTCAATGCATTAAACGCTTATGACCGATAATAGATTCTTTAGCCTTAGCCCCCGACCCCGTCGGTGGGCTCTTTTCTTTAATAAAGGATTTATGCTAAACTATACTTTATTGTTTTTTAGAAAGAGGAGAATTCACATCTATGCAATCGCAACGGAACTCTTCACGTGAGATCATTTTTATTGGTCTTATGCTATTTTCATTATTTTTCGGAGCCGGAAATCTCATCTTCCCTCCCCTTCTCGGTCAAGAGGCCGGGACGAATTTTTGGCCAGCGATCATTGGATTTCTTATCTCGGGCGTTGGGTTGCCCCTTCTCGGTGTCCTCGCTATTGTATATACAGCCAAGGAGGAGCCCGAAGCGATCAGTCGACGTGTTCATCCACGGTTTGCCACTGCATTTACAAGTTTAACCTTTTTAACGATCGGACCACTATTTGCAGTTCCAAGAACAGGAACAGTTTCTTTCGAAATTGGAATCATCCCCTTCCTTCCCGATGGTGATGTAAAAAATCTTAGTCTATTCATATTCACTGTTTTGTATTTTGCCATTGTATATTGGTTAGCTTTGAACCCTGGAAAATTTGTCGACCGAATCGGGAAAGTTATTACACCTGCACTCTTATTTGTGATATTCATTTTACTGGTTCGTACAGTCTCTGGTCCACTTGGAACCTATTCCTCTCCTACGAACGATTATGAACAATGGGCACTGTTTAACGGCTTTCAAGAAGGATACTTAACGATGGATACGATTGCTGCTTTCGTATTCGGGATCATCGTTGTTCAAGCCATTAAAAGTCAGGGAGTGCAAGAACAACGGCTCATTCAATCCGTTTCATTGAAAGCAAGTGCCATTGCCGGTGTCCTTCTTGTGGTCATATACACAGGACTAGCCTTTCTTGGTGCTACCAGTACATCAGCCATCGGTGTCCAGGACAATGGCGGCTCCATTTTGTCCTTGGTCGCAGGCGAATACTTTGGGATTTATGGGAATATCATTTTAAGTATTTCTATCATTTTTGCCTGTATACCGACAGCCGTCGGGTTGATCTCTTCGTGCGCTAATTATTTTCAATCTTGGTTTCCTAGCATTTCTTATCGTTTATTCGTGCTTTTTTTCACGTTGCTTAGCGCAGGAATTGCAAACATGGGACTTGATCAACTGATTTTATTTTCAATGCCAGTGCTTACATTTATCTATCCTATTATTATTGTATTGATTTTGCTTTCTTTCACCGATCGGTGGTTTCAAGGGAAAGAGGAAGTCTACCGCTGGAGTGTTTTGCTGACAGCGATTGTGAGTACTTCAGATGGGCTGCGGGAAGCAGGAATAGAGCTCGCAATCTTTGATTACCTTCCATTTGCAGCCATTAACTTAGGATGGGTAGTACCAGCACTTGTAGGGGTTGCTATCGGCCTTTTACACGGGACGTTTAAAAAATAAAGCATTCACCGAAATCGATAACGAAAAAAGTTATCGATTTTTTATATAACAGCATTGCTTTTACATTACTGTTATAGTACAATAAATGTTAACAAAACATATTGGAGGGTTTCCCATTATGAAAAGTGTTGCTAGCAGAATGACTCATTATGTTTACCCCCCTGCAAAATTCAACCCCCGTATTTGTCATGATTGTGGAGAAGTTTTAAGCGAAATCCCAGATGCAAATTTTACGCAGTGCGAAAAATGCCTGCGCCATGCTGAATAACCCTTGAGTGACTCCAACAATTGGAGTCATTTTTTCTGTTGTAAAACAATAAAAAGAGTCAGCTCTTTACGAGCCAACCCTTTTTGATGCGTTTCATTACTTTTGAAATTGTGTTGTTTCGGTTGAACCTGCAAGTGCTGTCGTTGACGAGGTTCCCCCTGAAACCGCTTGGGCAACTTCATCAAAATAACCTGTGCCGACTTCTCGTTGATGACGGGTAGCCGTGTACCCATGCTTTTCAGCAGCAAACTCTCCCTGTTGTAATTCTGAATAGGCCCCCATCCCTCTTTCTTTATAGCCACGCGCAAGTTCAAACATGCTGTAGTTAAGAGAGTGGAATCCGGCCAAGGTAACGAATTGAAATTTATATCCCATCTTTGCAATCTCGGCTTGGAACGTTTCGATGGTTTCTTTATCGAGGTTACCCTCCCAATTAAATGATGGTGAACAGTTATAGGCAAGCATTTGATCCGGGTATTGTTCATGAATTGCATCTGCAAACTTCTGTGCTTCTTCAAGGTCTGGTTTAGACGTTTCGCACCAGATTAAATCAGCATAAGGTGCGTAGGCCAAACCACGAGCGATCGCCTGATCGATCCCAGCATTTGTACGGTAAAACCCTTCCGCTGTTCGTTCACCAGTAAGAAATTCAGCATCGGCAGGATCAACATCACTTGTAATTAAGTCAGCAGCATCGGCATCTGTCCTCGCGAGCAATACAGTTGGAACCCCGGAGACATCAGCTGCAAATCGCGCAGAAACAAGGTTTTTTACAGCGGTTTGCGTTGGAATTAATACTTTGCCTCCAAGGTGCCCGCATTTCTTTTCGGACGCTAATTGATCTTCCAGATGGACCCCGGCTGCTCCCGCCTCGATCATCGCTTTCATCAATTCAAAAACATTCAACTGACCCCCAAAACCCGCTTCTGCATCAGCTACAATCGGTGCGAAATAATCAATGTCACCCTCCCCTTCCATGTGCTGTACCTGATCCGCACGAGTGAGGGCGTTATTGATTCGTTGAACAACCTGCGGAACCGAATTCGCGGGGTAAAGGCTTTGATCCGGGTACATTTGGCCGGCGAGATTGGCATCGGCAGCGACTTGCCACCCGCTTAAGTAAATCGCTTTCAGTCCTGCTTTTACTTGTTGAACCGCTTGATTTCCCGTTAGTGCACCAAGGGAATTTACATAGGATTCATTGTGTAAATCGTCCCAAAGCTTTTCTGCTCCCCTACGCGCCAGTGTATGTTCGATCTGCAGAGACCCGCGTAAGCGAACAACATCTTCAGCTGTATACGGCCGTTTTACCCCTTGCCAACGTTCCTCCGTTTCCCACTGTCTATTCAATTCCTCAACTTGCTGTTGAAATGATGATTGTGTCATATTACAGCTCTCCTCTCCACATTTTAAAATTTTTCAGGCACAGCAACCAATCCCTTGCTCGGAACTTATTCTGTATTAATATAACTATTAATTTATGTATCTAATATATAACAGTTGATACTTTAATGCAACCCTTTTTGTTGAAGTTTATTAATTTTTTTACATTAAAGGCTAATAAGATGTAAAGAGTCATCTATAAAGATTTCCTCCCGCATCATAAATCCAACTACTCTACAAAAAAAGCGCGAACCCTTCTTTCAGGGTTCGCGCTTCATTTCTTACAATTTTGCTTTTGCTTTTTCAGCTAGTGCTGCAAATCCTTCCTTATCATTGACAGCAAGATCCGCGAGCATTTTGCGGTTAATATTGATATCCGCTTGCTTTAGTCCGTGCATGAGACGGCTGTAAGAAAGTCCATGGATACGAGCCGCCGCGTTGATTCGTGTAATCCATAATTTGCGAAATTCACGCTTGCGTTGACGACGGTCACGGTAAGCATATTGGAGTGATTTTCTTACTTGTTGCTGGGCTACACGGAATAAGGCATGCTTGGAGCCATAATATCCTTTCGCCAGTTTTAATACCTTTTTGCGACGATTACGGGAGACTGTACCACCTTTAACTCTAGGCATCGTCGACCCCTCCTATTCATTTACGATTGTTTCTTATTTTTTATAAGGAAGCAGTGGTTCTACACGCTTTTGGTCACTCTTATCCATAACTGTATCTTGTCTCAAATGACGTTTCTGTTTAACTGTCTTATTACGAGCCAAGTGGCTTGTGTGCGCGTGGTTACGCTTTAGTTTGCCATTAGCTGTTCGCTTGAACCGCTTGGCTGCTCCGCGGTGAGTTTTCATTTTCGGCATGATGACTTCCTCCTTGCTACGACTTTTTCTTAGTGTCTTTGTCTGATCTAGGTGCAAGCATCAAAAACATACTGCGTCCTTCCATTTTCGGTTTTGTTTCAACCGCTGCAACATCTTTGCATTCTTCCGCAAGGCGTTCCAAAACATCACGTCCAATAGATGAATGCGTGATCGCACGGCCGCGGAAACGAATCGCTGCTTTGACTTTGTCACCTTTAGACAAAAATTTACGTGCATTACGAAGCTTCGTATTGAAATCGTGCTCTTCGATGTTCGGACTTAAACGCACTTCTTTTACATTGATGACCTTTTGCTTCTTTCGTGCTTCCCGCTCCTTTTTCTGCTGTTCATATCGATATTTCCCGTAATCCATGATGCGGCAGACTGGCGGGTTTGCATTTGGCGCCACAAGTACGAGATCTAATTCAGCATTTGCAGCAAGTTCAAGTGCTTCCCGTTTCGGCTTAACCCCTACTTGTTCGCCATTTGCATCGATGAGCCGAACCTCGCGAGCACGAATCCCATCATTAAGCTTCATATCCTTACGAATGATGAGCCACCTCCATTGAATTTTTTTAGATGAAACTGTTCACCAAAAGGGTGTAAAATAAACCGGTAGTGACATTTCGACCATTTATTGTAACATGCACACATCAGAGCTTTACACATACGTAAAAAGTGGGTGCCGTTATTGCATACGACACCCACTTTAAATAACACGATCCGTTCGATTGCGTACCAGTCAACTGCCCTTTGGCGTCAATCAGGTGAGAAGCGGGTGCTTCTGCTTGAGTGCAACATGTTCAATTACTTATTTATGATACTAGTTCTGATTGACCATGTCAACATCTGAATTTAGAACAACATTTTAGAGTGATGTCTCTTTGACCTTCTTTACCTGTTCATCAGCGTGATATGAAGAACGAACGAGTGGACCTGACACACAGTGAGTAAATCCTTTTGAAAGTGCTATTTCTTTTAATTCTGCAAATTCGTCCGGATGCCAGTATTTTTGTACCTTTAAATGTTTCTTTGTCGGCTGTAAATATTGTCCAATCGTCATAATATCAACTGAATGAGCCCGCAAATCGTCCATCGTTTCGATGATCTCTTCTTTCGTTTCACCAAGCCCAATCATAATGCTCGATTTCGTTGGGGTCTCCGGATTGATTTTCTTCGCGTTCTGTAGCAATTGTAAAGAACGGTCGTACCTGGCGCGGGCGCGAACTTTCTTCGTGAGCCGTCGAACCGTTTCAATATTATGGTTTAAAATATCAGGGCCAGCGTCCATTAAAATCTTTAAGTTTTCGTATTCACCCTTCATGTCAGCCGGAAGCACTTCAACAGAACAAAACGGATTACGTCGGTTGATCTCCTGCACCGTTTCTGCAAAAACAGCAGCGCCTCCGTCTCTCAGGTCATCCCGGGCAACAGATGTAATAACCACGTGTTTAAGCCCCATATGTTCCACCGATTCTGCAACACGTTCTGGTTCTTGCCAATCCAACTCGTTCGGAAGCCCTGTTTTCACAGCACAAAACCCGCAAGCTCGTGTGCATACATCACCTAATATCATAAATGTCGCTGTTTTTCTTTCTGCCCAACATTCATGAATATTCGGGCAATTCGCTTCTTCACAAACCGTGTGCAACTTTTTTTGCCGCATCATTTTTTTTATATCTGTGTAATTTCTATTTGTATTAATTTTCGTTTTTAACCATTCAGGCTTACGTACATATTCATCGGTTTTCGACATGTAATCATCCCCTTCCCAACGTAGATTATGACTGAATTGACAATGGTGTTTTTAGTTCCTCTCCTGCCCCTTCTCTCTCAAAACATCGTACCGGTTCGCGATCTGCCGAGGGGCCTCTAAGATTATATCAGGGGTTTTCTCGATTTTTTCATTGATTTTGAGCATGACACCAGCGAATGAATCAACCGTTTCTTTTGTTTCGGTTTCTGTCGATTCAATCATCATCTCTTCCTTTACATGTGTCGGAAAAGTAGATGGTCGGTGGATGATATCCATAGTCAACCGGGCGTCTTGAGATTCCGGGTTGTCCGTATTGTCGGCTGAACGGCGAGTGAAGTCGCTTCTTCCTCAAGCGGTAAAGCCGTCGTACATGGAGGAATTGACTGCATCCATTCACAAATCATTGTTTGAAACTCAAAGATGCCCTGCAATTCCCCCTGATTAACCCCTGCTTCGTAAGGCGTATACGTTATTTAAAATGCTGAACGTATAATAACATGGTTCTCGAACATGGCTCTCGACGCTCGGAACGAAATGATCATAGGTACCGACACCGAGGAAACTGATAAAATCTTTGTTATTTTTATTTTTTCGCAAGGCTCCGCAATATCTAACGGCGCTTTCTACCGAATATGGTCAGGTCATGAGACCATTTTTCTGTGGATTCCAGAGGTAGAAGTATCCAGCAGAAAGCGATACATCATTCCCCTCCGTTTTCAATGAAGTTTTGATACTCCTCTCGATTCATGAGGTTTGTTAAGCCCTCACGGTCTGTTATCTTAATTTCTACCAACCAACCTTCATCTTCCGGGTTTGTATTCACCAATTCCGGCTCATCATCCAGTTCTTCATTGATTTTAACCACAACCCCGGATACCGGAACATATATTTCCGAAACGGTTTTGACTGATTCAATCGTGCCCATGCTCTCATTCGCAGTTACTGTCTCATCAACTTCCGGGTTTTCAACAAATACAATATCCCCCAGTTCTTGCTGCGCATAATCGGTTATTCCAACTCGAACAATATCATCATTTAAGACGTCCACCCATTCGTGTTCTTTGCTAAACAATTTACTCATATATTTCTCCTTACGATTGTTAGTATTTAAAGCTATTCGTTCGAATTTGCTTAACGCATGACCAATAATCCTATTATTCCGGGTGGCCTAAAGAGGCCACCCGGCCATTTCTTACATGTTGTTCTAGAATCATCAATCATCGGTTGTACAACTTTCGCTTTATTTCCTCTCCTGTCGGTGTGGTAGCCAACCCTCCAAGTGAGGTTTCACGTAATGTTCGGGGCATCTCACGACCGACTCTGTACATGGTTTCAATAACTTCGTCGCAAGGAATACGGCTTTCAATGCCCGCTAGAGCCATATCTGCCGAAGAAAATGCAATCGATGTACCTATGACATTCCGTTTAATACAAGGCACTTCAACTAAACCGCCAACAGGATCACACACAAGTCCAATCAGCGATTTCAAAGCCATAGCCGTCGCATGAACAGCTTGAACAGGCGTGCCACCCTTCACTTCCACAATGACGCCTGCAGCCATTGCTGTTGCCGAGCCGACTTCAGCTTGGCAGCCACCGGCTGCCCCTGAAACGAATGAACGATTGGCGATGATGTAGCCTAGTGCGCTTGCCGTAAACAATCCGTACGTCAGCTCATCAAGCGAATAATCATCGTTATCCCGGAGCGAGAAAAGGATCCCGGGAAGCACACCCGCTGAACCCGCAGTTGGTGTCGCGACGATAACCCCCATTCTTGCATTACATTCAGAAGTAGCCATTGCATAGCGCATCGCCCGGGTAATGAGTGAGCCGGAAAGGGTGTCACCACTGTTAATATACTCCCCCATTTTCAGCGCATCTCCCCCTGATATGCCGCTCGGTGCAGGGGTGCCGTCCGATTTCCCGGATTCGACGGCCTCTTGCATCTTGATTAAACGATCTTTCATTTTATTAAAAATATCCTCACGCGTCTTTTCCGTCTTTTCGCTTTCCATGTTGATCATCATGTCAGCAATGCTTACGTTTTGTGTCTCGCAGTAAGAAAGGAGTTCCTCCATTGAATTGAGTTGCACGTATTACACCTCCTGTTGATGATTTGTAAGCATATATAAGGGCAGCCGGTTACAAATCGAGCGTAAATCATCTTCTGTACTTAAACGGATCGCCGTTTCTGCATCATTGATTAAAAAAATTTGTGATAAGCCTCCGCCAAGGGAAACGCCACCCACTTTTACACGGCGGTATCCCACTTCAGCGACAATGATTACCGTATTTGGATGATCATAATAGGGGCAGTGATCTTTTTCGAGAAGAAATTGGTAATCGATGTTTTCTTCTTTGGCTAAGGCAATGGCATCTTTTATCTGGACATCCTCTGTCCCCATCCCGAGCAGACCACCGAGGAGTGCCTTGTCTGTGCCGTGGCCCTGATACGTTTGCGCAAAAGAATCATACAGAGTAATGCGAACTCTTTCTGGCTGACAGCCGCCAAGGAGTTCATACGTAAATTTTCCAATGGATACGACGCCAGCAGTATGGGAACTGGACGGCCCTACCATAACGGGGCCGATAATATCAAAACAGCTTTGAAAATCCACTTTTACGATCCTCCCTTATAAAACGCTCGCTTCTTTTTGGAAAAGAGGGAATGTTTTACATATGTCATTCGTTTTATTTTTAGCCTTTTCAAGCACATCGGCTCGGCCGTTGCTTCCCAAAACATCGGCAATGATTTCACCGATGTCGATCATCTCTTGTTTTCCCATCCCCCGTGTCGTAAGCGCCGCCGTTCCGATTCGAATGCCACTGGTAACAAACGGGCTTTCAGGATCAAATGGAATGGTGTTCTTATTAACGGTGATACCGATTTTCTCAAGCAACTGTTCCGCCTCTTTTCCGGTGAGATTCCAAGGGCGGACATCAACGAGTAATAAATGGTTGTCGGTTCCACCTGAAACGAGGGCAGCACCTTTTTCTTTTAAAGTGTCTCCGAGCGTTCTCGCATTCTCGACGATCTGATTGGCGTAAGTTTTGAATGAAGGCTGCAAGGACTCTTTAAAAGAAACAGCTTTTGCGGCAATGACATGCATTAAAGGTCCACCTTGCAAACCAGGAAATACAGCTTTGTTAATCGCTTTTGCCATATCTTTGTTATTCGTTAAAACAAATCCACCGCGAGGGCCTCTTAACGTTTTATGTGTCGTACTGGTCACGACATCCGCGTGTGGCACCGGTGACGGGTGAACCCCTGCAGCAATAAGCCCGGCAATGTGTGCCATATCAACCATCAATTTTGCATCAACCTTATCGGCAATTTCTTTAAATTTTGCGAAGTCAATGACCCGCGGATAAGCACTCGCCCCGGCGATGATGAGCTTAGGCTTTTCTTTTTTTGCCTGTTCTTCCAATTGATCATAATCAATTAAATGATCGTCTTCCCTGACACCATAAGAAACGACATCAAACCATTTTCCCGAAATGCTGACAGGACTGCCGTGCGTCAAATGTCCTCCATGGGACAAATTCATGCCCATCACCTTATCCCCGGGCGTTAACTGCGAATAGTAGACCGCCAAATTGGCAGACGCTCCGGAATGCGGCTGTACATTGGCATATTCTGCGCCATACAACTCTTTTAATCGTTCGATCGCGGCATTCTCTGCTACATCCACAAATTCACAGCCGCCATAATATCGTCTCCCCGGATAACCTTCCGCGTATTTGTTCGTCATCACTGACCCCATCGCTTCCAACACATCTTCGCTCACGAAATTTTCTGACGCAATTAACTCGAGCGTGTCATGCTGTCTGCCCCGCTCTTCCTCCATAGCCGAAAAAATCGTCGCGTCATTATCCTTCAGACTCATCGAAACCCCTCCTGGTAAAATGTTAAAATGACTCGTCCCCTACATTGGACCAACAACAAAAAAGGACAGAGAAAAGGTATACAAACCTTTTCTCTGTCCTTGTACCTGAGAGTTCAACTCCCGAGTGACGGAGTTTACCCCTTTGGTGGCTTAAGCGCTCTCCAGAGATGCGTCCCATTGTGGTCTTTTTACCTGAGAGATTCATTCACAAGGCATTTATGTGAATGTTGCCCCTTCGGTGCCGACATGTACGTCGATCTCTCCCACAATGTTCATTCGCAAATTGTCATTTTATTTGTAATTATCATAGCAAAGCAAAGGCTTTAATGCAACAAATATTTCAAAATCATAAAAAAATTCATGCTCATTCTTATTTCTAAACTTTCAAATCCATCGTTTCAAATGTTTTCACCGCTGCTTCTGCCACTTGAACATCATGGGAAACTGTGCTCCCACTCACGCCTACGGCTCCAATCACTTTCCCATCTTTAATGAGCGGGATCCCTCCACCGAAGACGACAATTTTACCTTGATTGGTGGTGTTTAATCCATAAAGTTCGCCCTGGGGAACCGTGGCATCCGCCAGATTGGATGTCGGCATTTTAAGAGCGACGGACGTCCATGCTTTATTCTGCGCGATATCGACACTTGCCAACCAAGCATCATCCATGCGATGAGTGGCGATCAGGTTGCCGCCCTCGTCCAAAATCGAAATCACCATCGACACCCCAAGGTTTTGCGATTCATGTTCAGCAGCTTCGATCAAGGTTTTTGCCGCGTTTAAGTTCAATGTGCCCATTACAAAATCCCTCCAATGGTTGAATTTTTTATAAATACATGGCATTTGTCTATAGTATAGACGAGATGACGAATAAGGTAAAATGACTGTTGTTGATAGCTTCGATCAGTAAGAGTGATATCTGATCAGGTTCTTATGTTTTCTTTCTGTGATCTTGAATAGAAAGGAGAACAAAAAGAGCCAAGAAGTTTTAGAAAATGTTAGCTTAACGCCAAGATGGCGAGTCTAAACTTTCTTATGCTCTGGAGTGCAAGGAATCCCGTCTCGCGTATCCTGCTTGAACCACGAAAGCATTCACTTCTTACGAAGGAAAAGGGGGTTTCTTTTCCGAGGAGAAAAGCGCCAGCTGGCTGCTTCGGAAGCGTTCCTTCGCACGATGAAAAAGCGGTTATCTTTTTCGAGGATACGTTTTGGGTACGTACGACGCGCCAGAGGCGCTAGTGCCAGCGTGTCACTGATAATGACACGCTGGCCTCCTTCACTCCGCAAGCTGACGCAGAAATTCGACAGCTCTAGCATCCTCTCCCTCGAATGATCCTCGCACGATGAAAAGTAATTTTCTTTTTCGAGGAAGTTTTCCGGACTTTTTGAACATCCTCTTATAATAAACTTCCTACACGTACCCCTTCTGAGATAGCATCATTTAATCGGCGGGGGGAAACAGCGTCACCGATCAGCTGGACATCGAGATCAGAGACAGATGACTTTAGCTGATTAAACAAGCTATTATCTCCTTCTTCATAGCCGATTAATATGATCATCTCATCCTTTTCGATACTCCGCTTCGTATCCGTCCATTTGTCCTCCAATACATGATTGCCTTCCTTTGTTTTGACCAAATTTTTATTTGGAGATAGTGTCACCTTCTTTTCTGACAATAATCGGAATAATTCAGGCTTTTGCATTTCATCCAAATCTTCTGAAACTGACCACGATGGTGTGGCAATCTCCACTTGGGAAGCTCCTGCTTCTGCTGCAAAGTTAGCAACGCTGCCACCTCTAAATTTTCCTTCTCGATCATAGATTAATACTTTACTATTTGCATTTATCGAAACCTTGCCATCAAGAAGCTCAACATCCATTACATAACGGGTATTCAAATCAGCTGCTTCTAAGAATGTTGAATTGGATCCAGTAGCAAGCACAACGGCATCAGGATTTAAATCCAATACATTATGGGCCGTTCCTTTTTTATTAAGATGAACGTTTGCTCCTAGCCGTTCTAATTCTTGCTCCAGCCATTTAATATGCCTACCGTAATGAGGGCGTTCGGAGGCCATTGCAGCAAAATAAACTTTCCCCCCTAGTTTATCGGTACTTTCTAACAGATGAACCTCATGTCCGCGAATGGCCGATACGCGAGCAACCTCCATTCCTGCCGGGCCGCCACCGACAATAACAATTTTGCGTGGATGGTGTGCAGGGGTGAGATGATCTAAAGAATCATCAGCCATGGCAGGATTCACCGTACAAAGAACCGGCATTCCCATATATAATCTGCCGATACAACCTTCCGTGCATGCAATACACGGTCTTATTCGAGAAAACTCCCCTTTTTGTGCTAGGTGTGGCATATCCGGATCCGCTATAATGGCTCTTGTCATACCAACAAGATCACAATCTTCATTCGTTAAAGCTTTTTCTGCCTGACTGGGATCAAGATTACGTCCCGCAACTAAAACAGGTACCGAAAGATGCTCTTTCATTTTTCCCGACACATGATTAAAGGTGCCCCTTGCAAACGTATCTCCAGGAACAACTGCGGCCTGAGCGCTATAGGTTGCACCGGTACCACCGCTAATGCCAAACATATCAATGCAGCCTAGCTCATCAAGTGTTCTGGCAATTTCTAGCATATCCTCATGGTCAAGACCTAGTGTATCGGTTTTAGGATCACCAGTCATTCTACAACCAATAATGAAGTCACTTGATACAGCCTCTCTAACCGCTTGAATCACCTCAATCGAAAAACGCATACGACCGGCAAAGTCCCCACCGTATTTATCCGTGCGATGATTAAGAGCAGGACTCCAAAACTGTTCAATTAAGTGTCCTGCAAAGGATGTGATTTCAATGCCATCCCAGCCACACCTCTCAAGACGTGCAGCGGCTTCAGCAAAGGATTCCACGATTGGTGGTATTTCCTCCGTACGCAAAACATGTGGGATCTCACGATGCACCTCCTCTGGAATGGCGGATGGTGCTTGTATAGGGCGGCCACTTATCGACGAATCTGCACGTCTTCCCATATGGGTTGCCTGTGACAAAATTAAGGCACCATGGGCATGAACACGATCGGCAAGATCCTTCAATAAAGGTTCATTTTTCTCATTCCATAAACTTACGGATCCATAAGAAGCTGCTGATTCCTCATAGACACTGGCAGAGCCAAACGTCATAATGATCCCGGCGCCTCCGGCAGCTTTACGTTCATGATATTTAACATGACGCTCATTTATAATGCCCGTACCATTATCCCACCCTACAGCATGTGCCGTTGATACGATTCGATTTTTGGCCTCTTTCCTTCCAATTTTTAACGGACTAAATAAGGTTTTCAAATCGGTCTGTACAATTTGATGATTATTCACAAGTATTCCCTCCAAATAAAATCGAATATTTTGAAAATAACACTTGAAAAAGGGTTAGATTCTACCGCTGAATCACGTCCACGTGGCTTGTATCATAAATTCAATCCCCCAAAGGTCTTCAATAAAATCTATGTCACCCTTGCGACCAAAAAACATAGGGGGATGAGTCAATTTGGTGTTGAGCCTCCATTTAATAGATATCACTCCCCATCATCGATGAAGTAGAAAACTCAAACGTATTCAAAAGGATAAGATTTCATTTTCCGTGATAATTTGTTGAACCGGAATATCATATTCGCAGGCAGGGATGGTTGCCCGCACCTGAAAACTTGATGCGAGCGATATGGTTTGATTGGGAAAATCGCTAAGGAAGCGGTCATAATAACCGCCGCCAAATCCTATCCTGTACCCACGACGGTCAAAAATCAGCCCGGGTACAATAAGCACATCCATTTCTTCTTTATTTTTTTTGTCTGTCTTTTCCGGAATAGGTTCAATTAAATCAAAAAAACCGTCTTCTAATTGATGATAACCATCAATTTCATAAAACTGCAGTTCTTTTTTGGCGGGGAAGCATTTTGGCACACATACCTTCTTTCCCTGCTTCCATCCTTTTTCCATAATCATTTTTGTGTTCCACTCTGGATCCCGGGATACGGTAATGCCAATGGTTTTCGCCTTCTTCCACTCTGGCGATGCCAGCAATCACCGGCTAATTTCATTGCAATACTTGACTTTTTATTTTCGTTTAAATTTTTAAGTAAATCTATCCCTTCTTTTCTTAGTTCTTCTTTATTCAATGGCTTTCCTTCACAAACATGTCTCAATATAAGCCAACAATTTTTCCGTCATCATCAACGTCAATGGATTCAGCTGAAGGGGATGTAGGCAACCCTGGCATCGTCATAATGTTGCCGGTTAACATGACAATAAATCCCGCTCCAGCGGAAAGTTTCACATCCCTTATCGTAATAGTAAAATCACGCGGCCTCCCTATTTTCGTCGGATCATCGGAAAATGAGAATGGCGTTTTTGCCATGCATACCGGAAGATCCCCATACCCTAACGCCTCCAGCTTTTGAATTTCTTTTTCCGCATTTCTGGTAAGCTCGATCCCTTTTCCACCGTATACCTTTTGGACCATCTTTTCGAGTTTCCCGATAATCGAATCTTTCAAGTCATAAGTAAACGTGGTCTGGCTTCCCTGATCGGCCAGCCGAACAACTTCCTGTGCCAGTTCCTCACCGCCTGAACCTCCGTTTGCCCATACCTCGGAAAGCACGACTTTAACACCTTGCTCCCGACATTGTTCTGCAACTTTTTCCAACTCTGCTTCGCTGTCAGTTGGAAATTTATTGATAGCAACAACCGTTGACACGCCGAATGTTTCTTGCATGATTTCCAGATGTTGTAATAAATTGGGCAGCCCTTTTTCAAGCGCCTGGATATTTTCTTTTTCTAACTCGGTTTTTGAAATGCCGCCATGCAATTTCAATGCTCTGACAGTTGCAACGACAACGGTGGTGGACGGTCTTAAACCAGATAAACGGCATTTAATATTAATGAACTTTTCCATCCCTAAATCAGCACCGAATCCTGCTTCCGTCACAACATAATCCGCATATTTCAATGCTGTTTTTGTCGCCTGTATACTATTGCAACCGTGGGCGATATTGGCAAAGGGTCCGCCGTGGACAAATGCCGGCGTATGTTCCAACGTTTGTACGAGGTTTGGTTTTATAGCATCTTTCAATAGTGCGGCCATGGCTCCGTGTGCTTTCAATTGTCCCGCGGTAACAGGGGCATCCTCTGTTGTATAACCAATGACAATATTCTTTAACTTTTCTTTCAAATCTTTGATGTCATTTGATAAACAAAAGATCGCCATAATTTCCGAAGCCACCGTAATTTCAAATCCATCTTCACGTGGCGTCCCGTTTCCTTTTCCGTGTAAACCATCCACGATATGGCGGAGTTGCCGGTCGTTCATATCGAGCACTCGCTTCCATTTAATTTTGCGAGTATCAATATTCAAGGGATTCCCATGGTAGATATGATTATCAATCATGGCAGCCAATAAATTATTTGCTGCACCGATGGCATGAAAATCACCGGTAAAATGCAAATTGATATCTTCCATAGGCACAACTTGGGAATAACCGCCTCCAGCAGCCCCGCCTTTCATGCCAAACACAGGCCCAACGGAAGGTTCCCTTATCGCAACAGCCGCATTTTTTCCTATTTTTTGAAGGGCATCAGCCAAACCGATGGAGGTTGTCGTTTTCCCTTCACCGGCAGGTGTTGGACTAATGCCCGTCATAAGAATTAATTTTCCATTTTTTTCTTCATCGAACCTTTCGTTCTGATCTTCGTTAATTTTTGCTTTGTAGTCTCCGTATAATTCAAGGTTACTCCGCCCCACTCCCATTTTTTCGGCAACCTCTTCAATCGGTTTCAACGTCGTACATTGCGCTATTTCTACATCTGATTTCATTTTCACAAGCCTCCAATAGTAGTGTAGTAATTGGCAAAGCGATTTGGGACCGATTCGAACCTGTTGTCGAAATTACGATGGATGAGCTACATCTACTTTGCCTGTATTCATTGTAACCGAAACCATTAAATAGGAACTTAAAAAAAGAATGAAATATGCTAAAAGGATGAATGCTGCAATCAAATAGCTATACGCGCGAAAATTTTTTTAAGCGTGTCTAGTTCGTTAAATGAATACATGTGAAAGCCGGCAATCCCATGGTCCGACTCATTTAAGTGCGGGGCGTAGGCATTCAACAAATCGGAGGCGTCGTACCCGCGCAACATTTTCCCCGTCAACTTGAAATTTTTTCTAAGGAAGCGGATCGAGTCGGTCACACCAATACGGGTTGCGATGCGAAGTAGTTTATCAGGTTTCACCGGACCGGGGATGCCCAAGTAGAACGGCAGCCCGAGACCAGCTTCACGCTGTCGCCGCAACCAAGCAAGGACTCGGTCGGGATCGAAGCACATCTGCGTCACGGCGTAGTGCGCGTAAGGCGCTTTCGCTAAAAGGTCCTTGGCAAGGATGTCATTATCGATGTCAGGGTGCCCTTCGGGATACGCCGGAATGCCGATGCGGCGTATCCCGTGCTCGCGTGTGGCCAGGAATTCCAACAGATCAAGGCCATGACGATACGGGCCCAGCGGTTGCCTCTCGTCGCCGCCAATGACGAAGATCTCTTCCAAATCGTGGGCGAGGAGCTTATCTAACACCGCCTCAAGATGTTCTTCACTCCGGACCATTCGCGCCGCAATATGGGGAACAACCCGGGCAAACCGAGGGGCCAGAGCGACAGCCGTTTCGATCGTAGCATCGACACCTTTCTTCGGCGAGCAGGTAATCGTCAGCGTGGCGTGAGGCGGGAGTGCCGCCTCAGCCCGCTCAACGATACGGTGGGTGGGGATGAGTTCGAAACGTGGCTCACTCATTTGTCCAAACTGTGCAACCGGCAATTGTTGCTCCCTCATTGCCATCACCTCTTTCTGCAACGGACCTACCCGCAGGCAGACCCGTTGCATCTCGAATTATCGCGTCTAAAGCTTCCGGCCGGTCTGGGTCAATCCCGTGCCAGGGAATTCGGGCGGCTTGAACGGCGTCTCTGCAACCTCCGCGTTAACGCGCCCACCTGCATATGGTTCGGGCAGGTGCACTTCAAGCTGAGTTCCGATCGTACTAAACGAGTTGGGCAACATCGCGTAACCAATATTACACCCTTGCGTCGGCGAATAAAAAGCAGAGGTAATGTAGCCGACCGGTTTCGTCTCATTCTCAGCGTAGACGATGTAATAATCGGCGGGGTACCAGTCGATCTGCTTACCGCCAAACTTCAGCCCTGCCAGCTTGCTGGTAACACCTTCATTCTTGATGCGAGCGAGGGCTTCCTTACCCACGAATCGAGATTTGTTCAGGTCCACTTGCCAAGCCAATCCGACCTGGTATGGATTGGTCTCCAGATCCATGTCCTGACCGTAGGAGAGGATACCCGCCTCGATCCGACGGATGTGACCCGGGGCAATCACTTTTAGATTATGCGTTTTGCCGGCTTCGAGGAGATGGTACCAGAGCCGTTCAGCATTGATGCTGGCGTCATAGAGGTAGATCTCATAGCCGGCCTCACCCGAGAATCCCGTCCGGGACACGATGACGGGACAACCATTCACCTCGCCCTCGAGCAGTCCGTAGTAGGGCACATCATGGATCCGCTCGCCAAACAGGTCGATCATAAGCGCTGTCGACTTCGGACCTTGAATTTGCACGGGAGCAACATCGATTTCGCGTACCGTACAATCAAATTTGTTCGTCATATTGAGCGCCTGCAACCACAGGGAAACGTCGCTGTCGGAGAGAGAGAACCAAAATTCATCTTCATTCGGACGAAGGAGGACCGGATCATTTATGATGCCGCCTTCTTCGTTGCACAAGATAACGTAGCGGGCCTTTCCTACCTTGACTTTCTCAACCGGGCGCGTGATGGCCAAGTCGACCAGCTTGGAAGCATCGGGACCTTTCACTTGGATCTGCCGTTCTACAGCGACATTCCAAAGTGTGACGTGTTCGGTAAGGTATTCGTATTCTTTGAGGACTCCGCCCTCCTCCCACGGGACATAGGCGCGCGGATGGTACATATGGTTGTATACCTCATAGCACCAACAGCCGGCTTCCTGGGAAAGGTGCCAGAAGGGGGACTTACGCATCCTTTGTGAAATCAACATGCGTGAACCGTTGTCTCCGCTTTGGCGCAGGTTGACCGGGACGTGCCTGTGCACGTCCAGTACCTCGAGATCGTTAGACGTCTTGAATCCTGATATCGGCTTCACCTCAACAGACATACCAATTGCCTCCTTATTTGAAAATAAAATTAAATAAACACGAGACAACACTGACACCGTCAGACACATCCAAAACATTCTCCGCCTGCCCTGGCATGTTGAACAGAAGATCATTTAAAGCGCTTTCAAAAAAAACGGTAGAAAAATCTGAATTACCTTATTCTTATTCCCCCATTCATATAATCATGATTATTTTATATTCTTGATTATATTATGATCGATATATAAGCAAACGTGAACCAGTTTTTCAAATTTTTAGTAAAATAATTTCCGACACCATTTGCGCCATTTCGTACCTGTTTGAAGAATATTGGACAAATGTGCTAGATTAAAGTAAGGATGAATCGGAATTCACATTTTCATCCTGAAAAGAGGTGACAGCTTGGACAAAAAGGCGATTCAAACCGTCCGCATGATGAGATATTTTATAGACGCCACCGTTCAAATCATTGAAGAGGAAGGCATTGAAAATGTAACAATTCGGAAAGTATCCGATTTGGCCGGTTACAACAGCGCGACCATTTATAATTACTTTCACGAACTTTCTCACCTTATTTTTTATTCTTCGTTAAAAATGTTGAAAAAATATACATCAGCCCTCCCCGCCTATATGGAGAAAGGGAGCAACCCTCTGGAAAGATTTTTGCTCATGTGGGAATGCTTTTGTCAATATTCCTTTGCTGAACCACACATCTATCATGCCATTTTCTCATCGAATGTCGGAGGCGGATCCAAAGAACTGATGGATGAGTATTATGATCAGTTCCCGGATGATCTCGACGATCTACCTGCCGATTTAAAACCGATGTTTTTGGAGTTTGACATGACAACCAGGGAACGCATCGCGATGGAGGAGTGTGTTCAAGCGGGGTATATTAAAGAAGAAAACGCAGAGCACGTACAGGAAATGATAAAACTGATCTGGCAGGGTATGCTGACCCTTGTTCTGAACCGGAGATATGACTACTCCGGCGAAAAGGCAACGGAAATTACGATGAAATACATCAAGGAAATCTTGGAAAATGCCAATTCGTTTTCCTTTGACTTTGCTTTGGATCAACGGAATTCTTAAAAACCTTACAGAAACAAAAAGGGTAAGACAAAAAACATAAAAAGGCTCCCCCGCAAATGACGAGGGAGCCTCATACCATTATGTTACTTTAGATAAGTAGCAAGTGGTTCAGCCGCAAAATACTTACTCAATGAAATCTTCTTGAATTTTTCTCAAACACCTACATCTTTCTTAACATCCTCAGGGAGTATCTTTTTATAATTGGAGAACAACTTCGCTCCACCTATTCCTATGATCCATCCTATTATTGCACAGATTAAAGTTACGGTGACGACCAAGGTCGGGTCATTCCAGCCAAAGAGAACGAGTACTGCCGGAATAGCGGATGCGGTTCCGGGTGCATTGTTTACTAGACCAATGAAGGCTTTACTTATCCTCTCTAATGATAAGTGACTTTTAATGGTTCATTTATTCTTATTGTTCAAATCTTACTCTAAGCTCTCAATACTGCATTTTTGTCGATGCTGCCTTTCATTTTTATTGTATTTCCGGTATTAGGTGTGACAAGCGATCCCTTGACACACCCTTCTATCTTCCGGCAAATTGCTCGGTTTACATATTCCTGAATTTTCTTTTTATTGAATTGACCCATGCGGATCAATGACGAATTTCTTCGCAACCCCGCTGTCAAAGTCGGCATATCCATCCGGCGCATCATCGAGGGAAATGACTTGTGCATTGACCGCTTTTGCTATCTGGGCATTGCCGGATAGGATTGATTTCATCAAGCCACGATTATACTGCATTGCCGGAGTTTGTCCAGTGACAAAGGTATGCGCTTTTGCCCATCCCTGTCCAAAGCGGACTTTCAACGCCCCTGTCTGAGCGTCTTTATCCCAAGCTCCAGGGTCCTCGGTTACATACAACCCGGGTATGCCAAGTCCACCGCCGGCCTGCGTGACATCCATAATAGCGTTTAATACAGCAGCAGGTTGTTCCCCGCTTTCTCCATGCCCTGAAGCTTCAAATCCTACCGCGTCAACAGCTGCATCCACTTCCGGTATTCCGAGAATCTGTTCAATCTGTTCACCCAATCGATCATGTTCTTTCAAATTAACCGTTTCACAGCCGAAGCTTCTCGCTTGTTGAAGCCGTTCTTCGTTTAAATCACCGACAATAACAGCGGATGCTCCAAGGAGTTGTGCGGAATGTGCTGCCGCAAGTCCTACAGGACCGGCTCCAGCAACATAAACGGTTGAACCCATCGTTACGCCTGCTGTATAGGCTCCATGAAAACCGGTTGGAAAAATATCCGTTAGCATCGTTAAATCCAGGATTTTATCCATCGCCTGATCTTTATCTGGGAATACAAGCAGTTGAAAGTCAGCATATGGAACCATCACATATTCGGACTGGCCGCCGACCCAACCGCCCATGTCAACATAGCCATATGCGGAGCCTGGGCGATCAGGATTGACATTTGTACAGATATGAGTTTTTTGCTGTTGGCACATGACACAACGTCCACACGCGATATTAAAAGGAACAGAGACCATGTCCCCTTTTTTAATAAATTCAACATCACGTCCTGTTTCAATGACTTCCCCGGTGATTTCATGTCCAAGAACCAAGCCTTGAGGGGCAGTCGTTCTGCCACGTACCATATGTTGGTCGCTTCCGCAAATGTTCGTAGTAATGACTTTAAGGATGACGCCATGCTCACATTTTCGGTTTACGTTTTCTTTCGGCACACCGGGACCATCTCTGAGAACAAGTTCCGGATAACCGATGTCTTCGACAGTGACTTTTCCCTTACCTTGATAAACGACGCCTTTATTTGATGCCATAATGCTCCCCCTCCATGAATAATTTTGAAAGCGATTATATTTTTTTTACAATCTTTACAAGGGTACGAACTTATTTTTTAATATAATTTAAATTGAAAATATTAAATCGCTTCCTTTCCTTGATATAAATTGTATAAAAGGGACTAAATCATGTAAAATGATTAAAAACGATAGCTTCTATCATTTTGTGTAATAAGGGCGAGGTTTGATAAAGGTGGAAATCAGAGATTTAAAAATTTTCAATTCTGTAGCTTTTCACGGAAGTGTCAGTAAAGCAGCTAACGAGTTAAGTTATGTCCAATCCCATGTAACGACGAGAATTAAATTGTTGGAGAAAGAATTGCACACGCAGTTATTTCACCGTGACAGTCGCGGAATGATTTTAAATCCAGAAGGAAAAAAACTATTATCGTATACCGAAAATGTCTTATCCATGATCGATGAGATGGTAAAAGTTGTTAAAGATTCGGATCAGCCTTCAGGTAAACTCGACCTGGGAACCGTTGAAACCGTCATCAGGCTCCCCCACATTTTATCCTCCTATTATGAGAATTATCCAAATGTAGATTTATCATTGGTTACAGGTGTAACGGAAAACCTTGTAGGGCAGGTACTTACACACAAATTAGACGGGGCCTTTGTCACCGGCTTTGAGGAGCATCCTAAAATTATTCAACATGAAGTGTTCCAAGAAGAATTGACATTGATTTCAAATAATAAAGATATTTCTTTGGATGAATTCGCCCATAAACCGTTGCTTGTGTTTAAATCAGGGTGCAGCTACCGGGCGAAATTGACAGACTGGGTCAATGCTGAGGGAATTTATCCTGCAAATATTATAGAATTTGGCACGCTAGAAACGATTTTAGGATGTGTGGTATCCGGCTTAGGCGTCACGCTCCTCCCGAAGTCCACCATTCGCCATCTCGAACAGGATGGTGTCGTCCGCTGCATGAAGCTGCCGGAAAAATACAGTCACGTGACAACTGTTTTTATCCGACGATCTGACGCTTATTTAACGAATTCGATGCAAAAATTCATCGAGACGATCTATACAACACCGGAACCCAAGCAAACGGGATGGATAAGGTATCAGTTTGAATGATTGATGATATCAATAACAGTCATTTTACGTGATATATAATCTCATCTATACTACAGACAAATGGCATTCATTTATGAAAATTCAATCATTGGAGGGAGTTTATGATGAGTACATTGGATTTAAACACAGCCAAAACACTGATTGAAGCCGCTGAGCGTGAAGCGCAAAACCTAGGCGTATCGATGGTGATTTCGATTCTGGATGAGGGTGGAAACCTGATCGCCACCCATCGTATGGATGATGCTTGGTTGGCCAGTATCGATATCGCCCAGAATAAAGCATGGACATCCGTCGCACTCAAAATGCCGACATCCAATCTGGCAGATGCCACGGCCCCTCAAGGAGAACTTTATGGATTAAACACCACTAATCAAGGAAAAATTGTCGTTTTCGGCGGAGGCATTCCACTTATTAACGACGGGAAGGTGATCGGTGCCATAGGTGTGAGTGGGAGTACAGTCGATCACGATGTGAAAGTGGCAGAAGCAGCTGTAAAAAAATTTGAAAGCTAGGGAGATTAGTGAAATCCTTTGAGCCAAAACATGGGGGGATAGAATGAACGCAGATTATGACGTGATCGTTGTTGGGGCCGGATCCATGGGGATGGCAGCCGGTTATTATTTAACCAGACAAGGGGCAAAAACACTGCTTATTGATGCCTTCGACCCGCCTCACACAAATGGGAGTCATCACGGGGATACCCGAATTATTCGTCATGCATATGGGGAAGGCAGAGAATATGTACCTTTGGCGTTAAGAGCACAAACATTGTGGAATGAACTGCAGCAGGAAGTTGACGAAACCATATTTAAAAAAACGGGAGTACTTGGATTTGGCCCAGAAGGATCCGCGTTTATCGATGAAGCTATAGCTAGCTCCAAGCAGTATTCATTACCCCTTGAATTATTAGATGCCGGTGAAGTAAATAAGCGGTGGCCAGGAATTAAGCTACCGGAAGGGTACAAAGGCTGTTTTGAACCAGAATCCGGTGTGCTTTATAGTGAAAACTGTATTCGCGCTTATCGACAATTAGCTACAAAAAATAACGCTACCATATTAACGAATACACCAGCCAAAGATATTGAAATCTACGAGGATTCCGTTTCTATTACAACAGAACAAGACACTTATACGGCTAAAAAGCTGATTATCAGCGCTGGAGCTTGGAACGAGAAAGTTCTATCAAACTTAGGTTTAGATATACCATTACAACCGACTCGCCAAACTACCACCTGGTTTGATTCCGATCCCTCTTTATATGAATCTGATGTTTTCCCTGCTTTTTTTGTTGACATGCCATCCGGGGTATATTATGGGTTTCCCAGCTTCGACGGATGCGGCTTAAAAATCGGTCGCCACGACATCGGGCAAAAAACGGAACCAGCTTATGTTAACCGTGAATACGGTATATATCCAGAAGATGAAAACTACGGACGTGAATTTTTGGAAAGGTATATGCCAGAGGCTGCCGGAAAATTAAAGCGTGGTATCGCTTGTATATACACAAGAACACCAGATGAACATTTTATTGTAGATCTATATCCACAACATTCACACGTTACCATTGCCGCCGGGTTTTCCGGACATGGGTTTAAATTTGCCAGTGTCATTGGGGAAATTTTGAGTCAATTGGCGTTGGATGGAAATACCGAACATGACATCTCGATCTTCTCCATTACACGACAGGATTTACAGCATACAGGGAAAACGTTACGCCAATAACCATAATAGAAAGAACAGAGAGAAGCTGCGTACAAGCGCTAGCGCTTCTTCTCTGTTCGTTTTTTTGAGATCTCATATTTTGTCAATGCGCTATGCTTTAAACGTAAGCGCCAACGATTTATAGTATTCGATTGATCGCAAATATGCATCTGTGTCCACGTATTCATTGGGCTGGTGAGCTAATCGCTCGTCACCAGGGCCGTAAATGAGTGTGGGGATTTGACTTTCAGGATTTAGTACAGCCGCATCCGTATAATATGATACACCGTGAACCTCCTTATCACCTCCATTGATTTCCTGCGCGGTCTGAATGATACGGCTTGATGACTCTGTTAAAATACCAGGCCTGTTCAATAACGTTTGTAATTGGAAAGGAGAATCTTCGCGTTCCTCAGCAAAGAGGGCCTGCAACTTCGTTTCCAATTCCAAAATTAGTTCTTTGTGAGATTGAGGGGGGATGGTTCGTATATCGACATATACACGGCATTGGTCCGGAATAACGTTTGCCTGCACACCCCCCTCAATTTTATTTATCGACAAACTACTTTCACCAAGCGGTTCACCGGTTACTTTCCAATTAAGGCGACATTCATCGAGTAACGCCATTACTTTTTTCATCCGTTCAATGGCGTTAACCCCTTGATGCGGCATAGCGCCGTGGGCCGTCCTCCCGAAAGTAAGGATTTCAAGCCATAATGCCCCTTTGTGACCCACAACCACTTTCTCGCGAGTCGGCTCTCCGATCACCATTGCTTCCACATTTGATACACCATGGTTTTTCAAATACATTCTTGCCCCGCAGCTGTCGACTTCTTCCCCCGCTGTTGCAAGGAAAACGACGTCATGCGGCAATTCTTCCTTTTGTAAAAATAACGATTCAACAGCTAAAAACATCGCGGCAAGGCCACTCTTCATATCTGAAGCGCCCCTGCCGTATAATTTCTTTTCCACTTGTTTGGCTTCAAACGGTGGATATTCCCATTCTTGTTTACCAGGTAAAACTGTATCCATATGTCCGCAAAGTAACAACTCACGGCTGTTCTTTCCTTTTAAACGAATTTCAAGGTTACTTCGATTCCCACCTAAATCAGTTATATGGTACGGCAAATCGATTTTCTTACAACGATCTGCAAAAATCTCAGAAACTCCAGTTTCATTACCTGGAGGGTTAGAGGAGTCCACCCGGATCAATTCTTGTAAAAATTGGACCGCATTCACCGGACTCCCCCCAAGATTTGCAGTTTCAAAGGTGTTACTTTCCACCCATTAACCGCCTCCATATCTTGCGAACAAGTTGAGCAGGCGATGACAACATCCTCGACGGCCCTAAGACGCACATAATCACCCGGTTTCGATAATGGTTCGTGAATCTTATAATCTCCAACTTCATCCAGGACGTTGTTCATAAACCAATTAATCGGGTCCGGGACCATGACTTGGTTAAGCCCAAATGTCTTTATAGCTTGTTGCAAATTATCGTGGCAATTCGGGTGATTTTCCTTGCCGAAATCCACTCTATACCTGTGATCATCGCAGGCGGGAAAAAAGAAATCGTGTTTGCCGACCGTATCCTCGATGAGTTCCATGAGTGGACGCCGTCTGTTACTATATAAGCCGTCCCCCGGTTTTAACCGAATACTGCTCAATGAAGCACGCATATGAACCGGTGAGATATGTTCATCTTCATCATGTTTGTTAAAACAAACAAAATCACCCACTTGCTTTCCTTCCACATCGATGATAATTAATTCATCTCCAGCCTTTAGTTCCGCACCTCTCCCCTCGTAAGGCGGGATGAAAATTTCTTCATGAATAACTTCCCTCGTAAGCACCATGTCTCTTGCTCCCCTTTACTTTTTCATTTGCCTACCTATTCTAAAAATACAGCCACTGCTCGAATCGGTGAACCCGTCCCTTCACGAATCCGTAACGGTAACCCAAAATATAAAAATCGTTTGCCTGCGATTTTATCCAAGTTACACAAGTTTTCTGTGTTTGACATTTCGTATTGGCGGCAAATCAGATGACCTGAAAATTTCGGGTCTTTCGGATTATCAATGGCCGGAGCGTCTATTCCAATGTTGACAACACCTTTCTCTGCAAGCCATCTAGCCCCTTCGATATCCAACCCTGTATAACGATTGAGCCATTCGTCCGTTCCATAAGCACGTTCGTAATGCCCGGTATAAAGAAGAACAATGTCACCTTTATCAAGCATTTGGCCCGAATGGTTTAATGCTCTCTCAAGTTCATCGGCAGTTATATAAGCATCTGGTGAAACATGGGATAGATCAAGGCAGACGGCAGGGCCATAAAAATAATCCAGCGACATTTCATCAAGTGTTTTTCCATTTGGATCAAATTCATATGTGGCGTCAGTATGTGTCGGTCCATGTTCGTTAATCAACAAATTGTTGGTTGCAAATTCAAATCCAATTTCTTTTTTTGCTTCTTCGTGTGTTTTGTTTGGAAATATAAACGTTTTTTGATGAAGCGGAAAGACTGGCATGCCATTGTAAATCTCTTGAGAAAGATCTATTAATCTTACATTGCTCATCATTGAACCCCCTTATTCTACAACAGCAGAAAGCACTTCAAATTTGTCAACATCAATTAAGCCCATGTCGGTGATTTTCCATTCAGGGCTTGTCACGAGCGACCAAAAAGACAAATGCATGAATGGGACGTGCATACCGCAGCCCAGTACGTCTTTAGCTAATTGTGAAAGTTCACCGACACGCTCACTCACTTCTTTTCCGCTCAGTTCATCGGTGATCAATCCGCCAACTTTAAGTGGCAAGTCACCGACCACTTTTCCATCCTTGATCATGGCAATGCCACCGTTCATTGAAATAACGCGATTAACTGCAGTGACCATATCGTCATAGTTCGTTCCAGTCACGATGATATTATGTGTGTCATGCGCAACACTTTCAGCAATAGCACCATTTTGCAGCTTGAACCCGTGCAAAAACGACTTTCCGATTTTTCCGCTTCTTCCATGGCGCTCGACCACCAAAAGAGGAAGAACATCCTGTTTAAGACAAGGTTGTACGATGCCATCGGAAACATTCAAATCAAATTCTTTTGCACCTGTTAAATTCTGATCAGGGATAGCGACGATTGATCGTACACGGGCTTTGCTACCACTAGCCGAGATATGCAAATCGCCGGCTTCAACCGGCTTTCTCTTTACCGAAGTTTTAACACTTTCCGGGTACGTGTAAGCAGGAAGGTCAATCGTCAGTTCGCCTTTTTCCGCTGCCGCAACTCCGTTCAAGTAAACCTTATCAATCGTCATCTCGTTTAAATCGCTAATGACCGCAATATTTGCGCGCTTACCAGGAGCCAAAACACCCACATCCTTCATACCAAAATGGGTGGCTGGGTTAATCGTCGCCATTTGAATCGCTTCAACCGGATCAATTCCCTCGACGATCGTCCTTCTGATAATGTCATTCATGTGGCCATCTTTTAAAAGATCTTCAGGAACCATGTCATCTGAAACAACTATGGCACGCCTCGAATCGATACCTTCTTCTTTAATAGCGCGAACACATTCTGCCATGTTCCTTTGGGAAGAGCCTTCCCGCATAAACACACTCACACCGTAACGTAATTTTTCAACCGTTTCTTCCTTCGTCGTTGTTTCATGACAAGAAATATGTGTTCCTCCACTAATAATATGTGCCGCAAGCTCTTTGCCAAACAAACCCGGGGCGTTTCCCTCAACCGTTTTGCCAATGCTATTTGCATAGGACACCGAAGCTACCAAATCGTCTATGATTTCCGGAGCATTTTGAAAGACGGGATTAATATTACTGAAACTTTGGATTTCTCCGATTCCTTGAACATTTTCATCTTGCAACAATTCTTTCATGTGCCTTGCATCTACGTCTTCCCCGGAAGTCTCCAACCCGGGGGCATCAGGCACTGCACACGGGACAGTAAAATACACTTGATTTGGCAATGTTTTCGCTTCTTTAATCATTTCCTGCATACCATGAACGCCAAGGACATTTCCGATCTCATGTGGATCCCCAACAAGGGTCGTTGTTCCCGTAGGAATCGAAAGTCTTGAAAATTCCGTACTCGTCAACATTGCACTTTCAAAATGCATATGCGAATCTATAAATCCGGGGCTGATAAACTTGCCCTGTACATCTTGCACAGTGGTTGATGATCCAATCAAATCCTTTGCATCTCCGATTAGTAAAATATACTCGCCTTTGACAGCGACATCCGCTTCATAAATTTCTCTAGTTACCGTGTTGATCACGTAACCACCTTGAAGAACAAGATCAGCGAACTGGTGATGATCCAACAATACATCGATCAATTTTCGGCGTTGGATCGCTTCTTTAAATTCAGTTGCTTCCATTTGCTTCACCCTTTCCTATAGTCGCATTCCAAAACATCTATAATACCAACAATAGCCGCATCAACAGGCGAATCCTTATTATGAACCGCTCTAGAAGCCATACTACCCTTAACGAAAATCACACTTTCTCCAACCCCTGCACCAACTGTATCGACAGTAATAATGGGTTGTGATTCAGTTGGCTTTTCATCAATACCAACAGGTTGTGTAACCAACATTTTTGTACCGACTAAATGTTCATCTTTCCTCGTTGCTGTAACCGTCCCGATTACAATACCGATTTCCATTATCCATCGTCCTCTCATTCCTCATGAATTTGAATATCGTAATTTCTTGCGAAGTCTCTAGCAAGAGGGGTAATGATCGTTTGGGAATCGATGTAAACTTCACTGTGGGATTGGTTTGCCATTTGTTTAACTTCTTCTGCTGTTATGATTCTTTTCTTACTTGCTAATCGAGAAATTAGGTGTTGATGAATTTCTCGTTCGCCTTCTAACAATTGGATGCCGTAACCACGGAGCTGGTCCAATTGCTTTTTCAATTCATGTTTCAATAACGGAGCCCCGTAATTCAATCCAGCATTTTGCCATACCGAATGATATGGGTTGGAGCCAATCCCCAAGGCGCTAACTGATTTATCTTTCATTAAAGCCCACAATAAAACTTGGATAAACGGGCGATTACTGTTGAACCGTAATAAATCGGAAACGAGTGAAAAAGATAAAACAGGTATAAAAAAAGATGAAAATCTAACTTCAACTTCCTCGAGCTCATCCTCTGAAACAAAGGCGTCAATACCTGTCATTGCAGCAATTTCTTCTCTTCTATATTCGTCTAAAATCGACTCTTCCATGCTTATATAAACCGTTGCTCCACTCGCTTTTAACGTTTTTAACGCAGCGAAACCTTGTTCCATCCCGACTTTGTGACGGGAAAGAAGAGCCAGAATCTCTGGGGGGTGAGATGGTTCCGACTCTTTTTTATTCTTGTTTAAAAGTGCCTGCAAAGTGTATGTGACCACCGCACTTTGCCGCTTGGGATTCATACTTATTCACCCTTAGAAAGAAGGGAACGCTCGATTTCGCTGTGTGGGCGTGGAATGACATGGACAGAAATAAGTTCTCCTACTCGTCCGGCAGCATTGGCACCGGCATCTGTCGCTGCCTTGACGGCGCCTACATCTCCTCGCACCATGACTGTTACTAATCCAAAACCAATTTTATCGTACCCACAAATTTCTACATTAGCTGCCTTTACCATAGCGTCAGCTGCTTCTATAGCCCCTACAAGTCCTTTTGTTTCCACTAATCCTAATGCTTCACCCATCATGATTACCTCCCTAGTTTAAGCCTTTTTTGTGTTTCCGTTTCCTTTATCTTCCTTATCTCGTTTCTGCCCTGCTTTAATGTTACTTGATTTTTCGCTACTTTCTTCACCTTGATTCTCTGTTTTTTTCACAGGCTTATCTTTAGTTTGTGTTGACCCCTTTGCTGATTCTTTACTTGTTCCTTCAAAAAATTTGTTTAATAATTTGTCCTTTACATTCGTATGTGTTCGCGGAATCACTTGTGTTGAAACTACTTTTCCAATGGTCTCCCCAGCTTCCTTTCCTGCTTCAACCGCTGAAGTAACGGCCGCGACATCTCCGCTTAAATGGATGGTCACACCGAGATAACCTTCGACTCCGATGACGTTTTCAACCCCAAGAATCTCGACATCTGCAGCTTTAACAGCTGCGTCAGCTGCAGATACGGCGGTCGTGTATCCTATCGTTTCAATCAATCCCAGCGCAGACAATGATATCCACCTCCCTCATAGTAAATCACGATTGATTACTCAATAAATTGGCCCCCGTTTTTTTTGATAACTTCTTCCACTTCTGACACGACATCACTATTACCCGCCACGAGTAGATAGCTGTTCTCAACATCAAAGTTAATGGTACCTTCTGGGATTGACTTCATCACATGATCTAACAAAGAAATGTTGCTATAATACGAAAGGCCTTCAATGATAGAAAGTCTCTCCACCGTTAAATGTATACCGAGTTGCTTCGACAACCAGGCACTTGGAAAGTCAGCGCTATATGTTTCGTGACTTTTCATCGCGCGACGATTGATTTGCTGAAACAAATTGTTAAGAATTTTTTTTAAAAACCCTGCATCTTGATGATACAGCTCAAGCAAAAACTCCCCTTCATTTCCTTTATCCCATTCAATGTAAAATTTGACCTCTGGATTTTCACAGAGAATGGAATGAAGAAACATTAATTGACTCGGTAAACTCTCCGGAGAATGGACGACACCTACAGCATCTTTTTGAGGGTTCCTTCTGAAAAATTTCCCTATTGTTTCGGATGGATTGGGGAAAAGCCAAGCTGAACCTCCACTTTTTGATTTGCCAATCATTTTAGCGGCACCCAAGTCTCTGTTTCCAGAAGCTATGGGTTCATTCCCCTGAACGAGGGACATCCTATGCAAATTCGAAAGTGTATCTTTGTCATAGTGTTTTGGGATTGCCGTTACATTCAGGTCCGGCTGTTTGGGTTGAAGCTTTGATTTTTCTCTTGTCGCTACATCGCCCGAAGACGACTTTTTATCTGGATGAATCGACAATCGTTTTTCCTTGTTTTGGTACTGATAATTCGGGCGGTTAATAGCTTCAATTGAAGACGTGCGATTTTCTAGTTGGGAAGATGCTATATTTTTTTCTTCGGAGGGAGCTTCCGTTTGACTCTGGTTGAGTATTTGCCCGACTATATCTTTCATAAATTCCGTCATTTATGTTTTGCCACCTCCTCTACAATAGCTTTTCTATTTCTATATGCGGTCGGGGGATGACATTACTAGAAATGAGTTCTCCACCAACACGGCCTGGAGAATCTTTCCCGATTTCTACCGCTGAATTAACATCGGCAACGTCCCCTTCTATAATGACGGTGATCAAACCTGAACCGACTCTTTTTAAATCCACACAGCGGATGTTAGCTGCTTTCGCCATCGAGTCCAGAGCTTCAGCAGCCGAGGTTAACCCTCTTGTTTCGATTAATCCGATTGCACTCATAGTTTCCCCCCTCTAAACAGGTGTACGTTTACAAATAATCGTTCAGATCAATATCTATCGGTATAGAAGCTCTTCTAAATGCTTCCTTTTGATCTAAGGGAACTGTGGCATCAATTCCCATTTTTGCCGTCACCCCTTTTAAATTGTGAGAGGCTTCAAGTGGTGAACCTTTGCCTCCGGGCATAATAAATATATCTACGTCAGCCTGGACTCTTGTAGCAATAGCCCATTCAACATCCTCAGGGTTAAGGAGGTTGACATCATCATCAACGACAACAACATGTTTCAAGTCTTTATCACTGGCAAAGGCAGCCATTGCTGCTTGCTTTCCGTCCCCCTCCGACATTTTATCGATTTGAATGACAGCATGAAGACGAGCAGCCGCAGCCATCGGAACATGCACCGCCTTTACATTTTCAACCACCTGCCGAACAGTGCTGAGCAGGGTCATTTCACGGACGATACACATCGGTAATTTCTCTTCCGCACTAGCAGGGAAAATGGTTTGTGACATCGCACCGTCCCTAAATGTAAGCGCCGATATTTCGACAATTGGTTGCGGCATATCGCCCCCATAATAACCACCGAGTTCCGCGAAAGTACCTTCTGCATCACGTTCGTGAGGTAGAATTTTCCCTTCGAGAACAACTTCGGCTTCCGCCAACACTTCAAGATCGACGGTTCGGCATTTGGCAACATCCAACGATTGCCCAAGCAACGCACTTGCGACATCAAGTTTGTCGGTATGGAACAAGGTTGTGCTAACCTGCGAAGCGAGAACAACAGCCGGCACAACACCAAACATCACCGCAACTTCCAACGGTTCCCCACGCTTTTCAAAGGCGGCATATTGACGTTGTAACTCCGGCGAAGTAATCGCGATATTCGTTTTATTTTCACCGATGAATCCCATACGACGAATCGATGTATATCTTTTTTGTCCCTCAGGATCTTTAACGACCAGTACACCTGAAACATAATACGGACCGCAATCTTCTGCGTGAAAGGTTGGAATCGGAAAGTAGTCATCCAATTGGGGCGGGTTAATCACAACATTGTCATGGATGGGGGCGGATGTGACGGTATTGGTTTTCCTCGGATGAACAATCGCCTCCATCAACGATGGAATCAGTTCAGGTGATGAAACGCCTATGCTGTCAGCCATTAACTCCCTGTCACCACCAAGCCCGGCCACCATTGAAGATTGGTACCCTTTTACTCTTTCAAACAGAAAAGGCTGCTCCCCATCTTTTGCTTTAATAACCGCACCAAGCTCAAATTTGGGATCAACTTCTCTTTTGATCCGATAGAGGAGATTCCGGTTTTCCCAGTTTTCAATTAGTTCTCTTATTGATACGGGATTCATTGCTCTTCTCCCCCCATCTTTCGATTAGCTCATGATCGATGTCGAGTCCATCCAATATACGGGCAACCATAAAATTAATTAATTCCCAAATTTCTTGCGGGCGGTGATAAAAGCCAGGAGAAGCCGGCATGATCGACACGTTTGCTTCAGCCAGCTTGGTCATATTTTGCAAATGAATCAAATGAAAGGGCGCTTCTCTTGGAACAACGATGAATTTTCGCTGTTCTTTCATCACAACACTAGCAGCACGACTTAACAATGTATCTCCAACACCGTTTGCAATCGCTCCTAATGTGTTCATCGAACAAGGAGCAATCACCATTCCATCTGTTTTAAACGAACCGCTGGCAATAGAGGCAAACAAGTTTTGATTATTATGGACGTGAGCAAATTGCTTCACATCTTTCATTTTCACCCCGCATTCGTATTGCATCACCTTTACTCCCATTTCGGTTGCAATGACATGCGTCTCAATTCCCAATTGATGCAGGGTGCGGATCAATGTATATCCGTATAATGATCCGCTTGCCCCTGTAATACCTACAATAATTCTCATTTTCGTGTACTTAAATCGTCTGTTGCTTCTGGGAGATTTTCTTTTTTGCACCTTGTTTATATTCTTCTGTATTCACTACTTGACCGAAAATTCCGATATCCACCAATCCTGCCTCGTGCATTTCATCCGTCTTTGAAGCTGTCGCATCCGATAGACAAATCACATTATAGGTGTGGTACAACGCATCCGAAGCAGTGCTTCTGACGCAAACATTCGTCCAGTTCCCGGTAAGGACGACCGTATCAATGCCTTCTTCGCGCAAGAAAAGGTCAAGATCAGTATATGCAAATGCACTATGCCGCCTTTTTTGAACGATATAATCCCCCTTGTCCTCTTCCGGTTGTAATTCAGGTATAAATTCTGCCCCCCATGTTCCTTTGATGGCATGAACAGGACGCACCTTAAAGTCGGCATCGTTTTTTCGGTGAGCTTCTTGAATAAATACAACTTGAATATCGTTTTCATGACTAAAGTCAATGACTTCTCTAATTTTCGGAACGATTTTTGCGTTATTTTCAACCCGTAGTGCCCCGTTTTCTGCAATAAAATCATTTAACATATCAATGACAATAACCGCATGTTTGTTTCCTTTTAATTCCATATTATTAATACCTCCATTTATGATCGTTTATTATACGAATTGTTTTTCTTTTTTTACATTCTCAACAGGTTTTCCTAGCGTGTTTTCCGTCTCATATTTCAACTCACGTTCAAGACGCTGAATGCCTTGACGTTCTATATATTGTCCGTAACCGGGTTCGCTGACAATACCACCGTTATCAGCATCGTAGATGGTTTTCCCGCGAACAATGGTTTGTACGGGAATACCTTTTAACTCCATCCCATGGAAGGGGGTATATTTCGCTTGTGTTAGCACATTGTCCTTATCAATCGTGTACTCACGGTCGAGATCAATAATTGTAAAATCGGCATCGCTTCCTAATTCAAGCGAACCTTTTTTCGGATAAATACCGAAATGGATAGCAGCGTTCCGACTTGTGACTTCTACAAACCGCGACAATGATAAACGTCCTTTGTTCAATCCTTCGCTTACAAGGATCGGCACCATTTGTTCCACTCCTGGCATGCCTGGAAAGCTGTTCCAAATCGTCGAGTCCGGAGCGTCCTTTTCGGTTTCAATGTTATACGGCGCATGGTCAGTGCCAACGAAGTCAACCGTCCCATCGGCAAGTCCTTGCCAAAAGGCCTCATTGTCTTCTTTACCACGTAATGGCGGGGCAATTTTTGCAAAGGTTCCCCATTTGTTCATGGCATCTTCAGCATTTAACACCAAATATTGTGGGCATGTTTCTGATGTTACCTTAACCCCACGCTTCTTCGCTTCACGAACGAGTTCGACGCCTTTTTTCGAGGTCATATGAACGACATGAACACGAGCATCCGTTTCTTCAGCAAAACTGAGAATCAATTCGATAGCCGTTTTTTCAGCAATGACCCCTCTCGCCTCGGACCAGGCAACTGGGTCTTTACGACCTTCTGATTCAAGTTTGTTTGAATAAAAAGTGCAAATGTCATAATTTTCAGCGTGAACCCCAATCGGTAAGCCAGTAGGGGAAATATGTTGGAATATTTCGAGCATTTCTCCATCGGATACTGGCGGGAACGTCGGGACAGAAGGTGTCATATAGACTTTAAAAGCTACAACCCCTTCATCCACTTGAGGTTGAATATTGTGAAGCGTCCCTTCGCGAACATCTTCACCTGTCATCCCACCCCAAAATGCATAGTCGATGATGGCTTTATCATTAATTGAATCTTTCTTTTCATGAAATTGTTCACGGCTCCGTACAGATGGTTTCGTTGAACACGGCATATCAATATGTGAAGTTAAACCACCTTTTGCTGCGGATCGTCCAGCGGCATCAAACGTATCACGGTGGGTAAATCCTGGCTCCATAAAATGGGTGTGGGGATCAATACACCCTGGTACTACCAGATTATTTTTCGCATCAATGACCCTATCGGCTTGCAAACCATTAATAGAGTTGGCAAAACCTACGATCGTTCCTTGATCGACCAAAATATTAGTCAATACTTTCCTATCCCCTTGAGGAATATTGGCATTTTTCAAGATTAAATCCATAAAAGACTTCCTTTCATTTAAAAATATTTATAATATAAAAAACCGCAGATGATAGATGGTATATAACATACCATTTACATCTACGGTTTCTTATTTCTCCGTCTAAACAAAGAACAAGCACCCGTGTTACATTTATTATGAGAAACTGCGACGAACAAATCATCTAAGCTCCCCATTTAATCACCTTGGCACCCTATTCACATGTCCTTAACATCTTAAAAGTTTTCCTCCTTAAAATGGATCACTGTACAAGCAAATTCAGATTCAGGGTCAAAATCCTTTAATACGGTGTGGACATCTTTACTCATTTGCTGTTGAATCTCCCATTTTAACCTTTTTTTAAATTCAGAAATAAGTGCGGCATCAGCTGCCATAGTGATCTCTCTATATTTATGATCGAGAGCTTTTAAGTCAGGGGCACGCTTATGTTCACTGAAAATTACCACCGTATTTTTAAGAATCTCTATTTTTTGTTTTTTTACCCCTACACCATACATCTCCTGATTGACTTTGTTATATAGCTGTGAAATATTTTTCTTCAGAGTAGTTTTCTTTGGATCAGAAGCAACCTCCATTTTCCCCCTCCTATTATTAAGAGTCATCTGGAGAAACAGTTTCAAGGCAATACTTTTGAGTTATATAAAAATTATGTCATTTCCTATGCCTTAATAATATACTTTCTTTTTATCATCGTCAATACTTTTTCTATATTCTCTAAATTGATAAACAACTTGAACTGTAATTTCACATATATCACTTTGGCCACATGAGCACTCTAGAGCCTAACTCAGCTCAACGCTTCACTGAGAATGAATCGCTAGTGTCACCATTCCTTTCACAGAAAAGGAACCGGGGAGGTCAAAAAGAGGTAACCTTGAACATCCTACTTGTAACCACGAAAGCATTCACTTCTCACAAAGGAAAAGCGGGCTTTTTTGTAGAGCGGAGCGCAAGTGGGCATCTTCGCAAGCGTTTCTTCACAATAAGAGATACGAATGCTATTTTTCCGGACAACCACTATTGGGATTTAATTCGTATAAGCGTTTGTCATGCAGCCTTCAATTTTTGTCTAGTATGTTTCTTTATCGGTTTGAATATGAGTTATTAAAACGAGCCCTAATAAATGTAATGCTAGAGAATTAGCCTAAAAAATTATCCAGTAAGCGAAACACAGGTGACGGATTGTTAACCAGTGTAGCTATTTATACAGTTTAGATTTGGCCCTGCTAGAAAGAGGCATGAATAAGTTGTTAGAACATATTGATTTCTCTGTTATATTACTTTATAATCTTTAACATCTGAAGATGAATACGATCGTTCGGTTCATTTTCAAACCAAATAAGAACGGTTACTTAGCCTCTGTTTACCGGAGGCTTCAGGAGCCGTAGATGAAGAAGTAAATCTTCTATCTACGGCTCCTCTTTTTTTTGAATGATTCTGCTTTTCTGTATTGCTTCAAAAATCATAAGGGGGTGCGGGTTTGAATCAAAAGGCTTTTCACTATCCATGGTTTAAGAAAGAAGATACGGACGCTTTTTTCGCTTTGTTCCAGAACAATCTTGCCAATTTTGTTATTATTACCATAACAATGCTTAGCATGGGGTTTCCGACAAGTATTGTCTTCGGACAGGTTATCCCCGGAGCCGCCGTAGCGGTATTAGCTGGTAACCTGTACTATGCCTACACAGCCAATCGTTTGGCAAAACGGGAACAAAGATTGGATGTAACAGCTTTATCCTATGGTATAAGCACTCCAGTCATGTTCATTTTCTTATTTGGAGTTTTACTTCCGGCCATTACGTTAACGGATGATCCGCAATTAGCCTGGAAAATTGGAGTTTCTGCTGCTTTTATCAGTGGATTGATTGAAGTGATCGTGAGCCTTATTGGCCGATGGATCCAAAGGAATTTACCGCGAGCAGCTATGCTCGGTGCTATCAGTGGAGTAGCACTAAGTTTTATTGCGGGTGAAATGCTATTTATGACGATGGAAATACCAGTGGCGGGCCTTTTGGCATTGGCTATTATTATTGTAGGTGTTATCGGTAAGGTAACCATGCCATTTAAAATCCCAGCTTCTTTATTTGCTATTATCATCGGTACCGCTTTGGCGTATACATTAGGACACGCCAGCCTTGATCAGATTACGGAAGGATTAGCATATGTGGGCTTTTACCCGTTCTTGCCTACGACAGCAGTTTTCGAAGGAATGACCTACCTGTTCGGAACCATGATTGCCCTACTCGCCGCTGTGCTTCCTATCACTATTTATAATGCAGTGGAAACGATGAATAATGTGGAAGCCATGGACGCAGCCGGTGATAAGTATGATGTACGAGAATGTCAGGCAGTTGACGGGGTAGGGACAATGATTGGGACTCTTTTCGGCGGACTGTTCCCCACCACCGTTTATCTTGCAACCATCGGTGCTAAGCACATGGGTGCAGGACGAGGTTACAGTATTTTAAATGCGATAGTGTATACGCTCACAGCCTTGTTTGGTTTAATCGCTGCCATTTCGTCCATTATTCCTGTAGCTGTTATAGCTCCTATCCTTGTCTATGTGGGTGTTTCAATGGTGGCCACGGCATTTGAGTCGAATGCTACAAAATACTACCCTGCTGTGGTGGTAGCCATGCTGCCGTATTTTTCAAATTATATAATGACACGGTTTAATGGTGATGCCGGTGAGGTTGTAGCGGATATTTCCGCAGGAATTGTCCCGTTGGGAGAAGGGGCCATGTTCACAGCCTTAATTTTTGGAGCTATTACCGTCTTTATTATTGATGGTGAATTTAAAAAAGCAACTGTATTTTCTGGTATTGGAGCTGTTTTCTCCTTTTTTGGATTCATGCACGCCCCGGAGCTATCGTTCAATGCGTCACCGGAGTTTGCATTGGGATATTTAATGATGGGTGTTTTCTTCTTTTATCAAGCACTCAAAGATGTAAAAATTGACAGAAATCAACATTTAGATCAATGAACAAGTTGCTTTCAACATACGTGAGGAGGGAGGGAAGCAAGACGAGGGAGAGATACGAAGCTATTTTTCCTGGGCTGTTTTGAATAACCTCTTAAAATAAAATCGTTTGCGATTCTAATATTCACTCATCTTGGATCTAAAATTTTCCACATTTAATACAGGAGGAATTCTCATGTCAAAACTACTTATTAAAAATGCTGAAATTGTGACCGTAAATCCGAAGAATGAGATCGTATACGGAGATTTATTGATTGAAAATGATCAGATTGCCAAAATTGATTCACATATAGATGACGTAGACATAGACAAAGTGATTGATGCTCGTTATCGAACGGTTGTTCCAGGTTTTATCCACACCCATATTCACTTGTGTCAGACACTGTTCCGAGGTCAAGGAGACGATTTAGAGCTGCTCGATTGGCTCCAAAAAAGAATCTGGCCACTGGAAGCATCCCATGATGAAGAATCTAGTTACTATTCAGCCATGTTAGGTATAGGAGAACTTTTTCAGAGTGGAACAACCACTGTCGTTGATATGGAAACGGTTCATCACTCTGACTCAGCTTTTCAAGCCATCGCTGAAAGCGGCATGAGGGCATTAAGCGGAAAAGTCATGATGGATTATGGTGATGAAGTTCCCTTATTGCTGCAAGAAGAAACAGAAACTTCTATTCAGGAAAGCGTAGATTTATTGGAGAAATGGCATAATCATGATAATGGAAGAATTCAATACGCCTTCTCCCCCCGATTTGTCGTGTCGTGCTCGGAAGACTTGCTGACTCAAGTTCGAGATCTTTCCTCAAATTATGATGTTCGCGTTCACTCTCATGCCGCAGAGAACAGAGGAGAAATTGAGATCGTTGAACAGAAAACTGGAATGAGAAATGTTGTCTATCTAGATCACATTGGATTAGCTAATGAGCGTTTAATTCTTGCCCATTGTGTTTGGTTGGATAATGAAGAAAAATCAATTATTAAAAACAGGGGAGTTAAAGTCAGCCATTGTCCTGGCTCTAACTTAAAATTAGCATCAGGGGTTGCCGAAGTGCCTGATATGTTGGATAAAGATTTGCTTGTTAGCTTGGGAGCAGACGGGGCCCCCTGTAATAATAATCTGGACATGTTTAATGAAATAAGGTTAGCAGCGACGATCCAAAAGCCGATACACGGACCGACAGCTATGGATGCCCAAAGAGTCCTTCGTATGGCAACCATAGAAGGAGCAAAGGCCGTAGGATTAGAAAATGAAATTGGGAGTTTGGAAGTTGGTAAAAAGGCAGATTTATCCATTCTAAATTTAAATGACTTCCATGTTTACCCTTCCTTCGGTGTGGATCCTGTTTCCCGTATCGTGTATTCTGCTACAAGAGGCGACGTGGAAACGACCATCATTAATGGACGGCCTGTTATGGAAGATCGAGTGATGAAAACCATTGACAAGGATATAATCTTGAAAGAATCCAATAAGTCGATTGATCGACTTTTAAAACGGATGCCTACTATACAGTATAGTTAGAAACCACATTTTGAAAGATACCATGATTCATAATATGAATTTTTTTATTACCGGGTAGTCAATGAATATGTTTGTATTGCCATAAAATCAATATTCATAGTAGCTTTAAAGCAAAGTTACGCATTGAAATTCTGAATTCTACCCTTGACAATAGCATGATCCTTTATTAGAATTTTTTAAAATTCTTCTTATATTGTTCATACCCTTTGAATTTAATAAGCTTATTCGAAGAGCTATGAGCTGATCCATCCATGAACATGGAGAGGGATTTGTTAAATAAGGTAAGTACTCCTTATTTCTACAGCCTAGTAGCAACCATATATTTTTGAAAATCAAAAGAGCATCTTACCTTTTACCCACATATACGAAGTGGTTCCGTATTTTTCTGTTTACGGATTAAATATGAACCGCAACTTTAGATCACCCTCGAGGTTGATTCTATCGTTGCGGTTTATTTTTTCTATAAAACCTTTAAATGCATGAATAGAACAACAACTTTACTCTTTCGTATAGCCTCAATAATCGGATTGAGGGTCTCTACAGGAAACCGTAAATTTCCTTGCTACGAAAAGGGCTTCCTTCTATTTTGGAAACCTTTTTGTAGCTTTTTTAATGCCTAGACCAATCATTATGCTACATCGCTTGGAGATGCCTTATGCCGATCTTCTTTCGATATTCTTTCATTGTTTAAAAAGGAATCCACATCTTTAACGATATGTAAAGATGCTAAAATTAGGAGGTTTACTAATGAAAAACATTCGATTTCATGTAAATGGCAAAGAAAGTAATGTTCAATGTCCACCAGCCAAAACACTCCTCGATGTATTACGGGAAGACCTGGAATTGATAGGTAGTAAGGAATGCTGTGGTAAGGGGGAATGTGGGTCGTGTTCGGTCATGATCGGTGATGAGGTGATTTGTTCTTGCCTCGTATTAGCCGGACAAATTGAAAATGAAACCATCATCACAGTTGAAGGAGTCGGACTTAGGGAAAACATGGACATTGTGCAAGAGGCATTTATAAACGAAGGTGCGACCCAATGCGGTTATTGTACACCCGGGATCATCGTAGCCGCTAAATCTTTTTTAAACAGTATTGAGCACGTACCAACAACTGATGAAGTGAAAACCGCTCTTGGCGGGAATCTGTGTCGCTGTACTGGTTACCAAAAAATCATCAAAGCCGTTCAGACGGCTGCAAAAATACAGAATCCCTTTTACGCGGTGAAATGAAATGATAAATGACCACAACTGCTCCGCTATTTTATTAGCCGCTGGCCGCTCTACACGCATGGGCACATTAAAAGCTTTCCTGCCGTGGGAAGGGAAAAGTCTGATCGAGTATCAAATCACTCAACTCAAGAATACTGGAGTCAAAGATCTCCTTATTGTAACAGGCTTCAAGCATAAAAAAATCGCAGAAATGATTCAATCCTATGACGTACAAATTGTCTGGAACCATCGATTTTACGAAGGGAAAAGTTCATCGATTAGAAAAGGCATCGAGGCCGCAAACGCTAAGGCAAAAGGAATATTAATTTGTGCTGTAGACCAACCGGTTTCACAGATTACCTTGAACTTGATCATCGATCACTTCAAAAAAACAAACGCACCTATTGTTGTTCCTGTGTATCAACAAAAACGCGGACACCCTGTGTTATTTCACAATAATTTTAGGCAAGAGTTACTAAATGTCAATGAAGAAACCAAAGGTTTACGCAGTATATTACAAAAATTCAGTCATCAAGTATCCCATTTGGAGGTAGATGATCCTAATATTCTGTTTAACCTTAACACCCCCAATGACTATTGGTCACAGTTCAAAAAGCCGAAAGGAGAATCCTGATGAAGGTATCGGAAATGGAAATGATTTCACCGACGTCCGTTCATGAATGTTTACATGCACTTACTGACCAACAAAAAAGCAGCCGGCTGATCGCCGGGGGAACAGATGCGGTCGTTCGCATGAAGGATAGAAATTGGATGCCTGATATTTGGATTAATATCAAAGGCCTGAAAGAACTTCGCTACATTCGTGAGGATGCCAGTGGCCTACACATTGGTCCCCTGACGACACACACCGATATTGTTAAGTCCGAACTTCTACAAAGTAAAGCGGATGTTTTAACGTTTGCCGCGAAAGAAGTCGGTGCCACTCAAATGCAAAATATGGGCACTTTAGGTGGCAATTTAGGGACCGCTTCCCCTGCCGGCGATACCATTCCTGCGCTTTACGTATTGGATGCCCACATTCAATTAAGTTCCCTTCACCAAATAAGATCAGTTCCTATTAAGGATTTTTTTATCGGCCCTGGCAAAACCGTAATAAAACCCGACGAAATGATCTCGGATATCGTGATCCGACCCCAAGAAAAAAATGAAATTGGCATATTCGAAAAATTAGGGCCGCGTAAAGCACAATCAATTTCCATCGTGAATTTTACTGCTTCGCTAAAAATAAAAGCGCAAACACGACAATGTATTGGCGGGAAATTGGCTTTCGGTTCAGTGGCGCCGACCATCATCCGTGCAAAAAAATGTGAGTCCATGCTCTTATTGGATCCTCTAGATGAGCACATGATCCAAAACATTGCAAAGGTTGCTTGGAAAGAAGTCGCCCCAATTTCTGACATTCGTGCTTCAGCAAACTACAGAAAAGATATGGCGAGCGCCCTGTTAGAAAGAGGGTTATATCGATTAATGAAAAGGTGGGAGAACAAATGAGCATTAAAGTTAACAATCCCATTGGTAAAAAGCATCGGCAAGAAACTTCTAGTGACCGGTTTCAATGGATTGGTAAACGAGTTCCTCGTATCGATGGTCCTGAAAAAGTAACCGGAGAGCTCCAATACATGACGGACCGAAGTTACCCTAACATGGTATGGGGAAAAGTGCTGAGAGCGAAATATCCTCATGCCCGAATTACAAACATCGACACAACCCAAGCGAAAGTATTACCCGGCGTTATTTGTGTATTAACTTATCGTGATATTCCAGGTTTTAACGGTTTTGGTATTGTTACACCCGATCAGCCTGTTCTTTGTGAAGACGTTGTCCGATGTACCGCGGATGCTGTTGCACTCGTTGCTGCGGAAACAAACGAAATTGCCGAAGAAGCCCTCAATCTCATCCAAGTTGATTATGAACCGTTGGAGGTTGTAGCAGATGCTGAATACGCCATGACCGAGCAAGCACCACAACTGCATCCGGACGGTAATATTCACAGTCACGTCAAAATCAACAATGGAGATGTGAACCAGGCTTTTGAGGAAGCTGATTATATTTTTGAAAACACGTATTACTCGCCGCGTCAAATGCACGCTTTCATAGAAACTGAAGGCGGCTGGGGAATGCTTGAGGAAGACGGTGTATTGACCATTCAATGCCCTGGGCAGTATGCCTACAGAGACCGTTTGCAGATTTCGCGTGCCCTTGGATTGAACCCGGAAAGCATCCATGTCATCTCCAGCCCTAACGGAGGCGCTTTTGGCGGCAAAGATGAAATCACTGTGCAAATCTATCTTGCATTATTAGCACTGCATAGCGGCGGCCGTCCCGTGAAAATTCATTTGAGCCGGGAAGAATCCGTTCAAGCCGGTATGAAAAGGCATCCTTTTAAAGTTCAAGTCAAAACCGCCGCAAAAAAAGACGGAACCATCATTGCCAATCAAGTAAGAGCGGTTGCAGATACAGGTGCTTATGCTTCTCTAGGTCCGGCCGTGATAGCATTGGCCGTCGAGCATGCGTGCGGACCATACAAAATTCCCCATGTTGATATTGAAGGGTTTTGTGTGTATACCAATAACGGCATTGCCGGTGCCTTTCGAGGCTTTGGTGTTAACCAGGTCTGTGTCGGCATTGAAACACATCTCGATATGACCGCCGAAAAGATCGGAATGGATCCCATTGAAATCAGAAAGATAAATGCCTACCGTCAAGGTGAAACCTCAAGTATCGGACACGTTGTCAAATCTAGCGTCGGTACTCACCAAACATTGGATAAGGCCCAAAACTGCGACTTGTGGGTCAACCGTGCATCCTATAAGAAACAACCGAGTGAACCGTGGAAAAAAAGAGGTGTGGCCGTTGCAACCTCCTTTCACGGTGTGGGAATGGGCATTGGAACACCTGATTACGGTGCGGCTTCCATCGAATTACTTCCTGATGGCCGCTTGAAAGTCGCAGTCGGATGTGAAGAAATCGGCACCGGTAATGGAACGGTGTACGCCCAAGTTTGTGCCGAGATGCTTCACTGCGACATGTCTGACATAACGGTTGTTCAGGGAGACACTTCTGAGACGCTAGACGGTGGTACGGTCACTGCTTCTAGGTCCATATACACCGGCTCAAAAGCTATCGCCACGGTAGCACCACAGATGATTCAACTGCTCGCAGAAACAGCAGCTGAAATACTTCATACGCCAGCAAAAAATATGGAAATCGAAAATAGTACAGTGATTGATAAAAAAGATCCTTCCAATTCTCTTACATTTATCGAAATTTACGATTATTTATCGAAAGCCAAAGCATCTACCAAAGTAAACGGACACTTCTATCTACCGAAAGAGAAAGAAGAAATCAAAGGTTCCGGTGGAGCCCCCCATCATATTTACGGGTACATGACACACGTCGTTATGGTGGAGGTAGATACATTAACCGGAGAAACAGATGTTTTGCGTGTTGTATCCATACCGGATTGCGGCAGAGTTATGAATTTACAAGGTCTTGAAGGACAAACAGAAGGTGGCGCCATTATGGGGATCGGATATACGTTGTACGAAGATGTCGCCATCGAAGAAGGGTACCATAAAACAAAAAATTTCGCCGATTATATTTTCCCAACCATAAGGGAAACACCAGAGATTGAAACCATCCCCGTCGAAGATCCTGAACCGACAAATCCATTTGGCGCCAAAGGAATTGGCGAAGTGGTCATGATCCCGATCATTCCAGCGATTATGTCCGCGATTTACGATGCAACCGGTGCAAGGGTCAGGCATTTACCTGCCACCCCGGAACGAATTTTTGAAGCAATGAAACCCATGAATAAGTCAGCTCCTATCTCATCGAGGTGATCATAATTGCTCAGCACCAAACTATTTGAGAAGTTGTCTGAGTCACTGAAGAAGCAACATGAGGTTGCCTTGATGACGATAACTTCACACACCAACATTCATCTAATTGGGACAAAATCGTTACTTTGGTCTGACGGGAGCATATTTAGCGACAATGCATACTCAAAACTTTTTTCCAATGAGCTGGTTGCCCATGGCCTGCCATTGTTATTGAAACAACAAACAAAGTCCATTACATTTCCATGGGAAACGGCAAAAGTAGAATGTTACATCGAAGTCTTCCCTGCCCCTTCCCGTCTAATTGTAGCTGGGGCGGGACACGTTTCTGAACCCGTGGAGAAAATTGGACGAATGCTCGGGTTCTATGTCACTGTTATTGATGATCGAAAGGCATTTGCAAATCGCGAAAAATTCCCGGAAGCCGATGAGGTTATTTGCATGTCTTATCTTGATTTCTTCAGAGAAGTCCGTATCACACCTAAAACTTACATTTTACTTCTTACCCGTGGACACAAGTTCGATGTCATCAGTCTACAGGAATTACTCAAACGCGAAGAACAACTGAAAGCTCAAGAACGAACAACATATATCGGAATGATCGGAAGCAGAAGGCGCATTGCCGGTGTTTTTGAACAGCTTAAAAGTGAATTTACCCATCATCATTTTAAAAACATATACTCACCCGTTGGATTGGATATCGGAGCCCAGTCACCCGCTGAAATTGCTATCAGCATTATGGCGGAAATATTAAAAGTCCAAAACAGCTCGCCCGGTCGATCAAAGCGAGAGAAAATCCAGGACTATGAAAAACTGAAATTTTATGAGAGGGATAGAAAATGAATCATCTAGATTTTTATGAGAAAGTGATGTCTCTCCGTAAGCAAGGACAAAAAGCAGCTATAGCTACTGTCATACGGACAAAAGGGTCCACTCCTAGAAAAACAGGCACAAAAATGATTGTTTATCCCGACTGTAAATTGCACGGCACAATTGGCGGTGGCTGCGGTGAAGGTGAAGTCATTGAAAAAGCACTTCTTGTTATTGAAACAGGAAAACCTCAACAGCACCAAGTTGACCTAACAGAAGGCCTTCTTTATGAAGATGGCGGAATTTGCGGAGGGATTATGGATGTGTTTATCGAATCAACCCTCCCCTATCACTCATAAAAGACTTATAATTCTATCCCTGGGAAAACCGCTCTTTAAGTGTTTAAAGAGCGTGTTCAGAAAGAAGGAATAAAGAGTCAAGGAGACGCAAGTTCGAGCATCCTGCTAGTAACGACGAAGAGATAGAAAGCTGTTTTCCCGGATTCTTTGAACAACCTTTTAATGAAACGTAATGTTTCTAGAGGCTTCTTCTAAGTCAGTTTAGATATCCCACCAGGAGGGTGCGTTACTTTTAACGTGATTTATAATTGTACACAATGGAGGAAAAATATGAATTCAAACTTAGAACCTCAAATTCAAAAAAACAAAGAACCAAAAGGGAATAAAATTGAACAATATTTTGGTTTCAGAGAAAGAAATACGAATTTCAAAAGGGAAACCATAGGTGGAGTAACAACCTTCATGGCTATGTCGTATATACTGTTTGTTAACACAGCGATTTTAAGTGATGCAGGGATGGATGATGGGGCTGTGTTTGTGGCTACAGGCCTTACGGCAGCTATTTCGTGTATTATTATGGCCTTGTGGGCCAATTATCCGATTGGGTTAGCACCCGGGATGGGTTTGAATGCGTTTTTTGCATACACGATTGTCATAGGTATGGGAGTTCCGTGGGAGACTGCACTTGCTGGTATGCTGGTAGCAGGATTGATCTTCCTCGTTATGACATTAACGGGATTAAGAGAAAAGGTTCTCAATGCTATTCCTCCCCAATTAAAGGAAGCGACTGTTGCGGGTATCGGATTGTTTATCGCCTTTATTGGATTACAAAATGCAGGAATTGTTGCTGCAGATGGTGAAACGCTACTGACGCTCGGTGTACTTACTGATCCGACTACTGTATTGGCTATGTTTGGTTTTGTTGTAACTGCCGTAATGATGGTGCGGGGGGTTCATGCTGCTATTTTTTTCGGCATGGTCATTACCGCTACGGCTGGAATCATTACTGGGTTAATTCCTCTCCCCTCTCAAGTGGTTTCTTCCGTGCCGAGTTTAGCCCCCACTTTTGGTGCAGCCATTACCCACCTGCCAAACGTTCTTGAACCAGAAATATTCACGGTAGTTTTCACCGTTCTGTTCGTGAACTTTTTTGATGCAACCGGAACACTTATCGCAATCGCTAAAAAAGCAGGATTTCTTAAGAATAATCATTTACCACGGGCTAAACAAGCATTAGGAGCTGATGCTATCGCTTCTGTCCTTGGATCGATCTTAGGTACATCCAACACCAATTCTTATATTGATTCTGCTGCGGGTGTTGCCGCCGGCGCACGTACAGGATTTGCTTCAGTGGTTACAGCGGGGTGCTTTCTCTTGTTCTTATTCTTATCACCGCTTTTGGAAGTTGTTACTGAATCTGTTACGGCTCCCGCATTAATCATTGTTGGAGTTTTAATGGCCTCTTCTTTGGGCTCAATAAAATGGGGCGATATGGAATATGCCATACCTGCCTTCGTAACAATTATTGCCATGCCCCTAACCTATAGTATTGCTAATGGAATTGCATTAGGGTTTATCTCTTATCCTATTTTAAAAATTGTAAAAGGGGCTTACAAAGAAATTCATCCTATCATGTATTTTTTGCTCGTTATTTTTATCGTGTATTTTATTTGGTTGGTATAGATCTTGCTTATGAAAGTAGTTGGCCGTCTTAAATGACGAACGACGTAAGATCATCCATTTTATTCCACAGGATGCGTTCATTGATGATGAGTAGGTGAGCCGGGCTGTGTTGACTAGAAAACGGCATGTGCCGTCTTGATCAAAAAGTAGATATTTAGCCCTGGCCACCCTTCTGTTTAAAACCTTAGCGAAAGACAAGTCAAACTTCCCTCTTTTTTCCGGAATTCCGACGCCTCTAATTCAATGATAGGGTATCCGAGACCCGCTACTTGTTTGTATGTATCAGGGTACCCTTTTGGCATTAAGATACAATCGTTGATACGAAGACAGTTGGCCGCGTATGCTTCATCGTCTGGAACGACAATTTTTTTAAGTGATGAGAAAGCAGGTCCCTCGATGAATTCTCCAGCCACAAGCACATGTTGATCCCCAATATAGGTTGCGCCTGTCTTTAAATGAAGAAAATTATTGACGGGGATAAAAGAAGTCGTATATCCATACTTTGCCGCAATGTCTCGAAATTGTTCGGCACCATCCTCGTTTGTTCGATCAGAAAGGCCAATATAAAAATGATCTTCTACCTGAATGACATCCCCGCCGTCCAAGTATCCAGGTGTATTCATGACTTCGACCTTTTCGTAAAACCGTTTCAAGACCGGCTCCATTTCATATTTTTCTTCCGTCCTCGCTGGGGCTCCCGGGTTTGTCAAAATTGCGCATTCCGGAATTACCACGGCAGGGTCTTCAACATAAATGGAATCAGGATGTTCTTCATCTGGCTCAAGAACCGTTACACGAAGCCCGCAGGATTGCAACGCTTCCACGTATTGTTGATGTTGCTCACGTGCTTTTTCAATATCTGGCGTCCCTAAATCGTAGTCGGTTAAACCGTCGACGTAGCTGTTCCCTACTTGGCGGACGATAGCTTGTGAAAATGTAAACATAGGATCCCTCCGTTTTTTAAAGGATGCATGTCGGCTCTTCCTAGTTTTTCACAAAATGGAACTCTCATTCAAAAATAGAAGGCTCCGCTACCGGAAAGCCTTCTTCTACCAACTATACCAACCATTTTCGCATGTAATATTGACATTCACCTTCTATTGGGTAGCCATCCAACGTTCCTACGATTTCAAAACCATACCTTCTGTAAAAGTCTGGCGCGTGCCAACTCATCGTTTCTACATACATCATGCGGCAGGAATGAACCATTGCTTCTTCTTCCATTTTCTTTAGCAGTGCTTTCCCCAATCCCTGGCCTTGATAGGAATGTTTAACGGAGAGAAGAGAGAGATGCATATTGTTCCAAAAAATCTCTCCGTTAATTCCAGCTACGATTTCGCCTTTCTCATAGGCCGCGAAACCGATCAGTTTCTTTTCCCTATTCACAAATGCTGGCCGTTTCACTTTTGTATCGGCTTGTAGATGCCGGACAATCGCATCTTTCGTGCTTTCATAATCTACCGATTCAATATTCATATGGCGAACTTATTGTCCTTTTTGGATCTCACTAGAAATGTGATCGACAAATGCATCCAGCGATTTCGTCTCCGTTTCTTTCTCTTTGTGTTTTCGAATATTAACCGCAGACGCTTCCTGCTCCTGATCACCCAAAACAAGTGTATAAGGAATTTTTTGCGTTTGCGCTTCCCGAATTTTGTACCCCAGCTTTTCTTCCCGGACATCAACTTCTACTCGAACGCCTGCAAATTGAAGCCTTTCTTCTACTTGGTGTACATAATCGCTGTGAGCATCAAGGGATACCGGAATTAACCGTACTTGTTCTGGAGCAAGCCATGTCGGAAACGCGCCTTTATATTCTTCGATGAGAAATGAAACGAAGCGTTCCATCGTTGAAACAACTCCGCGGTGGATGACTACCGGACGATGTTCTTTGCCGTCCTCCCCGATATACGTAAGGTCAAATTGGTTCGGAAGGTGGAAGTCCAATTGTACAGTCGAAAGGGTTTCGTCTTTTCCAAGGGCTGTTTTCACTTGCAGGTCAAGCTTAGGTCCGTAAAACGCTGCTTCTCCAACCGCTTCTACGTATTCCACATCACGTTCATCCATCGCTTCTTTCAGAAGAATTTGCGCTTTTTCCCACATCTCGTCGTTATCTACGTATTTCTCCTTATCCTCCGGATCCCGATAAGAGAGACGGAAATAATAATCCTCAATCCCGAAGTCTTTGTACACGTTTTGAATCAAATCAACGACGCGTAAAAACTCGTCTTTCATTTGATCAGGGCGACAGAAGATATGGGCATCGTTCAACGTCATCGCACGTACACGTTGCAGACCAGCAAGTGCCCCGGACATCTCGTGGCGGTGCATGGTACCTAGTTCAGCAATGCGCAGTGGAAGCTCCCGGTAACTATGCATATCATGTTTATAGACCATCATATGATGAGGGCAATTCATTGGACGCAGCACAAGATCCTCGTTATCCATTTCCATGGCTGGAAACATATCATCCTGATAGTGCTCCCAATGCCCTGATGTTTTATAAAGATCCACACTGCCAAGAAGGGGAGTGTACACATGGTCATAGCCAAGGCGCTCTTCCAGATCGACGATGTAGCGTTCGATCGTACGACGGATGGTCGCCCCTTTCGGTAACCATAACGGCAACCCTTGGCCCACCTTTTGATCGATCGTAAATAAATCTAATTCCTTGCCAAGCTTACGATGGTCTCTTTCCTTTGCTTCTTCAAGCAGACGCAAGTGCTCATCCAGCTCACTTTGTTTCGGGAAAGCAGTACCGTAAATGCGTTGCAACATCTGATTGTTGCTGTCACCTCGCCAGTAGGCACCGGAAATATTCATGAGCTTGAACTTTTTGAGCTTACTTGTCGACGGCACGTGGACACCACGACAAAGATCAACGAACTCCCCTTGTTCATATAAGGAAACTGTTTCACCCTCAGGGATGTCGTCTAGGAGTTCAAGTTTCAGTTCATCGTTTTTGAATATCTCTTTTGCTTCCTTCCTAGATACCTCTTTACGCAAGATCTCATGATTTTCATCAATAATGCGTTGCATCTCTTTTTCGATTTTCGGTAAATCTTCCGGAGAAAAGGTATGCTCTGATTTGATATCGTAATAAAAGCCGCCTTCGATAACAGGACCGACACCAAACTTAGCATCTGGGTATAGCCGCTTCACCGCCTGCGCCAATAAATGAGCGCTGCTATGACGCAACACGTTCAGCCCCTCATCATCTTTATACGTCAAAATTTCGATCTCTCCATCATCGCTTAACGGGGTGCGCAGATCCACAGATTGCCCGTTCCATTTCCCAGCCACCGCTTGTTTTTTTAAGCCTGAGCTAATGGACGATGCAACATCTTCTAATGTCACCCCTTGATCGAAGGATTTTACAGATCCATCTGGAAACGTTAATGCTAACTGCTCTGCCATTTTTTTCTTCATCTCCTTCACGTTATTACAAAATAGGAAGAGCACAAAAAAGCCCGTCCCTAAATAGGGACGAGCTTAACCCGCGGTTCCACCCTAGTGCCTCGCCAAAGGCAAGACGCTTTATCCGGTTAACGCCCGGGACGGCAACAAATACTAACTCCGTTCTTCATTGCAGCTCTGAGGGGGTAAGACATCAAGACCGTAATAAAAAGCTTTCAGCCGCCGGCTTTTCTCTCTGTCATTCGTATCCTGACACTCGTGTCCTCTTCCGTGCTTTTCTTTATTGTCCGTATTATAAAGAGAAACGAAGAAAAATGCAAGCGATCGAATCCTATTCACTTGCTAATCCCCACGGTAAGGTTTCTTCATTCTAGCTTTTTTATCACCAAGCCGCTCGCGCTTTGACTTCCAGTGCTCCGTGCCAGAAGTTCTTTCTTCTTTCGGCTAATGCTGCCCGGCGAGCGCGCCGATAAAGTTCCTAAAACGCTGAATAAAATGCCCGGCGCGCCGAATTATCTAAGTCACGCGCTGAATAAACGTGTTGCTTCGCCGAAAAAACCCCCCCGCGCCGAATCCAGTTTCGCTCGCTCTCGATCATTCGCCTAAGAACTTTTCCTTTGATGGAAGAATTCAGGGAAAGATACATTCCACTTCTTTAGCTAACGCATTTTTCATAGTAACTGCATCACTAGAGTTACAAACAGATCCATCAAAATAAATGGAAGATTAGACGCTATTGTATAAAATTACCAAATGAACAGAGCGACCCTTTGTTCAAAGTTATCTTTTTTCGCTCGATTTCTTACTATATTTATGCAACGCTAGTGAATTTGGTATTAAAAAAATCCCAGCCCACACTGAAAGTGGGTCGGGATATTGAAATTTAAAGAAGTCTATGCACGAATATATACTTCCCCTTTCATAATCAGCCGTGCCGTTCTGTTTAATCCAACAGAGGAAATGTCATTTCCCTCATCGTTGAGGGAAACCATCACCTCTGCGATACCATCTGGATGTCCAATACGTACAACTCCGTTTGGCTGTGCGCTTACAAGCCGATTGGGAATTGTCCCCGGCAGGAGTGTCGAGGCAGCAAGATTAAGCAAACCACTGCCGGCAAAAGTACGATGTACCTTTCCCATCGATATCATTTTAGCCATGATATCAATATCCTTCTTGTTGATCATTGTTCCCGATGTAGAAACGTAGGTCTGCGGAGGTGCAACGAGCGTAACTTTTGGAACAGCAGGCGCTTTCCGTGCATTTTCAATTGTCTCCTCCATACCGGAGGCAACTGCTGATCCGGCCCGGACGATTTCCAGTGCAGCCAACAGGTCTTGATTGTCGCTAATCCGGGCATTGCTTTCCGTTCCATCCAGATGAAAAGCACTCGCTTCTAGGTGGACAAAGGGATTCACGAGGTCAACGAATGAATAAGCCCGGTCATTCTCTTCATGTACACTACCAAGTGGCAAAGTTTTGCCGGTCTTTCCGCCACCGGGATCGAGAATGCGGACGGTATATTTTGCCCCGGGCATCGCGGTTCCGGGCATTTGAAAGGCACCTTGAACTTTAGCCGCACCGTTTTCGGCCGGCACATGAATCGAGACGATTTTTCCAATGTTTGTATTCACTGCTCGAACCGTTACACCAGTACCATCGGAAGGCTCGACGAGCTTTTCATTGACGGAAAACGCGCCAACAGCAGCCATCAAGTTCCCGCACGTCCCCTTATCATCGACAATTTCTTGCCCAATCCCGATTTGGTAAAACGTATAGTTGACATCGGCATCTTCTTGTCCGGAAGGTGAGATCACGACAACCTTGCTCGTATGGCTTGTCCCGCTACCAAGTCCATCGATTTGTGATGGGTTATAGGCATCAATCGCTTCTAGAAAAACCCGATATTTTTCCTGGCGATTCGCAGGTAAGTCTTTCTCGTGAAAAAACAGACCACGGCTCGTTCCTCCGCGATAGACACTACACGGAATGGAATATTGTGTCATCCGTAACCCTCCTGATGCTTGCATTGTGTTTGACACTAGCGGCGTGTTTCAGACATTCATTCCTAAATACTTCGGAAAAAGATTACAAGCATTCATACATTCTAGAACCGGGAAGAATGCCGAAAACATATCTTATGAAATGTTGCACGAGTAACGTAACAGCCCCTGGCCCCTGGAACATTTGCAGAAAATGGATCCGATACCATCCAACATCACTTAAATGGTAAAGATACCTATGAAATAAGCAATCACGAGCATAACGATACTGAAGCCCCATATCCAGAAAAAAGAATACTTAATGTGCTGCCCCATATTAGCGCCGGCAAGGCCTATGGCAAGCCATACGGCTGGAGCAAACGGACTGACGAATGTACCGATAACATTTCCGATCATCAGCGCGTAAGCGGTTGAAGAAGCCGGAACCCCGAATTCGGCAGCGGTCGATTCCACGATCGGTAATATCGCGAAATAGTAGGCATCTGTACTCGTTAGTAAATCCATCGGTACACCAAGGACGCCAACAATGACGTGTATAAAAGGACCGACAGCGGCAGGAAGAACGCTGACCATAGCCAGTGCGATGGAATCCAACATTCCCGATTCATTCATAACCCCGAGAAATACACCGGCAGCTAGAATGACAGCGGCCATCATTAAGGCAGCAGGCGCATGTGCGCGCACGCGTCCCATTTGATCGCTGACTCTTGGATAGTTAATGGGTAAAGCAATCGCTACACCAAGCATAAAAGCAAATTCAGGAGGAGCAATATCGAAAAGCATAAGAGCTACGACGGCAATGGTAAGTGCGAGGTTTACCCAAATCATCGCCGGATGCTTGGCGGGTTTTTCTTCAGCTGCTGCTGCCTCTTCTGCTTTCCTTCTGGAAAAGTCATCAGCAACGGCTCTCACATCAACACCGTCGCTCTGATCTATTTCCCCGTTCTCCACTCGCTTGGCAATCCTTTTCTTTTCTCGCATTCCCAGGAAGGCGGCCAATCCAAGGGCGAGGATAAAGCCGACGATTTGCAAAGGGATCAATGGATACCACAATTGATTAAGGTCGGCGTCAAGAACAGAAGCCGTACGGGCCATTGGCCCTCCCCAGGGAACCATGTTCATGATTGCCGCACTTAACGAGACGATAAGTAGCAGCAAATACTTGCTCATGTTGAGCTCTTTATATAAAGGGAGGAGTGCCGGGATCGTCAATAGAAACGTGGTGGCACCGGCGCCGTCAAGGTGTGCAAAGGTTCCGATCACCGCTGTTCCTACCGCGACGATAACGACATTCCCTCTCGTGAGGAGAATCATTCCCCGTACAAGCGGATTAAATAATCCACTATCCTGCATGATGCCGAAGAAAATAATAGCGAAAATAAACATGATCACAACGCTCATCACCTGATCGGCACCAGAAGCAAAGAATTCTCGCAAATCCTCAAATCCGAATCCGAGAACCAATGCACCAAGAACCGGGATGAGCGTCATTCCTACAATTGGACTGATCTTTCCCCAAATAAGGAGCCCGACGATCGTGAAAATAATCAATAAACCTACGATTGTCAGTGCAACTGAAAAATCTTGCTCCATTTCTCATTCACTCCCTCAATAACATTATGAAAGCGGATACAACCTCGATTAAAAAAAAGAAATTATGCACTGCTTTTGCTATATCTACTATCAATAAATACAAATCTAGCATATCTATATACAAGATATAAATATTAGCTACATAATCCTCGTAATGTTTATTTTGTTGATTTTGTTCATTTTGTTTATTGGCTTAAGTTTTATTTACATCACCATCTTCCTTCACGAGAAAACATAGTCGAAAAGCTCGACCGCCGAATTATTTTCAGCAAAAAATAAGAGCCTTCATTTGAAAAAATTGATCAAAACAGGCTCTCAAAAATTTAGTTCGAATAATTATCATTTTCTGCTTGTGATATTCAACAATTGTAGATGCTTAACTGATCATAACAACTTTGACATGTAGTATTCATCAACAAATTCACCACCGACATTACGCAACAGCAAGCAGGTGATTAACGGTTACGAGCATAAAGAAAAAAAGTAGAAGCAAAAACCTTTGCCTTAAGCCGCTATACACCGGAGATGAAGGAAATCATGGAAACCCTGGTGTGGAAAACGATCAACTCGAAGGGTAATACATATTGTGACACACTACCCTGATTGATCTAAGCACCCTATACCTTTTTGCTCATATATATCCAATAACCCAAACCAACGAATATATTCAATGACATCAATGTAGTAATCGACATTCTTAGTGAAATATAATCCAACGGATTCCAAGCTGTGACGAAGAGGATTAAGGCCAACCCTCCGAGTAAAAATGTAAATAAGAAACTAAACAGTCTATAGCCTAAATATTGAGCTCTTTCATCTTTACCTTCTTTCTTTATCAGAATTACTAATATTACGAAAGCGAAGAATGCTAATGCAGTTAAACCATTGGTGGCATTGATTAACGTTTCCGTCATCATCTCTTCTCCTTTTTAAATGGGTATAGTTAACGTTTATAAGAACAAGCGGATTGTTCACAGCCATGAACACCAGAGTTAATGTTGATGGGTATGTTACCACTACAATGTAAAGAAGGAGATCCGATGACGTGCCCAAAAACACATCTCACAGTTAAGGCTACAGGCAAAGGTGTGCTACACATTTTTTATCCCGGTGGTAATCCCCCATTTGTTCAACGAACCATCAGAGGGGGATGATGAACCCCCCTCTCTGATGGAAGTTACACTTTATGAAAAAATGTAACGCCGCTCCGGCCTGCCTACATCCCCATATTTAAGCTCGGTTTTCACCGCATTGATCGATACCAAATACTCGAGATAGCGTCTCGCCGTTGACCGGCTCGCCCCTATTTTCTCACCCAGGTTTGCAGCTGTTATGCCCTCATCTTTCGTTTTCTTCAATATATCTTTAATGGTAGTTAAAGTAATTTCATCAATGCCTTTAGGCAGCTCATGATCGGAAGGCACTGACGTCTGTTTGGCAGCGGCTGATCCGATTAAATGGTCGATCTCTGCTTGATCCATCTCTTCTTTTTCGGTGAGCATCCTTCGCTGCCGATCATAACGCCCAAGTGTCCATGCAAAACGTTCAAACTCGATGGGTTTCACGATGTAATCGAAGGCTCCGCCCCGTAATGATTCTTCAATTGTGGACACTTCTTTTGCAGCGGTCATCATAATCACATCCACTTCGTGATAGTGATTGCGGATGGTCCATAATAGTTCCAGCCCTTCAACATCGGGGATGTACACATCGAGCAAGATGAGATCGGGTAATGTTTGACTGTTATTTAGTTGCTCGATCGTCTCTTCTCCGGTTTTTGCCATTCCCGTCACTGTAAATCCGTCCATCTTTTCTATAAACTGTCGGTTGATTTCCGCTACCCGGAAATCATCTTCCACGATAAGAACCTTGTAACTCTCATTCATTTTATCCCACCTGGAACATGTTCTGTGTTTTCCTGTTTAGGTATGGTGACGACAAAGCAGGCTCCTCCCAACTCGCCATCTTCAAGCAAAACCGTGCCGCCGATTTCCGATATCATCTGTTTGCTTAAAGCGAGTCCAATGCCTCTATGCGAACCTTCTTTTGTCGAAAAACCTTGATTGAAAATTTGATCCCACAATGCTGGCGGAATGCCGGGACCTGAGTCTTCAATTTCAAACACGAGGTCGTTGCCCAAATCCGTAAAGAAGATGCTTACTTTCCGTTTTGGCTCCGGTTCCTTTTTTACCGCTTCCAATGCATTTTCCAGCAAATTGCCCAATACCGTTAAAAGCGCATCTTTTTTCTTTTTTGATAAGCGATACGTTAATTTGCTTTCCGGGTGGAAGGTCATGTCGATTCCCAGTTCATTCGCTTGATTCAGTTTGCCGAGCAACACAGCACTGATCATCGGATCGGGCACTTTTTGAATCAGAAATTGGATCCACTCTTGTTGCGTACAGCTTTCTTTCTGAATTAACGCGATCGCTTCTTCTTTTTGATCCAACTGTAAAAGCCCCGAAATCGTGTACAATTTATTCGAGAACTCATGTGTTTGCGCCCGAAGAGCGTCGGTATACTGTTTGATTCTCCTCAGTTCTTTTGTTAATCGTTCAATTTCAGTTTTGTCACGAAAAGAAGACACCGCGCCAATGATCTTATCTTCATAAAAGATCGGAATGCGGTTAACATAAACGCTATGGTTCCCGATCAACATTTCCTGGTCGTATTGACTTTCACCACTATCGAGCACTTCCGGCATCCTCGTATCCGGGAGAACGTCCCGTATGTGTTTGCCAATATACGATTCCGTCTGTTTTTTGTTTGACAAAAACAGACGTTGCGCGGTCTGATTCATTAACGTGATTAGCCCTTTTTGATTGACAGCGATGATGCCTTCATGGGTGGATTGTAGAATGCTTTCTTTTTGCAAAAACAAGTGGGAAATCTCTTCAGGTTCCAAGTCAAATAGTGTTTTTTTGATATAATGGGCAATCATCACAGCCCCCAAAATCCCGACGGTAACGGTCGCTAACAAAATATACCATAATCCTTCCGTATAATTTCCAATAATGCCTTGAATGTCATCGACCAAAAAACCGACGGAAACCACGCCGATAATCTCTCCATCGTCTGAAAAAACGGGCACCTTCCCTCGCATTGACGGACCCAGGGAACCAACGGCTTTAGAGACATAGGTTTCTCCATGAATTAACGCACGATCATTATCATCCCCAACCATTTTTTCCCCGATTCGATCCGGGAGAGGGTGGGCGTAACGAATCTCATCCGTATTCCCTACGACGATGAATTCAGCCCCCGTGTCTTCTCTGATAGGCTCAACAATGGGTTGAATGATCGAGGCAGGATCTTCTTCAGCAAACGCTTCCCGCAGTTCCGGTATATGCGCAACACTTCGCGCCACATTTAACACACGTTCTCCCATTTGATCTTCTAAAGAGTCGGTAAAAAAATAATGGACAAAAAGCCCTACGATCGCAAACATTCCTAGAATCAATGCGCAAATGAGCAAGATCATTTTTAATTTTAAATTGATGGTCACATTTGGTTTAGCGAGATTCTTTTTTATATGTTTGCTGTGGAGGTTGTTCATATCAATGGGGCTCCTTGTCATAACCGAATTGTACTTGCTGTGATAGGGAGGATCGTAGGCCAGATACTCGACCGCAAATTCTATGATTCGCGTCATGAACTGTGTACAGCGGCTATGATTCTCCGGTCCGTTATCCGCGTGAATGATCAAGGTATCGACGTATTGAAAATCTTGTTTCAGCAATAGGCTTTGAAACAGTCAACCATACACGGTTACCTTCGTGTCTGTAAACGTGACGTCGACGTGATCATTCGTCACACTCAGAATACCACAGGGAGTGACGTGGTCTCGGCCAAAATCGTGATCAACCGCACGACGTTGCATTGATTCTTGGTTTTCTTCATGAACCTTACCTAAATTATGGAAGATATCATTCGTTGATAAAAGCGCACGGTTGAAGAAGACCCATATCTAATATTTTCTAAACATCCCCTGTGACCTAGGATAAGTATAGTTAAATCCAAATTGTTCATAAAGTTTGTCAGCTGCACCATCAGCTATCAGACTTACATAAGAACCGGGATACGTGTTTTGGTCTAGAAAATTCATGAGTTCTCCCATAATCACCTTTGCTAGTCCTTGTCCTTGATAGCTTGGTTTTACGACGATATCGACGATCTGAAAAAAAGCCCCACCATCACCGATAACACGACCCATCCCAATTAATGTTTCTTCGTCGTAGATACACACTGCATACAATGAATTTTCTAAACCGACTGTTGCAGCTTCTTGTGACTTCCCACTTATACCACCCTCCAAACGCAAATCGTTATATTCAATTGGATTCGGCGGTTCATTGATCATTGTGAAGTTGTCGTTCATATTGATCCCCCTCCGTCTTATACTTAGGTGGTAATGCTAACGTAGTCATTCATTTCCTTCTTCGCTTATCATCATTATGCTTATAATATAACACCTGCAAAGTTTCCACTTAACACCTGCTTATTATTTTGATTGGTACATAGAAATGTTGACTTAATAGAAATTCTATCCTTTTCGTTCTTTTCAAGTTCTTGAATGGTCACTTCACATAATATTTGATCTCCAGTAAACACAGGTCTCATAAACTCAAAATTCATCGTACGAGCCATTACATTATAATCCCCACCAACTTTTGTTGGTAGTGTAGCAGTCAGTAATCCTTGAACAACAAGCTTTCCTAATTCATCTGGCGTGGTATGGTGATTGCCTTCGTCCAAAGACACCTTTGTGAACATTGCGACATCTTCGTTTGTAAAACTTCTTTCAAATGTAATGACTTGACCAGCTTTTACATTCATTAGCAAATCCTCCTACTTCTTTAGACTTCGATAACACGCATTAATGATGTTAACTGTTTACAACGGTTTTCCCCTACCTTTAATGAACTTACTTATGCCATTATTTTGGTTTGTTATTATGATTTGTCCGTTGTTCCACTTTTGCACCGGTCGTGTTACGGAGGATTGTATATTGAAATCCATACTTGACCTGACATCGTAAGCTCGTCCCTTCGAAATAACGATATCATACTCCATCCTCTTCGAGATAATGATCTTAGTCATTCGGAACAATTTTTATCCCCATGTGGTTCGGCCCTTTCTAGGCTCTCTCGGCCTCATTCATTCAATGATCTTTTAAAAACATAACTGGCTTTTCCATACTTCATCTTCTCTTCATAAAAGCGATGCGCATCATGACGTTGTAAACCTGATGAAAGAGCAACACTTTCATAATTATGCTCTACTGCCCAGTCATGAACGAACGATAGAAGCTTTTCCCCATACCCCTTTGAACGCCTTTGAGTATCCGTAACTAAATCACAAACCCAAACAAATCGTCCATAGTACAGGGTGATCATAGGCTTAAATCCAATAACAGCAACGATATCTCCTTGATCGTATAAAGCAAACATTCTGTACATATCTTTTTCTCTAGCCTCAGACACCAATTCCATGTATTCTTTTTCGTCAAGATGAGTGCGTAGTTGACGCATAATTGGAAAAGCTTCGATGATTTCTTTTTCAGTGTAAAGTTCCGTAATCGTTAAAGTATCCATGTCCATCTCCTTTTGCTTAAGTGAGCTATTCAATAATCTAAATTGTAACAAATGATTTCATTGATGCGGTAAACATCATGCTCGAAATACGATAATCATTAGAAAGCCTTAGTTGCACTTATGCAGATAAGAAAGTTGAGTTATACTTTCTTAACCTGCCTAAAAAGGTCAATCAATACTACATGTTACCTTGTAGTACGATTGACCTCATTTAAGCAGTAGCTTGCGGAAGTATTGGATGATTCCTCAGGTACACCGGATTAACCAAACAAGGATGCGGCTTGCTTATAGTTCAGACTCCAACAAGATTTCACCCTCTGGTTGTTCGTTTCCAGGTTGAGGTTCTTTTGAAACAGCCACAGATTCCCAGTTTTGTTCCATTTCTCCACTCATATGATAAGAGACGCCTCCGACTCCATGTTCATCGATCACAAAAGATCCGGACGCTACTGGCGTTTCCTCTTCAATTAACCAAACTTGGTAAACCTCATCTCCATGCAACGCTTCCATATTTTGCACTTGTACAAGCAATTCAGGACCCTCTCCGTTATCAGTAACTGTTGCCATACCTGTAAATCCGTTTTCCTCTAACGGCACAAGGCTAGCTGTCTGTTCTGGTGAAGCTACACCAGTGTCTTCCTCGTCTTCTTGTTCCTCTTGCAATTCAGATATAGCCAGTTGAGCATCTGAAAGTTGGGCATTTAAATTTTCATTTTCCGACGACAATTGCTGCATCTCTACTGTAGTATAGATATTAACACCAACAGACAAAAGCAATGCAGCTGCCAACACCCCAGACCATATCGGTAGCTTTGAATTTTTCTTTTTGATGAACTGGTTTGATGGTACAGGATCGTTCGTCATCACATGATCCAGAACTCGATCTTTCATCCCTTCAGGAGGATCGACCTGTTTCATATGAAGCGGGAGATCTTCCGTTAACGCTTTAAACTCTTGTAGTTCCTTCTGACAATCCTCACATTGCTGCAAATGTTGTTCAAATTGACGGCTATCATTTTCGGAGAGAAGGCCATTAAAATAATCAATCAGATAATCACACCGTTTATTTTCCATGGTCGACCCTCCTTTCTGTTGCAAGGTTTTCCCGAAGCTTTTTTAATGCCAAGCGAATTCTTCCTTTTACCGTTCCTACTGGAAGTTCACATACTTTTGATATGTTTTGCTGGGAAAGACCTTGAAAATAAAATAAGTAAATCATACGCTGCTGCTCATCAGGGAGTGTGTCCATCGCTTCAGTAAGCTCATCCCTTTTTTCTTGATCTTCAACTTCTTTTTCAACACTTGGTATCTCTTCTTGTAACGAATCACGTTCATCCCATTGATATTCAACTTCTTTCTTTTTACGAAGCAAATCAATAGAAGTGTTTCGTGTAACAGTTAACAACCAGCTTGAGAATTTTCCTTTATCCTCATTGTACTGCCCTGCTCCTTTTCCGTTCCAAAGTTTCATAAAAACATCTTGCATCACTTCTTCCGAGAAATGAGGATCTTTTGTAATTCGGTAGGCCAAAGAGTACAACAACTTTTCATACCGATCATACATCAATTCCAACGCTGCTTTGTCCTTCATTTGAATGCGTTCGTACAGCTCCTTATCCGTAGGTTTCCCCATAGACGTGACTCCTTGTTTGTTGTAATAAATTCAAAGAGATACATACAAAAATGTGGACACCTCATAGGGTGACCATTCTGCAAGAATAAATCTACAACTATACTATATCAGTAAATTCATACTATCAATGACAGAAATCGTTAACATTTCACTATATCAGCAGAAAAAAGGCCCTGCAGCACGTCATAGGGCCTGTAGAATTTATCTTTCAATTTGAATAAGTTCGGAAGGGTCCGACTCTTGACCGTAGACGTCAACGGCAGTGACATAATAGATACTATCGGTAGAATCTCCGTGATTGGCAGGGGATCTTTTTCGTTCATGGGGTGAGACACTCTCCACATGTTCAAATTCGCTTTCTTCAATGGAGTCCCCTTGATAGACCCGATAACCAACAATGTCTTCTTCATCCACGGCATGCCAGGTAATAAATGAACCGTCGACTTCTACATTTGTCGGTGAATCTGGAGGATTTGATGAATCATTTTTCTGTTCGATATCGCTTTGAGCTTCATTTAATTCCGTATAGACAACAAGTCGTTCGTCGTGCGTTCCTTCCTCCTGATTAAAGGTTCCCGTACATGTTATCAAGTTTAAATTTCGTGTTTCGGAAGTTCCGAATATATTTTCCATAGGAGCATTTTCATGAGGATAGCTTTCCTGATTTTGAACCGTAAATATGAAGCTTCTGTCATCCTCATCGGTAATGATGATCTCATCTCCCGATTCTAATTCATCTAGATCAAAGAAGATCGCTGGCCCCGTTGTGCTGTCTACATGTCCTGCCATAACAGCATTCCCTATTTCTCCAGGGTTTGCGCCAGGCTCAAACCATGCTACCCCTTCAGCTTCTGAAGGTACGCCCATTTGCCCGTTATCTAGGATGCCCACAGGTTCAATCTCGGCTTTTACATCAATAGCTGGAATTTCAATCGATGCCGGAATGATTCCATCATCCTCTTGGTCCGGTTCTTGAGCTTGAATAGCGTTGGTGATCTCATCTAACCGATGAAATTCCCCGGATAGGTTACGATCTTCAAAAGAAACGCCGGAGCGATCATCTTGTGAAGGACCATCGACCTCCTGTTCCGTGTTAAATACGCTCCCAAAGGGAAGCATTTGACTCCATGGACCCGTACTTAAACCAATGAGCAGAAGAGCGAACATACTGATCGATAAAATGGTTAAAATTCTTTTTTTCAATCGTATCATGAATGCCCCTCCTCTCTTATCATATAAAAATTTGTACCTACCTTAAAGAAGAATGAAGAAGGGGAGACCTTCTTCATTCCTTCTTACTGTTCTTTCCCGAGTCTATGACGAACGAAGAATCCTGCTGTTACCGCGAGTAACGCTCCAAGGGTGATCCAGATCATAGCTGTTCCAGAGTCACCAGAGGCTGCTCCGCCCATGCCCGTTTGCGGCATTTCATCAGGCATAGTTTCTCCATCTTCATGCATCTCTTCACCAGCAAAGTCTTCAGGGAACTGGGCTACAATGGCCGCCGATAACCCTTCAGCGGGCATATACATATGGTGAATGCCTTCGCGTACCTGATCGTAAGTGGTTTCAAAATCCCCTTCTACATAGGCGTCAAATGCACCAATGAGTTGATCCACGTGTGCTTGCAGTCCATTAGCCAAATCTTCCTGAGGCAAGTTTCCTTCAGTCGCTTCAGAAAGAAATGCTGAGAAGTCGTCCCGGTAGTTTTCAAGATGGTTTAAAGCTTCTTCGCGCCCTTGTTCGTCATCCTCTGCAGTGGCATTGACGTAATCGACGAAGAAACCGATGTGTTCATCCCACATCTCCTGGAAAGCCGCTCCCGCTTCAGGTCCGTAAACTGATTCAACAGCTGCAGTTAGATCAGCTGTATTCTCATCCAAGGCCCAAGCTGCCGTATCAAAGTCCTCCGCACCGTCAATGCCTTTTTGCATCGTCAAGATGGCCAAAGCTGCATGTTCTGAAAAGACATGGTTCAATTCAGAGCGAAGTTCCACGGCAGGTGTATCAACCGTTGTGTGTTCAAAGTCTTCCGGAAATTGTTCTGTAATCGCTCGTGATAGGTTTTCACTTACATCAAACATGTGAATATATGCATCTCTTACGCTTTGGTAGGCCGTTTCGTAATCACCTTCAACATAATGATCAAACGCCTCAATCAGATCATCGACGTGCATTTGCAATCCTTCAGCGAGCTCATCCTCAGGAAGATCTCCTTCTGTAGCTTCAGAAAGAAATGCAGAGAAATCATCGCGATACTGTTCAAGATGATTTAACGCTTCCTGACGACCCTCTTCATCATCCTCGGCCGTTGCTTCTACATAATTAACAAAAAATCCGATGTGATCGCTCCACATTTCATGAAACGTTTGACCGGCTTCTTCGCCATAAACGTCTGTAATGGCTTCAGTCAAATCCTCAGTGTTTGCATCAAGGGCATTAACAGTGGATTCGAAATCTTCCGACTCATCAATGCCTTTTTGCATGACAACAATCGCTAAATACGCGTGCTCAGAAAACAGGTAATCCAATTCTGCTCTTAAATCGCCAGCAGGTGTTGCTACATCTGTGTGCTCTCCTTCATGCTCAGAACCATCTTGCTCCTCATTCTCATGATCGGCCGCCATAGCAAAGGACGGTACCAGTAACAGCAAGCTCATGGCCAACACAAAGACCTGCTTAAATTTCATGATTATACACTCCTTTGGGCACGATGCCTTTTGATTTATTCACCTAGTACTACGTAATTGAAGGTTATTTGGATCATTCCTTTTAAAATTTTTATATAAAAAATTATAGTGGCAGGCACCGAAGAAAAACAAAAAGAGCACTACGTCCCGTGTCCCGTAGTACCCTTTTTCCTTTATTGTAACCAATGCTCAAATGAACGAACATGGATACGCTCTTGAAAGATAGTCCGGAGTGTCTGAATCACTCCGTCATCCTGAGCTGTATAGATATAAAGGCGTTTTGGAGCAATGCTTGCAATCGGGCTTATGATCATCTCCGAAGGTTGTAAACCTTCCTCAAACACCAGCTCCGCCTTAATATATTGCAGTCGTGAGGGAGGGCCCCATTCATCGCCATCTTGGTCCACAAGCAAAAAGTAGTCCCGGCTTTCATACCATAGATGAAGCTCACTTGTGATCGCGGATGCTTTTTCCACATGTGATCGTAGTGAATCTACTACTGTTTGGTATTCCTGTTCCATTTGATATTCTTCAATCACAATTTCAGCAAGTCGTTTCAAATACCGCTCATAATTTCCGGTACAAAATGTCAGAAACGGGTTCCAATAAAAAACCGACCGGTGGCTCAAGTGGTCATAAATTGCATGATACAATACCGTCTTTCTTTCGCTGGATTTTCGTGCTTCTGGAACCTCCGGCCGTTCGCCCGCAAGCAGACTTCGAGCCAGCTCCATAATCTGCTCGCGCTCATTGGGGTCCCGGAAATGGTAACGCTCCTTGATAAGCTTTTCAATTAGAGTAACCTCATATCTTTGAACAATATCATCGGTTAAAACCGCTGCCATATAAGGCCGTACTCCATGTTCCCATTCCAAATCTGAACCTTCATATTCACAATGAATTACGTCTTTTGCTTTGTACATCTTTAGTGAAAAGGACGAAACTGCTGTTAACATCGAAAGCTCTTTTTTCACACGATTATACACACGTGCACAATCTTGTCCGTGCATAAACTCAATCGCTAGCAAGCGCATTCCCTCCTCAAACTCTACCGAAATTGATGCCGCATCTATGTACGTCATTCAGTCTGCTAACATGTGTATGGGCAAGCCACCCATTTCATGTCTCATTTTTCTGATACAGGGAAGTATTGCTTGGAAGCGTTCAATTTCGCTTGCTCACCCCTCAACACCGCTCATGATCTCCTATCGCGCATAAAAAACCCCGCGAGCACCACTCACGGGGTTTTTCATAATCATCATTTCATTTAATTTTGCATAACGAAATCCTTCTTCGCCCGTTCATCTTCCGCAAACACGTGCAGCGTATTATACTTCGTATCCCTAACCGCCGGGGTTTTACCTGCTTCGCGAATGATGTCAAGTGCACGGTTATTATTCACTTTATACGTAGCACCAGCAGAAGATACAACGTTTTCTTCAATCATTGTGCTGCCAAAATCATTGCAACCGAAGTGTAGCGAGCGTTTACCTGTTTCCGGCCCCATCGTTACCCAGGAAGATTGGAAGTTCGGGATATTATCGAGGAACAAACGAGAAATCGCTACGTTTTTCAAATATCCGTTCGACGAGATTTTTTCGCCTTTCATACGTGTATTATCCGGCTGGAATGTCCAAGAAATAAAGGCAAGAAATGGATTGGCCTCATCTTGAGCATCACGTACACGTTGTAAGTGCAAAGCCCGCTCCCGGTAGGATTCCCCAAAACCAATCACCATTGTGGCTGTTCCATGCATCCCCACTTTTTTTGCCTTTTTCATGCAATCAATCCACTCGGTCCAGGTATCTTTCAATCGGCTCACTTTTTTGCGGTTGGATTCAGTTAAAATTTCCGCACCACCGCCAGGCAAAGAATCAAGTCCTGCATCCTTTAATTCCTGAAGCACTTCTTCCAATGATAATCCAGAGACTTCAACCATCTTGTAGATCTCTGTCGGAGAAAATGAATGCATCGTTATATTTGGAAAATGCTGCTTGATCTTTCGTAAAAGATTCGTATAGTAGCTAAAAGGAAGATCGGGGTTCGTTCCTCCCTGCATTAAAATCTCTGTTCCGCCCACGTCTACAGTATCCTGGATTTTGCTTAATATCTCTTCATCAGAAAGGACATATCCTTCTTCATGACCAGGAGGACGGTAAAAAGCACAAAACCTGCAATAAGTATCACATAAATTTGTATGGTTGACATTACGACCGATCACAAAGGTTGTTATCGGCTCTGGATGCCATTTCTTCATGACCTGATCGGCGGCTGCTCCAATTTTCTCCAGCTCGCTCTCATCACTTTCATATAACTCAACAGCATCATCCATCGTGAGTCGTTCACCTGCGACGGCTTTATCTAATATCGCGTCGACACTCATGATGCATCCTCCTTCATACACGATTCCTGAATCGACTTACTCTCTTATCGTATCACATGACCTCAATGATTGACGAATGATTCAAAGATTGGTAGAAAAAATTACGTCTCTCGGCGATTCCGACCAGCTAGATAAAGTTCGCTCGTAAATGGACGAATGCGTTCCATGATACGTTTCGCCTTCATTCTCTCTTCTCCACCCTTGTTTGAATACGCGAGATGTTCTTCCAGCTCTTCGTAATCCCAATTTGACGTATAAACCGTGGGCAGCTTTTCCGTCATTCGATATTGCAAAATGGCACCAAGCACGTCATCTCGAATCCAGTTCGACATCGTTTCTGCCCCTAAATCATCAAGCATGAGTATTGGAGCTGTTTTCACAGCATCGATTTTTTCGTTAACGGTACCCTCCCCGATGGCCTGGCGCATTTCCCGAAAAAATTCAGGTGCGTACACGAGCAAAGATTGAATGTGACGGTCTGCTAGTTTGTTTGCGATCGCGGCCATCATATACGTTTTTCCGACACCAAACATCCCGTGTAAGTAAAGCCCTTGCCCATCCTCTCCGGGGTTGGCTTCACGAGCGAACTCAAAAGCTTGATGCGCAGCAATGGCTCTTCCATCGGTTTCATCCGTCTCAACATTTTCAAAGGAAGCTTTTTTAAATTCTGCTGATACATACATACTTTTCACGAGAGCTTCCTGCTTTTTTTGACGATCTGCGGCGATTTTTAAGGAACAAGGGTGATAGCGCATTTGAATTTGGCCATGTTCGGGGTACAGCTCGGGCTGATATCCCGGCATCGGATTCGGACATTTCTCAAGCCCAGGGCATTGATCACAGTTCTTCCAGGAATTTTTGTATTCATAGAGTGCTGCCATCCCTTGCTGAACAGCTCCGTCGACGAGTTCCTCCTGGTGTCTATGCAACCAGTCGTGAACCCGTTTTTCAGAGAGAACCGAATCCTGAAGCTGCTGCAATCGACCTTCCCAGCCAGCATCCTCCATATATTTTTTTAATGACGACTGTATTGGTTCCATCTATTCGTCATCCCTTTCGCTCCTGCTGCAAGAGTGCCTGAAATTTTTCACGTGCTTCATTTGCGCGCTCGCGCTTCTCTTCATCACTTACTTCTGTAACCTCACCGGTTAACCACTTCGGTAACCGTTCCTTATGCTGAGAACGATGTTTCGTTTGGTTTTTCTGTTTTGCCGCTGTTTGATTTTGGCGCTTATCCTTAGGTTGTTTTGCCTGCTGTCTTTCTTTATGTTCACGTCTTGCTAATTCCATGGCATCTTCTACAGTCTTCAATTTTTTTCGAGACCAATGACTGGCAATTTTATGAACGAGAGCTGCATCGAGCTTTCGATCATTGACACGCATCATATAATCAATCAACACATTTGCCACACCCGGAGGCAATTGATGATCAAAAAGGAGCGATTCCGCTAGCCTTGCATCAGAGAGTGAAACCACAGCCCCGTCAGAGAAACTTTCCAGAAGATTTAAAGGCGGAATCGTTTCATAATATTGAATCGCTGATTCCTCTTTATCAATCGGTCCCTCCGGAACTGTTTCCTTTTCCTTGTTAGGGGGGTTAGGCTGATCCGATCTTAAGCCAAGGGCAGGCGGGGTTTGACCGAAAGACATCCTGTACCATTCTTGAACCTTTTTCCGCAATTGCTTAATATCAACCTCTTCATCACCTACTAATGCTTGCTGAAGCAGTTGACTCATCGATGCCGGGTCCACACGGTATACAAAAGCAAGTCGTCTGATGGCTTCTTTCACTTGCTCGCTAAGAATCTGATCCCGATTAAAAAACGATGGTAAACTATAATACAGCAACTCAAAATCAAAATCGCCTTCCTCAACAGAAACTCCACTTCCCCCGGCTCTTGTCACCATTTGCCCATTCGCCCTTTCTTCCATTTGCTCAGAAGTGGGAATAAGCTCAGAAGGATGCAAGGAAGTGAACACTTCATTGAATGAGGCCGTCACTTCACCCCATTCCCCTGACATTTTGGGTATGAGAAATTGTTTTCGGATCTGGCGGTACTTTTGTTTCCCGATTCGATTATATAAAAAAACGCTCAGTACATCATCTTCAAAAAACTGTTGGGGAGACATAGGCGGGAGAAGCTCATACGTAAATTGGCGATCCTCATTTTCGTTTCTTTTCGCTACATACGTTTTTAATAGACCGATTCCTTCCAGTTTGCGCCGTGCTTCCAAAATGTTGGTCAATTCTTCCCCCGTAGTCATCATAAGTTCATGATGCGTAGATCCTTCACATTGATAGGTATCTCGGGCAAGTCGATAGTAGAACGTCTGATAGAGATTGATCGCCTGGGCCCCAATCAGAGGTTGATAGAGTTGCATCAGAACCTTTTTATCTGTATCTGCACTATAATGTGTCATGCGCACACAAAAACCATCCACAGGCAGGAGTTGTTTCCATGACCATCCCATGCGCGACACCTGCTTTCTTTGATGTGAGTAAAAAGAGAGGTTAAAGCGGTTGTTCAAAACGTCCGGGAAAACTGCAGGAGGCCAGTACTCGAGACGAGCTTCCTTGCACTCAAGAGCATAAGCACGTCTAGAACGCCATCGGCGATAAGCTAACATTTTCGAAAACTTTTCGGCTCTTTTTGTCCTCCTTTTTGAATACACACTTAAAATGGACAAAATCCAGCTTGTCCAACTTCCTCTCCCCTGATTCTATTCTTTTGTACCGTTTCCGTTATTTTGGTTCATTAGTTCTTCTAGTTCACTAATAAAAACATTTATATCTTTAAACTGCCGATAAACAGATGCAAAACGAACGTATGCCACATCATCGATCTTTGCCAAATGCGCCATTACCCGCTCACCTACAACATCGCTTGACACTTCTCGTTCGCCGTCACTTCTCAACTCGCTTTCTACTTGATGAACCACAGCTTCCAAAGTCTCAAGGGCGACCGGGCGCTTTTCGCACGCTCGTATCAATCCCCGAAGCATTTTTTCCCGGCTAAATTCTTCACGATTTCCATCTTTTTTCACGACAATTAACGGGGTGACTTCTACCTCCTCGAATGTCGTAAAACGATGAGCACAATTTTCGCATTCCCGGCGGCGGCGAATGGACTTGGAATCTTCGTGCGGTCTCGAATCGAGTACGCGGGTGCCATTGTATTGACAGGCCGGACAACGCATCGAATCATCTCCACTTCTTTCTTAACATTAACGAACCTTTACAGCTTATTGCTTATATCATACCATTCCACCCACCCTATTTGAAAGTGATGAAAAGACGTTGGAATTTTCGTTGAATCTCTTTATCTTCCATGAAGATATTTTACACTACAACGGTTCGAACACTTCCTGGTGCTTTGCCCCCAACACCTAAAGCCCGCATATTTCCGATGCGGGCCGTCAAAATTTTTTTAGTAATCAGTCATGGCTGATTGAACTAGATTATTTCATTTCTTCATCGGAAATCTTTACCTTAACGGAAATAATTTCTTCACGAAAAGCTGTTCTTGCGCCGAATTCCGCGGTCGAAACGCCGAATTATTGTGCCTGTGCGCCGAATTCCAAGCCGAAACGCCGAATTATTGTACCTGTGCGCCGAATTCCCAGGCCAAAACGCCGAATTATTGTACCTGTGCGCCGAATTCCCAGGCCGAAACGCCGAATTATTGTACCTGTGCGCCGAATTCCCAGGCCGAAACGCCGAATTATTGTACCTGTGCGCCGAATTCCGCTATGATTCCGCCGAAAAAATGGAGCCCCGCGCTGAATGTAGGTGCGCAGCAGGGCTGAGGTAACATAATCCATAGAGAAGGCGTCAGTCCTAGGCCTTAGTTTTCAAAAAGATGGTTTACAAAAGACTGTTTCATGAGAATGTTTTGATTTTCAACTTGTTCTTTTTGCCATTTTTCCCTCCCAAGCCACGCTTAATCACACTGGATGAAAACATAGGTATCATAACAATTTTTCCATCTTCCAATCGACACTGTAATTCGTCCCCTTCTTGAAGATTTAACGTTTCAGCTATATCAGGCGGAATCGTAACTTGAGATTTTCGTTTAAAACGTACGTATTTCAGTTTCAATCATACCAGCCCCTCTCTCGGTTTGTGTCATTATATGACTCTTCATTCCTATTTAGAAAATGAAACAGGCCTTTTTATATGGAGGAAACTTGTATTTATTTTTAAAAGCCTTTACTTTGATGGCCACATACGATTGAAGGGCAAAGGAGTTATTCTTCAGCTTTCAAGCATAAATTAACACTCTTTTGAGAGCGGCGATAACCTGAACTCGAGCAATACCCGGCTTTGTTTGTCCTTTTTGAAACCATCTTAAAAAACCTCTATCGCCAAAGAAATAGAGGTTTTACATGCTTGTTATTGGAAATTCTATCCTTTCACCGTAGATCTTCGTGATACCTTTTCAGCGATCATCTGAACAAGGTCAACGACTCGGCAGGCGTAGCCCCATTCATTGTCATACCAAGCAAGGACTTTTACCTGTTTTTTATTAATCACCATTGTTGATAATGTATCGATAATGGAGGAACGTTCGTCCCCGTTGTAATCGATGGAAACGAAAGGTTCATCAGAACAGCCGAGAATCCCTTTTAAATCCTGGTTTGATGCTGAACGCAGAGCGTCGTTCACCTCCGTTTCAGTGACCTCCTCGTCAAGATCACAGACAAGATCAACGAGAGACACGTTGGGGGTCGGCACCCGCAAAGCAGAACCATTCAACTTCCCTTTTAGATGAGGAAGAACGATACCGATGGCTTTTGCTGCCCCCGTTGATGTTGGAATTATCGATTGGCCACATGCACGGGCCCGCCGTAAATCTTTATGAGGATTATCAATATTTTTTTGATCGTTTGTGTATGAATGAACGGTCGTCATCAAACCGCTTTCAATGCCAAATGCTTTATCCAATGTTTTAACGACAGGTGCAAGACAGTTCGTCGTACATGAAGCATTAGAAATAATATGGTGCTTTTCATCATCATAATCCTCATCATTCACCCCCATAACGATTGTCACATCTTCGTCTTTCCCCGGAGCTGTAATGACCACTTTCTTAGCCCCTGCCTCGATATGGGAACCTGCACCCTCTCTTGTATTGAACTTACCCGTAGCTTCGATGACGATATCGATGCCCAATTCATTCCAAGGTAAAGCTACCGGGTCTCTGGATTGTAATACCTTTACTTCTTTCCCATTTACGATCATGGCTTCTTCTGTCGCCTCGACCGTCGCATTAAAACGTCCATGAATACTATCATGTTTGAGTAAATGTGCGAGCGTTTGTGGAGGATAGGTCGCATTCACAGCAACAATCTCTAGCTGATGATCTAAAAAAGCCTTTCGAAATGCCATTCTGCCGATACGACCAAAGCCATTAATGGCTACTTTTGCGCTCATATTCGATTGCCCCCTAATTATGATATACTAATTAGCGCTGTTGTTGTCATTAGTATATCATATAATTTTCGCTTGTACGATGTTTTTCCATACAAATAAAAAAACAACAACACAATGGTGTTGTTGCTTAAACATTTACATCGATACCCCACTCAGCCAGAATGTGCGCCAGTTGTTCCTTTGAAGTTTTCCGATGACCACTATTATCCACGATCGCATCCGCATGATTCCTTTTCTTTTCCAATGGCATTTGCGAACGGATGCGGCTAAGGGCTTCTTCCTCCGAACTCCTGTCCCGTTCCATTAAGCGTTTGAGTTGAACATCTTCTTCCACATAAGCGAGTAAGACGTAATCGACGATGTTCGTCCTTCCATTTTCTACAAGAAGAGGGATGTCGAAAACGAGCGTCTTATGCCCTTGTGCTATAAGATCTTCTTTTTGCCTCATCATTTCTTCATTAATCGCTGGATGCATCATTTGGTTAAGCTGATCTCGCTTCTCTTGATCAGAAAAGACAATACGACCAAGGGCTTTACGATCCAAAGTTCCGTCTCCATGAAAAATTTCCTCTCCAAAAAAGGATTGCAGCTGCTTATAGACAGGTTTTCCAGGTTCCACGACCTCACGAGCGATAACATCAGCATCTACAATCGGAAACCCCCAGTCGTTTAAATACTGTGCAAGTAAACTTTTTCCACTAGCAATTCCGCCCGTCAGGCCAATAATCATACGATCCCTCTTTTTTTACATCATATTAAATACACCGATACAAAGAAGTAGCAAACCTGGCACAAAGGCCAGTTTTTCAAATGCCTTCTTATCTGCAAGCTTGAAACCGCCGTTTTTGCCAAGAATTAAAAACAGCGAACACATGATAAAGACGAGGATGGCAAAAGATACAATCGAGTAGCCAAGCATTGCCGCTCCAAACCCTGCCCCAAACGCATCCAATGCAAGGGCCAATCCGAGAAGCATCGCTTCCTTTATGGAAATGGTTCCTGAGCCATCCATATCAGCAGTCGTTGGCTTCCGTAACACTTGAATAACGAGTCCCAACTTCTTGATTTCCCAATTAAACATGGTACCTTCGGTTTTTACTTTTTTTCGTACGGCGACCGGGCCGGCCTGTTCCTTCGGACGCATCGCTTGGAAAACTGCCCAAATCCCGATCACGATGAGAATGATACCGCCTAAATAATCACCGAATTGAATAGGTATATATTGAAAAACAGCTTCCGCAAACAATCCTGCCAATAACGCGGATATGAACGAACATAATCCAATGATAATAATCGGTAAAGCCGAGATTTTAAGCTTGCGCATCCCATAAGTCATCCCGACACCGAAGGCATCGATACTTACTGCAAAAGCAATGACGAGCAAAGCAATCCAGCCTTCCATTGTAACAGGCTCCCTCCAGCTATCTATTTAAAATAGCCTATGACAAGAGCCTATCCAATGTACATCATTTCTATGTTTGACAACTTGGGCAATAATGCGTACCTCGCCCAGCAACGACTGTGCGCTCGATTTCACTCTTACACCTCTTGCAAACTTCTCCCTTACGCCCGTAAACAAACAGCTGTTGTTGAAAATATCCCATTTCACCATTTCCATTTAAATACGAGCGAATGGAAGAACCTCCCGCTTCGATAGCAGCAGAAAGCGTTTCCTTTGTTTCCTGGTGAATAAGTGCCGTAGATACCATATCCAGATCAGCAGCCTTTTTCCCTGGATAAACCCCTGCCCGGAATAAAGCCTCATCAACATAAATGTTTCCAAGTCCTGAAACGATAGATTGATCGAGCAAGACCGCTTTCACATTACGAGTCGTCTTTGCAAATTTTTGCTGTAAATAATCCGGCGTAAAGGAATGTTCCAGGGGTTCTGGCCCTAACTTCGCTAATGGCGCGACGTTAAATTCCGTTCCTTTCGGAAACAGATGCATCGTCCCGAATTTGCGTACATCCCGATAACGCAGTTCACTATCATCACTGAAGAAAAAACGAACATGGGTATGTTTGCACGGCGGTTCACTATTCCCTACCTGATACTTCCCTTCCATACGAAGATGGGACACGAGCGCGTAATCATCTAGTTTGAAAATCAGGAACTTCCCTTTGCGATCAATGCTTTGGATCGATTGCCCCCCGAGTAAAAACCGAAAGGCATCCACATCGCCCGGTTCTTTAATCATCTTTGGCCAGCCGACTTCGACATTCACAATTTGTTTATCTTTCACGAGACTGGTTAACGTTTTTCTTACCGTTTCAACTTCTGGTAACTCTGGCATAACTGATGTTTCTCCTTATTTCGCTTCATACCATGTACTTCCCTGTTCGACATCAACAAGAAGAGGTACATTCAGGTTAATCGTTTCTGTCATTTTATCAGCTACAAGCTTCTGCATTTGTTCGACTTCACTTGGCGGAACTTCGAAAATAAGTTCGTCATGGACTTGCAAAAGTAAACGGCTTTGTAAGTCTTTATCTTTTAATGCATCAGCAACATCAACCATCGCTTTTTTAATGATATCGGCAGCTGTCCCTTGAATGGGTGTATTCATCGCTGTTCGCTCCGCAAAGCTTCGTAGATTAAAATTGCGATTGTTGATATCGGGAAGATAACGGCGGCGTTTAAGCAGCGTTGTAACGTACCCTTCATCTCGAGCCTGAAGAATCGCTTCATCCATATACGCCCTCACCTTTGGATAACTCTCGAAATAAGCATCAATAAATGATTGGGCTTCCTTTCGTGTAATCCCAAGGCTTTGCGACAATCCATAATCGCTAATGCCATAAACGATCCCAAAGTTCACTGCTTTTGCGTGACGGCGCATCGTATCGGTAATGTCACCTATATCAACTCCGAACACATCCATCGCCGTTTGTGTGTGAATATCCTTCCCTTCATGAAAAGCCGTTTTTAACTTTTCATCTCCGGACATATGAGCAAGCACGCGCAATTCAATTTGGGAATAATCTGCGGCAAGCATGACCCAATCAGGTTCAGAAGGAACAAAAGCTTTACGGATTTTTCGGCCTTCTTCAAGCCGAATCGGGATGTTTTGCAAATTCGGCTCTGCAGAACTCAAACGCCCCGTTTGCGTAAGAGCCTGGTTAAAACGGGTGTGAATTTTTTTCGTATCCTTATGGATAACTTTGAGTAAGCCTTCGATATACGTTGACTTCAATTTCATGACTTGCCGGTAATGTAAGAGTTTCGGGATGATCTCGTGCTTGTCTGCAAGCTTCTCAAGAACGTCTGCAGCGGTGGAGTATCCCGTTTTCGTTTTTTTAATAACCGGAAGTTCAAGTTTCTCGAACAGAATAGGTCCTAGTTGTTTCGGTGAGTTAATATTAAAGGTTTCCCCGGCAAGTGAATGAATCTCACTTTCAAGAGTACTCAAGCGCTCGTCAAGCTCCTCCCCCATATTAAGCAATTGCTTCTCATCTGTGGCGACTCCCTGGAGTTCCATATTCGCGAGTACGAGTGTCAATGGCAGCTCTAACGTCGTAAATAATTCACTTTGTTCATTCTCCTCCAGCTCAGAAGCAAGTTGATCTTTCAATTTCCATATGGTTGCAGCCTTACGCGCGAGGTGATCGTTAAGTGCAGGTGCATCAGGCTTTGCAAACTTTGCTCCCTTTCCATAAACACTTTCATCAGTCAATACGGTCTGTAGATCCCTGCGCCCGGCAATATCCGCAATATCATGAGCCGATAAAGAAGGATCCAAAAGGTAGGAAGCAATGAGTGTATCAAACGAAACTCCTTTCACCTCAATGTCTTTCCAACCTAAAGCTACGATCATCTTCTTTGCATCAAATACGTACTTTTCTTCTTCTTCGTCGGCTAGCCAGTTTTGAAAAGCTTCGGATCGTAAAGCTGTCTCTACAGGAATGGTAAAAGCTCCGTTTTGATTCACGATGCTAATGCCCCATATATCAGCGTTATGGCAGTTCTCAGCAGGCACTTCAACGGTTAACGCAGCAGGTGAAGTAAGCATGTCTTCAACTACCTCATCTTTGTGATAAAACTCAAAGTCTTCTAATCCTGCTTCTTCTTCCTCTAAGCTATCTTCATCCGTTGCGATTTGATTCATTAAGGAGTTAAAACCGTACTCTTTAAAAAGCTGGCGCACCTTTGTACTGCTATATCCGGTATAAGAAAGGGTGTCCAATTCTATTTCAACAGGCGCTTCTCGGTGAATAACTGCTAATTGTTTGCTTATGAGTGCCTGTTCCCGATACTCCTTGAGCCGCTCCCGCATCTTCGGTCCGGAAACATCATCCGCATGGGCGAGAACCTCATCAATCCCGCCATAGGTGGTTAACAATTTCAGTGCCGTTTTCTCTCCAATCTTCGGAACACCAGGGATATTATCCGACGAATCCCCAGCAAGCCCCTTCATATCGGGAATGTGTGTCGCCGGTATACCGTATCGTTCTTGGATCGCAGCAAGATCATACCAATCAACATTTGTAATCCCCTTGCGGGTAATGGCGACGCTCGTTTGATCACTCACAAGTTGAAGTAAATCTTTATCCCCGGTATAAATACGAACTTGCCAATCCTTTTCTTCAGCGCGCTTAGCAAGCGTTCCGATAATATCGTCAGCTTCATATAATTCGACTTGAACAGCCGAAATGGTAAATGATTCTAATACTTCCCGAATCACCGGAAGTTGTTCAGACAGCTCCGGCGGTGTCTTCTGGCGATCACTTTTGTAGTCTTCGAATTGTTCATGCCGAAACGTGGTTTTCCCAGCGTCAAAAGCAATCAGCATATGGGTAGGCTGCTCATCTTGTAAAATTTTTAACAGCATCGTCGTAAAACCGTAGACAGCATTTGTGTAAACTCCTTTATCATTCGAAAGAAGGGGCAATGCATAGAAAGCGCGATACGCCACACTATTCCCATCTACGAGTACAAGTTTATTCATAAGTAGAGCTCCTTTCACATCGCTCGCTCAATGTCTTACCTTTATTTTATCATAATTACTATGGTTTCGGATGACGATGGTTTGTATCTCGCCGGCAATTATGAGTGTCCAGATGTCTGAGAATGTCCCATTCAAAATTTCTCGGGGGGTCCCCTGAACGATCATTTCACTACAAAAGAGAGTGTATCTCTGCATCCCAAGAAAGAGCGTTTTTTAAAATCATTCCTTCGAATGAAAAACGATTGAAGTGATGAAACAATTTCTCGAGGGCCTCAAGGAAATCATTTTATCCTTGGGTTTTAACATATGTATCATTATAGACGAATATGGAGAAGTGAAGGTCTTGCCACCAGGGGGCTCATTTATGCATTCCTGTTTATCTGGGAAAGGTCTATTTGTACGTGGTAAAAAAGCGAGCATATATCCTAACACTCAGATATTCATTCCTATCAACTTTCTTCTAAACAGTGCTTGGATTATAACATTTACCGAATAATATATCTTCATGTTCTCTTATTATTCTCCCTCATCGTTCTTTATCGAACAATAAAGCGAAATGAAAATAGAGATGTTTTTGATCGTATCCCTTTTTCGATACGTTTTTTACTCGAAAGGACGCGACACTATTCTTAGGGATTGGGGAGTTACATTAGGCTGGCCGTTATCATGCTCATGATCCTGGTTGTAGGTTGCTATTATGTTTACACTGCTGACCTGGGGTAATTGGTATCACCGTTTTACTGCAGGTGATAGTCCAATATGGAAAGACGAAGGGAATTTATACTCTCTACTGCCCCATAGTGATTTTGGACAGACGAAAAGGTTCATTAAATGAGTCTATTGTAGAATAAGTTATTCAAAAAGATTCAAATATGGTGTGAAGGAGAATGGGCATGCGGGTAGGAATTATCGGAGCGGGGATAGGTGGACTTACACGGCTCAAGCACTTTGTGCTCAAAATATAGAAGTTGTCCTTTTCGATCAAGACCCATCACCTTTAAAAACGGGTGGTTATCGGTTGCATCTTAGTGAGGAAGCTCTTAAAGCTATTCATAAGGGACTTCCAAGTAAATTTATACAAGCGCTAAAGGCAAGTGGTACAGGGCCAGAATCATTCCAACAGTTTTCAATTCTTGACCACCGAGGAAAGACTAAGTTTCATTTTCGTCAAACAGATGAAGAAGACCTCCTTATGATCGGCAGGCTTCCCTTACGTAAAATCTTAGCTGCAGAGTTAGAAGGCATCATTCGTTGGGGGGCTAAATTTTCTTACTATGAAAATTTAGAATCAGGTGTCGTGATCCACTTTTCAAATGCAAAAAGCGAAGAGGTAGATATCTTAGTTGGTGCGGATGGCGTACATTCTTCAGTAGCCCGCCAGTTATTAGGACGGGAAACTGCACAGACTGCTGGGGTAACCGCTATTGCGGGAAAAACAATGTTAACTGAACATGTCAGATCTGTTCTTTATTCTGATTTATTCAAGGGACCTTCATTTGCAATTGGACCAGGTGGGATAGGAATGTTTCTAACTTTACATGACCCTAAATCTACTGGGGATGATAACGCATTGATAAAGTCGTTAGATGCAATAGAGGAACCTTATGTCATTTGGTCTGTAGGTGCAGCTGATGATAAATTTCATACCACTTCTAAAGAGTTGGATTCAAAGCAGCTAGAAATTGAAGCTATCCAATTAATAAGAAAATGGGATATAAGGTTTCTAGACTTGATTAAGGGTTCGGTTAGTGAAGAGACAGCATCCTTTCACTTTTGGTTTCCAAGTCATTTATCTCCTTGGGAGAATAAAAGAATAACACTTATAGGAGATGCTGTTCATCCGATGCCACCTACTGGAGGGTTAGGTGCTAGTACAGCCATCATTGATGCGGTAAACTTAGCGGCTCAGCTCTTACAAAATGATCGTTCTACTATTGCACTTCAGAAATATCAATCTTTCATGCTTGAATATGCTCCTCGAGCAGTTGAAGAAGCACGTCCCCCTCTTGTATGGCAACGAAGATTTGCAAATGTTTTTGTCCGAAAGCTAGCAATGTCCGTTTGTTTACCTCTAGCACGTCGATTTATATCATTCAAACAACGAAAGGGGAAGTAAGGGCGATTGTTATTAACGTTTACTCCCATGATCCTTTTTAACAGAAAAAAGCTGATCATGAGTTGATGTTTAAGCCGGAGGGGGGAAGCAAACCGAAGGAGTTTACTACATTAAGGGGCTTTCATAAAAAAGGATGACCTTCATTTCATTTAATGCAATAATTGTCTCAGTTCTTCAGCGTGCTTGCGGTTCGTATCAATAACTTCCTCGACCATTCGTTTACTCTTTGGGTCTAGATCACCTTTGACAACCTCTTCTGCATAGTGAACGCCGTAGTTATCTGTTCCTTTTAAAGCTTCTTCAATCATTTCTCTTGTATTATCGGGTACCATCTTATTGTGCATAAAGGTGTGCATTCTTCCAGATACACCTTCATTGTCGGCAGGAACCCCCTCTAAATTTTGTATTCGTTCTGCTACCTTTTGGGCATTTTGCTTAACCTCTTGTTGCATAGATTGAAACTTTTTCTTTAACTCAGCATCATCTACCTTTTGAATATAGTGTTCAAGAGAATGTACCCCCATATATGTACCTCTTAATAACGTATTTAATTCCTCAACAACAATTTCTTCATTTTTCATATAAACACTCCTTCTCTATTACCGCAGATAATGGCTTGCATGCCCATTGGGAACATTATATCTGGTTCGTCGATGCCCTATAAGTGCGTGTCAAAAAGGAAGACAAAAAGAGCCGAAAAGTTTTAGAAAATGTTAACTTACCCCAAAATGGCGAGTCTAGATTTTCTTATTCTCGGGATGCAAGGAAGCCCGTCTCGAGCATCCTGCTTGCACCACGAAAGCATCCCTCTCACGAAGGAAAAGGAGGGTTCTTTTCCGAGGAGCGAAGCGCCAGCTGGCTGCTGCTTCGTAAGCGTTCCTTCGTGAGATGAAAAAGCGGTTTTCTTTTTCGAGGATACGTTTTTTGTACGTGCGACGCGCCGAAGGTACTAGTGCCAGCGTGTCACTGAAAGTGACAACGCTGGCCTCCTTCACCCCGCAAGCTGACGCAGAAATTTGGCGGCCCTAGCATCCTCTTCCTCGAAACATCCTCGAACGAAGAAAAAGTGATGTTCTTTTTCGAGGAAGTTTTCCCGGAATTTTTGAACATCCTCTATAATAGATTCTTCATCGTGAGTAAAGCCCAACCGTCAGTAGACCATTGGATTTACTCCGTTATGCTATGGAGTCGGCTGGGGGTTATCATCACCCTCCAGGTCTGAAGAAGGCTTAAGAAGCAAGGTTATAGCATACAATCCACTGATGCCAACAAGTCCATAAATGATTCTTGCTAATACGGATTCTTGACCACCGAAAATTGTCGCTACCAAATCAAATTGTAAAAATCCAATAAACCCCCAGTTAATAGCTCCAATAATAACGAGAACTAAGGCTGTGCGCTGTATTGCACTCATTAAGATTACACCCCCTTTGTGAGATATTCGTATAATCCACGTTCAATGAAGAAATTATGCATATGTATCTTTAAAAAGAGTAAACCCAGGACGGTTTATTTCAAGAGAAAGGAAGAGCCATCAATGATGTCAACGTCTTCTCTTTTTTTAACGTCTTCCATTACTTTGAAGAGTGCTTCATCCTTTCTTTTGGCCTCAATCATACAGTCAATTTGCGGTACGCTTCCCTTGATCTCTTTTAAAAATCTGAAAAACATGGCAGTGTCGATATCATCCGCATGATGACGAAAGGCATTTGCACTTTTAGGACTTGATATGTGCATTTTGATTGGTAAAGGCGAATTTTCCCAGGTTTGCACGACTCGATCCCAGCTGTCGCTCCAATTTGCATGGCGATGATGGGCAAGGTGATGATGGTAATCGAATACGAGCGGTATCCCAAGCTTTTCACATAAGTAAAGGGTATCGTCCAAAGTAAATGAAGTATCGTCATTTTCAAGCATAATCATCTTTTGAATTGATGTTGGAACGAGCATCCAATTATCGATAAATCGCTCCAATGACTTTTCTTTGTCCTTATAGTTTCCACCAACATGCATCACACAACGATGAATCGGGTCAATACCCATGGCCCGTAATAACAAAAGATGCAAGTGTAACGTCTTTATGGACTGTTTGACCGTTTGTTTATTTGGAGAGTTTATAACGACAAAGTGGTCAGGATGAAAATCCATTCGCATTTCTTGTTTTTTGGCATAATCTCCTACCTCACCTAGGGCCCCACGTAAGGGGTTCATATAATTCCAATCGAGAAGCTCTTCATGGTTAGCTAGCGGGATTAAACGAGAGGTTAAACGATAAAAATGAATCTCAGAAGCCGCATTATGCTTGAGTATCCTCAGTGTCGTTTGGATATTTGAATGAGCAATGCGTTCCAATTTGCGAATGGCAGCATTCCGATCGCTGATCTTCTGAAATTGGGCATACGTCATCGCTTTTGATGGGGATGCGTTCGTTAATTCCATACTCATAGCAACATAACCGAGACGTACCATGGTCATCCTTTCCACCTCTATTCCGTCCATCTTTTCAGCAGTTAAAATCTTTTGCACGATCCTGCAGTAAGAGGCTGTCCGTAAGCTTTTATTGAACGGACCCCTTTTTTGGGTGTATCGTTTTTATTGTTACGAACGGGCGTAACCCGTGATGGTCAATGCAGAGCCGAGCACAGTTGAATGAAACCTTCTGGTATGTGGTTCATACGCCCTCCCTACATCGATTCATCTTAACCAATCATCCTCAATATCGCTCAACCGGAAAGGTCAGAGTGCTCAAGTTAAAAGTGCTTGTTCCAGCTCACGAACGAGCTTCGTCCCTTCCTGCACATCGTTTTCTTCAACATAGGCGTCTTTTTCTTCTGGTGAGGAAAATTGATTCCATAAAGCGCTATACGCCGTGTTGGCCTCATGGTCAATGCCTGCTTCATATCTGTGGGCTAACAGAAACGGTGTTCCCAAAACGACCGTTGCATTTTCACTTCCAATGTCCCCATCTGTTGCGAAAAAAGGAATACGTAAAAATTGATACCCTTTATGGTCCTCGGCCATTTTATAATCCATATAACCATGGTCGTATTCCCAACCACCCCCCGTATCATAGCCAAGAGGTTTCAACTTACGCTCTAATTGTTGAATCGGCATTTCTAACCCATTGATTCGTGATTGTAATTCATACATAACAACATGGCCCCCTTCGAGAAATACACCGCTCCTTTAAAAAGTGGCAGTATTACTCTCCCTCGAATAAATCCATTCATGCAAAGAATATCAAGAAATAGGTTCACCTCTGTATACATCCAAATCTTTCTAAAAAACAGGATTACTGGAAACATACCAAAGTGTGTTTAGTCTCGCTCTGAATTGACATCATAGTACTATAAGGAGGTTGCAATGGACATTTTCTTTTTATATTTATTCATTGCCAGCGCCACACCGGTCTTTATGTGGATCGAAAAACGTTGGCTAGCCATAGTGAGTCTGCCCTTTTTGATCGTGATGTGGATAATGTCTGGATTTTATGTGATGGATATGCTCACACCCATGACCCATGCCATCTTCATGATTATTGTGACGTTTAATGTACTTGTGGCTCACGTAGCCGCGTTTATCCTTTATGTACGACCAGAATGGTGGAAACGGTACGCAACGGATTGAGATCGTTCATGAAGGTTCCAGTCATTTTAGCTAGTGGAGCTCGTACACCATGCTCATCCTTAAATACAACAAGAAAGCTAGGTGAAAACATGGATCTAAACGAATCTTTCCATCCAGGCGAGATTGTTTATGTGATTATTCGTAATCCCCATGCCCAAGATGTAGCCAATGTTCAAGAGGCAGCTGTAGTTGAAAACCCTGAAAACCCGGAAAAGTTATCTCTTTTTTTATATGAGACCTATTATCCGTTCACCGAAGAGGTGGCTGTGTATCGTACATCTCATGAAGCAGAGAGGGCTTATCGGGATGCCTTCGGTGGAACAGAGTTCGAGGAATACTATGGTTAAACCATTTGTCCCCGAACTTGTATATGTTGAACCTCGAGCTATGGAATACCCACTGGCTAAGGAATTAACGTCCAAATTCGAAAACATGGGCATTGAAATCAGGGAAACGACATCTCATAACCAAGTGCGGAATATTCCGGGCGATAATCATTTTCAGAGATACCGCAACGCGAAATCAACATTGGTGTTGGGGATTCGAAAAACGCTTAAATTCGATACGTCCAAGCCTTCAGCAGAATACGCGATTCCCTTTGTAACAGGATGTATGGGTCACTGCCATTATTGCTACTTGCAAACCACGATGGGCGATAAACCCTACATCCGAACGTATGTGAATCTCGATGATATCTTTGCATCCGCTGACCATTACATCAACGATCGGGCGCCGGAACCGACGCGATTTGAGGCGTCCTGTACCTCTGATATTGTGGGGGTAGATCATTTAACGCACACGTTAAAACGGGCAATTGAGTATTTTGGTCAATCGGAACATGGAAAACTTCGGTTTGTGACGAAATTTGCCCACGTCGATCACCTGCTCGATGCGAATCATAATGGCCGGACACGCTTTCGCTTTAGCATTAATAACAACCATATTATCAAATACTTTGAACCAGGAACATCCAAGCTCCAGGATCGTATTCAGGCCGCCGTTAAGGTAGCAGAGGCTGGTTATCCTTTAGGTTTTATTATTGCGCCGATTTATTTACATGAAGGATGGAGAGAAGGCTATCAAGAAATGATGGAGAAATTGGAACAAGCATTGCCAGCATTTGCGAAGAAAGATTTAACGTTTGAAATGATTCAACATCGGTTTACCAAGCCGGCCAAACGGGTGATTCAAAAGAACTACCCGATGACCAAGCTCGAACTGGATGAATCCAAGCGTAAATGGAAATGGGGCCGCTACGGCATTGGTAAGTATATTTATACCGATCAAGAGCAGGAGGACATCAAGGATACCCTTGGACATTTTATTGAAACGTATTTTCCAGAAGCTAGGCTCGAGTATTTCACCTGATCGTTTGAAGTTTTTAGTCTATAAAAAGGAAGTGTTAGGATGGATCACCAAAAAGGACACGCTATCGAAGAGCAGCTCATGCAATACAAAGAGGGTATTGGCAAGTATCGGGAAAGGATGCCTGAACTTGTTCACGCCTATCATACATTTACAGACATTTGTTTCCAGGAAGGCGATGTCCCTCAGAAGTATAAACAATTGGCGGGTTTGGCCATTAGTGTTCATGCCCAAGACGAATATTGCATCATCTACCACACTAAAGGGTGCCTGGATCAAGGATGTACGAAAGAAGAAATTTCTGAGATCATCGGCGTAGCAACAGCAATGGGTGGAGGTGCAGCCTTGAGTCAAGGGGCAACACTTGTTCAAGCATGTATCGATCAGTTTATGGAGTAGAAAAACTGCTGTTCTTTCTAATCACTTAGGAAGAATGGCTTTTTTCATCCTTAATAATCGTGACAGAATGATCCATATAGGAGGTTCCAGGCATACAATAATGACACGAAACACTTATTCCCCAGTACCTTCTCAACAACTGCTCGGTCAAAGATGAAGGACAGAATCCCCAAGCAATTCTCCGTACGTACCCAAATATTATTGAAAACGAGTCTCTATAAGACGTCCCCTCCAAGACATCATCCTACTTACAGCTCCGAGATGATGACAGGTCAAGGCTTACAAAAGGGCAAAAAATCGCTCACGGAGCGGAGCGAGGCGCCAGCTGGCTGCCTCGTAAGCGTTCCTTCGCACGATGAAAAAGCGGTTTTCTTTTTTCGAGGATACGTTTTGGGTACATGCGACGCGCTGGAGGCGCTAGTGCCAGCTTGTCACTGAAAGTGAAAACGCTGGCCTCCTTCACCCCGCAAGCTGACGCAGAAATTCGACGGCTCTAGCATCCTCTTCCTCGAATCCTCCTCGCACGAAGAAAAGGTGATGTTCTTTTTCGAGGAAGTTTTCCCGGACTTTTTGAACATCCTCTTGTATGCGTTTATCTCATTCGCTTAAATGCTTTTCCATATCTTCGACATCTTCTTTTGAGATATGATACCCATGATCATCTTTAATGGAACGTACAGCCATTGAACCAAAGGTGAGAAGGCCTCCGATAGTAATGTAGATATAAGGGGACACGAAGACGTCCAAATGAAAACTGATAAAGCCGAAACCTGCTATAAACAGCCCCAAACTAATCAAGAACGGGATAATCGTTCCATTTGGCATGTGGATCTCATCCATCGGTTCTGCCGGCTTCATCTTACTCACACCATGAACCTTCTCATAAAATAAAGGATCAAGGGATCGGACCTGAGGAGTTTGAGCAAAATTGTACTCCGGAATAGGCGTATGTATGGACCATTCCAGTGTCCGCCCGTCCCATGGATCACTTTCAGCCCTTTTACCTTTATAAGCTGAGAAGATGATGTTGATCATTAAGAGAATGAATGCCCCCAACATGAGAAAAGCACCAATGGATGAAATGAAATTCATGGTACTCAGCCCCTCGCCTTCTAAAAACGTATATACCCTTCGTTGCATGCCCATCAATCCGAGGAGGTGTTGGATAAAGAAGGTAAGGTGGAACCCAATATAGAAAAAGACAAATGTAATGATCCCAAGCGTTTCATTCAATTTATGGCCAAACATTTTGGGGTACCAATAGAATAACCCTGCCAATAACCCGAGAACAATCCCGCCAACAATAATATAGTGAAAGTGGGCAACGACAAAATACGTATCATGGTAAAGGGAAGTCACCGGAGCCATCGCTGTCATCACGCCGGTCACACCTCCAAGGACAAACGTGGGTACAAAGGAAGCTGCAAATAACATAGCTGTATTAAACGTTAGCTTCCCCCCCCACATAGTAAACAGCCAGTTAAAAATCTTGATCCCCGTTGGAATCGCAATGGCCATCGATGTAAGCGCGAAAACCGTGTTCGAAATGGGACCTAAACCGACGGTGAACATGTGGTGGGCCCAAACCATAAATCCTAAAAAACCAATGATAATGACTGCAAATACCATTGCTGTATATCCGAAGAGTCGTTTTCTTGAGAAAGCAGGAATGACCTCCGATATGATTCCAAAAGCAGGGAGGACCAGAATGTATACTTCCGGGTGACCAAAAATCCAGAAAATATGCTGCCATATGACAACATTTCCACCTTCTCCCGTTATAAAGAACTGACCATCAAATATTCGGTCCAGCATTAAGAGAGCAAGGCCAGCGGCAAGAGGTGTGAAAGCAAATACGACAAGAATGGATGTAACGAGCGTCGTCCAGGTAAATAAGGGTATACGCATCATGCTCATGCCCGGCGCACGCATATTAATAATCGTTACGATAAAGTTAATGGCAGATACGAGGGTACCAATGCCGGAAACCTGCAGACCAAGCACGTAGAAGTCAATACCAACGCCCCCAAAACCCCTGCTGGCAAGCGGAACATAGGAGGTCCATCCGGCGTCCGGCGCTCCCCCGAAAAACCAACTCAGACTAAGAAGAACCCCCCCAAAGAAAAAGAGCCAGAACCCCAGGGCATTTACAAACGGGAATGCCACATCGCGTGCACCAATTTGCAGCGGTATGACAAAGTTCATAAATCCAAAAGAAATGGGTACGACGGCAAGGAATAACATGAGCGTACCGTGCATGGTCACAAGCTCATTATAGGTTTGTCCACTTAGAAACGTCATGGCCGGAGCTATGAGCTGGATTCTCATCAATACAGCGAGTAATCCTGCCTTCAGTAAGAATAGGGTACCTGTAATCAAATATAAAATGGCAATTTTTTTATGATCGACGGTCGTCAGCCAGTCCCAAAGGACGTTTTTTTGACGTGTTGATGGACCTTCATATATCACGTTCGTTTACCCCCTATATTTAGTCACGGTTGCTTTTAAGTATTTTTGGAGAATGACTATGTATGATTCATTCCTTATTGCTTTCATGGTGTATTGTTCGTTTAAACATGATTTGTTATTTTTCCTAACATATCCTCGGCGCGTTGATTTACTCTGCAGTGGCTAATTTTTTCAGGTAAGGTACGCCCAATGCATTAAGGAAGGATAGACCGATGATCAAGAATATGGGAATCGAGACATCGAATACATCGATGTAAAGTTCTCCTGAATACAGGTAATAAAACAGAAAATAGCCGCCAATTAATGCCGAATATCTCTTTACTAATATCGCTAGTGTTAGCATCACCTTGATCCCCCTAGAAACATGTCTATAGAGATATTGTCCAAGATTCATACGTTTTATTCAGATGAATATCATTGATGGAAAGAAGAAAATCGGAAAACTGCCGTGAAATCAACGTGTTGGGTGAAGGGATGAGCGTCTACCAGAGGGATCCATAAACACGATCGAAGAGGAAATATCAGAATGTTGATGGAAATGAAGACGAAGGTTAGTTCCCAATCGTCTGTATAGGTATGGATTGCTTGTACACGCCATTTGAAGTTTCTCAAGACTTATCTTATCGTTGCGATTCGTAGCCATTACATAAAAGCAGCCCCGAGTCCACTTTTTGACTCGAGGCTGCTTACAAATTACATATTCCAAAGGTCACGCCGCGACGTCGTGACCGCTTGCGCCCCACCCTTTAATGCTTTTCTAACGTCATCTTCCGTTTCGATTAAGCCTCCGGCAATGACGTCTATTCCTGTTTCTTCTTGGACCTTATGAATATAAGAAGGGATGATGCCTGGAAGCAATTCGATCACATCAGGCTCCACGGTTCGCGCGAGTTGGAAACTCGTGTGCAATGCGAGTGTATCTAACAAAAATAGCCGTTGAATCGCCATGATATGATTTTTCTTGGCAATTCGAAGCATATCCGAACGTGTGGAAATAATACCGGCAGGTTTAATCGTCTGACAGAGGAACTCCGCAGCATATCGGTCACTTCTTAATCCTTGAATGAGATCCGCATGCAAGATCATTCTTTTATTTACTTCTTTGGCTAGCTTTCTCATCCTTGCTAGTTGAGAAATATGGACTTCCAGCACCACAAAGAATTCTTCATTTCTTTTCAAAATACGCTCAAAGTCCTTCATATCTTTAACAGCCGGAATAACTTCTTGTCCTTGAAACACGCAAAAACCCCTTATCATTAGAATTTTGTAAGTGTATGGATTTCCCACGTGTTTTCAATTTCAGTGTTGTGTCTTTCTTTTTCTTCCGTTGACCAATTCAGCTTTGCTGCCATCGCTTCAACAATCGCATCTTTATTTTCCCTGGCAGCATCAATATCAAACAATAGATACGAAGTGCGGCGTAGTAAGAAATCAACAGGTGTTAGCGCCATCTCATGCTCTAACGCGTAACGCAATGATGCCCATACTGCTCTTGGAAGCTGAAAATCATCTGCCTCTTTATCTTCGAGGTACATGAATACCTGTGAAACGTTCGAGCCGTAACGTTCGACCAGTTCCCGTGATGTTTTCTCATCTAAACCAAGTTTTACGCCTGCATGAGTGAAAGTCTCGTTAAAAGAAGATAGTTCCTGTGATCCCCCAACATCGCCGCCGGAAATAACAAGGTTCTTCGTTTGGCATGATGGATATTCTGTCCATGTTTCCGCTGATAACTCATCCGCTACCATTGAAACGATGGAATCAGCCATTTTCCGATATCCAGTTAATTTTCCTCCAGCAATCGTGATCAAGCCGCTTTCGGAATGAAAGATTTCATCTTTGCGGGATATGTTGGTAGTGTCTTTGCCCTCCTCGTGAATGAGCGGACGCAAACCTGACCAGCTAGACTCCACATCATCTGCGGCAATATGATAACCCGGAAACATTGCATTCGCAGCTTTTATAATATAATCAACATCTTCACTTGTCACTCCTGGTTCACGCTGATCACCTTCATAATCGGTTTCAGTCGTCCCTACATAAACCTTTTCCCCGCGTGGAATTGCAAACATCATGCGTCCATCCTTAAATGGTGTATCAAAATAAACCGCTTGTTGCAGTGGTAAACGTCTATTGGAAAGAACCAAGTGAACCCCTTTGGATAAGTGAATCGTTTTGCCTTTTTTCGAACGATCCTGCTCCCGTAAGTGATCCACCCAAGGGCCTGTGGCGTTCACAACTTTTTTCGCGTAAATCTTAATAGCTTCACCAGTCATTAAATCACGGGCAACGACACCAATCACATGATTATTGTCGTAAATAAACGACTCTGCTTTTACATAGTTAGCGAGATGAGCCCCTTTATCTGCTGCTGTTTTTGCGATTTCCAACGTTAAGCGGGCATCATCTGTGCGATATTCAACGTACATCCCTGCCCCACGAAGGCGATTATCAGCTAGAATCGGCTCTTGTTTCTTTGCATCTTTTACACTCATCATTGTGCGCCGTTCTGCTTTTTTGACGCCAGCTAAGCGATCATAGACCGCTAAACCGATTGAAGTCGTTAGTGAGCCAAATGTCCCCCCTTTATAAAAAGGAAGCATCATGCGCATCGGTGTAGTCACATGGGGAGCATTTTCATATACAATGGCTCTTTCCTTCCCAACTTCTGCCACCATTTTCACTTCAAAATTTTTCAGGTACCGTAACCCGCCATGCACGAGTTTGGTGGAACGGCTCGACGTCCCAGCGGCAAAATCTTGCATCTCTATAAGTCCTGTTTGTATTCCTCGAGTTTGGGCATCAAGAGCAGTTCCTGCACCTGTGATCCCCCCCCCTATAATTAACAAATCGAGGTTTGTCTCCCTCATATTCTCAATTGCGACATTTCTTGATGAAGCTGAAAAACTCATGTCATTCCTCCTGGATGCTTCGTCTTCATTATTCAATAAAAAAGGACCACAGCTACTTCAAACAGACGTTTCCTACATCTTTTTGAATGCTGTGATCCTCTCATCGACTCAGATCATTATTTATTAACTTAACTCTAGTATACGGCAAATCTTATATCAGGTAAAGAGAGACGACTTTTACTCTGGTTTAAACACCATTGTTGCCTCAACGGCTTTTTTCCAACCATTATATAAACTTTCCCGTTCTTTTTCTTCCATTTCTGGTTCGAATGATTGTTTGACGTTCCATTTCTCCGCAATCTCTTCTTTATGATTCCAGACCCCAACGGCCAAGCCAGCCAAATAAGCGGCCCCGAGAGCCGTAGTCTCATTAACCATTGGACGTTCAACTGGTGCATGGAGAAGATCACTCTGGAATTGCATGAGGAAACGGTTTTCAACAGCGCCACCGTCTACACGCAATTTCTTCGATGGGATACCTGCATCCTTTTCCATCGCTTTCATCACATCTTTCGTTTGATAAGCCAATGACTCAAGTGTCGCACGGACAATATGCTCTTTTTCAGTTCCCCTTGTAAGGCCAAATATGGCCCCCCTTGCGGTACTATCCCAATAAGGAGTACCTAATCCGACGAAAGCAGGCACAACATACACCCCTTCAGATGATGTTACCCGCCTCGCGAATTCCTCGCTATGCGATGATTGCTCAATCATATGAATACCATCGCGCAGCCATTGAATAGCCGAGCCCGCTACGAAGATACTTCCTTCCAGTGCATATTCTACTTTTCCATCAATACCCCAAGCGATCGTTGTTAATAATCCATTTTCGGAGGTAACCGCATGTTCTCCAGTGTTCATTAAGATGAAGCAACCTGTTCCATACGTGTTCTTAACCATCCCTTCTTCAAAGCAAGCCTGACCAAATAAGGCAGCTTGCTGATCCCCAGCCACCCCGGCAATGGGGGTTTTCACACCGAAGAAATGATATTCAACCGTTTCTGCATAAATCTCTGAAGAAGATTTCACTTCCGGCAGCATTTCTTTTGGTACACCTAAAATATCAAGAAGTTCTTGGTCCCATTCCAACTCATGGATATTAAACATAAGCGTACGGCTGGCATTCGTATAATCCGTCACATGTGCCGTTCTGCCGCTTAACTTCCAAATCAACCAAGTATCTATCGTGCCAAACAATAAATCCCCATTCTCCGCTTTTTCCCTCGCTCCCTCGACATTATCCAAAATCCACTTCACTTTGCTTCCTGAAAAATAAGGGTCAATTAAGAGGCCGGTTTTCTGTCTAAATGTTTCAGTGTAACCTTGATCTTTCAGTTGATCGCAAATCGGTTCCGTTTGCCGAGATTGCCACACAAGTGCGTTGTAAATCGGTCTACCTGTATATTTATCCCAAACAATGGTTGTTTCACGTTGATTGGTAATCCCAATTCCTGCGATTTCCTCTGGACTAATTTCAACTTCCGTAAAAAGCCCGGCAATGACGGCAAGCACCGACCCCCAGATTTCATTGGCATCATGTTCAACCCACCCCGGTTTAGGGAAGTGCTGGGTGAACTCTCTTTGCACCGTATGAACAATTTTTCCTTCCCCATCGAAAAGAATCGCTCTCGTGCTCGTCGTACCTTGATCAATGGCCAATATATGTGTTTTCGTCATATTTACACCCTCCCAATCATTTACATATCTAACCTAAAAGTAGTGCATACAAAACAGCGCCAAGAACACCACCAACGATGGGGCCGAGAATCGGAACCCAAGCGTACTCCCAATTTGAAGGGCCTTTCCCATGAATCGGAAGCAAAAAATGCGCAAGACGCGGGCCAAAATCACGTGCCGGGTTAATGGCATATCCTGTTGTTCCTCCGAGCGACAAACCGATGGCGACAATCAAGACCCCAGTTGCAATCGGATCCAATCCATCTGTAAATGTATTTGCCCCAATTCCAAGCAGTCCAAACAATAAAGCAGCAGTGCCGATCACTTCACTCAAAAAATTGGACGGATAATGCTTGATGGCCGGATCCGTTGCAAATGTCCCCAATTTTGCTCCCTGATCCTGTGTCTCTTTCCAATGCGGCAGGTAATGAAAATAGACAATGACCGCACCAGTAAATGCCCCGGCGACTTGCCCGATAATATATGCGGGCACTTGCGCCCATGGAAAATCACCAATAGCTGCAAACCCCAGCGTTACAGCTGGATTAATATGCCCTTCACTGATTGTACCGGAAACATAAACACCAAGTGCAACAGCAAATCCCCACCCAAAAGAAATCGCTAGCCAGCCCATTCCTTCAGACTTCGTATGTTTTAATACGTTTCCACCTACGACCCCCGCTCCAAATAAGATCAGAATCATCGTGCCAATAAATTCGGCTAACATTTCATACATATGAATGCTCCCTTCCTTAGACACTCTGCCAGTTCTCATTAGCCATAAAAAAGGAACAACTTTTTACAGGTTGGTATCTTACACAAACCCATAAAAAGCTGTTCCTCATGTACTCATCAGCTTAATGATTAACTTTGTTTTTATTATATAGAGTATATGAAAATTTGTAAACCCTTACATTGAATTTATAAAACAAAAAAACCAACGCCTGTAAGCGCCGGTTATTTATGAATCAACATAAGTATGTTGAACGGTTATGACTGTTTCTGAGACTCAGGAGTGGTCGTTTCCTCGCTTATTTCTTTATTCTCTGATGTGGGTTCATCTTCCATCATTTGCGTTGTGGATTTCTTGAACTCCGTTAAAGTCTTTCCGAACGCACTTCCGATTTCTGGTAACTTCTTCGGACCGAAAATCAAAAGTGCCAACAATAGAATGAGGATGAGACTCGGGATCCCTATATTAAATGGACTCATGGGGGGTTCCTCCTTTTTGCACTACAAATATTTAAAATCAACAAGCGGATGTTTCCTCGTCTTTAAGCTTTAGTATGACCCATAGGCAATAGACTATACATTTATTATCTTTATCATACCATACTCACCTGGGGTTGGACATTCCTATTGTTCTCCCCTTAGGGATAGCTTATTCAATTTTTTTGTTAGATCAATCATCGTTTTTGCCAAGTTCCAGGGGGAGAGATGCCATACCTATAATCAAAAAGCTGAACGCGTGTAGGACGCGTTCAGCTTTTAATTAATTTTGCGGCAGCAATTTCATAACACTTTTTACGGAATCTACAGATGTAGACAGATCACTTTTCTCATCCTCTGTCAAATCAAGTTCAATGACTTTCTCAATCCCATCTCCGCCAAGAATGGTAGGGACGCCTACATAAATATCATTGTAGCCGTATTCGCCTTCGAGATAAGCAATCGTAGGAAGAATTCGTTTTTTATCTTTTACAATTGCTTCGACCATCTGTGTTAAAGCGGCCGCTGGTGCATAATAGGCGCTGCCGTTACCGAGCAATGAAACGATTTCGCCCCCGCCTTTTCGTGTACGTTCAACGATTGAATCAATCCGATCTTGAGACAATAGTTTTGTTAGTGGAACGCCTCCGACGCTTGAATAACGGATCAACGGTACCATATCGTCACCATGACCACCGAGGACAAAACCTTGGACATCCTCAACAGAAACCTGCAACTCTTGAGCTACAAATGCACGGAAACGTGCCGTATCTAATACGCCTGATTGTCCGATGACGCGATTTTTCGGTAATCCAGACGCTTGATAAACCGCATAAGTCATCGCATCAGCAGGATTTGTAAGAACGATGATGTAGGTGTCCGGTGAATATTTTACAATTTGTTCTGTCACGGACTTCATAATCCCCGCGTTTGTATTGACGAGATCATCACGGCTCATTCCAGGCTTTCTGGCAATGCCTGCCGTTATAACAACGACATCCGAATCTTTTGTATCACTATAATCGGCTGTACCAACTACATTTACGTCTGAACCTTCGACAGGGGTTGCTTCCAGCATGTCAAGGGCTTTTCCTTGTACAGGTCCTTCCTGGTCAGGAATATCAACGAGTACAACATCTGCAAGTTCTTTTTGAGCGACCATTAGTGCTGTTGTTGCGCCCGTAAATCCCCCACCAATCACAGATACTTTTCTACGTTTAATAGCCATTCATCTGCCTCCTAGAATTTCTTACATGTTCTTGATGAGTTCATCAGCGAATCCGGAGCATTTTACTTCTTGGGAATTGTCCATGAGACGTGCAAAATCATACGTTACAACTTTGCTTCCGATGGTAGCATCCATGGATTGAGTAATTAGTTCAGCCGCTTCATGCCACCCGAGGTGACGAAGCAAAAGCTCTCCGGAAAGAATAAGAGATGATGGATTCACTTTGTCTTGTCCTGCATATTTAGGAGCTGTTCCATGCGTTGCTTCGAAAATGGCATGTCCAGTATCATAATTAATGTTCGCGCCAGGGGCGATTCCGATCCCGCCAACTTGGGCAGCTAGGGCATCCGAAATATAGTCCCCGTTTAAGTTCATTGTAGCGACCACTTCATGTTCTTTTGGACGGGTGAGAATTTGCTGAAGGAAAATATCAGCAATCGAATCTTTCACGATAATTTTACCCGCGGCTTCAGCTTCGTCTTGAGCTTTGTTCGCTGCTTCCTTACCCTCTTTTTCGACGATTTCATCGTATTGATGCCAGGTAAACACTTTATCGCCGAATTCACGGTGGGCAAGGTCATAGCCCCAAGCCTTGAACGAGCCTTCTGTAAATTTCATGATGTTTCCTTTGTGAACAAGTGTTACGCTTTTTCGATTTTCATTAATGGCATACTGAATCGCAGAGCGAACGAGACGCTCCGTTCCTTCTTTTGAAATAGGCTTAATGCCAATTCCAGATGTTTCCGGGAAGCGGATATTTTCGGATCCCATTTCATTTTGAATGAAGTCAATCACTTTCTTCGCTTCATCTGTTCCTTCCTGGAACTCGATACCAGCATAAATGTCTTCAGTATTCTCACGGAAAATGGCCATGTCGACTTCTTCAGGGCGTTTAACCGGGGAAGGCACCCCTGTATAATGACGTACTGGGCGTAGACACGTATAAAGATCAAGCTTTTGACGAAGCGCCACGTTAAGGGAGCGAATGCCGCCGCCAATAGGGGTAGTAAGCGGCCCTTTAATGGCAATTAAGTATTCACGAATTGTTTCTAACGACTCATCAGGCAGCCATTCTCCTGTTTTGTCGTAAGACTTACCTCCAACAAGAATTTCTTTCCAATCGATCTTTTTCTTGCCGTCATAAGCTTTTTCTACCGCTGCATCAATCACACGAGAAGCAGCTGCCCAAATGTCAGGGCCCGTGCCATCTCCTTCAATATAAGGAATCACAGGGTTATCCGGTACGTTCAATGCTCCGTTGTTTACAGTAATCTTGTTAGACATCATCAATTCCTCCTAGATAAAATTAGTCACGGTCGTTGAGTGGAATATACTTTTGTGTATTCGGGCCAACATATTCAGCACGCGGACGAATCAGGCGATTGTCTGCATATTGTTCCAAAATATGTGCGTTCCAACCTGACACTCGGCTCACAGCAAAAATCGGAGTAAATAGATCATGATCAATCCCTAGGCTGTGATAGACGGATGCTGAATAGAAATCTACATTTGGCGGTAATCCCTTTTCCTTGGTCACTTTTTCTTCGACAGCAACGGAAATATCATACCATTTCGTTTCACCTGTAATGTTTGTTAACTTGTAGGACATATCACGAAGATGTTTAGCTCGCGGATCTCCACTCTTGTAGACTCGGTGTCCAAATCCCATGATTTTTTCTTTTTTGTCGAACATTTTTTGGATATACTCGTCAACATTGCTGACTTCCCCGATCTCACTTAACATTGCCATTACGCGTTCATTTGCACCGCCGTGCAGTGGCCCTTTTAAGGCGCCGATAGCAGATGTAATTCCTGAATAGAAATCAGAAAGCGTTGCTACACAAACACGTGCTGTAAATGTAGATGCATTTAACTCATGGTCAGCATGCAACACGAGCGCTTTATTAATCGCATCAATTTCCGTATCCTTTGGTTCTTCCCCATTTAGCATGTAAAGGAAGTTAGCGGCGAAACTTAAGCCTTCTTTCGGCTCAACCGGTTCTTTACCGTTGCGAATTCTTGCAAAGCCGGTGACAATCGTTGCGATTTTTGCCTGCAGCCGTAAAGCAATTCGTTTAGCTGTATCGGCATCCACTTCATTGGCTTCATGATCATAAAGACCAAGTTGGGAAATCGCTGTTCTCAACGCAGCCATGGGATGAACATCAGCAATCGGATACAATTTCATGTAATCAAAAATCTCATTTGGTACTGTCATATTTTTGATTAAGTTTGTAGAAAATTCCTCAAGCTCTGCCTTGTTCGGGAGTTTACTATTCCATAGCAGATAAACAACTTCTTCAAAAGATGAATAATTGGCAAGATCATCAATTTGATAACCCTGATAGGTGAGGACATCATCAATAATTGAACTCACACTCGATGTCGTAGCAACTACACCTTCTAAGCCTCGAGTATTACTCATTACAACCTCTCCTTTTCAACAGCGAATCCGTTGACAAGGTTTTTTTGTGTAAACCTTGTGCTCCTTAAAAAGTATCTACTGACTGTAACGGCCTGTCCCAATTTCAGGGACAAACTTCTGTAGCTGTTATGACCGAAATTAACCGTGCTGTCAAAGGGGAATGCCGGAACTTTCCACTACCCTACCCGTCACTTGTGAAAAGCATTCAATCATCCAAGAGTCACAATGCTCAACGGTTTTCCGGTTTTTTCAACATCTTCTATTATAAACATTTTTTTAGCTTTTGTGAACGAATACCTATATTTCTTTTCTTTAAAATACTGGTAATCACCTGTTTTACAGGCATGAATGGTAAATGATAAGGATCCATGATATTTTGTCTCTTGCGTCGCTATATTCGCGGATCTCCACCGATCTAACGGCGGATGATCATGATGTTTTTATTGATCAAAACTTTATTGAAAAAATAACGAACAAATCCTTTAATGTACGTTCGCGTAAACGGTAAAATTAATAGAAACCCAATAACGTCAGAAATAAAACCCGGAGCCACGAGTAAAAAGCCGCCAAACAGAATACATATTCCATCAAGCGCAACCCCTGTAGGTGTTTGCCGGTTCTGCAATTGTAGCTGCAAGACTTGCCACGTTTGTCTCCCTTCTCTTCTCGTTAACCAAACACCAATCACACTTGTAAGCAGCATGAGGAGCATAGTTGGCCAGAAGCCAATGGCTCTTCCGACCAACCAAATAACTGCAATCTCAATAATCGGGACAGCGAGCAAGAGTAATACGAGTAATCTTGCCAACATTTCGCCCTCCTCTTCTCATTTCTAAAGGACGCTGGCATGTCCTTTATAGATATCACCACGTGAGCTATCTACCGTTACTTCTTCCCCATCTTCAAAGAGTTCAATCGCGTTCTCTACTCCAACAACGACAGGGATACCAAGTGTCAAACCGACAACAGCGGCATGACAAGTCAATCCACCTTCTTCAGTAATGACCGCTGATGCTTGTTCAAATGCATCCATCATATCCTTATCTGTGCTAGGAGCAACCAAAATATCTCCAGCTTTCATCTTATCATCTGCCTCTTGAGCAGAGTGAGCAACCACTACATTCCCAGATGCTGTGGCCCTTCCAATCCCTTGTCCTTTAGCGGCTACTTCTCCAATGACATGAACCTTCATAATGTTTGTTGTTCCAGATTCACCTACAGGTACACCTGCTGTAATGACAACAAGATCACCGTGTTCCGTTTCGCCGCTTTTTAGTGCCTCACTTACAGTGATATCGAACATCTCATCTGTCGTTGAGGCTTTATCTCCCAAAAGTGGAAGCACGCCCCACACAAGGTTCAAGCGCCTGAGCACTCGTATATCACTTGTAACAGCAATGATTTTTGATTTAGGGCGATATTTGGAGACAAGGCGAGCGGTATACCCGCTTTCAGTCGCTGAAAGAATTGCAGAGGTATTTAAGCTTAAAGCAGTTCGGGAGACGGATTGGCTAATCGAATTGGTAATCGTCGTTCGACTTTCCCGCGTACGATTATTTAGCATTTCCTCATAGTTTAACGCCGATTCTGCCTTCAATGCAATCCGGCTCATTGTCTTAACGGCTTCATCCGGGTAATCTCCGGCAGCTGTCTCTCCCGATAGCATAATGGCATCTGTGCCATCAAAGATGGCATTGGCCACATCGCTTGCTTCTGCTCGTGTCGGGCGTGGATTACGTGTCATCGATTCCAGCATTTGTGTGGCTGTAATCACCGGTTTTGCAAGCGTATTGCTATGGCCAATGAGTGTCTTTTGGACAAGAGGCACTTCTTCGGGCGGGATTTCAACACCCAAATCGCCTCTTGCGACCATTAACCCATCGGATACTTCCAGAATTTCCGCGATATTCTCGACCCCTTCTTCATTTTCGATTTTAGGGATAATTTGAATATCACCAGCATCATGGGCTTCCAGCAATTCCCGAATTTCAAATACATCTGACGCCCTGCGAACGAAAGATGCTGCGATAAAATCGATATCTTCTTCAATACCAAAACGAATATCCGCAGCGTCTTTATCCGTCATCCCCGGCAGGTTCACCTTTACTTTCGGCAGGTTGACGCCTTTTTTATTTTTCAGCTTGCCATCATTCATCACCGTCGTTAAAACATCTTTGCCTTTAATAGATTCCACTTGTAAACCGATTAACCCATCATCAAGCAGGATGACATTTCCAGGCTCCAAATCGTTTGCTAGGTCTTGGTATGTAACGCCAATTCGCTCTTCATTGCCAAGCATATCTTCTCCAGTAACCCTTAGAGACGCTCCCTTACGTAATTCTATTTCTCCATTTTCCATTTCATATGTGCGGATCTCAGGGCCCTTCGTATCGAGTAGGATGGACACTTCTTTCCCCGATTCAGCGGCTGCTTCACGTATGGACTGGATCCTCGCCCGGTGTTCATCATGATCTCCATGGGAAAAATTTAGGCGAGCCACGTTCATGCCTGCATCAATCAATTTTGTGAGCGTCTCTTTGTCCTCCGAAGCTGGCCCAATGGTAGCAACGATTTTTGTTTTTCTCATGATTGACCTCCTCTGAGAGTTATATTGACAGTTCTTGAGACAAATGGTACATGGTTTCATCAACACGGTGTGGTTCTTGTAGTGCTTCATCAATCGGTTTATGGATAATTTGGTTATTTACAATTCCGACCATCCGCCCGGCATTCCCATCAATTAACAATTCCACCGCTCGCGCAGCAAGGCGACTAGCAAGAACACGATCAAAAGCCGTAGGGGATCCTCCTCGCTGAATGTGCCCGAGGACCGTGACCCTTGTTTCAAAACCTGTCTTTTCCTGAACCTCGCGGCCGAATTCGACCCCGTTTGCAGCTCCTTCTGCTACAATGATAATACTATGCTTTTTCCCTCGCTTACTTCCTCTTTTGAGTCGGTGAACGATATCTTCCATATCATGAGGCTGCTCAGGGATGAGAATCGTTTCCGCACCATCTGCAAGACCAGACCAGAGGGCAAGATCACCCGCATCCCGTCCCATTACTTCTATCACGTATGTCCTTTCATGGGAAGTCGCTGTGTCACGTATTTTATCGATGGCATCGATGACTGTATTCAAGGCAGTGTCAAATCCAATTGTAAATTCAGTGCCCGGTACGTCATTATCAATCGTCCCCGGAACGCCAATGGTTGGATACCCCAGTTTCGTTAGCTCTTGAGCTCCCCGAAAAGAACCGTCTCCGCCAACAACGATAAGTGCTTCAATACCAGCTGCCTCCAAATTCTCCACAGCTTTCGCTTGTCCTTCCTTTGTCTTGAATTCCTCACACCTAGCCGTGTAAAGCTTCGTACCCCCGCGATGGATGATATCACCTACATCACCAATTTCCAAAGGATGAATATCATTCCCAAGGAGCCCGGCGTAGCCGTAGTTAATCCCCCAAACCCGCAAGTCATGATAAATCGCTTTTCGCACAACCGCACGAATCGCCGCATTCATTCCCGGAGAGTCGCCCCCGCTTGTTAAGATACCTATGTTTTTCATATGGTGATCCCTCCACATCCCGCTTATATTTCTAGATTGCCGATAGCATTATACTTCTTAAAACGCTGTTGTTTTAATTCCTCTGCTGTTAAACGTTCAAGCGTTTTAAGGCTGCTTTCAAGCGTTTGGTCAATAAATCCAGCCTGTTTTTCTATATCATAATGAGCGCCCCCGCGAATTTCCGGGATAACCCCGTCAATAATACCTAATTCGTTCAAGTCAGGTGCAGTAATGCGCATCGTCTCAGCAGCATGCTTAGCTTGGGAAGCATCTTTCCAAAGAATAGCAGCCGCCCCTTCCGGAGAAATGACAGAGTACGTCGAGTTCTCAAGCATGTACATATGGTTACAAAGGCCAAGAGCAAGCGCACCACCACTCCCGCCCTCTCCAATAACAACGCCTATAGACGGTACACGAAAACTTGCCATTTCCAATAAGTTACGGGCAATCGCTTCACTTTGACCCCGTTCTTCCGCCGCTTTCCCAGGAAATGCTCCTTTCGTATCAATCAAACAAATGATAGGGCGCCCAAATTTATCCGCCTGCTTCATTAAACGTAAAGCTTTTCTGTATCCTTCCGGATGAGGACTTCCAAAGCTCCGGCGAATATTTTCTTTCGTATTTCGCCCTCTTTGATGACCAATGACTGTCACCGGTCGCCCTTTATAATTTGCAATCCCGCCGACGATGGCTTCGTCATCCCCGTACAGACGATCTCCGTGGAGTTCAATAAAATCGGTGAACAAGTAATCAATATAATCTAATGTTGTTGGACGTTCAGCATGCCGGGCGATTTGCACACGTTCCCACGGATTTAATTGATCGTAAATTTGTTCCTCTAACTCTTGCAGACGCGTCTCAAGATGGGTGATTTCTTCTTCAAGATTGATATCCTTTTCCTCTGTAAAATTCTTCAATTCATTAATTTTATTTTGCAGTTCTACTACTGGTTTTTCGAAAGGGAGGTTTTGGCTCATCGTTGGCCTCCTTCCTCATCCGGTGTACGGGCATGCATTTTTAGAACCTTAATAAGCGTAGCTTTTAACTCCGAGCGGTGAATGACACGATCCAGCTGTCCATGCTTTAATAGAAATTCTGCAGTCTGGAAATCATCAGGGAGTTCTTCCCGAATCGTTTGTTCAATAATCCTTCTCCCAGCAAAACCAATCAGGGCTCCCGGTTCTGCAAAATTATAATCTCCGAGGGATGCAAAGCTCGCCGACACCCCGCCCGTAGTTGGGTGGGTCATGATCGAGATAAATGGAACCCTCGCTTCATCTAATCGTTCCAAAGCAACACTTGTTTTCGCCATTTGCATAAGACTGATCACACCTTCTTGCATCCGCGCCCCACCCGAAGCACTAAATAAGATCAGGGGTGCTCTCTTTTCCTCAGCCTGCAAAATAGCCTTTGATATTTTCTCCCCAACGACAGCCCCCATACTTCCCATCCGAAAACGGGCGTCCATCACTCCGAGAACGACTGGATAACCTTCGATCTCCCCTTCACCCGTCACAACCGCTTCATTTAAACCGGTTTTCTGTTGGTCTCGGTTCAGCTTTTCCTCATACTCAGGAAAATCTAAAGGGTTGCCTGAGAACATAGCCGCATCCATTTCCTTGAATGTACCGAAGTCAACGATACTTTGAATACGCTCGTGGGCCGTCATACGAAAATGATGTCCACATTCAGAACAAACGTTTAACTGCTTCTTCAGCTCACGGGAATACACGATGGTCTTACAGTTGGGACATTTTGTCATGACTCCCTCGTTCATCTTCGTTGGCTGCGTACGTTCTGAAGGAATTGTTGCATACTTCCTTTTTTTGGAAAACAAGTCCCTAAACAAAATCCTCACCTCTTTTTTCACAAAACGTGGCATCTATCCCTTGAAAAAGCGATCGCCTTCACCGACGATCGCTATCGAGCGATGTTTATTCTTCTTCAATTAAAGCTTCTCTACGTGTACGCTCAGCAATTTCAGCGGGGTCGGCATTTTTTCGGGCCACGCCCGTTTCCATCGCCGTTTTCGCCACTGCGGCTGCCACTGCAGGGGCTACTCGCGGATCGAACGGAGCGGGGATGACGTAATCGGCGGACCTCTCCTCGTCAGCAATCAGGTCTGCAATCGCGTACACGGCCGCCCGTTTCATTTCTTCATTAATATGTGTAGCATTGACATCGAGCGCCCCCCTGAAGATTCCCGGAAAGGCAAGCACATTATTAACCTGATTTGGAAAATCTGAACGTCCAGTTCCGATCACACTTGCGCCGACTGCCTTGGCATCTTCAGGCATAATTTCCGGAACTGGGTTTGCCATTGCGAAAATAATCGGATTATCACTCATAGACGCAACCATTTCTTTGGTCAAAGCTCCTTCTACAGAAACCCCGATAAAGACATCGGCTCCTTCGATCACTTCCGATAATGACCCCTCTTTTTTCGCAAGGTTGGTGACTTTTGCTACGTTTTCCTTAACATCGTTCATCCCAGTTTGTCTTCCTTCATAAATAGCACCACGGGTATCACACATAATCATTTCGCGTACACCCATGCTCTTTAGAAGTTTAATAATCGCAATCCCCGCAGCGCCTGCACCATTTAAAACGACTTTAATATCAGAAAGGTTTTTACCTGTTTCCTTCAAAGCGTTGATCAGTCCGGCGAGGGTAACAATTGCCGTGCCATGTTGATCATCGTGGAACACAGGGATGTTCGTCTCTTTCTTCAAACGTTCTTCAATGATGAAGCAATGCGGGGCAGCGATATCTTCAAGGTTCACCCCGCCAAATGATGGCTCCATTAATTTAACGGTTTCAATGATTTTCTCGTTATCAGATGTATCTAAACAAATGGGGAATGCATCAACACCAGCGAAAGATTTAAATAGAACCGCCTTCCCTTCCATAACAGGTAAAGATGCATCTGCCCCTATGTTGCCTAATCCTAACACAGCGCTCCCATTTGATACGACAGCCACCATATTACTTTTCATTGTATAGTCAAATACTTTTTGGGGATCATCAAAAATTTCTTTACATGGTTCAGCAACCCCGGGTGAATAAGCCAGACTGAGATCACGAGTATTCCGAACTGGAATTTTTGCTTTAGATTCTAGTTTCCCTTTTTTAAGTCTATGGAGATGTAACGCTTCTTCTCGTGTAGTAGCCAATATGTCCACGCTCCTTTTGATTCAATCCATGGTTTGTGCAGTTTCCAGTTCGTTTTCAACTATCAAGATCGTTTGTACTTTCTGATAGTATAACAAAGACGACCAAGCCATTCACCCTTTTTCGTCTCAGATTCACAATTCTATTGTCTATTTATTCTTATTAGGATTACATTACAGAGCTCCAAACATCAACCTGGGTATGCTCAAATCGCTTGTTCAGCCACATTTTCTTCACCGAAAAACCGCTTTAAGTTAGCACGAAGCTCATCGTTAATGTGTACGCGGTAGTGGTCATCTAACGCGTATAATCGTTGTTTTGTTTCGTTAAACACTCGTACTTGGGAAAAACCGGGCTGTTTCTGAAGCATACCTTTCAGCTTCCTAACTTGTACAGCTGTATCAGAGGTATCTTCTAATTTAATATAGAGGGCGGTTTTTGCGTCTTCTTGAGCCCTTTCCACAGGGTGCAAAGTTTCTGCGATCACTTTATTCCCATACTGATCGACCGTTCGTTTCCCGCATACAAATGCATAATAGTGTTCTTGCAATAATGGGTTTACTTTTCGATAAACGTCCGGGAATAAGACGACCTCGCACACAGCACTCTCATCGCTTAGTTGCAGGAAGGCCATCGTTTGCCCGTTTTTCGTACGGATTTGCTTAACATAGTCAATAAAGCCGATGATCCAAATGTGTTGGTTAACAGGAGCACTCTCTACATCGACGATAGCAAGAGCGTCACGCATGTTTATAATATCTGTGTATTGATCAAGCGGGTGGCCACTCATGTAAAAGTTCGTCACTTCTTTCTCGAAGGAATAACGTTCTTCCAAACGCAAAGGGGTCGCGTCAGCATAGCGGAAATCACCAGTGCCCTGCTGAAATAGTTGTCCTAAATCTTTATGAAAATCGACAAACTCAAGGGCACGGTCGATAGAAGCGAGCAGCATTGCCCGGTCGCTATGAAGCTCATCAAACGTACCTGCTTTAACGAGATTCGTGAGCATACGGTGATGAATCGATAAATGTGCGGTACGTTCACAGAATTGGATAAAACTTGTAAAAGCCTCATTCTTTCTTTCCTTGATGATCTGTTTTGTCATTTGGCGGCCGACACCAGCGATGATTTGCAAGGGAAATCGCAAGCCATTTTCCTCAATCCCAAAGTGATCAGTACTCTTGTTAATCGATGGTGGATACATCTTAAAGTCTTGCTGCTTGATTTCTCTCATGGCTCGATTCAATCGTTCGTTGTCATTCTCTACCATATTCATATAGGCAGAGAAAAAAACAAGTGGGTAATGCGCTTTGACATACGCCAACTGATAAGCAATAAAACTGTAGGCCACCGCGTGGCTGCGATTAAATCCATATTCGGCGAAACGTAAAATCCAGGAATAAATTTGTTCCGCCGTCGCCTGATGGTAACCATTTTTCAAGGCCCCCGCAATGAACGTGGATTTTTCTTTTTCCAGCTCTGCTCGATCCTTCTTACTTACGGCTCTACGGAGTAAATCGGCTTGCGAAAGCGAATACCCGGCGATTTGAGCAGCTACTTGCATAATTTGTTCTTGATACACCATAACTCCATAGGTGGATGAAAGAATCGGTTTTAGATCGGGATGAACATATTGAATCATCCTACGTCCATGCTTGCCATCAATATACACATCGATTTGCCGCATCGGCCCCGGTCGATAGAGGGCATTTACCGCTACTAAATCTTCAAATGTCGTCGGTTGCAATTTTTTCAACACTTGTTGCATTCCCGTCGATTCAAATTGGAAAATTCCGGTCGTTTCACCCGCTGCGAGCATGCGGAACGTTTTCGGATCTTTAATAGGAATGAACTTCGGGTTAACGTTTACGTTATATTTATCTTTGATTCGATCACGAAGATGTTCCAATAGTGTCAGGTTTCTCAAACCAAGAAAATCGATTTTTAACAAACCATAGGCTTCTAAATCACCCATGGGAAATTGTGTGACTTCAGTTAATTGTCCCTGAACCGTAGGGATCAGCTCTGATATCGGCTTCTTACTAAAGACCACCCCAGCCGCATGCAATGACGTATGCCGGGGGAGACCTTCGATGGCTTCAGCATATTGAAAGAGTGTATACGCAAGGTCGTTTTCACCTAACAATTCCAGCAGCTTTTCATCTTTCTTTCGATATTCTGTTAGTGATGAAAATTGACTGGATGGGGGAAGCATGCGCAGAATTCTCTCAAGAAGCTTTTGCGGTGTCCCCAACGCCTTTCCAGCATCCCTCAGTGCTGCACGTCCTCCAAATGTACCAAAGGTGATAATTTGACCCACGTGTTGAGAGCCGTATTTATTACGGACATACGAAATGATTTCTTCACGGCGGTGGTCAGGAAAGTCAATATCAATATCCGGCAATGAAGAGGAACGCGATTCGTTTAAAAATCGTTCAAACAAAAGGCCGAAAGCAAGTGGATCAACATCGGTTATGTAAAGACAGTAAGCAACGATCGATCCAGCTGCCGACCCTCTTCCAGGCCCCGTTAATATTCCCGCCTTTCTGGCATAATCCATAAAATCCCAAACGATAAGAAAATAATCCTCAAAACCAATTTTTGAAATAACACCAAGTTCATGATGTAAACGCTGGGCCACTTCGTCGGTCATTTTCCCATAGCGTTCGGTGGCACCTTGAAAACATAGCGACCTTAATTTATCTTTTGCATTCTCCTCAAATGATGGAAGCGTTGTTTTTAATTGATGGAGATCAACGGTACATCGACGGGCAATATCGACTGTATTTAAGCGTGCTTTTTCATCCTTTGCCCATGCCTCGCTCGCAAAGGATTTGGAAAAAAGATGATTTTCTTCTTGCCATTCCAACGGACTTACCTTTTCAATAGGACGATTAGAGCGAATCGCTTCTAAACAACGCCTCCACTTTTCATCCTCCTCTTTTAAAAAAGCAACATTGCCGCAAGCCACACGTTTTATATTGACATCCTCGATAAACGTCACCCAATCCCGATGCTCTGCATCCTCCAGTACATAGGGCGGTAGGCAGCCGGCATACAACCGTTCTTCATCCCCCAACTTCTCCTTCAGCTCACGGACCGCTTCCCTCGCTGCTTCCCTTCCCTCTTTTTGCAGCACATGCGCAAGAAAGCTGGTTTTCTCCGGGAGAATGATCATCACATCACTGCAATGTTGGTAAAAAAAGTCAGCCTGTACACCAGATGCCGGCGTAGATTGGGCATGCGACGACAACCTCAGCAATTGTTGATATCCCTTAAGATTGATGGCTTGTAAAAGAAACAACCCAGTGGTTCCGTTTTGAAATTGGACATCTAATTCCAAGCCAAGGAGCGGCTTGATCCCTTTTTGTTTGCAGCGTTCGAAAAACTTGTGAGTGCCGTACATGACATTTCGATCTGTGAGCGCAAGCGCAGAAAAACCGAGAGAAGCCGCTTGGTCAATGAGTTCGTCAATGCGGCACGTGCTCGTCAGTAAACTATACTCACTTCGCACTTGTACATGAATAAAATCATCCACGGGGAACCCACCTTGATTAAAAGTGTTTATGCAAATTGGAGGACATAAGTTATTTCGAAAGTAAAATTCTCGCACGACGGAAAAAGCTGATCTTTCTCATACGTATGTGTGACGTTCAGAGAGTGCTAGCACCGGGTCTCACACGTCATGTATTTTAAACATCCTCTAAAAGTAGATAAGCATAACTTGGCCTAATGTAGATTATACATGAAAGAAGACGGTCCTTGCTCAGTTGAGCAATTTGCTGGCTTCAACAGAAAGGGGCATTCATTATGTTTAACCGGGATTTTGCTGCCACATTGGTTGTTGATTTTTTCGTTGCCTTTGGCGTCGTTTTAGGGGGGGCGCTTATCGGCGGAATTGGGGCTTTCATCATAGGGAAACCGCCACTCACAACGATCCACGATCTAGCTGGCAGCTTAAAAATTTGGGCGCTTGTTGCTGCAATTGGCGGGACTTTTGATGCGATTACCAGCCTGGAACGCGGGCTATTTTACGGTACACACATCGATATTTATAAAACGGTATGCATGCTTTTGGCCGCATTATCAGGAGCAAACGCCGGAACGCTGATTATTCAATGGATTACACAGGAACAGATGTATCCATGAGAATCCCGCCCTATTATCGCCGCCCCGGCTGGCAAAGATTTTTAGCAGGTGTAATCATTGGCGCCCTCATTGGTTGGTGCGTCTTCCTTTATCAGTTTGGCAAAACCCAGGAAGATATGGTAGTTGAGCTTCGGAAAAATGAATTAACCATTAATCAACTGGAGGGCAACCTTGAACTGCTCAGGGAACGGGAAGAGGAAAATAATGAAACAAACGAAGAAGGGGAATCCCCCTTTATTATTGAAGAGATCTCAATTATCTTCGAAAATGAAAACGAGAGCCGCCTTAGTGAGCTTGCGCTCTATGATCTCGAACAACAAGCGATCGAAGAGCTTGAACACCTATTAGAACAAGAAGTCGATAGCGTTGCTGAAAATCGTGAACTTCTCCTCAGTACAATAGAAAATAAACGCTTTCCTTCTAATGACTATGAATATAATCTTCTTGTCAAGCAAGTGACGCTCTATCGAACGCTTGAACTCCATGTAGAGATTGTACCTGTTTCGGAGGATTGAATTCTATGAATGATAAGCGGCACAAATTTGCTCAAGTTGTTCTATGACTTGCTTTTGCTCCTCTTCATTTTTCACAGAAGCACCCGCAGCGAGCGGATGTCCGCCTCCTTGAAAACGGGCGGCAAGTTCGTTAATTACAGGCCCTTTTGACCGTAACCTCACCCGATAGCTCCCGTCTTCCAGTTCAACAAAAGTAACCCAGGCAACGACCCCTTCAACCGAGGAAACGGAATGGACAAGTGCCGATGATTCATTCACACTGATTTGATATCGCTGAAGTTGGTCTTGATGCAACGTAATGACTCCAACCCCGTTTTCACTTAACGTAAAATTCGAGAGCACCTCTCCCTCAAGACGTAAAAGCGAAAGGGGTTTTTTATACATTTCATTGAATAACTCCCGGATGTCAAACGTCCGTTCAAATAGGAGTTGAACGGCTTCGAACGTGCGAGCGGTCGTATTCGGGTGCATAAAACGCCCCGTATCTCCAACGATCCCCGCGTATAAAAGGCGGGCGCATTCGTCATCGAGCTTCCAGTCGTGTTCAGCTGCCACTTGCATATACCACTGGACAATCATCTCCGATGTTGAACTAAAGGACTGATCTACCCAGGCAAGTTTGGAATAAAGATCAGTTTCTGGGTGATGATCAACTTTAAACAACTCCTTCGCAAGTTTGTATCGTTGATCATCAATCCGTCCCGTATTCGCTGTGTCACAAACGATAACAAGCGACTCCGTAAAATCAGCATCCTCGATATGATCCATCCTCGCTAAAAAGCGAAGGGAAGGTTCCTCTTCTCCGGCAAGCATTACCTTTTTCCCAGTATTGATTTCGATTAACCTGGCAAGACCGGCTTGTGAACCGATAGCGTCCGGGTCCGGTCGTTCGTGACGGCAAATAATAATACGCTCATGGGCAGCTATTGTATCAAATAGTTCCTGTTGCATTTTTTAGCTCCTCTTTTTTGTTGTCATCTTTTGCTTTACGCTTTCTTTAAGGCTGTAAAAACGGTACACTAGACTTGTAAGGAGGAATGGTGATGGGTGTCGTTGCGATTATAATCATGACGATCGCATTAGCGCTTTATGTTTTTTATAAATTTAAGAGATTCCGCGTTTCTGGTCAAGCTGTTAAACAATGGTATCAAACAAAAGCGATGACCTCTCTCGGGGCATTTATTCTGGCTCCGGGGATCTTATTTGTCCTCCCGCCATTTAGTGTCGTTGAGTTCATCGTAGGGCTTATTTTCGCAGCACTCGGGCTCGTTTACGTGATATTCGGGATTAAATCGTACCGAATGATCCTCCCTGCTGCGAAAGAAGAAGCTGAAACACTACGTGCGGAATGAAAATGCAGCATGTCCTATCCCTAGGTCATGCTTTTTTCTATTATCTTTCTAACAATTGCGCCATCATTAACCCTTTGCCTACAAGTTCGTCTTCAAAGAACAATTCAACGTCGACTTTTCCGCTCTTGCGGCTGACTTCCAGGATTTTGCCTCTCATCTCAATTTTACTCTCAATTTGTACTGGCTTCAAAAAATAAAGAGATAGATTTTCTACGACAAGATCTCCCTTTCGATGGCGGCGGAGCAGACGGCTGCCTACTTCTGTTACCAACGTCGACAATACCCCATAGGAAATCATTCCAATTGGATTCGTCATTTGCGGCGACAAATGGCAAACATAGTCATATACCGATCCCATTGGCGCTTCTTCCACACGCCCGGTGATCACATCATCAAGCGTATCCCCGACATGTGGCTGCCGATGAGCAACCTGTAGTGCCTTTAATACATCCTGCCGGCTAATAACCCCGATCAGATGGCTCTGGTCATCAACAACGGGGAGCAATTCAATCCCCTCCCACACCATCACATGTACTGCTGATGCTAATGAGGTATGAGCGTTAACTGTAATGGGTTCTTTCGTCATGACTTTCTCAACCGGAGCACTTTCTTTCATGGACAAAATGTCTTTTGCTGCAACCATCCCTTTTACCTTCATATCATTGCTTACAACTGGAAAACGGCTGTGACTCGTATCGCTATTTAGTTGATGCCAGCGTTCAACCATATGTTCGGTCGTTAGAAAATACGTTTCCTGAAGTGGAATCAATATGTCCTCGACAAGGACAATCTCTTTTTTAATCAATTGATCGTAGATCGCACGGTTAATCATGCTGGCAACAGTAAACGTATCATAGCTTGTGGTAATGACCGGAAGAGAATATTCATTGGCATATGCAATGGTTTCTTCATTCGTATCAAAGCCGCCCGTAATTAAAACTGCCGCTCCTGCCTCCAATGCCAGCTGGTGTACTTGATAACGATTTCCCACTATAAGTAAGTTGCCGGGTTCTACGTAGCGCATCATCGCTTCCATTTTCATTGCCCCGATGACGAATCGCTGCAATGTTTTATGTAAGCCATCCCGTCCGCCGAGGACTTGTCCATCCACGATATTCACCACTTCAGCAAATGTAAGATGTTCGAAGTTTTCTTTTTTCTTCTCAACCCGGATCGTTCCGACACGCTCGATCGTCGTAACGAGCCCTTGGTTTTCCGCCTCCTTGATGGCGCGATAAGCGGTACCTTCGCTCACATTTAAGGATTTAGCAATCCGGCGGACGGAGATTTTCTCACCGATCCCTAGATGAGTAATATGCTGCAGAATTTGTTCGTGTTTCGTTGACATTTTGTCACCTCCTTAAAATATTTTCAGCCAATGAAAAAACTTGGCTAACCACCAAGTTTTCGCACGAATCGCCTATTGTTTCTATTATAAAGGTGGAGAGTGCATGGGATCAAGCTCGAACACGCTCGCGCGTTTGCACAGACTGACGACTTTCAAGAATCGTCCGTGTATCGATCGCAGCGCTTTTCTTCCTATGCCGCTCATGTAACAAGGCAGAGAGGTTCCCGCCCACGACAAGCAGCGCAAATACAAACCAAGCAGTAGCAAAAATGCCTCCTAGTCCTCCTGCCTGTATCGAAAACTGGTCAAAGGCATGCCAAAGGAGAAAACCGGCGATCATCAGTGAAAGAATTAAGCGGAACCGCATCATACCCCCCCTTTTTTATCTATCGTATGCGAGGCTGACCATTGTATGACCCGTCCACGTTAGAAAGCGAACACCTAGTCCCGAGAGAATTCTGCTAATCGAATCGCTATATCATCCTCAATATCTTTAGGTGAATGACCAGTGAAGTTATTAATAATGACAGAAAATATGAATTCCTCGTCATCCTGGGTCGTCACATAACCAGAAAGTGAACTTTTAGAAGTTGTCGTCCCTGTTTTCGCGCGCACGTTTCCTTCTGCTTCTGTCCCCTGCATGCGCGTGTTCAGTGTACCTCCTATCATTTCATCATCCTCCCCAACCAAAGGTAACGACTCATAAAACACTTCGTACCAGTCTTCCTCCTGGACATGATGGAGCAAATGCGTCATTTCTTGGGCAGGAATCATATTTAGATGGGACATTCCCGAACCGTCACGCAACTGGAGAATATCTGTGTCAACGCCCGCTTCATCCAAGTAATTCTCTACGACTTCAAGCCCTTCATCCCAACTCCCTTCATCATGAACCTCTCGGCCCAATGTTTTGGTTAAATGTTCAGCATGATTGTTTTGACTCAATTTCATGAATGGAAAATACAGCTCTTCTAAAGGCATGGACTCTCTCTCCACAAGAGCATTCGCATTGTCGGGGGTTATCCCCGTCACTGCATCACCTGTTACCAGAATTCCATGCTCCTCCAACGCATCATAAAAAATCTGCTGCGCTAATTCTGTAGGCTCCCAAATCGCAACATATTGGGTGAGAGGGTTATCACCCACCGGTATTGTACCTTCAAAGAAAATCTCATTGCTCCCATGCTCACGCCCCCAATCCGTTAAACTTCTCGTATCATCCGCTTGAACCGTTTCCACTTCATTATGGATGGTGAAATAATCAGAATCAGGCGTTACTTCGATTTCAGCTTGATCCCCCGGATGATCTCCAGGATGAATTTCAATGTAGACCGAACCTGTATTGTAACGATCAAGCGCATCGGAGGAAAGAAGTGAAGCGTCAGGGGCCACGCTCAATGCCGAAACTTGTGCACCTGTATGTCTTCTTTGGTTATACCAGGAAAGGTCAAGAGATAAACGTGTATCATCAAAGAATGTATCATCAGCGATAATATCGCCTTGTACGAGCTTAATATTTTGATCGGCAAGTTCTTTTGCAAAGTCCTCATAATCGGATGGAAGCATTGTAGGATCCCCTTCTCCTTTTAGATAGAGATCCCCCCTTAGGATACTTCCAACTTGATGTCCTTCTGTGTAGACGCCTGTATTGAACGTATACTCCGGTCCTAACACGTCAAGGGCGGCAGTACCGCTCAATATTTTTTGCCCTGATGCGGGGCCGAGACTCGTTTGACCTTGATAATCATAAATCTCCTCTCCGGATTCTGCAGAACGGACATGTACGCTCGATACTGCACTTTCCAAACGGGGATCATTAAGAATTTCATGTAAATCCGCCTCAAGCTCCTGCTTTGCTGTGGGTTCAGATTCTGAATCGACGGTTTGCTGTATTTGAAAACTAACCACGCCCCCGAGCAATAGTGATACGAGTACCCACCGTGGGGACACCTGATTTTTAAACATCGTTTTTCTCCTCCCCCTTTTTTAGCTATTGTTTTGGACACTATGCTTATTCTTGGATATTAAATGATTTTTGACACGGGATATTTCTTAGTTGTATTTTACTGATAATTCAATGATTTCAGCCCGAGAATTGAAGTGCCTTCTTTTGTTACAATTCATGACATTTTTCCCGGACTTGGTGAACATCCTGTTACATATATTTCTTAACCCTGGAGTCACCTTCGTTTCCCACGCCTTTTTCCATTTCATCTCCCCTATATCATTCTAGTTGCATCCTAAAAACCCTTCTTTTTTTACTTTTTCTCCAATTAATGGAATAGCAGGTTAACAAAAGATCTGCAGTCTTCACCCAAGTTAATGTCACAATGAACGACATCCATATAATAAAGGTCTTAGAAAAAACGTTGGAATGAATAACTTCCATTTAACTTTGGTAATTTACTCATACAGCTTCTGTCTTCTCTCAAGGTGGGCATAAAAGAGGAAACAGAGGCGGGATCTATATGAAAGGAGCTAGGTCACTTATGCCTCAGCAAAATCAGCAAAATCCACAACAGCAACAAAACCCGCAACAACAGCAAGATCAAGCATTACAACAAGCTCAACAGGCTGCTCAACAAGCTGATCAAACGGTTCAACAAGCCGTTCAACAGGCAGATCCTCAATCTATGCAGCAGGCTCAACAGCAGCTGCAACAGGCTGAGCAACAATTGCAGCAAGCAGGAACCAATGCTCAGCCCACTCAACAACCACAAATCCAAAAAGCCCAGCAACAGTTGCAGCAAGCAAGCCAACAACTACAACAGGCTCAAAATCAGTCTGGACAATAACCGAAAGCTGTCTGAGCAACCTCTAATAGCATATAGGCTCCGCACCTTTTTGTGCGGAGCCTTTTTTAGAGCGTATTCGAAGGGGGATCTTTTTCGAGGATATGGTTTCATACGTGAGAGCACACGGACTTTTTGGACATCCTCTTAATATAAGCTCAACCGAGAGATTTTTCATTTGATAACCTCCACGCCATCCATCCGTGTCTTAGAAACCCCTCTTCTACAAATCCTGCATCCCCCACCTACTTCCCTTTTTTATAAAAAAGTTGAACAACCAGGACGAATAGACTGAGCAAGGAAACAATGAATGAATAAAATATTTCTGTGTAAGCATACTAGACATTCATCGTCAAAAGGTTCATAAGGGAGGAAAAAGAGTGTTGAACTATATCCATAAACTTAACATGCTAGGCGTAGAGATCTACAAACATGCCAACAGTGGAAAATGGTTCTACAAAAATAAACATGGGGACATGAAACGGTTACCATTGTTTTAATCATTATCCCAGTAAGTTGGGTTCTCAGGGGGAAGCAGGTCTCATCTGCTCAATACACAGTTGCGAGCAGCGGGTACAATTCTGAATATATGTAGATTCACATTCTCCAAAATTTCTACCCTCAGTGATTTTTGCTCCAGACTTAGACCCAATAATATTGTAAAAAAGCTCGAGAACCAACCTTATGGGTTGTCTCGAGCCCTTGCATTTTCTTTTAAAAGTCCACGCTTTCTCCCGGCTGAAGTGCGCGTCCTTTAATTGGGGATAATTCATCGACGAATTTTTGCCCGTCTTGCTCAATGAGCGGGAACGTATTGTAGTGGATAGGGATGACGAGTTCAGGATTAATCCATTCAGCAGCAATTTTCGCATCATCCGGCCCCATCGTAAAGTTGTCCCCAATCGGCAATAAAGCAACGCTTAAATCATTGTGCTCACCAATGAGTTTCATGTCAGAGAAAAGGTTGGTGTCTCCGGCATGATAAATGGTCTTATTGTCAGCAGTGAACAAAATACCTGTAGGCATACCGGTATAAATAATCTGACCGTCCTCTTCCGCATAAGAAGAGCTGTGAAATGCCTGTGTAAATTTAACATGCCCAAAATTAAATTGGTAGCTTCCCCCGATGTTCATCGGGTGGGTTTCAAGCCCTTTCGAGCCAAGATAACCTGCAAGTTCATGGGGGGCAACCACAAGTGCATTCGTTCTTTTAGCAATATCAACGGTATCGCCGAGGTGATCTTGGTGACCGTGAGTAAGTAAAATCGCATCAGGCTCTACATCTTCTGGCGAAATATCACACGTACCGTTTCCAGTAATAAATGGATCGATTAAAACATTGGCATCCGGTGTCTCAATTTCGACAAAGGATTGGCCATGAAACGTTAATTTCATTCTAGCATCACCCTTTTATCATTCTATTCTATGTTCTATTACCACTTTCGTTGGTATTTAAACTTGTTTTTAATAAGCAGTCAAGCTGTCATCCACATCTGCAGCTTCAATATTCTGCGCCTGTCCAACTGCTTGATAGGTCAACTTGCCTGCGATGGTATTCAACCCTTTTTTCAAATAAGGATCGTCATTCATAGCTTGAACTACCCCTTTGCTTGCAAGGGCTTCTACATAGGGCAAGGTAACATTCGTCAATGCCATCGTTGCTGTCCGCGGAACGGCCCCTGGCATGTTCGCAACTGCGTAATGAACAACATTGTGTTTGATATATACCGGATCATCATGGGTAGTAATGTGGTCAGTCGTTTCGAAAATTCCACCTTGGTCGATGGCGATATCTACCAATACTGAACCTGGCTGCATCCCTTTGACAACCTCTTCACTGACCAGTTTAGGAGCTTTCGCACCAGGGATAAGAACCGCCCCGATAACAAGGTCCGCTTCCTTTACCGACTGTTCAATCGATACAGGATCGGACATCAGCAAGTTAACGTCTGAACCGAACAAATCATCTAGCTCACGTAACCTTTGCGGGCTAAGATCGAGAATCGTAACATTTGCCCCAATACCCAGTGCGATCTTCGCTGCATTTGTTCCTGCCACGCCTCCACCGATAATGGTTACTTTCCCGCGTTCAACGCCCGGAACACCAGCAATTAGAATTCCTTTACCGCCTTTTGTTTTTTCGAGATATTGAATTCCCATTTGCGTAGACATTCGACCGGCGACTTCACTCATCGGTGTTAATAACGGCAATGACCCATCAGAAGATTGAACCGTTTCATAAGCCACAGCCGTCACTTCATGTTTCATAAGCGCTCGCGTTAACTCTGGTTCAGCGGCAAGGTGTAAATATGTAAACAGCAACTGACCTTTTCTAAAATATTCATACTCCGATTGCACTGGCTCTTTCACCTTGACAACCATCTCTGCTTCCCATACCTCTGCGGCTGTCTTTACAATCTGTGCCCCTGCTTCTTCATATTGTTCATCTGTAAAATTTGAGCCTTCTCCTGCCCCTGTTTCAACGAAAACGGTATGCCCTTTTTGTTGCAAGGAAACGATGGCTGCTGGTGTCAAGGCCACTCGATTTTCTTGATTTTTGACTTCTTTGGGTACGCCAATTTGCATTTCCCCACGCCCCTTTACGGTTTATTAACTCTTACTTCCACCATAGCCGATTCATAGAAATTATTCAACGGACGGCTCGTTTTTCTTCCATCTCCATGTATACAACTCGCTATCTCCGTTACGCCAACGGATATCCATGCTTTCAAGTTTCGGGAATTCTTCTTTAATTCTTTTCGCCAATGTTTCTGAAGAAGCCTCCTCATGAACATTCACAAGTTCATTCATATTGTTCACCTGGTCTTCAGCTTCCCCTTCACGCAAGACCCGATCTTGATGCTGAAATTCATAATAATCGGGGCTATCGTACTTCCATTGGTAAACTTCTTCATCCGCTTCAATGGTAATCCTTAAAGAAAACATCTCCATTAATTCATCGGCATTCGCTTGACCGACGATCGATGTTAGCAAAAGCAAAACAACCATCATGATAAAAATAACTCTTTTCACACTCATCACCTCAGTGTATAAGGTGACCATTCATAAGCTTTTTATTCATGACGACGACGATGAATCACGTCGACCCCACCAGTTACTTCAAGGATGGTTCCTGTTACCATATCCGCGTCTTCACTTGCAAAATAAAGAACAGTACGCGCAATGTCCTCCCCTGTACCAGGGCGGCCCACAGGAGTTTTCGGATCATGTTGTTTTCGACTCTCCGCAATCGTACTTTCTTTCCATTCACCCACGATCATCCCTGGACAGACCATATTCGCAGTAATCCCATACTCCGCTTCTTCCAAGGATACCGTTTTGATCAGAGAAGCAAGTCCTGCTTTTGCCGCCCCATACGCGCCGCGATACAACCACCCGGGAGCACTCCCCACTCCTTGATAGCCATAGGCAATGATACGGCCAAATTGCTGCTTCCGCATTTGCGGCAAGGCGTACTTTAGCATCGTAAACATTGCGGTTAAATTCCCGTCAACCATCTCTCCCCATTCATCAAATTCATAATCATTGATTTTTTTCCGTTCAAATATGTATGGACCTGCGTTGTTGACAAGAACGTCCAAACGTCCAAAACGCCGAATCGTTTCGGTAAATAAATTTTTAATCTCCTCCTGATCCGTCACATCTACCTGTAAGGCATGTAGGCGATGTTCATCGAGCCCCAATTCCTCGCGAAGTCGAATGACTGACTGATAGTCATTCCGGTAACTCACCGTCACGCTATAGCCTTCATACAAAAGGGCTTCGGTTACTTTACGCCCAAGCCCTTTTGCCCCCGCAGTTACAATTGCGTGCTTCATTTTGTCGTCCTCCTGCTTTCTTTCCTTAGATTTTACTACGTTTTCCAATGGAAAAAAAGTTCTCAGACCCTTTTGAGTGAGAGGAGGATAGAGGACATGTTCCCATAACTTCTTCGAACGCGGGAGTATCATCTACATCTAATCCTTCTTCTCTTCCTTGTTCTGCTCTGCTATCTTTTGTTCATCGCTTGCAATCTGATAGCTTCTCATCACTTGATCGTGGGTCACATCTACACCCTCATTATTTGCTTTTGCGCCATTTTTAGGTTTAAAATCATCCTTCAAAGGAAACACCTACCTAGAGGTATATATTTTTCTTGCAATGCTTTTGTAGTTTGTTCTTAACCCAATATTTTATACATTTGAAGGAGGAACCTCTATGCGCCGTTACAATCGAATTCTTGTGGGGGTCGATGGTTCAAATGAGTCAAGCTACACATTTGAACAGGCTTGTGAATTCGCCATTGATCAAGGAGCGACCCTTTTTATTACGACTGTCATTGATACAAAAACGTTTGCAACGATCGAACGTTTTGATCGTCAAATTGTGAAACGAGCAGAAGAACAAGGCCACGAAACACTTAAAAACTTTAAACAGAAAGCGTTGGATCAAGGAGTAGAGAACGTCGAAACCATTCTTGATTTTGGGTCTCCGAAGGTGAGGATTACCCGTCATATTGCACCAAAATATGACATCGATTTAATTATGGCCGGTGCAACAGGAGCGAATCGAGTGGAACGAATGGTGATTGGCAGTGTTTCCGAAGCCATTGTCCGACAAGCAGCTTGTGACGTGCTTATCGTCAGATGGAATCGTTCACTACCAAGTGCAGAAGAAGAACCGCCTACGGAATCGTAGACGGCTGTCCTTGAGAGGGTGTTTAAAAGAGGACAAAAAGAGCAGAAGATGGAAATACGTAAGCATAGACCCAAGGCGCATAAAGCGCTAGTAACGCGGTGTTACACGATGTAGCGGTTTGGCAGAGCGACCGTTTTTCGCATCTTAATTCAACATATCCAATTGTTTTTTGCGTTTTTGAACTGCCTTCCCAACTTGTGTAAACCCTGTGCCCCCCTCGCTATTGCGGCGAGCCACCCCTTCACGGGGATCCAGTGTCTGGTAAATGTCTTTTTCAAATAAAGAACTAGATTCTTCAAATTTTGAGAACGGGCATTGGGTGAGCACAATGTCATTGTCTATGCAATAGAGAACAAGTTTACCGACGATTTCATGGGCTTCTCTGAAAGGCATCCCTTTGGCGGCAAGATAATCAGCGATTTCAGTTGCATTGGAGAAATCCGATGCAATTGACCTCTCTGTGACGTCTTCGTGAATAATCATAGAATCTATCATTCCAGTAAAAATCTTTAAAGAACCTTTTACAGTTATAACCGCGTCAAAAACGCCCTCTTTATCCTCCTGCATATCTTTATTATAAGCCAGAGGTAAGCTCTTTAAAGTAGTTAATAAACTAAAAAGACTTCCATATACACGACCCGTTTTTCCCCTGACCAACTCAGCCATATCAGGATTTTTCTTCTGCGGCATAATACTGCTGCCTGTTGCGAACGTGTCATCGAGTTCAATAAAACCAAACTCATGACTGGACCAAAGAATCAATTCTTCTGCTAAACGCGATAAATGCATCATAATCGTCGAGGCGACACTTAAAAATTCAATTACATAATCACGATCACTGACGGCATCTAAACTGTTTTCATAGATGCCGTCAAACCCAAGACCTTCGGCCGTTTGACGACGATCGATCGAAAACGTCGTCCCCGCGAGCGCACCGGCCCCAAGCGGAGAAATATTGATCCTTTTTAAGCTATCCGTGAGTCTGTCCGCATCACGGTCAAGCATTGCGTCATAGGCGAGTAAATGATGACCCATCGAAACCGGCTGCGCTCGTTGCAAATGGGTGTAACCAGGGATTATCGTCTCCACATGCTCCTCGGCACGGCTCACAATCACACGCTGTAGATCACGAATGATTGAAATGATTTCCTTCGTCTCTTCACGCATATATAAGTGCATATCCGTAGCCACTTGGTCATTTCGACTGCGTGCGGTATGAAGTTTGCCGGCAACCTCCCCAATTTCTTCGGTTAATAACTTTTCAATGTTCATATGAATATCTTCATATTTTACATCAAAATCGAGTTCTCCATTTTTCGCTTTCTTTTCTAACCTAACGAGACCGTCATGAATCTTTTGCCCTTCTTCTTCACTGATAATATTGCAAGAACGAAGCATGGCCGCATGTGCCATGCTCCCCTTAATGTCATAGGCAACAAGCTTTTGATCGAATGAAATCGACGCACCGAATTCATCCACCCACGCTTCTGCCTCTTTTGTAAATCGACCGCCCCATAGCTTTGTCATACTTCTACACCATTCTTGTTCACTTTACTGTGCACTTTCGTTGGAAGTCCCCATAATTGGGTAAAACCGACGGCTGCGCTGTGATCAAATTCATCTTCCGTCGTATACGTAGCCAGCTTCTCATCATAGAGAGAATAAGGAGATGTACGACCTTCAACAATCGCATGCCCTTTAAACAGTTTTACACGAACCTTTCCGGTTACGCTTTTCTGTGACTCTTTCAAAAATGCCTCAAGTGCTGGTCTTAAAGATGAGAACCAGAGTCCTTTATAAATAAGTTCTGTTAGTTCCTTGGATACGACCGGTTTAAAATGGGCCATCTCGCGAGGCAGCGTTAAATCTTCCAATTCTTTATGCGCTGTAAGCAACGTCATTGCACCTGGACATTCGTAAACTTCACGCGATTTAATGCCTACGAGACGGTTTTCCACATGATCAATACGTCCAATGCCATGCTTTCCTGCTTTTTCATTCAAATAAAGAATTAACTGGTCAAGATCATAACCCACTCCATCGACAGCAACAGGTTTTCCCTCTACAAAGTCGATTTCCACAACATCTGGTGTGTCAGGCGTTTCTTCGAGAGCGGTAGTCAAATCATAGGCACCTTCAGGCGGTGTAGCCCAAGGGTCTTCAAGAACCCCACACTCATTACTGCGTCCCCAAAGGTTTTGATCTATAGAATACGGGTTGTCGAGATCTACTGGGACCGGGATGTTATGCTGCTTTGCATATTCAATTTCCTCGTCACGCGACCAGCCCCACTCACGTACCGGTGCTATCACATCAAACTCCGGATTTAAGGCTTGGATAGAAACTTCAAAACGGACTTGATCATTTCCCTTTCCAGTACAGCCATGAGCGATCGTACCTGCTCCAGTCTGCTGAGCGATTTCAACGAGCTTTTTCGCAATCAGAGGACGGGAAAGTGCTGAGACAAGGGGGTACTTCTGTTCATACATGGCTTGCGCCTGAAGAGCCGGCAAGACAAACTCATCAGCGAACTCCTTCTTTGCATCAATCGTATATGACTGGCTCGCCCCAACGTCTAGAGCTTTTTGTTTGATCGTCTCCAAATCTTTTCCTTCACCAACATCCAATCCAACAGCAACGACTTCATACCCTTGATCGATCAACCAACGCACAGCAACGGATGTATCCAATCCACCAGAATAGGCTAATACAACCTTTTGTTTATTCATATCATACCGGTGAGTGTTTTTACTCACCGTCCACCTCCTATGAATGTGATTTATTTTCGAATAAAAATTCTTTTATGGTTATTTTTATACAATTGTTGTTAAAAAAAGAGGAAGAGCTCCTCTTTGATTTTGCTATGCTTTTACTTTATCATCCTTATGGCTGAAACTCAATACTTATACATAAGTTTTTATAAAAATGTATGTTATTTATCTTTGTTCTCCGTAAATAAAAGGGCTTTATAACAACCATTATTCATGCAAATCCGCTGTTGTTCCAGCGCTCCAGTAAATTACGCTTCTCATAGTATCCACTTGCTATTTCCGAAACCTGTCTTGCGAATCGATAATTACTATACGCTCCGTATGCAATCCCAATCAACGGAACACCTTGAATGAGCTTTTTGCGCAACAACATAATCATCGTTAGCTTTCCGACTTGGCGAAGTGGCTGCTGAAGCCAATCCTCATCAATGATTTGTTCATCTCCCTCGTATAGCCCAGGGAACTCTTTAACGATGTTTCCCTTTTCCCATTCGAGTTCCTGCCAGCCTTGATATTGCAGGGAATGAGGTGTTGAGCCCACTTGAAACACTTTTAAAGCAATCATCATTTCCGCTGGATGCCGCAAGTCGTACCCAAAAGAGAGTGCAGACAATTGTACGGTTCTTAAATTTATCGCCATAAGAAGAGGAATATCAGAAGCTAACAAAAACGGTCCGCCAAACCCTGTGATCCCTCCTTGACCAAAAGCTAGCAAGCGCTGCTTGGCCATGACTTGAGAGAGAATAAATTTATTTTCTTCAACCCTTAGCTTCCCTACATCTGCAATGCCTTCAATATCATCACGAAATACACGCGCTGTCGTGAGGATCCGTTCTTCGATCTCCCGCTGTACCCCAGTATTTAAAATCATACTTTGTGTATAAAATAGGAAACGGTCCACAGCATCCATCAACTTCTGATTCCATCTCCGTGGGATCCGGGATATCGTCTCCGCTTGTAAAGCTTCCAGCGACCGGAAATGAGTGTCCCTAGTCTGGAAATAATGTTCCTCCCATTCCTGAAGCGCTTCTAAACGCCGCTGAATTTGCTCGGGTGAAGACATGAGCCTCTTCCTCCTTTCACCTAACCTCGGTTGAAAAACTGCTCAAACCAATCATTGATTCTTGAGACCATATCGCTGAGAGCTTCAGCACGCGAAAAAGACGGGAGTTCAGCAAACAATGCCTGTGGTGGAGCTTGCACGCCTGGTCCATTTTTTTGCAGCATCCAAATGCTTTTTGCATGCTGATTGGATTTAAACATTGTCTCTGGTAATTGTAAAAGCCCAAGTGTAACCGCCTCTGATTTTACAAAGGCATGAAGATGATCAGATCCTTCCCGCGTAAACATCGTATTCGGAATCAGGAAAAGCGCATATCCTCCTGGTTTCAGGGCCTTCCACGCATTTTCAAAGACTGCGTATTCCGCAGGCATTCTCCCCTGGTCCGGTTTCGTCCGGAAATTTGCTATTACTTCATCATAGGTATAATAGCCGACAGGCAAATCAGAAACAATCACATCAACCTCTGGGACTCCGGTTTGTTTGACACTGTCCATTTGTAACAGCTGCAATGAATACCGTTGTAAGTTTGCCATTGAAAAAGCGATCCTTACCAAAGAATCGTCGACCTCTGCCCCAATGGCAGCCTCCACTTGATCGGTTTCATTTAAAATCGCTGTCAGTAGGTTCGCCGTACCCATCGCGGGGTCAAATAAACGAATATTCTCTTCATCCCCGATCATTTTATTCATTAAATAAGAGACAAATAGCGCCACCCCGTCAGGTGTCATCGCGTGATGGGGCTGAACGTTTTTCTTCATCCCTTTTATGATCGCGAGTTGAAAAGCTTTACGAACGGTTTCACGTTCTAAATCACCTTTAGGTGCTTCATTTAAAAAAGCTTTCACTTGCCCTTGAAGAGCTTCAGATAGAGTTTGATCGACATGCCCTTGAAATACCATGTCACCGGCATCTGCCAGCGCGTCTAAATATGTAACTTCACTTTCTTTACTGATCGACGCAGCCATCCCATCTAGTGAATAAAATAGCTGCTCTACATCGTTTTGTTCTGTCAATTCGTTCACCTCGCTCTCTCAAGTTTATCATGGTGAAGCCGCAAACTCCACATGAGGTATACACAAAAAATGCCCCAGCAATAGGCTGAGGCGCAGCAGGGGATTCGTTTATTCCGTTTCTTTGGCAGCAGCAATGGCTGCATCATAGTCTGGGTGCTCAGTCGCTTCAGGTACATACTCAGCATAGGTGACTCTTCCATTACTATCCAGCACAAAAACACCTCTTGCCAGTAAGCGCATTTCTTGAATGCCAATGCCAAACGCTTCAGCAAATGAGAAGTCCCGATGATCAGACAACATCGTTAAATTTTCGATTCCTTCTGCCGCACACCAACGTTTTTGGGCAAAAGGCAAATCCGCACTAATCGTTAAAACTTGGACATTATCCAAATTCGCTGCTTCCTCATTAAAACGACGTGTCTGCTGTGCACATACACCTGTATCCACAGAAGGGACGACACTGATCACACGGACACTTCCTTGATAGTGACCCAAGGAGTTCTCCTGTAAATCGGTATCGAGCGCAGTAAAGTTCGGGGCTTGATCCCCTTTATTTAGTTCACTTCCAATTAATGTTACCGGACTTCCTTTGAATGTTACTTTTGCCATAAAACAGCTGCCTCCTCCAAAAAATCGTTCTTTCTCTCCATGAGCTATATTCCCGATCTTACCGCTCCTTAAACGATTTGGAGACTATTTTTTGCTGTTTCTACTTTTTTAATCGATATGAGGATAATGATGATCGCTAGGACCTTGTGTATCATGATCCCCTTGCACTAGCTGCTTAATCTTCTCCACCACTTGTGGCGCAAACTCAAGCAACTTCTCATAAAAGTGTGTTTGATTATCAAGGTGAATCATTTTAATTCCCTGCGTACCCACAACGAGAAAAGCAATCGGGGTGATTGATACACCTCCGCCGCTTCCACCCCCAAATGGATAAGCGTCCTCTTCTTCATAGGAACTGAGTTTATCAGTTACAATTTGACTTCCTCCGGCCGCAAAACCAAAACCCACTTTTGAAACAGGGATAATCACACTCCCATCCGGCGTTTCCACTGGGTCTCCGATAATCGTGTTCACATCAACCATTTCTTTAATGTTTTCCATGGCTGTTTTCATCAAACCTTGAATTGGGTGCTCAGACATGAACCTATGCCTCCTTCGAAACGTTTCGATCCTTAAGGTTGTTTTTAACAGGACGATTGCCTGTTTTTCGGGTATGCATCAAAACCTGGATCAGCGCACGTATAGCATTTCCAAGTGAAAATGATACTATACAGGAAAGAGAGGTTCGAAAAAAAGAAGCCTGAAACACAGGTGTAACTTGTAAATGGGGCAAATGTTTCACCTTCATCAATGTAGCAATGAGCGCAAACACCGCTGATTTCCCAGACCATACAAGACCTGAAACGGTGCCTGTCGATGCAGCATCTCCCGTTCCAAGAGCGGTCTCCCATTGGAATTCCCGTACATGAATCTTTTTTAGAAACCGATGGATAATTTTCGTCAACCCGACAACATGGGTAAGGGCGGATTGTGCCTTATCTTTCTGGTTTTCCGCATCATGGGGTGTTCCTTTCTTTTCTTGCTTTTTATTTGTCTCCTCTTTGTGACGTACTACACTCGATGAATAGACTTCATAATCAACGGAAAAGGAGTCATCATCTATTTTTATAGTTGGGACTGTCCATTTCTTCTTAATTAGTCCGCCAAAAATAGAGACCGTAAGGCTTCCTTCATCATCTTGATCCTGATGAATATAGCTAAGATGTACCGTCACGCGAATAAATAGCAACATCAATAAAATTACAATAATGATAAGGCCAATGACTACCCAGTACATAAGCATCTCCGCTTTAACTTATTATAGTAGTGTTCAAAAAGACGGACTAAAAGAGAAAGGTTGTCCCCTCAATACATGCTGCACGAATTTACGGCAGAGCCGGCGTTTATTACAGGACTCCCCGGATTTCAATCCTTTATTACAAGGCTATATTTCCCCGGCTTTTTGAACATTCTTCATCAGTATAGTCACGTCACAATACGGATAAACTTATACCTAGTCACTTCCTCATATACAGAAAGGAATTTGCAAGATGGATCTCACCTTGATAATACAAGCGATTGTGATTTATATCGGCGGTGTATTGATCTTACGAATTAGCGGAAGAAGATCAATCTCCCAAATGACGATCCCTCAAACCGCTATTATGATTGGGATCGGCTCATTAATTATTCAGCCACTCACGGGCAATGGTACATGGATCACTTTAATCATAGCTTTCGTTTTAATTCTATGTCTTATAGTAACCGAAATTCTTCAATTAAAAGTTGACCTTGCAGAGTCTTTTCTTTCTGGAAAAGCAGTAGCGGTGATTGAAAACGGTCAGTTAAATGAAAAAAACTTAAAGAAACTTATGCTGCCCGCGGATAAAGTGGAAGCACGTCTTCGGGAAGCAGGTATAGCTTCTATTCAAGATGTTCAGTATGCAACGATCGAGTCGAGCGGACAATTAGGCTATACTTTAAAACAAGAAAAACAACCTGCAACGAAAGAAGACATTCAAATCCTGATCCAATTGATTCAAAACGGCCAAATGCCACCGCAACAAACCTCGTCTTCTTCATCTCAGAAGAACATTTTTTCAGAAACCATTGACAACAATTCCTCTAACGTTCCAGAAAGGCTTCAGTGAAACCTCTTGTTGTTTGTAAAAAGATCTTTAAGTGGTGGTTTTACACTACTTACCAGCGTGTTCATTGTTATGTTAAGCCATACTACATGCAGCACTTACTTTAGATGCAGGAGGTTTATTCATGAAACAAAATGTAGGAACATTCGATGCGATCATGCGCATCACGTGTGGTTTAACAGGGGTAGCTTGGGGAACCTCAAAAATGGTTAAGCATTCTGAGCAGCTGATGCCTTTAGTCGTTACCATGTATTCAGCAATGAAAGTAGGGGAAGGGATTACAAAATACTGCCCGCTTTTAGACTTATTCAATGTAGATAGCGAGAATTTTTTAACCCAAGATTCCGAGCAAAATTCCCAAAATAAGTCGTACCCCCAAAATGGGACCGGCAGCTATGGTTCGGAAAACCAGGGTTATTAACAGAGGGAAGATGTGCTGCACCAGCGCATCTTTTTTATTACACGAAATTCATCATTGTTTAGGATTTTTAACGGATTCACCGCTTTCCTCGTCTGCCTTATCATAGAAGAGGGATGGGAGGAAGAATTTTTTTAGGCTGCGAGACTTCTTTCGCAAAAAAATTGCTTCAAGAAACGAATGTCAAGCGGGTGTACACCGTTGACTTAATCCTTACAAAAAATCCCGTATCACTTGAAAAGTGTTACGGGACCTTTATTTTGAGATGATTTTAACGAACAAAGCAGAGATTTACATTTCGAAAATGACTTTTGTAAAGTTCCCTTTCTTATTCTCCTTCCATTACACTCTTTTTACGACGATCGAGAATGACGCGTGTATCGGCCAGCAAGTCATGGACACCTGCTTTTTGGGGGTGAACCCCAACAACGATATACATCACATTTGTAATGACAAGCGTACGGTGAAGAATCCGCCCTGCCACTTCTCTAAAAAATGTGTCTCCCCATGTTAGCTGATAGCCATCTGCTCTTAGCACGCGTATGCCAAAGATCATTTTTCCGAGCGTTTGCCCTGTGAGCTTTGTCATGATCGCGAAATAAACGTAGGCGACCACGGACGTTAAAATGGAGTGAATGGTTATGATCCCGAACAATTCTGGAGAGGCGTCCAGGAACATAAAAATCGGTGAGATTAACAATGCATTTAATGCAACAACAAGGATCCAGTCAACGGCATAGGCCCAAAGACGCATCCAAAACCCCGCATACATACTGATTTCCACTGTATTGGACGACTCTTTTTTCGGCTTTTCGTCTTCTTGATCCAACCTGCGTCTTGTAAGTTCCTCTTCTTCATCATATGAAATGTCCAAGAATCACCCCTCCTTTATTGTTGATATAAATACATAAACCTTGGTGAGCTTCCTTCTTCGATCATTGTTCTAAGGTCTGCCAGGCCAGGCTGTTGTCCTGATAACGTTTCTAACGTCATTCCCCATAATGAACCAAAGCTCTGCTGACTTTGATAACGTATAACCGTAGGGTCACTGAGTCCCATATTATCAGCCATCGTGTCAATCGTTTGATCAAGATCGCCTACCCCATCAACGAGTCCAACATCAAGAGCCTGATTTCCGGTAAAGATACGGCCGTCTGCCAGCTCCCGAACAGTGCTTTCTGACATATCCCGGCCTTCAACAATCACTTCAACAAATTCATCCAACATTTCATCTGCGATGGTTTGCAGGATCTCTGCTTCCTCATCATCCATCTCACTTGTCATGCTCATAATATCCTTATAAGGTCCGGTTGTAATTGAGTTATCCTCAATCCCCAGATTGTCTGCAAGCTCTGAGAAATTAAACGCTGGCATTATGACGCCAATAGACCCCGTTAATGTCGATGGATGGGCGGCTATGTAATCTGCCGGTGCCGAGATATAATAACCTCCGGATGCGGCCATCTCTCCCATTGATACATACACGTCCTTACCATAATCTTCTTGGGCCTCCACAATTCTCTTATGAATATCTGCACTTTCAATAAGGCCGCCGCCTGGGGTATCCACTTCAAGAATGATTCCATCCACAGTAGGATCCTCCACAGCATTATCCAACATATCAAGAGTTTCCCGATGATTGTAGCCGGCACCGCCGAACACATCATCTGTACCAGTATCGATCAATTGACCATCAATTTCTAAAACAACAATGTTGCCGTCTGTCCCCGTCTCTTCCACTTCCTCAACATAGGTATCGTTTCCTGCTGCACCATCAAATAGTTCCTCGAAATCCGCAGTCGCGATTGTCGCAAACATGTTAAAGATCAAAGAAACCCCTAAAACAGCAGCAGCAATCGCCAAAGCTACCCAACGTTTGACCGTCATGTAAATCCTCCTTATTCAATTCACTACAAATCATGATAAACCTGCACTTATCCTTCGTACATGATACTTTCATCTATAATTGTCATTAGAATCCTCGTACGTAGAAGTTCATCCGGATCTTCCATCGTCAGCGGATCTTTATTTAATACTGTAAAATCTGCACGATAACCCGGTTGAATTCGTCCATATTGGCTTTCTTCACCACTCGCTTTTGCGCTTCCCTCTGTATACAGTTGTACAGCTTCAAAAGCGGTCAACTTCTGATCCGGTAAAAAGCCCGCGTGCGTCTCACCGGGCTTACGGCGTGTAATAGCCGCGTGCAACCCTAATAACGGGTCGGGAGGTTCAATCGGTGCATCCGATCCTCCAGCGCAATCGATACCTTTTTCCAACAACGTTTTCCATGCGTACGAATACGTTAGACGCTCCTTACCGACAAGATGTTCAACCCAGGGGAAATCCGAAACAGTGAACTGTGGCTGTACATCGAGAACTACGGGGAGTTTTTGCATCCGTTCGATCAGTTCATGATTTGCAATTTGTACGTGTATTAATCGATCTTTTTTTCCTTCAGGCGGGGGATACGCTTCAATCACATCAAGGGTCTGCATCAATGCTGCATCGCCAATCACATGTACGGCAACTGGCAGCCCCTGAGCGCGCGCGTGTTTCACGAGCGCTTTTAAACCTTCCTCAGAATGTATAGCTACTCCTTTTGTTTCTGGGTTATCTAAATAGGGCTCGATTAACCAGGCAGAATGTCCCCCTAATGAGCCATCAGCAAAAATTTTAACTGCCCCGAATGTTTGAAACTCCATTGCTTTTTGACTTGAATCCATGAATGCATCAAGTACATGGTGATTAACAAGATGATGGATCCGGAATTTTCTTTTTTTCCCATCGATGGTTTCCTTATAAGCATGCAGAACTCGCTCAAAATTTCCGTAATACGCAAGATCCTCAGTATGTACGCCTGTAAGTCCTCTCTCAACCATATGGTTAAAGGCTACGGATAATGCGCGCTTCATGGCATTTTCCGTAAGAGCAGGACTGACATCGTAAATCAAATCTTGGGCATTTTCCAGCAAAAGACCTGTCGTTTTTCCTTCTTCGTCTTTAACGATCACCCCTCCTTCTGGGTTGGGAGTGGTATCATCAATACCGGCCATCTTAAGGGCCTTACTATTTACGATGATCGCATGACGACAGATACGCGTAAGCATTACGGGGCGATCGGGAAAACGATCATCTAACTCCCGTTTATGAATGATATGTTGATCTTGGAAATTATTCTCATTCCACCCTTCACCGATCAACCATTCATCATCTAATGTCTTCTCTTTATCTTCCAACTGACGAAGAAGGGAAAGGGGGGTTCTGGCTTCAGATATGTCCAGCCGCAGCAAGTTTTGGCCAAATCCCAACATATGCGCGTGGCTGTCAATGAACCCCGGAAACATTACGCCTTTATTTAAATTTTTTCGCGATGAAATCCTGTGGCCATAATCTTTCTCAAGCTCCTGCACATGACCTACAGCAACAATGAAACCTTCTTCTGTAAAAACGGCTTCCGCACGTTCATGCTTATGCTCCATCGTGCAGACCACTCCGTTATACCATAGAATTCCCATTGCCTATCCCCATTCTTTTGTGATGTTCTAAAATACTATTTTCCCAAAACCACCTTTAAAATGCAATGAATGTCGTTCATAGCACAAGCGCTAACAGAAAGACAAAAAAGCCTTTTTTCAGGTTTTAAATATCCTTTATAACAAGTCGGAAAATTCTTCGTCTGAGCGGTCATTCGCTTGAACCGTAAACGATTCCCGGTTGGAAACCGCTTTTGTAACCATTTCTTCTACTTCCAAATACGATTCGAAGTGATTCGCTTTTTTCCGTGAAGGTTTCGTTGTCGATTCAGCAGGCAAGAAAATGGTGCAGCAATCTTCATACGGTAAAATTGAGGTTTCATAAGTCCCGATTTGCTTTGCGATATCCATGACTTCGATCTTGTCCATCGTTATTAACGGTCGGAACACCGGCGTATTCACAACTTCTTCAGTCGTGTTCATACTTTCCAGCGTCTGGGATGCCACTTGCCCTAAATTTTCCCCGTTTACAAGTGCGAGTGCTTCCTGTTCTGCAGCTACCTGTTCACTAATACGCATCATCATCCGTCGCATGATCGTCATTTCATAACTTGCTGGTACCTGAGCGTGAATGTGCTGCTGGATTTCAGTGAATGGAATCACATGCAAGCGAATAGATCCACCATACTCTGCGATTATATGACTCAAATCAACCACTTTTTGCTTCGCTCGTTCATTTGTAAATGGAGGACTGTGGAAATGAATGGCTTCCACCTGTGCCCCGCGTTTTAACGCCAAATAACCAGCCACCGGGCTATCGATTCCACCAGAGAGCATAAGCATTACCTTCCCAGAAGTCCCGACCGGTAATCCCCCAGGTCCTGGAATTTTGCCGGCACTAATATACGCACCTTGTTCTCGTACTTCCACGCTTAACTCAACGTCAGGAGTATGGACATCAACGCTTATATTCTCCGTATTTGTTAAGACGTAACTTCCGATTTCATGATTTAACTGCTGCGAGCGGATAGGAAATGATTTATAGGAGCGACGAGCACTAACTTTGAACGTCTTTGCAGATTCATGCTGATTCATCAATTCCAACGCAGTCGCTTGAATATTAACGAGTTCATGATTGGTTTTTAATGCATACGAAAGGGAAGCAATCCCAAAAATGCGCTGTAGTTTTTCCATAATCGCTTCTGCATCTTCATCATGAATTTCTACGATTAAGCGGCCAAAGGTACGCTTTGCTTTTGCAGAAGGAAAAGGCGCAAGAGCACGATTGATATTTCCTTTAAGGGTGCGTTCAAATTCAGCACGGTTCTTTCCCTTAAGGGCCAGCTCTGCATAACGGACAAGGATATGATCAACGTTCATGATTTCACCTCTTTTATCTTGCGAATGTTCGGCACAATTTCGTCTAGTGCTTCTATCAATGGATCAATGTCCGATTTATCGGTATCGTAGTCGAAGCTAAAACGTAAACCTGTTTCTGCACGTTCCTTTGGGCCATGCTGAGCGACGAGCACTTCACTGGCCGACTGTAAACGGGAGGAGCAGGCCGATTTCGATGAAACGTGTATATTTTTTTTCGTAAGCGCTTGAATGACAATTTCGGGTCGTACTCCTAAAATTGAGACGTTGATAATATGCGGTGCACTACTGTTTTCCGGTGTATTTATATGAAAGCCTTCACGTTGCTGCAACTCCTGAATCAGTTCGGTTTTAAGAGCAGCTAAGTCGTTTTTTGCCTTCGAGTAGTTCTGATTGGAAAGCCGAAATGCCTTCGCGAGTGCTACGATCCCTGGGAGGTTCTCAGTGCCTGAGCGAAGGTTTTGCTCTTGACCGCCGCCATGAATTAACGGATCCAGCTGAACCCCTTCACGAACATATAACATCCCCGTTCCTTTAAGGCCGTGGAATTTATGACCGGAAAAAGTGCAAAGATCTACACCGCTATTCTTAAGATCTAACGGCACTTTTGTGGCTCCTTGGACATGATCCACATGAAAACGAATCTTTTCATGATATTTTAAGCACTCACCGACCTCTTCCACAGGCTGAATCGCTCCAGTTTCGTGATTCACATGCATAATCGAGACGAGAATTGTTCCTTCTCGGCACGCGTCTTTTACACTCTGAAGACTAATACACCCTTTATGATCCACAGGGAGATACGTGACCTCGAATCCTTGTTTTTCCAAATAACGGCACGTTTCCAGCACTGATGGATGTTCGATTGCAGATGTAATGATGTGATTGCCACGATGCCGCCGGGCAAAGGCAACACCTTTAATCGCGAGGTTATTCCCTTCAGTTCCCCCTGAAGTGAACGTAATTTCATTTGTTTTTATTTCTAAAATATCCGCTATCGACTGTCGAGCTTGTCGTAACAAATGCTCCGTTTCGGAGCCGTAATCATGTAGTGAAGAAGGATTACCAAAATAGCGGGTGGCTACTTTTTGATACGTGTCAAGTGCTTCGGGATAAGGGACAGTCGTTGCACTATTGTCCAAATAGATCATTGTTGTTCACCTCGTTCAAAAAATGATGAACCTATAGTTGGTGTTTCATGTTGACCCGACCTTAGATTATAGCATAAAGTCAACATCATTTGGAATTCTGCGTTTTCAGGAAGCCGATGTGGAATGGGGGGGACGCTTTGTGGAGCAAGTCATGTACGGGCATTTTCGTCGAGAATCTGACAACGTTGGGCTTATGCAGTGTGAAGGCACGAGCGGTTGTGCAACCCTCCAAACTCCACAAAAAAAGCACCGGATGTTCCGATGCTTTGCCGTCCGTCCATGACACCTCTTTTTGATCAATAATTCCTCTAAGTAGTGCCATAAACCTTTTACATACCACTATTGTCAAAATAATTCATATCTAGGCATCTCAAGCTACTCATTAATCTACAAGGGGGCCCCTTCCAATGGTGATCTTTCATGTCAGATGCTCTGCCCTAGGTTTTTACTGTCTGCTGTTCACTCTGATTGTACCATTCTTCTTCCAGGCTACTGAATGCATAGGGGACTAGTCGTTGAAACGCTTTAGACGTATTTTGAATGGAGTCTTCATAGTACCCATTTCTAAATTGCCATTCCGCATCGTTTAACACAGGAATTAATTCCGTATATTCCGTTCGATAACGATTCCCAAATTGCAATAAGCGTTCTGCCCATTCAGAGCGATCCATCGTTTCGTTGAGGGTATGAGACGCTTTCTCTACCTGATGGTGGCTTTGCTGGAGGGCATCATGTACCCGCGTCATTTCTAAAGGTGTCATTTCAAGCAACGCCGTCGCTTTTTCAAGTTCTTTGCGAGCATCGTCCAGCTGCTCAATAAGGATTTCAGGAACAGCGGGCAATTGGCTTTTTTGGAGTTTTAATTGCGTTTCCATTAACCATGTTCGTAAGTCCTTTAGTTGCTCGATCGCCCGCGTTTCCTCCCCTCGAAGCTCCTGGAGACGTTCTAGTGATCGGCGTATCTTTTCTTCGGTTGCGTCCATCCGGTCACCCAGATTTTCCAACATTTTTCTTAAATCAACAAATGATTGCTTTCGATGGGTATGAAGGTCTTTGAACACACGACGGTCTTTATCGACCTCTTCTAACTCTTTTTCCACGTCCTCATGCAAGTTTTTGTCTTCCTCCGGCAGCTGGTAACTTTCCTCTATACGACTACGTTCCTCAGCTAGTGTTTCAAGCAGATCATCCAATTGTGCATGACGGTTGTGGATCTGGGAAATTTGTTTTTCCACCCATTGTTTTGCTTCTACTTCTTCCTCTAATGAATCATAAATTTGCTCGATCGTTTCCTTATTTTGCTCAACCTGTTCACTTACGTCGTCGAGCATTAATTCCGATACACCTTTTTTGAGTAGTTCTAACTCCGATTCAATTTCATTGAGATCTTCTTGAACCTTGTAATGTACAAAAGAGAATCCCTGCTCCCTCATCTCTTGTAAGCCCTGGCGCAATTCTTTCGATCGTTCTGGTATATCAACATCAATGTCGACCAGAAGCTGCGGTACTTTTGTGATTTGCGTTTGTAATCGTTCTAACGTTTCCTGTAAAGCCAGTAAACGCTCACGGGCACTCATATAGTTTCCAGTTTCCATTTCAGAATGATAAGCTTCCAGCTCTTCCTGGCAGTTATCCAATTCCTTTTCTAGGGCAGGCCCCGCTTCGTCTAACGCTTGCCATTGACGTGATAACAAAGCACGGACATCTTTATACGCTTGTGTGACTGTGTCAATTTCCTCACGATTCTTCTCCTCGCTATTGATGAGCTGATCTACTTCCTGACGGATGGCTGAAATTTCCTTTTCAATAGAGTCCATGTGCTCTTTTGCAGCAGCTATTTTCTCTTTCGCCCGTCGAAATTGGTATTTATTAGCGGTGTCCTCAATGTCAAGTAAATACATTTCAATTTCAGGTAAGCGGTCCTCTACGAGCTCATCCCATGCCTCACGCCATTTCTCAAACTTTTCTTCTGTTTCACCAGAAATCGTCAATCCTTTTACGCGGCTAATTTCATCAGCTACAGGCTCATTCAATGCCTTATCTTTTCGTTGATCCAGTTCATCTACACTTTTATAAATTTGTCGTCGTTTATAAATCCCATAGGCAACCACCAGAGCGATGATTACCACGATTCCTAAAAAGACATATACCATTTCTTTCACTCCAGTTATCCGTGCATTTCATGTATAAGAGGATGTTCAAAAAGTCCAGGAAAACTTCCTCGAAAAAGAACGTCACTTTTTCTTCGTGCGAGGATAATTCAAGGGAGGGGATTCTAGAGCCGTCGAATTTCTTCGTCAGCTTGCGGGGTGTCTAGACTCGCCACCTTGGCGACAAGCTAACCTTTTCTAAAACTTCTCGGCTCTTTTTGTCCTTCTTTTTGAACACGCACTATAATTTTTTTCGTCATAAAAAAGCAAAATCCTTTATGTTCATAAGAAAAACTGTCATCTATTCTATGATAACATGGAAAGACGTATGAATGTGATAATATTGGAGGTCAGATTATGAAAATCATAGAATATGACGGCCATGTCCATACTCCCTTTTGCCCGCATGGGAGTCAGGCTCCCTTTAAACAATATATTGAAACAGCGATTCAACATGGATATAAGGGAGTAAGCTTTTGCGAACATGCTCCGCTTCCGAACTCTTTCCCCGATCCAACACCAAAAAAAGACAGCAGCATGGCCCTGTCTGAATTAGAAGCGTATATCAAAACAATCCGAGATGTTCGGAAGAGTTATAAGAATGACATTACCATTCGAATCGGCTTAGAAGTTGATTTCATAGAAGGGTATGAAAGTGAAACACAACAACTTCTCAACCATTATGGCCCTTACCTCGACGATTCCATTCTTTCTGTTCATTTCATCAAAGCGGAGGGAAGCTTTGGACTTCTTGATTATAGTGTCGATGCCTTCCAAACGTTAGCACAAAAAATAGGAGGAATTGAGCCATTGGTCCATCGCTACTACGAAACGTTGCTCCAATCGATAGAAGCTGATCTCGGAAAATATAAACCCCGCCGTCTCGGTCACATGAGTCTTGTACGAAAATTTCAGAAGGAATTTAACCTCCCTTCGGATGAACAATGGCTCGAAAAGGTTTTACATGCAGTTAAAAAATCAGGATTATCATTAGATATTAACGGAGCAGGCGTAGTGAAACCATTGTGCGGTGAGACTTACCCGCCGCTACATTTCATTCAAAAAGCACACGACCTGGGAATCCCTCTCGTATATGGTTCCGACGCCCATCATCCAGATGGATTAGGACAAGGAAGCGAAGCATTACCGCAGGTGGCTTTTTCTTCTCCTTGATCAACCTTAGATTATTTTCTGTTCGATTACCGGTTGCGTTACGTTATTCCTGGCGGGATTTCCCAGAATCACCCCTGCGATCCCCCAGCCACTTCCGGGGTTATTTTTAACAGAAAAAACCAACCAGTAAACCTAGTTGGTTTATAGTTCTCATGAGGAAATGGTTAATGGCATGGGCTGGGGCGGCGTCTGGGGCTCACATATTTGCACCTCTACAAATTGCCGCACATGTTTCATATAATGGTTTAGAAATGCTGAATTACGAGGCTCCAGATGAAAAACTTCCCGGATGTATTGTGCATGCAGGTATGGCATCGTAATCATCCCACGTAAATGGAGAATCGCCCATTCTTTACGTATCCCCTTAAATTCACCTTCTTTTCTACCGGTTTCTAATATTTGTGTAAATAGATGTTTTTCCTTCATATAATAGCTCGCCATCACTTCACGAACGAGGACTGAATCAAGCGTTAATTCCCGTAAAACAAGCCGGGCCATTCGATGCTGTTCTTGCTGATAAACTAACGCTGATTCCACGATGTTCAGCAAGCGCTGCAGGCTACCTCCCATCGTGTTATACGCTTTTTCAAGTTCGGCTAAATACCCTTCGAGATAACGATTGAGCAAGTGCTCAAGCAGTCCCTTTTTTCCGCCAAAATAATAGGAGATAAGGGCAACGTTCACACCCGCGCGATCCGCAACTGCACGTACAGAAGTTCCACTAAATCCTTTCGTCATAAACAAATCAATAGCTGCTTCGGCGACCCTGTCTTTGGTTCCTTGATTCTTTGCCATCTTCGTCGCCTCCTTGTTTCTATTAGGGTATATTTCTATGATTCTTCTCGATCTTTTACTTTCCTGCAAATACTTCTCGACTACTAATAAGGAGATTCGGCATGTTATAATAAAAGCAGACAGTGACTAAAAAAGGAGAGCGAATATAGATGTTTGAACCTGTCAGTTATAAAGGTAATTTGCAGGAAAAATACGAACTGTTATTGAAACAAGCAGAAGCATTGCTTGCCGACGAAAGTGATCAGGTCGCCAATTTGTCTAACGTAGCGGCTCTTTTGAATCAGTTTCTCGACCGTACGAATTGGGTCGGCTTTTACATTTATAAAGAAGGTGAACTCGTTCTCGGCCCTTTCCAGGGATTACCTGCATGCATCCGTATCCCGCTGGGTAAAGGGGTTTGTGGAACAGCAGCCGAAACAAGGGAAACCCAAGTCGTTGAAGACGTTCATCAATTTCCAGGACACATTGCGTGTGATGCCCAGTCCGAATCTGAAGTGGTAGTCCCCATTGTGGTCAATGATCAACTTTTTGGGGTGCTCGACATTGACTCTCCGGAGAAAGGTCGTTTTTCTCAAGAGGAAGGAGCATTACTGGAGACGTTTGTAAATGGAATCAAACCATATATCCAAGGCTAAATGGGATTAGGAACAGAAAGTGATGGCCATCCTCCATCGTTTTCTGTTTTTTCACTTTGTGCTATACTTATGTCACAAGGGCTGTATCTTTAAGAACGGCACCAATTGTAGTGAACTATGCAAAAAAAGCTAAGCAGCCTGGATTCTGCCATGAACCAGGACAGCACAATAACGCTTTTTTCCGCATGCGCTATTTTTCTGCCTTCATTCCCTTGGAAGAAGGTTTTTTGCCGTTTCATGCAGTTCTTCGAACACATGAAACTGGAGGGAAAGAATGTGAAAACAACAGCGAATTTCAGGAAAATGAAACGAGACAATGACCCGATTGCTATGCTCACTGCTTATGATGCTCCGTCTGCACGTTTAGCTGAGCGGGCAGGTGTCGACTTGCTTTTAGTCGGAGACTCCTTAGGAATGGTTGTCCTTGGCTATGATTCTACCATTCCTGTTACCGTCGACGATATGGTGCTTCATACGAAAGCAGTCAAAAGGGGTGCTCGTGAAACCTTTGTCGTCACTGATCTCCCCTTCCTTTCCTACCATTCAGATTTTTCTGAGACAGCAGGATATGTCAAACGTTTGACCCAGGAAGCCGGGGCTGATGCTGTAAAACTGGAAGGCGGAATGGAAGTTACAGAAACAGTGAAGAAGCTCGTACAAGCGGGTGTTCCTGTTATGGGGCATCTCGGCTTAACGCCGCAATCTGTAGGTGTACTTGGAGGATACAAAGTACAAGGCAAACAGTCTCCTGACGCTGAGAAGCTCATCCGTGAAGCTCAAGCACTTGAAGATGCAGGAGCTTTTGCTATTGTAATTGAATGCGTGCCACGCCAGCTTGGCCAGGTAATGACAGAGAGGTTGAACATCCCAGTCATTGGAATCGGTGCAGGGGCAGATACAGACGGTCAAGTCCTTGTTTATCATGATGTGATTGGCTATGAATCTGAAAACGTCCCTAAGTTCGTTCACCAATATACGAATATTTCCTCTTTAATTGAGCAAGGCCTAGCAAGATATGTAAATGACGTAAAAGAATGCGCGTTTCCACAACAAAAGCACACGTACACAATGAAAGAAGATCAGCTGCAAGAGCTATATAGCGGTCGCTTCGTTGGGGAGGGAAATTGATGGAGCGTACGATGATGAAAGCCAAGCTTCACCGGGCACGTGTCACCGAATCAAATCTTGAATACGTGGGCAGCATCACTATTGATGAAGACTTAATGGATGCTGTGGATCTGTTGGAAAATGAGAAAGTTCAGATCGTCAATAATAACAATGGTGAACGTTTTGAAACCTATGTCATCAAGGGGGAACGGGGGAAGCGCGATATCTGCCTAAATGGTGCAGCCGCCCGGCTCGTTCAGCCAGATGATGTGATCATTATTTTATCTTTTGTTCAATTAGAAGATGAAGAGGCAAGAAGGCATCAACCCAGAGTAGCCATCTTGAATGAAGAGAACCGTATTGTCGAAATGCTTAAAACCGAGCCGCCTTCTACCGTTCGATAAAGATAAAGACCGGTGCGGATCACGTACCGGTCTTTGATACATACGAATTAATAAGCGTTTCCTCCATCGGCCCCTGTAACAATGGCAATACCTGAACTGGTGCCAATTCGATCGGTTCCTGCTTCGATATAGGCTTTGGCGTCTTCTTCGTTCTTTACACCGCCGGCCGCTTTTAGCTTGGTATTTCCCGCTACGGCTTCCTTCATTAATTTGATATCCTCAAGAGTCGCGCCGCCGGTGTGAAAACCAGTTGATGTTTTTACATAGTCAGCACCTGCTGCAACAGCGAGTTGACTGGCTTTTCTTTTTTCCTCATCGGTAAGCCTGCTCGTTTCAATAATGACTTTAACGAGGGCTCGTCCCCCGCTTGCCTTAACGACCTCGGCAATGTCTTCTTGTACAGCTTCATCATCTCCTGATTTCAACGCCCCAGCGTTTATTACCATGTCAACATCAGCTACACCTTCTGCAATCGCTTTCTCTGTCTCATGCGCTTTTACAGCTGACGTGTTCATCCCATGCGGGAAACCAATAACCGTTGTTACACCGACACCACTACCTTCTAAGGCTTGTACAGCGGCTGTCATCCAATATGGGTGAATACAGACCGTCGCAAATTGATGCTCTTTCGCCTCTTGGCAAAGGATCAGTATATCCTCTTTTGTAGCTTCCGGTTTTAACAGTGTATGATCAATATAGGAAGCTAGCTCCTGTTTATTCATAGATGATCTCAACCTTTCTTTTCCTTTTAGAGTATTTTACCATGTTCAAGACAAACCGTCAGTTGACTTTCCCTCTTTTTCACTATACAATGTAGGTTGTGTTAAAAGACAGCAATGGTGAACTTATAGCGTGCACTCTATCATTTTGTTCCTCGACCGCGGCTGAAACTTCGAGGTGCATCCCGTAACTCCCTGCTGTCGGAGCGAAGATGTGTGAAAGCAAAATGAGCGTTATAGGAGATTGCCTACCGTTGTTCTTTTTCACGCAATAAACGTGATAAAGGAGGAGCTATAATGGCTCGCTATACAGGTCCAACCTGGAAAAAGTCCCGCCGTCTTGGTGTTTCACTTAGCGGAACGGGAAAAGAATTAGAAAAGCGCCCTTACCCGCCGGGTGAGCACGGCCCAACACAACGTAAGAAACTATCAGAATATGGTGCACAACTTCAAGAGAAGCAAAAACTTCGATATATGTACGGTTTAAATGAGCGTCAATTCGTACGCACATTTGAAAAAGCCGGTAAAATGAAAGGTGTTCACGGTGAGAACTTTATGATCTTGCTTGAAAGTCGCTTGGACAACCTCGTTTACCGTGCTGGTCTTGCACGTACCCGTCGTGGTGCCCGTCAATTGGTTAATCATGGCCACATCACTGTAGACGGTGGCCGTGTAGACATTCCATCTTATACCCTAAAGCCGGGCCAAATCTTTGGTGTACGTGAAAAATCCCGCAACTTGGATGTCATCGCAGATGCTCGTGAAGCATTGGCTTTTACACCTGAGTATATCAACTTCGATGGTGACCAATTGGAAGGGACTTATACACGTTTACCAGAACGTTCCGAGCTCCCATCCGAAGTTACTGAAGCCCTCATCGTTGAGTGGTATTCCCGTTAATATCAGCGGGGCGAACAACCTCCTTTTGGGGGTTGTTTTTTTAATGCTCTCCCCTTCACACCAGCTTCCCTTCCATCATCAAAGCCCTATGTAATAGGCGCCGTATTTCATTTTGGGTTGTCATTTCCTTCGCCCTCTTTACGATTCTCCATATAAAATCCCCATATGGGCCCTTTGCCATATAGGGATCAAAAAAACGCGGTTCCTTTTATACGCTTAGTTTCGTAAACTTCCGCTTACCAACTTGGACAATCATCCCATCCTCAATGGTGACCTCCGTTTTAATGTCACTCACTTTCTCTTCGTTTATTTTTACTCCGCCATTTTTAATCATTTTGCGGGCTTCTCCTTTGGAAGGCTGCATGCCTAATTCAACGAGGAGGTCAATGATAGAAGCCGTTGCTTCGCCCTTCCATTCAACCTCTGGAATATCCTCAGGCAGCGCCCGTTTCTGAAAGACGGTTTGAAAGTAACGCTGGGCCTCGTCTGCGGCTTCCTCACCATGATACATGGACACAAACTTACGTCCCAACGCTTGTTTCGCATCACGGGGATGAACGGAACCATCAGCAATATCTTTTTCCAATTTGTTAATCTCTGTAAGCGGGACATCTGTTGCGAGTTTGTAGTACTTGATCATTAGTTCGTCTGGAATCGACATTGATTTTCCAAAAATTTCATTTGGATCTTCATCAACACCAATGTAATTATTCAAGGACTTCGACATCTTACGTACGCCGTCCAAACCTTCAATAAGCGGTAGTGTAAGGGCCACTTGCTTTTCTTTTCCATAAGCTTCCTGGAGCTGGCGTCCCATCATTAAGTTAAAGGTTTGGTCTGTACCGCCTACCTCGATATCGCTATCCATCGCTATGGAATCGTACCCTTGCATCAATGGATAGAAAAATTCATGAACAGAGATCGGTTTATTCGACGTATAGCGGTTATGAAAATCTTCCCGTTCGAGCATACGGGCAACCGTAAGATTCCCGGCTAATTTAATAACATCCTCGAATGTTAACTCACTAAGCCATTCCGAATTGTAATAAAGGGTCGCTTTATCCATATCTAACACTTTTCCATATTGCTCCACGTACGTCCGCGCGTTCGCTTCCACTTCTTCTGTAGACAAAGGCTTGCGCGTTTCACTCTTCCCGCTAGGATCTCCAATTTTACCCGTGAAGTCTCCGATAAGCATTTGAATTTCATGACCGAATTCCTGGAATTGGCGCAGCTTGTGAAGGACAACTGTATGGCCAACGTGTACGTCTGGCGCTGACGGATCCATTCCCAGCTTAATTTTAAGCGGCTGATCAGTCACTACCGCTTTTTTAATTTTTTCGCGAAATGCCTCCTCTGGAACGATTTCTACGATTCCTCGTTGCAACGCCTCAACTTGCCGATCAATTTCTTTTTCCTGTTCAGGTGTTGCCTTTAATTCCTCTGACATTTGAATTCCTCCTCTATTTTTGGACGCAAAAAAGCTCGCCCCGTAAGGGACGAGCTTTGTCGCGGTACCACCCTTGTTGAAGACATAAGTCTTCCACTCGGCTCTTTAACGCAGAGTATACGTCCGTTTATCATGCAGAAAACTCCAGTAATGTAATTCGCCGCTGATGACCGGATCGACTCGCAGCAACCGTCGATTCTCTGAGCCTAGTCAAAATAGCTACTTCGTTACCTTCAACGTTGTATATTTATGAATGGTTTTTTTATACCATAAGAAGAAACAAAGTGTCAACTGCGGACATTTACCCATTTGCCTTTTCACTTATGAATAACGAAAAATTCCCTAATGTTTTGGTACAACGGTTCTTTACGTTGTACCCAATGAAATAACCGATAAAGCTTGAATATAGCTCTATCGGTCAATTCACCCTTAATCATCATCCATGGTTGATAAATCACCTGTCGGTAAATCAAGCTCCCATGCTTTGAGAACACGGCGCATAATCTTTCCACTTCTTGTCTTCGGCAGCTTATCGCGGAAGTCTATCTCTCGCGGAGCTGCATGGGCAGCCAAGCCGTTTTTGACAAATACTCGTATATCTTCTTTCAATTCATCGGAAACTTCATATCCTTCACGAAGGGAGACAAAGGCTTTAATAATTTCCCCGCGTACCGGATCCGGTTTACCGATCACACCAGCTTCTCCTACGGCCGGGTGTTCCACAAGCTTGCTTTCTACTTCAAATGGTCCAACACGTTCACCGGAAGTCATAATGACATCATCGACCCGGCCTTGGAACCAGTAATATCCGTCCTCGTCTTTATACGCAGAATCTCCGGATACATACCAGCCTGGAAATTCAAAATAGCCTTTATACTTTTCCTCGTTATTCCAGATCGAGCGCATCATAGAAGGCCAGCCTTCACGTAATGCCAGGTTCCCCATGCGATTTGGAGGTAATTCGTTCCCTTGGTCATCAAGAATGGCTGCTGTAATTCCCGGGAATGGTTTCCCCATGGATCCGGGCTTCACGGTCATGGTTGGAAAGTTTGTAATCATGATTGCGCCCGTTTCTGTCATCCACCATGAATCGTGAATACGCAATCCATACACTTGTTCACCCCAACGCACGACTTCAGGATTTAGCGGTTCACCGACGCTTAATATATGTCTTAAGTTAGAAAGATCATAATTTTTTACGACTTCATCCCCTGCACTCGCCAGCATTCTAAATGCTGTCGGGGCACTATACCAAACGGATACTTTATATTTTTCCAACGTGGCGTACCAATCCTCAGGGCTGAACCGCCCACCGCGCACGACATTTGTGACACCATTTAACCAAGGAGCGAAGATCCCATAGGAAGTCCCGGTGACCCACCCTGGGTCGGCTGTACACCAGTAAACGTCACCTTCCTTCAAATCAAGGGCCCATTTACCCGTTTGATAATGCTGAAGCATTGCCCCATGTACGTGAAGCACCCCTTTCGGCATGCCTGTGGATCCGGAAGTATAGTGCAAAATCAGTCCGTCCTCGCGATCGACCCACGTAATATCGTGCGTCTCTGATGCCTGCTCCAAACGTGATTGAAAATCGAGGTACACTCCATCTTCTTTCACATCGTCTCCTTGAATAAACACCTTTTCCAAGGCAGGCAAATCCGATACAGGGACGCGCTCCAATAGAGCTGGCGTCGTTACGATCGCCTTAGCCTCACTATTTTCCAGACGATCTTTTACTGCCCCCTCCATAAAGGCTTCAAATAACGGACCAATAATGGCGCCAATCTTAATAGCACCGAGCGCCGCAAAATATAATTCAGGTGAACGCGGCATGAAAATAAAGACGCGATCCCCTTTTTCAATACCTGCCTCTTTCAATACGTTCGCAGACTTATCTGACATTTTCTTCATTTCTGCAAACGTATAAGATTCATCCCGGCTTGCATCGCTGTAATAGAGAGCAATTTGATCTTTTTTGTTTTCATCTTCAGCAAATCGATCGATTGCTTCATAAGCCAAGTTCACTTTCCCAGTTTTGTGGAACGTAAATGCTTTCTCGACCTCTGACCAATCAAAATGTTTTGCTGTTTCTTCATAGTTTTCAAGGTTATAATCTCCACCCTTGGGCGGAAGCGGTTGCAATTCGATAGACAAATCTCTTCACCTCCAAAATTAACGCTAAAGATAGTATACTAGTTTATGAAAAATGAATCAATTTATTATGGTTAGATAATTTATTAAATTTTCCATTTATAGAAAGATGTTCAAAACGTGGGCACAAAAACACTCAAGACGCTTCGCGGCTCCCACTATGTATGAGAATGAATCGTTTCTTTTTCGAGGATATGGTTTCATACGTGATGAGCACAGAAGCAAACGACGAAGGGGTACGACGGCTATTTTTCCCGGACTTTTTGAACGTCCTCTTATATCCTATCTTTCGCTGAAAAAATCTCAGTGATTCCTCAACGTTCTTACCAACACAAGACGTATAAGAATTTCATTCAATTCCCTTTCTTCACTCTTTCGTGACAAAAAACGTTTCCCGTTTCCCCAGCTCTTCATGTATACTGATGTTAACGCATTCAATGTAAAGGTGGTCCTTGATGAAGCATATCCAAACGTATTATAGCGAGGAAATTCACATTAATGGGAGAAAACTTTTGCTTGAAGGACCGATTTCAAGTGAACAAATCGATCGCTATGATTACCACCCAGGACTTACAGCATTTCGCCAGCCAAAAGATCAAAAAAAGGCGTTGATGGGGATCGCAGATCTACCGGAAGGACGAATTAACGTTGCCGTCGAAGACGGAATGATCATTGGCTACATTACGTTTGTTTACCCTGATCCACTTGAACGTTGGTCGGAAAGCCCATTAGAGAACTTGCTTGAGCTCGGTGCGATTGAAGTCGCTCATGAATACCGAAGCAGTAAAATTGGCAGCCACCTATTAGAGCTGTCGATGTATGATGATGCAATGGAAGATTATATCATCATCACAACTGAATATTATTGGCATTGGGACTTGAAAAATAGCGGACTTTCTGTTTGGGAGTACCGTAAAGTGATGGAAAAAATGATGAATAAGGGCGGCTTACAGTGGATGGCAACAGATGATCCTGAAATCAGTGCCCACCCAGCTAACTGTTTGATGGTGAGAATTGGAAGCCGTGTAACGATGGAAGATATACAAACCTTTGACAACGTCCGTTTTAGCAACCGATTCATGTTTTAAATCAAGGAGGTGGCATTGTCGTAATGATTGTAGAAGATATGATGAGAACAAACATTTATAAGCTAACACCCGCAGACACGATTGAACAAGCCGTCCATATGATGGAGAAAGAACGTCTTCGTCATATTCCGATCGTCGAGAATGATGACACCTTGATTGGTATCATTTCTGACCGGGATGTCCGTGATGCAAGATACTCGATTTTTAGCGATAACCCCCTTCCCGACGTACTGCAAAAGCCGGTTAAGCTCATTATGAAGACAGAAGTCTTTACAACGCACCCGCTTGAATTTGTCTCTGATGTAGCTTCTATGCTAAGCGAAAAAAGAATCAACGGGGCCCCTGTAACCGTTGACCGCAAGCTAGTAGGGATGATTACAGGCCGTGATTTGCTTGATACACTCGTACAACTCACAGGTGCTGATCAACCAAGCACCCAGCTGGAAGTGAAAGTTTCCGATGTCAGCGGTCAACTAGCGGATGTAGCAACGGTTTTCAAAGATCACCGGATCAATGTAACGAGCATGCTTATCTATCCTGACAAAAAGTCGAGCAGCAAGATCCTCGCATTTCGAATACAGACGATGGATGCCCGACCAGCAATCGCTTCACTCAAGGAGAAAGGCTATGAGCTTGCGGGCCCGTCAATTCCGGAGTGGGGAACATGACAAAGAAGAACGCAGCCTTTATTTTTAACCAAGAGCAGTTAGCCTACAAGTTCAGCGATACGCATCCCTTTAACCCAACAAGGCTGGAATTAACCGTTGATTTGTTGCAAACATTAGGAGCATTGCCGAGTGAAGAAATGATTGCCCCCCGAAAGGCAGTAGATCAGGAAATCTGTTTGTTTCACGAAAAAAATTATGTTGAAGCTGTCAAAAAAGGAGGCCGTGGAGAACTGCCACCAGGAACCGCCGATAACTATGGTCTTGGAACAGATGATACCCCGATCTTTGCAAATATGCATGAGGCCTCATCTCTTCTCGTTGGCGGCACGATTCAAGCGGTAGAAGAGGTAATGGAAGGCCGTTACAAACATGCAGCAAACTTAGGAGGCGGACTTCACCATGGGTTTCGCGGAAAAGCCTCCGGGTTTTGTATCTATAACGACAGTGCCATTGCCATCCAGTATCTTCGTAAATATTATGACGCACGTGTCCTTTATATCGATACAGATGCTCATCACGGGGACGGGGTACAATGGGCCTTCTATGATGATCCAAGCGTGATGACGCTATCGATTCACGAAACCGGGCGGTATTTATTCCCAGGGACAGGAGCCATTACTGAGAAAGGAACAGGGGCTGGGTATGGGTATACGCTCAATATACCACTTGATGCCTTTACTGAAGATGAATCTTTTCTAGAATGTTATAAAATCGCTGTCGAGGAAGCGTGTGCATTCTTTCAACCAGACGTAATCGTTACGCAAAATGGCGCCGATGCTCACTATTTAGACCCGCTCACCCATTTAGCCTCCACACTTCACACTTTTAAAATGATTCCTAAACTTGCTCATCAGATGGCGCATACTTATTGTGAGGGTAGGTGGGTCGCAGTTGGTGGCGGTGGTTACGACATCTGGCGTGTCGTTCCTCTTGCATGGTCTTATGTTTGGCTGGAGATGAGCGGCTGTTCGGAATTAGCACAAGGCGCATTGCCGCAAGAATGGCGCAATCATTGGATGACCAAGGCGAGTGATCCACTCCCTGAATACTGGGAAGAACGAAAGGATCTTGTACCTTGTGTTCCACGCCGGCCAGAAATTAACGAAAAAAATGCTCAGACATTGGAAAAATCACTCTATTATATACAGCGTGAATTGAGGTATTCCCACGTACGCCGAAGTTAAGAGGCGTTCTAAGTCCAGGGGGAAGAAGCGACTCGCTGGAGCTAAACTATGGTAAACGTTGACCCATTGACAATCCTAGAAAAAGGCAAGCCCCTCATCGGGCCTGCCTTTTTTACATATTATGATCCCTCGCCGTTATATCCTGGATCAGTAATCAATACAACAACACGGCGATTCTGCTGCATATTTTCGGTAGTATCATTTGAAACGATCGGTCTTGTATCTCCATAGCCCGTTGCCAAAAACCGAGAGCTTTCCAGGTCACCCTCTTCAATAAGATAACGAATAACACTGCTTGCACGGGCACTGGATAACTCCCAATTGGAAGGATATCGATAGGTATCAATCGGTCGGTCATCGGTATGGCCTTCTACCTCGACATGATTGGGCAATTTACCAAGGATAATAATCATTTCGTCTAGAAATGCTTCAGCCTCATCCACGATGTAAGCTTCTCCGCTATCAAACAACAATTGATCTTGCAAAACCAGTTCAACCCCACGCTCTTTTCGTGTGGCTGTAATCATATCTCCAAGATCATTTTCTTCTATGTACCCTTGCACCTCTGCCATAAGGGTTTCAAGCTCGTCTTCCTTTAGGATTTGTTTTTCCTGTTCAAGACGAAAATCATCATTCACGCTTAATTTTTCCATATCTTCGACGACGTCTGCTGAAGAATGATTAAATAGGTTCTGGCCTTGAAATGAATCCATCAGTGCTTGAAATCGGGCAGCATCAACGACCGACATCGAAAAGAGCATAATAAAGAAAACGAGCATAATAAGGATCATATCCGAGAAAGTCACAAGCCACTTCTTTTCATTACGTGTGTTGCCTGAAGACCTCCTAAGCCTCATTGGCAAGTTCCCCTGCTTCACGTCCCTCGTGCTTTGGTTTTCGTTCTTTACGTACAAAAGCCCCCAATTTTTCTTCTAATACTTTCGGACTCTGTCCAGACTGAATACCAATGACACCTTCAATCATCATTTGATTGACAAAGGTTTCAGTTTCGGTTTTATTTTCTAATTTGCTTGCCATTGGATTAAAAAATAAATTCGCCATTAGTGCACCATATAATGTCGTTAACATCGCAAGTGCCATGCTCGGTCCGAGAGTAGCAGGGTCGTTCAAATCATTAAGCATAATCACAAGCGCGATGATCGTTCCAACCATCCCCCACGCCGGTGCATAATCCCCTGCCCGTTCAATCATCTGCCGCCCCCGTTTATGGCGCTCTTCCATGGATACAACTTCTGCCATCAGTATATCCTGGATCAATTCCCGTTCGATGCCGTCGACAGCCAAACGGACACCCTTTCGAATAAAGGGATCTTTAACTTCCTCATCCAATTGTGTATCTAAGGCTAACAACCCATCTCTTCTTGCTTTTTTTGAAAGATTCACAAAGGTTTTATTAAGCTCCTCTAAATCATAATCCGTATCCTGAAAAGCCGTTCTGATAATGGTTGGGAGACGTCTTAATTCCTTTGTTGAAAAATTAATAAGTAACGCTGCTGCAACGCCGCCAATGACAATAAAAACGGAAGAGAGTTGTATAAATAATACGACAGCGTCTATACCGGCATTAAAATATATAGCTAATCCTACAACGACAAGCCCAAGTATGAGTCCTACAGGAGTTAACATATCTAATTTTTTCACCTAAAACGCCTCCTCCTGTACACATTCTTGTTCTTTGTTTTTCCATTGGCCATAACTCATGGCTTTACGCCACGAGGCGTAAGCCGTTGAGTTAGCCAAGCTACCATTTTCTTATCATTTGGTTGTGTTTCGATATGCGATACGGTGAGGGAGCACAACGTTTTGCTCATCAATATCTTCATTATCCATATATTTCGTAAGCAGTCTCATAGAAACAGCACCAATGTCATACATGGGTTGTACAACCGTTGTTAGGGTAGGGCGAACCATCGTTGCCAACCTCGTATTGTCAAAGCCGATCACTTCAACATCCTCCGGAACACGAATCCCCCGATCTTGCAAACCATGAATAGCACCAAGCGCCATCTCATCGGTTGCTGAAAAGATCGCTGTTGGCTTGTTGTTGGATTGTAGCAGCCCTTCTAACGATTCAATCGCAGAGTCATAGGTATAATCACACACCGCCACCAATGATTCATCAAAGGCCACATTGTTGTTTTCCAGCGCTTCCTTATACCCTTTGAATTTCTGATATCCGTTCACAGGATCCTCTAATGTTCCCGTTAACATCCCAACGTGTTTGTGATCTTTTTTCAACAAATGATCGACCGCATCAAATGCAGCCTGAGCATAATCAATATTAATCGCTGGAAACTCACCCTCTTCATGGAACGTGGCCGCAAGGACCACAGGCACAGAGGAACGCCGGAGATGCTCAGCATGTTCTTCTGTAATTTCCCCTCCTAAGAATAAGATTCCATCCACCTGTTTTTCCAATAATGTATTGAGCAGATGAATTTCTTTATCTTTGTTCTTGTCGGAGTTACAGAGAATGATATTATAGTTGTACATCGTCGCAATATCTTCAATACCGCGAGCAAGCTCCGAGAAGAAAATGCTGGAAATATCAGGGATAATCACGCCTACGGTTGTCGTCTTTTTACTAGCTAACCCCCGTGCAACGGCATTTGGACGGTATTCCAACCTCTCGATTGCGTCTAACACTTTTTTACGGGTAGCCGGCTTTACATTCGGGTTACCATTAACAACCCTTGATACCGTTGCCATAGATACACTAGCTTCCTCGGCAACGTCATAAATGGTGGTACTCATTGAAATGTTCCTCCCTTATATTGGCTTTCATTTATTTTCATATGATATATCGCCATCATACGATAACTGAGGGAGGTCCGCAAATCATTCCTACCCTTAATATCGACAGATGACCATTATTGTTTAGTTTTTGTAAAACATTGTTCATCACGTGCATGTACAAAAAGGACTTGCTTGCACCATGGAAGCACTCACTTTTCGGAGGACCGAAACGTACACCTTTATTATTATCCCCGTTCTTTCTTGGTTACAAACCTCCCCAAAATTTGACATTCATGCCTATGAACGATATAAAAAAAATACGGAAATTGAGGTGATCAACATCGACGTATTCGTTTTAATAGCTTTTTTTAATCCCATCATTACTCTCATGCTTGGTTTTATTATCGGCAATCTAATGCAAACGAAACCTTACAAATGGGTAGCGGGGATCATTGTGACCGTTTTATTTTTCTTATTCATTGTCATGATTAATCATTTAAGCTTTGACACTTGGCAAACCTGGCTTTACTTTGCAATTTATTTAATAACAATGATGGCAGGAATCCAGTTATCAGCTTTTATTCGAAAATTTTATTAAGGTTGTTCAAAAAACCCGGAAAACAACAGGCATAACCCCGTGAAAGCCGACGAATACCGCTGCATCCTGTGGCAACGACGTCGGCTTCTATGACTCCTCGGAAAAAAACCTCTTTTCCACCGTGAGGAGTTTATACGTTAAGACGTAACAAGCTGAGAGCTTGAGTCATTTTGGATTCTTTTTTGAACATCATCTATTAATATATTCTTCAGTATTTATGGAGGTATCATCAATGAGCCAAAAACAAGTATCACCTGCATTAGACAGTGTTCACCAGCAAATGCAAGCTGCTGCATCCTATATTGACCTTGAAACCTCCACTTTAAACTTATTAAAGCACACAAGCGAATGGTAGAGGTTGCTTTTCCAGTGAAGATGGAAGATGGCACTACTCACATTTTTGAAGGATATCGAGCCCAACACTTGGATGCTCTCGGCCCTTACAAGGGAGGAATTCGTTATCATCCAGATGTGACTGCGGATGAGATAAAGGCACTTGCCAAATGGATGACCCTGAAGTGATGCCAGCCGCTTATCAAAAAAGGAAAAGGTGCGCATAAGCCGCGAATATATGAAAGCGCTATATCACATTGTTGGGCCTGCCAAAGATGTCATGGCCCCGGATGTTCATACAGACGCTGCCTTGATGGGAGATATGATGGGCACATATTCGGAAATGGAAGGTATGTATACTCCCGGTTCTATAACTGGAAAACCACCGGTTATTGGAGGATCAAAAGGAAGGCAAGAGGGAACCGCCAGAGGGTGTGTATATATTATTCAGCAAATCTTAGAAAGTATCGAAAGAGAAGAGAAAGATGTCTCTATCGCTATTCAGGGTTTTGGTAGTGCGGCCTCACCGCAGCGAGCTTCTATCTGATATCGGCTGCAAGGTGGTCGCGGTTAGTGACTCTAAAGTTGCGTTACACGATAAAGAAGGTTTGGACATTGATTGTGCAATTTTGGCTAAAAAGGATAGAAATCTGTCCTCCTATGGCGAAAAAGAGAAGCTGGAGAATAACGAGGATGTCCTCTATATAGAGGTGGATTTTTTAATTCCAGCGGCTCTTGGGAATGTCATCACAAAAGAAAACGCCACGAAGATTCGAGCGCACCATATTATGGAAATCGCAAACGGACCAACAGCTCCAGAGGCAGATGATATTCTTGCGCAAAATCACCAACACGTTTTCCCAGATATCCTGGTTAATGCCGGTGGTGTCATCGTTTCCTATTTAGAATCTGTACAAAATCATACTCACCATTACTTTGAAGAAAAAGAAATTAACATCAAACTTCAACAATATCAGACCACGCACCGAAATGCAGCTATTATTTTTGCCCTGCAAAATATCGATCAAGCTATAAAAGCTCGTGGGTGGATTTAGGGACAACGAATGGAAAGGATACCAGACAGAGGGCATCCCTTCCATTGTTCCTATTTTTTAGGCGCCTGTCTCCATCTTAACGAATACCAATAGATCTATCGATATCCATAAAGCCGTGGAAGCCGTGCTTATAAAAACGCCACCATCAAAGGGTGACGTTTGGGTTATGATCTCCTATAACGTTGTTTTATCTTCTACACCGTCTTTTAGCAATTGCGCATCACGTAAGGTGCTAATGAAGGTGTTGAATTGTTCAATATCCATTTGTTGGGCGGAGTCTGAAAGTGCAACTGCTGGGTCAGGGTGCACTTCTGCCATTACGGCGTCTGCACCAATGGCAAGAGCAGCTTTAGCAGCCGGTAACAGCAAATCTCTTCTACCGGTGGAATGGGTAACATCTGCAAGTACAGGGAGGTGTGTCTCCTGTTTTAATATGGGAACTGCAGAAATGTCTAGGGTATTCCGTGTCGCCGTTTCGTACGTGCGAATGCCGCGTTCACAAAGCATGAGATTTGTGTTTCCTCTGGACATTACGTATTCAGCAGCATGTATAAACTCAGAAATGGAGGCTGATAGCCCGCGTTTAAGCAGGATAGGTTTTTTTGTAGACCCAACTTCTTTCAATAATTCAAAGTTTTGCATATTACGGGCCCCAATTTGAATGACATCGAGATAATCAACAGCTTTTTCCACATCTGTAGGTGTCACAATTTCACTAATAACAGCCATATCGTAACGGTCGCCAGCTTTTTTAAGAATCTCTAAGCCTTCAACGCCCAGCCCCTGGAAATCATATGGAGATGATCTTGGCTTGTAAGCACCACCGCGAAGCAGATTGACACCGCGTTTCTTTAAAGCTTCGGCAACGGCGAAGACTTGTTCTTCACTTTCCACAGAACAAGGACCTGCAATAAGACGCTGTAAACCATCGCCAATTTTTTCCCCTTTTACATCGACCACGGTATTATCCGGGTGCTTTTTCCTTGAAACGAGTAATGCTTTTTGCTCATCATCTCCCATAAGCTCCAAACTTGCCTTGAAAATTTGTTTGAAGAGATGTTGCAGCGTGCTCGTTTCAAATGGTCCTTCATTCTCATCTGCAATCAAGTCAAGCATCCTCCGCTCACGCACCGGGTCATAACGTTTTGTGCCTGACTTACTTTTTACGTTACCGATTTTTTGAACAATTTCTGCGCGCTCGTTAATGAGCTTTAATAAATCCTTGTTTTTTTCATCAAGGGATGCACGTAACTGCTCTAATTCTTCATTACTCACCGATCATCCACTCCTATTCTGTTTCGTATTTCTCTAACCTTCTATTATGAGTAGAGCCATTATAACTGATCCTATACGTTATGTCACGCCTTTTTCTTTAATTCTTAAACGCTTTTAAGTGTTAAAGAATTTTTGGGAGCTGCGAGGAAACAGCAGCTGTTTCTATATTAGAACACTGACCTTATTTAAACATCCTATAGTAAAAAGCCATCACGCCGCTTAAAACATCGTGATGGCTTTTTGAACATTATACTAAAGCTTTCTCCAGTACTTGTTCAGTAATTTTACTATGTGAAGTGTGCCATTTTGCCTCCGAAGAAGTTAAAAGCAATGCTTGAGGGCTTTCATGTTTTACATCCCAAAAGGTTGCAACATATTCAGACAGTGGCCTTTCATCTTGTACATTTAAATAATAAACAGGAACTTCTGGATGCTCGGTTGCAAATGCCTTTAACTCATCAAACGCATTCGCACTAATCGGGCAGGTTGTACTGTTTTTGAACAAGAGGATTTCCCCATGTTCTTCGATGGCATCCATTAGTTCCTTTTGCTCATATACGTGTTGCAATGCTCCCTTCCCTCCCTACAATTCCTTTAATGCTCGGGAATTTATTGATTTTTGGATTCATCTTTTAGATCTGTGACTTCTTGTTTGACCGAATCCTTGACTTGTTCACTTGAAGATTGAAATTCATCAGATAAGTCATCCGCAAGTTCTTGAGCCGATTTCTTTGCATCGTCAGTATCCGTCTTGATTTGCTCAGCAGCGTCTTTGATGCGGTCAACCATTTGGGTCGATTGATCCGATACAGTTTTAGCTACATTCTGGGTTTTATCCATAGCTGTATTGGCAAAATGGTTGCCTTTGTCATAAGCTTTATTTGACAGTTCGTACGTCTTGTCTTTAGCCGTGGATGCCCCTTCACTAATATCTCCTCGTAATTCCTTACCGGACTTAGGCGCCAATAAGAGTGCAGTTGATGCACCTACAATTCCACCAATAAATGTTCCAATTAAAAGATCTTTTGTATTCATGTCTCCCATGTTAAAACCTCCTTATTTTAGTTACGCTCTTCATGCTCTTCTTGATTTCTCCGGCTCTTCCACTTGTCATAAAGCTCCAGGCATGCACTGCCCCATTGGACAGCTTTTGCAACTTGCCCAGCATTGCGCTCTGTTTCCTCAGATACAGTTGTGGATATATTTTGAATGGAGCCTGTTACCCGTTCGGTAGCTTCACTTAACTCCTCAGCGGTTGAAAAAAGCCCATCCAGTGATCCTGACTTAGACTCAAAATCCTCAGCAAGCCGATTCGTCGTTTTGACGAGATGCTCAGTTTCAGTAGTGATACCTTGCAGTTGTTTTTCCACAGCTTCTGCTGTGTTTCCCAACTGTGTAACCACCCCCTGTGCAGACTTAAGCGTTTGGATAATATAAAAGATAAGTACAACGATTGCTATAGCCACAATCGCTACGCTTATGTATACAATAACCACGAACATCACCTCCTAATATAATTCACATTATTCCCGAAACCATATTCTTTCAAACATTTATCCGTACGAGTTGAAAAAGGAGGACCAAAAGCCGAACCATTCGAGAAGGCCTAAACTTAAAACTCCAAGGAGTAAAAATACGAGCGCAGACCGAGTGTTTTTACCAAATTTTTAGCCATTTTAATGAAGAAGAGGTCTTGTCCAAGGTTTAAGGGACGACCAACTTACACGAGTGCCTTATTCATCTCTTTACGTATTGGGTTTGACAAGGGGCTGTCCCAAAAGGGCAGCTTCTGCATTCGATGCTTCTTTCCTCTTTTTCGGCGGGAGCCCGCTCATGGCATGAGTGAGCCGTATAGTAGTAGAATGTAAAGCGAAAGAGATGACGGCAGCGGTTTTTCTTGTGTACATCTCCGCACCTCCACTGCTTTGAGGTGTTTTAGGATGAACGTTCTCAATCAATTACTGCAGTTGATAAGGGGAGCAACTGTAAAGGTTTCGCCCAGCGTCTTTCTTTAAGTGAGCCGCTTTGCATATGCTTCTTCGGCAGGAAGCGAATGTGCGACGTCGAAAAGCGGCCTCCTTCCTACTGATGAACAGCAACATTGTTTAGGCCGGCATCGACGTCCATTGCACTTTGAGCAGAAGGGTCCCTTTACCTAACTATAGGAGATGGAAACCGCAAAATACCAACGTTCTTTCTTCCTCTTAGCGTTAGTATACACTAGGGGAAGTAAAAAAACAGCCTTCACCCCCCTATGGGAAGGGGCTTTCTCGCTAAAGCCCTGTAAAACGTTCTTCGTACGCTTTTTGGTATTTCTGAATATCCCCTGCCCCCATAAACAGCAACACACTATCTTTATGACCGGCGAGTATACCAACATCAGGCTCTTGAAGTAAGCGAGCATCTGGGATTAAATCAAGCAAATCGTCGATGGTCAGCTGCCCTTCCTGTTCTCTTGTGGAACCAAAAATGTCACACAGATACACTTGGTCAGCAAGCTTTAAGACAGCCGCAAATTCCTGAAGAAATGTCACCGTCCTGGTAAACGTATGGGGCTGAAAAACAGCAACGATTTCCCGATCAGGATACTTCGATCTTGCAGCTTCAATCGTTGCCTTTATCTCAGTGGGATGATGGGCATAATCATCGATGAGGATTTGCGACCTCCACTCTTTGTCAGTAAAACGTCTTTTCACACCAGGGAAGTCAGCCAACCGTTCCTTTATCGTCCCTGATGGAACCTGCTCATAGTGAGCGAGTGCAATCACTGCCAGTGCATTTAGTACATTGTGCTCCCCAAATCCGGGAACCGTAAAGTTGTCGTAAAAATCGCCCCGAATGGTGACATCAAAACTGGTGCCATTTTCTCCGCTTTCGATATTTTCGGCGTTAAAGTCGTATTTTCCTTCAATTCCATAATAAACAATAGGTACAGGGGCATTAAGAGTTTGCAAATATTCATCATCCCCACAAGCAATAATGGCTTTATTCACTTGTGAGGCCATCTCATCGAAAGCATCCACAACATCATTAATATCCTTGAAGTAATCGGGATGATCGTAATCAATATTCGTTATAATCGCGTAGTCAGGATGATAGTTAAGAAAATGTCTTCGATATTCACATGCTTCAAAAACGAAAAATGTGCTATTTTTTTCTCCTTTTCCAGTCCCATCACCAATAAGATAAGATGTTGGGCGGTAAGAGCCTAGTACATGGGAAAGCAAACCAGTCGTTGAGGTTTTTCCATGGCTCCCTGTTACAGCAATGGATGTAAATTGAGAAGCGAACTCTCCAAGAAAAGTAGGATAAGGCTTCACCGTTAGATCCTCTGACTCCGCTTCTTTAATTTCTTCATTGTCGGAATTGTAGGCTGCCGAAGCAACAATCGTATGCTCAGGCGTTATATTCCTTTTATTAAACGAATAAATCGGGATGTTTCGTTCTTCGAGAGGTTTTTGTGTAAAAAAATACTTTTCGACGTCTGAACCTTGAACTGGTTCATCCATATCATGAAGAATCTGTGCCAATGCACTCATCCCGGATCCTTTTATACCTATAAAGTGGTAACTAGTCATTCCGCCGGACCTCCAAAATTAAATTGCCCCTCATCCGGACGCTTTCTGGGGCAAGCCATCAATTCATGCTGCCTTATTATACCAAATACGTCAATGAAACAAAATATCAATCATTTTACAAAGAAATGAAGTTAGGGGGGTCGCCTAACAATATTCTATGCGAATGATAATGAAAAGAGATTGTCTTTCCAAGTTTCCTTATGTTTCCTTTATACCTGATTGATCTACATTTGATCAATACGTTCTAATCTTGGGTTGTGACGATATTCACGCCCTGCTTTTGCTTCATGGTGACCATTCAATAGGACATTATCGCCTGTAAAGCTAATGGTTTTTTCCAACAAACTGCTACCCACTCCATAGGAATCAACGGGAACATTCGCATCCTCATAAGCTTCGATCCTTTCAGCATTAAAACCACCGCTTACTGTAATTTTAACATGTTGAAAGCCTTCGGCATCGAGCGCCCTCCTCAGAGCTTTAATTAAAGGAGCATTCACACCCGTAGGGTCAAAGTCTCCCATTTTTTCCGGGTTTCGACAAAAGTATTGATCGACCATGCTACCTGACGTATCCACTCTTACAGAATCCAGCTGTTGATTAAATTCGCGAGCCACACGCAGTGAATCGGTAATAACATCATTATTATAATCCACCAATGCCATTAAACGATCATCAGGATACATATCCAGATAAGCATGGCTGGCAGCCACGAGATCACCGTGATACATTTGAATGAGTGCATGAGGCATCGTGCCCATACCTTCCCTTCCCCACCATTCGTTCATCGCATGGGTAGATTGCGCCTTCGAACCACCGATATAGGCAGAGTACCCATCTCCTGCCTGCTGGGTAAAATGATCATCACGATCCCCCATAAAAATCACCGGCTTTTCCACGCCCGAGCTTCCTGCCGCCTTGACAACTTCATAAACATTCGTGGCTACTGAAGACCGACGAGCAAGGATTCCATCAATGACGCCTTCTAAATAGCCAAAGTGCTGATAAGGACCTGTAATCGTCAACACTGTCTCATAAGGCTCAATCTTATCTCCATCCTCCAATGAATGGATTTCCAGTTCATCTGGGTAATCAGCAAATGTCTTCAAGAGCGCAATGACTTCATCCGTGCCGCATAATACCGCATTCTTTTTTTGGAAAAATTGCATGGTAACAATGTCGTCCGGTTTATATTTCTTAATGATTTCTTTTGTTTTTAAAAAATAAACCGCTGAAAACCAACCTTCTCCTACACGCTTATCAAATTTAAACGTTTGATTGGTTAGTCGTTTGATCTTCCCTTGTAATTTTAAATCGATTTCCTTCATGTCAATGCTCCTCGTACAATTTAGAGTAAGGTTATGAATTATCATATTAGATCGTGTGAATTTTCACAAGTAAAGACCGCGTGTTTAATTTGAAAAATCACCGTCATTTTCCAAAAAGCTCGGAAAGTTGTTCGGCATTCATAAGTACATGCCGGGACTTTGTACCCACAGCTTCCGATACAATCCCTTTCGATTCCATCATGTCCATTAACCTAGCCGCACGGTTGTAGCCAATATGAAAACGTCGTTGAATCAGTGATGTAGACGCATTTCCTTGCTGTACAACAAAATAGGAAACTTCCTCAATTAAATCATCTTCTTCCGAACGCGAAATGTCTTTAGAAACTTCTTCTTTTGTAAATAGATACTTTGGTGCTTTTTGTTGACGAACAAAAGAAGCAACATCGTCAATCTCCTGGTCAGAAACAAAGGTTCCTTGCAAACGGACGACTTTTGAAGCGCCGTTTTCACTCAATAACATATCGCCTTTTCCGATGAGGCGCTCAGCTCCCCCAGTATCCAAAATGGTTCTCGAATCCACCATGGAGGAAACCGCAAAAGCAGCACGTGTCGGGATATTGGCTTTTATCAGGCCTGTGATGACATCAACAGATGGCCGCTGGGTAGCAACGAGTAAATGGATGCCGCATGCCCTTGCTTTTTGAGCAATTCGGCTAATCGATGATTCTACATCTTGGGGAGCCACCATCATAAGGTCGGCCAATTCATCAATCACAATCACGAGATAAGGCATGGGTTCATCGGCCTTTTTATTATACCCGCGAATATCCCTTACCCCGGCCTCCGCAAATGCTTGGTATCGCCGTTCCATCTCTGCAACGCTCCATTTTAATGACATGGTTGCTTCTTTCGGGTCGGTGACGACTGGCGCGGCAAGGTGAGGGATATCTTTGTAAAACGCAAGTTCTACAACCTTAGGATCAATCAGTAATAATTTTACTTCTTCAGGATCCGCTTTATACAATAGACTTAACAAGATGGAGTTAATACAGACACTTTTCCCAGAACCTGTCGCACCTGCAATTAAACCATGTGGCATACTCCCGAGATCTATAATACTTGGGTCGCCGGTGATATCAAGTCCCAAGGCGACAGCAAGAGGGCTTGTATGGCTTTGAAAAGCCTCCGTTTCAAGAAGGTCCCGCAAAGCGACAGGGGCCCGGTTTTGCTTTGGAACTTCAATTCCAATCGCGTTCTTACCAGGAATGGGTGCTTCAATCCGCAAATCCGTTGCTGCCATTGCTAGTTTTATATCGTCATTTAAATTCGTGATCTTATTCACCTTAACACCCGGGGCCGGCTGTACTTCAAAACGGATAATCGAAGGTCCTTCCGTCACGTTCGTTACTTTAGCATCCACATGAAACTGATGAAGAGTGGCTTCCAGCTGCTCCTGCTGTTCTTGCAGCATACCATCATGCGTATTCGTAGTTTCATTGGTTTTCGCTAATAAATCTAGCGGCGGTAATTCATAGGTGCTATTCTTCGATGGTTGTACGGCAGGCGTTGAGGTTTCCGTTCTACTTTCCCGGTTGTCTTCGGGAATGTGTGAGGTTGGTTCGTTTCCCTCCCCTTTTCCGTTCCATTCGCTTTCCTGCTGCTCCCGCTCGATCCTTTCAGCTTGCTCCTTCTCACGTGCCTTTCTACGCTCATAGTTTAAGCGATCGAAAGGAGTCATCATAACATTATAGGGCGTTACGGTTCGTTTCTTATCCCTAGACTGGGAGCGCATGGCACGACGCTGCTTTTTCTCGCGTCTTTTATCTTCCGTGGACGAGTGCTTCATCTGTTGGTGTTGGGACGCTTGAGACTGCTCACGTACATGATTGGAAGCTTGGGGTTGGGGATTAGTCGTATTCTGCTCTTCCTTATGCTGCTCACTGGCAGTATCTGTTTCAGGTATGGAAAAAGAGTTAGTCTCCTCAATATCCGTGGATCTTTTTGTCTCCTCTTCTTTTTCCTCCCCATCCTCATCCCACTGAGGTTCGTTTTCACCAACAATAGTCAATGATTCCGAGATCATTCCATAAGAATTTTCTTCCGACTGGGTTTCACTTTCGTCCTCTTCCTGTTTGATTAAGGAACGTTGCGTCTGAAAGCCGTAAACCGGAGATGGGATGTGTTCTGGTGAAAAGTATGAATTCGAAAAGTACTGCCTTTCCTCTTCTTGTCTTGGAGAATCCTCTTTCTGTGTGTAATTACCATGAGACTGCCGGTAGTTACCGTAAGACTCCCTTTTTTCTTCCACTTGATCCATTTTCCGCTCTTTATACTCACGTCGCCTTCTTGGCGTAGCTTGTATATCCATTGGGAAGTGAAAATTGCCGCCTTTAGGGTATCGGTGAATCACCCTGGGACCGGAGTCCTCCTGAAGACTCGTAATCTCCCGCTTCCTTCTTTGATTATGGTTTACAGGTGGATCGTATAAATCTTCTTTTTCTGATTGCTCGCCGAAAAAGTAACGGTTGAGCTTTCTAAATATATTGCTCCACTTTCTGGACATCAGCAATCCCCTTCTTTTCTTTTAATGCTTGACCATTTTCTATTGTACAGAAGCACTGAAAAAACAACTAGCATTTTCAGGCAAAATTCTTTTTCAAACGAACAACTCCTGCAATGGTCTTGTATTTTTTAGAAAGACTTGGTTTTCGGTAAAATAACGAGCAACAAAAAACCATAGGGCCTCTAAACCCTATGGTCCTTTTCTTTGTCACTCAGAATGGTATTGCTTTAAAAAATCTTCGCCCACCTGGTAGCCCTCATCAAGGGACAGAATGCCTGGCATTTCCTGTTTTTCAGGGATAGCTAGTTCTTTGATCGAACATATCATTCCGTTTGATGGCACTCCCCTTAATTTTGATACACGAATTTCCATCCCACTTGGCATAAAGGCACCTTCTCGGGCCACAACTACTCGTAGTCCTTCTTGAACATTTTTAGCTCCACAAACGATTTGCAGTTGTTCAGTATCAGGACCTACATCCACCTGGCATACCCGCAGTTTATCGGCATCCGGATGGGCTTCTACACTTTGAACGTACCCAACGACAAACGGGGATTCCTCTGGAAGATTTAATTGCGTTTCCCAATCATTGGCTTTGAGCGCTTGATTAATCACGTCAATCAAATCCTCCGTCACTGCTAACATCCCTGTCCCTGTGACGGTTCCATACTTGCTGACGTTAAAAATATGAAATCCTGCTGTCTCTCCGCTATCAATATCAAGCAGCCGTACAATATCTCCCTTTGTCTCTAACTTACGTTTACTCGTGTTGATCTCTCGAAAGGTGACAAGTAATGTATCACCTAAACCTTCCTGATTATAGAAAACGTTCATGGATATGCTCCTTAATTATGATTTTCGATCTTGCTTAGGTTTCTTGCGGGCAAGAATAAAAATGGGGTCGAGTTTGCCTTCCTCATACATAAACGGTAATGCGGTTATAGGTACTCGTCCGTCCCCGAAAAAACGAAAGGTCATCTGTCCTAATACGTCGTAGCCATGTTCATTTTGAACATCTGCAAGGATGAGAACATCTTGGTGGGGAACAGCAAGTGCTAGCTCGCCATCAATGCTTGCTGACATCTCCTTTAACCATGCTTCATTTAAAATTCGACTGGCATCATAGCCATCATTCGTATTGACGAAGTAAAATCGATTGCCTGCCACGTCATCAGCTTTGAGGGGGGCTGGTAATGAGCGAATGTTAAAACGAGCGGCTTCCTTCATTCTTTGCTCGCTCATTCCTTCACGCTCAAGCAGGTCTTCATCGATGAGCGCATACGTCTCTCCTTGATCAAGGGCATAATAAATCCGTGTTTCTGCAGTATGCTCCTCAGATATTAAAGCACGCCCGTCCTCGGTTTCCTTTGGAAAAGAGGTAGAGCGAACGACCGGAAATATCATCTGTTCTTTGCCTGAAAGTGATTTTTGTTTTTCCATCGCCCGAAATGTTTCTTGAATATAGTTGACCGTTTCTTTAAAACCATCCTCCCCCTTGTTCTCATATTTTGATTCAAGGCGCGGGAGGTCAAGGGTTAATCCTTTTCCCAGCTGCTCGTGTTCAATACGGATCTGCTGGTTATCTTCATCGAAGCTTACTTTATGATCCGAAAACTGTTGTTTGATTCGTTCGAGTACTTTCGATTTCTTAGCCACAGGGCTGTCCTCCTTTTTAAGAGAAACATTATTATTTTGCTAAATAACGATCGAGAAATTCCGTGATTTCTTCTTCGGTTTTTCGATTTCGATCAGCAAAACGTTCGATTTCTTCACCGTCTTTAAATCCGATGAAACTCGGTATACCAAATATGTCATACTGCTTGCAAACGTCTATGAATTGATCCCGATCCGCATATAGAAATTCCACTTCGGGGTAATCTGCTTCAATACGCGGAAGGACAGGTTCGATGACACGGCAATCCGGGCACCAATCGGCGCTAAACATCACGACAACCCTGTCACCCTGAATCGCTTGCTCAAATGTTTCCTGATTTTCTATATTTTTCATATTGGCTCTCCTCCTAAAATTATCCTTGTTTAACCGTCATATCATCATCGTGAATCCGACCCATTTTGCGTAAGGCTTCAGCGATCACATATGACAATATTCCTGGTAGAACGATATGAAATACGAGTATTAAAAGCAGAACTTGCGTCGTAAATCCCATTGTCGTCAACGTCATGATCTGCCCGACAAATCCACTTGTTCCCATCCCAGCCCCTTCTGCATTGCTGGACATCTGAAAAAAGATTGTACCTATAGGGGCTAATATCATTCCCGCGACGGTAGGAGGAATCAATATCCATGGGTTACGAATAATGTTTGGAACTTGTAACATGGACGTTCCAATTCCAAGAGATACAAGGCCACTAAAGCGGTTATCACGAAAACTACTGATGGCAAAGCCGACCATCTGTGCGCTGCACCCGATAGTTGCAGCACCGGCAGCCAAGCCATCGAGATCAAGCATGATCGCGATCGCCGCGCTAGAAAAAGGAGTCGTAAGTGCGATCCCCATCAGGGCAGACACGAGAATGCTCATCGTTAAAGGCTCTTGTTCGGTTGCCCAGTTAATGAGCGTACCAAATGCCTGTAATCCATTAGCAATAACCGGTCCGACAGACGTTGCCATTATATATCCTATAACGATCGTAACAAAAGGCGTTAAGAGAATGTCAAATTTCGTTTCCTTTGAGACCAGTTTTCCAAATTCTACAGAAACTAAGACAGCAATAAACGCCCCAGCTGGACCGCCCATACTTTCACCGGCGGCGCCGCTAACCACCGCTGAAAACATCACTAACGGTGGTGCCCCCAAGGCATACGCAACAGCCACACCAATGGCAGGGCCAAGGAGACTCATGGCAAGTGCTCCCATCTCTTCAAGAAAAAGAACACCCACCTGGTCTCCTATCGTTTCGATAATGAGTCCAACGATCAGTGAAGAAAACAACCCCAGAGCCATATAACTTAAAGCCGTCAGCACATATGTACGCCAAGATAACTCAATCCCTTTTTTTGCAAGAAAAGTCCGCATCCCATCACCAACCTCTCTATTTTCAAAAATCCGTTTAAATTTCAACGTGCTAGGGGATATAACATAAAGGACAATCAAACATGAGGTGATCAGATGGAACTTACCGTGTATTTAGCCGGACAAATTCATGATGACTGGAGAGAAACAGCCAAGAAGAAAGCAATGGAAAAGGAGCTCCCCATTCAGTTTTTCGAGCCAATGACTAATCATGATCGATCCGATCATATTGGCGAAGAAATTCTCGGAGAACAACCGAATGCGATTTTTAAAGACGAAGCTGCTTCCGCCTTAAACAACTTACGCACGAATGTATTGATGCATAAGTCGGATATTGTTATTGCCTTATTCGGCGATCAATACAAACAGTGGAACGCAGCCATGGATGTAGGTGCAGCAACAGCGCTCAATAAGCCGCTAATTTTAGTTCGACCTGAATCATTACATCATCCAGCAAAAGAAATGGCCAATCAAGCGCAAGTCGTCGTTGAAAATCTGGATCAAGCCATGGAAGCGATTGCTTATATCTTCCAAAAAAAATAAATCTGAACCGATCAGAGAGAGGCACCCCTCATCCACTGATCGGTTTTTTATTAACTTTGGTTGTGGATCGCCTCGACGGTTTGACGATCAGCTTTGCGAACCAATGTGGTGATCAGTTCCTTCGCCGCTTCATAATCATCGACATGCAGAATGGAAGCGCCTGTATGAATGTAACGTGCACATACGCCTACAACGGCCGAGGGAACGCCATCTCCTGAGATATGAACTTTACCTGCATCCGTCCCCCCTGGTGAGACAAAATACTGATAGGGAATATCCCCGCTCTCCGCTGTATCTAACACAAATTCACGCATACCGCGATGAGTAATCATGGTACCATCAAATATACGTAAGAGAGCTCCGCTGCCAAGCTGCCCAAATTCAGCCTGACTCTTAATTGTATCACTTGCCGGACTGGCATCCAGAGCAAAGAAAATATCCGGCTGGATCATATTTGCAGCCGTCTGAGCCCCTCGAAGGCCAACCTCTTCCTGTACCGTTGCTCCTGAATACAATGTATTGGGTAACGTCTCGTCTTTCACTTCTTTTAATAGTTCCATTGATAAACCTACCCCGTAACGGTTGTCCCAAGATTTTGCCATGATTTTCTTCTCGTTACCCATAGGTGTGAACGAACATACCGGAACAATAGGCGTACCGGGGTGAACCCCCATCCGTTTAGCATCTTTTTCATCATCAGCGCCGATATCAATGTACATTTTTTCAATCGCCATCGGTTTTTTTCGCGTATTTTCATCTAGCAAATGGGGAGGCGTTGAACCAACAACTCCGGGGATCGGTCCATTGTCAGTGAGGACTGTTACTTGCTGAGCGAGCAATACTTGACTCCACCAGCCCCCGAGGGTTTGAAACTTAAGCAAACCTTTTTTATTGATAGACTTCACCATGAAACCGACTTCATCCATATGGCCGGCCACCATCACTTTGGGATCCTTAGCTTTTCCCTTTTTCACCCCGAATACGCTGCCTAGTTTATCCTGAAGGATTTCATCGGCATATTGTTCAAGCTCCCCCTTCATAAACGCACGCACCTGATGTTCATGACCTGGAGGTCCTGGCATCTCCGTCAATGTACGAAACATGTTCTCTGTTTGCTTGTCCATAAGATTCCCCTTTCTCCTCTCATCCTCATCCCTCAATTGTAGCGGATCCCATCATCAATTTCTACATTGAATCACCGAAAGAACGATTGGACAAATTAGTAATATCCGCTATACTAGAGGTATATTTTATGAAGAGGACGGAGGGATGACGATGAAAATTAGAGACTTAATCATCGGTGCTGCTGTCGGTTTTGCAGCAGGCTATGCGGTCAAGGAAGCATGCGCAGTCAAAACCGTCTCCCCAGAGAAAGCACTGAAACATGTCAAGTCAAATGTGCAAAACCAGATTCCTGTCAGCGGATCCTGGATTCATATGAACCCTGAACACCTCGAGAAAAACCACCTCCAATATGATGTGTATCGCGGAGGACTTTCCAGCACTGAAGAAGGACAAACCAAACAATTGGACTTCGTCGTAGACGCAAAAACCGGCACGATTCTAGAATTGGATAAGCAATAAAAAAAACGGATCCATCGCTGCATGGATCCGTTTTTTCGCTAGCATTCATTTGCTGGATAAGCCTCTACCCGAAAAATTCGTTGTCCGCGAGCCGCGAATTTTTGTTCATATTCCGTCCGAACATTATCCTCAGGCTCATTTTCGTGGAGATTGAATGTGAGGTTTCTTAGATGGTACCCATGTTGTGAGAAACTCATCAAAGAATAGGTAAAGAAATCCTCATTATCCGTTTTCAGATGAATATCACCCGTGGGAGATAAAACCCTTTTGTACAGGTATAAAAATGTTGGAAATGTAAGGCGACGTTTTGCATGCTTTTTTTTCGGCCAGGGGTCGGTAAAATTTAAATAAATACGATCGATTTCACCTTCTGAGAAGTAATCCTCAACATGCGCGACATCTCCATGAATGAAACGAAGATTTTGCTCGTGGCCATCATTTCGTTCAACTGCGGTTGCAAGGACACTTTCATATTTTTCCATCCCCACAAACTGTATCGATGGATATTTTTCAGCTAATTGATTCAAAAACTGACCTTTCCCTGTGCCTAACTCCACGTGCAGCGGCGATCCTTTACTCCATTGTCCACAAGTTGTTTCCGGTTGTTGCGGTACCAACTCAGGTTGAGCCCGCAGCACATCTAATGCATCAGAGCGCTTTCTTAATCTCATTTCTTTTCCTCCAAGTGCTTTTATCCAAAAAAAGAGCAGACCAGAAAGCGTCTGCCCCCATTCATTCACGGCTAACAATAGGAAGAACGGTCTTCTGTAATTAATGTCTCCAAATAACTTAACCATCCTTCTAGTTGCTCTCCATGTTCATGATTGCTTTCATTTAAAATCCAGTCCAGTGTGTGCATAACAATATACCAATGCATTCTTCTCAATAAGGAGTTATCAAGGGTTAGATGATACTCCTCCAACCATGCCTTCCAATCTTCCTTCGGAACATACCAATGAAGAAGAATACTTATATCCAACGCTGGATCAGCAACCGAAGCGCCATCCCAATCAACAAGATATAATCGTTCATTCTCGTCAATAATCCAGTTGTTATGATTTAGATCACAGTGACATACGACAAATTCGTCATGGTAAACGGCTGCCTTCCATGATTCTAAAAACGTAAATGCTTTGTAGATCAACGGATAGTGCTCTTCAAAAAACATGGCCTTATGCCGTAGTTGTTGCAACAATCGTTCTGGAGTTAGAATTTCGTTTTCAATGCGCTTCAACATTTCTAACAGCTCTGCGGATCGGTGAATTTGACTTAGGAGAGAGGCTACTTTCGGTTGATTCATTTCCGTATATCGCAGTCTGCGTCCATTTACCCATTGTTGGGCAGTAATGACATCACCATTTGTCAGTCGTTTCGTCCAGAGAAGTTTGGGTACGATCCCCTCGGCTGATAGGACGGCTAAAAACGGAGACGAATTGCATTTTAGAAACAATTTGCGGTCACCATCTCGAGCCGAAAAGGCCTCACCGGTTGCACCTCCGGCCGGTTTTAAATCCCAATCACTCCCCAAAAGCATTTCCAGCCACTTTTTCCGTTTTACCTTTTTGTGAATATCCAAATGTTTCATGGGCGGTATCCTTTTAAAAATTTGAGCCATACGTTACGAAGCTCATCCATTCAATCACTGGTCGATTCTAACGCTCGTAACAATATCAGTTGAGATATTACTCTAGCTGCGATTGTAGATGAAAATAAAAATGCTTGGGTCATATGAGCAGAACATTCGAAGTAAAAGAGGATGTTCAAAAAGCCCCTAAATGCCCTCATGTTCTGTGCTCGAAAAAACAGAACGCTTTTCTTCGTACAAGGGATATCCTACGGTCTAAGCTCCACCTCTTTGCACTCGACGAAAAGACGTTCCAGGGTCGACGTAGTAACAGGATGTCCGATTCTAGCCAACCTTTTTAGTCCTTCTATTTGAACATGCATTTGTAGAATACGCGCCGTTCCGCTAGATATAAATGATTGCTCCTAAAGGTGTTTTAATTAAAATAGGTGCACCTATTCCAACAACATGTGCACCTTGTAATGAAGTTCATCAATTCTGTAACCCGCTCCGTGAATAGAAACATCCAGCGGTGTTTATCTCCGTCTCTTATAATCTTGAACTATCATAGCAGATGGATGAAAGTACAGTCAATGCAAACCCAAAGGGCCAAGGAATGACACACTAGTCAATATATTCCTTATCAATCAGACGATTGTCCACTTCCCTTATTCTTTTATAGGCCTTCGTTTTTCCCTGCCGCAGCAATACGTCCGCTACCTGGAATTGACGTTTCTTCATCGGTGATGAATGCCTCCTTACTTGATCGATCCACTGCTTATAATTACGCTGATCTACCATTGTAACATTATGAGCGTAATGAATGTCATCAATGATGGCATCAGGTGCAAGAATTACACGTTTCGTCGAAAACGATAGATCATTGCTCTTAAGAACAGATCGAACAACATCTTCCATTCTATTCACAGATAATAAAGGATTCAAACGTTTACGTTCACTTTCCCCTCTACATTCACCCCAAAATCGTTTAGAGCCAACTTCAAGCAGCGTATGTAGCGGCGTTTCTATGAAAGTGACACAATAAATATCAGACGGGGATAACAAAAGAACATCCAATTGTATATCTGCCTTCTGAATTTTAAAAATCGGGTAATAAAAAACCATATAATTATCCGGAAACACCTGTAAAATTTCACGCAAACGACTGTCATAGCGATATTTGCTATCAAGAGCAGACTCTTCGGACAGTGAAGAAGAGGCCCATTTTAGCTGGGTCTGAAGCCATTCATAGTAAAAAAAGGCACGTAAAGATTCGCGACTTTTCCCAATCAAATGCTGATCTCGTAGGTTCACAACCTGAACAGAAGAGGTCTTGCGTTTATACACTCTCTCAAACGCACGTCTAAAAAGACTTTTATTTGCATCCGCAAACCAGTCTTCTTCCTCATGAAAATCATGGTCAACGCTTTGATTCACTTCAATCCATGATTTTTGCAACCTGGTCCAGCGCCGTCGTTTCAAACGGGTAAGTTGACTCGGGTACCGCTGAATATCAACCTCATAGCGAGAGATGTAGTCTTCTAATTTCACGAGATGGGCCATAGAGCTTCTTCCTCTCCAGTTCATTACAGTACGTGCTCAATTAAGAGGACAAAAAGAGTAGAGTCATTCGGGAAAACTAAGTCTAGACCACCAAGCTCATTTATTCATAAGCACCCCCTCGCACAAGAAAGTACCAAGGAAGCCTCCCAGACTTTTGCCCCCCTCTTACAATAAAAGCAGAATCAAAGGGGTTAATAATGAGAGGATCACTGCGCACAACGTCATCGCAACTGAACTTGCAGCCCCTTCCAACTCTCCATCTGTTATTGCTTTAGCTGTTCCAAGTGCATGTGCCGCACACCCCAACCCAATTCCCTTGGATAACGGGTGATGGATACGGAATAATTTCCATGTAAGTTGCGTCAATAACACACCGCTGATTCCGGCGATCATGACGAATAAAGCCGCAAGGGAGGGATTCCCGTCAAGAACGTTCGCTACATCAACAGCTACCGGGGTCGTCACGGACTTCGGCAGCATGGCATACAGTAAATCGGCCCTAAAACCCGCCATGCGCATGAATACATAACCGCTGGCAACGCCGATGATGGTCCCCGTTAGTACAGCTAAAAGAAGTGGAAGCAGATACTTTTTAAGCATCCCCCATTGACGGTAAAGGGGAACGGCTAAAGCTACTACCGCAGGGCCCAGCCAAAACTCAATCCACTTCCCTCCAATCATATAGCTTTCATAACTAATATCTGACAGTGTTAACGTGAACACGAGCATGATCATGGCAGGAATCACAGGTATTGTTAGAACATACGTAAAGCGTCGGTGGATCAACTGGGCACAAATATAGAAGGCGACCGTAAGCAGAATAAAGAATAAAGCTATAACAAGCATCATGAAAGATAACTCTCTTTATCCTTCATTAGTTTTTGACTGACAAGCGCTGAAATCATTAACACGAGCCAAGTGCTTACAACCGCAATCAAAATGAGCCATATACCATTCCCTGTGAATAAATCATAAAATTGCATCACCCCTGCTATCACCGGCAGAAAAAAGAGAGGCATGTATTTAAGCAGGAGGCTTGCTCCTTTTGAAATCCATTCCAGTTTGATTATTCCTGTCATTAAAAGGATCAACAATATCCCCATCCCAATGACACTACCTGGAATCGGAAGCTGACTCCAGTTCCCAAACCACGTTCCCATCTGGAATATTAAATATAAAGCCACGAGTTGACCCAAGATCGTCATGATGTCCACCATTCTCTGTTTCATGTTGTTAGGCACCCCTTAGCAGAAAATGATCGATGCACTGATAGCGAGGCAACTGCCCTAAACGCACTGCATACAGACCGACTTCTTCAACCCGCCAACAAATATCCTGCCAATCGTCCGTTTCCCTGGCAATGTTCATAAAGGGAAAATCTTCTTCACTTTTCCAGCGTTTCGCAATGGTAATATGTGGCCGAAATGGTAGCTTTTCTCGTTTAAAACCTACATCTACGCACTCTTCCATAATCGCAGCGTGAAGCTGATTAAGCGGATGGTTCTTCTTTACGTCAGCGAAAAGAACCCTTGGCCGTTTCTGATCGCCAAAGACAGACGCTGAGTTCAATTGCACATCAAATGAAGAAAATCGGGACACAGTCGCTGATATCTTCTCTTGTAAACGTGACAATGAGCTATGATCAACTCCCCCGAGAAAAAAGAGTGTAAGATGATAATCGTTAACATGGGTAATCGATTGAAACTTTTGTATTTCAGTAAATGCTGTAAGTTCATTAAGCTGTTTTTGCACAGATGCTGGTACGGGAAGCGCTAAAAAATAATGAGGGTTGTCGTTACTCACCTTTCGTCCTCCTTTTCCAGAGCGTATAGTACATATCGTATCTCAATTTTGAACATTATGGAATAGTCTTTTCTTCGTTCTTACATTCATGGTCATTTCATGGGTATGATACAATCAGGTGAGAGTAATTGAATGGGAGATGAATATATTGTCCGTTTATAAAAATATGGCCGAACTCGTTGGACATACACCTTTAGTCAAATTAAACCACTTGCCAGACTCCCAAGGTGCTGATGTCTATTTTAAACTGGAATTTCAAAACCCAAGTGGAAGTGTTAAAGATCGAGCCGCACGCGAGATGATTACGCAGGCGGAAGATAGCGGCGAGCTCGCAGATGGGGCAACCATCATTGAACCAACATCAGGAAATACGGGGATTGGATTAGCGATGAATGCAGCGGCTAAAGGCTACGCTTGTATTCTGACGATGCCAGATACGATGTCTCAGGAACGGATTAACATCCTGAAAGCTTATGGTGCTAAAGTTGTCTTAACCCCCGGTGATAAAAAAATGCCAGGAGCCATTGAACGTGCGCACGAGTTGGCAGCTGAAATTCCGAATAGCTTCATCCCGATGCAATTCGAAAATGAGGCCAACCCAGATGCTCACCGCAAATCTACAGCTTTAGAGATTAAAACGGCTGTCGAAGAAATAGATCGCCCCTTAAAAGCATTCGTTGCCGCTTCTGGTACAGGCGGAACGATTACAGGAACAGGTGAAACGCTTCGCTCCTATTATCCGGATGTAACCATCCGCGTCGTCGAACCCAAAGGATCCCCTGTTCTTTCTGGAGGTAAGCCTGGCCCCCACAAACTCGTCGGTACTTCACCGGGATTTGTACCGCCAATTTTAAACGAAGACGTCTACAACCATATTGATAACATCTCTGACGAAGATGCTTACCATACAGTTCACGATCTTGCAAAGAAAGAAGGCATTCTCGTGGGCCCCTCTTCCGGTGCTGCCTGCTTCTCCGCTCTTCAGGCGGCTAAACAGTTTAATCCCGGCGACATCGTCATAGCGATCGCTTGTGACACCGGCGAACGTTATTTATCGACAGATTTATTTCAATGAACGCCAATGAAGGGGAGACCCTTCACACATGGCAAATTGTTGAAAAGTTGGCATAACAATTTTGCCATGCTTTTTTTGTTGTAGTACAATGAAAGAGAATCAGGGACACTGGTATGTGTACCAGACCCTTATAATGCGTGTTCAAAAAGGAGGACAAAAAGAGCCGAGAAGTTTTAGAAAAAGTTAGCTTGTCGCCAAGGTGGCGAGTCTAGCCTATCTTATGCTCTGGAGTGCAAGGCAGCCCGTCTCGATCACCCTGCTTGCACCAAGAAAGCATTCACTTCTCACGCCAGCTGGCGGCTTCGTAAGCGTTCCTTCGCACGAAGAAAAAGTGGTTTTCTTTTTCAAGGAAGTTTTCCGGACTTTTTGAACAACCGCTTATATAAAAATCACGTGCACCAGTATAGTATGGGTCAGTCATATGCAGTGCAGAGACTAAATATAATAAAGAGAGAACAAGTCTTCCCGATTCCAACAATATTGAGGGAGTGGTTCCTTGCAATCTTCAACCGACCGTATGCTCACCCGTATTAAGTCGATTTACTTGTACATGAGTAAAGAAGGAAGAACGGTGACAACGCAAGAATTGGTTGATGAATTTGGTATTACTCAACGCACGATCCAACGTGACTTAAATGTACTGGAGTACAACAATCTTGTCCATAGCCCTAGCCGTGGAAAATGGGCAGCAAAACGAAAAAAAACAAGAGCCTCTTAAATAACGAAAGATAAACCAGCCATGCGGCTGGTATTTTTTTTGACAAAGCTGCTGATCGGGTCACAGAAGTTATTTGCCCTACCCATTATACTGCAAAGCTTTTTCTTGCGGCCTATCGCTATTTATTTGTGGATAAAGTGTTTTTCTTACTGTTCAGATCAAGGTCAATGGCCTCGAGTTCCTCCGCCGTGAGTGCCCGGTACTCTCCTTCTGCAAGGGCTGGATCCAGTGCCACATCACTCATGCGTACACGTTTGAGCCCTCTTACGTGGCGGCCAATGGCACCGAACATCCGCTTCACTTGATGGTACTTGCCCTCGGTAACGGTAATCATCAGGCTGTACCCTTCCTCCTCTTGTTTCCCCTCGCCAATTTCTGCAGGTTTTGTTTGCGTCCCGTCTTTTAACTGCAAGCCTTCACCCACCTTATGAAGATCCTCTGTGCTCGGTTTTTCATCTAACCAAGCTTCATACTGTTTCTCTATCCCTAAGTTAGGGGTCGTCAACTGGTGAGCCCAAGTGCCATCTGTTGTCAACAATAGTAAACCGCTCGTATCCTTATCCAACCGGCCAACTGGAAAAAGCCCCTCATTTTTATCTCCCGAGTCAATATCATCAAGCACCGTCGTATGCTGATCATCCGAAGTTGCGCTTATCCTTCCCTTTCTTTTATTCATCATGTAATAAACGGGGCCGGGATGGTAATGAATATCACTTCCATTCACTGTGATTTTGTCTTCATCTACGTTTATTTTTACTGCAGCATCCGTAATCGTTGTGCCGTTCACTTGCACGGCTTTTTTCTTCAATATTTTTTTTACATCTTTCCGGGATCCCACACCAGCGGCTGCAAGCCATTTATCGATGCGCCATTGTTCACTCATCAACGCTTCCTCCTTTCCATTTCTGTAAAAGATCGCGTGCAAAATGACCGTGCTGTTGATATTTGTGGGCGTAGGCAATACCACCCGGGATACTTGCGCTCACTGTTCCCATTAAATCAGCAGACACATGTTCCTGTTGTAACCGCTCTTCCATATGCAAAAGCGCCCGTAAACTTTCTTCAGTCGCTATTCGATTTGCCTTCTGGACATCCCTTTCATCAGCAACCATCGTTTTAAGTGCATCACCGCACCACTGTTGAAACTGGGTACGACGTTGGTCATTTTCAAAAACAAAAGCTCCTTCCCCCATCGTTTGTAGCATCGTAGCATGTCCCGCTAATTTACAAGGAGCAGCGGTATATCGATCCTTCATATACGTATCCATATCTTCCTTCATCACGTTGGTCGCACAATAAAAGAAGCATGTACCCTCGGAAAAGTATCCATTCCAACGTATAAAAAAATCATCATAGGCTTGTGCCGGTAAGGCAATCAACACCTTAGAATAGCGGTGAAAATCCTCCGGAGGAACATAGTTGCAAAGAGGATCTCCATCCACCGCTGCCTTTGTACGGTTAAAAACATCAACGGTTGTATTCTTTGTTGCTATCCGGCTAATCATGGCACGGCCAAGTTTTCCATACCCGATAATCAGCATGACGTTCCCTCCCTATTGACCGGATTGCAGGCACTCTTTCGTTTGTAAGATCGCCTGTTGTGTTGACTGTATTAAACCATAATCCCCTTTCTTACGCCTGATCGTAAGTGCTTGTTGGAACAGCTCTAACGCCTCATGATAATCTTCCTGATCAAATTTACTTTTTCCATAATGTTGGTAGGCGAAATCAAGATAAACATCTTTCAGAGCCGAATCCTGTTTTATTTCAATCATTACCTCTTTGAATAATGTATCCGCTTGATAATAATTTTCCTTCCATTGAAAGACATGAGCAAGTCTTAGTTTATTCGCCACCAGCCCCCTTTTATTATGGTTATCCCTGTACATTTCAATAGATTCATTAAGATACCATTCAGCTTCCTGTAAATTCCCTAAGATTCGGGAATACACACCGAGCAATCCTGCTAATTTGGGATGGTTCTCGTCTACAACCTTCTCTTTTAAAAAAGAAATACCCTTTTTCATTTGCTCTTCATCGTCGGGAACCTCTTTTAAACGAGCATCAAAGTGTACACTCATATTAAAAGGGATCTCATCGCTTCCCATCTCGAATATCTCCTTCTTTATATTCGAATGATTGACGCCCGCGCTAATGGTAGCACGGGCGTCCCTTTAAGAATGACCTAACTTTCGGGCGGGAACAACATTTGTTACGTTGTCTTTCCCTACCGATTCATTGGCTTGTGATCTTTCTTTTTCTTTATAATTTTGCCTTGATATATTAGCCAGAATCGCCGCCCCGGCGAGAGAGACGATTAACGAAGTTCCCCCGTAGCTGATAAAAGGAAGGGGGATTCCTGTTATTGGCAGCATTCCGCTTACGGCTCCAGCATTAAATATGAACTGAAATAACAGCTGAAAAACAATGCCATAGGCGAGCAGGGAACCGAATAAGTTTTTACATCGGGCTCCAATTAACACGCCTCTAAAGCCGATGATGAGAAAGCAGAAAATAACAAAGCCAATCCCAATCCAACCTGTTTCTTCAGCAATCACCGCTAAAATAAAGTCGTTATGAGGTTCTGGCAAATATCCAAGCTTTTGAATGCTTTGCCCAAAACCTGTGCCTGTCAGGCCTCCGTTTGCAATCGATATGTACGACTGAATCAGTTGTAACCCAAAACTATCTTCGTAGGCAAAGGGATCTTGGAAAGCAAGTAAACGATTCAAACGATATTCAGCCTGAAAGACGAGGACCAATACGACAGAAGCAGACAGCGCTCCAAGAACAGCCAGGTGCCTAAAACGCGCCCCTGATAAGAAAATAATGATCCCGGTGACGAGCAGCATCATCGTTGCTGTTCCTAAGTCTGGCTGCAGCAATATAAGAGCAAACAAAAATACAACGACAATCAATGGCGGGACCACACCCTTAGCGAAACGATCGATATATTTTTGTTTTTGCGAATAGACTTGTGCAAGGTACACAATCACACCGAGTTTCACGAGTTCTGAGGGTTGAATGCTTATGCCCCCTATATTTAACCAACGGGTGGCCTCATTAACCTCGGTGCCGAAAAGTAAGACGAGAACAAGAAGAATGACTGATACGCCAATAATATAAGGGCTGATCTTCTTGTAAAACTGATAACGAAAATTCATCAGCACTGCAAAGATGATGATCCCTAGCCCAAAATACATCACTTGACGTGCAATGTAGTAAGCCGGTGAATCAATACCATCATTATCAATCGCAAGTGGGTAGCTCGCGCTGTATACCATGATTAAGCCAAACAACGCTAACGCAAATACGGCTGAAATTAAAATCCAATCAAAGGCTTTAAACCTTTCTATCACGTTATGCACCCACTTTCTTTTTCTGGTAGAGACTTTCTTATTTTACCATGGTCTAGCATCTAGTAAAACATACGAAAAGCCTGTATTATTTTCTTGTTTTCAAAAAGCTAAAGCGGTTGCCAAGTACCTGCTCGGCTACCCCAGTTCGAATGGCCAGGATCAAATAAATCAATAGGCCGGTAAGCACGCCAAATACTAGAATCGCCACAAATCCGCTCTGTGCGGAGGTATTAAAAACGACGCTTCCTCCTTCGCGAACAATCCAGACGGCCATCCCCATAATCGCTGTGAACCCTGTAATTTTGGCGGCAAACTTCCCAATATGCGTATATTGATAGGAGGCAAATGTACCAACTGCCCAAATGTTAAAGCCGACCGCAGCGATATATCCGAGAATTGTAGCCAGGACCCCGCCAAGAACCCCGAAACTACTAATCAGCCCGAAATTAAGAACGAGCTTACAGAAAAGGCCGATACAAAGTCCAATGATTGCATGCTTTTGACGATTCATCCCTTGCAGCATCGCGGCGGTGACGGTAAAGATTGAGAATAAAATAGCAGCTGGGGCGTAATAACCTAAAACCATGCTCCCAACCCCTACATCCTCAAGTCCGTATAAGGAAGCGAAAGCTGGTGTTGACAATACTGTCAAACCAACGGCTGCAGGTATCGTGAAAAAAAGAATAAGCTGAAAAGTCTTCGTCATGTAACTATGCATTTTTTCCACATCGTTGTTTGTATTCGCCTGTGTAATCGCCGGAATCAAATTCACAGCCATCGCGGTTGCAATGGCTACCGGGATCATGATTAACGCGTGCGTCGTGCGGGAAAACACCCCATATGCAGTTTCCGCTTCACCAGCGTTTACACCATACGAGCTCATGGCATCATTAAACGTAAATAGATCAATCGCCTGAAAAAGAGGAATGGCAAGTCCGACAAATGATAGCGGCAACGCATAAATGATCAACTCTTTGTACATGGTCATAAGCGATAATTGGTGGTCTTTATTACTTTCGCTTATCTTCTCTTGAATTCCTGCTTTTCTTTTCTTCCAAAAGTAAAGAAGAACCAGTAATGAGCTTAAACCGCCAGCGAAAGCACCGAATGTTGCCAAGCCGACGGCCAACCCTAAAGAACCATCGAGCACTTGAATGATTAAAAACGATGTAGCAAGGATAAACAAGATGCGTACGATTTGTTCGATGACCTGTGAAACCGCCGTCGGCCCCATGGATTGAAACCCTTGAAAATAGCCCCTAAACACAGCCATTCCCGGAATAATCAACAATGCAAAGCTTACCATTCGAATCGTAAAAACGACATCACCGTGGCTATTGCCTGAAGGATCTCCATCACTCGGAAGCACCCATCCCGCAATGACCGGAGCCAATAGAAAAAGAAGAAGAAACGTAATGAAACCGGTAATGGTCATAAAAACGACGCCAGAGCGAAGCAAACGTTGCCCAGTTCTATAATCACCTAATGCATTATACTTCGAGACAAATTTAGATACAGCCATGGGCACTCCAAGCGTGGCCAAACTTAATAGAATCGTATAAGGAAGATACCCATATTGATAGAGAGCATTCCCTTGCTGCCCGACAAGTAATGTAAACGGAAATATGTAAAGGAGTCCGAGGATTCTGGACGTCATCGTTGCGCCTGTGAGCAACATGGTCCCTCGAACGAGTTTCGCATCTGCCATTTAAATTCAACGCACCCTTCTCGCACCGTACAAGATCACTTTCACATTTTACCATAATTGGGTCTATAATAACGAATTGAAAATCCTTTCGAAATTTCTTCAAGTGTTTAGACATCGGGACCAAAGGGAACATATAACTTAATACAGAAAAATTATGAGAGAAGGAGGATTGGCATTGGAATATCGCTTTTTAGGAAATACCGGCGTTAAAGTTAGTGAAATCAGTCTTGGAAGCTGGCTCACCTATGGCGGATATGTCGCTAAAGACGCGGCCATGCAGTCCATTCACAAAGCATATGATCTCGGCATAAATTTTTTCGATACTGCCAACGTATATCGGCGCGGGGAAGCAGAAAAAGTAGTCGGTGAAGCGTTGCGTCAATACCCTCGTGAATCTTACGTACTTGCAACGAAAGTGTTTAATCCCATGGGAGAGGGACCAAATGACCGCGGGCTTTCACGTAAACATATTATGGAACAGTGCAATGCAAGTTTAAAACGGTTAGGGCTCGACTATGTAGACTTATACTACTGTCACCGTTTTGACCCCGATACACCTTTGGGAGAGACGCTACGTGCGTTGGATGACCTTGTACGACAAGGAAAGGTACTATACATCGGGGTAAGCGAATGGTCACCGGCGCAAATCGCTGAAGCGTTACACATCGCTGATAAACGCTTACTCGATCGCCTGGTCGTTAACCAACCGGTCTATAACATGCTGAATCGTTACATTGAAAAAGAGATTATCCCGCAAGGGAAGCAACACGGTATCGGCCAAGTCGTCTTCTCCCCGCTAGCTCAAGGTGTTTTAAGCGGAAAATACAAAAAAGGAGCGGACATTCCATCAGACAGCCGAGCAGCTGAAAATTATAATATTATCTCCCGCTTTCTCAATGACGAATCACTTGATCGCGTGGCAGAATTACAACAAGTAGCCGATGATGAAGAGCTCTCCTTGTCACAACTGGCCATCGCCTGGATTTTACGTCAAAATAATATCTCCAGTGCACTTATCGGTGCCAGCCGGCCAGAACAAGTGGAAGAAAATGTAAAAGCCAGTGGGATAAAATTATCTACTTCAACACTAGATAGGATTGAAAACATTTTACAGTAAGCACCGCTAAACAAGCCCTCCACTCGGAAATAGAGGGCTTGTTTGTTTATCCATGGAGCAACTACTTCTCTTCCTTGTATACTGTTCATACGTTAAATGGTACTGAAGCTAAAATTATTGAATATTTTGCCGATAGTAGTTATTGGACAGATGATAGACACCTATTATCCTTTTACCTGATCTCGCAATAAATATTTTTGCAACTTGCCTGATGCATTACGGGGAAGATCATTGACAAATTTAAATTGCCGCGGGCGTTTATAATTTGCAAGACGGTCGCTTTCTAAACAGAATTCCTCTAATTCTCCCGCGGTGATCCCTTCTGATTTTTTCACGATAAAAGCAGTCACCTTCTCCCCCCATTTCTCATCAGGGATACCAATAACAGCCGCATCCAACACTTCCGGATGTTCAAATAAAGCATCTTCTACCTCACGGGAATAAATATTTTCTCCACCGCTAATAATCATGTCTTTAATGCGATCATTCACGTATAGAAATCCTTCTTCATCCATATAACCTATATCTCCTGAAAAGTACCACCCATTCCGTAATACTTCCCTCGTAGCTTCAGGATTGTTAAAATATTCTTTCATCATACTCGGACCACTCACAATAATTTCTCCCAACTCCCCGGCGTCTGCGAGATGGCCCGGATCTGTTCTCCCCTCCTCTTGCATGCGGGCAATCCGCACCTCATGATTTAAAAGCGGCTTTCCCGCAGATCCTGCTTTAGACATTTGCTCACCTTCAAAAAGAACGGTAATCGCAGGACCCATCTCTGTCATTCCATAAGCCTGAATTAAATCTACGTTGAATTGTTGTTTTACCTTTTGAACTAAAGCTGGAGCCATGGGCGCTCCTCCGTACAAACCTAGCCTTAAAGAAGGGAGCGTAAAGGAAGATCGATCTTCTTGCAACATCATATTCCACATCGTCGGGGCAGCAAAAAATGCCGTAATCCTCTCCTTCTTAAGGATCTCTAAAGTAGCATGCGGCTCAAAATGATGCAGGATAACATTCGATGCTCCTACATGGACGCGGGGTAAAAACGCACAATGGAGTTCTGCGCAATGAAACATAGGGGCAACCGAAAGACCCCGATCATTTGATGATAACCGCTGGGACGCCATAAGAATTAAGCTTTGATCAACCATATCTCGATGCGTGTGTATAACCCCTTTTGGCTTCCCCGTTGTGCCGCTTGTATACATCACAGCATACACATCATCTTCATGTATTTCTTCTAACTTAGGTCGAACCACTTTTGTATTTTTCACTTGATCATAATAATAATCTGCGTAAACGGGTTGATGATCAATGGACCAAAACTTGATGTTTGGGTGTCGTTCTACAACTGGCTGTATTCCCTTTTCCACCGCCTGTTCAAACAGCACAATTTTTGGAGCGGCATCACGTATAATATATTCGATTTCTTTTTCCGATAACCGAAAATTAATCGGATTAAAAACAGCTCCTAATTTTGCACAGGCAAAATAGGCATGGGCAAATTCGCTTGTATTGAATAAAATGGTCGAGACACGATCTCCCTTTTCAATACCATGAATCCTTAATGTTTCAGCCAATCGATTGATTTCGTCATCCCACTCTTTAAATGTCCATCGTTGATCCAACCGGGCATCATATAAAGCTTCCTTCGTCGAGAACTTCTCGACAGATAATTCGAATAATTTCCCTAGCGTAATACTCATCAAACCTCCCCTTCCATTAAGGTAAACGCTTACTTATCCAGTATATCACTATCAGCCGCCAAGAATAAACTCAGGATATCGGTCGCCCTTCCTCTAGCGCCCGCTTCAGCTTTTGTTGCATCTCTCCAATACCACGGCTGCCCAAAAGCGGCATCTGGATCTCATAACCTGTGCCAAAGCTCTTTTCTACGATCGGTTTGTACTTTCTGCCTGTAAGTACAACGAGAAGCTGGAATTGGTCCAATTCTTTATCCTTTATTTGTTCAGATAACCTTCTGATCGAAATAATCTCATCACTCTTGTGGCTGAATGATAAATTATACGGGCTTGAGACAGTATCTTCTGCCTGTAAATAGCCGTGTTTTGCAGAAAGAATGACCCAATGAGTATGGAATTTCTCCGCATAGGCACGGCATAATTTATGGAATGTTCCAATATAAGCATCCTGGGCGGGCACTGGGCCAACTCCTTCTTTCTTATCCCAAATTTTTTTATTTCCACAAGGAATGATCGCTAAAGATTTCATCTATATTCACCTACTTCTTTCTCCACTTATTTTAGCAGAGAAAGAAAGCATAGGGGTATACGATCCACTGGATGGAGAGGTTAAACGAACGTAACCCCCTCTCCCCTTTTAACTCCTACAGTCTTACTTCATTCAACGATTCAATTGCCGTGTAAACCTGGTGTTACTCAGGGCTTGGACTTTTATGCTCCATACTTTTTAGGAAGCAGGAGTATGCATTGGCCTTTCCTTTCATTAATATGGGGGTTGATTCCACTTATCCAATTGTTCTTGCAGGATTTTTACTTTCCAATTAACCCGATCCAATTCATTTCTCATTTGTTTGATGTTGGTATAAAGATGATTGGGGAGATCTACGTTACCGTCAGAACCTTCGAAATCAGCTGCGAATCCTGTTGCTACTTCTTCAGCTTCTGCTGAATCCTCACGTCGATCTACTTCCCGGGCAATATCTAAACCGATTAGTGTCAATACCGATGCAAGAGTATTGAGCACAGCACCGTAGTAAACGAAGTCTTCGGACATCCGGATAAGCTCTTCCTCATCCTTTTCTTGGTTATTACTTTTATTCGATCCTCTATTTTTACCCAAATGATCACCCCTCCTGAAAGAAGTATTCCTTTTTTCTTTACAGAACTATGATATGAGTGCGCGTAAGCAACTATGAAATCAGTTACCCTCGACCTTTAGTCATTTTCCTGCTTCTTTTAAAGGGATACTGAGGTGGAATACAAGCTTTGTTGGATGAATATTATAATAGAACGTGTTCAAAAAGGGAGGACAAAAAGAGCCGTTAGGGCGGGGAGACGTAGTTTCGAGTATTCTGCCTGCACCGCGAGAGCTATTCTTAACAGCTTTTTGAACAACATCTGATACGATGTAAAGGCAAGCCGGGAAACAAACCCTATGCCAAAAACTCTTGAAATCATTTGTCTATTTACAGTACTCTCACTGGTGCGTTTTCGACAAAATTTTATTACAATGAAACCATGTTCGATTTGGATGAACGGAGGGTTTAGATGAAAAAATATCTGTCATTAGCTCTTCTTTTGGGCCTGGGCGCTTGCTCGAACGGACCGACACAGGAGGAAGTGATGGACGAGTTTGTTGCTGTTTGGAATGATCAGAACTTTTCAGAAATGTATACATATCTTTCGGGAGAAGTGCAGGATAAAATAGATAAAAACGCATTCGTGGATCGTTATGAAACGATTTATGAAGAAGTTGAAGTCGAGGAGCTAGTCGTAGAGGCCGGAAACATGGCCGAAGAGGATGAGGAGGAAGGGGACCCTTTTCCATATGAAGTCTCGATGGAAACCCTTGCCGGCGATGTTGCTTTTGATGGTGAAGCTCAATTAGTTGAAGAAGAAACAGAGGATGGTAATACATGGAAGGTGAACTGGGGTTCTTCGTTTATTTTTCCTGAACTTGGGGTTGGTGAAACTGTACAAGTGATACCCGAAGAACCGGTGCGCGGGGATATTCTGGACCGGAATCATAAGCAGCTGGCAATGAATGCTACCGTTGACGAAGTGGGCATTGTTCCAGGCAAAATGGATGAGGATACAGTGGCTGAAGTTTCCGAGTTAACGGATGTACCAGAAGACGAAATCGAAACAGCACTTGATGCCGACTGGGCTATGGATGATGCTTTTGTTCCCGTTACCAAGCTTGAACCAGGTGAGGATGACGTGACGGAAGATTTGGTAGAAAGTGCAGGCGTTATGATTCAAGACTCCACTTCCCGTTACTACCCGCTCGCTGAAAAAGCCGCCCATCTCACTGGTTATATCCGAGAAGTAAATGCTGAGGATCTAGAGGAATTACCATCGGATCAATACAGCACTGGCTCGGTAGTAGGAAGCACGGGCCTTGAAAGTCTCTATGAAGAGAAGCTGCGCGGTTCGAAAGGCTGGCGGATTTTGATTCCAGAGAGTGAGGAAGTCATTGCTGAAACAGAAGTAGAAGACGGTGAGGATGTGATCACGACGATTGACGTTGATTTTCAAGAAAGAATGTTTGCGGAAATGGATGGTGATTCCGGAGCTGGTGTAGCACTTCAGCCAACCACGGGAGAAACCATTGGACTTGTGAGCACCCCCGCGTATGATCCAAATCATTTTATATTTGGGTGGCCGGAGGGAGAGTTTGAGGAAGCAAATGAAGATCCGGACTCCCCTTTTTCCGCAAAATTTAATAATCGTTATGCTCCTGGGTCCACCATAAAACCGATCACTGCTTCGATTGCGCTAAAGGATGACAGTCTGGAAGCCGATGAAAAGAAAAATATTGAAGGCAAAAGCTGGCAGCCAGATGACAGCTGGGGCGGATATGAAGTCACACGCGTATCCGATCGTTTAACAGAAGTCAATCTTAAGGATGCGTTGCTAACCTCCGACAACATTTATTTTGCCCAGGCCGCGCTTGATACAGGAAGCGACGACTTTATAGATGGCTTACACAGCTTTGGTTTTGAAGAAGATGTGCCATATGAATTTCCGGTCATTGAATCCGAGATAGCAGAAGATGGATTGGATGAGGATATTCTGCTTGCCGACACCGGTTACGGACAAGGAGAAATGTTGATGTCCCCTGTGCACTTGGCCGCGACATTTACGCCATTTTTGAACGACGGCGATATGTTAACTCCAACTCTAGAGTACCAGGAGGAACCTCGTCAGACCTGGAACGAAGAGGTCACGCCGGCTGATGAAACGGAAACGATTACCGAAGGGATACGCGGCGTTGTTGAAAATGAACGAGGCTCTGCGTATGAGCCGGTGATGGAAGACCTCACGATTGCAGGAAAAACAGGAACAGCGGAGTTAAAGACATCGCATGAAGAAGATGATGACGTGGAAAATGGCTGGTTCGTGGCTTACGATTATCAAGATGAAGATATGCTGATTTCAATGATGATTGAAGATGTAGAGGACCGTGGCGGCAGTGGGTATACTGTGGAGAAAGTAAAGAATTTGTTTGATTAGGTTTCGAATGAGTTCATGTTCCACTTTCTCATTCATCTTTCTTCCTTTCATCTATAAGATGGGCGCATTCCTTATTCGTGGGAAGCGTCCTTTTGCATTATTTAAATTGATTCAGAGAAGTTCCCCGGTGTTGATTTTTCCCACTTTATTATCTGCTCAATCATGTAAAAGAGCTACCAGTGGTAAAGACAAATTTATCTCCCCTTCCTCATTCTTGCCGTCGTCGTTACACGTTCAATATGGTCATGGCCTGTTGTTTCATTGAAAAGTACTCCTCTTACCATATTTCCTGTATTGGCTATTATCTTGTCTTTATTCACATATACAGAAAGCCTTTTTAGGAATTTGCTGTGTTTACTTACATTTAGTAGCCTATGACCCAAATTGCTTGCGAACATGGAATTCATGCCCATTCGAGGGTTGAGGTCATTCTCTCTCCTCATTAAACGATAGATGTCAAATGTTGTACGCCCCTCCTTATTCTTTACAGTGAGATATCAGATACATTTCAATAATATGGAAAAGTGTAAATAGAAAATCAAAAAAGGACGCAACCCCTATACGGATCTACCATGCATTGATATGATGATCGCAGCTAATGATCATTTCATCATTTAGCCTATGAATAATGCAATATGGAGGTAGTTATCATGAATAAAAAACTTCTTTATGGAGCCCTTTCAGCGATCTTTTCCGTTGGTATGCTAGCTGCATGCGGAGATATGGAAGAAGACCAAGATGCCCCTGCTGGTTCTGAAGATGAAAGCGGTATGGAAGAAGACTCTGGAGCCGAAGATGAAGAGGGCGGGCTGGATCTATAATAGAAACGCAATGGAAAGAAAGGCACCTCCGGGTGTCTTTTCTTTCACACTTGCACGTACCAGTTTTTAATCCACCGGGACCCTCCTCAGCTTATGTACTTTACTGGGATGTGGCAACGATTCCTTTAAAGGACTAAGGGTTTGAACGTCTCTTTGCATCACGTATACAAACAGCTTTTTAATTTCGAATATCTCTTTTTGATATTGGGGTTTTTCAGATGGATGCATCTATGGTTTTATTCATTCTCTTCGGTGGTTTTGTGATTTATTTCTTATGGCGGCGACATTGGTTCAAAATGATCTTTTGTGGATTGGTTGCTGTCTTATTAGGTTTCTTAATGGTTGATCCTGAAGGGACTGTAAGACATATACAGACAGTGTATGAACTTGAATTCCAACGGTTCGGATAGAGTCCTCCGAGATACTCCATCAACTTGAACGTTTTAAAATCATTTGCTTATCCCTTTCAGCTCTTCCTTTAAGTAGGTCATCTACTCCACTGCGTTTGCTTTTGCCATGATTTCCTGTACGATCGAGTTTTTTTGCATCCGCGTAGTGTTGTACGCGCCGCCAATTACGCTGAGCCAAGTCACGCTTGACGCGTGCATAGTTGTCACGATCATATTTGTTGGCTCGCAGCCAATCCCGGAAGCGTAACATTCGGTCGACCTCAGATGCCCCTTTGCTGAATACGTGCAGATTGATGTAGCCGGCTTGCTCCAAGTCCTGGACATAGTTCGTCTCGTCCGCAGAGTCCATGACAACCAATAAAATATCAATGATAGGCTTGGCACACATTCCTGGAACTGAGGTCGATCCCACATGCTTCACTTGCAATGCCTTGTTGCTGAGTACAGAACGAATCCGGTTTGCCTCTTTGTCGAATAACTTAGGCCAGCGTGAATCATACTCCAGGAGAGTGATGGGCGCATTGTGAGGTTTACATTCTCCTAACGTAACCTTCTGAAGAGCTTGATCACTTTTAAATGTTGAATTGTCTTGCATCGATAGCAATACCTCCTCCCGCTTTGTAATTAAACACTCTTCCATATGTCTTGACTTCTCCGATGTTCATGTCCATAGAATGCCATACCACCAGTGTGTACCCATTACAACAATAATGAATATTCTTTGCGACAGGCATAAGAATTTAAAACATTATTTAACAACTATATTTATTCTCCGTTAAATCGTGCATGTACCTTCCGCCCTCTGCGCGGGCCATCGAATTCACAATAATAGATCCCTTGCCATGTTCCTAAGACAAGCCTTCCATCTTTTACTAGCAATGTTTCACTCGTTCCTACTGTACTCGCTTTTAGATGGGCCGCAGTATTGCCCTCCCCATGACGATCTTCAGGGTGAGACCAGGGATATACTTCATCCAAACGGCGTATAAAATCTCTTTTTACATCTGGATCAGCATTTTCATTGACCGTTAAGCCTGCTGTTGTATGCATATTGAAAAGCGTGACCACACCATCGAGGTACCCCTCTTGCGTCACCCAGTCTTGAATATCTTGGGTGATATCAATCATGTCATCCCGGCTTGAGGTGTTGTATTGAAATGTCTTCATGAAAATCACTCCTTAAGGTCGTTTTATGTCTATGCCCGTTTTCAATGACTTTAGCAAAATAGCGATCAGAAATACAACTATAAGATCTTTGTTCTTTTCATTTCAAATGTTTAAAGGCATCATCAATTTTCAGGACCATTAATCCGGACCATTAATCGGTTAACACCCAAAAACTACGGTTTTTATTCTCATCCAAAGACTTTCCAACAAAAATGAGCGGCATTTTAGAGTTTGTAGGATGATAGCACAAAAAGAGCCCCGGAGGGCTCCTTTATGACAGGCTAACACGCACTTCATCAGCGGACCAAAACGCCAAACCTTATGCGTAAGCGTAGGGCCAATATCATGATAAGCGTCTCTCGTTTGGACGCGCACGCCTGGCTGGGTAAGGACTTGAACATCTCGCTCAACCGAGCGGACATCAACGGCCAGAAGGTCGGCGAGGTCTTCCTACGTCACGATGCCACCTTGATCGAGCGCTTCTTCAACGATGCGGCTGGTCCGCACCTGCCGCAAAGGCTTTGGACCGTGACTGCGGCGCACCTCTTGGCCCTCTCGGCCATTGTTGACGGCCATGGGAAGTGCTCTTAGGCACGGCCCATGCTTGGCGTTGACCGCAATGACTTGTCGGATCACTTGCCCGGGATCGGTATCTTGCTCCGGATCCCAACGGCCCACCTAGGTAAAAGAAATTCACCCTATTCGTTTAAATAATCCCAAATATGTTTTGGCAAAGGGATCCCATTTTCCTTTCTTCTCTCTTCTTCCAAAGTTTCAGGCTCACCAGGAACCATAACACGTTCGACTGATTCTGCAGGTTTAACGGAATGGATTTCTCTAATCATTTGATCCATGTTCCCTAAAAATGAATTCATAACCTCAAATTTTTCTGGATTAATTACCATAAAGAAATGTCCTAGACCACGATACTGAGCATAATCCCCGTACATTTTAGATACATGGGGGCCGAAAGCTGAACCCGTTAATAATGCAGAAAAAACCTCGACAACAAAGGCAAGCCCATATCCTTTCGCTCCTCCAAACGGGGATAGAAAGGATACTTGATCGGGGTCGTTTGTGCTAGCACCGTTTTCATCGACACCCCAACCATGAGGAATCTTTTCCCCTTTTTCCTGGGCGTCCAAGATTTTACCTAAAGCTACATTGCTTGTGGCTAAATCAAGAACCACAGATTTTTCCTCTTTTGTAGGGAAACCGAAAGCAATTGGGTTGGTCCCAAAAAAAGGTTCCGCACCTCCAAAAGGCACAACCACTTTATCCGTGTGTGACATAGCAATTCCAATTAGTTTTTCTTCAACAGCTTGATTGACAAAGTAAGAAAGGGCACCGCAATGACTGCTATTTTTTACCCCTACACTCCCAATTCCTGAATCTTTTGCCATCGCTATTGCTTTATCCATTGCCCTTTTTGAAATGACATGACCGAACCCGTTGTCTCCGTCATATATGCATGTGTGATCACTCGTTTCTTCTAAAGTCGGGTAGGCCTCTATATTTAAACCACCCGCTTGAATACGCTTGATATAATGCTCAACCCTGAGTACCCCATGGGAGTCAACGCCCCGTAAGTTCGCGTGGACAAGGACATCTGCTATAATTTTCGCTTCTTCCTCTCTGACTCCATTTGTTAGAAATTTTTCAACCACTTTTTCCTTCAGTTTATGGTGTGTCGCAGCTGTATTCATTTTTTCCACCTCATTATTGTAGATAGCGCTTTCATTTTTATTAAAAATATACTACTATACTTGTATGGTAGTATGTTAATTTTAAAATTACAAGGAGGATTGCATCATTTGAGCTCATTATCCAAGCCTCTCTCCACACGAGATCGTGTATATGAAACGTTAAGGGAAAACATTATTACACTTAAATTTAAACCAGGTTCTTCAATTTCAGAAAAAGAAATTTCTGAATGGATGGAAGTAAGCCGCACGCCGGTTAGGGAGGCATTTCAAAAACTGGAGCAAGATTACTTGCTTGAGATTCTTCCACAAAGAGGATCCATCGTCACCTTAATTGATTCCTCACATGTAGAAGACGCTCGATTTATTCGTGAACATCTTGAAGTTGCCTCCGTACGACTTGCATGTTCGCATTTTGATCCCGAGGTGCTCGATCGTCTTACAATGAATCTACGAATGCAGGAACTGTTTATGCAGGAAAAAAAATTCGATAAGCTATTTCATCTTGATGAAGAGTTTCACGCCTTGATTTCTGAAGGATGTGGTAAAGCCCGAGTCTGGGATGTCATTTCTCAAGTCAATATCCACTTGGATCGGGTAAGAATGCTCAGCCTTACAGCTGAATATAACTGGAAAACTCTTTTGCAACATCATACGGAAATCTTGAAAGCGGTTAAACAAGGAGACGCTGATACCGCCGCAAATATCATGCGTAAACATCTCTCCCTTGTTTCCGTCGATCAGGTAGCATTAAAAGAATCTTTTCCCGCTTACTTCAAATAGAGACTATATCAAGGAGGGAAAACCTTGTTGTTGAAAAAAACAAGCTATGTTGCATTAACCTGTGCATTCGTATTGTCAGGTTGTGCGTCAAACGGGCAGGAAAAAACCGATGATGTTACCCGTTGGACTATGACCCATATCTCTGATGAAAGCCACCCCTGGCACGAAACATCAGAAGTGTTTGCTGAACTTGTTGAAGAAAAAACCGATGGAGAAGTGGTTATAGATATTTATCCTAACAGTCAGCTAGGTGATGAAGTTGATAGCATTAACAGTATTAAATATGGTGCCACCGATGTAACAATTACCGGAGAGACGCTAGAAGTATGGACTCCTAACGCCATTTTGATGGCAACTCCATACGCATTCGAGGATCAGGAACATAAACAGAAAATCATTGAAGGGGAGATCGGACAAGAGATTGAACAAGACATTATCGATGATGTCGGCTTAACGCCTTTATTTTATATGGATCGCTCACCACGAAATTTAACGTCAAACATTCCTATCTCACACCCTGATGATTTAAATGGGTTTAACATTCGTGTTCCAAATGTACCGCTATTTTTAGACGCGTGGGAAGAAGCCGGTGCCAACCCTCAAGTGATTGGTTTGGATGAAACCTTTACCGGTCTGCAGCAGGGAATGATCGATGGCCAGGAAAATCCAAATGATTTGACTGAGAGTAACGGTTTTTATGAAGTGCAGGAGTACGTGAACCTTACCGAACATGTTCCCTCTTGGATCTATGTTGTTGTGGGTAATGAGCAGTTAGAGGCGTTGCCGAAAGATCAAAGGGAACAAGTACTTGAAGCCGCCGAAGAAGCTGAAAATTATGCTCAAGATTTAATGGAAGAACAGGCTGAAGAAGTGGATGAACGTTTGAAAGAAGCAGGCGTTACCTTCAACGAGGTTGATCAGAACGCCTTCCGGGAAGCGATGCTTCCAGCCATCCAGGATAATTTAGAGGAAGAACCATACGAGCTCTATTTACAAATCATCGAAGAAGAAAGCAGAGAGGAGGAAAACAAGTGAAGGCTACAGCTGTATTCGATCAAGTTTTAAAATATATGTCGATCATATTATTTGTGAGCTTACTCGTGGTGGTCCTCATACAGATTATGGATCGCTACCTTCCTTATAGTGCAGTCTGGACTGAAGAATTATCGCGTTATTTATTTGTCTATACCATTACATTCGCTGCCCCCATTGCCATCCGTAAAAACGAATTTATAAAGGTCGACCTATTAATTATGGCTCTTACGGAAAGATGGCGACGATTCTATGAAAGCGCTATTTATGTATTAGTTGCCATATTTTCCGTTGTATTATTCGTAGAGGGGATCCGTTTTTATCGATTGGGAGAAGAATTTGTGGCGCCGGCGCTTGATATTCCGATGAACTATTTTTACGCTTCTGTTCCACTGCTAGCTTTTTTCGTGTTCATTTATTCTCTCATTTTCATTGTTGACCAGTTTACAAACCGTACGTCTGAAGGTGATCCATCATGATGGCTTTGGTATTAGTTATTGGATTTCTTGTCCTTATTATGCTTGGTGTACCCATTGCTTTTAGCCTTGGCATTTCATCTCTACTGTATCTGCTATTTTCCGATACACCACTCACTATTATCCCGCAAGCAATGTTTTCAGGGATGGATTCGTTCGTCTTGCTTGCCATTCCTGCCTTTATTCTTGCCGGAAATCTGATGAATGCTGGAGGTATCACAGACCGGATTATTACTTTTGCAAAAGCTTGTGTTGGACATATTCGCGGGGGGCTGGGAATGACAAATGTTGCTTCCTCCCTAGGTTTCGCAGGAATCTCTGGGACCGCTCTCTCAGACACGGCAAGCCTTGGTTCAGTATTGATCCCGGCCATGAAAAAAGAAGGTTACGGACCCGGATTTTCTGCAGCTGTTACGTCGATTTCCTCAACGGTCGGGCCGATGTTACCGCCTTCGCTTCCGATGATTATTATAGGAACTCTTGCTGGCATATCAATCGGCGACTTGTTTATTGCAGGTGCCATCCCTGGGCTTCTACTCGCGGCCGGGTTCCTGATCGTCACCTATGTGATATCTGTAAAACGAAAATATCCAAAAGAAGAGCGTCAGCCTTTACCTTTTGTAGGTAAATCTTTTCTCGGAGCATTTTGGGCACTGTTAATGGTCGTCATTATTTTATGGGGGATTTTAGGCGGCTACTTTACGCCAACAGAAGCGGCAGTGATCGCAGTTGTGTATGCCTTTATTATTGGCGGGCTTGTGTACCGGGAACTGAAGCCAAAAGATATTCCAACTATTATCGGGAACACACTAACGTTAACAGCATCAATCATATTGCTCGTAGGATTAGCAAACTTATTTGGCTGGATTCTCGTTAATGAAGATATCCCCGTTATGCTAGCAAATGGGATTTTATCTATTACAGAGAACTCATTTTTAATCATTCTATTAATGTTGGGTCTTCTGCTTATCGTCGGCATGTTTATAGAAACAATAGCAGCTCTTGTTATTTTATTTCCTGTATTGTTGCCTGTTGCGGAAGGCATCGGCATGGACCCGATTCATTTTGGGGTCGTTATGGTACTTACACTCATGATTGGGTTGTCTACCCCACCCGTGGGAGTATGCTTGTTTGTTGCCTCAGGCATTGCTAAAGTGCCGATTGGAAGAACTATGAAAGAGCTTATACCCTATTTTGCCGTGGCATTAATTGTCCTATTGATTGTAAGCTACGTGCCATCAATATCATTGTATTTGCCAGGTTTATTTGAATAATGAAGGGATGATTCGATGCAAGCGATTGAAGTGTCTAAACCAGGAAAACTCGATATAATAATGAAGGATATGCCCAAAGTGTCACGTCCGGATGACGTGCTTGTAAGGGTTAAAGCCGTAGGGGTTTGCGGCTCAGATATGCACATTTACCACGGCAGCAACCCTTTCACCGTATATCCAAGGGTGATCGGACATGAAGTCTCCGGTGAAGTGGCAGCGATCGGGAATCAGGTAAGCACACTCAAACCGGGAGATCGGGTCGCGTTAGAACCGATTTCCTACTGCGGGGAGTGCTACGCTTGCCGTCAAGGGCGACAGAATGTATGTGTGAACCTGGAGGTGTACGGCGTACACAGAGATGGCGGGATGAGAGAATTCATGGTCGCACCTGCCGACAATTGGCATAAAGTTAATGAAAATATTTCTTTTGAAGCAGCATCGTTGACTGAACCGATGACGATTGGTGCCCAAGCTACCATGCGGGGCAACGTTCAGGAAGGAGACACGGTCCTGATCATGGGGGCCGGACCAACGGGACTAAGTTGTTTGCTCATGGCTAAACAACTTGGTGCCACCGTATTGATCTCTGATTTTAATCAATATCGGCTTGATTATGCGAAGAGTATTGGGGCCGATCACCTGCTTAACCCGGGAGAAGAAGATCTTGAAAAGGTGATTATTGAAAAAACAGATGAAGAACTTGCCAATGTTGTCATTGATGCCGTTGGTACAGCAAGGACGTTTGAACAAGCGGTTACCCTCGCTTCTATAGCGGGAAAAGTCGTTACACTCGGGTTTAATGAACAACCGTCATCTATTCCGTCCCTTTTATTGACAAAAAAAGAGTTAACCGTTACAGGATCCCGTTTGCAAGCGAATCAATTTGGCACAGTAATCAAACAAGTGAACATTGGGAAACTCGACCCGGCAGCAATGATCTCCCACACTTTTAACTTTAAACAAGTCAAAGAAGCAATTCAATTACTAGAAAATCCACATCAAGAGGCTCGTAAAGTCGTTCTAACATTTTAAGCAGAAAGGATGTGACCCGAACATGCGCATGGTATTTCGCTGGTTCGGAAAAAACAACGATTCAGTAACATTGGAACAAATCAAGCAAATCCCCGGGGTCGAGGGCCTTGTGTGGGCCTTACATGATCGTGAAGCCGGAGAAGTTTGGCCCCTTGTCGAAGTGATGGAAGTAAAAAGGCAAGCGGAAGCGTACGGCTTTCATATCGATGTCGTAGAGAGCATTAACGTCCATGAAGACATCAAGCTCGGACTTCCTTCCCGTGACCACTATATTGAAAACTACAAGCAGAGTATTAAAAATGTCGCTGCCGCCGGTGCTAAAGTCATTTGCTACAACTTTATGCCTGTATTTGATTGGACTCGGACGGATTTATATAAAGAAATGGAAGATGGTTCCACCGCTCTTTTTTATGAAAATGCGAAAGTTAAAGGTATGGATCCCAAAGAACTCGTAAACCAGACAACAAGTAACGCAAGATTTACAATGCCCGGGTGGGAACCGGAAAGGCTTCAAGATCTTGAACGACTGTTTGATGCCTACAGAGGAATGACGGAAGAAGACCTCTGGAACAACTTACAATACTTTCTTGAGCAAATTTTGCCTATCGCTGATCAGCATGATATTCAAATGGCGATTCACCCTGATGATCCGCCTTGGTCTGTATTCGGGCTACCGCGAATTATTACGAACGAAGCGAACGTGGAACGCTTTTTAGCTTTATCCGATCGACCCGCTCACGGGATCACACTGTGCAGCGGCTCCCTAGGTGCAAATCCGGAAAATAATATCGCCGGCATTATTCGCAGATTTCAAGACCGCATTCCGTTCGCGCACATTCGTAACGTTAATGTTCATGATAACGGTGATTTCATTGAGACGTCCCACCGTAGTAAGGACGGATCCGTCGACATTGCCGATATTGTGAAAGCTTACCACGAAAATAATTACACGGGCTATGTCCGTCCAGACCACGGAAGACATATCTGGGACGAAAGGTGTCGTCCAGGATATGGTTTGTACGATCGTGCCCTCGGAATCATGCATCTTTGGGGGCTTTGGGATGCCTATGATCGAGCTGAAAAGGGAGATGAGATAGATGCTGAAAAATAAAGTGGCCGTTGTCACCGGAGGAAGTGGTGTTCTCTGTAGCACGATGGCACAGGAATTAGCCCGTCAAGGAATGAAAGTAGCCATTATCAATCGCACTGCTGAAAAGGGGGAGGAAGTTGCTGCCTCTATTAAAGAACAAAGCGGAACCGCTTTGTCCGTTTCTTGCGATGTTTTGAATGAGGAAAGTATACGGCAGGCTCGTGATCAAGTTAATGCCAAGCTTGGACCTTGCCATTTATTGGTTAACGGCGCCGGGGGAAATCATTCTGATGCAACTACGTCAAAGGAAACCTTTTGTTCAGGTGATATCGAAGATGAATCTATCAGGAGCTTTTTCGACATGACGTTCACCGGCTTTGATCACGTCTTTAGGCTAAATTTGCTAGGCACAGTACTGCCAACACAGGTTTTCGCAAAAGATATGCTTGATCAGGAGGGAGCATCGATCATTAACATCTCATCTATGAGTGCGCCCTCCCCAATGACGAAAGTACCTGCCTATAGCGGAGCCAAAGCAGCGATTGAAAACTTCACCCAGTGGCTTGCCGTGCATTTTGCCGACGCAGGCATACGCGTCAACGCCATATCGCCCGGCTTCTTTTTGACCGATCAAAATCGTTCATTATTAACTACAGAAAACGGGGAGTTAACCGCGCGAGCGAACAAGATTATCACGCACACACCGATGGGGCGATTCGGGGAACCGGAAGATCTTCTAGGGCCACTTCTCTGGTTAGCGGATGAGGAAAGATCACGTTTTGTTACCGGAATTACAGTTCCGGTTGACGGCGGATTCATGGCTTATTCAGGTGTATAATCGAATGGGTTTTGGTATGTAAAGGACGTCCCGAAACTTTTATTTTATAGGGGAGAGCGGCACCGATTGCTACCTTCCTCAACATTTGCAGGAACACACTTTTCCTCTCCCCTGCACTGCTCGAAACTCCAACGCTACACATAAAAACCCTCTCCAGCTGTCCTAGAGAGGGTTGAATCATCGTTTTTAAATGGCGGAGGAGGAGGGATTCGAACCCCCGCGGGCCGTGAGGCCCCTAGTAGTTTTCGAGACTACCCCCTTCAGCCGAACTTGGGTACTCCTCCAATGTTTTATAACCACGCACAGATTCTTATCCTAACGAAAAAATCGTCTATTTTCAAGGGGATCCAAAAATTTTTTCTATTCATTTCACCCCGCTTCTTCGAACATGATAAGATAACGTTTGATTATGTTTTAAGACAAAAAGAGCCGAGTATGTCGAGGAGGCGTAGCTTCGAGCATCCTGCTTGCACTACGAAAGCTTTTTTCGGATGTTTTGAACAACCTCTTTAAAGGAGCCCATCTTATGGAAAAAGTCATCGTCATTGGCGGCGGTCCTTCCGGACTCATGGCAGCCGTTGCTGCTGCACGCCACGGGGCAGCTGTTACATTAATGGATAAAGGCGACAAGCTGGGTCGTAAACTCGCGATCTCCGGCGGGGGCCGCTGCAATGTCACTAACCGTATGGAAGAGCGCGAACTCATCCGTTACATCCCCGGAAATGGGAAGTTTATGTACAGTCCGTTCTCTGTTTTTAATAATGAAGATATAATTGCTTATTTCGAGGATCTGGGAATTGCTCTAAAGGAAGAAGATATGGGAAGAATGTTCCCCGTGAACAATAAAGCAGCCACTGTAGTACAGACGCTGCTCGATCAATTACAGGTGCTCGGCGTCAATATGATCACCGATCAGCGCGTAACCGGACTCGTTTTCGAGGAAGACCAAGTCACTGGTGTGACGTTAGAAGATGATCACTTCGTTTCTTGCAATCGTGTCATTGTGGCGACGGGCGGGACTTCCGTCCCTCACACCGGTTCTACAGGAGATGCTTATCCGTGGGCACGAAAAGCCGGGCACACTGTCACGGAGCTCTATCCAACAGAAGTTCCGATCACATCAAGCGACCATTTTATTCAAGAACGCACATTGCAAGGGCTATCTCTCCGCGATGTAGAACTCACGGTCTGGAATCAAAAAAAGAAGGCGATCGTGAAACACGGAGGGGATATGCTTTTTACCCATTTCGGTATTTCTGGCCCTATCGCCTTGCGTTGCAGCCAATATATCGTGAAAGAACGGAAGAAAAACGATGGCAAGCCTGTCTCCTTAAGCATCGACCTTTATCCCGATGAAAGCCTCGGAGGACTTGAACAAACGTTGCACAAATGGAAAAAAACAGCGGGTGAAAAATCCTGCAAAAACGTGCTCAACACGCTCGCACCCGAACGTTTTCTGCTTCTTTTATTCGAGCGCACAAATATCGATCCAGCTCAGGCTCTCAAAAATGTGCACGCTGAAACCTTGCAAGCACTGGCAAAAGAAGCCAAACGCTTCACCTTTTCTTCAGACGGCACCCTTTCCCTGAAAAAAGCCTTTGTTACTGGTGGAGGCGTCTCGATCAAGGAAATTGAGCCGAAAACGATGCAATCTAAGATCAAGCAAGGGCTGTATTTTTGCGGTGAAGTTTTGGACATCCATGCCTATACCGGCGGTTTTAATATCACCTGCGCATTCTCCACTGGGTATACGGCGGGAAAAAGTGCGGCTGAATCGCTAGAGGAGTAGAATGGCCGCCAGGACGCCAACCGCACTAAATACAAGGGCAAAGGGCATATTCCGAAGTGTGATACGATAGGGATTTTGCTCGGTATGGCGAGCGGTAAGCGTAACGGTAATTCCATACGTGCTCACTGTAAAGGTTGCCAGTGCAGCAACCACATACACAATGGTTAAACTCTCTGGGCTGATTGGCATCAAGATTGTCCCGACCACTTCGTGCAGAAGGGTCATCGTAGCAATGGGGTGGATACCAACCATCGCCATTGCAATAAAGGCCAAAGGGATTCCTGCCAGTATAGCTGCTGGCGAAACTCCCCCTGTTTCAAAGGGCGCCTGCACCCATTCAATGACCGGCGTTTCACTCAATGTTCCAGTAAACCACCCTAACGACACGAAAAGAACGACAAATGGGTGAATGTTTTCCTCAAGCTGCTTTCGAAAAGCATCTCGTGCAAGCACTTGAAAACGCCAGCGTCTTCGGCATATGCTTGCCCACACCCAGGCAAAAGGCGGAATAACGAGCGTTACCATCAAGATAAATGAAAAATCAAGGAGTTCTCCAAGACCGACGACAATCACAAGAAAAGAAATAATCGCCAATAATAACGTCCATACCTTTCCAGACGATCGTGTCCGAATTTCCTCATGATGCGAGAGCATCACTTGTTCATTTTTCCACAGATATCCACGAATAATTTCAATCAAAAGCATCGTTACGGAAATGAGTAGAAACCAAGGAAAAACAGCGATGTAACCAGCACCTGTCAGATCTAAAGCAAGTACAAGCATAATCTCCATAGGCATCCAGACGAGGACGAGTGCAAACCCGCGTAATGTGACACGGCTGATGAACGCGTCACGCTTGCCTTTTTTCCATGATTGCAAGTGGCGGGCAAGCGTAGACTGGATCAGTGGAAGCACGGATAGATTCATGAAAGGAACGAGCCCGTAACTTGTCAACAAACTGCGCTGATTCAAGTAACCGCTGCTTTCGACCCGGTGAAATAACCAATGTTGCAATTGCTTGTCGTATCGTCCTGCCCGTACCGCTGTTTGTATAAATGGAAGTGCGCTCACAAACGCAACAAGGGTCAGATTATCGCTAAGTAAATGCGGAATATCCATAAATGTAACTGCACTGAATCCATACAAAATGACTCCAAGCGCTACGAATATACCGCCTAATATTTGAAACAATCGACCAGCACGGTAAAAGGATAGAAAAAACATCGATAACGCCAGCCAGCCAGAAGCTTGGGTGAGAGCCTCCGATGCAGTAATCACAGCCATAAGATAGATGATGAGTACGAAGAGGTAATACAGATACATCTTGTGGTGTTCCCCCTATAAAAACAAAATCGAGTGAAAGGCTGGTGTCCTCTCACTCGATTCTGTTGCTTAATTCGCCACGATATTCACGAGTTTTCCTGGAACGGCGATGACTTTACGTATCGTCTTTCCTTCAATAACCGTGGTCACTTTTTCATCAGCAAGTGCGACTTTTTCCATCTCTTCTTTCGTTGCTTCTTTAGATATTTGCAGCTTCGAGCGAACTTTCCCGTTTACTTGGATCACAACCTCTACCTCATCCTCAACGAGATAAGACTCATCATAGGTCGGCCACGCTTCATACGTTATGGACGATGTATGACCGAGAATGGACCACAATTCTTCTCCTACATGCGGGGAAAGCGGAGATAACATTTTAACAAATCCTTCCACAGCCGCACGCGGAATCGTCTCTTCTTTATAACAAGCATTGATAAACACCATTAATTGGCTAATACCGGTGTTAAAACGCATATGCTCAAAATCATCACTGACTTTTTTCACCGTTTGATGGTAGGTCGACCAGAGCTTATGATCATCTTCGGTGCGATCTGAAACGGCTGATGTCAACTGGCCCTCTTCATCCACCAGCAACCGCCATACACGGTCAAGAAAACGCCGGGACCCATCTAGGCCATTATGTGACCAGGCAACCGAAGCGTCAAGCGGACCCATAAACATTTCATATAAACGTAAAGTGTCGGCACCATGACTTTTCATAATATCGTCCGGATTGACGACATTTCCTTTCGATTTACTCATTTTCTCATGATTTTCGCCTAAAATCATTCCTTGGTTGTACAATTTCTGGAATGGTTCTTTCGTAGGGACGACTCCAATGTCGTACAAGAACTTATGCCAAAAGCGGGCGTACAGCAAATGCAACACCGCATGCTCTGCACCGCCAAGGTACATGTCCACCGGCAGCCAGTAGTCCATCTTATCCGGATCGGCCAAAGCTTCTTCATTTTGTGGGTCAATGAAGCGCAAATAATACCAGCAGCTACCCGCCCATTGCGGCATCGTATTCGTCTCACGCCGGCCTTTCATGCCCGTCTCAGGATCGGTTACTTCTAACCACTCTGAAGCATTCGCAAGCGGTGACTCGCCATTGCCCGATGGCTTAAATTCATCAAGATCAGGAAGCACTAGCGGTAATTCACTTTCATCAACGGCTGACATGGAACCGTCTTCCCAATGAATGATCGGTATCGGTTCTCCCCAATAACGCTGACGGCTAAATAACCAGTCACGAAGACGATACGTCGTCTTTTTTCGGCCTGCATTTTGCTCTTCAAGCCACGCAATTACTTTTTCAATCGCATCTTCTTTATTCAAACCGTTCAGAAAATCAGAGTTGACATGTTCACCGTCTCCGGTGTGAGGTTCTTCCTCAATATTTCCTCCGGTGACGACTTCTCGAATCGGCAGATCAAACGCGTTTGCAAATTCATAATCACGTTCGTCATGAGCGGGAACCGCCATCACAGCACCTGTGCCATACGAGGCAAGCACGTAATCAGCAATCCAAATGGGAATCTCTTCTCCATTGACCGGGTTCATCGCATACGCCCCTGTGAAAACCCCGGATTTTTCTTTTTGCAATTCCGTTCGTTCCAAATCACTCTTCAAGGAAACTTTCTTTTTATATTCTTCCACTTGTTGACGTTCATGGTCGCTAGTAATCTTGTCCACAAGTTCATGTTCCGGCGCGAGTACCATGTACGTTGCACCGAACAACGTATCAGGACGGGTCGTAAACACGTCTACCGATTCATCGTGACGGGCGATATCAAATATAACCTCTGCACCTTCAGACCTTCCAATCCAATTGCGCTGCATATCTTTGATACTTTCTGGCCAGTCAATCTCATCCAGATCTTCCAACAGACGGTCGGCATAGGCTGTAATTTTTAGCATCCATTGTTTCATTGGCCGCCGTTCCACCGGGTGGCCCCCGCGTTCACTCACTCCATCAACGACTTCTTCATTCGCAAGAACCGTCCCAAGCGCTGGGCACCAATTCACAGGCACCTCATCGATATAGGCTAACCCATGTTTATATAGTTGCAAGAAAATCCATTGTGTCCATTTGTAATACTTCGGATCCGTCGTATCGATTTCCCGATCCCAATCCAGTGAAAAACCTAACGCCTTAATTTGCCGACGAAAGTTATCAATATTTGATTGTGTAAAGGTATCAGGGTGTTGATTCGTATCCAGCGCATACTGCTCCGCTGGCAATCCAAAAGCATCCCAACCCATTGGATGAAGCACGTTATATCCTTGCATCCGTTTCATACGTGCAAGAATGTCGGTGGCCGTATACCCTTCTGGGTGACCAACGTGAAGTCCTGCTCCTGATGGATAAGGGAACATATCTAATACGTAAAATTTAGGCTTGGATGTATCATCTGCATCCGTTTGAAACGTTTTCTCCTTCGCCCAAAAATCCTGCCACTTTTTCTCGATTTTCTCATGTGGAAAGGCCATTATGAACGCCTCCTTATACTCTGATTTTAACTCGTGCATGCTCAGGAAGTGATGATAGCCGCCCCTTTTCTCACATGTCGACGAGCTTTCATCGGAATTAGTATCTTTGACATCTGCCCAATACGTAGCGAAATGAGTCAAAGATTCCCTTATCCTACCGACGAGTTTAAACATGATCTTTTTCTTAAAAAATAAAAACCGCCCCTCCTCAGGGACGGGATCTATATGTATCGCGCCGAAAGATAACGTCGAATGGATGACGCCATACTGTCACAGAGGGTAAGCTTCTTATGTTCCCGTGCTTCTTGATACTGTCATTGTAGGCAGGAAACCCGGTAATGTCAAGGTTGAGAGCTATTGCCCACCGGTTATTGTTGAATATTGATATTGTCAGTTTTTCTCTATTACAAAGCAGTATAAACCCAAGCAAAAAAAGCATGAAAGTATGTACACCATCATACTTCCATGCTCATTCTTTGTTTTTAGATGTTCAAATAAGTCCGGGCCTTCGTATCTGCCCTGTCTATCCAATTGGAAATCCTTCAAAAAACACAATCTCACTTATCCGCAAATGGATCGCCCGATCTTCATTGATATTGATTTGAATATGGTCCACAGCCACGGCTGTTAACAGCCCTTCCACTACTTTTCCAGAGGTCGTTTCTACCATAATTTCCATATCCGTATGTCTGCTTAAATGATCCACAAACACGGGGTCAAGCGAAGTCACATAGAATGTAGGCTGCGGTACAGCTGGAACAGGAAAGATCGGCGAATAAAGAACCTGGTTTTGATTGACAAAAGCTGGTTGATCCACAGGGTGCACCTTCATGGAAGGTTGATATTTCATGGACCTTTCATATTCTTGCTTGGTGTAATTAGAGTCGTACATTTTACTCACACGAAAACACCTCTTTTTCGAAACCCAGTTTCTACATAGCTATGCTAAAACGAAGCGCCCATGCATAATAATGGCCTTACGGCAAATACCGGCAACCTTCGAGTGATTACAACTGTTTTCGTTCTTCCGCATTCAAGAAACGCTCGTATAGACTGAAGCTGGCAAAAGCAATGGCATACAAAAATAACAGTACCGTGAAAAGAACATGCATATTGAACATATCTGCAAGTAGTCCGCCAAGGAATGGTCCAATCATTCTCCCAGCTGAGGCAACACTGTTCACAAACCCTTGGTAAGACCCTTCTTTCCCTTTTGGTGCGAGTCTGAAAGCAATGGTTGGAACAGCTGGCCAAACGAATAATTCCCCAATGGTAAGAATCAACATGGCAATGAGGAATCCAGCAAAGACTTCTGCCTGTAATAACATAAAATAGGCTATGGCAAAAACAACGACGCCAACCATTAACTGTGCTTTTAGACGTTTGATCCAATACTTAACGATGAGTGCCATGACCGGCTGCAGGGCAACGATAAGAAAACCATTGATCGTCCATAACAAACTGTAATTTTGCAACCCAACACCAAGATCCTGCATGTGTACCGAAATGTTCGAGAGCCACTGAACGTAGCCAAGCCAACAGATAAAGAAACCAACCGCCACGACGATCAGCGGCACCAGATTCCCTTGACGAAGAGCTGCTTCTCTCATCGCAGCCGCCTCTTTCGCTTGTGTAGACCTCTCTTGCACCCTCCGAAAAGCGATCGCGGCGAATGTGAATAGCAAAAGATATGTAAAGCTATTCGCAATAAAAATAAATTCAATATTTATAGATGCCACAAGCCCTGCCAACGCAGTCCCCGCTGAAACCCCAACATTTTGCGCTACATACATGGCATTGAAAGGACGCCTCCCCCCTTGTGGCCAAATTGATCCGGCAAGCGAATAGAAACAAGGGACAACCATTCCGTGTCCAAAACCAATCCCCGTAAGAAAAGCCATGTATTGATAATAGTCATGAAAAAATGCAAGAAAAATGGCAGAGATCGTGGAAACCGATAGACCCAGCATTAATGTTTTATATCCGCCAATGCGGTCAAAACATCTTCCGCCAATCAGATTTCCAACGATTGCCGCCCCAGCATTCATCATTAGCACGAGACCAGCGGCAGCGAGAGGCTCCCCCAATTGCCGATGGATATAAATGGTATTCAACGGCCAAAGGAACGAGGCAGCAATGACATTTGTGGACATTCCGATAATCAAAAGCCAGATAATCTTTGGCAATCCTTCACCTCATTTCTTTTACCGCAGACTATCGTATAAGAATTGATAAAATATTACAATGATTTTGAGTAAAGGATCGGTTTGGTTTCGGAAAATACAGCATGCTACACTGTATGAAAGCCGCACTCACATTGACTTCCGAAACCGTGCGGGGAAAAAACCGATGAAAAATAAATATTTAGCAGAAACGGTGCGTTTGACATGAGTTTATATGACGTTATTCCTTTTGCCCACCATTTATTAGCACGAGCAATCACACCTGGAGATACGGTGGTTGATGCTACTGTTGGCAACGGCCATGATACCCTTTTTCTAGCTGAGACAGTTGGCTCAGACGGACAAGTCATTGGTTTCGACATTCAACAAGAAGCCATTCGAAATACCAGTGAACGTCTCGAAAAAGAACAACTTCATGAGCAGGTCATTTTAATAAAAGATAGCCATGCCTCTGTGGGGGATGTATTTAGGAAAAACGACAACCCTCCGCCAACTGCAGCCATTTTTAACCTGGGCTACTTGCCGGGAAGTGACAAAACTATTGTAACAAACAGTAAGTCTACAATCACCGCCATCAACCAGCTGCTGAAGTTACTGCCCAAGAAGGGGTTAATTGTGTTAATTATTTATCACGGCCATAAGGAAGGAAAAAAGGAGCGGGATGACCTTCTTTCTTTTACCTCAACCCTCGATCAGCAACAGGTACTTGTCGCACGTTATGAATTCAGCAATCGAAAAAATCATCCCCCATTCTTACTTGCCATCGAAAAACAATAGGAAACGGAGTCAAACATGAAGAACATCATCATTGTTGGAGCCGGGATCCTCGGAGCTTCAACCGCTTATCATTTAACGAAAAAAGGATATGAAGTGACGATCATTGATCGTGAAGACAAGGGACAAGCGACCGCCGCAGCAGCAGGCATGATCTGTCCATGGATTTCTCAAAGACGCAATCAAGCCTGGTACACTCTCGTCAAAAATGGAGCCGCCTATTATCCGAAACTAATCGCCGAATTAGAACAGGCCGGCGAAACAAACCCTGGGTATAAGCGAGTCGGCGCCCTGCGCTTACATACCGATGAAAAGAAGTTAGCCGAAACGAAGGAGCGCGCGGAAATCAAGCGGCAAAATGCACCGGAGATTGGCGAACTCCACCTCCTCTCCCCCCAAGAAACGAAAGAGCACCTCCCGATTCTTGAAGGTACATACAGCAGTCTGTATGTGAGCGGAGCGGCACGCGTGGATGGTGGTCTTTTGCGAGACGCTTTACTGAGAACTGCAGTAAAATCTGGCGCCCGCTTTGTACATGGCAACGCAGCCCTTTTAACGGAAGGAAGTCGTGTAGTAGGGGCCCAGACTGAAGCAGAGGAATGGTATGCTGATCAAGTCATCGTCACTGCGGGTGCTTGGGCCCAATCCCTGTTAGATCCGTTGAACATTGATGTACATGTAAGCGAACAAAAAGCACAAATCATTCATCTTGAACTCCCTTTTAAAGAGACAGGAAATTGGCCAGTTGTGCTGCCCCCCGGCAAAAAATATTTATTACCATTTGAGCAAGGACGTCTCGTGGTAGGTACCACACATGAAGACCATACAGGGTTCGACAATCGTATAACTGCTGGCCCCATTCATGAAATTTTAACGGAAACCATACAAATCGCACCTGAACTCGCCAACACAGAGTGGGTGGAAACACGCGTAGGCTTCCGTCCCTTCACCCCGAATTTACTGCCCGTGTTTGGAAATATCCCCGGCTTAAAAGGCTTAATATTTGCCAATGGCCTGGGCGCCACCGGCTTAACGATGGGACCATATTTAGGCTCCATCCTCGCGAACATGGCCATTGGCGAGCCAGTAGATATAGACACATCGAAATACCCGGTTCCACCCTCAAGCTCATAGTGGTTATGAGTTTTTATATGACACTTGTCATACTTCAGCACTGACATTTATGTCTTAAAATGCTTATGCGTATTCCCTAATATAAGATGTAGATAGAATATCCCATCATAGGGGGAAGTTATGAGTAAGCAAAAACAGAAGCAGTTAAAGAAGAGCACCGCACCTTTTGCAATTTCAGATACAAGGGCAGGTATCCTGCAGCTGATCAATTCCATTCTTCCGTTTTTCCTGTTTTGGTTCCTCGCCTACCATAGTTTATCGATTTCCGTGTGGCTAACATTTGTATTCGCTGTTATTGCAGCCGGTTTTGTCGTACGAATCTTTATTATCTTCCATGACTGCACCCACGGGTCTTTTTTCAAGAGTAGTAAAGCGAATCGGCTTGTCGGTACGATAACCGGAATTATTACCCATTTTGCCTTTTCAAAATGGAAACGCAGCCATGCGATGCATCATGCAACCAGCGGGAATTTAGATAAACGTGGGACTGGAGATATATGGATGATGACCGTCAATGAATATATTCATGCCCCCTTTTGGACCCGGTTATCGTATCGTCTATATCGAAATCCAATCGTGATGTTTGGATTAGGTCCGTGTTTCCTTTTTCTCATCGAGAATCGCTTTAATAAAAAAGATGCAAAACAAAAAGAAAAAATGAACACGTATTTGATTAACACTTCCATCGCAATGATTTATACGCTTGTAATATGGGCGATCGGTTGGCAAGCTTTCCTCTTCGTACAGGGCCCTATTTTATTTATATCCGGGATGTTAGGTATTTGGTTGTTTTATGTACAGCATCAGTTTGAAGATTCCTACTTTGAAAATGAAGAGGAGTGGAGTTTTGTAAAAGCTGCAATCGATGGAAGTTCCTATTACAAACTTCCAAAAGTAATACAATGGATCACAGGCAACATTGGTTTCCATCATGTACACCATCTAAGTCCAAAAGTCCCCAATTACCATCTGGAGAAAACGCATGAAAATATAACCCCTCTCCAACAAGCCACAACGATTACACTTGCTACCAGTTTGAAGTCGCTTCGTTTCCGGCTATTCGATGAAGCCAACCAGACATTTGTCAGCTTTAAAGAGATTAAGGATCGTTCACCAAAATAGACCATAGAAATCATCATACCCCTAACTCCCAGCAATGAATAAAAGAGAACGGGAACGTCTTTCAATTTCAGATTGAAGGGCTTTTCTTCTGTTCTTTTGTTACACTAATACTAAAAGGAGGAGTCGAGGATGCAAAATTGGTTTCATATTTTTCCGAAAAACACTGGACTTAGTTTATATGCCTGGATCATCTTTTGTCTTCTCCCTTTTTATTTTATTATTAGCTCCTCGTCATTATTGGAAACCAGTATCGGAATTTTAATGATAATCTTGTTTTTTACTGCATATCGGCTATCCTTTATTAAGAAAGGCTGGACGGTCTACCTCTCCTTAGGTGTAGAAATGGCAATTAGCATCGGAATGACGATGTATTTTGGTTATGTTTACTTCGCACTTTTTCTAGCCTTTTTTATTGGGAATATCCAAAATAAATCTGGATTTATAACCTTATATGTTATTCACGTTATTACGACTATTTCGGCCATTAGCGTTGGTTTTTTCATCCAAAGCCAAACCTTTCTTATGCAATTGCCTTTTATTATTATTAGCATTATTGGCGTCATCCTTTTGCCGATCACGATTTACAACCGAAACAAACGGGAAATGTTGGAAAATCAATTGGAAGATGCCAATGAAAAAATCTCCCAACTCATGGTCATCGAGGAACGGCAACGGATTGCTCGTGATTTACATGACACATTGGGTCAAAAGCTTTCCCTCATCGGATTCAAAAGTGATTTGGCCGAAAAACTCATGGACACCAACCTTGATTCTGCCAAATCAGAAATTAATGATATCCATCATACGGCAAGAACAGCTTTAAATGAAGTACGTGACATCGTTTCCGATATGAAAGGAGCAAAACTAAAAGATGAGGTCAAACGTGTCCAAGAAATTCTCAAAGCTTCTCAAATTGAGTTTCACATCAAGGGACCCACTGATCTCCCGAATACACCTTTATTGGTGGAAAATGTGGTGAGTATGTGTTTAAAGGAAGGGATAACCAATGTGGTTAAGCATAGCCAAGCTACATTCTGCCATCTCTTCATCATGGACTCCACTGCCGAATTGGTAATGAAAGTGCAAGATAACGGTACCGGTATCCTTTCAAACAAGAAAACGTTTAAAGAAAGCGGTCTTCAAGGGATGAAAGAACGGCTGGAATTTGTGAATGGCAGCTTACGTATTGAATCCTCCAATGGTACCATGCTCACTATACGAGTACCGCATGTGATTAAACAAATGGGCGATGAGGAGGGATCGGTGTGATTCGAATTGTTATTGCAGAAGATCAACAGATGCTGCTTGGGGCCCTTGGCTCATTACTAGATTTTGAAGAAGATATGGCAGTTGTCGGAAAAGCAAAAGATGGAGAAGAGGCCTTGAATATCGTTAACAAATACCAGCCTGATATCTGTATCATGGACATAGAAATGCCGTTAAAGAGCGGACTCGAGGCTGCTGAGGAACTAAAGGATCATTCATGTAAAGTGATTGTGCTAACCACCTTTGCCCGTGCGGGATATTTTGAACGCGCCCGCAAAGCGGGGGTAAATGGATATTTATTAAAAGATAGTCCAAGTGAGGATTTGGCTAATTCCATCCGTACGATAACGAGTGGCAGAAAAGTATATGCACCGGAACTTGTCGATATGGTTTACGACGATCATAATCCCTTAACGGAGCGGGAAGAGGAGGTGCTTCGACTGATCGCCGACGGTAAGAATACAGGAGAAATTGCCAATCAGCTTCATATAAAAAATGGCACTGTCCGTAATTATGTCTCCGTGATTTTGGAAAAATTGGATGTCGGTAATCGCATCGAAGCGATCTCTCGTTTTAAAGAGAAGGGGTGGTTTAAGTGAGAATGCTCAAAAGTTCTTTCCCGTCCATTAAAACGTTCTTAGGCGAATGATCTGATGGAGCGAGTGGAACGGGATTCAGCTCGGAGAGTGGTTTTTTCAGCCCAGCAACACATTTATTCAGATGAACGAGATGATTCGGCGCGCTGAGCATTTTATTCAGCGCTTGAGGAACTTTTTCGGCCGGTGCGCAGCATTTAGCCGCAAGGAGAAAGAACTTCTGGCACGGAGCGCTAGTACCGGCGTTGCCACAGGAGGTGGCGATTTTAGCCGATTTCCTTTAAGTCCCGGACTTTTTGAACAACCCCTATAACGAGATTGTCAGGTTGGTTCATGAAGGAACCTGACAAGATAAATTCAAATGAAAGTCTAAGTGTTGATAAATCCTATCTATTTATAATGCCGCAGAAAAAATGCTCTCACAGGCACATGTTTGAAGCTGATTGGGAAGTCCTGCTGTGCACTAGATTCTATATAAGAGTAAATCGAGTAAAGATCAAAATACCCACGTCAGGAAGGGTGGATTTAACTACGATTCTACAGCTCCGGTATTTTCAATCGTAAATTCAACGTTCACACCAACGTCCACATTCGGATACTCTTCTTCTTCCCACTGCTTAATGTCAATTCCTCTTACGTTTTGATCCACTCGCTCCCCGATGCCGATGGGGTCGATCTCATTTTCCTGTAAAAATTGGATGATCTCCTCCATTCGATTCTTGAATTCTGCAGAAGCAATTTGCTCTAGTTGTTGAATATTCTCCGGTTGGGATACATCTATACCTCTTGTTTCCTGAAGAACGCCTTCAACGTCGACGTTTGCTTGGATGTGGATGGCTTCGCTCTCTTGTTGAATGCTCCAATTTGGCTGGGATGATAGATGATGAAAGGTAACGCCCTTGTTCTCATTAAGATCAATATTAATGGTACCCTCTTCGGTTTTCTCGGCAAGTTTTCTAAACACTTGGGTATCTTCGAGGTCCATGTCTTCGGTATACATGTCACCTTGAAATAAGGCAAGACCGATAACCTCCACGCGACCCTCTTGTTTCTCCAAAAGAGGGAGGAAAGGATCGGCACCCCCCGCGTAATAACGATACAAAAAGTCGTGAAAATTCGCTTGAGGAATCTGCGCTTCGATGTTTTGATCGATCAATTCATCCAAATATTCGTTAACGGTCAAATGAAACGGGTAATCTTCCTCCAGGATCTCCTTTGCTGATCCGCGGTTGATAGCGATCTTCCTGTCTTGCTCAATCATAGGGTTTCGTTGAATCGTATCAAGTTGTTGAAAGATCCCTTCGGCGGCTAACTCTTCGCTATACAATTCTACTCTGACCCGACTGGTATCCACATATCTGGACGATTCCGACTGTAAACCAGCATAAAGACCTTCAAGGTTCACATTAGAAACCGTCAAGGTTTCGCTTTCAGGGAGTACTTCTTGGCCAGGCATAAATATCGTAGTGACACCCGTGGTTTGAATGTCCCCATTCTCATCATCATGCCCCATAGCCTGTATATATTGTATATCTTCGATTTGGCGCACTTGAGGGCTGCAGCCGGCCCCAATAAGAAGAAGCAACAGACCAGCAATACGTATGGCCCTGTTCATGGATGGCTCCTCCTTTTGGTGATGATCGATTGTAGCAAAAATAAAAGTCGTACTTAGTGACAGAGGCAAGACGCGAAGAGAGCAAAATTCAAGTTTTATGTATAGCTTTAATATTGTCGAAAAGTGAGAGAATAGTATTCATAATGTGCGTTAGTTGGGAGGGGGTTATTCCTCTTTAATATCACTAGCATTAGCGAGTAGCTATTTTCATTCCATCCCAATCATAAGATGTGTGAACATCCAAGAGTACTCCCATATAACCACCATAACCTGGTATCCGTGGAAACGATATTGTCATTTCACGAAAGCCACGAGCCACGTTACCATTCCAAAGATTGTCCTAATATCTGCTTCAGAATGAAAACGCCCTTATCCACCATCTGGATTCCATTGCTCAAAACAAAGTGTCTCAATGAGAGCAGCTGCTGTTACTTCGTGATTCTCTCCACCTTCATGAGTACTTCTTCTTTGATTTCATTCATAATTCAAATGGATTTGGATCATTATAAAAAGAGGTACATAGAAGATCAATCAGAGAGGAAGTCAAGTATTCTTATGAAAAGACTAGACAGTGTATTTATCGTATCTGGAATCATTATACTGATACTCGTCACATTGGGAGTAGTGATCCCGGATCAGCTTGAAGAAGGAGCAGCATTGCTGCAAGATTTTATAAGTAATACGTTTGGCTGGTATTATCTCATTCTTGTAACAACCTTTCTCATTGTTACTTTATATCTAATGTTCGGACCAATGGGAAAAGTAAAGTTAGGGAAACAAGATGAGCAACCGGAGTTTAATCGGCTTTCTTGGCTGGCAATGTTATTTAGTGCTGGGATGGGGGTCGGTCTTGTTTTCTTTGGAGCTGCGGAGCCGATCAGCCACTATGCAATCCAATCCCCAACCGGTGAAACTGGTACAGAGGAAGCGATCAGTGACGCCTTAATGTTTACAGTCTTCCATTGGGGGCTTCATGGCTGGGCTGTCTATTGTATTCTTGCACTTGCTTTAGCCTATTTCAATTTCAGGCATGATCATCCAGGCTTAATAAGCTCAACCCTCAGGCCATTATTTGGTGATAAAGTCGAAGGGGGGATTGGTAAAACGGCGGATATCATCGCGGTATTAGCGACCATGACCGGGGTTGCGACAACGATAGGTCTTGGAGCAACACAAGTTAATGGTGGGTTAGCTTATGTTTTTGATATAAATATGAACTTTTGGACGCAGGTGATGATTGTATTCGTTGTCACCGTATTATTTCTGATTTCTGCATGGTCTGGTCTCGATAAAGGTATTCAGACGTTAAGCAGCGCAAATATGGCAGTAATTGCTGTAATTTTTTTCATGATGCTTGCAGTTGGTCCGACCATGTATTTGTTAAATGTATTCACGCATACAATCGGTGTTTATATTCAAAACCTGCCACAGTTAAGTTTTCGCATCGCCCCATATGATGAGGGAATGCGGGAGTGGATTAACGATTGGACACTTTTCTATTGGGCATGGTGGATTTCCTGGGCGCCGTTTGTGGGAATTTTTATCGCTCGCGTTTCACGGGGACGTACGATACGGGAATTTGTAACCGCTGTTTTGCTTGTTCCAACATTGATCGTATTTATATGGTTTTCAGTTTTTGGCGGGGCTGCAATTTCCCTGGAACATGAAGGGGTTGCGGTAATCTCAGATTATGTGACTGAACAGGTACTGTTTGCCACGTTCTCCAATTATGGATTGGGCTTTTTAATGTCCATTTTAACGCTCTTTGCCCTTGGTGTATTCTTGGTTACATCTGCAGATTCTGCTACTTTTGTCCTCGGTATGCTGACAACCAAAGGGTCTAATAATCCTTCGAACCGAATCAAAATCATTTGGGGTGTTTTATTATCCTTAACAGCTTTGACTTTGTTGTATTCGGGGGGACTGCAAGCGCTGCAGAACACACTGATTATTGCGGCCCTCCCATTCTCAGTAATCATGCTTCTGATGATGATTGGGCTCGTCCTTGTATCGATCAAGGAAGGTAAAAAGAAAAAAAATCAAGCTTAAAAGCCTTGCATACAGGGATGGGAATGCGAAAATATCATTCCCCATCCCTATTTCTATATACTTCGTCCCTAACAGGTAGATTCCGCAGAAGCCAAGCTCGGGTGAGAGAATCTTTACTCCCCTACTTTTTTCCTGCGAAAGATCCAGCGGTTTAAATAGAAAAAGGCTGTAGGCAAACCCCCGAGCTTAATTAAACGTTTGGCGGTTCGTTTCATTTCGGGGTTCTCCTGAACCTTGCCGTCCGCTAGATAGATCGCGAATAATCCTCGTTTAATTAAGCGATGAAATTTTTCATCCGGAAGTCCATCAAGACTTTCTTCCGCACGTTTATCCATGTAACGAAAGCGGGAGACCATTTCATCTTCACTCTCATAGTAAGCAGCGAAATTCATTTCCCCTTCAGCTAGATCTTCTTCTTGGTCAATGAAGTAATCAAGCATAATATGAACGCCTTGCAGCCATGGAAAATAGGCGTTTTTAATGGTCGTTGCTTCCTCTTCCGTGCGCGGCTGTGTTGCCGCATAGGCCGCCAAACAGTACAAACCGAGAGTCGAAGCCACACAGCAGGAAAATTCATACCAGCGCATCTCTGGTAAAAACGGCTGGTTACGCTCATGGAAGGCAATGAGTAAGTCCTCACGCTCATCTGCGGGAACGTGTTTATACACTTGAAAATCAACGTAATAGCCAGAAAGCTCTTTCATCACAGGCTGCATTGCCGGAAAGCCTGGCAACGCTTGCACCGTTTCCTGGCATGTTTTCACAAGCTCATGTAGGTAGCCCCCATCGTCATAGCCTCCACGAACGCGATAATAATCTTTAAGATTTTCCCCAGGGGTTAACCCGTCCAGCAATGCTTGGTGCAGGGCACGGAAATCATCAGGGTCTTGCGATTCACTTTTATCACAAAGCGTATCAAGAAAATCACAGATCGTTTGATAGGCGACAAGGAATCGTATAAATGCTTCTTTATTCCCCCCTGCTAACATAGCTAGAATACTTCCCCCTTCGCAGTGGAAAGTTTTGTCATCAATCGTCCAAGATGCTTGTTTACTTAAATGTTCATCAGGTATTTCACCGGCTTTTTTCTTCCAATAATCCAACTGTCGATGTACTTCTGGTACGGTTTCTTTATATATATAGTATACAATCATCCAAGGTGTCTTTGGTACTTTGAAGTTCAACGTAGGTCCTCCCCCTGTGAAGCGTCTCTTTCTTTTTATAAACGACCGAGTCTTTGCCATATAAAATAAAGCATAAAACGAAAAATTTCCGCACGCTCTGGCTCATTAAAAAGTTCATGATAGAGCCCCCGCCACTCCCGTATGGCCCGGTCTTCGATGCGTAAGCGATTAAACCACTCGTGAGTGGCCCCTTTATCGATTAGGTAATCTTCGCCAGCCTGTAAAGCAAGGAGTGGTACATTCGGAAATTGATAAGCATGATCAAGACTCGATTTCATTGCTTTTGTTAATTCCTGATACCAACGGACGGTAACATGATGAACGAACAATTCATCTTTGAGAAATTCCGTACGCATTTCAGGATTTCGAGTCATTAACTCACCTCGAATTCCGCTTTTCATGCTAAACGTCGGAAGCAGCCGATGTAAGCCCCGCGCAAATACTGTGATCCCCTTCTTTGGTGGATCATACAAATACAAACATGGTGAGGATAACACCACTCCGTGGACGGGCAGCTGTTTTTCCATCATCGTGCGAATCACGATAAGCCCTCCAAGACTATGCCCGAACAGAAAAACGGGAAGCTCAAAGGACGCCGCTTCTTTATACCAATGAGAAGCAACGTCTATGTATTGGTTAAAATGATCAATATGTCCGCGTTTTCCACGTGTTCGTCCATATCCTGGAAGATCTCCGGCAATTACATGAAAATGTTCACGATTCAATCGTTCGATAAGCCATTGGTATCGTCCATAATGCTCCCCTGCCCCATGGACGAGTACAAATACCCCAATGGGATCCTCGCATTTCCAGATTCGCATGAAAGTCCCTCCCCAAGATCGAAAAAAACAATCCTTGTCTCTTTATTACATCATATGTGGCGATCTTTTTCACGCAAAAAGTATGTGAATCATTTCGAATGCATGTTCAAGTTCTGTTACAATTAGAAAAAGGAGGAAACTGCCATGATCCTATATCCTTATGACAATAAACATCCTACGATTGCTCAAAGTTGTTATATCGCTGATGGCGCTGTGATTACAGGGGATGTATCGATTGAGGCTGATAGTAGCATTTGGTTTCATACCGTCATTCGAGGTGATGTAGAACCTACTGAAATTGGAAAGCGCGTGAACATTCAGGATCAATGTATGCTTCACCAAAGCCCCGGACACCCTTTAATCATTGAAGAGGATGTTTCAGCAGGTCACCAAGCCGTCCTTCATGGATGTACGATTCGAAAAAAAGCTCTGATTGGCATGAAGGCGACTGTCCTTGATGGTGCTGAAGTCGGCGAAGAAGCGTTCGTTGGGGCCGGAGCTCTTGTAACTCCTGGTACGAAAATACCGCCGCGAACACTGGCACTTGGCAGTCCAGCCCGCGTCATTCGTGACTTAAATGATGACGATCTCAAGGAAATGAATCGTATAAGTCAAGAGTACGTGAAACGCGCAAAAGCCTATGCGGATGCAAAACGTCACTAAGGTATTCAAATGGGAGCGAATGTTTAAAATGCTGGATGCTGATAGAGGGTGTTCAAAAAGAGGGCTCATGACGCTTCGCGACACCCCACTGAGGATGAAAAGAATGGTTAGTGTCGGAATTCCTTTCATAGAAAAGAGCCGAGGAGGTCGAGAAGACGTAGCTTCGAGCATCCTGCTTGCACCACGAAAGTCTTCACTTCTCACGAAGGAACCGTAGTTTTCTTTTCCAAGTATCGGAACGCAAGCTCGTCTCTACGTAAGCGATACCTCGCACAAGAAAAAGTGGGTTACTTTTTTGAGGATATGGTTTTCATACGTGAGGAGCTTTAGAAGCAAGACGACGAAGAGGTACGACGGCTGTTTTTCCCGGGCTTTTTGAACAACCTCTAATACTATGATTACATACGAAAAGAGGGAAAACGATGACAACATTCCAACAAAAAATTGAAAGCTATGCGGACATTGCTCTAAACGTCGGTGTAAACATCCAAGAAGGGCAAACACTCATGATTCGCTCGCCTTTATATGCGGCCGATTTTGTACGTATCGTCGCAGAGAAAGCTTATAAAGCCGGAGCGAAACATGTACGCGTTGATTGGAACGATGAAGAACTCACACGCCTAAAATTTGAACTAGCACCCAAAGAAGCGTTTTCCGAATTCCCAAACTGGCATGCAAGAGCCCTTGAAGAAGAAGCGGAAAACGACGCTGCATTTTTAACGATTACCGGCGGCGACCCCGACTTGTTGAAGGGCATCGACCATGATCGAATCGCGACTTCAAATCAGACAAATGGAAAAGCATTGGAAGGATTTCGGAATTATATCCAATCAGATAAAGTTAGCTGGTCGATTGTAGCTGTACCATCTGTGAAATGGGCAGAACGGGTTTTCCCTGAGGCGAAAGGGGATGAGGCAGTAGAAAAGCTCTGGGAAGCGATTTTCTCCGCGACACGCGTAAACGAATCCGACCCTGTAGCTGCTTGGAAAGAGCATTTACAAACGCTTGATGAAAAAATGAACACCCTGAACGACAAACATTTTGATGCCCTGCACTATACAGCAAAAGGGACGGATTTAACGATTGAACTCCCCCAAACCCATACATGGGCATCCGGAGGCAGCGTGAGTAAAGCAGGCGTAAACTTCGTGGCAAATATCCCTACTGAAGAAGTCTTTACTGCTGCCAAGAAAAATGGTGTTAACGGCACCGTCTCCAGTACGAAGCCTCTTAACTATGGCGGAACACTCATTACAGACTTTACCCTTACCTTTGAAAAAGGAAAAGTGGTGGCCTTCGAAGCTAAAGAAGGAGAAGAAACACTGAAGCGTTTGTTAGAGAATGATGAAGGGTCTTCTTATCTCGGTGAGGTCGCACTCGTGCCGCACCACTCCCCCATCTCAAATACCAATATCATTTTCTTCAACACCCTCTTTGATGAAAATGCTTCTAATCATTTGGCTCTTGGCAGCGCCTATGCCTTTAATATTGAAGATGGAAAAGATATGGAAAAAGAAGAACTGGAACAAAAAGGAATTAATACAAGCATCACCCATGTAGACTTTATGATCGGGGCCGCTGACATGGATATCGACGGGATTCATAAAGATGGCACACGCGAACCAGTATTTAGAAACGGTGATTGGGCGATTTAGAAAAATGCCCCACAAAAATAACCGTTGCGAAAGTGATCGCAACGGTTATTTTTATGACTTCGTTTCTGTAGCAAAGGCCGCTTCTTTTAAGGCGGCTGCTTTATCCGTCCGCTCCCATGGTAAATCTACATCCGTGCGTCCGAAATGTCCATAAGCAGCCGTCTGGCCATAGATTGGATTTCGCAAGGAAAGCATATGAATAATGCCAGCCGGACGAAGGTCAAAGTGTTTCTCTACGAGCTGGAGGAGTATATTTTCTTTCACCTTGCCAGTTCCAAACGTATCAATGGAGATAGAAACCGGCCGTGCCACCCCAATCGCATACGCAAGCTGCACTTCACATTTCTTCGCCAATCCTGCAGCCACGATATTTTTCGCTACATAACGGGCCGCGTAGGAAGCGGATCGATCGACTTTTGTAGGATCCTTCCCGGAAAATGCGCCTCCGCCGTGTCGGGAGATTCCCCCATAAGTATCCACGATAATCTTACGTCCGGTTAAACCTGCATCCCCTTGCGGGCCTCCAATCACAAACCGTCCAGTTGGATTTATAAAAAATTTCGTTTCGTCATCGATTAAATCCTCAGGAACAACGTCTGTGATCACATGGGCTTTTAGTTCTTTTTCGATTTCAGCAATGGTCACTTCCGGTTGATGTTGTGAGGAAATAACGATCGTATCCACACGCAGCGGTTGATTATTTTCATCATATTCGATCGTTACTTGCGTTTTTCCATCCGGACGCAAAAACGGGATCGTCCCATCTTTTCGTACTGCTGAAAGGCGCCGAGCTAATTGGTGCGCTAAAAAGATGGGCAACGGCATATACTCTTTTGTTTCGTTATCGGCATAACCAAACATCAACCCTTGGTCTCCAGCGCCAATGGCCTCAATTTCTTCTTCGGACATTTCCCCTTCACGCGATTCCAAAGCTGTATTGACACCTTGGGCAATATCCGGTGATTGTTCGTCAATTGCGGTCATAATCGCACAGGTATCAGCATCAAGTCCAAACTTTGCCCGTGTGTAGCCAATGTTTGTTAATGTTCGTCGAACCACTTTTGAAATGTCCACATAGGTTGTAGTCGTAATTTCACCAGTGACGAGGATCATTCCTGTATTCACAATCGTTTCACATGCCACACGCGCGTTTGGATCCTTTTTTAAAATTTCATCTAAAATCGCATCTGAAATCTGGTCACATATTTTATCTGGATGCCCTTCAGTCACTGATTCAGATGTGAACAATCTACGTCCATTTACTTCCATCGTGTTCCTCCTATAGATGCTATATGTTCACAGGATAAGGGACGTGCTAAAAACCCCTTTTCTCCTGTCGAGGGAAAAGGGGGGTTGATTGTTTCACCTTTTTCGCCTCTTATCTTGCAAAGTGCCTTACACTTTGCCAGGTTGGCACCTTTCCTCGGGTTTCCGAGGGTGGTTGCTGGGCTTCAAAGGGCCTGTCCCTCCACCTACTCTCGATAAGAGCGTACCTTAATACCTTAAGCATCAAAGTCGCATGTCGTTTACTTCCTCATGATTTTAACACAATCAACAGCAGAAAAAAAGATTTCAACATGTTAGAAAACTCCACTCGACAGGGAGGAACATTTTTTTTGCACAAAAATAGTATAGACTATATATAAAAATGTGTTATACTAATTGCAATCACATTTTTTTTCGACCTGACCTTAGCAGAGAAAGGATTTTGCCGATTATGAGTACCGTTTCTTTAGAATCAGCCTTGGATCACCTTATTCAGCAAGGACAGGCCGAAATTGACCTCCCTGAGCCCAGATTAGTAGAGAGAGCACTGGCCCGTAATGAAGGTATTTTAACAAAATCAGGCGCATTTGCAGCGACGACGGGCGCATATACCGGTCGTTCTCCAAAAGATAAATTTATCGTCGATGAACCTGCAATTCGAGATGACATTGACTGGGGCACTGTAAATACACCCGTCGAGAAAGACATATTCTCTACCCTTTACCGTAAAGTGATTCATTATTTAGGACAACAGAATAACCTATTTGTTACCCATGGGTACGCGGGAAAAGATAGACATTATCGACTTCCGCTTAAAATCGTCAATGAATATGCTTGGCACAATTTATTTGCCCGCCAACTGTTTATTCGTCCAGAAGACGGTGAAAATCCGGAGGACGAAGACGGATTCACGATCATTTCTGCTCCTGGTTTCAAAGCTGATCCGGAAGTGGATGGCACACGTTCAGAAGTATTTGTTCATATCTCTTTTGAAGAAAAAGTCGTTTTAATCGGCGGCACTGAATATGCAGGCGAAATGAAAAAATCAATTTTTTCTGTCATGAACCATCTGTTGCCTGCTCAAGAAGTTTTACCGATGCATTGTTCAGCCAATACCGGTGTCGAAGGCGATGTAGCCTTATTTTTCGGATTATCGGGCACTGGAAAAACGACTCTCTCAGCAGATCCTAAACGTTATCTCATCGGGGACGACGAGCACGGATGGTCAGAAAACGGTATATTTAACATTGAAGGCGGTTGCTATGCAAAATGCATCAATCTCTCCAAGGAAAAAGAACCAGATATCTATGATGCCATCCGTTTCGGCGCGGTTCTTGAAAACGTCGTCGTTGATGAGAAATCGCGATTGCCGGATTATGATGATTCATTTCTTACAGAAAATACAAGAGCTGCCTATCCCCTTGATCATATTGACAATATGCTTCCGCAAGGCAAGGGAGGTCACCCTAGCTCGATTATCTTTTTGACAGCCGATGCTTTTGGGGTGTTACCCCCCATTAGTAAATTAACGAAAGAACAAGCGATGTACCATTTTCTAAGCGGCTATACGAGCAAACTTGCCGGCACCGAACGAGGAATTACAGAACCAGAAGCAACGTTCTCCAGTTGTTTTGGGGCCCCTTTCTTACCGCGGCATGCTTCCGTATATGCAGAAATGCTCGGTGAAAAAATCGATACTCACGAATCTAACGTCTTTCTCGTTAACACCGGCTGGGCTGGAGGCGGTTACGGCGTGAGTGAACGTATTGATTTAGCACACACGAGAGCCATGGTGCAAGCTGCCCTTGAAGGTGAACTAAACCAGGTGGAAACACTGGAGGACCCCGTCTTCGGGTTACACGTCCCAACACGCTGCCCCGGTGTTCCCGATCACGTACTGCAACAGCGCGAAGCATGGAATGACCTGGAGGCTTATGACCAGAAAGCAAGGGAGCTCGCTTCTAAATTTCGGCAAAATTTTGAGCGTTTCAGTCATGTACCTAAGCATATTCGCGAAGCCGGGCCGCTGCTGTAAGTAAAATCCGAGAGAAAGGACCTTTCTCTCGGATTTTTGTATTCATTGTTACAATCTACATAACTACGTTCCCTCATCAACGTTTGATAATCTTGTAACATCTCTTCAGCTTCTACTGCTTCCTTTTATCTTCACTCGATCCTTTTTATTTTCGATCCTGTCAGATTCACGGCTCACCTGCTTCAGATTTGCCCCCTTATTTTAATTCCTCTCATATCCTTATCACCAATAGCCCAAAATAGCATAGGATACCGTAACGACGCTGTAAGGAGACGATAAGTATGAAGAAATGGCTTCGAGGGTTGGCTCCACTCATTGTTCTCCCCTTGATTTTTAGTGCATGTTCAAATGAGGAAGGAGAAGAGACGATTGAAGTGGCTGAAGTCACCCGGTCGATTTTCTATGCCCCGCTTTATATAGCCATAGAAGAAGGTTATTTTGCCGATGAAAATATAGATATTGATCTCACCACTACTTGGGGTGGGGATACGACGATGACGGCCCTCCTATCTGATAGTGCCGATGTTGCCCTTGTAGGTTCGGAAACATCTATATATGTACACGCGCAAGACCCTAGTGATTCCGTTATTAATTTTGGTGCATTGACTGAAACCGATGGTACATTCCTCGTGTCCAGAGAACCGATGCCTGACTTTACCTGGGAAGACCTTGAAGGTTCTTCGTACCTAGGGCAAAGGGCAGGTGGAATGCCGCAAATGGCAGGTGAATATGTACTCCGGCAAAATGGGATCGATCCTTACACAGACGTGGAGCTCGATCAAAGTGTTGATTTTGCCAATATTGCTAGTGCATTTGCTTCAGGGTCTGGAGACTTTGTTCAATTATTTGAACCAAACGCTACCGAATTTGAAGAAGAAGGGATCGGTCATATTGTAGCTTCGTTCGGTGAAGAGTCGGGAACACTGCCATATACATCATTTATCACGAAGGAAAGCATGATGGAGGAGAATGAAGACGCACTTGTTCGTTTTAACCGGGCCATTTATAAGGCTCAACAATTCGTGGAAAATGAATCTCCAGAAGCCGTAGCAGCATCAATCACGCCTTATTTCGACGAAACACCTGAAGACTTAATTGCTACTGTTGTTGAACGCTACCGTTCACAAGGCTCTTATGCGCAAAATCCTTATATCAATGAAGAGGGATGGTACCACCTTCAGGATATTATGGAAGAATCCGGTGAACTACCTCAACGCATTGATTACGAGGACCTCGTTGATACAACGATTACAGAGCAAGCGCTGGAATAGTCCCATGAAAGAAGGAGAAATGACCCATGGCTCTTTTGACCTTGAGAGATGTAAAAAAACACTTTTTTTCTCAAAATGATGTCGTAGAAGCCATACGAAATGTGAACTTTACAGTGGATACAGGTGAATTCGTTTCGATTATCGGCCCGAGTGGATGTGGTAAGACCACCATCCTGTCACTAGCGGCTGGATTAATTGAACATTCAGAGGGTGAAATTTTACTTCAAGATACTCCGATTACAAAAACGAATACAAATATCGGCTATATGTTGCAACAGGATTACCTCTTCCCCTGGCTGACAATTGGGCAAAACATCGATATGGCTCTAAATATTATTAAAAGAAAAAATAAGAAAAATCAAGCATATACTCGTGAATTGCTTGCGCAAATGAATCTTTCCGATCGTGAACATGATATGCCTTCTGAGCTTTCTGGGGGTATGAAACAACGTGTAGCACTTGTGCGAACACTCGCGGCTAAACCCTCTTTATTACTGTTAGATGAACCTTTCTCAGCCTTAGATTTTCAAACAAAGCTGAAACTAGAGGACTTGATTCACCGAACGTTAAAAGAAAAAGAAAAAACAGCTTTACTCGTCACCCATGACATCAGTGAAGCGATAGCAATGTCTGATCGAATTTTACTGCTTACCCATCGTCCAGCCGAGATTAAAAAACATTTTAAGATACCGGAGGAACTTAGGGAACGCTCCCCCCTTGACGCACGTCAACATCCAACGTTCCAAGATTGGTTTCAATTGATCTGGAAGGAGTTGGAAAACCTTGAACCCGAAACTACATGAACAACATGCGAAGTTCCGCCTGCAGCAAAAGCGGGAAAAGTGGTATGTTGTCATCAGTCAGTTGATTTTACTGATTACGTTCTTTTTCCTTTGGGAGATCGCGAGTCGGTTCAACTGGATTGACCCGTTAATTTTCAGTTCGCCTTCAAACGTTTGGGGTCTGTTCATTGAGATGACCGTAAATGGTACGTTGTATACCCACATGGGTGTCACCTTACTAGAAACCATACTCGGATTTTTGATCGGGACGATTGGCGGTATATTAATGGCAGCCTTTCTCTGGTGGTTCCCCTTTCTATCGCGCGTACTCGATCCTTATATTGTCGCATTAAACGCAACACCAAAAGTTGCTCTCGGACCGATGCTCATTGTTATATTCGGCGCTAATATGACCTCAGTGATCGCGATGGGGGTTCTTATCTCAATTATTGTCACCACTCTTGTTATCTATGGAGCATTCAACGAAACAGACAAAAATCTGATCAAAGTCGTCGATACGTTCGGGGCTTCCACACTGCAAAAATTTTACTATGTGATCCTTCCTGCTTCGTACCCCTCGATGGTGTCAGCGTTAAAAGTCAACGTCGGACTCGCGTGGGTCGGGGTGATCGTCGGGGAATATCTCGTATCTAATGAAGGCCTTGGTTATATGATCATTTATGGATTCCAAGTCTTCAATTTTAACATGGTGATGCTTAGTCTCGTCCTCGTTGTGATACTCGCGACACTCATGTACCAAGTTGTTGCGATCTTAGAAAAATTCCTTATGAGAAAACGGAGATAAAAATCATCCAACCATACGATGGGTGATTTTTTCTCTATTTTTGCAACTTCATGGAAAGATAAATATCATGAAAAGCGCTGAATTGCCCGCTGCTTCCAATTAAGTAACGGTGTATTGCGCTAAAATATTGGCCCCTGCACCGAAGGTCTGTTCTTTTTCACTTCACCTACTTTTCGCCACAAAAATACTCCCCTCAAGGTTAAACAGATTTTTGATTTCATCTGTCTATCTTTTGGGGAGCATATCACTTTTTACTTTTCAAAATAATGCTCTAAGTATTCTCTTGCTAAAATCCAAACTTTATCCTTCATAATAAAGCTATAGTCTTGATTTTGATCTAATCTCTCTGCGATTTCATCTAACAAGATAGGTCCCTTCGTTTCCATGTATCCTTTTTTAGATTGTAAGTAAGCCACTTCTGCAAAGTATATATTTTTGACAACAACATCAGAGCGTCCACGCACCTCATATTGCCCTAAGTAATAAAGGTGATCCAGCCTAGCACCGGTTTCTTCCCACACTTCCCGAATCGCTGCGGCTTCCGGGACTTCCCCTTTTTCCACCTTTCCTCCTGGAAATTCTAATCCACGACGTGGGTGTTTGGTAAGCAGCCATTGATCTTCATACCTGCAGATGACCAATACATGCCAAGGTTGGTCTGAAAAAGGCTCACGACGAAAAGAGAGGCCTACCTCATTTCCATAATAATCTACGAATGTGTGTATCATGATTTTAGCCTCTGCTTTCATCTTTCAACAGCAAAAATATACGATTAATTACTTCTTGCATCATTCAGCGGAGATACGCCTTCTTGACGATACTTATTGTATAACGACCGAGCCATGAGAGACGACCAGCTAGCCCGATCTTCTTTGCGATTTTTGAACTCTTCAAGGAGTTCTTCTCCAGAATATCCATCTGCAATCAATGTTTCAATGATATAATTGAAAACATCTTCCTTCCGCATCGCCATTTTCCCATCGATTAATATGGAATAACGGTCCGAGAGTTCACGGACGAAACGTACACGTCCAATCATTGTTGCTGGATCATTTCGTTCATGTGAGATGAGAACCTCCATCATAACCTCTGTTTGATCCGCTAATAATTGGTGAAACGTACGACTCGCGGGTTCATCTACAACAACTTCGATTAGCCACCAGCCCTCTTCCTCCCGATTAATAACAAGGCCTTCCTGCAGCTCCACCTGCTCTTGCTCAAGTTCTTCATTTTCCTCCAGCAATAGGCGCAATCCGCGTAAACGAAATGTTTTCATACGCGCCTCCGTATCTATTATATTCATTCACCATTAAAATGTAGGTTGGGTGACCTGTTGTTGCTTATTCCTCTCATCTACCCAAGCCAAGAAATTCATTTCCTCCACCGTTAATGAACGGTTTAATTCCACTTCAAACTCCTCAACTAACCTCTTCTTGTTCTCTTCCATCATCAAGGACTCCCCTTTACATGGAGATTACCTTCATTGAGATGCGTCCGCTCTATCTATTATTATGCATACTACACTCTTCTCGAAAAATGCATAGATTCCTCTTTTTTTATAAAAAAATATGGGAATTTGATTAAAAAATATCTAGGTCGCCACCTTCATTATAACTTATCATATGCTGTCTTTAGACGGTTAAGACCTTCGACAACATGTTCACGCGGAGTAGCTACGTTCATTCTTGCAAAACCGCTCCCCGTTTTACCAAATGTATGCCCATCATTGAGTGCAATTCTGCCTTCTTTTCTCAACCAGTTTTGCAAATCATCTTGAGACATATTCAGTTCACGAAAATCAAGCCAGATCAAATATGTTGCTTCCGGTTTTGCTACATGAATCATCGGCATTTCCTCTTCGATACGTTCCTTAACGTAATCTACGTTGGCTTGTATATAGGTAAGAAGGGTCTCAAGCCACGCTTCTCCATGTCGATAAGCTGCTTCAGCTGCTGCTGAGGAATAGGGATTTCCGATGCTTGTGAAATTCCGTTGCAATTGACGTTCGAACTTCTTTTGCGTTTCCTTTTCGTTAAAAATGACATACGACAATTCCAAAGCCGCCAAGTTGAACGTTTTACTCGGGGCCATACACGTGGCCACTTGCAAGTCTTTTGCTTCCTCAAGAGTAGCAAACGGCGTATGTTTCCCTTGTAAAATGATGTCTGCATGAATTTCATCAGAAACGACCATCACTCCATAGCGGGTACAAAGTTCAGCGACTTTTTTCAGTTCAGCTTCGGACCAGACACGACCGACAGGATTATGAGGGCTGCAAAGAATGATCATCTTTGCCCCATTTTTCATCTGTTCTTCAAGGTCCGTAAAGTCGATTTCATATTTGCCATCCCCACTCTCAAGCAGCCTGTTTTCAAGAAGAGTCCGGCGATTGCTTCTTAATAACGCAAAGAAAGGATAATAGACTGGCGTTTGAATGATAATGCCATCCCCTTCATCCGTAAAGGCGTTAATTAAGTGGTGAATCGCTGGAACAACACCCGGTGTGAACGCTATATTTTCTGGATGAACATCCCACCCAAAACGACGGTTTGTCCAGTCCTGGATTGCAGTTCTGAGTGAATGAGGGGGGTGGTGGTATCCAAAGATCCCGTGCCTGGTGACGTTATCAAGGGCTTCCAACACAGGCTGTGGTGCCTGAAAATCCATATCTGCCACCCACATCGGCCAGAGGTCAGTGTGCTGATATTTATTTTCCAGTTGGTCCCATTTCATGGAATTGGTATTCCTGCGTTCAATAATTTCATCGAAATTCACAAAACTTCCTCCTTCGCTTCCTACTGATCTTTTTATATCCCCCTCCATTGTACTCCACGAGTACATTCGTTGGAAGTAGTATACACCATTGAAGGATCTTCGATAAGAAACCTATTAGGTACTAAACAGAAACCTCATAGCCATTCACAGGATAGAATGTTTCATTTTGACTATCCTCCAACTGACAAGGCGCTGCCTCCATCCATCATTGCTCTTTTTTCGCCATCGTAAATGCCTGTTTGATGCCGCCCTTAAATGAAAATTTCCCGTACATAAGAACGCCGCCTTTGTAAATACGTGCTGCAAGGACATTAATCAGTATAGCGCTTACGATTAAGATCCCCATAATCAAAATGATCTCCCACATGGGTACCGTCCCCATCCCAATTCGAAGGAATAAAAGCTGAGAAGTGAAAAAAGGGATATACGATAGAACATGAATGAAGGCCGCATCCGGTGTCGTTAACCCAAATATGGCGATAAAAAATGCAATCATTGCCAAATAAATTAACGGTTGAATCGCCTGGTTAACCTCCTCAGCTCGACTTACGAGGGCCCCCAACATCGCTGCTATCCCTCCGTAAACAAAATAGCCAAGGATAATCAAGATAATTGCATAAAGGAGCAGCGAAACATCAGCACCTTCAGTAAATATGGCCTGCACCATATCATTCCCACTCACCATATACCCAAGAATGGCAGCAATGACTAATACCGATAGATTAATCGCGCCAACGATCCCAATTCCCGCGAGTTTCCCAAACATTTGCGTGATTGGATTCACACTGGAGACTATAAGTTCCATCACTCGGGACGACTTCTCTGTGGCAACCTCTGTAGCAATCATGCTTCCAAACGTAATCACAATGAGATAAATAGCAAAGACAAGCGCATAGACCATCCAATAAGCTTGCATGTGCGTTTCTTCTGTCTGAACGTCCCCGCCCTCTGTCAAGGATTGTTCATGAAAAGAAACAGGGCTATAAATCATTTCAAGCTCTTCTTCATCTAAATTAAGCTCACTTGTCACGACTGTTTCTTTGACACGTTGCACGTCCTGATTAACTTCCTGACCGACCGTGAAATCACTGTCACTTCCAAAAAAATCAGCTTCGAGATTAGCCGCATCTCCACTTAGGGCAAGAACGTAATCAAACTCTTCATTTTGAGCGGCTTCCAACGCTTCATCTTCACTGCCTTCTGTATAGTTCACATAATTAAATGTACCTTCTTGATCCTCTTCTAGCATTTCACCAATCGAGCTTGCCGTATCATCCACAATGGCAATACGGCTTTCTTCGGCCTCTTCCTCACTTGAAAACGCCGAAATCATCGTGCCCACATTCATGAGACCGAAAATGAGAACCATCATAATAACGGTAGACCATAGAAAAGACTTTGATTTTAATCGTTTGCTGACAGTATGTCCAATGGTAATCCAAAAGTTATTCATCCCCATCTCCCCCTGCAATGTCTACAAATATATCGTGTAATGATGGTTCTTCAACTTCAAACTTACGAACAAAGCCCTTTTCGGCGATAGTGTGGAAAAGATCCTCTGCCACCTTCTCACTTTCTACCTTCACTATCGCTCCATCATTGGTTTTTTCCATATTTAAGACACCTTCAACGGATTGCAAAAACTGCAAATCATAATCGGAGCGAATGTTAACGTTTTTCACCCCATAAGACCGCTTGATTTCCTTTAAATTTCCTTGAAGCACGGCTTCTCCATGTTTTAACATTACTAGCTCTTCACACAGTTCCTCTACATTACTCATTTGATGACTGGAAAAGACAATAGTAGTCCCAGCTTCCTGAAGATCTCGAACCATTCCCCTCAACATATCCGTGTTTACCGGATCAAGACCACTAAAAGGTTCATCCAAGATGAGAAGTTCAGGTTGATGCATGACGGCAGCGATAAATTGAATTTTTTGCTGGTTCCCTTTGGATAATTCTTCAACTTTTTTGTTTTCGTACTCTGGGACTTCAAACCTTTCCAGCCACATACGCATGGCTTTTACGATCTCATTCTTTTTCATACCTTTTAGCCGCATTAAATAAATCAGCTGTTCTTTAACCGTTAATTTCGGATATAACCCTCGCTCCTCGGGGAGATAGCCAATTACATTCGTACGCTTGTAGGAGAGGGATGCACCTTCCCATGTAACAGAACCCTCTGTCGGATCCAGCAATCCCAAGATCATACGAAACGTTGTCGTTTTCCCCGCACCATTTGCCCCAAGCATGCCAAACATACTGCCTTTTTCAACGGAGAGCGATATCCCATTCACCGCTGTATGATGGCCGAATTTCTTTTTTACGTCATCAATAATGAGTCCCATCTGTTTGTTTCTCCTTTCTCCACGTCCAACCAAACTGTTATATGCCTATAAATAGTGTAACAGCTATATGAAAAATACAAGCATTTCTTTACAAAAAATCGAAGCTGCTGCCTCAATCGTTAAAAAGATCTAAAGAAATCAATTCATTTCGCCGAATTCCTGGGTCGTAACGCCGAATTATCGTGCTGAAGCGCCGAATTCCGACGGTCTTCCGCCGAAATAATGGTTCCGCTCGCCGAAAAAAGCACAAAAATACTCCCCCTCCAGATGGGGGAGCCTATCGATCGTTACCAAGCTTTATAAAATA